>NZ_FQUG01000008.1 GCF_900129225.1 Schwartzia succinivorans DSM 10502 | reverse complement strand
AAATACAAGTATGGAAATCGGCATTTTTGGTGTCGTGGGTATTATGTTGACACAGTTGGTAAATACGAAAACGCGATTAAAGAATATATACAGAACCAATTGCAGGATGATATTGCAAATGATCAATTAAGTTTATTTGAATCAGTGGACCCGTTTACGGGGAAGCGAGAGAAAAAAGGCTAAGAAAAAAGCCCCCGAGTAGGGGGCTGCCAGTGATAATAGTGTGATTGCCAGATTGTTTCGATGCGCCCTTTAGGGTGCTACCACAGGTAATTGGCCCTTATAGGGCCTGAGCAAACCACCCGTTTCACGGGTGGTTTTGATTTAATGTCTATTTTTTAGGTATTTTCCAAGCTCACCAGAAATATTTCCTTTATCATCTGCGAAGGCCGCCTCTGTCTTTACAGGGAGCGATGGAAGAAGCTGCAGCGTTTTTTCCTTTCCCATGACGAAAACAGCGGTGGAGAGGATGTCTGAAAGAAGTCCTGCGTCCTTTTCATCTGCGGATATTCGTATGGAAACGGAGGAAAGGCCGTTTTGTACAGGCGCGCCTGTGCGTGTATCAAGAATATGATGATAGCGTATGCCGTCCTTTATAATAAAGTGTTCGTAGTCTCCCGAGGTGGAGAGAACAGCATTTTTCAGCGGCAGGACGCCGAGGAATTCCGGCGGTTCCTTTCTCGGATGGCGGAGCGCTATGCGGAAGGGTTCGCCGTCCTTTTTTTCACCGACGGCGGCTATGGAACTGGTGCCAAGGTCTATGAGTCCTGTTACTTTATGCTTCTCGTAGATACGGCGGCACTCGTCAAGGGCATAGCCCTTTATAACTCCCCCCAGGTCTAGCCCCATTCCCTGAACGGTGAGCCGTGCGCTTTTGTCATCTTCGCGGAGCTCCAGCTTCTCACTGCCCACTTTTTCCTGTGCCGCTTTTATGTCATCCTCTGACGGAAGCGTATCCTTCTTAAAAGATCTGCGCCATAAGGAGGACAGAGGGCGTATAGTGATGTCCCACGCGCCATCCGTAAGCTCCGAATATTTTTGTGAAACGGATAAAATGTGCCATGCCTCGGGAGAAAGCTTTGTCCATTCGCCGCTTCCCGCTGCGGCATTCAGCCTTGCGATGCAGCCTTCATTGTTTTTGACATTAAGCTCGTTTGATATGAGCTTCAGCCGTTCCTCACATTCCGCGACAGCTTTTTCGGCTTCTTTTCCTTCCACGGAAAATCTTGCTGTTGTACCGAACACAGAGACAGTGCGGTCGACGTGCACCGGTTCTTTTTTTGTTTCTGCGCCGCAGGCCGAAAGAAGGAGCAGAAGCACTGCGATAAGCGGGAAAAGTAATTTTCCTCTGATGGCGGTCTTTAGTTTTTCTTTATCTGACACGGCGGTTAGCCTCCTTTTCAAAATATTTTTCAGGTATTCGGCTGCTTTTCAGTCAGTATATCACAAATGAGAATTATTTTCATATTTTTGTGTTTACACATTGACATTCAAAAATTACGGTGATATATTTTAAGTGTTTTCTTGAAAATGATTTTCACTTGTATATGATAATCATTTTTAAAATTTAAGCAATGGTTATTTTTCATAGATTGACCGGAAAGGGGATTTTCTTTTGAACAGCATGGAGCTTTTTCAGAAGGGAGGCCCGGTGATGTACCTCCTTCTTCTTTGCTCGCTGTCGGTGCTGGCGATTGCAATTGACCGATGGCTTTTTTACAGGCGCGCGTCCAACGGCGCGGAGACACTGCTGCAGAGCATTACAGAGGCCGCGGGAAAAGGTCTTTCTTCTGTACTTATTGAGGGAGACAGCGTGACAGCTTTTCTCCTTGATGCAGGAAAAAGGGCAGATTCCTCGGGAAGTGATGTTAGACTCGCTGTGGAGTCTGCATACGGCGAGGCGGCCATGAAGCTTCGCGCGCGGCTCAACTATCTTTCAATGATTGTTACGCTTGCTCCGCTTTTGGGGCTTCTCGGTACGATTTCCGGCATGATTGATTCCTTCAACATTTTCAGTGTTGCTGCCGACCAGCCGCTGGCGATAACGGCAGGAATTGGCGAGGCGCTTATCGCGACAGCGACGGGGCTTTGCGTTGCGATTTTCGCTCTGGTTGTGCATACGGTGCTGGCGTCCCGCATGGACTCGGTGCTGACGATTGCGGACCGTGCGGAGGCGGCGGTGATTTCGGCAGCGGGAGGCGTGTCTCATGCGGCGTAATTTCCACGAGACAAAGGAACCTGCGGTAATGATTATACCTATGATTGACATCATGCTGTTCCTGCTGGTCTTTTTCATGGTCAGCTCGATATTCATGGTGCAGTCGAATACGATACAGGTCAATCTGCCTGCGGCATCTGCCGCAAAGCGTGATACAAGGCCGAACATAGTGCCTGTGGCAGTTGCTGAGGACGGCACAATCCAGTACAGGCAGGAAACAGTGAGCCTGCAGGAGCTTCCTGAGAAGGTCAGGGTGTCGCTTCTTGATGATGCCGAGACGGTTTTTGTTCTCCGCGGCGACAGAAAGACGTCCTACGAAAACATGGTGTCGGTGCTTGATGTCCTGAAGCGCAGCGGCACAAGGCATGTTTCCATTGCCACTGAGCAGAGGAAGGAATAGCTATGGATTATCCGAGCCATTGGCGTATGGCATATCTTGCAGCATTTTTTGCCCATCTTGCGGTATGGCTTTTCATGAGCCTCGCTATGCCCCATCTTTTACGCTCGATTCCCGAGCCTCCTTTAGAGCAGGAAATCGAATGGACGGATATGGCGGCGTTTCCGGGAGAGCTGCCCGCAGGCGGACAGGATAAGGGCGAAGTCTTTGACATACCGGCACAGGAGACGGCAGAGCTTCCTGAGGCCAAGCCTGCTGTTGAGGAGGTCATTACTCCAGAAGATTCTCCGGAGCTTGTGACTGACGAGGAGCCTGTGGTTGCAGCAACCGAGAAGGAAGCGATGGAAAAGCTCCGCAAGGCGGAAAAGGAAGGCAGGGACACCAAGACCATCATTCTGAGCGGTGGTGGAGGCGGCAGCGGAAGCGGCGCTATAATGGCGGAAAACGCCCGCCTGCTGAAATCCTTTTATCCTGCTCCGGGGACAGTTTCCTTTGGCGGGCGCGTAAGTGTTTCTGCGCGCATAGGTGTGGACGGAAGAGTTAAGTCCACAAAAATAAAAATCACCTCGGGCAGGCCTCTTGTGGACGCAGTTGCAATGAGCGCGGCAAGGCACTGGGTGTATAAGCCGGCCACGGACCGCCACGGCAAACCTATGGAGTGCGATGCCATAATTATTATTCCCTTTGAACGATTGAAAGAGTAACTCCTGACACTTTGTCAGGATAGTATTTTTCAATAAATATATTGAGAATGAATATCTTTTGTAATTGGAGAGGCGTTCAGTCATTATGAAATCTGTCAAAAATTTTTTGTTAGCAGTCTTTGCATGTGTGCTGATGCTGGCACCGTCCTGTGCCGACGCGGCACAGACCTGGGAGCAGATCGGAGAGCATATCCGCGTGACGCTGAATGAGGCGGTGGAAATATACCGCGCTGGCGATGTCGACCTGGCGAAGAAAACAGTCAATGATGCTTATTATGCCATTTACGAAAAGGACGGTCTGGAAATGACAATCCGCCGCACCATATCAGCGAAGGATGTCGGCATGACCGAGTATTATTTCAACTGCATGAAGCGTGTCATGATTGACGGAGGTACTCCGGAGGCGGCGAAAGCCGAGGCAGACAAGGTCATGGAGATGATAGACAAGGACGTTGCGCTCCTTATGAACAAGGGTACTGAGCAGGGCGGATGGGCGTCCTTCTGGGCTGCGTTTCTTATTCTTATCCGCGAGGGTATGGAGGCAATACTCGTTCTTGTGGCGATAATAGCTTATCTTTCCCGCGCGGGACGTCCTGAATATCTGAATACCGTTTACAACTGGGCCATTGCGGCGATAGCGGCGAGCTTTCTTTCCGCGTATATATTCAGTACCGTACTGGACAGTGCTTCATCAGGCGCGGGCCGTGAGATTATCGAGGGTGCTACGGCGCTTTTCGCGGTGGTTGTGCTTTTGGCAACAAGTGCATGGATGGGAAGCAAGGCTGATGCAGCGAAATGGAAAAGTTATATCGACGGTCTTGTGAGCAAGACAATTTCCACCGGCAAGATGAGGGCTCTCGGGCTGGCTGCCTTTTTGGCTGTCTATCGTGAGGGCGCAGAGGTAATCCTTTTTTATCAGGCGCTTTTCAACAATGCCTTCGGCGACGTCGATATGATCTGGTTCGGGTTTGCTGCGGGCTGTGCTGTGCTGGCTGTATTGTTCTTCCTAATTCAGCACGGCGCGCTTCGGATTCCGCTTCGTCCGTTCTTCATAATCACCGGAACGCTGATGTTCCTTCTGGCGGTTTCCTTCACGGGAAGCGGCATTGAGGAGCTTCAGGAGGGCGGAGTTGTTTCCATGACACGCATTGAGGGTTTCCCGACCATAGATATTCTTGGCATATATCCAACCTATGAGACTCTGATTCCTCAGGTGCTTTTGATTGCAGGCGCGGTCCTCTGGGTTTTGTACAACTCAAGGAAGACTGGTGCCACGGCAGAAGGTCAGAATTGTTAACAACGGGAGGAGAGTCCGCTTTCCATCCGTTAAATGCCGGAAGGCAAATATATCGGGCAGTCCGTTATAACTCGGCAAAAGATGTCCCCCACTTCTGTAAGTGGGGGCTGGGACAAATAACAGGCGGTGAGCATATCTCCCGCCTCGTTGAAATGCCGCAGAGGAAAGTTTGCCTGTGGCAAACTTTGATTGAAGGCATTATAAAGACGGCGGCCTAAAAAATTTTTTATTGGAGGTTTTATTTATGGTGTTTGGTATGAAGCAGTTGAAGAAGGCGCTGGCAGTCGGAGTCTGCGCTGTTTCGCTTATGGGCTTTTCGGGCACGGCATCGGCCGAGTTCCAGGAGTTTCCTATCGGCGACACGATTCTCGACAAGCAGAATCATTTCGAGTGTGCGCTGGTTTATTTCCAGCCGATTGAAATGCTGCCTGCAGGCATGACTCTTTCGCCGGATAAGGCTGATATCCACATTGAGACGGATATTCACGCTACTGAGGGCAATGATACAGGCTTTGGTGTCGGCGAGTGGATTCCATACCTGACTGTACATTATACCTTCACGAAGCGTGAAAGTGGTGAGAAAATCGAAGGCGTATTCATGCCGATGAATGCCGACGACGGCCCGCACTACGGCGCGAACGTAAAGATGCTGGGTGCAGGAACATACGACTGCGATTTCTATATCGACAGCCCGATACGTCAGAACTACGGCGTACACGTTGATAAAGAGACAGGTGTCAAAGGCCGTTTCTGGGAAGAGCCGGTTCATATGCACTGGGTATTTGATTACGTTCCGCGCAAATGGTAATCCTTCGGTGAGCTTTAAAGTAGATTGAATGTGTTTTTGAAGATGGTGGGGTGTTAACGCACTCCACTATTTTTCAATGAGGATGAAAGGAAGGGAGCAAAAGATGCTCCAGCTATTTTTACAGTCCTTCATTCCCGCGATGGAGGAAGGAGTCATGCTGACGGTTCCGTTGGGAATACTGCTTGCGATTCTCGACTGCTTTCCGGAGCGTAATTTTCGCGGGACATTTTGGCGTTCAATTAAATGGGGATTTTTCGTATCGCTGTTCTTTACCGCGGTCAAGATGGGTACCCGGCAGGCGGTGAGCCGCGAGGGCTTCGAGGCGTTTGCCATATTCGTTTCCATTTTGAGCGCGCTTATGCTTTTGGCAATTCTGCCGTCCTACACGGGAGATGAGAAACGTGCGAAGGCTGTCCGCTTTGCGGCTGTTGTTCTGGTTGTCGGCTTTTTCTGCTATCACGGCATGGAAATCTGGCTGATGCCTGTAAGCATAGTCGTTGCCGCGACGGGAGAGCTTTTCACTCCTGAGGTTCTCGTGAAGTCGCTGGGCTTCGGCGGCGGTGTCTTCGTCGGGATGCTTTCGGGCTATCTCGTCTACAAGGCGTCGGCGGCTTTGAGCTATAAAAGGAAAATGTTTGTCTATGCGGTGCAGGCGGTGGCCTGTATCATACAGCAGGGAATTTATCTGATTCAGGTTTTGATGATACGGAGGATTATCGGCGGCGCGGCACTGATGAAAACAATGGGGCCTCTTATAGACAATCAGCGGCTTCTGATTTTCGCTGTGTTCTTCGTGACATTTCTGGTTCCTGTTACCCTTTATCTCCAGCCAAGGCCCGAAAAGCCCGACGGAGCAAATCCCGCCGAGTACAGGAAAATCCTGACTGCCGCAAAGCATAAGCTCCGCTGGGGCACAGGGGTTATAGCGGCGCTTGTTGTTATGGTGTTTATGTCAAGCGTGGGCTACAGCTATGCGACCAAGGTGGCGGAGCTGGTACCTGCAATACCTGTGGCGGCGGAAAACGGCTTCGTTTCCGTGCCTATTGCGGATGTTCAGGACGGTCATCTGCACCGTTATTCCTATCGCACGCAAAATTCGACCACTGTTCGTTTTATCATAATCCGCAAGGGCGGCAACGCATACGGTGTCGGTCTGGATGCCTGTGAGATATGCGGTCCTACGGGGTATATTGAGCGCGAGGACCAGGTGGTCTGCAAGCTCTGTGACGTGGTCATGAATAAAGCTACCATAGGACTGCCGGGAGGCTGCAATCCCATTCCGCTGGAGTACAAGGTTGAGAACGGAGGAGTCCGTATTTCCGAGGAAAATCTCGAAAAGGCAAAAAAGCATTTCAGATAAATAAGGAGGCGTGAAATGTTCTGGCAAATGGTAAAGGGAGCGCTGCTCCGTCAGAAGGGGCGGTTTGTTTTGATAGCGCTGACCGTCGCTCTGGGAGTTTCGCTGGCTACAGCAATGCTGGATGTCGCCTTCGATGTCGGCTCCAAGGTAAATAAGGAGCTGAAAGCATACGGCGCAAACATCACAGTTACGCCGCGGGGGCAGAAGGTACTGAAGGACGTATACGGCGTGGACAACGCGGTAGGGCACAAGGAATATTTGCGTGAGGACGAGCTGGGAAATATCAAAACGATTTTCTGGACCAATAATATAGTTTCCTTTGCGCCCTTTCTGGACAGTGAGTGGAAGGGGCAGAACGGTGAAAAAATCCCCGTGACGGGAACATGGTTCAACAAAAATCTGAAGCTCCCTACAGATGAGGTAGTTACAACGGGTGTGGGCTCCATGCGCTCCTGGTGGCATGTAGAGGGCGCGTGGCCCGATGATGAGCAGGAGAAAAATGTTCTTGTTGGCACGAAGCTGGCCGCGTCAATGGGGATTTCAGCCGGAGATACTGTTACAGTACACACAGCAGGCGGAACATCAGAAACCCTCTCCGTGACAGGTATTGTTTCAGGCGGCGGAGCAGAGGAGGACCGCATCATCGCTCCCCTTGCTCTGGTGCAGAGGCTTGAGGGACTTTCGGGAAAGGTTGAATCCGTCGAGGTAAGTGCCATAACCACGCCCGAAAACGAGTTGGCAAGAAAGGCCGCCGCGAATCCAAAGGCACTTTCACAGCATGAATATGATATATGGTACTGCACAGCCTATGTAGGTTCTATCGCTTATCAGATAGAGGAGGTTATCCATGACTCAGCGGCGCACCCCGTGCGGCAGATTGCGGAATCCGAAGGAAAGATTCTCGACAAGACAGAGCATCTGATGCTCCTTATCACCGTTTTGAGCCTCCTTTCCTCGGCGCTGGGTGTTTCGAATCTTGTCAGCGCGAACGTCATGGAGCGGAGCCGTGAGCTTGGACTTTTGAAGGCTCTCGGCGCATCAAATCTTACCGTCGTTCTGTCGGTGCTGGCAGAAATTTTCGCGGCAGGTATTCTGGGCGGAATTTTCGGGTATTTCGTGGGTATCGGCTTTGCACAGATTATCGGTGAAACGGTATTCGGCTCGGGTATCGCTGTGAATGTATACGTTATTCCTATCGTAGCGGTGCTGATGACGGCGGTACTGCTTGTGGGCAGTGTTCCCGCGGTGCGGTTCCTGCTGTCGCTGCAGCCGGCGGAAGTTCTTCATGGCAGGTGATTGACGATGTGGAAAAAATACAAAATGTTTCTGACGATGGTGTTTTATTCAATGCTCCGCAGAAAGACCAGGCTTTTCATCACACTTTTGGCAGTGGCTGTAGGCGCTACGATAATCTCCGGAATGGTGACCGTATACAGGGAGGTGCCTGCGCAGATGAGCCGTGCTTTCCGCGCCTACGGAGCGAATCTTCTTGTACTTCCCTCCGGGGAAAGAACAGAGGTATCGGAGGAAAGGCTGAAGGAAATACGTGCATCGCTCGCTGACTATGAAATCGTGGGTATTGCCCCGTTTCTATACGACACATTGGCGGTGAACAAGCAGCCTGTTATCGTGGGCGGAACGGATTTTGCCGAGCTTTCAAGGGTAAGTCCGTATTGGCAGATAGACGGCGCTTATCCCCGTGAAGGAGAAAAGGAAGTGCTTCTCGGCTCGGAATTTGCTCAGCGCCTCGGCGCAAAAAAGGGTTCAAGTGTATCCATAAGCGCCGGGGAGGGAAAGGCCGTTCAGAATTACACGGTGTCCGGCATTGTGCGGACAGGCGGTAAGGAAGAGCAGCTTGCTTATGTGGCGCTGCCTCAGCTTCAGCGCATGACAGGACGGAAGGGAGCAGTATCCCTCGCCCAGGTCAGCGTTGTGGCTGACGGTGAGCAGCTTGAGGAGGTCGTTTCAAAGGTGGCCGCGGGAACCCGAGATGTCACGCCGCAGCTTGTAAAGCAGATTGCGCATTCCGAAGGGACTGTTCTAGGAAAGCTGCAGGCGCTTGTGCTGCTTGTTACGCTTGTGGTACTTGTTCTGACACTTATTTGTGTTACGACGACCATGATGGCGGTAGTAACGGAGCGCCGAAAGGAAATCGGACTCAAAAAGGCTCTCGGTGCCGGAAACCGTGACATTGTACTGGAATTTCTGGGCAACGGCTGTCTTTTGGGAGCATTTGGCGGTATTGTCGGTACGGGACTGGGATATATTTTCGCTCAGAGCGTCAGCCTTAATGTCTTCGGCAGGGGCATAGAGTTTTCTCCGCTGATTGCGGTGTTTTCTCTTGTGCTGTCCATCATTATCACGGGGCTGGCAAGTCTTATTCCCGTCAGAATCGCTACAGGCGTAGACCCGGCGATAGTGCTTCGCGGCGAATGAATTTGGAGGATTTTTTATGAGTTTGCTTGAATTAAAAGACGTTTCCATGGAATATAACGGCAAGGTGAAGGCTCTGGAGCATATCAATCTTTCGGTTGAGCGTGGTGACTGGGTTGCCATTATGGGGCCGTCAGGCTCAGGAAAGACAACACTTATGAATATTATCGGCTGCATGGACACGGCGACCGGCGGCAGCGTGGTTCTTGACGGTGTGGACATTACCAACGCCGGCCGTCCCGAGCTCATGCGTATACGCCGCGACAAAATAGGCATGGTGTTTCAGCAGTTTCACCTGATTCCCTATCTTACGGCGGTAGAAAATGTCATGGTTGCCCAATATTATCACAGCATGCCGGACAGGGAGGAAGCCATAGCGGCTCTCGCGCGTGTCGGCGTTGCAGAGCGTGCGGACCATCTGCCGAGCCAGCTTTCAGGCGGTGAGCAGCAGCGCGTCTGCATAGCACGTGCTCTTATCAATTATCCTGTGCTCATACTGGCTGACGAACCCACGGGAAATCTTGACGAGGCCAACCAGAATCTTGTCATGCAGATTTTCCGTGAGCTGCACGAGGAAGGACACACTATTCTTACTGTCACTCATTCCCCGGAGGTTGGCGCGGCGGCAGAACGCTGCGTTGTCATTGAGCATGGGCACATGAAGGCGCAGTGAGAGGAAGGGGCGGTAATATGAAGAAAATGCTGACGGCTGCAGCTGCCCTGGCAGTGGCTGTAGCTGTTTCAGGCTGCGGCGGAGATACGGCGTCACCAAAGCAGGAGCAGAAGCAGGCGGCGAACGCGGCAGATGACCTCTCAGCTGCGAAGGACGGCACCTACTCGGCGGTGAGCCGAAAGGATGAAATGGGAAGCGGACGTATCACTATAGTAATCAAAGATCACAAAATCAAAGCGGCTCAATTTGACGGGCTGAATCCCGACGGCGTTGTGAAGGACGAGACCTACGGAATGAGCGACGGAGAAATAAAAAATGAGGGCAAATATAAAAAAGCGCAGCTTGCAGTGAAGGCACACAAGGACTTCGCGGATCAGCTTGTGGAGCGGCAGAAGCTTTCCGAGGTGGATGCCATAGCAGGAGCAACCGTATCCTACAACCAGTTTGTCGAGGCAGCACAGGATGCCATTGAACAATCGAAAAAATAAAATATCTCCCCCTGCAAAAGACTTTCATGAAAATACTTATGGAAGTCTTTTTGTTTTTGCGCAGATGATATGGTAAATGTGGTAAAATATAAATAAATATACGTAATGCTAATCTACCAAATGCGGATTTGAAAGGATTCAGCGCTATGATTCACATTGATTCTGCGGATGAGAGGAAAATTGTAAGCTCCGGTACATGGTACGCCTGGCTGAATAAAGACGGGGTTACCCTGTCTATTCATTTTTCCGATGCAATCCGTCATATGCTTGGCTATGAGTCAAAGGAAGAATTTCCCGATACGGCTGAGTGCTGGCTGGAGCACGTGCATCCGGACGAACGTAAAATGGTTGAGTACGGGGCGATGGCGGTATGCAGCGGAAAGACGGATGCCTTTGACCTGGAATACAGAGTGCGGAGAAAAACGGGAGAATATCTTCCGATAAATGCAACGGGTGATATTCTTGATACCTCCGACGGGAAGCTTCTCCACGGCTCTATCATCGACCTGTCGGATAAATTTGAAAACCGCAAGGGACACCGTTTTGAAGAGGTGCTGCCGCTGAAGCAGCGCCTTATCAATGCGCTTTTTACCCAGTATGACGTGCTTCTTTACATCAATCCCGTGGAGCACCGCATATCCATGATTGAAAACAACGTCATGACAGAGGGGCATGACCACCTGACCAGAATTTTTGACGGGCGCGTATATGAGGAAAGCGTAAAGGACTATATTGATTTCTTTGTCGCTCCTGAGGAGCAGGAACAGATACGCAAGGAAACCTCCCTTGACTATCTTTTGGCGCATATTGAGGAGGGTAAAACCTTCCAACTCAAATTTACACTGGTTAAGACTGCAGGGACAAGACATCATGTAATGCTGAACTACGCCCACCTGAAGGATGCCGAGGGCAACGTACATTTTGCCTGCGGTTTTCTGACCATCGACGCTGTAATGCGGGAGGAGCAGAGAAAACAGGCGGAGCTCAAGGCTGCACGGGAGGCTGCCGATGCGGCAAACAAGGCGAAGTCCAAGTTCCTTTTCAACATGTCCCATGACATACGCACTCCGATGAACGCCATCATCGGTTTTACGAATCTTCTGGAGGAACATATCGACGACCGAGAAAAGGCGCTGGACTACATCAAAAAAATTCAGGCCTCCAATGATTTCCTGCTGTCGCTCATAAACAACGTGCTGGAGATGGCGCGGATTGAGAGCGGCGAGGCGGTGCTGGACGAGACTCCCGTAAGGGCCCGGGATTTTATCCGTGAAATCTGCGCTGTCTTTGAGGGGCAGATGGCGGAAAAGAAGCTTACCTTCAAATATTCCGCAGACATAAAGCATGATGTGGTGCTGATGGATGTAACAAAAATGCGCGAGATTGTCCTCAACCTCATCAGCAACGCGTATAAATACACCCTGAAGGGCGGTACGGTCTCCCTTGAGCTTTCGGAGCTTTCGCAGGACGAGAGCGGCAGATATGTGTATGAGATGAAGATTTCCGATACGGGAATCGGCATACCTAAGAACTATCTTCCGCAGATTTTTGATGCCTTTTCAAGAGCCGCGACTACGACACAGAGCGGTATTCTGGGAACGGGCCTCGGAATGCACATCGTCAAGGAGCTTGTTGAGCTGATGGATGGAACCATCGAGGTTTTCAGCGAGCTTGGGAAGGGAACGACCTTTGTGGTACGTATTCCGCACCGTGTGACGGAGGAAACCGTGAAGCTAAGGAAGGACAGCACGAAAAAAGAAGATACAGGAATTGTCAGGGGCAAGCGGGTGCTCCTTGCGGAGGACAACGAAATCAACGCCGAAATAACAATGACTGTTCTGAAGGATAAAGGCCTTGAGGTGGAGCATGCCGAGGACGGCGTTGTCTGCATAAACATGCTGGATAAAGCCGCGCCGGACTATTATGACATCATCCTGATGGACATTCAGATGCCGAACATGGACGGCTATCAGGCAACACGGGAGATACGCGTCATGGCAGACCCTGTGAAGTCGAAAATCCCCATTGTGGCAATGACAGCAAACGCCTTCAAGGAGGACGTTGAAAAAGCTTTGTCCGTGGGAATGAACGCCCACATAGCAAAGCCTGTGGACGTCAGGAAAATGATGGAGACGCTGACGGAGCTTTTGAAATAAGAATGCGGGGCTGTGAAAAAAGCAACAATAATGCCTTCTCCTTTAGGGGTGTCGATATGCCTGTGGCATATCGGCTTGGGCCCGAAGGGCTCGGATGAGGTGCTCCCCAAAGTGCCTGCTATGTACATAAATAGCGGCTTTCCTTGGTGTACCTCATCCACCACTACGTGGTCCCCCTTCCCCAATGGGGAAGGCAAGAAATGCTTTTTTTACAGCCCCTTTTTGATATGAGCATTTTTATGATTATGATAAAATACAGATAGGGACAGAAGGGAGGCGGTGTCAGTGGGACTGGAAAAAGAATTCAAGGAAATACTTGAGGAGCTTTCAGCGACGGAGGATGCTTACGCGAAAATCGCATTTGTGGGACAGCCGGGCGCAGGAAAGTCCAGCATTATAAACGGTCTCCTTTGTGAAAAAGCCGCAGAGGTGGGACAGGGTACGGATATTACCAGAGAAGCGGCGGAATACACATATTCCTTTAACCGCCTCGTTGACCTGCCGGGCTACGGCACGGATATGTTCAGGTTTGAGGACTGGAAGGAAAAATTTTCCCCTGAGCAGTACGACGTATTTGTATTCGTTTTCAGCGGAAAGCTCACTGAGGACGATTCCCGTATGCTTGCCGACCTCAGGGAATACGCCTCCTGCCTCGGGCGTCCACGTCCGGTATTCCTCGTCAGGAATCACGGCGAGGAGCTGGAAAAAGAGGATTTGGAGCATGTACGGGCCGATATATACAGCCACCTCGGACTCACGGAGGAGGATGTGCCGCTGTACTTTGTGGACTGCCGATACAAAAAAGGCTTTCTTGAGCTGGAGAGAGCTTTTTTCGACATGGACTACAGGCAGATATGGCAGAGCCGGATAGAAGGAGTTTTCTACGGAAAATGTATGCAGCGGCTGGAAAAATGCAAAAAGAAGGCGGAGGAAGCCGTGGACGGTCATAAGGTCGCGGCAGGACTCAACGGCGCGAACCCTATACCGGGGCTCGACATAGGCGTGGATATGGCGCTTTACATGGATATGTTCAGCGATATAAGAAAGGCGTACCATATAGATGACAAAGACCTGTCCAGGTACTCCCTGATGCCGATTGTGAGGCAGGTTTTGGAGCTTGCCACGAAAAACGGCATCACGCTGCTTTTGAAAAACAGCGCTGGAAAGGTGTTCGTTCAGAAGATTACAAAATACATCCCCCTTATCGGTACGGCGTTCGCGGCAGGGCTCGGATATAAGCTTTGCGAATATGCAGGTGAGGAATACATAAAGGACTGTGAGCAGGCGGCAGAAAAAATCATGGACGCCCTCATGGAGGAACAGATAAAGAAGTGGGAAGATGACTCGCAGCTTCTGCTGCTGAAGGAGGCATAAATATGGCACTGACGGAAGAAATTTTGAACAATCTCAATCAGGCAAAAAAAGATATTGACGAGGAAATGCGAATCGCCCTGATAGGGCAGCCCGGCGCGGGTAAATCCAGTCTAATAAACCGAATCATGGGGAAGAAAATATTTGAGACAGGCGTGCATACTGATACCACTGTGGAGGCTGACGAGGCAAAGCTGGACAAGCTCTACATAGTTGACCTGCCGGGCTACGGCACGGCACGTTTTCCATTTGACGACTGGGTAGAGCAGTTCCAGCCGCAGAACTACGACCTCTATATCTTTGTATTCGCAGGGAAGCTCCATGACTCGGATACAAGGATGTTCCAAAGCCTTAAAATATGGGCAGACAAACACGGCGGACACCGCCAGCCTCTTTTCATCGTGCGGAACTTCGTTGACTCCCTCTGGGACGACGAAAAGAGCCTTGACGAGCTGAAGGCAGAGGTGGTTGCGGACGTGAGGGCGAAGATGGAGGAGGATGTGCCTGTTTACTTCACCTCCTGCGGACGTCATCCCGAGGGCATTGAGGAACTGAAGGAAGCAATAAAGCACGCGGACATACCGGGGGCGAAGAAATCGAAATTCCTGCGTAATTTCCGCGCCACGACACTCAAGGATTTGGCGGACAAGCGCGAAGATGCTCTTGCCAATGTCAAAAACTATGCTCTGGCAGGAGCAGTGAACGGACTGAATCCTGTCCCGGGACTTGATGTCAGCGTTGATATTGGCGTGATGTGGAAGATGCTTTCAGACATCAGAAGCTCCTTCGGAATAGACGGTGAAACAGAAGCAGCTCTTCGGAAATACAAGGTCATCGTGCCCGCAGCAAAGAACGTGTTCGCGCTGATGGCAAAAGAGAGCATCAAGAGCTTCCTGCAGAAGGAAGCCACAGGCTTTATCGGGAAAAATTTATCAAAATACGTTCCCTTTGTGGGACAGGCGGCTGCTGCCTGCGTGGGCTACGCCATGACAATAGAGCTTGGAAAGCGCTACGTTGAGGACTGCTACGAGCTTGCGGTGGATATCATGGAGAATGTAATAGCGAACGAAAAATAAAAAATACCGCTGCAGTGTAAAATACGCTGCAGCAGTATTTTTTTATTTTACTTTTTCGATTTCGTCCATCCAGAGAGGATGATGTTTTTCGGCGTGTTTTTTGCTGAGAAGACCGCTCCCGAACATGCTGACGAATTCGGGCCAGTTGTAAATTCCGAGAGGTATATGTCCTCCGACAACACAAAGAAAGAGCGCAATGCCGACAATCAGATGTATTTTATCCGCATACCACGCAATTTCCTTCGGGACAAGCGGAAGTGCCACATAAAGCACCAGTCCCGTTATGATGATAATGAAGCCGCCGAAAAAGACCATGATGCCCATGAGCTTTTGTCCGGAATTTATTTTCCCCATCGGCGGAACCTCTATTTCCCTGCCCAGCAGTATTTTATGCGGATAACCGCCGGACACCTTCATCCAGTCAATGTCATCCTTTGTCCAGTGAAAAATTTCCTGCCAGAATCTGGCAACCCTTCCGGGGCAGAGTACGAAGAACAATACACATCCGATTGTCATAATCCATGCGCCAGCGATGTGAATCTGCATTGCAAGATGCATCATGTCATCGCCGAAGGGGCGCAGAAAAAGCAGCACTCCGGTGAATCCTGCAGGCAGAAAGCCGAGAACCAGGCTCCAGTGGAACAGTCTTACAGACAGACTGTGATGCAGAATCTTTTCATCTTTTTCCATAACAGCAGGCCTCCTTTACAACACGCTGCGGTCTATGTAATGAGTGTGAAACAGCTCCTCGGCCAAAGGACTGGTGGGTGAAAAATTCAGTGACTTGTACATGTTCATAAGGCTTTTGTTCTTGTGGCTTTGCCGAGCTGCCTGTTTTTCATCATCCTGATAGAGACCTGCCGTGCGCATTTTGATGTATTTTGTGCGGTCAACAAAAACGTCTGTAACGGCATAGAGGCCCGACCAGATGGCGGCGGTAAGAACGCCGATAAAGCCCAAAAATTCCCTTCGGTTTATCTTTACTTCCTTTTCCTTATAGTCATACTGCATGGTATTTCCTCCTGTTCATTCACATTCCCGATAATTACCACGGCAGGAAGGCCTTGAATTTACCGGTCCATGACGTGCCCATCGGGTTAATGGGCTGCCCGCCGCCGTTGACGCAGCCGCCGGGACAGTTCATGACCTCTATGAAATGATAGGGACTCTTTCCATCTTTAACTTCCTCCAGCAGCGGTTCCACATTTTTTGTACCGTGTACCACCGCGACCTTGAGAGTGATTTCCTTGCCTGAGTTCTTGAGCTTGATTGGCACGTCAGCCTTTTTTACTTCTTTTAGTCCGCGGACAGGCTCGTATTTTAGCTGGGAAAGCTCCTCGCCTGTCAGCACAAAGTATGCCGTGCGGAGCGCCGCTTCCATGACACCGCCGGTAGCGCCGAATATTGTCCCGGCACCCGTGTATTCCGCAAGAGGATTGTCCTTTTCCTCCGCGGGTTTAACGTTTGTTATGTCTATGTTAAGCTTCTTCAAAAGGCGTGCCAGGTCTCTTGTGGTCAGGACAACATCTGTGTCCTGATATGTGGCGGTGTGTCCGCGTTTTTTCCAGTAATCAGCTGCCGCTGTAAACTCAGGCCGTGAGGCTTCCATTTTCTTGGCGGTGCAGGGATAGATGCCGACACAGAAAATGCTTTCGGGGGCAACCTTCCATATCTCTGAGGCTCCGTATATTTTAGCAACAGGTCCTGCCATTCCCTGCGGAGATTTCGCAGATGAAAGATGCTTTCTCAGCGTGGGAGAGTAAAGCTCCATATAGCGAACCCACGCAGGGCAGCAGGAAGTAAATTGAGGTAAGGGACCAAGTTCTTCATGGGAATCCATCCCCAAAACGTATTTTTGGATTTTGTGCACCAGCTCTGTGCCTTCCTCCATGATGGTATTGTCTGCGGCAAAATTGACGTCCATGATTTTGAAGCCTGCTTCCTTCAGTGCGCCGTACATCTGCTCGGTGACAAGCTTCCCCGGCTCCATACCGAACTCCTCTCCGAGAGCAACGCGCACAGCAGGCGCTATGGTGGCAACGACAGTGGTTTTGCCGTCCTTGAGTTTCGACATTACTAAATCTACCGCATCCACGGTATCATCAATAGCTCCAAAGGGGCAGTTTATTAGGCACTGACCGCACTGCAGGCAGCGGCTGCTGTCGATTTTGTGAACAGCACCGTAAGCCCCGTCAATAGCATCTGCAGGGCAGAATGCGGTGCATGTGTCACAGCCCTTGCATTTTTGTTCGTCAATTTTGATGATACTGTCCAGCTCATTCTTCTGATAGGATTTGGACATGGGAATCACTCCTTAAGCAAAAATCGGATGACGAAGAATAATTTTAGCATGGTATAGGGGAAACAATTTACTCGGAAAAGATTAGGGATAATCAATTAAAACAGACCGTACGATAAATTTTTTATATTATATATCAGCAAAAAAGTGTTGTCATCCCACTTGCGGGGATAGTGTGCGCTATCGTACTGTGCCTGTATTGTCGGGGAAACCGGTGTCCCCCCATAGGGGTGACGTGACTATGGTAAGTTTATGGAATATGCTATTGTTTTGCCTTTGGCAAAACTGGAACAAAGGCGTTATAATTAAATAAATGGTGGTGAAAAACATGTTTCATGATTTTGGACGCACGATGATGCTTTTGGGAGGCACGCTTTTTGTCGTTGGCGCGCTTGTACATTTTGGCGGCAAATTTCTGCCCCTTGGCGGTCTGCCGGGAGATTTTCACTGGCAGAGCGGAAATACGTCCTTTTCATTTCCACTGGCATCCAGCGTCATATTGAGCATTGTGCTGACAATACTTGCTAATTTGCTGTTCCGCTGAAGCATTACAGGGGGAGAATGTTATGCGGATATGGGAGAAGATAAAAAAGCATAAAAGATTTTGGGAATATTCGCTGGCATTCGTGTTTTTGGCAGTTGTCTTAATCGTGTCATTTTTGAGGATGCTCAGCCACGGAGCTGCGTATATTTTCAACAAGGAAATGGAGAAGCAGACGCTTCTTCGGGGAACAATAACGGTTGAGACGATTACAGCTCACATAAATGGCTCGGTTTATTTCGAAAATCTTGAGTGGCGCGATCCCACAGGAGAGCCTATCATGATTGTCCCCAGCGGAAGCTTCAAGGTTCGCGTATGGGATGTGGCGATGAAAAATATCAAGTCTACGACGCTGCAGGAGCTTGTTCTTAACAATGCGACATTTGCTGTCCGCCTGAACGAAAAAATGCAGGTCGACTTCTTGCGCCAGTCGGAAGCATTGAAGGAGCAGAAAAAGCTGGAGGAGGGCTGGGAAAACAAGGTCAATCTGCGGGATAAAAGCCATGAGGAACGCAGAAGAATAGGAAAGGAAAAGCGTGACAATCAGAGAGCAAAAATCGAAAGAGAATGGCACAATATATCCGCAAAGGGAAAGCATCTTAAGCTAGCAATCGATTTCAATGACTGCAGAATGGAGCTTTTCGCAAAGGGGCAGCATTATGTCCTCAGCCGCGTATATATTGATATGGATCTGGACACGGAAAAGAGCGTCTACATAGACCTGAAAACAGGAACCTTTGGCGGAACAATGGTCGGCTCGGGGATGGATATTGAAGGTGGTATTGATTTCAGAGAAAAACCTGTTCCTATATGTGATATCAATGTGCGGTTCAACGAAGTAAAGCCGTCGTCTCTTGGCTTTGGCATGAATGTCAACGACCGCATGTCGCTGAACACATATTTTGAAGGCCCTGTAAGTGCCCCCGAAAGCTACGGAAGTGTTTACATGAAAGAGCTTCACATACCGGGCTTTGATTTCTACGATGTTGACGGCCTGATTCATCTCGAGGAAGGCAAGCTGATATTTGACAACGTGGATGCTGACGTATTTGGCGGAAAAATTATCGCTGACGGAGAATATGACTTTGATACAAGAGGATATATAATCCGCGGAAAGGGCACAGGACTGCAGGCATCGCAGGGACTGAAAAAAAGCGGACTTTCCTGCCTTGTTGACCTGGATATACTCGTAGAGGGTGATGAAAATCCGCGAAAGACTGTCATAAGCGGAGAATTTACCTCAGGGAAAGGAACGTACCGTATTATTCCGTTCAAACGGCTGAGCGGAAGATTCAAGAGTGAGTACAAGGACCTGAAATTCTGGAATGCGCGGATAGAGTTTTACGGACTTACCGTTACGACACCTTCCATTCGTATACTGAACGGAAAGCTTACAATGGACCCGATTGATATTTTTGACGAAAATGGGGTACACAAAAATACCTATGATCCGAAAAAAGGAGAGTACTCCTGAATATGATGTTTTGAGGAAGGCTTGTCTATGATAAGCCTTCCTTTTTAACGCTTCGCTTTCTTCTTTTCCCGCGGCCAGCTGTACACACTCCCTCCGTCACGCCTGCGGCGTGCCACCTCCCTCCCCGAGGGAGGCTTTTATGCACGTCGCCCGCGAATCCACTGTCGTGCCCGAGCCGATTAGCAGCAAACTCTAAATGGAAGTAAATTCGGAAAATCGGATAAAGTATTTAGGAGCGGATTTGATTGTATTGCAAATGCCTGACTTTCGCATTACAATAATTACAAAGGAGGGATTTGTATGGCTAAGACGGCAAATATCAGTCTTCGAATTGAGCCGGAGATAAAGAAACAGTCCGAACAGGTTTTTTCACGGCTGGGGATTTCGGTTACAGATGCCATCAACGTTTTTCTTCACGCATCTATCATGGAGGGTGGGTTTCCGTTCCAACCGAGGCAGCCGAGATATAATCATGAAACGCTGCAGGCTATGCAGGAAGCCAAGGATATTATGAACGGAAAAGTTAACGCGAAACGATATAAGTCATTGAATGCACTGATAGAGGATATTGATGCGGAGGAATCAGATGCTTGATTTAGTGACTACCACTCAATTTCGCAAAGACTTAAAGCGTATTCGCAAGCGTGGATATGATTTATCGAAGCTTGATGAGGTTCTTCAAGTAATCATGAAGGAAGAAGCCTTGGATGAAAAATACCGTGACCATGCTCTGACAGGAAATTACTCTGGATTCAGGGAATGTCACATTGAGCCTGACTGGCTGCTGATTTACGCTATTGACAATGGACAGTTAATTCTTACGGCATCAAGAACAGGAACACATTCAGATTTATTCTGATGACAGTATGTGAAGGTGCTTGCTCCTTCACACATCTGTGTTATAATACACCAAGGTGAAGGGAGAGAACCATGGAAGAAAGACAAATCTTTACGGACAAAGACATATGGCGTGTAATAACCCTCTATGGGTTAAACACCTCTACCTATAAAATCGCCTTGGCAGAGACCCTAAACAGCCTCGTACGGCAAGGCATCACCAATGCCAGCTACGAGATTTTGGCACAGGAATTTTTCAAACTCTACAATAAGCGGTTGGATAATGGTATGCCTCAGTTAAACCATGATACACGCTACACTAAGATGGAGCAAATTGTGACCCGTTTCAAAGGTGGTGCCGTGGATTATGATGAAGCCATTGCCTATGTCAAAAACAATGCCTTCGACAATGTAATTCCCAGGTTTCATAATCTCAATCAATTTGACCTGCCCCAAAAATTCTATGAGATTACAAAGGGGGGAATTGTTCTAACGGATTCCGTTTTCAATGTATTCAATGATAACGAATCCGAAGCATTACATAATGAACTTGAAGCCCGCTGGAGCCTTCTCGAATCAGCGTTTGCAATGAAACGAGAAAACGCCAAGCTAATAAACGATATAAAGCGGTTCTATCTCGTCCGGGGCTATGAACGCACAGACATTACCTATATGCGCGATATGCTAAACGGTTATCAGGAAGGCCGCTGCTTCTATTGCGGAGAAATGCTTGACCAGAATCATATTCATGTAGACCACGTAATTCCCCGCACGGTTCTCAATCATGATGAACCATGGAACCTAGCCCTGGCTCATGAATACTGCAATGAACACAAAAATGATGCTCTACCCAGCCGTTACTATGTCCAAAAGCTCGTAGATCGTAATGAGCGGCTAATAAGCAGCAATCACCCGTTATCCAAGAAAATCATTGAGGCATTAGGGATAACACCGTTAAAACGCAAGACAGAGACCTTTAGAATCTACGATGAAATCCTTGCTGCCTTCGGTGCAAAGAATATCTGGGGCGGTGAAAACTTCAAGCCCGAAAATGACCCATTTTATAGAAGCATGATAAGGTATATAGTGAAACGATGAACATTACAATAGACTATTACAGCAAACATGCGGCGGACTTCGTTGCCAGCACTCAAGATGCAGACATGACATCTTTGTACCAAAAATTCCTTTCGTATCTTCCGACTGCTGGACAACTGCTAGACTGTGGCTGTGGCAGTGGGCGCGACACAAAGTATTTCGCCCAGCAAGGCTATAAGGTAACAGCAATTGATGCTACGCCCGAACTTTGCCGGAAAGCTAAAGAACTTACAGGCCAAGATATAATATGTATGACATTCGATAAAATTAACTGGGATAGAAGATTTGATGGCATTTGGGCTTGCGCCTCCCTGTTGCATCTTCCCAAGCAGGAACTTCCTTCTATTTTCAATAAGTTGACAGCTGCATTAAAGCCAGGTGGGCATCTTTACTGCTCTTTCAAATACGGTGACTTTGAGGGTGAACGCAATGGTCGATATTTTTCTGACCTAACGGAGAAAACTTTGGATATTGCAATATGTGCCAGCAGATTGATAATCATTGAACAATGGAAAACGGAAGATGTACGCCCAAACCGCAATGAAATCTGGCTTAACACAATATTGGCTGAGGTTGAACGATAGTTAAAAGTGGGTGCTGTAGTTGTCATATTAAGGAACTGCCATATTAACACTGCCGGGAGGCAAGGAAATTTCTTGTCGAAGCACATTATAAAAGCGCTTCGCGCTCTTGCTTTTCCCGCGGCCAGTTGTACTCTCTCCCTCCGTCACGCCTGCGGCGTGCCAAGCCAACATGCCACCGGCATGTTGACACCTCATGGAGGATACTCCCTCCGTCACGCTTTCAGCGTGCCACCTCCCTCATGGAGGGAGGCAGTTATGCACGTCGCCCGCGAATCCACTGTCGTGCCCAAGCCGATTAGCCGCAAGCTCTAAATGGAAGTAAATGCGTCAGCTATATCATAGGCTTACCACTAATAGGCTTTAGTAATACAGTTACGACGCGGGAGACGGAGTGTGCAGCTTACCACGAGAGTATCGCCGCGGGTTCCCCGAGCGACGTTAGGAGCGGTTAAATAAAGGGGACATGGGGGAATTTGTCCCCTGTGTGGGGAAGTCAGAAGGGGCAAAGCCCCGTCTGAAAGAAATTCATGGCTGAAACGTGCATAGAATATATGGCAGTTATTTTGGGAAGTCGAATAGATTTTTTAAATCTCGCTACATCTAAACACAGTATGCGAAGGGGTTTTGCCCCTTCGCACATCCCCACCGCAGGAACTACGTTCCCGCTAAGTTGACATGCCCCCGGCATGTCAACACCTACCTTTTTAACGCTTCGCTTTTTTCCTTTTCACGCGGCCAACTGTACACTCTCCCTCCGTCACGCCTGCGGCGTGCCACCTCCCTCCCCGAGGGAGGCTTTTATGTACGTCGCCCGCGAATCCACTGTCGTGCCCGAGCCTGTTTGTGGCTGGCATTACATAGAAATAAATGCGTACGCTGAATCTAAATGCGTACTACAGAATGAATACAGCTTCACGCATAAGTAACTGCGTCAGCTATATCATAGGCTTATCACCAATAGGCTTTAGTAATACAGTTACGACGCGGGAGACGGAGTGTGCAGCTTACCACGAGAGTATCGCCGCGGGTTCCCCGAGCGACGAAGGAGCGGTTAGAGGGGGCCACGGGGGTCTCCCACCGTGTGGGGAAGTCAGAAGGGGCAAAGCCCCGTCTGAAACAAGCATAAAGCTGAAACAAGTTGAAAACTGAAACGAATATGAAGTATATGGAATCAAATATGAAAACAAATGCCCTAAGAAGGCCTTCTTTATAACTCGGCAAAAGATATCCCCCACTTCTGTAAGTGGGGGTTGTGACTAATAACAGGCGGTGAGCATATCTCCCGCCTCGCGCGACGCGAAGCTAGTGCCATTGGCAAAACGCTGATAGAGGAAGTTTTGCCTACGGCAAAACTTGAACGAAGGCGTTATAAAAGATGACCGTCTTAGGGCATTTTACATGTTTCCGTAAATCCTGCGCTTACGCCGGGCACGTGATACTCATTGCTCCCTGCGGTACGCGTACAAGACTATTGATAGCAATACTGTCGGCAATAGCCTTCTTTATCTCCTCAGCAGTCGACGCGGCACTGCGGCGAATCTCATAAAATACATGTGAGCGCTCCTTTATATCGAAGGACTGCGGTGTATGCAGCTGAAGTTCTGCCTTCATGCCGTCCGGAGTCAGAAGCTTTACGTTTATCCCCTGATAAAACTTGCCTCCCCAGGCGTTGCGGAATTTAAGTATGCGAATACCCTGTCTGCGAAGGGCTGTAATCACATCGCGCACCATTTGTCCGTAATTCTTTTCATCGGCGACCATTGTGTAGCGGAGTACGTCAGAGACATCAGCAGCGGCATCTGTCAACGGGATGTTGTCTGAAGCCGCGTCATCACGTATTTTTCTGGCAAGACTTTTCCGCGATTTTAAGCGATTTTCAAGGCCGCAGAGCCTGTAAAGAGATCCCGAGGCGGTTTTGAGTGCCTCTGTAAGGAATGGCTCTGCCTTTGCCGCACGAATGAGAAGCAGCACCGCGAGAAATGCTGCCGCGCTTTCGCGGAGGAAAATCGGCTGCATTGAGCGTTTGTCAGTTTCGACGGAGGCTGCCGATGCCATAAGCAGACTTTCTTCTGCGTCGGAGTATATACGCGGCGGCTGTATCGGCAGGAAGACAGCTGCCGAGAAAAGCATTGTCGCAGTCATGAGCCGGAGGCCCAGCATAAGGTCGTGTATCGGGTGTCCGTCGTTTATATGATGGAACACATTCTGCATCTGATGGATTTTTTCGGAAATATTCATTTATAACTGCCTCCTTTTGAAAGAAAGTTGCATTTATCAACTATCTGTATTTTATAACTCGATTCTCGTTTTTCTCTGAAAAGAAAACTAATTTAAATCTAATATATGTGGATAAATAAAAGTTTGGATAATGCTTATAATCATTATTGCTTTTTATTGATATGGTGTGCTATAATAAATACAAATAATAAAAGAGAGGATGAAGCCCCATGTTTTTTGACAGTTACGATACACCCGTTTTCCGTCCACCAAGTGAGGCACGCAGTTTCATCCTGCGTGTGACACGAGGCTGTGCACACAATAAATGCAAATACTGCAACATGTACGAGGGCGTACAGTTTCAGGTTCTTACAGAAGAAGAGGTCGACCGTCAGATTATGATGGCGGCAAACTTCAATAAGCGCGGCGTCCGCCGGGTATTCCTTGCGGACGGTGACGCGCTGGTGCTTTCGACGGAGCGTCTGCTTGCGATTTTGAAAAAGCTTCGGGAAACATTTCCGAATTTTGAGCGCTGCGCATCCTATGCTGCGCCGAAGGATGTTTTGAGAAAATCAGTTGAGGAGCTCCGCATGCTTCGCGAAGCAGGTCTTGAGCTTCTGTATTATGGGATGGAGAGCGGTGATTCCGAGACGCTGGCAGCTGTAAATAAAGGCGTTGACGGAGAAGAGTCCATCGAGGTAGGAAAACGCGTCAAGGCAGCAGGAATGAAGCTGTCCATGATGATTATCCTTGGACTTGCAGGCCGTGAGGGTTCAAAGCGTCATGCGCTTGCAACGGCTCACGCGATTTCTGAGATTCGTCCGACTATGCTGGGCGCTATCTGCCTTATGCTTTACCGCGGAAGCGAGCTTAAGGAGCAGTTTGAGCGCGGCGAGTTTGATCCGCTGCCGCCGGCAGGTCTTATGGAAGAGCTTCGCATGATTATCGAGAATGTAAATCTTCCCGAGGATGAGGAATGTATCTTCCGCAGCAATCACATTTCAAACTATGTTCCTCTTGCAGCTACACTGCCGCAGGATAAGGAGCAGCTTCTTGATGATATAGACTACAGCATCACCGAGCTCAAAAAGCTCAAGGACTGGGATGTCTATAATCACGATAAATACGGAACCTACTGATGTATGCGGCCGTATGAAATATGAAACCTGATAATTACTTAAAACCTATACCGACCTAAAGCCATACACTGACCGGAAGGGCGTCCATACCGCCTCTCCGGTCTTTTATTTTGCCTGTTTGCAAAATAAAAATCCCCGTCGGCTGTGTACCGACGGGGATTTTGGATTGCGTCTTATGCACCTATATCAAGTGTTGCGGCTTTCGGAGCACTCTTGGATGCCTGATAAGCCTGCTTTGCGTGGTTCATAATTGTTGCGTTTACCTTCTGGAATCCGCTTGAACCCAGCTTCGTTTCAGTGCCGAAGTTGGATACCTTGGTGTAGGAACGTGCCTTGGACATTGCGGAGCTGACATTCTGCATGCCCATGGAATCCAGCTTTTTAAGGTTCTGCTGGAATTTGCTGGAGCCGAGCTTCGTTTCGTTGCCGAAGTTGGATACCTCGGTATAGGAACGGGCGCGGTCCATATACATGGATGTCTTCTGCGAGCCGAGAGAGTTCGTTGTTTCGAGTCCGCGCTGGAAGCGGCTCGTACCCAGGCGGCTTACGTCTGCGAAGTCCTTCGCACGCTCCATTGCCATGGACGTTTTCTGCTCGCCGAGGGAGTTCGTAGTATCAAGTCCGCGCTGGAATTTGCTGGTTCCGATGCGGCTGACGTCCCTGATGTCCTTTGCGTTTTTCATCGCCTGGGATGTTTTCTGTTCTCCGAGGCTGTTGGTCAGTTCAAGACCTTTGCTGAATTTGCTTGTGCCCAGCTTTGTTTCCGTGCCGAAATTGGATACACGCGAATAAGAAGCTGCGCGGTCAGAATACATTGCAGTCTTTTCCTGTCCGAGTTTATCAATTTGACGATTAATTTGCTGGAACCGGCTCATGCCGTAATTGGCTCCGCCGGAAATTCCCGAGATAGCCATGATGAAAACCTCCTTATCTTCCGTGCTGCGCAATCCTTTGCGGGTCGTGCGGTTATTTTTATGGTCTTTATTTCAATATAAAGCCTTTAATCTACAATAAGTATATACCATTATTACTTGTTTTTCAATGAGATTTTTCAAAAAATGTAAGACTATCGGCTGATTTGTCTTAGACAGGGTAAATTGTATGGAATTGCCGAATTTTTAACAATATATAGTGGTTACGATGTTCAAATGCCACGTGACTGAATGGGAAATACCGCCTATATGTAGATAAGATTTCCCTTAGAAGAAATTTTAAGGAAATTTTCATCCTATAACGGATTGACATAGGACGGGAGAAAGTTTATCATAATCGCATAGATTTGAAATGGACTGCAGACAATTCAAATCGTATACATATTGATTTTGTACAGGCAAAGACAACGACGTCGGCCGCGGAGCATATCCGCGCGCCGGCGTTTTCTGTTTTTGGGGCGCTGCAAGGGGGCAGCGTGTACATGAAGGAGTTGGTATTTATGAATGGCGTATATAATTCAGTGGATACGATATGGGTGCTTTTGGGTGCTGCTTTGGTTTTCTTCATGCAGCCGGGCTTTGCGATGGTGGAGACCGGACTCACCCGCGCAAAAAATGCAGGCAATATCGTAATGAAAAATTTTCTGGACTTTTCTCTTGGTACGATTGTGTTTTGGATTTTTGGTTTCGGACTCATGTTTGGTGCGGATATAGGCGGTATAATCGGTACACCGGATCTTTTTATATCGGGCTGGGATGTTGAGAAGGGCACGGGATATCCTTCCATGGCGTATGTGATTTTCCAGACGGTGTTCTGTGCTACGGCAGCAACGATTGTGTCGGGTGCTATGGCTGAGCGCACGAAATTTTCTACCTACTGTATCTACAGTGTTATCATCAGTCTTTTTATTTATCCTGTTTCAGGTCACTGGATTTGGGGCGGCGGCTGGCTTGCGGAGATGGGCTTCCATGATTTCGCGGGCTCCACGGCGGTTCACATGGTAGGCGGCATCTGTGCTCTTGTTGGGGCAAAAATGATTGGCGCGCGTATCGGAAAATACAATGAGGACGGTACTGTAAATGCTATTCCCGGTCACAGCCTGACACTTGCGGCTCTCGGCGTGTTTATCCTCTGGTTCGCATGGTTCGGCTTTAACGGCTGCTCTACTGTTTCAATGACTGGTGATGATACTCTTGTTTCTGCCGCAACAATTTTTGTTACGACTAACATGGCTGCGGCCTCTGCTACAGCTGCTGTCATGGTTGTTACGTGGATTCGTTACGGCAAGCCTGATGTCTCGATGACGCTTAACGGTGCCCTCGCAGGTCTCGTTGCAATAACGGCCGGCTGTGACCTGGTCAGTGTGTCGGGTGCTTTTGTTATCGGTATCATTGCAGGTGTTGTGGTTATTTTCTCTGTTGAGATTATCGACCAGAGGTTCAGGATTGATGATCCGGTCGGCGCCGTTTCCGTTCATGGTGTGTGCGGTGCGCTGGGTACGATTCTTACAGGTCTTTTCGGTGTTAAGGATGGTCTTCTTTATACTGGAAATGCACATTTCTTTCTCGTTCAGGTGCTTGGTGTTGTGAGTGTTATTGCGTATGTGGGTATAGCCATCACTATTGTTTTTGCGGTACTTAAGGCGACAATGGGACTGCGTGTTACGCCGAAGGAGGAGATTGCTGGCCTTGATTTTGAGGAGCACGGTCTTGCGTCTGCCTATGCGGATTTCATGCCTGTTCCTGAGCTGCCGGGTTCTACTTCGGCTCCTGCTCCTGTCGGCGCTCCTGTTGCTCCGGCTGCGGAGTCTGCTGTGGCTGCCCCGGCTGCGGGAATTGTGAAGGCTGCACTGCCTGAAGGTGCTCACCCGATATCCTGCGTTTCGATAGTAACCTCCCGTGAGCGTTTTGAAAATCTTAAAACAGCGCTTGAGGCTATAGGCATTACGGGCATGACCGTTACACAGGTTCTGGGCTACGGTATACAGAAGGGGCATACGGAGCTCTACCGCGGCGCCGAGGTGGCATCCAGACTTCTGCCGAAGCTGCAGATAGATATTGTTGTATCGGCAATTCCCCCTGAAAAGATTATCGCTGTGGCTAAAAAGGTTCTTTTCACGGGACATTACGGCGACGGAAAAATATTCGTGTCCACGGTGGACAATGTTGTTAAAATCCGCACGGGTGAGGAAGGCTTCGATGCTTTGCAGGACAAGCCAATCCCCGTGGCGTAACTCGGCAAAAGATGTCCCCCACTTCTGCCCTAAAGGACTAGCTGCGCGTCGTAAGTGGGGGCTGGGACTAATAACAGGCGGTGAGCATATCTCCCGCCTCGCGCGACGCGAAGCTAGTGCCATTGGCAAAACGCTGACAGAGGAAGTTTTGCCTTTGGCAAAACTGGAACAAAGGCGTTATAATGAAGCTCTCTCATACCTGCTGTTAATCGGCAGAACTCATCTATATCGGCAAAAAGCACTGCTCATGCGGTGCTTTTTGTTTTTTAGAGGATTTTCATACTTTACGGCGAATATGTTATTGTTATATATTAGATGAAAAGAAGTTTTTTATTTTTATGAACTGTGGGGTGAGGGCGACGACAAAGGAGCTGCCCAAGGAAACATATAAAATTATCGCCGGCTGTCTTGCCGGTGGAATACTGCTTGTTTTTTTGCTTTTGATTACAGGCTCTTTGGGAGATGACGGCGGAACCCGCCCGGGGACAGTGGTTGTCTGTCTTGCGGTTATGGGCGGTATGGGGTATCTGGCAAGATTCTATTGGCTCTACGAGGAGCCTGATATGGAGTCGCTTCCCGCGCCTGAGCTTCCTGAGCGTCCGAAAATGTCGTTTCACGTAGGAAGGCTTGCCTACGACAGAAACCTTGTATTTGAATCCGTGGAAACGCTGCTTGCTCTTGCGGAGCAGCAGGCGGACAAGGACAAGCTGCTGTCATATTCCTACTATAAGGCGGCGCTTGATAATGCAGTTGAAAAAAATGACCGCTGGAATGTTCTTTTTCAGCTTGCCAGTGCCCTCGATCGCGATAATTCTGCAGAAGCGATGACATACGCCCATCAGTCCCTGGGCTATGCCCAGTCTCCGCAGCAGGTTGGCGGAAGCTTCGGGCTTATCGGGCTTATGCACTGGAAAAACGGAGAGTACCGTGAGGCCTATGACTGTGCGATAAAGGAAGCGGAGCAGTTTGCAGAGGTCAATCAGGACATCCGTTTTTATGAAAAACAGTTCAGTGCGACGGCAAAGGCAGGGGACTGCCAGTGGGCTATATACCAGTCAGCACCTCCGCTTTCTCCTCTGCGCCAGGAGGCATGGCAGATTGCCCGTGTGACCTTTGACAAGGCGCTTTCCCTTGCAAACTACAGAGGTCTTTGGGATGTGCCGCTTCATTACGGCTCTACCTGCCGTTATCTTGCCAGACTCTGTGAGTTTATGGCGTATACGATGCGTATGCAGGAAAGCGAGTACAAGGCTCTGGAATGGGAACGCAGGGCAGGAAAATATATAAAAAATCCCCGAATCAGCGAAGCGGAGCTTGAAAGTGCTCTTGCACGTCAGGAATATTAAGAGGCTGTGCCGAAGGAATTTCCTTTGGCACAGCCTCTCTTTTGTTTGAATCACAATCAATTTTTCAGCGCCTGCCTTATGGCGGACTCATTTTCACGGATGGCTGATATAGCCTTTGAGGTCAGATTGCCTATTTCCCAGTGCAGCTGCTTCGCTCCGTCTCGTATCAGCTGGCGGTCAACCGACGGCAGAAAGGTTTTGTCCATAAAACGCTTCTGTATGGCGGATACCTTGAGATTCTTCGGGGCGGTGTTCTGCACACGCATGGTCTCTGATATGAGATGCACGAGAGGCGCTGCAGTTACCAGCACAGCACCCAGCTCCTGGGACGCGGTCGGCGGCTCTGCCATCGGAGGAATATTCTTTAGCTTCAGAAGCGAGAGAAATCCCTCGTTTGCACCGGTATTTTTTAGCTCATCATAGGGAAGGGTTCCTTCGGAGCAGGCAGCGTACAGAAGTCCTGCCGCAGCCCATCCCTCAGAAAGCTCTTCGCGACCGCGCAGCAGCGCGAAGCTTCGCATGACGTGGGAGAGCTGAAGGGCAAATGCTTTTGTCTCTGCAGGCAGTGTAATGTTTTTAAAAATGTTAATTGCTTCATTATATGAAGGAAATGTAGCGAGCAAAAAAAGACTCCTTTCCGTTCAGAATAGTGAATTTTAATTTTGAAAGGGTGCTGCAGAAGCGAGGAATATGCAACACACATGATAAAATTTCGACATAAAATCAAAATATCCTTTTTTCAGACTAGTACTATTATTCTAATTTTGACTATAGAAAATTTTTGATAATAGAGTTATAATGGAGACAAGTATAGCTACACCGGTTGGGTTTTTCTCTGCCAAGCATATCCTGGGTGCGTACGCGGAGCGGTATAGCCAAAAGGACTCATAAAGAGGGGGTAGAAGGAATGAACAATGTAAAGGTAGCGTACAAAATCCTGCTGCTCGTCGTTATTGCTTTCCTTGGTATGGCAATCATCGGCTTCCGCGGCTGGTCGTCACTCTCCAAAGCAGGAGAAGGTATGGACAACATGTACTCGAAGAAGCTGCAGGCCATACGTATTCTCGGTGATGAGATTGATGCAATGCGTGTTATTCAGGTAAGAACCTATCAGGCAATCGCAGATCCTCCGCGCGCAACGGAGGTTGTCGCAGGAGCAAAGAAGCAGATTGCCAAGTATGAGAAGGAATGGGCTGAATACGAGACTCTTGCAAATGCTGTTCCTGAAATGCAGGGTCCTGTAAAGGACGCGAAGGCAAACTGGGACCGTTACCGCAAGTCCATGGAAACGGTTATGGATATCGCTTCCAAAGGTCAGTCTCAGGAAGCGTTGGCTGAGTACAACCGTACTGCCAGGAAAGAAACTGCTGACCTCCGCGACAAGCTGAACAACCTCCTGAAGGCATCGGAAGAGAATGCCGCAAAAATCAACAACGAAAATGAGACGGAGAACCGCAATGCTATCATGTCCATGGTTGTCATCACGGTTGTTGCCGTCGTAATCCTCGGCCTCCTGAGCGTAATGCTCATCAAGGCAATCACTTCACCTCTTACAGAGATGATTGCTGACTGCGTCAAGCTTAAAGACGGCGATTTCCGTATGGATAACAGAGACACGAGCCGCGGCGATGAGTTCGGCGATGCACAGCGTGCCCTCTTTGCGATGCGCGAATCACTGAACAAGTTTATGCGCCGCATCGCAGAGTCCAGCGAGCAGATTGCGGCATCCTCCGAGGAGCTCACGGCGAACTCCTCACAGACCGCAAAGGTTGCAATGCAGGTTGCCGAGTCCGTATCCGATGCAGCCAACGTCGTAAGCGACCAGCAGACTGCTGTTGACGGCGGTAATGAAAAGGTATCCATGATTTCCGCATCTGTAGACGAGATGCGCAGTCAGGCAGAGCTTGTTGCAAGAAACTCTGCATCGGCTGCTGATGAGGCTGCAAACGGACGCAGCGAGATTGATTCCTCCGTTAACCAGATTAAGAACGTTGAAACAACAGTTACCGATACGGCTGCTATCGTCGATAAGCTTGGCGAACGCTCCAAGGAAATCGGTACAATCGTTGATACTATTTCCGGTATCGCAGGTCAGACGAATCTCCTGGCGCTCAATGCCGCTATTGAGGCAGCTCGCGCAGGTGAGCACGGCCGCGGATTCGCAGTCGTCGCAGAAGAGGTCAGAAAGCTTGCTGAGCAGTCCCAGACTGCAGCTCAGCAGATTGCAGACCTTATCGGTACGATTCAGAGCGATACCACGAGCGCTGTTGCTTCCATGCAGGAAGGCCGCTCGGCGGTTATCGAGGGTGCTCAGTCTGTTGAAGGTCTCCGTGCTGTGTTCGACAGCATCAAGAACAACATCGACGAGGTATCCAACAAGGTCGCAACCATGTCCGAGGCTGTTGCAGGTGTAGCAACACAGGCAGAGGGCATTGCGATGGAAATGAACGCAATCGACGACGGAGCAAAGAAGGTTTCGGATCAGATGCAGACGGTTTCCGCATCCACGGAAGAGCAGTCCGCATCCGCAGAAGAGATTGCATCCGCAAGCGACGCGCTGGCGCAGCTTGCACAGGATTTGCAGCTTGCTCTCCAGAGATTCAAATTCTGATACAGATTATTCAAAGGCGGTGGCGCGAAAGCGTCACCGCTTTTTCATGTTGCAAAACTTTCTTTCCCTGCGTTAAAATGTGAAATAGATTTATTAAGGAGGAAAAAGCGTGCGGATAGAACAGCATGCGGAGGGCGGAGTGTTCCGCCAGCCGGGAGAGAAATTGTTTTTGGAAATAGAGCGTGGACTGAAGGTATATTTTGTGTATGCCTTGGTGCTTTCTCTTTTCCGTATTTTATTTATAGCAGGAATGACGGAGTATATGCTTCCTGAGACAGGCACGGGTGATGTGTTCACAGCGCTTTGGAGAGGCTTTAGGCTCAGCATGCAGACGGCAGGCGGTTTTGCTCTTGCGGTCTTTGCTCCTGCGGCAGTGCTGTCGCTTGTTTCTGATACGGCAGCAAAATATGTTCTTCGCATCCTGCACGGAATCGGCCTTCTGATTTTATCTATCGGTTTTATCGGACGGTTTCCCTATTACCGTCAGTTTCATTCGGGCTACAATCAGCTCCTTTTCAACACCGCAAATGATGATGTGTGGGCGCTGTTTCTGTCGCTCGTATATGAGTACAACCTGCCTCTGCGCTTCGCGGCGGCATGTCTTTTGGCGTATGTGCTTTGGCGGCTGTCCACCGCTTTTATCGAATGGGAAATGCCGCTTCAGTCTCTGAGCGGAACTGCGCTTTGGGTGTGCCGCGGGGTGACCGTCGTCGGCATAGGCTTTCTTGTGCAGCTCTCTGTTTTCGGAGGAAGTTTCGGCTGGCAGACAGCGGTTGACTGGGAGAACGCCGGTGTGACACGGGATCCCCTTTTGAATGAAGCGGTGCTTGACGATGCGCAGGCGGTGTACAGAGGCTATACCATGAACCACAGACTGCTGGCCTGCAACGGTCTTGATTTCACCACGGATGAGGTGCGCAGGCTGGCGGCAAAGCTGGCGAACCGTCCCGCGGATACCGATGACCTGGATGTATACCTCACCCGTACTGCCAAAGGCGGGAAAATAGAAAAGCCGAAGCACATCTTTGTCATTATAGGTGAGAGCTTTGCAAACTGGCCCCTCCTTTCCAAATACAAGGAGCTTCATATAGCGGACGGAACGAGGGAAATAATAAACGGATCTGACAGTGCCTACTGCAGCTCGTTTCTTCCCAACGGCGGCGCTACGATATCCGCTGTTACAGGAATCACGACAGGCTTTGCGGACGCGAACCTTTATCTTACAACAATGCCTGAGGCATTTGCGGAGCCATATTCCACTGCACCTGCACCGCAGTTTAAGGAGCTTGGCTATACTACGGAATTCTGGTATGCCGGGCCTGCGTCATGGGAGCGTATAGGGGCCTTTGTAAAGGCACAGGGCTACGACCGTTTCTACAGCGAGGGCGACATCGGCGACGTGCCGCGGAGCGTATGGGGAGTAGATGACGAATACCTTTACGCGAAGATACTGAATACGGTAAAAGCTGACGAGGCGGGGCTGCACGTCATTTTGAACGTATCCAATCATTCCCCCTACGGTATTGATGTAGAAGGAAAAGGCTTCGATAAAGAAAAAACACGGCAGGCTCTCCCCCAAAACGCCCGGGAGGATGAGGAGCTTCTCAGGGAGCTTGGCCATTACTGGTATGCTGACAGAGAGCTTTCAAAATTCATCAAGGACGCGAAAAAGAAATTCCCCGACAGCCTTTTCGTCATAATCGGAGACCATGCAGACAGATACAACATTCAAAAGACACCACCCACATACGAGCGGTTCACGGTGCCCTTCATCATGACAGGAAAAGGCGTACGTCAGTACATGCTGCCTGAGCAGGCGGCAGGAAGCCAGATTGATGTAATGCCGACGATAATCGAGCTTATCGCGCCGGAGGGTTTCACATATCACGCCCTTGGGCAGAGCATGATGAAGAATAAATACGGTGTAAACTATATGCTCTGGGTGACTGAAAATGCCATCGGAAAGGCAGATACCGTGCCTCTTGTTCCGGAAAGCTTTGACGGGAGAAGCACGCCTGCTTCAATCAATGAAGAGGCGCTGCAGGACTATATCAACGCAATAAGGAGCATATCATGGTATCGGGCGAAATACGGACCGATTCTCGACGAAACGAAGCTGATTGGAAGAGAATGAGCGCTGAAAGAGGCAGACTATGGAACTTACGATAAAAAATCTGGAGAACTGCAATCTCTGCCCCAGAAGCTGCGGAGTCAACCGTCTCGCGGGGGAGAAGGGATACTGCGGAGCATCAGGCGATAAGGTGGATATCGCGCTGGTGTCGCTGCACCCGTGGGAGGAACCATGCATTGCAGGGAAAAACGGCGCAGGCACGGTATTCTTTTCCCACTGCAGCCTCAGGTGTGTATTCTGCCAGAACTCGGAGATTTCAAGTGAGGGAAAGGGTATTGCGGTAGATACAGCGCGTCTTGCGGAGATTTTCCTTGAGCAGCAAAGACGCGGAGCCGCGACGCTGGATCTGGTGACACCCACCCATTACGCGCCGCAGATTGCCGAGGCTCTGCGGGAGGCAAAAAAAGTCGGGCTGACCATCCCTGTTGTCTGGAATTCAGGCGGCTATGAGACAGAGGAGCTTGTTGAAGCGTTATCGGGACTTGTTGACGTATATCTTCCTGACCTCAAATATATAGACAGCGACAGCGCCGCAAGGTATTCCAATGCAAAGGATTATTTCACTCGCGCAGAAAAGGCACTTCGTGCCATGGTGAGCCGGACGGGGGAGCCAAGAACGGACGACGACGGCGTCATGAAAAAGGGTGTCCTTGTCCGTCATCTTGTCCTCCCGGGGCGCAGGAAGGAAAGCATGCGCATTATTGACTGGCTTTGGGAAAGCTTCGGAGACAAGGTGTGGCTCTCTCTCATGAACCAGTACACACCTCTTTATCACGCGAAGGATTATAAGGAAATAAACCGCACACTCACTACCTTTGAATACGAGTCGGTGGTTGACTATGCGGCAGAGCTTGGCATTGAGCACTGCTACGTGCAGGAAGGAAAAACTGCTTCGGCAAAATTTGTTCCTGCCTTTGACGGACGTGGAGTGCTTTGATGTTCGGCTTTGCAATACGAAAGAAAAATATTTCGATATTTAGCTTAAATCATTGACAAGACAGGGTTCAAGTGCTAACCTTGTAAAAACACACAGAGTCAATACACCCCCATGTATGGGTGCGGCCTCTGCAAAAGCAGGAGGAATGGACATGGCACAGCATGCAGAACGCAATATCACAATGGTGATGGATTTTTATGAAATGACTATGGCAAACGGTTATTTCCAGAATGAAGAGCATCCCAAAAGAGTTGTTTTTGATGTTTTCACACGGAAAAATCCTGACGGCGGCGGATATTCGATTTTCGCGGGACTGGAGCAGGTTATCGAATACGTGGAAAATCTCCATTTCAGCAAGGAGGATGTGGAGTACTTCCGCTCTCTTAACCAGTTCCCTGAGAGCTTTCTCACATACCTTGAAAATTTCCGCTTTCACGGAGATTTGTATGCCTTCCCTGAGGGCACTATCATGTATCCGAATGAGCCATGCATCACGGTGGTTGCGCCCCTCATTGACGCCCAGCTTGTAGAAACGGCGATATTGGCACAGGTCAATCACCAGTCACTCATAGCCACAAAAACCAACCGCATCGTGCAGGCGGCACAGGGCCGCGCAGTATCGGATTTCGGCGCACGCCGCGCCCATAACATGGATGCTGCGGTATACGGTGCCCGTGCAGCATATATCGGCGGCGCTGTAGGTACGGCGACGGTTCTCGCAGGACAGCAGTTCGGCATACCTGTAAGCGGCACCATGGCACACAGCTGGGTTATGTACTACGGCAGTGAATACACGGCCTTCCGCAAATACGCTGAATGCTATCCTGATAACACGGTACTTCTTCTTGACACCTACGACGTGCTTCACTCGGGTGTACCGAACGCAATCCGCACGGCAAAGGAAGTACTTGAGCCAATGGGAAAACGTCTCAAGGGCATAAGAATTGACTCCGGGGACCTTGCGTACCTTTCAAAACGCATCCGCTGCATGCTTGACGAAGCAGGGCTTGAGGACTGCAAGATTATCGTATCAAACTCCCTTGATGAATACACCATCTCATCCATACTGGCACAGGGCGGCCCTATTGACAGCTTCGGTGTTGGCGAGAGACTCATTACCTCCATGAGCGATCCTGTATTCGGCGCGGTGTACAAGATTTCTGCCGTTGAACAGAACGGAAAATTCGAGCCGCGTATGAAAATCTCTGAGGTTGTTGAGAAAATCACAAACCCGGGAAGAAAACAGGTCTATCGCATTTACGACCAAAAGGGCGAGGCTGTCGCGGACATGCTGGCTGATGCCGAGGAAACAGTGGATTTCTCCAAGCCGTACAAATTCATTGACCCTGAGCAGCCATGGAAGGAACGCTCCTTTGAAGGCTTCACGGCAAAGCCCCTGCAGAAGCTCGTTATGAAGGACGGCAAACGCTGCGTAGAGCTTCCGAGCCTGAAGGAAATCCAGCAGTACGTAAAATATCAGCTGGATAAAGAAATCTGGCCTGAGGAGCAGCGCTTCGACAATCCGCACCGTCACTACCTTGACATGACTCCGGGGTATTACGACATGCGTATGAAGCTTCTCGATAAGCTGAGCAACCATAAAAGAGGAAAAATCTGATATGTAAGTAAAAACAGCCCGCTGCGTTTGCAGCGGGCTGTTTGCGTAATCATTTAATCAGCGGTTTCTTGGAATCATGTCCTCGGACTTGAGTGTGCCGTTTTTCAGGCGCTCGGAGAACTCTGCCGTAGCAGTGAAGAGAACGTCGCTGGAGCTGTTGAGTGCTGTTTCGCAGGAGTCCTGAAGTACGCCGATGATGAAGCCTACACCTACTACCTGCATTGCGATATCATTGCTGATACCGAAGGAGGAGCATGCTACAGGAATCAGAAGCAGCGAGCCGCCTGCAACACCGGAAGCACCGCAGGCACCAACTGTGGAGATGATGCAGAGAAGAAGCGCTGTCGGCATGTCAACGTGAATGCCGAGGGTGTGGGCCGCAGCCAGTGAAAGAACAGCAATCGTAATTGCCGCGCCTGCCATGTTGATTGTAGCGCCGAGGGGAATCGAGATAGAATATGTATCAGGATTCAGCCCGAGGCGTTTGCAGAGTGTCATGTTTACAGGAATGTTCGCAGCAGAGCTTCTTGTGAAGAAAGCGTAGATTCCGCTTTCACGGAGCGTAGCGAAAACCAGTGGATACGGATTTCTGTGAAGCTTGAAGAATACGAGAAGCGGATTCATTACGAGAGCAACGAAGAAGAACGCGCCCAAAAGAACTACGAGAAGCTTCGCATAGCCGAGAAGGGCGTCAAGACCGCTGGTGCCGATTGCATCAGCAACAAGGCCCATGATACCGAACGGAGCAAAGCGGATAACCCACTGGACAACCTTCGTTACGGCACCGGCAAGGTCCTTCAGGGCTTCCTTGGTCGTGTCACCCGCGCCGTGGAGAGCGATACCGAGAAGTACAGCCCATGCGAGGATACCGATGTAGTTGGCGTTCGTCAATGCGTGAATCGGATTGTCAACGATGTTCATGATGACGTTGTGGAGAACCTCGACGATGCCGGATGGCGGAGCAATCTTTGCGTCCGTAATCTGGAGCTTGAGCTCTGTCGGAAACAGGAAGGATGCCGAGACTGCAACAAGCGAAGCGAGGAACGTGCCGATGACGTACAGCGTGACAATCGGCTTCATCGCGTCGCTGGCATCAGCGTTTTTCTGTGCCATGGCGTTCATGACGAGAACGAATACGAGTACAGGGGCGACGCCCTTCAAAGCCTTGACGAAAAGATCACCGAAAATCTTAACGGCCGGAACTGCCTGTGGTGCTGTAACTGCCAGTACAATACCGATAATCAGGCCGACGGCAATAAGCTTTATAAGTGCCGTTTCCTGGTACCACCTACCAAAAGAACTTAACAATATAACCCTCTCCCTTTGAGAAAAATTAAATATGATGACTTCGTATAGTATACAGTAAGTGGACATTTGTTGCAATAGTTTATACTGAATTTTTTACACAAATGTTTTTCTGTTAAGCATATTTGTGTGAAAAAGGCTTGATATGACTGGGATTATGAATGTGACAAAATCACGGAAAGCATGAGGATTCGGCGCTATAATACGTCCATGAGGTGAGAACAATGAAAGCCTGCAATACAGATATTTTAATTTTGGGCGCAGGTCCTGCAGGAATATCCGCGGCGGTATATGCAAAGCGCGGAGGCATGGACGTGACCGTTGTCACAAACGGAACCAGCGCTCTTTTGAAGGCAGAGAAAATAGAAAATTATTATGGGTTTGCAGAGCCTGTGACGGGTAAAGCAATTCTTGACAGCGGAATGAAAAATGCGGAGCGTCTTGGAGTACATGTGGAGAGGACAGAATTGCTTTCTGTCCGCATGAACGATACTTTGACCGACTTCACCGCTGAAACAAAAAATGGAAAAATTGAAGCAAAGGTGGTTATCCTTGCGGCAGGGGCATCGCGTATTACCCCGAAAATAGCAGGATTAACAGGGCTTGAGGGACACGGTGTAAGCTACTGTGCTGTCTGCGATGCGTTTTTCTATAGAAACAAAAGAACGGCAGTTATCGGAGCAGGAGATTACGCGCTGCATGAGGCATCGGTGCTTCTGCCGCACGCGGATACAGTGACTCTTTTGACCGATGGAGAAGCCGCTCCTGAGGGCGCGCCTGACGGCCTTGAGGTTATTACCAAAAAGCTGGCGGCGGTGGAAGGCGGTGAAAAGGTCAGCGGTGTCCGTTTTGAGGACGGAACAGTTCTTAAACTTGATGGAGTGTTTGTCGCTCTCGGTACGGCAGGAAGCACATCAATAGCACGTACCATGGGAATCCTGCTTGAGGGCAGCAGCATACGGGTGGACGAACACATGGCGACAAATATCCCCGGAGTATTCGCGGCAGGGGACTGCACGGGAGGACTTTTGCAGATTGCAAAGGCAGTGCATGAAGGCGCCGAAGCCGGGCTTTCTGCTGTAAAATATTTGCGGAGGTCGTGAAAATACAGTGTTTTTACTGCGCGGTAAAATGGTATAACTCGGCCCCAAGATGTCCCCCACTTCTGTAAGTGGGGGTTAAGACAAATAACAGGCGGTGAGCATATCTCCCGCCTCGTTGAAATGCCGCAGAGGAAAGTTTGCCTATGGCAAACTTTGATTAAAGGCATTATAATCATTATATGAGCAATGCGTAGTTTTCCATATATACATATATTTAGGAGGTTGAATGGATATGACACCTGATGTAAAGGATTGGATGAAGGGGCTTGTTACGGAGATTGTGAATGCGCCAAGCTGCTGCGCGGAGCTGAAGCCTGTCGCTGAGGAATGGCTCAAAAAATGCGATACGGACGAGCTTATGGACGTAACGAAGAAGCTTCTTGATGAGCTTAAGCTGGATGTGAACACCATCGACCAGACGATTGCGTTCACGGAATCCGATGTTGCAAAGGATATGTTTGGTGCTGAAAAAGCTGCCGAGATGAAAAAGCAGTTTGAAAAGGCAAAGGCCGACGGCGAAGAGTACTGCATCTGTCCTGCATGTAAACCGGGCGCTGTTCTTCTGATTCATGAGGAATTTCTGCTTAAGTAATAACTGATGAACATACGGGCTTTCACACAGAATCTGATTGTGTGAAAGCCTTTTATTTTGCTTTTTATGTGAAAAAAGGCGAATGCAGCAGGGTAATTTTTCACAGAAACATTTTAATATACATATTAAGTTATTGAGTAAAATAGTATACAATATAATAATAAAAAGGGGAGGGGGCTTCTTATGAAACGTATTTTTTCGATTTTGTTTTTCATATGGATTGCCGTGTTGACGCAGACCGTGTCTGCTGAGGAGCCTGCCGTTGTTCGTGTGGGGTACTATGAAAATGAGATTTTTCAGGAGGGTGCTGAGGACGGCGTAATCAAGCGCGGTTACGCTTATGAGTATTACCGCAAGCTTTCCGAGTATACAGGCTGGAAGTATGAGTATGTATATGGCAGCTATAACGAGCTTTATCAGAAGCTTTTGGACGGGGAAATCGACTTTTTGGCAGGACTGGCAAAGACGGATGACCGCAAAGGGCTTATAGGATATCCTGCCGCAGCAATGGGCAGTGAAACCTATAGTCTCATAAAGCATGCAGTTGACGAAAGCATAACGAGTGATTTGTCAACGCTTACGGATAAACGGATTGGCGTGCTTGATGGTGCCATGGTGGGAGCACTGGATAAGTTCCTGAAGGACCATGGGGTGAATGCGACAGTTGTAACGTTTGGGGATTATCAGGATTTGCTTGATGCCTTTGATAACAATGTCATCAATGTTATTGCCGCAGAGGGAAGCGGAACGTACGGAAGGGCGCATGCGGAGCTTCTTTGTACCTTCGGTTCCACGGATTATTATCTGTGTGTAAATATAAGAAATAAGGAGCTTTTGAAGGAGCTCAATAATGCACAGCGGAAGCTTGCCGCAGAGGAGCCATTTTATCTTTATCTGCTGCGCATGAAATATTATCCGGCAGCAATTTCCAGCAAGGCTTTTTCATCTGATGAGCAGGAATGGCTGAAGTATCACGATACGCTGAAAATAGGATACCTTAAGAACTATCTCCCGTACAGTGATATGGATGAGACCGGAAATGTAACGGGGCTTCTGAAGGATTTGCTCCCAAGCATGCTGGAGGCAATGGATATCCAAAATCTTAAAATCGAATACAAGGCTTATGACAGCTATGATGATATGATTGCAGATTTGGAAAATCGGACGCTGGACGTGGCATTCCCGGTTGGCGGCGGTATTTATTTCCTTGAGGAAAACGGTGTAAGCCCGACCAATGCGGTTCTGTACTCAAGAACAGAGCTTATATACAGAGGCATGCACAGCGGTGATGAGGTTTCAAGCTTTGCTGTAAACACGAATAACCGCATGCAGTACTATTATGTGAAGGCTAATTTCCCAAATGCCGAAATCGTAGAGTTTTCCTCTACCGAGGACTGTCTTGCGGCAGTGCGTGACGGGCGTGTGCAGGCCACAACCCTGAATGAGTTCCGCGCAGGAAGCATACTGAAAAACAGAAGGTTCCGCGAGCTTTCCATGAAGCCTCTGCCTCACAGTGAAGAACGGGCTTTCGGTGTTCATGTAGGAAACAGCGGCCTTTTGAAGCTTCTGAACCGTGGACTTAACGTCGTAGGCAAGGAGCGTCCTGAAAAAATTGTATATAATTATGTAGAGAATCTTTACTCATATACGCTTTACGATATGTTTATGGACAATCAGTGGCTGTTTGCGCTCATTGTAGCTGCGCTGGCGGCATTGGTGACGTGGTTCTTTGCAAGAAAATCGAAGCGCGAGCGTGAACGCCTGATTCATGTCGTGGCTTCCCTGGCGGACGCAATCGATGCCAAGGACGCGTATACGAACGGTCATTCCCGCCGGGTTGCCGAGTATTCAAGGGAGATTGCAAGGCGCTTCGGATATGATGAAAATGCCCAGAGCAAGGTATATATGATGGGACTTCTTCATGATGTCGGGAAAATTGGTGTTCCCGATGCTGTCATCAATAAGACGGGTAAGCTTACCGATGAGGAATTTGAGATGATTAAGGCGCATCCGGGAATCGGAAGCCGTATTCTTGAGAATATCCGTGAGATGCCTGAGCTTTCGGCAGGTGCCCGCTGGCACCATGAGCGGTATAACGGCAGGGGATATCCTGACGGGCTTGCAGGTAAGGACATTCCTGAAGAGGCGCGTATTATCGCCGTTGCTGATGCCTATGATGCCATGAGCAGCAACCGAAGCTACAGAAACACTCTGCCACAGGAGGTAATCCGTGGAGAGATTGAAAAGGGTAAGGGTGGTCAGTTCGACCCGACCTTTGCGGATATCATGCTTGCCATGATTGACGAGGACAAGGATTATAATATGCGGGACAAGCGTTGAGCAGGTATCTGCATGAATTGATATGAAATGGCGGTCTTCTCCTTCGGGAGAGGGCCGCTTTATTTGTTTATTGCGGCGCGTTCTCTATAGAAATGAATTTTTCATGTGATATTCATAAATAGAATGCATTTAGTATACATTATCCATAAATAATAAGTATTTTGAGTATATAGCAGGTATATGGTCTAACATGTAGACTCGTTGGGGTCAATTTATCTGAGATTGATTCTAAGTTTTATGTGAAAGAGAGTGAAAGGGAAAATGAAAAGCAAGAAAAAGCAGATGCTTCTTGCTGCTATGGCTGTGTCGGCAATGACACTGCAGCCGATGGCGGCATACGCAGAGGAAGCAGCGGCAGAGGGGACAGCAGAGCTGGATTCGTACACTCTGGATGATGTGGTGGTCACGGCTACCCGTACTGAAAAGCGTGAGGTGGATATTCCTGAGTCTACGGAGGTCGTTACGGCTGAGGATATCAAGGCACAGGGTGCGCATAACGCATTGGATGCAATCCGAAATGTTAACGGTATCATTTATAAGTCCACAGGCCCTTTGGGTTCTGCTATGGGTTCAATGACGAATGAAATCGGTATCCGTGGCAATGATGAGGGCGCGCTTGTTCTGGTTAATGGAAATCCTGTTTCATGGCGAGGCCAATATAATCTGCAGGAAATACCTGCAGACAGTATTGAACGTATCGAGATTGTAAAGGGCGGCGGTTCTATCCTTTATGGAAGTGAGGCAATGTCCGGCGTTATCAACATCATAACAAAGAAGGATGCGCCGAACTCAGTCACTGTTGGCTTTGGCAACTACGGTCAGCAGAAATATCATATTAATGCAGGTATGGAGGGATTCTCTGTTTCCTATGACTGCAATAAATGGAAAAGCCTTAAAGGGTTAACTAGCGGTGATATTCTTGATGGAAAAAAGAATTACGGCACCTATGCGACGGACTTCAATAATATCAAGAACGAGAGCATCAGTATGAACTATAAGGTAAATGATCATCTTGATTTCCTTTATGGTCATTATGAGACAGAGATTGACTACGACAAGTATATAACTTCCCTGACTGTTACAGGAAAGACAAAGGCAAAGGAGGGAGAGCACTTTAACAACAGGAACTATCAAACAATTCGCGATATGGCTCAGGTCAACTACCATGATAAGAACTGGCGTGGAAGCTTGTACTTTAATACCGGAACTGTTGAATCTGCCGGGCCGACATGGTATGAGACGAAACTGACAAAGCCTACGAAAAAGTTTTACAATACCCGCGAAAAGAATATGACCTACGGTTTTGATGCCCAGAGAAACTGGAACTTTGGTAAAAAGTCCACACTTATCGCCGGTTTTTCGGGGCAGCATGAGGTTTATCAGTATTTGGCTACCGTTTATACGGAGAACAAAGCTGTTAGAGATGTAGGACGTAATAACTGGGGTGCTTTTGCAAACTGGGAACAGCGCTTCGATGATAAAAACAGCTTCACCTTTGGCGCGCGTGAAACATGGACGACTTCTGCGGAAAAAGGACAGAATTATAATAATCTCAGCATGGCCGGGCAATATCTCTATAAGTTTGACAAGGACAACAGCATGTATATAAATGTTGCACAGTCCTTTATTATGCCTACTTTAGCAGCTATGTATAAGGCAGAAGATTACCAGTATAAGCCTAACCCGGATTTGAAGCCGCAGAAGGGCATTAATTACGAGCTTGGTTGGAAGCGTGCTTCCGGAAAGCACCTCTGGAAGGCGGCGCTTTTCCATCAGGATGTTAAAGATAAAATTACTGCATCATTTGAAAAGGCAAATAACACGTGGAAGTATATGAATGCGGATTTCAAGAACACTGGTATTGAGGTTTCCTGCGATATAGAGGGAAAGAACGGGTTCTCTTATAACTACGGCTTTACATGGCAGAATCCTGAGGAGAAGCAGAGTGGAGAGAAGGCTACGAAAAAATACTGGGACCGTAAGTATGGTAAATTTCAGCTTGAGGGCGGTGTACGCTATAAGAAGGATAAATGGCATGCGGCGCTTACGGCAACGTATCTTGCTGACCGTGTTCAAACAGGAAGCTCTGAGCACTCCTTCCGCACGAAGCCGTATCTTCTGACTTCTCTTACGGTGGGCTATGCTCCTACAGAGCTGACGGAAATCAATCTTTCCATTGATAACGTTCTTGACCGCCACGATGTGCTTACACACTCCAGCTCCGCATATTATGGCCCTGGTATCAACTATATGCTGAGTGTAACCCAAAAATTCTGAATTAAAAATTTAATTAAAAAATTGTAAATATGCATTCACATACCTGCGCTCATAGGGGCGCAGGTATTCTTTTTGCATAAAAGTATATAGGTACTATATACCATAAAACTGTGAAAACCGTTATAATTGTCCCTGTTGACAAATCTGACAGAGGAATTTTGATGTACTTTGTGGAATAATAAAAAGAAAAATAAATTACATAAACACGGAGGCGGACAGGATGGACAACAAGGCACTTTACAAGCTGAGCTACGGTGTATTTATGCTGGCTTCAAGGGACGGGGACAGAAAAAACGGCTGTATTACCAATACCTGCATGCAGGTAGCATCGAATCCTACACGCATAGCGATAGCTTCTATTTCTACGAATTACACCTGTGAGCTTATAAAAAAGAGCGGACTTTTTACTTTGTCCATGCTGGACAATACAGTTACCTTCGATACGATAAAGCATTTCGGATTCCAGTCGGGACATGACGTGGACAAGTTCAAGGATTTGCAGATGCCTGTAGATGCCGAGGGGATTCCATATATGGGCTGGGCAGCATGCGCGGTGCTTAGCGGAAGGGTTGTATCAAGTCAGGACCTGGGAAGCCACATGCTTTTTGTGGCAGAGGTGACGGACGCGAAGGTGCTGAGTCAGAATCCTCCGCTGACATACGCGGATTATCAGGCACATGTGAAGCCGAAGCCGGAGGCGAAGAAGGACGACCGAAAAATCATTGCGTGGCGCTGCCGCATCTGCGGATATGTTCATGAGAGTCCTGAGCTTCCCGCGGACTTTTCGTGTCCCCTCTGCGGCCATGGCGCAGATGATTTTGAGCCTGTTTACGAGGGACAGTAATACAGGCATAATTTGGAGGATAGTTAATTCGGAGGAGGTTTTTTATGCTGGCAAAGAACTTTATGGAAACGAATGTTATTACGCTGAAAAGGGGAGTGTCTATCAAGGAAATTGCCGAACTCATGATTCAGAAGGGAATTTCCGGTTTTCCTGTTGTGGATGATGACAATCGGGTGATTGGCGTTGTTAGCGAGCTTGACCTTATGCGGAAGGAAATCAAACCCAATGAGCCAAATGTGTGGCAGATTTGCGCCCGTGGAATCCAGAAGAGTCAGAACATGCAGGACTACGTTGACGCGACACGTAAGTACATGGCGGAGAAAGCGGAGGACATAATGACGTCTCCTGCCATAACGGTAGATGAATCCGACAGTCTGGAAACTGCGGGAAGATATATGTTTGAAAAGAAAATCAAGAGAGTGTTTGTGACGCGTGAGGGAAAGCTGGTTGGTGTCATAAGCCGCAACGCGTTTACAAAGCTGCTGCTTGAGCAGCTGAAGGACAAATAAGGTGAAACTTATTCAGGACGTTACAGGTGCTTAGTATCGGATAAAACAGAAAAGAAAAACAGCCAAAGACCATTCGTGAAAATCTGCGGATGGTCTTTTTATTCCGCTATGGTAAAACCTCGTCAATGGTGTTAAAATTCTCTTAATATGAAAAAGTTTATTCTTATTTAATTAAGATTTATGGAGGTACTGTATGGCTGAGCTTCATACCAGCTTTTCGGGGCCGCTTAAAAAGGTTCCGCAGGTAGACCAGGTCATTGATAAATATATAACACAAAGCCGTGGAAATTATGATGAAGCCCTTGTGACGGATGACCGCTGGGAGGTTTTCTACCAGCTCTCGGATATGCGTACAGGCCTTCTCGGCTGGTATGACTTTCCAAAGAATGCGCAGGTTCTTGAGCTGGGCTGTGAGTTTGGTGCACTTACGGGAATGCTGTGTGACAAGGCAGCTCATGTGACAGTGGTGGAGCATTCCATGTTTCGTGCCCATACGACGGTGAAGCGATGGCAGGACAGGGATAATCTCGATGTTTACGTTGGAAGCATGTTCGATATTCCCTTCAGGCGGAAATTTGATGTCATCGTTATGGTGGATTCCTTCGCCGGTCTTGGAAATGGAAGCACTGAGCATGCTCCTTATGTGGAGTATATGAGGTTTCTGCAGGATTTTCTTGCTCCGCAGGGCAAGGTCCTTATTGCAATTGACAACCGTCTCGGACTGAAATTTTTCTGCGGCGCGAGAGATCCTTATTCAGGAGAGCCATTCGGAGAGCTGGGTGGCGGCACGGGAAGGGGTTGCCTTTTTTCAAAAAAGGAGCTTGAGTCAATCTTTCGGGAAGCGGGCTTTACATACAGGAAGTTTTATTATCCGCTTCCGGATTTTCGCATTCCGCAGCTGATTTTTACCGACGATTATCTTCCAAAGCGCGATATCAGTGATAACTTCGTTCCCTACGACCATGAGCCTGATACCCGTGTGCTTTCTGAGCTTCGGCTTTATCCCGATATCATTGACAACGGGATGTTTCCGATGATGGCCAATTCCTTCCTGGTGGAGTGTGCCATGCAGGAGGATTTTTCCCAGGTTATCGGGGCGACGCTTGCGACAGACCGTGCGCCTGCCTATAATATCGCTACCTGTATCATGAAGGACGGTTCTGTGGTGAAGCGGCCTCTCACTGCGGCTGCAAAGCAGGGAATACGGGAGCTTGATGAAAATATGCGGATGCTTAGAGAGCGTGGCATAGAGACTGTTCCCTTTGAGCTTCGGGATGGCGGTTTCGTTATGAAGAGGATGGAGCTTCCTACTCTTTCCGAATGGCTGACGCAGCGGACGCCTGAGGAAGGGGAGCTTGTGATGCAGGTTTTGAACCGCCTTTGGGCGGCGATTCTGCAGTCATCTCCTCCTGCCTTTGATGAAGACAATTTCCTTTTGCCGCAGTACCCTGCTGCTGACTGGGGAGTTATTTTGAAAAAGGCGTACATAAATATGGTACCGGAGAATATCTTTATCGACGGCAGCCGTCTGATATTTTTCAATCAGGGACTCACGAGAGAAAACTGTCCTGCAAAATATCAGATGTTCCTGGCTGTATATGAATCGGCTGATGCCCTGGAGCGAATCATGCCCGTGAAGGAAATAGCGAAAAGCTTTGGCATAGAAGCCCTTTGGGATATAATGGCCATGGAGGAGCAGAGCTTTGTGTCTGAGCGCCGCAGATATGACGTGTATCACATGTTCTACAACTGGGCAGATATGGACCCGACGGATATGATGAAGAACCGCCAGCTCCTGAAAATCATGGGCGGAGACGGTATGAGAGCAGGAAACTCGGACTGAACGGTTTTGACAGCTTCCCGAAGTTGGGAGGCTGTCTTTGTTATTTGCTCATATATTCGGAAGCGGTTCATGAATTTTTTCTATTTTTAATGAAATATGTGATAAATAATACTGACAAACGAAAAAATCCTGTTATAATAATAAGTGCAACTAAACTTGTTAGAATAAAAGTAACGAAATAAAAGGAGATAGATTTTTGTGGAAAAAGATTTACTGGCCATCCATGATTTGCATGCGGGCGTTGAAGGCCGCGAGATATTAAAGGGGCTCAGCCTCAATGTGAAAAAGGGTGAGGTGCATGTACTCCTTGGACCGAACGGTTCGGGAAAATCCACCCTTATGAATGTTATCATGGGACATCCGAAATATCAGGTAACGGAAGGCACAATGACATTTGAGGGCGAAGACCTCACGTCAATGCCTACCTTCGAGCGCGCACGTCAGGGACTTTTCCTGTCCTTCCAGACGCCTGAGGAGATTCCCGGAATCACTGTGGAGAATATGCTCCGCACGGCAAAGCAGGCCGTCACGGGACAGAAAATAAAAATTACCGCCTTCAAAAAAGAGCTTAAAGCTGCTATGGAAAAGCTGCAGATGAACCCTGAGTATGCTGACCGCTATCTCAATGTAGGTTTTTCCGGTGGTGAGAAGAAGCGCACGGAGATTCTCCAGCTTCTTATGCTGCAGCCGAAGCTGGCTCTTCTTGATGAGACGGATTCAGGTCTTGACGTTGACGCGGTGCAGATTGTTTCAAAGGGTGTAAGCGCATTCCATAACGAGGAAAATGCCTGCATCATCATCACCCACAACGCGCGCATTTTGTCGGAGCTCAAGGTAGACCGTGTTCATGTTCTCGTGAAGGGAAGCATTGTTGCTGAGGGCGGCGCGGAGCTTATTGACGAAATCAACCGCAATGGCTTTACGCATCTTATCGGACAGGCAGAATGAGGTGCGGTCATGGCAAAGAAGAAAACTTTTATAGAGGATATAGAGCGCACGCTCTATGACATACGAAATGAAGACCGCTCCGTTTACAAGTCGGATAGTGGTCTTACGGAGGAAATTGTCCGGGATATCTCGGCACGGAAAAATGACCCTGAGTGGATGACGGAGTTCCGTCTGAAGGCCCTCGATGTCTACAATCATACGGAGCTTCCTACATGGGGACCTGACCTTTCCGAGCTTAACATGGATAACATCGTGACCTACGTGCGTCCTGACGCAAAGATGGTGGGAAGCTGGGACGAGGTACCGGAGGATATAAAGGACACCTTTGACCGCCTCGGTATTCCCGATGCGGAAAAGACATCTCTCGCAGGTGTCGGTGCCCAGTATGACTCCGAGGTGGTTTACCACAGCATTCAGGAGAGTCTTACGAAGCAGGGCGTAGTTTATACAGATATGGAAACAGCGCTTAGGGAGTATGAGGATATTGTAAAGGAATACTTCATGAAGCTGGTTCCGCCGAAGGATCACAAATTCGCTGCGCTTCACGGTGCTGTCTGGTCGGGCGGTTCCTTTGTCTATGTTCCCGAGGGAGTGCAGGTGAAGATTCCTCTGCAGTCCTATTTCCGTCTGAACGCCGCGGGAGCAGGACAGTTCGAGCATACGCTCATCATACTGGAAAAGGGTGCAAGCCTTCATTTCATCGAGGGATGCTCCGCGCCTAAGTACAACGTAACGAATCTTCATGCGGGCTGTGTTGAGCTTTTCGTAAAGGAAGGCGCGCGGCTGCGCTATTCCACTATTGAAAACTGGTCCCGCAACATGATGAATCTCAATACGAAACGTGCCCTTGTCGAAAAGGACGGTATCATCGAATGGGTATCGGGTTCATTCGGCTCCCACGTTTCAATGCTTTATCCGACGAGTATTCTTCACGGCGAGAACGCGAAATGCGAGTTCACGGGTGTTACCTTTGCAGGACACGGACAGAATCTTGATACCGGGGCAACGGTGGTGCACGCGGCTCCGCATACCTCTGCGACAATCAATACCCGTACCATCTCAAAGGACGGCGGTATCGCCACATACAGAAGCGGCGTAAAGGTCACATCCAACGCGCCATTTGCCAAATGCTCGGTGAACTGCGAATCCCTGATGCTGGACAGCGAATCACGCTCTGACACGCTTCCGACAATGGATATTCAGGGTGATGAAGCGGATATCGGACACGAGGCAAAAATCGGCCGCATCAGCGACGAGGCGGTCTATTATCTCATGAGCCGCGGTATCAGCGAGGACGAGGCCCGTGCTATGATTGTACGGGGCTTTGTTGAGCCGATTGCGAAGGCTCTGCCGCTGGAGTACGCGGTTGAGATGAATAATCTTATCAATATTGAGCTGGAAGGGACGATGGGCTGATGACAGATACAAAAGAACAGATTGTTTTCAGCGAGATTCCCATGCGCACATGGCGCTGGCTCGGTGTAAACGAAGCAAAAATGCCTGCCTGTGTCCTTGATGAGGCCGGCGGCGGGCGTCTTATAACAGTACCCAAGGGAACGAAGGCGGAGGCGGTTGTAGTCTACCGCGAGGAGCTTGCAGGAAAGATTCGTGTGGAGCTTGAGGAGGGCGCTGAGTTTCATCTCATCCGTGCGGTGCTTTCGGGAGACCATCCACACGCGGATGTTGTCGAGGCAGTCTGCGAAAAGGACGCGCTGTTCCGTTATACTGCTGTAGAGGCAGGCGGAAGCGAGGCGGCTTCAAAGCTTTTTGTAAATCTCGCGGGAGAAGGAAGCCGTGCTGATGTTTCAGCGCTTTACTTTGCCGACGGAAAACGCCGTGTGGATATGAACTATATCATACGGCAGGAAGGCCGCCACACCGATGCGACAATGATGGTGCACGGTGCCATGACCGGGGAAAGTGAGAAGGTATTCCGCGGTACGCTTGATTTCATAAAGGGCTCTGAAGGCTCTGTGGGCCGTGAGCGAGAGGAAGTAATGCTGCTTTCACCGAAGGTAAGAAACCGTTCCGTTCCGCTCATGCTTTCCGGTGAGGCGGATGTTGACGGACATCATGCTGTGAGCATCGGAAAGATGGATGAGGGAAAGCTGTTTTACCTCATGAGCCGCGGCATTGATATGGAGGAAGCTAAGAAGCTTGTTGTAGAAGCGGCTCTTGCGCCGGTGCTTACACGTATACCTGATAAAGAGCTGGCAGGAGAAATAAGGGAAGAAATAGAAGGGAGAATTGCCGATGATAAATGATGCACAGGAATTTCGCAAGGATTTTCCTCTTCTGGCACAGAATATGAACGGCAAACCCATTGTCTATCTCGACAACGGCGCGACAACACAGAAGCCGGAGAGCATGATTCATGCCGTATGCGGCTACTACGGCGGCTGCAACGCGAACCCTCACCGCGGAGCATACGCTCTCTCCGTTGAGGCTACGGATATATACGAAAATGCACGTGAGCGCGTGCGTAAGTTTATCAACGCGAAAAAATCAAATGAGATTATTTTCACGAAAAATGCCACAGAGGCGCTGAATCTCATCGCGTACAGCTATGGGCTTTCGAATATCAAGGAGGGCGACGAAATCGTAATAACGATTTCCGAGCATCACAGCAACCTTGTACCGTGGCAGCATGTTGCCCACGCAAAGGGCGCTGTGCTGAAATATATCTACCTTGAAGAGGACGGAAACCTGTCCGAGGAAGATATACAGACGAAGATTACGGAAAAAACAAAGCTGGTTGCGGTTACGCAGGTATCTAATGTCCTGGGCCTTGTAAACCCTGTAAAGGAGGTTGCCGACAAGGCACACAGCGTGGGCGCTGTTGTAGTGGTTGACGGCTCCCAGAGCGTTGCTCACATGGCGGTTGATGTTCAGGCAATTGACGCGGACTTCTTCGCTTTTTCGGGACATAAAATGCTGTCGCCTATGGGAATCGGTGTTCTTTACGGAAAGGAAAAGCTTCTTGACGCCATGCCGCCGTTCCTCATGGGCGGAGATATGATTGAGTATGTAGAGGAACAGACGACTACCTACGCCGAGCTTCCTGCTAAATTTGAAGCAGGAACGCAGAATGTGGGAGGGGCCGCAGGACTTACTGCAGCTGTTGATTATCTCGAAAAACTCACCTTTGACCGCATTACGGCGATTGAAAAGGATTTGGTTGACTACGCCCTGCCGCAGCTCCGGGAGCTGCCGTTTATTGAGCTTTACGGCTGCGATACGAAGCGTGACAATAAGACAGGCATCATTACCTTCAATGTGAAGGACGTCCATCCCCATGACGTGGCGACGATTCTTGACGCGGAGGGGGTGGCCGTCCGTGCGGGACATCACTGCGCTCAGCCGCTTATGCGGTACCTGGGACAGAACGCAACCTGCCGCGCAAGCTTCTATTTCTACAACACCAGAGAGGACGTAGACCGCTGGGTTGAGGCACTCAAAAAAGTAAGGGAGGTCATGCACCTTGGGGCTTGAAAATATATATACTGAGCTTATCGCAGAGGAGAGCAGAAATCCCGAGAACAGGCATCATCTCGCCTCACCGACGGTAACGCTTAAAGGCCGCAATCCAAGCTGCGGCGATGAAATCACGCTGGAGCTTGAGGTGGAGAACGGCGTTGTAAAGGACGCGTCATTCACGGGTGTGGGCTGTGCCATATCACAGGCCTCCACGTCAATGATGATTGACCTTATCAAGGGGGAATCCGTGGACGAGGCAAAGCGTCTTTCGGAAATGTTCCTCGGCATGATAAAAGGCGACATTACGGATGATGATGCGCTTGAGGACCTTGGGGATGCCATAGCCCTTAAGAACATCTCAAACCTTCCTGCCCGCGTGAAATGCGCCGTGCTTTCATGGCACACGCTGGATAACGCGCTGGAGGAGAAAAAGGAATAAAATTCTATTCCCCAAAAACCTGAAAAATAAAAGTTTGGGGAATAGATTTACGACATAAAATGCTAAAGGCACTATGTACAGAATCCCTGTGCATAGTGCCTTTTTGATATGTATGGAAGGACAAACGCTTGAAACCAAAAATCCTATTCCCCAAAAACTTGAAAAAAGGATTTTTGGGGAATATACTTATGAAGAGGAGGTGGAAACATGATACTTAACCGCGATTTATATTTGGAGCGTCTTTACAAACATAAAGATAAAGATTTAGTGAAAATTATAACAGGTATCAGACGCTGTGGAAAATCGACACTTCTCTTTGATTTATACCATAAACGGCTGCTGGAAGATGGAATACCGGCTGACCATATCATCAAGGTCGCAATCGACAACATAAAAAATGCAGACTTGAAAGAGCCGGCAGCACTTTATAAATACCTTGCGCAGCAGATGCAGGGAAAGGGCCGCTGCTATATATTTTTGGATGAGATTCAGCTGGTAGAAAACTTTGAGGATGTTGTAAACGGCATCAAACGTGATTTTGACTGTGATGTATATATAACCGGTTCGAACTCAAAGTTTTTGTCGACGGACATAAACACAAGGTTTCGTGGGCGAGGGATAGAGCTTAAAATGTTTCCGCTGAGCTTCAGCGAATATTACAGCTACTGTCAGGGAGATAAGCGTAAAGCCTTTAATGATTACATGATGTACGGCGGCATGCCATATCTTTTGCAGGAACCTGAACCAATGCAGAAAGCAGAATATTTGCGTACTATAGCTGAAACCGTTGTTATTGACGATATTGTCGAGCGCTATGGTATCCGCAACAAAGAAGTACTGCAGGCGCTTTTGAGCTTACTGTGTTCGAGCATCGGAGCCTATGTATCCAGCCGTAAGATAACAGATACGCTCAGAAGTAACGGACATGCGACAGTTGACCACAAGACAGTTGGAAGCTACATAGAAAATCTTTGTGATTCGTTCCTGTTTTATCGGGCGGACAGATATGATATTAAAGGCAAGGCTTACCTGAAAACTCTGTACAAATATTACGCAGTTGATATAGGGCTTCGCAATGCTTTTCTGAACTTCCGACAGATAGAGCCTACCCATACCATAGAAAATATCGTATATACAGAACTGCTGCACAGAGGATACATAGTAGATATTGGCAGGAATGAACAAAAAGAGATTGATTTCATTGCAAGAAATATGAAGGATACCTACTATATACAGGTTTCGTACACATTGATTGACGAAAAAACTCGGGAAAGAGAAGTCAGTTCCTTCCGCAAACTGGACGACGGGTACAAGAAAATTGTCATTACTATGGATGATGATCCGTTTACTGATTTGGGGAATGGGTACAAAAAGATGAACATGCTTGATTTTTTGCTGGATGAATATGCCTTGGAAAAGGCATGATTTACATGCTGTTTTACAGGTCTTTTTAAATAAAATAAAAATCCTATTCCCCAAAAACCTGAAAAATAAAAGTTTGGGGAATAGGATAAGATTTGTCATAAAAAACGCTGCGTACAGGAAAATCTTGTGCGCAGCGTTTTTATTCGGGGAGAAGTACCTCCTGCATTCCATCTTCCGTAAGCTCTGCCTGTCCTGCTGTGAGGTCCGCGAGCTTTTGGCGGAAGGGAGCCTGCTGCTCCTCTGTCAAAAGAAGTGTAAGGGTTACATCCTCCGCGTAGGAGGAATCCTCTATGCGTATGCCGCTTTGGCGGAGTTCGTTCTCTACCGCGCCGAGAAGCGGATAGGCGATGCGAACGGTGACACGTTCCATGGTCATGACCTTAGCCGTTTTTGCGGCTTCGATGCCAAGCTGTGCGGCATGTCCGTAGGCTCTGGTAAGACCGCCGGTGCCAAGCTTTATGCCACCGAAATATCTGGTGACGACAATAATGGAATCAGTAAAGCCGCCGTGCTTCAGGATATCAAGGATCGGCGCGCCTGCGGTACCGCTGGGCTCTCCGTCATCAGAGGCCTTCTGCTTTGCGCCGTCGCGGCCAAGAATCCAGGCGGAGCAGTGATGGCGTGCATCATAATATTTCTTTTTCTGTGCGGTCAAAAATGCCTGTGCCTCTTCCTCGGTCTTTACGGAGGCAGTACAGGCAATGAAACGGGAACGCTGAACAGTGAACTCCGCTGTGCTTCCCTCTGTGATGGTACGTATCATAAAAGCTCCTCATTCCTTGATGGAGACATGGTCTCTGAGGGCGGCAAGCTCCGCGCCTGTGAAAAGTCCTGCAGGTGATTCCCGTATCATGGTCTCACGAAGCCGGCGGCTCTGCTCCTCCTGAATGTCAGTGGGCATTGTCTCAGGGTCAGCAGCCTGCGCCGTTGCGGAAATTGCATGGTGCTGTGCCTGTGCGTAGCTTCTGACCTTTATGAAAATAGAAGCTGCCAGGTCGTAATTTTCTGCGTGCAGCCCGTTGGGAGGCTCAAGCTTTTCTACCTCTACGGCGAGAGCACGGGAGCTTTCCTCAAGGTGAATCAGACGTGACCTTGCAATCTGTATGCTTATTACATCAGCCTCGAAATCCGAGAGTATGCGGTGATATTTCTGCCAGTTTCTGTCCAGGCGCTCAAGGTAAAACTGATAGGAAGCGAACCAGTCAGCCACAAGCTCCTGCTGGACAGCAAGCTCGGCGCGTTCCTCCGCGCTCATAGGCTCAGGCTCCACCGGCTTTGCACTGTAGAAAAAGAGCGCACCGGAGGCTGTCAGTATAATTACGGTGAAAAGGGCAAATATTTTGCGGTCCGGGCATAAACGATGGGCTATGAATATCAAAAGCACAACGCCTGCTATCGCAATTGCCTGTAATGGAATCATTGGCGCGCCTCCTTTCGTGTCACTTCATTTTAGCACAGATAAGGGCGTCTTCCAAATCAGTCATTGTATTTCAGTACGATACGGCCTTCTTTTCTCGTTGCGTTCATGTCGATTACGCGCTGATTTTTTGAGCCGCGGAATTCCAGAGTAAGGTCCTTTTGCGAAAGCACGAAGGGGCCGTCCACAAGAACGTCCAGCTCGTCAAGAAGCGCATGGACAGCAGGGTCATCGGAGGAACAGAGTTTTTCGTAGGTATAGCCTGTGTAGCTCCAGATGTCCAGCCCGTGAGAATGTATCTTTTTTGCAAGCTCCGCGAGAGGAGCAGCCTGAGCAAATGGCTCGCCGCCGCTGAAGGTGACTCCCTGAAGCAGCGGATTTTGCAGAATTTCGGAAAGAAGTTTATCTGTATCCTCAATGCGGCCCCCCTGAGGGTCCCAGGTTTCGGGGTTATGGCAGCCCTCGCAGTGATGCGGACAACCCTGTGTGAATACGGTAAAGCGATAGCCTTCTCCATCGACAATCGAATCATCGACGATGCCGGCAATACGTAGCTTCATAATCTTGCCTCCAATGGTTCGGGTGTTTCGTTTTGTTCAAAAAGGAAGGCCTTTCCAATGCTTGGGAAAGGCCTTGTGCGTCGGTTTTGGAATCAAAGATTGCCAAAATCCATTGCAAGTTCTATAGAGGGGAGAGTGGTTGGCAAAATCAGTGCATGAGACTGTGCTTTACACGGTCATGCTCCTCGGCACGCTTGGCGTTGTTCCAGCGGTCGATGGTTCCAACGAGGTATCCGGTTATACGGCGGATACGCTCAAACTCCTGCGGACGGAGCGTGTAGTCGAGGGCTACATTTCCGTCGGGAGCGCCGGAGATTTCGAGAGATTCGAGAGTTTCTCCGATGTTCTGCTCTTCAATGTAGTTCATATATGTAAGAATTTCTTTTTCAGAAATATCGTCAATACCCTTTATTGTTACTTCAATTCCGTTTACGTTCATTAGAGTCCTTCCTTTCAATTTTATTTTCAGTCGCAGCAGGATGCGCGGGGGATGACTATATGGTGATGGTGCTCCTCTGCGCTTCTTCCGCAGCGCGGACATACATTATCAATAATTCCGTTATAGCCGCAGACCGGATCTCTGTCTACCGGATGATTTACGGAGCCGTAACCGATGCCGTTATCGTGCATGCAGCGGATAATTGCTTCGAAGGCCTTGAGGTTCTTCGAAGGATCTCCGTCCATCTCTACGTAGCTGATGTGGCCTGCGTTTGTCAGATTGTGGTATGGTCCTTCAATCTGGATTTTCTTCGCAGCCGCAATCGGGAAATACACAGGGACATGGAAGCTGTTTGTGTAGTAAGCGCGGTCCGTTACGCCCTTGATTTTGCCGTAACGCTGGCGGTCAATACGCAGGAAGCGTCCGGAAAGTCCCTCTGCAGGAGTTGCGATAAGACCGAAATTCAGTCCTGTGCGCTTTGATTCCTCGTCCATACGCTTGCGCATGTGGCTGACGATAGCGAGACCGAGGCGCTGAGCCTTATCGGATTCGCCGTGATGCTTTCCAATGAGTGCTGTGAGACATTCTGCGAGACCGATGAAGCCCATGGTAAGCGTACCGTGCTTCAGAATCTCAGCGACTGAATCATCAGGCCCGAGCTTTTCGGAATCAATCCATACGCCCTGTCCCATGAGGAACGGATAGTTTCTGCATTTCTTCGAGCACTGAATCTTAAAGCGGTGCAGAAGCTGGCGTATGATGAGGTCCGTCATTTCATCAAGACCCTTGTAGAACTCGTCAAGGTCGCCCTTTGCTTCGATGGCAAGACGCGGAAGATTTACGCTTGTAAAGCTTAGGTTTCCGCGGCCGCTTGTGACCTCACGGTTCGGGTCGTAGACGTTGCCCATGACTCGCGTGCGGCAGCCCATGTACGCCACCTCGGAGTCGTAGTTCCCTGCGTGATAATACTGTTTATTGAAGGGAGCATCAAGGAAGCTGAAATTCGGGAACAGCCGCTTTGCGCTTGTCTTGATTGCCTCCTGGAAAATATCGTAATTCGGGTCTCCCGGATTGTAGTTGACACCCTCCTTGACCTTGAAAATCTGGACAGGGAAAATCGGGGTTTCACCCTCACCGAGACCTGCTGATGTAGCCTTGAGCAGATTTTTCATGACCATGCGTGCCTCAGGAGAAGTATCCGTTCCGTAGTTTACGGAGCTGAATGGAACCTGTGCACCGGCGCGGGAGTTCATCGTGTTAAGATTGTGGATGAAAGCCTCCATTGCCTGATATGTAGCGTGGTCAGTGGATGCAATGGCTGTCTGTACAGCAAAATCGTGAGCCTTTGCCGCGTTTTCAGCCGTTATGGTCTGGAAACCGTGGCGAGCCTGATGTGCCGGCAGAAATTCCATCACTCTCTGCTTATATGTATCAACATTTCCGAGTGTGATTTCGAGTGTTATACGGTTTTTGATTTCCTTGGCGAGAAGAGTCGCGTCCTCAAGCTTCATGCCGAACATGGCACAGAAATACTCGGCCAGGTGTGCGAAATACTGCTTTTTGAACGTCTTTCTTACGCCCGGAGCCATGGAGTAGTCGAAGTTCGGAATCGACTGGCCGCCGTGCATTTCGTTCTGGTTCGCCTGAATCGCGATACAGCCGAGCGCCGCATAGGAGCGGATGTCGTTAGGCTCCCGCAGGCAGCCGTGACCGGTAGAAAAGCCGTTCTTGAACAGCTTCAAAAGGTCAATCTGACAGCAGGTTTCCGTGAGCATGTAGAAATCCATGTCATGGATGTGAATGTCGCCGTTCAGGTGAGCAGCCGCGATATCCTTCGGAAGAATACGGTGTGTTATGAAATACTTTGAACCCTCTGAGCCGTATTTCAGCATTGTGCCCATTGCAGTGTCGGCATCAATGTTAGCGTTCTCACGCTTCAGGTCCGCATCCTTCGCGTTTTTGTAGGTCAGCTCGTCATAGATATCCATGAGGTCAACCTCTGCCTCGCGGATTCTTGTGTGTGCTGCGCGGTAAAGAATGTAAGCCTTTGCTGTGGACGCGTAGTTCTTCTTGATAAGTGCACGCTCAACAGCATCCTGGATATACTCTACGCCGGGGATTTCCTTGTCGGCTACCTGCTCAATAACATTTTTGGTTAGTGCCGCCAGCTCCTTCTCCGTAAAAGTATGGTCCGTGGATTCCATGTTGGCTTTGCGGATGGCGTTGGTAATTTTCTCCACATCAAATACAGCAACGTCTCCGTTTCGCTTGCGAATCTGCTTTATTTTTGTCAATAAAACTCGCCTCTATTCCCCCTGCGGCAGACTGCCGCGTTCTTTCTTGGTCAATCTGATTGGATTATACAATATATAGTGGGGAAGGTCAACGATTGAGTCTATATATGGGTATTCGGGTATATAAAGTTATCCACAATCAAAAAGATTTTCAGGCTTTTATGAAATGGCGCAAATATAAGAAAAAATCAATTTCCTAAAAAGTTATCCACTTTATCCACAGCTATGCATGTGCATAATATTTTTGAATTGTGGAAAAATAAAAGGAAAAAAGGCCCTGATTTATTTTGCTCCTGCAACGAAATCAAAAAAATTTCAAAAAAGTATTGGGCGGAAAAAGGGACTGCTGCCTGAGTGAGAAATCACTTAAGCAGCCCCTTCAGTTTGTGGAACCGGCATCATTACTTACTGTCCTGTATTCGTTCCATGATCCAACGCTTTAATAAGAACGTTAGTGCATACGGGAATGTTATGAACTTATCATTACAGCCGATATTCATATCACACAATTTTATTCCGTATCTGATATCAGGATAATCAGCATTATCAATCAAGGAATTCAAAGATTTTGTTGCTCCATTCTTTGCCTTAACCTCCACAGGAATCAACGAGTCTGCATCGCGGATGAAGAAATCCATTTCCATAGTAGCCTTTCTGTTGCGGAAAAAGTACAGCCCATAACCTTGCGCAGCCAGCATCTGCGCCACAATATTTTCAAATAAGGCTCCCTTGTAAACACCAAAGTTTTTGTTTTTGCGTAAATCCGCCTGAGCTTCATCATCCAATGAAGCAATAAGCAGGCCTGTATCGCCAAAATACATTCGATAATTGTCAGGGTCAAAGTTACCCTTCAACGGTAATTCAGGGTGCTCCAGGCAATAACAGATATTGACAATACCTGCGTTTTTCAGCCAGTCGGGTACGCCAACATATTCACGGCTTCTTGCTCCATGGGCGACCTTGGAAATCTGAAATTTCTTGTTATCTTTGCCAAGGAATACCGGTATCTTACGATAGACGTTCAGGATTTTCGTCTGATCTAACCCTTGGGCATACTTTGTAATGTCTTCCTCGTAGTCTAAAAGCAGCTGTTTTTGGATGGCAAGTGTGCCGCTGTAATTGCCTTTCTGAATGAACGACCACACTACCGCCGGCATACCGCCAAGAATAAGATACTCACGAAATGCTTCACGCAGTACAGACATAGCTGTACCGGGAAGCGGCTCCAATTCCTTCATATGATGATACAGCATTTCCACCTGTTCATCTGAATATCCCTTGCCCCACAAGTATTCCTCAAAATCCAGCGGATACATTGTGAAATCTTCCTTATAACCTACGCTATTGGATTCAATCTCCTGATAACTGATACCCATAAGGGAGCCTGAACATATGACATCATATCTTCCATCCAGCTTGAAGGCCTTCAGGCTGGTAGCACAATCCGGACACGCCTGAATTTCATCAAAGAAAATCAGCGTATTGCCCGGCTCTATTTTCAAGGCAGGATTCAAAAAAGAAATATTCCTCAGGACAGCATCCACTTCATAACCATTATCGAAGATGCTGCGGTATTCCTTTTGCAGGACAAAGTTTATGGCAACGACATTCCGGTAGTGTTGACCGGCAAAGTGGCTTATTGCCTCTGTCTTGCCTATTTGCCGTGCTCCCTTGATGATAAGCGGCATATGTTCTTTGTTTGCAGCCCATTCCAGTAGAATGGTATCTATTTTTCGTCTTAATCGCTTCATCACAAAATTCTCCATGTTTTTGTTGCTAAAATCACAAAATTCATTGTTGTTTGTTATATCATATCACATTTTTCGCTGTTTGTACTTACTCAAAATTTTATCCAAGACTATTTCACAGCCCCTTTTTTATGGTTAAGGAGGTTTGCACATGATATAGCTGGCACATTTACTTCTATTTAAAGCTAACCACAAACTGGCCCTGCCACGACAGTAAATTCGCGGGCTGACGTGCATAACTGCCACCCCCCTCCCAGAAGGGGGCTTTTAACTGCCTCCCTCTTAGAGGGAGGTGGCGCGTAGCGTCGGAGGGAGTGCTCTTTGAGGTGTCAACATGCCGGTGGCATGTTGGCTTGGCACGTTGAAAGCGTGACGGAGGGAGTGATGTAGCGAAGTCTAAAGATATTTATCTGATTTCCACAAATAACTCTCATATATTCTATGCACGTTTTAGCCATAAATTTCTCTCAGACGGGGCTTTGCCCCTTCTGGCTTCCCCACATGGGGGGAGACCCCCATGGCCCCCTTTAACCGCCTGACGGCTCGGGGAACCCGCGGCGTTACACTCGTGGCAGGCTGCACACTCCGTCTCCCGCGTCGTAACTGTATTGGTGAAGCTGATTAGCGGTAAAGCCAATGACATAGCTGACGCATTTAGTTCAATGTAAAGCTCTGCTCCTGATTGGCTCTACCACGACAGTAAATTCGCGGGTTGACGCGCATAAGAGCCTCCCTCACGGAGGGAGGTGGCACGCGTAGCGTGACGGAGGGAGTGAATAGAGCTGGCCGCGGGAAAAGGAAAAAAGCGAAGCGTTGAAGGTAGGTGTTGACATGCCGGGGGCATGTCAACTTAGCGGGAACGTAGTTCCTGCGGTGGGGAAGGGCGAAGGGGCGACGCCCCGTCGCATACTGTATTGGGCTATAACATGTCCAAAAATTTTTATCCTATTGGCTAAATTTAGTCCTATATTTTCTATATTTGTTTCAGCTTTAATGCTCGTCGCGATTGCTCCCCCCGACAGCCTTCGGCTGCCACCCCCCTCAAAGATGGGGGCTTTTAACTGCCTCCCTCCTGGAGGGAGGTGGCGCGTAGCGTCGGAGGGAGTGATGTAGCGAAGTCTAAAGATATTTATCTGATCTCCACAAATAACTTCCATATATTTGATGCACGTTTTAGCCATAAATTTCTCTCAGACGGGGCTTTGCCCCTTCTGGCTTCCCCACATGGGGGGAGTCCCCCATGGCCCCCTTTAACCGCCTGACGGCTCGGGGAACCCGCGGCGTTACACTCGTGGTAAGCTGCACACTCCGTCTCCCGCGTCGTTACTGTATTGGTGAAGCTGATTAGTGATAAGCTTTATATTTCGGCAAATAAGTTATACTCGTTTCAGCTTTCGTACAAGTTTCGGACATGGCAAGTCCCATTGCGCTTACTCCCCCCGACAGCCTTCGGCTGTAAGCCAACATGCCACCGGCATGTTGACACCCTCCCGGAAGGGGGCATAAGAGCCTCCCTCAGAGAGGGAGGTGGCACGCGTAGCGTGGCGGAGGGAGTGATGTAGCGAAGTCTAAAGATATTTATCTGATTTCCACAAATAACTTCCATATATTTGATGCACGTTTTAGCCATAAATTTCTTTCAGACGGGGCTTTGCCCCTTCTGGCTTCCCCACATGGGGGGAGTCCCCCATGGCCCCCTTTAACCGCTCCTCACGTCGCTCAGGGAACCCGCGGCGTTACACTCGTGGCAGGCTGCACACTCCGTCTCCCGCGTCTTTACTGTATTACTGAAGTTGATTAGTGGTAAGCCTATGGTATAGAGCTGACGCATTTAGCTCGACGTAAAGCCACATAGCTTCTATGTAACGCCAGCCGCTAATCGGCTCTACCACGACAGTAGATTCGCGGGCGACGTGCAATATAGCCATAGAATAGAGCTGGCCGCGGGAAAAGGAAAAAAGCGAAGCGTTAAAAAAGGAGGGTGTCCAGCGGGAACGTAGTTCCTGCGGTGGGGAAGGGCGAAGGGGCGACGCCCCGTCGCATACTGTGTTTAGATGTGGCGAAATCTAAAAAATAATCCGATTTCAAAAAATAATTCCCAAATGAAATTTTAAGAATATTTCTATTATATTAAGAAGGATTTTTGTTGTCTGTGTCGAATTTTTACATATAAATATAATTTTAGTTATCATTACACTCCACGGAAGGAGAGGGAGAGCATGAAGACATGGACTTTACAGGCGGCAGCAGTGATTTCCTGCGCTTTTTTCATGTCTGAAAATGTCCTTCGGGGGGGTACAACCGTACCTCGGTAAAGCACTTTATCCACAACCATAAAAGGAAACGTATAAGCCTTTCTTCAGGGACAGGTGAGCCTTTGGGCTGCTCTGTCTTATGAGGGAAGGCTTTTTGTATTGGGTAACTTGTACAAAATATCATGAACATAGAGGGGGTATTACATCATGAGCAGGAAAGAAAGAGAGCGGGAAAGAAAACTTACTTCATTGATATTGACGGGCCTTATGCTGAGCAATGGAATGTTTTTTTCGCCTGTGGCGGAAGGTGGTAGCTATAATGCTAGTGGTCCATCGTCTGCACCGGGGTCGGGGCTGACTAAAACGCGTGTGGAGAGCCAAGATGTTGTTCACCCATCTACTCAGAGTGAGGGCGATACGGTGACTTTTTCGTACACCGGAAATGACTATTACACAAATTCATGTATACTTTCTGCAGCAGTTGGTTCTGCTACAAGTTTTAAAAATCGTCACGTAGTTGTCAGTGCCGGCTCAGGAAAACTTCCTCAATTGTATTGCGGGTATAATACGAAAGTTGGTGGTACTGTTGAAAATTGTACTGTTATCGTTAATGGTGGTAACGTAGGGAGTATCATTGGCGGCTTTTGCTCCTCTGGTAGCACATCGTCCGTAAGAGGCTGTGTTGTAACTATTAGGGGTGATAGTGCTGGTAAAATACGGGGGGGGCAGAGTTCTGGCGATGTAATCGGTAACAGTGTTATTATCGAAGGCGGAAATTTCGATATAGATTGGATAATGGGTGGTCAGTCCACTTCTGGGGGTGCAGCAGATGGTAATACTGTTGCCATAAATGGGCAATTTACAGGAACTATAAAAGAACTTTGGGGCGGGAATACTTCGGGTGCGAACAAATCGACAAACAACGTCCTGAGTATCGGCACTAATGGTATTAATCTTGGTTCTACTAACGCTATGTGTTTTCAGGTACTTAAAGTTACGGAAGGTGTGCAATTTACACCCGGCAATACTGCGGCATTTACGACCACAGGAAAAATCACTAAAGGTAACGATTCTACCAATAATAGACCTGATAAAATAGATATTACGGACTTTACTCTTGCAGATGATGCTTCTACAGGAACCATGACACTTTTCCATGCCGGAACTGATTTCTCGGGTATAAAAGTTGTACGTAAAAATGGCGATACAGAAGAAACTGTAATTAATGGTCTTACCACAGCAGAACAAACAGTTAAGGAAGACGAGGAGTCCACTGCTGAGACGAGGACCGATGTGGCATTTACATACAAGAATAAACAATCAATGTATGTGGCAAACAGCAATCATGACATTGTCTATAAAAATGCCGATAGTGTTTCGAAAGTGACGCTTGGGACGGTGGCGTGGAATTCGTCTACTGCCGCACGTGTTGTTGCTGCCAATACGTTTTCTTTTGATGGAAATACGGCAATTGATGCGTCCGGATTAACATTTAGTGGTACGACCACGTTCACTGCAGATCCATTGGCAGGAACCGGGCAGTCCATGACACTTCTTTCCGGAGCGACTAATATAACTAATGGTCATGTTGAACCCATTGGAGAAGGTAAGGGTGTAGTCAATGCTAAAGTTACCACCAACGGAATGACTTTAAATGGTACGGCAACAGGTGATTTATCTGTTTCAGGCGGTAATGTTAAATATACACTTAACAGCGGTACTCTTACATCGGTTGACCTTGCAGGGTGGACGGGTACGGGCATTACTCTGGATGATGGTTGGTCATCAGGGCTGACCGGAGGAACAGGGAACGAGTCCATCAACGCTGATAATTTTACAAATCCGACTTCGAATAAGGATATTATTACCGCAACTGCAGGATTCTTTAACGATAACCAAATTAAGGGAAATAAAAAATATAATCCGGGAACAGAGCTTGTTGATGATATAGATAAGGGTGTCACCCTTACTGGCTATAAGAGTGGCGGTGTTAAGGCATCAGATGACGGTGCAAAACTGCAATTTTTTGCAGGGGCAATGGATACGCGAAGTGTCTCCCTTGGGGATGTGACCTGGGGCGATGGGCGCACAGTAGACACCTCTTATAATTTTGCAAATACTACAGGAGTGGATGCTTCAAACCTGAACTTTACTGGATTTAAGTCGCCTGACAGTGCAAACACCGTAAAGAAAAATGATACTATTGCACTTCTTTCAGATGCCACAAACTTAGCTGCAAATCTTACTGTGACGGGCACACCTCACAGCCAGTCTATCAGCTATACAGATGGAACAGGCGTGAAGCTGTCCGGTACTATGACAGGAACAGTCTCTACATCTGCTACAGCAGGGGTAGGAAAGGTAGAATATACAGTAACAGGAAAAACTCTGGAAAATGTTGACCTTTCTAACTGGAACGGCACGGCAGTGGGAAACATCGATACAAGCTGGGAACCGGGGACAACCACGGGAATAGCTGTAGATACGGGAAATTTTGATACGCCGACTACAGGTGGAGACGTAGATATTTTCACGCTTGATCCGACAGGCAGTCTTGTTTTCGGTGAGGTAACAGGCGACAAGGCATATAGCGAAGGAGGGTCTTTCAGCGGAGATGAGAAGAACGGCGTAACACTTTCGGGTACAAAGTCCGGAGGTATCAAGAAATCCGACGACAGCAAAAAGCTGACATATAAAGTTGAGACAAAAAATGCCACAAGCATTGACCTCGGAGGCATGACATGGGGCACGGGACGTGCGGCAGAAACCAACTATGATTTCGGAGGAGTGACATCGGTCAATGCAAATAATCTGAGCTTTACTTTTACAGGAGATACTGTTAATACTGTGGCAAAGGACACAACATGGTCGCTTCTTACAGGTGCGAAAAATCTCGGAGGAGATATTCTTGTATCAGGTTCGCCTCGCAGTCAGACGGTAAGCTATACCGACAGCACTCAGGGCATAAAGCTCACGGGTACGCTGACGGGTGATGTGTCCACGTCTTCCACAGGCACGACGGGAACGGTGGATTATAAGGTCACAGGAAAGAGTCTGGATAAGTTAGACCTTACAGGCTGGAAGGGTTCAGGCGTAACCATAGATAGCAGCTGGGGGCCAAGCACATCAGGCGGCGGTATTGATGTAGATGCGGGAGTCTTTACCACAACACCTTCTACAGATACGACTATCATGACACTCACAGGAGACGGCCTTGAGTTTGGAAATGTGACGGGAACAAAGGCATACAAGGACAACGAGCGCGTCTCGGGAGACGAGGTCGAGGGAGTTACTCTTTCGGGTATGAAGTCCGGCGGCGTAAAGGTAGATGACACGGATAAGAAGAAACTCCTTTATAAAGCAGAGCATACGAAGGTGGACAAAGTAGATTTGGGCGGCATGACATGGGGTACGTCCCGTAATATGTCCGCTGCATACGATTTCAATAACGTAGGCAACGGAGGCATTGACGCGTCCAAGCTCACATTTACCTTTGACAATGACACTATTAACAGCCTTAACCCGGGGACAAGCGGTACTACGCTTATTTCCAATGCGACAGGCCTTGGAAACGGTCTTACTGTTACAGGCTCGCCGCGCAGTCAGTCCGTTGGTTACAATGCAGCTAACGGTGTGACTATCGGCGGTACGGTCACAGGAAATGTCACAACAGAGTCAGAGAAAGTCAAATACAGTGTAACGGGCAAGAGTGTCGATAGCGTTAATATTTCCAACTGGGACTACAACGGGACTCCTTATAATGTTTCAACAAATCACTGGACGAAGAATACGGAAGGAATATCTGTCACGGGAAGCGGATTTACTCAGCCACCAACAGGAGCGGTAGCAGATTACACAATACTGCTTTCGAATGTAGACGACTTCTTTACCAATGCGAAAATAGACGACAGCATAAAATACAAGCCGTCGGGCACATACAGCGAGACGGACAGCGGTATTACCCTTTCGGGACAGCAGGCGAAGGGTGTCATTGCCAGCGACGACGGGCAGAGTCTTATTTACCGTGTAGGCGCTGCAAGTATTTCAAGCATAGTTCTGGGAAGCGCTGTATATACAAAGGACGGCGTCTATCTCGATAAGAGCGGAGCATTCTACGACTACAGCAATGTAAGCACGCTGAACACGGGCAGCTTCTCCATCTCCATGACACAGGATCAGAAGAAGGGCGCAGCAGTCGGAGACTCCATGACGCTCCTCAAGGGCAACGGAACATTAAACGACATAGCAGGTAAGGAAGCAGGGGCAAACAACTACTCCTACGAAAAGGCTGCAGGACTCAGCGTAGACGGAAAAGTAACAGGAAATGTCTCCGCGTCGGGCGGAAATGTTCTCTACACCGTAGCAGACAACTCCGCAATGGGACTTAACTTCAGTACTGTTGGCTGGGGAAGCGGTTACACACGCGAAGGCACAGAAGTATTCACCAAAGCTGTTGTAGATGCTTCTAACATTACCTTCAGCGGAATGGATTCCCTCTCTGCAGGAGATAAAATGGAGCTTGTCTCCAACTTCGGCGACAGCGTAAACAAGACAAGAGGCGGAGTATTTACCCTCTCCAACGGCAAGACAGGCAAAGGCCATGCATACTGGGAAGGCGGAAAGCTCTGGTATGTGGTTGACCGCGGAACAGACGAAGCTCCTGCGGCAGATAAGGATGCCATCAAAGAAGGCGGCGATGTAAGCGGCGGCGAAAAGAAGGGAGACGTAACAGGCGGCGAGGCTACAGGAAATGGTACTGCCAAGGAGAACGAAACCAATGTAGAGAACGGCGCAAAGATCAAGACCAATGACGACGGCACAGGCGGTGACGTAATCGGAGGCAGGAGCGACAACGGCCCGTCCACCGGAAACACTGCAAACGTCAAAGGCGGCAGTGAGGTCGAGGGTGACGTCATGGGTGGACATTCCGACGGCGGAAATACCACAGGCAACACTGCAAACGTCACAGGCGGAAGCAAGGTAGGCGGAGACGTAACAGGCGGCTCAAGCACAAACGGAACATCTGTACAGAACACGGCAAATGTTTCCGGCGGTGAGGTAGACGGAAATGTCTACGGCGGAAAGAGCGGCGGAGATGTCACCTCCAACACCGCAAGCGTCACGAACAGCGACGTTAAAGGAAACGTCTACGGCGGAAAGAGCGGCAGCGGCGAGGCATCCTCCAATACCGCGGAGGTCACAGGCGGTACGGTAGATGGAGCTGTCTACGGCGGCTACAGCGAGACAGGCACTGCTTCGAATAACACGGTAACAGCAAGAAATGTCAATATACGGGATTATCTCTACGGCGGCAAGAGCAAAATACGCTCCTCTGAAGACAGTGTCAATTTTGAGGACGGAACAGTTCTCGGTATCATCGGCGGCGGCTGCGCGGAGGCTGTGAACAATACCGTTACGGTTGCGAACGGCACGGTGCAGGAGCATGCCTTTGGTGCATTTGCAGAAGAAACTGCTGCGGGAAATATTGTTACCATGACAGGCGGCACAGTAAACGGCAGCGTAATCGGCGGTTACGGCGGCACCACTGCGGCTGACAGCAACACCGTAAACCTCAGCGGCGGAACAGTGCTGGGCAATACCTTTGCATCCTCAACACTGGGCGGTCTTACCATCGACGGCGGAGTATACGGCGGCTACAGTGAGAGCGGCACAACAAAGAACAACACGGTGAACCTTTCCGGTACTGCAGATATTTCAAGCACAGGACTCTTCGGCGGCAACAAGGAATACACCGGCAACATACTGAACGTTGGCGCAGCCTCCGCATGGACAGGCGGAGGACAGAGCGTAAAGAACATCTCAAACTTTGAGACGGTGAACTTCAAGGCGGCACCGTGGAGCACAAGCAAGGCTGCTGTCACAATAAGCGACGGCACCGCAAGCGACCTCTCACATGCAACCGTAAGCGCGTCCAACATAGCCTTCAGCGGAGCAACGAAGGTCTCCAAGGGCGACACCATGACGCTTCTCGACCAGAGCAGCGCAGCAAACAAGGCAGCGACTGTAACAGAGGCTTCCGAGTACACTATGGGTACGGCCCTGACGGGTACAGGAAAAGTCACAAAGGATGCGACAACAGGCAATGTACTCTATGAGATAGAGAGCGTCGGCCTCAGCGAGCAGACACACAACACGGTCATGGCATCCGAGGCAGGCATGGTTGCTATTAACGCAGGAAACGACTTCATCAACTCCGCGACAGAAAGAATGTTCCGCAAGGAAAACATCGGAGCAGACGGTGTATACTCCTACGCCAAACTGGGCGGAAGCTCCATCGAGCAGGAGACGGGCAGCCATGTGAACGTCAATATGTGGAACGGAATCGTCTCCGTCGGCAAGAAGACGGAGAAGGGAAACTCCACCATTGACTACGGCGCATTCGTGGAGCACGGCAAGGGCAGCTTCACCACGCACAACGGCGCTGAGCGCGGCGACGGCAAGGTAGACTACACAGGCGGCGGACTTCTCGGAAGAATTACGAACAAGGACGGACTCTACTATGAGGGAAGCATCCGTGTGGGCAGTGTCCGCGAAGATACATCGAATCTTCTCCGCGCAGGAGACCAGACCTACGGCTACAATGAGCGCTCGAATTACCTGGGCTTCCATCTGGGAGCAGGAAAGCAGGTAGCAGTGAAGAACGGCGATACTGTTGAGGTCTACGGCAGATACTTCTTCAACCATAAGAACGGAATTGACTTTACGGCAGACGGGGACAAATATGACCTTGATGCTGTAAACAGCCATATCCTCCGTGCGGGTGCAAGATACACCATGAAGCGTGACAAATGGAACTTCTACGGAGACCTTTCCTATGAGCATGAATTCGACGGCAAGGCAGAGGGCAGCGTAAACGGAATGACAATCCGCGGAGCTGACACAAGCGGCGGAAGCGCAAGACTTGAGCTGGGTGCGACCTTCAAGGAGTCGGCGGATTCCCCGTGGAGCCTGAGCCTCGATATGACAGGCTACGCAGGCCACAAGAAGGGCTTCAAGGGCGGCGTGTCCATGAACTTCGCGTTCTAAGAGTATTAAGTGTATTAAGAGCATGAAAAAGGAGCAGTTATATAATGCCAAGGCATTATTGACTGCTCCTTTTTTTGTCGTAAGTGATGTAAAAATGGTAATGAAAATAGTGGGGCTGTGATTATTAGTATTTAATTATGCGACGCCTTGCGACAGCTTCGTTTTGGATTATTTATCCTGCAGAATCGTTCTTATCGGATACGGGATTGTTATATTTTCCTCCCGGTATCTCTTTGTGAGGTCCTTTATGAAGACGTGCTTGAGCATGTTTTTGTTGGACAGCTGTTTGGCATGCAGAATGACATCGAAGTTGATGGAGGAATCTCCGAAGGTGTGAAAGAATACCTTCGGCTCTCCGATGGTTTCGCCGGAGTCTCCGACGACCTCCTGCATGGCGTTCCGGGCAACCTCGAGGGTGACTCTCTCCACCTGCTCAAGGTCGCTGTCGTAGCTTACGCCGACGGGAATTACAATCGCCAGATGGGGGCTTGGTGAATCGAAGTTTGTAAGTATGACTGATGAAATGCTCTTGTTAGGTATTATGATAGTATTATTTGTCACGGTTTTCAGGATTGTGTAGCGCCAGCGTATGTCGACGACCTCTCCTGTTTCTCCGGAGGCAAGACTGATGTGGTCGCCTATGCAGACCTGCTTTGAAAGTATAAGATGAAGTCCTGCGAAGAGGTTTGCGAGAGAATCCTGAAGTCCGAGAGCTACGGCAAGACCTCCGACACCGAGAGCCGTCAGGATTGGAGCTATTGATATGCCGAAGTAGCCCAATATTATCACGAGGCCGAAGCTGTATACTGTGAGATTTACGAAATTTGAAAGCAGTGTACTGGAGGAGTTCGTGCTCGTCAAAGCCTGTGTGTGAATCTGCATCACATGCTCCGCGACGCGGGCGGCAACCCGTGTGATGGAGAAAACTATGATGGCAAAGAGAGCATATGAAAGAAGCTGCTCCACAGGCTCAGGCATGTTCAGCGTGCGTATGGTCCAGTAAACGCCTATGCCAAAGCACCAGAGCCGCGGAAGTCCCTTCACTGCGGCGAGGAAAAAAGCAAGAGCGCTGTCCTGTGGGATGTCCAGATGTGTGTTTATATAGTGCTTCAGAAAAGAGTTAAGGGCAAAGCCGACGACAAGCGACAGTCCAAGGATTAATGCCGGAAGCAGAAGGGCATCCTTTATAAGCTGCCAGTCGATGATAATGCCGAATAAAGTATCGGTCAAATTAAGTTCCTCCTTAAAAACAGATGAATTTTAATCGTAGAAAAGAATTTCATGTTATTTATATATTTATATTTTAGTATATATATAGAAAAAGAAAAAGAGAAGGCAGGAATTTTCGTGTTTTTGTCTAAATAGAAAGAGAGAGGTTTCAGGAGGCGAAATACTTGGGAAAGATTGTGAAGGAAGGAAAAAGGCTCAGACTGCGTGTGGCGGAGCTCAAGGATCTTGATTATATTATGGAAGCGGAAAACCGTCCGGAAAACGTGCGGTTTATTCTTCCTGAGTCCAGAGAAGTACACGAAAAAGGTCTCAACAGCGAGTCCATGGTTCATTTTATCGTGGAGGAGAAGGATACAGGGAACGCTGTGGGCTTTTTGATGATAGGCAACCTTAACAACCCTGACCATGAGGTGGAGTGGAGAAAGGTCATTATTGATGCCAAGGGCAGGGGCTACGGGCATGAGACGATGGAGCTTCTTGAGGAGTGGTCCTTTGAGGATATGAAGTTTCATCGGGGCTGGCTGGACTGCAAGGATTACAACGAACGTGCCCTGCATGTTTACGAGGCAGCAGGGCTTCAGCGTGAGGCTCTTTTGCGTGAGACCATGCTGGTGAACGGGAAATACGAAAATCTTGTGATACTTGCTATTCTTGACCGGGAATATTTTGCGAGGAAAAAATCGAAGGGGGAATAACTTATGACTACACAGCCAAAACGGCTTTTTATTATTGTTCTTGACAGCTTCGGCATAGGAGCAGAGCCGGACGCGGCGGAGTTTGGCGACGGAGAATGCCATACTCTCCAGACCATTCTTCATTCAAAGGAATTTGCGGCACCGCATCTTGCCCACATGGGACTTTTCAATATTGAGGGCGTGGATGTGGGCATGCGCGTTGAGCATCCAAAGGCAGCCTTCGCACGTCTGCAGGAAAAATCCCGTGGAAAGGATACGACTACAGGGCACTGGGAAATTGCAGGCATCGTGTCGGAGCAGGGAATGCCGCTCTTTCCGGATGGATTCCCGAAGGAGTGCATAGATGCGCTTGAAAAAGCTCTCGGAAGAAAGGTGCTCTGCAACAAGCCGTATTCCGGGACACAGGTTATCCATGATTTCGGCCGCGAGCACATAGAAACAGGCGCCCTTATCGTCTACACATCGGCTGACAGCGTGCTGCAGATTGCGGCGCATAACAGCGTCCTTTCAGAGGAACAGCTTTATGAAGCATGCCTGAAGGCAAGAGAGGTAATGCAGGGCCCTTGGGGCGTTGGCAGAGTCATTGCCCGTCCGTTTGTGGGTACATGGCCGAAATACACACGCACATCGGGACGCCACGACTATTCGCTGGTGCCGCCTGTTGATACAATGCTGGATGCCCTTTCGAAGGCAGGCTTCTCTACAATCGGTGTCGGAAAAATCCGTGACATCTTTGCAGGAAAGGGCGTAGGGCGTCACATTCCTATGGACGGCAACGAAGACGGAATGGAAAAGACAATCGCCGTGCTTGATGAGGATTTCACGGGACTCTGCTTCACGAACCTCGTGGATTTTGATATGAAATACGGACACCGCCGTGACATAGACGGATACGCGCATGCGGCGACGGTATTTGACCGTCAGCTCGGTACGTTCTGCGAACGCATGAAGAAGGATGATATCCTCATGATTACAGCAGACCACGGCTGCGACCCGGGGGCCGCGGGGACAGACCACACCCGTGAATATGTTCCGCTGCTGGTTTACGGGGAAGGCATAAAGGCAGGGGTTGACCTGGGTACGCGCCCGACCTTTGCTGATGTAGCGGCAACCGTTGCGGAGATGTTCGGAGTAGAGCTGAAAACTCCGGGTACAAGCTTCTGGTCGAAGATTAAACATTAAATCGGGAGGCCTGCGTTATGCGCATGTACGACCTTATCGTTAAGAAAAAACGGGGGGAAGCATTGTCGGCGGAAGAAATAGGCTTCATCGTCGAAGGCTTTACCAAAGGGGAAATTCCCGTGGAGCAGATGTCCGCATGGCTCATGGCGGTATGGTTTCAGGGAATGGATAATGAAGAAACCTCATCCCTCACAATGGCGATGCTTCGGTCCGGAGATACGGTAGACCTTTCGGATATTCCCGGAATAAAGGTCGATAAGCACAGTACAGGCGGTGTCGGGGACAAGACGACGCTTATAGTGGCACCCATTGCCGCCGCCTGCGGCTGCGTAGTTGCGAAAATGAGCGGCCGGGGACTCGGGCATACCGGAGGAACGCTGGACAAGCTTGAATCAATCCCCGGCTTTCGTACAGAGCTGAGCGAAAAAAAGTTCCGCGAAAATGTAAAAAAATACGGGCTTTCCGTAATAGGACAGTCTGCCGAGCTTGCTCCCGCGGATAAACTCATGTATGCTCTGAGGGATGTAACGGGCAGCGTGGACAGCATTCCTCTTATCGCTTCGTCCATAATGAGCAAGAAGCTGGCGGCAGGCAGCGATGCGATACTTCTGGATGTTACGGTCGGAAGCGGAGCCTTCATGAAAATGAAAAGCGAGGCTGTGGAGCTTGCGCAGACAATGGTGGACATCGGTGAATCTGCCGGACGCCGTACAGTTGCGCTGATTACCAATATGGATGCACCTCTGGGCCGTGCCGTTGGAAATTCCATAGAGGTTAAGGAGGCCGTTGAGGTTTTGAAGGGCGGAGGCCCTGCGGATCTTCGGGAGGTATCGCTGGCGCTTGCGGCAGATATGATTTACCTCTCAGAAAAAGGAGGCCGCAAGGCCTGCCGCAAAATGGCAGAGAGTGTTCTTGAAGACGGAAGTGCCTACAAGAAGCTCCTTGAGATGGTTGAGGCACAGGGTGGAAACATTTCCTATCTTGAGGATACATCACGTTTCCCGAAGGCATCAGTAGAGGAAACACTGGTGGCGGAAAGGGAATGCTATCTTGGAGGTATGGACGCGGAAAAAATAGGAATCGCATCCATGCAGCTTGGCGCGGGCCGCGAAAAACTGGGAGATACCCTTGACATGGCAGCCGGGATATACCTGCATAAAAAGACCGGCGATTTTGTCAGAAAGGGAGAACCCTACATCACACTTTATGCAAATGACGAGACAAGACTTCCTGCTGCAAAGGCAACACTTCAAAAGGCTGTTTTCTGGGAAGATGAAAAGCCTGAGTGTATGGGAGAGGTATTGGCAAGAGTTGAAAAGGACAAAACAGAATGGTATGAGTGAAGGAGGAACACAGCATGACTGAGGAAGATAAGGCTTTATTGGACGAGGCAGCCCGTGTCAGAGGATTTGCTTACGCGCCTTACTCGAATTTCAAGGTTGGCGCGGCAATAAGGACAAAGGACGGAAAGATGTACGGTGGCTGCAACATAGAGAACAGTTCGTTCTCATCAACCATGTGTGCGGAGCGCACGGCAATTTATCGGGCAGTTTCATCAGGAGAAACCGAGTTTGATGCCATAGCTGTCGTATCTGATTCCCCGAATCCTGCTGCTCCCTGCGGTTCCTGCCTTCAGGTTATGGCTGAATTCGGTGTATCGCGCATTATAATGTCGAATCTCAACGGAGATACGGAGGAAATGACGATAGGGGAGCTTTTGCCAAAGGCTTTTTCAAAAGAAAATATGGAATGAGAAATTTTCATTGTTTTTCCTTAAATATAAGTTATACTAAAATTGCAGATAATAAATAATGTAAATAGCAGGAGGTATGAGCTGTGTACACATTAAAAAGTAATGCTTTTCAGGGAAAATCGCCAAAGATTCATGACGAGGCATTTGTTGCTCCGCAGGTATTTCTCTCGGGAGATGTCCGTGTAGGAAAACATTCCAGCCTTTGGCCGGGAGTCGTTGCCCGTGGCGATGTTAACTATATTTCCGTAGGTGAATGCTCCAACGTGCAGGATCTTACATGTCTTCATGTTGCTGATGACAATCCGTGCATCATCGGAGATTATGTAACAATCGGACACTGCGCATGCGTCCATGGCTGTGAGATTGAGGACCATGTTCTTGTTGGAATGAACGCAACGATTCTTACGGGTGCGAAAATCGGCCGTGGCTCCATAATTGCCGCAGGCGCTCTGGTAAGTGAAAATATGGTAGTTCCGCCGAATTCACTTGTTGTGGGTGTTCCGGGCAAGGTTATCCGCACCCATGACCGCATGGATGCAATCCACGCACAGGCAATTAAATATAAATCCGAGTGGGCCATAGGCTATGGTGTCAAACCGGACATTGAAGGCGAAGTTTATCACGGGGAAAAGATTATCTGAGCCGTATGTAATAGGAGGACCGCATACTTTTGGGTATACGGTCCTTCTATTATATGCTTGCTGTCTGTTATTTCTTTCATATCTCAATTAGGAAGCGGTAGCCATCTTTCGAGTTGTGTATATGGTCATCGAATTACACCTCAAGATATCTCCCCTGACAGAATCTGAAAAAGAATTTTTGGGATGAACTTGAAAAGGTTCGACCGGATATTCCTAAAGGTTATTTTCCACAACACCTTTTTGAAAGAATATTTTTCGTGCGGGTGACGGAAAAAGTTATTGATACGTATTAGGATGATTGCTTTTAAGGGGATAAATGTATGAATATGAAAAAAATTGTGGGTTGTCTGCTGCTCGTGGTTTTGCTCCAGGGAAAGGGTTTCGCTGAGCCAATTCCTGTGCGTGGGATTGTCGAGGGCTTTTATGGACGTCCGTGGACACAGGAACAGCGTATTGACATGATAGAATTTTGTGGAACACATGGACTCAACTCATATATTTACGCACCGAAGGATGATCCATATCATAGGGAAAAATGGCGCGAACCATATCCAAAAGCGCAAATGAAAAAAATAGAGGCTCTTGTTCGGGTGTCGCGGGCGAATAATATTAAATTCATTTTTGCGATTTCGCCGGGATTGGATTTTTCATACAGCCTGCTGCATGGAGCGGCTGATCGGAAAAAGCTCCTGGAAAAAATGGAATCCGTTTATTCCATAGGTGTACGGGATTTTGCTGTATTTTTTGATGACATCGAAGAAAAGAACGGCACCGGGCAGGCAGAGCTTCTTCGCTGGCTTGAGGAGCATTTTGTAGCGGCACATGGAGATGTCTCTCATCTAATGACTGTGCCGACGGAATATTTTCTGTCGGATATGCAGAAAGCAGGAGAGATAAATGCATATACCAGGGATTTTGCAAAAGGATTGCCTAAAGAAGTGATATTGCTTTTTACCGGGGATGGAGTTGCAATAGGAGAACTGTCTGCGGAGACTGTTAATAGTGCAGCCCGTATTTATGGACGTAAGCCCGGTCTTTGGTGGAATTACCCGGTCAATGACTACATGCCGGAAAAACTTGCGCTTGGTCCCGTAGAAGTATTGCCAAAGGATTCCGGAATTCCGGCAATCTTTTTTAATCCTATGCCTGCGCCGGAGTTGTCGAAAATCGCTCTTGCTGCAGGAGCGGAGTATGCTATTGACCCGGACGGCTATAATCCGGAGACTGCATGGAAAAAGGCAATCATGGAGCAGTACGGTGCGCTATCGCCGCAGATGGAGCTTTTTGCTGCGCAGAGCCAGCACATGGAAAACAGCTGGGCGCGTATTGGACGTAATGATGATGATATGCTGCGTGCAGATATGAACGATTTCTGGAATGCGTGGTCAAAAGGCACTGATGCTGACATTTGCCTTGCCGGGCTTCGTGAAAAATTTGTGGCAATTAAAGAGGCGGCTGATATACTGCGAAAAAGGCTGCCGGATACGCAGCGCCGCGAATGCAAGGGCCATCTGAAACATTTGGCGCGTCTTGCCGCAGCTGACAGCCTTGCGCTCGATATGCTTGATGCGAGGCGGAAGGGCGATGAGAAAAATGCGAAAAAGATGGAAAGAAGACTTCGGGGAAAATTAAAAGAAATAATGGACAAGGAAGATAAAACAAAGCTCTCCGAATCAGTCTGCCGTGCTTTTATCGAGGAAGCTCTGCGGTACACGGAAAAAGATTCAAGTTAAACAGAACCCCCTGCCACAGCATTGCGGCAGGGGGTTCCTTGATATGGGGCTTATTCGTTTTCTGCGTACCAGAAGGGGCGGAGAAGGTGGAGCGCGCAGTTTTCACCGGGCTCGGGGCCTTTGTCTCTGCGGCTCTTCTGAACACGCATGAACTGGTCGCCAATCTTAATCTGATAATCGACAATTTCTCCGAGGAATGCTTTTCTCGTTACGACACCGTGGAGGCCTTCAGGGTCTTCCATTATTTTTACAACGAAAAAAAATGCGTCGCATTTATGGCATACTATTTTGCAACGAAAAAATTATCGTTGCATTTATGCTGCATTATTTTTATAATAATTTGTAGTGGAAGGAGGAAAAGTTAATGAGAGAGAGCAGAGCGTTAGAATTCAAATCCGATATAACCAGTACGTTTTTGAAAACGGTAAGCGCATTTGCTAATTATGGACAGGGAAAAATTCTCTTTGGAGTATCAGACAATGGCGAAAATCTAGGGGTTAAAAACCCTGATGAGGTTTGTCTGAACATAGAAAACAAAATCAATGACTCTATTTCACCAAAACCAAACTATAGCTTATCAGTAAACAGGCGAACGAAGGTAATTACCCTTGAAGTAGAAGAGGGGAAGTTTAAGCCATACCTTTATAAAGGAAAAGCATATAAAAGAAATGGCACAGCAACAGTAGAAGTAGATCAGATTGAGTTAAAGAGATTGACGCTGGAAGGCAGCAATCTTTATTTCGAATCGTTACCCTGCAAAGAAAAAAAGCTGACATTTAATTATTTGGAGCAGATATTACAAGAGAAACTTGGCGTCACGAAGATTACAGAAGATACCGTAAAAACATTAGGATTGATGCTGGAAAAGGATCAATATACGAATGCCGCAGCACTGATTTCAGATGAAAATTCGTTTCCGGGGATAGATATTGCCAGATTTGGAAATAGTATCAGTGAGATTCTTGACAGAGAAACAATAGCTGGAGTATCCATACTTGAGCAGTTTGAACAAGCGGTGAAAGTATATAAAAGGTATTATCAATATGAGCAAATTACCGGCATTACCCGGGAAACAGTTGAACTGATTCCCGAAGCGGCATTTCGTGAAGCAGTTGCAAATGCCATAGTTCACAGGACGTGGGATGTTAATGCCAATATTCGAATTTCTATGTTTGCGGACCATATAGATGTTTCTTCACCGGGGGGACTTCCAAATGGAATGACTGTGGAGGAGTATCTTAACGGAAGTATTTCTTCCTTGAGGAATCCGGTAATTGGGAATCTGTTTTTCAGATTACACTACATTGAAATGTTTGGAACAGGTATAAGAAGAATTCGGGAGACATACAAGGAATATAAGACTAAACCGACCTTTACTGTTACGGACAATTCAATTACTGTTTTCCTGCCTGTGAAAAAAAGTAATTTTTCAGTAACGGTTGATGAACAGGCTGTACTCGACCTGTTTGATAACGGAATGAGGTACAGCAGCAGCGAAATTGCTGAAAGGCTGTCATGGAGCAGGGATAAGGTAATAAGAGTTTTAAAGGTGCTTGTAGCCGGTAAACATATTCAGAAGATTGGAAAAGGACGAGGAACAAAATACTCAAAAATGTAAAGTAAATAAATATATGCCACAAACATAAAAATGGAGCTGCTCTTGGCAGCTCCATTTTTATGTTTACATGTATTATTCGTTTTCCGCGTACCAGAAGGGGCGGAGAAGGTGGAGCGCGCAGTTTTCACCGGGCTCGGGGCCTTTGTCTCTGCGGCTCTTCTGAACGCGCATGAACTGGTCGCCAATCTTAATCTGATAATCGACAATCTCTCCGAGGAATGCTTTTCTCGTTACGACACCGTGGAGACCTTCGGGGTCTTCCATGGTGGTGAAGTCGATTTCGGAAGGACGGCTTGCGAGAGAAAGGTCAGCTTCGCCAACAAGGCGTTCCGGAAGAGTGAAGCTCTGCGGGATATTGCCTTCGTGGTTCGGCAGTACGAGGCTTCCGTCGTTCTTCACCGACAGGAAGTTCGACAGACCGATGAAGCTGAATACGAATTTGTTCGCCGGGTTGTTATAGATGTTCAGCGGCGTATCAATCTGCTGTACCACACCCAGCTTCATTACGAGGATACGGTCCGAGAGGGCCATAGCCTCTGACTGGTCATGTGTTACGTAGATGATGGAAAATCCGTATTTCTGCTGCAGGTCCTTGATTTCGAAACGCATTTCCTCACGGAGATGCGGGTCAAGGCTGGAGAGCGGCTCGTCAAGGAGCATGACATCAGGATTGATTGCCAGCGCGCGGGCGAGAGCAACTCGCTGCTTACCGCCGCCGGAAAGGAAATCCGGGCTTTCGTCCTTTGCTTTGACAAGGTTCGTCGCTTTCAGCGCGTCCATAGTGCGCTGATCGATTTCCTTTTCATCCAGCTTACGGATGCGGAGAGGGAATGCGACATTTTCATATACGGAAAGGTGCGGCCATACTGCAAATGCCTGGAACACCATACCGAAGTTGCGCTTTTCGGGCGGAACATAGTGATTTTTCTTCGGGGAGGACAGCAGGCGGTCGCCTACCCATACCTCACCGTCGGAAAGGTCCTCGAAGCCGGCTACCATCCGGAGGGTCGTTGTCTTTCCACATCCGGAGGGACCGAGCATGGAGAAGCATTCGCCTTTTCCGATTTCGTAGTTGAGGTTGTCTACTGCAGTGACATCACCGAAGCGCTTGGTTACATTTACTAAACGTACGTATGACACTCTTTACACACCTGCCTTCTTCGAGAAATGGTTGATGATGAACTGGCCGATTACGATGATAATCAGCGCGATGGCTGCAAGTGCTGCCGAGATAACGGTTTCGCCATCCTCATTAAGAGTATAGATGGCAACACCGATTGTACGTGTCGTCGGTGCGTAGAGCATGATTGATACTGTCAGCTCACGGAGTGACGGCAGGAAGATTAGGAAGAAGGCTGCCAGCATACCGGGTTTTACCAGCGGCAGGACAATATCCTTCAGGGACTGCCACATGGTAGCACCGCAGGCACGGGAGGCTTCAACCAGAGAGTCATGCACCTGCTCCAGAGCCGCGGAGTTCGCCTTCAGGGAGAATGCCATATAGCGGGCTATGTATGCCAGCAGGATAATCCATACCGTGTTGTAGAAGTTGACACCGAACTGTCCGCTCCAGGCGAGGATAACACCGAGGGCGATAACGGAGCCCGGGACGGAGAACGGAAGCATTCCGAGGAATTCGAGGATGCCTTTGCCGCGAACCTTCATTTTTACGATAACGTAGGAAATCATGACACCGGCAAACATTGTGATGATGGCGGCGGTGAAGCCCAGCGTTACGCTGTTTACGATAGCATCGCGTGTTACGGCATACTCGAACAGGATGAACTTGAAGTTATCCAGCGACAGGTTCTCCGGCGAGAAGGAAAGACCGTAGGTCTTGAGGCTTCCCACAAGGAATATGACTACCGTAGGCAGGAGAATCGTGAATCCGATGTAGAGGAAGCAGAAAATCATCATCGGCATACGGAGACCACGGAGCTTGAGCTCCATAGGACGGAAGCTCTTGCCGCCGATAATCTGGTAATGACCGGAGCCGAGGATTTTCCTCTGAGCCCAGATGATGAGTGCTGCAGAGATTACGAGCACTGTCGCGAGAACCGTACCTGTACGGATGGCATCGAAGGAGCCGCCGCTCTGGTGGATACGCTCGTATATGAGTGTCGGTATGTTGTATATACCGTTTTCAATACCCAGGACAGCAACAGTACCGAAGTGTGCCATTGAGTACAGCATGATGAGCAGCGCACCGGAAAGGATGGACGGAAGAACGAGAGGAATTGTGATTTTTCTTGTGATTGTGAAAAGTCCTGCGCCTGAAATGCGGGCAGATTCCTCAAGTGTCGGGTCCATGCGCTCAAGAGCACCGCAGACCTGAATGAATACGAAGGGGAAGAGGTACATGACCTCAACAAGACTGATGCCCAGATAGCTGTAAATGTTGAAAACCGGTCCCGTAAAGCCGAGATGCTGCATAAAGAACTGGTTGATGAATCCGGCGTTAGGGGAGAGAAGCATTTTCCATGCCATAGCACCGATAAAGGACGGCAGCATGAATGGCACAAGGAACATCGCCTTCATAAATTTCTTGTGTGGCAGGTCCGTGCGTGTTACGAGCCATGCAAAGAAGGTACCTACAATGGTACTTCCGATTGTAGACATAGCCGCGATGATAAGAGAATTTTTTAGTGCCTGATATGTCGCGGGCTGCTGCAAAATCATAATCGCGCCGTCGAAGTTGAAATGGTCTTCAACCCAGAACGCGTTGAACAGAATCAGAAGCACCGGGAATGCGACGACGACAACGAGAACGGCTATGGACAGGAACAGAATGAGCTGTGCCACGCCGAAGGAGCTTTTTGTTTTTACCTGACTCATTCGTTACGCACTCCTTTCAAGGTTTCTTTTTCGAACCAGTGCAGAGAGAGGAACTGGACGTTTATGGTATCGCCTGCTTTCAGTATCAGGTCGCGGGCGATTGCGTGATGTGTCTCAAGGCTTGTGCGGAGGAAGGCTCCGTCGATTTCAATGAGATAGTCCATCATGGCCCCGAGGAAGTTTGCACGGCGTACAATGCCGTGAAGTCCTTTGTCCTCACGGGAAATTGTTACATCAGACGGGCGGAAGGCTGCGACCCAGTCCACAGCTTCACCTTCAGGCTTTTCATCCCAGGGCATTGGCTGGGTGCCTGTGCCTACGAAGAAGTTCGTGCCGTCGCGGCGAACATCAATGAAGTTTGCGATACCCATGAAGTTGAATACGAAGGGGTTCGCAGGCTGCTCGAAGATTTCCCACGGGGTGCCTATCTGCTGGATTACGCCGTTTTCGTCCATGATTGCGACACGGTCGGAGATGGCAAGACCGATTTCCTGGTCGTGTGTGACGTAAAGGACAGTGACGCCCAGCTTCCTCTGAAGCTCTTTGATTTCAAAACGCATTTCCTCACGGAGATTTGCGTCAAGGTTTGACAGAGGTTCATCGAGAAGCATAAGGGAGGGCTTGCCGACGAGGGCGCGGGCGAGAGCGACACGCTGCTGCTGGCCGCCTGAAAGCTCGGAGGGATAACGTTTGTCGAGTCCCTTCATGCCTACGATATCTACCATTTCCATGACACGCTGCTGAATTTCGTCCTTTGGAACATTTGCGATTTTCAGAGGATAAGCGATGTTTTCAAATACCGTCATGTGCGGCCAGACCGCATAGTCCTGGAAAACAACGCCGAGACCGCGGTTTTCGGGAGGGACGTCGATTCCCTCTTCCATGTCGTTGACAGGGATGTCATCAATAAAGATTTTGCCTGTTTCCGGCGATTCGAAGCCGGCGATAAGACGAAGCAGTACCGTTTTGCCGCAGCCCGAGGGACCGAGCAGTGTGAAGCATTCGCCTTTTTTTATGGAAAGCGTCAGGTCATTGAGCACCGGATGATCCGGATACCCCTTTGTTATGCCCTCCATGCGGATGATGTCCATAAGAGGCCTCCTTAATGAAAACGACGGGGCGATTTCCCGCCCCGTCGTCTTTTTTCTGCGGAATCACGCAAGGGTTATTTCTTGATGATTTCCGTGAATTTCTGAATCGTAGCTTCCTTCTGCGGGAGGATTTCCGTGTAAACGACCTTGATGCCGTTCTTCATAGCGTCCTCCGGTTTCGGAAGGTTGTGCTTCGGATTTTGCTTAACATCTGTGCGGACAGGAACCGTACCAGCGTCAGCAACCTTCTGCTGTGCTTCCTGGCTCAGCAGGTAATCAACAAATTTCTTTGCGGCATCGAGGTTCTTGGAGCCTTTGAAGATAGCAACCGGACTCGGAACCATGATGAGCTCTTTCGGGTATACCATCTGGAGATGTGCGCCCTTTGCAATCTTGTTGTTTGTGATGTAGTCAACTGCGAGGCATGCGGAGAGCTCGCCGGAGGACGTATCATCGACAACCTGGCCGGAGCCTTTGCCAATGCGTGTGCCGTTGGCAGCCAGACGGTTGAAGTAATCCCAGCCGAACTGATGCTCAAGGAGAGCAACGCTCATGTAGGATGTGCCGGAGAGAGCCGGGTCAGCGATACCGAATGCTTTGTTGTATTCAGGCTTCGTTGCGAGGTCTTCCCAAGCTGTCGGGAATTCTTTGATCTTGTCCGTGTTGACTGCGATACCGAGAGTACCGAGACGTGCTGCCGTGAAGGAGCCGTCGTAATCATCAAACGGATTCAGGATTTCCTTGAGATTGGAAGGCTTGTAGACTTCAAGGATGCCTTCCTTCTTCATCATGTAGAAGTCAGGAACCTCAGAGGTCCAGATGACATCTGCGAGGATGTGGCCGCTCTGACGCTCTGCGGCAATCTTAGCCATAAGCTTGCCTGCGCCTGCGGACTGATAGTCAACCTCGATGCCCGGATTCTTTTTCTTGAATCCTTCAACGATGCCGCTGATCAGCGACTCCTTCATGGATGTGTAGATGACGAGCTTGTTGCCTTTTGCGGCACCGCCATCCTTTGACTCCTGCTTCGGTCCGCCGCCGCAGCCAGTCAAGAGTGCAGTCGAAAGTGCCATGACCGCAATGAGAAATAATACGAGACCCTTTTTCATACGCTCACTCCTTCGGTGAAATGGTTTGCCTGAAAGGGAAAGCTTCCCTTTTCAGACTATTCTTATTTGACTAAAATTATAGTGAAGCCGTTTTTCGATGTCAATGGGAAAATCCTTTTTGATGATGAAAAATAAATTTCGTATGTAATTTTGGGATTTAGTATAGAAATGATTAAAAAGTACCTATATAATATACGTATGATAATTTAGGGATGAATTATCATGTATATGAATGCATTGGAGCAGGAAGGAAGAGAACCGTGAGGAAGTACCCGTTTAACATAAAAACCGCAGCGGTTCTTTTTTTTCTGCTCTTTTTTACTGCGTCGGCGGTGTCGGCGGGCGAGCTTCCTGAGCTTAGAATAGGTGTTACCTGTGCACCCGGCGCATTTGAAGATGACGGACGGGGCGTCTACAGCGGAATCCTGTACAGTCATATCGAGGGCTTGGCGATATACGCGGAGTTTTCACCTGTTTATGTAACCGGGACACTTGATGAAAATATGCAGAGGCTTGCTGACGGAGAAATTGACATGACTATTGTGGCAAAGCGCGACAGCGAGGCCGATGACGGTTTTCTGCGCACTGTGCGCTCCATAATGAGAATGCCGTGTAACCTCTATTTTTCCGAGGATATAGGAGTGCATCCGCGAATCGGTTATTGCACTAAGTTTCACAATGAAGAAATTCTGAAAAAGACATTGTATGAGCATGCCGCTTACGCGGATACTGATTATATTCCGGTGGCATTTGATTCACTTGACGAGCTTATTAAGGCGTGGGAAATCGGAAGCATTGAGGGCATTGCCGTCAGCGGATTTGAATATCTGCCTGAGGAGGAAGCACGCTGCAGTCTCTTTTTGGAGAATTTTTATCTTGCAATGCCTGCCGGAAAGGAAGAGCTTAAAACCCGGATTATTCAGGCTATGGAGAAGATACGTTCACTGGGACCGGAAAAAATGTGGGGGGCTACGCCCGAAAACAGAAATTTCGGAGGCCAGCCGCTTTTCCTTCAGCGTGATGAGAAGGAATATCTAAAAAACCATCCGGTAATCCGCGTGTCTGTTTATGCAGGTCAGGCACCTTACGCGTACATGGCAGGGGATGAGGTTCATGGAATTTACCCTGATTATTTTAAGCGGGCAGGACTTGACCTGGGCGTGGAATTCAGAATGATTCCGGCAAAGACCTATTCCGAGTCTATGGAAATGGTCCATGACGGAAGGGCGGATATGGTCGCCAGCGTTTATTCGGATCCCGCATGGGCGAAGGAAAATGATATGTGGTTTACCTTTCCGTATATGGATGCTTCCTATACCGGAATAATAAGGAGAGACAGGGGCGTTACGAAAAATCCCCGCGTTGCTGCGGTTCGAGGTGTTTTTTTTACAAAGCAGTATATTGAAAAGAATTTCCCGAAGGAGCAGATTGTATACTACGGTACGGACAGGGATGCCATTGAGGCTGTAAGAAGCGGACTTGTTGATATGTGTTACGCAAAAATTCTTTTGGCACAGCTTCTTTTGACACAGCCTGAATATGCTGTCCTTTATTCCACGGGGCAGAGCGTAATGCTGCAGGATGTTGCAATGGGTGTCTGCCGAAGAACGGATCCGATTCTCGTCCGTATTCTTAATAAGGAAATTTCACATATCGGCACAGGGGCTACTCAGGCACTTATTGATGAGTCTGCCCTTGCCATTACACCGGAGCACAGCTGGCGTACCTTTGTTTATTATTATCCCATAAGGACGCTTACGGCAGTTATACTTTTTTCGTCCTTCATCATAGGCGTCGTTGTGTATATCTACAGACAGCGTCAGAAAAATTACGAGCGGCTTCAGTATGCTGCTTACCGCCATTCCAAAAGCGGACTTTACAACCTGAGGTGGTTCGAGGAAAATCTGCCGCTGCTTATTGAAGAAAACAGGGAAGCCAGGGAAGACGGCAGACTATATATAATGCTCAACAACGTCTGTCATTTTGATAGACTCATGGCAGTATGCTCAAGGCATGAGGCCGCGGTGCTGCAGAAGGAAATTCTGGCTTCCATGCACGCGCATTATCCGTGGTTTTACAGATACGCAACCCCCGGTACGCTTAACCAGAGCTATGTTTTCTGCGTTTTCTCGGACAGGACACAGCTTCAGCGGATTCTTGCGGAATTTGAGTCGGACATTCATGTCAAAAGCACTTTGTTCCCGGTCAGCATGCAGTATAACGTGGGCATTGTACAGGTGCCGCCGACGGGAGAGATCTCCGCGCTCGAGCTTATACAGCAGGTGGAAATTGCCCAGGCGGAGGCTGATGAATCCGGCGCTCTCTACTGCATTTATGATGAAAATCTGATGGCAAAGCGTGCAAGACATCAGCAGATTGAATCAATGTTCCGTAAATCCCTTGAAGCAGGAGAGTTTGAGGTATGGTATCAGCCTAAATATGACCTGTACACAAACGAGGCTGCGGGAGCGGAGGCACTGGTGCGCTGGAACAGCAGCGCGATGGGAGAGGTACAGCCGGCAGGCTTTGTTCCTGTGCTGGAGCGTACAAGTCTCATACTGGAGCTTGATTATTACGTTCTTGAAAAAACGATGCGTTACCTTAAAGGAAGGATAGATGCAGGTCTTCCGGTTGTTCCTGTCTCCGTCAATCAGTCAGGAAAGCATGTTGCTGAGACGGGATATCTTGACAGGATGCGGCAGCTTGCTGAGAAAATACCATTGCCAAAGGGACTTATTGAGCTTGAAATCACAGAGACCGCTTTCGTTGATTATGAGACACAGGCAGCCAGAGAGGATGCTGTGCACATAGCGAGGGAGCTTCGCAGCATGGGCTACAGGCTTGCCATGGATGATTTCTGCACCGGATATTCCTCCATTGCTATGCTGCAGACACTTCCGATGGATACGATAAAGATTGACCGTGCTGTGCTTCTGGCAGCCGAAAAGGACAGCAAGGGACTTACCATCCTTCGCGGCGTTATTGATTTCGGACGTCGTCTTGGAATGACTGTTCTTTGCGAGGGTATTGAGACGAGGGAGCAGGAGCAGATGCTGCGTGAAAACGGCTGCATGCTTGGCCAGGGCTTCCTTTATGCCGAGCCGATGGATGAAGAACAGTTTTCGGATTTTCTTGTCAGAAAGGCTGTAAACTAAACCGCATATTGAAATTAATTTACCGCTGATGCAAAACGCGTCAGCGGTTTTTTCTTTGCGCAGTTAGGTGAAAATTAAAAGAAGAAAAAATTTTTTATAACAATAAAAATAAGAAGGATAATTCATGATAGTGTCGAAATATAGTATATAAACTCGTACATAATAAAAACATATACAATTTTCTTCCTGCAATGGAAGGGGAGAGGGAGGAGTTTTTATGGGATTATTTAACAACCTGAGAGTCGCGTTCAAGATTTTGATTCTTGCTGTAATCGCGGCAATTGCGCTGGCAGTGGTCGGACATGGAGGATATTCCACTATACAGAGCGCCCAGCAGAAGATTGACGTCATGTACAATCAGCGTCTTAAAAACGGCTATAACGCAGGTCAGATGAAGTATTTAATGCGTGATATGCAGTCCCGCGCGGCGCTTTCCATGAGTGCAACGACACCCGAGCGTTTCGCTGATTTGAAAAAAGACATGGACGAGGTAGACAAGAATTACCTCGCAACATGGGAAGATTACAAGAGCCGTTTGGCACCGGGGTCCAATATGGCTTCCATCGAAGAGATGAAGACTGTATGGCTTAAGTTCTCCGGTACTATGAGAGAGATTCTTGCCCTTAATGAAAAGGGTGACCGCGAAGGCGCTCAGAAGCTCTACTCCACAAAGGGCAGCCAGGATACAACCGCTATCCGTAAGGTGCTTGAAGCAAAGCAGACGGCGGTAATGACAAACTCCGAGAAGATGTACCAGAATAACGTGGAGGAATCCGCGGCAGCATCCCGCAACATGCTTATCGAGTGTGCCATTGCACTCATTGTTCTGGTAGCTGCAAGCATCCTGATTGCGCGTGAGATTACAAGCCCGTTGAATGAAATCATGGACAGCTGCAAGAAACTCAGCGAGGGCGATTTCCGTGAAACAACTCACGAAGTAACACGCGGCGATGAGTTCGGTGACATGGAAACATCCTTCATGGCTATGCGCGCAAGTCTTAACAAGCTGATGCGTCAGATCAGAAATTCTTCCGAGCAGATTGCCGCTTCCTCTGAAGAGCTTACTGCAAGCTCCTCGCAGTCGGCACAGGCATCGGAGCAGTCGGCACAGGCGGTTACCCGTGCTGCAGGCGCTGTAGCACAGCAGCAGATAGGTGTCGCATCCAGTGCTGAGTCCATCAACAAGGTATCCGATTCCATCGAGGGCCTGCGTGCGGAAGCTGAAAAGATTTCCGATCAGGCATGTGCTGCATTTGATAAGGCAACGGCAGGAAGCAATGCAATCATTTCCGCTGTTGATCAGATTAAGAGCGTTGAAAAGACTGTCGGCGAGTCGGCAGGTATTGTTGATAAGCTTGGTGAGCGTTCTCAGGAAATCGGTACAATCGTTGAGACGATTTCCGGTATCGCAGGTCAGACAAACCTCCTTGCACTTAACGCGGCGATTGAGGCTGCCCGTGCAGGTGAGCATGGCCGCGGCTTCGCTGTAGTTGCTGAAGAGGTAAGAAAGCTGGCTGAGCAGTCTCAGACAGCGGCTCAGCAGATTGCAGAGCTCATCGGCTCCATTCAGGACGATACAACCAGCGCCGTAGCGTCCATGCGTGAAGGAACAAAGGCTGTATCCGTAGGTGCACAGGCAGTTGAAGGACTGCGCGCAACCTTTGATGAAATCCGTGACAATGTCGATATGGTTACGGGTGAGGTTTCCGAAATGAGCTCCTCGATTCAGAGTGTCGCACAGGATGCCCAGAACATCACCACGCAGATCAGCGAGATTGATGAACAGGGAACGAAGGTTTCCGACGAGATGCAGAATGTTTCCGCTATCGCAGAGGAGCAGTCCGCGTCGGCAGGAGAAATTGCTTCCGCCAGCGGTTCACTGGCAGAGCTTGCTCAGGGACTGCAGAATTCCCTGCAGAGCTTCCGCTTCTAAGCAAACATCAGTCATTGCCAATCCCCCGGTCATTGTGCCGGGGGATTTTTTTGTTAAAAACTGTGTTATAAAATATGCATTATATGCAGGAAAAAATGGAAGCGGCGGCGAATAACTTTAAGATAGGGGGGAGGTGCGGTTTTTGGAAGCGAATCAGGAAGAAAAGGAAGCATGGCTTACATCGGCGGACACTTTCTTTTTGACAGGCGATTTCAAGGGAATGCGCGCCTGTGCCCGTGAAATTCTTTCACATAATCTGGATGATTTGGACGGACTTGCGCTATTGGCGCAGGCTTCATACTATATAGGCGACGAAGAGACAGCGGAGCGGCTGGTAAAAAGAGTATCCGCATCAGACCCGTATAACTGGCGTATTCTTCTTACGGCGGCGGAGCTTGCCGTGGGGAATTTTGAGCTGAGGGCGGCGGTGCCGCTTCTGAACAGGCTGTGGCGGCTCGGTGAAGTGGCGGAGGGAGAAATTCCTTCCTATAAATATACGATTCTTGAACGGGCAGGACGGCTTCTGACGGATACCTGCTATCTTCTCGGCCGTGCGAAGGAAGCCTCTGATATATGCATGGCAGTCAGCGCACTGGTAAAGGATAAGGATGCCAAGGCAGACCTCTACAGCAAGGCACTTTTCCTGATGAATTATCAGGCTCAGGATAAACGCCATATCGCCCTGAGAGAGGGATACAACGCATTCTTCGGAATACGGGTAAAATTCCCCCACACAAGGCCTGAGGGAGTGCAGAAGAGAAAGCTTCGGATAGGCTATCTCTCACCTGATTTTCGTGAGCATGCCGTGGCGAATTTTTTGACGCCTTTCCTTCGGGATTACTCCAAGCTGGAGTTTTCCGTTTTCTGTTATCATCTCGGACGCAAGGATGATGTGACAAAGCGCTTTCATCGCTTTGCGGCGGCGTGGCGCGATGTGGAAGGGCTTTCACCGAAGGAAGTCGCCCAGCAGATTTATCATGACCGCGTGGATATACTGGTGGACTTTTCGGGACATTCCCAGGGCTCGGCGCTTCCTGTGCTGACATATCGTCCTGCGCCTGTACAGATGGTGGCAATCGGTGATGTGAATTCCAGCGGCCTTCGCGAGGCGGATTATTTTCTTTCCGATTATATATGTCAGCCACCCGGGGAAGCGGTGCTTGGATTTACGGAAAAAATCGCCCGCGTTCCCTACTGCCATCTCTGTTATTCGCCGGATATAGTGCATGAGCTTCCGCCTGTTGCAGAGGAGCCGCCTGCCAAGCGCAACGGGTACGTAACCTTTGGCAGCTTCAATAATTTTGCAAAGGTCACCCGTGAGACGCTGCTTTTGTGGCGCGGAGTCCTTGAAGCTGTTCCTGATTCGAGGTTTATTATAAAGGGGAAGATTGCAAGCATTCCTGATGGTATCGAGGAAGCGAAAAGCCGTCTTGCGGATATCGGTATCAACACTGAACGTGTTGAATTCCGTCCCTACAGTCCCGACTATCTTGAGCAGTATCGGGATGTGGACATAGCTCTCGATACAACGCCCTTTAACGGAGGACTTACCACCTGTGAGGCGCTGATAATGGGCGTACCGGTTATCACCAGAAAGGGAATTACCCACGGCTCGCGGTATGGAGCGACTATCCTGGAAAACGCGGGACTTCCTGAGCTGGTGGCAAAAAGTGATGTTGATTATGTGCGGAAAGCAGTGCAGATAGCCAACTCGATGGAGATCCTTGAGAAGTTCCATTCAGGCCTTCGGGCGGTTGTGAAAAAATCACGGCTTATGGACGGAATTCCCTATATGAAGGATATAGAGGACCTTTATCGCCATATCTGGAAAGACTATTGCACTTTTTCGTAAATTCACATATAATGAGATTTGATATTATTGCTTCATGAAAGGGGATGAGCGTTTTGGACTTGGATATGAGTATAGCTGCTATGAGTGTAGGAATGCATCAGGCTCAGGTACAGCAGAACCTTGGTGTGGCTGTGCTGAAGGAAGCGATGGATTCATCCGAGCAGGGTCTGGAAACCATGTTATCCAGTATGACCGAAAGCCTCGATCCTAATCTGGGGACAATGATAGATGTGCTTGCCTGATAGGCAGCAGGACCGTTCTACACAATGTGAGGGGATTATTTCATGGCTTTCGAAGACAAAACGTTAACGTGCAAAGACTGTGGCAAGGAGTTCATCTTCAGCGCAGGCGAACAGGAATTTTACGCGGAAAAAGGCTTTGAGAATGAGCCAGTCCGCTGCCGCGACTGCCGCGATAAGCGCCGTCGTACCCGTGAGGGTGGAGAGCAGACACAGCGCCAGATGTTTACTGTAGTATGCGCTGACTGCGGACGCGAGACAGAGGTTCCGTTCGAGCCGAAGGATGATCGTCCGGTATACTGCCGCGACTGCTTCAACAAACGCAGAGGGCACTGACGATATAATAAAGGCTGTGAAGCCCGGTTTGCTCCGGGCTTTTCTTGTTTGCAGTAATGGGGGCAACCTCAAAAATTTACTGGGAGAGTGGTTTTTAATGAAGAAGTTCATGTTGATCTGCATGGCAATTCTTTCGCTGGCTGTATTTGCTGCAGGCTGCGGCGGAGATTCGGCCAAGAAGGACAGCGGTGCAAAGCAGGGTTCCGAGAAGGTTCTCCGTGTAGGTACAAACGCGGATTTTGCTCCGTTTGAATTCCAGAACGTAAACGGCAAAGAGTATGAGGGCTTTGATATGGACCTCATCCGTGCAGTCGCAAAAGAGATGGGCTATAAGGCTGAAATCCAGAACGTCAATTTCGACGGTCTGATTCCTGCTATGGAGTCCGGCAATCTTGATGTCATCATTTCCGGTATGACAATCAATGACGAGCGTAAGCAGAAGGTCAACTTCTCCGACCCGTATTACAAATCCGGTCTTACGATTATCGTCAAGAAGGATAACAAGGAAATCAACAAGTTCGCTGACCTCAAGGGCAAAAAGGTCGCTGTTCAGATTGGAACGACCAGCGCAAAGGAATGCCGCAAGATTGAAGGCATCGAAGTCAAAGAGTTCAACAGCTCCGCAGACACATTCCTTGAACTCAAGGCAGGCGGCGTTGATGCTGTTGTAAATGACCGTCCGGTCAACGACTACTACATCAAGAAGAGCGGTGTTACGGATGTCCGTGCACTTGATGATCTCCTGACCTCTGAGGACTATGGTATCGCAATGTCCAAGAAGGATGCAGAGATGCAGAAGAAGGTCAACGAGGCTCTTAAGAAGCTCCATGAAAACGGAGAGTATGACAAAATCTTCGCTAAATGGTTCGGTACAACAACGAAATAAGAATTGCGTTAATAAATCCTGTCGGAATAAAATCCGGCAGGATTTTTTTGCTGCGCATAGAAATATATACCCATGAACATTTGGAGAAAATATTATTTGATATGAAAGGTTGTGACATGATGCGTAAAGAGCATGATTTTCTCGGAGAAATGGAAGTACCTGATGAGGTCTATTACGGAGTGCAGACAGTACGTGCAATGGAAAACTTCCATATAACGGGAGAAGAGGTAGATAAGGAATTTATACAGGCCGTTGTAATGGTAAAAAAAGCGGCGGCGCTCGCAAATATGGATACGGGGCGTATGAAGCCCGAGATAGGAAATGCGCTGGTGGCTGCTGCGGATGAGATACTCAGCGGAGCACTTCTTGACCAGTTCCCTGTTGACCCGATTCAGGGCGGCGCGGGAACGTCGGTGAACATGAATGTCAACGAAGTGCTGACCAACCGTGCCCTTGAGCTTACCGGGCATAAAAAAGGCGAGTATCAGTTCATTTCGCCTAACAATCACGCAAATATGGCACAGTCCACCAACGATGTTTTTCCGACGGCAATCAAGGTTTGTATGCGTTACAAGGCGAAGAAGCTCATCGAAGCGCTGAAGCGCCTTGCGGTAGAGCTTGACAAAAAGGCTGTTGAGTTTAAGGACGTTGTAAAAATGGGACGTACACATCTGCAGGATGCTATTCCTATTACAGTCGGTCAGGAAATGGCGTCCTACGCTTCTGCTGTACGCCGCGGAATCCGCCGTATTCAGGGAGCATCAGCCAGCAACCTTCTCGTAATGAACATGGGCGGCACGGCAATCGGTACGGGCCTTAACGCGGAGCCTGAATATATCGAGCGTGTACGCATACGTCTCAGTGAGGTAACGGGAGAGGAATACCACACGGCTGAAAACCTTACTGATGCCACGAACAACACGGATTTGTTCGCGGATATGGCGGCAGCAACAAAGGTTACGGCGCTGGTGCTCATCAAAATGGCAAACGATTTCCGTCTTATGGCATCAGGACCGTGCTGCGGTCTTGGTGAACTGAAGCTTCCAATGCGTCAGCCGGGTTCCTCCATCATGCCGGGCAAGGTGAATCCTGTCATCGCCGAGGTTCTTGACCAGGCGTGCTATCAGGTAATCGCCTGCGACCTTGCTGTTACCTTCGGCGTTGAGAACGGACAGTTTGAGCTCAATGTAATGGAGCCTGTCATTTCCTATAACATGTTCCTTTCAATGCGCTGCCTCACCAATGCCATCAATACCTTTGTAGACAACCTGCTTGTAAATCTCGAGGTTAATGAGGAACGCTGCCGTGAGCTCGTGGAGCACAGCGTAGGAATCATAACGGCACTCATGCCTCATATCGGATATGAGAACTGCTCGGCGCTTGCAAAAGAAGCGTACGAGACAGGCCGTCCTGTCCGTGACCTGGTGCTTGAGCACGAATATCTCACGGCAGACCAGCTCGACCATATTCTCCTGCCGCGGGAAATGACCACACCGGGCATCGCAGGCGCAGCGTACCATGAGTACAGAAACAGCCTCGCGCATTTGAAAAAGGATTAAATAATTTGAATGAAAGGGGCTGTGTTTTTTCACAGCCCCTCGTTAATATAATGAAAATTTAACATTACACATAAAATATAAGGAAATATCACCAAATAAAGTAAAACTGTTGACATGACAGTACCGACAGTGTATATTATTCTCAATTTATCGTGTCTAAATGCAGAAAGGAAGGCGGTGTAGATGACGCAATCTTCAGATGATAAGTATATCAGCATAGACGAAGCCGCCGAATACATCGGGATAAAAACTGTTACGTTACGAACATGGATAAAGAACAAGCCGGACATTCCGGCGCACCGTGTAGGAAAGTTATGGAAATTCAAGCGTTCGGAACTGGACGAGTGGATAGCCAGCGGCAAAAGTGCCATAGACTGACAGCAACGGGCATAACAAGGTTGCCGCATTTTCGGTATGCCTTGCAAATTAAGGTAACCACAAGGGGAATTGATTTATGAACAAACAGCAATTGGCATCAACCATTTGGGAGTCTGCAAATCAAATGCGATCCAAAATCGAGGCCAATGAGTACAAGGATTTTATTTTAGGCTTCATTTTCTACAAATACCTGTCCGACAAGGAAGTGCGTTTCTTTGCCGATAAAGGAATGTCTGAAGATGAGATGGAAACGCTTTCAGAGTCCAACAAGAAACAGGTGGGGTATGCCCAGCGTAATTTGGGTTATTTCATCGCCTACGAGAATTTGTTCTCCACTTGGATTGGAGCAAACAAGGACGATGATGAGAGCAAGAAGAAAACTACTTTTGATGTTTCCAATGTCCGGCAGGCACTGTCCGCCTTCGACCGTCTGATCGGAAAATCCCACAAAAAGCTTTTCAAGGATATATTCAAAACCCTTCAGACCGGTTTGTCTAAACTTGGAGAGAGTGCAACTGCGCAGACAAAAGCCATAAATAAACTCCTGAAGCTCATAGAGAAAATTCCCATGGACGGCAAGCAGGATTATGATGTGTTGGGCTTTATCTATGAGTACCTCATCAGTATGTTTGCCGCCAATGCCGGGAAAAAGGCAGGCGAGTTCTACACCCCCCATGAAGTGTCGCTCCTTATGTCTGAGATTGTGGCATGGCATTTGTCCGGCAGAAAAGAAATTTGCATCTACGACCCCACTTCCGGGTCGGGATCGCTCCTTATAAACATCGGCAACTCCGTCACGAAGTTCATGGACAGCAACAAAGTGCAATATTATGCCCAGGAACTCAAGGAAAATACTTACAACCTCACCCGTATGAACCTCGTTATGCGCGGTATCGAGCCGCGCAATATCAACGTGCGTAACGGCGATACCTTGGAGGATGACTGGCCTTTCTTTGAGGATGATGACCCAGACAAATATACTCTGGTGCGGGTAGATGCCGTGGTCTCCAATCCTCCCTACTCTCAAAAGTGGGATAACAAGGATAAGAAACACAATCCGCGCTTCGTTGGCTACGGTGTTGCACCCAAAGGGAAGGCAGATTTTGCCTTTTTGCTGCATGACCTCTACCATCTGGAGGAAGACGGTATTATGGCCATTGTTCTCCCCCACGGTGTGCTGACTCGCGGCAATGAGGAAGGGGAAATCCGCCGCAATCTCATCGAGAAAAATAACATTGATGCCATCATCGGATTGCCGGCCAATATTTTCTTTGGCACAAGCATCGCCACCATTATTATGGTGTTGAAACGCAAGCGCGAGGAAACGGATGTCCTTATCATTGACGCATCCAAGGGATTTGAAAAAGCCGACAAAAACAACAGGCTGCGGGCATCGGATATCAAGCGTATTGTCGATACCATCAAAAACAGAGCCGAAATCCCTCGTTTCTCTCGTCGCGTGCCCAAGGAAGAAATCAAGGCCAACGATTACAATTTGAACATCCCTCGCTACGTATCCTCAGCGGAGCCGACAGAGCCTTGGGATGTACACTCCATTATGTTCGGCGGCGTTCCCAAAAGCGAACTCGATACCCTCGATGATTATTGGAAGGCTTTGCCGGGGCTTAGAGAATCCATCTTCCGTGATATTTCCGACCGGTACGTTGAACCAGTAAGCGAGGATATCGAAACGCAGGCATTGTCCCATGATTCCGTACATCGCTATAAGGCGGATTATAAGGATAAATTCGCAGGCTTCCATGAAAGCCTGAAAAACGACCTGATTGAAAACGGGAGGCGCATCGAGCTTCCCCGAGAGGAAGGGAAAATCTGCGATGATATTTTCGGACGGCTGACAGATGTAAAAGTCATTGACCGCTACCGGGTCTATCAAATTTTAAGTGATGCATGGCAGAGCATACATACCGACTTGGAAATGATACAGACGGAAGGATTCTCCACTGTCATGTTGGTTGACCCCAACATGGTGCTGAAGCAAAACAGCGAAGGGGAAAAGGTGGAAGTACAAAAGGGCTGGCGAGGACATATTCTCCCCTTTGACCTCGTACAAAGGGAACTTTTGCCGGAGGATTTGGATGCGCTAAATGCCAAGGAAATGGAACTTGGCGAAGTGTCGGCAATTTACGATGAAGTCCTTGAATCCATGACGGAGGAAGAAAAAAGCGGTTCTATTTTAAATGATGCCAATACAGCCTTTGTTCCCAAAGAAGTCAAGGTTGTAGTAGATGAAATCCTCTCGGAGATAGAAACGGAAGAAACCCGCGCTCTTGCAGAGTATCTTACCATCAGCAAAAAGAAGGACAAGCTCGCCTACATCGAAGAAACGACAGCTGTCAACTGGGATGCTATGACGAAGGCTGCAAGTGGTGTGTACAACAAGCGCGAGGTCTTGAACCGTATCGACTCCATCAAGCTGACCTATGATTTCCCGGAGGACAGCTTTGAATACAAGATGCTCCGTGTGCAAAAGGCCATAGATATGGAATCCAATCTGAAAGCTGAGATTCGCGCCATGAAGAACGCACTGCATCTAAAGACCAAGGAAACTATAGAAAATCTTGACGATGATGAAGCTAAGATGCTTTTGGAGAAAAAGTGGATTATTCCCTTGGTGACGGATATCCTCGCCATGCCGGACATCATTGTGGGGGAACTTATCGAGAAGATAAACGCCATGATTGAAAAATACAAGGTGACTTTTGCCGAAGTGGAAGAACGGCGCACATCTTCCGAGAAAACCATCGCCGATATGACCAAGGGACTGCGAGGGAGCGAGTTCGATATGGCAGGTTTGAAAGAATTTCAGCGGCTTTTGGAGGAATGACAATGGAAAAGAAAAAAGTCCCTGAGATTCGGTTGGAGGGATTTGAGGGAGAGTGGGAAAGTTGTGAACTGAAAGAGATTGCGACCTTTTCAAAAGGAACGGGATATTCAAAGTCAGACTTAGTTTCTGCAGGTAATCCAATCATTCTCTATGGACGTATGTATACAAATCATGAAACTATCATTTCCAATGTCGATACATTTGCTGTGCCAAAGAAAAATTCGGTATATAGCCGTGGTGGGGAAGTTATTGTTCCCGCTTCAGGCGAATCGGCGGAAGATATATCGGTAGCATCGGTTGTAAAAAATCCAGATATCTTATTAGGAGGGGATTTGAACATCATAACTCCTAATAAAAATATCGACCCTGCATTTTTAGCATTGGTTATTTCCTATGGGAAAGCTCACGATGATATGGCAAAAATGGCACATGGTAAAACTGTTGTACATTTGCATAATGATGATTTAGAGCAGGTGCAGTTTATACATCCACAATATGATGAGCAGCGGGCAATTACCAATTATATCGGTTCGATTGATACCACTATAAAATGCCAACAAGAACGTCACATCAAACTCCTCGTCCTAAAAAATTCCCTCCTGCAAAAGATGTTTCCGCAGGAGGGAGAGAGCGTCCCTCGGATTCGATTTGAGGGGTTTGAGGGAGAGTGGGAGCGTGTAAAATTTGGTGACATTGTAACACTGTTCGAGGATAAAGTTGAAACGCCTACCGATGGTTATTTTCGCTTAGGTATACGCAGTTGGGCAAAAGGGACTTTTCACACTTATGTATCGGCTGGTGAGGAATTGTCTACGGCTCAGATGCACCGTGTTTCTGCTGACAAATTTATCGTTAATATAACTTTTGCATGGGAACATGCCGTTGCTATAACTGATGAAAATGACGCAGGAAAACTCGTGTCACATAGATTCCCACAATTTAGCTTTCAGAATGATAACAGACCGAAGTTTTTTAGATACATTATTTCCGGAGAACAGTTTAGACAGCATCTTGCATTGTCCTCTCCCGGTGGAGCTGGCAGAAACAGGGTGCTTGATATAAACGAAATGCTTCGATATGAGTTGCGAATACCACAGCCCAACGAGCAACAAAAAATAGCAGATTACTTTGATAACCTCGATACCCTCATCGAAGCCCAAGAGCAAAAAATAACGAAACTACAGCAAATGAAATCGGCTTTGTTTCAAAAAATGTTTGTTTAAGGAGGCGGCAATATGACCTTTCGCACAGAAAAGGAATTCGAGGATGCCGTTATCAAACTCCTCATTGACCGGGGATGGAAACAGGGAATCATCGAATACCCTACGGAAGATGAACTTATAAAAAATTGGGCGGATATTCTCTTTCAAAACAACCGCCAGATTGACAGCTTGAATGACTGCCCCTTGACGGACAGCGAGATGCAGCAGCTTATGGAGCAGATATACGCTCTCAGAACCCCATGGCGGTTAAACGACTTCATCAACGGGAAAAGTGTGTCCATTCGCCGGGACAATCCTGATGACACACTTCACTATGGCAAAGAAGTCAGCCTGAAAATTTATGACCCCAATGAAATCGCCAATGGGGAGAGCAGCTATAAAATTGCCCGCCAGCCGAAGTTTAAGACTGCACCTGTCCTGAATGACCGTCGGGGCGACCTCATGCTTTTAATCAACGGTATGCCCGTTATCCATATCGAACTCAAGCGTAGCGATGTCCCCGTAAGTCAAGCCTATAACCAAATCGAGAAATATGCCCACGAGGGCGTGTTCACCGGGTTTTTCTCCCTCGTGCAGGTTTTTGTGGCCATGACGCCGGATGAGACTGTCTATTTTGCTAATCCGGGACCCGATGAGCCATTTAACAAGGCGTTTTATTTTCATTGGGCGAACGAGGACAATATTCCCTTTACCAACTGGAAGGACGTAGTTTCAAGACTGCTCAACATTCCCATGGCGCATACGCTCATCGGTTTTTACACCATAGCCGATGAAAAAGATAATACTCTAAAGGTTATGCGCAGTTACCAATATTACGCCGCCGACAAAATTGCCGAGAAGGTAAAGCATAAGGACTGGCGTGATCTCAATCCCTTGGGAGGATATGTCTGGCATACCACCGGCTCCGGCAAAACTCTCACCAGCTTCAAAGCGGCGCAGCTCATTGACAGTTTCCAGGATGCCGACAAGGTGATTTTTTTGGTGGACAGGCGCGCTCTCGGCAAGCAGGCTCTCGATGATTATAATGACTTTTCCGGCAATCGCACGATTGTTCACGGCACGGAGGACGGTACTGTCCTGATGGCCAAGCTGAAGAGCAACAGCCGGGATGATTCGCTGATTGTGACCTCCATACAGAAACTCAGCAACATCACCAAGGACAACGAAAATATCAAGACCGCTGACCTCAATAAAATCGTCGCCAAGAAAATCGTCATTATCATCGATGAAGCCCATCGCTCCACCTTCGGGGAAATGCTCACAAACATCAAGGACACCTTTAAGTATGCCATTATTTTTGGCTTTACCGGTACGCCGATTCAGGATGTAAACGAAAAGAAGGGCAATACTACAACCACGATCTTCGGCGATGAAATCCATCGCTATACCCTTGCCGATGGGATTCGGGACAAAAATGTGTTAGGCTTTGACCCCTACATGGTCATGACTTATCGTGATGCCGATTTAAGAAAGGCGGTAGCACTATACAAAGCCAAAGCAAACACAGTGGAGGAGGTTTTGGCTGATAAGCGAAAAGCGAAGGTCTATCATCGCTACATGAACAAAACCGAAGTGCCTATGCTGGGATTCCAAAAAGGTACACGCTACATAAAAGGCATCGAGGAACTTGTGCCAAATGCCCAATACACGAGACGGGAACATAAGGCAGCCGTTCTCGAAGATATCGCCAGAAACTGGGAGGTTTTGAGTCAGGCAGGGAAGTTCCACGCTATCTTTGCAACCACCAATATCCCAGAGGCGGTAGAATATTATCGCATGGCAAAAGATTGTCTTAAAGGACTTCATATAACGGCGGTTTTTGACCCAAACATCGATAATGAAGGTGGAGGCTCTTTGGAGAAAGAAGATGGCATCGTAGAAATCTTGGAAGATTACAAAGCTATGTTCGATGTAGAGTTCTCCATCCCCTCTTACGATAAATTCCGCGAGGATGTACAGCTACGTTTAGCACATAAAAAGCCGTATAATTATATCGAAAAAAAGGATCAGATTAACCTCCTGATTGTAGTCAATCAAATGCTCACTGGATATGATTCTAAATGGATAAATACTCTTTACATGGATAAGGTGATGGACTACGAAAACCTGATACAGGCTTTTTCCAGAACCAATCGCTTATTCGGGCCAGATAAACCTTTCGGCACGATTCGCTATTACCGCAGACCGCATCTCATGCAGCGCAATATCGAAGAGGCTGTAAAAGCCTATTCCGGAAATATTCCCAAGGGGCTATTTGTGGATAAACTGCCGGACAATCTGGAAAACATGAATCGCATCTTTGCGGATATTCGGGAATTGTTCGAGGTTGCCGGTGTTCAGGATTTTAGTGAGCTACCGCATGAAAAATCCGACTGCAAAAAATTCGCTAAATGGTTCGCAGATTTCAACACCTATTTGGAGGCGGCATCCATTCAAGGTTTCCATTGGGATCAGAATGAATATGTTTTTGATGAATTAAAGGACGAGCGAACCATTGTCCTTGGCTTTACCCATGAGGAGTATCTGACACTTGCCAGACGATACAAGGAACTGGTAAGTGGCGGAGGTGGCGGAGGACAGGACGATGTTCCTTTTGATATTGATACCCATTTGACGGAAATCAATACGGATGCCATTGATACCGACTATATGAATACACGCTTCAAAAAATACTTGCACATTGTGATGGATGATGGTGCTGACGCCGAGCAAAAGGAAAAGATGCTGAAAATCCTGCATAAATCCTTTGCCATGCTGGGACGTGACGATCAGGAATATGCCAAATTGTTCCTTCAAGATATACAGGACGGAAAAGTGAAAGTAACCGAGGACAAGACCTTTCGTGACTACATCAGTTTATATAAGGAAGCGGAGGAAAGCAATCGTATAAAGCGAGTTGTGCATAGGCTTGGCTGTAATGAAGAGCAGCTCCGTGACCTCCTGCATCGCAAAGTCACCGAAACAACAATTGATGACTTCGGAAGGTTCGAGGATTTGGTAAAATCTGTTGATTTGGGCAAGGCAAGACGTTTTTTTACCAGAGTTGAAAGAAGCGAGCTCAAAGAAGTAGATTTGAGAATGCACATCGATGAATATCTACGTATGTTCCTTTTGAATGAAGGTTATGATAGATATGACGAAGTGCACGAGGATTTTGCACCTTATGGTAGCGAAAAAAATTCTACAAAAGCTGAAGGAACAGTTTCAGGCAACGGCGGTGACTCAAATCCACCTGACGATATAAATGACAAGAAGAAAACCACAAAAGTTAAAGCAAAAAAATTGGCAAAATGGTGCGAAGAAAGTCCTGCACTGTCTGCACTTATGAAATCAGGTGCATATGCTTGCATCGAAGATCGAGTTTGTCCGTTTGATAAGAAATACGCCAAGAAAGACCCAGACGGAAATTGGCATCTTACCGATTATGCAAAAGATGAAGAAAACGAGGATAAATGCTTCTTGCAGTTCTATGAGGATGATGAGGGGAAACTTCACTATATAAAATTGCCGGCTGACCAAGCTGACAAAACATTTCACTATGTTGACGAAATCAATGAAGATATTTTAAAGCATTACAGTTTGGTCAGTGAAATAAGCGAAAGAATGCTTGATGAGATTTATCGCTTGGATTTTGGGCCTTCGCTCAGAGAATTGATGAGTCGCAGAATTTGCGGTTGCAGCACAGATCTTCTGCGAAGTACTACAGGTCTCGACAATCGGACGATATCCAATATGCAAAAGGGGAGCAATCTTAATACTTTGAATGTGGTTTCTGCGTGTTTGGGCATCCATGTTCCCTTTCCCGTCAGCACAGCTCTCTTGGATAGGGCTAACATATCCATTAATCCTACAGCATCGCAGGACAACAACATCTACAATCAACTGCTGACAATTAGATGGGCATCGGATTATGATGATATCGTTAAAGACCTCGAGGCAGATGGGAAGGATAGCCTTATAAAGAATCCACACAAGAAGAAAAACAAGTAGGCCAAACAGAAAACTCCATAACTACCATAGGTAATTACCGAAGATGTTTGTACTAAATATCTTCGGTTTATTTATTGGTAGCCGAATAGGCGATATTAAACCACCAGCTATGCTGGTGGTAAGTAAAAATTTCTTTTAGTAAAAAACCTCCTATGCTACAATCTGCGTGGTCTGGCAACCGCGGAGAAAAAGTATAGGAGGTTTTGTCGATGAACGACGTGAAAAGTTTATCACATAGCAAATGGCGTTGCAAATATCATATTGTTTTTGCACCAAAGTATCGTAGACAGGCAATTTATCGCCAGTTAAAACAAGATGTAGGAAAAATCTTGAGAGATTTGTGTGAACGCAAAAAGGTTAAAATTATTGAGGCAGAATGTTGCCCAGATCATATCCATAT
>NZ_FQUG01000012.1 GCF_900129225.1 Schwartzia succinivorans DSM 10502 | reverse complement strand
TTCCACTAACATATGTATATGATCCGGGCAACATTCTGCCTCAATAATTTTAACCTTTTTGCGTTCACACAAATCTCTCAAGATTTTTCCTACATCTTGTTTTAACTGGCGATAAATTGCCTGTCTACGATACTTTGGTGCAAAAACAATATGATATTTGCAACGCCATTTGCTATGTGATAAACTTTTCACGTCGTTCATCGACAAAACCTCCTATACTTTTTCTCCGCGGTTGCCAGACCACGCAGATTGTAGCATAGGAGGTTTTTTACTAAAAGAAATTTTTACTTACCACCAGCATAGCTGGTGGTTTAATATCGCCTATTCGGCTACCAAAAAAAACTGCGGTGCATGTGGAATGCACCGCAGTTTTTTATTCCTTCAAATCTCCATCAGCCTTAAAGAAGCACGAGTTACCGATAAATTCACGCAGTATTGAGTTGTGTGGAATTTCATCCTCGTCTTCTATCGCTTCAAAAAATGACAGCTTATCCAGGATGTTCTGTATAATCCAATGATATTCAGAATCATCAGGAATATCTTTAAGAATTGAAACCGCATATTTTTTCAGAACGGGCAGTTCATAAAGCAGCGCAGAATTGAAAACAGTGTCTGCATCCTCCTGGAACGGAAAAATATTTCTTTCTTCTCCTGCCCGGACAATTGGCCATTGTTTTAATGTCTTCAATCCACCTGCCCCGCGGAATTGGTAATCCCGGACCAGTCTCCTTATCATACGCGCATCAGTTGACGGAATCCTGTTATGCTGGTCAATATTAAGCTGCGTCAAAGCACTTACATATATCTTATACTTTTTGTTTCTCGGGATAGCCGAGGTCAGTTTCTCATTTAATCCATGTATTCCTTCTATAAGTAAAGGCTGTCCCGGAGGAAGAATGACGGGACCTACGGCATCAAGTTCTCTTTCCCCTGATATGAAATCATATTTAGGATGCATAATCGGTTCGCCGTCAAGCAGTTTCACCAAGTGATCATTAATCAACTCAAGATCCAATGCTTCAAGCGCCTCATAATCATATTGCCCGTCCGCAGTCTTCGGACTTTTTACTCTTTCAAGAAAATAATCATCCAAAGACAGCGAAACTGGTTCCAGTCCCCATACACGAAGCTGTACCTTGAGCCGCTGGGTAAAAGATGTTTTCCCTGAAGAAGATGGTCCGGCAATCATTATAAGTCTTGCTCTGTCAATATTTTCTGCTATATCGTCCGCTATATTGGAAATCCATTTTTCATGAAGTGCTTCAGACACCCGAATAATATCTGTTATACGATTCTGCTTTATAAAACGGTTCAAATCGGAAATATAGCCGCAATGCAGAATTCCGGCCCATTTTTTTGATTCAGTCAATATGTATTTAAGCTTAGGCTGTTTGATTTTAGCACTCGGCTCATCACCGCCTGCGGGAGTTCTGAGCAGAAGCCCCGGCTCTTCAAAATCAATTTCGAACTTACCTAATCTTCCTGTATTGTCCAGCATAGTGCCATAAAAATAATCGTAATATTTGCCGCAATAATATATGCTGACCTTATCCAGTTTTAGTGAATTAATCAGATTAACCTTTGCTATTTGTTTTGTTTCCTTAAAAAGCTGTATCGCTTTGTCCTTTTCAAGGTGTTTCTTCGTTATAGGTATGTTTTCTGACACAATTTTTTTCATTTCATTGCGAATCTGTGTGATATGCTCAGCACTAAGAACCCCGTCTTTCAGTGATACATCACAATACAGCCCTTTATTTGCCGTAAAACGTACCACAACCTCAGCATTGTCAAACAGTTTATGTACCGCAATAATCAATATAAACACAACAGATCTTCGATATATTCTCTGCCCAATCTCACTTTGCAGGAAAACAGGCCTGATAACATGATTCCCGAATACCTCAGTCTGAAGCCCGCAGATTTTGTCATCAAGGATTCCTGCTACGATATTCATCTCGTCATTCGGAAAATTATTGTGAAAAAATTCTCCCAGCGTTTGTTTTTCCGAAACGAAAAAACCTTTTTCAATAGGCAACATATCTCCAACCTCCCAAAAAAAAACCTGAAAGGAAGATTTCCTTTCAAGTCCCAAAGATCCAAAGAACAACCTGATACAAAACAGAACCGAGAAGTGCTGTACAGGGTATGGTCAATACCCACGCTGCCAGCATCTGCTGCGCAACTCCCCAGCGTACAGCCCGAATTCTTTTTGCCGTTCCAACTCCCATAATGGATCCTGAAACAACATGTGTCGTACTAACAGGTAAATGCAATAATGTAGCTGTAAAAATAACGATAGATGAATTTAAATCAGCAGCAAATCCACTGATAGGCTCAAGCTTAAATATTTTTCCTCCGATTGTTTTTATTATCCGCCAGCCACCCATAGCAGTTCCGACTGCCATAGCTATCGCGCACAACATCTTCACGACAAAAGGAACCTCGAAGGAAGAAATATAATTTCCGCTCACAAGTGCCAAAGTAATGATACCCATAGATTTCTGAGCATCATTGGAACCATGTGAAAAGGCCATCATTGCAGCTGAAACCAGCTGCATCTTCTTAAACCGCCCATTTATTATATGCGGCGATGACTGCCCAAAAATCATATACAGCAGATACATAATGCCGCAGCCGGACACAATAGCAATAACCGGCGAAACAATAAGCGAAAGAACAATCTTACCAATTCCGATGAAGTTTAGTCCCCCCATCCCCGTAGAAACCAAAACTGCACCGATAACGCCGCCCACAAGTGCATGCGATGAACTGCTGGGCAAAGCAAGCCACCACGTCAAAACATTCCATATAACAGCACCGGCCAAAGCAGCAATCAAAACACGCTCATCAACCTGATCGGCAGAGCTTACGATATCGCTTCCAATCGTCTTTGCAACACCGGTACTGTACATTGCACCCAAAAAATTCAATCCCGCTGCCATAAATATTGCATCCTGTGGTGCTATGGCACGCGTAGAGACAGACGTTGCTATCGCGTTTGCTGTATCATGAAATCCATTGATAAAATCAAACAGCAGCGCAAGTCCGATAACTGTAAATATCATCCAATGAAGTTCAGGCATATTTCATTACCACACCGCGAATCATATCAGAAACATCCTCACAATGATCAAGAGTATCCTCAAGATTTTCAAGGATATCCTTCCATTTAATCAGTTCTATCGGATCCTTCACATTATCAAACAGGAACGCAATCTCATGCCTGTACACCCGATCGCCCTCGCTCTCGAGTTTTCCTATCTTATGTGTCGCTTCCAGTATTAAGACACGGTTCTTCTTAATATCTTTAAGTAAAGAAAACGCCTTAATAATTTCCTCAGTTGCTTCCAAAAGCAGTTTAGTCAGGGAAACAGCGCCTTCCTTAGCCGGCCCGATGCGATAAATTACAATTCTTTGAAGTGTACCCTGTAAAAAGTCAACGCCATCATCCAAGCCGTTTGCCAATGCAAAAATATCCTCACGGTCAATGGGCGTTATGAATGTCTGATTCAAATGATCAATAATCTTGTCATTCACAGCATCTGCTTCGTGTTCCAAATCAATTATTTCTTTCATCTTTGCGACAGCTTTTGTTGAATCAAGCATTACTTCTTCCATAATCAACGCACCCTTATAAAAATACTTGGCGCTGTCAACAAAAAGATCAAAAAACTCCGTGTTCTTGTGTTTGAAATTAAACATTCTACACTCCCACTTCAATCAATTTATCTCATAAGTACTATATCATCATTTCAAACATTCATCAATCCTTAATACTTATTAAAAAAAAGGAAATCTATTTATGTCGGTTCTTGGAGTCCACGAGTTTCAAGAGTTCTTCGTAATCCTTTTTCATCTGAAAATATTTATCTGCAAGATCCAGTGCCGCAAATACACTAATCCGGGCTGACGAAAAGCTGTGTGTTTTTTGTGCAATTTCACGCATGGATGAATCGACTGCAGCTGCTACTTTTCTTACATATTCGGAATCTTCGTCCGTCTTTAGGGAATAAATTTCCCCAAAAATTTCAACATCTACCTTTTTCTTCATAAACTCACCTTCTTTAATTTTCAAAAAGCTGCTCCAGCGAACGCCAAGAGCAGCTTTATTTTTACGCGCGCAGTTCTGCGCCAAACAATTTTTCGACTTCAGAAACAATTTTACCAAATGCTTCATCAACTTCTGCATCTGTCAAAGTTTTATCATTTGACTGGAAAAGAAGTGAGAACGCGACACTCTTCTTTGCTGAGTCAACCTGCTTTCCTGTATAAACATCAAACAGGCAAACCTCCTTGAAATACGGGCCTGCATTTTTCTTGATTACTTTTTCAATATCCATTGCAGGCAAATCACGATCAACAAGAAGAGCCAGGTCACGGCTTACCGCAGGATACTTTGGAAGATGTGTGTAATTGAAATGCTCTTCCGAATGCTTCATAAGCGTAAGGACATCCATTTCAAAGGCATACATTTTTTTCTTGACAGAAAATGCCTCTGCGACAGCAGGGTGTACCTCACCTATATAGGCCAGAATATCATTGCCTTTTTTAATGACAGCCGTTTTCCCCGGATGCATTACATAATGCTCTCCGACCTCTACAGTATAACGTTTAATGGAAAGAGCCGTCAAAAGCTCTTCTATAATACCCTTCAAATCATAGAAATCAACTTCATCATTTACCTGATTCCAACCAAGAGGAGCACGGCGTCCGGTTATGATTCCGGCAGCCTTCATGACCTCATCCGGAAGCTCCGTAACAGGAAGCGATTTCGGATAAAATACCGGTGCAATTTCAAAGAGACGGACATCCTCGTTTTTACGTGAAAGGTTTCTTACAACATTTTCGAAAACACTGGAAAGCAGCGTAGTCCTTACCAGAGGATACTCATCTGTCAGCGGATTCATGATAGGAATCGCCGTCCTGAGCATGCTGTCCTCAGGTACCTGCATTTTATCATACATGGATGGATGAGTAAAAGCAAAGGAAGCGGTTTCATCAAGACCAAGACTGCAAAGAACAGCCTTCATCTTCTCAATGAAATACTGTTTTTTACTCTGTCCCGCACTCATAACCCTGCCATGTGGTGTTGTTGACGGAATTTCATCAAAGCCGTAGACCTGAGCGACCTCCTCGGACAAATCCTCCCAGCGTGTAACGTCATTTCTCCAGGACGGAACAACAGCTGTATAGCTTTCATCAGAAACTGTTTCGATACCGAAGCCAAGCTTCTTCAAAATATCGCACATAACGTCACCGGAAAGCTTTGTACCAAGTCTGCGGTTAATCTGCGGAGCAGTAAAGGAAATCTTCACCGGAACAACAGGCTCCGGATAAACATCAACGATATTTTTGCATACCGTGCAGGCGCCCATTTCCTGCAAAAGCTGCGATGCTCTCTTTATGGCACGCGGTGTTTCCGTAACATCCACTCCACGCTCAAAACGTCCCGAAGCTTCTGAATGAAGCCCGCAGCTTCTTGCTGTTCTGCGGATATTCGGGCCATAGAAGGAGGCCGCTTCCAGAACTACCGTTGTTGTTTTTTCTGTTATTTCAGATTCCAGTCCGCCCATGATACCTGCAAGTCCTGCCGGCTTTTCAGCATCGGCAATTACAAGCTCCGTTCCGTTTGCAACACGGGATGAGTCATCAAGCGTATGGAGGTTCTCACCCTTGACTGCCTTGCGTGCCGTAAGAGAATGACCTGTTATTTCATCATAATCATAAGCATGCATCGGCTGACCAAGCTCAATCATAACAAAGTTTGTAACGTCAACCACGTTATTGATTGAACGGATTCCGGCACCCTCAAGACGCTGCTGCATCCATTTAGGAGACGGTCCGATTTTTACATTTTTGAGGACTCCCGCGGAAAATCTCTTGCAAAGGTCATTGGCCTGAATTGACACGCTGACTAAATCCTTGGAATCAGCGGCATCATCTTCATTTACCTTAATCTCCGGGAAGTGCATCGGGTTTCCTGTCAAAACAGATATTTCTCTTACAAGACCTAAAACGCTGAAGCAGTCCGCACGGTTTGCGGTAAGCTCGAACTCAAGAATAACATCATCTAATCCCAAAACATCCTTCACGGACACGCCAACAGTCGTATCCTCCGGGAGAATATAGATGCCATTCTTCTGAGATTCCGGAAGTGCATCCAAATCAAGCCGCATTTCCTCTGCCGAGCAGAGCATACCCATGGACAATACTCCGCGCATCTTGCTCTTTTCGATTTTCTGGCCGTTCGGAAGATGTGCGCCAACCAAAGCAACCGGAACAAGCTGTCCTTCCTGTACATTCGGAGCTCCTGTAACAATCGTTAAAGGCTCACCCTTTGCAACATCAACAGTACAAATCTGCAGATGGTCGGAATTCTCGTGAGGACGTACCTCCGTCAGCTTTCCGACAACAACCTTCTCAAGACCTTCTCCTGTATGAACAACATTTTCTACCGGAATGCCTGCCATTGTGAGCTTATCGGCAAGCTCTTCCGGTGTTTCCGTAAAATCTATATAATCCTTTAACCACTTTATTGATACCTGCATAACTGCACCCCTTTACTTGAACTGCTGAAGAAAACGAACGTCGTTGTCGTAGAAAAGACGTAAATCGTCAATGCCGTAGGAAAGCATTGCAATACGCTCTACACCCATACCGAACGCAAAGCCGCTGACCTTCTCAGGGTCATAACCGCTCATTTCCAGAACATGGGGATGAACCATTCCTGCACCTAAAATCTCCAGCCAGCCGGTACCCTTACAAACACGGCAGCCCTGACCATGGCACATTACGCATGAAATATCTACCTCAGCACTTGGTTCCGTGAACGGGAAAAAGCTCGGACGGAAACGTACTCCGATATTTTCATTAAAAATCTTATGCAGGAAGAGCTCCAGCGTTCCCTTCAAATCAGAGAAGCAGATGCCCTCATCAATAACAAGCCCCTCAACCTGTGTAAACATAGGCGAATGAGTTGCGTCATAATCATCTCTTCTGTATACGCGGCCCGGAGCAATCATACGAATCGGACTGTTGGGCTCATGAGCCTCCATGGTACGTGCCTGTACCGGGGAAGTCTGTGTACGCATCAAAATATCCTCCGTGATGTAGAAGGAATCCTGCATATCGCGTGCCGGATGGTCTTTGGGAAGATTCAATGCTTCAAAATCGTAATAATCAGTCTCGATTTCAGGGCCTTCCTCAACAGAAAATCCCATATCCATAAAAATGCTCTTGATTCTGTTCAAAGTGAGCGTCAACGGGTGGAGATGACCTGCCCACGCTTTTCTGCCCGGAAGAGTAATATCAATCTTCTCGTTGTCCAGCTTCTGCTGCAGCTCTGCAGCCTTCAACTGTGTATTCTTTTCCTCAATCAAAGCCTCCAGCTGAGCACGGGCCTCGTTTACAATCTGTCCGATACGCGGACGGTCCTCCTTGCTGAGCTGTCCCAATCCTCTGAGAAGGCTGGTGATTTCACCTTTTTTTCCAAGATACTGAACTCTGATATCATTCAACTGCGATAAGCTATCAACATGTTTCCTTATTACCTCAGCCGCTTCCTGTTTTAAGCGGGCAATTTTCTCTTCCATACACAACCTCCTGATTTAATCACAAAAATAAAAATAGCCTCCGCCCCCTGCAAGGGGCGAAAGCTTTATTCCGCGGTACCACCCTAATTGATACTCAAACGCGTTAACGCCGCCAACGTGACAACTACTGCTGCTTCACTGCCAAGCTCCAAAGTGAACTTCAACCCGCATTAACGATCCGGTTCACAGCACCCCGGACTCTCTGAACGCATCAACGAATCTACTCTCTTCTTCATTGCTATATTCACTATATTGTAAGATTATAATATAGATTCACCGAAAAAGCAATGAATCACACTTCAAATGTTAATCGGGTCGATATCAATTAAAACATTTGTATCTTCATGCAGGTTATTTTCTCTCATAAACTGAAGCGTATCCAGATATTTCCCCGCCTTAATCACCAGATTATAACGATATCGTCCCCGAAAGACAGGTATCGTATCAGGCGCAGGTCCGATTATCTGCTGCTCTGCCCTGCCGGAAAAATATGATACGAATTTATCTTTAAGCGACTCAGCTCTTTTTCGTGTTTCGTCCTCTGTATCTCCGACAAATGTCAGCTTAATCAGGCGGCAGAATGGCGGATAATACAATGCCTTGCGGATTTCAATTTCATGCTCAAAAAAAGCATGGTAATTCTGCTCACAGGCATATTGAACGGCATAATGCTCAGGATTGTAGCACTGAACCAAAACCTTTCCGGGGATTTCTCCTCTGCCCGAACGGCCTGCAGTCTGGGCAATCAGCATAAAGCACCTTTCCGCAGCACGGAAATCAGGAAGATTCAATGCCGCGTCAGCGCTTAGAATTCCCGAAGCCGTTACATTCGGGACATCATGCCCCTTTGCTACCATCTGCGTTCCCAGCAATATATCATATTTTCCTTCACTGAAAGCGCTGAGTATTTCCGTCTGAGAAAATTTTCTCTGTGTTGTATCTCTGTCCAGTCTGACAACTCTTGCTTCCGGCACCAGTTCCTTTAGTTCAGCCTCCAGCTTTTCTGTTCCTGACCCGAAGTATCTGATATAAGTGCTTCCGCATTGCGGACAGATAGAAGGAGGATGAAGATGTGTGTCGCAGTGATGACACATGAGCGTATTGGCTTTATGATATACCATAGGCAGTCCGCAGTCAGGACATTTTATAACATGACCGCATTCCCTGCACATAATGAAGGTTGAAAAGCCCCTGCGGTTAAGCATCAAAATCATCTGCTGCCCCTGCTGAATTGTTTCCCTTATCAGCCTCATCATGTCATTGGAAAGTATTTTTCTGTTTCCCCTTTTGAGCTCCATGCGCATATCAACGGGATAAACCTTTGGCATTGGTCTGTTCCCCACACGCTCAGGCATTTCGAAACATTCGATTTTTCCAAGCTGCGTTTGATAATATGATTCAAGCGACGGGGTCGCGCTCCCCAGAATCAACGTGCAGTTATATGCTTTAGCCAGCATTTCAGCCACAACACGGGCATGATACCTTGGTGCTTCATCCTGCTTATATGACGGGTCCTGCTCCTCGTCAATAATGATAAGGCCGAGATTTTCAGGTGTCAGGAAAAGCGCTGATCTGGCACCGATTGCAATATTGGCTTGTCCGTGACGAAATCTGTAAAAAGAATCATTCCTCTCTGACACAGAAAGCTGACTGTGGATTACAACTATATCCTCAGAAAAATTCTGTTTGAATACCTTAACAATCTGCCCTGTCAGCGCTATCTCAGGAACAAGTACAATTACCTGCCGCCCCTGCATCCGGGCCAGCTTCGTCAGCTCCACATAAACCTGTGTCTTACCGCTTCCGGTAACACCATGAAGCAAAGCCATGAAATACTGTTTCGAATCAATATGTGGTCGGATACTGTCAATAATCTTTCCCTGAGTATCTGTCAGCTTTATTTTTTTTACATTTTTTTCACATTCAAAATCCTGATAGCTGTCCCGCAGAATTCTTTTCTCTATATATTTGATACAGTTCATTTCAGCCAATGCCTTTAACGGAACCGATGAAATTCCCTGATCTTTTATGTATTTTAAGGAAACTGAATCACAGTCCTTAAGAAGCCGCAGTATTTTTTGCTGTGCAGGCTTTCCCTTGAATTTTTCCTGTATCAGTGTATCTGTAATTTCTATCTGCGGGCAGATATATTTTTCAAACCGTTCCTTGGATTTTTTGGCTACATTATATATCCGCCTTATTTCATCACGCCTGCACATTTTCTCAATTACAGACTCAACCGGCGCATCAGGCAGCAGTTTTTTCAGCTTGTTTTTTGATGCATTGCCGTACTCATGCAGAAAATCCAATATCTTTTTTTCAGCGGTTCCATCGGAATAGCAGCCGGAGTCTGCTTCTTCATTCACTTCATAGACACAGCTTATTTTGGCGCCGCTTTTCCCGGGCATAAAAAGACGCATAATTTCAGCAAGTGAACATAAATAAAAAGTCGCAAGCTTTGATGCAGCCTTTATTATTTCAGCAGGAAACCATGCTTCGTCATCCAGTACGTCAGTGATTTTTTTTAACGGTCTGTCAGTACTTTCCACCTCGTACTTATTAAGTATAAAGCCCTCAGTGGCACGGCCGTGAAAAGGAACAACAACGCGCCATCCTGCATCAAGGAAAAGTTTATCCTCGGGGATTATATACGAATACGCCTGTGCTATGCTTTTTACAGGTAAGTTCACATAAACGTCTGCTATGTACAAATCAAATTTCCTCCAAAAGTATGGTGAAGAAAAGGCTTTTAACACATAACTTCCAGTGTTAAAAGCCTGACTTTACTGACCGCACTATTCACCATATTCAATGATATAAATTTCAAGCTCCTGTCGGCCGAACATCAATGCCTCTTCGTGAGTGTCAAATGCAACGTCAATGATATTTCCCTTTATTCCCCAGCCGATATCCTCCGCAACTGCCTCACCATAGCCCGGAATGTAGACTCTGGAGCCTAATGGAATAAAGGATGGGTCAACTGCTATAACGCCATGTCTTACAGGAGTACCGCTCGCGGTATTCGGTCCATTTCCGGGATCAAACGCACTGTATGCCGTCGCTTCAACATACACAGCCTCTCCCTTATGCGGATGATGCTCAGCAGCAAATTTCGGATCATGATGCGGAGCCTTCTTTAATGCCTCGAATGTAACAGCCCCGCAAATCCCGTCAACTTCCAAATGATTCTCTCTCTGAAAAAGCTTTATGGCGTCAACAGTCATCTGTCCACAAATGCCATCTGCCTTTCCCGACAAAAAACCCTTCTCAATTAAAAGCTCCTGTACCTGCCGGACAGATTCACCACGTGAACCCTGTTTAACAAGAATTTTCCCTGCGGCATAAGTGCTGGACGATAATACCAATAATACAACAGTTAGTATCGAAAAAAACAACGCAGCCTTTTTTCTCAAATCTACCACCCCGCCGTAACTATGATTTACAATCTAATTATACCGCATTAGTTCCAATTTTGACAAAGACAAAATATTCTGTCAGCGTTTAATAGAACTCAGGAACTTCTTTTCCTCTTCATCAGGCACATAGTTTTCCAGCAAATCCGGACGATTTTTTACGGTCTGAAGCAGCGCCTGCTGCTTTCTCCAACTTGCAATCTTTGCATGATCCCCGGAAAATAAAACTTCCGGGACATCCATACCTAAAAATGAACGCGGCCTGGTGTATTGCGGAAACTCTAAAATGGATTCATAAAATGAATCCGTTACAGCTGATTCTGCGGAGCCTAAAACTCCGGGCAGCATTCTGGCTATGGTATCCACCATAACCATAGCAGGCAGCTCTCCCCCTGTCAAAACATAATCACCTATGGAAACCGCCTCATCAGCCAAATTCTTCTCTATCCTTGCGTCAAAACCTTCATAATGCCCGCAAATCAAAATAAGCTGCTCATACTCTGCAAGCTCCTTAGCTTTGTTTTGAGTAAAAGTAACTCCGTTGGGACTCAATAAAACAACACGCTTCTTTTGGGCAGCTGACTGTGTTTTCACATGCTGCACAGCACGAAAAAGCGGTTCAGGTTTTAAAACCATACCGCTTCCGCCTCCAAAGGGAGAATCATCTACCTGTCTGTGCTTGTCATACGCAAAATTTCTAAAATTGGTCAGGTGAATGTCAAGAATTCCCTGCTCAATCGAACGTTTGAGAATACTTTCGCTAAAAGGCCCTTCAAACATTGCCGGAAACAATGTCAGAATATCAATGCGCATTATTCCAACACTTCCTGTAGTTTAACTATCATTTTACCGTCTGCAACAGAGATTTTTTTGACCACGGATTTTAAAGCAGGAATCAAAATAGGTTCATCACTTTCAGGTGACTCTACCACATACACGTCATTGCTTCCGGGCTGCAGAACATCTGTAACATTCCCTAAAATTTTTCCATCTTCTGTCTCAACAGTAAGCCCGAGAATATCAAAGGTGTAGTATTCATCCTCCTCCAGCGGAACTGCATCTGTTCTCTCCACAGACAGAATACGCCCCGTGAGCGCTGCAGCCTTTTCGCGTGAATCATATCCGCTGAACGTCATCAAAATACGGTCGTTCTGGTATCTGACGGATTTTATATCCATCGCATCTCCGTCAACAAATACCTTTTTCATACCCTTGAATCGTTCCGGATAATCTGTAATAGGCACAACCTTGAGCTCCCCATGTACACCATGAGGAGCTCCGATTTTCCCAATCACAATATTATTTTTAGCTGCGGATTGCGACGATTGTGTCATCTTCAACTAAAACCTCAACATTCATAAGTTCACGCATATTGCTGCCAACCTTTAATTCAACAAGGTGCTCCAATGTGCCCTGGATAATTTCAGCACCAATAGCCAGCTTCTTTGTATCTTCAAGCTTGTGTTCAGCTTCAGCCTTGAACTCCAAACGTTTCTGCCTCTCAATTCCGAAGTGCTGACGGATTGCCTGAAGATTCTGCAGATTACTCTGTGCCTGTTCATTAATTACACGTTTTTCCTCGATATCAACCTGCTGCAATTCCAGGTCAACCTGTTCAATATTTTTCGTCAAATCGTCAATAATTCTTTTTTTCAGTTTTTCGGTAAGCTTTGCCTTTATTGTCACAGGCATTTTTACTGTAATGCTGTCCATAACGTTTCCTCTTTTCGTATTTGAATAGAAAAACAGCGGCCTGCATCCCGAATAAGGAAACGCAGCCGCGTCTTTCAACAAATTTCCACAGTTACCTTTTTGTTTTTACGGGTAGCAGCAGCTTTTACAACTGTACGCATAGCCTTCGCAATTTTACCTTGCTTTCCGATGACTTTTCCCATATCATCCGAGGCAACATGTAATTCAAAGACCGTCATGTGTTCACCATCTTTTTCATCAATAACAACCTGATCAGGATGGTCAACCAACGATTTGGCTATAATCTCGACAATCTCTTTCATGTGGATATCCTCTTTCTTATTTCTTCGCATGCTTCAAAGCATCGAATTTAGCCATAATTCCCTGTTTCTTCAACAAAGAACGAACCGTGTCTGTCGGCTGTGCGCCCTTCTGCATCCACTCAATTGCTTTTGCCTCATCAACATTAACAACTGCCGGATCCTTTGTGGAATCATAGTTACCGAGAATCTCGATAAAACGACCGTCACGCGGTGCACGGGAATCAGCGACAACAATACGATAAAACGGATGTTTTTTTGCACCCATGCGATTCAAACGAATTTTAACTGCCATGAAAATTCACCTCCTTAAATTGGTGTACATTATTTAATGCATGAAAGGTAGTTTAAACCTTCCCAAGCCCATAGGGCTTTTCTGCATTTTTTTCATCTTTTTCATCATTTTCTTCATTTCAGCAAACTGCTTAATGATTTTATTGACATCCTGAACGCGGGTTCCGCTTCCGGCTGCGATACGCTTCCGTCTGCTTCCGTTAATAACAGATATGTCTGCACGCTCCTGAGGAGTCATTGAACGAATAATTGCTTCTATATGCTTAATTTCCTTGCCGTTGAAATCGACATCAACGCCTTCAAGCTGCTTTTTTATATTTCCCATTCCCGGAAGCATGCCGAGAATCTGCTCAAATGAGCCCATCTTTCTGACCTGCTGCAGCTGATCAAGGAAATCATCTAACGTAAATTCGTCTTTACGCAGCTTCTTTTCCATCTTTTGGGCTGTTTCGATGTCATAAACATCCTGAGCCTTCTCAATAAGAGAAAGCACATCGCCCATGCCCAAAATTCTGGAAGCCATTCTATCCGGATAAAACGGCTCAAGTGCCTCGAGTTTTTCACCCATACCGACAAATTTGATTGGGCATCCTGTTACAGCTTTTACGGAAAGTGCGGCACCGCCTCGTGCGTCACCATCCATCTTGGTCATAACGATGCCGTCCAAGCCCAAACTGCCGTTAAAGCTTTCTGCTACATTAACAGCGTCCTGACCTGTCATAGCATCAACCACTAAGAGGATTTCATGCGGCTTTACCTCAGATTTTATCGAGGTAAGCTCCTGCATCAGCTCTTCATTTATGTGGAGCCGGCCCGCGGTATCTATGATAATAACATCGGCGGCATGTGAATTAGCATACGGAACAGACTCTTTCGCTATAGTGACAGCATCAGTTCCTGCCTCCATTGAAAACACCGGTATATCAAGCTGTTTTCCAAGCACTTCCAGCTGCTTAACAGCTGCCGGTCTGTAAATATCGTCTGCAACCAGTAAAGGATGCTTTCCCTGCTTGCGAAGAGACAACGCAAGCTTTCCTGCGGTTGTCGTTTTACCGGCACCCTGAAGTCCAACCATCATGATAATAGTAGGAGGCACCGAGGAAATATTCAGCTTACTCTGAGTCCCGCCCATGAGAGCAGTTAACTCTTCATTTACAATCTTTATAACTACCTGAGCCGGTGTCAGAGTTTCAAGAACTTCCTGACCAATCGCCCGTTCTTTTACTTTCTTGACAAAATCCTTTACGACCTTGAAATTGACATCCGCTTCCAGCAAAGCCATGCGCACATCACGCATCGCCTCATTGACATCATCTTCTGTCAGTTTCCCGTGCCCACGTAATTTTTTAAATGTTTCCTGTAAGCGCTCTGACAAACCCTCAAAAATCACGTTTCGTCCTCCAGCTCAAAATTAGTAAACGGCAAAACGGCTTCCAGCAGCTTTTTCTTTGTCTGCTCATCCTTAAACGCAGCGTTTTTCAAATCCGAATATATACCGTCAAACAACTCACGCTGTGCAGAAGCCTTTTCCAAAAATCCAAGCTTATGTTCATATTCTACCAGCGCAGCTTCTGACCTTTTAATCATGTCATGTGCAGCCTGTCTGGAAATTCCCATTGTATCGCCGATTTCAGATAATGAAAAATCATCAAAAAGATGCATTTTCAGGCACATCTGCTGCTTATCAGTGAGTAATCCCCCGTATAAATCGAACAAAGCCGACGTATGTAATAGTTCATCAATCATAAATATCACCTTGTGTGTCAAGGTAAAAACTTGACAAGTGACAGTATATACTATTCAAATTCTTATGTCAAGGATTTTTACTTGTCAAATAATGCTTTTGAATATTCTTCCGCCGAAAAAGGTCTTAGATCCTCTATTCCTTCACCAACACCAATCCATTTAATAGGAATAGAAAGCTCTGATTTAATACCTATAACGACGCCGCCCTTGGCGGTTCCGTCCAGCTTGGTCAGAACGACTCCGGTAACAGGCGCCGACTGCGTGAACAGCTTTGCCTGACTGACTGCGTTCTGTCCCGTTGTTGCATCAAGCACCAGCAGCGTCTCATGCGGTGCGCCCGGAATTTCCCGTCCAACCACACGATTGATTTTCTCGAGCTCGGACATAAGATTTGTTTTTGTCTGCAGTCTTCCGGCAGTATCAACAATCAGAATATCAATACCTCTTGCTTTTGCTGCTTTTACGGCATCAAAAACAACAGCCGCGGGGTCAGAGCCTTCCTCATGCTTGATGACCTCAGCACCTGTGCGTTTTCCCCATATCTCCAGCTGGTCAATTGCAGCAGCGCGGAATGTATCCGCGGCAGCGAGCATAACCTTCTTGCCGTAATAATTGTAAAAAGCACTTAATTTACCGATTGTCGTTGTTTTGCCTGCACCATTAACCCCGACGATAAGAATTACCGTCGGTCCGACCGCGGCCATGCGTACACCGGCGCCGCCTTCAAGCAGAATCTCCGTTATCTTATTCTCCAAAAACGGCTTCAAATCAGCAGGTGTATGTATCTCTTTCTTTTTTATTCCTTTTCGTACTTCCTGCATCAGCTTCTCGGTTGTAGATACACCGACATCTGCCATGATAAGAATCTCTTCTATCTCGTCCAGAAGGTCATCACTTATATCAGCATAGCCCAAAACTGCTGTACCGATTTTTGCTGTCAGCGTTTCCCTCGTCCTTGTAAGACCTTTTTTCAAACGGTCAAAAAATCCCATTATATTTTCCTCCTGTTACCCGGCAATATCATCAAGTTTAACTGACAAAATCTTGGACACCCCGGCATCCTCCAATGTAACACCATACATCATATCAGCAGACTCCATCGTTCCTTTTCTGTGCGTTACAACAACAAACTGCGTCTGCTCGGAAAAATCCCGCAAAAATTTACCAAAACGCATAATATTTGCTTCATCCAGCGGAGCATCTATTTCATCCAACACAGAAAAAGGTGCTGGCCGTACCTTTAGGAATGCAAATAAAAGCGCTATAACCGTCAGGGCTCTTTCGCCACCGGAAAGTACAGATAAATTCTGTTGCTTTTTCTGTGGCAGCTGAACATTAATTTCAACACCTGACTGCAAAATTTCCTTTTCGTTGGTCAAAGATAATTCAGCATGTCCGCCACCGAACAAAGCAACAAAAATATCATTGAAGTGCTGCTGTATTTGCAAAAAAGCCGCCTTGAACTGCTTTGTCATAGTCGCGTCAATTTCGGCTATAATTTTCATCAGATTTTCTTTGGCATCAGAAAGATCATCCGCCTGCAGCTTCAAAAAATCGTAACGCTCTTTTTGCTTTTTATAATCGTCTATTGCCTGCAAATTAACAGTGCCAAGTGCAAGAATATCTGCCTTGAGTTTTTTCAACATTTTACCAAGCGATTCATCATCAATATCCAAAAGCTGTTCTGCTGCCTCTGCTACTGAAAAATGATACTCGTCGCGAAGAGTAATTTCATACTGCTCAAGGTTAAACTGACGCTTCGAATGCTCAATTTCCCACGAATGCAGTTCATCCTGAACCTTCTGCATTTTCTTTCGGATTTCCTGCAGCGCTTCTTCCTGCTCCTTACCTTTCGTCAGAAGATTCATCTTCTGCTCAAAATAAGTATTAAGCACTGCATCCAGTTCGGAATATTCCCGCTGGATACCTTCCTTCTCTTCAATCAATTGAGAAACATCATTTTTCCCTTGCGTTAATTCTTCTTGCAGTGAGCTTAATTTTTTACCTGCTTCATCCTTTGCGGAAATAATTCCGGATATTTTTTTCTGACTTAAAAGCACATGCTCATGGCTGCGCAAAACCTCGTGTTCTGTACCAACCTTTTGAAGCTCAAGCTGATGCAGCCACTTGGAAAAATCAGAAGCATCCTGCTCTAAATCATCCAACTCCTCAGTTTTGTTCTGGACTGCAGCCTCATAATTTTTCAGAGTTTCTTTTATTGCATCAATTTCATGCTTCAATTCTATTCGCTTCTTTTGAACATTCGAAAAATCATCATCATACGACGAAACAAGAATCCTTAATTCATTAAAGGTCTTCTCTTCATGCTCAATATTTTCTTTTATCTGCCTGACCGCAACCTTAAGCTCAGCTTCATTTATCCGTTTGGATTCCAACCGGTCTTTTATATTCTGAATTTCTTCGTCAAAATTTTTCAGCTCAGCCAAAAGCCGCTTTTTATTATCTTCATTTTCAGCCAAAGCTCTGTTTCTTGCTTTTAAATCTTCTCTGAGTTTTATCAGTTCATTACTTCGGTTCAGGAAGCCTGACTCTTTCTGTGGGATACTTCCACCTGATAACGAGCCTCCGGGATTCAAAATCTCACCATCCAAAGTAACGATTCGGAATTTGAATCCTCTGTTTCTTGCCACTTTTATTGCATGGTCAAAATTATCTACCAGCAGTGTTTTCGCAAGCAAGAAAGAAACTGCCTTTTTATAAGATTCATCCGTTGTAATTACTTCATCAAGATAGCCTATTACGCCATGCATATTTTTAACTGAATCATCCGGATGCGACCTGACCGCCAAATCAGAAAGCGGCAAAAAAGTTACACGGCCTGCCTTTGTTCTTTTCAAAAAATCTATTGCTTTTTTTGCTGTCTCCGCATCCTTGACGATGAGATTCTGCTGAGCCGCCCCCAGTGCAGCCTCTACAGCCGACAAATATTTTGCATCGACATGAATCAGTTCTGCTACCGCACCATAAATCTGCGGCCGCCATGATTCCCTGGCAAGCAAAACTGCCTTAACAGACCTGCCAAAGCCCTCGTACGCCTGCTGCATATGCTCAAGCACATTTAATTTTGCGCTTCCCTGGGCAACATACTGTTCATCTATTCGAAGCTGCTGCTGTACAGTCTTCAGATTTTCTGCAGCCTTCCTTTGCTTGTTCAGACTTCCATCTTTATCGGCTTTTAACTGAACAAGACTTTTGCGTACGTTTTCGAGTCTCTCTTCCTGCTCTTTGCATTTTACTTTCTCATCCCGCAAAACAGATTCAAGACATTCAAACTCTTTTACATTTGACTCATGAGCAGCTGCGCCTGATTCAATATCCTTTTCAAGAATAACCGCATCATTTTGTTTTTCTGCAAGCTGCTGCTTGATATTTTCTTTTTCAGACTGCTTTACCTGTATTTCAGATTTTGCGCTGCGAATCCTTTCAGCAAAATCGGCAGATTTTTTTTGCTCAGCATCAAATTGTACCTTTATTTTTTCAAACTTTTCGGAGATGTCTTTTTCAATTGCCGAAAGCTTCTCCTGTGCTTCTTTTTCTTCAGTAAGCTCACGTTCTAAATTTTTTATACTGTCCTGAAGATTTGTATATTCCTGATTTTCCTGCTGTGCTTTTTGCTCTGCCAGCAAAATACTGCTTTTAATATTCTCCAGCCTTATGGCTGTCTGATTTTTTTCCTGGTTTTTATTTTGTATCTGCGTATCCAGTGAAAGCACATTGTTTTCCAGCTCTTCTTTTGCAACTTCAACTTTCCGCAGTTCCGTTTCCAGTGAAATTTTAGCCTTTTCTTTTTCCTCTTTTACCTCTGTTTGCGTTTGTTCAATTTCATGGATTTTTTGAATCTTACGATAGATTTCAGTTATTCGTCCCTTTGTATATTCACTGTTCCAATTATTGTATTTTTCCGTACGTTCGGCCTCTGCAGCCAAAGGTTCCAGCTGGACCTCTATTTCGCCGATAATATCATTGACACGTGTCAGATTTTTTTCTGTATCATCCAGTTTTTTGACCGATTCGTTTTTCCGGTCTCTGAATTTCGTTATTCCTGCTGTTTCCTCAAAAAACAGTCTCCGTTCCTCCGGACGGCTGTTTAATATATCATCCATTTTATTTTGGCTGATAACAGAAATACCATCATGCCCCAGACCCGTATCAGCAAAAAGCGCATAAATATCCTTCAGACGGCACTTTCCCTTGTTTATAAAAAACTCACTTTCTCCTGAGCGGAAAAGTCTTCTGGTTACAGTAATCTCGTCAAACGGAAGAGACAAATCGCCGTCGTTAAGCAGTGTCAATGTGACTTCGGCAATTCCAAGCGGCTTGCGTGAAGAGCTTCCCGTAAAAATAATATCTTCCGATTTTGTTCCGCGTAGATTACGCACATTCTGCTCACCCAGAACCCAACGGATCGCATCTGTAATATTACTCTTGCCACTGCCGTTAGGACCGACAATAGCCGTGACGCCGTGATCAAATTCTATTTCAATTTTATCTGCGAAGGATTTGAAGCCATAGGCTTCCAAACGCTTTAACTGCAAAAAATTCACCAGCCTGACACGATAGTAGTTAACTAATGTATTTTAACATAAAAAAGCGTACAGCCTCAAGCCGTACGCTTCATTTATGAAATTACTGAACTGCATCCCAGGCGTGTTTAATCTTTTCAGCCATACCATACATCTTAGATGCCGGCACCGCACACACAGCAACACGAACACCCTTTTTCAGAGGAACCGCAAAAATCAGATCATCATGCAGCTTATCGCATACAGCCGCAGGATCCTTGGCAGGAATCGAAAGGAAGAAGCCGGCCTTATACGGCAGAGCATTCAATCCACATTCTGCAGCTTCCTTCATGAAGATAGCGCCACGTTCCTTAATCTTCTGATACAAAGCCTCACGCTCTGCTTCAAACTGCTTTAAGAGCGCTGCATCCTGCTGAATCTTCGTCAAAACAGTCATTGCACCGCGGTTAATATTAGACCACGTTGCACGGCTCGTGTACTTCGTAACAGCCGTAAATTCATCAATGATTGTCTTGTTGGCAGAGAGACCAATAAGAGCGCCTGTACGCTGTCCGTACATTGTGTAGCCCTTTGACATGCTGAAGGCGAACATAACGAAAAGATTGTCCGGCAAATCGGAGAACTGCTTCATGAATTTACGTGCTTCGTTTTTCTCTCCTGCATAGTCAATATAAGCAATATCAACCAAAATGCTTATCTTTTTATCGCCGGATTTGCCGGCAGATTTACATACATCAATAACCTGTGCCCAGTCATCCTCAGAAAGGCTGTAGCCGGTCGGATTATGTGCCGGAGTATTGATGATAATCAAAAGCGACGACTGCTTTTTAAGAAGCTCCTCAACCTTTTTAGTGAAATCAGCGATGTTGAAATTCTGCTTCTCATCAAAGAGCTGATATGTATCCAGCTCACGGCCCTGCTCATGGCAAAGCGCGTTATATGGTCCCCAGTACCAGTCAGATGTAAGAACCTTGTCTCCAATCTCAGAATAATTCGCGATTGCATTATGTACAGCACCGGTACCGCCTGCCGATGCAACAGCCGAAAAATATCCGTTCGGCTTCTGGTCTGCAAATGTCAAATCAATAACCGTATCAAGATATCCCGGAAGACCTGCAATAGGCGCATACGCAATAATATCATTCATCGGAAGAGAACGAAAAACATTTTCCATCGTTGGAATGCATGCCAGCTTTTCGTCATCATCAATAATAGCTCCGATTGTCGCATTCGTTACCTTCTGTGCGCCATGCTGTGCTGCCGCCTTCTGCGCTGCTGCGCTTGCACCGAAAATTACATCACTTAACTCTTTCCCAAATGCATGGGATGCAGTCATCGTATCTGACATAAATAATACGCCTCTCTTTTTTGGAATGTATCACTATCATAGCATTTTTTACATTGGAATAATTGTTTTTTACCAATGTATACATTATTTTTATCCGTTACTAAAATTAAGTGGGAGTATGAAACTCCCACTTAATAAGCTGCACTTATTTTACAGGTATTACGCTTTCTTGGGGAAGAACTCGTCATGAATAACATTCACAGCTTTACTCAGGTCCGTTGTTTTAACAAGACAGGAGATACTGATTTCAGATGTGCTTATAACATCAATATTTATTCCCCCATTGGCGAGCGCTCCAAACATTCTTGAAGCGATTCCCGGATTACCGAGCATACCTGCTCCTACAATAGAGACCTTTGCAACATCCTCTTCCACAAGAACCGCAACCGCATTTAACTTGTCTGCAACAGCATCAACAATAGGCTTCGCCTTCGACAAATCATCATGAGCCAGCGTAAACACCATATCCGTTACATTTTTTTCCACATTGCGTATGCTCTGCACAATCATATCAACAGACACATGTGCGTCAGCCAGCGCAGAGAAAATCGAATGTGCAATTCCCGGATTATTAGGGACACCCAAAACAGCAACCTTTGCTACATTGGAGTCATGAGCAACTCCACGAATCACAAAATCCTTTTCTTCCATTGTATAAGCCTCCCTAATCATTGTACCCGGTGTATTTGTAAACGTAGAGCGAACATGTATCGGGATATTGAAATGCTTGCCCATTTCAACAGAGCGCGGCTGCATAACACCTGCACCCAGACGTGCCATTTCAAGCATTTCATCATAAGTAATTTCCTTCATGCGGCGCGCATCAGGCTCGACACGCGGGTCAGCAGAATAGATTCCGTCAACATCCGTAAAAATCTCGCAGCTGTCTGCATGGAGTGCTCCCGCAATAGCCACCGCCGAAGTATCCGAGCCCCCGCGTCCCAGCGTAACCGGGTCGCCAAACTCATCAGCCCCCTGGAAGCCTGCGACAACAACTATATTTCCTTTGTCAAGCTCTTCCTTTATTCTCCTGGGTTTAATATCCAAAATACGTCCTTTGGTATGTACTGAATCAGTCTTCATTCCAGCCATCATGCCTGTAAGAGAGACAGCAGGATGACCCAATGAATTGAATGCCATCGTAAGAAGTGCGATAGAGACCTGCTCCCCTGTAGTAAGAAGCATATCCATTTCACGCTCATATTGATAAGGGTCTTTGGTCAGCTGTTTGGCCAATTGAATCAAATCATCCGTTGTGTCTCCCATTGCAGATACAACCATTACAATTTGATCATCATCTTTTTTCTCTGCAAGGATACGTTTAGCGACAGCCATGATTTTTTCCGTGGTCGCCACCGAACTGCCTCCAAACTTCTTTACAATGAGTCCCATGTCTCTCCTCCTATACCCAGAAACAAATGTATCATATTGTCACAAAACTCTTTTGACAAAAGACATTCGTTTTGAAATCAATTTATTTTTGTCGAATTTCGCTTCATTATACAACAGTCTCAAAGTGTTTGTCTACAAAAAACCTTCTTATCATTATGTATACATATCTATGGACAAAAATTGAATAGCATGATAAATTCTTATAGGTTATTTTGATTGCCGTATATGTAATTATCTTATTTCTACCAATAGGAGTTGTAGTTATTATGTCAAAGCGAGTTATACGTGTAGATGAAAAGCTTCCCTTAGCGGAAACTATTCCTCTCAGCCTGCAGCATCTTTTCGCGATGTTCGGCTCTACTGTCCTGGTTCCTATGCTTTTCAAGGTCAACCCTGCCACTGTACTTCTCTTTAACGGAATCGGTACAATCCTTTATCTGATTCTCTGCCGCGGAAAAATCCCAGCTTATCTGGGTTCAAGCTTCGCTTTCCTTTCACCTGTATTTCTTGTAATGTCGAAATACAGCTATGAAGCAGCCCTGGGCGGATTTATAGTTGTCGGTCTGATATTCTGTCTTGTGGGCGCGCTGGTTCACTCAATCGGAACAAAATGGATAGACATTCTCTTCCCCCCTGCGGCAATGGGATCTATAGTTGCCGTTATCGGACTTGAGCTTATGCCAACAGCCGCGGGCATGGCAGGACTCACCGCAGAAACACCAGACACCACGGCTATTACTGTTGCGATACTCACACTGGCCATTACGCTGTTTTCCTCTGTTGCATTCCGCGGATTATTATCAATTCTGCCAATCCTGATTGGTGTTGTCGGAGGATACATCGTAGCAGCATTATTCGGTATTGTAGACTACGAACCAATCCGTACGGCTCCGTGGTTTGCATTCCCCACCATCTACACTCCGGTCTGGAATCTGAACGCAATACTCATTATTCTTCCGGCTGCTTTGGTAGTTGTCGTTGAACACATTGGTCATCTTATTGTAACAGGCAATATTGTCGGCAGCGATTTGAAAAAAGACCCCGGTCTTGACCGTTCTATTTTCGGCAATGGTCTCTCAACCATGATTTCCGGATTTTTCGGCTCTACACCAAACACTACCTACGGTGAAAACATCGGTGTACTTGCCATCACAAAAGTATTCAGTACCTGGGTAATCGGAGGTGCGGCTGTTTTTGCAATCATACTCTCATGCTTTGGTAAACTTGCCGCGGCAATACAGAGTATCCCGACTCCCGTTATGGGCGGTGTTTCCTTGCTCCTCTTTGGCGTCATCGCAGCATCCGGTGTACGTATCCTGGTCGAATCAAAAGTTGACTACAACAAACCAATAAATCTTATTCTGACATCCATCGTTCTCGGTATCGGTGTCAGCACTGCAAGCATCACAATCGGAACTGTAACGTTAAAGGGAATGGCTCTTGCCACGGTTGTCGCAATTCTCCTCAATCTGGTGTTCCGCCTCATTGCCCACTTTAACGGTGAAATCGAAAATGAAGATTGAATATAAAGTACCAAAAACTCTGGCAGGAATCTCTGTCAGAGCTTTTTTGGTGCAAAAAGGCTTTTCCGTGCACCTCTGGCGCAGACTAAAAAACAGCGGAACAACCTGCGTCAACGGCAATGTCGTAATCGCTGCCCTGACAAAGCTTGAAGCTGACGACATACTAACATGTGAGATTCCGGAATCCACAAGCATACCGCCCATAAAAGGGCCTCTGGAAATACTTTACGAAGATGACGCGCTTCTATTTGTCAACAAACCAGCAGGACAGTTAGTCCATCCGCTGGCACACAGCAGCGAAGAAACTTTACTGAACTATGCGGCATATCACCTTCACACGGACACGCAGGACCTCATTCCCCATCCGGTTCACAGATTAGACCGAAACACAACGGGAATTGTTATGATTGCAAAGCTGCCTCACGTTCAGCATGTTTTATCCGAGAACGGAGCACCGCAATTCCACCGGAGATACCTTGCCATTCTTGAAGGAACCCCTAATCCGGCCAACGGAACAATAAATGCTCCTATCGGCCGAAAACCCGGCAGCATAATCGAACGCTGCGTAGCAGACACAGGAAAGCCTGCTGCAACCGACTACAAAACCATAGCAGCCTGGGATGATTATTCCCTTGTTGAAGCGGCACCGGTTACAGGTCGGACACATCAGATACGCGTTCATTTTTCACACATAGGCTGCCCCTTGGTCGGGGATGATTTGTATGGCGGCTCGCGTGAACACCTTCAAAGACAGGCTCTCCACGCATACCTTATGGAACTCACACACCCCGTCACACATAAGCCACTTCGCATAACAGCTCCTGTTCCCACTGACTTTGAAAAATTACTTCCTGCTGATATATTACAGCAAATAAAAACCTGTTCTCTAATTCGAAAATAAACAATTTCTTTGTCTCAATTTATGATATAATGTAAAAAGTTAGTAAGTATAAATAAAGGAGGCACAGAATCATGCCATTAGTTACAACGACAGAAATGTTCCGTAAAGCTTACGACGGAGGATACGCAATCGGCGCATTCAACGTCAACAACATGGAAATCATTCAGGGAATCACGGAAGCAGCAAAGGAAGAAAACGCTCCTCTTATTCTGCAGGTTTCTGCAGGTGCGCGTAAATACGCAAAGCATGCTTACCTCGTTAAGCTCGTAGAAGCAGCACTTGAAGATACAGATTTACCGATTGCGCTTCACCTCGACCACGGTGCCGATTTTGAAATATGTAAATCCTGTGTGGACGGAGGATTTACTTCTGTCATGATTGACGGCTCCAAACTGCCATTTGAAGAAAATATTGCTCTTACAAAGAAAGTCGTTGAATATGCTCATGCCCATAACGTAGTAGTTGAGGGTGAGCTCGGCAAGCTTGCAGGCATCGAAGACGCTGTAAACGTAAGCGCTGAAGATGCTTCCTACACCCGTCCGGACGAAGTAGAAGAATTTGTAGAAAAAACCGGAGTTGACTCTCTCGCCATCGCTATCGGAACCAGCCACGGCGCATTCAAATTCAAGCCTGAGCAGTGCACACGAAACGCAGAAGGCGTACTTGTACCGCCTGAACTTCGTTTCGATATCCTCGCAGAAATCGAGAAACGTCTGCCCCACTTCCCGATTGTACTTCACGGCTCCTCCTCCGTTATTCCGAAATACGTAAAAATCATCAACGAGAATGGCGGACAGCTGAAAGATGCTATCGGCATTCCTGAAGACCAGCTCCGCCGTGCTGCAAAATCCTCTGTCTGCAAAATCAACATCGACTCCGATTTGCGTCTTGCAATGACAGCAGGTATCCGCGAATACATGGCAGCACATCCGGATGCTTTCGACCCGCGTGAATATCTGAAACCTGCCCGTGCATACATCAAAGAACTCGTACAGCACAAGCTCGTTCACGTACTCGGCTGCAACGGAAAAGCATAATAACTCAAATGAATATCAAAAGCCCGGCCTCAATCGAGACCGGGCTTTTTCTATGCACGCTTTTAATTATTTTTTTCCAGCAGCCATTCTATCAGATTGTATTGTCGAATCCCATCATAATTCGCATCGGCGCCGATAACATCAAGTGTCAATAAAATCTTTGGGTGATTGTCCTTTATCTTCTGTAAGGCACGCAGTTCCCGTTCCTTGGTCTTTTCATCCATAACACTGGCTGATACTTGATAATATGCTGTCTCATTCCCATTATCAGCCACAAAATCAACCTCGTATTCAGACACCTTGCCAACATTCACCCGCAAATAACGCCGCTTCAACTCCAGATACACTATATTTTCCAGCAAATGTCCCAAATCATTTGCCTTCTCTGCAGTTAATATCGTACGCAGCCCGGTATCAGCAATATAATATTTGCCCAGTGTCTTCAAATACTGCCTCCCTTTAACATCATAGCGGTCTACTCTGTAAAAAATATAACTGTCTACAAGTGCGCGTATGTATCGCTCCACAGTATTGACTGAAATCTTCCTGCCGCTTGAAATCAAGGTGTCAGTTATTTTTTTTGTGGAAACAGGACTTCCAATATTGCTTGCCAATGTCCGCACAATATTCTCCAAAACAGTTAAATCCGTAATGCTCTCCCGTCTTGCAACATCCTTTACCAGAATCGAATTATATATACCTTCAAGATAAATACGTACAGCTGCTTCATTATGATTCAAAGATGTTATATACGGAAATGAGCCAAAGCGTATATATTCCCGAAACGCCTGCTCTTTATCCAGCTCTTCCTGTGCTGAATAAAACTCAGCGAAGGACAGTGGCTGCATATCAATCGTAACATAACGCCCCGACAGAAGTGTTGCCAGCTCACCGGACAGCATAAAGGCGTTAGAACCGGTAATATATATATCTGTATCCGGCTGAATGAACAAGCTGTCAACAGCCCTTTCAAACTCCGGACAATTTTGAATCTCATCCAAAAAAACATATAATTTTCTGCCCGGATGAAAATGCTCTTTTACATAACTATATAGCTTGCGATAGTCCAGTAATTCTTCATTACCTATATCTTCCAAATTTATCCTGACTATTTGATCCGGTGATATCCCATCTTTTATCAGTTCATCAATAAACAAAGAAAACATTGTCGATTTTCCGCAGCGTCGGATACCTGTGATAACCTTGATAACCTGCTTATCCCGCCAATTTTGCAATTCATTTAAATATTTTTCACGATAAATCATGGCCACACCCCCAATCTTTTTTTCAATTATATAAAAACTATCTATTTCTGTAAAGTTTTTTCAGTTCATTGAAATAAAATGCATTGCAGGATATCCATGTTGATTATTTTAACAGGCCCGACACGTTTAATCAGCCAATATACTTTTTCCTAATTCATAAGCTGCTGTACACTGCCTGGGGAACATCTCCTCACGGTAGGCAGCTTTTGCCTGCGGGTCGATTATTGAGGACTCGTATTTGTCATAGTCGCTAAACTGTGTCGTATTGTACGCATAAAGATTCTTGGTTTCCGCCCGCAGGATTTTTCCGGCAAAGCCTTCGTGAACCGCAAATTTTTCCCGCATGCCAAACTGCTTGACATCCTCCTCAGTCATATTCATGGTATAAATAAAGGCATTGGGCAAGGACTTGGGAAATACCGTCGGAATTTCGTTGCTGTAAATGTAGTTGGAAAAAAGCAGCCGTTCGATAAAGGCACTCATGCCGGAGGAAAGGTTCATAAAGTAGACCGGTACACCCATTATCAGGGCATCCGCTTCCTTGATTCGCTCAATAATCGGAGTCAAATCATCCTTCATCGCGCAGGTGCCATGCGCCTTGTCCTTACGCTTGCAATAAAAGCAGCTGATACAGCCTTTGAAATTCAAACTGTAAAGATTGATTAACTCAATTTCCGCACCGGATTCCTGCGCCCCTTTTAAGGCCTGCTGCAAGAGTTCTGCCGTATTACCGTTACGTCGCGGGCTGCCATTTATTGCGATTACTTTTTTCATCGTCTACCCCTCCAATCCATCATATGCAGACATCAAATACATTATTCGACACCAGCCGGAAACTACTTGCTTTTCTAAAAATATAGGTGGTCAAAGAATGTATTCCTCAATACTTATAAGACATTCTGAGATAATATTTTCATAGATTTGCATAAAATCGTAGGGTAGTTTCTCTGATTACTGCATAAAATCGCAAAATGATAAAATATCTCAAAGAGTAATTTCATGCCACTCTAGCGAATCTTTACTGTAGTCAAACAAAATGCAGACACCCTCTTTGGCTGTATCATTCGGATGGAAAGGGTCTTTTTCAAAGTATTCCACATGATATTTATGGCGGATGTCGTGCCAGTTGGTAAATCTGTAGTCAGCAATATATTCCGCCGCCCTTCCGGTTCTCCAAAACTCTGCGATACGGTTCTTCATGCTTTCCTGACTCCAGTTCAGGAAAGACGGCCAGCTGTGGGAGCTTCCCTGCTCCAGTAAATCAAGTCTCAAAAGCCCGTCAACCGTTTCAGGGGACAGCTCTTTGTATTCTTCCAGAGCAAACATATATAGCGCTTCGTACAGATGCACGTCCGAATGCGGTCTATGATGATATTCCTTCTTTTTCCACCAGTCAGTAAATTTCTGATAAAATCTGAATCCGTCTCCTGCTTCCATTGCTTCTACAAGGTAATCAATGGTTCTTCCGGCTCTGCCTGCATTATGATACATTTCAAATACATCCTCAAAGATATGCAGCCAATGGATTTCTCCATAAGTCATCCATTTATTTGACAGCACCTCGTAGGGAGCCTGATTCTGATAAAGATATTCACCATCGTCAACAAGACGCATCATATACGCGCCGGACAAAAATTTCAAAAATCCAAGCTGCAGCTGATGAGAATGCAGCTTGTACACTCCATTGAAGGACCGGTGAAATGATTCCATTGGTTCATACGGCAGTCCGATAATCAAGTCGGTATGTACGTGTATGTTTTTCCCTTCAATGATGCGGCGTATATTCTGTGTTATTTTGTCCAAGTGGTTGGTACGGGCTACTGCTTTTAGCGTCTGCTCATTTGTTGACTGGATACCGACCTCCAGCTGCACCCGTCCCTTTGGAAATTCGCTCAGTATCTCAAGAGTTTCCTCATCGAAGTAATCCGAAGCGACCTCAAAATGGAAATTGGTACGGCATGTGTCAGGAAGGTCTTTTATGAAACGCAAAATCGGTAAAAAATGTTTCTTGTTCGCGTTAAACGTGCGGTCAACAAATTTAATCTGTTTTACGTTATGTCGGGCAAAAAAATCTATTTCCCGTAAAACTCTTTCAATCGGCAGAAATCTTACGCCTACAGTAGCACAGGACAGACAGTATGCACACGAAAAAGGACATCCCCTGGATGTTTCGTAATACAGAATTTTATCTTTTATTTCTCCCATTTCCTCTTCCCTGTACGGAAAAGGAATTTCATTTACGTCATGTACATCAACCGCACAGCTTATATGTAGTTCTCCGTCTGCGCTTCTCCACGACACGCCTTTCTCCGGCAGAGCTTCCTTATGGTTTATGATGTGTTCCAGCACGCCCTGCAGGGAAATTTCGCCCTCTCCCTGTATTACATAGTCTACCGCGGGATATTCACGCATAAATGCTTCGGTGTTGTAGGATACCTCAGGACCGCCGCATATTATGACAGTACCGGGCAGTACCTTTCTCAGCAGGGGCAGCAGCTTCTTTACAAGTTCTATATTCCATATATAGCAGCTGATACCAAGGACATCAGGCTGTGTCTCATATATTCTCCCGAGCATTTCAGGCAGATGGTTGTTAATCGTAAGTTCAAGTATTTCTGTCTCTGCGTATTTTCGGCTAACTTCGCGCAGATACCGCACAGACAGCGAGGTATGCACGTATTGCGCGTTGATTGCAAGCCAAACAATTTTATTGCTCATGTCATCACCTTTGTATATTATAACGCCTTTGTTCCAGTTTTGCCGTTGTTTTCTCTTTGCCTTAACGAAAAAAAGCTTGCAAACACCACTGTCTTTATGCTAATATATTTGTGTTATGCATGAATGGTAAACATTGCTGTTTTAAGGAGGTGTTTTGCATGGCAAATGTATGTGAAATCTGCAACAAAGGTGAGCGCAGTGGTATGAACGTCAGCCACTCCCATTTGAAGACAAAACGCACATGGAAACCGAACATCCAGCGTGTTCGCGCTGTAGTTGATGGTGAGGTTAAACGTGTAAATGTCTGCACACGCTGCTTGCGTTCCGGCAAAGTTCAGCGCGCTATCTAATCTAAGATTTCAAAACAGCTGATATATCATAAGAGGAGCCGATTCCAAATGGAATCGGCTCCTCTTATCTTTATTTCTTTTCTTTTTCTGCTTTTGCTTTTCTTCTTCTCAATTCATCTGAGACATGTAAAATAACAGTAAGGTCTTCCTTGTTGAACTGATATTTCTCACCGCAGAACTGACATACTACCTCGGCATGGCCTTCATTTACCATCGCCTGCAGGTCATCATGGCCCAAGGTTACAAGAATGTCCTCAGTACGTATTTTGGAGCACTGGCATTTGAATGACAGGTCTGTTGTTGTAAGAAAATGAATATCTTCAAAGCCCTTCAGAACATTTTTGATAATTTCTTTTCCGTCCAGTCCTTCATTTACCATTGCGGAAACAGGCTGCAGATCCTTCAGATTGTTTTCCAGCTTCTCTATTACCTCTTCCGAAGCATCAGGCAAAGGCTGCACAATAAATCCGCCGGCAGACTGTGTGATACCGTCCTTACCTATCAATACACCCAAAGCTACGCTTGATGGTGTCTGCTCGGACTGGAAAAGATACTGCGTAATATCCTCGGCAATTTCTCCGGTATAGATTTCGCAGCTGCCGGTAAACGGCTCTTTTACACCTGTAAAACGGGTAACCGACAGGAGTCCCTGTCCAATGCCCTGTCCTACAGCAAGCTTTCCGTTATTAAGAGGAAGCTCTATCTCCGGATGCTTTACATAACCACGTACATAGCCGTCTGAGGAAGCATCTGCAGTGACGTTTCCAAGCGGCCCATCACCATTAAACTTTAGCGTGATACATTCCTTTTCCTTCAGGTTTGCAGCCATCAAAAGAGCTGCGGTCATTGTCCGTCCCAAAGCAGCTGTAGCAAGTGCACCGCATTTATGTCTGCGTGCTCCTTCTTTTACCAAATCTGTGGTAACAGCCGCGTAAATTCGAATACCTTCAGATGTTGCCTTTACTAATTGATCCATACTAACTCCTTAAATTTCAACCTCTTCAATTACTTCTTTTGTGTACAGGTCATAAATTCTAACGTATTTTTCGATTAAATCGAGCACAGCAATAGTCTGTCTGCCGTCACTGCGTTTTGAAAGCGAAGGAGAACCCGGATTGATAAAAACACATCCGTTTTCCTTTTTTATGCCGGCAACATGAGTATGTCCGCTTATAAATATATCAGCATGCAGCTTTTGTGCAAGTTGCAGTTTATCCTCATCCGTTTCCGTAACATCTCCATGAGTCACAACAAAGCGAAAACCTTCAATATAGGTGAATAAATATGGAGAAACAAGCGGTATATCAAGTACTCCCGCATCAACATCAGAATCACAGTTTCCCCGTACAGACAATATAGTTGTATCACAGGTATTGATTTTTTCAGCCAAATCCTTTGGTGAATAATCCACTGCGAGCTTGTTACGCGGTCCATGATACAGATGATCTCCGGCATGAAGAATCAAATCAACATCCGAGAAAAAATCCTTATACGCTTTATTCCATGCTTCTGCACTGCCATGCGTGTCACTAATAATTCCTATTTTCATAACTTTTACCATTAATGAATCTGCTGTAAAAGATTTGCCATTTCGATTGCAGCCATTGCTCCGTCAGCGCCCTTATTTCCTGCTTTCGTTCCGGCACGCTCGATTGCCTGCTCAATATTCTCTGTAGTCAGCACACTGAAAATAACAGGAACTCCTGTAGCCAGTCCTGCCTGCGCTACCCCTTTTGAAACTTCGCTGCAAACATAATCGTAATGGGATGTTGAACCCCGGATAACCGCACCTACACAGATAACAGCATCATATCTTTTTGTTTCTGCTAATTTTTTTGCAATCATCGGAATCTCAAAAGCTCCCGGTACCCAGGCTACATCAACATCGCCGTCAGCAACCCCGTGTCTGTGAAGCACATCCAGCGCACCGGACAAAAGCTTATTTGTAATAAATTCATTGAAGCGCGATGCAACTATTGCAACACGCATTCCTTCTGCGATTAATTTTCCTTCTAAAATGTTAGCCATTTTTCTTCCTCCTTATTCCTCTTTCAAAATGTGACCCATTTTTAACTTTTTTACCTTGAGATAACGGCGATTATATTTATTTGAATGAATTTCCAGCGGTACACGCTCCGTAATCTTAAGACCGTATCCTTCAAGCCCGGCTCTCTTTGCCGGATTATTCGTCATAAGGCGGAGACTGGTCAGTCCCAGATCTGACAAAATCTGAGCTCCGATTCCGTAATCGCGAAGGTCAGGAGCAAATCCGAGAAGCACGTTCGCTTCTACTGTATCCTTTCCTTCGTCCTGCAGCGCATAAGCACGGATTTTGTTGGCCAGACCGATTCCGCGGCCTTCCTGACGCATGTAGAGCACAACTCCCTCGCCCTCTTCCTCGATACGCCTCAATGCGGCTGCGAGCTGGTCGCCGCAATCGCAGCGGAGTGAACCAAGGGCGTCGCCTGTAAGACATTCGGAATGAACACGTACAAGTACGTTTTCCTTGCCTGCGATATCACCTTTAACAATTGCCAGATGACATTTTCCGTCCAGTGTACTTTCATACGCCTTGATTCTGAAATGGCCGTACTTGCTTGGGAAATCCACATCAGCCACCTTCTTGATGAAGGTTTCTGTTCTTTTTCTGTAAGCAATCAAATCCTGTACGGTAATCATCTTCAGCCCGTGATGCTCAGCGAATTTCATAAGCTCAGGCGTACGCATCATGTGTCCGTCGTCAGCCATGATTTCACAGCACAGTCCTGCGGGATAAAGACCTGCCAGACGTGCCAGATCTGTCGTGGTTTCAGTATGTCCCGCACGCCGCAGAACACCTCCGGGTACGGTACGAAGCGGAAAAACATGCCCCGGGCGGCGGAAGCTGGACGGCTTTGCCTTCGGGTCAATCAGCATCTTCACTGTTTGACAGCGTTCATATGCCGAAATTCCGGTTTCTGTATCGTATGCGTCAACCGAAACGGTAAATGCCGTCTCATGATTGTCCGTATTGTTTGTAACCATCTGCGGAATGTCCAGTTCATCAAGGCGCGAACCTTCAATAGGGGTGCAGATTAACCCCTTTGCGTATGTTGCCATAAAATTTATAGCCTCAGGAGTGACAAAGTCAGCCGCTATAATCAAATCGCCTTCATTTTCACGGTCTTCGTCATCTACAACCACCAGCATTTTTCCCTGGCGGATATCCTCGATTGCATCCTCAACTCTTGCATATCCCATTAACTCTTTACCTCCTGTCATGAATCAAATCCATGTTCAGCCAAAAACTCGGCCGTTATTTTTTGTTTTGTTACCTGTGACCTGCTACGGTTTCTGCTTAAAAGATTAACCGCGTATTTAGCAAGTATATCTGTTTCTATATTCACAGGATCTCCGACTTTTTTTAAATGCAGGTCTGTTTCCAGCTGCGTATGGGGAATCAGAGATACACGAAAACTGTCATCGGCTGTATCAACCACAGTAAGGCTCACTCCGTCAATTGCCACAGAGCCTTTGGGAATGATATAATCCATTGCCTCAGACGGCACTTCTACGGAAATAATTTTCGCGTTGTCCTCTTCATGTATTTCCCTGATTACTCCGACATGGTCAACATGACCGCTTACAACATGTCCGCCTAAACGGCCATTCAATGTCAGCGCCCGCTCCAGATTTACCTTTTTTCCTGCCGCAAGCCTGCCTAATGCTGTACATCGCATAGTCTCCGGCATTACATCAGCGCAAAAATCATTTTTGCTGAAGGAAACTACCGTGAGACATACTCCGTTCACGGCAATACTGTCACCTATATGAACATCCTCCAAAACCTTTGATGCCGCAATCTCTATTGTGTTTGTTGTAACTTTTTTTACCGTTCCCAGTTCTTCTATAATTCCGGTAAACACTCGCTCACTTCCTCACATATCCCGTAACAAGGATATCGCTTCCAATCATTTGATATGTCATCTGCTCCAATTTTACCGCAGCTTCAAGGCTGGCGAAGCCGTCTCCCTCTACAGGAGTTTTTGCATCCTTCCCTCCTATAAGCATAGGAGCAATAAAAGCCTCTACCTTATCCGCTAAACCGTCATGAAGGAAAGAGTATATAGTCTGTCCGCCGCCCTCAACAAGAAGCGATGTTATTCCTCTTTCTCCTATTTGTTCCAGTAAAGACTTAAGATTTACAGTATCACCGCTTCCGCAGACGATAATATCAGCGCCTGTGCTTTTTATTGCTTCAATTCGTTCAGACGGAGCATTTTCTGTAACAGCAACCCACACAGGGGCTTCATTGTCATGCAGTATTTTGGATTCCAACGGTATTCTGCCCTTGCTGTCCAACACAATGCGTACAGGATTGTGTCCTCCATTTCCGATTCTTGCAGTAAGCTGCGGGTTATCAGCCAATACAGTTCCTATCCCCACAAGAATAGCATCTGTGCTGTCACGCCACTCATGTCCCTTAAGCCGAGATTCCGCACTTGTAATCCATTGGGATTCCCCCGTACATGTTGCTATTTTCCCGTCCAGGGACATCGCCATTTTCAGCGTAACAAACGGAATTTTTTTTACTATCCATTTCAAGAAAACTTCGTTCAGTTTCCTTGCCTCTTCTTCGAGAATCCCGACATCTACCTGTATTCCAGCATCCTTCAGAATCTGAATCCCTCTGCCGCTGACCAGCGGATTAGGATCCGGCATTGCAACTACAGCACGTGATATTCCGGCTTCCACCAAAGCCTTTGCACAGGGACCGGTTCTGCCGTAGTGTGAACAAGGCTCAAGGGTAACGTATATAGTCGAACCCTTTGCCAAATCCCCGGCCATCTTAAGTGCATGAATCTCAGCATGCTCCGTTCCTGCTTTTCTGTGCCAGCCGACGGAAACTATACGGTTATCCTTTACTACAACTGCCCCCACCAAAGGATTCGGAGATGTTCTGCCTTTAGCGTACGAAGCAGCATCAAGCGCCACACGCATATATTCTTCATCAGTCATATACTCGCCCCATAAAAAAAGCCGCCAATAAAGGCGGCTGCTAAACAAACACAACTAGGACCGTCTTTTATCATCCAGACTATACTGTCGGCTCCGGAATCACACCGGATCATGCCTCTCGGCTTGCGGGCTGTACCGCCGGTGGGGAATCGCACCCCGCCTCAAAGACTTCACATGTTCATATTATCATAGGTATTTTTTAAATGCAAATCACGGCAATGCCTTAAACTGACTGAACGGCCAAAATACTAAGATAGCCTTTCCCTTTATCAGTTCATACGGGACAAATCCTACATCCGCAAAACGACTGTCCTCTGAGTTATTACGATTATCTCCCATAACAAAAATATGCCCTTCGGGAACAGTTGCCAGAGGATAATCGCCTCTCGTCTTGCTTAAAATATATGGTTCATTCAAAATCGTAGAATTAACATATACCCTTCCGTCTTTAATCTCGATTGTGTCACCCGGAACTGCGATAACGCGTTTTATGAAATCTCTGCTCGGGTCACGCGGATACCTGAATACCAGTATCTCACCACGCTCAGGAGCCCGAAAACGGTATATAAACTTATTGACCACAAGACGTTCCGCACTCTGAAGTGTCGGCCGCATGGATGGACCGTCTACCAAGTATAATTCAACGATAAAATAACGAATTCCCAATGCCAGAACAACAGCAATGGCAATTGATACAATCCAGTCCTTAATTTCTTCTCCCAATGAACTCATCCCTTCACCTTCTAGCGGCATAAAAACAAATTGGGGGACTGTTTTGCAGTCCCCCATCATCATCAACGACGCTCTTTAATGCGTGCTGCTTTACCTGTCAGGTTGCGGAGATAATAGAGCTTAGCACGGCGTACAATACCACGGCGAACGACATCAATCTTATCGATTCGCGGAGAATGTACCAGGAATGTGCGCTCAACACCGACACCGTAAGAGATACGACGAACCGTAAACATCTCACGTACGCCCGAACCCTGACGAGCAATTACGACACCCTCGAACATCTGAATACGCTCACGTGTACCCTCAACGATTTTCGCATGTACACGAACCGTATCTCCCGGACGAAACTCCGGAATGTCCGAGCGAAGCTGTTCCTGCTCTAAAGCCTGAATAATGTTCATTTGTCTGTTCCTCCATTTCCGTGACGTTCGTGGCAGAAAATATATCTGTCCAGAGGACCGCCCGCATACCTAGATATGATACCACATGATTAAAATTTATGCAAGCATCATCTGTCCACTGTTTCTACAAGATATTTACCATTCGGCAAATACCATACCAGCAGCACATAATGCCCATCTGCTCTGGATACCCGCTTTGTTGTCTCCGTAATATTATCGACCCGCCAATCATCAATAAGGCGCAGCGTCTCCAAACCTTTTCCGCTGTCCAGCACTGCCTGCACTTCATCCCGAAAAACATTCAGTTGATGACTGGTCCATGCATAATACATTCCTCCACATAAAACGAGGAAAACACAAACTCCCCAAAAGGCTTTAACAACAGATACCCACAGCGGTTCTTTCATTGACAGTTTCTTCATTTCAACCGAGCTGTCTGCTTTTGAAGCCATTTTTGAATTGCTGCCTGTTTCCATTTTTTCAGTATTCTTTTCTACCATGTCAATGCCTCCTGTCATATGCAGGCTCTTGATATCAGTCAAGAATCACTGGAGCGGCGCGTAATTAAATACTTCCCCGGATACAAATCGTCCTTTTTATGCAAAACAATATCAATGCTCAACTCTTTACTGAACTGCTCCAAAACATACGAATTTCTTAACAGCTCCATTGTAACATGATTTAGGTCAATTTCATAGCCAAATGGAGCGTGTGAGTGTTTCTCAATCCTTCGAACATCGTGACATATATTTACCGCAATTGTCTCTGCAGATAAAATTTTCCCGCTTCCATCGCAGCACGGGCAGTCAGCATATAATAAGCTTTCCATATTCTCCCGCGTTTTTTTGCGTGTTATTTCCACAAGACCAAGTGCTGTGATTCCAACAATATTTGTCTTTTTTTTGTCATCAGCACTCAAATCACGCAGCAGCTGTAAAAGCTCTTCTTTCTGCGCTTCCTTTTCCATATCGATAAAATCTACGATTATGATTCCGCCAATATCCCTCAAGAAAATTTGACGCATAATCTCATGTGCTGCTTCGATATTGGTATCATAAACAGTGTTTCCCAGACGATTATCACTGCCAACAAATTTCCCGGTATTTACGTCAATAACAGTCAGTGCTTCAGTATGGTCAAAAACCAGGAAACCACCCGAACGTAATTCAACTATACGGGAACTGAGCTGTTTGAGCTGTTCTTCAATCCCGTACTCTTCAAAAAGTGGTTTCTCCTCTTTATAGACAAAAAGTTTTTCCCTTGTCTGCGATGAAATAATCTCCAGCAGGTCGCTTACACGGTGTGCAGCTTCTTCATCATCAATGATAATCTTGTCTATATCCTCAGCAGCCTGATCCCTGACCAGTCTGATTAACAAATCTGCATCTCTGTATAAAAGAGCCGGCGCAGATGCCCGTTTTTGCTTTGCCTGAATTGAATCCCACAGCTTTTCGAGATATCTCACTTCATTTTCAAGTGCTTCTCTTGGTTGATTTTCAGCCGCCGTACGAATAATCAATCCCATATTTTCAGGACACACATCCTCGGCAATATCCTTTAATCTTTTACGTTCAGCGTCATCCGATACACGCCTTGACAATCCGATGTATTTTGCCGTTGGCATCAGCACAACATTACGTCCGGGGATAGACAAATGCGTAGTTACACGCGGCCCCTTCATACCGATTGCATCCTTCACAACCTGTACCGGAAGAACCTGTCCGACATGTATCCTCGTTTGCGTTGGAAATGCTTTCATTACGTCAGGCGGCATGCCGTCACCTATATACAAAAACGCATTCTTTTGAAATCCGATATCTACAAAAGCCGCCTGCATGCCGGGCAGAACATTCTGTATCCTGCCGCTGTATATGTTGCCTACCAAATGTGAATGTGCAGGTCGTTCAAGCTCAAACCCGATTAACTCCCCGTCCTGAACGATTGCTGTCCGTGTTTCTTCCTTTGATACAGACACCAGTATCATTTTCATGGAGTATCGCCTCCAATCACATTACATCCATCAAATTTCTGCCGCCGCATAAAAGCGCTGTCCGTCGGATTTCAACATTCGAAATATCGTATTCACTACCGCTGCTTTTCCGCAAATACTCAAGTATCTCAGCCGGTTTAACGCTTCCCTGCTGAGTAATCTTTACCGAAGCAGACAATTCAATCAGTCCATCATTTGCTTCAATTTCAAGCTGGCCTATCATGTATTGCTTTATTTCAATATCACGTGTCTTTTTCGGCGTCTTCCTTTGGAAAAAGCAGCTCTCCGCATTATTAAATTCAGAAACCGCCGTTTCCCATTCACTCAGCGGATTGGCAGTCGAAAAAGAAATCCTGTACCTTGCCTCATCAGCCAATGCCATCAATGCCTTGTGCTTTCCCTCAATTTTCTTCAGGGCCTTCAGTCTGACACCGTCAGGAAGCTGAGAACTGAGCTTGTCAAACACCTCCGGCTGACACAAATCCTTGGAAAGTATAAATTCCATATATTCGCTTTCACTTGTGACACCCAACGCTAATGCTGATGCAAAAGAAAGCTTCATATGTGGATTGAAGCCTTCAGAATACACAACCGGAAGCTTTGCACGGCAGATTGCACGTTCTACAAGTGCAGCATAATCGAGATGTGAAATGAAGCGCAATTGCGCATCCTTGGTCAATTCCGCACGATATGTATAAGAAACTACCTCAGGCACGTTCTTTCCCCCAGTCAACAATATTTACGCCAAGCTTTTGACAAATTCCGCAGCCTGTACAGTCTCCGCGTCTGCAGTCCTTTGTCAGCGACTCGGCAACAGCCTTCTCGTATTCATGCTTTAAAAAGGCCCTGCTTACTCCCGGAGTTGTGTGTTCCCAGGGGAATACCTCATCAAAAGCACGCTCACGGATGTTGTATTGTGCCGGATCTATATTATTTTCCTCGAAAGCCCTTGTCCAGCGGCTTTCATCAAATTGGTCCGTCCATCCGTCAAACCTGGACCCATTTTTCCATGCAGAATAAATAACCCCTGACAATCTGCGGTCGCCTCTTGCCAACACACCTTCAAGCAGACTGACATGAGCGTCATGATAATTATAATGGATGGAACGGTCCTTTATATGCTCTTTGATAAGCATCTGCTTCCTTGAAAATTCTTCCAAAGTATTTTGTCCAAACCATTGAAATGCAGTAAATGCTTTAGGAACAAAGCATGAGACACTTATCGTGACCTTTACATCCTTTCTTCCTGTTGTTTCTTTATAATGATTGACAACCTTTTGTGCCAACTCAGCTATACCGATAACGTCCTCATCAGTCTCCGTCGGAAGTCCTATCATGAAATAGAGCTTTACTGTTTTCCAGCCCTTCTTAAAGGCCGCGCCTGTCGCCTTAAGCAAATCTTCCTCTGTGACACCCTTATTTATAACATCACGCATTCTCTGTGTTCCGGCCTCAGGTGCAAAAGTAAGGCCGCTTTTCCGGATTTGCTGCATTTTATCAGCCAAATCAATTGAAAAGCTGTCTATTCTCAACGATGGCAGCGTAAAACCGACCTTTTCACAGCTGAAATCATTCATGAGATTGTCAACAAGTCCGCCAAGGCAGGAATAATCCGCTGAGCTTAATGAAGTCAACGAAATTTCATCATATCCTGTCACATCAATCATTTTACGTGCCAGCTCACGCAGCCGTGACTCTGTCCGCTCACGCACCGGACGGTATGCAACCCCGGCCTGACAGAACCGGCAGCCCCGTGAACATCCCCTGAACAGCTCAAGCATAATACGATTATGAACAATATCGATATAAGGTACAATCGGGCGTTCCATCGTCGCAACACTGTCCATATCCTGTATGATACGCTTGTAAATTACCGGCGGTGTATCTTCGCCAATTGTTTGAAGTCCCGTATACATTCCCTTTTCATCATACTGAGGAACATACAAGCTCGGGACATAAATGCCTCTCACACGGGCTGCACGCTTCAAAAATTCTCCCCGGCCATTCGGACGGCCTTCCTTTTTCCATTCGCAGAATACTTCTACCAGCTCAGGAAGTGCCTCTTCCGCTTCTCCTATAAGAAATAAATCAAAAAAGTCTGCTACCGGTTCAACATTATAAACGCACGGACCGCCGCCAATAATAAAAGGCTCATCGTCCCCACGGTCCTTCGCCCAAACATTTATACCCGATAAATCAAGCATGTTTAGCACAGTTGTAAAACACATCTCAAACTGCAAAGAAAAGCCAATAAAATCGAATTTATTCAGTTCAGTAAATGACTCAAGAGAATAAAGAGGTATATTACGGCTGCGCATCTCCTCTTCCATATCAATCCAAGGAGCATATACACGTTCAGCCCATGTATCTTCACGGTTATTTAAAATCTCATACAGGATTTTTAACCCAAGATTTGACATTCCGACCTCATATACATCAGGCATAGAAAGTGCAAAATGACAAGAAACATCCTCCCACTTTTTGTGTACAGAATTCCATTCATTACCTGTATATCGTGCCGGTTTTACAACGGACTGAAGTATATCAGATGTAATACGAACCATAAAACTTAAATCCTCCGAGCTTTAAAATAATAATTTCTGTTTTTTCATATGAATGTTCAGCAAAATAGCAATTGACATAATATTGGTTGTAAGTGAGCTTACGCCATAGCTCATCAGCGGAAGCGGTATTCCAGTAACAGGCATTATACCGGTTGTCATTCCTATGTTGACAAGCACATGAAATGCCAGCATTGAAGTTATTCCGACAGCCAGAAGCATACCGAAGGTATCACTGGCATCACGTGCAATCATGATACCGCGCCACAAAACAACAAGATACAGCAGTAAAAGAACTGCTGCCCCAAGAAATCCCAGCTCTTCACCAACAACAGCAAAAATAAAATCAGTATGATTCTCCGGCAGGAAATTCAATTGGCTTTGTGTTCCTCCAAAAAGCCCCTTGCCGAAAAGCATACCCGAACCGATAGCAATTTTTGATTGGATAATATGATATCCCGAACCAAGGGGATCTACATTAGGATCCAAAAAAACCATAATACGCATTTTTTGATAATCCTTCAAAAAATGCCATAAAATCGGAGCACATGCCACGCCTGCGGCAAACAAACCGCCAAGCAGCTTCAAATTAACCCCACAGGCAAAAATCATGCCAATGAAGATAGCAATGAAAACCAATGAAGTTCCCAAATCAGGCTGTTTTAGAACCAAAATAAATGGAATGCCTACATACAGAGCTATAGGCAGCAAATCATGCAGGGTGTTCAGCTTACCCACCTTATCCTCAAGCATCGAGGCCAGGGATACTATCATAATGAGCTTTGCAAACTCGGAAGGCTGCAATGTAACAGGTCCAATCTGTATCCATCTCTGTGCTCCAAGAGCCGAATGACCAATAAGCATTACCGCAATCAAAAGGATAAGATTGAATATATACAATCGGTTTCCGTACCGCTGCAGCATTTTATAATCAAAATTCATAAAAAAAGCCGCCAGTGCAATATTTAAAACAGCAAAAAAACCCTGACGTTCTACAAATGCAAAACGCTGTCCTGATGCTGCCTCATTAATGTGGGTTGCGCTTCCGATAATCACCAAGCTCAGTATGATAATCGCACCCACAGCAAAAATCAATGTAAAATCTGTTCGTCTAAGCAACCGCTTATTCATGAACCCAACAAGCCTCCCTGAAAGACACCCAATTTAAAAACATAATAACATGAAGGCATATAAAGAACAACGCTTCCGGCAAGCCAGAAGCGTTCACCAATCATTTAATCTAAAATTATCGACGCCTTACCCCTGCATCATGCCGCATATTATTTACAGGAATATTTGCTACCAACGCAACAGAATCAGCATCATTCTCCAGCGCTATCTCCATTGCATTTTTATCAATATCCATATAATGCGAAATAACTTCTATGATATCGTTCTTTATATGCTCCATAACATCAGGAGAAACATTTGCACGATCATGAATCAAAACAACTTTCAATCTGTCGTGAGCAATCTGCTTCGAAGAACGGTTGTTTGAACTGCCAAAAAGCTTATCCCAAATACTCATAGTCCGACACTCCCTCCTTAGTGCCCAAACACATGTTTAAGACGTGCAAAGAAGCCTTCTGTTTCAAAAGGTTTGAACGGAATGTCCTCTCCGCAGATACGTCCGACAACATCATTATAGGCTCTTCCGGCCGCTGTGTTACTCCACTCAATGATTGGAATACCCTGATTTGACGCATTGATGACTTCACGGTCATCAGGAATCTGTCCGATGCATGGCAGCGATAAAATGTCATCTATTGATGTCATATCGAGCATAGTTCCTGCTTTGACCATCTGAGGATCAATACGGTTAACAATAAGCTTTATATCCTTGTTGACTGCCTGCAGCCTTCCAATAATTTTATCAGCATCACGAACAGCTGAAACCTCAGGAATAGTTACAACGACAGCCCAATCAGCTCCGATGACAGCTGTCTGGAAGCCCTGTTCTATTCCGGCCGGACAGTCAATCAAAATAAAATCGAACTCATTCCGCATAGTATCCACAAGCTGCTTCATTTGTTCAGGCTCAATCGCTGTTTTATCAGCAACCTGGGAGGTCGGCAGAAGGAACAGATTGGAATATTTCTTATGACGAACCAATGCCTGTCCGTAATTTACACGTTTTTGCGCAACATCTACCAAAGTATAAACGATACGGCGTTCAAGGCCGAGCAGAATATCAAGGTTTCTAAGCCCTGTATCTGTATCAATCAAAGCAACCTTTTTGCCACGCATTGCCAGGCCTACACCCAAGCTGGCTGTTGTTGTTGATTTTCCGACTCCGCCTTTACCGGACGTAATAACAATTACTTCACCCATATCCCTGTTCCTACCTTTCTATCGGCTCGATTATTATTTGATTATTTTTAACAGATGCTTTTTCAGCATAAGCCGGTTTTTCTATCGAATCCGGAGCCTGCGCTATCAAATCAGCTATACGGATTTGAACGGGCATCAGACAATCCGCTATTATAAAAGAATTACGGTCCCCATACGCTCCGGCATGAACAATACCTCTGCAGGTTCCCCTGATATCAATACTTCCGCCTGCAATAATCTCTGCCCCGGGATTTACATTACCGCAAATCAATACACTTCCCTGCGTTTGTATCTCCTGTCCGCTTCTGACAGTCCGATTGATTACCATCATCCTGTGTTCTTCAGCAGGCTTTGGTTCAGCAGGACTCTCTTTTGCAGCAGCCTGTGCCGCCGGAATATTTGTTTCAGGTGCCTTCTGCTTAGGTATCGGCCGCCGTGCCTTTGATACATCTTCAATCGGCTCAACCCTGAATAGTACGCCGTACTGGTGAAACAACTTTCTCAAGCTTTCTTCATTTTCCTTTGAAAGCTGATCCGGTACTAATTGTATCACAGTTCCGCGCTTAAAAAACTGCGAGCCCGATTCCAAACGCTTCTGAATTTCATTTCGCAGTGTTTCAAAAGCAATACCGGGGGCAAAAACAAGCTGTAAGCCTGTCTGATTGCCTTTTAACTTAAAAACCTCGTCACCCATAAATCCCCCGCCTAACATAATTTGTTTCAAAACAACACATATCCATTTATTTTGGCATCGTCACCGGATTATTTAATCCAAAGGCAGCCTCAATAATCTTCTTTCCTATCGGAACAGCTGATTGTGAACCATATCCGCCGTTTTCCACAATAACCGCAATCACGATATTTGGATTTTGAAACGGTCCATATGCAACAAACCAACCATGATCTTTTCCCTGCGGATTTTCTGCGGTTCCTGTTTTACCGGCTAAATCAATTGGAAAATTAGGCCCGAAGATTGATGCCGCCGTACCGATTTTGGTAACATCACGGAGACCATTCTGCACTTCACGGATTACATCACTCGGAACCTCAAGCGTTGATAAAAGCTTAGGCTGAAATTCCTGTATGGTTTTACCGTCCGGTCCAACAATACGCTGAACAAGATACGGCTGATACCGCCGTCCATCAGCAGCGATTTCGCCCATGACCATGGCCGCCTGAAGCGGTGTAACAAGGTTGAAGCCCTGTCCTATCGCGGCATCAAGAGTCTCTGAAATATACCAGTCTTCCTCAAAAACCTTCTCCTTGTATGCTTTGTTTGCTACAAGTCCCTCTGATTCAAAAGGAAGATTTATTCCGGTTTTTGCTCCAAGACCGAACATGCGGGCATAATGCTCAAGGCGGTCCACACCCAGCCTGTATCCAAGCTCATAGAAATACACATTATCGGAATGGGCCAATGCCTGAGAAAAATTCAGCCAGCCAAGAGCCTCACCGTCAGCATTTCCTTTTTCACCCAACCAGTAAGTACCACTGTCAAAAATCTGTTCATAAGGTGTTATTACACCCTCCGTCAGTGCAGCAGTACCCGTTACAATTTTGAATGTAGAACCCGGCGGATATTCACCGGTAATAGCTTTATTATCCAACGGAAAATACGGATTGTCATTTATTGTTTTCCAATCCTTCTCAGAAATTCCGTGAACAAACAAATTCGGATCAAAGGCAGGACGGCTTACCAAAGCCAAAACTTCACCTGTCTGCGGATTCATGACAACGGCAGCCGCAGCGTGTGCTCCAATCAACTTTAATTGTGCATCAACAGCCTGCTCAGCCGCAAGCTGCAGCTTCCAATCAATCGTTAAAATGAGGTCATTTCCTGCTATTGCGTCCTTCCGTCCAAGAATCTGCACAGGCTTGCCTGTAACATCAACCTCGACCTGACGTCCGCCGTTAGACCCGCGAAGCTGCTGGTCATATATCTTCTCAAGCCCAAACTTTCCTATAATATCTCCTGTCTTATAGCCCTGCTCCTTCTTGCTTTCAAGCTCCGAATCGCTGATTTCGCTGACATATCCAAGAACATGAGCACCACGTTCCTTATAGAGATAATCACGTACAGCCTGAACCTCAATGACGACTCCCGGATATAAATTTTTTTGCTCGGCAATAATTGTCCTTATTTCCGGACCGACATCATTCTTAATTCTAATCGGTTCAAATCCAACATGTGATTCGATTTTGCTCTTTATTTCTTCCTCTGAGATATTAAGCAGGCTGGACAGCCTTGAAATAACATCAGGAGATATCGGCCCCGTAAGAGGAAGCAAAGAAACAGTAAATCCGGGGCGGTTCGTAACGATATTATTGCCATTACGATCATAAAATGTTCCTCGCGGAGCCATAGTAGGAATCAATCTTATACGATTACCATCTGCAAGCCGGGCATATTTTTCCCCATCATAGACCTGTAAATATCCTACCCGAGCAACCAGAATCACTATGATAAGAATTACAAGACAGCCTAATATTCTCAAACGGTTTTCATACTCATTGACAACCAAAAAAATCGCTCCCGAAAAACTTTACATGACTACACAAAGCACAAGACATCCACAAAAGGACATCTTGTGCTTTTCTTACTTATCCTCTTGAAGCCGTTCACACATTTTACATACACCAATGTGAACCGGCAGAGAAAACACAACATTATAAAACATCATAGGCATAAACACGGAATTAAACTGAAGAAGCAAATTAAAGCTGTATCCAAGCATAAACATAAAGGACGCATAAATAACATAATTGAATGCGCTCGCAAAAACGACAGCAGCTATCATCAGAAAAAACTGCTCCTTGAATACCTGCTTGGAAAATCTTCCGCACACATACCCCACAATCATCTTAATAAAGATATTTATTCCAAAAAAAGTACCCGTTGCCAAATCCTGCAGCAAGCCTGAAAGGAATCCGACCAGGGAACCATTCCTGCTTCCCTTTTGAAAGGACACAGAAACAACAAATAACAAAAGCAAATCAGCACTTATGCCATGTATAGAAATAAACGGCATAAGTGAAGATTGAATAACATATAATGCTAAAACAAATAAAGCCCACAGAATATATTTTCGTGTCACCTTGTTCCACGTCCCGCAGTAGAATTCTTCCCGGTGCCCCCGGCCGAAGCGTTCACCCCGGAATTAGGATTTACAGTCGGTGAACCGGAGGAAACAGCCCCTGAATTAGAAGCAGGGACATCCTGACTGATATTATTAACTGTAGTTGGAGCACTATCGGCCTGCTCCACGGTCTCCTGGACATTTGTTTCAGTCCCCGGAGTCTGCTTCGGCGGAACCAGCGGTTCCGGTGGTGCTTCTCTTGAAGCAACAATCACAGCAACATCTTCTAACCGCTGAAAATCAACAGCTGGCTCCAAAACAGCGTACTTCAAAAGACCTCCGGAATCATTATGGACACTCTCAATCTTTCCAACCATAATTCCCTTGGGGTATACACCGCCGAAACCGGATGTGACAACAATGTCGCCTTCCTGTACATCCTCATTTCTTGGAATATTAACCATCCTGGGCTGACTTGCATTATCCGGACTGCCTTCTATAATCCCCGCAACACGTGAACGCTGAACCAATGCACCGACAGCAGCTCTCGTATCAAGAATCATTTCTACCTTCGATGATATCGGCCCTGCCTCAGTAACAACCCCAACCAGGCCGCGTGACGTCACAACGGCCATATTTTTCTCAACGCCGTCCCGTGTACCGCGGTCAATCACAATCATCCGTGTCCATGTCGCTGACTCTCGTCCGATGACACGCGCAACAACAAGATCAAATTGAACAGCCGCGTTTTTATACCCAAGAAGTTCACGCAGCCGTTGATTTTCTGCGGCATACTCATTAGCCTTGACGTTCTGTACCCGAAGCTGCTCAACTTCATTTCTCAGCATTTTATTTTGCTTCTGTACAGTAAGGATGTCCCAAATCTCTGCCAGTCCATCATGAATCCCGTCACCTGCCCACGATGCAGCCCTTTGAAACGGAGCTAAAAGCGTCATTACAGTCTGATTATGAACAGGGACATTAAACCGCCCTTTGGCAGCGAAGAAAATCAATATGAAAATACTGGCCGCAACAAAAACCAGAATCCAAACGACACGACCAGATTCCTGTTCGCGTTTAATCTTTCCCATTATCTCAGCTTCTTCGTCGTCATTACAACACGTTTAAGGAGTTCAATATTTTCCAGGGATTTGCCTGTTCCCTCACCTACACATGACAATGCATCCTCCGAAACAAGAACAGGCATACCTGTCTCTTTGCTGAGAAGCTTGTCAAGGTTCGTGAGAAGCGCACCGCCGCCCGTCATCATGATGCCATGATCCATGACATCAGCAGCAAGTTCAGGCGGGGTCTTTTCGAGTGTACCCTTTACAGCATCAATAATCTTATAAATCGGTTCGTCCAAAGCATCACGAACTTCGCTAGCCTTGATATTCAACGTCTTTGGAAGTCCACTTACCAAATCGCGTCCGCGAATATCCATGGATTTATCAGCTTCAGGAGTAACAATAGCCGAACCAATCGTTATTTTGACCTCTTCGGCAGTACGTTCGCCTATCATAAGATTATACATACGCTTTACATACTGAACGATAGCGGAATCCATCTCATCGCCGCCAATGCGTATAGAACGGCTGGTAACAATACCACCCAGAGAAATAACCGCGATTTCAGTTGTACCGCCGCCGATATCAACAACCATGCTTCCCGTTGCATCCTCTACCGGAAGACCTGCACCGATAGCAGCAGCCATCGGCTCTTCAATCAGATATGCCTCACGTGCTCCTGCCTGCTGCGCTGCGTCAATAACCGCACGCTTTTCAACCTCGGTAACACCGGAAGGCACACCCACAACAACACGGGGACGAATGAAGGATTTCGTGTTCATAGCTTTGCGGATGAAGTACTTAAGCATAGCCTGGGTAACATCAAAATCGGCTATAACGCCATCCTTCATAGGACGAATAGCAACAATATTTCCCGGCGTACGGCCAATCATGCGCTTAGCATCTTCGCCAACAGCCAAAACCTCTCCATTATCACCCTTTATAGCAACTACAGACGGCTCACGCAGTACAATACCCTTTCCTTTAACATGCACAAGCGTATTAGCCGTACCAAGATCAATTCCCATATCACGAGACAAACCACCAAACAGACTCCACATTTTTTTGTAAGAACTCCTTCCTATTACTCTCTTTTCGCTAGTTTATTTTATCATACCTTCTCCCGTAAGTGAAGATAAATGGATAAAAATAAGCCTTCTGATTAAGTCTCAATTTGTAGAACATCATACACAAAAAAACTGCAATCCAAATGAAAGGATTACAGCTTTTATCTTCTTTTCTTAAAAAAACGCATCAAAATTTCGTGACACTCATCTTCCATAATTCCGGCCGTTACCTCAATATTTTGATGCAGCGCAGGATGTCCCGGTATATTAAAAATAGACTCGACGGCCCCGGTCTTGGCATCAGGAAGGCCATACACGACTCTGGAAATTTTAGCCATAATCAATGCTCCTGCACACATCGGACATGGCTCCAAGGTTACATACAACGTGCATCCGGTAAGATGCCAGTCTCCCATTATCTTCCCGGCCTCACGAATTACCTGTATCTCTGCATGTGCGGTAGCGTCATGCAAAGACTCACGCTCATTATGGCCTTTTGACAAAACACGGCCGGTTGAATCTACCAGCACAGCACCTACAGGGATTTCGTCCTGAGCCATTGCCAACTCAGCCTCTTCAAGTGCCATAGCCATATATTTATAATCAGGTCTCATTTATCTCCTTAATTATCTCCTTAACCGTAGAATCATCTTCATAAAACAAAGATTGTGTTGCTCTGCTTATATTCACGACATAAGGCTCGGACCCCTCGTCCTTATTTTCCTCTTTGTCATCCTTCTTTTCGAGATTCTTTTTTAGTTCATGGCGGAAAGACTCTCCGTTGTCATCAACAAATCGACGTTTGCTGCCATATTGTTCAACATCAAACGTAACCTTCTTAGACGCTGAAATCTTTTCAATACGTTCAGCCATAACCAACACCTCCCGACAGAATAAATATTTTCAATACTGTTATCGAAAAAAATCAATAATCCCTTAAACGTGCAAAAATAAAGTCGTGCACGACGGTGCACGACTTTAAACTATTCATTCAGCTCTTCAAACTGATCCTTTCCGACACCGCACAAAGGACAAACGAAATCATCAGGTAAATCCTTAAAAGCTACTCCAGGCTCAAGACCATAATCCGAATCACCAAGAGACTCATCGTAAATCCATCCGCATACGCCGCATACCCATTTTTTCATTTCAAGCCCTCCATTCTTTTGTACTCGTTAATAGCCTCTAATGCACTATAGGGAATTGAAATATTCCCATTAATACCGGTTCCCATTTCCACTCCCGAACGGTTAAGACCATGAAAATCTGTTCCCCCGGTTGAACACATTCCAAGTTCATCTATCATGCTCTGGAGGAACACCATGTCATCCTCCGAATATGAAGGATACCATCTTTCAACTCCATCAAGACCTAAATGGCGCAGCTCACGAATCGCATCTGCCTGGGCCTCTCTGGACAAATCCTTCAATCCGATTTTTTTATGAAAATGTGCCAAAGAAACAACAGCTCCGGCTTTATGCAGAATCGGAAACGCCTCTTCGGGGGTAACATTTTCATTCATTCCAAGATCCGCGGCAATCGGGTCAATATATTTATCCCATAACGGCTGAATCTTTTTCTCTATCTTCATCGAAACAAGACATCTCATAACAGTATACTGATCCATCTGTCCTGAGGAATGCTTCTGCACCATCTCCAGCGTAATAGGCACCCCGCACCGCTGAATACCTTCAATGAGTTTATCAATTTTCTCTTCCTTGTTGATACGAATTTTCCTGTACAGCTCCTGAAAATCCGGAGAATCAACAGCAAACCCTAACGCAATAACATGAATTTTTCTGCCATGAAAGTTCATAGTAACTTCCATGCCAGGAATAAGCTCGATACCAACCTTATCGGCAGCTTTCTTTGCCTCTTCCAAACCGCTTACATTATCATGGTCGGTTAAAGCAAAAGCGCGGATATTTCTTTTGGAGGCAAGCTCAACCAGTCCACAAGGTGTATAGGTTCCGTCCGAAACAGTAGAATGTGTATGTAAATCAATTATTTCCATAGATTGTCCTTCCATCAACATATAGAGTTTTCATACTCTTTAGAAGTATTATAACGCCTTTGTTCCGGTTTTGCCAAGGGCAAAACTTCCTCTGTCAGCGTTTCAACAAGTAGGGGGCCCCGGTCGGACAGGACGCTCATACACATAAAAGAAAAGACACACCCAAAGGCGTGTCTTTTCTTTTAACCGGCAGCTTCCTATCCAGCTGGCATTTTATTCTTCTATAGCTTTATGTTTCGTTCACGCCTGCATAGCCGACTCGCACGTCGATGTGCGTCGCTGCGCTCCTTCCTCTCCTGCATGCCTTCTCCTTTAGGAGAAGGTGGGCCCGTAGGGCTCGGATGAGGTGTTCCCCAAATTGCCTACTATCTACATATATAGTGACTTGCCTCTGTGTACCTCCTCCACCGCTGACGCGGTCCCCCTCCCCCTAAAGGGGAAGGCAAATAAAATAAGCGACACACCAAAAGGTGTATCGCTCATTTTAACCGGCAGCTTCCTATCCTCCCGGGCCGTCTCCAGCCAAGTACTTTCGGCCTTTACGTGCTTAACTACTGTGTTCGGAATGGGAACAGGTGGAACCACGTAGGCATCACCACCGGATATATTTTGTTAAGAGATTGCTCTCTCAAAACTATACAGAAGAAGATTCGAACATTTTAGTCTTGTAAGTCAAGCCCTCGGCATATTAGTATTGGTCCGCTCCATCCCTCACGGGACTTCCACTCCCAACCTATCAACCTTGTCGTCTTCAAGGTGCCTTACCAGCTTGTGCTGTGAGAAACCTCATCTTAAGGCAGGCTTCACGCTTAGATG
>NZ_FQUG01000016.1 GCF_900129225.1 Schwartzia succinivorans DSM 10502 | reverse complement strand
ATATACAGAACCAATTGCAGGATGATATTGCAAATGATCAATTAAGTTTATTTGAATCAGTGGACCCGTTTACGGGGAAGCGAGAGAAAAAAGGCTAAGAAAAAAGCCCCCGAGTAGGGGGCTGCCAGTGATAATAGTGTGATTGCCAGATTGTTTCGATGCGCCCTTTAGGGTGCTACCACAGGTAATTGGCCCTTATAGGGCCTGAGCAAACCACCCGTTTCACGGGTGGTTTTGATTGTTCAGTTGTTGTTACTCCTGCTGGCTTCTTGCTACCTCAAGATTCATTTCCTGAGCGTGAACACGGTCAGCTGCGAGACGTGCCGCTATCTCTTCAGGAGTTTCTTCTGAAGAGGATGCTTCTTTAGGTGTATCCTCGGAGGCAATCTTTTCGGCGATTTCAAGGTTGTCCATCTGTGCCTTTACCCGGTCGCCTGCAAGACGTGCTGCAATTTCCTCAGGAGTTTCAGCGGTTTCCGTGTCGTCTTCACTATCGGGTTCATATTCCTGACCTGTTTCTTCTGTGGTGTCTTCCTGTGATCCGTCGAAGGAATCGTCCTGTGATTCATCGACAAATTCCTCTTCTTCCATGATTTCATCAGAATCATCGACCTCATGGCCCTCCAACGGAACAATATTCAGCTCTTCTTCAGTGGGTGCGGCAATGATTGCCGGATCCGGTGTAAGAGATACCATTTCATTATCAATACGGTTCCTGCCGCTGAAAACATGACGGCCTGTCGGTACATAGTCGGGCATGGTAAATACCTCCAAAACGATAAAATCATTTCTTGTAAATGATTATAACGCCTTTGTTCAGGTTTTGCCAAGGGCAAAACTACATATATCAGCGTTTCAACGAGGCGTTTTCGCCGAGTTATAGCGCTTTAAATCATGTTTTGCCAAGGGCAAAACTACATATATCAGCGTTTTACCCAAGGTACTAGCTTCGCGTCGCACGAGGCGTTTTTGCCGAGTTATAGCGCTTTAAATCATGTTTTGCCAAGGACAAAAAATAACATTGGCGTGAAATGGAAATAAAAATGCCGCAGCGAAAATAGCTTCGCTGCGGCGATATTACATCCATACAGTTTTGAAAGAGAGGTAAAAACTGATGGAGTGGGGTCAGTTTGCCGGCTTCCAGTCTTTTGTAAGCCAGTAGTAGTCGCAGGCCTGAATTTTAGCGCCTGTGATGGATTTGTTGCTTATGATGTTTGTCTGCGGATATCCGAAGATAATAGCTGCGGCATCATCCATGATTATTTTCTGCATGCTGATGATAATATCGCGGCGTTTTGATTTATCGAATTCTACGCGGAGCGCATCACCGAGGGCATCATATGTCGGGTTGGAATATCCGGAGGAGTTCTGCGGATTCTGACCGTCGATATTGCTGCGCCAGTACATGTTAAGGAAGTTCAGCGGATCGCCTGCCTGCTCTGTCATGATATTGGAAATCATGAGGTCATAATCTCCGCTTACACCGAGCTTATCCATTACGTTGTAATCAACATTTTTTAGGTTTACCTTGATTCCGATTTTTGCGGCATCGGCCTGTGCGGCTTCGGCAAAAATCGGAAGCTCTGCGCGGCTGCTGTAATAAACAAAATCAACTTCCAGGTTTTTGCCGTTCTTATCTACAATGCCGTCACCGTTTGTATCCTTCCAGCCAGCCTCGGAGAGGAGCTTCTTGGCACGGTCAACGTTGTACGCATCCTTGTTTTCAATTTCGTTGAATCCGAAATCCAGGGAAGGCGGCATTGCCGGACCACCCGGGGTGAATGTACCCTTCAGCAGCGTTTTGCTGTAGGATTCACGGTCGAGGGAGCAGATGAAGGCCTCACGGACTTTCTTGTCCGCAAAGGGACGTCCTTCATTTACATTGATACGTGCAAGAACGTCGCGGATTGAGTCAATCGTGCTGACATTGTATTTGCTGGTATCGTTGAACAGTGCCATGTCACCGAACGCGATATTTACAGCGGCATCAATTTCACCGGACTGCAGAGCCATTGCACGGGTGTTCGGGTCGTCGATGGACGGGATTTCAACCTTCTTGAAGGCCGGAGTGCCATCCCAGTAATATGGATTGGCTTCCATGATTGCCTTGTCGCGGGAGAAGGATTTCATGACGTACGGACCTGTGCAAATCGGGCCATCGCGCTTGATATCGTGTGTGGTGTCTTCCGTATCGATGATAGTGAAATACGGGTCACCGAGAACACCGATGAAATTCGGCATTGGTTTCGTCGTTTTGATTGTGAGAGTCTGTCCCTCCGCCGTGATGGACTCTATGTTTGCCCACGCGCGGGCTTCCACGGAAATGCCAAGAGTACGCTCAATGGACGCCTTGCAGTCCTTTGCCGTAAGCGGCTTGCCGTTGGAGAATTTTACATTGTCGCGGACTTTAATTGTCCATGTAAGTTTATCGTCGCTGATGGACCAGCTTTCTGCAAGCCATGGCTGAACATTCATTTTCTCGTCAAATTTGATAAGTGTTTCACCGAGGCCGTAGCGCATGACTGCCCATCCTATTGAATGCTCAGCAGGGTCAAGGATATCGGCGAAGTTTGAAATGCCGATTCGAAGAGTTTCTTTCTTCTCAGCTTTCGTATCGCCGCCTCCGCAGCCGACTGCGCCCAAAAGCAGCGCCCCTGACATCAGGACTGCTGCGAGCTTTTTTACGTGTTTCTTCATGTGGTCGCTTCCTTTCATAAATACGATTAATAAAATCTTTCATTTGAGCACGAAAAAGATAATAGCATACCTTTTTCTTATTTACAATATGTAAATAAGAAAAAATCAAAAAAATTTCCGGTGGTTAACCCACCGGGGTATCCTTTGCCAATAAGGCTTTCAGGAGTGTTTTCAGGTATGGTTCGTATTGAACTGCGAATGGGCGGGTGCCATATCCGGCATCCGGGAAAATCTGTATTCCCTGAGCTTTTTTATACTCAATACTGGCAGGGTACAGTGTCATCGCGTAGCTGTTTTCATAGTCAATAAATTGTATTATTGATTCATCGCTCATGGAAGGAAAAATATTTTTTATGATGACATTGAGCCGGTTGTACTTGATGAAAATATCCTCGCGGAATTCCAGGTGCGCTTTCGGCGTAGCGTTTCGAAGCAGAAGAGTATTTGCCACACAGAACAGGGAGAGCATGCGCTGATGGCGCAGCATTAAAGCGGCCCAGGCAGCGGCAAAGGAATCTGCACCGCCACGAAAATCCTTAAAGGACTGCTCCGCGTCGCAGACCATGGTTTCAATATCTCTTCGGAGAATCAGCAAAAAAATGTCTTCAATATTGGGAAAGTAGTGGTATATGTTGGCACGGTTAAAATTTACCTTACGCCCCACGCTGCTGAAGGTGACTGCGTCATAGCCGTCCTTGTCATAAATTTCAGCTGCCGCGTCAACAATCTGACGTATGCGTTCCTGTTTTTGCTTTGCTCCGTGTGCCCTGCGAAAGGTTTCGTTTTTTTCCATAGCTCCGGCTCCTGCCTTTGTAAGTTGTTGTTGGTAAAATATTATAATGCCTTCAATTAAAGTTTGCCATAGGCAAATTTAGTATGCTGATAAAGTAAAACTTATTCATGGTGTTATAAGTGCTTAGCGTCGGATAAAATAAAATATGAGAAGAGAAACATTCGGAGACAGTTTCTCTTCTCGTAGCAGGAGCCGATATTGTGAAATGAAATTATATTGTGAGCGCTGCCCCCGCTGACTTCAGGTGCTCGGAATGTTTAAACACACGGCGGTAGGCAGGTATGAGAATCATAAGTGATATGACAAAGCTCACATTATATGCGTTGTAAATTACTGCCATATCGTGCCAATAAGGCAGCAGAGACTCGCACCAGACAACGCGGAAAAGGGCGTAGGCTGCAAGAGCCGAAAGCATGGGGACAGCGGTTTCACCAAGACCTTTTAAGCCGCCTATGTATACCTGGTTCAGCGAATAAAGAAAGTATACGGGGAAGGTCCAATATACGGCTGCAAGGCCGTTGGAAAGCGTGGCCGCGTCTTCAGTAAAGAATCCGAGAAGCGGTTTTGCAACAAGCATAAGGGCAGCACATACAACGAGCGTACCGTAAATTGCCGTGCGTCGGCTTACTCGCATAGCCTCTTCCACGCGGTCAAGACGTCCTGCCCCAAAATTCTGCCCTATGAATCCTGTCAGTGCCATGCCGTAGGCGAAGGCAGGATAATAAAGGAAGCCTTCTATTTTCGCGTAGATTACCATTCCTGCCATTGCAGCAGGGCCGAAGGAGTCAATGCTGATTTGAATCAAAAGCGATGAAAGACTCATGAATGCGGCCTGCATTCCTGACGGTATGCCAAGGCGCAGTAGAGAAAGAAGCTCGCGGAATGGAAGAAGAGGAGAAGTAATTTCGAGACGGAATCGTTCGTCTATGCGCGTGAGTCTCCAAATCATACCGAATCCCAGTGCCCACTGTGATACAAGAGTAGTCCAGGCGGCCCCTTCAAGACCAAAATCAAAAATTCCTACGACGATAAGGTTGAGAAATATATTCAATACCGCGGACGCGGCGAGCCAGTAAAGCGGTGTACGCGTATTGCCAAGTGCGCGAAAGACGCCGTTTGCGACGTTATATACCAGCTGAGGAACAAGCCCCCAGAGACATATGCGAAGATAAAGCAGCGCATCGCTGAAGGCCTCCGGGGGGCAGGAGAGCCACGTCAAATAATTACTTCCAAGCTGCTCTCCGATTATTGTCAAAAGAAGACCGGCAGCCGCTGCCAGCCATATGGAGGTTGCAATCATCGCGCGCAGCTTTTCAAAATTCTGTGCGCCGAAAAGCTGCGATACCGCGGAGGTTACTCCTACGGCAAAACCTATGAAAAAATTGATGTGTACGGCAAGGATAAGACCTGAAACACCTACCGCGGCCAGACCGAACCCACTGCAGAGTCTGCCTATTACTGCACAGTCAGCAATGTTATATAGCTGCTGCAAAAGCTGCATTATGAGCACCGGCAGAGCATACATCAAAAGTGTCCTGTGGATAGAACCGCTTGACATAAGCACTTCGCCTGTTTTGGATGGTATTCCTGCAGCATCAGAGGCTTCTGAAGTAATTTCATCAGAGGCATCGTGTTCGGATTTTTCCTTTGAAAAAAGCTTTTTTGACAGCTTATGAGCTTGTTCTACATATAGTTCCTTTGAAAATTTCATAAAAAGAAGCCCTCCATAACTTCATTTTTATGATAGCAAAGAGGGCTTATTTTCGATATTTCGGGGTTTTTATGGGGAGACATAAGAATTTGTTATGGTATGAGCACCAACCATCTGTATTTCATATTGCAAAAGAAGTCCGTAGAATTGGTGTGATATGTTATTCTCCGGTATCAAGCTCAAGGGCGTGGCGGAGATACTTCAAAAAAGCTGCGGAATCCTCGTCAGGAGGTTCGCCCTTTCGTGAGAGATACCCGAAGGCGATTCTGTTTTCCATTCCTTCAACGGGAATACGCCGGAAATCATATTGGCGGTAAACGTCCTTCAGCCAGTAGCTTCCAAGGTTGCAAAGCTCGGTTTTATCCAGCGCCCGTATCATCATGTGGTCGCTGTTTGTCCTTATGACACGCTTTATTTCAAGCCTTTTCTTCCTGAAGGCGGGATCTCCTGCCAGCAAATCCTCTATTGTAAAGAAATCGTCCTCCAGCTGGATAAATGAAAGGGCCGCGACCTCCTCGGCTGTTACTGAGGTGCGGGAGGCCAGGGGGTGATTGATTCCGACGTAAAGAACCAAATCCGTATCAAGGAGAGGAGTAAATGCAAGCTGATGGCGGTCAATCAGATAGCTGAGAGCGGAGCGTTTTGTGTCGGGAACGAAAAGGAAGCCAAGGTCATATTCGTGCGCCGAAAGCAGCGCAATCATTTTCTCTATACCGCATTCTGTGAAACGCATGTAAAGCTCCTTGGCCTCATTTTCCGATTTATTGTTTTTTGTGAATTCATTGTAAAAGGCAGTGAGCATAACCGCCATGTTGCTGCTGTTGTTCGTAGCGACGCGCAGAGTATGCTCGCGCTGCTCCATTCCTATTGAAGCAAAAAGCTCGGCGTTTCTCAGAGCCCGGAGAGCGTAGCCGTAGACCCGTTCTCCTGCTTCCGTAAGCTCTACGCCCGTGGAACGGCGGATAAAAAGGCGCGTGCCGATTTCATGCTCAAGCTCGCGGATGACCATGCTGACGTGGGGCTGTGTGGTAAAAAGCTCCTCTGCTGCCGTGGTCAAAGAACCGCAGCGGGCGCAGGAGAGAAAGTACTGAAGTTGACGAAGTTCCATAAGGCCTCCTGATAAGTACAAAAAAATTTCCTGTAACACAATATTACCACACTGTGTCGTAAATTGGAGAATTCAGTCTAAGAGAAAATTTAAGTACTTGAGATACAATAGAATCCATGAAGCTATAGTGCAAAATTGAAAATTCGTGCTTTTCTCTAATGGCGAAAACACTATGAACCATGTTCCTGTGCTTATCTTCTACAGCACGGACGAGTTCAGCATTCTGGCAGACGCTGATTCATGGTTCCGGCAGCGGAGGAAAGCAAGGCTTTCATTGCCGCCAATGTCTTCAACCACCGCATTTTCAGCCGTGAGTGGGATGCCCGTTACGGGAATCCGCCCGATCCGATGCTGCCTGAGCCGTAATTTTGCTGGTGGAAACTTGCGCGCCCGCATATGATGGGACGTTTGAGCTTGATTACAAGCTTGCTTGCTAATGTATAGCAAAAATTTAATGTTTAAAAAGGCGGAATCCGTTGTTTGGATTCCGCCTTTTGCGTTTATACGAATTTTTGGGGTGTTTCGCGTCTGCTGTGGCTTTTTGAAGGAAATTTTAAATGAGTTTTACAATTTCTTGACGTGTCTTTGAGGGGGGGTAGAATGTAATTGTGGGGAGTACATTAACCATGAACTGGCAAAAGATGTTCTTCGTCCTTGTATTGCAGGAATAGTTTTGCATAGTAGGTTACAGGAATAAATAACAGGAGGTGAGAATATCTCCGGCATCCTAAATCGTCATGATGTTTTCAATGTGTGAAAACAATATTATTTTAAGGGAGTGGGGTCATGATTTTTCAGGGTAAGAAATTTATACTGGCAGTATTTGCGATGCTGATGGTATTTCTTAGTTCAGCAACAGCATTTGCGGCCGAACCGGTAACGTCGGTCGGATACGCTAAACGGGCAATGGAATACTACAATAATAAACAGTATGATTTGGCAATTGAGGATTACAAGAAAGCTATAGAGATGGATGATAAAAATGCTTCTTTGCACATGGATCTGGGGGCATTGTATGCGGAAAAGAAGGATTGGGAAAAAGCACGGAAGCATTTTACAGCGGCAATAGAGTTAGAGCATAAGGCTGAGGCTTATGTATGGCGCGCGATTACTTACTTAAATCAAAGACGATGGCCTGAAACGGTGAGAAATTGTAAATGGGCGCTGGAAAGAGATCCAATGTGTGCGGATGCACATTATGTTTGGGGCGAGTACTGTATAACGGCTGGAAGATTAGATAGACGTTATGAGGGGGACTGTGTTGCTGACGCGATAAAGCATTATTCGTACGCCATCAGACTTAACCCCAATTACATTCCTGCTTATAAAAGGCGTGCTGAAGAATATATGACTAAGGGGTATTATGACAGAGCGCTGGCGGATTGCCAAAAAGTTATGGAGTTAGACCCTGACAATCAGCAAGTGCAGGCTTTGATGAGCAAAATTCAGGAAAAAACAGCTCCGCCGGTTGAAGAAAAAGCACCGATATCACTGGAAAACGGTGCCGGATATCCGTCTGCTGCGGGTGGTACAGGCTCAGGCAGGATTGAGTTTGTGCCGCGGTGGCATGGACCTGACTATCATGGTGGTGTGGCAATATGGAGAAATCGTCCATCTAAAGAATTGCATAGAGAGTACGTTGCAGCGCAGTTTCTTTACTTTGAACACGATGGAAGAACTACGTCAAAGTATCATGAGGGGGTTCTTCGGGGATGTTGGGCCTCTACCGTTCAGTTTGACATTATCGGGTACGATGACGAGGGAAAACCAAATACTTTTTTGCTTTATGATGGAAGCGGCCACGGCTTTTATCGATACCTCTGTCGATTGACTGTTCTGGATCACGACAATGTGAAGATTGAATGGCTCAACCCATGCCATGACGAATGGTTGCGCAAGGAAAATAATCCTTCGTCTCCTGAGCCTGCACCGGTTGTTCGGGAACCGTCGCGGGAATGTCCGTATCCTGTTGAAATTTACACATATCGTAAGGGCTCGGAATCCGAATTGAAAAAAATATGGGATAATACATTTTGGTTAAAGGGCGCTGAAAGTTTCTTTATGTCAGAGTATGGCTTGTATCAGGTGTATGATGGACACTATCAGGAATTCTTTTTAAGTGGAAGTTTAGCAATTTCTGATGACAGTATTTATGAAAGTGCAGTGGAGGCTCTAATAGTTTTTTGGGAAAACGGAGGAGGAGAAGTAGAGCTTTATCCGGAAGACGCTGGAGACATTGTAACAGGGTGAGGCTGATAATGTTGGTATGTGCGTGATGCCTTCGATTTCGAGAGCTGAAAAATCTTAAGGCTCTGATGAACGGTGTTTTTTCGGCGTATAAAATTAAAGAGTGTTTTGTTGGTTAAATATAAAGGCGGAATCCGTTGTTTGGATTCCGCCTTTTGAGTTATAGCGTTGTGTTTTAAAATAAAAACGCCGAAGCGTATGCTTCAGCGTTATAAATTTCTGGTGGAGACGAAGAGGATTGAACTCTCGACCTCTCGGATGCGAACCGAACGCTCTCCCAGCTGAGCTACGTCCCCACTTGTATGAACAAAAACCAGTATAGCGCAGTTTTTATAAAAACGCAAGCCAGTAGGGCATGGCAAAATGACTGAACATTAAGAAATATTTATGAAATTTGAATTATACAATAAAAACATGTACGTTTCAAAAAACTTTTCAAAAAAGGAAAAAACTTGAAAAAAAAAGAGGATTATATACTGACAACGTCGAATATTTACGTTAGTATATATAAAGGTCAGTTATTGTCATGCGGTGAATCATAAAAAATTATGCGCCCGGACAAGCGATGATTTTAAGGAGGTAAGAGAGCGTGGAAAAGCGGGAAACAATGTTGGAATCCTATCTGCGCAGAGGTCTGAGCCGCCGTACATTCATTAAGGGATGTGTTGCGCTGACGACTATGATGGGATTGAGCACCGACATGGTGTCAAAGGTTGTAGAGGCAGCGGAGAAGAAACCTCTGCCGGTTGTTATCTGGCTTCATGGTCATGAGTGCACGGGCTGCGATGAGTCCTTCATCCGTTCCGGCGCACCGTTGGCATCGGATCTGGTGCTGACGAATATTGCACTTGAATATGATCATCTGCTTAGCGCAGGAAGCGGAGAGCCGTTCGAGCATCATCTTGAGGAAACAGTGAAAAAATACTGGGGTCAGTACATTTTGGCTGTAGAGGGCGCCGTATCTACTACTGATAACGGTACGTTCTGCATGTCAGGCGGAAAACCGTTTGTTGAAACGCTGCAGCGTGTTGCAAAGGGAGCAGCCGCTATTATTGCGTATGGTACGTGTGCAACAGACGGCGGTATTCAGGGGGCAAAACCGAACCCGACAGGCTCTGCGGGTATCAAACATTACACAGGCACGAAGCCTATCATCAACGTGCCGGGCTGCCCACCGATTCCTGAGGTTATGACAGGCGTTGTAATGCATGTTGCTTTGTTCGGCAAGATTCCGCCACTGGATTCCGAAGGTCGTCCAAAGCAGTTCTATGGAAACCGTATTCATGATACATGCTACCGCCGTCCGTTCTTCGATGCGGGTATGTTCGCAGACAGCTATGATGACGAGGGCGCTAAAAAAGGCTGGTGCCTTTATAAGCTCGGATGCCGCGGACCTGAAACATATAATTCCTGCGGCAATTTGCGCTGGTATCAGGGCATGTCCTATCCGATTCAGTCCGGTGCTGCCTGCATCGGCTGCTCAAATGCTCATTTCTGGGACGAGGGACCAATGTTCGCACGTCTGCCGGAATACGGGCCGCTGGGCGATATCGACAAAATCGGCGCAGGTCTCGCGGTTGCAACGGCAGCCGGTGTTGCTGTTCATGCGGCAGCAAGTGTTGTACAGAAACAGCAGCGTGATAAAGATAAAGAAAATGGGAAAGAGCAGGTGGGCAATAAATGAAACACGTAGTAGTTGATCCGGTAACGAGAATTGAAGGCCATCTGCGCGTAGAGATGCAGGTGGATGAAGCTTCCGGAAAGGTAACCGATTCCATTTCCAGCGGTACAGCATGGCGCGGTCTTGAGCTTATCCTGCACGACCGTGATCCGCGTGATGCCTGGGCATATATCCAGCGTATCTGCGGTGTCTGCACGACGGCTCATGCTCTTGCATGCGTCCGTGCGGTAGAGGATGCTCTCGGAATCAAGATTCCGAAAAACGGTAATTACATCCGTAATATTATGGCTGCGTCACTTACGGTGCAGGACCATATCGTTCATTTCTATCATCTGCATGCCCTTGACTGGGTCAGCCCGGTTGCTGCTCTTTCAGCAAACCCGGAAGCAACGGCAAATCTTCAGAACGCTGTACTGAAGACCTACAAGCTTCCTTTCAGCGGCCCGGCAGGTACGGTAACGGAGGCATTCCGCAAGGAAGTTCCCCGTGCTACGCCGTCCTATTTCAAAGGTATTCAGGATAAGGTAAAGGCAATTGTTGAGAGCGGCCAGCTGGGTATCTTCTCCGCGCAGTGGTGGGATCATCCGGACTATAATCTGCTTCCGCCTGAGGTTCACCTGATGGCAGTTGCTCATTATGTTGAGATGCTGGACAAGCAGCGCGAGCTTGTTACTCCGCATGTTGTATTCGGCGGTAAGAATCCGCATCCGCATTATGTTGTAGGCGGTATGCCATGCTCCATTTCCATGGACGACGGCAACTCGCCGATAAATACGGCACGTCTTGATATCGTTGACCGTGCGGTTAATTTGGCGCGTACTCTCGTAAATGAATATTATCTGCCTGACCTTCTTGCCATCGGTCACATTTATGTCCAGAAGGGCATGACAGACGGCGGCGGTCTTGCAAAAGAACGCGTTATGGCATTTGGTCAGTTCCCGCTTGAGACGACTTCGACGACTCAGGACGGAACCTTCTTCAAGAATCTCCTTATCCGCAGCAACGGTGTTGTTGAAAACTTCGGTCAGGGTGTCATGAAGGCGAAGTTCACTGAGATTACGGGCGACGACCTCAAGAATCCTGAGGTATTCGGCGAGGCTGTTACACACGCATGGTACGAATATGAAGGAAAAGACGGAGATGCTCAGCCGCGTCATCCGTGGGAAGGCCAGACGAAGGCCAAATACACGGGTCCGAAGGTCGGTACACCTACAGACTGGAAAGAGCTTAACGAGAAAGGCAAGTACTCCTGGCTCAAGACTCCGCTGTGGCACATGAAGATGTGTGAGGTCGGTCCGCTGGCTCACTACATCATCATCTATACAAAGGCTAAACAGGGACTCCTGCCTGATATGACATGGGCAGAGAAGATGATGGTAGATCAGATTGAGGCAGTTTCGAAGGTTCTCGGACTGGCTCCTGAGGTATGGCTCCCGACTATGGTCGGCCGTACGGCTGCCCGTGCTCTTGACTGCCAGCTCAATGCTGAGGTCGAGAAGTTCTTCTTCGATAAGCTCATCGAGAATATCAAGAGCGGCGATACACAGGTTGCTTCCATGGATAAATGGGATCCGTCCACATGGCCTAAACGTGCTGTCGGTGTTGGTCTCTACGAAGCACCGCGCGGAGGTCTCAGCCACTGGATAACAATCGAGAACGGCAAGATTTCCAATTATCAGTGTGTTGTTCCGACTACATGGAACGCATGCCCGAGAGACGACAAGGCGGGCCACGGTGCATACGAGCTGGCTATGATGGACACGAAGGTCAAAATCGCAGACAAGCCGCTTGAAATCGTCAAGGTCATCCGCTCCTTTGATCCGTGCATGGCATGTGCAACGCATCTTTTCAATGAGAAGGGCGAAAAGATTAATGTTGTTACGACCGATCCATACGGCGGCATGCATGTCGACGCCTGAGAGAGGTGAGTGAATATGGTTAAGGAAGAACGGAGGATATATTACCTCTTCAGTCCGTTCCTGCGGATATTCCACTGGATTATGGCAGTAAGCATCCTTGTGATGTTTGTTTCCGGGCTTTTAATCACGAAGCCGGTTTACATCAACGCTCTTGAACCTACGTATACGCTGTTCCTCGTTGATGTGACACGAAGCGTGCATTTCCTTGCGGCGTTCGTGTTCTGTGCTTCGTTGATTCTCCGCGTCTACGGATATATCATCAACCGCGGCGACCGTCTGTTCCCGCGTGTTTTGGAAGGCCATTTCTACTCTGAAACTGTTGATGTGGCACTTCATTATATGCTTCTGAAGAAATCCCATGCACCGTTCCTCAGAAACCCGTTGGCGCGTATGTCCTATGCAGGACTTTACGTTATGGCAGCAATCGAGATCGTTACGGGCTTTGCTATGTACAACATGGCAGACCCGAACACTATCGGAGGCTTCCTGTTCGGCTGGGTGAACACGGTGCTCGGCGGAGAGTACATGACTCATGTGGTACATCACTACTGCGCATGGGGTATCATGCTCTTCGTTATCGGTCATATTTACATGGCTATCCGCGCGGATTTCATGGAGGGCGAGGGCGAAATTTCCAGTATGTTCAATGGTACCAAGCTCCTGGAGCATGAACCGAAGGACGCCTGTGAGGTTGAGCCTCCCAAAACGAAATAAATATATGGAGGAATTCGCTGATGTGTAAAGAATGCGGCTGCGGCCAGAATAACGGAAATACCCGTCTGCAGTTTATTACCGAAGGATATACGGAAGAAAGTGCAAAGACGGTTGAGAAGGCGCTTCTCGGACTGCCGGGAGTAATGTATGTTCATATTCACTGGCATGAGGGAGAAACGACAATTGATTATAATCCGTCCAAGACAAAAATGACGGAAATCATCAAGGTATTTTCGGATAACGGTCTCGAAGCCGGATTGTAATGATTTTCCGAGGGGACGCCGAAGGGCGTCCCCTTTTTTTAGAATAAATATCCGAGTACTTGTGATAAAATGCAGACAAGGATATATTAGGAGGTGGACGGATGCACGAGATGTCGCTAGCGGAGGGAATACTCGATATCACGAAGAACTACGCTGAGCAGAACGGAGCTAAGAAGGTAACGAAGATTGCTCTCCTTATCGGCGATATGGCGGGGGTTGAAACAGACTCGCTGGAGTTCTGCCTCGGAGTTGTGAAAAAAGGTACTGTGGCAGAAAACGCAGAGGTAGTTATAAAACATGTTCCTCTCGTTGGCCGATGTACCATGTGCGGCAAAGAACGTCCTATCGAAAAATATAATTTTATCTGCCCTGACTGCGGAGGGGTGCTTGATACAGTTTCAGGACGCGAGATGCGGGTAGATTATCTTGAAATGGAGTGAGCAGATGGAAGTCAAGGTCATGCAGGATGTACTGGGAGAAAATGATAAGATTGCAGAATCTATCCATGACAAGCTTGCGGCACATGGAATTTTTGTGATGAATCTTCTTGGTTCTCCCGGCTCCGGAAAAACAACACTTTTGGAGCGCACGCTTGAAAAGCTTGCAAAGGAAATGAAGATTGCTGTCATTGAGGGGGATCTTTTCACATCGAAGGATGCGGACAGGATTGCAAAGCACGGAGCGGAGGTAATTCAGGTTAACACCAGCGGCGGGTGTCATCTTGAGGCGCCTATGATTGAAAAGGCTCTTTCGGATATTGACTGGCAGTCCATGGATATGCTTGTTATTGAAAATGTCGGAAATCTGGTCTGTCCCGCTGAATTTGCTTTGGGCGAGCAGGCGAAGGTTACGGTTCTTTCAATTACCGAGGGAAACGACAAACCCATGAAATATCCTTTGATTTTTAAGGAGTCGTCACTGGCAATTTTAAATAAGGTAGATTTGCTTCCCTATACGGATTTCAGTGTAGAGGAAGCTGTTGAAGATATTACGACGATTCACCCCGGCGCTTCGGTGCTTTCGGTTTCGGCACGTACAGGCGAAGGGCTGGACGCATGGCTGGACTGGCTGCGTGCGCAGGTTAAGAAGGCAAAGGAGGCTGCAAGGTGAGCGTAATTGATCCGGTTTCCGCACCTGAGATTACAGTGCTCGGAGTAGGAAATATTGTGCTTAGGGATGAGGGCTTTGGCGTTCGTGTCGTAGAGGCACTTCAGGAAAAATACGAATGGCCTGAAAATGTGCAGCTTTTGGATGGCGGGACTCTCGGGATGGAGCTTCTGAGGTTCGTGTCCGGGACGAAGAAGCTTCTCGTAATAGACGCGGTGGCAGGAGATACGCCGGGAAAGGTGTACCGCTTCTCGGGAGATGGAGTTTCCAACCATTTTAACGAAAAGCTTTCGGCACATGAAATCGGTATACAGGATGTCCTGACTGTATTTAAATTCGGTGGTCATGAAATGCCTGAAACGGTTGTAATTGGGGCTGTTCCTGAAAACCTTGATGCCGGGATGGAGCTTTCCGATACGCTTGCAGCCAGAGTTCCGGAGCTTTGTGATATGGCGGTTAAAGAGCTTTCGGACTGGGGCGTTAAACCTCAGCCGCGGAAATGACAGAGAATTAATGAAGGTATTAAAAGGAGAGTATTATGTGTCTTGCAGTACCTGCAAAGGTGATTGAAATAAAAGACCGGATGGCAACGGTAGAGGTGCGCGGGGTACAGCGCCCTGCCAGTATTATGCTTCTTCCGGAGGCAAAGGTGGGCGACTATGTGCTCGTTCATGCAGGCTTTGCCATGCAGTTTGTGACAGAGCAGGATGTGGCTGAAACAAATGCGCTGTGGGCTGAAATGAATGGCGCGGAACGTACTATGACTGAGCTTCCTGAAAATGAACGGGCATCTTCGAGGATAGTGCCATGACAGAAAAAGTAGATTTGCACGTCCTTGGACGCGAGCTTTTGGCGGGTATCAAAAAAAATATCGAGTCCCTCGGACGTACCGTGCGTTACATGGAGGTCTGCGGTACTCATACGGTATCTATCTTTCGTGCGGGGCTCCGACAGATTCTTCCGGAGAGTGTTGAGCTCGTTTCGGGACCGGGCTGTCCTGTATGCGTTACACCTGATATCTATATGGATACGGCGATTGCATACGCAAAGCAGGAGGACGTTATTATTACAACCTTCGGAGACATGCTGAAGGTGCCGGGGAGCAAATCAAGCCTCAGCGAGGCTATGGCAGAGGGTGCTGATATCCGCGTGGTGTATTCGCCCCTCGACAGCCTGCCGATTGCAAAGGAAAATCCCAACAAAAAGGTTATTTTCCTTGCCGTAGGCTTTGAGACCACGGCGCCTACGGCGGCTGCCGTTGTAATCGCGGCAAAGGAGCAGGGAATTGAAAACTTCTATGTACTTTCTGCGCAGAAGCTTGTTCCGCCTGCCATGAAAAGCCTTCTGGCTGATCCTGAAATGCGTATTGACGGGTTCCTGCTGCCGGGACATGTTGCGGTAGTTACAGGGACGGATGATTTCGCTTTCCTCGCAGATGAGTATAAGCTTCCCGGAGTAGTGGCCGGCTTTGAGCCGCTGGAGATACTAAGAGCTGTTTATCGTCTGACACAGATGACAGTCAGCGGTGAAGCAAAAGTGCTCAACGAATATGGAAAAGTCGTACGTGCTGAGGGAAACCCCGCGGCACGTAAAATACTTGATATGGTTTATGAGCCAGCGGACAGCGAATGGAGAGGGCTTGGTATGATTCCCGCATCAGGGCTGCAGGTGAAAAAGGAATGGCGGGAGTACGATATAAGCTTTGTCCGTCCTCTTGATATTCCTCGTGTGGAAAAAAATACCGCATGCCGCTGCGGAGAGGTTTTGAGCGGAAAGGTTACACCTCATGACTGTCCGCTTTTCGGCAAGGCGTGTGTGCCTGAACATTCCATTGGACCGTGTATGGTATCTGTGGAGGGTGTATGTGCGGCTTGGTACAAATACGGAGGAGGAAAGTTCCAATATGGAAAATGAGATACAGCTTTCCCACGGTGCAGGAGGCAGTATGAGCGCAAAGCTCATGGAGGAGATAGTTCTTCCCGCGCTGGGGAATCCGATTTTGAACGGACTTCATGACGGCGCGCAGCTTTCCATGAGCGGGCGTATTGCTTTTACTACAGATTCCTATGTTGTTCAGCCAATGTTTTTTCCGGGGGGAAGTATAGGAAGACTTGCGGTGTGCGGTACGGTAAATGACCTCGCAATGACGGGAGCAGAGGCAAAATATCTTTCGCTGGGTATGATTCTGGAGGAAGGATTTTCTGTTGAGAGCCTTAAACGAGTACTTGCCGATGTGAGGAAGGCAGCAGATGAGGCAGGTATCAGTATCGTCACGGGAGACACGAAGGTTGTCGGACGCGGAGCAGGTGACGGAGTTTACCTCAATACGGCCGGGGTCGGGAATATCATAGAGGGAACAGATATTTCTCCCCTTAACGTAAAACCGGGGATGGATGTAATTGTATCGGGCTATCTCGGTGACCATGCGGCAACCATCATGGGACAGCGGCATGGAATCAGTCTTCCGGAAACTGTTCAAAGCGATGCGGCGCCTCTTAACCATCTCGTCAAGGCGATGCTTGAAGCGGTGCCGAATATAGCTGTGCTGCGTGATCCGACACGCGGCGGCGCTGCGGCGGTTCTTAATGAACTTGCAAATCAGGCAAAGGTGGGTATTCTCATTGATGAGGATGCTGTGCCTGTACGGGAAGAGGTGCGCGGCGTGTGTGAGCTTTTGGGATTCGACCCCTTGTATCTTGCGAATGAAGGAAAGCTCATTGCAATAGTACCTCATGAGGATACGGAAAAGCTTCTCGATGTCATGCGCAAGGACAAGTATGGCAAAAATGCCTGCGTGCTGGGACATACTACAGAGGAAGCCCGGGGACAGGTCGGACTCAGAACAGAGTTTGGCGGAATCCGCATCGTTGAAATGCCTATGGGCGGCCTTGTACCGAGAATTTGCTGACGTAAAAAGTGTTAATATTATGAATGGAAGACGTTTCGACTCATTGAAACGTCTTTTTTCTTTGGACGAATGTCCCTGCCTGTGCTATAATAAATGACGTTGTGTTAAATGAAAGGAGGGCAGTGCGGCGCGGGACCGTTTCCTGCGTCTGAATCATATTGTAAGGGGATTTCACAAATGAATAATGAACAAAACGAGTTCATGCAGCACGAGCTTCGTCTGCCTGAACTCACGGTTCGTGGTATGGTGCTTGGTGCGATTTTGACCGTTATCTTCACAGCATCGAATGTCTACCTCGGACTTAAGGTCGGTCTGACATTTTCGTCGGCGATTCCGGCTGCTGTCATCTCGATGGCCATTCTGAAGATGGCCAAGGATTCAAATATCCTCGAGAACAACATGGTACAGACGCAGGCATCGGCGGCGGGCACTCTCTCTGCCATCATATTCATCATTCCGGGTATGCTTATGATCGGTTACTGGCATGGCTTTGAATTTTGGCAGACGCTTCTTGTTTCGGCATGCGGAGGCTGTCTCGGTGTGCTGTTTACGATTCCTCTGCGCCGGGCGATGGTCGTACACAGCGATCTTACCTATCCTGAGGGAGTCGCGGCGGCCGAGATTCTTAAGGTCGGAAGCTCGACTGGGAAGAGCGGCTCGAACGGACTGAAGGAAATCTTTTCCGGTGGATTTGTCGCTGGAATTGTGGCTCTTTGCTCCAGTGGATTTCATCTTCTGTCAGACAGTCTCTCGCTGTGGTTCCGTGTAGGCAGCGGCATGACTCAGTTCCCTGTCGGTTATTCTACGGCACTCGTGGGAGCAGGATATCTGATTGGCCTTGCGAGCGGTATTGCCATGCTTGTGGGTATTCTTATCGCATGGGCAGGCTTCGTTCCTTTTTATACAATGACCGAGGCAGTACCTGACGGCCTTACGCTGCAGAAGTTTGCAGCTTCGGTCTATCAGGATCGTGTCCGCCTTATCGGAGCAGGCGCTATGGCTGTGGCGGCAATATGGACGCTTATCACCATGGCGAAGCCTGTTATTGACGGTGTAAAGGAATCGCTGGCGTCGGTGAGGATGCCGCAGACAGAAAAGGAAAAGCACCGCATGGATATTGATATGTCCATGAAAAGCACGGGGCTTGTATTCCTTGCAACGCTCATCGGACTTCTGGGAATTTTTTATGCCTTTGTAAGTCCGCAGGATCTTCCTGCCGGGCAGACTCTTGCATTTGTGGTAGTGGGTGTCGGTGTTGCTGTACTCATGGGCTTTTTTGTGGCGGCTGCCTGCGCGTATATGGCCGGTCTTGTCGGTACATCATCAAGCCCTATCTCGGGTATCGGCATCATTGGTATAATAGTTTCGTCGCTGGTTATGTATGCGATGTGCTCATCCTTCGGGATTTTTGATATTCCGAGAGGAGAAACCTTTGCGACTGCCACGGCAATATTTGTTACGTCGATTATTCTGGCGATTGCCTGCATTTCAAACGATAATATGCAGGACCTTAAAACAGGCTACATGGTCGGAGCTACCCCGTGGCGGCAGCAGGTTGCGCTTCTTCTGGGATGCGTTGTCGGTGCCCTGGTTATCGCACCGGTTCTGAATCTTCTCTATGAAGCGTATGGGTTCACAGGCGCGCTTCCGAGACCGGACATGGATCCGGCTCAGGCACTTGCGGCTCCGCAGGCAGGCCTCATGACAACTATTGCAAAGGGTATTTTCTCGAATCAGCTGGCCTGGGAATATATTTTCCTTGGGCTTGGACTCGGCGTATTGCTTGTAGTTATTGACCTTATGCTGAAGCGATACACACGCTACATGTGTATGCCTCCATTGGCGGTTGGCATGGGAATTTATCTCCCGCCGTCCGTACAGACTCCGCTTGTTATCGGAGCTGTGCTTGGGTATTTCCTTAATAATCATCTCAAGGAAAAAGCTGGAGATGAGGCTCTGGAAGCAGGAAAACGCCGCGGTACGCTTTTTGCCTCGGGACTTATAGTCGGAGAATCGCTTGTAGGCGTTGTTCTGGCAGGAGTTATTGTTGTTTCCGTAACCGGTGGCGGCAGTGATACACCGCTGGCCCTTGTAGGCAAGGATTTCGCGGATACGGCAGAATGGCTCGGCCTTGCCGTTTTCATTTCGATGCTTGCAATATTCAGCAAAATCGTGCTGGGAAGCAAAAAAACAAAATAATAGCTTTAAATAAAAAATCCTGTCACAGTCTTATGACTGCGGCAGGATTTTTTGCTGCGATTATTTCAGCACGCCGATTTCTTTATAATATTTTTCGGCACCCGGATGGAGCGGGAGGTTTGCGATATCCTTGACGGCATCGGCAGGCTTCAGCCCCTTGAGATTTTTCTGGGATGCACCAAGCTCATCAATGTGTTCCCAGAAGGATTTCGTGAGATTATATACAACATCCTCAGGCATATCGGCGCGGGTGAACATGACCATCTTGATTGCGGAGGTCTGTACATCCTTGTCCTGATTCGGATATGTTCCTGCAGGAATCGTGTATGGAGCGTACCAGGGATATTTTTCCTTCAGTGCTTTGAGAACCGCATCATCAATATTTACGAGAGTGCAGTTCGCGGTAAGTGCCTGGGACACGGCAGAAGCAGGGGCACCGGACATAATCCACGCGCCGTCAATGCTTCCGTTCTGGAGCATGTCGGCTGCATCTGTGAATGTGATATATTCACATTTCATATCATCAGGGAAATTCAGGCCTGCTGCTGTAAAATGTGTCTGGCACTCGTTGTAGACACTGGAGCCTGCGGAGGCAACGGCAAAATGCTTTCCTTTTACATCAGAGAGCTTGGAAATGCCGGAAGCTTTCGTAACAACTACCTGATTCGGGTTCATGTAAAGACCGCCGATTGCACGAAAATCCTTGAAAGCGTGATCCTTGAAGCTGTCAGTTCCGTTAAGCGCCTGATAGCAGTTGCTGCTTATGGCGATGGATACCTGAGCTTCTCCGTCAGCTACCATTCCAAGGTTAGCAATACCGCCTGCGGATGCCTGGCTTGCAGCATTTACACCGGGAACGTTCTGGTTCCACATATTTGTGATGGCTGCGCCGACGGCGTAGAGCGCGCCTGACGCGGAAGCTGTCGGAAAGTTGATTTTGACTGTCTGTCCTGCGGCGGGCTTTTGAGCGGAGCCTGCGTCCTTTTTTTCACCGCCGCCGCAGCCGGCGACTGCACCGGCAACGAAAAGGGCGGCCAGTGATACTGATACGGCACGCTTCAGAGATTTGAAATTCATGGAAAAATTCCCCCTTTGATATGGTTGTCATTCAGCTGCGGACGTTTGATGGCGGCGGCAGCGGATAAACTGAAAAATGATTACGGCAGCGAAGAGCCCGATACCGATAAAGTCTGTTGAAAGTCCCGGCAAAAGAAGGAATGGGGCTGCGGCGATGAGGAGCAGACGTTCAATAATGGAAGCCTGTCCGAAAATCCAGCCTTCAAGCCCCATTACCAGTGAGGCTGTGCCAAGGAGCGCCGAAGCAAGAGTCCAAAGTGTCGCGCTTACTGTCGCGTTCGGATCAACACCGATGAGAAGAATCGGATTGTCGAGGAAAAAGAACGGGATCAAAAAACCTATGAGTCCAAGTCTTACAGCCCAAATACCTGTTTTTGTCTGGTCTGAGCCTGCAATGCCGGAGGCAACGTAGGCGCTCATGGCGACAGGCGGAGTGATATTCGAGAGGCAGGCATAAATAAGGCAGAACATGTGGGCAATGATGGGGATTGTTCCGGCCTTTATAAGGACAGGAACAGCAACCGCCTGAACTATGACATAGGCAGCAACGCCCGGGACACCCATTCCGAGGATGCAGGACATGATCATGACGAGAAGACCTGTCATGTATATGCTTCCGTTATCAATCAGCGAAAGAATCAGATACCCCATGTTGAGGCCCATGCTTGTGAGGGTAACCGTACCGATAATGACACCTATAATAACGCAGCATACGCCGACGGATATGGCACTTCTTGAACCTTCTACAACAGCCTGCAGAATAATTGCAGGGGTCATGCGTGTTTCCTTGCGGAGCCAGCTGGCTCCTATTGTTACAAAAATAGAAAGAACCGCCGCATAAAGAGGCGTGAAGCCCGCGAACATCATGCCAATGAGGGAGACAAGAGGAAGAACAAGATGTCCCTGTTCTTTGAGTACTACCATGGCATCAGGTATATTTTCCTTTGAAAGTCCGGAAAGACCGAGACGCTTGGCTTCGAAATGTACGGCAAGAAGAAGGCCTACATAATAAAGAAGTGCAGGAACGATTGCTGCTACCATGACCTTTGCGTAGGAAAGGTTCAAAAACTCAGCCATTACGAAGCCGACAGCTCCCATAATAGGAGGACAGAACTGACCTCCTGTAGAAGCAACTGCCTCTACGGCACCTGCGAATTCCTTCTTGTACCCTGTACGCTTCATCAGAGGAATTGTGATTGTGCCGGTTGTAGCGACGTTTGCGATGGCAGAACCGTTAATCATTCCAAGGAGTGCCGATGCGACGACTGCAACCTTTGCAGGGCCGCCAGAGGTCTGACCTACAAGTGTCAGCGAGAAATCGTTAATGAACTTGGAAAAACCGCTGTATTTGAGAAAAGCTCCGAACAGTACGAAAAGAAAAATGTATGTTGCCGATACACCGATACCTGTTCCGAGAACACCCTGAGTTCCCCAGAACTGTGTCACGAGGATTCGTTTAAGAGTAAACCCGTTATGCCCGAGATAGCCCGGGAGATATGCGCCAAACCAGTTGTATCCCAAAAATACGAGAGCGAGAATGGCAAGATTGCCGGAGGCACGGCGCGCGGCCTCAAAAACGCAGACAAGGGCGGCTCCTGCAATTGCCAGCTCCATATCCGATACACGTCCGCCCGTCTGGGCGATGCGTGTATAATTAAGGACAAGATATAAAAAGCTTCCAACGGATACTCCTATAAAGGCAAAATCCCATATAGGAGGGAACGTACGGCGGCGCTTTTCTTTTTTATAGGTTGGGAAAAGAAGAAAAGTGAAAACCAGAAGAAAAATGCAGTGAAACGCGCGCAGATTTATGGCACTTATTGCGCCAACCGTTGTGAAATAAAGCTGGAAAGCCGTCCATACACAGAGCAGTACTACGATGAGCTTATCCGCAAGCCCGCTGTAGATTCTCATGCGCGAATCGGCGTCGTTTTCCTCCAAAAGCTCCTGGGCTTTTTGTTCTTCGATTGATTCTTTTGAATTTACGGGTTCCTGTTTCATAAAAGATAATGACCTCCGGTTTATGGATAAAAAGAACCTGCCGTCAAAGACCGGCAGGTTTCTTTAACTATTTTATTATATTATCATGGTAGAGTGTTGATTACAATAGACATTTGTTCAATATAAATTGAATACATGTTGGATTTCACTTGGATTCATCTTTTTTACTAACAAAAGTTGTAACAGTATGCGGGATTTTTGAGGTACAAGTGTGCCTGCTGAAATGAACGGAAGAGGATAATCTGACGTCGGTATGACAGCTCCGCTTCCGGTGCGGCTGGCACGAACAACAGCTATTCCTTGCTCCTGCGCTTCACGCAATGCAGGTAGAACCGTCTCTGAAATACTTCCCATGCCTGTTCCTGCGTATATTATGCCGCTGACTTTGCTGTTAATCAATGCATCTACGAGGATGCGGGATTCATTTTCATGGCCGTACAGTATTTCCACCTCAGGAAGAGGTCCTGACGGTATCGGAAAGAGATTATGAACAGGAGCGGCAGTATAGAAGAAATGAACATGACCTCCGGTAACAGCTCCGATTGCTCCCCGGTTCGGAGATTGGAAGGTGTCAACACGGGAAGTATGGCGCTTTGTTACATCTGAAGCATCATGAATAGTTCCGTTCATGACCACCAGGATGCCGCGGTTTTTTGCATCCGGAGAAGAGGCAGTGTGAACTGCGTCCAAAAGATTTAATGGGCCGTCCGCACTCAATGCCGTTGCGGGGCGCATGGCACCTGTAAAAATGACGGGTTTGGCTGAGGAAAGTGTAAGTGAAAGGAAGAACGCGCTTTCCTCAAGAGTATCCGTGCCGTGAGTGATGACGATACCATCTATTGAGTCATCAAGAAGACACTCTTCAGTGCGTCGTGCCAGCTTTATCATGAGAGCCTCAGTCATATCCTTGCTGTCGATAGAGGCGACAGTTTCACCGGTCACCTCTGCTATGTCCGTCAACTGAGGGACCGCCTCCAGCAGTTCGTTTATTCCGATTGCTCCTGCACGGTAACCGACAGTTTCAGCGGCATTGGCGGCACGGCCGGCGATGGTTCCGCCCATGGCAAGGATGTGGATATGCGGCAGTCGTTCTTTCGTCATACAATTTCCTCCTGTTATGAAAAAAGAGACTTTTGCGTAAGCAAAAGTCTCTCAAATCGCTAAATGGTCGGAGCGACGGGATTTGAACCCACGACCTCTTCCACCCCAAGGGTTATGTACTAAGGCTTCTGTTCGGGAGACTTGATTTTTCAAGGGATTTAGCGATTCACTAGAACTCAAAAATTTTAACACTTTTTCATGGTTTATTACACTGGAAACCGCACCAGCTCTAGCCCCATCACTCTTTCGTTATTATATACGATTTGGGTGATTTTTACAAAAGGGGCTTTTTCTTATGTCCAAAATTGAAATTTATAAAATATTTTCGTGCCCATATAATACACGCTCACAGCCATACCATTCCCCCGATAGCCCGTCCTTTGATATATACGAGAGACACGACAAAAAAGAACCCCAAAGGAGTGCTTTATTTAGTGATGGATAAGAACCGCCAACATCTTGTCTTTTTGACCTTCATATTTCGATTCTAAGCGATTAAAATATCAAACCTATATTATGATGCAAGGAGTGCTCTTTTTGTTGCTTAAAATTGATTTATAGTGAGACAAAATACGCTCAATCCCTTGCTGTATAAGGGTTTTAGGCACTTTTGGGCTTAAAATGCTCTAATCCCTTGATATATAAGGCTTCCGAGCATTTTCAAAAATCGTTACTGCAAGGGGGGACACCCTGCTTTTGTCTATCGTGGTTGATGATGATAAAAACCACCAAAGTATGCCTATAGTTTGACTTTTTGTTTTTATGTCTCTTGGAGCAAAACATAAATCTGAGAATTATTATTAGTTCCGAGAACCTATAGTTATAGGAACTAATTTTCTGAGTGTCTAGAATGTTGATTTGACTGGGATTTTGATGTTTTTGATTGCTTTTTAGTTCCTGTTTTTTAGTGTCCACGGGGTATTATTGTGTCAAATGTCACTACAATTTAGCTGAAATGAAATGAAAACGAAAATAAATAAGGTTGGCATAATGAAATAAATGTTCTAATTACTGCTAGTTCATTGTTACTATCTGTATAATGCATTTTCATCATCTAATAATTGGTACACATATAGAAGGAGAATAATTGGTCCACATATAGAAGGAGAATAATTGCCACACATATAGAAGGAGAATAATTGCCACACATATAGAAGGAGAATAATTGCCACACATATAGAAAAACATAATTGCCACACATATAGAAGAATAATAATTGGCACACATACAGAAGGGAGGTGAAATTATGGCTAATGCTAAGGAAGGTATGTTTTTCATTACAATGTCAATGACTCCGCAAGCACAACAAACAATGACACTGCAAAAACTGAGAAAGATTGTTAAAGATGGCATGCTTAGAAGCTTTATGCGTTATGCAAAGAAGCATGGATGGCAGTACAAGCTTCTTGGCTGTATTGCTGATGTTCATTGTTCTGACTTCAATTTTATGAACGAGGTTGATTTCCTTACTTCAATTAGTGATAAAGGGAGATTTAACGTAAAGAGCTTGTCTCATGGGGATATGCATGTTCATATATTGCTTTATTGCAGTGCTGGGGAATCAGGCAGGAAAAAACTTGTAGGTTATTGGGAGAAAAAGAAACTTGGATATTCTAAGTTTCATGGTAGTAAAGTTAACCGTAACTATCAGATAGTGTTTAGTGATGTAATGCATGGTGCTTACGATAGCATTGTAGATTGCACTAACAGGGTTAACTATATTCACAAAAACTACAAATACTCATTGAGAAATCACAGATATAGCTTCAAGAGAGGTAATGAGTTGAGAGATTGGGAAGAACTCTATTATGAGTTAAAGGAGAACAACAACAACAACTACAAAGTGTAGTGCTCTCTAGGAAAAGGCTAGACACATTAAGACAAATAATAGACACAAATAAGGAGAGTGAAGAAAATAGAAGTCTAATAGTTATATCTATTAGTTAACTTAATATTATTATATTGGCAATGGAGATAAAAATCCGCCAATCGCAGGAACAGTGGGAATACTGTTCTTTTTTTATGCCTTATTTTGGCTACAAATCTTGGAATGAGTTAAAAGATAAGAATGGTTTTTATACGAGTCTTTTCAGTATAGCTGGGGAGACTCGTTTTTTTGTCTATTTTTAGAATTTACACGTTTGGGGACTAGTGATACTATGAACATGAGTTTTGGTGTATCGCTAATCCCTTATTTATGAAGGGAGAAGGATACATTATGATGAACCTTGATAATAGAATACAGAACAATGATATAGCTACATTAAAAGAGCAGATGGCTGAATTAAAGGCTTTGATGTTTAACAAGCAGATGCTTAAAGGAGACACAATAACGTTAGACTCCTTGATGGATGAGTGGATTAAAACAAAGATTGATATTACAGAAAACACGAGTCAGAAATATAAGTCTTTGTACAAAAATCATATTCGCCCTGTTTTTGGTGATATGGTGTTGACTGGCATTGAACACTCTATGGTACAGACTTTTGTTAACGACAAACTGGGGCTTTTTAGTCATGGGGATAGCACAGAGATATATTCCCTTGAGACAGTAAAGGGAGCTATTCAGAGCGTTTTCAAGCCTTTAATGGAATATGCTGTAACGTATGACTATATCCTCAAAAACCCATGCAAAGGAATCAACATGCCTAAGAGAGATTTTCGTAATCACAAAAAAGCATGTACGGAAAAGGATGTTGCAAAGCTGTGGGAGTCTGTAAAGTCGCATAGACTTGGATTCACTGTACTGCTTTTGGCAACAACAGGAATGAGACGAGAAGAGCTTTTGGGCTTGAAATGGGAAAATATAGACTTAAAGAAAGGTATTGTACATATCAAAGAAGTCTATGCCAAAAACTGCCAAAAAGGATGTGCGTTGAAAGAACCAAAGACACGAGGTAGCAGAAGACATATTCTGTTAATTCCTAAGGTGGTGGAGCTTTTGAAGGCTCATAAAGCGAGTCAGCCTAAGGGATGTAAATTCGTGGTTAATGTTGAAGGGAAAAATACTCCAATGCACCCCGATAACTATTCCCACATGCTGAAAAGATGGGTAAAGAATGCACGGATACGGAAACCGCTAACTGCACATATCTTTAGACACTTTGCTATTCAGAAATTTGCAAGGAATGGCTATTCATACAGTGCTATTGCACAATTTTCAGGACACACCAATGTGGATACCATACGAGACTATTACGAGGATTTGGATGATTATAAGTCCCCAGTATGCAAAGAGATGGTTAAAGACATGTCTAAGATGGCAAATAAACTTTTGAGGAAAGGAGGGAAAGTAGCATAAAATGACCTCAAAAATGCAAAAAAAGAGGGCTACTAGTTTATGCAGAACTAGTAGTCCCAATATCTTAAAAAATGAGACAAAAAAGTGTCTCAAACCCTTATCAATGGTCGGAGCGACGGGATTTGAACCCACGACCTCTTCCACCCCAAGGAAGCGCGCTACCAAACTGCGCTACGCCCCGACAGTTCACGCAAGGGGTCGTTTGAATCAGGGGTTTCCCTTACGATACGAAAAGTATTATAGCACGTTTTGTGTGCTTCGTAAACATGAAAGAATCAGAAGAAGAATGTAAGCTCCGAAAAGAGGGCAGAACGGTTGAGGTCGGATACGCCGTTCTCAAGAGAAATGCGCTTGCCGCTGAAGTAACGTACCGTTCCGAGAATATTCGGTGCGAAGGTGTAGCTGGCGCCTACTTCCCAACCCTTATCCCCCTCACGCATTCCACCGAAAACGCGGTGGGTTGTGTATAAGGTTGCTGCCGGGCCGAGGTAGCGGTATGCGGCAAAAACTCCGAAGGAACCCGGTGCTTTTGGCGATGCGCCCTTATAGTCAAGCTCAATGCTGTACGCATGGTCGGCAGCGCCCTTGTTCATGCCGTCGGCATCCTTTATGGAAACATTCCTTGTATAGGAACCGAAAAGGCCGAGAGTCGGGGTAAAGCGGTATCCGAGACCGGCAGCCCAGACTCCTGCGCTGCTTCCTTTATACCCGAATCCGTCATAAAGACCGTCAGCGCTGAAGTGATGGTATCCGATACCCCATGTGAAACGAGCCTTTCTATCATTATAAACCTCGGCACTTTGGTAGCTTATTGCTTTATCCTTGTTCCAGCCGAAGATACCTGTTCCTGCTTCACCGTTGTTGAACTGATAGCGTCCGGCTGTAAGTGTCGCCTTGACATCCTTACCAAAGGTAACCTGACCACCGGAGATTGGATCATCGATGAAAAGCCCGTAATCTGCTTCGGAATGATATACAAGACGACCAAGTTTTACGTTTGTGGAAGCATATTGTCCTTCAACCCAAAGCCAGTCCATTATGGCAGTGTTGACATTTTTTGCGGAGTCGGCGTCGGAGTAATAGCTGATACGCGCGTGTCCTTTCCAGTTTTTATTGATGTCGAGCGTTGGCTGAAGACGGAAAAGGAACTGATTTGTGTTCTGGTGAGAAGAACCGTTCGTATACTTGACATTGGCTTCCTTTTTCTGAGCCATGTCTCCTTCTCTGTGCTGAGAAATGAAGCGGTAACGCACGCGTCCGTTCCAACGGACATTATCAGTCTTTTTCTCAAGAGCTGCAACGCGCACACCGAGATTCGTGAGCTCATCGGAAAACTCAGCGGCAAGTTTGTCAAGCATAGCTTTGTCTGAGTTGCTGAGACTGTTTTTTGCCATGGCACGTGCAATCATCTGTGCCATTTCAAAGCGTGTAATTTCCTGATCGCCACGATACGTGCCGTCTCCGTAGCCTTCAATAACACCATCTGAGGCCAGCTGAGCCACTGCATCATATGCCCAGTGATTCTGCGGCACATCCTCAAACGGATTTGATGCACCCAGTGCAGGTGCTGTTGATCCGAAGGCAATTGCTGCGGTCAGCGACGATATAAGTTTTTTCTGCATATATAATCCCCTCTCTTTTAATACTAACATAATATATCATAGCTTTGCCTGTCATACAAATTTAGCAGACACAGATGAACTGCAAAAATAAAACCTCCCATTGTTTGAAGCATATGCTTAAAACAGTGGGAGGTCTTATTTTGATTTTATTTCACGTCATCATGGCGCGGATGGCGTGACACGATTTCAATTGCTTTTGCTATTTCTTCAATGATTGCCGTAGCATTTTCGACCATCATCTCGTCAAGACGTGCATAAATTGAGCCTTTATGAGATGAAATATACTTTGGCGGCAGATTATTAAGCGCCAAAGCGGCGATATCTGTTCTGCAATGGTCACATTTGCAGCAATCAGGGTATTTTGTGAGAACATCATCCATTTTTTTGAGAACGAGGTCTTCCATATAATTTCTCAGTTCCATATAAGTTTTTCTCCTTCCGCCGTGCAAATACATGTTTAACAGAATTATAGCATTTATGGTATGGTCAATCAATTAAATCACAAATATTATTTATACTGATTATGAAATCAGGATTAAATATAAATGAATGGAAACTTTCATTATGGCGGTAAGATTAAACAACAATGGCTCAAACGCTTGCCTGTTATGAAATGTTTCTTGATTTTGAATGACGGATTTAGTACTATTGATGAGACTTTGTTATGAGGAAGGTAACAGAATGAATACTAAAACAATGACACGTTCGGAGTGGGTGTTAAGCCAACTCTGTACAAAACATAATATCATAGGCGCGTTGGGAATATTTTCGGTTTTAATGTATACGATTCTCTACGGGAGCAACAAAGTAGGAATTGCGATGTTTTTTGTTGCATATTTCCTTATTACTTCCTGGCAGATGATTGCAACGATGATTGTTGTTTCTGTTATTGTTACAGCAATTTGCGCGGTGCTGCCGTTTCTGGCGCCGGTTGCATTCGTAATTATGCTGATATTGTTTTTTGCACGCATCGGATATGTGTTAAAAAATTGGAGGGCAGTTATTTCGGGACTTCTTGTGTATGGGCTGGCAATTTTGCTTGTCGTGAAACAGGAGTATGTGTATATCGCGGAGAATAAATTCTACACCGCCATACTGTACGTTGCAGGGAAGCTTCCTGATGGAATTTGGGCAATCTTTTCAAAGCCGGGAATTTTTGTGAGTGCTTTTACCGTTGCGTTGTTTGTTACGGGAATAACCTTTTTCTATCAAATGCTTCTTTACTGGCAGTACAGGAACGGATATACCGCATCCGTGGCACTTAATATAATGGGAAGCATCCCATTGGTCATTATTGCCCTTATACTGCCGTTCCTTAAAGCAGCTCCGGTTGATGGAGGCGGGGTCGACGGAGTATCCGGAGACTTTGCACATGATGGAGGCTTTGCGCACGAGGGGGGCGTTCATGATGGGATGGTACACGATGGCGCGGTGCATGACGGAATGGTTCACGATGGTGCAATGCATGACGGAGTTAGACCGCCTACGGGCTACCATCATGTAAACGGCTACATGCGTACGGCTCCGGACGGACACACAGAATATGTACATGACTATATTCGTTCGAATCCTGACGGCATACTTGAAAACAACCTGTCCTATAACGGGCACGGGACGCATTCCTATACGACTGAAGGAAGCTATGAGCTGCCGGCAGATGCTGTTGTGCACGAACAGTCTTTCTTTGCAAAGATAGCAAGCGTGATGGATGTCAGTGCACTGTCAAAGACGGCCCGCAGTGCATTTTCGCCGCAAAGACATACCTTTAGTGCAGTTGCGCTGGTCTATTTAGGAGTATGCATGTTGTCCGGCACAGTAATCTATATTGTTTACCGTTGAAGTCAGTATTGAAATTTTCACTTTTGGGTGTTGACAAAAGAAAGGCAAGCCGTTACAATATATTTTGTCAGTTCGACAGGGGACCTAAAAGCGAGTTGGTTTCCTTAATATTAAAGATGCGGAAGTAGCTCAGTGGTAGAGCACCACCTTGCCAAGGTGGGGGTCGCGAGTTCGAGCCTCGTTTTCCGCTCCATTATGACTGCATATCTCGCATGCAAATGTATGCGGGTTTTCTTTTGAAACGACGGCAACGGTCGTGAAGACGCAGTGCTGAGGTTGATGGAGAACATGGGCCTATAGCTCAGTTGGTTAGAGCAACCGGCTCATAACCGGTCGGTCCTTGGTTCAAGTCCAAGTAGGCCCACCAATTATATATGCAGACGCTGACATAAAGCTTTGGTATTTCCAAAGAATACATGGGTAGGTGCCCGAGTGGTTAAAGGGAACGGACTGTAAATCCGTCGCCGTAGGCTACGATGGTTCGAATCCATCCCTGCCCACCATTTAAAAAAATATCTCAAAAAGCTTCTTGACAAAAACCTGGAAGTGAGATATTATATACAAGCTGACTCGTGAGCGCAGCTCCGATGAAGCACAAGGTGTTCCTTGAAAACTAAACAATGCAGAAATGAATCATCTATTGATTCAAGCCAGATGTGCGGTTTTGATAAGATGCGGAAGTAGCTCAGTGGTAGAGCACCACCTTGCCAAGGTGGGGGTCGCGAGTTCGAGCCTCGTTTTCCGCTCCATTTATCAAAAACCTAAAACAATTTCAAGAGAAAAGCGAAAGCTTTAGACTCAAAAGATTAAAAAGAGCCAAACAGGTTCTTCAATAAGTATATTGGAGAGTTTGATCCTGGCTCAGGACGAACGCTGGCGGCGTGCTTAACACATGCAAGTCGAACGGGGCGATTTGAAAGCTTGCTTTTGATGAGCCTAGTGGCAAACGGGTGAGTAACGCGTAGGCAACCTGCCCTCAGGATGGGGACAACGGCCCGAAAGGACCGCTAATACCGAATGACGTATCGGGATCGCATGATCCTGATACCAAAGGCGGAGCAATCCGTCACCTGAGGATGGGCCTGCGTCTGATTAGGTAGTTGGTGAGGTAACGGCCCACCAA
>NZ_FQUG01000007.1:198533-199291 GCF_900129225.1 Schwartzia succinivorans DSM 10502 | reverse complement strand
AGCGGTATCAACATACATGTAACAAATCTTTAGGAGGCTGATCATTATGTTCAAGTTCGTTTCAATACCGCAAGCGGTATCAACATACATGTAACTCGCCGAGTGCTTAATTAAGGACTGGATGTCCGAAGTTTCAATACCGCAAGCGGTATTGACATACATGTAACTGCAGGAGCAAAAGGACTGCAGAACCGTGCCGATTCGTGTTTCAATACCGCAAGCGGTAATGACATACATGTAACGGCATGGGATGGGCTTGATCCGTATATCCGCTGGTTGTTTCAATACCGCAAGCGGTATCAACATACATGTAACACGAAATGCTTGGGCAAAGTTAAAAGCCGGCGCCGGTTTCAATACCGCAAGCGGTATCAACATACATGTAACACTGGATGTCCGAAAGTGAACAAGAGGCAATCTGCAAGTTTCAATACCGCAAGCGGTATCAACATGCATGTAACAAGGATTGTGATTTTATCATGAGTATCAATAATTGTTTCAATACCGCAAGCGGTAATGACATACATGTAACTTACTACTGCGCTTATATGCAGGCACTCATCGACCCGGGTTTCAATACCGCAAGCGGTAATGACATACATGTAACACGAATTTCATCGCAAATACGCTTAACAGCGTTATCAGTTTCAATACCGCAAGCGGTATTGACATACATGTAACGACACGTCCTGACGCTCCCGTCTTCAGCATTGGACACCGTGTTTCAATACCGCAAGCGGTAATGACATACATGTAAC
>NZ_FQUG01000007.1:0-198026 GCF_900129225.1 Schwartzia succinivorans DSM 10502 | reverse complement strand
CACTTGTTCTGGAGTTTCAATACCGCAAGCGGTATTGACATACATGTAACATTCAGTTCTTTCATCGTTAGAACTTTCATAGTAACTCGTTTCAATACCGCAAGCGGTATTGACATACATGTAACATTCAGTTCTTTCATCGTTAGAACTTTCATAGTAACTCGTTTCAATACCGCAAGCGGTAATGACATACATGTAACTTGTGGACGCCATAGATGGAGTATTAACCGATGGCACCGTTTCAATACCGCAAGCGGTAATGACATACATGTAACGAGTGCAAGATCGACTTCGAGATGTGTAAGAAGCTTGCCGTTTCAATACCGCAAGCGGTAATGACATACATGTAACCCTGTGCCCGAAGTCCCACGTCACCAGTGGCTCCGAAAAGCAGTTTTGGAAAACCTATGGTTAAAACCACAAAAATCACCAAAACCGAACATGGACATCAATCTCAAAATACAATCAAAATCCATGTTTTTCCGTGGCACACAGGGATTTTTCATGTCCACGGAATGGCTTTAAAACCTCTCGTTATATTGACAGTAAAACAGGTTTTCACCAAGAGAGAGTATATCATTCACTTTTTTGTGTGTCAATTGGAACTAAACAAATTACGTATTTTTCTGATTAAGTATTTAACTTCCCATAAAAATTGGATCTGTCCGCGTTGCGGAGAAACTTATACTGAATGCAGAAAGATTTTTGATTTATTTGAAAAGGGGCTGATTTTATGTGTGTGTTGTATCTGGTGTCTGAGGGAACAAAGCTGCGTAAGAACGGCGGACGATTCTTAATCGAGAATGATGGAAAGAGGATTCAAAGTGTTCCAATAAATGAGGTTGAGAGTGTGGTCGTGCGGCGCTGCGCGGAGATTTCTACTCCGGCACTGTATGAGCTCTTTGAAAAAAATGCAGGTGTTTTTTATGTGGACGGAAGAGGACGTTTGATGGGCCAGATGGAAGTGCCGTCAGGTTCTCTTTTGAGGTTTGAAAAGCAGCGGGAGAATTTTTTTGATGATGAAAAGTCCGTCTGCATGATTCGAAGCACCATCGGTGAAAAGCTGTCGGGACAGATAGAGCTGCTCAGGTACTATGCAAGGCAGAAAAAAGAGGTGGCTATCGCTCAGTGCGTGAAAGAGATTCGACGTATTGCGGAGAAGCTTCGCATTGTGAGAGATAAAGAGGAGCTTCGCGGTCTTGAGGGGCTGGCGTCACGCACTTATTTTGCAGCATTTCCTTATTTACTGGATACATCGGTATGGGTTTGGAACGGCCGCAACCGCAGGCCTCCACAGGACCCGGTGAATGCGCTTTTGAGTTATGGATATGCTTTTCTTGAGCGTGAGGTTCGTATGGCTGTTATCGGAGCCGGGCTTGACGGACGAATGGGATTTTTTCACAGCAACAACGGAAGAAAAGACAGCCTTGTTTTTGATTTGATGGAGCCCTTTAGGCAGAGAATTACTGACCGATTTGTTTTGAAGCTGCTTAACAGGAAGCAGTTCAAGCCGGAGGATTTTTCCTATATACAGGATGGAGGCTGCTGTCTCCGCGATGAGGCACGTCATCGCTGGATTGAGTGCTACGAGTCATACATGATACGCCCGACGAATGAATACGGTGGGGCAGCACCGCGCCAATGGATCAGGGATTGGGTGAATAATTTCGCACGCGGAATTTTCCGTGAGCAGGAGGAAGCGGTATGAAGTATATAATTTGCTACGATATAGCCGAGCAAAAGCTTCGTACCAAGGTTGCAAAGCTGCTTGAGGCAAAGGCACATCGTCAGCAGTACAGTGTTTTTGTGGGGGATTTCAGCGAAAAAGAAATCCGCCGTCTGCGTGCGGAGATGCTTTTGATAACGGAGGATTCGGAGCACAGTCTATTGTTTGTTGCTCCTGTTTGTTCGTTCTGTGCGTCAAAAATATGGTCGGTAGGAGAGCCTTTGGAAGAAGAATGCTGCTGCATAATAGCATAAATTAAAATATATTTAAGATTTAATGGAATTTAGCTGTATATTGGGTATCAAATGAATATATTTTTGTGGTAAACTTAAAAACAGTACTTTTGATTCATTGTATTAAAATTTTGAAAACAATGTTATATGAGAAAATTGTATCTGTTTGCCCAATGCTTTTTGATTTTCAAATACGTATCGAAAGAGGGTATTGAGTTTGAGCCGCATAAATATCGCTATGTTGTTTTTCAGCATGATGAAAGTGGAAAAGGATGGCTGTATTTACGTAAAAGATGAAGCCTATGAGCTGGAGGATACGAAGGAAAGCGAGAAAGGTTTTCAGACAAATGAGGCTCCTCTGGCAGATATTCTTTTGTTTTTGGATAAAAAGGGGCATGGAAAACTAGACAGGCTTTACTGCCTCGTGACCAAGGAAACTGTATCGGAAAAAATCGGAGGAACGGATAAAGGGATTAAAGTCGTGGAGGACGGTGCAGAAAAGTCTTACACAAGTCAGTTCGATTTTTGGAGTGAGAGAATAAGGCGTCGTTTTCCTGCTCTTGGCGATACGGATATCGTGTCGTGGCCTCTGAAGTATGATGAAAATGTCAATCTTGTTTCGACTATACAGGGACAGGTAGCAGCGCTTGCGGACCAGATAAAAAGCGATTATAAGGAAAGACTTGATAAAGATGAATTTCATCTTTATGCGGATATAACAGGCGGCCCACGTCATGCGAATATGCTGCTGACTTCGGTTATCCGTTTTTTGCAGTACGATAATATGCAGCTTGAAAAGATGGTTTACTCGGATAAAAACATTTTTTCAAATGTCAATAAGGTCTTTGATGTATTGGCGGTAGAAAAGCTTTATACGTTGATTGCGGGAGCTGATGCTTTTATTAAGTACGGAAGCTCTGCCGCTATTGAGGAATATTTCGGCTATGATGCCGAACGTGAAATGATTCCTGATACGTCGGAGAGTCAGAAGCTTGCGGCAGTACTGAGAGATATGAGACAGTTTTCTGATGCGATTCAGATATGCCAGACTGCAAAAATCCCACAGGCATTGGGAGCCCTTAAAGAGTCATTGGAGCAGTTCCGGAATATTCCTGCGGGAGAGCGCACACCGGAGGATAAGATGTTTGCACAGCTCATGGACACGATTTGGGACGGGTATAAGGAAATTTTCCCGCATGATGGGAAGGATAAATGCGACCAGTACCTTTCAATCATTAAATGGTGCAAGAGCAAAGGCCTTTTGCAACAGGCTATGACACTCTGCACGGAATGGATTCCTGTGTACATGGTGGACAAGGGGATTTGCGCGCCTGGTGATCAGGAGATTGCCGAGAAGAGTATTGATAATCTCCATCCCGGTTGGAAGCAAAATTTTATCATCAATCCCGAAATGTATTTCCGTTCTGTGAAAAGTTCGCTTAAAGAGTATAGAAAAGCATGTTGTGATGCTATAGATAATGCACTTGATGGGAAAGTTGTTGTATCTATTTTGCCCAATTTGTTAAATAGTAATGAGAATAGAAAGCTTTTGGAGGCCGTAGCCAAAATAAAGCCATGTCTTTCTGCTTTTGCTAAAGCACACGGTAATGAAGATGAAAGGCTGAAAAAAGCATTTGGAAAAAACAAAGAGACTCGTAAAATCGTCAACAGTGTATTAAAACGACTGAAAAAGGGAGATGACTCAATTAGTGACTTAGAGTCTCTGCTAAAAAATTCCAATAGAGATAATCTCATAAGAATGCAGCTTAAAAAGACTAAAGGTGATTCAATTCTTATCCAGCTCATTGGGCTAAAAGGATTCAACATAGATGAGAGGGATGAAGGTATAAATAAAGGCTGGGAGAGTCAAGAAGGTATTTGGCGTCAGATGATGGGACCTCTAAGACTTGCAGATTATTCCGGGGACGGGATACACACGCTGAAGTGCTTGAAAGCGTATTATCTGCTCAGAAGCGAGCGTAATCAAATCAATCATGCAACAGAGCACAATATTTTGAATCGCAGTGATGTGGAAAAATTGATTTCGGGCTGCCTGGATGTACTGAGTGAAAGAATAAAGTAAAACCATATTCATGGGGGAATAAAAATGCGGCATCATATTATGCTGTTGTTTTTGAGTACTGTTCATTGGAATAAGGATAATACTCCGTCTATAGCAAAATATAGAGGTATTGACGGTACGGAGCCTGAGCCCGTTGATACGCATACGACAAATGAGTCTGCGGTTAGATGGCTTCTGACACGATTGGGAGAGCAAGGGGAAACAGCCCCACAATTTTTCGTGTATGCTTCTGAAAGTGTACAAAAGGAAGCAGCGACCGGCAGACCGTCTGATTTGGCTTATTTTAAGGAGCGTATAGCTCCGCTCGTTGATGATATCAACGCTCTTGTAACAGTTGAAAATTTTTATGAAGAGAAAAATGTAGATGCCGCGCTGAACCAGATTGTAGCTATGGCAGAGAAGATTAGGGAATATTGCGATGGAATCCGAAAAAATGATCCGAATGCTGAGATAGTCCTTCATGCGGATTTTACAGGAGGACTGCGCCATGCAAATCTTATGATGCTGATTCTGACACGGCTGCTGCAGTATCAGGAGCTGGAGATAGGTCACATTCTTTATTCGAATTACAGCCGTGACCGTACTGTAAACTGGGTGGATGATGTGACGGATGTATACCGCCTTTTTGATTTGATTGCGGGGACTGCAGAGTTTGCACGCTTTGGAAGTGCGGATATTCTCACCAGGTATTACGAGGATATGGCAGAGAAAACAGGGGCAGATAATTATTCCGATGAACTTCGTCAATTGATACAGGCCATGAAAGGGTTTGCGGACCAGACTAAGCTTTGTCATTACGGCGATATGAAAAATGCAATCGAAGGTCTTAACAGTGGATTGTCAGAATTCGAAAAGCATATTGCTTCAGTTGACAAGAAAGCCGGGGAAGATAGGAGTAAAGCTGAAACGAACGATGCGCTGATGGGTGTAATGAAGGACGAGATAAAGCGCATGTACAGTCCCTTGTTTGAAAAAACAGGCAACAGGGAAATAGATGATATCAAAATGATCCGCTGGTGTGTTGAGCGCGGTTATCTGCAGCAGGCGCTGACCTTCTATACGGAGCGGATTCCCGAGCTTCTTTGCTGCTGCGATATTGGCGCAGACGGAGCTGAGGAAAATGCTTTTGTTGTTCCGACGGCCAGGGGGGCTGCTGAATTGAAGAAGCAGTTCGATTCGAATGGCCCTGTTTCGAAGGAGTATTATTTGTTTACAACAATGAAAAATGAGGCGTTTGAGGCAGAAATTGCTCCGCAGAGGTCGGTGGCAAAAGCTGAATTTATCAAGGTATTGAAAAAAGATTTTTTTTCTAAAATGCAAAAGCCATATAGCAAAACTCCGGAAAAAGACCGTCCTTTGCCTGCGAAAGAGTTTATCACTGCTTTTTTTGATAGGCCTGAATGCAGATGGAGTGCGCTGACAGATAAAGAAAATACTGTGAGCATACTTGAAAAGATATGTACTCTTTGGGAGCAGCCTCAGGCTTTAAAAGAAGGGAAAGATCCTTTTGCCCGGGAGCTGATCAGCGTATGCTACGAGATTACGAAGGACAGCGCGGATTACAAAAATTCGCGTGATGAATGGGATAAAGAATATAATGCATTGCAGTTCGGTATGAAGAAGTTTACGTATCTTATGAAGTGTCTTGGAAATGTAAATGCAAACAACGCAAGACAGGTAGGCGTGCTGCTTGATTTCATAGGAGATTTTACATATAGATATTCCGCGCAAATTTACGGACTGTTTGAGGGGAATTTCATAAAGACGCGGATTCCGGAGGATGAGCTTTGCAGGATTGTCGATACCTATGGAAAGCTTAAAGCCGAACGGAACAACAGCAATCATGCGCATGACAGACGGAGCAAAACTACTGAGGACAGTTTGGAGAAAATGCTTCTAAATGGAATCAATGAGATAGAGCGTGTGAGGAAGGAGTACAAGACCTGCGCTTACATAGAGACAGAGGCAAAAACAGAGGAAGAGGAGCCCCGGAAGAAGGTATTTGTTAACTACACGAATCATCCGTCTGAAAAATGGAGCAGGGAGCAAATTACAGCCGCACGGGAGTACGGCGAGATAATAGATGAGGCGTTCCCTGATATTTCTCCGGAGGCTTCAGAGAAAGATATAGCGGCCATGGCAGAAAAGGCATGCAAAAAGCTTTTGAAGCTTTCGCCGTCAGCAGTTCTTTGCCAGGGTGAATTTTCTTATGTGTATCAAATTGTAAAACGCCTGACAAGAAAGGGAATTCCTGTGCTCGCTGCATGCAGTGAGCGGGTTGTAGCAGAGACTACAGATGAAAAAGGGGTAACACACCGTGCTTCGGAATTTAAGTTCGTGCAGTTCCGGCGGTATGAAAATATATAAAAACGGGAGGATACGTTAATGGAGTACAGAGCAATACTTTTTGATACGAGGTCGATACAAAGATATATCTACTCGGGTAATCGTTTGAAGACTAATATCGGAGCCTCATACCTTGTAAAGCATGTATTTACGGACATCGTGATTCCAAAGCTGGAGGAAAAGCTGGGAGAGGGAAGTGTAGATGTCGACAGCTGGGGGAAAGAGCCGGATATGGATTTCCTTGCAGTTCCGGGGCATTGTGCTGTGGTTTACTGCGGCGGAGGCAAGCTGCTTTTAGTTGTTTCTTTTGAGGAGAATGGGGTTGAGGAATGCAGGATGCTTATCCGCGATATCAGCACAGAGCTTTTGGTTGCCTGCCCGGGGCTTCATATCGGAGCAGCTTTTACTGCTGTTCATCCGAATCAGCCTGATGAATTTCAGAAGGAAATTGATTCTGTTTACAGTTTGTCGAAACAGATGCAGAACCGCGTATTACCTGCAGTCAATGTGCCCTACCCGGGGCTTACGATGAACTGCGCGGTCAGCGGAGAGACGGCCAGCTATTATGATGCTGGGCGTGAGGTACAGACGGACGGAGAGGCGCGGTTCTATTCTCAGGAAATCTACGTCAAGGCAAAATATGCGGAAAAAGCGAATGCCGAGCTTAAAAAACAGTTCGCTGACATCATAGGGGATTATAGGTTCCCGTTTCAGTTTGATGAGCTGGGACAGCGTGCTACTGAGAATTATATTGCCGTGGTACATATTGACGGCAACAATATGGGCACGAAATTCCGTAATTGCAAGTCGCAAACTGAGTATCGCAGAATGTCTGAGGACATCAATACAAAAACAGTGGGCTGCTTTGGAAAGCTGCTTGAGAAAATCGTAAATGAATATGAGTCTTATCAGGATTTTCTTACGTTGAAGGACAACATTCTTCCGATTCGTCCGCTGATTCTGGGCGGTGATGATGTTACCTTTATCTGCCCGGCGAAGCTTGCTGTGCGGTTTGCTAAGTACTTCATGGAGCTGATGGCTGACTCTGCGTCTGTTCCAGGGATTAAAAGTGAAGCAGCAAAGGTTATAGACAGCTGCGGAGGTATAGGCATATTCAAGACAAGCTATCCTTTTTTCCGTGGGTATCAGCTCAGCGAGCAGCTTTGTGATGCGGCCAAGGTGCGTATGCGCAGCGAGGAAGCGGCAGAGGGGTCGAGCTGGCTTGATTTCGCTATTCTTCATGGAGAACAGGCTCCGACGCTTGAGCAGATTCGCGCACAGGAGTACGCAGGTGCGCGCGGCAGCATGCATTTCGGGCCGTACCAGGTAGGACATTCAGATGGAAAGCTGCCTAAGAGTCACCGTTTTGATATCGAAAATCTTTTGGACTGTGTTGCGCAGTTCCACAGCGGCAAGTGCATGGCTAAAAATAAAATCAAGGAAATGCGCTCAGTACTCCAGCACGGTGAGTTTGAGGCTGTGAGCTTTGCAGATCAGCTGCGCCATCAGAATCAGCATGTGCCCAAGGTAAAAAACTGGGAGGTCTATGAGCAGGAGGAAAACTCTTATTGGAGCGGTGGACGTACTCCGTATGTAGATGCGATTGAAATGATGGATTTTATTCCGAAGGGAGAGTAAGGGAATGACAGTGATTGATGTTGAAATCAAAGTAATGTCTCCGATACATCTGGCCTCCGGACAGGCAGATGTCAACGTGGATGCGGAGGTAATTCATGAAGCATGCGGGCTTCCGTATTTCCCAGCAAAACGGTTTAAGGGGCTTTTGTATGAGAGTGCTCTTGAGGTTGCTGAGATGGGAGAACGCTGCGGAGAGAGTCTCATTGATCGGGATACGCTGGAGAAGCTTTTTCATCATGTGTCAGACAGCGATATGCAGCTTGTCGTTTCGGATTTTTATATCGCAAAAGCAGATGAGCATGAAAAGATGGTACGTGCTCTTGAGGTGCTGGAGAAGAAATATGCGGGGCTTTTGACCGCGGAGGATGTTCTGGAGGAATACACCTCCGTCCGCTATCAGACAAAGCTTGAGGACGGGGTTGCCGCTGATACGAGTCTGCATAATATGCGGGTGGTTGATGCAGAGAATCTGGTGTTTTACGGAACTATGGAGCTGTGGGGTGAGGCCTCAGAGGAAGTCCTTTCCGTTATAGCGCTTGCTGCAAAAAATATGTCGCGTGCCGGTGCAAAACGTAACCGTGGATTCGGACGCATTTCCTGTTCTGTGCGTGTGGCTGGAGGAGAAAACGGAGATGCAATAGTGAAGTCGGCTTTGAAGGGGGCGGGAAAATGAATATGAAGAAAATAAACGTATCCGTTAAGCTTCTGTCTCCGGTTGTCCTGTCCAGGCTCAACAATACAACGGTTATGACGGAGACTCATGACAATATCAGCGGATCAATCCTGCGGGGAGTTCTTGTTTCACAGTATATTGATGCAAAGAAGCTCGGAAAAGAAGCTCATAACGATGCTGATTTTTGCAGCTTGTTCTTTGACAAGCTCCGTTTTACTGATGCAAATCCTGTGGAGAGAAACACGGGAGAACGTTCCTTTGTGCTGCCGCTGTCTTTGATGGCTTTAAAGGCGGGCATGAAGCCTGAGAACGCAGATGACCCTGTAGTACAGGATATGCTCATTGATACAACCCCTCGTAAAAATTACAAGGCGAAAAGAGGGTATGCTTCTGTTAAGGAGGGAGCTATTTACAAAGCTTCCGTGAAGAAGGATATTCGTCTTCATATGAGTCGCGGAGAATCAGAGGAGCGCCTTTTGGGAAGCAGCCTCAATGGCGGTGTTTATAATTACGAAGCTCTTTCGGCCGGGCAGAGATTTGAGGCGGCTATATATGGAGATAGTGATTCCCTGCAGAAGCTGATGAATACGGTGCAGCTTACAGGGAAAACGGTTACGGCGCATATAGGGCGTTCAAAATACACGCAGTATGGTAAATGCAGTCTGACGTTTTCCGATATAGAGGAGGTGCAGCTTCCGGCTGTTTCGGGAGAGGAAATTTGTCTGCGCCTTGACAGTCCGCTTATTCCATTTGATGCTGAATGGACGGATGCAGCGAAGGTGTTTGAGGATATATTCGGTGAATATGGACTTCATGTGGAAGCGGTATTTGCGTCTTCGGCAGAAATCGAAAATTTTGTCGGAATATGGCATATGAACCGTCCGAAGGAGACTGCTCTGGCCACAGGAAGCGTAGTCAGACTGTCGGGAATCCGTGATGAGCAGACAATAGAGAAGCTGACGGAGCTTTGCTTTAACGGGGCCGGACGCCGTACAGAAGAGGGCTTTGGGCAGCTTCGCGTATGGGAACCGTCAGATGCCTATACTATAGGAGATGCGGAAACAGGCGAGGATATGGATGCCTTGAAGAGTATTCCTCAGGCAGTCAAGGATATTGCCGGGGCTGTTGCAGAGAGAAAGATTGAGGAGCGCCTTAAGCATATTGCAGGGCGTGATGCCGGTAGTATTCGCGGCCGTATCAATGGGAAGACACATTTCTTTGCAGAGCTTCTGCAGATGCTCGATGCGGCGAAGACAGAGTCGGCAAAGGAAACTGCTCTGATAAAGCGGTTTGAAGAACTGCTGAAAAATCAGCCGCAGTATGCAAATGGTCGTCCTTTCAAGAGTCATCTCGATTCGGTTGATGTAAACGGAAAGCGTCTTGAGGATGCCATGTTTGACGAACAGTTTTATGTGCAGCATGTCCGGCTACAAAGTGACGAGCTGCGTTCCTTTATGGACTGCATCGGAGAAAAGCTTGAGCTTGCAAAAGACGCGTATTACTATGCGTATTGGCATCAGTTCTTCCGCAGCGCACGAAAAGCTGCTGCAACGAAAAAGGGGGATGAATGATGGGACAGGAAGCTGTAGTAGGTAAAATCATACTTGAAGGAAATCTTTGCCTGGCATCCTCTCTTTTGATCGGTGCAGGACAGGGAAGTGATGCCGGGAATGATAAGGACATACATGTATTAAAAAATAAAAAAGGAACTCCTATAATACCGGGAACATCTGCAGCCGGTGTTCTCAGGAGCATGATAAGAGATAGTATTCCTCAGTATGAAGCTGATCTGTTCGGAGAGATAAAGGAAGGCAATCAGAAAAGCGGCGCTTCGAATGGGATTCAAAGTTCTGTAAATATTGATGACATCGTGTTGAAGAACGGAAAGATTGCGTTTCGTGACGGTGTCAGCATTGATTCGTACACGGGATCGGCAATTCAGGGCGCTAAATTCGATTATGAAGTTGTAGACAGCGGTGCAACAGGTAAATTTTATCTGGAAATGACACTGCGCGGCTGGCACCTTGAGGACAAAAATGATATCAAGAGCCCTATACGTCATGACATCATTCAGGTGGTGCAGTACCTTCGCGACCGTATGAAAAAAGGCATTCAACTGGGAGCGTTGACGAGCAAAGGTTTTGGATGCGCTGTTTTGACGGAGGATGCTCTCGGGCTGTTTGATTTCGGGAAAAAGCAAGATGTCCTTGCATGGCTTGGCAATGAAGAGCACCACGCGAAGCAGGCTTCGGTACAGCTGACGGCGCCTTCGGATATTACGGCAGAAGAAAAGAATCTTTTGACAGTAGAGGCGGATTTTGCGATTTGCGGTTCCCTGATTATTCGGGATTATGATACCGATGAGAAGACAAAAGACGGAAAACCGATTGCTGCTGTCATGTTGAAGCGTCATGGAAGGTACGTTATTCCGGGAACGACTTTGAAGGGTGTTTTGAGGCATAGAACAGAGGATATTCTTCGTCAGTTTTCCTGTGAAACGGTCGGGCTTGAAAATCTGATGGGAAGTGCCAAGTCAGATAATGAAGATGAGAAAAAGGTAAAAAGCCGGTTCTTTGTTCGAGAAGCAGAGTTTTCAGGTGAGGACGGCTCTGTTGCAGGCGCTGTACAACAGAGAAACCGTATAGACCGTTTTACGGGCGGGACAATTGATGCTGCGCTTTTTGCGACGAAACCTGTATGGCAGATGAAAAATGGACAGAAGGCTTTGCACCTGAGTTTCGGGATAAGGAAGGCTTCGGAGGCTGAGGCAGGTCTGGCACTTTTCCTGCTCCGTGACCTGTGGCGTGGAAACATTGCCATAGGCGGCGAAAAGGGAATCGGACGAGGAAGACTCTTAGGACTTCATGCGACCATCCGTTACAGAGATGATGTTTGGGAGTTGGGTGAAAAAGGTAAAGTAATGTCCGGGGATATGAAGAAATTAAATTCATTTGCAGAACAATTTATGGATAAGGAGGCGCACTGAAATGGGAATGGAACTGACTATGTCGGAGCTTAGTCTTGTGCATGGCACATCAGAGACGAAACCTTTGAATGTTTCATCGGATCTCGCGTCGGTGCAGAAGCTTCTTCAGGATACGATGCAGGCAGACGGGATTGCTGTTATGTGGAAACGTTCGGCAATCGTGTGGGGAAGATATGTAAATGGAAGGCTTGAACTCTCCGCCGCAGATGGGGATAAGTCCTGCGAAGAGCTTCGTGTTTTTAACGGGCAGGAGGAAGTACATCTTCGTAAAAAAGGCAGCGGTCTTTCGGGGCGTTACCGTAAAGACGGGAGTGGAGACGAAGCTGTATATGTAGACAGCTTTTCACGTTTTTGGGGAGAAAAAGCAGGTGAAGGTGATGGATATATCCTTCTGAGGGATAAGCAGAGAAAGCTCTCCATGAATATTCCCGCACCCGGAGATGGTAAAAGCGAAAAATACGGTCTTACGACACGTAATTATATAACGGCAGACAATCCGGTAGGGCTTGCCGGCTATACGGATTATAGATTTGTAGAGATTTCTGCTGCGGAGGTGAAATGATATGGCTGGACTTGAAGATTTAGGAGCACTGTGGGAGGATAAATATGGAAAGGAGATAGAAGAAGCAAAGCCTGAGGCAACTGCTACAGCCCCGTATAACTTTATCCCTCTTCCAAACAGTATTCTTCCTGCGGAACTTGATGATTATCGTAAGAAAATTTTCTCGGGAAATAAAGAGGAGCGGGCAGCCTTTAAGGAGTTTATTCTCAATAAGGGAAAGAACAGCGGGTATCTTAAGCTGGATTTTGAAACGAAGACCCCTCTCTTTATAGGCGGAAATGAAACGAATGGTGAGGAAAGTTTTGCTGTGGGAGATGATACGATTCTCCCTGGAAGCTCCATTCGCGGAATGGTAAAAAATGTGTTCAAGATTTTGACATGTGGAGCTATGCGGCCAAAGGAAGATATCACACCGCGCCATCTATATTACCGTTGTTTAATGGCTAATGATGCACCTTGTAATGTTGGACTGTGCAACCATTATAAGGAGAAAATGACATCAACGGATTCTGAGGGTTCCGTAAGGAAAAACGCAAAGCCTGGATTTCTGGTGAAGCTGCGTGGCGATTATTTTATTTATCCGATGCGGGAGGGGAAAATTCATTCCATCCTGATAAAGGATTATCAGGATGAATATTCATCGACTATCCGCAAATCTCACGTTGAGTGGGACAATGATAAGGCAATCTGTGTAACGGCAGTTCTTGATGAGGAGGGCTTGAAAACAAAAGAAGAAATTGATGCTTTTATTGAGGAAACTCCCGCGGATGAGCGTTCTGCTCTGGGAAAACAGTATTTTAAATATTTTATTTTCAGTGAAATCGACAAGTCAGAAGCACACCGTATACAGGTACCTGATGAAGTTATTGAAGAATATAAAGGTGATAAAAATAGACGCGGTGTCAATTTGTTGAGTGACAAAAAGGCTGACACTAATATAAAGCGCAAACGGGATGCAAGAAAAGTGCTTGATGTTGAAGGGATTGAATCAATCGTTCCGTGTTTTTATATCGAGAATAACGGACGGGTATCGGCATTTGGACATGGGCAGTCATTCCGTATTGCATATGACTCTTCTGTCACTGATGCTGTTCCCCGGCAGCTGCAGGAAAGCACAATTGATTTTGCCGACGCAGTGTTTGGACTCAGCGACGAAAAAGCAAGCTGGGCATCTCGTGTTCATTTTGATGATGCGGTTCCTGAAGGAGATGTGAAGAAGTCGGATGAGGCGGATTATTCGCATGTTTTAGTGCAGCCGAATCCGACATCTTTTCAGCTATATCTGAAACAGGATGATGACAAACAGCTCATGCATTGGGATTCGGAGGGCGCGACTATTCGTGGGTATAAGTTCTACTGGCATACAAAGAATGGTGACGGTACGAGTTGGAAGGCAAATGAGTATGAGCAAAAGTTGGGTGGTAAGGTCCTTCATAAAATACGTCCTATTCTTGCAGGCAATCGTTTTACTGGGAAGATCCATTTCCACAATCTCAGTGATGTAGAGCTCGGTGCTCTTTTAAGGGTATTTTCCTTGGCATCGGATAAAAATAAGGAGGACATAGCCTTCAAGCTTGGACAGGGGAAATCCATTGGACTTGGAAGCATCCATGTTGATGCAACAAAACTCTACCTTGAAGATAAAAAGGTGGCCAAGGTGCTGTTTGATGAACATGGCTGGGTTAATTCAAGCGCGGAAAAGGATATGGGTCCTTTTATCAAGAGCTTTGAATCGTATGTGAGGGAGAAAAAACTCACGGCTTCCTACGAAGCGGTACTTAACGGACTTCGCATGGCGATGGATTATGCTGCTACAGAGCTGCCAGACATGAAAGCGGCAACAGAGCTTCTTAAGAGTACTTATAAGCTTAGAAGGAATGGTAGGATTTCAGTTTCTCCAAATGGTAAGTTCAAAAATAGAAATATTCTGCCTGATATGAAGACCGTACTCAGCAGAGCAGGGAAGAGAAATCGATGATAGGCGCGGTAGTATATCTCCTGCGGGCAGAAAACGCGGCCGGTCTGATTGCCTTTCACGGAAGGTTGATGCATGGCGCAGCGTTTTCTCTCCTGGAGCAATGCTCGGAGGAGCTGTCGGCTGCCGTACATGATACCATGACCAGCAAACCTTTTACCGTGTCACTTTTAAAGCGTGTTACGGAACGGAAGGAAAAGGGGCGTAATTTTACGGTCAAAAAGGGAGAGCTTTTTTGGTGGCGGGTAACGGCTACTCATGAAGCTCTTCTGCGGGCCTTTCTTGAGGTTCCTAAAGGAACGAAGATTGCGGTAGGACACGCGCGAATGATTGTGGAGGATGTTATTGCCGATGGCTCGAAGGAATCAGGAGTAGCTTCTGAGGCCGATATGATTGCATGGGCATTGTCTCAGAATCGTGTTGACTCAGTAACCTTTAGGTTTATTTCTCCTGTGTCCTTTAGAAATTTCGACAGAGATTATCCTTTTCCTTTGGCGGAATTTGTTTTTGCTTCGCTGGCGGATAAATGGAATCAGGCAGGAATGCCTGCGGCGATTGACCGTGCGTCCGTCAAGGATGCGGCAAAAGCAGTTCGGCTTTTGGATTGGAAGGGAGAAAGCAGAAAGGTGTACTTTTCTCCTGATAGGGGAATGCTTGCTTTTCAAGGGATATTTACTTACGAATTGAATGTACTTCCGGTAGAAATGCAGCAGATATTTCTCCTCCTTGCGCAGTTCGCGGAATTTTCAGGAGTAGGCCGCCTGACAGGGCAGGGATTCGGCGCGACGAGGGTAGAATTTAAGCATTAAAACGGTTCTTTGCCTAAAGGTATAACTCGGCAAAAGATGTCCCCCACTTCTGTAAGTGGGGGCTGGGGCAAATAACAGGCGGCGAGCATATCTCCCGCCTCGCGCGACGCGCAGCTAGTCCCATCCGGGAAAACGCTGATAGAGGAAGTTTTGCCTACGGCAAAACTGGAACGAAGGCGTTATAAACTATGTGTAGGAGAGACGGAATTTATACAGGAAGTTCTTGATAGGTGAGAAGGTAAAGAAGATAATCTCTTATAGAATTTTTACACGCATATTTGAAATAACAGGAGCGATTACAAATGGCAATTGATTGGAGTATTTCAAAAGAGAAATATCATAATAGTTCATCTCCTGAAGAATGGATTAAAATATTTATGGATGATGTTAAATTATGCAATGAGGAAATATGGAAAGCAGATATCGATGGTGAAGATCGGAAATGGAATATTTTTAGGGGTAAAATTGAATTAAATGATGAAGAAACGCTTCCTGTTATAAAAGAAATAAAAACAATTTTTTCTCGTGAAGTAATGAATCCATATTTAGATATTCCTCTAAAGGTTAGTATTCTAAAGGAGTTTATAGCACACAATAACTTTATTGATGGACAGGAGGTTATTTTTACAGTAAAAGCACGAAAAATGGATAATCCCACCGAATTATTATTTTGTGAGAAAATCAAGCCTTTAAAGGGATTACAACTTCGATCATATAGTCCTTATGGAATTTTACAAAGAATTAAAAATTTTGACTACTTTTTGCCAATAAAAAATTTTGATTCTAGATCTGTAAGTGATGATGAAAATGACGAAATAGGTGAATATATCTGCAAGTGTATCGCTAAAAAAAAATGGTCAAAGTATCTCGAAAAATGTCCTAACTTGGAAATGTTGGAAAAAGAGATTGAAGAAAAAAATACCGAAATCATAAAGTTGAAAAAAAGAAAAAATGATTTTGAAGATGAAGCAAGAATAATAGATGAAAATATTCTTAAAGCGAAGGGACAATTGGTTGAAGTGCAACTGGAAATAGAAAAACAGCAAGATAAGCTGGCCTTTCTTAAAGCATTTGATGTTCAGATTGATACATTATTTCAATCAATATCGGAAGATGCTGAATACCATGAAAATGGATATAAAATGAATAATTTTCAAGAAGCCATAAGCTATCTTCAAAGTAGGTTACATAATGAATACCAATTGGATTATTCCGTGGATATCCTGCGTGATATTTACCTTGGGCTTGAAACTGGGAAATTGTTGCTTTTGGTGGGAAGACCTGGAACGGGAAAAACAAGTTTGGTACGTTATCTTGCAAAATCCTTTGGATTCGCCGATGCTGCCATTATTCCTGTTCAGTCAAATTGGGCAGATAAAGGAGATCTGATTGGATATTATAATCCTATGGATAAAACCTATTATGCTACGCAGTTTTTAGATAAGCTGTTGGAATTTTGTCAGGCGGCGCAGCATCATCCTGACAAATTATATTTCATTTGTTTGGATGAAATGAATTTAGCGCATGTGGAGCATTATTTTGCTGAATTCCTAAGTATTCTTCAGGAACGGAATCCGGAAAAAAGAATGCTTAGACTCTATAGTAGCACATTGCGTTCTGATATCGTAAGGGAATTAAAGATGAACGTATTTTGGGACGAGAATGATCAACGTACAGTCATATGCGATAAGGATAGATTCAAGGAAAGCACCGTCAGTGAACGAAAATATTATCTGGAGCTATGCCGCCAAGCCATGATGTTTAGTCGTTACCCGGAAACATTAACAATTCCTGGCAATATAAAGTTTTTTGGTACGTTGAATCAAGATGAAACGACACTTGATCTTAGCCCTAAAGTACTTGATAGAGCTTATGTGATACGATTAGAAAATCAGCCAAGGATTGATGATAGTGACGTTGACACTGGCTTGCCACTGATATACCAAACATTGATGAATTACGAGTCCGATATTAGTGACGATTTTTCCATGTCGACAGAAGATATATTGGAAAAAATAAAAAAGGTATTAGATGGTGGGTTGAGTCGTCGTGGAACGGCTTTTATGGAATCTGGCAGTATTCGTGAATGGGAAAAGGCTTTGGGTAGAAGGGCGGTTTGGGACTGCTTGGTGGCATCACTTGTCCTGCCCAAAATGAGATACGACAGTAGGACAGATACAAATTGGAATGGACGTATTGGAGCCATTAGGATGTTGTGTAGTAATTTCCCGATGAGTGAGAAACTTCTAGAGTCCATTTTATCTGAAGACGAAATAGATTTTTGGAGGGCATGATATGCGCCTCAGGATGTGTATGGTTTATTTCCCACCTGAACAAGTTAGAGCCGGAAATATAACAAGTGTCAAAATGATAGACAAGTCATTCTATGATGAAAAGTTGCCACTAAGATATAAAGAGTTTTATAAACCAGGCGAACTGTTAGAAACAAAAACCCACTATCGCTGGGGGGAAAATATTTCTCCTGGGTTGTTTGCGGTGCCGGCATTTCAGTTTTATCCGAATGGTGATGAGTTGCTTGAGGGTTGCCATTTCGGCTATTCCACCAGTGAGGATAGTGAAAAATTTCATGAATTTAATGGCCCCGATGAAAATGGGCTGTACTACGATATGCCGAAACTGGAAAAAAAGAATGGCGTATTTCGCTTGAAAAACACTCTGGAAGGTTCTTCCCTTGGTTCGGTTCAACCCGGGAATACAAAACTGTTGCTCAAGGACAGTAATTTCAGAGTTATTTTTTCATGGAATTTGACGATATGGCCTTCTTCGTTGAGCAAAGAGGAATTTCGCTTTATGATAAACGAAATTCTTTGTATTGATCGTCGATTACTGCAATTTCAGTCTAGCGAAGGTAAGAGTAATTCAAACAATGTGGGACTGAATTTTAAGAGAATGACCATAACTGAACTTTGGGAGCAGACATTACAGGATATGGAGCATGATGTGGCAACATTAGGCAGATTGTTTCAGCGTATGGAAAAATCCCCACATTTTTCTTTGATGGCGAAGCCATGCAAATGCAACCTTCAGAATGTAAAACGGATTGATCAAGATATCTTGCGTCAATACGCACAGATGCCATCCAGGAAATATTTTCGTACTCGTAAAGCTTACAAGAGTCGAGATATATATGAGCACAGATTCCTAAAGCAGACACTCAAGCAATTGTACGCTTTTTTGGAGCATCATCAGAAAAGTTTACCTTTTGTATCTTATAACATCAAAGAAAAAGAAATGACACTTATGGACAAGATGTGTCAAATATTAGGAAATGTAACTTATAATCAGATTGAGGCAAAGTGGAAGCAGTATGTTACAGAAACGATTAAACTTAAGGATGAATTGGATGCTCTGAAGGAGAAATATTTTGATGAATTTGTAAAATCCTACAAAAAAAGTCAGTGTTATTCTATAAACCGCGCTCGTAGGAAAATTTCGTTTCGAGTGGCGAAATTATCAACCAAGGATATCCTATGCAAAGCAGAAGAACTTCAGTGGGAATACGAGCTTCAGTGGCAAAAAAAAAGTTACGATTCTGAACACAGTTGGAAGGGGGTTATTATATCTGATGAAAAAAAGTTCCTCGAAAAAATAACTGTTCAAACGTGGGATATTGGCAGTCAATATGCATTTTATCGTGCGTTAATTGAGGAACGTGATGATGAGGGAACTTCTGACGGAATCAAAATAGATGTAGTAGGTGATTTTAGACAAACCGAGAGTAAACGCAATGGATGTATATATGTTGAAATAACATTTTTTAAATTATATGAACTGTGTGTAGATGGCAGATCTGTTCCAATCAGTCGCATCAAAACTGATGAATGGGAAAAGCAAGTTGTTGATATAGGAAATGCATATGCTAAACACTTAGAGAATAAGGATAAGAAGGCTGAAAAGGTTTTACTGGATTACGGTATAATGAATAGCATTGAATCGCAAAGGAAAGCTTTGGAGAATATGAGAAACGAATTTCACTTGCATGAGACGGATGGTTATTCTCGTATTGATTTAATAAAGCAGAAATTAGCAGTTTTGCAGAAATCAGTTCTATTTGTTGATTTGCCGGCAGAATTGAATATGTCCATACCATGGAAGATGACACAAATTTTTTCCAACGATAAGAATTACAGTGCGGCCTATAAGCTTTTGCCTGACATGAATAAAAGGTATGATTTCACATTTGAAATAACGGATGAACATATCATACATGAAAAATTAGACAGGATTTACGAATATTGGATTTTTGCAAAAATTTTGGAATATTTGGTTTTAACTCAGGGATGGTATGCTAAAAATTTATCTCCAGCAAAGGTTTTAAGTGATTTTCTTCAGCAAGGTGCTGTAACAAAGCCGAACTGTATTCACCTAAATCATAAGGAAAATCAAAATTTTCAGCTTGATATTTTTTTTGATACACCAATGAGAGATTCTATTGGAATCAAGACGAGTGAAAAATATTCATATGAATTAAGACCGGATTTCCTTTTCAGGCTTTCGCAGACAAACCACAAAAATGAGCCACCGCTGTATTTTATACTTGATGTTAAATACAGAGATTATGCTATGATGGATGGCCTTTTGGCAAATGAAAAAAAGGATGGAAAGGGTTATAACCACTGGATAAAAAAGGATCTGGCCGAAGTTTGCTTTGACAAATATTACAAATGCTTACAAAATTTCGGAATAAATATTTCTGCTGCTTTCATTGTACATAGTGACAGAACATTAACGGGCGGTGTGGGTAAATATGTCACTTACGATGCGTATAATGATAAACGGTGTGAGAATATATTCTATATGAAACCTTCCAAAAGTAAAAAAGATAAATGTCGAATTGGATCGTTTTATATGGTCCCTCACGATAATAATGTCGAACTTAATCAATCGCTAGAAAATTTACAATCATTTTTTCAATTGCTTTGCGAGGATTACGCAAGAGAATGGAAACAGTGTTGGTGTTGTGGATCTCGGGATATCTCGTACGAAGTTTTATATACAGAAAAGGGTTACAAGAAATATCATCTCTGGTGCAATTCATGTCATGCTTTTTGGGTTAAAACCCATTGTTACGATTGTGGAAATAATTTAGTCAAACATGTTTTCAACCATTATGTAGAGAAAAATCCCGGGTATCATTGGATGGTAATTTGTCCTGTTTGTATGCCTAAAGAAAAGGATTCTAATTGTAACGAATATGATGGTATAAATGAATTCTATCAAAAGCTTGAAACTGACTTGGCTTCCGGGCGTCTATAAATAAACTTCTTAATGGTTAAAGTTATAAGGCCTTCTATGATAAAACCTAATTATAGGAGGTCTTTTATTGTGTCAATTTAGGATTATTAATTGTACGATGATAAGGAAGGGATTTAAACTAATGAATAATCAACAGGGGCAGATTGGCGGATTGCGCGGACTGTTTTGTGGATAAAGAAATTGTTAGTCTACGTGGACGCAAAAACTGTCCTGAGCGTCATCGAATAACACCAAGACTTAAAATTTAGGCATTACACTCATATAACTCGGCAAAAGATGTCCCCCACTTCTGGGAAAACGCCGACAGAGGAAGTTTTGCCTGCGGCAAATCTGGAACAAAGGCGTTATAAAACTGCCTATCGGAGACTTGTGGCATAAGAAAAGCTGTAAGATGTTTATTATTGGATAATTTCCATGATATAGGATGCGAAAAAGTGCTGGTTAACGTGTTCTCTCGAGCACGGAGATTATATTCTGGAGCTAAAGATAGCATAGTTTTAAAAAATAAAACTCAAAACGAGGAGGCGATATATTATGGCGAAAGTGACTATGACGCTTAAGGAAATTATGGCAATTCCTGAAGAGGAATTGCGAGCAGAGGAAGAATCCATAAAAAGAACTTCTTGCGACTACGATCCAGACTGCCCACCAAGAACAATGGAGCAGCTCAAAGCAATGGGGTGGCGCCGCGCCAGCAGAGCTAAGAAGGAAACTTAGTAAGGAAGACAGCAGTGCAAAACTTCCGCGATTTATAACTGCATACTCTCGTGCAGGAACGTCTGCTGAAGCTACTAATTTCAGATACTTAAAAATGGAGATAAATTTCTAAACAACAGCTAGGCATAGCTGTGTAAAAGTGGTATAATCATTGAGACAACTGAATATATTTTATACGGCTAGTATATATGGTTATTTATTTGATGAAGCATATGTACTGGTCTTTTTGTCTTTTTTGCCGGTGCATATGAAAATTCTCAAAAGGAGGAGTTATTATGTATCGGCGTTTTTATTTGCTTGAAATGCCACTGCATCTGGCACTTCGTATTTCGAAGATGACTTGTAAGGAGCTGGTAGAAGTCGATGAAAAGGGGCATTACTGGGTATCCCATTCGCGGTGTGGCGCTTTCTATTTTCCGCGTTGGGGGGAGTTGGTTTATACCTTTTCTGCGATTTCCTATGCAGATGCAGAAACACAGGAGGCTTTCCTGTCCGCTGTAGAGTGCGTCAGCCATCCGTTTTTTTCAAAGGAAGAGACGCAGCTACGCTTTAGTACAGCAGCTCCGCGTATGATAGGACCTGCTGCGATTCAGGCTGCGATGGATTTTTATCTGCAGGAGGTGGAGCGAATGTACAGCGCATTTTCTTTCGACGAGTACGTGGCGCATTTGAAAAAGCGCTATGCGCAATGGAAAGGGGAACGTATCCTTAATCTGAATATGTCGGTGGATTCTCTTGTGCGGAGTTCCGGACCGGAGTATGAATATGTCGATTTAGTGCGTCTTATGCAAACGGATTGGAATAAAAAAGCCCTTGTCTTTTGCAGAGAATGAAGGAGTGAAAAACAATGTATTTTGGTGAACCGAAGTATTATCTTTTCAAGATGAAAAAAGGAATAGCGGATCAATGTACGCGTCTGCCGTGGCCTGCTCTGTGTAGTCATGTTAAAAAATTTTTGCCGCAGGCGTGGATACCGGAGCTTGAGGAAATATCGTTTTTCCGGCTTGGAGAGGTTGAGGAGATTTTCGCTTTCCGGGGCGGTCGTTTGGAAGGGATGGAGGAGTGGGAGTCATCCCTGAGCCCATTATTCTCTCAGCCCGGGACACAGTGTCATTTTGAGTCTCTGTATTTGAGACGGGTTACGGAAGATGATTTGCTCCACCTGATGTCAGCGCTGCAGGGGCAGGTTGCTGACAGGTATAAGGCAGCGATAGATGAGGCGTACCTGAAGCGAAGATTCAGAAAGGCGCCCTATCATCTGCCGAAGGAGTTTGATTTGAGGGAGAATTTCGCTGCTGATCCTGATTTTCCGCGCTTAACACTTTATTTTTTACAGTTGTCACAGTTTCAGGTGTTTGATCTTCTGCGGATTTGCAAGCGGATGGATTGGACGAGGGATATTTTGGTTCATGTTTATGGTTGAGGGAGGTATGAATAATGGGTCATTGGTATAGATTGACGCCGATATCGGTTGAGTTTGCACGAGAAGTGGAAAATTTGACGCCGAAGGAACTGGACGCGTATGTATTGGGGAATTTGATTAAGGTGGACGAGGAAAATTCGTTTGGGTGGTATCTTTGCCGTGTGCCGCATATATTTTTTGGCAGGGAGATACCAACAGAGGCGTTCCAGTATGGAAAGCCTCTGTTCAATCGTCCGGAGACGCAAAATAAATTCTATAGACTTTCCCCGTATGTTGTCAATCGCATGAGCATAGGGGTACTAATTGCTTGGGGGGATGCGTACCTGCAGGAGGAAAAGGCTGTCCTGCAATATAAGAAAAAGAGCCGGGAATGTGAGGAAAATATCAAATGGATACGTGAACGCCTGCGTCTTCTTCGTATTTTGGAGAGGCGATATTCGCTCTTTATTTTGTATGGCTGGTAAAAGAAACGGTCTGTATTTGCATCATAATATGAGGTCTTCTGTGATGGAAGACCTCATATTATGACGACTAAACTTCCTATGAAAGCTGTCATTTTTTTATCTCTGATTATTATATGATGACACTGTGAGGTCACATGAGTAGGTGAGTAATTACGAAGGATTCGAGATATTATCTGAAGCTGCCGTATAAAATTGTTCTCGAACATGAGCCGGACAAGTGGGCATAAGAGATTTTGCCAATAGGTGATAATATTTGAAATCATGTGTGCCTGAAAAATTTTGTTATAGGGGTGTGGGATAATGGCTTTGAAGATTTACATGGGGATCTGGTTTCTTTTTACCATTTTTGGGATGTTGACAAGGTTAGGATCAAAGGCAGAGCGAAATGAAAGGATTATTGCATTGTGCGGGAATTTGAATAAAACATTTGAGAAATCAAGAGTAAATCTCTATGAAGCGGCAATGCTTGCGCATACTTTTCTTGTAATATTGTGTGCAGGCGGTTATTATTTGGCATTTACGGTGTGTTCTGAGTGGAGAGTAATTCCTATGGCAGTCACGGGAATCCTTGTTGTTGCCGGGTATTTTATGCAATTTAAGCAAATCACCAGAAATAAAAACTTTTTGACTGCAGGGGACAGGGAGCTTTATATAGAAAGCTCCAAGCACGAAGATTTTTTGCAAATGTGCCTGCTCTTAAATGAATTTTTGATACCGGTATTGTTCATGCGTGGGAGATTATGAAAAAAGAAAATGGAGTGGGGGACATCTTTTGCCGAGTTATACTTACTGCGATGCGGAGGAATAGTCCTTACATTGAAACTTCCTATGGTATTTGGTCTTATCAGTATCGGGGATTTTTGTATGATAGTCGCAGAGCGGATTTCATATTGAAAATTAAGGAGTGATGGATTTGAAGTTTCCGCACATAAGACAATCTAAAAATGACAATTGGGAGAGAATAAAATGAGCAGAAGTAATGATAAAAGTATAGGAGCATATATTGGTTTTCTTATTAAGCATGGAGTGCCGTTTCTTATTTGCCTCGGTTTGATGTCTATACATCATCTTTTGGGAATTGCTGCAGCCGCAATCTGGTATGGTATTGTTAACAAGGAGAAGTAAAAATGAGCGACAAAGAACTTGGTACAAATATTTTGGCTTTTTTTGTTTTTCTGATCGGCTGTGTTCTTATTGCAGAACTGGGACCAATTGGAATGGCTATTGATGCATTCGTGTTCTATTTTATCTGGAAAGAGACGGACTGAACTTTTTATTGAAAGAATGAAAAAATAAGTGTCAAAGGAGAAAAACATATATGAAAAGGATAAACAAAATCAATGAAGCTGAAAGAATGAGGAGAAGCTTTCAGATTTTGGATGAGCTGATATATCTTACAGAAAAAATTAGAGACCTGTATGTTGAAGATGGAGAATTAAGGGGCAAGAAAGGAAAGAAAATAGATATTATGCTTGATGTTTTGCGCAATGTGAGAAAGCTCGAGGATGATAGAAGTCCTGAGAAAATCGCCAAAGTAAAGGAAATGGTCAAAAAGATTTAAAAGAAGCAATCGTTTTAGGCAGTATGAATACTGGCTGAAATGATTGCTTCTTATTTGAGCGGGTGCGGGAAAATCTTTTCAGTGACGCGTTTGGCCATGCGTTCCTGTATATGGGCGTAGCGGGCCGTGGTTTTGGGATCGCGGTGGCCGAGGGTTTCCTGAACCAGGCGCAAATCCTTGGTTGCGGCATAGAGATTTGTCCCTGTACTGTGGCGAAAGACATGGCAGCTGATGCCGGGCTTTTTATAGCCTGTTTTTTCCAGTGCCTTGTTCATGATGAAACGAATGCCGTTTCTTGATATGCGTTTTCTGCCGTTTCTGTTGCAGTCGCAGATGAACATCGGGGTGAATGGCTCGCCTGTTTTGTCGGGCGTGGGGCAGTATTCCAGGTAATCCGACAAAAATTTCATTGTGGAAGCACATGGGAAGATGTAGCGGCTGTGTCCTTTGCCACGGATGAAGATACTGCCGTTTTCCCAGTTGATATCCTGTCGGTTCATGCGGTGAATTTCCACGTTCCGAAGTCCTTCGGCACCCATAAGGCACAGTATGCTGGTGTCTCGGCATCGAAGGAAATCATTTTTTTCGTCATCGAACGCTCGGCAGATTTCATAGAGCTGGTCAGGGGTAAAGAAAAAGATTCTTTCCTCCGGCTGTGCATTGGGGATGTGGATGTCCCGGCATGGGTTTTCTTTTATGAGTCCGATTTTGACTGCTGCAATAAAAAAGCAGCGCACATGAACCATTTTTATGGCCATGGAGCTCTTTTTATACCCTTTTTTGAAAAGCCACGAGAAATAATATCTCATCTGATAGTCGTGGAAGGAGAGGGGACTGCGTTTATTGTCGCGGCACCATTCCAAAAACTGGTCGATGGAGGAGGCGTAGCTTTTAAGCGTGTCCCGTGATGGCTGACCGCTTGCTATGTACATAGGAACAAATTCCATATAGTGACTGATGAAATACTCAGGAGTGATTGTATTCTGGTCGAGGAGCAGGGCATTGCTGCTGTCTGCTTTTATTAAATCTTTCTCTGCCAAAGTCAATCACTCCTTTTTATGTATATTTCATGGATGCGATTTGTTCCAAAATGTTATGTGCGAAGTTCTGATTTTTGTGTGTTCATAAAGTAGAGGTTTAGGAACGCTCTATTCCCTTATTATATCAGCAATTCAAGCCTTCGGCATTAGATTTTATATGTATTATTCTAATAATACATATAAAATTTTCCTAAACCTCCACATCTTCCTACGAATAAACATATCCCAACTCAAACTAACCAAACAAAGAACGCGGGGATGTAGATTGCCTGTTCATGGAAAGGCAGCAGCATGTGATCTGATATTTACATATAAATAAAGGAATTTTGCAATCCGGAGGAAATCGCTGCGGAGGAATTTTACAGATCCAACGCGACTTACCCTATGCTAACAGATGCTTAGATGCCAACCTCTAAAATGGGAGCCAAGCACCAATAAAACCCTGAATAAGTTTTACTTTAGTACATCAAAAATTTGGCTTTTGGAAAAACGGTCTCTCAGAATCGCCTGTATTAGCCAAATGATTCTTTACGCATATCAATAGGTGCGTTTTGTAATTATTTTGCGCTACGGTGCAATATGAGCGTCTCATAGGAAATCACCTAAAAATCCCTCTTGCAAAATTATATAATCAATGTTATAATTAAGACAAAGAAAGAGGAGTATTTAAAATAAATACCGTATCGTCAATAGGTTCCCGTGTCCGCGCTTGGATATAGATGTACAGTTACCAATCGTTATTCCGCGTTAACTTTCTCGAGTCAGTGGTATTTCAGTCAAGAAAGAATTGTGGAGGGACTTTCCCCTATTATCGGTGTATCAGAACATCTCCTTTCAACGAAATTCGCGCGGACACAAAAAAGGTCCTGGCCAACCGGTCAGGACCTTTTCATTTGCTTATGCAGCGCTCACACATATAAGCTTATTATTTCGTTGAAGGCAGCTTCACAAATTATTTTCCAATTTTACATAAGTCTTCCAATAGGGATTCGTATTACTTCCGATAGCTATAAATTATCGGAATCTATTTTTATCCCCAATACTTAAAGTATGTTCTAATATTATTAATTAAAATTCAGTACATATACTGTGATTACTTTATCCAAAACTCCAACTGAATAAGTTTCACTTTATTATCTCGCCTGAAGCAAACTGCTGAACATAATTCCAGAACGCGCAAAGCGCAGGGAATTTGTGTACACCTTTTTTACGCGCCACTACAATATTTTTATAAAACGGTTTTTTAAGCGGCAATGCAGCAATCTTTTGGTTTTTAAGATAATAAGAAAGACCGCTCTTGGATATCAGCGCGATGCCGAGACCGGCTTCTACCATATCTATCCGACGGCCGGGATCGTTTGCAAAGCTTGCAATATTTGGCTCAAATCCGGCTGCCTTGCATTCTTCCATAAAAACATCCAGCGAAACGTTCGGTTTTGTCGGAAATATAAATCTTTCCTTTGACGCCTTGACAAGGTCAAACACCTTGTTTTTAGCCATTGGATGTCCTGCTGGCAGGATTACTACAAATGGATCCTGCTGCAACGGGATGATGTTGAAATTATATTTTTCTATATCCCGCGGTGCGGCAATAATGGCAAGATCAATAGTCCCATCCTCAAGCTGCTCGCACAATGCTTTGCTGAGCTGCGTTGCAAGCGTAAGCTTTATATCACTGTGCTCCGTGTTAAATTTCGCCAAAATATCTGCAAGCGGAAGATTGCCTAATCCTGTGATCATTCCTATATGCAGAGTTGACCGTCCTGTGGACTGCCAGGTCTGCATGTGCTCCTGCAGATTTTCCACGGCGGTTAATACATCGGCTCCGTATTTAGCAAACTCCTCCCCGGCTTTTGTCAATTCTATAGGATGTGACAGACGGTTGATGAGTGTGACTCCCATATCATTTTCCAGCTTCGTTATCTGCTGTGACAGAGCTGACTGCGATACATACATTTGTTCACTTGCTCTTGTGAAGTGGCGGGTCTGTGCGACAGCCATAAAGTACTGTATCTGTTTCAATAGCATAGAATCCCCTCCATTTTACCTATATTTCTATAATAATATGATACATTTACTTTCGTTTTTCCGCAATTCGATTTTGTAATAACGTTAGAAGCAGTTTGAATTGTAATATAAGCCAAACTCCCGTAAGGTATAATTATAAAAATCGAGCTCGAAAAAAAAGAAGGAAGGAGCCTACTATGAGTTTCTCTATCGACCAATATATGAAAGATCTGGAACACCTCGTCAATATCGACAGTGTTTCCTCTGAGCCTGATGGAGCTCGCCGGATTGCAGCGTTTTTCCAGGAAAGATATGAAGCGTTGGGCTGGAATGTAAAGGCACATGAATTCGATCCATCAATCGGACCATGCCTTGAAATATCAAACCGGCCGCTTGGTGAAGACGCATCCTTCGATGTACTTCTCTTGGCACACATGGATACCGTTTTCCCCGTGGGAACAGCTGCCGAGAGGCCTTTTTCCACACAGGGAGACCGTGCATTCGGCCCCGGTGTAATCGATTGCAAAGCAGGACTTTTAAGCGGTCTTTATGCTTTGACCGAGCTTCAGGAAAAAAATGCACTCAATGATGCACGCATATGTGTCTTTCTTAACAGCGACCATGAGGGTATAAGCTCACGATATTCACATGAATATTCTGTTTCGCTTGCAAAGAAAAGCCGCAATGTGCTGGTACTTGAGGGTGCCCGGGCAAATGGAAACCTTGTGCACCAGCGCAAAGGAATTGCACGCTATCATCTCACGGTAAAAGGCATCGGCGCTCATGCCGGTGTTGATTACGCAAAAGGCAGAAGCGCTGTGGAAGAGCTTGCCCACTGGATTATAGCACTTCAGAGCGCGACAAATCTCGGAAAAGAGACCACTGTAAATGTCGGAATCATTGATGGAGGAACCTCCATCAATGCAATCCCATCCGAAGCATCCGCTGATGTTGATGTCAGGTATTACGATGCTCAGGAGGTAGAGCGCATTGAAAAGCTGATGAAAACAATGGCAGCTCATCCGCATGTTCCGGATACGCAGATCACAATCGACGGCGGTATCACCCGCCCGCCTATGCTCCCTTCAGACAAAACGAAACATCTCTGCGCTGCAATTGATGCAATTGGCACAGATCTTAATATTCGTTTTGGATGGACGGCCAGCGGCGGCGGCTCTGATGGAAGCTTTTCTGCTTTCGCCGGAGTTCCGACGATTGACGGTCTTGGTCCCGTCGGCGGCGGTGCTCACAGTGTCGGAGAATACATGGAAATCCCAACGGTTGAACCACGCCTCAAGCTTCTTGAGCACGTAATAACGTATATTATCAATTCTCCTGCTTAACCGCAGTAAAGAGTTTCATTAGAACAGGAGGAATAAACGATGTTAAGTTTAATGCTTGCCTTCATCGTTACTGTTATCGTTGCCACTTTGATACTGAAACAATATAAAGCACAAACAGTTCTTTTCGTCGGAGGTCTTGTGCTTATGGGAGCAGCGGTTCTCATGGGCTATCCTTTGCTCGACGCGAAAAAAACAACCGGCTTTGTATGGTTCGATCTCTTTAAGTTTATTGAACTCACCTTCAGCACACGCGCTGCAGGTATTGGTCTTATGATTATGACGGTAAGCGGCTTCGCAAAATATATGTCGCATATAGGTGCCAGCCGTGTCCTCGTACATCTTACCTCGCGTCCCCTCAGTCTCCTTAAGTCTCCTTATCTGCTGCTTTCAGTAGCGTATATTGTTGGACAGCTTCTGAATATCGTCATACCAAGTGCCGCAGGTCTCTGCGTTCTTCTCATGGCGACGATGTATCCGGTACTTGTCAGTCTTGGTGTCAGCCGCCTTTCCGCTGTTGCGGTCATCGCGACTACCCCATGCCTGGACCTCGGTCCGGCTTCCGGAACAGCAGTTTTTGCAGCAAAGACAACAGGAATGGATGTTGCTGATTACTTTATTGCAGAACAGCTTCCAGTTGCAGTTATTACAATGGTTCTCATTGCAGTAACACATTTCATCGTACAGCGTTATTTCGACCGTAAAGAAGGCACGGAAATCAAAGTAATGAAGCTTTCGGAAAGTACAGAGAAGCTCTCTGACCTTCCTCCGAGCATATACGCAATTCTTCCTCTCGTACCGATTGCGCTGGTACTCGTTTTCAGCAAACTCACAATAGCGACAATCAAGATGCCTGTTGTCACGGCCATGATTATAAGCATCGCGCTCGCTATGCTGTTTGAATTCATCCGTACACGCGACCTAAAGGCTGTTTTCAAAAGCATTCAGGTCTTCTTTGACGGAATGGGAGAGATTTTCGCTACGGTTGTTACTCTCATTGTTGCCGGTGAAACCTTTGCATACGGGCTTACAAAGATCGGTGCTATTGACCTTATCATCGAAGGCGCTCGTGACTCCGGTTTTGGAGCAGTAGGTATCACGCTTGTTATGACTCTTATTGTTGCAATATCAGCTGTAATTATGGGTTCAGGCAATGCCCCCTTCTACTCCTTTGGCGCTCTTGTCCCGGATATCGCTACAAAGCTTTCTATGCTTCCGGCAGTAATGATTACGCCAATGCAGATGGCATCCAGCATTGCACGCAGCGCATCGCCTATCACGGCAGCTATCATTGCCGTTGCGGGTATTGCAGATGTTTCCCCGGTTGATATCGTAAAAAGAACGGCTATCCCGATGATGGTTGCTCTTGTTTCGTCCTTCGTATTTAGTATTATCCTCTAACCTTACTCAACTCGTTTCCCCAAAACTAACGAAAAGAAGGTATTGTTGTGAATAAAAAAGCTAGAGTTTTAACCTGCGCCGCTTTACTTACGGCTATGAGCACCACTGCTTTCGCAGCAGAAGCTACAGATACTTCCGCAGAACTGAACGACCTCAAAGCACGCCTTGCGGCACTTGAGCAGCGCATAGATGCACAGGATAAAGCATTAAAGGCCTCCGAAGAGGAGCTTGCAAAATACAGAAAAAATACCGCTGCGGCCCCTGCAAAAAGCAAAAATGATGACTGGAAATTCTACGGTGACGCGCGTATCCGCGCCATTCAGTCTGACGGAGATGACAGCTTTCATTTCCAGCAGCGTGTCCGTCTCAACCTGGAAAAACGCATCGGAAAAAATGCTACATTCCGTGTAAGAGATATACTTGTCAATGAAAACACCATGGGCGACAGCGGCTCCTATTCCTACGCTGACGGTACTAAGCTGACCACCAGTGATGGAAAGGATACCACAAATAAGATTGATAACGCCTATGTACAATTTGACAGTCTTGGCAGCGATCCAATCCTGAAGAATACGATGTTAAAAATTGGACGCTTCGGTCACGATTTCGGTACTACTGGCTACTGGGCATCAAAAGGCAGCCTCGGCATGTACGATGGTGTTGAATTTGAAACCCGTCTTAACAAGTTCACGATAGGCGGCGGCTTCGGCGACTGGGGAGGCGGCAAGGCACACAGTAACGATTATATTTCTGTAACCAGCGCCGGAAAGGCCTCCATAAAACAGGGATCCGATTCCAAGGGAACGACGACAAATAAGCTTGAAAAGAACTATTTTGTAAAGCTTGGCTACACTCCAAGCTCCGCGACACGTTTCCAGCTCTGGCATATCCACGAGCTGAGGGGTAAATACAGCCCTACGGATTACAGCGTAACCGGTCTCGGTCTTGTACAGAAATTAGGTGATAACTTCACCCTTGCTGCCGACTACAGCAAAAATATGGCAGTGTCGGGAAATCCTCAGGGTACGGTTGCAGTTCTCACATATAAGGGTGCATCCTACAACAAACCGCATTCCTACGGTGTTTCCCTCTACTATATTGACGTCGACAAGTTCAACGTTGCCAACACACTTACGAAGAGCGTAAACATCCCGACCAATGACAACCGCGGTATCGGTCTTGGCTTCAGTTATATTCTCTCAAAGGATATCCGTGCGGACTTCCTGACGGAATTTGATATGGAGAAAAAGAGTACGGGAGAAAAAATCGGAAACTACTATCGTGCACAGCTGTCGCTGAGATTCTAATACATTAGGAGGTTGATTTAAATGAAAAAAATCGTTACAAAAACATTTAATAATTATTTCTTACCATTTGTTTTTGCCTTCTGCTTAATGTTTGCTGCATCAGCACAGGCAGCCTCCCTGCCGGTTGGCGAAGGAAGCTTTCTCATTGATGAACCTACAGGAGCCAACGCTTCTCCCATGACCGCGTACTATTACCGTCCGCAGGCCTGGGAAGACGGCCGCCCCATTGTGCTTGTGTTCCATGGCCTTAAACGCAACGCTCAGGAATACTGCCAGGGCTGGGCTCAGTACGCCGAAGAGCATAATCTGCTTGTAATCTGCCCTGAATTTTCTGCTGAAAAATATCCCGGAGTCCGTTACTACAATTTTGCAAACGTTTTGGATTCCGAAGAACCCGGCGGAAAAATTCAGCCACAGAAAGACTGGGTGTTCCCGGCTATTGACCGTCTTGTTTCTGCTGCAAAGGAAAAAGCCGAAGCCAAGGACAGCAAGGTTGTTCTTTACGCACACTCCGCAGGCGCACAGCTCATACACCGTTATGTGCTTTTAAGCGGTCCATCAAAAGCTGACCTCATAATCGCAGCCAACTCCGGCTGGTACACTCTGCCTGACAAAGACGTTGCTTTCTCTTACGGCCTCGGAAAAATCCCTGAAGCTGCTTATGACCTTAAGACAGCCTTTGCAAAGCCGGTTGTCATCCTTCTCGGTGAAGAGGATGTCATCCGTTCCAAGGTTCTCCGCAAGACGCCTGAAGCTGATGCACAGGGTCAGAACCGTCTGGAGCGCGGCATGAATTTCTTTAATGTATGCGAAGCCAAAGCTGCAGAGCTGAATACGGACTTTACATGGATTCTCCGTACAGTTCCCGGCGTAGGCCATGACGGCACAGGAATGGCACAGGGTGCTGTTCCTCTTATCGAAGAGCTTGCACGTTAATTTGATAATTACTATTTTTTGGTAACTTCCCCTAAAAAAGGAGGGCGCAATCAGCACTGCGCCCTCCTTCTTTTTTATCCGATGCTAACAGTTGCCTGGAACTCCCCAGAATAAGTTTCACTCTATATGCTTACCATACAAAATAAAAGACACGCTATGTTTTTCACAGAGCGTGCCATTTAAACAATATGCATTATTTTCCGTACCAGCAGCCCTGCTGACGAATCATTTCCTCATCAACCATATTCCAGGTATATCTCAGAATCGGAATCAGCAAAAGACATTCAACTGTTTCCAGCATCGCATTTCCTCCTATATATTTATTGATAGCTCAATTATACATATAGGGGTATATGTTGTCAACATAAAGATGAACCCGATTCACAATCGCTGTCTCGCAGTATTTCTTTCATGGAAGTCCCGGGAATGCCTCAACGAACTGCACCTTAATATCGGGGAATGCCTCTACAAACTGAATAGTGAAATCAGGGAAGCTGTCAACAAACTGCCATTCACCAATCTCATCCGGAAACGAGGTAACGCTCTTCACCTTTATGTCAGGAAAAGCCGTTACAACCTGCACTTTAATGTCTCCGAAATTCTCAACGATTTTCACCTTTCCGGCAAGACGTATATTTTTATAATATCCGTCCTTATTTATGGCACCGGCAGCAAAAACATTCGTACTCATCGTAATAAACATCATAAGACAAAGAATAGCTATTTTTTTCATTTTTCATCACCTCATAGTCATTACATTGAAAATTTCCTTCTACTCTGCTTAAGATTCTCGAAAAGTTTTTGAATTCCTGCTTTTTAAATTTCATCACCGCAGTAAATCCATTTTTCGGATATTAGTCCAAGCGTTGGACTGAAGCATAAAAAAAGGACTCCGCCGAAAATGGCAGAGTCCTGATAGGTTTTCCTTATTCTACGGTGAAATTATCGAAATATCCCTGAACAAGAACCACCGGTGTTCCTTTATCACCGGAGCCGCTTGTGAGATCACAGAGCGAACCGATAAGATCCGTAAGCTGACGCGGTGTCGTCCCCTGAGAAGCCATATTGCCGACGAGATTGCCATCCTTCTCCCGAATGCTCTTTGAGATTGCCTCTTTAAGCGCTTCGCCGGAAAGGTCCTTGAAATCATTGTCAGCAAGATATTTAAGCTTGAGTTCATTCGGCGTACCGATAAGCCCGTCAGTAAATGCAGGGGAAACAACCGGGTCAGCGAGCTCCCAAATTTTTCCCTGGGGATCCTTGAAGGCGCCGTCGCCGTAAACCATGACCTCTACATGCTTTCCTGTTTCCTTTAGAATGCGTCCCTGTATGTCGAGCACCAGCGATTTGCACTCCCTTGGGAAAAGCTTTACCGTATCTTCTGTAGATTTATTTGAACCGAGAAGTCCGTATTTTTCGTTGCATCCGCTGCCATTTACCGGTGCATTCATTATATCGTCAAGCCCATACACACGCTCCGCTCCTGCATCTTTAAGAATTCTTTTCATGCGTTCGCGGGTATGTATACTTGCAACGAGAACATTCTTTGTGTATTTAAGAACTGCTTCAGCATGGTTGGCAAAGACAATCTCAACATCCGCTCCGCAGGAACGAATAAGCTCTTCATAATACGCCACATAGTCCACACCTGTAAACTCATGCTTGTTTTCTCCAAACAGCTCCCGGTATTTTGCAAGTGAAAGAACATCACTGTACGGATTTACTCCGGCCCCGTCCACCTGGTCCAGCGTCAAAAGATGGTTTCCCACCTCATCTGAAGGATAGCTCAGCATCAAAACAATCTTTTTTGCTCCCTTTGCTATTCCCCGCAGACAGATAGCAAAACGGTTACGGGAAAGAATCGGGAAAATAACTCCGATAGTTTCTCCTCCAAGCTTTGTCCGCACATCCTCTGCAATCGCGTCCACAGAAGCGTAGTTTCCCTGGGAACGCGCAACAATTGACTCCGTCACAGAGATAACATCACGGTCGCGGATTTCAAAACCGTCGCTTTTTGCAGCCTCCAGCACGCTTGTTGTAACAATCTCTGCCAGATCATCTCCCTGACGAATAATAGGGCACCTTATACCCCTTGATACTGTACCTGTTCTTCTCTCATTCTTTTCCAAATTAAATCCCATCCTTTTTTGAGGAATTCTGCATATTCCTCAGATTTCTCTTTCAGATGCCATTTCTTTTTGAAAATTCTAACAACAGATTTATTTTATCTCACGCGGACGACTTTGTACAGTATCCAGTAAAAAATACGCCACAATCTTTTTCTATGTAAAGAACATGGCGCAAAGCTTAACAATTTATTATTTTGCCTTCAAAAATTTCAGCAAAAACTCTACATTATCAGTATCGTACTCTATCTGTTCCGACCAGGAGCGCAGCGACTCTGCTAAATTTTCGGTTCTTATGCACTCATATAATATAAATTCCGTATTAAGACCTGCAAAATCAGTTAACTCATTAAATGAATACACATCTGCTTTTTCAATCTGGCGGTATAAAATCATTTCATAAATTTTTTGAAATTTCATCGTCGTATCATAAAAAAATCCGCCGCATACTTTTTCTGAAATCATTCGCTCCGATTCTTCCAGACATGCTAACTTCTCAGTCCATTCCTTATTTATTGGTTCTGTTTTCTTCATTATATCCAATACATACCTGAAAAAAAGCCCTGAACCTGACGGCTTCCATTTCAAATTTGATGATTCCACTGAAAATCCCAATATTTCTAAAAGCCCGGAAAACGTAAACGGTGCGTCTTCTGCTTCCGTATCAAAAAGAAGCACATCATCAGAACCCAAAAGAAGTTCACAGGATTTTTCACAGCACAGACCAACTCCTGCCAGTTCAAAATCCTCATAATATGTAAAAAAGCGTGGATGCATAGAGCATATCTCGCAAAGCTCTTCCTCTCCCCTCTCCAGAATTATATGGCAAAGGCCATCCTCTCGAAGAAAGGGGCATCGTTCATCCTCAGTGAGCCTGAAGCTGACACCATCCGCATTCCTTTGGATATTTGCCCTCAGCTTTTCCCCGAATGGAGATTCATCTGAAAAATACCGCTTTGCAGTTTCATCATCAATATCAATTTCCCATCCCCTGCAGCAGGAGTAACGGCAGTCGCCTGCCTTGCAGAAAAAATCTTTATAAAATGTCGGAAAAATTGTTTTCATGCATAATATCCTTTTTATTCAAGCTAATTATCGTTACATTAAACAATAACGCTATTCCAAATGTCACAAAAAGTAAGTATACTTTTCAGAAGCATTTTTTCACTTCCTGCCTCTGAAAAATTTATCCGCAGATATTCATCAGCTTACTTTTTGTGACATTTAATCAATTTACTTACTTTTTGGTGTCATAAAGAACAACTTGGCCAATAATCATAAACAGAAGCAGGATTATATCTGACACAACGATACAATCCTGCTAAAAATCAATTCCCTATATTGAATTTATCTGCAAATCTCTCACAGACACCGTCTATAAAATCAGTCCGCAGGAGTTTTTTCTTCCAGTCATCCTGGATATCGTACCAGCCGTAAGCCAGTCCCGCAAGACCACCGGCAATCGCAGCGACAGTATCCGTATCCTCTCCAAGATTAACGGCCTTAAGAACACAGGCCCGATAGCTCTTTGTTGTCATGAAGCACCATAATGAGGCCTCTAAAGTATCAATGACGTATCCGCTGCTTCTTATATCAGCTTCCTGCAGTGCTTTGAAACGGCGAAGATTCCATACACGGTCGTACATTTCCTTTTCAAGCATAAATTCGCTATGCTCGGAATAGTATTCTTCGGCTGATGTTATACCATCTGTTATGGCGTCCGTTACACCCTTGCCCTTCAGAAGTCCGAAGGCAATATGGGTATATATGCCGCAGGCTATAAGACTTCTGGGATGCGCATGAGTTAATGATGAAACCTTGTGCACAAGCTCCATTGCCTCGTCATCCAGCTTATCTTTTGTAAGCGCCAGAAAGAGCGGTACAGGACTGATTCTCATGAGAGAGCCATTTCCGTTGTCACGCTCGGAGCGGCCTCCACTCTCAAGCGGTTTCGCTCCTTTTTTGTAACGCATAAGTGCCTTCATTGTGCCGTGGCCTATATCAAATACCTTACCGGTTGGTGTATATTCTGAATCCAGCCAGCGCATGAAATGCTGCATTATATTTTCATAATCAATACTTCCTTTTTCCGACAAACTGTCAAGAACACAGAGCGTCATACTGGTATCATCAGACCAGGAACCTGCAGGCATATTGTAGGTTCCCCCTCCCTGCATATCCTCAATCGGATTTCTTGACAGCTGCTCTCTTGTCTGAAATTCTACAGGAACGCCAAGCGCGTCGCCGATGGCGTGTCCATAGACCATAGCTTTTATTTGATCACGTTTCATGGGCTTTCCCCCTATCTGTATGTATTCAGTATACCACAATACAGCAAAGAAAAAATCTCTCATTCACGGCAGAAGAATAATTTATCGGGAAGAATTAAAGGGATACGGATAAAAGAAAAAGATAAAAAATTATATTTTAATTCTTTATAAGAACTTTAAATACTTTAGGAATCATGAAACCTTGAAAAATCAATGGTTTCCGAGATTTTATGTCTACATATTGTAAGCGATGTGTACACGAAAAGTAAGAATAGAAACCACTAAAAGTAAGCGATATATCCGCAAAATGTAAGAAAATGATACCAAAAGGTAAGTATATATCACAAAAAGTAAGCAGGCGGAAAATACAGTATTCACAGGGATATGTCACAAAAAGTAAGTCTGAAAAAGTTTCCGGAGGTAAAATATCACAGTTTAGCAGAGAAGACAAGCGGCCACATGTTATCAAAGGGAAAAAAGTGATCTGTTAAAACAAGTGAAAAGCTTTGATGGATTTTATTAATGTCACAAAAAGTAAGCAGTACATGTAGTATTTTTCATTGTACCTAACACAGTATCGTGTAATATCACAAAAAGTAAGTGAAAAAATTTAAAAAATTTTTTTCATTAAATAAGGCATATATGACACCGGATTGTAAGCTCGAAATGACACCAAATTGTAAGTGAAGATTCTTCCCAAAGCCGAATTTTTCATTTTATATAACACCAAATTGTAAGTGTAAAATGTAAATGTCACAAAAAGTAAGCCCTAAATGACACCAAATTGTAAGTGTCACGCAGGCGTTGATGTATGTGATACTTAATGATATACTACATCTTGAGGTGAAATAAGTTATGGAACGCAAGGAAGATGAAAAAGAGACATATGAAGAATGCGGCAGCTTCGAGCTTGCTCCTTTCCGTGACAGTATATATCAGGCAAATCCGCTGATTAATGTCAGAAAAGGAATGGATACTCTGCAGCTGCGTCTTTTTGCGCTGGCGCTTCAGGCTGTGGACCCATGGAATGAGACTGAATTCAAGCAGATTAAAATTAAACCTGCTGCTCTTGCAGCGGCGCTGGGCAATGATAAGTATCTTAACGTTGTCCCGTCCATTGCGAAGAAAATGCTTTCCCATACCGTAAAGCTTCCTCCTCAAAATCCTAAAAATCCAAAGGATAAGGGCGGCGAGTCGGTTATTTTCCAGTCGTTCCGCTATATTGGAGATGAAGGCCTCATAATGAAGTTCGGTGATGATATGAAGCCGTATCTCCTGCAGCTTTTGGATAAGGACTATGGCTACACGCGTATTACCATGAGGCAGATTTTTCCCCTCAGCTCTTCCTACGCATGGCGTCTTGTTGAGCTTTTGATTCAGTACAGGGGCTTTGCCCGTAAGAACGGTACGGGAATAATCGAGCGAAAGTTTACCGTAGAAGAGCTTAGAAATGTGCTTGATGTTCCTGACGGTGCCTACGACCGCATTGCTCATTTCAGAAGCCGTGTCCTTGACGGACCAATCCGTGAAATCAACAAAAAGACAAACTATATAATGAGCTATGAATCCATCAAGGAGGGACGGCGTATAGTTGCATTCCTCATTCGGATGGATATTTCTAATGTTCCTGAGGATATGACGGACGATACAAAGACGTATGAAGCATCTGAGAAGGATTATACCTACGTAAAATATCCATCTCAGAAAAAAAGAACAGAGGAAAAGCCGATTATGCGTCCGGAGCCGGTTCAGCATGTTCCTTCAGACGGAAGCCTGAGAAGAGAGCTTGAGAGACAAGGCTATCATTCTCCGCATATGGAAAACCTTTTCGGAAGTAAGTCAGAAAAGAGCGCAGCTGCTGAATGAATAATACACGGATAAATGCCTTCAGGGCAGCTCTTCCAAATACGATTCCGATTCTTGCGGGGTTTCTTTTTCTTGGTATGGCCTACGGAGTGTACATGAATGTATCGGGATTTTCTTTTTGGTATCCCATGATCATGTCGGCGGTGATATTCGGAGGTTCTTTGGAATTTGTTGCGGTGTCTATGCTGTTGTCTCCCTTTGCGCCGGCAGAGGTGTTTCTTCTTGCGTTAATGATACAGGCAAGGCATCTTTTTTATGGAATTGCTATGCTTGACCGGTTCAAGGGACTTGGCTGGAAACGCTGGTATTTGATATACGGACTCTGTGATGAATCCTTTTCAATAAATTTTACAGCCAGGATTCCTGAGGGGATAGACCGTGGATGGTTTATGTTCTGGGTGACACTTCTTAATCAATTATATTGGGTGGGCGGCGCAACGCTCGGCGGACTTTTGGGTTCGTTGCTGACCTTTGATACAAGAGGTCTTGATTTTGTCATGACCGCGATGTTTGTCGTGATTTTTCTTGAGCAGCTGCTTCACGAAAGGAAGCACTATACTGCATGTATTGGAATGCTCTCTGCGGTAGTGTGTCTCAACGTATTTGGGGCTGATTCCTTCATGGTTCCGACAATGGGCATGATTCTTGTAATACTTGTTTTTGGACGCAGATACTTGGAAAAGACGGTGAACCCATCATGACATTTTATGAAGAGGTTGTTACAGTAATGCTTTGCGGATTGGCAAGCGTTACCACAAGAGCCCTTCCGTTTATACTTTTTTCGTCGAAAAAACCGACGCCGCCTATGGTAAGATACCTTGGAAATGCTCTTCCCTCTGCAATATTTGCCATGCTCATCGTTTACTGCCTCAAAAATACATCTTTTCTTACGGGAGCACATGGCATTCCTGAAATTATCGCAATTATTTTCACTGTAGGACTTCATCTGTGGCTCAGGCAGATGCTTATTTCCGTCATGGGAGGAACGTCCGTCTATATGCTTTTAGTCCAATTTTATCTTCCTTAAAGTCCTATTATTTTTCGATTTATAGTTAAGAACCCATCTCCTTGTGTCGATATATAGATATAAGGAGGTGAGAATCATGGCAGAGTTTATTTCATCCAGACATACAGGTCTTTTTATGCAGCCGGTATCGGCAACGTCGTCGTCGACCGATAAGAAACAGCAAAATAAGGCGCAGCAGCAGGATTTTAAGTCTTTATTCCGTCGTTTCGTGGAAGAGCGTGGGGATACACTTGAAGAAACGCTTGAAAAGAAGGATGAGGTAAGAAAAGAGCTTGAGGCACTGCAGGCACAGCGTCAGGTTACGGAGATTATACGCCGTATACTGCCGGATGGAACGATTATGGTGACGCACTACGAACAAGGCAATATCGTTGACCGATATTTCAAGCGCCCGCACTATAAGGAGGTTCCGGATCCGTCAGCGGATATTCCGCGCGCGTCCGATGGTACGCGATTAACAGCACAGCAGAAAATGAAATTTGTTCCGAAACAGGCTCTGCTCGATGATTTATTCGGATGAGCGGAGCACATAAAAAGAACGAAATCGCAGGGTTAGCGGTTTCGTTCTTTTTGCGTGTTTAAATCAAATCAGGATTCCATTGCAGTGGTCTATCTCATGCTGAACAATTTGAGCGGGAAAACCTGAAAATTTCTGTTTCTGCTTGTTCCAATCCATGTCACGATATTTCACCTCAACTGATTCGAACCGCTCTGTTTCGCGTTCACCGTTAAGAGAAAGGCATCCTTCCTCTGTTTTATACCGTTTGGCTGAGGTCTTTACGATTTCCGGATTAAGCATTGCGATGGTTTCAGTTCCTGTATTTATAACGATTATATTTTTTAGAACGCCTATCATATTTGCGGCCATACCGACACAATGCTCTTTATGAAAAGCAAGCGTATCAATCAAATCCCATGCTGTCGGGATATCCTCCTTTGTGGCAGGAGCAGACGGTTGTTTAAGAAAATCTTCATCATGGATAATATTTTTTATCAAGGCGATTCCTCCTTTACCTTTGGAAATCCCGGAAGCTTTTCAGGATGTCGTTTCATCCATCTGATGATAAAGAGGCAGATGATGATTGAGAGAAGGGACCCAATGGGAGCAGCCGCGCCCATTGGCATGAGGGTTTCAGGCCAGAGTATGACGGCAAGGTATGCCCCCGGAACTCGTACAGTGACACTTGAAACGGCGTTGTGTATAAAGGCCGCGATGGAAATACCGTATGCGCAGAAATAGCCGCTGTAGCAGAACTGTATGCCACCAAGGGTGACATCCCATATATAAGCTCCCATATAATCGCATCCCATGGCGATTACAGCCGTATCTGTGGTGAATTTTGAGAGTACATGGGGGGAAAAGAACTGCATCAGAACGCCTACTGCAAGACCGTATGTTATTACAATGCCCAACGCGTAATTAAGCGTGCCTCGGGCGCGGTCGGGCTTTCCTGCGCCAAGATTCTGAGCTGCAAGCGCCGAAACCGCTGAAAGCATTGAAGATGGCACAAGGAAGAAAAAGCCCAGAAGCTTTTCAACTATGCCGACTGCGGCAGCCTGTTCAAGGCCGCGGCTGTTGGCGATAATGGTGAGTATGATAAATGTAATCTGAATGAAGGCATCCTGCATGCAGATAGGAACGCCTACACGAAGCAGCTCACGGAAAACCGCGTGGTTCGGGCGAAGACAGGAAAGCTTCAGGGTTATGCCGGTATCGCGCAGGTGTACATAAATAAGCGAGAAGAGAACACTGGAAGCCTGGGCAAGGACCGTAGCATAGGCGGCACCTTTAGCACCGAGCCCCATTCCGCCTATGAAAAAATAATCAAGGGCAATGTTCAATATGCATGCTACTGCAACGAAATAAAGGGGGCTTTTGGTGTCGCCAAGCCCACGGAACATTGCGCTGATGACGTTATAGGCTGTGATAAATGGAATGCCGAGAAAACAGATAAAAAGATATGAGGTCGTTCCGGGAACGGCAGCTGCGGGTGTGGCCATGAGGGAAACGATTGAATCCAGAAACAGCAGTGTAAGAATGGTAGCCGCGAGGGAGACCCCGAAAAAGAGTATCGACGTATTGCCTACTGCCTGAGCGATGCGCTCCTTGTCCCCTGCTCCTACCGCCCGTGCTATGCATACCGTTGTTCCCATGGCGAGACCTACAAGCATGACAGTTGCCATGTGCATAATCTGACTGCCCACAGCAACGGCGGTGATTTCATCGACACCGTTGTACTGTCCTACGATAAAAAGGTCAGCCATGCCGTAAAACATCTGAAGAAAATATGTAATTAGATATGGTACAGAAAAAACGAGGACAGCCTTTCCTATGCTGCCTGTGGTTAGATTACGTTCCATACAGGAGGTCCTTTCAAAATGAATAAAAGCCACTTTCCAGTATATCACGGGAAAGCGGCTTTTTTATCAATTTTATTATTTTTTTAGACTTCTCCGTCTCCTAATATGCCGAGCTTGCGTTTCCAGTAGCGGGAATATACCGCACCCAGCGGATTATGTGCCAGTACACGGTCTTTTGCTACAAGAGTGGTGACAGGTCCCGGGCAGTTCTTGTTGAATATGGTATCATGTCCTACGCAGAGACCGCAGGATATGTAGAGCTCTACGCCCTTTTCGGCAAGAAACTCAGCCTGCATTTTAGGATTGCACATGGCTTCGTGGTCAAGCTCAGGCTTGACCTGTTTCAGACCGAGGTCTTTTTTGGGAACACTGCAGTTCTTGCAGCAGACACTGTAAAATGTGAACCCCTGCTTCGTATAATAGCGTGCGATTGTTTTTGCTTCTGAGTTGAGCCCTATGCAAAAGGCCATGCCGAGAGTCTTGTAGCCCATGGCCTTGGCAAATTCAGCAGTCTCCTCAAGGCGTGTGATGTTGCTGTAGAAGGTGCCCTCTACGTAAGCCGCGGCCTCCATGATTTTCCGTTCTTCCTCTGTGTAGCGGGCCTTTACATCCTCAAGATCTGCTCCCGTGCAGTTTATGCCCTTTGTGTAGCAGGCATGGGTAGGACAGTTCGCGCAGTCACATTTCATAATACTCCCTCCGTTCAGTTGCGTGTTGTGTTTATTATATCATGATAATTACAGTCAGGCATTTAGTATGGTAAACAAAAAACACGGAGCCTTGTCTTTCGACATGGCTCCGTGCTGTTTTACCGGATGATATGCAGTTCCTTCAGTAGTGCGAAGTCAATGTGTGTATTGACTTCGGGGTGTTTTTTCAGGTAATTCTGGTGTTCCTCCGCTGCGGGTGTGAAATTTTTCAGCCGCTTTGCTTCTGCGTAGCATTGGCGGGCTCCCGCAGGATCGCTGTTTGGATCGTTTACCGTTATGGAGTCATCTGTCGCGGCAGGGATTTTTTTCCGGTTACGGATGAAGTTCATGTGATACTCCACCATCGGTTCATCTTCTGCCGAGGTATAGTAGACTCCGCTTCGGTACATGGGCCCGAAACAGTCGCCTTGTCTGTCCTTGCTGTAGGGGTTGATGACGGCAAACAGGATATCCATGAGGGATGAAAGGTCGATCTTTTTGGGATCGAAGGAGAGCTCCACTCCCATGGCTGCGCCTGTTCTGCCCGTCAGTACCTCCTCATGCGTGGGATTTTGCGTTTCGGAGTTGATGTAGCCTGTAGTTACCCCGATAACACCCTCGATGCGAGCAAACACTTCCTGAAGCTCGTAGAAGCTGCCTCCGGCGAAGTATATTTTCTTCGTGTACATAGAGGCGTCCTCCCGTTATTTCTGATTCTCCGGATGAAAAAGGTCGACATGGCGCTGCGTTGCTCTTTGCACATCAAATATGTGGATGAGCTCGGCGACTGCCTGTGTCGGTGATATGACACCCTTGAGCACAGCTTCCCGGATTTCGGGCATTCGTCCAAGCACTACCGGATCGTCGAAGAAGAGGTTGTGCAAATGCTCGTCGATCATGCTGTGCACCCAATCCAAGAGCTGGCTGTCGCGGCGGCGCTTGAAGACTCCGGATTCATGGGTGACCTTTTCAAAGGCACGAATGACATCCCAGAGCTCCTTAAGCCCCGTTTTTTTGTACGCTGATGCCAGGTAGGCGTGGGTTCGCCAGCCTTCTGTGGCCGGCCGGATGAACTCTATCATGCGCTCGTATTCCGCGCGCGCAACCTTTGCCTTGAGGAGATTGTCTCCGTCGGCTTTGTTGACGACGATGGCGTCCGCCAGCTCCATGATGCCTTTTTTGATGCCCTGGAGTTCGTCACCGGCGCCTGTCAGGACGATGAGCATGAAAAAGTCTACCATTGAGCGGACGGTCGTCTCGGATTGCCCGACGCCGACTGTCTCGACAAGGATGATATCATAACCCGCCGCTTCGCAAAGCAGCATCGTTTCGCGGCTTTTGCGGGCGACACCACCGAGAGTCCCTCCTGCCGGGGACGGTCTGATGAATGCTTCCTCACGCCGTGAAAGGGTTCCCATGCGGGTTTTATCACCGAGAATGGAGCCGCGGGTAACTGAGCTGGTCGGATCTACCGCGAGCACCGCTACACGATGTCCCATGTCGCAGAGCATGTTGCCAAAGGCTTCAATGGTCGTGCTCTTTCCTGCGCCCGGCACACCTGTAATACCGATGCGCAGTGCTTTTCCGGTCTTCGGCAAAAGTCCCTGCAGAACCTGCTGCGCTTTTCTGAAGTGTTTGGGGTTATTGCTTTCAATAAGCGTGATGGCCCGGGCGAGAGTGACGCGGTCGCCTGAGCTGACTCCCTTTATGTAGTCGTCTACGCTCAGAACCATCTTGCGCTTCGGCTTCATTGTTCCGTTTTTCAGTGCCGGATTCAGGTTGCCGACTGTGGTGTCGGTGATGCCGTCAATTCCGCTCATCACACCGCAGGCGAATTTGTTTTCATCGTCTTTTTCCGGTGCCCATTCCGGTTTAGAAGTCGTGTACTCTGCCATAATGTGCCTCTCAGCCGTTGTCTGCCGCTTCTGCCTTTGCTCTTTCGATGAGCAGATTCAGAAGCTTGATGCCCGCTTCAGGGATGTTCGTGCCCGGTGCGAAGATAGCGACTGCACCGCCTTCGTAGAGGTGGTCGTAATCCTGAACCGGGATGACGCCGCCGATGGCAACCATGATGTCGTCGCGGCCGCGTTTTTTGAGTTCCTGAACGAGCTCCGGAAGGAGTGTGTTGTGACCGGCAGCCAGCGAGCTGAAGCCGACCATGTGAACATCGTTATCCACAGCATCCTGTGCTGTTTCTTCCGGTGTCTGGAAGAGCGGTCCTACGTCGACGTCCCAGCCCATATCTGCGAAGGACGAAGCGATAACCTTCTGGCCACGGTCGTGACCATCCTGGCCCATCTTCGCTACGAAGATACGCGGACGGCGGCCGCTGATGTTTTCGAATTCATCAGCAAGCGCGCGGGCTTTGTCCAGAGCTGTCTTGTCCGTGAATTCCGAGGAGTAAACGCCGGAAATCGTGTGGATGACAGCCTGATAACGGCCGGAGACCTTCTCGACTGCGTCGGAGATTTCGCCGAGGGAGCAGCGTACGCGTGCGGCTTCGACAGCGCACTCCAGCAGGTTGCCGTTTTCGCGGCTTTCTGCTGCTTTCGTGATAGCCTCGAGAGCGTTGCGTACATCGTCTTCGTTACGCTCAGCACGCAGTTTTTCGAGACGCTCCACCTGCGCGTTGCGGACGGCAGTGTTGTCGATTGCGAGGATTTCCAGCGGATCCTCTTTGTCGAGGCGGTAGCGGTTCAGGCCGACAATAGACTCGTTGTTGGAGTCGATACGTGCCTGACGGCGTGCAGCAGCTTCCTCGATACGCATCTTCGGAAGACCTGTCGGGATAGCCTTTGCCATACCGCCGAGGGATTCGACCTCCTGGATGTGAGCCCATGCACGGCGGATAATCTCGTTGGTGAGGGCTTCGACATAGTAGGAGCCGCCCCACGGATCGATGATTTTGCAGACGCTGGTCTCGTCCTGGATGTAGAGCTGCGTGTTGCGGGCAATACGGGCCGAGAAGTCTGTCGGCAGTGCGATAGCCTCGTCGAGAGCGTTGGTGTGCAGGGACTGTGTATGTCCGAGTGCAGCACCCATAGCCTCCATACATGTACGGGATACGTTGTTGAACGGATCCTGAGCTGTAAGAGACCAGCCGGATGTCTGGCTGTGTGTACGCAGAGCCATGGATTTGTCGTTCGTCGCACCGAAGGATTTGACGATTTTTGCCCAGAGCACGCGGGCTGCGCGCATCTTTGCAATCTCCATGAAGTAGTTTTTGCCGATTGCCCAGAAGAAGGACAGACGTTTTGCGAAGGCATCGACCGGGAGGCCTGCCTTGATACCTGTGCGGATGTATTCGAGACCGTCAGCCAGTGTATAGCCGAGCTCGATATCTGCCGGTGCGCCTGCTTCCTGCATGTGGTAGCCGGAAATGGAGATGCTGTTGAATTTCGGCATGTATTTTGTGGTGTATTCGAAAATATCACCGATGATACGCATGGACATATCAGGCGGATAGATGTAAGTGTTACGAACCATGAATTCCTTCAGGATATCGTTCTGAATCGTACCTGCCATGATAGCCTTGTCGACGCCCTGCTCAACACCCGACTGGATGAAGAAGGAGAGAATCGGAAGAACGGCGCCGTTCATTGTCATTGAAACGGACATCTGGTCGAGAGGGATTCCCGAGAACAGGATGTTCATATCAAGCATGGAGCAGACGGAAACGCCGGCTTTACCGACATCACCGAATACACGCGGGTTATCGGCGTCGTAGCCGCGGTGTGTCGGAAGGTCGAACGCGATGGAAAGACCTTTCTGACCTGCGGCGAGGTTTCTGCGGTAGAAGGCGTTGGATTCTTCTGCCGTGGAGAAGCCTGCGTACTGACGAACCGTCCACGGACGGAAGACGTACATCGTGGAGTATGGTCCGCGCAGGCATGGGGGAATGCCGCTGGCGAAATCCAGATGCGTCATGTGGTCGTATTCGTCATGGTTGTAAAAGGAACGCACCTTGACATGCTCCATCGTCGTATTGACGATGTCATCATAGTTTTTATGCGTTTCCTCCTGGAGGCGTTTTTTCCACTCTGCTTCGCTTTGAGCCGGTGCTGTCTCCAGTTCCAGTTTAGTAAAATCAGGATTCAATGCCATCAATCAATCATCCCTTTCTTCTTCTGCAGGAACCGCAGAATTTCATAGCAGTTGGCTTTGACGGAAATGAAGTCGTCAACTCCGGCTTCGCGATAGACCGGTTCAAGGTCCTTCGGTGCAGCGCCTGCAAGATAAATCGTTGCATTCGGCAGAGCAGCGCGGAGTTTCGGTGCGAGATCCGGAACAATCTCCGGATACGTTTTATCCGTCGAGCAGATGACAGCGACATCGGCGCCGGATTCTTTTGCAGCGGCAGCAGCTTCATCAGTGGTCTTGAAGCCGTTGTTGAGCTCAACGTCGAATTCACCGACCTGCAGGAAGCTGGTGGAGAAGTCAGCGCGTGCTTTATGCTGTGGAATCGGACCCATGTTTGCAAGGAATACCTTGACGTTATCTCCGTTGTGTGCTTTCTTGAATGCTTCCGTAGTCATGCGGAGGTCTTCAAAGCGTTCGCTCCAGCGGTGCGGTGCGATGGCTTTCAGCGTCTCGGATGCACCGCCTTTGTTGAGGGCTGCACGGATTTCGCCGATAGTTGCGCCTGCCTGGAATGCTTTGAGAGCTGCATCTACGGTTGCAGAATCTTTGAGAGCCTTGAGGCACTCTGCTTTATGTGTATCGTCCATGTCGGAGAGGTATGCATCAATATCAGCCTGACGCTGTTTTTTGAGTGCAGCCTGGTCTTCTTCGCGCTTGTCGAGAAGCTCCTCTGTCATGTTCGGATACATGTTGCTGCCGACGATGCGGTCTTTGCGGAACTCCAGTGCCTTGAAGCGGTCAGCCAGCGTTTTTGCGATTGTCTCCTGAGGATAGCCTTCCTCGAGAGCCTTGACGATGCCGCCTTTTCCTTCGATAGCCTGGAACTCTGCCCAGATTTTTTCTTTGATCTGCTTCGTGAGCGTTTCAACAGCCCAGGATCCGCCGGACGGGTCAATCGGCTGAAGAAGACCGAACTCTTCCTGAAGCATAACCTGTACGTTGCGGGCGATACGGCGGGAGAATACATCACCCTTGCGGATCGGCTCATCGAACGGCTCGTTCTCATAGGAATCGAGACCGCCGACAACGCCGGAGAAGATTTCCGTCGTGTTGCGGAGCATGTTAACGTACGGGTCAAATACGGTTTTGAAGAAGAGAGCCGGACGGCCGTGTACATGCATAGCCATGTCCTCTTCGTCGCCGCCGAAGGCTTTGATGATATTTGCCCAGATTGGACGGGATGCACGCAGTTTTGCAATCTGCATGAAGAAGTTTGCGCCCATGGAGATTCCAAAGAAAATCTGGCTTGCTGCCTCTTTGATGGTGAGGCCGCGTTTCATGAGCTGACGGATATACTCCACTGCGATGGCGAGTACATATGCCGTATCCTGTACATCGCTTGCACCGCCGCGGGAGAATACATCGTCGCGAACCATGATCGTGCGGAGGCTCGGTGCGTTTTTGATGGCCCATTTTGCCGTTTCCGCCATCTCATCGTAGAGCTGATCCAGAGATGCATAGTTCTGTCCGTTTTCTACCAGCTGCCCAATCGGGTCTGCGCCGACGAAACCGGTGAGTTTTGCGAGTTTTTTGCCGCAGGCATTGAATTTTGCCGCGACGCCTGCCAGCATCGGGAGAGCCGATGCGCCGGCATAAATATAGAGAGGATATTCATCAAGCTTCAATCCATCGAGAAGTGTATGAATATCATCAAGCGTTGTTACGCTGCAGCCGTCGTCCCCGACTTTTTCCGCATCCTTGACGTCCTTGTTGAGAAGCGTTGCTTTATCAAGACGGACGTTGTATACGGTGGAGCCCTTCTCAACCTCAAATTTGAGAAGCTCGTTGTTCTCCTTCGGCAGCGTTTCATCGCAGGACTGTGCGATGCCCCAGGGTTTGCCTACATATCCGCTGACATTCGTGCCGCGGAGGTAGTCACCCATGCCCGGATACGAAGCCTTTGGCAGGATGTCCTCTGTATGCTTGCGCGTATACATCGGATCAAACGTGATTCCCTCGTAGGTCTTCGTAAACATGACCTTTTCAAAGGGTGCGCCCTTGAGCAGCGCCTCGCACGCTACTTTCCATTCTTCATCAGTCGGCGGAGTGAACTCGTCGAAAGTCACTTCCGGGAAGTCTGTCTTGCTCTCTGCCTGCTTTAAGATTGCCTGCAGATCAAGCTCTTCTTCCTTCTTTTCCTCTTCCATTAGAACCCTCCTTCTGAAATTTAACCTTGCGGACATCAGAGCTGTCCGCGTGCCCTTGCCGGGAATCCGTGAAAAGCCCTCCCTCGCTAAAGGCCCTCGCTGATTCCAAAACAAAACGGTCCGCGCGATGAGGCGCAGACCGATAAATTTGCATTGGGGCTCATTTTCAGGCCAATAAATAAACCGGCTTAAATAACTTAAGCCGGAGACTTATACCATGCCAAAATGCTCGCCCATACACAGCATCGAATCTCCTCCCCATCTATCGCGGGTGCAAGCACTCAACGGTGAGTGCTAACGGTGATTGTTGAGAAAGGCAGGTATCCTGGCTTAGGCTCATCGCCTCTCACCGCCTTCCCGAAAGCTGTATTCAGTGGCATGCTGGTGAGGGCTCCCCATTACAGTGGCGGGACCGCTCCGGATTTCCGGATTCCCTATTGTGCCGTTCGGCACCTTTCCCCACGCTATTCCGTTGTCAGATTCATAGTAGTCTGTTCTGAATTTTTTGTCAATAGATAATTTATATAGCGCTATAAATGTACTTAATCCCATACGGGTATAACAGTTGTATATGAATACTACTCGGTTTTGGCAAATTTTTTGGTTTTTATGTGAGTTTTTTGCAAAAAAAGTAATCCATCGTTGTATGGGGACTGTTCCCAAGGGGTTTTTCAAGGCGTTTGTACCCAAATTTTTCATAAATTTGGACAGCTTTCATCAAATTGTGATGTGTTTCAAGGTAAAGCGTATGGTAGCCATCTGCTTTTGCGGATGCTTCAATTTCCTTTATAAGTATTGTACTGATTCCTTTTCCGCGGCAGGCCGGAATAAGGTACAGTTTTTGCATTTCTGCTGTTTGACTGCTGCCGAATTCTGCGTAGCCGCATCCACCGATGACGGTGCCGCTTTCGTCTGCACATATCAAATAACGGCGTCCGTTGCGCGCGTAATAGTCACTCAGGCTGTCAAGCTCCGGGTCGTAGTATGCAGTACCCGGAATATCAAGCTGAAATTCCTTCAGTGTGTTTCTGATAATCAGGGCGATTGCTGCGTTGTCACTCTCACTGATGTCACGTATGTTCATTAAATCCGTCCTTTTTGTATTATGACACCAAAATGTAAGTACTTACTTTTTGGTGTTGTATGCCGATGCTTTAGTAAACCCGGGTAACAAAAAAGCCGCCCCGAAGGACGGCCGTTTTGTCTGTTATTAGAATTTGATGCTGGATTTGAATGTGAAAGCATCCGAAGCAGCAATCTGAATTGCAGCGCCGGTCTGCGGGTTGCGGCCCGTGCGAGCTGCGCGGTGGGACTGTTTGAATGTGCCGAAGCCAACGAGACGAACCTCGCCGCCTTTGCGGACGGATTCAACAACCGTCGTGAGAAGCGCATCGAGTACAGCCTTTGTATCCTTCTTGGAAACTGCACCCTCAAGTTTCTCTGCGACTGCGTCAACGAGCATGCCCTTGTTAACGACCTCTTTTGCGCCCTTTGCAGCTGCCTTCGGAGCTGCTTTTACTGCTGCGACTTTTTTTGCTTTCTTTGCCATACGTGAAACGCCTCCTAAAAAATGTAGGTTTCTATGGTAGTTGGATTTCCATTGCCTATATTATACGCCAAAATCCGCGAAAATCCTGCAAAAAAATAAAAAAAAATCAAAAATTTTGCAATTTTTTCTTGATTTTATAGGGGTTTCGAGGCAAAAAGGGACTTTTTGTCTACTTTTCCGCGGTCGTTTAAGGGTATTTCTGCGACGAAACAGAGCCTCCCGGGAACTTCAACCGGCTTCAAAATCCGCTTTACCTCCGTGCGTATGACTGATTCGCTTGCATTTTTTTCGGAAACAATGAACGCGGCAGCGTCCATTCCCCGAACTTCGTCCTCATAGGGAAGCACAGCACAGGCAGCAACGCCTTCTATGGTGCGCAGCAGGTTTTCTATGCGCTGGGTGCTGATTTTTACGCCGCCCTTGTTTATCCATGCGTCGCGGCGTCCCTCGAAGATAAGCTCTCCTTTTTCGTTAAGTGAGCCTGTGTCCTTGACGGAAAAAGGTATTTCTATACCGCTTACGTGGTACTTTGTGTCAACGTAGACAAGACCGTCCGCTACGGTTATTTTTATGCCCGGGAAGGGTTTCCCAAGGTTTCTCGGGTCGCGGTCAGGATTATCGCATACGGCGTAGGTTATGTAGTTCAGTTCGCTTGCGCCATAGTAGAGTATCAGCTCTGCATTTGAGCACAGAGCTTTTAAATCGCGGATATTCTGCGCTGAAAGGAGCTGAGAGCCGGTGAATATGTGGCGCACCTCAGGCAGCGTTTCTTTTACTGATTCTGTCAGAAGGTGGAGCTTTGATGGAACGAGATACAGGATGTCTGCATGCTCTTCCTCCATGAGCTTTGCCCAGTGACGGCAGCGGAAGTGCTCGCTGGTAATGACTGTACCGCCTTCGAAAAGTACGGAAAGCAGGGAATTCATGTTTCCTGTGAAGCTGAGGCTTCCGTGCAGAAACATGCGTGAAGCTCCGTTCACTCCGAATATGGGATTCTGCTTGGGAAAGTAACCTGCCCAGCTGTCGAAGGTGCGGTACATTACCTTAGGAGTCCCTGTAGAGCCTGAACTCAGAACCCCCAGTATATCAGGTTCATTATGCGGACATACTGCTTCATCGGAAGGAGTAAAGGACAGCACATCATCTTTCAGGCGTATAATTCCCTGAAGATGATTTTCTTTTATAATGGAAGAAATTTCTTCCTCCTTCATGCCGTGGTGCAGAAGAATAGGAATAATTCCATTCTTCTGAAGGGCAGTAAAGGCCGTGAGCTGGGCTGCAAATGTATCAGCCAGCACCAGAAGACTTCCTGTACAGTCTTCCGGGAGCTTTTCTGCGAGTCTGTCACACGCCGCCTTAAGCTCTTTATAGGTCCAACGCGATGAATCAACAGTCAGGCATATTTTATCGGGATGTCTTTCGGCCATAGCTGAAAGCATATCGTAGTAATTTTTCATAGCATTTCCACTCCTATTGCTTCTCCCATACCGCCCGCTCCGGCGATGGAAAGAATACCTTTGCCGCCGCCTGCGGAGGAAAGAGCCTTCAAAAGGTGCAGCATGAGGATGGCACCCGAGGCGCCGTAGGGATGCCCGTAGGCAAGCGCGCCGCCGAAGGTATTGTAGATGCCTCTGAGAGAAGGGTGGCTTCTTTCGAAAAGAACGTCGATTACAGCAAATGCTTCATTAAATTCAATTGCGGACAAATCCTCGTATCCAAGACCGAGCTTCGACAGGAGTGTATCGGCAGTACGCATTGCCCCCCGGGGGCTTTCATCAGGGACACCTCCCATGGAGGCTGTTCCAAGTATGCGCGCAGCGGGTTTGATTTTATGTTCGGCCAGGTATTTCTCTGAAACGAGAATAACAAAAGCTGCGCCATCATTTATGAGACAGGAGTTTCCCGCATTTGTCAGAGAGCCTTTGCCAAAAATGAGCGGAAGACGGTCAAGAAGCCGCTGGTTCATGCGGGGACGTATTCCGTCATCCCTTTCGCAGCCGTTTACAGGAACAATGATGTCAGAAAGTACTCCTGCAGTCTGCGCATCTGAAGCACGGCGATGGCTTTCAAGCACCCACGCATCCAGCTCTTCTTTTGTGATATTTTCTGCCTGTGCCGTTTTTTCAGCTCCGCGAAGCATTGCATCGGGATTGAGGTCACCCGGGGAGAACTGTGCTGTCTTGTAAGCTCCGTCATGCATAGGGGTTTTATCGTATCGGTCATCACCTTTAGCATATACCCGTATAGGTTGAAGCGATGAACTCTCAAGACCGCCTGCTATGAAAACATCCCCCTGCCCTGCTGCTATTTTTGCGTAAGCAACAGATATAGCTGCGGCTGCGGAAGCACACTGCATGTCAACGGTCATGGCAGGAACTCTTTCGTCAATTCCTGCTGTAAGTGTCATGAGACGTGTGATGTTTCCTCCTGTTCCCACAGCGTTGCCGGCAATAACTCCGGAAATATCCGTAAGAGCGTATTTCTTTATCAGTGCTTTCAGCACTTCAGCACCGAAGCATTCTGGCTTTATGTTTTTGAACTGTCCGTTTTTAACAACAATGGGGGTCCTAAGACCCCCAAGAACGTATACCTTTTCCATTGTGAGCATCACCGATTTGCAAGAACTTTATTGACCTTTACTCCGACAAACGCGGCCGCAACAGCCTTCATGATATCTCCGGGGATAAACGGGAAGACTGCCATTACAAGACCTTGCCAAAGTCCGACATCCATTACGAGCATCATGGATATGAGTCCGCCGACGTATGTGAGAGGTACTCCGAAGAGGATATTAACAAGCGCATACCGCTTCATGTTTATTTCCTTACCCTTGAAACAGCTGACGATAGTGTAGACCAGCGGCCAGACCAGATAAAAACCTCCTGTAGGACCAAGAAGACGGCCAAGTCCTCCCATTCCACCCGGGAAAACCGGAAGTCCGATTCCACCCATGAGAACATAGAGCGTTACTGTTATAAAGGTTTGCTTCGGAGTAAGAACGAAGGCTGTGACACCGAGAGCCATAGTCAGAGCGGTTACAAGACCCGGAGTAAAGGGAAGCGGAAATGAGATAAAGGCAGACACGCAGCATAAGGCAATGCAGAGTGCCATCTTGGTCATTGTCTGCACCTGAGTTTCCTTTGGCTGAGCTGCCTCGTTTAAATTTATTGTTGAATCCTGATTGATCATGGAAATTCCTCCTGTATCGGCTTTTGGGTGAGCGCAGAATGATGGCACTCACTCAACACCATTATTATAGCATTCCGACGGTTAACGTCAACTCTATAAATATATTAAGTTAACATTACCCCGGTACATTATATATCTGAATTGCTGACAGTAGTATCAAATGGTAGAATAGGAAGGTAAAGGATATGGGTTTCAGGACGTGCAAAGGGGGATTTTTTATGACACAGCCGAAAATATGTGTCGCAGGTGTCGGAGCAATCGGGACGCTTTTAGCTGCTATGCTTGGAAAGAAATATTCTGAATCACTGAGCGTTATTGCGCGTGGAAAACGTGCGGATTCATTCCGTGAGAGAGGACTTGTTCTTCACAGCGACTTCTACGGAGAGGTTGTTTCACGACCTTCAAAGGTTGCAGCGGACGGGGCTGAGCTTGGAATACAGGATTATATTATTGTGTGCGTAAAAAATTATTCTCTTGATGATATAGCTGAAAAGATAGCACCCTGCATAGGCCCGGATACAGTTATTCTTCCTGTTATGAATGGAATAGAGCCGGGGGACCGTCTTAGGAAATGTTTCCCTGAGGCAAAGGTGCTTGACAGTGTGATATACACAATAACCGGTGCGCAGGAGGATTACTCTGCAAAACAGTCCGGGACTTATACATATATGTTTCTTGGAACTAAGGACAAATCTTCGGAAGCTTCTGCGGTTGCGCATAATATTTATGATATTTTCAAGTCTGTAGATTTCGACTGCCGCTTTGCAGAGGATATCGAAGCAGAGATATGGAGAAAGTATATTTTGAACTGTGCCTTTAACACGATAACGGCACGCTATAAGACAAGTATTGGTCCTATTCGTGAGGATAAGGAAAAACTCAAGGATATACGCGGGCTTTTTGAGGAAGCATATGCCGTCAGCAAGGCAAAGGGGATAAAGCTCCCGGAGGATCTGATAGAGAAGCAGTTCACTTTTATGACTACAAAGCAGTCGCCGAAGGCCACAAGCTCAATGGAGCGTGATGTATCTGCAGGGCGTCCGACTGAGCTTGATGCGTTTTTGGGTTCGCTTATCCGCACCGCGAAGGAATATAATGTCGAGGTACCTGTATGTACGAGATATTACAATGAACTTAAGGAAATATGCGTTGTACCATAAGGATATATGGCAAATTAGTAAGCCCGTCTGCGTTATCCGCAGACGGGCTTACTTTATCCGAAGCACTTATACAGCCCTGAATAAGTTTCACTTTATCAGGCTTTTTTCATATGAGTTGAAAGTGTCGTGTACAAAGAGGCTCTGTCCATGGGTTTTAAAAGAAGTCCGTTAAAACCGTATTCATCAAGCTTGTCGTTCAAATCCGAATAGGCATCGGCGGTCAGTGCATATACCGGGATTGTACAGGCATCCTCACGGGATAGCTTTCTGATTGCTTTTACGGCGTCGATTCCGTTCATCACCGGCATCTGGATATCCATGAGAATTGCATCATAAAAACCGAGAGGAGAATGATTGAACCTTGATACGCCGTCCTTGCCGTTGCTTTCGCAGTCAGTGGCAATACCTATATCCTCTAAAAGACGGTCTGCAATCATGCGGTTAATTTCATTGTCTTCCACAATAAGCACGCGCCCACTCAGTTTTCCAGTTTCAGCCGGAGTCTTTTGTTCAGCGCTTTCTGCACCCTTTGCTACGGCCTCAATATGGTGAGGAAGTACAGCTTCCCAGGTAACTGTTGTCCCCTTTCCCACTTCACTGTCGATGGTTATTTTTCCGTTCATGAGGTCGATGAGCTTTGCTACGATGGACATACCGAGCCCTGTGCTGACTGTTGCCTCATCGCGGAGCGGATTGTCAAGCTCCTGCGAATATGGTGAAAAAATTTTCTTCAGAAATTCCTGACTCATGCCTATACCGGTGTCCTTTACAGTGACTCTGAGGCGTGCCTGTGTATCGGATAACAGTACTGCGTCGTTGATGTATGTTATCGTGCCTCCCGGAGGAGTATACTTTACTGCATTTGACAGGAGATTCATGCCAATCTGGTTAAAGCGTATTTTATCCACATAAATCGGGTCGACAACATGCTCGGACTCGATTTTGAAGGTTATCCCCTTTTCATCACACATACTCTGAATGAGTGTTCCCAGATACTGCATAAAGTCTTTAAATGTATAAGGCTCCGGATGCAGTTCAATTTTTCCGCTTTCAATTTTTGAAAGGTCCAGGACATCGTTTATAAGACTCAAAAGATATTTAGTGGCGGAGCGGATTTTCATCAGATCATCCTGCACCTTTGCCTTGTTGTCTATATCCTCAAGGGCAAAATCCGTCATATTGTTTATGATACCGATTGGTGTTCTTATATCGTGACTGAGCCGTGAGATAAAGCCGAGTTTTGCATTGCTTATCCGTTCAGCCTCCTGCAGACGATCTTCGGCATTGAGTTTCCCACTGGCTTTTTCGGAAAGCATGTTGGCTGTGACGGATAAAAGCTCTGCCGCGCCTTCAATGCGCTTCCGGGGAATAATCGGGATTTCACGGGCGGCCTCAATATACCTGTCTTCAGGAATGTCCAGTTCCTTTGCCTGCTCTTTTATTTTTTCAATATCCGGCTGACAGTCAAAAACCTGCCCACCCATGATTGCACCTACATAGTCACCGTTGACAAAAATCGGAGCTGTGAAATTTACAAGCCCTGCGTGGCATCTGGAAATATGCATCCGCTTTGAGCCGGCAGCCTTCCGTATGTCGTCGTGTTCACACTGCTTGCAACGGCTGCAGCCTTTTTCGGACAAACGGGTAAATATGCAAAAGTCTGCAATGTAATTGGACTTTATCAGTTCTCCGTTTAAATCCTCGGAAACACAGCCCATGCCTGTAGCACCCGCAAACTTGTCTTGCAGGCTCTTTAATTCGTCTATGTCAATTAAATCAGTAAGCTTCTTAGGTTTCATGTTGGTCACCTTCAAAAATATCGTATATGTATACAATTCGATAAATATTTAAAATCTCCTCTATTTTTTATAACGCCTTCGTTCCAGTTTTGCCGTAGGCAAAACTTCCTCTATCAGCGTTTTGCTCAAGAGCACTAGCTTCGCGTCGCGCGAGGCGGGAGATATGCTCGCCGCCTGCTATTTGTCCAATTCCCCACTTACAGAAGTGGGGGACATTTTTTGCCGAGTTATAATAAAAAAGAATCCATTTTTCGGAGATAAGTCCAACGCTGGACAATTCTCTAAAAATTGGATTCTTTTCTTTGCTTTTCTGCAAATTAATTTGAGAACTGAGTTTTAAGCATTTGCTTTGTTTCTTCGGATATGTCGGCATTCGACAAGGCCTTCAAAACAATCTCGCGGCACTTTGCCAGATCCTTTTTAGATACGCAGATGCCAAGTATTTCAGAGTCCTTTGGTTTTGCAAAGGAAAGCTGCATATTATACGTGTGACGTTCAGGGGAGCTTTCACTGAAAATGCGGTCGATATCTGCTTTTGTCATGCCTTCCTTGAACTGGCGTGCGTACGCAATTGTCAGCCGGGCGATATATCCGGAATCTATCATGTGCTGCTGTACTTCTGTGGAAAGACGGCAAAGATAATCTGCTACCGTTCGGCTCATGAGGTGGTCGCTGAACCGGTCGGCAAGAACCGGCAGCAGGAATTTTGCGACGCGCTGATAGAAAAATACCGAGGAACGTTTTATACCCCAGCGTTCTGCTATGCGCTGAGTTACTTTATCATTGGCATCACCGTAACGGTGCTGGCGCCGGCCTATTTCAGCAAGGCGGCCTATGCAGCGTACGCGCAGGCGGACAGATTCTTTTGCACGCTGGCACATATTGGCCTCAATTATAATCTGCTGCGCGGTATCCTCCTTGATTTCATCCTCTTCATAAATTTTTGCCGGAATCTCTTCCCAATCCTTTTTCTTATCTTCATCAGAAGCATCGCGGCACGCCTGGAAAACAGAAGCGCGTGTGTGCCCTGAAAGTATCATGTAACGGCCGTTGGGGCGCTTCCAAAGCGTTACAGGGTTCAGAAGACCGTGACATATGATGGAGTCGATGAGAAGCTCATACTGCTCTTTGTCGGGACGGCCAAAAAAATTCCAGTCGTTCGGCGCCGGGTCCAAAAGTGACAACGGGACCTTTTTTTCGATGGACGGTTCCGGGAAAAGATATTTAAAGGCTTCCGTTGCGCCAACATCCTCGCCCTGATACTGCGTAGGAGTTTTTTTGCTGAGCTCGTCCTTATGCTGGAGCTTGCTCTGGATTGTCTTTGACATCTTGATGGTTTCCTTTTTTTCTTCCTCGGTCATACCGGAAAGAAAAGAACGGGCAATGCCTGTGTTTGTATCGCGGGTGTTAGGACTGACAAGATTAAGCTTCGACACGGGCAAGTACCTCCTCTACAAGTTTTTTGTATGCTTTGGTTGCCTTTGCAACAGGATATTTCAATGTAACAGGCTGATCATCGTTGATGGCGCCCGCAACTGCTGCCGGGTTTACCGGAATCTTTGTTTTAAGCACATCATCCTTCCAGCCTTCGCGAATCAGCGGTTCGAATTCATGAAGCGCACGGGAGCGGTCGTTTGCCTGATTGAAGAAAACTCCTGCGACACGTATATCATGCTCGCCCTCTTCGCGGATTGGTGCCAAGTATTTGAAGAGCGTATTCACGCCGTCTATGGAGTTTTTGTCCGGAAGCATCGGAGCCAGAACCCAGTCCGTGCCCATGAAGACCGCATCGGTAAAGCTGGAGAACGATGGAGATGTATCGACAACCACATAGTCATACATGTCGGCTTCCTTCATAATGCGTCTGAAAACGTTTGCGGCAACAACGGAGTTTACCGCAAAGATGACCGTATATACGGCCTTGTTCAATGGTTTTCCACCGGAAAGGACATCAATTTCAGGAACGACAGGGCTCTTCACGATATAGTTTTCAAGAGGAGCATGCTTTGCATCGCTGTTGCGGTTTACGCGGTCGAGAAGCAGCTCGCCGAGAAGACCGATATCATCTGTGGAATCAATACCAAACTGCTGCGCACAGTTCCCCTGTGGGTCGGTATCTATGAGAAGGACACGCTTTCCCTTCAAACTTAAAAGATGTGTAATAGCAGCTGCGGCTGTAGTTTTGCCGACGCCGCCTTTATTGTTGGCAATCGTCAATACGATAGGTTTCTTTTTACTTTCACTCATTTTATTCACCTCTTTATACATTCTAGTCTATTGGTTCTATAAAAACAATAAAAATCCAACAATAAAACAAAAATCCAACAAAAGGACTAGAGTCCAAGCGTTGGACTAATCTCCACAAAATGGACAAATCTTTGTGTTTGGAAAAAGCGATAAGAAAAACCGCCGAAGTATTTAATCATCTTCAGCGGTTTTACCGGGAATCCGGGCGGATTTGTTATGCCAAAAAAGTAATGAAAAGCAATCAGATGGGCTTTTTAATATGAACATGTCTGATAATAAACTTTGCTATGAAAGGAAAAATCAGCATAATAAAAAGAAGACGTGTAAGCTGATATGCGGTCATGGTTGCAGTGTCCGCATGGACAACAAGTGCTACAATGCCCATCTCGGCCAGCCCGCCGGGGGCTGTGCTCAGAAACATGGTGACAAGATTCGCATTTGTTATATTCGACAATAGAAGAGCCATCCCGGCAGAGGTAAGGAGAACAAGAATAACACCGGCGAAGAGTGCTGCTCCCATGCCTTTATATTCGCTGATTTTGCGAAGGTTTATACTCGAACCGATATAGGCGCCGACGAGAACCTGTGCGGTATTTAAAAAAGCTGTAGGCACGGCAGGTGCAGTCAAACCTGTAATAACAAGAAATGCGGCGGTGCTTAAAATAGGCCCGAGGAGTGCCGCAGTTGGCAGGTGAATGATTTTCCCTATGAACGCACCGAGCACAGCGACAGCGGCAAAGGTAATAATTCCGGTTACATCATGACCGGAGCCTGCAGCAGCTGCCGCGGCCGCATCGCCTTCGGGGAGGATGTGGATAGCAAGAAAAGGAATTGTGAATACGACTGACAGCATGCGCAGTGTTTGCATTATTGTTACAGCAGTGAGGTCGGCATCAGGAATTTCATCTGCAAGAATTACCATCTGTGAAAGCCCCCCGGGGACACATCCCAATATGCAGCTTGTAAGATTTATTTTCGTGTGCCTGAACATCAGCCATGCTGCCAACAGACCGGCGCTGATTGTTGCAAGCGTAGCGAGAAGCATGAGAGGAAGATGTTCTAAAATCGCGTGTCCTGCATCTACGGTAAATGGCCGTCCCATTCCATAGCCCAAAAGAATCAGGGCTGCATTTCTAATTTTTAGTGACCAGACAAATTGTTTCCCGGTGTAATAAGCAGTAACTGACAAAAAAAGAATCGGACCGAGAGTCCAGGGAAGAGGGGCATGTATAAGCGACAGCGCAAAGCCACCGATAATTGCTAATAACAGTGTATATAAAAGCTGCATGTAATCACCTTTCAGCAGCCCTGAGTTGATATAGGTAAATAGGGCTAGGAAAATTCTAGATGAATATATTGAAAAAATCAAGAAGACAGTAATTAATAGAGGAATTTTATGGTGGGTTTTACGATACCGATAATATTGTAGGAAGGAATTTTCATAAAAATGTAGAAAGTAATAGTAGTGATTTTGTTTTGCACGTTATTAATAAAAAGAGAAAGAATTGATACAGGTGCTGTTATGGATAGAAAAAAATTCAGATATACAAAAATCATTCTGTTTGCTCTGGTGGTAGCGGTGATTTCCGGTACAATAATCTATGGGCTGGATCAGTCAATCAAAAAAACAAGAAGAGAAATTGTTGCTGCACGCATACAGAATGTCGCGGATTATCAGATTCAGAATCTGATAAGAATGTACGAAAATTATACTGCTTCATGGGGCCATTTGATACGTCAGAATCACGGAGAGGTTTCGAATTTTCCTGAGCTGGCGCGAAAAATGTATACGGAGTGGAACAATCCCGCTATTATAAGCATCCGCCTTGCGCCGGACGGAATTGTGAATCAATACATTTATCCAAAAGGTGAAGAAGTCTATATAAATCTGTTTGAGGAAGCGGATCGCAGGAAGGAAGCTGAATACGCGCGGGATACCGGGGAAATGACGGTATCGGAGCCAATCAGGTACTATCCGAGAGATGACAGGGAAATTGTTATTCGAAATCCGATTTTCCTCAACAGCGGAAGAAAGAGCCGCGGTGAGTTTTGGGGGTTTTCTATTCTTATTTTGGATCATGAAAAGATGCTCAAATACACAGAGTTGTCTTCGCCTAATATTTTGTACGATTACAAGGTACAGAGCAGAATTGATGATGAGGACGGTCCTCACACGATTACAGAATCCGATACGGCTCCATTGGAGGATCCTGTCGACTATGAATTCCCGGTCGCAAATACTATGTGGAGGGTACAGGGAACCTGGCATGGCGGATGGATTACGCAGGACGAGCAAAGACTCGAGTGGCTTGTGTGGTTTATGACTGTGCTTATATCCACGTTCCTGTATGGATTTGCGGAGCGGCACAGACGTCTTATGACGGTTTCTTACACCGACGGACTTACTCAGGTTATGAATCGAAGCGCATTGCGAATCGCTTTTGAAGGTTTTTTTAAGAAGAAAAAGCGTATAAATGTAATGCTCTTTGATTTGGATTTTTTCAAGCAGATAAATGATACTTACGGTCATGAGGCAGGGGATTTTGTTCTCCAAAAAACAGGAGATATCCTATCGTCCATTTTTAGACAGGAAACCTGTTACCGCTACGGTGGCGATGAATTTTTGGTAATTGATGAATCCGACGCGAAAACAATGCAGGAAAAGATTGCGCGGCTCAGGAGCGGGCTCAGTGAGCTGAAGTATAAAGATACTGCGCTCAAGCTTACAATAAGCGGAGGCTGTGTGTCGGGAGTACCCAAAAACAAGGAAAATATGCGTGACATGCTTCATCGGGCGGATGAAAAACTTTACGATTCCAAGAAGGCAGGGAAAAATTCTGTGCAGTATGATGTCATGGAGTGCTTCCCGGAAAAGGAAATTGGGGAATAATAAAGCTCCATGCGTTTGCCCAAAAAGCAGCCTGAGTGTATTCTAAGGAGTGTTCAGATGAATCAGAAGGGAAGGGTGATTTATGCTTGAAATAATTGGGGCAGTTGTGGTTGCAGCTGTTGTAGCGGCACTTGCTATAACAGGTGTTGCTGTTGGAACCCTTGCAGCAATTGCGGTGGTCCTGGTGGTTATCGGGATTGTATGCGCGATGCTCGGTATTGCGTTTATATTCGTCGTGAAGGTTGCGGCGGCTATCATTATCGCAATGGTGCTGCAGAAGCTTTTGCCGATTTGCTTCGCGAGAATAGGGGAAACATTCCGGATTCCTGCGCTGCAGGACATGGGAACAATCGGGAAGCTGTCGTCGTTCCTGTCATGGATATGCGCAGTGTATCTTTGCTTTGTAAAATGGTAAAAAATCCGGTCACTCCTTAGCGGAGCGGCCGGATTTTTTGGTAGCTGTATCTCAGTAATTTTCAGCGTTGATTTCGAAGTAGCTCTGCGGATGTGCGCATACAGGGCATACCTGCGGTGCTTTTGTACCGACAACAATATGTCCGCAGTTGCGGCACTCCCAAACCTTGACCTCGCTCTTTTCGAATACCTGCTTCATTTCGACATTTTTCAAAAGTGCGCGGTAGCGCTCCTCGTGATGCTTCTCGATAGCTGCGACCATACGGAATTTCGCTGCGAGTGCGGTAAAGCCTTCTTCCTCGGCGGTCTTTGCAAAACCTTCGTACATATCCGTCCACTCGTAGTTTTCTCCGTCAGCAGCGTCCTTGAGATTGGCTGCGGTATCACCGATACCCTCGAGTTCCTTAAACCACATTTTTGCATGCTCTTTTTCGTTATCTGCGGTTTTGAGGAAAAGTGCAGCAATCTGTTCAAATCCGTCTTTCTTTGCTTTGGAAGCAAAATAAGTGTACTTGTTGCGTGCCTGGCTCTCTCCTGCGAAAGCAGCCTGAAGATTCTTTTCTGTCTGTGTTCCTGCGTACTTGTTGGCCATTTTGTTTTCCTCCTACTTGTCATAAATAACATAGATTGTTTTTTGAAAAATCTATTTATTATGAATATTATACATACTTCCCAATTAAAATACAATATAAGAAGTATGATATTATTCTAAAGCAGAAGTTATTGTTCTGTATGTAACAAAGTCACAGTAATGAATTTTTATGTGTGCGATACTTTATTCACTAAACAAGCAGAAAGAGGAAGGAAAATGTATTATGGGGAATGTAAAACGGCGGCATGCGGCCGTCGAGAGAGGTGTATGTGTTGCCTGCGGCAGCTGTGAGGATGTCTGTCCGCGCGGTGTAGTGAAGGTGATGAAGGGAAGCTATGCAGCGGTGGATATAAGCCTTTGTATCGGCTGTGGAAGATGTGAAATGGTCTGTCCTGCCGGAGCAGTGACTATGGAGGTGGCAGAATGAAGCCTATACAGCCCATTAAGAAGCGCTGGTACCATTACCTCTGGATATGGTCTGTGTTTTATTTTGCTATGGGATTTTTCAATATTATATTTGCCTGGCTGGGGCTAATAAGCTTTTTTCTGCCGTTTGTTTTTGCAATCGGCTTCGGCACAAAGGATTTCTGCAATAAATATTGTGACAGAGGCCAGCTTCTGCGCGTCATAGGAGGGCAGACAGGCTTTTCAACCGGAAAGCTGATGCCTTCGTGGCTCAGGAGTTCGTGGTTTCGCTATGGCTTTCTCACATTCTTCATGAGCATGTTCGGACAGATGCTTTATACGACTTATCTTGTGTCAGCAGGGGCGAAAGAGCTTTCCGAGGCAGTAACTCTTTTTTGGAGTATAAGAGTGCCGTGGGAATGGGCCTACACCGCGGGCAGTGTTGAACCTTGGCAGGCGCAGTTTGCCTTTGGACTTTATAGTCTTATGCTGACATCTGCGATTATAGGGATTTTACTTATGCTTTTGTTCAAGCCGAGGTCCTGGTGTGCTGTGTGTCCGATGGGAACGATGACGCAGATGATTTGTAAGGTTCGTAACAATAATGAATGATTTAATATATTAAAAAAGCCTTAGAATAGTCCAATTATTGGACTATTCTAAGGCTTTAACATTATTTGCTAAGATATTCCTGCCATACTTTCTCAGGTACGAGATTTCCTCCTGTTGCCCAACAGAGCTGTGTTGCGTTCTTCATCAGTGATGGAGTGAGGTCGTGTGCTTTCAGATAAGAAAGACCGTTCCGGGCATTCATGAGAGAGTGAGGCCCGATAAATGCGGCGCAGCTTGAAGGCTCGATGCGCACATCTTCCGTTTCCATGAGCATACGCATGAAGGTATACAGTTTTTCATCCTGTATCGTGAAATCTCCTGAAAGAAGGTTTCGGTCAATGCGCGTGACAAAACCCGAAGGGCTGGCACAGGCAAGACCGTCAGCCTCTGAAATGCCGTGTATATCAAAATCTGCGACATTTGCTTTTTCATATAAATCTGAAGCCATCCCGATAAGCACGGAGGGGAAGAGTACAGGTTCACAGAAGAATACGTGAACATTATCCCCAAAAATCCGTTTCAGCCCGTAAAGAATACCGCCCGGAGCCCCTCCGACGCCGCAGGGGATATATACGATAAGCGGATGCTCAGCATCAACAGTGATGTCCATTTCATCAAGCTGATGCTTCAGGCGTTTCGCGGCAACGGCATAGCCTAGGAAAAGGGCGACAGAATATTCATCATCAACAAAATAACTCATGGGATCCTCATCAGAAAGGCGGCGTCCCTCTGCTACAGCCTTGGAGTAGTCATCATTATATTCGATAACCTCTACCCCTTTTGAGCGCAGGAGGTCTTTTTTCCACTGCTTCGCATCAGCCGACATATGAACCTTGACGCGAAAGCCTAAGGCAGCGCTCATGATACCTATTGAAAGCCCCAGATTTCCCGTAGAGCCGACCTGTACTGTATAGCGGCTGAAGAAATCCTTATATTTCTTTTCTGCAAGCTGTTCATAATTGTCGGAATAGCTTAGAATACCGGCTTCTACAGCCAGAGCTTCCGCGTGCTTCAATACTTCATATATGCCACCGCGGGCCTTTACAGAGCCTGCTATTGGAAGGTGGCTGTCCATTTTGAGAAAAAGGCGTCCGGGGATGCTTATATCAAACTCTTTTTCCATGCGCCTTTGCATGGCTTTTATGTCTTTAAGGGGAGATTCAATGATTCCGCGGCTGTTCACCGTTTCGGGAAAGCATTTCATTATGTAAGGTGCAAATCTGTGCAGCCTTTTTTCCGCGTCTTCGATATCACTATCTGAGACTATGAGCTGACAAAGGGCATCAACCATGTCATATGGAAGATACTTGTCATTAAGCCATAGTGTTTCACGCTTTTCAGCGATATCCCTGAATACAGAGTCTCTTTTTATCATTTCTGATGCATATGCTTTCATAGTACAGAAATCACTTCGCTTTCGTATAAGTTTTGGAAGTCTTTATTTGTGCAGATGAAACGAGCAATCTCAATTTATCGTATCACTAAATTAGAATACATCAAACGTTTTTTCATAATTTCTTATCTTAGAAAATAAAAATACCCCGAACTAAAATAGAGCGGGGCATTTGGTAAATGATGGATATTACAATGAAATATTGAATGTGTTTTCAATATAATCACGGGCATCTGTTCCGTTGGCCTTAGATTCGTTATGAACCTTAGATTTATTTTCAAGAACAGCGTGATATATTATTTCTTCGATGCTTCCAGGTACAAGACGTTCCCATTGACGCGGGTCATAGCGTTTCTCATCAATATCGTTGCGCGGACGTCCGGTGACTTCCATTTCGCAAAGGAACTGAACCTGTTTATATTTTATACGAAGAAGATAATGTTCGAGGTAATATTTAGGCGCATAGGAGTAATCATCACGTCCCGAAGTATATTCTACAGGTGTGAGCTTTATCCAAACATCAATCATCTTTTCATCAATTGTCTGAGGCACTCGCGTATAATGAGCGGTTTTTCTGTCCATACTGTAGATGTAGGTTTCGTCACGATATATTTCGAAGTAACGGTCCTTTTTCTTTTTTTCAGCCTCGTCCTCGCCTGTTTCGCCCTTTTCTTCATCGGAGCCGTAGTTGCCCCTTTTTGAAGAGTTGGTAAACCAATCGTCAGCGTGAATGTCAGATTCATATTCGCTATCTTCTTCGATTTCCTCTGAACCACCTTCAAATGTGTTGTTTTTTGCATCCAAACTCGTGGTGAATAAAAGCATTGTTACTGTCATCACAATCGTAATCCATTTTCTATAGTGCACAGCTACCACTCCAAGTTCTAAGTTTTAGTAAGTTACGGCAATATCATCCATGACTTCTTTCATAGCTTCACGGACACCTTGCGAATATATGCGGGCACGACCGCGGTGACCGCCAGTTTCGCCATAGGCGGCTACATCACGGCGGTATAGATAATTTCCGCTCGCCATGTCAACAAAGCGAACACGAAGCCATACGGATTTTTTGCGAGTTACGCTTTGGTAGATGATAAAGTTATGTGTCTCTGCATAAGACGAGTCACCGTGAGAAATTGTTACTGCGAAAATATAATCATAATCACATGCACGTCCTGCGCGAACAAAGTCTTCGCGTGAAACATAAGAAATGTTGTTTGGTTGCCTTCCAGGCAATGGTAGACCATCTTTATCTAATGCGCGGGCGCCTCTGTTAATATTTTTCCCGCTATCTCCATTATCGTTGCTCCATTCCGTAGTTGAAGCAGACCACTCCTCATAACCCTTGTCTTCTTCGAATTGTAGGAGTTTCGTTACTACATCTGTTCCTTTCATAACAGCAAATTCTTCACGTGGGAATTTATTACGGATTTGTTTGTATATTTCATCTTTTACTTGGTCCTCAACGAGCAAATCTTCTGAACCGTCAATAACAACTGCAATTCGTATGCGTCCTTCCGGCCCGCTTGGCGGGTTCATGCCGTATATGATGCGTCGTGCGCGCTCATAGATAGCGCCACCACCCTGATAATCACGGCTTTTTTTCATTTCACGTTCTGCAACGCGTACTTCAGCGCGCGCTTCGGCAGTTTGTTCATAATAGCCTAGAAATAGAGCGCAGCAAAATATGCATAATGAAGCTGTAGTTACGAGTCCTTTCCATACGTTTGATCTCCGTTCCATGGCAAACGCCTTCCCTTCCTGCGGTGTATTGTCCGACAATCATTAAATCTAATATATAAATAATTCTATCATTATGCATTTACGTTTACAAGTGTGATTTACACTTATAAATATATGTGTAAATTAGCGTTTGTTTTTAACGTGTGCATTTTGCGTGAATATTTACATACAATGGTTCAAGAAGGAGGGTTCTTATGTTTTATGTAAAGAAGCCGGAAATGGTTAATAAAACATTTCGGTTGCCCGAAGATCTTATTAATCAATTGAGTGTAGTTGCTCAACAGCGGGGCGTGTCCATGAATAATCTTGTAGCTCAGTGCTGTTCCTATGCCCTGGCCCATCTGGCTGACTCGCCGAAGGAAGAGGTCGAGAAAAAAGTGTGATTTTTCATATTTAAAAAATAAAACGTCCGATGATATCGAAAGATACACGGGCGCATTTTTGCTTATCGTAAGATTTTTAGGGATGTAACTGGCAATAATACATGTATATTGACATGGTTAGCAGAGAAATATACCATGTATCTTAATATGAGAAAGGGAGTGGGATTCATGGAAGCAATATCGAGAGAAGATGCGCTGGCACTGCTGAAGAAATACAATAAGGATCCGTTTCACCTGCAGCACGCATTCACCGTCGAAGCTGTTATGAAATGGTTCGCAAAGGAAATGGGCTATGGAGACGATGCGGATTACTGGGGTATTGTCGGGCTTTTGCATGACATTGACTTTGAGCTGTATCCCACAGAGCACTGCATAAAAGCACCTGAGCTTTTGCGTGAGGGCGGGGTAGGGGAGGACATCATTCATGCGGTTGTATCTCACGGTTATGGGATTACAATCGGGAATGGAACAACCCTTGATACCAAGCCGGAGCATACAATGGAAAAGGTGCTGTTTGCAGTAGATGAGCTTACAGGGCTTATCGGAGCGGCAGCGCTTATGCGTCCTTCCAAGAGTACAAAGGATATGGAGCTTAAATCGCTCAAGAAGAAATATAAAAGCAAGGGGTTTGCCGCAGGATGTTCACGTGAAGTTATAGAACGCGGAGCAGAGCAGCTGGGATGGGAGCTTGATAAGCTTTTAACGCTCACACTGCAGGCTATGGCAGCTACGGAGGATGAGCTTCGCAGGGAAATTGAAAATTGACATGGAAAAGACCGAATCACCGTGAATTTTCACTGTGGTTCGGCCTTTTTTGCGTGTCAGAACAATTCTTTGAGTACTTCAATCAGCTTTTGGGTGTTTTCCTCCGTTGTGGCCCAGCTGGTGGCAAATCGTATTACGGTGTGGGTTTCATCATATTTTTCCCAGAAGCCGTAGTTGCCCTTTTTTGAAGAGTTGGTAAACCCATCGTCAGCGTGAATGTCAGATTCATATTTGCTATCTTCTTCGATTTCCTCTGAACCACCTTCAAATGTGTTGTTTTTTGCATCCAAACTCGTTGTGAATAAAAGCATTGTTACTGTCATCACAATCGTAATCCATTTTCTATAGTGCACAGCTACCACTCCAAGTTCTAAATTTTAGTAAGTTACGGCAATATCATCCATGACTTCTTTCATAGCTTCACGGACACCTTGCGAATATACATTTGTTTTTAGTGTGTGCATTTTGCGTGAATATTTACATACAATGGTTCAAGAAGGAGGGTTCTTATGTTTTATGTAAAGAAGCCGGAAATGGTTAATAAAACATTTCGGTTGCCCGAAGATCTTGTTAATCAATTGAGTGCGGTCGCACAGCAGCAGGGTGTATCAATGAATAATCTCGTTGCCCAGTGCTGCGCTTATGTGCTGGCACATCTTGCCGAACAGCCGGAAAAGGAAGCAACAGAAAAATAGCATTTTACCGGCCCGGATCAATAAATTTAGTTTCTCCGTTCTTTTTCATTGCAATATCCGGATGAAATCGGATGCAAAGCAGGGTTCGATGAAATCTTCAGTACATCTTGATTGATTAACTTAGTGGAAGTAGAATGTGTATGCAGTTTGCAGAATAGGGAAGGGGTAAATAAATGAGCCACAAACACCACAGAAAAATTGTCGTAAGCGGGATGCTTATGGCTGTTATCATTGCACTGTCAGGATTCTATATACCTGTCGGAGCTTCGAAATGCTTTCCCATTCAGCACATGGTCAATGTGCTTGCGGCGGTGCTGCTTGGACCATGGTGGGGAGTTGCGATTGCTTTTTGCGCTTCGCTTTTGAGAAATTTGATGGGAACAGGAACGCTTTTGGCATTCCCAGGAAGTATGGCAGGTGCTCTTTTATGCGGGATTATGTATCACTATACCGGAAGGCTGAGCCTTACATGCGCCGCGGAGGTTGTGGGAACAGGTATTGTCGGAGGTCTTCTTGCTTATCCTGTGGCGGTATTTCTGCTTGGAAGAGAGGCGGCTCTGTTTGCTTTCGTGATGCCGTTTCTTATAAGCACAGCGGGTGGATCGCTTGCGGCAGCTTTTTTGGTGAAAGGACTTGAGCGTTCGCGTGTCCTTTCGTATATGAGGGAAAGAATTTTAAATAGGCGGTAGACACGAAAAAAGACCGAATCGCGGCGATTTTCAGCCTTTGATGCGGTCTTTTTTCTTTGTGGGTTAAAATAATCCTTTTAGAACTGCAATCAGCTTTTGGGTGTTTTCTTCTGTAGTGGCCCAGCTGGTGGCAAATCGTATTACGGTGTGGGTTTCATCATATTTTTCCCAGAAGCCGTAGTTGACCTTTTCCTTTAAGGCAGGGAGCTTTTCGTTGGGGAAAATCACAAATGTCTGATTTGAAGGAGTATCAAAGAAAAGCGGAAGTCCAAGCTTTCCAAGCGCAGCACGTATGGTTTGCGCGTTTTTTATTGCGGAAGCTCCTATGTGTTCGTAGAGTCCGTCATGGAAAAGTACATGGAACTGCGCACCAAGCAGCCATCCCTTGGCCAGCAGTGCACCGTGCTGCTTTATTGATGTGAAGAAAAAAGGAATGTATCCGCGTTTCGGGATTACGACGGCTTCGCCGATAAGTGCGCCGCATTTTGTTCCACCGATGTAGAACACATCACACAGAGAGGCCAGGTCTCTGAGGGTGATATCGTTCTCCGGAGATGCAAGAGCGTAAGCAAGCCGGGCACCGTCGAGATAAAGAGGGATATTGTATTCGCGGCAGATATCCGAAAGGGCTCTTAGCTCCGATTTTGTGTAAAGGGTACCGTATTCTGTAGGATTGGATATGTATACCATGCCGGGCTGTACCATGTGTGTGCAGTTATCATCGGCGTAAAAATCCTTCAAATATTTTTTTACATCCGAGGCATTAAGTTTTCCGAGCTTGTGAGGGAGCTGGATAACCTTATGGCCTGTAAACTCTATTGCGCCGGCTTCGTGAAGGCTGATGTGTCCTGTGTCGGCGGCAATGACTCCTTCGACACCGCGCAGAACTGAGTCGATGACAACCGCATTCGTCTGAGTTCCTCCGGAAAGGAAAAACACCTCACCCTCCGGACAGCCGCAGGCGGCAAGGATCTCCTCTTTTGCATCTGCACAAACAGAATCTGTACCATAGCCGGTCATTGGAGTAAGATTGTTTTTTTCAAGACAGCGGAGTATTTCAGGGTGCGCGCCCTCCATGTAGTCTGACGCGAATGGCAATAAATTGTTCATGAGAAGCCTCCCGTAGTGATTAGTACCGTTCGTAAGGTGTTCTGTGTGAGCAGCCGCTATCCTGGATTTTAACAAAAATAAGGAGGAAGCACAAATAGACAAGCTTTAGGAAATTCATACTAAATCTATATGTATATATTGACATTCTTTTAATAGGTAAATATCATATACACATAATATGAATTAGGGGGAATGAATTATGAAGCTGAAAAGATTCGGGATTCTGGTTATAGGGCTGGTTTCTCTTATGATGCTGATTTTGACAGGCTGCGGCGGAACAGAGCAGAAGGAGACAAAGCCTGCGGCTGCGGAAGCTCAGGGAGAGAAGCCTGCCTGTTGCAGCGGTGAGATGAAAGAGATAAAAATAGGTGCGACGGCGGGGCCTCATGCTGAGGTTGCAGAAGCAGTGGCAAAGGAAGCCGCACAGCACGGATTAATGGTGAAGGTTATTGAGTTTTCAGATTACATAACGCCGGATAAGGCACTGGCGGATGGAGAGATTGATTTAAACAGTTATCAGCATGAGCCGTTTTTGAAGAATTTCGCGGCGCAGAATAATGCGGAGCTTTCACCTATTGGAACAACAATCCTGATGCGGATGGGCATTTACAGCGATAAGGTGAAGAATGTCACGGAGCTGCCGGATGGCGCGAAGGTTGCTATTCCAAATGATCCGACGAACGGCGGACGTGCGCTGATGCTGCTGGCAAAGGCCGGAGTCATAACTCTGCCGGAAAACAGTTTTAAGGCAACGGTGCAGGACATTCAATCGAATCCGAAAAATCTGAAGTTCATTGAACTTGAGGCGGCACAGCTTCCGAGAAGCCTCAGTGATGTGGATGCGGCGGTTATCACGATGAACTATGTCATGAGCGGCGGCCTTGATGTAGAAAAGCAGGGGATATTCCTTGAGGATAAATCCGAGCCATTGGCTGTGATGGTGCTGGCGGCACGCACGAAGGACAAGGATAATGCCGAGTATAAGAAAATCGCGGAGATTTTCCACTCTGAGGCGGTGCGTAAGTTTATCGCAGAGAAGTATAAGGGTACGATTGTACCGGCAGAATAAGGGCAGTAGAAAAAATACACTTTGACGAAATGCGGAAGCATTTTATCAAAGTGTATTTTTCTTTTTGAATCTAATCAAATAATAGTTCTATCTTGAATTATTTGTATAAGCACACAGTCATTGCTTGGAATGATATTAAAGCGCTTTTAGGCGTGAGTTCACCTACAGCAATTCGAATCATATCCGCAATGGTTGCAAACAAGACCGTGGGCCGAAGCGAGAGGGGAAAACATTAAATATATGAAGATAACTAATAGGTAAAAGCTGTGTTATACTGAACTGGAACATTAAAATTTTTATATGCCTTTGCGGAAAGGAATGAAAAGCCGATGGAAAATAATCAACAGAACCAACAGAGTGAGAAAATGAAAAAAAGATTACAGGCGATTGGAGAGGATGACAAGTTTTGGAACGCAAAGGTATTATCTGATTTTCCTACTGTTATTGCGGTTGAGTATGTCGAATTGCGAAAATTATTTCAGCAGAAAAATACTTATGGCGCAATGCTCAAGATTAAAGATATTTACGAGTTGATGCTTAGATATCCGCTGGTGCTTGCTTTGTCTTATCTGGATTCAAGTGCAGATGGAAATATAGCTGCAGATGATGTGTATATAAAGGCAATGCGGGATTTGTTTGATGGGAAAAATGGGCTTACTTTAGGTAGTTGGGTAAAGTTTACGCGTGATCACTTTTTAAAAAATGAACAATTGCCGGAGTGCCTTAAGAATGTTTTGAAGACTACTGTTGAAACACTATATAAACAAACGAATAAGCATGATTTTGTGAATTGGCGGAATGAGAAGATTGGTCACGGGGCATTGAAAGCAGAATATGACCTCGAGTTTTGTAACGAAATAATATTTTATGCAGAAAAAATTAATAATGGAAAATTTGTAGACGGTTTAAGCGAACAATATAAAAATGCCAAGCTGTATATAGATAATACATTGATGCGGGGTGTAGAAAAGCTTGATAAATTAGAAAATGGAGGGGAATTGAAGCTAGAACTGACAGAGTCTGATTATTTTAAAAAAGATGATGAAATAAGATACATTTATATACGGGACAGGCATTTATTTTTGTTTGATCATTTTTTGCGTAAGGACGCGCATAAGGAACAAAGGATAAAATGTCTTGATTATTTGCATGCTGATTATCATGATGAGAAGTCAGAATATTTTGAGAGATTGCGCAACCAAATTGCAGATAGGAATGAAAAAATACGGTATACGCAAGTTTCTATGGGTGATGAAATTCCTCAAAACAGAGAATTAAGTGATCTTGTAAACAATTTTAACAAAGAAATGGAAAAAGATTATGTAGAACCTGAGTATATAAATAATTGGGTTAAGTCATGGTTTGTTGGGGACTCGGTTAAAAGTGGCTGTTTTGCATTAATTATGGAACGTGGTATGGGTAAAAGCGCGTTTTCAGCTAAACTGGATCAAAGGTATTCTGACAGTGTCCGGTTGGATAAGGATTGTTCACTGGATAATTATGTTATCAGGACTTATCATTGTTCGAGGCAAAATCTGTTTACGGCAGATGATTTTATTATTCAGATTAATGAAATGTTTCGTGAGCAAAAGCAGGCAAAAGATGATTCATATTTAAAAGACGTATACGATTATTTGTTGTGCTCCGAAGACATTGAAATGGGAGAGAAAAATAAAATTGCAGAGTTGTTAAGATATTACCAAGAGGAATATGCGAAAAGAGATAAAGATAAACTACTGCTGATAATTGATGGACTGGATGAAATAAAGGATTTTCGTATTTTTGATGTTTTTCCGACAGAGGAAGAATTATCAGATGGAGTATACGTACTCTATACTGCCAGAACAAAAGAAGAAATTCCCGCTTTATGGGATTATATTGGCCCGCTGCTGCCAAAAGACGAAAATAGAATAAAGTGTGTCCATACCAGTAACGAGGAACATGTTAACTGTATTAAAAAATTTCTAAAAAAAGCTGCAGGTGTGGATTTAGAACCGCTGGCAATGCAATGCCAAAACTTTCTTGTTGCGAAGTTTTATTTAGTGTCCTCCATAGATGTATCAGGAACTGATAATTTAAGAGAGTTGTTTTTGAGATACATTGATGCTTTGGAAAAATCTTATGGGAAATGGGAATTTGACAAAAAAATAGTTCCGTATTTGATTTTGTTTGCAATATTTAAAGACGGAATAAGTTTTAAAGATGTATGCGTAATAGAGGAGGTAAGTAACGGGGATAGATTAAGCTTTTTAGGAGTGTTATATGATTTAGAACCTATTTTATCAAAAGATACGCAAGCTGGATCGGGAGCAATATATCGCCTGGCAAATATAGCCTATTTTGATTTCCTTGAAGAAAAATATGGGGAAAATATTAAAGAAAAAAAAGACAGGCTGTTGGAAGAATTCAAAGAAATAGTAGGATTTAAGGAAATAGAGGGTTTAGAGACAATAAGCGACGCAGCTGCTTCGGATGATAATTGTTTAAAGTCGATATACGAATTGAAGATTGGATATGGGGAATTTTGGAGAAAAAAAGGATTCGAATACGAAAAATTTCGGTGTATAAATGATCAATTACAAAATATAGCTGCGGAGAAATCCGATGCTCTTTTTTGGGCGAAATACCTCATTACACTTTTCCGAATTTATGAATCAAATGATTTTATTTCTTATAATGTTACAAGACAAGAAGTATTTGCATATTTAGAGACTCTGGAAGTTGGTAATGATGCTAGGCAAGGAGTGCTTGCATATTTAAATAGTCTTGAGCATGAAAAGAAACATCTGTGGACAGTATATGATTTATATGCGCTTTTGATTATAGGGGAGAAGTACAGGAAAATCATACCTGAAGAAAAGAAGGAGCAGCTTTTTTCACTGTTTATGACTGCAGTAGTGGAGTTTTTGTCCTGTAGTGAGAAAAATAATTATTACCAGATATTTTGTTTGTTAACGGAAAATATCGAAGCGTTTATGTTCTCGGGTAGAGTAGGTGGGGTATGTTATCTTTTGGGAAGTGAAATGACACAGGAAGATGAAAAGAAAGTTCAGCAAATATATTTTTCTTACAACAAAATTTTAAGTATGGCTGACCAGAAAAATGACAGTTTTGAATGGTTGTTTAAATGGTTAGAAAAAAGACCGATTATTCTGATTGATAGATGGATGTTGCGTTTAATTAAGAACTTTGCTGCCTATAAGATGCGTTTCTCTGATGATGGCAAATATCGAAAAATAGTTGAAAATATTGAACAGCTTCAGAGGGAACGACCTATAGACTTTTTTTCAGATATACGGGAATATATGAAAGATATTTTTTATTTATTCCCTAAATCTGACAGAGATAATAGGTTAAAAGAATACGATAGGGAAGAGCGCATAAAAGATTACATACGGCACGCAGAGTATCATATGAAAATTGATGATCCGGAATTATCTCCGATGGAAATTTTTTTAGAAAGCCCAGTAAACTGTTCCAGTTTATTTTGGCCTTTTGAAGGTACATATTTAAAATATTTAAACCCTTTGGGTTATATTCAGGCGAGACAGTATAGGAAAGAACGGGAAAAATTTTTGGAAGGATTTAGAACGAACAAGCGCTTTTCAGAAGCTGTTAATGACAATACTATCATTTTGTTTTTTGCTGTGGCCATAGGGTTGGTACTCCAATATGAGCAAGAAGGAAAGCTGAATAAGGTCAAAAAGATATTTGATTTGAGCTGGCAATATATGGATATTGGTTATATGAATATTGAAGAACTGGGATTTGAAATTGAAGATTATTTCGATGAAAAGGCGGTTTTGGTATTATATTTTTATGCAGCTGCTGTAACTTGGCTTGCAGGATATGCTTATAAAATGGGGGACAAGGATAAGGCTGCTGAGTACGCAGAGGAGGTTTTAAGATTTTGTCATGAAAACAAAGAATATATAAAAGCAGCAGAAAAATATAATGAGGATTTTTGGCATGAATTGCAAATAAAATATACACAATGTTGGTTAATTCGGTTTAATGGGTCAGGAGTCAGGTACAATTCATATGTTTTTGTGGATGATGTGTTAAAAAATCTTTTACATAAAGAAGATATATCCAGTCTTCGCTATGCGGTGGACCTTTTGTTTTTCAAATTTATACTGGCAGATTTAATGCAGGATTATGGGGAAACTAAGGCTATTTTACATCAAATTAGAGTGATAGCTGATAAAATTAAACATAAGGAAGATTCAGAAGGAGATCTATTGATAATTAAAATTATTGAGAGATTTGTTAACCTGGTAGCATATTTTCGCAATTGCACGCAAAAAAAGTATTTGCCGTTTGGTGCAGCCTGTCGGATTTTTTTCGAAAAAGGAATGCATAAAACTGATTTTTATCACACTATACAATCAACTGATTTTTATGGCAGTATAAAATTAAACATCAATAGGTTAATGAACAACAGAAAGTACCTGTATTTTGATGAGAATGATTATTTTTGCAATGAGGTAACACAAATAGGGGAAATGATATTTGCTATGATGCGTTTTGACAATAAAATTGTTAGTGCTTATTTGGACTTTGTCAGTGATGAACTGTTGACACCTGAGATTCGCAAGTATGTATTAGAGTATTCAGATAGAGAATTGATTAATGAGCGCGATAAGAAAAATAATGTTTTAAAAATAGACAATATAGGGAAGGGTGCTATGAATTTTCCTGTGTATTTTTACTTAAAGAAAAAGATAACTATCCATTTTTGGGAGAACATCTTTCATGAAAATGAATATGGAGAATTGGATGATATACTTAAGCAGCACCAAGAGTATAGGAATCAGTTGTTTGATGAGGAATAAAAAGAGAGAAAATAATTTAAAAAAAATATCGTGGTTTGAATTAGTGCTGAAAAATTGTGGCGCGGATAATCTAAACAATTAAAACCGAGCTTTTCAAAAAAAGGAGGAAAACGAAGTGACAGGAATGTTAAGGTATGTTGCTGGGGGTTCACTGATAATTTGGGTTATAGCAAATTTAGTGCTAGTACTTAATATATACGTTTGTTTGTTGATTAGAGGTGTATGTGTTTTTTCCCTTGTATGCGCGTTAATTCTTTTTTTCTTGAGATTTGGGCGAGAAAATAGGTCAGGGCTATCCCATACTATATGGATGGCGGTTCTTACCTTGTTCATGGGTTTTATGGTTGCGTGTCTGTGGGCTGTCCTCTTTTTGGATAATACTGCTTGTGGCGCTTACAAGAATTTAGTCGAGAACATCGAGAAAATTGATTACGAGGTGAGAACAATTTTGTCGGAAGAGGCTGATATGGAAACGAAAATACAAAAAATACAAAATAAATTTGATTTAAGTACGGGAAATACAGGAGTAACGATATATTCAGGGGATGAAGTATTATTTGATGGATTTCAACAAGCTCAATTGTCAGGGGAATTGTATACGCGCGCTGCGTTAAGTACAAATGAACTTGATAGGGGGGAATACGTAATCGTAATTGGCGTTAAGGTAAATACAATTAGAGAAGAAATCAAAGAATTATATCACTTTTGTACTGAATATGCTGGTGGAAGTTTATTATTAATTTATTATTTTATCGGTTTCATTTACATATGGTTACTGGCAACGATTATTTGTATCTTTTTTGTAGTACAGGAGCTTATGGGATGGGGGCATAACGATTGGTATTATGATGTGTTGAGGAATGAACGAAATAGAAGGATAGAAGCGGAGGCCTTGCTGGATGCATTAAAGGGGAAATTTCCTGAAGGTTAATATATAAATTGAATAAAATATTTTTTCATGCAAAAACAATTAAGCTCTATAGAAAGGGTTATATACCAATTTCTATAGAGCTTAGTTGCTTTGCGTATGTGCAGTTCGTAAATAATGTGGCAATGATCTTTATAAAACGGGGATATATTCTATTTGCCAGAGTTTAGCCTGTTTATCGGGGATGGGAGCACCACAGTCCAACTGATTTACAAATTCAGTAAACGGACGGAAGTAGCGTCGCATTGATTCAGGAGTTTCAGGCTTCATGAAGGCAGAAAAGTCAGCTTTTAATCTTGTTATATTTTCTTTTGAGTTTGTTCCAAGCAGTATAATGCGTTCAAGCTCCATGACAAGTCCTGCGGCACGGGAGGTGTATCGTTCCGGGAATTTCATTGATGCATCAATCGCTTTCTGATACCAGTCTTTAGCCTGGCTTTTTTTAGTCAAGGCTCCACAGGTTGCCATTCGCCAAAAAATAATGTTATTTGGATATCCGTCTTCGATACGGATATCTTTGCTTGATTGATCAAATACTTTCGCCAATTCTTTCCCCAGCGGAACGTCAGAAAGCATAGATAATGCCATGATATTTGAATAATGCATCATTGCGAATAGTTTTGAGGCACCTTTCTGCTCAAGTATACTATGCATAAGTTCATTTAGATTTGAATTATCTTCCAGGCCTACAGATTTTGCTAATGCACGTACAGCAGCGTCATATTTCCGATCCCTATACTCGACTTGAGCTAAGTATAGGGCATCCCTTTGTATGTCACTTGAGGATGTGAACTGTTTACATGCCAGCGTGTAATCACCGCGTGCATATTCATATTCTGAGGGATTATTTGCCCCTAAAAAGCATCTTGTTGTTATAGATGATCCGTATACAGAACCAAGTGTTTGGGATTTGATGTCTGATGAATAATCTTTTAACTCATCAACCAGTTTCAAAAGTTCAACAACGGATGTTAATATTTTTTTGAGTTTATTTAATTCCGTCAGCGCTTCTTCAAATGCAAAAATGTTTTTTAAGTGTTCGATCTCACGTAATTTATAACGTAATAAAGTATTTAGCTTGTCTGTGGAAGGTGGAATTTCCTTTAGGGCACAGAGGCATTTTTCTTTTTCGGATATCTCGGTTAGGGTATCTCCGGCATGTGTTGCAGTTGTCAGCCGGAAAAAATGCAAGTCGAAATAATATTCATATACATCAATGCCCAATTCTTTCAGAAATGGAATGAATTCGTTATCAATGGCTTCCATATAACGATTTGCCACGTCATACTGCCTTTTGGTAACTAAATCATGCAAGTATTGCGATAGAACGGATGTGACTATTTTTCTTTCGGATGCATCGGAATTTAAGAAAAAGTTTCTTACCCATCTCTTGAAATCATCTGTGTAACTTACCAACTCCTGCTTCAGTCCGCCATACCAGAGGAAAATTCCTTCTGCATAGTGGTTTTGCAAAAAGCAGTCTTGCACTCTAGTCCATGCATCTTTTTCAGGTACAGAGTAATGCAAACATGGTAAAGCTCTTACGATAGTTAACTCCGGGGCTTTAAAGCTGCTCTTGCCTCCCCTAAGTGCGAAACAACATGCATCTGCAAGCATCAATAAGTAATTTTTTTCAGCATTTCCTGTTTGATATGAAATTGGTTTAATACGTTTTTGCTCAAAGCTTGGCAGTTTTGCGATTAGCAGAGCTACACGCTCTTTGATTCTTTGTATGTATTCTGGTTCGGGAATACGTATCTTTTGCGCTGTTACCTCACGAAGTTTATCCTGCTGTCGATGTGCATAAACAATATTTAACGCAATGTTGTCTGAGGGATGTTTTTTCAGTAATTCCTTTAAAAGAGCCAGAACACCTTCCGCAAAAATGTTCAAGTATGTTGTGTCACTATCGACTATGATATTGCCCTTTTGATTTCGAAAATCTACAAGTACTGCACCGCTTTTACAAAGAGTTTGCAGTAAATATGAAATATAGGCAGGAATCTCTGAATCTTTGGAGTGCATTGCATGAAATGGATTAGTCTTTATATTTGAATATTTTGGGTTGCTTTTTTTGACTTCTAAAAATAATGCTTGTGCATCATTTTCGCCGATATTTTGCGTGGGGATGAGATACCCTCCAACCATGGAAGGTTTTGCTTTAGAGTACTGCTCTTTGAAGTTGCCACTTTCATCTAGCACTAACGAGAATTTAAGGTTCATTTTAAGCCTCCTTTATGGTATAAAAACAGTCAACCATATTATAAAACATTTAGATAACAAATTGAATCTATAAAAGATTTCAGCACCTGTCTGTTCAAAGAAGATTCTTGTGGCATTATGGGCTTTGAGTTTGATTAACATAAGTGTGAGAATATCGTTTGATTTATAATCATAAGTAGGAGTCAAGTAGAAAAATTATGTTATACTGAATTTGATGATGGCAGGATTCATTAAGACTTTGGAAGAAGGTGCTTGAACATGAACGTAATTAGAGACCGTTTTTTCATTTTTTTTATGGCCTTTTTGACGTTATATGCTTCTGCCGGAGAGGCTTCGAATCGTTTTTTGGCGCTTGATGGCTCAGGACTGTCAGAAGGGGTATTTAGAAGGATTGAGGAACAGATAGAGTCGGATATTGCTGACGGATTTACGTCGGCACAGCTTGTTGTAAGGCGGCACGGCAGGCTTGTGTATCAAAATGCCTGGGGCAGGGTAAACTCGTACGCGAAGAATGGTGAGAGGATTGCTTCTGCGCCTGCTGTGACTAATGATACGCTTTATGATTTGGCTTCAAATACGAAGATGTACGCGGTGAATTATGCGCTGCAGTATCTTGTCTCTCATGAGGGCTTTGATCTGGACACAAGGATATCAGATATACTGGGCAGGGAATTTTCCGATGATGTAACTTACATTGCCTATAAAGAAGGGGATAATGTTCCTCTTTTGCAGCAGAGACGATGGAAGGCCGGACTCACTGTGCGGAATCTTTTGGAGCATCAGGGGGGATTCCCTGCAGGCCCTGCTTACCATAAGTTGAAGTATGACCAGGAAACTCAGGAGTGGCAGACAGACAGGGAGAATGTGCTTTACGCAGGGGCAGGGGCGGACAGTGCAACAAAGGAACGCACCTGGAAGCGGATATGTCAAACGCCTCTCCTTTATGAACCGGGAACAAAAACATTGTACTCGGATGTGGATTATATGGTGCTTGGCCTTGTCGTTGAAAAATTAACGGGAAAGGGGCTTCAGGAGTATTTGTCTGAGATTTTCTGGAGACCTATGGGGTTAAAGCATATCACTTACCGCCCACTGGACAACGGATATGAAAAGCATGACTGCGCGGCAACTGAGCTGAACGGCAATACCCGTGATGGTGCGGTGTATTTCCCGGGGGTGCGTACGGGAACGCTTCAGGGAGAGGCGCATGATGAGCTTTGCTGGTACTGTATGGCTGGAATATCGGGGCACGCGGGGCTTTTTGCAAATGCAGGAGATCTTGCACGGCTTGCAGAGCTTATGCTCACCGGTAAATACGGCGGCGAGGAGTATTTTTCACCTGAGGTGATTGCTGAGTTTACTGAGAACAGCGGAACCGGCTACGGTCTTGGCTGGTGGGTGCAGGGAGACCATGAGTGGGACAGCTTTTTCGGGGAGAATGCACCGGCCACGGTTTTCGGGCATCAGGGCTGGACAGGGACATTGACCGTTATAGACCCGGAGCATGATATGGTGATTGTATATCTCACCAATAAAATAAACACACCCATTGAAGATCCCGCGGCTGACGCCAACGGCTTTTCCGGAGGCAGGTATGTTTCCGGCAGGCTGGGCTTTGTTCCACGGTGGATTTATGGGGATTTGCTGAGCAGGGAAAAATCACGGTAGGGGAGCAGGGAAAGCAGATTGGAAAATAAGGACGTTTTTGAACAGGTTAATGAAAAGCAGAGACAGGTAATAGACACCCTTGACCGCAATGTTTTGCTTTTGGCATCGGCAGGAACAGGGAAAACGGGGACTCTGGCGCGGCGAATCGCGAAGATACTTGATAAAAAGCTGGCAGAGCCTGAGGAAATACTTTGTCTTACCTTCACCAACAAAGCATGTCAGGAGATGAAGGAACGTATCGTAAAATACGTTGGCTCACCGGGGCATAAGGTAGTGGTGCGTACGATACACAGCTTCTGCTTTGATGTGATTCGGCAGGAGGCAAAAAGAAAGACGGATTTCTTTACGGATTTTATGATTTTTGATGAGGAGGACTGCGCGGAACTGATTGCGCAGATAAATCCGAACCGTCTGCCTGTTGGGACACTGCAGAATTTTATCAATACGGTAAAGGTAAAGCGGACGGAGTACGGTATTTTTTCCGGGGATGCAAGAGACGATTACAGGGATACTGTCCGCAGGCTGTTTGATGAGCTGGGAGATGAGGGCGTATATAACTTTTTCATGGACAGCAAATTCGAATTTCGTGCGGAGATGGCTTCAGAGATGGCAGCGCGCGGGGAAGAATATGTGCTGCTCTATAATCGCCTTATGCATGATGAGCACGGACTGGATTTCAATGATTTGATTTTGGGCACATATGACCTTTTCAGGCAGGAGGAGGTCTGTATGCGCTGGCGTGAAAAATTCCGCTTTATAAATATAGATGAGGTGCAGGATACCAACGAGCTTGAGTATGATATCCTTTCGAAGCTGTTTGGCGATAATCATATCCTGCTCAGCGGAGACTACTATCAGACTATTTATGAATGGCGGGGTTCCAGACCGTCACGGATTTTTGAACGGTTTGAAAGGGAATGCAGTCCTGTTCGCATAATTCTCGAGGAAAATTATCGTGCCACAAGGACATTGGTGCAGGCTTCATACGCGTGTCTTGATTCTTTTTTCGGCGGCAGGGCAGCTGAATGGGAAGGGAAAATAAGGGCGGCTTCACCTGAAAAGGGGAAGCCTATAATGCTTAAAGCCTGTATGTCAATGAATGAGGAAGCGGAGTGGATTTATCACTGCATAGAAAATCTTCCCTGTGACGACCCTTCGAAGGTCTGTATTCTTACACGGAGCAACGCATACAACAAACAGCTCTGTCAGTATTTGCAGCGTGTAACGCCTGTGGAACGCAGGGTGGATTTTTTCCTGGCGGATGAGATGAAGCTTTTCCGCAGGCAGGAGGTAAAGGATGCGCTGGCGTTCGTGAAGCTTACGTTGAATAAATACGATGCGGCGAGTATGAAGCGTATTCTGAAGCGGTTTGTGACGGGTATCGGTCAAAAGACGATAGATAAAATTGAGTCTGAGAAAATGCGTGAATCGGGGCTTCGCCTGACAGATTTCCTCGATGAGAGCATTCTTCAGGATGGGGACAGCTACGCACGGCTCATCCGTGAGTACGATGCAGGGAATGTAGTGGTATTTGATGTTGAGTCCACAGGCGTAGATACAACGGAGGATGAGATAATACAGATTGCCGGAGTGCGCCTTGGCGCAGATGGAGGCATAACCGGAAAGTTTAACCGTCTTTTGCGGAATACAAAGCCGGTCGGGATGTCGGAGACAGTGCACCACATATCCGACGAAAAGCTGGCAAAGGAAGGCGGCGATCCGAGGGAGGTCATAACAGAGTTCCTTGAATTCATACGGGGAAGTCTTATTGTCGGGCATAATGTGTCCTTTGACCTCAGTATCCTGCTCAGTGAAACGGAAAGATTGGGGCTTTCACGGCCTGATTTTGCAGGCTGGTATGATACTCTTGACATATACAGACGTTTTTATCCAAGGCTCACAAATCACAAGCTTGAATCTCTTGGCGCGTACATAAAGGTCAGCCATCCGTCCACACACGACGCGTTCGACGATATATGTGCTACCGCGGAGCTTCTTTCATATGCAGTCAGGGAAAATATTCGCCCGACGCAGGATATCCGCCGTCAGTGTATCGCAAAATACGGGCATTTCTTTGAGCAGATTGCGGGGTCTATTGCGGAGCTGCATAGGGAAATTATGCGAAAGCGTCCGATTGAATTCCTGGAGTGCATTATCAAAAATCATCTGCTTGCCTACTATAGAAAAGAAGAGCGAAGGATGGAGCATCTTCGTGAGCTCTACCGTGCAATGCGTAAGTATGATACGGGAGAGCAGAGTACACATGATACGCTCATACGGTTTATACGTACGGCAGCGCTTTCAACAAACCCGCTCGATGCAGGTACACAAAGACAAGAGAAGGTGCCGATTATTACGGTGCATCAGGCAAAGGGCATGGAGTTTGATTACGTCTTTATTGCAGGTCTTCATGAGAATGGATTTCCCAGCTACCGCGCAGTAAAGGACGGAAACCGTGCGGAGGAGCAGCGGCTGTTCTATACGGCTGTTACACGGGCAAGAAAACAGCTTTTCCTGTCGTGGTGTCAGTATGTGAAAAATCATAAAGAACAGATGGAGAGTACGTTCATTGCGTCAATACCGAAAAACTGCATTGTTTATTGTTTATAACTCGGTAAAAGATGTCTCCCACTTCTGGAAGTGGGGGCTGGGACTAATAACAGGCGGTGAGCATATCTCCCGCCTCGTTGAAACGCTGACAGAGGAAGTTTTGCCTTTGGCAAAACTGGAACAAAGGCGTTATGATGGTTAAAATTTAATTAAAAACAGAAAATTCAGAAGGATTTTGTAATTCTGTATAGTATATTATCAAGACATAGGAGAAAATGGAGTTAAATGCTAATGACAAGGAAGGGGTACTTTTTATGAAATGGTTGGACAATATACGCGTGGCGTATAAACTGGCAATACTTGCCGTGATCGCAATTTTTGGAATGGGTCTTGTAGGCTTCTCCGGATATTCTGCAATCCGGTCTGCTGAAGAGGCTCTTGATGAGATTTACGGTTCGTCCGTTGTTGCTCTTGGGATTGTCGGAGAGGCAAATACACAGATGCGTTATTCCCAGGCAATGGCGGTAACGACTACGACGTCTGTCGGCAATCATGAGCGTGTGAAAATGCTTACCGATAACTTCCATCGTGCCGCAGGTATTGTTGATAAGAGTATTAAGGATTATGATGCGCTTCCGTACAAGAACGAAGCCGGAACGGCGCTTATGAAAAAAATTGCAGCAGAATGGGCAGAACAGAAGCCGATTTTTGAGAAAACCTGTCAGCTTGCTGCAGACGGAAAACAGGCAGAAGCATTCGAGTATTACACCAAGAACGGTGCTACGCACGCGGCATCCATAGGTAAAAATTTAAACGAGCTTCTGGCTTTGGAAACAGCAAATGCAAAACGTCTTGCAGATGAAAATAAGGCAGAAATGGAGCAGACTATCCGCTTCATGGTCATTGAGCTTATTGTCATTCTTGCTGTTGCTATTTTCTGTGTTCTCGTTATTTCCAAGAAAATCACGAATCCTCTTGATGTTACGATGGCAGCTCTTGCTAAAATGCGTGACGGTGATTTCGTTGTCACCAATCGTACCATTGACCGCGAGGATGAGTTCGGAGAACTGGCAGACATGGTTGTAGATGTCCGCAAGTCACTCAATACTCTTATGCGTCAGACAAATGAGTCCGCCGAGCATCTCGCTGCGGCTTCCGAAGAGCTTACAGCAAGCTCTCAGCAGGCAGCGCAGGCATCCAGTATGGTTGCGAACTCGGTTACTGATGCTGCAGGTGCTACCGCTGAGCAGCAGACCTATGTCAATGACGCTATGGAATCTATCAATCATACTGCTGAGTCCATTGATCGTCTGAACCGCACGGCAGAGACGGTATCGCATCATGCTGCTGAATCCAAGAATGAAGCGGAAGAAGGAAGCAAGGCAATCCAGCAGGCTGTTGAGCAGATTATGAGCGTTGAAAAGATTGTAAATAATTCTGCCGCAACTGTTGATAAGCTTGGCAAGAGCTCTCAGGAGATTGGTCAGATTGTCAGCGACATCTCCGAAATTGCTGAGCAGACGAATCTTCTCGCACTTAATGCCGCTATTGAAGCAGCCCGCGCAGGCGAAAACGGCCGCGGCTTCTCGGTAGTCGCTGAAGAGGTAAGAAAGCTCGCCGAGCAGTCTCAGGAGGCTGCACAGCGCATCACGACTCTTATCGGTGGTATTCAGGCGGATACAAACGAGGCTGTTCAGTCTATGCAGGAAGGCAGCAGTGCTGTTAAGGCCGGTACTGAATCCGTAAGCAAGCTGAAGGAGGCCTTCGACCGTATTCAGACTGCAGCTCTCGGTGTTTCCGAGCAGGCAGATGCTATCACGGCAGAGGTTCATGCAGTTGCACAGGAGACAACGAACGTCAAAGAAAAATCCTCACGTATCCTCGAGAAGGGTTCGCAGGTATCCGGCGAGATGGAAAATGTTTCTGCGGCATCTGAGGAGCAGTCGGCTTCCGCAAGCGAAATTGCTTCGGCAAGCAACTCTCTTTCGGAGCTTGCTCAGGGACTTCAGAACTCGCTGCATAAATTTAAGTTCTGATTTTCGGAAAAAGGTAATATTGATGAGGGGACTGCGTTCTGCAGTCCTCTTTTTTGTTTAAATTCGTACTTTCATCTGCGAAAAATAATTATGGAAATCTAATAAATTGTCAGAAAAATATATTTACTGTGCTATTATCTAAATGATATAATAGCCATAAGCTGAAAGTATATGCATTTCAAAATAAAGGAGAGGATATGGAATGTTAAAGAGATTGATGAGTATGGTTCTTATCGCGGCAATCGCCCTTATGACGGCGGCCTGCGGAGGTGGCGGCTCTGACACTGCGAAGAAGGACGGCAAGGTTGACCGCAGCAAGGAATTTGTTACGGTGCTGACAGGTCCGACCAGTGGTATTTATTTCCCGATAGGCGGTGCTTTCTCAAAGGTTATCGGCGAGATGGGGTATAAGACTTCGGCGACTGCAACAGGCGCGACAGGTGAGAACATCAATGCAATTCTTACAGGCAAGGGCGAGCTTGCCATCGCAATGTCCGACTCCGTTATTCAGGCTGTGGAAGGCTTTGGAGCGTATGAGGGCAAACCTAAGGCTACTGATCTCCGTGCTATGATGGGCCTGTGGCCGAATGTAGTACAGATTGTTACTACTGAGGACTCGGGAATCAAGACATTTGCCGATATCAAAGGCAAACGCGTCGGAGTCGGTGCACCGAACTCCGGTGTTGAGCTGAATGCCCGCATGATTTTTGAGGCAAACGGTATGAGCTATGATGATGCGAAGGTAGACTACCTTTCCTACGGTGAAGCTATTGACCAGATGAAGAACGGTCAGTGCGATGTAGCTTTTGTAACATCCGGCCTTGGCAATGCAACGATTAAAGAGCTGGGCACTTCAAAGAAGATTGTATTTGTTCCGGTAGAGGGTGAGGCTTTGAAAAAGCTCACTGCAAAATATCCGTTCTACGTTGAGTGGAAGATTCCTAAGGATACCTATGGAACAGCAAATGATACGGTAACTGCGGCTGTCATGAATATTATGCTCGTATCGAAGAATCTCTCTGATGATGTAGTATATGACCTCCTTGAGGGAATTTACTCCGATAAGGGCCTTGAGACCATCGGCGCATCCCATGCAACAGCTAAGCGTGAAATCAAACTGGAGACCGCTCTTCGCGGAATTCAGGGTACCAGCGTGAAGCTGCATCCGGGTGCGGAGAAATTCTATAAGGATAAAGGCATCCTGAAATAAGCCGACATGAAAAAAACGGCTGCTGCGCTTTGCGCGGCCGTCGTCCTCATCGCGGGGCTGTGGGTGCTGAACGAGCTTTCGGCACAGACCGTGCTTCGGATTTACGACTACGAAACGAAAGAAATCTATGTTGAAGTTCCGGCCAAAGAAGGCGATAAGCTTTTCTTTGGCTGGATTCATTCTTGGGAGAAAATTCCGTGGCATGAGTATTACCATATTGATGCGAATGGCGATCTTATACTCGATATGATTGCTTATCCTGCCTTTGGCGCAGGTATCCCGGAAAATAAGGGCACTGAGGTATGGATTGATGACGACGGCATGATTTATATGAACAATATCGGACAGGTTTTTCACGAATTCACATGGATTAATTCGCACTTTGCCACTCGGGACATCGCGCTGAACGACGTCGTGATTGCGACTGGCGAAACGCTGCCCGAGCATACGCGGGTTAATCTCGTGGTTACAAAAAGGAGATTCTTTGATGGCAAAGGAACCGGAAAATAAGCTGCTTCAAAGCGAGGAAGCTGAGAAGCTGGAAGAAAAATCAAAAGAAATTATACGAAAGCTGGACAAGGAGTCGGCAACGCGTTCATTCAAAAATCCGCTGATGAAGAAAATATTCTTTATCGCATGTCTCCTGGTTTCAGGGTATCATCTTTATACGGCGGCCTTCGGTCCTCCGGTGACGCTTGTACACCGTTCGCTGCATGTGGCGATGATTATGGCACTGGGTTTTTTGATGTATCCTGCCGGGAAATCCTCGGACATGACGAAACCGTCTGTTCTCGACTGGATTCTGTCGCTGCTTTCCTTTGCTGCACCGATTTATATCTGGTCTGATTACATGGGCGTGGTGCAGCGTGCAGGCAATCCGAATAACACGGACCTTGCCATGGCAACGCTTCTTGTGGTGCTGGTTCTGGAATGCTCGCGCAGAGTCACGGGAAATGCGCTGACTATTCTTTCTGTGGTGTTTATCATCTATGGACTCTTCGGGCGTGAATTCCCGGGAATGTTCATGCACAGGGGATATGACTGGGCATCTCTTTCTAATCACTTCTTCGCGAACACAGAGGGTATTTATGGTACGTCCGTAAGCGTAGCAGCCAGCTATATCTTCCTGTTTATCCTCTTCGGCACGGTAATGTCGAAGTGCGGCATGGGGCAGTTCTTTAATGATATTGCACTGGCCCTCGCGGGACATACAAAGGGCGGCCCTGCAAAAGTATCTGTTATTGCCTCGGGCTTTTTGGGTTCGATTAATGGTTCAGCGGTAGCAAACGTAGTTACGACGGGTGCATTTACGATTCCGCTGATGAAAAAGACAGGGTACTCAAAGGAGTTCTCAGGTGCCGTTGAAGCGGCTGCCTCGGTAGGCGGACAGCTTTTACCGCCTATTATGGGCGCGGCGGCATTCATCATGGCAGAAATGATAAGCGTTCCGTATTCGACAATCATTACATGGGCTGCGATTCCTGCACTTCTATATTATTTGAGTATTGTCCTGCAGGTGCATCTCAGAGCGTCAAAGGACGGTCTTATTGGTCTTCCGAAGGAGCAGCTTCCGAAGACAAGCGATGTTATGAAGTGCCGCAGTCATTTGCTGCTGCCGGTTCTCTTCCTGCTTTATATGCTGTTCTTCTCCGGAACAACGGTAATTTTCTCGGCGGTAATGACAATCCTTGTTACCATCGTGGTATCGATGTTCAGAAAAGAGACACGCATGAGCCTTTCAGGCTTTCTTGACGCGCTTGCAAACGGCGCAAAGCAGACTGTCTCTGTTGCTGTTGCCTGCGCCTGCGTAGGTATCATCATAGGTGTCTGCTCAAAAACGGGATTCGGCCTGACCATGGCTAACACAATTATCGCGTTAGGCTCTACAAGCTTGCTGTTCACGTTGTTCTTCACGATGATTACCTGTATGATTCTCGGCATGGGACTGCCTTCGATTCCTGCATATATCATCACTGCGACGATTGCAGCTCCGGCATTGGCGAAGCTTGGGATACCAGCAGGCGCGGCCCACATGTTCTCCTTCTACTATGCGATGTTTGCGAATCTGACACCGCCTGTAGCGCTGGCATCCTTTGCCGCGGCAGGACTCTCGGGCGGAAATCCCATGAAGACAGGCGTTGCATCGGTGAAACTGGCGATAGCGGGCTTTATAGTGCCGTTCATGTTCGTTTACGCGCCTCAGCTCATGCTGATAAATACAACCTTGGCAGAGGGAGCGTGGGTTGCGGCCAGCGCCTGCGTTGGCGTATTCCTGATTGCCGTATCCGTAGAGGGATATCTCTTTACACGCATGGCAGCTTGGCTCCGCGTAGTGGCTGCGGCAGGAGCACTGCTCCTGATTAAACCCGGTTTTGAAACTGATGCAATAGGGCTTGCCGTATTGCTTGTAGTTTTGTTCTGGCAAAAGAAGAAAGCGGCAAAGGCCGTCGCTGCGTAAGATGCATAAATAAAACCACCTTCCAGGAAATCTTCGGAAGGTGGTTTTTTATTGGTGTCTGCCTTTGTATGAGCAAAGCGTGTTATTTAGCTGCAGCGAGGTCATTCAGGAAGTTCTGCATGCGTTCCTTCGTCACGTGCTGCATGACGATGATATGTGCAAGGTCGCCTCCAAGTCTGTCATCATAATCAGGCGCAAGGTCGTATTTTTTCATGATTGCTTCGGGAGGTCTCTTGAAATAGATTGTGTTGGACATTGGCTCCTGCCATGCCTAGTGCCGTTGGCAAAACGCTGACAGAGGAAGTTTTGCCTTTGGCAAAACTGGAACAAAGGCGTTATAAATGTGATTTAACAATACACTTTTTGACGTTTCTGCAAAAAGTGTATTGTTAAATTGCGCTTGGACAGATGGAGGCTGCTCTATATATTCAAAGGGGGCAGCCCGGGCACATACCTGCCTGATTTCGCGCTGGATTTATAGGGCTTTGTATGATACAATATAAAGTGATTCTTATCTTTGGTTTGCACAGATTGGAGCGTGGACGATATGCTGAGAAATGTCCTTTGGGGGGGACATGTCCGGCTGATTTCGTGCGCGTTGTTATATGGTAATGCCTTGGAGGGCGGACTATGTCCGCTCTCCTTTTTTTGCATCCGATTGTTTGCGCAGCGGGGCTTCGCTCCCCATCGCAGGGAGAGGGGATTGGGATGAAACGCTACTTTTTCATAGGAATAGCAGTGATTTTGACGTTGGCGTTGGCGCTGGTCGCTTACGGCACATGGCTGAACGTCAGTGACGAGAAGCAGATTGCGCGGCGCATGGACGAGCGCACTCTGATGCTGACGGGAGCGCAAGCGCAGAAGCGTTCCCTGCGCCCTATGGTGGAGATGGACGCGGTACGGCTCTATAGCGAAAATATGGCTGACACCGTTGCTCTCGTGGACGGGCGCATAATCGAAATGTATGTTACGAAAAACAGCCCGGTTCGCAAGGGTGACGTGCTGATGCGTCTTGCGAACGACCAGATTCCGTTGCAGATTCAACAGGCTGCAGCCAACGTCCGCCGCATGGAGGCGGCTCTCGCACAAGCTACGAACGCCTATCATCGCCAGCAGCGGCTGATGGCAAAGGAAGCCACCTCGAAGGAAAAATATGAGGAAGCCGAGGCGCAGTACTTGGCGGCGCAGGAGGCACTTGCCGAGGCGGAGGCGCAGCGCGCGCAGTATCTGGTGCAGGAAGAACGTCAAAATGTTGTCGCTCCCGTGGACGGAAACGTACTATTGATTTATCAGCGAGAGGGCTCTTATGTGCAGGGGGGGACGCCGTTGGCTCTCGTTGGGGATTTCAATCGGTTGCTGTTCTCAGTAACACTGGACGACAAGTACACGCGGCATTTTTCTGTCGGGGAGACGGCGGAGCTGCATTTCCCGGCACAGGCTATGAACAAGGCTTACGATACCGAGTACGCAGCAGGTAATCAGGGCAAAGCGGAAAAAATCTTCGCAACCATCACGGAAATTACGCCGCCTCTTTCCGAGCCGGCGGGCATCCGGCGCGTGGTATGCTCTGTTGACAACCGGGCGAGGGTTTTGGAGCCGCTGACTTACAACGGTGTTTCTCTGCGGATGCGGGATAGCTATGAATGTCTTTCTGTGCCGCTGTCAGCTATGGTGGATGCTTCCCATGAGGAAGTTTTTGTGGTCAATCCCGACGGGACGGTTAATCGTCGGGAGGTCAAGGCGGGAGCAAATGACGGAAGGTATATAGAGATTCTGTCCGGACTGACCGAAGGCGAAGCAGTAGTCGTTGAGAGTTTTGACGGCCTGGAGGATGGAATGAAGGTGGATGTCTCCATCGAAGAAAAGACTGCGAACAACAAGGGGGGCAAGGGCTGATGGCGGAGGAAAACGTCGCGAATACAGGCGCAGCAGCGAGGTATAACAAGAAAAGCGAGGCAATCTTCAGCCAAGAGGCGCTGGATAAGATGCGCTCCCCTGAAAAACTCGATACTGTGCTGCCGATTACCTCTCCCATCAGTTGGATGGGGCTGATTGCCGTGGCGGTGATGATGGCCGCGGTGGTGCTCTGGTCGATTTTTGGGGCGTTTACGGTAAAGGCTACCGGTATGGGGCTGATTATGGATCCGAACGGCGTCGTGAATGTGACCTCGATTATCGGCGGCAGGCTGGATAAAATCTATGTTCATTCCGGTGATACCGTGGAAAAGGGCGAGCGTATTGCACATATCGAGCTGGTGCAGGAAAACGCGGCAACGCGGATGGCTCAGTACGGGCCGGAGCTGGCCACCAGCGGGCGTGACGCGATGAATCGCGTGCAGGAATACGATATGCGCCGCAGTCAGAAGAATGCTTCCGAATATATTTACAGCAGTCATGATGGGACAGTTGATGAAATCCTTGTGGAGGAGGGGAGCACCATTTCGGCGGGGCTTCCGGTATGCAGTCTGCGGCTGGCAGGCGGGCGAAAAGACCTCAAGGGGGTTCTTTACGTGCCCGTGGATAAGGGCAAGCGTATCAAGCCCGGCATGACCATCCAGCTTGCGCCGAACGGCGTGGACGTTTCACAGTCGGGCAGTCTCTTGGGCACAGTGCGCTCCGTTTCACAATACCCGACTACGCTGCAGGCCATGCAAAAGCGGCTTGGCAATGACCAGCTGGCACGGTGGATTGTACAGACGCAGCAGAGCGCGGTGATGGAGGTCACTTTTGATCTTGTGAAGGATGAAAGCTCCGAATCCGGCTATCTTTGGACTTCCTCTGTTGGTACTCATAAGCCTGTCACAGCCGGCAGTTTTTGTACGGGAAGCATCATCATCGAGCGCAAGCCTCCCATCGAAAAGGTCTTTCAAAAGCTCTCTCAATGGTTGAGGAACAGGTGAATCTATGAGCGTAATGGATAAAATTTCGGGGATGTTCTCCCACGGTGACGGATCGCGGGTAAAAGTGCCGACGGTGCTTCAGATGGAGGCCACGGAATGTGGCGCGGCGGCTCTTGGCATGGTGCTCGCTCATTACGGTCTTTGGATTCCGCTGGAAATGCTTCGGCAGGAATGCGGCGTGAACCGCGATGGCTCGAAAGCGAGCTGCGTACTCCGCGCGGCGAGGGCGCGCCATTGCAAAGCCGACGGCTACCGTTGGACGGCAGGCGATATTTTGGAGCTGGTGCCGAAGAATCCCTTTCCATTGATTATTCATTGGGAATTTAATCATTTCGTCGTCCTGGAGGGTGTTGTTGACGGCATCGCGTATCTGAACGACCCGGGCATGGGGCGGCGCACCGTGCCGTGGGAGGAGTTTCGCACCTCTTATACGGGTGTTGCCCTCAAGGTTGAGCCCGGAGAAGGATTCGTCAAAGAGGGAAAACGATATAGCGTGTATGGCGACATCTGGAACAAGCTCAAAGCGGACAAATGGGCAATGGTTTTCATCCTGATTCTGGAGCTTTGCGCGATTATCCCGGGTCTTGCGGCCCCGGTCATGAGCCAGATTTTCATGGATGACATTTTGACGCGCAAGCATCCTGACTGGATGTTCAATTTCTGTCTTGCCATGACGGTTTCTTTCATCGTTACGGGCGCGATTTCTTTTCTACGTGCCGTGGTATTAACTGCGTGGCAGAGGAAGCTGACGCTGGCAGATTCTTCCGGATATTTTTGGCACCTTCTGCGGCTGCCGATGCAGTTCTTTCATCAGCGGTACGCTGCGGAGGTTGCCGGACGTGTGGGATTCAACGAAGCGATTGCGGGTGTCTTGTCCGGCCCCGCGGCGACGGCGGCGCTGGATCTCGTTGTTGCGGTTTTCTATCTGCTTTTGCTGTTGCAGTACAACGTGACGCTGACTCTCATCGGCATAGCCTTCAGCTCGGTGGGGATTATTCTTTTCTTCGCCATGCGCCGTCATCTGACCGATCTCAATATGCGTATTCAGCAGGACGCGGGCAAGGCCTACGGCGTTGCGATGAACGGTCTTCGCATGATTGAGACCATCAAGGCCAACGGCGACGAGGCGGATTTCTTCACAAAATGGGCGGGCTACCAGACGAAGGTTCTGACCGCTTCGCAGGAAACGGCCATGTGGCAGTTATCGGTGACGCTTCTGCCGACGCTCCTCGGCGGTATCAACGGAGCGCTGATAATGACCTTCGGAGGATTCTCAATCATGGACGGTGCGATGACTGCCGGTATGTTCATGGCGTTCCAGAATCTGATGGGAAGCTTCCAGGCTCCGGTGAACACGCTGGTTGGGCTTGGCTCGGCGCTCCAGACGACGGAAATGCAGATGCAGCGGCTGAACGATGTGCGCCGCTATAAGGTAGATGAACTGAACTTTCCGGAAGACGATGCACAGCGGACATTTCCGCGGGAGAGGCTGTCCGGGGAATTGACACTTTCGGATGTGAGCTTCGGGTACAGTCCTTTGGAAAAACCGTTATTGGCGGGGTTCAATATGCACCTTCGCCCCGGCGGATGGGTGGCTGTGGTGGGGGCATCCGGCAGCGGCAAGTCGACACTGGCGAAAATCATCACAGGGTTGTACATGGAGTGGGGCGGCACGGTGGCCTTTGACGGCGTGCCCAGGGAAAAGCTCCCCCGAAGCGTGATTTTGAATTCCGTGGCGGCAGTGGATCAGGATATTTTTCTGATTACGGGTACAGTTGCGGAAAATATCGCGCTGTTTGACGCTTCGGTGTCACGGAGTGACATCGTACAGGCGGCGGAGGATGCCTGTATTCACGAGGATATCATGAAGCTGGAGGGCGGATATGAAGCGAATGTCGCCGAGGGCGGGCTGAATTTCTCAGGAGGCCAACGGCAGCGGCTGGAGATTGCCCGCGCGCTTGCGGTGAACCCGTCGCTTCTTGTGCTGGATGAAGCTACCAGTGCTCTCGACCCGATTACGGAAAAGGCCGTGCTGGAAAATATAAGGCATCGTGGATGCTCCTGCCTGATTGTCGCCCATCGTCTTTCCACCATCCGTGACTGCGACGAGATTATCGTACTGGAGCGTGGCAATGTGGTGGAACGGGGGACCCATAGGGAAATGATGCAGCATGACGGGCCTTACCGGCATTTGATTGAGGAACGGGAGGCGGAGGAATGAAAGTGAAGATGAACGTCGGGGAACGATTCGAATTAACGGAAGAAAATAAATTCGCTAAAATCGTTTCCGGCAGTGCAGAAGTCTATGCCGTGACAACGGGTGACGCTTCCTTCCGCCAGTTTTACCTGATGACTCTGGGTGAGGGCGACGCGGCGTTTCCGGCTTTGGACGAGTTTGGCGAGATTGAGGTGGTGGTTTCGGCTGCCTCCGATATCGAGCTGGAGGAAATTCCTTTTGACGGCCTGACGCCAGAAACTTTGAAACCGCTGATGAAAACGTGGTTCAAGAATCTCGGGGAGATTCCGTGGCTGCGTCTCATGGCGGACAAGGGTGACGATATTCTCCGGTCGTGGCGGGATGATACGGTACTGGAGGGTGCCGTCGAAAGCGATGCGTTGATGACGGAGTTTACCGAGAACGAGCAGATTTTCGCGATGTTCCTCGGAATGCAGTTCGGTTCTGAGGACAAACGCCTCTCTCGCCGCATAAAGCTTCGCGCCTGGGGCAAAAGGATGCTCGTCGAAAATTCCATTCGGAATCTTTTGGGCGAGGAGCCGCTTCCGTATGAGAGCTTCGGGGATGGCGGAGAGGTTGTTGGTGAGGCGGTGTTTGTCGTCACTGAAGTCGCAAAGGCTATGGGAATGCCTGTAGAAAATATCAGACTTTCCGCCGATACGGCGGCTCGGCTTGATCAGGTGGGGATACTGCGCCGCCTCACGCAAAAAGGGAATATGCAGCTTCGTCTTGTGTCGCTTCCGGATGGGTGGCACAAGCAGGATATCGGCATCATGATTGGTTATTGGGGAGAAGAAAAGCAACTAGCCGCGCTGCTTCCGAGTTCGCCGGAGCATTATCGGGCGGTGACGCCCGGACATCCTCAGGGGATTCCCATCGACGACGAGACGGCTGAGCAAATCGCGAAGGACGCGTTTGCCTGCTACGCAGGATTTCCGGCAAGGGCACTGAAGGTCATGGATCTCCTGAAATTCATGTTCAGGCAGTGCTGGAAAGCCGATTACCGCACAATTATCATTACGAGTTTAGTTGCGGGATTGATTCCGCTGGCTACGCCCATCATCACCGAGACGATTTTCCAGGATATCATTCCCATCCTCGACAGACAGGGACTTGCCACCGTCACGCAGGCGCTGATGGTTACAAGCTTTACGACAGCGGCACTGTCTATAGTGCGTTCTATTGCAATCATGCGTATTGCGACGAAAATCGAAATCACCTCTGAGTCAGCACTTTGGGGGCGGCTTTTATCGCTTCCACCCAATTTCTTTCGCCGTTACACTGTGGGCGAGCTGGCAGGACGCATGGGCGGCCTCGGCGCTGTCAAGGGACTCGTTTCCGGCAACTTTGTCGGAACCGTATTCAGCTTCATTTTTTCCTTTTGGAGCATTTTCCTGATGTGCTACTACAGCTTGAAGCTGACGGCTGCAGCGATAGGAGTCTGGATAGTTTATTCCCTGTTCGTTTTTTTTGTTTTTCGCCGGGTACTGGAATTTCAGCGAAAGATTATTGAGGCAAGTAACAAGACGGCAGGAACGGTGCAGCAGATTTTCGCCGGATTGGCGAAGTTCCGCGTACAGGGTGCCGAGGAACATGCATACCACTTGTGGAGCCGTGATTTCGGTAATCAGTGGAACTGGGAACTCAAGCTCCGTTGGCAGAACAACTATACATCGATTATTTCGAGCATCCAGCCCTTTATCCTGACGATGCTGCTTTACTATATCGCGGTAAACGGCAACGGCGATGCAGGCACCGGCGGAAAAGCCGTGCAGCAGGGAATCAGCTATGCGCAATTCATGGCGTTCAGCGCGGCGTATTCGTCCTTCAACGGGACGCTGGGGCAGGTCATGGGCTTCATCGGAACCTTCTTTGGCATCCAGCCACAGCTTGAAAATTTGCGCCCGATTTTGCAGGAAGTACCGGAGAGCGCCGGAGACAAGGCGGATGCCGAGACGCTGACAGGCGCGATGGAGGTCCGCCACCTTTCCTTCGCCTATGAGGGCGGCGAAGAGGTGTTGCACGACGTTAGTTTTCGCGTCCGTGCCGGGGAGAATGTCGCAATTGTCGGAAAATCCGGCTGCGGGAAATCCACGTTGGTTCGCTGTCTATTGGGATTCGAAAAGCCGACGAAGGGGTCGGTTCATTACGACGGACAGGATCTTTCGGAGCTTTCTCTGCCTTCGGTTCGCACGCAGATGGGCGTGGTGCTGCAAAATGGTCAGCTGATGACAGGCGACATTTATACCAATATTGTAGGCACGCGACTGCTCACGCAGGACGATGCCTGGGAGGCTGCGGAAGCGGCGGGCATTGCCCAGGACATCTCGGAAATGCCCATGGGAATGCAGACCGTCATCAGCGAAGGCAGCTCTAATATTTCAGGCGGTCAGCGGCAGCGCCTCCTGATTGCCCGCGCCCTCGTGGGGAAACCGGCAATCCTGATTTTCGACGAAGCGACCAGCGCCCTTGACAACCGCTCTCAGGCTATAGTCACCGAGAGTCTCGACCGACTGAAAGCCACGCGAATTGTTATTGCCCATCGTCTTTCAACGATACGTGGGTGCGACCGCGTGATTGTGTTGGATGAAGGGCGCGTTGCAGAGGTGGGCGGCTTTGACGAGCTGATGAAAAAGGGTGGCATTTTCGCCGAGCTTGTGAAACGGCAAGTCGCGTAATTTGGAAGACTCCCCCTGTCAGCTGTGCTGACATCCTCCTCAAAGAGAGGGACTTTGGTTAAGCCTCTCTCCTTGAGGGAGGTGGCAGGCTGAACAGATAGACTCGTGGTTAAGCCTCCCTCTTTGAGGAGCGACATGCCGGTGGCATGTCGCTTGGCACGAAGTGCCGGAGGGAGTACTAAACAATTTTTAAGGGAATCCATTATGATACAACAACCTTCAATTGAAGAACGACGCTTATATTGGAATAAAACTGCGGCTCTCGCCGTCGCGGACGAAGGCGCGTTCGTGGAGCTTTACAATGAATTTTTTCCGGTGGTCTATAAATTCCTGCTGTCGAAATGTCGGAATGTGGAAATGGCTGACGAGTCAATCAGCCGCACGTTCCTCAATATGTACGTCCATCTTGCCGAATACGACGAGCGCAGGGGAGCTTTTTCTACGTGGCTGTTCCGGATTGCAGTCAATGAGTTTCGCATGATATTACGGGGGAATCGAAGCTCGTTGGATAAGTCATGGGATGAGGGGTTCGACCCGCCGGCGCCGGAAAAGGAAAGCCCCGAGACGCGGATTGTAAAACGGGAGCAGGAAAAAGAGCTTCACGGTGCGCTGCAAAAGCTTTCGGAGAGGGAGCAAAAGATCCTCACTATGACCTATTGGCTGGATATGTCGGCGGAAGAAATAGCGAAAGAGCTCGGTATGACGGCGGAGGCCGTATGGGCATCCCTTTCACGGAGTAGGAAGATGCTGAAAAAATATTTGGAGGAAAATCAATGAGGATACTGATGAAACAGGCGGGACGCCTTGCGGCGGCGATGTTTTTCGCGACGAGCTGCGCATTCTGCGAGGCCGCGATACCGCTTTCCCTGTCTGAGAGTGTCGAGATGGCCCTCGAAAGTGACGAGAGCATTGCGGCTGCTGAGGCAGGAAAGCAAACGGCGAAATGGCAGCTTTCCGCTGCCCGCCGTGCCTCCGGCTTCAATATCAATTGGCGTTCCGGTGCAAATCGTATCGGGGGTTCGGACTATGAAGGGTATCGGCAGCGGTACAGGATTGGATTAAGTGACGACCCATATGAGCACAGATTTACGAATAGCGTTTCTGCCGAGTTTCCGCTCTACACGGGGGGACGCGTAGAGAACAATATCGAGGCGCGCCATCACGGTCTTTCTTCCGCTGACCTTACGCTGGAAAACACAAAGCAGACTGTGAAATATCAAACTACCGAAGCCTATTACAACGTGCTGCAGCGGAAAAATCTTGTGCAGGTAGCCGAAAGCGCGGTACGGATGTCAGGTACGCAGCTTGCCCTGATTGAAGCGCAGTTTAGTGAAGGTGCGGTGGCAAAGTCAGATGTGCTCCAGATGCAGGTGCAGCTCGCGAACTATCAGCAGAGCCTGGTAAGCGCGGAGGGAACTCTCTCCGTCGCGAAGAAATCTTTGCTTGCCTGCATCGGGCTGCCAGCAGATACGGAGTTTGAGACGACGGACAGCTTTTCCTATGAACCGTTTGGTTTGGAGCTTTCCGAGTGTTTGGACTATGCGTTGGAAAACCGCCCGGATGCGGCGGCGGCGCAATATACGGTGAAATCTGCGGAGGCGCAGAAGCAAGCGGCGAAGTCAGGCTATCGGCCTACCCTCTCCGCCGTCGCCTCAAAAAGCATTGCCGATGAAAAAGCTTTTCGCCATGAGCGAAGCGAAGCGTGGGAAGCGGGAGTTACTCTTTCGTGGAATGTTTTTGACAATATGGTGACTGCGGCTAACGTCAACGCGGCAAAGTATACAGCTGAGCGTGCGCAGGCTGAAGCGGAGCTTTTGCTGCGGAACGTCAGGCTGCAGACAGAGAGCGCCTATATTCGGATGAAGGCGGCGGAAGCCAATATACAAACTACAGCTGAAGCGATTAAGTATGCCGAGAATCGTTATGAGATTGCTAAGGTCCGCTATGAGGAGGGCGTTGATATTCTGCTTGCAGTGACGGATGCGCAGGAAAAGTTAACCCAGGCCCGCACAAATTATTATACGGCGCTTTACGAGTACAATCTGAACAAAGCGGCGCTTGCAAAGGCTATGGGCGTCCCTGTGGACATTGATGTGCCGCGTTATGTAGCCGCAAGAGATGAAGGAAAGTCAGAACCGAGGGCCTTCGACGAAGCTTCGCTTCATCCTGCCGTTTCGGCGGACATGGAAAAAACTGGAGACAAAAAGTAAAGGCGGAGGACAAAAATTGCAGCAGGGTGCAGGATTTTCAACCCTGTACCAAAAAACTGAGCAAGGGTGATGTTTTTGAAAAGCAACACATTCCGGGTATCCGGACTAAATTTCAGTGAGGCTGTGGCGTGGCTGGATGCGGAACTGGCAAAGACGAAAGCAACGGAAGAAGAGCAACGAACGGCGCAGCTTCTTTTTGAAGAATGTTTTTCACGGATGGAAGCGGCTTTTTCCCCGACCGAAGATTTTTCCGCACTGCTAGTTGTGCGGCAGCGGTGGGGAGATATATCCTTCCGCCTGTCGGCAAAGGGGGAAGCGTACAATCCGTTGTCAGGAACTAATGAGATATTGGAACACGACGGGGTAGACTCATACGGCCTTGCCATCCTGCTGTCGTATAAGAACAGGATTGGCTATAGCCGTAAAAACGGTGAGAACGTCATCTCAGTCAAAGTGCATGAAGCTGACGGCAAGCAGACGGGAAAGGTTGTCGCGGCTCTTGTATTGGGGGTTGCTTCAGGGCTTCTGATGAAGGCCTTTCTCGGAGAGGTCCCGCTTCGATGGATTGATCATATGATTCTTGATTCAGTTCAGGAGATGTTCATGAATGCCCTTCTGATGATGGTGGCGCCGATGGTGTTTTTTGCTGTGCTGTCAGGCATCACCGGAATTTCAGATGCGGAGGACGTGGGGCGGCTCGGCGGAAAACTCGTTGCCGTTTCTCTCACAAAGCTTCTTGTCACTGCCCTCATTGGCATAACGGCCGGTGTTCTTTTGTTTCCGGACGCATCGCCTGAGCTTCTTGCGACAATCCCGGAGGGGGGCAAAGCGGCGGAATTTTCTTTGAGGGACATGATTGTAGGTATTATTCCCAACAGTCTTATGAAGCCTTTTTTGGGAGGAAGTATCCTTCAGGTACTTTTTCTTGCCTGCTTTGTCGGGGTGATGATTAACCGGGCTGGCGATCGGGCAATGCCGGTAAAGGAGGCCATAGAGTTTTTGAATCGCCTGTGCATGGACATGATTGACGTCGTAGTGCAGTTCATTCCGCTGCTTGTCTTTGCGTCTATGGCGCATCTGATGCTGTCCACCGGGCTTGAGGCATTGCTCCCCTTGGGGAAAGTCCTGATTGGCGACGTTATCGGACTCGGACTTGTGTTTCTTGTCTGCGCGGCTTTCGCTGCGGCCTTCGGGGGTATGGCTCCCGGACATTTTCTAAAGCAGCTCGCGTGCTTTGCCCCCGTTCCCTTTGCGTTGAACAGCTCCAATGCCTGCCTGCCGCAGACTATCTCCTTTTGCGCGGAAAAATTCGGTGTCGACCGAAAGCTTTCCATGTTCGCGCTGCCCGTGGGCATACAGCTCAACATGAACAGCACAGGATTTTATATCGCCATCGTCACGGTATTGATGGCCCGGACCTGCGGCATTGCGTTGGATACGGACACCATGCTTTCTATGTTCATATCACTGTTCATCGTTTCCTTTACGCTGCCTGGATGTCCGGGGGCGGTGCTTATCGGTCTTTCTACGGTTTTTGCTGCCGTAGGCATACCGATGGGAGCGGTTATGTTATTTCTGTGTATTGATCCAATCGTGAGCATGATTAACACGGTCGGCAACGTGACCTCAAATATCACAAGCACGCTCCTTTTGGCACGTACGAAGGAAAACGGAGACGCGCCACGGAATCGGTTGTAATATTTTTTTCAATATTTTTTCAAAATCCTGTCAGGATTTTTCAGCTGACGCATATATACAGGTGAAAGGAAAAGAAAGGAGGGCGGCGCAGATGGATGGTAAAGAACTGGAACGGAAGCTCGGGGAATTTGATTTTTCCCTTCTTAGCCCGGTGCGCGTCCCGTTGCTGCACAAGCTCCTCTCCATGCGACGTTCACAGGGGAGTATCGCGGAGGGAAGCGGAAGCCTCTGGACGCGGCAGCTGGACGACGAGGCACTGGACATGGTGGCAGCGGCAGGTAATCCGATTGTGACGGAAAAATCAAAGGATAAAAATAAACGATAAGAGGGAGGCAGGCAAAATGGCAAATGAAGAAATCATGGCAAAAACGATGAATGAGGATGAGCTGGCGCAGGTGACCGGCGGGACGAGAATAGAAACCTATGAGCTTATCAAATTCTACAAGTCTAAAGGGGTTAAGATGCCGAGCAACTTGGAGGCTGCAGCGAGGCAGGCGTGTATTCTGGTGAATCGTGATCTGAACATCAGCGTTGCCTTGAATATTCAAGATAACAGCGAAGATTCAAAAAACAGCTACTATGACAGGAATAAGAAATATTCTCATGCAGAAATCATGGATATGCTTCATAAAAAGTATGGGAAATAAAAGAATCACTGCATTTTCAAAAACCTGTCAGGATTTTTCGGCTCAAGCACATATACAGATGAAAGGAAAAAGAGAAACAATGATGTAATTCAAAAAGGAGGTAACGAAAATGGCAAACGAATTGATGAACAAGCAGATGACGGACGATGAACTGGAGAATGTGGTGGGAGGCAAAAAGGTAGTCGTCCTGTTCCGGAATGTCTGGCCGAATTTCGCGATCGGCGGGGATTATCAGGGAGATATGGACGAGCTCATTAAGTTCACCAAACAGGGAAATTTCCAATATGTGGACCAGCTCATGAAAAACAGCAAGGGCTATAAGGTCTGGCATCACGTGAATCCGCAGTATATCGACAAATTGAAGGAGCGATGGGAAAAACGCGGCTACGAAGTGATTGTGCACGACATAAAGTAGTAGTGAGTTCATCTTGAATAATCTTGAATTCAAGAAGGAGGAAAACATCATGAAAATCGGAGACAAAGAGATTACGAAGGAAATGCTGGAAAAGGCTTCGGCTTGCAAGACGGCAGAGGAACTCGCAGCCCTCGCGAAGGAGAACGGCGTCGAACTGACCGTAGAAGAGGCGGAGGCGTATCTGGCAAATCAGGAGAAGGGTAAGCTCACCGGTGAGGAGCTGGACGCTGTGGCAGGAGGCCACAAAGTTATGAAACCCGGCGGAAAGCATAAGGGCTGTTTCCTCACCACGGCAGTCTGCGAATATCTGGGCAAGGCGGATGACTGCGAGGAGCTGACGACGCTGCGGGCCTATCGTGACGAGTGGCTGGCGAAGCAGCCGGGCGGCAAGGAGCTGATCGATGAATACTACGAGATTGCTCCCGGCATTGTCCGCGCAATGAAGGAATCTCCGAACTACAGCGAGCTTTGCGAAGAGCTTCTCAGCCGTTATATCCGCCCCTGTCTCGCACTGATTGCCGAGGGCAGAAATGAGGAATGCAAGCGGCTCTATATCGCAATGGTGCGTTACGCTGAAGGACTGGTGAGCGCGGCGGCGTAAGTGCGGCTATGTAACAAAAAAGCCCGCAAAACGCGGGCTTTTTCACAGAAAGAAAGGCGGCTCGGGAAATGAAGGGAGGAGAAGACGATGACGGACGAATTGTTAGATAAAGTGATGACCGACATGGAACTGGATAACGTGGCGGGCGGCGTCGGGTACGCGTACTTTGTGAAGCGCAAGGACGGAAAATACAACGTCGTCAGCGCCAACGACAGATTGACCCCCGAACAGGTCAAAGGGATTATGGCGGGGAAATCTCTCATGAGCCTGGGAATCGAGAGAGGCGTTCATACCCACTTCTTTGGGGGAATCCGGGCGGATAAGCTGGGCGAGCTCAAGGTTAATCTGGACAGGGTATATAAAGGCTGCAGGTTCCAGCACCTTTAAGGAAACTAATAAAAATCATCGGGATTCTACTGATTCGTTCAATAAATATCACTAAACATGCTTTACCTGCGGGGAGAAGGCATGTTTAGTGTCTTTTGGTTGTCGAAGCAATATTGCGAAGAAGGGGGGCGTTCATTTGACCGGCAGGATGAGCATTGAGCGGCGGATTTTCCTGCTGCTGTTTTTTACAGGGCTTGCGTGTTTTGCTGCCTTTGAGGCAGTTTCCTTCATAGGCCTGTATGGCGCGCAGGAATACGCTCTCGAGAACGGCCGGGAAATGGGAAATTCCGCCGCGGCCTTTGCAGAGGAAACTACTGACGAGCAGGCGAAAAAGCGGTTCGCCCTCATGGCGGAAGAAAAGGCGCGCGGCGTCAATAACGAGATAGGCCGACTTCGAGAGGATGCGAATCTTCTTGCCAAGACGATGACGCAGATTTTGACACATAAGGAGCTTTACCTGCCGCGTGAGCTGCCGTTTGGTGGCGAAGTTCCCGTAAGGTCCAAGGAACCATATCTTTTTTTCATCCCTGCGCTTCGCGAAAGCGGTGGGATCGATGACGTCTTGTCCGAAGCGCGGATTGCGGCCAACGCGGCGGACAATTTGGCGCTTTGGACGCAGAGTTATGACGACGGGTACGAGATGACTTGCTTTTATGCCTCTGAGCGCGGATATATCATCAGCGCGGACGTTATGGCGGAGGGGAAGGATTTTGTAGAGTTTTTTGATACTTGGTACTCGCCTGCCTTCGATCCGAGAGAACGCCCATGGTATCAGGAAGTCAAGGCGACCGGGAAGGCTGTGTTCACAGGCGTTTATGTCGGGGTGGAGGGGTATCCCTGTATTTCCTGCGTCGCGCCCTATTACGACGAAAACGGTTTTGCGGGTGTGGCCGGTATTTCCAATAATATCGCCACATTGTATCGGCAAATCTCGATTAATACAATCGGGGACAGGGGCGTTAACTTTATCTTGAACGAGAAGGGAGAGGTCATTCTTTCCTCGGAAAAGGAAGGACCGTTGGCCGCTTCAGCGACGCCGAAGGATTTTCAAAAGTACGGAGAGATGTCCCTTGCGCTGGAAGCGGCGTGCATGACCCGGGGACTGTCCGACGTGGCGCGGATCACGATGGGAGGCAGGGAATATTATCTTGCTTACGCGCCGATTCCAGACGTCGGCTGGAGCTTTGGCACTTTGATTGAGCGTGACGTCGTAGTGCAGCCGGCGCGGGACGCTAAATCGTACCTTTTGACACAGGCGGAGACTTATTCCGCGTCACTGCGTTCCTTTTTCTGGGATAACCTCTTGCGGACGGCGGTTCTGCTTCTGGTGCTTTTGGCGGCGCTCTTTTTCGCGAGCCGAAAGGTCTCGGACCGCTTCGTACGTCCTATCCTTGCTCTGACGGCGGGGGTGCGCGAAATTTCGGGCGGTAACCTCGACAAGAAGCTTGACGTCAAGACCGGCGACGAGATCGAAACATTGGCAGACAGCTTCAATCAGATGACGGACGAGCTGAAATCGTATATCGAAAATCTCGCAAAAACGACGGCGGAGAACGAGCGCATCGAGACGGAGCTTTCGGTGGCGGCACGCATACAGGCGAGCATCCTGCCTAAAAAATTCCCCACGCGGAGCGAGTTTGACCTTTTCGCGTCTATGGAGCCGGCGAAGGTGGTCGGCGGTGACTTTTACGATTTTTATTTCCTTGATGAGAAACATTTGATGGTCACGGTGGCGGACGTTTCGGACAAAGGCGTGCCTGCCGCGCTTTTCATGGTGGCAGTGAAGACGCTTCTCAAGGACTGTGCGCTTACCTACGGCACGGGAGACAAACTGTCGGTCAACGGGAAGCAGCGACGTCCTGCCGCCCCGCTGACACTAAGCCATCCATGGCTGTCGGAGGTCGTGGCCCGAACCAACGACCGCCTCGTGGAGGCCAACGAGGAGGGGATGTTCGTGACGGTGTTTACAGGTGTACTGGACGTCGAAACGGGAGAATTTGTCTATGTGAACGCGGGGCACAAACCTCCATTGGTGCGGCGAAACGGAAGCTTTGCATTTATGCCGGTGGCAAAGGGGCCGATGCTCGGCGTGATGGAAGGAATGGAATTTCCCGCGGAGCGTCTGATACTTTCCCCGGGTGATTTGCTTTTCCTTTACACCGACGGTGTGACTGAGGCTATGAACGGAGAGCTGGACATGTTCGGAGAATCGAGGCTGCAGGAAAAAATATCTCAGTTGTCGGAAGCAGGCACGGTAGAAGAAATCCTCACGGCGGTGCGCGGTGCGGTGGAAGAACACGCGGATGGTACAGAGCCTTCCGATGACATTACGATGCTGGGACTGGCGTACAAAGGTCCATGATATATTTTGGAGGAAACACAAATGGCTGAAGAAACGATTACATTTCAGACAAGCGAGAAAAACGGGTGGACCCTTTGGGCTGTTCGTGGGCGGCTGGACAGGATGACGGCACAGGAGGCGGGAGAACGGGCAGATCAGGTTTTCCCGGCGGCACAGAGGTTCGCTGTCGATATGAGCGGGCTTGAATATCTTTCCAGCGCGGGGATTCGTGTGCTGCTGAGGCTGACGAAGCAGGCAAAGACCGAAGGCAAGGAGTTCGCGCTTGTGGCGCCGTCCGGAATGGTGAAGGTTGTACTGGCCGAGTCCCGTATGGATATGTTTGCCACAGTTTATGCTACAGTTGATGAATTGCCGCTGTACTAAGGAGAAACAGCGAAGGATGGATGATGAAAGGCCCCCGTAAGTTAGCCCAAAGGTCTAACTTATGGGGGCTCTGTATATAGGCGATGGTTCCCCTTTTTTGTAAAAATTTTTTATTAAATTGTAATAAAATTGTAATAACTGCTAGAAGGAATTTTTATAGCTGTGTAGAATACAATTAATACGATATATGTTATTATGTAGATGTAAATAGATGAAACGTTAGGGGGTATTTTATGATGAAATGGTTGGATGATATACGTGTTGCCTACAAGCTGGCGATTTTAGCCGTGGTCACGGTTGTCGGCATGATGATTATCGGAGGCTCGGGCTATTTTGCCATCAAGAAAGCTCAGGCGGATATGGAGACGATGTATGCTTCGTCGGTTCAGACACTGGTGTATATTGGAGCTGCAAACGGAGATATGCGCCGTGCGCAGGCTATGGCGGCTTCGGCAATTGTTTCGGCAAATGATCCGGCACGTGTGAAAAAGCTTACAAACAGCCTTCAGGAAAGCCTGAAAGCCGTGGAAGCCAGCATAAAGAAGCTGGATGAAATCCCGGGAAAGAATGCGGATGCTGTTGCACTGCTGGAAAAAATCAAGAAGGATTATAATGAACTCAAGCCAATTCTAGAAAGGACGCTTGAATACGTTGCAGCAGGGCAGTCACAGTCTGCCGGAGAGTACTATACCAAGAACGGAGCAAGCCGCGCTTCTGCAATCGGCAAGGAGCTGGCCCAGCTCACACAGCTGCAGGCGGATATTGCAAAACAGCTGAACGAACAGAATGATGCTGATACTGAGCGCACAATCCGGTTCATGGTTGTTGAGCTTATTGTTGTTCTCGCTATTTCAGTTGTTGCTGTTCTCATTATTACCAAAAAAATTACAACTCCACTGGAGCTTATGACAAACGCGCTTGTGAAGCTGCGTGACGGTGATTTTATCATTACTCAGCGCACTATTCAGCGCGATGATGAATTCGGCGCTCTCGCAAATATGGTTGCGGATGTACGTAAATCCTTGAACAGGCTCATGAGAGACACCAATGCGTCGGCTGAGCAGCTGGCGGCCGCATCTGAGGAGCTTACAGCAAGCTCTCAGCAGGCAGCGCAGGCATCCAGCATGGTTGCAAATTCCGTTACCGATGCGGCAGGTGCTACCGCTGAGCAGCAGACCTACGTCAATGATGCAATGGAATCCATCAATAATACTGCAGAGTCTGTTGAGCGTCTGAATCAGACAGCTGAGACTGTATCCCAGCATGCATCCGAGTCCAAGGATGAGGCTGAGGCAGGAAGCAAGGCTATCCAGCAGGCTGTCGAGCAGATTATGAGCGTTGAAACAATCGTGCAGAGTTCTGCCGCGACGGTAGATAAGCTTGGCAAGAGCTCTCAGGAAATCGGTCAGATTGTCAGTGACATTTCAGAAATTGCCGAGCAGACAAATCTCCTTGCGCTTAACGCCGCGATTGAGGCTGCCCGTGCAGGTGAAAACGGCAGAGGCTTCTCCGTTGTTGCAGAAGAGGTCAGAAAGCTTGCCGAGCAGTCCCAGGAGGCTGCTCAGCGCATTACAAATCTTATCGGAGGCATTCAGTCTGATACAAATGAGGCTGTTCAGTCCATGCAGGAAGGCAGCAGCGCCGTAAAAGCAGGAACAGAGTCTGTCAGCAAGCTTAAAGAAGCCTTTGACAGGATTCAGGCTGCAGCTCTTGGTGTTTCCGAACAGGCAGACACGATTACGGCAGAGGTTCGTGCCGTTGCAGACCAGACTGCAAATGTTAAGGAGAAATCCGCTAATATCCTCGAAAAAGGTACGCAGGTATCCGGCGAGATGGAAAATGTCTCGGCTGCATCCGAGGAGCAGTCCGCATCCGCAAGTGAGATTGCTGATGCAAGCAATTCGCTGGCGAAGCTGGCTCAGGATTTGCAAAATTCTCTCAGCAAATTCCGTTTCTAAAGCTGATCGAATTAAAGCAGGCTATGGGAAATTTCCCCATAGCCTGTTTTTGTGTGGTAGAATGAAGAAGATGGGAAGGAGATAATGTAATTATGAAAAAGAGTATGTTTCGTTTTATGTTTATGTTTGTTTTGGCTGTATCGCTGATGCTTCCGTCCGTGGGCCGATGCGAACATGGACTGCCTTACAGCTCATATGCCCCTGTGCTTATGTATCATGATTTAAAGCCTGTTCCTCTGAACGGCTTTGATGTGACGCCTGAGGCATTTGAACGGCAGCTTGACTGGCTGAAATCAAATGGATACCGTACGCTTTCCATAGATGAATACATTGAATGTATAGATAAGGGCGCATTCCCCGAAAAATCTGTGCTGATTACATTTGATGACGGATATCAGGGAATTTATGATTATGCGGTACCTGCGCTCACGAAGCGTGAGATGAAGGCGGTTTTTTTCATCATCACCGACGCAGTTGATACCGCACTGAACGGTTATCCGTATATCACAGCCAAGGAGCTTAAGGAAATTTCAAAAAATCCGTATGTTTCCATCGGCTCCCACTCTGTGACACATCCGTCAGACCTCAGGCTGGGAACATACAGGGAAAATCTTCATGAATTTATGGGTTCAAGGGGTTTCCTGAGGCGTGTCACGGGACAGGATTGTAATGCGCTTGCATATCCATGCGGAAATTATGACGAGTCGGTTATCTGGGCGGTAAGTGAAGCAGGGTACAAGGCTGCTTTTTCCGTACAGCGCCGCGGAGCAATGGGGCAGGATACGCGCTGGTCTATTCCACGTATATACATGGGCTTGAGCTTCTGTGAGAATGATGATTATCTTTTCAAAAAATATGTACAGGAATACGCGCAGATGGATGAAGGAATGTTCAAGGAGCAGTATTACTGGATTAATGAGTAAAATGAAATGAGGACTTTATGGACATAAAGGGCGATCTTGTCAACGTCAAAACCCATATACAGGAAAAGCTGATGGCACTGTACGAGCTTACGGTGCCGATAGGTCAGCTTTCGACGCGTGAGCTGAACGAGAGAATGCTGGAGATTACTGAGCAGCTTGGGCGTGAGGTAGCTGTCTATATATCCAGACAGGGACGTATTCTTCAGGTCGCCCTTGGCGATGCAGCAACGGTAGACCTGCCGCAGCTGAAGCAGAAAACACGCTCAGATAAACGTCTTTCCGGAATTCGCTGCATACACACGCATCCGACGGGTGATGTGCGGCTGAGTGAGCCTGACTTGTCTTCACTTCGGCGGCTTCGTTTTGACTGCATGGCTGCCATCGGGAAAAGGGACGGCAGGATTCTCGGCAGCATAGGAGTATTTTCGGGAGAAACACAGGATGATGGGACGCCCGGGCTTTTGGTCTATGGGCCTGCTCCCGATACGGTGCTGCATCAGGTCAATCTTTCGATGATGGTTACAGCTGTCAATAAAAAATTGAGCGAGGAGACGACACAGACCACGGATGACCGCCCTGAGCGTGCAGTTCTTGCAGGTGTTGAACGCATGCAGCGCGGCATATGGGGAATTGAGGAGTCCATGGATGAGCTTGAGCGCCTTGCGGAAACTGCGGGGGCTGTGGTTGTGGGGAGGTTCTCACAGCGGAGAGAAAGACCTGATTCGGCGCTCTTTCTTGGAAAGGGCAAGGTTAACGAAATCGCCATGGAGATACAAAATCTCGATGCTGACCTTTTAATCCTTGATGATGAGCTCACCCCCTCCCAACAGCATAATCTTGAACGGATGCTTGGAATACGTGTCATAGACAGGACGGCACTTATCCTTGATATTTTTGCTCAAAGAGCCAGATCCCACGAGGGAAGGCTGCAGGTGGAGCTTGCTCAGCTGAAATACAATCTTCCGCGCCTTGGCGGACAGGGGCTTGTGCTTTCACGTCTTGGAGGCGGAATAGGAACCCGAGGCCCCGGAGAAACAAAGCTTGAGGTAGACAGACGGCGTATTCACACGCGAATCCATGATATTGAAGAGCAGATTAACGGCATGAAAAAGACGCGGGCACTCTACCGCACGCGCCGTCAAAAATCGCGGATGCCTCTTGTGGCGCTTGTGGGTTATACAAATGCGGGCAAATCCACTCTTTTGAACCGTCTTACGGGTGCAGATGTATTTGCTGAGGACAAGCTGTTTGCAACACTTGACCCGACTACAAGACGGCTGGAGCTTCCAGAAAAAAAGGAAATCCTTTTGACGGATACTGTCGGGTTTATTCAAAAACTTCCGCATACGCTGGTGACTGCATTTCGGGCTACTCTTGAGGAGGTAACGGAGGCAGATCTTCTTTTGCATGTGGTGGATGCAGGAAATTCCAACGCAGAACCGCAGATTGAAGCTGTTATTGAGGTGCTGAAGGAGCTTGGTGCCGACGAAAAGCCGACGCTGTTTGTGTTCAATAAGACAGATTGTGTTGAAAATGAATATGATCTTGAGCGGCTTACGCGGTATCGCGATGCGGTATGCGTTTCGGCAGCTACAGGAGCGAATATAGATATTCTTCTTAACCGCATCGAATGTTTTTTCAAGGCACAGTCTGTAGAAGCGGAGCTGCTTGTTCCATACAGTGATGGAGCCGTAATCACTGAGCTTCACGCGCTGAATGCTGTAAAGGAAACGGAGTATGTCGAAGATGGGACGAAAATTACTGCAAGCATACCTGAGGCTGAAATCGCCCGATTTGAAAAATATATGTTAAAGAAATAGCGGTTCAAATATTTTCATCAAAATATCATAGTAATTTCGTAGCATATCCGCTATGATTAAAGAAGAGTAATCCTTTGATTTGCGGTCTGCAGATGATGCAGGCAGAAGGGAGCTATGTTATGAGTAATACTATTATTGAAGCGCTGAAGACGCGCCGCAGCATCCGCAGGTACAAGCCGGATATGGTACCCCAGGAGATAATTGATGAAATCATAGATGCAGGTCTTTACGCGGCTAGCGGACACGGAGAGCAGAAGCCGATTATAGTTGCCGTTACCAACAAGGAGCTTCGTGATGAAATTTCTGTTAAGAACTGTGAAATAGGCGGCTGGTCACCCGAGGTAGATCCGCTTTACGGGGCGCCTGTGGTGCTTATTGTTCTTGCGCCGAAGGACTGGGCGAACAACAAATACGATGGAAGCCTTGTTATAGGGAATCTCATGCTGGCGGCAGATTCCCTGGGAATAGGAAGCTGCTGGATTAACCGGGCAAGAGAAGAATTTGAGTCCGAATGGGGTAAGGAGCTTCTTAAAAAAATAGGAATAAAAGGCGAGTGGGAAGGAATCGGCCACTGCATTCTGGGATATCCTGAGGACGGTGCAAAGCCGCAGGCTGCTCCGCGTCTGCCGGGACGTGTATACTATGTGAAGTAAAATCAGGAACTGCCGGAGAAGCGTAATTGCATCTTCGGCAGTATTTTTTCCTAATATTAATTTGATTTGAGGGAGTTTTTTGGCAGAAATAATTATTCGCGATGCAGTACCTGAGGATGCAGAGGCGCTTTTGGCAATATACGCGCCATATATCAGGGATACTGCTATTACCTTTGAGTACGATGTGCCATCTGTGGAGGATTTTCAGCATCGTATCATAAACATCAGCGAAAAATATCCGTATCTGGTGGCGGAGGAGGGCGGCAAAATAATCGGCTATGCCTATGCTGCCCCCTTTCACGTAAGAGCAGCATGCGCCTGGGCTGTGGAGAGCTCGGTTTATATCGACCGTGAAAAGAGGAAGGCAGGGCTTGGACGGCGTTTGTATGAAGCTTTGGAGGCGGCGTTGAAAAAGATGGGGATTATAAGCCTCGAGGCATGTATAGCGTGGCCACATGAAGGGCAGGAGGATCCGTATCTTACGAAGGACAGTGTGGGATTTCATACACATCTGGGATTTCGGGAGGTAGGTCACTTCAAGGATATCGGTTCGAAATTCGGACGATGGTATGACCTTATATGGATGGAGAAGCTTTTGGGTGAGCATGTCCCAAATCCTCCTGCTATAAAATCATATAACTCGGCCCAAAGATGTTCCCCACTTCTGTAAGTGGGGGTTAAGACAAATAACAGGCGGTGAGCATATCTCCCGCCTCGTTGAAATGCCGCAGAGGAAAGTTTGCCTGTGGCAAACTTTGATTTAAGGCATTATAATGAGAGCAAATAAAAAACAGCCTGAAGCAGATTTTCTGCGGAGGGCTGTTTTTTATGGCTGCGACAGCAATAATTCCCGTGGTAATTTGGAGGCGGCTTCTACGTCATGGGTTATCAGAATAAGAGTTTTCCCGTTTTGCTGTATATGCGAAATAACATTTTCAATCAGCCGGGCACCCGTGATTTTATCGAGGCCGTCAGTTGGTTCATCCAGAATAAGACAGGGAGCATCACTGGCTATTGCCAGTGCCGTCAGCAGGCGGTTTCTCTGACCGCCTGAAAGGCGGCTGCCGTTTTCACCCATTGGCTCGTCCAGCTTCATCGGCATTATTCTTACGTCATTGCCAAGGCATGCAGTATCCAGTGCCTGCCATATTTTTTCATCTGTTATGCCGGGGTGCAGACGTGTGAAGTTATCACGGATGGAATCGGAAAATATGTGGCACTGCTGGATGGAAGCAGAAAAATAACTGCGAATAATATCAGCCGAAAGATTGCTGTAGGGTGTACCGAACAGAGCTATTTCTCCATGATCCGTCGGATATAACTTTAACAGAAGCTCTGCAAGAGTAGTTTTCCCGCTTCCGCTGTCTCCGCGTACAGCCATGGATTCACCCTTTGAAAGGTTAAAGGAAATGGTAGAGAAAACAGGATACCCTTTCGAATATGAAAAGGATATATTTTCAGCGGAGAGAATATGTTCGGAAGAACTGTCCAAGGGAGAACTCTCTACGATGTCTGCCTGCTGCGGTTTATCTAAGATACGCATAGCAGATTCTACAGCGTTGAGCAAGGGGAAGGCTGCAGCCGTTAATTCCGCGAAGTCGATGTAAAGGCCCAAAAGCAGCAGTATCCATACACCAAGCCAACGCGGTTCAAGGGTGCCGTTTCCAATTGCCTGAATCAGAAGAGAAAGGTATACAACAAAAGAAATCTGTCTGATGATATCGAGACATGCGGAAGTAATTTCCTGCTGCGACTGCTGTGCATTAGCGGCTTCCCCATAGCTGACGGCTCCGTTATCAAGCTTTGCCATGAAGCTGTTTTGCTGTCCGGACATGATGAGCTCGTCACGTCCTTCGGAGACATCTGTAAGTGTATCGCGGTAAATATTTACAGGCTCGTTTCGCTTTACCATATTTATTTTAATAACAGGTAATATTATATGAATACCATAAACAAAGCACACAAGCGCAGATGAAGCAGGAGAGATTTCATGAAGCCAAAGGCACAGACAAAGGGTGAGCATGCCTGTACTTAAGACAGGCAAAAGCCAGCGCAGGTAAAAATCGCGCAGCAGCTCTGCGTCTTTACTGAGCTGCTGCATATACTGTCCCTGTTTTGCAAGAGAGGTTTTCAGAGGCAGTTCGCGGCACATTTTTGTATAAATCATAAGCTGCAGCTTTTCGAAGCATCTGAAAGCCAGCCTATGAGAGAAAAGGCGCATCAGGTATCTTGCGGCTGCACGGCTTATTCCGAAGAAGCGCACACAGGTAATACCGAGTGTCAGAGCGTAAAGGGGAGGATGAAGAGCGGCATAGCTTATAATCCAGGCGGCAGAACCCATGAGGCAGATTCCTGCAAGCCCGGAAATGAATCCCAGGAAAAGCATGAGCAGCAGCTTTGACAGACCTGCCAGCGAAATGAGTTTTTTTATGGCAAGCAGATTACTCATACCGCACCTCCAAGGAGGGCGCAGACATGACAGCTTCAAGTTGTATTTCTCTGTCTGCCCATTTTCTTACCGCATCACGGTGCGATATGACAATCAGGGTTTTACGGCGGGCGAATTCAGAGAGCTTTTCCAGGAGCTCCTGTTCCTCCGCGGGCTCCAGCCCTGCTGTGGGTTCGTCCAGAAGGACTACAGGACGGTCCTGATAAAATGCCCGGGCGAGGCCGAGACGTTGGCACTGACCATTGGAAAGTGCTTGCCCACCGGCACCAAGAACGGTATTATACGGGAGTGAAAGCCCCGTGTACGCTAAAATCTCTTTTATTTTAGTAACGTTATCCGAGGCGTGTTCAAACATGCTTATATTGTCTGAGAGAGTTCCTTGAAATATATGAGGCATCTGGGGGACATAGGTAATAATTTTTTGGCGGCTTTCAAGAGCGAAACCGGCAAGATTTTTGTCATTAAACAATATGCAGCCATTATCTGCAGGCAGAAGCCCGGCGAGCAATTTCAGAAGGGTAGTTTTCCCGATGCCGCTTGTTCCACAGATACAGGTAATATTTTGGGCAGGGAAAAAAAGATTGATATTATGCAGTACAGGAAGCGGCGCATCGGGGTATGTGAAGGAAAGCCCCTGAATTGTTATATCAGGAGGGATTTGAAGGGTATCATCAGTGTGCTGCCCTGAAGATACGTCAGAGACATCAATTGTTTCCTGAAGGGCTTTCCTGGCTGTGCTTACATCTGCGGCAGCATGAAAGGCTGTGCCGCCCTGACGCAGCGGCCGATAAAATTCCGGGAGAAGGAGCAGCAGGAAAAAGGCTGTGGTGAAATCTGTTTCACCATAAAGCAGACGCAGACCAATGCTTACAGAAAGAATAGCAATTGTCAAAGTAGTGATGAGCTCAAGGGCAAAGCTTGACATGAATGCTATTCGAAGCACTTTCATTGAAGCATCGGTAAATGCACGGCTGTTTTTCATGAGCCGTTGGCCATTGGTCTTTTCCTGACGAAAGATTTTAATGGTGATTATACCTGCGAGCATATCCCTGAAGGATGCGGTAAGCCGGGCAAGCTTTCTCCACTGGTCAAGTGTGGCGGATTTTGTTTTATGCCCGATAAGAGCCAAAAGTATTGGAGCAATGGGGAGTGTCACCAGGACAATCACAGCAGACTGCAGGTCTGTAACAAAGATAAGAATAAGAATCAGCGGCATTAAAACAAGGATTGAAAGAAGCTGTGGCAATATACTGCTGCTTATTTTATCCAAAGCATCGGTGGTCTCAACTGCCAGCAGCTGAAGCCTGTCACTGGGGATTGCCTGCATTATGAGGCAGCGGTGGAGCTTTTTTCGTATTTTTAGTTGAAGCCTGGAAGCAAAAGAATGCAGACGGTTGTTGAGCAGATACTGCAGAATAATCCTTGTCAGCAGAAAAAACAGCAGCAGTCCTATATTGGGGGCTGCTGCGTTCAGTGAAAGATTCTGCAGGAATACATCACAAACAACCCGGCTGAGCTGCCAGGCTGCGCCTATGGTGCATATGGAAACAAAAAGCTGAAGCAGGCAGAGAAAGGAAACTGCCTGCTTTTCATTGTATAAAACGTCAGTAATTCGCATGGTCCTGGCCGGCCTTTATTCGATGTCTGAAAACCCAATATGTCCAACCCTGATAAATGAGTACAACGGGGACAAGACAAAGCGCAGCTATCGTCATTATGGACAAGGTGTATTCAGTAGAGGCGGCATTCCGTATAGTCAGGCTCCAGTCAGGATTCAGGCTGGATACCATAAGCCGTGGGAACAGCGCCGAGAAAAATCCTGCTGAAATACAGACAATACTCAGGCCGGTCAAAATAAACGCGCGCAGTTCATTCCGATGCTTCATGCTCAGGTACCCGAGAAGCAGCGAAACAAGTGCAAGCAGGAAAAGAACCACGGTTATCGGGTGGAGTGCCAGATTTACCTTTTGATGAATGAGCAAAGTCAGCAGTGCAAGGCTGATAAATGCAATTTTACCGCCCATAAGCCCGAGCTTCTGAATAGTGAGGTGAAGGCGGTCCTTTTCAAGCTTTAAGGCAAGGAAATTTGCCCCGTGGAAGGTGAAAAGGCTGACAAACGCGATGCCGCCAACAACTGAGGCCGGACTGAGTAAATCTAAAAAAGCTCCTTTATAAATCATATCCTTGCTTATAGGGAGACCAATCAAAAGGTCTGTCATAGCCACACCCCAAAGCAGGGCGGGAAGCGCTGACCCGATAAAAATAGCCTTGTCCCATGTCTGCTGCCACAACAGGGATTCATGGTGATGACGAAGCTCAAAGGCTGCGCCGCGAAGAATCAGCGCCATAAGCATGAGAAACAGCGCAATATAAAATGTGCTGAACATGGTGGCATACACATGAGGAAACGCGGCAAACAAGGCACCGCCTGCGGTTATCATCCAAACCTCATTGCCGTCCCATACGGGAGCAATAGAGGAGATGACCTGACTGCGGTCCTTTTCGCGGCCGCTTATAAATGGCAGAAGTATTCCAACACCGTAATCAAACCCTTCAAGGAAGAAGAAACCGGTAAATAAAACGGCTATGAGGATAAACCAAAGTACATTGTAATCCATCACAAATTCCCCCTTTCCTGGTCGGCGGATTGAACGGTAGTTGTCCTTATGACGCGGCAGGCAGCGTAAAATGCCGCTACAGCCAAAATAAGGTAAATAAGAGTAAAGCCTGTCATGGTGAGAAGTACATTACCGGGAGTAAGATTAGGAGAAACCGCATCTGCTGTTTTCTGAAGACCTACTACAATCCAGGGCTGACGTCCTGCTTCCGCGATGAACCAGCCCGCGGAATTTGCGAGGAAGGGAAGCGGCAGCAGCAGCGGCATGGCTGCAAGAAGACACTTAAATCTAACCAGAAGCTCCGGCTTTACAAAGGAAATTCCTCCGAATATGAAAGCTATGCCTGCCATTGCACTGCCACAGGCAATCATTAAACGGAAGCTCCAGAAAAGACCGCTGACATCAGGAGTATAATTTCCAGGACCGTATTGTGCCTCAGCCGCTTTCTGCAGTTGATTTATGCCTTGAACAGCTCCTTCCGGTTTATTGTACAGCATAAAGGAAAACATACCGGGTATTTTGATTTCCATGTCGTTTTTGCGTGCATCCTGATTTATATCCGCGACAACGGCAAAGGGGGCAGGATTTTCTGTTTCCCAGAGAGCTTCCATACTGGACAGCTTCATTGGCTGTGCTTCAGCAAGATACTGTGTGTGCATGTGCCCTGTGCCCATAGTTCCCATGATTCCGATAAATAAATATATGGACACACCCTTTAAAATCTTCATGAACGCATTGCGTGAAGCATAATCACGGGCAATCTTCCAGGCACATATAACAAGAAGCAGGAATCCGGCGGTTGCTATTCCAGAAAAAATCGTGTGACTGAGCTCACCTATGACGTACGGATTTGTAATAAGTGCAGTAAAATCCGTCATAACGGCACGTCCGTTTTCTATCGAATATCCTACAGGGTGCTGCATAAAAGAATTGGCTACAAGAATCCAGAACGATGAAAGATTGCTTCCGATAGCAACGAGCCATATGCAGGCACAGTGAAGCTTTTCGGGCAGCTTATCCCAGCCGAACACCCATATTCCAAGGAAGGTGGATTCGAGGAAAAAGGCGGTAAGAGCTTCCATAGCCAGCGGAGCGCCGAAGATATCCCCCATGAAGCGTGAGTATTCGGACCAGTTCATGCCGAAATGAAATTCCTGAACAATTCCTGTCACAACGCCCATGGCGAAATTAATCAGAAAAATATTTCCGAAGAATTTAATGAGCTTTCTGCAGGAATCCTTCCAGTGACTTCGGTTTGTCGTTACATAACATGTTTCCAAAAGTGCCAGAAAAAGAGTCAGTCCAAGGGTAACCGGAACAAACAAAAAGTGGTAGACGGTAGTTATGGCAAACTGCCATCGAGATAAGGATACTACGTCCATAAAAACACTCCCTTCTTAGACGTGCCCGCACATTTATGAAACTAAATTTATTATTAATTCAATACTATCATAAATTTATGAAGATTAAATTATATAGAAATTTATTTTCTCATATATGCAAAAACAGCGCCTGAGTGCAAAACATTTTCATCTTTTGTACTCAGGCGCTGCCGCGTTTGTATTTATCCGAATAATTATTTCATGCCTGTGCCTTCTCTTTTTCGTATTCTTCAACAGCGACAAGAGCGGCTTCGATAGCGACCTGGAAGATAGCTTCCTGGATTTCCGTATTATCGATCATAGTAATAGGGCCTTCTTTAAGTGCGTTGTGTACGCGGGTTGCGATGCGTGCACGAAGAGTTATTTCGTTTGCCATGCGTTTCACCTCCCTTTTTCAATGATTATACCATAAATCTCATGAAGCAAACCACCATTTGAAAATATATTTTTTATATACCATATGATTAATAATAATAAGCTTTAAAAGATGCAATAAATGTGAGTCGACATTATTTCTGATACATGTTACGAAAATATCTTTGAAATAATATTTTACATCCTCAGGAAAGGAAATTTTTTACAGGATGTGTTAATATATTACAGGATGTGTGAAAGAATAGGAAAAAATGATGATATGTAAGACAAATGTCTTGTTAACGAAAGAGGGACGTTGAATGATTCAGCTTTATGCTGTTATTTGGATGTGCGTAAACGGGTTTGGGCTTTATATGATGCGTGATTCAGAGGCCGAGGAGAAAGGTGCGGCTGAAAAAGCCGAGGAAATAATTGAGGAAATTGAATTCATGGAAAAATTTACCTCGTATGAATTCAGCGGAAAGGAATTCCTTATATATTTTGCTGTTTTTTTGGCTATGGATATTGGAGGATATTATCTTGCCGCAGGACATGTGGAATTTGCACCCTGGACGCTTTGGCTGTTTTATGCGGCTGTAGGATTTTTGGCTGTGGATGCTGTTCTCGACCTTTACAGCCTGTATGATATAATCCATACGAAGGATTCAAAGGAAAGCAAGGAGAAGTTTGCAGAAAGTCTTCGCTCGGCGGGTGAATCACTGAACTGGATTTCTTTCCTGTCACTTGGAGGTAAGTTTTTGGTTTCTGTAGCCCTTGTGCTTTGGACAGTGTTTCCACGATAACCGGATTCCGATAGAAAGGAGAAGAGAGAATGCTTGGCGGATATGACAGCATAGAGCTTCTTTTCGGAAAGGAAAACCCTTCTTCCTTTGATGGCGTTGCTTTTGTTTCGGATATTTCCCGCTTCAGACGCATTTTGGCGGTCGGGGATATTCACGGCGAGTACCAAAGAATGCGCTCTCTTTTTGACGCGATGGATTACCGTCCGGAGGAAGACCTTCTCGTTTTTCTCGGCGATTACATTGACAGGGGAGCTGAGAGTCTTCGCTGCCTTGCAGAGGTAAAGTCGATTTCAGAGACATATCAAAATGTAATCACACTCAGGGGGAATCACGAATCCCTTCTTTTGGATCACTTTGTTGAGCATGGAATAGAGGATATTATAGCGAGGGAGGGAATATGGCTTGAGAACGGCGGAGATGATACTTTGTACCAGCTGCGCCGACTGTACGAAAAAAGTCCGGCAGAGTTTGAGTCAATGCTCGGCTTTGTGAAAGGCCTTAAACGGATTGCTGTGGTTGGAAGGGATTTTATTTTCACACATGCAGGATTCCTAAAAAAGCCTTATCTTAAGCAGAAAGAGGAAATGCTGTGGGTGCGCAGGGATTTTTACAACGGTTATGCGGGGAAGCAGACCGTGGCAGTGGGCCATACTCCTGTGCAGCGGCTCCGCGCGGAAAGCGACGGGACGCCGATACTGCAGAAAAATCATATATGGCTCTGCGATACCGGTTCATTCCGGTATGACGGGCACATCAGCTGCGTGGACGTAAAGACGGGGGAATTTTGGCAGAGCGAAGATAAAATGGAATAAAAATACGGCGCATCGGAGCGATATTTTCCGATGCGCCTTTGTTGTTTGCCTATTTGCATGTATTTTTGGGTTTGGGAAGAAGAAAGGTGGAAGCCGCCGCGGCTGCGGATATAATGACCACCAGCACCATGACAGAATAAATGCCGTATGTATCTGCATACTTTCCAAGGACAGGAACGATGATGCCGCCAACGCTGAAGGAGAGTCCCAGGGTAATGCCCGAGGCAAAGCCTATACTTTTTGCGAGATAGCTCTGACCAAGGACAACGAATGCCGCATAGGGACCCTGCATTGCAAAGCTCATGGGAATCAGCATAGCGTAAACTGCCCATATATGGCCTGAAAAAACAGCGACTGCAAGACAGGGAACAAGGAGACAGCAGCCGTATCTGAGAGTTTTAACATATCCTTTGCGGTCAGAGAACCAGCCGCCGACCAAAGTGGCAAAAACACCGGAAATCGAAATTATTGAAAGTGTCGCGCTGCCGACGGCATGAGATGTGCCGAGAACCATGATGCAGTACAGCGGAAGGAAACTGCTGATAGATGTAAATACTGTGGAGCGGAACAGTATGACGAGGGTAAGCTTCGAAAAGGCGCTCCAGTCGTTTGTACCTGCTTCTTTGGATTCCGCGCCGGCAGTTTTTTTATCTTCCTCAGCAGCGGCGCGTATACGTGGAGCTAGGACGAGCATTGTGAGTCCCATAATCAGGCTTGTTATGCCGTAGAAAGCAGTGCCCTTCATTCCAAATGTGGAGAGCAGAAAGACGGCGAGGAGCGGGCCGAATCCAAAGCCACCGTTGCCGCCAACGCTGAAAATACTCATACCCTGACCACGGTTTTCCCCGGAAACGGCATTGACCATACGGGCAGCTTCAGGGTGAAAAATCGCGCCGCCTATTCCCATCATAGTAACTGCTGCAAAAATTGCCCAGTAGTCAGAGAGAAATCCTGTCAGTGCCATGGAAAGCCCCGACATCAGTATACCAAGCCCCATGAACCATTGACGTGAGCCCCTGTCTGCCAGCCAACCGAAAATCGGCTGAATGACCGAGGACAAAAATGAGGACGCAAACATAAGACCTGCGATTGCGGTATAATCCATTCCGTATTCTGTTACGAAAAAAGGCAGAACAGCAGGGAGCGAGCCGGAATTTATATCGACGCTGAGATGTCCTGCCGCAAGGAAATACAGGAATTTTTTGTTCATATAGACAGTCTCCTTTTGATATATATTTTACACCGTCAAGGATAATAAAACAAAATCCGCAAATGCGCATTGGTGTTGAAAAGTAATTTGCAAAACGCAGGCAAATGTGCTATAAAAAAGAAAACGTTTGTTTAAGCAGGATTAGGAAAAGCGGAGGTTCGGATAACCGGAAGAAGTCAGTCTGAATTTCGGAGGAGATAAAAGTGGCGGCACCGACTTTGAAAAACTGCCCTGTATGTCATAAGCTTTTTCTCGACAAAGGCTATGGCGTCTGCAACAACTGCATGCAGGAGCAGAGTGAAACAAAGCAAAAGATTCTGCAATATGTGCAGGAGCATCCCGGCTGCACGGTGGCAGAGATTGCCTCTGCACTTAATGCTCCGATGAAGCTTATAAAATATCTCCGTGAGCATGGCGATCTTGTTGACCTTGGGGCGGCGATAAAATACCCGTGCAAAAAATGCGGGGCTTTGATTGACAGGGGTACATACTGTCGTGCCTGCACCAGTGAGTTCGCAGAGGCAAATCAAAAGATTCAGCAGAGAGTTCAGTCGGCGGAGAGGCTGTCTGACCTTTCTAAGGAGCTGAAAAAGGACAACAGCCCAAAGAAAAAAGTAAAGCTTCGTATGCATTTTATCAATATGAATGATGACACCTGACTGTAAACCGTTTTTCGTACTAAATACAATGAAGTGCGAAAAACGGTTTTTTTCTTACAAAGAAAAAAAAATTGTGTTTTAGCAGGATTTTTCTTCTAAAAAGTTGTATTGTAGACATGTGGGGAATGCCTTAAGGCAGAAATTAAACAGATGCTGATTTTAGGGTGTGAAAAGTTATGCGCAGCAATTTTAGGACGAATAAATTTTTATACGCTGTTTTCTTACTGTTTTTTATATATGTGAGCATTTTCGGAAGCACTTGTGTGTGTGCAGCTCCGGACCGGCCCTCCGAAGGCTCCGGTAAGGTGGTACGGGTTGGCTGGTATTACTCTCCGTTTAACTACATTGATAATAATGGCAGGCGTACAGGATATGCCTATGAGTACCAGAAGAAAATAGCGGCTTATACAGGCTGGTCGTATGAGTACGTCACAGGCTCCTGGGTAGAGCTGATGGATATGCTGCGGCGCGGCGAAATAGATCTTATGTCAGATGTGTCTTTCACAGAAAAACGCGCCGCGGATATGATTTTCTCCTCACAGCCGATGGGGATAGAGGAGTACTTTATCTATATTGATACAGGCCGCAGGGATATAGACCCGGATGATTTTTCCACGCTTAACGGAAAACGAATCGGAATCAACCGGGGAAGCGTGCAGGAAAAATGCTTTATCAGCTGGGCTGACGAGCATGATATTCATGCGGAAATCGTTCACCTTGATGGAACAGGAAAGGAAGCCGTTAAGGCGCTTTCTGATGGGGAAATTGATGCTATAGTAAATGTTCCGGCTTTTGCTCTTTACAACGAAAACATCTACCCGATAGCAATGGTTGGCTCATCTCAGTTTTACTTTGTATTAAGCAATAATCGTTCGGACCTTTATATGGAACTTGATTCCGCGATGAATCAGATACAGAGTCTTAACCGTTATTACACTAAGCAGCTGAATGAAAAATACCTCAGCAGTGAAAATGCTTTTCGCTTTCTTCCGGTGAGGGAAGCGGAATGGCTGGATTATCACGGGAAAATCCGTGTCGGGTATTGGGAGCACTATCTGCCGTTTTGCGACAGGGATGAGAATACAGGTGAATTGACGGGATTCCTGGATGAATGCCTGAAGCGGATTTCGACAAGCATGAGGAATGCTCATGTAGAATTCGAACCGGTGCCATATAAAACACTTGAAGCAGCAATGGAAGGTCTTCATAACGGCGAGATTGACTGCGTGTTTCCTATTACGCTGGATCTTCACACTGCCGACGAACAAAAGGCGCTCGTAACAGAGCCTTTTGGAACCTCCGGGGTTATAGCGCTTATCAGAATGAAGGGCCGTGGGGAGTTCAATCCGCTGGGAGTAAAGCGGGCAGCTGTCGAGTCCGGCAATATATGGATGCAGTCTGTCATAAGCGAAGATTTTCCAACGTGGGAAACAGTTGTTTGCGACTCCGAGGAGGATTGCATCAAGGCTGTCATAGATGGGAAAGCGGACTGCTTCCTAGTGAGCAATTATCGCCTGAACAGACTTATGGGAGCCGTGGGAAGAAACGGACTTGTTCCGGTTTCTACAGGAAAAACAGTAAATTTGGCGTTTGCTGTTCGCAAGGATAATGTGATGCTGTATTCTATCCTTGGGCGTATGACAAATACACTTTCGGACGCGGATATATACTCATGGCTTGGTCGTTATTCATACGTCGACAGGAAGGTCAGCCTGTGGGGATATATCAGGGAGCATTTCCTTTTGACGCTGTCAATTCTGGTTGCGATTATTGCTGTTATAAGCATTATGTTTATACGCAGCGTAAGGGCAAGAGAAAGAGCTCAGATTTTGAATAAGGAGCTTGAAAAAGCACGTGAAGCTGCTGAGGCGGCCAACAGCGCAAAGACTTCCTTCCTTTTCAATATGTCTCATGATATCCGGACGCCAATGAATGCAATCATGGGCTTCAGGGACCTTTTGGAGAAACATCAGGACGAGCCTGAAATGCGTGCCCATTATCTGGAGCAGATCAAAGATGCCAGCGGTGTTCTTCTGTCCATCATAAATAACGTGCTTGAAATGGCAAGAATCGAAAAGGGTACCATTGTGCTTGATGAAATGCCTCTGGAAGTTGAAAAATTCGCGAACAATGTATTCTCGGTTTTTCAGGAATTGATGGATGAGAAAGAAATAAAATACACAATGCATCTTAATAACAAGACAAAGTACGTTTACTGTGATGCGACGAAAACAAACGCGGTATTCATCAATATCCTCTCAAATGCAAATAAATATACCGGGGTGGGAGGAAGTGTTCATTTTCAGCTGGATGAGCTTCCGTCCGAAAAGGAAGGCTGGACGGTTTTCCGTACAACAATTTCTGATACCGGAATAGGAATGTCGGAGGATTTCCTGCCACATATTTTTGAGGAATTTTCACGGGAGCAAAATACCACCCACAATAAAATTGAGGGAACCGGGCTGGGAATGCCTATTGTAAAGCGGCTTGTGGAGTTCATGAAAGGAACAATTGAGGTCAAAAGCAAAAAAGGAGTAGGCACAACCTTTATTGTGACGTTTCCTCTCCGCATTGCGCAAAATGCAGCGGATCATCAGCCCGGAGTAGTTGAAGTGAACCCGGAGCAGTTCAAGGGGAAACGCATTCTGCTGGCTGAGGATAATGAGATTAACGCGGAAATTGCAAAAGCAATTCTTGGTGAAGCCGGATTCGACATTGACTGTGCGGAAGACGGAAATATTTGCGTAAATATGCTGGCTGAGGCTCCTGCACATACCTATGATGTGATTTTGATGGATATCCAGATGCCGAATATGGACGGCTATGAAGCCGCCAGAACTATTCGCGCGATGGATGACGTGGAAAAGGCCAATATCCCTATACTTGCGATGACTGCCAATGCCTTTGAAGAGGACAAACGCAATGCCTTTGATGCAGGCATGAACGGTCATATTGCAAAGCCAATAGACGTTAAGCTGCTAATGAGTGAACTCGCAAGGGTATTGTTCAGATAAGTCTTATTAAGCGGTATGGCATTTTGATTTTTAAGAGAGATGAAAGGCGGTAACTCCTGTCAGCTCTCTTTTTCAATTTGCTGTATTCGGGTAGAGAAAAATTTTCTATCGTGATATTATGAACTTGCATGATAGCAGACGGGAGGAAAATAAATGCAAAAAATTGAACGGCACGATATTACGCTGCGTATTTTATTTACGTTTTTGACCTGCGGGCTTTACGGGCTTTACTGGATGGCGCAGGTGACGAACGATGTGCATGCGGTATCAGGAAAGCCTCAGTGTGCCGGCGGAGGAAAGGCGGTACTGTTTTCAGTGCTTACATGCTCCATTTACATGTACTACTGGATTTATAAAATCGGAGGCGAGCTTGTAGAAGCGCGTTATCGGATGGGGCTTGCTCTTGATGTGGTAGAGAAAAAAATCTATAGAAATGTCATTGTGATAATGACACTGGTATCGATTGGCATTTCCGGGCTGCAGATTATCCTGCAGTCATTTGATGATGAATACGCCAAAATGAATCCTGATCTTTTACTTATGCTTTTGTTCTGGGCCTTCATTATCAATGTCGTAATTCAGGGAGGATTGGCGGCGCTGCTCCTTTGGTTCGTGTATAAACGAAGCAATCCAAGTCCACGTATTTTATATGTCCTTATGTTTTTGTTACGTACAAATATTTTTACTTTAGGTTTTCTCCAGGACTCGTTGAATGATATTTCCGACAGACAGGCTAATGGAGAAATAGAATTGCAGCGGTGATAACAGAGGGGAGTGGTTCCTGTGAACGCAGTAAAAATCGACCATATTGTGCTTACGACGACAGCACCTCAAAGATGTCTTCACTTTTATCGGGATATACTGGGGCTTACGGTGGATGAATACGAGGGACGTTACAGCATACGGCTGGGCGCATCGAAAATCAATATTCACACACGTGCCGCAGAATTTGAGCCTGCGGCGTCATATCCGCTTTCGGGAAGCCTTGATTTCTGCATTAACGTGGATGGGGACATTCATGAGGTGAAGAAGGAGCTTTTGGCACGTGGTGCGGTATTGGAACGGGACATTGTACAGAGATACGGATCACAGGGGCCGATGCAGAGTATTTATCTCCGTGATCCCGATGGAAATCTCGTTGAGCTTGGCTTTTACGGAAATGGGGAAAATTCCGGAGACGGAAAATGACGGTATACGCATATTATGAATCCCCACTCGGCAAAATCACCATGGAGGCAGAGGAAGGGGCGCTTACCGGGCTTTGGTTTACCCGCGACAGTGAGAGGGAAATGACGGAATCGGATTCTAAAATTTTTGATGAAACAAAACGCTGGCTGATGGATTATTTTGCCGGCAAGAGCCCCGATTTCATGCCTGAACTGCGTTTGCAGGGGACTGAGTTTCGAAACATCGTATGGAATATTCTGCGAACAATCCCATACGGGGAAACGGTTACGTACGGAGCGGTGGCTTCTGAGGCTGCGCGGCGCATGGGAAAGACCAGAATGTCTGCCCAGGCTGCGGGCGGCGCTGTCGGACATAATCCCATCTGTCTTATTATCCCGTGCCATCGTGTCATAGGCTCGGACGGAAGCCTTACAGGATACGCGGAAGGGCTATGGAGAAAGGAAGCACTGCTGCGGCTGGAACAGACAGGCTGCATTTGAAATATACAATTGGAAGGATAACTACATGGAAAAACATTTTGATATCAATGAACAGGGTTTAAGCGTGCGGTGTAAGCTCTGTTATCATAAAGATATCTCGTTGATAAAACATATTGTAATTTCAGCACACGGCTTTGGTGGTAACAAAGAAAACCGCTCCACGGCAAAATTTGCCGAGAGGTTGACTTCTAAGTACAAGGAGTATGCAGTTATCTGTTTTGACTGGCCGTGTCATGGTGACGATGCACGAAAAAAGCTGGTGCTGGACGAGTGCATGACCTATCTGACGATCGTGACAGAGTACGCAAAAAAGGAGTTTAACACTGAGGATATCTACCTCTATGCCACCAGCTTTGGCGGCTACCTCGGGCTGAAATATATCGCGGAAATAGGAAATCCATTCAGGAAAATTGCCCTTCGTGCCCCCGGAACTGATATGTATGAAATCATGGGGCATAACATATCGGAGCCTGACCGTGTGAAGCTGGAGAAGGGCAAGGAAATCCTTGTGGGCTTTGACCGCAAAATGAAAATAGATAGGGATTTCATGGAAGGACTCAAAAAGAGCGATGTCCGCAATTACGAATACTTTGATTATGCGGACGATATAATCATTATTCACGGAACAAAGGACGAGAAGGTTCCTTTCGAGGATTCTGTGAGCTTTGCCGATAAGAATGTCATTGAGCTGATTCCTGTCGAAAATGGCGACCATATACTCACAAATCCAAAATCAATGGATTTTGCGATACATACGATTATCGAATTCTTTGCCCCGGAAGAATGAAAAGCGTATTAAAAGGGTAGGTCAAAAATCTATTTGTGTTTCAAAATAATCTAGGATAAAAGGCATAGATAAAATTGACAATGATTATTATGCGTGATACGATGAAAATGAAGAACCTTCATATATGATATATTTTGAAGCTTATTGGTACTAAAACTTCCAATGAGCGGATTTGCTTTTGTGCTATGTCTGCAAGAGAAAAGAGCTTTATAGTGAAACGCGATTGTAATAAAACAAATGAATATGAATTTTCAATCCCTTCTTAAATAATAGGAAGGGATTTTATATTTCTGTTATATGGGCATACCAGTATATGTATTAGAAAATGATTGGAAAACTGTTTATAGGAAAGGGTTTTCGTATGGACGTAAAGATTATTTATCTGACAAATGACGGACGCAGATATGCGGCTATGAAGGATTCATGTCTTATGCTGCAGGAGCAGGGGAAAATATCTGATCTCTGCATGCCGGTCAAGATGGAGAAATCAAGTGAGTGGAGCTTTGGCTGGGAGAAAAAGCTTTCAGGAGCAAAGCTCGTGGTGGCGCGTTTTCTAAACAGTGTAACGAAGTCCGATTTTTGGGAATCGTGCATGAGCTTCATGAAAGCGCACAATATTCCGTTTCTTTTGGATTCGGTAAAGGAAGACATTTCCTGGGGAATTGAACCTGAGATTGCAAGACGGCTCAAGGAGTACACTTTTTATGCCGGCCGTACGAACTTTAATAATTTTTGGCTTTATGCGGCCTCGCTTTACTGCGATGGCGTGGAGACTGCCTCTGAGCCAAAGCCTATATGCTGGGCGGGAATTTATCATGCAGGGATGGAAGAGCTGTGCATGACAAACCTCGATGAATACCGCAGCAAGTATTGCAGGAACGACCGTCCAACTTTCGGTATTCTTTTTTACCGTGACGAATGGATATGGGAGGATCTGGATTACATAGACGCGCTGACAGCTGAGGCAGAGGCGCAGGGATATAACGTAATTCCTGTCTTTACGAATCAGGTTGCGGATACTTCAATCGGAATGATGACGCTTCGCGAGGTACTTTCTTCTTATTTCATGAAGGATGGAGTGCCTGTAATCGATACGGTCATCACAACAATGAAATTTTCTCATACCGGGAATGGTAATCTGACCGCAGAGGACTTCAAAAAATATGGGGTTCCATGGCTCTCTGCGTATACGCTTTTAACAACGGAGGAAAGCTGGAGGGAAAACAGCGAGGGCATGAGTGCGGTGGAAACCTCCATAGGCGCTGCGCTTCCTGAGCTGGATGGTGTTATTCACGGAGTTCCTATTTCGGCAAAATATGTCATGCCGGACGGCGCAATCAATTACCGTCCGATACCTGAACGTATCCGCGCTATGATAAAAAAGGCTGGAAAGTGGGCGCATCTCCACAGAATGAAAAATGAGGACAAGAAGATTGCGCTTATTTTTCATAACTATCCTCCGAAGAATTACAACATCGGAAGTGCGTCGGGACTTGACACCATGGAGAGTGCGCGGCTTCTTCTCGAGCGTATGAAGGAGGAAGGGTATTCTCTGGATTTTATTCCGGAGAGCGCAGAGGAGTTTATAAAGCTCATGACGTCGCATGCGACAAATGATTTGAGCCTTATGACTGACCGACAGGCTGAGGAGTGTGAAAAACTCTCTGCTGAGGAATATATTACATATTTCAATACGCTTCCTGAGGAAGCAAAAGAAAAAATGACGGAGCAGTGGGGAGAGGCTCCTGGAAGCATAATGCTTTCTGATGAAGGCAATGTTCTTATTCCGGGAACTATGGATGGCAATGTTTTCCTTACTGTGCAGCCTGCGCGCCAGTATGGCATGGACCCGCAGCGCGTATACCATGATCCGTCGATTTCTCCGACACATCAGTATCTGGCATTTTATTACTGGCTGAGAAATGTGTTCAAAGCGGATGCTGTTATTCATTTCGGTACCCACGGCAACGTGGAGTGGCTTCCGGGCAAGGCTGTAGGTCTTGACGAAGCTAGCTACCCGGATATCGCCATGGGTGAGATGCCGAATATCTATCCGTACCTTATGACGATTGCGGGCGAGGGCATAATCGCAAAGCGCCGTTCGGGAGCCTGCCTTGTTGGTTATCTTCCTGCTCCTACGGCAGATGCCGGGGCCTTTGATGAAATCGCCGAGCTTGAAAAGCTCATGGACGAGTATGCACATTTCAAAAGCCGTCAGGACGGTCAGGCGGCAGAGCTTGAGGATAAAATCAGGGAGCTTGCCCAAAAGGCTGAAATGGACGAGTCCGTCCCCTATGAGGAAGGCATGGACTTTGAGAAATATCTGCGCGAGCTTCATTCCTATATTGAGGATCTGCAGGACAGTGAGATTCACGTCGGACTGCATGTTTTGGGGCAGCCGCCAAAGGGTGAAATTCTCGTAAGTGAGGTGGAGCATCTTCTCCGTCTTTCCAACGGTAAGATTCCTGCTCTGATGGATCTTTGGGCGGAGAAGTTTGAGACAACGCAGGAGGAGCTTGAAAAAGCACCCGATGTATTCATTGATGCGCTTGGCAAGACAGCAGGCGAGGTCATGAATATCATCCGTACGGAAAGCCATGCTTTTGTCGCTGCGCTTGCTGAGGAAGATTTCGCTCCGGAAGCGGCAGAAAATGTAATGAAGCTTTCGATTGTTTCCGAAGGAAAGGAAGAGTGGAAGGAAAAGCTTCACTCTCTTGCGGAGTTTATTGTTACTGAAATTGTGCCGCGGCTCATGCGTGCCACGGATGAAATGCAGCATACAATAGATGCGCTGGCAGGTGGATATGTTCCTGCCGGGCAGTCCGGTTCGCCCAGCGCCGGCGGTGTGGACCTTTTGCCGTCGGGCAAAAATTTCTACGCGGCAGATCCAAGAGCGCTCCCGTCGGAAGCAGGCTGGCTGACGGGCAAAAAGCTTGCGGATAAGATGATTGAACGTTACATTACTGAACAGGGAAATTATCCGGAAAATATCGGAATGGTGCTGTGGTCAGGCCCGAACATGAGAAGCAGCGGACAGGATATAGCGGAATTTTTCTATCTTCTGGGCGTCCGCCCTGTATGGCAGAGAGGCAGCCTTCGCGTGATTGGACTTGAGGTCATTCCAAAGAATGAGCTTAAGCGCCCGCGCATAGACGTGACAGCGCGCATAAGCGGTCTGTTCCGTGATACGCTGCCGCAGATTGCTGAGCTTATGGATAATGCTGTTCTTATGGTGGCAAAGCTTGATGAAAGTGATGAGGATAATTTCGTAAGAAAGCATATAAACGAGGACAGCGAGGCCTTGAAGGCTTCGGGAGTGTCTGCGGATGATGCGTGGCGAAGCGCGGCGTACCGCGTGTTTGGCGATGCGCCGGGAACCTACGGCACGGGCATTAATCTTCTGCTGGATTCGAAGAACTGGGAATCCGAGAAGGATATGGCGGACGTCTATGTACGCTGGGGCGCACATGTATTTGGAGGCGGCCGACGCGGCGAGTTCCAGCCGGAGCTTTTCAAGAAACGGCTTTCAACGACGGAGCTCACGGTCCAAAATCTTGAGAGCCACGATATGAATATTTTGAGCTCCGATGACTACAACGGTTTCCAGGGGGGAATGGTTGCGGCCATCAAGAGCTTTGGAGGCAAGGCTCCGATTTCATATGTTGGCGACAGCGCTAACCGCGGCAAGCCGAAAATCCGGACTGTTGCCGAGGAAATGAAGAGGGTTGTGCGCTCGGAGTCGCTTAATCCGAAATATATCGAAGGACTCATGCAGCATGGCTACAAGGGTGCCATGGATATGGCGAACCGTCTCAACATCAGCTTCCAGTGGGATGCGACAAGCAGTGTCATGGAGGACTGGATGTATGAGGATTACGCGAAGAAGTACGCCTTTGATGAAAAGGTACAGAAATGGATGAAAAAGGTCAATCCCTGGGCACTTCAGAATATCGCTGAGACGCTTTTGGAAGCGGAGCAGCGCGGTATGTGGGATGCAAAGGACGAAACAAAGGAAAAGCTTCAGGAGCTCTATCTTTCTGTTGAAGGAGAGCTTGAGGAAGATGACGAGGATTAAGAAAGGAAGAGCAGATATATGAAAAGAGTAAGTACATTTCCGTTTACGGCAATTATAGGTCAGGAGGATATGAAAAAGGCCCTTATTCTGAACGTAGTCAATCCGCGCCTTGGCGGTGTTCTGATTCAGGGTGAAAAGGGTACGGCAAAATCCACAACGGTGCGCGCTCTTGCCGAGCTGCTTCCGCCGCGTCCCTGCATTGTCGGCTGCCGTTTTCATGATGATCCGCATGACAAGTCGAACTGGTGCGACGAATGTCATGAAAAATATGATAACGCTGAACCTGAGACAGAGCTTCTTCCCATGCGCGTTACGGAGCTTCCGGTAAGTGCTACGGAGGACCGCGTTGTAGGTACTCTCGACATCGAGGCTGCCATCCGCGAGGGAAAACGCTCCTTTGAGCCGGGCATCCTTGCTGACGCAAACAGAAACATCCTCTATGTGGATGAAATCAATCTTTTGGACGACCATGTTGTCGATGTTCTCCTGGACTCGGCTGCAATGGGAATCAATACTGTGGAACGTGAGGGTATATCCTATTCCCATCCGGCACGTTTTTCCCTCGTGGGAACGATGAACCCTGAGGAAGGCGATATTCGTCCGCAGCTTCTTGACCGTTTTGCGCTTTCAGTTTACATAACAGGAGAAAAGGATCTTGATAAGCGCGCCGAGGTCATAAAGCGCCGTCTTGAATATGAGGATGACCCGGAGGCTTTTAACGCAAAATGGGCAGAGGAGCAGGAAAAGGAAGTCCATCGCATTGAGCGTGCTATAAAGCTTCTGCCGCAGGTTACGGTGACAAACGAAATCCTCCGCATGGCGGCAGAGATTTCCATAACGCTTGGAGTAGAGGGACACCGTGCGGATATTACTCTCATAAAGACTGCAGAAACAATTGCTGCTGTAGACGGTCATACCGAGGTTACGAAGGAAGACCTGAGAACAGCTGCACGACTTGCGCTGCCGCACCGTATGCGCCGTCGTCCGTTCGAGGAGCAGAAGCTTGATTGGGAAAATGTTGACAAGGTGATTGACGCATGAGACGGCAGGGATACCCGTTCGCCGCGCTCTGCCGCATGGAAAAGGTAAAGAGTGCCGTGATGATGGCGCTCGTTAATCCAAATGCCGGGGGGCTCCTGGTGAGCGGAGAAAAAGGAAGCGGTAAATCTACCCTTGGACGCGCCGCCCGTGAGCTTACGGATATGCCATGGGTTGAGGTTCCTGTAAGCGTGACGGAGGACCGTCTTTTTGGCTCTATTGATGCAGAGGCAGCTGTGCGCCTCGGCAAGCGTAAGCTGCAGCCTGGACTGCTTGATGAAGCTGACGGCGGCATCATGTATATTGATGACGCAAATCTTCTGCGTGAGGACATTCTGTCCTCTGTTCTTGGAGTACGCGAGGCAGGCGGATACCGCCTTGAGCGTGACGGGCTTTCGGAGCAGTGCGATACGAAGTACACTGTTCTCGCGGTAATGACACCTGAGAGCGGGACACTTGGGGCTTCTGCCCTTGACCGCTTTGGTATGTTTGTATCCATTGACGATGAACCGGATGAAGAAGCGCGCATGGAGATTATGCAGCGTGTTCTTTCCTATGAGAAAAACGGGGAAGCATTCCGTAGGGAATGGCTTGAAGAAACCGGGAAACTGAAAAAACAGATTGCGGATGCCAGAGCGCTTCTGCCCGAGGTGGAAGCATCGGATGCGATGATTCGTCTTGCGGCTGTCTACACCTTGAAGGCAAATGTGGCAGGTCATCGTGCAGATATCTATATGATTGAAGCGGCCCGTGCTATCGCGGCTCTTGCGGGACGTACGTATATACTGCCGAAGGATCTCGAGCGTGCTGCTGAATTTGTCCTGCCGCACCGCATGCGCCCTGAGCCTCCGCAGGCAGAGGAGCCTCAGCAGCAGACTCAGCAGGAACCGCAGCAGCAGGAGCAGCAGCCACAAAAAGAGCCTCCACCGCCGCAGGAAATGTTCGAGCAGCCCCCAACGCCTGAAAACGATAAGATTGACACGGAAGAGCACGAGGGCAATAATGAACAGGATAAAGACGAACGCGAGCACATGGAGAACCCGAATGCGGGAAACGATGAGCGCGTGGATGCTGCAGACCTCAATGTCGTGCTGCCGCCTGTATGGATAGAGCCTGTAAAGGGCAGGGAGAAAAAGAAGGGCAGCGGAAAACGCAGCGCAACAAGAACCGACGAACGACAGGGAAGATATGTCCGTGCAGCACTTCCGCGAAAAAAGGTTACGGATGTTGCCTTTGATGCGACGCTCCGCGCGGCTGCACCGTTCCAGAAATGGCGTAAAAAGACCGATTGCGCCCTCGTTATTGAAAAGGAGGATATCCGTACTAAGATTCGCGAGAAGCGCACCGGAAATATTTTTCTTTTCGTAGTTGATGCCAGCGGTTCAATGGGAGCGCGGGAACGCATGAAAACAGTCAAGGGAGTTATTTTAAAGATTCTTCTTGAAGCATATCAGAAGCGCGACCGTGTCGGCATGATTGCATTCCGCAAAAAGCAGGCGGAGGTGCTGCTGCCTGTTACAAAGAGCGTTGATTTCGCGCAGAAAAAGCTCGCATCAATGCCTACGGGAGGCAAGACACCACTGGCAAAGGGAATCGAAAAGACGGCCGACCTGCTGGACATGATGTACCGACAGGACCCTGCCCAAGACCCTGTTGTAATATTCATTACGGACGGGCGTGCTACGGCATCGTTGAATGAAGGCGGAGATCCGGTAGAGGAAGCAATGCATGAGGCATCCCGTGTCGCGAAGCATAATCTCCCGATTGCCGTTATTGATACGGAGAACGGCTTCATAAAGCTTGGGCTGGCCAAGAAGCTTGCAAAAAAGCTTGAAGCATCTTATTTCCACATGGATAAGCTTTCAGAGGACAGCCTGCTGCATATTTGGAGGAAAATGAGCTGATGATAGAGGTTAAAAATCTCTCAAAGGTTTTTAAGTATAAAGATAAAAAGAATCAGATGGCGGAAAAGACCGCGGTGGATAACCTGTCGCTTGATATTAAAGCGGGGGAAATCTTTGGCCTTTTGGGTCCGAACGGCTCCGGCAAAACCACGACAATTCGAATGCTCACTATGCTGTTAAAGCCTACCACAGGAGAGATTTTTTATGATGGAAGGCATGTGGACATTGATGATAAGGATGTACGCGAGGTTAAGCAGATGTTTGGCATTGTGCCGCAGAATCTTAACTTTGACATGGACCTTACTGTCAGGGAAAACATGGAGCTGCACGGGCGGCTCTACCATATGAACCGCAAGGACCGCGAAGAACGCATTTCAGAGCTTTTGAAATATGTAGGGGTTGAGGAGGTCATAAACGACAAGGTACGCAATCTGTCAGGCGGTATGAAGCGCCGCGTTCTGATTGCACGTGCGCTTATGCATAATCCGCGGATTCTCTTTATGGACGAGCCCACGGTTGCCCTTGACCCGCAGGTACGCCGGCGTATATGGGAGCTTATACGTCAGCTTGCCAATAAGGGTACGACGGTGCTTATTACAACTCATTACATTGAGGAAGCTGAGGAGCTTTGCGACCGTGTTGCAATAGTAAATCACGGAAAGCTTCTCGATATCGACACTCCGCAGGGCTTTATTTCCAGACTTGGACGCTATGTCGTGGAATGGACGGAGGGCACCCATAAGGAGTTCAAGCTTTTCAATTGCCGTGAGGAAGCAGGTCAGTATCTGACACAGCTCGACGCTCCGGGTGGAATACGAAAATCAAATCTTGAGGATGTCTTTATCGAAATGACCGGACGAAAGGAGGGGCTCTGATGCTGGGAGATATCTGGACGGTATTCTGGCGGGATTGGGTTGTTTTGAAGCATCGCATGACGGCATTTATCCTGAGCCGCATGGTCGCCCCGATTCTTTACCTTGTCGCTTTTGGATGGGGACTGGGACGCAGCATTCAGACTGCGGCCGGAGGTTCGTATCTTGATTTCCTTGTGCCGGGTATTATGGCGCTGAACTCCATGAACATCAGCTTTAACAGCGTTATACAGGTACATGCTGAAAAGGTTTACCATAAAAGCATCGAGGAATATCTCACCTCACCGATTTGGCCCCATGCCTTCGTAATAGGCAAAACCCTTGCAGCGGTGCTGAGAGGACTGATTTCATCGGCGATCATAATATGCCTCGCCTATGCCTTCGGTGCGAATTTCACAATTACGCCGCTGTTTTTACTTGTGCTTGTACTGAACTGCGCGGTCTTTGCCGAAATCGGCTTTGCCGCGGCAATGTATATAAAAACCTATGAGCATATGGGACAGGTAAATACCTATGCTCTTTTGCCAATGTCATTTTTGTGCGGAACATTTTTCTCCACACATACTTTGCCTGACGCGCTTCGCTGGTTTATCGAGCTTCTTCCGCTTACACATACCAGCTATCTTCTGCGGGGCATTGCCATGAATCAGGAGGTTTCACTGCTATCTGTAGGAGTGCTTCTTCTTTATCTCGTAATTGTGTTTGTTGTCGGAAGTAAGGCATTTTTGAAGCTGAGAGAATAAAATTTCATATAAATAAAGCCACACAGTGTGATTGCTGTGTGGCTTTTGTGTACCATACAGAATACAGTCAGATAATGTTGAATGACACTGTTATATGTGATAGCATGAAAACAAAAATACCAAATAACAAAGAGCAGGAGTAACAATGATAAACATACGAAAACTGGAAAGTGAATTGTGGGAGTCGGCAGACTTGCTTCGAGCAGGCTCAAAGCTCACATCAAATCAATACTGTATGCCCGTGCTGGGACTTATATTTTTACGCTACGCGTTTAGCCGCTTCAAAATGGTAGAAGCGGAAATCCTAAAGGATAGACCAAAACGCGGCGGTCGTGTAATGCCTGTAGAAGCAAGTGACTTCGCGGCGAAAAGTGCGCTGTTTCTGCCGAAAGAAGCACAGTATGATTACCTTTTGAACCTGCCAAAGGACATAGCGTCGGCAGGGATGGTCAATAAAGCAGGACACTCCATGAACACATTGGGCGAAGTCGTCAACAACGCCATGGAACTTATCGAGGAACAGAGCGAGCAGCTCACGGGTGTATTGCCTAAAACCTACACAGATTTTTCTGATGATCTCTTGAACGACCTTCTCCGTATTTTCAGCAACAGTGCTCTTGATGAAGTAGGCGGGGACATTGTCGGACGTATCTATGAGTATTTCCTCAATAAGTTTGCAAAGAATATTGCTTCCGATGACGGCGTGTTCTTTACGCCGAAATCCTTGGTAAAAATGATTGTAAATATTTTAGAGCCGAAAAGCGGTGTGCTCCTTGATCCCGCCTGCGGATCGGGAGGCATGTTCATACAGTCAGGTGACTTTGTGAACCAGTCGGGAATGAATGCCAACAGCGCTATGACCTTTTATGGGCAGGAAAAGGTGGGCTATAATGCTCAGCTCTGTCTGATGAATATGGCGGTACACGGACTCACGGGCAAAATTAAGTCCGGCGACGAAGCCAATACCTTTTACCATGATGCCCATAATCTCATGGGGAAATGTGATTATGTCATGGCGAATCCGCCCTTTAACGTGGACAAGGTAAAGGCGGCAGACTGCGCGGATGATAAACGACTCTCTTTTGGGAATCCGTCAATCAATAAGAATAACGAATTTGGCAATGCCAATTATCTTTGGATATCGTATTTCTACAGCTATCTGAACGATAAAGGCAGAGCCGGATTTGTCATGGCTTCTTCTGCTACGGACAGCCAGGGAAAAGACAAAGATATAAGACAAAAACTGGTACAGACAGGGCATGTGGACGTAATGATAAGTGTAGGGAACAACTTCTTCTACACGAAATCGCTGCCCTGCTCTTTGTGGTTCTTTGACAAAACAAAACCACAGGAGCTAAAGGATAAGGTTCTTTTTATCGATGCACGGAATTATTTTACTGTGGTGGACCGTACCCTCAATGAATGGTCGGAGTGGCAGCTGAAAAATCTCAATGCTATCGTCTGGCTTCATCGTGGCGAAAAGGATAAATACTCCAGGCTCTTGGCAGAGTATCATGAGGAATTGAACAGCGATAAGGCTTTCGCAGATATTTTAGTGATACTGCAGGACGAGGAAACAAGCCTTCGCGCAGAAGCGAAAAACGCCGTGGACGATGCAAAGAAAGCCGAAAAAGCCGCCAAAGCAAAGAAGGAAAAATATACAGGCAAAAAAGCAAAGGCAGTACAGGCGGAATATGATGAAAAGCTTGCCGAGCTGGCAGAGCGCATCACTACAGCCAAGGAAGCAGTCTGGCTCTATGAAAAATTCGGTGAGGGTGAATATGCTGATGTGCTTGGACTTTGCAAAGCGGCAACAATAGACGAAATCGAGACAAAGGGCTGGTCGCTTACTCCCGGCGCTTATGTGGGCGTAGCTCCCGTAGAAGATGACGGCGTGGACTTCGGCGAGCGCATGAAGGAAATTCGTCAGGAGCTTTTGCAGCTTCAGGCTGAGAGTAATAAACTGATGGATACTATCTCCAAGAACATGAAGGAGTTAGGCGTATGAATGATAATCAGAACGGTGAAATAGTCATTTATCAAACCGAGGATGGCAATACGAAGATAGATGTACGTTTTGAAAATGAAACTGTCTGGCTTACACAAGCACAGTTGGTGGATTTGTATCAATCCAGCAAGGCAAACATAAGTGAACACATAAAGCATATTTTTGAAGAAGGAGAATTGGATGAAAAGTCAACTGTTCGGAAATTCCGAATAGTTCGGGTAGAGGGTAACAGGGAAGTGGCAAGAGAGGTTACTCATTATAATCTCGATATGATAATCTCTCTTGGATATAGAGTAAAGACTATGATTGCCACTCAGTTCCGTCGCTGGGCTACTGAGCGGTTGAAGGAATACATTATCAAAGGCTTTACTATGGATGATGAACGACTTAAAAATGTCGGTGGCGGTAACTATTGGAAGGAACTCCTTGACCGCATTCGGGATATTCGTTCATCGGAAAAAATGCTTTATAGGCAGGTTTTGGATTTGTATGCCACAAGTCTCGACTACAATCCTAAAAGTGATGAATCGAAGCGTTTTTTTCAGATTGTTCAAAACAAGCTCCACTATGCGGCTCACGGACATACGGCTGCGGAGGTTATCTATGACCGTGCCAATGCGGAGGCACCTTTCATGGGATTAAAAAGTTTTTCGGGGGATTTTCCTGTCTTGAAGGATGTGAAAATAGCCAAGAACTATCTTGATGAAAAGGAACTAAAAATACTGAACAACCTGGTATCCGGTTATTTCGATATTGCCGAAATCGCAGCCATGGAGCATAGACCTATGTACATGGAGGATTACATCACTCAGTTGGATGCTGTTTTGACCTCTGGTGGCAGAGGTATTTTGACCAGTGCCGGCAAAGTGAGTCATGATATGGCAATGGATAAAGCAAAGCAGGAATATAGAAAATTTCAGGTTCAAAATCTCTCTCCTGTGGAGAAGGAATATGTTGAGAATATAAAGAATGTGGAAAAGCTCGCAAAAAAGAAATCCAGAGAGCGGTAACATGATTTCATGGAATAATGTAGCTCTCGAAGAAGGAGCAGGGGAATGAGCTGGGAGAAAGTAAAGCTGGAGGATGTGTGCCTGTCAATTTCTGATGGAGATCATCAAGCACCACCAAAGGTAGATAATGGTATTCCGTTTGTTACCATTTCAAATATAAATAGCACAAATAAATTTGATTTGTCTGAGGTAATGTATGTACCGCAGGAATATTATGACCATCTTGATAGCAAAAGAAAGCCTCAAAAAGAGGATATTCTTTACTCTGTAGTTGGTTCATTTGGTATACCTGTTTATATTGATTGTGATGAAAAATTTGTTTTTCAACGTCATATTGCTATTTTAAGACCTGATTCAAAAAAAATAGTATCTAAATTTTTGTATTATGTCATGCTCGGACGCGAGTTTTATTTGCAAGCTGATGCTGTTGCTGTAGGTGCTGCACAACGAACTGTCAGCTTGACAGCTTTAAGGGATATGACTGTGAATGTTCCTTCGATGGAAACTCAAAAGAAAATCGCAGATATTCTTTCCGCTTATGACAAACTGATTGAAAACAATCAAAAGCAAATTAAGCTGTTGGAGGAAGCAGTGCAGAGGTTATATAAAGAGTGGTTCGTTGACTTGCGCTTTCCGGGACATGAAGATGTGAAGATTATTGACGGTGTGCCAGAAGGATGGGAAAGAGTTTGTTTGTCCAATTTTATCGAGTATGAAATTGGAGGCGGCTGGGGGGATGACATTCCGAACAGAGAAAACCCAAACCAAGCGTATGTAATTCGAGGAACAGATATGCTAGGTATAACACATGGAGAAATAAATTCATTGCCGCTTCGATATCATGGTGAAACTAATTTAATGAAGAGAGAACTTCAAGCTGGAGATATAATTTTTGAAGTTTCGGGTGGAAGTAAAAATGAGGGTGTGGCTAAGTGTACATTAATAACGTCACAACTGTTGAATTATTTGCATAAGCCTGTTATGTGCGCTAGCTTTTGTAAGCTGATTCGCCCAATCAGAAATCATTCAAATTATTTACATGATTGCCTTAAGTATTTACGTGCCTCTGGGAGAACGTCAGAATACGATAAACGAAGTGCGAGCAGTATTGTGAATTACCGTTGGAAGGATTTTTTAACGCAAGAAAAAATATTATTTATTCCAAATGATATTCTTGAACGTTACAATGACATGTCGAGCAAAATACATTCAAAGATAATGACTCATTCATTACAAATAGAGTTATTAAAGCAAGCTCGCGACCGTTTATTACCTAAGCTAATCAGCGGAGAGATCCAAGTGTAAATGGGGGTAATCCTATGAGCTACGATTATTCGGAGAATATTTTGGTACAGGAAAGCTCCGGTAATTTATTGGAGAAATTAGGCTGGGATGTCGTATTTGCCTACAATAAAGAAATACTCGGAGACGATGGAACCTTGGGGCGTAAAAGCTACAAGGAAATTTTGCTGTCCCGATATTTTCAAAAGGCATTGAAAAAGCTGAATCCGTGGATGACTGACAGCCAAATAATCGAAGCTCAAAGGGCATTTGAGAGCCATCTTTCTACGGCTTCTCTTTTGCAAATCAATGAGGAGAAATACTCTCTTATCCGTGACGGTATCCCTGTCACTGTAAAAAAGCCCGATGGCAAGACGGAGACGAAGCGGGCAAAGCTCATAGATTTTCAAGCTCCTGATAACAATGATTTCCTCGCGGTAAAGGAAATGAAGATTCACGGCGACCTGTACCGCCGTCGGACGGATATTGTAGGGTTTGTGAACGGCATCCCTCTGCTTTTCGTCGAGCTGAAAGCAACGAATGTAGAGGTAAAGAACGCCTACGAGGATAACTACACAGATTATCTTGATACGATACCGCATCTATTTTACTATAACGCGTTCTTGATACTGTCAAACGGTGTGGAGGCAAGGGTAGGTACTCTCGGCAGCAAATATGAGTTTTTCCATGAATGGAAGCGTCTGTCGGAGGACGATGAGGGCAGCGTTGCACTGGCAACGATGCTCATGGGTATCTGCAAGAAGGAAACTTTTTTAGACCTGTTGGAGAATTTTATTCTCTTCGACCACAGCGGCGGCAGTACGGCGAAGATTTTAGCCCGAAATCATCAGTTCCTTGGGGTCAATGAAGCAGTAAAGGCTTACGGAAATCGGGAGTTCAACGATGGCAAGCTGGGTGTATTTTGGCATACGCAAGGGTCAGGAAAAAGCTACTCCATGGTGTTCCTTGCGCAGAAGATTCTTCGAAAGTTCGCAGGCTCGCCGACCTTTGTTATTTTGACAGACCGCGAAGAGCTGAACAGCCAGATATGCGATACTTTTGAGAACTGCGGTATTTTGGGTGCAGGAAAGGGAACCCGTTATCTTGCAACCAGCGGAGATGATCTGATAAATAAGCTCAGGGGAAATCCGGGCTTTATCTTTACGCTGATACAAAAGTTTAATAATCCGGAGGCGGAGCCCATCTATCCCGACCACGATATTATCATCATGTCTGATGAGGCGCATCGCAGCCAGTACGGAATATTCGCTGATAATATGATGAAGCTCCTTCCGACAGCAGCGAGAATCGGATTCACGGGGACACCGCTTTTATCCAACGACAATATTACTGCCCGCACTTTCGGCGGGTATGTATCGATTTATGATTTCAAACGGGCGGTAGAGGACGGAGCGACTGTACCGCTTTACTATGAGAATCGGGGAGAAAAGATTCTTGACCTACATAATCCTGAAATAACGGATAAGATACTGGAAGCGATAGAGCAGGCTGATTTGGATGTAGACAGGCAGGAGAAGGTGGAGGCAGAGTTTGCCAAGGAGATTCATCTGATGACGGCGGCTCCGCGACTAAGGTCGATTGCCAAGGATTTCGTGCGTCATTATTCGGATTTGTGGACAAGCGGAAAGGCTATGTTCGTATGTCTGAACAAGGTCACCTGCGTACGCATGTATAATTATGTTCAGGAGTATTGGCAGGAAGAAATCAAGGCGTTAAAACGACAGATAAAGGGTGCCGCACAACAGGAAGCGCAGGAGCTTGAGCGAAAGCTGAAGTGGATGGAGTCTACGGAGATGGCTGTGGTAATCAGCCAGGAGCAGAATGAAATTCAGACCTTCAGCAAGTGGAAGCTGGATATAAAGTATCACCGCCAGAAGATGGAAAAGCGCGAGCTGGATAAGGAGTTCAAGGATAGGAATAATCCGCTCCGCGTAGTATTCGTCTGCGCAATGTGGCTTACGGGATTTGATGTGAAGTGTCTTTCGTGCTTGTATCTCGACAAGCCCCTCAAGGCGCATACGCTCATGCAGACCATTGCACGCGCCAACCGTGTCAGCGAAGGCAAGAGCAACGGGCTTATTGTGGATTATATAGGTATAGTGAAGGCGCTTCGCAAGGCGTTGGCTGATTATACGGCGAATGTGGGCAGGGGCGAAGGCGTTGATCCGACGGTGGATAAGGACGAACTGATAAACCGCATACTGGAAGTCATTGCCAAGACGAAGGAATTTTTGTCAGGAAAGGGCTTTGAGCTTGATACGTTGGTCGAGGCGGTAGATTTTGAAAAGATGTGGTATCTGCAGGAGGCGGCAAACCTTGTCTGCGGAAGTATGGAGGATAAAAAGACTTTTTCAACATACGCTTCGGAGCTGAACAGGCTGATGAAGTATGCAGACCGTGATGATATTACAGGGACTGACCGCAAGGAGTATGAGGCGATAGCAGCTATCTTCGCTCAGCTGAAGAAAAAGAGAAAGTCTACGAATATCACTGATCTGATGGTAAGGGTTAGCTGTATTATTGGCGAGTATGTGCAGATTGAGGATATGAAAACGGAAGTTCATGATGCACCTGCCAAGCGGTTTGATATCAGTGCCATTGATTTTGATTTGCTTCGTCGGGAGTTTTCAAGGGTACAGCATAAAAATCTCATGATGAAGGATTTGGAGGAAATAATTCTTCAAAAGCTGGACGGGCTGATTTTTTCTAATCCGAACCGAATTGATTATTATGAGAGGTATCAAAAGATTATTGATGACTACAATAAGGAGCAGGACAGAGCTACCATCGAAAAAACGTTCATGGACCTGATGGCTGTGGTCAAAGACCTCAGTGATGAAGAACAGAGGTATGTCCGTGAAGGTTTTACTGATGATGAGGAGCTGACTTTGTTTGATTTACTGCTTCGTGATGATTTAAGCAAACAGGATATCAAGAAGCTTAAGGAAGTGGCAGCTAGTCTGCTTCAGAAGATAAAGATGCTGATTTCTCAGTTTGATCACTGGACAGATAAGCAGGCAACGAAGTCGGCAGTAGATAATCTTATTCGTGATACTTTATGGGCGGAGCTTCCGGAGTGCTACGATGAGGTAAGTATTTCGAAGTATCGTCAGAAGGTCTATGAGTACGTGTATATGCGTTATAAGGATATTGCGTGAAGTGGTATGACAGAAAATCCCCGACTACGACATTGTGTTGATGTCATAGTCGGGGATTTGTTTTTGCGAGTATTTTACAGCAGTTTTTCGATATCTGCTGCGATAGCGGAGGGGACTGTTGTTGGCTCAAAGCGGGCAACTACATTTCCTTCGCGGTCTACAAGGAATTTGGTGAAGTTCCATTTGATATCGTCTCCCTCGAGGAAATGAGGGAAGTTTTCTTTAAGTGCGGCTACGAGCTTTTCCGTGATGGGATGGTTTGCATCGAAGCCCTCAAAGCCCTTCTGACTGACGAGATATTTAAAGAGCGGCTGTGCTGTTTCATCACGGACATCGCCTTTTTCAAAAATCTGGAAGGTTACGCCGTAATTGAGACGGCAGAACTGCTGTACTTCTTCGTTTGTACCGGGATCCTGCTCCGCGAACTGATTGCAGGGGAAGCCTAAGATTTCAAGTCCCTTGTCTTTGTATTTCATGTAGAGGTCCTGAAGCTCCTTGAACTGCGGAGTGAAGCCGCATTTGCTGGCAGTGTTTACAATGAGCAGTACCTTTCCTTTATAATCCGCGAGGGATTTTTCCTCGCCTTTGCTTGTCTTTACAACAAAATCATAAATTCCCATGTGAGTTCTCCTTTCATCAGAGCCCGAGCATTGCGTCGAGTTTTTCTTTGTCAAAGCTTAATACATAATCCTTGTCGTTAACTGTTGTTATAGGAACGACGAGGTCGCCTGTCAGCTTGTAGCAGGCTTCACGGTCTGCATCGTTTTCCTCGATGTTATGCTCCTCAAATTCTACGTTTTTGCTTTTAAGATATTTTTTTACTTTATCACACCATGGACATTGTGTGATGGAATATACTTTTACCATTCTGTTTTTCCTCCTTTAAGGCCATTGATATATTTTTCAGCCAGAAGAGCGGCTGTCGTTCCGTCTGCGGCGGCGGTAGTCAGCTGGCGTATTTCTTTTTCGCGGATATCTCCTGCCGCAAACACTCCGGGAATCTTTGTGCGGCAGTCCTCGCCTGCAGGAATGCGCCCCCCGTTCAGTCTAAGCTCAGTCTCGAAAAGCTCTGTATTCGGGTCTACGCCGATGTTGACGAAGAGTCCGTCAACGGCAAGACTGTATTTTTGCCCGTTGTTTTTGTCCCAAAGCTCTATGCTTTCGAGGCGGTCTTGTCCGCTAAGCCCTTTGATTTCCATGTTCAGCATGACTTCAACCTTTTCGTTTTCCCTGAGCCGCTGCTGCGAAACTTCATCTGCACGAAGGGGTGAACGGTTTATTAGGTAAAGCTTCTGTGCGTATTTTGTAAGGAAGTTGGCAGCATCTACGGCAGCGTTTCCACCGCCCATAACAGCGATGATTTTGCCCTGATACATGTGTCCGTCGCAGAGCTCGCAGTAGTGTACACCCTTGTTGGCATAGCGCGGTTCTTCAGGCAGCGGAAGCTTGCGGCGTGTCATGCCTGAGGCGATGATGACAACGTCGGCTTCGTATATATGCTCATCGGTTTCGATAATTTTAGGTGTTGCATCAAGCGTTACCTTTTGAATCGAATCAAACTCGTCGATAACAGCGCCGAAGTTTTCCGCCTGCTTCTGGAGAGTTGCGATGAGTTCGCTTCCTGCGACCTTTTCAAAGCCCGGATAGTTTTCAATGCCTGTGGCATTTGCAATCTGTCCGCCGATAATACCGTTTTCCAGAACCAAAACTGAAAAATTCATGCGCCCGGCATAGAGGGCGGCAGTAAGTCCCGCCATTCCTGCACCTATAATCACGATGTTCTTATGCTCGCGTTTTTTTGTCATAAGCGCTCCTTTCCTGCTGAAAGAGTACACGACCTGTTGTTTTTAAAAATACTTTTCTTGTTTAAATTATATATGCTTTATATTATAAATATCAATAGAATACAGAAAATTTATTTTCATTTAATGATTCAAAATTTTATTGAGATCATTCAGTAAGCGTTGGACATTTCGGAGAATGTAGCTTGGGTACTCGGGAAAAAGTTTCAGGACGGCAAATTCTCTGCAGCCTGCTTCGATTTTGCAGCCAAAAAGAAAAATCCCCAAAAGAGGAGATCGATAAAGAAATGTAGAATAAGGTTCAATAGGAATAATATTGCCAGCCGTTATTGTATTACGTCGGATCATGTCTGGTTATGCCGGGTTGCGGCAACGGTCATTCCCATTATATGTTGGGCTATGCTCTCCAAACCGTCGGCACCATGGTGGATATGAATACGGATTCGCACAAGTTTATGACGGAAATCCTCCCTGCCGCCGTCAAGCGGGCAAGGGAAAACGGTTCAACGACTGTCTTTGGCCAGGGCTGGAATCTTGCAAGCTTCCAGTAGGTGAGAATATCAGTTAAAAAATGGGAATGTGCATAAGTGATTCTTCAATCATGCACATCCCCATTTTTCCCATTTTTTCACAGCCCCTTATAACGCCTTCGTTCCAGTTTTGACAATGCTTAACTTGACAAGCTGAGAATCGGAGAGGAAAATAAACATGGATAAATGTGTTTTATTATTTGAAAGATATTGAGTGTAAATTATGAATGCTTCTTTTTGGGGACGCGTTCTACGAGAGGAAAAATCATGGAAGAGATAAAGAAAACTGAGCGTCTCTTTGGAGAAAAGCAGGAAGATTATCTAACGGTGCTTACACAGATTGATATACCTCTTGCGATATATCAGTATGTGAATAATAAAATTGTAACGATTTTTGTTTCGGACGCCCTGATGGAGTATATGGGGCATGGCATTACAGACCGCGAAACAATGATTGAGTTTTATAATGAGGATATGTACAGGTATGTGCATCCTGACGACCGCGACCGCATTATTACTGCTGCGCGGGATTTTGCTACGGGGCGCAGCGGTGTATACGATGTGGTCTATAAGGAACAGCTGCCGGTGCGGACAGGATGGTCGGTTATTCATGCTCACGGATACCATCATAACATGAGCGACGGAACCAGATATGCAATAGTGTATTATGATGATATCACGACGGCGAGGGAGCTGAACAGGGCTCAGGAAGAGCTTGTGAACCGCACTTTCTTCGAGAGTCTTGCTCAGTACGATGAAGCGATTGCTATTTTTGATACGGAAACACATGAGCTTTTTTATGTAAATGAACGAATGAGGAAGTTTGTACCTCCGCCTCCGGGATATGCAAATGGGATTTCTATTGAAGAATATCTTGGAATCAGCGTACTTCCATTTTCGGCGAATGAAATGATTGAACGCGGGAAATTCACCATGATGGTTCCTGAGAAGGAGAAGGTTATGATTTTCCGTGCTTCAAGAACTGAATGGCACGGCCGTGAGGCGTGTGTGCTCCTGCTGGCAACTCACGAGGACGGACAGCTGGTGGATGAGCTGACAGCACTTCCGTCGCTTAATTACCTTCGTGTCCACGGGGAAAAGGAAATGAAGACCTCAATCCCGGGACCAAGAAATTTCAGCGTTATATTTTTTGATATTTGTGATTTCAAGGAATACAATTATCTCTTTGGCTATGATGCGGGAGACAGGCTTTTGAAACAGTGCGCTGATGTTATACGCGAACATTTCAAAGGGGAATTTGTCTGCCGTTTTTATGATGACCATTTTGTTGTTCTGAGTACAAAGGATAATCTGGCAGAAGAAATCGCATCGGTATGCCGTGATATTATCGGTTCCGGCTTTGGCACAACCATACAGCTCAAGGTCGGCGTGTACGAAATGAAGAACAGGGACGAGGGAATTATTTCCGCGTGTGAAAAGGCGCAGATTGCGCGCAAGTGGATTCAGTTTGATTCGTCAAAATTCTGCTGCTTCTATGAGCCTTATATGCAGGAAATAGATGTTTTGCAGCAGTATGTTGCTTCACATATTGACGAGGCAATTGATGAAGGATGGATTGAGGTCTATTATCAGCCGATTTCCTGTACTCTTTTTGGCCGTATATGCAGTTTCGAGGCGCTGGCACGGTGGAGAGACCCCGAACGGGGCCTTCTGGAGCCGGGGGTTTTTGTCGGTGCACTTGAAAAATCCCATCAGATTCATAAGCTTGATGCATATATGATTCATCTGGTGTGCAGGGATATGCGTAAGAGAATGGACGACGGTGAGACGGTTGTGCCGATATCCTTCAATCTTTCGCGCCTTGATTTTGTATCCTGCGATATATTCCAAATAATTGAGGATGCCGTAGCTGCTGAAAATATAGACCGTTCTATGCTCCATATAGAAATTACCGAGAGCCTTTTTGCGGCAAACACGTATATCAAGGAACAGGTTGTACGTTTCCATAAAGCGGGCTACGAGGTATGGATGGACGATTTCGGCAGCGGATATTCTTCTTTGAATGTGCTGAAGGATTATGATTTTGATGCGCTGAAAATTGACATGGTGTTCCTTTCAAAGTTTGACCAGCGGTCTAAGGATATTATCCGTGCCATTGTCGTAATGGCGAAGAAGATAGGTATCCGTACACTTGCAGAGGGTGTTGAAACAGAGGAGCAGCTTGCATTCCTCAGGCAGATAGGTTGTGAGTTTGTTCAGGGATATCTTATCAGCGCGCCTCTTCCTATACGTGATGGCATAAAGCTGCTTGAATCAAAAAATTTCTCGTTGGTCAATCCGAAGGAACGAGTATTTTTCGGTAATGCATCAAAGCTGGATTTTACGACGGACAGATCCATGGCTGTTACTTTTTATGATGGACAGAACCAGCATTTCCTTTTTGCGAATGATAAGTTCAAACAGGCACTTGCTGATGTGGGGATGACTTCACTGAAGGATGCGGAGGATGAAATGAATGAAAGACATCTTCCCACAGGCCGTATGTACCGCAGCTTTGTGGAGCGTACTGCTGCCAGCGGAAAACAGGAGGAGTTTACCTATTCTGCCGGGGGCAAGTATATGAGGCTTACCTTAGAGGCCATTTCAGAGATGGACGGTAAATATATCTTCGTAAATTCTCTGGAGACAATGACGGTGCACGCAGACACGAAAAAGATAGCTCGGTTCAACAGATATCTTATGGCGATGGCTATGAGCTATGATGACGTTGCGCTAATACACTTTGATGAGGATTATGCGGAAACTATAATAAGCTTAGGAGCATTTTATGATGGTGATGATGCGCGGCATTATAAGCTAAAGGAGAGCTGCAGACTTTACGCGGAGATTTTTGTTCATCCGGAGGATCGGGATGCGTACCTGGCTTTTGCTGAGCCTGATACACTGATTAAGCGGATAGAAGACGCGGAAGCAGGTTATCTTTCCGAGGAATTCCGCCGTCGCCGCAGCACTGAAGAACCGTATATATGGCATCAATATACGGTGTTCCTTATGCCTAATTCCGAAAATCTTGTAATGCAGATGGTTCGCCGCGCACCGCATGCCTTTCACTGCGGCTGCAGGGAGTAGGCTATGCTGACATATTCTTTTGAGCATATAGGGAAAACACCGCTTTACGAGCATCTTTACAGATGTGTTCGGGAGGATATTCTTGAGGGACGGCTGGCTCCGGGGGAAAAGCTGCCCTCAAAAAGGGCACTGGCGCGTAACTTGGGGATAAGCACTATAACCGTGGAGAATGCGTATGGACAGTTAATGGCAGAGGGCTACTGCTATTCAGTGCCAAAAAGCGGCTTTTTTGTGACGGAAACAATAGAAAAGCCACCTGTGCAGACGATGCGCCCTGTGACGGAGATTACTGCGGAGCCCGAGCCAGTAAAGTGGCGTATAGATTTCACTGCTAATACGATGCGGCCTGAGGATTTTCCCTTTGCGGTATGGACCAGGCTTTTAAGACAGATTGTCAGCGAGGCCTCCGAGGAACTGCTTGTTCGTTCTCCGAGCAACGGGGTATTTGCACTGCGTCAGGCAATTGCGGAGCACCTGAGAAATTTTCGTGGGCTTAATGTGGCGCCGGAACAGATTGTAGTCGGGGCAGGAACGGAGTATTTATACAGCCTTCTGGTGAAATTTTTTGGCAGGGACAAAAGATTCTGCGTGGAAAATCCCGGCTATGACCGCATAAAGAAGGTCTACGCCGGCAGCGGAGCCTTCTGCGGGACTGCGGATATGGATGAGCAGGGAATAAAGCTTGAGGATGTGGAGCGTCTTGGGACCGATATTCTTCATATCAGTCCGTCGCATCATTTCCCTACGGGAATAATTATGCCCGTCAGCCGTCGGTACGAGCTGCTTTCCTGGGCAGGTCAGAAGCAGGGCCGCTGCATTATCGAGGATGATTATGACAGCGAGTTCAGAATGACCGGACGGCCGATTCCCACACTTATGAGCATTGACGCTGAAGGGCATGTCATTTATATGAATACCTTCAGCAAAAGCTTGACTCCGACGATACGTATAAGCTATATGGTTCTTCCTGTGAATATGGTTCGCCCTTTTAATGAAAAGGTCGGCTTTTACAATTGTACCGTGTCGAATTTCGAGCAGTATACGCTTGCCAGGTTTATACATGAAGGTTATTTTGAAAAGCATATAAACCGTATGCGAAATGTTTACCGCCGCCGCAGGGAGGAGCTGCTGACGCTTCTGCGTTCAAAGGAAAACAGCAAACGTCTTTCCATCATTGAACGCGGCTCAGGGCTGCATTTCCTATTGAAATTCAATACAAAACGCAATGATGAGGAAATAGTACGCCGGCTTGAGGAGAAGGGTATTCGTATGCGTCCGCTTGCTGCATATTATGAAAATCCAAAGCCGGAGGCCGCGCATATTTTTGTTCTGAATTACTCGAACCTTGCCGTGGAAAAACTTGATAAGGAATTGTTCAAGGGAATTTTGTAAGCAAAGTGAATAAACCATAAGAAAAGCCGCCGGGCGTCTGAGAACGCCGGCGGCTGTCTTTTAATCCTGTGATATTTTTCTTGCAAACAAGACTATGCAAACGACTGCGAAGGCTAAACCCGCAGGATAGCTGATATTGGTTCCTAACTGCAGGCCTTCCTTTGCCTGTATTATGTAGGTGAAGGTAACGGCTGACATGAAAGCCGCAGGGATTGCTGCCATGAGCCAGGCCTTGCTGTCTTTGATTGTTTTGTGCAGATAAACCGCACCCGTCCAAAGAACAATCATAGCCAAAGTCTGATTGGTCCATGAGAAATAACGCCAGATGATATCGAAATTCATCTGCGAGAGTATACCGCCTATCGCAAGCAGTGGAACGGCAAACATCAGTCGGTTGACCATATTCTTTTGCTTTACCTTGAACCAGTCTGATAAAGTAAGACGGGCACTTCTGAAGGCCGTGTCGCCTGATGTAATCGGGCATGCGATAGCTCCAAGCATTGCCAGAGTTGCACCTATATATCCTGTCATACTTCCGTCACCGCCCATAAAGCCGGTACAGATTTCGTAAACAACGCTTCCTGCGCCGCCCTTTGCCATGGCAGCTGCCAGTCCGTTTGTGCCGTCGTAGAAGGTTATTCCCGCAGCAGCCCAGATAAGAGCAATGATGCCCTCTGCAACCATCGAGCCGTAGAAGATAGGACGTCCCAGATGCTCATTTTTCAGGCAGCGGGATATAATCGGCGACTGAGTGGAGTGAAAACCCGAGATAGCACCGCATGCGACAGTGATAAACATGAGCGGCCAGATTGGCATTGCATCTCCCTTTGGATGGAGATTTGCCAGCTGCATTTCCGGCATGGTATGTCCGCCGACACCAAGCAGCATGCCTCCCATAATCCCGATTGCCATTATAATCAGGCAGGCGCCGAACAGCGGGTAAAAACGGGCAATCAACGTATCAATCGGAAGTAATGTCGCGAGGAAATAGTACAGCAAAACGCAGGGCAGTACTATGGATACTGATACACCTGTAAGCTTTGAAAGAAGACCTGCAGGGCCTGTCATGAAAACTGTTCCAACAAGGATAAGTAGTACTACAGAGAAAACCCTTATTGCGAAGCCCATGGTGTCTCCCATGTGGTTTGCTACTACCTCGGATATGCTCTGTCCGTCCTCACGCTCAGAAATCATTCCCGAGAGATAATCATGGACGCCGCCGGCAAAAATCGTTCCGAGGACAATCCAAAAATAAACCGAAGGCCCCCAAAGTGCGCCCCCCAGCGCGCCAAATATAGGACCGAGACCGGCAATGTTCAGAAGCTGTATCAGAAACGCTTTCCAGGTTGGAAGCAGGATATAATCAACCCCGTCATTATGAATCATGGCAGGAGTTGGCTTATCCGTCGGTCGAAACAGTTTCTCAACGAATGTGCCGTAAATAATGTACCCCAAAATTAAAGCACCCAAAGCACACAAAAAAGTAACCACAATACCTCATCTCCAGACTTATAAAAATTTTATCTGAATAATTAGATAATAACAAAAATTGTTTGTTTAGTCAAAAACTACATTAAATGATAAGGATAAAATGTTTGCTTGTGGCAAACTCTGATTTAAGGCATAATATTTTTAATTAAACACTATTCGGAGGCGGGTATATGCGTTTTTTTCATTTGTCGGATTTGCATATCGGACTGAAGCTTATGAATCATGACCTCAGCGAGGATCAGAGGCATGTTTTTAAGGAAATCGCTGAATATGCGGGGGAAAGGCAGCCGGATGCCATTGTCATAGCCGGAGATATATATGATAAAGCGGTTCCGTCGGCAGAGGCTGTGGAGCTTTTTGACGAATTTGTCATGATGCTTACGGAGGCTGCTCCAAAGGCAGAGCTTATGATGATAAGCGGAAATCATGACAGCGGCTCGCGGGTGAATGTGTTCCGTGGAATTTTAAGCCGCCATCATATTCATATGATTGGACTTCCACCGCGTTCAGATGATGAACGTATCGAAAAGGTTACGCTTAAGGATGAAAACGGTCCTGTGAATTTTTATCTTCTGCCATTTGTTAAGCCGTCTATGGTGAGGGGCATAGTTGCAAAGGAAGGAGAGGCAGGGCTTTCCTATGAGGAATCCTTGCGCCGTCTTTTTGCACGGGAGAATATAAACACTGATGAACGCAATGTGCTGGTGAGCCACCAGTTTTTCCTGCCGTCGGGCGAGGATGCCCAAAACATAGAGCGCATGGAATCGGAAATCTGCACTGTCGGGAACGTAGATGCCGTAAGCGCAGAGCTTCTAAAGTCCTTTGATTATGCTGCCCTTGGCCATATACATAAGCCAATGAAGGTCGGCTCGGAGCTTATCCGTTACTGCGGTACGCCGCTTGCGTGTTCTGTCAGCGAGGCAGGGCAGGAGAAAGGTGTTATTGAGGTAACGCTTGAAGCGAAAGGCGAAATAAAAACAGAGGTGCTTCCTTTGAAGCCACTGCGTGAGGTGCGCGTACTCAAAGGAAATCTGGAGGAAATTTTGGCTCAGCCGTCGGATGACTATGTGACAGTGATTCTGACAGACGTGAATGGAAATGATTCCTTTGATATGCAGGACCGTCTTCATTTTGCTTTTACTCATCTCCTGGAAATCCGCAGGGAGGAAAACCGCGCGGCAGATTATCAGGTGGAACTTACAGGGCTTAAGCATTTGGATGCCTACGAGCTTTGTACTGAATTTTTGAAGGATTTGAATGATGAAGAAAAGGGTATTTTACGTGAGGTCATAAATACCGCCAGGGAGGTGAACTGACATGCGCCCTGAAAAGCTTGTGATGCAGGCCTTCGGCTCCTATGGAAAGAAGACCGTTATTGATTTTACTATACCTAACCAGAATCTTTTCCTTATTACTGGTGATACTGGGGCAGGAAAGACCACAATATTTGACGCGATGGTTTTTGCCCTTTACGGCGCAGTAAGTGCCGGGGATACAAGAAAAGAAGGAGAAGCGCTGCAGAGTCAGTTTGTCGGAATAGATGTTGAGCCCTTTGTTGAGCTTACCTTTACCGAGGAGGATGGCGGTGAACGAAAAACCTATACGGTAACGCGTGTGCCACGCCATGTCAGACCGTTGAAGCGAGGCAAGGGGACAAAAGAGGAATCGGGATCGGTTACGCTTCTGATGCCTGACGGTGCTGTTTACGATGCCAAGACCACAGATGAGAAGATAATCGAGCTCATCGGACTTACAAAGCAGCAGTTCATGCAGGTCGGCATGATTGCACAGGGCGAATTCCGTCGTCTGCTGGTTGCAAAATCGGACGAAAAGAAAGAAATATTCCGCCGCCTTTTTGATACAGGAGTTTATCAAAAGATTGTAGAAGAGCTGAAGCAGCGTAAGGGAACCGAACAGGCGGAAATAGAGAAGCTCTGGGCAGAGGTAAAGGCACAGACAGGAATCCTGCAGTTCCCGGAGGAAGAGGAGCTTTCCGCGCTCCGCGATACAATAAAAACGTCGAAAAAGCCTGCTGTCGCGGAGCTTGAGGCCCTTTTGGAAGGGCTTGCTCCTTTCTGTGAAAAGGAAGCAGACAGGCTTTCGAAGCTTGATGCTGAGCGAGGGGAAGCTGCGCAAATCAGAGATAAAAAGAAGGAGCTGCTTACACAGGCGGAAACTCTTTTGATCTCCTTTGATCAGCTTGAACAGGCAAGGAAGACCATAAAGGAAAATGAAGTACTTGAGTCGTCTATGAAGGAAAAGGAAAAGCTTTCGACGCAGATAGACACAGCATACGATATTCTTGCGGTTTATAATCGTTTTGAAGACGCAGATAAAGACCTTCGCAATTCCGGGGAAAAGCTTGCTGCACAGAAAGAGCTTTTGCCGAAGCTTACGGAAAAGTCCGGGAATGCGGCAAAAGCAGAGGATGAGGCCAAGACCACGCAGCAGGAAGCCGAGCGCTTGCTGGCAGCGGTAAAGGTAAAGACTGATGCCGCTATGAAGCTTTTTGAGGAACTCTCAAGTGCCGAAAAAGCGGCCAGCACCGCGAGAGGCATGTGGGAAAAGGCGGCTGCCGAAAGGGAAAAGGCGAAGCAGGCACTGGAAAATTTTGACAGGGATATCAGTGAAAAGCGTAAAGAAGCGGATTCCTTGCAGAATACAGGGGCAGAACTCAAGGATGTGGAAAATAAAATTGCTTCCATAAGGGAGGCGGAGTCACATCTTATCGCTGCAAAAACAGCGCATGATGAGTATCGTAAATGCAGTGCTGAATACAAGGCTGCGGTTGAGAAATATGAGGCGGAAAGAAAGAAATATGATACAGCAAACAGTGAATTTGTTTCCATACAAAAATCTTTCCTCGATGCGCAGGCAGGGTTCCTTGCAAGAGAAAAGCTGCATGATGGCGAGCCTTGTCCTGTGTGCGGCTCTTTGGAGCACCCTGCGCCCTGCAGACTTCCTGAAGGGCAGGAAAACCTGACCCGTGAAATGGTGGAACATGCAAAAGCGGAAGCGGAATGCTGTTCAAAAGCACAGGATAAGGCATCAAAGGATGCCGGAGACAAAAATGCGGCACTTGAAGCAAAGAAAGAAGAGCTAAAGGGGCTGCTTGGCTCACTTAGAAATGCAATGCAAAAGGTGATTGAGGTTCCTGAGGAGCTTCGGCTTCCCATTGCTGAGAAAATGATTGCGGAAGCACACGGGGAACTTGATGAGAAGGAAAAAACGCTTAAAAAGAAAACCGACAGGTACAACGAGCTGCAAAAAGAACTGCAGAAAACGGACGAAAATCGTGAAGCGTTGAAAAACGCAGAGGAGCTGGCCTCACAAAAAGAAAGTGAAGCAAGGACCGGAAGCGATACTGCGGCAGCGGCCTTTGAAACGCTGAAGAAAAGAAAGAACGAATATACAACGGAGGCTGAAGCGAAGGAAGCACTTCAAAAGGCTCAAAAAGAAAAATCAGATAAGGATAAAATGCTTTCGGCAGCGCATGATGAGGCTGAAAAAGCAGCCAAAGCAATGACCGAAGCAAAAGCACTGATTGAGAGCTGCGAAAAGGAGATACCAAAAAAGAGAGAGGAATTACAAAAACGGCTTGAAGAATACAAGATGATGTGCAAGGAAAAAGATCTTTCTGAGCTTGAATGGCAGGAGCTTACAGGCAGTCATAAAAAAGAAGATGTGGAACGACTGCGAAAAGAGGTTCAGAAGTTCAGTGATGTCATGAACAGAGCGAAGGCAATAGCAAAGTCTGCGGCAGAGGTGGTTAACGGAAAGTCAAAGCCGGATATAGAAGCACTGCGGGCAGAGGCTGAAGCATCGGATGCTGCCGCGAAGAAGGTACAGCTGGAGTATGAGGAGCTTTCAGGACGTGTAAAGACGAATAAAGCTGCCTATGAAAATCTTTTGAACGGTCTGGATAAAAGAAAGGAACGTATGCACAGATATGGGGTTATCGACTCCCTGTACAGCAGACTTTCTGGAAATGTTACAGGCGGACGAATGGATATTGAAACATTTGTACAAAGGCATTACTTAAAAAATATTCTTATTGCTGCTAACAGAAGATTTTCCATAATGTCCGGAGGACAGTTCGAGCTTCAGCTCATGGACAACGAAAATGCGGCAACTGGGAAAAATCAGGGACTTGACCTCATGGTGTATTCCTTCGTGAATAACAATGAGCGCAGGGTAGATTCTCTCTCCGGCGGCGAGTCCTTCATGGCTGCTCTTTCCCTTGCTCTTGGCATGGCAGACCAGATTCAGGCAGAAACAGCGGCAATCCGCCTTGATGTCATGTTCATTGATGAGGGCTTTGGTTCTCTTGATGGGGCAAAATGCGGACAGGCTGTGAGGATTCTTCAGCGGATGGCGGGGGGAGACAGATTGATAGGAGTAATCTCTCATGTTTCGGAGCTTAAGCAGAGTATTGAAGACCAGCTTATTGTCACAAAGGACGAAGAAGGAAGCCATACACGATGGATCATAAGCTGATAGGGGTTTCCCTAAATGGCGGTTGAAGATAGCGAAACGAAATGATATAATTTCATTATTGAGATTGATTGAATAATCAATAAACAACGGAGGCGACGGAAAATGAAAAAATCATTCCTCTTGCTGGGGACACTCCTTTGTGCTCTGGCAATGCTCTTGGGCGGCTGCGGCGGCGGAGACAAAAAAGCAGATGCACCAAAGGGCGGAGACAAGGAGCTCACAGTTTACACAGCACGCAGTGAGAGCCTGAACAATGCAGTTATCCAGAACTTTGAGAAAGACACGGGAATCAAGGTAAATGTAGTCGTAGCCGGCACGGGCGAGGTCGTTAAGCGCGTCGCGTCGGAGAAGGCTAACCCGCTTGGAGATATTCTCTGGGCAGGAAGCGAAGCTATGCTCGCATCCAAGAAGGATCTTTTCCAGGAATATGTATCTCCTGAGGACAAAAACATGATGCCGGAATTCCGCAACACGACGAAATTCTTCACGCCGGCATTCTCTGACCCGACGGTCATGATTGTTAATACGGATATGACTAAGGACATGAAGATTGAGGGCTTTGCCGATCTTTTGAATCCTGCTCTTAAGGGCAAGATTGCTTTCGGCGACCCGGTCAATTCTTCCTCGGCATTCCAGTCCCTCGTCGTTATGCTCTATGACATGGGCAACGGTGAGCCGTTCAGCGAAGGCGCATGGAACTATGTGGATAAATTCCTCGCTCAGCTTCAGGGCAAGATGTCCAACAGCTCCAGTCAGGTTTATAAAGGCGTAGCAGGCGGTGAGTATGCTGTAGGTCTTACATGGGAGGATCCTGCGGCTTCTCTCGTGAAGAGCGGCGCACACGTAAAGGTTGTTTTCCCGAAGGAAGGCGCTCTTTATGCTCCGCAGAGCGTTCAGATTATCAAGAACTGCAAACATCCTGAGAACGCAAAGAAATTTATCGACTACATGCTGTCTGAAAAGATTCAGAACCTCGTAGGCACAACGCTGACGGTGCGCCCGCTTCGTCAGGGTGCTAAGCTCGCAGATTACATGACACCTGCTGACAAAATCAAGATTGCTCCGAAATTCGATGAGAAATGGGTATCGGAGAACAAAGACAAGTTTACCAAGATGTTCACGGAGCACCTTGAAAAATCCATGTAAGATAGAAAACGAGAGCGCCGGCACATGGGAGATACTTTATGTGTCGGCGTTTTTTATTGAGAAGGAGTTAAGGAAAAAGAAATGAGTGTTTCCATCGAAATTTCTGATGTAATAAAAAAATATCAGGATAATACGGTTATTAAAGGGCTGTCCCTGTCAATAAAACCGGGAGAATTTTTCACCCTGCTCGGCCCGTCGGGCTGCGGCAAAACAACGCTTCTGCGCATGATTATCGGATTTAACTCCATTGAGGGCGGTACTATCGCGGTTGACGGCAATGTTATCAATGATATTCCTGTCAACAAGCGCAACATGGGTATGGTTTTCCAAAACTATGCGATTTTCCCCCATCTTTCCGTTGCGGACAACGTTGCTTTTGGCCTGAAGCAGAGAAATATTCCAAAGGACGAGCAGAAAAAGCTGGTTGAAGAAATCCTTGATGTCGTTAAAATAGGACATCTGAAGGACCGCATGCCGACACAGCTTTCAGGCGGTCAGCAGCAGCGTGTGGCTTTGGCCCGTGCAATAGTCATCCATCCGCAGGTGCTTCTGATGGACGAGCCGCTGTCCAATCTTGACGCGAAGCTGCGTGTTGAAATGCGCAACGCAATCAAATCTATTCAGCAGAAGGTAGGAATTACCACGGTCTATGTTACTCATGACCAGGAGGAGGCCCTTGCCGTTTCCGACCGTATTGCGGTAATGAATGACGGAGTTATTCAGCAGGTAGGTACGCCAAAGCATATTTATCAGCGCCCATATAACCGTTTTGTATCCCACTTTATCGGCCTTTCCAACTTCTTTGACGCAAAGCTGACCAAGGTAAACGGAATGCCTGCCGTAGACTTTGGCGGCTATGTCGAAGCAATGACGAATATTGATACCACCATACTCGGAGATGAATGGGAGAACGCTCCTGTTATGGTTGCGGTACGTCCTGAGGAGTTTGCCGTTGCAAAGGATGGAGAGGGTCTCGAAGCTACAGTCCTCAGCTCGGTATTCCTTGGTATATCCACGCACTACTTCATGCGTCTCGCTGACGGGAAGGACGTTGAGGTCATTACGCCGTCGGACGCAAACGCAATCCTTCCTGACGGAGCGAAGGTAAAGCTCCGTGTTCTGCCGCAGCGTATCAATGTGTTCACCGCTGACGGAAGCCGCACACTTATCGCGGATGACGAGGATGGTGAGCCGGCATGAGCCTGAAAAAGCCAAGCATCTGGATGGCGTTTACACTCGTCATTCTGTGCTTCTTTGTACTGTTCGTCGTATATCCGCTGTTTCTTATCATGTATCAGAGCGTAGTTGACCCTGTAAATCATCAGCTTACGCTTGATTATTTTACGAAGTTCTTCGGGCGGAAATTCTACTGGAGCACTCTGGTAAACAGCTTCAGCGTAACAATCTGCTCAACGCTTTTGGCAGCACTTATCGGACTTCCTATGGCATATCTTTTGCGCAGCTATAAGATTCCTGCCAGCAAATACGTAAATATTCTTATCGTTATTTCGTACCTTTCGCCACCGTTTATCGGAGCGTACGCATGGATTCAGCTTTTGGGACGAAACGGCTTCATCACGCAGCTTATTAACCAGCTGCCCGGAATTCACTTCGGCGGAATTTACGGCTTTGCCGGTATCGTTTTGGTATTCTCTCTGCAGTCCTTCCCGCTGATTTATATGTACGTGTCGGGCGCGCTGAAAAATATGGACAGCTCACTTAACGAAGCGGCTGAAAGCCTTGGCTGCGGTGCTTTTGACCGCGTGCGTCAGATTATACTGCCCTTGGTCATGCCGTCACTTCTTGCAGGCTCGCTTCTCGTGTTCATGCGCGTGTTCTCGGATTTCGGTACGCCAATGCTCATTGGTGAGGGCTATAAGACCTTCCCGGTACTCATTTACACCCAGTTCATGGGTGAGGTATCCACGGACGACCATTTCGCGGCTTCGCTCTGCGTTATTGTCGTGGCGATTACGCTTTTCCTGTTCTTCCTGCAGCGCATGATGGCAAAGCACTATTCCTATGCAATGACAGCTCTTAAACCTATGCAGCCTGTAAAAGCAAAGGGAATGGAAAAAATTGCGTCGTATCTTTTCGTTTACGGCGTCTGCTTTATCGCAATGCTTCCGCAGCTCACGGTTATCTTCACATCGTTCCTTGAAACGGTGGGAGGCGCGGTCTATACAGGCAGCTTCTCGCTGATGAATTATGAGAATACTCTTTTCGCGAAGGATAATTCGTCTATATTCAACACGTATGCCTTCGGCTTGGCAGCCATCGTATTCGTTGTCGTACTGGGTATTTTGATTTCCTATCTCACGGTGCGTAAGCCGTCTATGCTTACAAGTCTTCTGGATACTCTGACCATGTTCCCGTACATCATTCCGGGTTCTGTTCTTGGTATCGCGCTCCTTTCCAGCTTCAACTCAGGGCTTATCGTCCTTTCGGGAACGGCGCTTATCATCATAATTTCGCTGACGATACGCCGTATGCCGTACACCATACGCTCCAGTACAGCCATCATAGGACAGATTTCTCCAAGCGTGGAGGAGGCTGCTGTGAGCCTAGGCGCAAGTGAGTTCACCTCCTTCCGCAAGGTCATGGTTCCCATGATGCTGCCGGGTGTTCTCGCAGGCGCAATCATGAGCTGGATAACGCTTATCAGCGAGCTCAGCTCCTCGATTATCCTCTATACACAGTCCACAAGTACACTGACCGTTGCGATTTACGCGGAGGTTATCCGCAGCAACTTCGGCAACGCTGCCGCGTACTCCACGATTCTGACACTGACCTCTATTCTTTCGCTGCTGCTGTTCTTCAAGCTCACGAAAAACGAGGATATAAGTGTGTGATGTGAATATTTGAAAAAAGAGCCCGTTGCATTAAGCAATTTGCCTAATGCAACGGGCTCTTTTTTCGGGCTTAAATGACGTTATTTTCGTCGATACAGAACGCGGAGAAAATCTCTGAGAGTTTCCCGTTCATCATCGGTAGGGAAATGTGCGTAAATCGTATATCTGCCGTTCATCAGTATGTTTTCCAAATCTGTTAAATCTTCTTCTATTGACGGGTCATCGTTGCCAAGCAGATAATCTATGGAAACGTCATAGAAATTTGCAATCTTTTTCAGCGTCTCATAATCAGGTTCTCGAATGCCACGTTCATAACGGCTATAAGTATTTTGTGTAATGCCTAGCTTTTGTGCGGCTTCGCCCTGAGACATTTCCTGATGTTCCCGTAGGTTTCTTAATCGTTCACCAAACATGCACCATTCCCCCCTGTAATCAGAGTACGATAGTGTTGTCATAAATTGTCCATTTAGGATAATAATATTGAAATTATCCTAAATGGATTGTAAAATTAAATCTGGATTTGATTTGCAGGGAGTGGGGTTTGTGCTATTTAACTCGTATGCGTTTATTTGTGTTTACTTACCTATTGTATTTGCAGGGTTTTTCCTCACAGCAAGATATGTGGGCCATCGAGCTGCGACTTTGCTGCTGGTAGCGGCATCTTTTACCTTTTACGGATACTGGGATATTCGCTATGTTCCGTTGCTCTTTACATCCATATTATTCAACTATTTCATGGGGAAGAATATAGGAGAAACAAGCCGAAAGAAATTATGGCTCATTATAGGATTAACAGGCAATATTGCATTGTTGGGATATTTTAAGTACACGGATTTTTTCATCGCTACAATCAATGACCTTAGCGGGAACGCATTTGATTTGCCAAACATAATTCTGCCCCTTGGCATTTCTTTTTTTACTTTCACGCAGTCAGCGTATCTTGTAGACGTGTATCGGAACGAAGCAGCAAAGCATGATTTTCTCACCTATTGCGAATTTGTGACAATCTTTCCCCATCTTATTGCGGGTCCAATCATCAGCCATAAGGAAATGCTTCCACAGTTCACGTCAGAAAAGACTTTTCACGTCAATATTGAAAATGTAGCGTTGGGACTGACTCTTTTTGTAATGGGATTGGCGAAAAAAGTTTTGATTGCTGACAATCTTGCGCCTATCGTTAATAAAGTATTTTCAATGGCTGACAACCTGACATTTTTCGAGGCGTGGATAGGGGCGCTCTCATATACTTTTCAGCTCTATTTTGATTTCTCCGGTTATAGTGAAATGGCAATTGGATTGGGGCTGATGTTTAATCTGAAATTTCCGGTGAACTTTAATTCACCATATCAGGCGCAAAGCATGATTGATTTTTGGCGGCGATGGCACATGACTCTGGGGCAGTGGGTGAAGGATTACCTTTATGTTCCCATGGGTGGCAACCGTGACGGAGAGTTCATGAAGATGCGGAATCTTTTTGTCAGTATGCTGCTTATTGGATTGTGGCATGGGGCAGGCTGGACTTTCATTTTATGGGGTGGACTTCACGGTGTTTTCCTGATGGTGAATCACTGCTGGCGAAGACTGAAAATAAATCTTCCTGGTGTGGTTAATTGGGGACTTACTTTCATGTGTGTTGTCGTGTGCTGGGTATTTTTTAGGGCGAACAGTGTAGGTGATGCTGTGGCAGTGTTGTCTGCAATGGTGAATGTGCATAACATTGCCTTGCCAGATGGTGGATTTTATGCGAAATATCTGTCGTTCCTTAGTCAGTATGGAGTGCAGTTTATCAAATGGACAGTTACTTCCAGCCTGTTGAATACAGGGGCGTTGTTAGTGGTATTAACCGTGGTTCTTGCGTGCTTTCCTAACCCACAGCTTTTCATCAGTCGTATGCAATCACACCCGCGGCGTATGACGGTGTTGGCAGGGGTGTTGGGAATGCTTTTTGCAATAATACTTCATTCTATGGGTTATGTCGAATCAGAATTTTTATATTTTCAATTTTAAGGGGCGTATAAAACGTGAGTTTTTACCGGAGATACATCATCATTTTTGCTTTAGCAATGATTGCAGGTTTGGCACCAAAACCATTATTGTTCTTTGCTAATTTAGGATACCCTAATATGGCGACATACAATTGTGATGGCTTTTTTCAGGTCAAAGATTCGTATGCAAATTCCATAAACGCACCTAAAATAATGTTCATTTCCGGTTCAAATACTCTTTTTGGCGTTGACACTGAAAAAATTGAAAAAGAATTTCGAATTCCTACAGTTAACTATGGTGTAGCAGCGCCGCTTCATTTTTATATTTTTCATAGGGCAAAGAAATATATTCACAGCGGTGATACCGTTATTCTCCCGCTTGAATATGATTTTTACGACGATGATAAAATGAACCCGTCCTTGGGATATGTTGCATATATAGCAGGTTATGATCCTGCTTTTTTTTACGACATGTCATTTGTCGATAAGATTATTTTTATAAAATCGATGAATATACAAACTTTAATTAAGATAACGTGGAAGCGGATTATATTAGCAGAGAATGAAGATGATGAGCATTATGACCGCAAATATCTCAATAAAAATGGGGATATGACCTATAATCCTGTAGCAAAGAAAAAAGACTTGACAACATATATGGGAGAAATGTTTCCTAACGATTCAATATCGAGTGATGCCCAAAAGGAACTGGAAGATTTTATCAGTTATTGTCATCAAAGTAACATAACTGTTTATGCTGCATGGCCTAATTTGCTACATGGCGAAAAGAAATTTTCGGACAAGGACTTGGGAAGAATACATGCTATTGAAGCTTTTTATCGTGAAAATGATGTTGAAATTCTCGGAAACTACAACGATTGCATCTATGATGCAGAGCTGTTTTATGATAGCTGTTACCACCTTAACGAAGAAGGCAAGCGAATACACACAGATTATCTTATTCGGTTGCTGAAGGAAAAACTTAATCGCTAAGAAGTATTTTTGGCAGTTGTCGTTGCTTGGTAGGTAATAAAAAAGATGTGACAAAAATAAAGTCTTTGTCACATCTTTTTTTACGGTTTCAGCGAGGTAACGGGAACAACATATACACCATCTTCGCGTTTATATGCGGCATTGCTTAAGCCACAGAGGACACAGAGAAATTTTGGTTCTTTTCCTTTGCCTTCTTTTGCAATATCGGCGCGGATGCTCAAAAGATTTTCTGCGGCGGAATCAATTTGATGGGCGCCCAGTTTGATTTCGAACGCGCCCCAGTCGCCGTTTGGCATTTCCACAATCGCGTCGATTTCTTTTTCACGATAGTCCTGATAATGGAAGAGCTTGCCACCGTGGGGCATAGCATAAAGCCACAGGTCGCGCTCGCACATGGATTCAAACAGGAAACCCATTGTATTAAGGTCGTTGATAAGGCCTTCTTCGTTCAGCCCAAGCAGGCTGCAGGCAATGGAGGGGTCGGTCAGGTGACGCTTGCTGCTTTGCTTGACTCGTACCGATGAACGAACACCGGGGCTGAAAGGTGGCTGGTCTTCGATTAGATACAATCTGCGAAAGACATCCAGATATTCTGCAATGGTGGGGTCGCTTATAGCAATGCCATCAACATCCATAATATCTTTTTTGAGTGTCTTGTTTGATACGGTCGTTGATTCGTTTCTTGCCAAAGATTTCAGCAGGCGAATCATTTTTGAGCTGTCTCTTTTTATTTCATCAAGGCGGTTAGAGCCGTCATCGATTATGGCGTTAATATAACCCTGGGGGAGAAGGTGGTATTTTTCCTTCGGAACCGTCAGACTTTGGGGCCAGCCGCCGCGGACAATGAGCTGCGCTATTTTTTTCAGCTCGACGTCTCCGGTCAGCTGTGTCTCGACGTCTCCGGTAAATAAGGAGTGAAGAGATACTTTCCCGTCAGAATCGCCGGATTCCCATAGGGACATTGTACGCATTCGGAGAGGAACGATGCGCCCTGCACCGCTGTGCATTATGCCTTTTCTTTTCGGGGTAGATGAGCCGGTCAGAATGAACTGCCCCTGTGCCTGACGACTATCCACTTCATAGCGTACAGCATCCCAAATACTCGGAACCTCCTGCCATTCATCAATGAGTCGTGGGGCTTCTCCCTTCAAAATCATAGCGGGATCAAGCTGTGCCAGCTTACGGTTTTGAAAATTATCTTTTGAATCACCCAGCATAAACTGACTGTTGCAATTGTGCATGGCAGTCCATGTCTTTCCACACCATTTCGGTCCTTCAATGCAGACAGCGCCGAACGCTTCAAGATGGTCTTTTATTATGCTGTCGATAATTCTGGAGCGGTAGTCATTGTTTTGCATTTTACGCACCTCGTTTTCACAAATTTATGGTATCGATTTTATCAAATATGCTAAATTTATTTTATCAAATTCGTAAAAGTGACTTTATCAAATTTACTAAAATCATTTTATCAGATTTCAAAATTGCCATCAACCTGAATCATCGAATGATTAATTATAATGCCTTCAATTAAAGTTTGCCATAGGCAAACTTTCCTCTGCGGCATTTTGCCAATGGCACTAGCTTCGCGTCGCGCGAGGCGGGAGAGATATGCTCACCGCCTGTTATTAGTCCCAGCCCCCACTTACGACGCGCAGCTAGTCCTTTAGGGCAGAAGTGGGGGACATCTTTTGCCGAGTTATATTATGAACGCAAAAAGACCTGAACAAATGCAGTTTTCGCATTCATTCAGGTCTTTTATTTTGTTACCAGCCGCCGGAAGAACCGCCACCGCCGGAGCTGCCACCGTGACCGCCGCCGGAGGAGTGATGGCCGCCACCGGAATGACCGCCGCCGGAGTATCCGCCACTGCCGCCACCGCCGCCGGTGGGGAATTTATCCGTAAAGTCGATAGCGCCGGAGGAAAGAAGCAGGAGCAGGTAGCTGAGTCCCATGAGAAGCGTATAGAACATCTGCCAGAGGCACCAGATGAGAACCCCGATAAGGCCTATTCCGATTATGGCGCCCACGGCTAATTCCCAAAATGACATATCGTCCACATCTTCCTCGGTTACGACGTTTTGCTTTGTTTTTGCCGCCGACACAGCCGTTTCTACTTCCGCAGGAGGGGTCAGGCCCTCTGCTGAGTATGCTTTTCGGACAAGCTGTCCGTAGGCTGCGAGGATTGCGGGGGAGTAGTTTCCTGCCCGAAACTGAGCTTTCATGCCATCAAGCACCGTACCGGCATAGCCGTCGGTAATGGTTCCCTCAAGGCCGTAGCCAACCTCGATGCGGAACTTTCTGTCATTCTTTGCAATGAGAAGCAGGACACCGTTGTTTTTCTTCTGGTCGCCCAGGCCCCAGTTGCGGAAGAGCTTATTAGCGTATTCTTCAAGGTTATCCCCGTCCAGTGAATCTATCGTCACCACTGCTATCTGAGCCCGTGTCGCTTGGTCGAGAGCTCTGCCCATGGCAAGAATTTTTGCCTTGTCCTCCGCACTGACCATGTTTGCTTTGTCCTGGATATAAATATCCTGCGTGGGCATGGGAGGAATCTCTGCCGCGTTGCACGAGGGCAGAAGCACAGTAAGCCACGCGAACAGAAAAACAAAAACAGAGAAAAGCCGTTTTATTTTTATATTCATAGTTTGCTCCTTTTACCATCCGCCGGAAGAACCGCCGCCACCCGAGCTTCCGCCGCCAAAGCCACCGCGTCCGCCCGATGAGCCTCCTCCGAAACCAAGGAAGTCTTTGAAACTCAGATCAAAGTCGTACCGCCAGTCAATAAAGCCTGAGCTCAAAAGATAAAGTCCCCAAAGAAGAATTCCCATTATGACCCGATAGAAAAAGAAAATCAGGAGAAGGGCGATAGCGCTGAGCACGACGAGAAACAGAATCCCAAGCCAGAAAGGAAACTCATCCTCTGCGTCCTCCACACTTTTGGGAACCTCCATGTTTTCTGCTTCGTAGGCTTTCCGCGCGAGCTTCCCATAAGCCTTGACGATGGCAGGAGAATAATCCCCGTCACGGAAATAGACCTTCATATCGTCGAGAACCTCACCGGCAAAGCCGTCGGTAATGACCCCCTCAAGTCCGTAGCCTACCTCCAGACGGAATTTTCTGTCCTCCTTAGCAATCAGGAGCAGAACACCGTTATTTTTCTCCCTTCTGCCGATTCCCCATGAGCGGAACAGTCGGTTCGCGTAGTCCTCCAGATTTTCTCCGCCAAGCGTATTCATCGTAACAACGACAATCTGCGCTCCGGTTTTTTCGTCAAGCTCTTTGCCGACTGCAAGAAGTGTCTGCCTGTCCTCGGGCGACACCATAACTGCGTTGTCCACAAGATAAATGTCCTGTGTCGGTGCAGGGGGAAGAGCCTGCGCTGCGTGGCATGCAGGAAGGAAAAACGTCAGACATGCGGCAAGACAAAGAAGAAATAAGGCAATCTTTTTCATCCTGCGGATTCCTTAGAACTTCACCTGCGGTACAGCGTGTGCAGCTTCCTCTGCTGCGAACTGTTTCATCGGTGTATAGCCCATCATTCCTGCGAACATGTTGCCCGGGAAGGTTTCGATTTTTACGTTGTATCGCTTGATGGCGTCATTGTAGTCGCGCCGCGCTACAGCAATGCGGTTTTCTGAGCCCGCGATTTCGCGCATAAGCTCAGTGAAATGCGCATCGGACTTGAGCTGGGGATAATTCTCAGCCACCGCAATCAGGCGGCCGAGTGCTCCGGAAAGCTGGTCGTTTGCAGCAGCCATTTCCTCCGGCGAGCCTGCGCCCATGACTCTCGTGCGGGCCTCCGTGACTTCCTTCAAGGTTTTTTCCTCGTACTGCATGTAGCCCTTGACAGTGTTGACAAGGTTCGGAATCAAATCAGCGCGCCGCTGAATCTGGTTTTCTACCTGACCGTACTGTGCATCTACGTCGATGCGGGCTGTCTTAAGCGAATTGTAAATACCGACAAAGCAGCCTGCGACTAGAAGCAGCACACCGAGAATTACGCCGAGAATACGCATGATGATACCTCCGTTTGAAAATTGATTTTTCTTATCTAATAATACAGAAACAAAGAACCTCACGCAATAGGATTCACGATTGATATGTATGGGGCGGTTTGTTGATTTTTTTTGATATAGAAAGGTATACTTTAAATGCGAAACGAAATTATATAATGTGTGTTGAAATGATAAGAATTTTGCAGAGCAATAAAATCGTTAACGGAGATTTTCTATGCGTGTGATAAAAGAAACAGTAAGCCAAGTACAGAGGCTTATTGATGAATGGGACGAAGAAAAAAATAAAGAAGCTGGAATCGACCCGACCAAACTAGGCTCACAATCAAATACTTACGCTTTTTGGAAATGTAACAAGTGCGGGTACAGATGGCGCGCAAAAATCAGCAATCGTTACAATGGGCGAGGTTGTCCTTGCTGTGCTCGCAAGGTAGTAGTCCCGGGAATCAATGACCTTGCAACCACACATCCGAAATTGGCTCAAGAATGGGATTATGAACGTAATGGGGACTTGACTCCGGATAAAGTCCTCTATGGAACTTCAAAGCGTGTTTATTGGCTGTGTCCTGAAGGGCACAGCTATTCCGCAACAATTAATCATCGTTCCGGAGTTAATGGTACATGCTGTCCTAAATGCAATTCCGGCAGACAGACTTCATTTGCGGAACAAGCCTTTTTTTACTACATAAAGAAAGTGTTCCCTGATGCGATTAGCCGTTATACCGAAATCTTTACAAATGGTATGGAGATAGATATTTATATTCCTTCAATCAAGTTAGGAATTGAATATGATGGCGAGGCATGGCACAAAAAGGATAAAAGAAAGCGGGAACAGAAAAAGTATGCAATATGCAAGGAAAATGGAATTTATCTTTTGCGTGTAATGGAAAAGTCGTCGGAGGAAAGTTTTTTAATAGCGGATGAAACCCTTTCGTTGCCGGAACCATTATATGAACATAAATATTTGGCACGGGGGATTCGCGTCCTTTTGGATAGAATTGATCCTTCCTGTAATATATGGACAAGAAAGGATATAAGGCAGGTCTATTCAGATGTGGATATAAATATAGAACGTGATGAACGAGAAATTCGTGCATATATGACTAAATTACGCAGTGGTTCTTTGCAGGAGTTATATCCTGATGTTGCGGCCGAATGGCATCCGCACCTTAACGGAACAGTTACTCCTGATAAGGTAAAACCTGGTTCTGATTACAAGGCTGTATGGATATGTAAAAAGTGCGGAAATATTTATAGGTCTGTGGTAGGGCACAGAACAGGCAAGCATCCAACGGGATGTCCGAAATGTGGGGTGAAAAAAGTTATTGATGTTAATCGAAAAGCAGTAAAAATGCTTGATCCAAAAACGGGGAATGTAATGAAAATATTTCCGTCGATATCTGAGGCTTCTAGGCAAATGCGGATAAGCAATAGCAATATCTCGTCAGTTTGCAAAAATAAAAGGGCCCAGGCTGGTGGGTATGGTTGGGAATATGTGTAGAATTTTAAGACATTAATTTACGGTGCAGCATTTTGACTGCAATATTGTGAGAAATGGAATAATAGTGCTGCCTATGCTATACTAAAAAAGAAAGTGCTCGAAGGGATGTGAATTATATGATGCATCAGTTTATGGAACTAAATGATGGTACTCAGATTGTGCATTCAGATGTCCTTTTCGATGAGCAGGGAAAGGAATATGTAAAAGTCTACATGGAGAAACCAATTCACCTTGGTTTCAAATCTGCTTATTGCTATTTACCTGCCTATAAATGGGATAAAATTGACGGATTTGATGAAGAGGAATTGGCTAGCTTAAAGGAGATTGTTCAGTCAACTGCACATCTGATTATTCAATTTGCACGGCAAGGAGGACTGGGTAATGCCGCAAATTTTTAAGATTGCGGGATACTTGGTATTTTTTTGGTCGAATGAAAGTGAGCCATTAGAGCCAATTCATGTGCATATAACGCAGGGTACACCATCGGCATCCGCAACAAAGGTATGGATTACGCGTACCGGCAAATGCTTATTGGCGCATAATAATTCCAAGATTCCTGAACGAGTTCTGCGAGATATTATGTTCGTAATCGAAGCAAGGTCAGAAGCAATTATTAAGCAGTGGTATGATTTTCATAATGAAATATCATTTTATTGCTAAGGTGTTGTTAAAAATTTTAGCAGAAATTATCAAGGATGTTTACAGCATCCTTATTATTTTGCATTTTATTTAACGTACAGAATTATTGGTTATAAAATACGTAGTAACTGACAGCAAAGGTGGATTTTGTTTGACTGATAATGTAAAAACAGGTATTAGGATTAAGGATATATCTTTCCTTGGTTTTCTTGCGGCGATGGCGCCGCTTTCTACGGATATGTATTTGCCGGGACTTCCGCAGATGACGACTGAGCTGGGGGTAGGAGCGTCGCTCATTCAGCTTACTCTTACAATGTCCATGGCAGGAATGGCAATCGGCCAGCTTTTGGCCGGGCCTGTCAGTGACCATTTCGGACGGAAATATCCCTCTGCGGCAGGAATGACGGTATTCATGCTTTCGTCTCTGGGCTGCGCGATGGCACCGGATATCATATCTTTGCTCGTAATGCGTCTGATACAGGGCTTGTCAGGTGCCTTTGGTATCGTAACGGCGCGGGCAGTTGCCAGGGATTTATACACAGGAGCTGACCTAACCAGGTTCTTTTCGCTCCTGATGCTGGTAAACGGAATAACGCCTGTTCTCGGGCCTGTGGTTGGGGGACAGATTCTCTATTTCGTTTCTTGGCGCGGTGTATTCGTTTTCCTGTGCTTTGTGGGACTTGTACTTATGCTTGGCTCTTTGCGTATGGATGAAACGCTTCCTGATGAACGGCGGATAAAAAGCATGGGCGGCAGCTTTAAAAGCTTTGTAGAGCTTCTCCATGACCGTGCATTTTTCGGACAGTGTTTGGTACAATGCTTTTTCTTTTCGGCATTCTTTTCGTACATAGCAGGCTCATCTTTTGTGTTTCAAAATATCTATGGTATTTCGCCGCAGGAATACAGCATTCTTTTTGGCACGATTGGTATAGCGGTAGGTATTTTCGGAGTTGTTCCTGCGCGTCTTGCAGGTCGTGTTCGTGACATTTCGCTTCTTCGTTACGCCCTTTCGCAAGGATTGGTCGGCAGCATTCTTTTTGCGATTGTTGTATGGCTTCACGGCCCCTTTGCAGCGGCCGTGGGAGCTCTCCTTGTGGCAGTGCCTATAGTATCTGTCATGGGCGCTTCAAGCTTTTCTATGGCAATGCGCACCCAAGGGAAAAAGGCAGGCAGCGCAGCCGCGCTTATCGGATTTTTCTCTATGATATCCGGAGGCATAATGGCACCTCTTGTGGGCATCATGGGCGAAATGGACGCGAGGCCTATGGCGGTGCTGATGGTATGCGGTACGCTCGGCGCTCTTCTCTGCTGCGAGATTTTTGTCGCACCATCGGAAAAGAAAAAATCTGATTCGTAGTTCGTTAAACTGAAAACACCAACCCCTGCAGAGCAGTTAATGCTTTTGCAGGGGTTATTTTTGCAATGATGAGAGGAATATTTTTGTCATTGATTTAAAGTTTCTATATTTTACGTGACATCCCATTATTTCATTACCATGCAATAGTAAATCAGCTTCTGTTCTGCTATTAAATACCATAGGGCATTCGGACAGGAGAGGCACCGAATCGAGTCGTTTTCCAGTAGTAAATCTTGTTTGATTTGATTCAAGCAAGGTGAGGGGTGGAATCTCTTTTCTTCCGTTTTTTCGATTGCTTTTTCCAGCTTTTCCTTGTCCAAATCTTGCGTTGTCATTTCTTCGTTCATTTCTGTCTGCCTCCAAAATTTTCAAGTATGAATCATTAATTTGCTTATATGCAAATTGGATATCTAAGTCCATTTCTTTACCAGAAACCAAAAGCTTTGCGATATCATTTTCGCTTCCAAAAACAGCAATTTTATCATGAAATATATTATTTGAAAGAGATAATGCCATTGCCATTGTTTCGATAGATGCATCTCTTGTAACACATATTTTCCCGTGCTGATCCATCTTAATATTGCCATATGGACTTTCGTATAAAAGGTATTCCTGGTTCAAATTTATGTATTCTTTTTCTTTAGAATCTAAGATTAATCCATTCAGAAATTTATCGTGTTCACGCATCCTTTCTTCATCAATATCTTTATATTTTCCCCCACGCATTATGTAATCAATTTTCTTTCTTCCTTCAATTCTGCTCCCGTTCTTATGGGAGTCATTCTTCATTGTGAAATGGTATGTTGCCATATTTCATCCCTCTTATTTATTCAATTAAGCCATTTATACAAACCATAAAACGAACCCCAAACAACGTAGTTCAAGGAGCGTAGGCGAGTGGCATGAATTTTATTTTTTGAGTGACCGCAAATCCTTTATGGATGCGGTCCGAACGGGGTTTCTTAACATAGAAACCCATAAGTGAGCGTGGTCTTTTTCAGAACCTTGTTTTCGTTACTCCAAATTTTATATATTCGGGAACGTTGAATTATGTTTTTTGATGATAAATTTTGCGATTTTTTAGCACGTAATTTTCGTCAAAAAATGCGCAGCTTTTTAGGCAGAAATTTTGATTAAAAATGCTAAAAATTATTTTCGGAATGTAATGCGCAAAACGTTGATTTTATAAGGAAATGCAGCATTGTTTTTAACGCTGTGGGATTGTTTTTTGGGGTGTAAAATTTCTTGAAAATTTGAGCCGAAATTTAAGCAAAAAAAGATGCTTTTTTCAACGCAAAAAATCACTCAAAATTTTGATGTTTTTATGGAAAAATTTTCATACAAAAATTCAAAAAAAACACGATAAAAATCATGCAAAAATTGAATGGTTTTATCGTGGTTTTTAGTTTAAAATTTAATTTGTAATACAGCAAAAATTTGCTGATAGATAAGGGGCGATTTTTATGTTCAGGGAAATGAGAAGGAAAAATCAGCAGCTGCCGCAGGAGGAATGTGATCGCATTTTGCAGGTTGCAACTTCCGGTGTTCTGGCGGTGGATGGGGATGATGATTATCCCTACGCAGTGCCGCTTTCTTTTGCGTATGATGATGGACGGCTTTATTTTCATGTGGCAAAAAACGGGCATAAGCTGGATGCTTTGCGGCGCAATCCTAAGGCATCTTTTTGCATCATCGAACAGGATAAGGTTGTGCCTGAAAAATTTACGACATACTTTCGCAGTGTAATTGCTTTTGGTTTCGTCAGTATTATTGATGACGATGCGGAAAAACGTCATGGACTTGATTTGCTTGCAGATAAGTATTCTCCCGGCGAGTCGGCTGAGAGCAGGGAGAAGGAGATAAGCAGTCTTTCGAATGCGCTTTATGTTTTGGTGATGGATATAGAGCATATGACGGGGAAAGAGGCCAAGGAGCTCGCGGCTGTGCGTAAGCAGAAATGAGCGTGCCGTATTTTCGGGCATCAGTAAATTCTATTTCACCGCATATTTTTTCAGGTAATCCGCGATTGCCTGTCTGGATGCAGGTATATCGCTGCTGTAGATGGTCAGACAGTCGGATGCTACTGTGGCATTTGTAGCCCGGCGCAGTGCGGAAAGGCTGTCTCCTGCTCCTCCGCTTCCATGGGTTACTATCGGAAGGATGGTTTTTCCTGATAAATCATAGCGCTCCAAAAAGCTTTCAACAGCCATGGGCATTGTGTTCCACCAAAGCGGATATACAAGGATAATTACGTCATATTCTTCTGCAGCAGGAAAAGGCTCACGAATAGCGGGCCGTTCGCCTGCTGCTATTTCTTTTTTGCCTTCTTTTGTCGTATCAATATAGCCTGCAGGATATGTTTTTTCGGTTCTGATAGCATATATTTCGCCGCCTGCGGCATTATGTGCCATGGCTGCAATCATTTCGGCATTGCCGATTATGGTTTCCTTGTCCTTCATGACGGAGGCCCCTGATACTGCATCAACATTCGGTGGAAAATCCGTGTTTCCTACCCGGCTGAAATATACCGTTAATACACGTCCGCGGAATGGCACTTTTTCTCCCTGTACTATTTTTTCTCTGTCGACATGAACCTGATGGAACCAGCGGTCGAGATAGGGCATTCCGAAAATTCCTGCTGCGGCGAGGACAAATACGGCTCCTGCGGCGATGACGAATCTTCGGCCGTGTATGTAGCGCCCTGCATGCAGTAAAAGATGGGTGAAGAGCAGTATCAGTGCCGCGATTGCTGCACCGAGGTGAATGGAACGCCAATTCAGATTTTCGGCGAAATGTGCATTTGCCAGGAGGTCGGGGGAAAGGGCGATGCCTGAAACAGCAAGTATGAGAAGGCTGACTCCGAACAGAATTATGCTGATTTTGTTTGCTGTGCGGTGAGTGTTGTTGGTGCCGCGAAAGAAATTTTTATAAAATTGATTGTTTATTGCGTTATGAACCAAAACCAAAGCAAGCAGGCAGAAGCCCAGCAGCTCATGTAAAAGGCTCGGGAAAAACATTCCGCCAAGCTCAATGAAGAACAGGAGCAGTAATAAAATATCTATACATTTTTTTGCAGCTGTTTTTCCCATTTGTTACACCGCCATTTTGATTGAATTATGCTTTTGTTCAAATTTTATCAGATGTGTAGAGATGGTGGAAGTGGCTGCAGTAAATGAAAAAATCCTTCCCGCTCGGAGAAGGATTTTTTATCATCAGCCCATATATTTTTGTTTGAGTTCGTCCATGGTTCCGTTTGCTTTGAATTCCTGAATAACGAAATTGATGTAGTTAAGGAATTCCTGATCGCCTTTTTTCATTAGTACTCCAAAGGAAGATTTTGTAAAGGGTTTTTCGACGAGGGGTGCTGCGAGGTTTGCGTGCTTGCGGATATACGGACCGACCTCAGGGGTTTCCGTAATCATTATGTCGGCTTTGCCCTCGGAAATCAGACCGGGGATTTCAGCATTCTGCTGATGAACGATAATCTGTGCTTTGTCCAGTTTCGCACGGGCAAATTTTTCGTTTGTTCCGCCGGGGTTTACCATGACACGCACATCAGGACGGTTGATGTCCTCAAGGGATTTAAAGCGTGCAGCCTGATCGGCGCGGCAGAGGATTGTTTTTCCTGCGAAGCAGTAGGCCTCGGAAAGCTCCATTGTCCGCTCGCGGTCAAAGGTACGGGAAATACCGGAGACTGCGATATCGAAGAGATCCTCCTGTGTGTCAGCTGAGAGCGTTGGCCAGCTGGTCTTTACAAATTCAACTTTGACGTGAAGCGTGTCCGCAATCCTCTGCGCCAGCTCTATATCAAAGCCCTCGTAGGTTCCTTTTTCTGCATCGTAATATGACATGGGGCGGTAATCGCCTGTCGTGCCGACGCGGATTGTGCCGCGTTCCGCGATATCATCGAGACGTGCGGCATCGGCATCGGAGACGGGGAGCATGAGGGCAGCCGCGGCAGCGGCGCAGAGAATAGCTTTTTTGATGGACATAGGATTGACCTCCTTAAAATCAATATACGAAGGAATTATATCAATTTACACTTACGAGTGTCAATAGTGTGGAATACAAAAAGACTTTTGTACATATATAGCAGAGAGGTCCAAGAAAAATGTTTTTCGTGACAACAGCGGCAACGGCTGCGAAACTAATGCCGACTATGTCGGCGCGCATATTGGCATAGGGAAGGAAATATCGCCGGCAAACAGCGATACGTATTCCTCTTTGTTCTTTGTCATCACTTTTACAAAAAGAGGTAATATATTGTACAATATGAAAAAGGTTGGTATGAGAGGGGTTTTTGTCATTCGTATCGAGGATGATTTTGATCTGGAAAAAATTGCAGACAGCGGACAATGCTTCCGTTGGCAGAGGGATGGGGACGGTTTCCGTATTCCGTTCAGGGATTCCCTGCTTTTTATTCGGAAGGTTGGCCCGCAGGATTATGAAGTCGACTGCACTGAGGAAGAGTTCGACAGTATATGGCGCCCTTATTTTGACCTTGTACGCAGCTACCGTGCAATACGCGGCAAAATTAAAAAAAAGGATGACCCGGTGCTTTTCGAGGCGGCAAAGCTTGGACAGGGAATAAGAATCCTGAAGCAGGATCCGTGGGAAATGCTCATTACGTTCATCATAAGTCAACGAAAAAATATTCCTGCAATACGTCAGGCTGTTGAGGCGGTATGCCGTGCTGCAGGAAAGAAGAAAACGGCGAAGGACGGGACAGAATGGTATATGTTCCCATCGGCAGAGGAGATTGCTTCGTTATCTGATGAGGCTTTGGCGTCGTGCCGCTTGGGTTATAGGGATAAGTATGTGCGCGCCGCGGCAGAGGCTGCACTTCGCGGTGAGATAGACTTTCGGAAGCTTTCGGCGCTTTCTCATGAGGATTGCCTTGTGGAGCTCCAAAAGCTTTATGGTGTCGGCATAAAGGTTGCCCAGTGTGTATCTCTTTTCGGGCTTCACCATCTGGATGCTTTTCCGAGGGATGTATGGATTTTACGCGTGCTGGACGAGGTGTATGACGGGGGAAAGAATTACCGTTTTGATGCTTATGCACCCTACAACGGAGTAATGCAACAATATTTGTTCGAATATTATCGTAACAAGAATGCAAGGGAGGTATCTGTATGAAATTCATTTCGTGGAATGTAAACGGACTTCGTGCCTGTCTCAAAAAAGGCTTCATGGAATCTTTTTTGAAGCTCAATGCGGACGCGTTTTGCCTTCAGGAAACGAAGATGCAGCCTGATCAGGCGATTCTTGACCTTACAGGATACAAGCAGTACTGGAACAGCGCAGAAAAAAAGGGATACTCGGGAACGGCAATATTTACGCGCATTGAGCCGCTGGATGTCTCCTATGGCATCGGTGTAGATGAGCACGACCATGAGGGCCGTGTAATAACACTTGAGCTGCCTGAGCTTTATCTTGTTACGGTCTATACGCCGAATTCCCAAAATGAGCTGGCACGTCTGCCGTACCGCATGGAGTGGGAGGATGCATTCCGCGAATATCTCTGCGGACTTGATGCGAAAAAGCCGGTAGTGGTGTGCGGCGATCTTAATGTTGCGCATCAGGAAATTGACCTCAAAAATCCGAAAACAAATCATCATAACGCAGGCTTTTCAGATGAGGAGAGGGCGAAATTTACTGAGCTTCTGCAGCATGGGTTTATAGATACCTTCCGTGCGCTGTATCCTGACCGTACAGGCATTTACACCTGGTGGTCATATCTTCGCAAGGCCCGTGATACAAACGCAGGCTGGCGTATTGACTATTTCCTTGCGTCAGAGCGTCTGCGGGGAGCTATCAAAGACGCTACGATTCATAATGAAATTTTTGGAAGTGACCATTGCCCGGTTGGGCTGGAGCTGGATATGGAGGGTAAGTAATGGATACTAGGGAACGAGCCGAAAAGGCTGTGGAATATAAAAAAACTATGAACTGCGCCCAGGCGGTGCTAATGGCATATGAGGCGGAAACAGGGAAAGGCAGAGAAGAACTCATGGCACTCGGTTCAGGCTTCGGCGGCGGTATGGGATGTGCTGAAGCGACATGCGGTGCGCTGTGTGGGGCAGGAATTGCTATGGGACTTATGAATAAAAGCAGTCAGCCGACGAAAATGTTGATGAAGGATGTGCTTCAGAATTTTAAACAACGTTCCGGCGCGACCATATGCGGTGACCTCAAAGGGCTTGGAACGGGGAAGATGCTCTGCTCCTGCGATGACTGCGTGCGTAATGCGGTTTATGCGGCAGACGGAGTGCTCGGCTGAACAGGGTAAGTTCTTTCTTTATATGGAGGGATTTTTGATGAAACGTATTGTGGCGCTTATTTTTGCGCTGTTTATTCTTTTTCCGATTGGGAATGCTTCTGCGGCAAAGTGGCAGCTGATGTATGAAAATGACGCCGTACAGGTGTTTTTTGACGCTGATTCAGTGACGTATCAGATAGAGGAACAGACGGAAGAAAAAGATAAAGATAAAGATAAGAAGAAAGACAAAAAGGATAAGAAGGATAAGAAAGAAAATAAAAAGACGAAACTCATTCCTAACCGAGATATTGTAACACTTTGGACTAAGTGGGATTTTAAGACGGCGGAACGCAGACGTCTTGCGAAAAGTGAAAATGAAGCAGACCGTGCCCGTGCAGATATAGCGGAAATGGTGGAGCTTCACATAATAAATATGAAGGATAGAACAATCCTGCGCTCTATGACGGTGACCTATGATGAGCTGGGGCAGCCGAATCATGACGGACTTTCTATTTCCGGAGGGAATGTGACAAAGGCAGAGCCGGGAACTCTTGGCGCAGTTGAGCTTGAAAAAGTAGCTGAGTTTTGCAAGAAACAGGACAAGAAAATCGTGAAGCATTCCATTGAAGAAGAAAAGAAGCATGCAGAGGAATTAAAGGAAGAAAAGAAATAACGAAAGGAATTTTTTTGAATGAGTGTATTAAACGTATCCAATCTCTCACACAGCTACGGAGGGCGTGAAATCTTCGAGGATGTGAGCTTTAAGCTGAACCGCGGAGAGCATGTTGCCCTTGTTGGTGCAAACGGAGAGGGAAAATCTACCTTTTTGGCAATTATCACGGGGCAGCTTTCGCCGGATGCAGGCAAGGTAGAGTGGGCACGCCGTGTAAAGGTAGGCTATCTTGACCAGCACGCTGTACTGAAACCCGGGATGACAATCCGTGACACGCTCCGCACAGCCTTCGATGATATGGTGAAGGCCGAGAAGGAAATGCTTGAGGCATACGACAAAATGGAGAGTGCGTCCCCTGAGGAAATGGATAAGCTCATGAAGGACGTGGGCGAGATTCAGGATATGCTGGAAGCGGGAAGCTATTACACTATTGATTCGCGAATTGAAGAGGTTGCAGGAGGCCTGGGGCTTCGCGATATAGGACTCGACCGAAAAGTAGACGAGCTTTCGGGCGGTCAGCGTACGAAGGTTCTTTTGACAAAGCTTTTGCTGGAAAATCCTGAAATTCTCCTGCTGGACGAGCCGACAAACTACCTTGATGCTGAACACATTGAATGGCTCAAGGGGTATCTGACGAACTACGAGAACGCTTTTATTCTCGTTTCCCATGATGTGCCGTTCCTTAATGCAGTCACAAACGTCATTTATCATGTGGACAATTTCCATCTGGATCGTTATACGGGAAGCTACGAGCGTTTCGAGGAAATGGTAGCTCTGAAACGCCGTCAGGAGGATGCTGCATACGAAAGGCAGCAGGCAGAGATTAAGAAGGAGCAGGATTTCATCGCCCGCAACAAGGCACGCGTCGCGACACGCGGCATGGCGAACAGCCGTCAGAAGCGTCTGGATAAAATGGAAGTCCTCACGAAAAGACAGGAAAAACCGAAGCCGCATTTCAACTTTAAATCCGACCGCACCCCCTCACGATTTGTCATCGAAGCAAAACGTCTGGTGCTGGGTTATGATTCCGCTCTTACGAATCCCGTTGATGTTACGGTGGAGCGTGGAAAGAAAATCGCAATACGCGGAACGAACGGTCTCGGTAAATCTACACTTTTAAAAACACTTCTTGGTATGATTCCTGCAATCTCGGGAAAAATCGAGCTGGGCGAGTTCGTTACGGCAGGATATTTTGAGCAGGAAAGCGCGGCCGGAAATGACAACACGGCACTTGATGAGCTGTGGCAGGAATATCCGGGAATGACGAATTTCGAGGTTCGTGCGGCACTGGCAAGCTGCGGACTTACCAATGAACATATCACGACAAAAATGATGGCGCTTTCAGGCGGCGAGGCAGCAAAGGTACGCCTCTGCAAGATAATGCAGAAGCCCGTAAATCTCCTCGTCCTTGACGAGCCGACTAACCATCTCGATGTCGAAGCCAAGAAGGAACTGCAGCGCGCTCTGCAGGAGTATAAAGGGACTATCCTTCTCGTATCCCATGAGCCGGAGTTCTACGAGGGCTGGGTAGACTCTGTGTGGAACATCGAATCCTGGTCCACGAAAATTGTATAACTGAAGCTTACATATTTTAAGAGCCATGACAAAATGCAAGTTTTGTCATGGCTCTTTTTTATCTCCTACGAAAACTGTCTCTTTCCCTATGCATAAAACCTCTATACTTCAATACGTGAGATACATCACAAATGACAGCAAGGGAGCGATGCAAATGAATGATGATAAAAACTCCGGTAAATGGGGGTGTGGATGTGCTTGCTTATGTCTCTTTTTTATCTTTGTAGTGCCGTTTCTTTACACTATTTTTCCTATGGGAGCCGTTCATGGTATGGCAATATTAGGGCTTTATGGAATCTGTAATTTTTTTGGATTGGATTAACAAAGATTTTAGGAGAAAACAAAAGGAGCCGTGAAACAGTTCTTTTCACAGCTCCGTAACTTCAAAATAATTACCAGTTTCCTGCCTTGAAATCTGGCGTATTCAGCTCTTTGATAAAAATAATAATGCTTTCAATGCAATGACGGTCAAGGTTGTCCTCAACTATATAACCGAGAGTGGAGGTGTACATCTGATCCTTTTCGTCAAATTTCAGACCGTCATCAAGGCCCTGGGCCTTCTCTAAATCCATTCCTACGCATACATCATTGGGAAGCTTGCCCTGATAGTCATGCAGCGCAGAGATTTTATACAGCTTTCCCTTTGTGAAATAGAGCATCATATAGTCCGGTACAACAATGATTTTCAGCGGTTCGCCTGATTCGCCGGTGTAGTCTTCCCAGTCTTCTTCCTGAAAATATGTTTCGGAGGCCTGAAGAACCTTTACGGTTTCTTCATAGGTAGCATACAGCTTCAAATCTCCGACTCCCTCAAAAGGAACTATAGTAGCTTTCAAATTAAACATTTTACCACTCCTTCATTTGATGGATTCTCTGAGCTTAATTTTATAGCAATACTGAAAATTTTGCCATAGAAAAGGAGAAATAAAATTATGAAGAAATGGTTGATTGTGTTCTTTTTGCTTGCAGCCTGGCCGTTTAATTTCGCAGAGTGGAAGAGTATTTCAGAGCAGATTACCATTGAAGCGGAGATTGTTACCGCACACGGAGTCGGTTGTACATTTGCCAAGCACGCGGTTCTATTATTCTGAGAGGAGATGATATTTTACCTCAATAATGAAGAATTCTAGAATTTTTATTAAGTTCCTACACTATTTATCTTGAAATGCCTATAAAAGGGAGGGTATAATGGTCACTTGTGAAGTACATTTAGACTATGCCAATGTGCATTAAGTACTAAATAGTCATAATCAGCATTAAAATTTAAACAAATTGATTCATATCATGATTGAATAAAAGAATGAACTTGTCTGTTTGCTTGGTATGGAGCTTTTTGAAAGGTGGTGAAGGGCAGGGCAGGCGTATTAATGCTGAGATTGTTCTTGTGAGGTGCAAATTTACAGAACTGTTTAATGAACAACAGTCAGCCTTAAAGAGCACCGTTCAAGCCCATTGTACTTATTTTAGAATACCATGTTCCAAGTATGGGGAATGGTCAATTATCTTAGGAGGATATAACAAGGATGGAGAATATTTTTAATTGGGATTCAACAACAGTAGTATGCTGTATATTATGTGTTTTCGGACTTTTGTTTATTAGAAAGCGCTCATTAAATGCGGTAAAAGAGGGAAGAGTCGATAACGGAGCGCAAAATGCTCTGACGGTAGGTGTTTTCTTTACCTTTATCGGTATCACAATCGCTTTATTCAATTTTAACAGCACAAATATCGCAGAAAGCATCGGAGCATTCCTAAGCGGAATGAAGACAGCCTTTGTAACCTCATTGCTGGGTATGGGTTTTGGCATATACATAAAATCGAAGCAGTCAGATGTTATTGAAGGCAAAGAACAAATCACACAGAAAAATAATGATGTTCTTAACCGGTTGTATGACTGTCTGACGCAAGTCAAAGAGGGAATTGATAGTGGTGATAGAAGCGTAGGACAGAGAAATAATGATGTTCTTAATCAGGTATATTACTGCCTGACACAAGGCCTGACGCAGATTAAAGAAGGGATTGATAATGTTAACATAAGCATAGGACGTACAAATTCCGCAGAGCTTGGGTCACAGTTATCAGAGCTTGGACAGGCGCTCAGAGCATTTACCCAGGGAACTGCAGCTGCTCAGCAGAATATGAATAACCTGGCAGATGTTATGAGGACTCAAATAAGCGGTTTGAGCATGCAGTTAAATGAATCGAATGCAAAACAGGCCGCCTTGCTGGAAAGCATGGGCAGCAATATCAGCTCTATGGCAGAAACTACAAAAGAGTCATATGAAAACTCCCTCAGTCTGATTAATATAACGAATGCTTTTCACGAAAAGAGCATTGCATCTCAGCAGGCATCCTTGGAGCAGCTTGAAGGAAATACTGCCCAGATAGCCGGAATGAAGGAATCCTTTGATAAATTCCTGGATGACATGGCCAAGAGAAACAATGAAGCATTTATCGAAGCGCTTAATAAATCTATTCAGGAACTTAATCAGCAGCTGACAGAACAGCTGGGAGATAATTTCCGTCATCTCGATGAGTCGGTCAAAGAGCTTAATGAATGGCAGAAAGATTACAAGCAGACGATTGTAGACGCTACCGAGGAAATGAAAGCGGCTAACTCGATGTTCTTCGAGTTTTCTCAGAAGGTGGTACCTGAAACAAAGGATTCTCTTGAGAACATCAACAAGTGTCTGACTGGATATAAAGACTATGCATCCCTTAATGAAAGATTTGCGCAGGAGCTGCTGCAGACGCGAGAGGAAATAATCAAAAACAGCGAGAACATGAAAAATGCGGTCACAGAGTTCAGCAGACAAAGCGATGCTTATATCCGTCAGAACAAGGATAATATGGATGAATTTGCACGCCAGGCATCTTCTGCGATGGAAAGCATTGCGGCGGAAGCAAAGGAAATGAACGAGCGCATGATGAACAGCTCCGAAAAGATGATTGAAAAGTATAGTCGGACAATCAATGAGAAAATCGACGACCTTGGCACTGCACAGGAAATACGCTGGAGCAAGGAACAGAAGGCGCTTGAGGAAAGTCTTGGAATGGTCAATAAAGTCAGTGAAGATTTCTATCTCAGCATTAGCGACAAGCTCGATAAATATGACACTATGATGGAAAAATCACTGCAGCGTATCAGCAGTACGCTGGAAGGCTTTGATGTTGATTTCAATAAGGCAATTACTGAAGCTATAGCCGAGCTTAATGCGCAGTTCGCGACAATCACTGAAAATACGGGGAAACAGGGAGAACAGGCAGTAGAAACTCTTGCAGGTACGCTGGCTAAGATTTCAGAGCAGATGGTTGAAAACTATGAGACATTGACAGAAAAAATCGCAGAAGTCGACAGACTTCTTGTATCACGAGGTGAAAAATAATGTTTTCCAGAGAAGGAGGAAATTTTTGGGAGTCAGTTTCTGACCTTATGACAGGGCTGATGATGGTATTTCTTTTTATTGCACTTTCGTTTTTGTATCAGATTGAGCAAAATAAAAACACATATTTAGAGACCAAAAGAGAAATATATGCGGATCTCTCAAAGGAATTTTCACAAGAGGAATTAAAGGGATGGGGGGCAATAATAAATCCCCAAACAATGGCTGTTGAATTTAAGGAACCGGATGTACTTTTCGATGTCGGGGCCTCTGCCCTGAAGCCAAGATTTCAGGAGATTTTGAATTCATTTTTCCCGAGATATGTCGCAGTTTTGAAAAGCGACAAGTATAAAGGTAAAATCTCTGAGATACGTATAGAAGGGCATGCATCCAAGGAATGGAATGGCGATGCTGCATCGGATGCGGCATATCTTTACAATATGAAGCTGTCCCAGGACAGAGCAAGGAATGTTCTTCAATACGTATTTCCCAGGGCGGGACAGAAGGATGATAAGGAATGGCTGAAGCCTTATATTACGGCAAACGGACTTTCCTACGGTCATGCGTCTGACAACGCAGAAAATGACCGCCGTGTCGAATTCCGTGTCCTGACTGACGCAGAACAGGAGTTGAGAAAATTATATGGCGAAGAAATCAGGTATTGAGCAGCATCGTGGAATTATGAATGCCTTTGCTGCGGTTCTGAAAAAATTGAATATCTCCGGGGAAGATGTGGAACTGGCCAGGAGAAAGCTTCAGCTGCCGAAGATAGATCATGCTCTAGAGCTTAAGCTGAAAACAACGGGCCTTGAGGTTGAGAATGGACTGCGAAACGAAAATATAGAGTTTTGCAGCCCTAACAGCTTCATTTTTTACAAACGCCGCCCCATGATGGTTTATATTAAAGACCAATACCACTCCATGGAACAGCATGAAAAAGGAAAATTCAATCCTTTTCATATATGCTACTGCGAACAGCTGCAGGAGAATATACGCAAAAATAAACTTCAAAGATATGTCGTCACAAATAATCTTAGCGGGGAGTTTATAGTCAACCTGAAGGTAAAAGGTTACGATGGAGAAATATTTTTTGAGGAAGAAGGGAGAACAGAGCGCCTTCATGTATGTCAAAGCTGTCTGAGAATGTTAAACTGGAAAAACTTTAATCGGTACTGTAACAACACAGGAATTGGGGTATGGTATAACGGAGGTGATCCTGCGGGACGGTTTAATATAGTAAGACGGTTCAGCATCAAAGAATTCTTTGCAAAGGTAGAGGATGAATATTTTGCCGGTAAGCTGAATTTGTATTCGGCAGCCGCGTCCTTGGATGATGCATATAGATTAACCGGTAAGGAAAAATTCGAATTAAAGGAATCACGCGGCTTCAAATGTGAATATTGCGGACAGAGGAAGCGCCCGGACGCTCTGCAGATTCACCATAAAGATCACAATAAGGGAAATAATTCTCCCAAGAATTTAGCAGTCATATGCGAGGACTGCCATGACCATATTCATGAAATAGAAGGTGGATTTAAGCAGCTCCATTGATTCAAAGGTTTATTGTATTGCGCTATGACAGGCGGCGCTCAAAAAAATGCCTGTTTTTTTACTAATATGACTTCATACGAAAAGTGTCCCTTTTTCCAAATTGAAAAACGTTATACTTCAAAACGGGAAAGAATAGAAACAGACGAAATATGAAAGGGGGATTTTTGTGCAGAATACACAGACTGCTGTGGACACAATGGTGGATGACGGTCCTGATGCAAATATTTCCAAGAGGTATTACGCTGTTGCAGAAGGGGCTATGACAGGTATTTTTGATGACGAGGCGATGTACAGCAGAGCGCTCAATGTATCTCCTGATGCATCCGGATGCGCATGTGCGCGTGGACGTGTCTTTGATAGTTACGATGAGGCAAAGTTATGGCTTGAACAGATGCGCGACAGACGTTTCGGTAAAAGCGCAGCCCGTGAGGAATCACGCAAGGAACGCTGGGACAGGGAAAACACGGAAATTTTAGCGGCAAATCACGAAATAATAAATTTTACAAAAACCATAAAAGAAATAAAACACACAAGCAACCCAAGGCAGCTGCTTGCCGAACGTCTTGAGAGATTTCTGGATATATCAATTCAGGAGAAAGTAAAATCCGGCAGAACAGATTACAAATGGGCAGGCTTTACCCGGGAGACACTTGACCTTATCGCTTTTGGACAAAGCCGCGGATACGACTATGCTGCCGCCTGCGAAGCCCGTATTGCAGAACGGTGGTATGATTACCGTTTTAAGCAGCCCGGGCAGATTACATCCGAATGGATGAAGGCGGCATCCATACCGTCAGGCTACAAGCTCTTGATGAAGAACCTGATTTCTGTATGCCATCAAAAGTTAGTGCGTCAGACAACGAATGAAAATGAAGAATCTGTTGCAGAGTGTGAACATGAAGAAATACAAGAGGAAACAATAAAAGAGAAAGTCGAAAAAGAAGAAACTGTAAAAGAAGAAATTCAACATGTAAGGAAAGCACAGCTGACGTGGATAAAAACCAATACAGAGCGTCTTGAAGCGCGCAGTGCCATGCAGTTCCGTCTTGTAAAGGGGGAAGGAGAAATTGAGAATATTGCTGAGTTCCGCTGCCTGGAACACGCGGAAAAAATGCGTGAAATACTGGAAAGGGATGGAACTTACGGTTATGCGATACAGATTATTCCATGGCACGAGGAGCAGTTTACCGATTACCCTCAGTTTGGAGTTTATGACGTGTCGGATGGAATGCATTTCCTTCTTGCCTGTGTATTTGATGAAGAAACAGGACAGATTCTGGCATGGGAGCTTCGCAGGGGGAATCATAGAAGCCATGTTGTAGAGGAAATTGATTTGAAACGTAACAATGAACTGAAAGCGTTCTGCAAAGAATTTGACGAGAATATTCTGATGCATCACGGTTTCAAATTCCCTGATATGACACTTTACGAGGAAATCCGTGATTGTATAAGTCATGGGATGTGTAAAACTAATCCTGTGGAGTTTTCTTCGAATTACATAAAGCATTACGAAATCAATGCTGCTTTCATATCTGCTGTTCGGGATTTTTGCTTATTCTGCTGGGGGCGTTGGATTTATGAGAAGGCATATAATCCGAATGCAGAGCTTAATGATACGGATATGCAGTCACCGGAAGCAAAAATTTACTACGCGGTTGCTAAGGGCTGGAGTATTGGTATCTTCACGGATAAGGCGGAATTTGACAAAGCGCGTAAAGGTTTTCCCTGTGCGTGCGGAGAGAAGTTTTACAGTAAGTTTGCTGCGGAGCAGTGGATAGAAAGAAATACATGGAAGAAAGGAAACAACGTCAAATATTCCGTTTATAAAAAGAAGAAACAGTGGTTTCTCAGTACTGAAAAGAAGGATATGCCTGTTGTCTATTCCTCCGGGGATTTGGATAAAGTACTGGAATGGATGAGGAACAGATTCCAAAAGGAAGAGCCTTCGCCCCAAATATATAAAACTGCAAAATTACAGACAAATCTTGGAGATATTTTAGCAGAAGCACTACATTTAGAGCTTCCGCAGCAGGAGGCTGAGGAAGCTGATGAAAGTGAGAATGACGACTGCATGAAGGAGAACATAACAAAGGAAAGCAAGAAAATAAAAAAGGCGAAAGCCAGAGCAGCACGAAAAAAAGCCAAGGCTATATCAGAGCAGAAGGTGCCAGCCGTATATGCTGAAGAAATAAGGGATGAAGCCCCTGTGCTTCCGATTGTCAAAGAAGATACGCATACTGTAGGGAGCCCAATATTCAGAGGAGTGCAGTTCGACAAGCATGTTTTCAGGGGAATGCCCCCTGAGGCACAGAAGCGTTTTTGCAGTACATTTTCCGAACGGCTCATCAAGATGGAGCAGATTTTCCGTGGAAACAGCAGGGCGGCGGGAAATGATTTTCGACTTGTATCACCTTTGGGGCGCCGTGTCTTTAAGCGGCGAATCGGGAAAAACCGCCTGAGCATGGTATTCAGGGATGGCATTCTGACGCTTTTGAAATTCAGCAACCATGACAGACAGATGGCTGATATCCGGAATATCCATGGGAAGGCCATCGGTTACGTATATTACGATATGGAGGATTTTCTGCGGCAGATGGAAACCTGGCCCGAAAAGGACAGGAGTATGAGCTTCGGGGATTACATGAGCACGCCGCGTCATTTTATTTTTGACAAGGATCAGGAAGCAATCATCGAGAGCGGGGAAAAGGCAGAAAATCTGTCCGTCATCGGAAACGCAGGGGCAGGTAAATCCGTGGTAGGTCTTAAATGGCTGAACGACCAGCTTAAAAAGCCCAAGCATGACTGCCTTTATCTGACTATGTCCGAAAATCTGGTGTACACACTGGAATTTGAGTTTAATAAAGGCCGGCTGGCAGATAAGGACGCATCCCGTGCGGATATTCGAACGACCTTTGATTTCCTCAGAAGCAGCTTTAAAAGCAAATATCCGAAAATAGCGGAGAACCGTCTTTTGAATGCGGCGCAAAGCTTTGCTCTGTTCAGACGCTTTTGGGCTGAGGAAGTAGACTGGAAGCAGTTCAGGAATTACATGGACGAGCAGTCTGCCATGCAAAGCGAAGAAGCGGTGCTGTTGGCCGCGTGGCGTGAAATTCACGGAATTCTAAAGGGCGCGGTTCCCAAAGACGTAGACTACGGAAGCATGGGGAAAATTCCTGAGGTTTTGTCGGAGAAAGCATATAAGGAACGGCTTCGTCAGGAAAAGAAGGACAGCGTACGCAATATACGATGGGTGGATACGCTGTATAAAACCTACGAAAAATACCGTGACTATCTTCGCAGACGCCAGCTTCTCGATGACAACGATGTCGCGAGGATGCTGCTGCAGATAAAGCCTGGTAAGAGTAAGACATACGCAGCCGTATTCGTGGATGAGTGTCAGGACCTGACGCAGATGGAGCTTTTGGCAATCTTTCATCTGCTGGGAGGCGTGAAGGTAAAGCGTATGTCCTCTGACCGCTGTCAGATGGTACAGCCGACGTATTTCGATGAAGGCTGGATGCGTACAACAGCCAATGAATATGACCGCAGGCTTGGCAAAAAAATGGAAAATGCTGAGCTAAAACCACGCTATCTGCACTACAACTACCGCTCAAGCCGCAGCATTATTGACTTTCAGAATTATGCGGTCAGATACCTGAGGGACAACGACATCCTTACTCTGAAGCAGATGGAGACTGAGAAAATCATCGCTCCGCCGCTTACTCCGCTTGGCGTGAGGCCGATATGGATTACACCAAGTGATGAAAATCAAAGGACTCTGATTGAAGATTTATGGAAAAAGCTGGATGCCAGCGAGCTGCAGACAATCTTCGCTTTCCCGGCATCAGCTGCAAAGAAAGACTTTCCGCTTGACGACTCAGACGCGGTTACAGACGTTGTAAGCTGCAAGGGAATGGAGTATCCATCTGTGCTCCTGTATAACGTTCTCACCGAAACGAGATTTGATTCGGGCATGGCATGGAAGTATTTCTATGTCGGTGCGACCAGGGGAAACCGCTGCCTGCTGATTTATGAAAAGGATGCCGTGCCTGGGACGGGCACATATGATTTCCTGTCCAATGCGGCAGAAGCGGGACTTATCGACCGATGCGACAACCTTTTTGCCCCTGCGAAGGAGGACGGTCTGACATGGCTGGGATATATTTACCAGTGCGTTAGTGAAAATGCCGACGAGAACCGTATGGAAACAGCAGAGAACGCGCTTAACTTCGGACAGTACGAGCTGGCACTAAGCATTTTTACACAGGAAGGTAAAGATAAAAACATGATTGCCTACTGCAGAGGAAAGGTTATGGAAAAGCGCGGAGATTTCCATCAGGCCGTTGAAAGCTATGCAAATCTCGACGCAGACTGGAATGACCGTGGACGCACCAGAGAAAACAGCGTTGACGGCATTCTCGGACATCCGGATATCGAGGGCGCGGAATTTCTCGGGGCTTATCTGCTGTCGCGACGGGGCGAAAAAGATTTGCTGACTATGGCAAAAAGAGAATGGACATACAAGTATGGAAGCAAGGCCGGCTTTTACGAGGCGTTTTATGAGGCGCTGGAGCTTTATCCCTTTGCCGCTGAGCCATTCCACAGATGGACTGAGAAAATGCTTGAACAGACGGAGAATGAAATAAATAAAATCAGGCAGACCGCTGCCGAATGGGAGGAATAAACCATGTCATTTGATACGAAGGAAGACCTGCAGAAGGTCTGCGAATCAATAATAGGCTACCAAAAAGGATTGGAGGAGATAGAAAAATACATCGGGCGGCTGAACCGTTATATGGTAGAGCTAAAAGAAAACGTCGCGCAGGAAAAAGCCGCAGATGTATTTCGAGAGTATGGTGATCAGATTGAAGAAATGATGGAACAGACGTCGCGGCTGGTTGAGCTTTTCCGTGCAGTTCAGGACGGAGAGGACGGTCTTGCAGAGCGTACGAAGGTTTTGGGACGATTCAGATATGCCGTAAGAAACTTCGAGGACAGAATGAAGGAATTCAACCATCGTGTAGACAGCCTGACGCAGAAGCTCTATAACAAGGATTTTGCGAATGCCGTAAAAGCCATGAATGCCATTGCTGAGGAAACCAAGCAGTCTGCTACCTATGAGTACCGCCACATCACGGAGCATGATTACGATATTCTGATGCATGAATATAATATAGCTCTAAAAGGATGTAAGCAGAAGAATGCAGTTAATCAGCTTCTGTCGGGAGTGCAGAAGGCTCTCTGCGAGACACAGCTTAAACGCGGTGAGCATGAATCACTGCAGCGTCTGATTGAAAAAATGGTGCACAGCGACAGCAAATCATTGAAACGCTTTTTGAGCGAGGTTCAGGAAAAGAAATCCCATTGAAATATTTGGTCGGCCTTCTGCCAAACTAACATACGTATTGCAGACCGCTCACTTTATTGTGGGCGGTCTTTTGATATGATTAAAAGTGCTGTTATTTTGGGGTTTATGTATTGCGGGGATGCAGCAGTTACTGTATCTTTATAACAAGAGAAAAGATACGGATTAAGGTGAAAATGATATGAGTTTTTTTACAAAGGAAAATTTTGATAAAGCCGTTGGACAGATAGCCAAGGGAACAAAAGAAGGGGCAAAGGTAATAGGTACAGCGGCGGAAGCCGGTACAGATTTTGTGGCTAGAAAAGCAGGAGATTTGAAAACCTTTGCTCAGGAAAAACATGCGCTTTACAAGGAAACCGAAAGAATCATTGAGGAAGGAAATGAAACACTGAATAAGTTTCAGGCAAAAGAGGCTGCAGCACGCAGCGGATTGACTCAGGAGCTTGAAAATTTTCGTGATTTGATTGAACGCATGGATAAAGGGCCACTCCTTTTATATGCGAAATTCTGCAAGTATGCGGATACTACACCGATTGCCTCGGCAGGACGGCATGGTGACGAAGAGGCGCTTTATAAACCTGAGGTGGAACGCGCAGCCGGGCCGGTTGTTTCATGTGCGGGAACAGGAGCAGCTGCAGGAGCTACCGCCGGGGCACTGGCAGTGGGCGCAATGACGGCACTTGGTTCTGCAAGTACAGGAACGGCTCTTGCATCGCTGTCGGGAGCCGCGTATGGACATGCACTCCTTGCGGCGTTTGGCGGCGGTTCACTGGCGGCAGGTGGGCTTGGAATGGCCGGAGGAGCGGTCGTGCTTGGCTCGATCGTTGCTGTTCCGGCGGCTGCCGCCACCGCATGGGCGGCTGCTTGGAAGGTCGATAAGGATTATGAAAAAGCGCAAACATTTGTTAAAGAAGTCATTGAGTATGGGGAGCGTGTAGATGCTGAGCGTCTGCGTCTGGACAGCATCAGAAGAGCTTTTCGTGCCCTCGGAGCGGAGATGTATTCCTTTTGCGGGTTCTTCCATGAAATGTTGAATATGGCTGCGGTCGCAGAGGCTGTGGGCGACAGCTCCGCTTATCGCGTTATCTTGGAGGAGGCTGCCATGACCTTGATAGGTTTTATGGAGATTCCTATCGAAAAGGACAGGAAGCTATCTCCTGCATTTGAGCCTGCTTTTTCAGATATGTGTGAAAAAGCAGTGAAGTGTCATACAAGGCTGTATGAATATTTTATTTCGTTGAATTCACGCGAACAGAAAAGTATGGCCGTGGCGGCCCAATATGATATTAGTGTTTATGCGGACGATATCAAATCACATATTGATGAAGTGGCACGTTCCATGGGGAAAGGAATCCATGAGCATATCAGGGGTGTTGAGAGGCATTTGGATTCTATAGATGAAACCCTCGGAAGTATTAAGGCGGATATTCTGAGTTATGGCCGTGAAATTACTGCGCTCCAAAGGGAATTGAGTGGAAAGCTGCCTTTGCAGACGTCGGATTCTGCGGCTTTTGAGGAGGCTTTATCCGAATTCGCTGATAAAGTAATCGGGCGTTTGATGGAATCGGCGGCGCTTTCGGGGAATGTGCTGCGCGAGGCCCAGAAGAAAAAATTGTCCGCGAAGTTTGGCGCGGATTGGGAGAAACTCATGCCTTTGTCAAAAAAATATCTGATTACGGCAAAGGTGATGTATTCCCAGATGGAAGCTATTACTGAAGATATGGATTATTCGGGAGTATGCCTTTTGGCAGCAAAGGCATTGGAGATAGAACTTAAAAAACGGTTTTTTGACGAGTACTCGAGGTACGTGGAAGAGCGTTTTCCATTTGCAATGTACCCGGAAAAATGGCCGTCCTGCTTTGCTGACAGAGATGTAAGAAATGGTGAGTACAAACGCAGCAGGAAAAAATTTACGCTAGGAAGTATGCCGTATATATGCGGCATAAAGATGCCCGGTCATGTAACAGATAAAATGCATGAACAGGATTGCAAAATAATGATGGAATACGCGGAAGAGAAGCTGCTTAAACCTGAAGCTGCGGCAGATAAAAGAGTGCAGATGCTTCAGGAAATTGCCGAGCAGGCCGCTATAGTCACGGAAAAATACAGAAACCCTGCGGCGCATACAAATGCTCTGAAGGAAAAAGAAGCCCGTGAATGCTTTGACATGCTCATTGATGTTGAACGTGTGATGCAGAAAATGATGGCGGTGTTTGCATAACCATACGTTAATCCTCTTTTATGATGACTAACCTCCTACGTTTTTTGGCATATTACCGTTTTCAGCTTGTAATATGCTAAGGGAAACGAAGGAGGTTTTTTCATGGAAAAAACAAAAAATCCGCAGGAACTCAAGAAGCTGGGGGCGGCCGTGCAGTGGTTAGCAGACGGTATAAAAAAACGCGTGGATTACTACGCGGGAACTGAACAGGGACGGCGTGAAGCCGGAGAAGCAGCGGAAGCTGTGGGGCATTTTGCATATGAGACAGCCAGATTTGGTGCTGCTGTTGGCGGCGCTGTTATAGGAAGTCTATATAGAAAGGCCCGTGACTGTTTCAAAGCAGGCTCACAGGTAATAGACGGAGATTACAAAGGAGCAGGAAAAACAATTATAGATATGGAAATGCGCAAGGTCCGCGGCGCAGGGCAGCTTATTAAAACTGCAGGCGGAGCGGCAGTAGACGGAGCAGTAATTGCCTATCAGAAAGGAAAAGATAAAGAACCTGATCATGATCGAAAAAACAGATTCAAGCACCGTTTGAAGCAGTGCGCGCTGGCAGGAGGGGTAGTGCTTGCGGGAGCGGAGCTTGTTGATTTCGTTGATGGGGACAACATTTTTGCCGAAGGACTCTTCCCTGAGGTAGATGTAGATGATTTGCCGGGAGTTCAGAACGGTATGCTGGTGAATGCGTCACCTGAAAATCTGGCTGTTCTTGCAGAGCAGGGGGAGCTGCCTGACACAGAGCATCTGACTGAGGTTGTGCGCGATGCAGGAGCAAGGGATGCATTTCTTGCCGAGCATGGGTTCAGCGAGGTTCCCGATGGCTGGGAGGTTCATCATATAGTTCCGCTATCCGAGGGCGGCGCGGACGAACCGTCGAACATGATTCTGCTTCGTGAGCATGACCACGACTGGATTACGACACAGCACCGCATTTTCTATGGATGGCCCGGACCTGAGTACTGGCATCACTCCTCCGCGTTGTAAATAGCGTCAGCCTTTTTCCAATACTCAATGGCTTTGCTCCTGAGGTCCTCAGGTTCGAGGACTATGGCAGCTGAGCCAAGTGAGAGAATTGCCTGCAGGATTTCGTGCTCATCAAAATCATAGTAATACAGCGTCATTTCGTAGGTATCTGATGTATCGTCATAGTCTGCGGTTTTATCGTATGACGCAAATAAAGTGAATGCACGGTCTATGGCGTTGCTCTCGTTGAACAGGCGCATAGTGAAGCTTTTCCTGTGAGAGTCAAGGAATTTCTGGAACTGCTTCTCTGTATTGTCAGGTATTGGTTCCTTTGTGCATTTAACGCTTTTTATCCGAGATACGTTTATTTTCACGGAGCGCTTTTCGTCTTCAAGCCAAACTATAAGGCGGTAACGGTTGCCCGTTGCGTCGTATTCAAGACGGCAGGGGGAAACTGTTCCACTGTGGGACTGACCTTTTACGTCCAGACTTTCATAGGAAATCTTGCGTTTTTTTACCAGTGCTTTCCAAACTGTGGCAAGGACGCTTTGGAATTTATCGTCGTTCGTAGGGTCCCCCGTCTCACGGATGGATTCAAAGGCATCAAGAGGAAGAGGTTCCGTATCTTTGAGCTTTGAAAGAAGCTTTTTGCGCAGAGGATCAGGGATAAGAAATTGTCCCCGTTTATCCTTGAGCATGGACTTCAGCCAGCTTTTTTCAAGATTTGATACTGCTGCGGGGACAGGGGCCTCGATATATGGAGCCGGTTGCTTTCCCGAAGTGAATGGGAGTATCTGCTTTATGTATGAAATACGCTCTTCTCTTTTATCTGTATCCCGTTCAGGGGAAGGATACATTTTTGCTGACGCTTCCTCTAATGTGACTGTTTCACCGCGCAAGATGCTGTTTATGATGCCGGCGGAGATAAAAAACTGCTGGCTTCGTATTTCGGGAAAGAGAAGCTCAGGAGCTTTAACATTATTTTTTTCCGGTTTATTGCTCATAACGGGTAAGAGCCTCCTTGATTTGTTCTTTGATTCGTCCCTGAACGGTTGGGTGAAGAACCTTGATATTGCCGACGAAGGAAAGTGCCCACGGAGCTATACTTAACGGGTCAGAAACATTTACAGTACAGTGGCAGGAGATTTCGTTGTCTACTGATACGGCGAGCTTGTGAAACCGGCTCGATACACTGCTTAGCAGAAATAAAAGCTGCGTTGGCGTATCACCCTTGATTTCCAATGTAACAGGCACTGTTTTATCAGTTACAGAAGGAATTTTTTTGCTTCTGCATACTTTGCCCGGAAGGATATTTTCCAGCTTGTCCAGCCGTGATGTACGCAGCTCCTTGTACTTCGTGGAAGTGTTGCCGGCACGTTTTTCCAGACCACTGAGATAACGGCGTCGTCTGTGGTAATCAGTAATGATTTTGAGCGGCAGCATAGTAGTATTTCTGCCGTTGAGCCGGCAGGAAATATATTCCTTCTTTTGTATTGCGGAGAGTATCGTCAGTACGCTTTCATCCTCAAGGATTCTTGCAAGGTCTATATTTTTGAACTGAGCCGCAGAGCGTTCTTCGTTAAATCCGTATGTTAGGCGAAGCACTTCTGTAAGGAAAAAACCGGGAACGCTGAAATTAGCTGTTGTGCAGTACCATGTGAGTGCGTATAAAAGAGTATGAGCTTCATCATCGGTTAGATCCTGCAGAGGATTATCCGCGAGACTGTATAGCTTTGTGCGGTTATCCTTTTTACCTTCAGTAAGGACGCCTTCTTTCACAAGTTCACCAATAATGCGGCGAAGTGTTTTTTCTTCGGCGTAAGGGGCATAGATAGACTCTTTTTCTCGCAGAGGGGCTGAAGCATTTACGATTTTTTTGTAAATGTCAGGAGCAGAAAGAGGTGATGAAGCTTTTCCGAGGAGCTGAAATATGCAGAGCATGATGGAAAGCTTCTGCGGCTGAATACTGCTGGACTCAAACAGCTGATGCAGATAGTTGTCGAAGCCGTAATATGTATCACCCTTCAGGGCATGGATTATTCTATGCCCGTAGCCTTCCTCCTGCAGCCGTTCCATAGGAAGAATCTGTTTTATCTCACTGAGATATTTGTCGTATGCGGCAGGAGAGATGGACAGTGCTTTTGTTATATATGTTTTATGATAGCAGCCGTAGGATAAAAGCCGCAGAAACTCCCTCAGCTGATTGTAGTGTCGGTTGTATCGTGATGTAAACATGGCAGCGCTCCTCTCTTTGTGGATAGTTTATTACATTTTTGACTGAAAAACAAAAAATATTGATTCGTTTTCACACAAAAATAACCTCCTATGTTTTGTTGACCTTTCTGACAGGGCCTTCAACCTATACTGTCAGTACAGTAAACAACAGGTTGTTAACGAAAGGGGTTATTTCAAATGGACGAACATCTTTATGAAAATGTTATCTTGGGAACATATGGCATGAACGTTATGGATTTTTCGGAGGAGCAGGCAGAAAACATACGCGAGTGTGTAGACAGGCTCAGAAGGAATTTCTGTCATTCGGTATGTCCGAACCGATACGGGGAAGAGCGGGCGCGTGACGCGTATATGGTAACATATTATCCTTATTATGTTGAGCCAATGCGCAGGGTTATGGAGGACTGGGTGATACCGGGTCTGCGGAGGCATTATCGTCAACTGAAGCTTGCATTTTTCTCGGCAGGACCCTGTCCTGAGCTGCGGGGTGTTTTGGAGGCTCTGCAGGGCAAGAACCTTTACGACCATTTATATGTACATGTTCATGATTTGGAACGCGGTTGGATGGAAAAGCAGCGGTGGGCGTGGGATTTATGTGAGATAGATGGACTTCGCTCGGAAATGGATAATTTGTTTCAGGTGGGTGAGTGTGATAATATGAGGCCGTGTGATACCTGCAGAGCGCTGCAGCTGTGTCAGCGCGATATGTATCGGGACACGGATGTGTATTTCATGCAGAACTATCTGAGCCATGTTGAAGATGTAGATGCTTATCTGGTACAGCTTCGTGACCGCTTTGACCGTATGAAGCGCGGAGCGATGTTTGCCATAGTAGACCTTAACTATGCGAATGTACGCGCTGTATTGCAGAGTATATGCTCCGAGCTGCCGCCGGATATGGAAGTGCGTGGAACGAATATATGGAACGCGTTCCCTGAGAGCTGCCCTTATCCGTTTTCCCTTCCCGATGGACTTGAGCAGCGTATCTTTGTGGGGAACTTAAACGGACAGCGGCTCATACCAAAGCGCAGTACGAGGTACTATTACGCGGTTCTGCAGAAGAGGGGGTACTGATTTATGATATTAAGTGTCAGCCGCCGGACAGATATACCGGCTTTCTATAGTGAGTGGTTCATGAATCGCATACGGGAGGGGTACGTCTATGCGGTGAATCCTTTCAATCGCAAGCAGGTCAGCAGTATCTCCCTCAAGCCTGAAGACGTAGAGTGCATAGTTTTCTGGACGAAGGATGCCTTTCCTATAATGTCATACCTTGATGAGCTGGAGGAGAGGTATAAGTTTTATTTCCAGTTTACTATTGACGGGTATGACAAGGATGTTGAGCCGGGCCTTCGTGACAAGGAGGATATTCAGGAGACATTCATCGAGATGTCAAAGAAACTGGGTAAGGAGCGTATGGTCTGGCGCTATGACCCGATTCTTTTGAATGAGAAGTACACGGTGAAGCGCCACATGGAGATTTTTGAAAGCTTCTTTGAAAGGCTGGCTCCTTATACGGAATGCTGTGTCATAAGCTTCATAGACCTCTATGAAAAGACAAAGAGAAACACAGCACCGCTGGGAATGAAGGAGATTACAAAGGAGGATATGGAGGCCATAGCTGAGGGCTTCTCGCGTATCGCCAGGGGCAGCGGGGTAAAGCTGCAGTCCTGCTCGGAGGAAATCGACCTTGATAAGTATGGTATTGAGCATGGTTCCTGTATTGATAAGGCACGTATCGAAAGGGTTCTCGGTGGAACGATTGATATAAAGAAGGACCCGACACAGCGTGCGGTATGCGGCTGCATGAAAAGCGTAGACGTGGGAAGCTACAACACATGTCAGCACCTCTGCCGCTACTGCTATGCGAATTTCAACGAGAAGATGGCGCGGGCTGTACGGGAAACTATGTACGACCCGGCTTCGCCGATTCTCTGCGGAAGGCTTCACGGTGATGAAAAGATAACTGAGCGCAAGGTGGAGCATATCCCTGTAAGCTATATGCAGTGCGAGGAAACAGCGCTGTTCTAAGCAATATGCTATTAGGAGAGATAGACATGGATGGCTTTTGGTAGTGTCAATTATGATTGCTGCTATTATGTTCAAGTTGTTAGTGTTGAGGAGACGAAAAAGGTACTGTATATTCTGTGGAAATGCAGGTCAATAAGCCTGATGGAGATAAGCTGTATAGACGGACAAGATATTATCAGTCTATAATAGATGGAGACTTACTTGCTGTAGGTACAGATTATGATGAACTTAATCCGTGCATTATTATCTTTATCTGTCCGTTTGATGCCTTTGGCAAAAATCGGCATGTGTATACATTCCGGAACTATTGCGAACAGGATAAGGATTTAGAGCTGGGGGATGCAGCCACGAAGATGTTTCTTAATACAAAGGGAACAGTTGACGATGTAACAGATGATGTCAAGGCATTCCTTGACTACGTTGACGGTATCATCAGCAATGATGAATTTGTAAAGGAAATTGATGCTGAAATAAAGGAAGTAAAAAAGATTGAGCAGGAAAGGGTGAGTTATATGACCTTTGTTGCAAAAGATTTTATGTTTGAGGAAACGACTTTATGGAAGACTTATACAATAGATTGACCGCGTTTCCGGATACTTATTTCGGATTTGTTATGGGTGTGATGATTTACGTAAAGCAAAAGCCCGACAGGCTAAAGAAGGTCATGGAGTATTTGAATTCATCGAATAATTTAACGTCATCAGATGTTGTAGAGTTTATTGCTTCTCAGCCGGATTTTCATGAATTTGATGAACCGTCTGATGGGCAGGTAATCCGATAAAAATCTACGGAGATGGTCGGTCTTCGTATGCGTCACATTAAAAATTTTATATCCAAATAAAAAGCTCGTTAAAGGTTGTGTGCCTTTAACGAGCTTTTTTCTTTTTTAATGAGCATAATACCGCAAGCGGTAATGACATACATGTAACTTCCCGGGCTCGGAGCGTGTCTCCGGCCGCACATTCCTGTTTCAATACCGCAAGCGGTAATGACATACATGTAACTACCGTTGTTATCACAA
>NZ_FQUG01000010.1 GCF_900129225.1 Schwartzia succinivorans DSM 10502 | reverse complement strand
CGTTGTCCCCATCCTGAGGGCAGGTTGCCTACGCGTTACTCACCCGTTTGCCACTAGGCTCATCAAAAGCAAGCTTTTAAATCGCCCCGTTCGACTTGCATGTGTTAAGCACGCCGCCAGCGTTCGTCCTGAGCCAGGATCAAACTCTCCAATATACTATTGAAGAACCTGTTTGGCTCTCTATAATCTTTTGAGTCTAAAGCTTTCGCTTTTCTCTTTAGAAATTGTTGGTTCATGAAGCTTTGCTTCATGCCCGACATCTGGCTTGAATCAATAGATGATTCATTTCTGCATTGTTTAGTTTTCAAGGAACACCTTGTGCTTCGTCGGAGCCGTGCTCACGAGTCAGCTTCTATATATTACCTCTTGTATACATTTTCGTCAAGCACTTTTTTAATTTTATTTCAAAATTTGCATTTTGCGTGCTTCAAAGGTAACAGGAACAAGGCCGCAGGCTTCTGCAAACTGTTCAGCAACTGCGAAGTGTGCCCCTATTACATCCGGTGTGTGCGCATCCGAGCCGATGGAAGTATATTTCCCGCCAAGCTCCTTATATCTCTTATAAATCGGAACAAGGTTTTTGAAATGTATTGGCGCATCAAACCTGCGTGTATTCAGCTCCAATACAGTATCTGTTTCCACCACTGCCCGAAGTACTTCATCTATTCCATCTTTCCATACGGCATACTGGATTTCTGTATTTTCATACGGCGCGTATCTTGCTATGTAATCGATATGTCCAAGAATATCAATGTATGAGTGCAGACGCACCATGTCTGCCATCAGTGAAAAATACCGACGGTACATTTCATCCTGTGTTTTTCCCTCGTAGCAGTCCTTTTCATAGATATCATGTCCGTCTATAAGATGAATTGAGCCGATGACTTCATCAAACGGTACTTCTGCAATAAAGGCCTCTGCCTGTTCCTTTTCCCCCGGAGCAAGTCCCATCTCAACACCAAGGCGAAGCGTTTTTCCCCGCAGCGGCTCATATTCTTTCCAATAATCTTTCGGACTAAAGGTAAAATCAAGCTCACCGGGATAGCTGAAATCAATGTGCTCAGTAAAAACAATACCGATACCGAGCTTTTCAGCCGCGTCCATGGCTTCCTTTGCTTTCATCTCAGAGTCTGCGGAAAACTTCGTATGGGAGTGACTGTCAAAAATCATTTTTACGCTCCTTTTTGTTCAGCTTCGTACGCTTCAGCAAGAGCCTTTGTCAGTTGGTCTGGACAGGATGTGGGTTTATTTCCGCATCTGCAGCCGCTCAATCTTTCGATTACCTCATCCATGTCCATGCCTTTAACAAGCATGCTTATCCCCAAAAGATTTCCCGGGCAGCCGCCCTCAAAGCTGACGCTGCGGATAATTTTTCCGTCCAGTTCAACTGTTATGGAACGCGAACACGTTCCGCTTGTTTTATACACATAGCTGCTCATACATATTCCCCTTCAATTTCTGTTTGCAAACAACATCATATCACGGAGAATAAAAAAAACAAAGTTGTTCGGAAATAAAAAAACTGCGCCGCAAGGACGCAGTTTTTATTGTAATCAAAGAACGCCGAGAAGATGCGCAACAATGTATGCCAGCACGCCTCCGCAGAGCGGAGCAACAACCGGCACCCATGCATAGCCCCAATCGGAATCAGCTTTGTTCTTGAACGGAAGAACAGCATGTGCAAGGCGCGGTCCGAGATCACGTGCCGCACTCATTGCGTAGCCTGTCGGTCCGCCAAGTGAAAGTCCGAGAGCCCAGATGAGCATTCCTACGAGATACGGCCCAAGGCCTGCAGGAATCGGACCATTTGGTTTAGCAAAAATCATCCAGATGATGAACATAAGGAAGAATGTTGCAATCATCTCTGTGATAAAATTTGCCGGGATATTGCGAATTGCCGGAGCCGTGCAGAAAACGCCGCGCTTTGTCGGGCCGTCTTCAGTTTCTGCCCAGTGAGGAAGGTACGCCAGATACACAACAATACCACCGCAGAAGCCTCCTGCAATCTGAACAACGGATGTTATCACGAACTGAGGGAACGTGTATATACCTGCAAAAGTCTTTGCAAGGGTAACAGACGGGTTAAGGTCAGCCTGAGGGGCGCCGAGAGCATTGGCAGTAAATACGCCCAGCAGAACAGCAAATGCCCATCCTGCCGTAATGCAAATCCAGCCGCCGCCTGAACCGCAAGTCTTCTTAAGCGCCATATTGGCACATACGCCGCATCCAAATGTCACAAGGACAATCATTCCAACGAACTCGCCTAAAAGATTACTGATATCCATGAATCATTTCCTCCTTAGTCTTCTTCGTCTTCCAGCCAATGCATCGCATGACGTACTGCCTTGCGCCAGCCTTTATAGATTTTGTCTGCCTCTTCACGGGACATCTTCGGGTCAAAACGATTGTCGAGCTTCCATCTCTTTTTAAGCTCGTCCTTGGATTTCCATACACCGACAGCGAGACCTGCAAGATAAGCCGCGCCAAGTGCCGTTGTCTCGATTACCTGAGGACGCTCAACAGGAACACCAAGCATATCTGCCTGATACTGCATAAGCATATTATTTGCAACAGCACCGCCGTCAACCTTGAGCGATGCGAGACGGATTCCCGAATCAGCCTCCATCGCGCTCAGCACGTCGCGTGTCTGGTATGCCATGGAATCAAGCGTTGCACGGACGATATGAGCTTTCTTCGTACCGCGTGTCAGACCGATAATCATACCACGGGCACTCATATCCCAGTAAGGCGCACCAAGACCGACAAATGCAGGAACAACATAAACTCCATCTGCATCAGGCACGCGTTTTGCAATCCACTCGGAATCAGGTGCCGCGTCAATGATGCGAAGGCCGTCGCGCAGCCACTGAATAGCGGAGCCTGCAACGAAAATGGAGCCTTCAAGTGCATACTCGACCTTTCCGTCCAGTCCCCATGCGATTGTAGTAACAAGTCCGTTCTTGGACTCATAAATTTTCGTACCGGTATTCATGAGCATAAAGCAGCCCGTACCATATGTATTTTTTGCCATACCCGGCTCAAAACAGTTCTGACCGAAAAGCGCAGACTGCTGGTCACCTGCCGCACCTGCAATAGGCACGCAGCCGCCAAGGATGGAAGGAATAGTCTCTCCGTATACCTGGCTGGATGGACGAACCTCAGGAAGCATGGATGCAGGAACCGTCAGATGCTTAAGAAGCTCCTCGTCCCATTTCAGCTCGTGAATATTGAACATAAGAGTACGGGAAGCGTTGGAATAATCAGTAACATGGACTTTTCCGCCCGTAAGCTTCCAGATAAGCCAGCTGTCGATTGTACCGAAAAGAAGCTCTCCGCGCTCCGCCATTGCACGCGCGCCCTCGACATTATCAAGAATCCATTTTACCTTTGTACCGGAGAAATACGCGTCGATAACAAGGCCTGTTTTATGATGGAACTCATCCTCAAGTCCCTGGAGCTTCAAATCTTCGCAGATATCCGCCGTCTGACGCGACTGCCATACGATGGCATTGTACACAGGACGTCCTGTTTTCTTTTCCCAGACAACCGTCGTTTCGCGCTGGTTCGTGATACCGATTGCCTTGATGTCGCTGGCAAGAAGGTCTGCCTTTTCAAGCGCTTCCTTCATTACCGTCGTCATCGAGCTCCAGATTTCCTCTGCATCATGCTCAACCCAGCCCGGTTTCGGGAAATACTGAGTGAATTCCTTCTGCGATACACCTACGATGTGTGAATCCTCATCGAAGATAATCGCGCGGTTGCTAGTAGTCCCGGCATCCAGTGCCATTACATACTTGCGTGCCATTAGAAAATACCCCCTTGTTCCGAAGCATGCCCCGGAATTTTTTGAATACGTCTGTCACAAAAACAACACTGAATACATTATACGAGCCGAGAAAAGTTTTTTCAATAATGCAAGCGTTCTCTTTCGAAATTTTTATGAAATGATGAAAATTTGCATTACACCTTGAAAAACACTGCTTTATTTCGAAACGTTTTTCTTATGACATGTCTTTCCCACGAGGTCGATTGTTCCCATCTCCGTTTGCAACCAAAAACTCCTGTAATCCAAAAAAAGAATTACAGGAGTAATCATTACTTCAATGAAAAATTGGCTACCTGACCACCAACTCCATGTACTGTTGTTCTGACGACATCATATCCATCACATTTTATAGTTACCCAGTAATATTTATAATCTTCCGGAATGTGAACCTCATAATTCCCATTCTCATCTGTCTGAACAGTTATAATTCCGCTTCGTCCACCATCCTGTTCAAATGACAGTACCGCCCCTTCAACAGGATATCCTTCCGGATCCAAAACTTTTCCGGTAAGAGAATCAAAGTGCATATGTTGGTTAATTACAGAATCATTGTAAGCATAATCATAAATTCTAATCGTCCTGTAATTAATCAATTTGTAAGTCAGATAACCCTTTGCATCTTTAGGAATCTTAATGCTGTAATTTCCATTCTCATCGGTTATGCTACTTACAATTTTTCCTGTTTTATCAGCCGAGTGTTCCACAACTACACCTGCCAATGGTTCCAGCCCATCACCAACGACTTTACCGCTGATCACTACATAACCATTTGGTGCACCGCCCAATGCATTTATTCCACCAATAATATCCCCCAAGAGACTTGCATGGGCAGTGCCGCCTATAGACACCAAAGAAAACGCACACATCACGAAAATAATCATAATTTGCTTTATCTGTTTCATTTATTGTTCCTCCATATCTTTCTTACTACCATCAAAAATCACATCGGTGACTGCACATTTAATGTTGTCCCTATAAAAGCTATTATCGTTATAACAACAATTGTCAGCGCAAAAGTTGGCAGTCGCATACTTCCAATATCTACTGTTTCTGACATCATATTCTTTACTTCAGTTATTATGGCCCCTATCTCAACGTTTTCATTTCTGCGAATCAAACGGCTTGCACCGCATGAGAGCATAACGATTACAGCTCCGGCCAGAAGGAAATACAATCCTATTCCAATCCCCATATCGGAGAGCATTTTCTGTATCCCCTTCGCCATTCCCCCACCAAAGAGAAAAGATAATCCCTGAGCAGACTTATCCATTTCGGCAGACAGCTGTGCCAGCGTAGAATGAATCTTGTAGCACATATACGCAGAGACCGCGAAAATTCCGCCCCCAACTGCACAAGGAACATTAAAATTTTTCTCACTCAAATAATATGCTGACACACAGCAAAGCACTAATACGACAAAGCTTAACAGCTGGCTGACGTTTATCAAACTCGTAAGCGTGCTTACAAAGCTCGCGTTCACTATCGGGAGTAAAACGGCTATTCCCATTAAAACAATACCTATGAGACCGATTTTGTCCCATTTCGAGACACCAATTGAAGAAAGCGCTTTGTTTGATGCATTCAACAAAGCAGTTGCTTGCTCTGCCACAACATCTTTTCCCGGATTCTTTTCTACGGGAGTAATCACTGCCTCTGCATTAGGTTCAAACTCTTGATTACTTTCTTCAACAGGTTGTTTTGAACCGCACTCTGAACAAAATACTGAATCATCACTTAACTCTGTCTGACAATTAATACACTTCTTCATTTACTATTCCTCCAAAAATATATTTATCAAATTAACTTCCGACTACTTCCTGAGTTTCGTAGAACAATTCTCCCGAGGAGCTTCCTGTTGATGTTGGAGCACTTTCCATCTCTGTCTCCACTGTTGCCTCACCACTGGAGCTATAATCCTCATATTCATAGTCTTCATCATAGCTTGTATCTGATGATTCATCATAGCTCGAATTTCTCTGAACCTGCGGAGAAGCGTTCGAATACCCAAACCAGTTCACATCTTTATTCCATACGAATTTATAACGAATAGGGCCCAACCCATTCATAGTTGATGAAAAGGATAATCTCAAATCACCTTCTGAATCAACATCCATTATTGGATAAGGCAAATTCCCGCTATAATAATCCAAACTATCAATGTACTTTTCAAGCTTCTGATTATTTGGCTCATAACCCATTACCACAGCGCGTCCCAAGGTTTCCAACATAACGAAAATACGTTTTGTATCTCCATCTTCAAAAATTTTAAATGCGTACTGGGAACCTTCCGGCGAATATCCGTCCGCAATCCTCTTACCGTTCCACCAAATAATCAAGTGATATCTTTTCGCATCAGAGCCAAGCATGAGCTTACGAAAACGAATCTTGAATTTTCCATTTTCCGTATCATAGCTTTTTTCCCATGCTTGATCAGGCCCTAGTTTAAGCCATCCCGACATGGCTAAAGTACGAAAATTACCTGCATACGTTACACTACAGACACCTGTTAAGAAGAACGCAACGAGCATTGATAAAATTATTTTTTTGACCATACTTTTCCTCCATTATCTCCTCACTAGTTTACGAGCATTCCAATGAATTTTATGTACATTTACCTCAAAATTATCGAATGTCTCTTCAGGCGCCAATTCTTTCAACTGAATCAAAATAAGAGATGATGTTCCCTTACTTGGCAGTGAAAGTTTTTCTAAAATTTTATCGTGATATGCTACATCTGATAGCGAGGATATTTCTTTATCCAACGAATTTAATTTAACATCTACAAGCATATCGCCAATACCAGTTACGTAATCATCAGTTCCATTGTAAAAGAACCCAGTTACTGTAATATATTTTTTGCCATCAGCAGAATTACTCGCTGTTTCCACACTTCTTACCAAGAAAACAACTTCTTTTTTTTGCTTCAATGCCTCATTTGATGCAGTTAATTTTTCGTAATATCCTTTTTTCTTCTCTCTGTACCACGCAGTATCAAAATCCACTTTTTTAGAAATATATGTATATATTGCTGTATTCATTTTTTCTATGTGAATTAGTTTACCAATTGACTGATTATTAATTCTTAAATCTTTGTTGTCTTCTATAGCCTCTGTAAAAAGTTTTAACGATTCATCATAGGCTTCATTAAATTCTTTAAACGTTTTTTCACTATCACCAGTTCCAGGTAGACTTCTATAGGAAAAAAAGCTGCGTACACAACGATCATTTGCCAAGAGCAGGTCGCTGGTTTTTAACAAATATTCCTTTTGTGCTGACATTACAGCTAAAGTATTCCTATGCACTAATTTAGCTTTTTCAGGCGTTGGTATTTTATCTAAAAATGAATGAATGCTATCCAAACGGTCTGCCTCATCCTTTAATTTTTTTACAGCAAACTTCGTTTCTTCCGCTGCTACATCGCCATTTAATTCCCCTATCTTTTTATACGTATCCTGTATTTCCATTGATAGTGCTGTATATTTTTCACACTGGGATTCATATAATTTTTCCGTAATCATACCAAAAGCGAAATATACAATCACCAACGCGGCAATTATTGCCATAATCTTTTTTTGCTGAGGATTCACTGACCGCTTATTTCCTTCTGTAGCCGTATGGACTACAGTTTGGTTTACAGTATCATGCGTTACCTGTATCGAATTTCCCCCAGTCACACCATTTCCATCATCCACAACACTCTTGTTATCTCGCGTTTTGCCACATTTAGGACAAAATTTGCCGGTATTCCCTGTTTTTCCACAAGAACAATCCCATTCTTCCGATTTTGGACAAGCAGCTCCGCACTTTGAGCAAAATTTACCGCTGCTGCTCGCGCCACATTTTTCACAAATCCAGTGTTCCTTCACTTCCGACATATCTTTCCCCCCATTGATTCATGTCATTTAACTATAAACAGACATATTTACCAATCAATTATAATACGATTGTCCCCCCCCGCAAGACATATGTTGATTATTACTCAACACATGTCTTGCAGATATCTTTTTTGCACGCAAAAAAAGTACCAGCCAAATTAAAATACGATTTGACTGGTACTTCTGTCTTATTTTATTAATTTTTACCTGTAGTACGCTACGCCGGCTTCGAAGAGCTTCTGGTCTTTTGCTCCCGGCACGTTTACTGCAACGTACTCGCCGATACGTTCGGAGTGTCCCATCTTACCAAGAACGCGTCCGTCTGGGCTTGTGATTCCTTCTATTGCATTCACGGAGCCGTTCGGATTGAATTCTATATCGAGGGATGGTGCTCCCGACGGGTTTACATACTGTGTCGCAATCTGTCCGCGGACACGAAGGTTGGCAACAATCTCCCTGTCTGCGAAGAAGCGGCCTTCACCGTGGGAAACGGCAATCGTATGCATGTCTCCGACCTGAACATTGTTAAACCACGGAGACAGGTTAGATACAACACGCGTCTGTACCATGCATGACACATGACGTCCAATCGTGTTGAAGGTCAGTGTCGGTGAATTTATTTCAAGGTCACGGATTTCTCCATATGGTACGAGTCCAAGCTTTATAAGTGCCTGGAAGCCGTTGCAGATACCCAGCATCAAGCCGTCCTGATGACGAAGGTGCTCCATTACAGCATCCTTGATTTTCGGATTTCTGAACATTGACGCGATGAATTTTGCGGAGCCGTCAGGTTCATCACCACCGCTGAATCCACCCGGCAGCATAACAATCTGTGCTTTCTTTATGCCTGCCGCAATAGCATCAACCGTCTCCGCAACCGCTGACGGAGTGAGGTTCCTCACTATAAGTGTCTCTGCTTCTGCGCCTGCACGTTCAAAAGCTCTTGCCGTGTCGTATTCGCAGTTCGTTCCCGGGAAAACAGGAATAAACACGCGTGGTTTAGCATAATGGAGATGCGGGGTTATTTTGTTTCCTTCCTTATATAGAGCAGCAGGCGGTACTTTTCCAAGTACCTTGGTCTGAGTCGGGAAAATTTTCTCCAGCGGCGCACGCCATACGCGTTCAAGCTCAGCGAGGGTACGTACCATCTGACCGCATACAATGCTCGGCACCAGAGTTGTTTCACCAAGCTCATAATATCCTGTGCCGTTAAGTACTTCGGACACATCTGTTCCGGCTGCAACCTCTATCAGGATAGTACCGTAATCAGGTTTGAAAAGGTCGTCTCTCTGCGGAATATGGGTGAAATTAAATCCGATAGAGTTACCCATGCACATTTTCGTGACTGCCGCTGCAATACCACCATATTTGACAGTCGAAGCCGACATTACCTTGCGCGTTTCCGTCAGCTTTTCAATGCAGATGAAATTCCTTCGCAGCTGCGGGAAAAGCGGCATGTCAAAGGCATCCTTTGGTGCAGGAACGACGTAAACCTTGCTGCCGGGGAACTTAAATTCCGCGGAAATCGCCCGTTTTGCAGGCATGACATTAACTGCAAAGGCTGCCAGGGAAGGCGGCACATGGATATCCATAAAGGTTCCCGACATGGAGTCCTTGCCTCCGATTGCCGGAATCTCCAGCTCATGCTGTGCCCAGAGTGCACCCAAAAGCGCGCTGAACGGCTTACCCCATTTTTCAGGATCCTTGCCAAGGCTCTCAAAATATTCCTGCAGAGTCAGGCGGATATTTTCAGCGCTGCCTCCGAGGGCAACCATTTTGGCAGCAGCCTCAACTATGGCATACACTGCGCCGTGGAACGGACTCCATTCCATGAGATGCGGGTCAAAGCCGTACGTCATTGCGGTCGCAGTCTCAGTTTCTGCTCCCAGCATAGGAAGCTTGGCTACCATACCCTCCTGGGGCGTGAGCTGACGCTTTCCACCAAATGGCATAAGTACAGTATTTCCGCCGATTGTCGAATCAAAACGCTCGCCAAGGCCTTTCTGACTGCAAACATTAAGCTCCGAAAGATCAGCTTCCCATGCTGCCGCCAAATCACGGCCACATTTTTTGACTTCTTCAGGAATCTGCCATAAATACCTGTTTTCAGCGGACGGTATATTTATTTTTACATTCACATGCTGTCGTACACCATTCGTATCAAGGAAATCTCTTCCTATGTCAACGATTGATTTGCCCCGCCACTGCATTTTAAGGCGCGGCTCTTCTTTTACTTCTGCTACGACGGTAGCCTCGAGGTTTTCTTCGTCAGCAGCCTTGATAAATGCAGGCACATCCGATGCCGCCAGCACAACTGCCATACGCTCCTGTGATTCGGAAATAGCAAGCTCTGTGCCGTCAAGTCCCTCATATTTTTTTGGAACTGCATCAAGATTTACGGAAAGTCCTTCCGTGAGCTCACCTATTGCTACAGATACGCCGCCTGCGCCAAAATCGTTGCAGCGTTTTATTGTCGTGCTTATTTCAGGACGGCGGAAAAGTCTCTGAATTTTACGCTCAGTAGGCGGATTGCCCTTTTGAACCTCTGCTCCGCAGTTAGCCAGGGAATCAACAGTATGTTCCTTTGAAGAGCCTGTCGCCCCGCCGCAGCCGTCACGTCCTGTACGTCCTCCCACCAGCACTACAAGGTCTCCCGGCTCAGGAGCTTTGCGTACAACATTTTTCTTGGGAGCGGCAGCTATAACCGCACCAATTTCCATGCGCTTTGCCATAAAGCCTTCATGGTATACCTCGGCGACCTGTCCCGTTGCAAGACCTATCTGATTTCCATAGGAGCTGTAGCCTGCTGCAGCACCCTGTGTAATTTTCTTCTGCGGCAGCTTGCCGGGCATGGTTTCGGCAATCGGTCGGCGCGGATCTGCCGAGCCTGTGAGTCTCATTGCCTGATACACATAGGAACGTCCGGACAGCGGATCGCGGATAGCACCGCCAAGACATGTCGCCGCACCACCGAAGGGTTCAATTTCCGTCGGATGGTTATGTGTTTCATTTTTGAACATAACCAGCCAGTCTTCCGTTTCACCGCCACGGTCAGCCTTCACGACTATTGAGCAGGCATTGATTTCATCAGATGCGTCCAAATCCTCAAGCTTTCCCACTCTCTTAAGTGCCTTCATTCCGATAACCGCGATGTCCATAAGTGTCACATCACGCTTCTGTCCCGCATAAAGCTCCTCGCGGTCTTCAAGATAGCGCTGATATGCTTTCTCGATAACCGGAGTAAAATATCCTTTTTCAATATCTACAAGGTCTACAGCCGTGGTGAATGTTGTATGACGGCAGTGGTCAGACCAGTATGTATCGATTACACGGATTTCCGTAATAGTCGGGGCACGGTGCTCAGTATCGCGGAAATATTTCTGGCAAAAATCCAAATCCTCAAAGCTCATGGCAAGTCCGCGCTTTTCGTGGAAATCACGAAGCTGCGCTTCATTATATGTGTTAAACTCAGTCAAAACCTCAACATCCGAAGGAGTCTCCATCTCCATTGCGAGAGTAGTTGGTTTTTCAAGAGAAGCTTCACGGCTTTCTATCGCATTAATCATATATGACTTGATTTTCTCAAAGCTATCATCATCTACGTCCCCTACAAGAACAACAACCGTCGCGGTGTGTATCTCAGGACGCTCCTTCTGCGTTACAAGCTGGACGCACTGTGCCGCTGAATCCGCACGCTGGTCATACTGTCCGGGAAGATATTCCACGGCAAACATCCTTGCTCCCTTAAAATCCGGCAGCTTTTCTTCATAAACGGTATCGACAGGCGGCTCTGCGAAAACTACATCGCGCGTAGCTCTATATTCTTCATCACTGATTCCCTCGATATCATAACGATGGATAAGACGTACCGCTTTGAGACCCGTCAGGCGGAATGTCTCCACCAAATCATCCATGAGCTGCTGCGCGGGAATATCAAAGAAGCCCTGCCTCTTTTCCACAAAAAGTCTTCTGACTGTCATTTCTGTTCCTCCTGTGAGTTACTGTTGTTCCTTCAATAGCTCGGTCGAAACCTTCACGACCACCTTGAGCACCTTGCACGGCTTATCATCAATCGCACGACAGGGACAATGAACGTCCTTTGTAGTGAGCACGGCAAAAACGCCCGGTTTTAATACGAAATTGCTCTCAGGCACCAGCTTTTCGTAAAATTCAATATCCTTTTTTTCGTCATAGGGAGTCTTTACCTTAAGGTCAGGAGTAAAAGGACACCAGCCAAGATATTCCTCTCCATCGACTATGTACTGCACATCAATGTAGCGGCGATGCGATTCCGGGAAACACTCCTTAGCGGGCTTTGTCGTGTAGCGGGACACAGTCGCGTAAATAAGCTCGCCGTCGATTTCATAACGACCGTCTTCCATTTTAGAAAAATCCTTCTCACGAAGAAATTCAACCGCTCTTTTGACCGCCTCTGAATATGGTCCGTAGTTGGAATTAAATCCTTCAATCGTTCCAATGAGCATGATGCAACGCTCCTTTTTAATTCAAAAATAAAACCATAAAAAATTTTCTTGAATGCAATAAGCACTTGTGCTATTATTTTACCAAATCCAGACAGATATGCAATGATTGGGACAGTACATTTTATTTTTCCTTTAAGAGAGGCGGCGTTCGCTGCGAGCCGTCAGGAGATACTTTGGAACGCTCCCCATGAGCATGCCGGAGAAATTCGGCCGCGCGCCGCGATAAAGCACCACGAGTGAGCCCAATGCTCATAAAGGTGGTACCACGGGAACTGCTCTCGTCCTTTACGGACGGGAGTTTTTTGTTTTTATGCAATAAAAGACAGGAGGAGTCCAAATGAAAGAACTTTTAGAGCTTTTGGAGCATGATGCCAGACGTCCGGTCAGTGAGCTTGCCGCCATCCTTCACCGCAGCGAATACGAGGTTGAGAAGGATATCCGGCAGCTTGAAAAGGATCACATACTGCTTGGCTACAACGCCATTGTTGACTGGAACCGTGCCGGACGCAATTCTGTCGTATCCGCTATAGAGGTCAATCTCACACCCCAGCGCGAGGTCGGATTTGATGCAATTGCTGAACGCATCAGCCGTTTTGAAGAAGTCAGCTCTGTCTATCTCATGAGCGGCAGCTTTGACCTGCTCGTTATTCTTGAAGGTGAATCCCTGCAGGAGATTGCTGACTTTATCGCGACGCGCCTGGCCACAATCGAAGGTGTCACATCAACCCGCAGTCATTTTGTGTTGAAGCCCTATAAGAAAGACGGGCTCATCGTTGGCGATAAGGAACGTGACCGCAGACTGGTGGTGAGCCCATGAAGGACTGGAATAAAATTCTCTCTCCCACGGTGCAGAACGTAGCACCTTCAGGTATCCGCAAATTTTTCGATATCGCTGCCGAGATGGATGATGTAATTTCTCTCGGTGTCGGAGAACCGGACTTCGTGACGCCCTGGACAATACGTGAAAGCTGCGTCTACGGCCTTGAGCAGGGGTACACAGCATACACTGCTAACCGCGGAATGCCTGAGCTGCGCGAAGAAATTGCAAAGCTCAAGAAAACACAGGCAGGAATCGACTATGATCCCAAAACAGACATCCTCGTGACCGTAGGCGTAAGCGAAGCTCTGGACCTTGCTATGCGCGCTCTTCTGGCGCCCGGTGATGAGGTACTGATTCCTGAACCATGCTATGTTTCCTACAAGGCCTGTACTGCTCTGGCCGGCGGTGTGCCTGTCCCTGTTCCCACAAGAATAGAGAATGAATTTCGAATCACCCCTGATGACCTTGAAGCACATCTGTCACCAAAGACAAAGGTGCTGCTCATAGGCTATCCAAATAATCCTACAGGCGCCGTCATGAGTAGAAAAGAACTTCTCGCAATCGCACAGTTCGCTGAAGCTCACGACCTGATAGTAATATCCGACGAAATATACGGAGACCTCACCTATGGTAACGAGCCTCATGTTGTCTTCTCATCACTCCCTGGCATGAAAGACCGCACAATACTTCTCGACGGATTTTCAAAATCCTACGCAATGACAGGCTGGCGTATAGGCTATGCACTGGGGGCTCCCGAAATCATCGCCGCCATGACGAAGATTCATCAGTACACAATGCTCTGCGCACCTGTCACCGCACAGATTGCAGCCATTGAAGCACTCCGCCGCGGGGAGAAGTATATGAAAAAAATGGCTGCCGAATACGACCGCCGCCGTGGATTCATTTACCGAGGACTTACCGAAATCGGCTTACAATGCTTCGAGCCCAAGGGAGCCTTTTACATATTCCCTGATATACGCGTAACCGGCCTGTCGTCAGAGCAGTTTGCGGAGGATCTCCTAAGGACGGAGCATGTCGCTCTCGTACCCGGCAGTGCCTTTGGGGAATGCGGTGAAGGCTACGTCCGCTGCTCCTACGCAACAGCTCTCGATAAAATTGATGAAGCCCTGGCCCGTATAGGCAACTTCGTCAAAAAACACACAAAATGAGGTTTATTTAGTTATACCAATTTAGCATATTTCACTGCCATAAGTTAATTTTTTTGATAAAATGTATGGAAATATCATTTAGGATTATGAAAGGAGGAGAAAGGATGCAGAACAACCGCCTGCGATATCTCAGAGAAAAAGAGGCTCTCACGCAGACGAATCTTGCTAATGCGCTTCATATCGGACAGTCAACGTATAACCGTTATGAACGTGGTGTGCGCGAACCGGATCATGAGACACTCAAGAAAATAGCAGATTATTTTCACGTATCGCTTGATTTCCTGCTGAAACACGACCGTCCGTACACGCGCAAGGAACCCGGCATCGACCTGGCCTCCTTCCTCATGGACGGTTCCTATAAGATTTTTTCAAAAACCCCGACGCAAAAGGATCGGAAGCGTTTAGTGAACCTGCTTCACGCGCTTTACAATGATGAAAATGACGGACGCAAATCCTGATTCTGTCTACCATCAGCCACACTTCTGTGTGGCTTTTTTATTTGTGCAGCACATAAAAACCCTCTTTACCGATCGTCCGGTAAAGAGGGTACATATCATATTATTTTTCCTGCGCTGTAGCTGCGCAAAGGATAATTTTCCGCAAGAAAAACGAAGGGGTCCACACCCTTTTTTTCAATAAATGCCAAAAGCTCGTCATCGTTGAGTACGCGCAGAATGTCTACTCCCGGTTCTTCTGAAAGCTCCATCATAAAAGGCTCCTTCAGGAATTCGCCCTTACGCTCCGCAAAAACACAGATATCAGGCCGCAGCGTCTTTCCAAAATGCACCTTCTTCACTATTCCGATGCCAACCGTAGTTTCCATGACTGTCGTTATCGGGTACACCGCGACATTCTGGAAAAATAATTCAAGCATTGATTGATCGAACTGTCCAACCGTAAGATTTTTCATTATGTTATACGCGATATGCGGAGGGTACGGATCCTTGTAGCTTCGCTGACTCGTCAGAGCATCGTATACATCAGCAATCGCGACCACACGCGCAAGCTGTGCAATTTTATCTGCCTTCAAACCAAACGGATATCCCCGTCCATCAATGTGCTCGTGATGCTGCTCAGCAATAAGCCCCAAAAGATGCTTGCGTGGTTCATCCTTTATAAGGTCAATCTGCGCCCGCCCTGCCGAAGGATGCATACGGATAACCGCAAACTCTTCCTTTGTAAGATGCCCTGGTTTATTCAGAATCTCCTTAGGAACTATGACCTTTCCTATATCATGCAGCAGGCCGCCCAAAATAAGCGTTATCAGATTCCCCTTGGAATACCCCAGTGACACTCCCAAAAGAGCACTCAAAACAGCAACATTGACGCTGTGTGCAAAGGTATACGTATCGTGCTGCCGCACATCTGAAAGCTGCACCAAATCTCTCTGATGCATGAGAATATCATCAAGAATACGCTGTGCCGAACCCTGAAGAAGAGATATATTTATCGTTTTTTTCCGACTCACATCATCAAAAATGTCACGAAGGTTACGCAATGCTTCCGTGCGTGTCTTCTTGTCGAGGATATCACGTGGAAGATTTATATTCGAAGCCGATCTCTCCTCAGTCTCCGTTGAAAAAACCGTCAGTGAACCTATACCGAGCTCACGAAGCCGTTCAAGGTACAGCTCTGTCATCGGAATACCACTGGCAAGATAATTGACTCCGCGATCGTTATATATATTTTGTGCGGTAACCATTCCCGGTTTTATCTTCTCAAGTGGGAGGTGCAGCATGGATTCCTTACCTCATTTCGAAACTATGTATTACCGTTCTATGATAACACAAATAATCTCCAAACGAAAGCAAAACCTTATCATTTGTCCTCCACATAAACACGCGGCACACGCGGAGATATCATGCAAACGACCTCATAATTAATGGTTCCAAGCCAACCTGCCGCCTCATCCGCGGTAAGTGTCGGAGAACCGAATAGAACAGCCTCATCGCCGACACGTGCACCATTCACATCCGTTACATCAACCATACACTGGTCCATACAGATGCGGCCAACCACCGGCACACGCTGCCCGTTTATTTCCACGACCGCTTTACCTGCATAAAGCCGTGTATAACCATCCGCGTAGCCTACAGGCAGGGTTCCTACACGCATCTCTCTCGATGCCATAAACGTGCGTCCATAGCTCACCGTTTCCCCTGGGTGATAATCCTTAACACATGAAAGGCGAGCCTTTACCTTCATAACGGGCCTGAGATCTATTACATGCTCAACCTCATCTGATGGCCAAAGGCCGTATAATATAATACCTGCGCGTACCATATCAAGATGCGTCTCAGGCATCTCCAAAATCGCCGCGGAGTTTGCTATATGACGGAGCTCCAGCTTAATTCCGCGCGCCTCCACAGCAGCAACAGCCTCCTGAAAACGTCTGAACTGCTCTGCGGCGTACATTTTATCCTTCGAATCTGCAGAAGCAAAATGGGAAAACATTCCTTCAAGCCATATTCCGGGGAGCCCGGCGATTGCCGCCGCAACTGCGCCTGCATTTCCCGGTCTTACACCGATACGTCCCATTCCTGTATCAACAGCAAGATGTACCTTAGCATGCGTGTGCTGACGGAGAGCGGCCGCAGCCAGAGCAGCCGCCTGCTCAACTGTAAATACAGCCTGCGTAATACGATAACGCACAACAACATCCGCCTCCTGCGGCTGTGTCGGCCCCAATATGAGAATAGGAGTAGTAAAGCCTGCCTCTCTCAGCTTAACAGCTTCGCTGAGAACAGCAACTGCCAGATAATCAGCACCCTGCGCCACGGCTTCCCGTGCCACGGCAACAGCTCCATGCCCATAGGCATCAGCCTTCACGACCGCGCAAAATTTCGCCCCATCAGCCACACGGCTTTTGATAGCAGATATATTATGACGCAGCGCACTCAAATTAATTTCTGCCCAAGCTCCACGATTTGACATTTTACCGCCCCATCCTTTTGAAAACCCCGCTTACCACAAAGTTTCCTGTCAATTTGTTTACTTCTCAATAATACATCAGACAAGATGGCAAAACAACCCTGCAGCCTCCTGTATACAGCATCGTGCTGTCAATGAAAAAACTGTTAAAACCCATAATATATTTTTAATATCCCCCCCTACTCCATTGACTATATACCCACTACATGGTTTACTCTTTAGTGGTAAGATTTTCAATTTTCGGAGGCTGATGACAACGTACAAACTAAACAGTGCAGTAAAGGCTCCAACGCCTTCTCTGCTCAGAGCATCTCAAATAGGCGAGCTCTCCTACATCAACTCGGAGCTGCAGCATCTTGATGATAAAGACGCGATACTGGTAATGAGCTTTGGTACAACATTCAAGGGCACTCGAAAAGCTACCATACAGGCCACCGTTGACCAAATCCAATCGGCTCATCCTGACACCAAGGTAGCCCTGGCGTTCACTTCACACATAATTATCGACCGTGTAAAAGCCAATGAAGGCATGCAGATTCCTATTCCTGAAGAGGCACTCGACCAATTGGCAGCAGAAGGGTATACTCGTGTTGCACTTACAACTCTTGATATCCTTCCCGGAATGGAATATGCCTACAATACGGCAGTGTTTGATCACTACAAGGATAAATTCAAAAAAATTACAATGGGCACACCGCTTCTTTACTGGATGGGACAGGAAGACCAACGGGATGATTTTGAGCAGTTTGTCGAAGCGTTGAAAACACAACTTCCGGATAACAAGGATGATGAAGCTGTTCTTCTGATGGCGCACGGCACACCTCACCCTTCAAACGCCTTTTACACCATGATTCAGACACGTATTGATGCAGCAGGCATCAAAAACGTCTATATGTACACGGTAGAAGGCTGGCCCACGCTTGCGGATATCATTCCGCGTCTTAAACGCGACGGCATAAAGCATGTCACTCTCATGCCGGCCATGATGGTTGCAGGAGATCATGTGACAAACGATATGGCAGGGGATGATCCCGACTCCCACAAATCACAGTTGGAAGCCGAGGGTTTTACAGTAAGCACCTACATTCACGGCTTGGGCGAAAACGCCGCAATACGCCAGATTTTCGTAGACCGCGCGGACGAGGCCTACAATCTTCTTACATCAAACGAATAAAAAAATCCCGCAAACCTTATCAGTAAAGGCTTGCGGGATTTTAAATTTTCATAGCTTCACTTCATTTTTCTTAAACAAATAAACTATACATTACATTAAGAGAGTGTTAATCAGACTTTACATAAATATTTTATTTTTGTATACTCCACATGACAACAGTACAGAAAGGACACTTGTAATGACTTTAGAAAATACAATTCACGAATACAGAGAAAAGAATAAATTATCTATGGACGAATTTGCAAAATCTTTAGTTCAATCCCCACCCCTCCAGCCGGAAGATTCCGAGACCTGCCCCATACCTCTCATTGGAGACATCGCTGCAGGAATTCCAATAAACGCTGAACAGAATATCCGTGAATATATTCCCGTGAACCGCAGCATTGTGGAACGCTGTAACGGGGAATGCTTCTGTCTTAAGGTAAAAGGTACTTCCATGATTCCCGAAATTCTTGACGGGGATATTATCGTTGTGGATTCTGTTATTGACCCATCCCGCATCAACACCAAGGATAATATCGTTATTATGATAGAAACAACAGCCACAGTAAAACATCTCTCCATAACCGATAAAGGCTTTCTCCTGACCGCCAACAATCCTGACGTCTACAAGCCGCACTTCTATGACCGTGACCAGGTAAGGACACTTCCCGTAACAATAGCCGGCAAAGTCGTCAGCCTCCAGCGTGAGTTCTGAAAGAAGGAAGTCAGAGGTCAACGTCATTAATTGCGCCCAAATTGCGCCCAAATTGCAAAAAATGACCCTTTTTTTGGCACTACTGCTCCCATTTCATGCAAAAACAAAAATCCTCGGAAACCTTATCCGCAAAGGCTTTCGAGGATTTTAATTTCATGGTGCGATTGGGCGGAGTCGAACCGTCGACCCTCTGCTTAGGAGGCAGATGCTCTATCCAACTGAGCTACAACCGCAAGTAACGATATAGATTATATCAGAGATTTCTTAAAGCTTCAACAGTCAAAACTGCCTTGCATCCTTCTCCAACAGGCGTTTCTTTCTTACAGTCGGAAAATTTTCGTTTATATAACTGTATCTTTTGCAGTTTTTGTCATGATCATTGATTATCCCACACGCCTGCAAATGTGAATATATCGTCACAGGTCCGAGATATTTGAAGCCGCGTTTTTTAAGGTCCCTGCTGATTTTTACTGAAAGGCCGTTGCTTGCAGGTATCATGCCCTCGGCGTGATGGTCATATAGAATAGTTTTCCCGTCAGACCAATGCCATATGTAGTTTGAAAAGCTTCCCCACTCCTCGCGCAGTTTTTGGAAGCAGCGGGCATTATGTATGACAGCACGGATTTTCATCGGGGAGCGTATCATTCCCGGTGCTTCCATGATTCTCTGCACGTCTTTTTCGTCAAATGCTGCTATTTTATCAAAATCGAAGTCCGCAAAGCATTCATGAAAAATTTCACGTTTCTGTATCATCATGTTCCAGTTAAGTCCACACTGCATGGCTTCCATCATAAGGAACTCGAACTGCTTTATGTCGTCATGAAGGGGAATTCCCCATTCCTCATCATGATAGCGCTGCATTTTTCCGTTACAGCCTGCCCAGTCGCAATACGCCATATTTTCACCCCCATCATAGTATACCCTTTGTTTTCCAAAAGAAAAAGGATGCATGGTTTCCCACACATCCTTTTGAAAGCTTTATACGTTTTCAGGTTTTATACCTTTGACAAACATGCAGCGGAACGCATTCAGAACTGCGAGCACTGTTACGCCTACGTCAGCAAAAATTGCAAACCACATATTTGCCATACCGACAGCACCGAGAATCAGGCAGACAACCTTTATTCCGATTGCAAACCAGATATTCTCACGGACAATCGCCATGCATTTTCTTGCAATGCGCATTGCCGTCGGAATTTTCAGCGGATCGTCGTCCATGAGTACGACGTCTGCTGCCTCAATAGCTGCATCACTTCCCATTGCACCCATAGCGATACCGATATCCGCACGGCGGAGCACCGGTGCGTCATTTATACCGTCACCGACAAATGCCGTCATTTCGTTTTCGTCTTTACGCTCTTTGAGGATTTCCTCAAATTTCGCGACCTTATCCTGTGGCAGAAGATCCGTGCATACACGGTCAATACCTATATCCTTTGCAACTCTTTCGCCGACTTCCTTAACATCACCCGTGAGCATAACATTCTGGCGCACACCTGCTTTTTTAAGCTCCTTGAGGGCCTGTACGCTGTGATCTTTAACAACGTCACTGATGATGATATGACCTGCATATTTTCCGTCGATTGCCACATGAATGAGCGCACCGACAGGCTCGTTTTCACAGCCGTGAGTCTCAACGCCTGCGGTTGCCATCATCTTTTCGTTACCCGCATACACAACCTTGCCGTTGACCTTTGCCCGGACGCCCTGTCCTGCAAATTCCTCTACGTCTTCGACGCTGCAGGAATCTGCCTCATGAGCAAACGCGTTGCGAAGCGATACAGCAATCGGATGACTGCTGTGACGCTCTACATGCGCCGCCATGTGCAGAAGCATATCCTTATCGATGTCATCGGCATGGATGCCCGTCACATCGAACACGCCCTTCGTGAGCGTACCCGTTTTATCGAAAACAACAGTCTTCGTACTTGCAAGTGCCTCAAGATAGCTTGCACCTTTAACAAGAACACCTTCGCGGCTTGCCGTACCGATACCTGCAAAGAAACTGAGAGGTACGCTGACGACCAGAGCACATGGGCAGCTCATGATGAGGAAGATAAGCGCACGGTAAATCCATGTGCTCCACTCTGCAGGAGCGCCTGTTGCGATGTGATAAAGCGGCATGACAAATGCCAGAAGCACCGCGAGTCCTGTAACAATCGGAGTATAAACGCGTGCAAAACGCGTGATGAATTTCTCTGTTTTTGCTTTGCGGCTGCCTGCATCCTCGATAAGCTCCATAATCTTCGAAGCCGTGGATTCGCCGAATTCCTTCGTTGTGCGGATTTTCAAAACGCCGCTGAGATTGATGCAGCCGCTGGCAACATCCTCACCCTTTTTAATCGTACGCGGAACAGCCTCACCTGTAAGCGCAGATGTATCAAGGGAAGATGTACCGTCAATGACAACACCGTCGATAGGTACGCGTTCACCCGGGCGGACAACGATAACAGAGCCAACCTCTACATCGTCCGGGTCGACCTCTTCAAGCTGTCCGTCCTCGCCCTCTACGTTTGCCGTATCCGGAACGATGTCCATAAGAGCGCTGATGTCATTGCGGCTTTTGCCCACCGCATAGCTCTGAAACCACTCACCAATCTGATAAAACCACATAACAGCAATGGCTTCCGTGTAATCACCGTTATCATAAAGCGCAAGGGAAATAGCACCGATTGTCGCGATAGCCATCAAAAGGCTTTCGTCAAAGGCCTGACGGTTTTTGATACCCTGAAATGCTTTAATGAGGATATCATACCCGATGATGAGGTATGGAATCATATAAAGGACAAAACGTGCCAGTCCTTCGACCGGCACGAATTCCAACGCCAACATCATCGCGCCCGAAACAGCGATGCGAATTAAATTTTTCTTCTGTTTAGCGTTCATGTTGCTTCACCTCAGATGAAGACTTCGCAGTCTTCCTCGACCTTTTTGCAGTTAGCACGGACATTTTCCATAACCTGCTTCGGATCAGCACCCTCCTCGAACTCAACCTTCATCTTGAGTGCCATGAAATTTACGACTGCATCAGCAACGCCTTCCGTCTTCTTAGCTGCATCCTCCATGAGGTTTGCGCAGTTTGCGCAGTCGACTTCGATTTTGTAAGATTTCTTCATTGTAAATTCCTCCCATATGTTGTATTATGTATTTAGTTCAATTAAACGATTGTTTAATCGTTATATTGATAATAACCGAAATTTTCATTCCTGTCAATTCTTTTTTTTAAAATATCACATGCAACAAATAAAAAAAACCATGATATACTTGTATTAGTATATCTCTTAGGAGGAAATACAATGAATGAACGCCAACATCTTCCCCATCTTCACGACATGTCAGAAGAAGAGCTTGTCGGGCATATCCCGTCCGTAGAGACTATTGCTGCCGTCTCTGAGGCCATGAAGCAGCTTGGAGATCCAAGCCGCCTTCGTATTTTCTGGCTTTTATGCCACGCAGAGGAATGCGTACAGAACATTGCCTCTGCAATGGATATGTCAAGTCCTGCAGTATCCCATCACCTTCGTCTTTTAAAAAGCGCAGGTCTGATAGTATCTAACAGAAAAGGAAAAGAAATGTTCTACCGTGCAGCCGACACCGACCTTGTCGCATCACTGCACCACGGTATAGAGCAGATAGCAAGTATATCATGTATGGACTAAAAAAGCCGGGCGAAAATTTCGCTCGGCTTTTTTCATATATTGTCAATGGATATTTCACAGCGAACATTACTTTCGCAAACCTTCAACAGCAATCCAGGAGGTTCCGTTCTTCAGATGGACAGTTACCTCATCAAATCCTGCTGCACTGAAAAGTGTTTTGAACTCGTTTGGAGCCGGATTTCTAAGGTCATACCTGCGTATATTTTCCAGCTGCTCCTCCGTCAGTTCAGCTGCTCCATGGATATCTGCAATAAGTATAAACACTCCGCCGGGCTTCAACACACGGTACACCTCTGCCAGACTTTTTTCCGGTGCAGGCCAGAAATAAAAGCTTTCTACAGTCGTGATTTTATCAAAGCTCCTGTCGTTAAACGGCAGGGCATCAACAGACCCTTCAACAATTTTCATGCGTCCGCATGCTACAAGTTCCTTGTTAAACTCCTTGGATTTTGCAACCGAAAGCGAAGAATAATCTACGCCGTACAACGTCCCCCGCGTGACTTGCTCTGCTATCCGGCTGAGTGTCATGCCTCCGCCGCAGCCTATATCCAGCACGCAGTCCAATGCATCAAAATCGAAAAATGATAATCCCCAGCCCGTGACTTCGTAATGCTCGCGGTTCATTCGCTCAAGCATAAGTTCTCCTGCTTCACCTTCAGGTTTCCCCGGATTTCCCTTTTGTGTTATGCTCATATCTGTTTGAGCTTCATTACTCATTTTAAAACCACCTTTCACTCCATTCATCCTACCATATATTTACGCATACATCAAAAAAGCCGCGGCGCTTATTAAGCACCACGGTCTTTTTAAAATCTTACTGATTTCATACAGTATGGATAGCACCGACAGGGCAGCCGCCCATGGCATCCTCGGCATCCTCAAGGACATCCTCCGGCACATCATCTGCTATTGCTGCCACGCGGCCGTTGTCTCCCATAAAAAATACTGTCGGGCAAACAGCAGTACATGCTCCGCAGCAAACACAGGAGTCATCTACTTTGTACTTCATAATCATTCCTCATGATGATGGTGATGGCCGCAATGTCCGCCTTCATGATGGTGTCCACAGTGCCCGCCCTCATGGTGATGATGGTGTTCATGACCTTCCCCATGATGTCCGCAGTGGTGCTCTTCGCCGTGATGATGGTCGCATGTTGCCTCACCGACCTGTGCAAGCGTTCCTGCAATCAGTGCTTTTACGGCCTCATCTGCTTCACCGCTGCAGCCCGCGTAAAGAGTGATGCCTGCTTCAGACAGTGCCATCTGTGCACCGCCGCCGATACCTCCGCAAATGAGTGTATCGACCTCTGCCTGCTTCAAAAAACCTGCGAGTGCGCCGTGTCCCTGGCCGTTTGTATCTACGACCTCTTCTTTTTCAATCGTACCGTTATTTACATCATACAGCTTGAACTGCTGTGTATGTCCGAAATGCTGAAAAACCTCTCCGTTTTCATAAGTTACTGCGATTCTCATTACACCGCTTCCCTTCTTTTTCATATGTATAGATTCTTCCGTCTCACGCAGGCGATAGCTTCCGCCGGAAATAATAATGCGTCTTCCGTTTACCAGTGCATCTGCCAGTTTTTTGCGGGAGCTTTCATAGATTGATGTGACTGTCGTCCGAGCAATCTGCATTTCCTGCGCACATTCCTCCTGATTCTGCCCCAGCCAGTCAATACTGCGTATTGTCTCAAACTCATCAAGACTCAGCATAACAGGTGCTTCAGTGCTTTCATCATCAGGAGAAAAACTCCAAAAGTCGGGATATCCTCCGATACATCGGCACTTCGGTGGTCTCGCCATTCTGCCGCCTCCGTTTCTGACTTATGTCATCTATTATTTTACATTATTTATGACTTATGTCAATAACAAAAACTGCGGTCCCTTTCGGCCGCAGTTTTTCACTGTATTTAATTCTTTCCACGTGCCTCTTTCCAGGCATCAATTCTTTTCAGGACGTTTTCCTGCAGGTTGCGGTAAAAAAACATATAATCGTATATATGATACGACCCATCAGGCAAAAATCCCAGCAGTGCAGGATATTCTTTCGGCGTAACCTCAGTCACCTTCAGCGTTCCACGTTCGGTATCTATGTGAGCGCCGCAAAGTCGGGGTATCTCCTTAACTATGGCTGCCTTTCCGTCAGCCTGGACATATCCCTTATTTAGCCCCTTCCCCGCATGTGTTCCGTCAGTTTTCCAGTTCAGCGGATTTATTGAAAGCATTTTTACTCCCTTTGGAACAATAAGCGACTCAGTAAGCTCCGGTGCCTCACATTCAAAGCTGACTATCACGCCTATATCCGATTCTCCTTTTGCTGCCTTCAACTGCGGATATTTCTCCGTCATTTCTCTTGTGCACGGCCACCCTATTGCATAAGCTGCCACCAGCTTCTGCGCGGTCCAAGGGCATGCAAACTCATCCTGCAAAAGACGGTATATCATATCCGCTCCCTGAGAAAATCCTGCCAATATAATCGGGCGCCCGTTATTCTCGTGCAAAAGGTAATAGCGAAAAGTCTCTCTTAAATCTTCATATGCCGAGTCAAGCGCTCTCTTGCACTGCTCTCCGCCGACAGAATAATCTTCAAGTGTTGCCATCTCGTAATACGGCGCGAAAACACGAGCGTTTTTGTTATATATGCCAATCTCCATATTTGTCGCGTTGAGAATAGCCTCCCGAGTCTTTTCGTCCTCAATGTCCGCGTTCACGCCCGTCACCACAGCAGTCGGGCAGACAAAGAACACATCTGCATCCTTTCCTTTAACATCAGCTTCATAATACATCCAGCGTGCAGGGTTACTGACAGGAATCCCCGATGCAAGAACTGCTTCCGCAAACAGTACCTGTGCAAAAACTGCAAACGCGATAAGTATACCGAAATAACTTCTGCGCTTCATCTTATCCGCCCCTCTTACTTTTTCCAATATGTTGATTTTCACTTGCTTACATCTATCCAACTGTACTCTCCCACCGCATCCTCAAGCTCGGGAATAGTAAGCTTCACTCCGCTGCAGTCATCACCCGCCGCAGGATAAACCACCTCATGATTTTTCAGGCTCTCATCAAGATATATTCTGCTGCCGTCCTTTACTCCGAAGGGGCATACTCCTCCCGGCAGATGGCCTGTAAGCTCCTCAACGCGGTCATAGGGAATCATCTTTGCCTTTGTATGAAACACATCCTTGAATTTATGATTATCGACCCTTGCAGTTCCTTCAACAAGAATCAGAACCGCCGCGTCATCAACAAGAAACGACACCGTTTTAGCAATAGCCGCGGGCTCAGTGCCAAGGGCCTGCGCTGCGAGCTCTACTGTGGCCGTTGATGCCTCCGGCACTATAATCCTGTCAGCATATCCCTTCTCTTCCAGATATGCCTTTGCACGTTCAAACGACATTACTGCGCCTCCATTACACATTTATTTTCTTTCTTTTAATCCTTTACAGGTCATTATACAGCAATTATTCAAATTTTGTTGCGCAAGAACAAAGTATTTTACCCGCACTTTTCACTGTTGTAATTGTTTACAGCTTGACACACATCTATCAATTTTGATATTATTATTATAAATAGAGTTGTGGTATTTACTTATTGGCCGCAAACGGAATTGACAGCCATTACCACGGTGCCGAGTCCTGCTCTGCAATGGATTTGCAGCTGGCTCGGATAGGGATGTTCACCTTTTCAGGTGTACAAGAAAATACAGTGGCACAGGGCTGATAATATAGCTTTGTGCTTTTTTATTTTGCCGCAGGGACAGCGTCGCCCCACGCGGGTACAATCGAAAGGATTTGATTATCATGACCATGAAGGTCAAAAACAACACCTCCGCCACATCGACGCTGAATGTACTGGGGAGGAACCAAACTGAATTATCCAAGCAGCTTGCGCGCCTGTCCTCTGGAATGAGGATAAACGGCGCTGCTGATGATGCGTCCTCTTATGCAATCAGTGAACGTATGCGTGCGCAAATCCGCGGCGTCACTCAGGATCTCAAAAACACCCAGACTGCACGCAGTCTTATGAATACCGCCGAGGGTGCTGTTTCCTCTACCGTTGAGATACTAAAGACCTTCAAGGAAAAAGCACTTGACGCTGCTAACGACACAAACACCGATCGGGACCGTGCCATCATTCAGCGTGAGATTGACCAGCTCATCGCGCAGATTGATGACAACGCCCACGTTACCTACAACGGCAAATATCTCCTGAACGGCAGCATGGGAGGCAACATGCCTTCCGACGAGCACGGTGTCGTTGTAGATTTCATGAGCTATCTTGACAACGCAAACCTCTCCGCGCAGGAAGCACTGGACGGTGCAATTAACTATGCCTCAGGCGGTCTTTTCTCCGGCGAAAGTGACCTCATCAGCAGTTTCCTTGCCGACATGTCTTCAGGTGATTTGCTGGACATTACCGGAATAAACCTTTCAAATGCTGATACAGGTGCCATTACAGGCTTAGACGCAGGCGGAGAAAAAGAGAAAAACGCGGTGAGCGTTGTTCCTGAAGACGGAAGTCCCTATACAGGCGGTGTGCCAAGCGGTACCACCGTAATCAATGGTCTCTCTGTTGTCTGGCCTGACACAGGAAGTGACTCGGCCAAGCAGGCTATCGCAAAAGCGTTAAACAATCAATGGCTCTCGCTTTGCACCGACCTTATTCAGGAATCCTACGAGCTGAATTTTACTGACCCCGGCACGACAGTTCGCAGTATGACGGTAAATTTGTCTCCAACGTCAATTGGCGCAAACACCCTTGCACAGGTCGTATCTACCTATGACAGTACCGGCAAAACAATCGGACTTGAACTTCAGGTTAACATGGATTATTACGGCAACCTCGACCTTTCCGACGAAAATGGCGCTGTCGCAGGCGACCCCAATCAGCTTTACCTCGACCGCTGTATCGCTCACGAAATGGTTCACGCGCTGATGGCAGCAAATATCACGCATTTTGCCGACCTTCCGAAATACATCAAGGAAGGCGCGGCAGAGCTGGTACACGGTATCGACGACTACAGGAAAGTTACGATTGAAGCCATGGTCGCAGATCAGGCGAGGCTCAAAAACGCGCTCGAAAACTCGGGGAGTGTGTCCGGTGATGACGCGTATGCGGCAGGCTACATGATTCTCCGCTACATGGCGCACCAGGCAGCCAATGCAGAACCCGAAAAACGTATGGCATTCCAGATTGGGACCAAGGCAAATCAGGCCATCAAAATCGGCTTTGGCGATATGCGCTCCACTGCTCTCGGGCTCAAGAAAGAGGACGGCACAACACTCAGTGTCGAAACGCAGAAGAAAGCTACTGCAGCTATTACCGTTATCGACCGCGCTATTTCCAAGGCACTCAATCAGCAGACTACGATTGGTGCAATCCAGAGCCGCCTTGACTTCACGGCATCGAACATCATCACCGCTCACGAGAACGTCACGGCCTCGGAAAGCACAATCCGCGACGCAGACATGGCACTCACCTTCACTGAGTACACTAAAGCAAACGTACTCATGCAGGCAGCACAGGCTATGCTGGCGCAGGCAAATCAAAACAGCAGCTCCGTGCTATCACTGCTGCAATAACACACAAACAAAAAGCCTAAAGTGCGTAAAATTTACAGATTTAGGCTTTTGAATTTCTTTTACTTCCAAGCATCGGGAGGAATTCGCCATGACACTAAAAATTACTGAAGAAATGGAAAACAGTCTTATCCTGCGGCTTTTGCAGGAAGCCGCAGCAGTATGCTTTATAGGTGATTCCCTCACAGAAGGAACCATAAACGGAGGAATTCCCTGGTATAATCCTATCCGCCAATGGATATCCGGAAGAATAGTCAATGTTTCTCAGGGAGGCATGACCACAACAGCTCTGCTGGCGGTCTATCTTAGAGAGATTCTCAACTCCGAAGCTGAGCTTTACGTGATTGCCGTGGGCGCAAACGACATACTTTTCCGCGATGCTGAATTCTGTGCCATAACAGCTGAAGAATATATCCAAAATCTCCAGAGCATCCGTACCGCAGTGGTAAACCGCATGCCTGAAGCAAAATTCGTATTCATCGCACCGTGGATTGCCATGGATGGAGACATGAGCATTATCGGCGGCATGAAGCCTCCCGACACAGACCTGGCATACAACAGCTACACATCAGCCCTGAAGGAATGGTGTTCAACAAACGGAGATACATTCATCAATGCCAACGAATATCTCGCAGACCATTTTTCAAAGCATCCGCAAAGTGACTATCTGATAGATTTCATCCACCCGAACTCAGGCCCGGGGGTAAAGCTTTACGCAGAAGCAGTGCTGAAGGAATGCAAGTAAAAATTATCACAGACATTTTTACGGAAACCTTTAATACCATATACATACAAAAAATCCCTCAACCCGCTGTCATAGTGGATTGAGGGATTCTTGCCATTATTCGAATTCAATGGTAGCAGGGGGTTTGCTTGTGCAGTCGTACATTACACGGTTTACTCCCTTTACCTCATTTACGATTCTGTTTGTTACCTTTTGCAGGACTTCCCATGGAAGCTGCGCGCTTTCAGCTGTCATGAAATCACTTGTCATAACAGCTCTTAAAGCGATGGCGTAGTCATAGGTTCTGAAATCTCCCATGACGCCGACGGAGCGCATATTCGTAAGCGCAGCAAAATACTGTCCGAGATTCTTGTCCACGCCTGCCTTTGCAATCTCCTCGCGATAGATATAGTCAGCCTCCTGAACGATACGAACCTTTTCTTCCGTCACTTCGCCAATAATACGGATGCCGAGTCCGGGTCCCGGGAAAGGCTGACGGCGTACAAGTTTGTCGGGTATTCCGAGATTCGAGCCCACCTGACGCACCTCATCCTTAAACAGCATGCGCAGCGGCTCGACGATTTCCTTGAAATCAACATAATCCGGCAGACCACCAACATTATGATGGGATTTAATGACCGCAGATTTCCCAAGGCCGCTCTCTATGACGTCAGGATAAATCGTTCCCTGTACGAGGAAATCGACCTTTCCGATTTTCTTAGCCTCGGCCTCGAATACGCGGATAAATTCTTCTCCGATAATCTTGCGTTTCTGCTCCGGTTCCGTAACACCCTTGAGCTTCTCATAGAAACGTTCATGCGCATCAACGCGGATAAAGTTCAGGTCGTATGGTCCTTCAGGACCGAATACCTCTGAGACCTCTTCACTTTCATTTTTACGCAAAAGGCCGTGGTCTACAAACACGCAGGTAAGCTGCCTGCCGACTGCCTTTGAAAGAAGAACCGCCGCAACCGATGAATCAACACCGCCCGACAGAGCGCAGAGTACACGTCCGTTTCCGATTTTTTCTTTCAGCTGTGCAACTGTGGTGTCAATGAATGAACCCATTTCCCAGTCACCCTTGCAAGCGCAGATATTACGCACAAAGTTTCTGAGCATCGTCTTTCCTTCAACAGTATGCAAGACCTCCGGATGGAACTGAACCGCGTAAAGCCCGCGGGCTGCATTTTCCATTCCGGCCACAGGGCATACCGGCGTCTTTGCTGTAATCGAAAAGCCCTCAGGTGCCTTTTCAATGTAATCCGTGTGACTCATCCAGCAGATGGTCGGTGTAGAAACACCTTCGAAAAGCTTCGAGGCTGTTTCCGTGATTTCCACCTCAGTCTTTCCGTATTCGCTGACCGGAGCTGTTTTTACAGTACCGCCCAGCACATGCGCCATAAGCTGACTTCCATAGCAAATACCAAGCACAGGAATCCCCAGTTCAAAAAGGCCCTTCTCATATGTCAGTGCTTCAGGTCCATAAACGCTGTTAGGTCCGCCTGTCAGGATAATTCCCTTCGGGTTCTTTGCCTTGACCTCTTCCAGCGTCATCGTATATGGATGCACCTCGCAATATACATTGCACTCTCTCACGCGGCGCGCAATCAGCTGATTGTACTGTCCTCCGAAGTCCAGCACCAGCACTAATTCATTCGTCAAAATACTGCTCCTCCTCTATCCTGTCCGGATACTCTTCACTAAAACGATGCACCGCAGCCTCACATACAGAAAAACTGAATCCGCGGCGATATAAGAACTGTTTAATTTTATCACGTTTCACAGTAGAGCGAAAGTGTCCGCAGGCCGCCCGAAATGCAGCCTCCTCCTCATGCTCCTCCTTGTCCTCAGGAATACACGAATACACGAGCTCGCGAGGAAAGCCTCTCTGTATCAGCTTTTGACAAATCTGTCTTACACTCATTCGTCCATCTTCAAAAAAGTATCCGAACTGACGGCGGCAGGCCTCCTCATCGTTCAGATAATGCTTTTCCCTTAGACGTTCAAAGGCATAATCAATTTCATCCTCTGTATACTCACGCCTCATGAGCTTCTCGCGAAGCTTTGCTTCACTGTGCTCCTGCTGAGCAAGCAGCTCAACCGCCTTGACCAGCGCGGTGGGCTTTTCCTTAATCCTTCGACGCATCCGCCTTCTCCGTCTTAGGTGCTGTCTTTGCAGCCCTTGCCGTTGCCACCGCGAGCTTCTCGTCAGCCTTCTTTGCTTCTTCCTCCGCACGTTCCTTGAGCTTTACGCGAATCTTTTCAGAGATTTCATCATAGAGTTCAGGCTGTGATTTAAGCACACCCTTTACTATCTCACGGCCCTGTCCGAGACGGTTTCCGTTGTATGAATACCACGAGCCGCTCTTGCCAAGGATATCAAGGTCGGCTGCCATATCAATGACACAGCCCTCACGGGAAACGCCCTCTCCGTACATGATATCAAATTCACATGTTCTGAACGGAGGCGCTACCTTATTTTTAACGATTTTCACCTTTGCATGATTTCCGATGCTCTCTGTACCCTGTTTTAATGTATCACCTTTGCGTACATCTATGCGGATAGTAGAGTAAAACTTAAGCGCACGGCCGCCTGTCGTAACCTCCGGGCTTCCGTAAACAACGCCGACCTTTTCACGGATCTGATTGATGAATACAGCGACAGTCCGGGATTTGCTTATAAATCCGGTGAGCTTGCGCATTGCCTGGCTCATGAGACGTGCCTGAAGTCCAACATGAGTAGCACCCATTTCTCCGTCGATTTCTTCCTTCGGAACGAGTGCGGCAACCGAGTCAACAACGATGATATCGATTGCTCCGCTTCTGACCAGCGCTTCAACAATCTCAAGAGCCTGCTCTCCGTTATCCGGCTGGGAAATCAAAAGATTATCTGTGTCTACGCCCAGCTTTTTTGCATATACAGGGTCAAGGGCATGCTCTGCATCAATGAACGCCGCAAGGCCTCCACGCCGCTGTGCTTCCGCAATCATGTGCAGGGTAACCGTCGTTTTACCTGAAGATTCAGGGCCATATACCTCAATGATACGCCCACGCGGCAGCCCGCCGACTCCCAATGCTTCATCAAGCGGAAGAATTCCCGTCGGAATTACCTCTACATTAAGATTCTTTGTCGCATCTCCGAGACGCATTATGGAACCCTTACCGAAATCCTTTTCAATCTGTTTAAGTGCATTTTCCAGCGCTTCTTTTTTATCCATGCTGAATATCCTCCCCGTTCCTGCGCAGTACGCGCCAAATCTTTTTTAATAATATCGTATTTTTTAATGCTTGTATAGAGGTTTTGGGATAAAAATCAAACAAAAGTTCTTCTTTATGAAAAATCCTTCCGAAATCAATTCAGAATTATTTTGAACATTAAGAAGGAAATAAAAAATTTTTCTCGAATATATATATTAATTTAGAATAAACAGGATTACAAAAGTGTTTTCTTTTTATATGGAGGGATATATATGCTCAATTTCTTATCTAAACCTGTTCTTACAAAAACGGCAGAAGCCGCACCGGCACCTGTTCAACCCGCACCGGCAACTGCTCCTGCTCAGCCTGATACAAAGGTGGCATATCTTTCGGCTTCAGAGCTTAATACTTCCACTCTGACCCCGCTTTTTGAAGTTGCAGGCGGGCCTGCGCTCGTCATCGGATATGTTTCACCGGATAACGATTTTCCAAGAGTCGCTTCAAGCATAAAAAATGTGCTTCCGCCAAACGCAAAGCTCATAATGATGACTACCTCCGGTGAGCTCTGCCGTCCGACAGGAAGCCGCACGCTTTACTGCGAGGCCGACGAGAACCGTGGAAGCATCCTCCTTCAGGTGTTCTCTCACCGTATGATTGAGGACTGCTACATCATGACGATACCTATTCCGAATGACGACCTCCGCCGCGGAGAGGTTTCCATGAGCGTAGATGAACGCGTCAGCCAGATGCGCAAAGAAATCGACCGTCATCACATACCGTTCCGCATGAACGTAAATCATACCTTCGCACTTCTTTACATCGACGGACTTTCCAACTGTGAATCCTTCGTAATGCAGGCATTCTACGAAAACGGAATGTATCCGATTCCGTTCATCGGAGGAAGCTCCGCAGGAAAGCTTGATTTCAAAAACACATACATTTACAACGACAGCCGGGTCCTGGAAAACGCGGCAGTAGCAGCAATCGTTCATCTCGGAAAGGACTACCGCTACGGCATTCTCAAGACGCAGGCTGTTGAGCGTACAGGAGCGAGCTTTGAGGTTGTAAATGCCAACTCCGCGCTTCGTTATGTCTCCACAGTTGCAGGAGACAACGCCGAACCGGTTTCATTTATCGAAGCTCTCAAAAAAGAGCTTAACTGCTCCTCTGTTGATGACCTCAACAAGGCAATGCAGGGCTACACCTTCGCAACGGATATCAACGGAGAAGACTTCATACGTTCCATATCCGGAATTGATGCGGAGAATGACCGACTCAATTTCTTCTGCGACATCGAGTCCGGTGAACGACTCTACCTCATGAAACGAATCAATCTTTCCAGTACGCTTCAGAATGCTTTCCGTGAATTCTGTAACGGAAAACCGACACCAATCGGAGGCATCCTCAATGACTGCATCCTGCGCCGTCTCGGATACCCTGACGAAATCAAGCATATTGATATGTTCTCCGATATCCCTGTTGCAGGTTTTTCCAGCTTCGGCGAAATCAGCGGACTGCACATGAATGAGACACTCACGGCTATTTTCTTCTACAACGTACCTTCCGGCACGGCACTTGCCGACCCGTATGTTGATTTCTTCGCCGGTCATTATGCTGCATGCCGCGAATTCTTCCTCAACCGCGTAATCGCACGTCAGCAGCGCGTCGGTGAACTCAAGGATCAGGTTCTTGACCTCTTCGAGGAATATCAGCAGCGCCTGCCGTCCATAATTCAGACGATTATGCAGATGTCCAGGGACGTCGATGTTGTTCAGTCCTCCATGAAGGAGCTCTCCGGCGGCATCGACGAGCAGGGTTCGTATTTCAACCAGCTCATGTCACGTAACGCGGAAATCACTCCGAAGCTCCAGCTTCTCAGTGCCAGCACGGATAAGATTACAAGTGTCATGCAGATGATTACGGAAATATCCTCGCAGATTAATCTGCTCGCACTCAACGCGGCTATTGAGGCTGCCCGTGCCGGCGAAGCAGGCCGCGGCTTCTCGGTTGTCGCCCAGGAGGTAGGAAAGCTTTCCAAGAGCACTCAGGAAAGTGTCCACAGCTCTGATGAGGCCATCCATACTCTTGTCCGCGATGTCAAGGAAATCGATTCCATCCTTGCTGACAACAAAGAGTTCGAAGAGAAAATCAGTGAGTTTGACAAACGCTTTAACAAACAGGTCTCCCGGGTACACGAGAGCCTCGACAGCAGTCTGGAGCATATCAGCCGCTCCTCTCACGCTATCGAGGATCTCAACGAGGTAAACGCTACTGTCACAGAGAAACTCACCGCACTGCAGCAGATAATAAAGAATATCGAGCTGGGAATTTAAGGCACATGCAAATAACCCCTATGGCTTATCATCAGGCCATAGGGGTTATTTTTCTGCAATTTTCGAAGCAGGCTTCCTTATTCAATTCCGAGAACCTTATAGTCCTGGTCCTCAACAGCCTTACGCAGAACATCGTCAGCAACAGCCTCCGTCATTGTAACGGTTGCTTTGCATGCTTCGTGGTCAGCAACAGCCTCCGTAACACCCGGCAGTGCTTCAAGAGCCTTTTTGACCCGTGCCTCGCAATGTCCGCAGGACATGCCTTCAATCTTCATCGTTTTTACCATAGTATGCACCTCCTTTTCTTCATGCTTCTGTATAGCAGCGGGGCTATTTTTTATCCCGTCAGCGTCATATAGATTGAAAAAATTCAGTCGAAGCGCGTTCATAACAACAGATACGCTTGAAAGACTCATAGCCGCCGCGCCGAACATCGGTGTCAGCGACCATCCGAAAACAGGTATCCATACACCTGCCGCAAGCGGAATCCCCACAACATTATAGAAAAACGCCCAGAAGAGATTTTCCTTTATGTTTTTCAGTGTTGCACGGCTCAGACGAATTGCGGCAGGAACATCCGACAGACGGCTTTTCATGATAACCACATCTGCGGCATCAATGGCAATATCCGTTCCCGCGCCTACCGCTATACCAACATCGGCACGTGTCAGCGCAGGCGCGTCATTTATACCGTCACCTACCATAGCGACTCTTCCCGACTCCTGCAGACGGCGTATAACAGCCTCTTTTCCGTCAGGCAGCACGTCGGCAATAACCTCGTCAACTCCTGCCTCCCTGCCAACAGCCTCTGCAGTTCTTCGGTTGTCTCCGGTGAGCATCACTACTCTGATGCCCATTTTTTTCAGACTGGCTATCGCCTCACGGCTGTCTTCCTTCAAAACATCCGCCACGGCAATCATACCCAAAAGCTTTTCGCCTTTTATGAAAAACAGCGGTGTTTTTCCTTCATCTGCAAAGCGGTCAGCAGCTTCAAGCATTTCTTTGGAAAGCTCTGCAACGGAAGAAATAAATTTTCTGCTTCCTCCGATGAGTCTTACTCCATTCACATGCGCTTCAACGCCATTTCCTGAAACCGCCCTGAAATCCTCGGCCTCCGGCGCAGAAATTCTCTCCTGCTCCGCACGCAGCATTACTGCCTTTGCCAAAGGGTGCTCGCTCTTTGCTTCAAGCGCTGCAGCCGTCTCCAAAAGCTCTCTTTCACTCACCCCGTCTACGGGAAAAATATCCGTCACCTGCGGCTCTCCGCGCGTAATTGTTCCCGTCTTATCCAGAGCAGCAATCTCTACACGTCCTGCCAGCTCCACAGCCTCTGATGTCTTGAAAAGAATACCGTTCTTTGCGGCTCTGCCTGTACCTGCCATAATGGCAACAGGTGTCGCAAGTCCCAACGCGCAGGGGCAGCTTATCACAAGCACCGCAATGCCGTGAGATACCGCAGATGTCATATCTGCGCCAAGCCACAGCCAGACGGCAGTGGTCAAAGCCGCCGCTGCAATGACAATAGGAACAAAGACGCCCGAGACACGGTCTGCCATTTTTGCTATAGGTGCCTTTGTGGCCGCCGCATCGCTTACAAGCTTTATAATCTGCGCAAGCGTTGTATCTGCGCCTACACGGTCAGCACGACATTTCAAAAAACCTGACTGATTTAACGTTGCCGAGGATACCGAATCTCCTGCGGTTTTATCAACAGGAAGACTCTCACCTGTAAGCGCCGCTTCATTGACAGCGCTGGTTCCCTCTATAACAGTTCCGTCAACAGGAATCGTCTCTCCCGGACGTACGACAAATATATCCCCAATCGCAACCTCCTGCACAGGAACAGTAACTTCCTCATCTCCGCGGATTACAACGGCAGTCTTTGGCGCAAGGCTCATAAGACTTTTCAGGGCATCAGTGGTCTTCCCCTTGGAGCGTGCCTCAAGCATCTTTCCTATCGTGATAAGGGTAACTATCATTGCCGCCGACTCGAAGTAAAATCCATCCATAAACTGTGCTGCCGCCAAAGCTCCGCCTATAAGCGCCGCATCTGTCATCAAAAGCAGCGTCAGCACACTGTATATAAACGCAGAAAACGAGCCAAGCGCAACCAGTGTATCCATATTTGGCGCTCCGCCAAGAAGACTCTTTCCTCCGCTTATGAAAAATTTCTGATTTATTACCATGATTATTCCTGAGAGCAGCATCTCAACTACTCCGACAGCCGCAAAATTTCCCTCAAAAAACTTAGGAAGCGGAAGTCCGAGCATCCCGTGCCCCATTGAAACATACATGAGTGCCACAAGAAATCCCAGCGAATAAATCAATCTCTTCTTCAGCATCGGAGTTTCATGGTCCTTCAGCGACTCCTCCTGCTCCGCAAAGGCCCCGCCGTCATGTGCCTTCGGCTCACCCTTCACTGACGCGCCGTAGCCCGCCGCCTCAACTGCCGCAATTACATCAACATCAGACGCTGTTCCCTCTACTCCCATGGAATTCGTCAGAAGACTGACAGCGCAGGAAGATACCCCCGGCACTTTGCTTACAGCCTTCTCAACACGGTTCGAGCATGCAGCGCAGCTCATTCCCGTGACATTATATTGCTTCATATATTTTTCACCTTCTCATATACCCCTTATTTCATAAATTTCTCAAGGAGTTTTACAAGTTCATCTACAGTTTCATCCTTACCTGCCCGAATGTCCTCTGAAACGCAGGAACGGATATGATTTGCCAAAAGCTCGCGATTAAAAGCGTGAACCGCCGCAGTAACCGCAGCAGACTGTACGAGAATGTCAGGACAGTAAGCATTTTTTTCTACCATTCCCCTGATACCGCGAATCTGGCCCTCTATACGATTCAGACGATTTATAAGCTTTTTATATTCACCCGATGACCGCACCTTAATTCGCGCGCAGTGAGAGCATACTGCCCCTTCTGAAGCTGCTTCGGTATCTTTAATTTTTTTCGATTTCATTTCATCTTGCATTGTAAGCACCTCTTGTTTAGCATAATATACCCCCATGCGGTATTTGTCAAGTACCCCTATAGGGTATTTATTTTTCAAAAACAAAAGCAGCTCTGCCAAGCCGTATGCTTAGCAAAGCTGCCTTTATCTATATAGATGTGCGTATTTCAAAAACCAAAGCCAGCCATATTCTGCTGCATAAGATACATCCAGTATGCCGCCGACGCACTTACCTGATTCATGCGGTTCTCTCCGCTCATCTGCATGGCTTCTTCCGTTTTGTCCATGCTGCCGAATGCCTTTGCCAGTGAATTGTGGAGTCTTATTTTCTGCTGAGCCAGCTGTGCCGTCAGCATTAGATTCTGCGTCATCTGTGATGCCCGCTTCATCCAGAAGCTGCTTGAGGAATTTTTCCTTCCCTTTGTCATAGTCATTGCGTTGAACAGCGCCTGACTTTCCTTTCCCCAGCTCTCAGCTCTGTAATCTTCACGCTTCTGCCCATATTTGAGCATTACATAGCTTCCCCCGGTAAGTGATGCTGTTCGATTTTGAGTTGCCAGCGCCGAGCGTATTGAGTCCAGCACCCACTGCTCATACATAGCATCCTTCTGCATTGCCCGAAAACCGCCGTCCGTTATTTCAATGGATACCGTATCATTGGCACGGCTGTCGTCCAGCTTCATGGCATTTACCCGGTCACTGATATATTCCTTGTATTCATCAAAGGTCATCTCCGATGTATCCTTTGACACATTCGCAGACTTTCCTGCAGCTTTCTGTATCGCCGCAAGTATCTCTTTATATGATGCCGTTCCATCCGCTGCAGCCCTCGACGCGTTTTCCAGAGCCGAGAGCATATTCACGGACCGCATCGTCGGATCTATGAATATCGTATTACGCATCACGCCGCCGCCCTTCTTTTTTATCTACCTTTATATCGTAAAATTTAACAAAAAAATTAATCCAATAACCATCGAACATGCTACAATAGGAGAAAATGACTTCACATAAATCAAGGGAGGATTTATTATGCTTAAACTCAAAAAACTTATTGCCGGCGCGCTGATTTCCGCTTCTCTCGCCTCACCGCTGCCCGTATACGCCGCTGAGGATGCTGCACCTGAAGCGCCTGCCGCCGCTGCAGTTGTCACAGAATCTGCAGATGCTCTCGATGCAGCTTCCTACCTTAAGCTGGTTCAGCAAAAAAGCTCAGAATCTCCTACGCAGAATCTTGACATGACCTGTACAGTAAACTCCGCTATCGGAAATGCTGTCGCAAATTTCAAACTGGCATGTATATTATCCTCCCCGGTTCAGCCCACAAAGGAAGGACTTCGCTCAAAAGTTATTGACGCAAAAACGGTCGAGCAGATAAACGCCGAATCAAAAAACAGTTCTAACCTGAATCCGTTTGAAAACCTCGGGGACAATGTCCTCTTCATGGAAGGAGACATGAACCTTTCCATCAATTCCCCACTGACCAACAACCATAATATAAAAGATCACTACTACTCAAAGATGGACAAAAACAGCTATGACAGATATAAATATGATGAAAAGCAGAAAAAATGGATTCACAATCAGATAAAAGCAGAGGAACTTAAGGCAGGAATGGGAAAATTCCTCGAAAACGGAGCCGCAAACGCCGATATTTTATCTGCACTCGTAAACCCTGTTGTAGAGGAAGGTCCGTCTACAGATACTGTACGTTCCCTCATTGTAACAACCAACCTCAACGATTTTTGGAAAGCCGTCTCAAAGATGTCGCCAAATGTACCGGCATTTGAAATCGATGACCCGGAGGCTGCAACTCTTTCCATACAGATAGATGTTGACCGCAAAACAATGAAGATTTTACGTGAATCCGGTGACTTCACGAACACCATGCGCTACGTGGCACACGCCTTATTGAATAAATCCAAAACCATGAATGAAATGCAGAAAAATATGTTTGGTGCACTCATAAATACGGCGACAGCTCAGTTTGAAGTAAAAATCAGCGAAATTGGTGCGGAGCAGTATGTCCTGATTCCAAAGAAGGCAATTGAAACGCCTGCTGTCCCCTTCCCAAAACCGAAAAAAGACAGTAAGGACAAAACAAATGAGAATGCAGCAGGAGCCCCAACGGATGCTTCTGACACGAATACAGAAAAGTAAACCTGTACCGGAGGGTGCGGCAAATTGGAAAACATACTTGAAAAACTCCGACAAAAAGGCTATAAGATAACTCCCCAGCGGCGTGCGGTACTGGACGCGTTTCAGGCCTTTGAAACATTCCCTACTGCGCAGCAGCTTTTAACAGCGGTAAGAAAAACACATCCCGATGTATCACTTGATACAATTTACCGCAATCTTGCCCTGCTTACAGAGCTTGGGGCTGTTCACGAAATCCGCCGCTCATCGGGGAATGTATATGAGCTGGCAACCGGCGGGCATCACCATCATCATCTGGTATGCACCAAATGCGGCAAAACAGAATGCATTGATATGTGCCCGATTTCAGATGCGTACACTAAGGAAGCCGAAAAAAAGGGATTTCTTATCACCGGACACATCTTCGAATTTTACGGTTTGTGCAGCGATTGCCGCAAAAAAGAAAATAATAATCGATAGTACTGCATTCTAAAAAGGAGCAGCCCATTGAAAATTTATTTCATGGTGCTGCTCCTTCTTGATATCTTTTATCATTTGTGCTATCCTTCTAAATAGTAATTTTCTTATTTAGTTATTTTATTATTAGGAGGTAGTATCATTGAAACATTCCCTGAAAATTCTCTTCGTCCTTCTCTCCCTATGTGCCCTCATTGCAGGCTGCGGAACGCAGAGCAGCAATACCGCCAAAAAAGACGGATTCCGTATTGTGACATCATTTTATCCGATGTACATAGATGCGATCAACATAACAAAAGGGATCGACGGTGTTTCCGTTACAAACATGACAAAACCTCAAACTGGCTGTCTCCATGATTATCAGCTCACAACCGAGGATATGAAAACCCTTGAAAAAGCCGATGCATTTATTGTAAACGGCGCTGGTATGGAGAGCTTTCTTGATAAGGTCATCAAGGCTCAGAAAAATCTTAAGCTGATAGATGCGTCAAAAGAGAATATTGACTTCATTGTTGAAAACGGTGAACCAAATCCCCATGTCTGGCTCAGTGTAACAGCAAACATAGAGCAGGTAAAAAATATCACGGCACAGCTGAAGACCGCAGACCCGAAGCATGCGGATGCATATCAGAAAAATTCAGATGAGTATATCAAAAAGCTGGAGGCTATCAAAAAAGAAATGCACGCAGCTCTTGATACAGTCCCCAACAAGGACATCGTTACATTCCACGAAGCCTTCCCGTACTTCGCAAAAGAATTTAACCTGAAAATCATAGGAGTAATTGAGCGTGAACCGGGGACAGAGCCGACTCCCGATGAACTCAAAACCACTATAGCACAGGTAAATACTCTGAAGGCAAAGGTTCTTTTCACAGAACCGCAGTACTCCCCTAATGTCGCAAAAACAATAGCCAGGGAAACAGGAGCGGAAATTTTCACACTAGACCCTGTCGTAACCGGCGAATCTAACGAAAAAGCCATTGACGCATACATCAAAACAATGCGTCAGAACATGGAAACACTCAAAAAAGCTCTCGGAACTAAATAAAAGGACACAAAAAGACCGGTCGGAAAACCGACCGGTCTTTTTGCATCACCCTGCAATCAGGGAAAATATCAAATTAGAATTTGATGCTGGAACGGAATGTGAAAGCATCAGATGCTTTGATTTGGATGGCTGCACCCGTCTGTGGGTTGCGGCCTGTGCGTGCAGCACGGTGGGTCTGTTTGAATGTACCGAAGCCAACGAGGCGTACTTCTCCGCCCTTGCCGACTTTCTCCACAACCGTCGCAAGAACAGCATCAAGAACGGCCTTCGTATCCTTTTTGGAGATAGCGCCTTCCAGCTTCTCTGCAACTGCATCAACGAGCATGCCTTTGTTGACGACCTTTTTGTCATCAGCCTTCGGAGCTGCTTTCGGTGCAGCCTTTGCTACGACTGCCTGCTTTGCTGCTTTTTTCTTGTTTTTCTTTGACATAGTGATACATCCTCCTCTGTCTTATAGATAGAATTTGACATCTACGCGTATTATATTCGCGATAAATTCAATTTTTCCTTCTTTTTTAAAAAAATAATTTTAAATTATTCAATTTTTTATTTTCGGAAGTCCAAATATATCTGGAATAAAAAATATCTTAATTTTTCTGACAAAGAAGGATTTTTCTTTTCCCTCATAAGTGTTAAAATGTAAACTAGTGAAAATTACATTACTATACACAACTAGGAGGAACCTGCATGGATTTTTCAAGATACCTGAAAGAATACCCTGATGCCGAAGGCCGATTCGGCAAGTTCGGAGGAGCCTATCTTCCGGAAAAACTCGTCCCTGCGTTCAAGCAGATAACTGATGACTATCTCACCATCTGCCACTCTTCGCAGTTTATACAGGAGCTTCGCCGCATCAGAAAGGAATTCCAGGGGCGTCCTACACCTGTATATCACTGTGAACGCCTGTCCAGAATGATTGGACACTGCCAGATTTATCTCAAACGTGAGGATTTGAATCACACAGGCGCCCATAAGCTCAACCACTGCATGGGCGAAGGACTTTTGGCAAAATTCATGGGCAAAAAACGCATCATTGCCGAGACCGGGGCTGGTCAGCATGGTGTCGCGCTGGCTACGGCAGCCGCTTATTTCGGCCTTGAATGTACTATCTACATGGGCGAGGTTGACATAGCAAAACAGGCCCCAAATGTTGCCCGCATGAAGGTTCTCGGCGCAAATGTAGTTCCTGTCACCTTCGGTCTCAAAACACTTAAGGAAGCAGTTGACGCTGCATTTGAGGATTACCTCGAAAATTACAAGGACACAATCTACTGCATCGGCTCCGCAGTAGGACCGCACCCATTCCCAATGATGGTCCGCGACTTCCAGATGGTCGTCGGATATGAGGCACGTGAACAGTTCCAGGATATGATGGGCTTCCTCCCGGATGTCGTAACCGCATGCGTCGGCGGCGGCTCCAACTCCATCGGCATGTTTGAAGCCTTCCTGAACGACCCTGTTGAAATCGTCGGTATCGAGCCTCTCGGACGCGGCAAAACAATGGGCGATCACGCAGCATCCATGAGCTACGGTTCTGAGGGCGTAATGCACGGCTTCAACAGCATCATGCTGAAGGATGAAAAGGGCGAGCCGGCTCCGGTTTATTCCATTGCCAGCGGTCTTGACTATCCGTCAGTCGGACCTGAGCACGCCTTCCTCCGTGACTGCGGCCGCGTAAAATACGATGTAGCAAGCGATGAAGAGGCCGTCGATGCATTCTTCAAGCTCTCACGCTACGAGGGCATCATTCCTGCTCTGGAAAGCTCTCACGCCGTCGCATACGCGATGCGCCGTGCAAAGGAAATGGGCACAGGCTCAATCCTTGTAAACCTCAGCGGACGCGGAGATAAGGACCTGGACTACGTAATAGAAAAATACGGCTACGGCGAAAAATACAAAGACTTCAAATAATCTCATACAGCAATCAAGCCGCCTGTCAAATGCAAAAGCATCTGACAGGCGGCTTTCTTTACTTCCGGCTCAATTGCCAATCATCCACGCAATCCCCTTTGCCATGCGCAGCGGCGCATCCTTAAAATGATTGCCGGGATTCAGTTCAAACGTACTCCTTATTCCCAATTCATTACACATCTTATTGAGCATCCGCGTATTATCCTCTACAACACGAAGCATGCTGCTGCGTACCCTGGCTTCCTTATCCCCCAAAGAAAAATACACACAGTCAGGCTTCACTGTCATTTTGTTATTAAGCGCAAACTCCAAAAAATCAGGAAACCAAAAAGAACCTGATGCACTGGCGGCACGTGAAAAAACATCCGTCCTATAAAGAGCGTAGACAGCAAACAAACCCGCAAGGGAATATCCTGCCAGTGCAGTATACGACGGCTTCATCAAAAGCTGCCCAAGAATCTCAGGCAAAATTTCCTTGGTCAGTGTGTCAAGATATACATCAGCCTCACCTGTACACGGAGCTCCTCCCTTATAAACCGGCGAACATTTCCATGGAGACATTTCAGCCTCCCATCGGATTCCACCCACTGCCGCAAGCGAAAACTCCACATCAGTAATCTTTTTTACTGCCGCGTAAACACTTTCCCCATCGTCCTCAAATGTATTAAGAATCACCAGCGGAGCGTTTTCCTTTTCAGCGGGAAAAATCTTAACTGCTTTCCCTGCCGCCTCTATCAGCTTCATTTCCAATTCACCTCATAACGCCAACAGAACCTCACCTGGCAATAATATTACCATAGATGATAAACAACGGGTAAATAGTGGTTAGTAAAATGGTTAGTAAGGCATCAAAAAAGGCTTCCGATTTCTCGGAAGCCTTGATTTCACTGGAGCTGATGGTAGGATTTGAACCTATGACCTGCTCATTACGAATGAGCTGCTCTACCAACTGAGCTACATCAGCACATGTCAGCACGTCAACTGACAAAAAATATTATAACGGACGGGGCATTGTCTGTCAACACTTTTTTACCCAACCGCTTCAATTTCATCTCCGCTGTCCTCAAGCTTTCCTTCGAGGTCATGATCGGTCATGGCACATACGCAGGAATCTGACCAGACGTTTTCTGCTGTTTCAATCATATCAATAATCGTATATATCGGCAGAATTATGCCCATGATGCCGAGAGGAGCTCCGACAGATGACATGAGCGAAAGCGTAAGGAAGTAGCAGCCCATAGGAACGCCTGCATTGCCGATAGCCGCAAACACCGCAATAAATAGCCATGTAATCATTGTTCCCATGGATAATTCAAATCCCGCGTTCTGCATCAAGAACAACGATGTAACGAGTATAAACGCCGCACAGCCGTTCATATTTATTGTCGTGCAAATTGGAAGAACAAAGCGGGAAACAGCTTTTTTCGCCTTCAGGTTATTTTCTGCAGATGCCAGCGTAACAGGAAGCGTAGCCGCTGAACTCTTGGTGAAAAGAGCCACTGCCAGCGCCGGAGACATGGCCTTGAATACCTTGAGGGGATTCAGGCCGCGCAGAAGAAGGAATATTGGAAGAACAATAAACGCCTGAATAAAATTGCCTCCCATGACGACAGCAACATATTTGCCAAGTGTGCCGACTATAACACCTGCGGAAATCTGTGCCGCGAGCTGCCCCGCAAATGCCACGATACCCACCGGCAGTGCATAAAGAAGCGCGCGTATGAGAGTGAAGAGAAGCTCCTGCGCTCCCATGATTACCTTCAAAAGCGCATCACGGTTCTCACTTTTGGGCATGAATGCAAGTCCCAGGCCAACCATTGCCGCGATAATCAGCACAGAAAGCACGTTGCCTGCAATGAAAGGCTGCAGAAGGTTGTTCGGTATTACTGATAAAAAGTGGTCATAATAGGACAGCTTCCCGAGATTCTGCGGTACATTTGCCGCGCCCGCGCCAACCGCATCAGCAGGGAGATTTCCCGGAGCAATCCACAGATAAAGACCAAGCCCGACTGCTGCCGCCGCAATTGTCGTAAGCATCGTATATGTGACTGCATGCGCAAAAATACGGCCTGTTTCCCGTTTTGCTCCCAGCATTGAAAGCGTTGTGATTACAGCAAGTGCTATTGTCGGTACAGCAATGAACTGGAACAGCCGCGTGAATACTGACGCCACAAAATTAAACAAAGCGTCAAGTGCCGGAATCTGCTGCCATCCGAGAACTGCTCCCACTATGAGAGCCGCAATCCAAATCACAAATTGCTTTCCGTTTCCTTTGTGTTCTTTCATAGCCTTTTCGGCTGCTTCCTCAACATTGACCTTCCGATTTTCTGCCACTTGCCTCATTCCCCCTTGCGGTTCTATCCGCTCTTATAATACATATAATCATACTAGCATTCAAAAAAAGATTCAAGTATTCTTTCGTTTTCAGACAATAATATATATTGTCTTCGATTCTTCAACAAATTTTCCTCAAATATTTCTATTTGGTACACTCCCTTGCAATAGGTGCCATTTCCCTGTAATATGAAGATGTAGATTTATTTACATTACAAATTTGTTCCTGTTGTTATCTGCGCGGGGCGGTGAATTTTACATGCACTACATTTATGAATACGAGCTGGCTTCGTTTGTTATAATGCTTGCTCTTTTGCTCCATATTAGGTCTCAGCGGCAGGTTGCTACGCGTCCTCTGCGCTTTTTCCTCTATTTTCTTGTTACTGCTCTTGCTGAGGCAGGGCTGAATGTCGTTGCCAGTGTTGCAATCAATGCAGGAACAAGCACTCCCCGTCTTTTCATCGACGGTGTCAATCTTACATTCTTCATTGTTGAGGCGCTGTGCCGTCTGTTCTTCTTTCTTTATATATGCGCGCTGTGCGGCGTACATAGAAAAACCAGTCCCATAGCTTTTTTCACGGGAGTCATCCCTGCCATACTGCTTCTGCTTTTTATTCTCTCAAATCCCTGGACTCATTTTATTTACCATCTTGATTCTCACAATGCTTATATTCTCGGTCCGTATGCGTCTGTTGAGTTTGCTTCATACTGCTATTACCTCATACTCACATTTGCCGTAGCATATTATTACCGCGACCGGCTGCAGATGCGGCACATATACATCATTGCGGAATTTACTCTGCTTTCAATCATTGCCGTCATAATCGAGTATCTCTACCGCCCGCTGCTTTTGACAAGCTCCGTGAATGCCCTTGTTCTTTTGAACATTTACGGCGCAATGCAGGACCCTAAAATTTATCAGGAAATGGTCACAGGCTTCGGAAACTGGCGGGCCTTCAGTATGCGGATTATGCAGCTGATAAGGAAAAATAAACCCTTTGGAGTCATCTGCATAGACCTTAATACCAACCGCTCACTGTTTAATGTCATAGAGTATTCAGCACTGATTCACCTTGAGGAAAGCATAAGCAACTGGATTTCTGATCATATACAGGAAAACGCTCAGGCGTATTATCTTTCTGTGCAGCGCTGCTTCTTTCTTGTCACTGCTCCTGAGCATCTTTCCGGAATTTCAAAGGAAATATCTGCACGTTTCTCACGTCCATGGACGGTACAGAATTCTCCGGTAACACTTTCCGCCAATATTTTTGTTGAGTCTTATCCGGAAAATTTCTCCACCTTTGAAGGCCTCTGCGGCATCGTTCACGCACTGAGACTCGACAACAAAATATCCAACGGCTGTATTCTCTGGCCTGATGACCCCAGCCAGAAAATATATCGGCGTTCGCTTCATATAAGAAAGGTTCTTGAGGCTGCCATCGAAAACGATACTGTAGAGGTATACTACCAACCGATAGTCGATGTCTCCGACGGACGGCCATGTATGCTTGAAGCCCTCGCCCGTCTCCGTGACAACGACGGCAGCTTCATTCCTCCGGACCAGTTCATCACGATTGCCGAGCAGAGCGGTCTCATATACCGCCTGCAGCAGTGCATTCTCGATAAAATCTGCATTTTCTGCCGTGACAAGCTTACGGCTCTGCCGCAAAATCCCATAGACAGGGTTCACGTGAACCTTTCCGTACTTGAGTGCATGCAGCCTGATATGGCCGACAGGATTCTCAACACCATTGAGCGCAACGGTCTTCCGCCAAAGCTTTTCAGCCTTGAGCTGACCGAGCGCATGGCACTTGTTACACCTGAGCTCATGAAGCATCACATGTCCGTGCTGACTAATCGCGGTGTTTCCTTCTCTCTTGACGATTACGGTACAGGCAACGCGAACATATCGTATATTATCGAGTACAATTTCGACACAATAAAATTCGACCGTTCACTCATGCATGCTTTCTTTACCAATGAAAAGGCACACCATATAATAGGCCGTGAATTTCTCATAATTAAGGATTTGGGGCTTAATGTTATCGCCGAGGGCATCGAAACAGAGGAAGAAATGCTCACCCTGAAGGAACATCATATCCAGTTCATCCAGGGCTATTACTACAGCCGTCCAATTCCGCCCGATGAATGCATTGCATATCTTGAAAAATTTTCATAAAAAACCGGCGCACATTTTCACTCACGTGCACCGGTTTTTTCTTATCCTTTTTCTGCAGCATTATCAAAAACATCTACCAGAGACCCACACGGTCTTCAGGCCCGACGTACATACAATCGCCCTTTTCCACATCAAAAGCTCTATAAAATGCATCAGTTGCACTCATGACCGCATCAATGCGCACATGTGGAAGTGCATGCACTCCGCCTGACTTTCGTCTTAATGCTACGGTGCCGGCTTTTGCCCGCCAGCATACGGCAGCCTTAGTATAGAGCCGCCTTAAATCATCAGTTTTTTCGCCCGCAAGCTCCGTTACTACTGAGATTCCCCCAAGGTCTGCGATATTCTCGGTAACCGTCTGTTCCCCGTTCGTCCTCTGCCCGTCTTCCGAAACATAGCGGCTGTAATATTCTGAAATCCTGCAAATTTTCTCCCTGTACGCTTTTTCATCTTCATCAGTCCACCATCTGCGCCGACATCCATCAGCATCAAACTGCGCTCCGACAGTGTCAAAGGAATGACTCATTTCGTGAGCCATTATTAACCCTATTCCGCCAAGCTTTTCAATACGGTCATACTTTTTGTCATAAAAGGGCTTTTGCAAAAGAGCCTCAGGTATTATTACCGCATTTTCCGACGGACGATAGTAAGCGTTGACTGTCTGTGGGAGAAAGCTTTCCTCAGTACCGTCACACTCCGAAAAAAGCTGCGCCCCTGCCGCCTTAGCCTTTGCTTTGTAAAGAGCGAGAACGTTATCTATAAGGACACCTCCGTCCCTCGGGTGTTTAAAGGTGAAGGAATCAATGTGCAGTGGCCATTTTTCAGGTGCTCCGATTTTCACCCTCATGCTGTCAAGCTTGACCTTTGCGTACTCCTTTGCCTCTCCGCTCATCCAGTCCGATGAATCAATTTTCCTGCGGTATGCCGACTTTATTTCCTCCGCCAGCATCATGATATCCTGCTTCATCTCATCGTCTTCAAAAAGGAGCGCGTACTGCCGTCCGTAAAGCTCAGGAATGATATGCTCCGCCTTATGCTGCATTTTCGCGCTCTTTTCTGTCGGAGAAGTCCTGTAAAAATCCCTTCTGAAACTCTCAGCTTCCCGCTCATATGCAGGAGTAAGAACATCCTCAAAGGCATCCAATATATAAACCAACGCATAATCCTTCAAAACAGGAAGATTTTCCTGAACAAGAAATTCATCTGCCGCCTGAAGCACCTCAGGTTCTTTTACATCTACAGTATGGTTATCCTCCGCACCGCCAATTCCTGCTGCCTCAAGAACCGGCATAAGTTCTATATGAGTATATACTTCCGAAAGCTCTGCCGCACTCATTCGCACCCTTCTGAAAGAATCTTCTCCAATCAGTGCTGCATTCCTTGCATCCGCAAGCCTTCTTTGCATTGAAATAATTTTTCCTGCACTCTCTTTGGCCCTTTCTTCATCCCTTCCATAAAGCTTCAGAAGTCCGGCTGCATGCTCCTCCGCAAGCTTTATCCTGCTTTCATCCGCATTATTACTGTAAAGTTCATCTTCATACCTGAGCTGAGGCACACCCCACACAGGAACATAAATTTTCCCCTCCTGCCAATCACGCTCGACGTCAAAACCTCCGAACCATGCCGTAAATCTGTATGTACCCATAATGCTTCCCAGCCGCTCCGCATATTCCTGCACCGTCTCCGCAGAGTCTATAGCCTCAAACACCTCTGACAGCTCGCCGTACCCTGCCTTCTCACGTCCTGACTCATCGTTTAAGCAGGCATAAAGAGCAGAAATACGTGAAAAATCCGTATTTTTCTCCGGCTCAAGGGATGCCGCCGTAGTTATTCCGCCAAGCACAAGCTCTGCTTTATCCTCCATCGGGCAGAACATATCCCGGTACTCTCCCTCGGACAAATTAAAGCTTCGGATCCATTCGTAGTTTACAGAAAGATAAAAATCATCCTGAGGGCGTGGAGCCTTTTCCGTGCGCTCCGCGGAAATATCTGCAAAAAAATCTCCGGGTACGGCAGATACAGGGGCCGTACCAAAGAGGAACGCCGCTGAAAAAGCTGCAAAGCTGTATTTTATTTTTTTCAGCACCATCATCAACGCAAATCCCTCCGCTGCAAAATTCTTCATCTAATTGTATCACGCATATGCAGGAATTATGATAAATAAGTCGAATATTTTACTTTAGGGTATATGACTTTATTTTCATTTTAGATACACATACATTCGCTTCGTTTTATGCTTTACTGCAGGCAAGGATGTGACTCATATGCGCAGAATTACGGCAGCCCTATTCGCATTTATTATTCTCTGCCTCTCACCCATGGCGGCATCAGCAATGGGTGAATCGATAAACGTCGGCTTCGTTTCCACTCCCGGCTTTTCCTATTACAAATTAAACGGTCAGATGGCAGGCTACGCCATCGCATGGTTTTCAGAAATCGCGAAGCAGACAAACTGGACATGTACCTACATCCCATTTCATTCCTACAGTGAAATGATTGAAGCCCTGCGCGCAGGAACAATAGACACAGCACTTGGCTTCGGTACTCCTGACCACTCAGATAAATCAATCCGCTACTCCATACTGAGTGAGGAGCCTCTGGCTCTCTATTCACCCCCGGCATCGGAGCGTTTTTTCTATGAAGACTACGAACACTTCAACAAAAGCCGCATCGCCGTTCTTGAAGGCTCCGACGAAGAAAAATCGCTGACACTTTACGCTGAACAGGGCGGTTTTTCCTTTGTGCCCGTTTACTGCAGCACCAGACGGCAGGTTTTTCAGGCAATGGATACAGGTGATGCTGACCTTGCGCTTTCCAGTCTCTTTTATGGAACACCCGATTACCGCATCGTCGGATATCTGGGGCAGGACGCATCCTGGATTGCATCATCTGTGGACAGACATGACAATTTCAACACAGAGCTTTCTGCCTATATTCTCCTGACAAAGCGTCAGACTGCCCCTGAAAATTTCCCGCCGCGCCCTGATCTCACCATAGGGACATATCACAGCCGCACCTTCACTCATCCCACCCTCACCCGTGATGAGCTTCAGTGGGTAAAAAATCATCCCACCATGGCAATCGGCTACTATGAAAGACCTCCCTTCATGTACACTGACCCGGCCACCGGCGAACCTGCAGGAATTGCCATCGACCTTTTCAAGCAGGCTTCATTGCATTTAGGCATTGAATTCACCTTTGAGAAAAACGCCGACTCAATGCCCCCCGCCCAATATGTGAACTCACCAGATTCACCTGACGCAATCCTCGGAATGCGCTATCTGAAAAACCGTACAGACCTTGAAGGCATGCAGCTCACCAAGCCCTATATCTCCAGCGCCTTCGGCTTCGTCGGCCGCCGAGACCGCACCTACGCCATGACTGAGTGGCTTACGGTAGCCATTCCCGCATTTTCCAACGGCACGCGGCAATTCATAAGAACGAACTATCCATCCTTTGAACCCATTGATTTTCAGACGCAGGATGAATGCCTTGAAGCAGTTCGAGACGGAAAAACAGACCTTGCGATAATGGATATATACACAAGCAGCTTCATGCTGAGCCGTTACCGCTACAGCGACCTTATGCCCATTTCCGCCACAATAACACCTCAGGAATACTGTCTCGGAGTATCAGATAAGCTGGATCCCGTTTTCGTATCAATAATAAACAAAACACTTCTCACAATCCCAATAGATATTCGTCAGGACATCATACTGAAGAACACGAGAAATACCCACTGGACTCCTGAGTTCATAGACTATCTTTACAAATACCGTCTTGCATTTGTGATAATAGCGATTCTTTTAATACTTCTCGTCCACATGGTATTTTCGGATTACTTCACGCGGTACAGAAACATGCAGGTTCTTCAGCAGAAAAATGCCGAGCTCACAGATGCAATCGCCCAGATTGAATTCGCGAACCAGTCAAAGAGCCGTTTCCTCGCCCGCATGAGTCATGAGCTCAGGACTCCGATGAACGCTATTCTCGGCTTCACCAACATTTCCCTTGAGCGCCCTGACGACAAGAACATTGTCACCGGCTATCTCAAAAAAATAAAAATGTCCTCCCAGGCACTTTTATCAATAATAAACGACATACTTGACATGTCCGCCATTGAGAGCAACAAGCTTGCCATAAAGGATGCGCCCTTTACCCTGTCGGAGTCTGTCTCAACGGTACGCGAAATGTATATGCCCCAGTGCGAGCTGAAAAAAATCACCTACGAGGTCGTCTGTGACACACAGGATGATGAATTCCGAGGGGATCAGAACCGCATCAACCAGATTCTTCTTAATCTCATTTCAAATGCCGTAAAATTCACACCGGAAAACGGAACAATCCGCGTAGAATTTCATGAAAAGGACATAAAGGATAATGACGCCGTTCTTGTCTTTATCGTAAAAGACACCGGCATCGGCATGACAAAGGAGTTCAGGAGCCGTCTGTTCAGACCATTTGAACAGGCATCCGCTGAAATCTTTCAAAAATACGGTGGAAGCGGTCTCGGTCTTTCCATCACCAAAAACCTCACCGAGCTGATGCATGGAAAAATCAATCTGGAAACAGCGCCTAACAGCGGTTCAACATTTACAATCGAAATCCCCGTGAAACGTGTGCCTCATCAAAAAAAGAGCGAGCTGAACACTCCGGAGCGCCACAACTTCACGGGTTCACGCATACTAATAGCCGAGGACAACGCGCTTAACCTTGAGATTGCAACAATGCTTCTCACAGACGTAGGCATTGAGGTCACACCCGCCACCGACGGACAGATTGTAATAGACAAATTCACCGCCTCCAGTGAGGGAACCTTTGACCTTATTCTCATGGACATACAAATGCCTGTTCATAACGGCTATGAAGCTGCGGAGGAAATCCGCAGGTCCTCTCATCCTCAGGCGAAAACCATTCCTATCGTCGCAATGACGGCAAATGCCTTCGATGAGGACGTCAAGCATGCCCGTGCCTCCGGCATGAACGATCATCTTGCCAAGCCAATCGACGTCACAAAGCTCTACAACACGCTGGCAAGATACCTTCATTCGCATACATAATATGGCAAATATTCATAAATAGGCAGGGTTGTCATAGACAAACCCTGCCTATTGGCATATAATACCATCAATATGTTGTCCGAAATTTTTCAAAAAGGATGAACGTTTATGGAATACGCGATTTTTCTTCTTCTCGGGATAGGAGTCGGCACTTTCGGCACCCTTGTGGGTATCGGAGGCGGACTCATTCTGGTTCCATTTTTTATATTCTTCATGTCTGCGGGCTGCATATACCCGTACTTTCACGAAGCTTCACAGATTGTCGGCACTTCTCTCTTTGTAGTATTCACCAATGCGCTTTCGGGAACCATCGCATACATACGCCAGCAGCGTGTCTTTTATCACGCTGCCGTCCCGTTCGCGCTTGCTACCCTTCCGGGTGCATTTCTCGGCTCCTACGCAGCCGACCGATTCACCGATGAATCCCTTGACTTTTATTACGGCTGCTTTCTTTTGTGTATGGCATCCCTTATGTACTGGAACAACACCCGTAAAAAGGGCAATAACACATCAACAGAAATTCCCCCAGGATTCAAATACAACCGTCCTCTGGGCATTGTCTGTTCCGGCGGTGTTGGCTTCATAGCCAGCATGTTCGGCATAGGAGGAGGTATCATCCATGTTCCTCTCATGGTCTATGTGCTGGGCTTCCCTGCTCACATTGCCACTGCCACCTCCCAATTTGTTCTCGCAGTCTCCTCATTGGTCGGACTCATATCCCACACCATTCTCGGTCATGTCGTCTGGCTTCCTGCCATCTGCATAGGCATCGGAGCTGCTGTGGGGGCGCAGCTCGGAGCGAAAATCTCAAAGCAGACAAAACCAAGAACTATCCTTTTGCTTCTCTCCTTCGCGGTATTTATCGTAGCAGTAAGACTCATATACATGGGAATGTAAAAAATATATACAAAAAAATGGTTCAGAAGAAATTTCATCTTCTGAACCATTTTAATTTACAAAACCTTATCCAAGTTTTTTCTCCATTTCCTCATGTATACGATTGTGCAGTCTGCGTAAAAGCACCGTCGCACATGTTCCTCTCGTCGTCTGGTCGATTGCAAGAGCCATCCAGCAGCCTATGAGCCCGAAGCCCAAAGGATACGTCAAAAGCCATGTGATAATCGGACGCAGAATCGTAACCGAGATAAAGGAATACGCAGCCACCGAAGCCGTCTGTCCGCTGGCACGCAGGATACTTGCACAAGTGATTGCATGACCTTCAGGGAACGAAACAAAGGCACGTATAATAAGAACAACCGCCGCAAGTTCGATACCTCTTCCGTCAGGCATGAACAAAAGATACAGCTCATCATGGAAAAGAATCGTAAGCACACAGGATATAGCAGAGAAAATAAACGTCAGCTTAACACCAACATTTCTGTAGGTATGCCACTCATTGACATCCTTCTTGCCACAGGCCTGTCCTGCGAGAACCATGCTTGCCTTACCGGGGCCCTGCGCGAAATCATAGTAAATATCCGCGATATTCATACAGATACTGTGAACCGCAAAAGGAACAGTACCGAGGCCTGCCGCAATGCGTGTAAAAAGAACCATGCCCGCACGCTCACAGCCCTGTTCGCTGAAGACACTCAGGTAAACAGGCATAAAGGACTTCCAGCGCTCACGGGTTGGAAACCATCTGCACTCCTTCCTCCAGGCGAAGAATTCTTCCTTCTTCATCTCTGCACATGTCATAGCTATCGTCGAAAGTGTACCGATGACTGTGCCAAGAGCAGCACCCGCAACGCCCATAGCAGGAAAAGGCCCGATACCAAAAATCAGGAAGAAATTCGCGGCAATATTCACACCGTTTCCGATGAGATTCGTCCGCATGATTTCCGTCGTTTTTCCAAAGCCAAGCTGTATCGCCTGCAAAACATAAGTAACAGACGAAATATATGCCGCCGCTGTCGCAATATTTGCGTACTCCATAGCAAGGCTTATATAATCAGGCTCAGCTCCCATAAGCGTCAGAATATCCTGCAGGAAGTACCAGAACACAAGATGCAGCACCATAAAGAAGGCACAGCTCACACCCAGCATCTGCTTCAAAAGATCCGCCGCCTCTATACGTTCTCCCCGCCCCGCATACCGCGAAGCCAAAAGCGTCAGCGCAGCTGCTGCAGAACGCGAGAAGCAGAAAAGCACAAGCCGCGGCTGCATAAAGATAGACACCGCCGCTATTGCCTCCGCACCGAGCGTACCTACCATTATCATGTCCGCCGATGCCAAAAGAATCATACACAGGCTCTCGACGGATGCAGGCATCGCTATTTTCAAATACTTTTTGTCATGACAATCAAAACCGATGGTCACTTCATCCCTCCTAGCCCACTCACATATACTCCGAATAAATATAATACCAACAAAAAACTCCTGCCGCAACAATGCAGCAGGAGTCTGTTTGTCTTGGACAGATTAACTGTACGTCTTCTCTCCGGTCACCTTTTCGAGGAGCTGTCTGCATGTCTCGCAGAGCTCTTCCCCGTCATGGCAGTGTGCCTGATGGCACTCCATACATTCATGTTCCGTATGGATGTGCATAGGAGTAACACGCGCAATCTCTTGGCCTGAGTCCGCCCAATCCATAAACTTTGTCCACATATTCCGCATACACTCCCCTCCAGATTATCTTTACAATGTAATTATATACCTATCGGGGTATACCCGTCAATACCCCCTATAGGGGGATGGGTATTCCATATTGGAATTATGCTGCACATTTAGAAAGCACTGATTTAATGAAACATAAATCAGTGCTTCCATTTACTTACATTATTCTAATCAATTCATGTTGGCAAACCGTTCTACTGCTTTTGTAAAGTTTGCAATTGTCTGATCCGGATCGCCGTGCTCAATGCCATCACGGACGCAGTGGCGAATATGTCCTTCAAGGATTACCTGCCCTGCCCTGTGCAGTGCAGATTTTGCGGCATTAATCTGAGATAAGATATCCTCACAGGGAATGTCCTCCTCGATCATACGGTCAACAGCCTGAACCTGTCCGACAATCTTACGAAGGCGGCGGTGGAGGTTGTCTTCATCCATGCATTGTTTCAACACAAATCACCTTTCCTTTACCGTAGTCCGGTTTGTTTAGTTTTTAAATTAGAAGAAGCAAGCGATACGTGTCCAGATTGTTTTTGCTTTCGTGCTGGAATCATTAGCTCCCATGTCTTTGCCCCAGAAGTAAGAACCTTTCCACTGAATGTTCGGAGCCAGCGTGTAAACGAAACCAAGTTCTACACCTTTCTGATCTACTCCGATGCAATCGTACGTCGGAACAATAACTGCGCCTGCACCGACGTGACGGTATGCAGCATAGATGCCGTAGGAGCCTGCCTTTTTCTTGTTAGCGCCCTTGTAGTCAATCTGAACGTTCCAAGCTTTGTTGCGATCGTTGTTGACAGCATCAGCATTGGAGCCTGCATAAGCACCGCTGAGCTTCCAGTTCTTGTCGAAGCGGTAGCCAAGACCTACTTCCCAGATATGGAGGGAATCCTTACGGAAATTTGCAGCATTGCTGAGGAGCTCTTTATTCTTTACATTATTGTAGGATGCACCCCAGCTGAATTTCTGACCGTTATCACTGTAGATTTCAATTGCCTGCCAGCTGACAGTACCGCCACCCTGCGTGTAATCAATCATACCATTACGACCTTTATGATCAACGCGGGAAACAAGAAGGCTCGCCTTTACATCCTTGCCGAATACAACACGTCCGCCGGCGAGGTTGTCATCATACATCATCTGGCCGTCGATGCTTGTCCAGTGAGCGAATTTACCGAGAGTAATCTGCGTGTTGCCGTATGTACCCTGTGCATAAGCGCGCTGAGCTTCTATATAACTTGTGCCAGTTTTCTCTCCACCTGCATTTTTAGCATCATTCATGTCCGTAGCAATTTCGATACGTCCACCTGCTGTCCAATGATTGTTGATTGTCATTGTCGGGTCAAGACGGAGGCGAATATAGTTCTTATTCTTTCTCCAAGACGGATCAGCATCATGACGTGCGCTCTTATAGTCATAGCGCAATTCGCCTGTCCACTTAACATTATCTACTTTTTTCTCGAGATTTGCAACACGTACGCCGAGAGCATTGAGCTCATCAGCGAACTCAGCAGCCAGCTTGTCAATCATAGCCTTGTCTGCAGCAGATACACCGCTCTTTGCCATAGCGCGTGCAACCATCTGAGCCATCTCATAACGGGTGATTTCCTGATCACCGCGGTATGTGCCGTCGCCGTAACCTTCGATTACGCCGTCAGCTGCCAGCTGAGCAACAGCATCATAAGCCCAATGGTCTGCAGCAACATCCTCGAACGGATTTGCAGCAGCAAAGCCTGTTGTGCCTGCAGCCGTAATAGCCGTAGCCATAGCAGCTGCTGTGAAAAACTTCTTCATTACAAAATTCCCCCTAAAAAAATATAAATATTATTACTTATGATTGTGCAGTTTCCTGCACTTCATCATCCAAAAGATGGCAGGCAGCATAGTGCTGTATCCCCTGCTTTTTCAGCGGTGCCATTGTCTCGCGGCAGCCGTGGTCCATGCACTCGCAGCAGCGGTCCTGGAACGGACAGCCGGTCGGCAGATTGACAGGACTCGGGATTTCACCCTCGAGAGTCTGTACCGTGTGAGTCCCCTTCTCCCTAAGCGGGAATACAGAACGCAGAAGCGCCTGTGTATACGGGTGCTTTGCTTCCTTCAGCTTTCCTGCGGGAAGAACCTCTACAACGTTGCCGAGATACATGACAGCGGCGCGGTTGCACATCTGATAAACAAGCGCAAGGTCATGACAGATGAAGATGATAGAAAGATTCGTCTTCTTCTGAATGGAAAGAAGCAAATCCACAATCTTCTTCTGAACTGAAACGTCCAGGGCACTCGTTGCCTCGTCGCAGACAAGAACCTCAGGATTCAGTACCAGTGCACGGGCGATACCGATACGCTGACGCTGTCCGCCGGACATATTCGCCGGATAGCGGTCTACGATATCCTCCGGAAGCTCTACAAGGCGAAGCATTTCCTTTGCCTTTTCCTCAGCCTCCGAGGGTTTTATCATATCAAAATTGTAGAGCGGCTCGCATATAATATCCTTGATTTTCATTTTCGGATCGAAGGCAGTATTCGGATCCTGGAAAACCATCTGGATATGCTTGCGCATCTGGCGGAGGTCTTCACCCTTTAACTGAGTGATATCCTGATCTCCGTAAAAGATAGAGCCTGACGTGACATCATGCAGGCGCATGATGCATTTTGCAAGTGTGCTTTTCCCGCAGCCGGATTCACCAACGATAGCCAGTGACTCACCACGGTAAAGCTTCAGCGAAACATCGTTGCAGGCTGTAAGGACTTTGCCTTCCCCGACAGGGAACTTTTTGACTACATGCTGGATATTCAGCACATAATCTTTACCCAGCTTCGTAGATGTCATGAGCAAGTCCTCCTATCTGCGGAACAGCATCCAAAAGTTCCTTAGTGTAGTCTTCCTTCGGATTGTTAACGATTTCATCCGAGGTTCCGCGCTCCACAATGTGTCCGTTTCTCATGACGATGATTTCATCTGCCATGTATGCGGCAACACCGAGGTTATGCGTAACAATGATGATAGCCGTACCGTCATCGCGGCAGATACCCATCATTTCCTCAACAACCTGTGCCTGCGTCGTAACATCAAGAGCTGATGTAGGTTCGTCAGCAAGCAGGATGCGCGGGCTGAAGAACATACCCATTGCAACACCGACACGCTGATTCATACCGCCCGAAAGCTCGAACGGGAAGGAATCCATAATCGTTTCCGGGTTTGGAAGATTCATGCGCTTCAGCATGGCAATAGCCTGCTGATATGCGTCTTCCTCCGTAACATCGACATGCTGGCGGATATATTCAACAAACTGCTTTCCGATTTTCTGAATAGGGTCAAGCATACTTCCGCTGGCCTGGAATACCATGGTGATATCCTTGCCGCTTACCTTTCTCCATTCCTCCGCGGTATTTTCCAGGAGATTTTTTCCGTCGAACACGATTTTGCCGTTGGTAACATGACCTTCATTCGGCAGACAGCCAAGGATTGCTCGGATAACTGTAGTCTTTCCGCTGCCTGACTCGCCGACGATAGCAATGACCTTGCCTGAGTCAAGCTTGAGGCTTACATCATGTACAATCGGATGCTCTCCATAGGAAATATCGAGATTCGATACTTCAAGTAACATATACTTCTCCTTTATCCCGAAAGGGGCAGCGGAGACCTCCCCGCCGCCCGTCCGGGTCTTTCTTATGATAATCTGGGATTCCCTGCCCCTTAAAGACAGGTCAGATACCCTTCGGCTGAATTATTTAGCCGGTTTGATATCCTTCGTGATCCAGTAGTAATCTGCCGGATGCATGATAGCATTTGTGATCTTCTTCGAGGATACGATGTTCGTGTACGGATATCCGAGGAAGAGACCTGCAGCATCATTGAGGTAAATCTGCTGGATTTCGATGATAAGCTGACGGCGTTTATCCTTATCAAACTCGGAGTTCAGAGCATCCAGCTTAGCATCAACTTCCGGATTGCTGTAGCCGGAGCCGTTCTGCGGGTTGGAGCCGTCAATATTGGAGTGCCAGTACTGATTCAGATAGGACTGCGGGTCACCCGTAGCAGCCGTCGTGATGTTGGAAATCAGGAGGTCAAACTCGCCGTTGATACCCATCTTATCGATGATATTGTAGTCAACGGATTTAACCTTGACATCAATGCCAACCTTCTTAGCATCAGCCTGGACAGCCTCTGCATAGAGCGGAAGCTCTGCACGGCTGTTGTAAACAACAAAGTCAAGTGTCAGCGGCTTGCCGTCTTTATCACGGATACCGTCGCCGTTTGTATCCTTCCAGCCTGCCTCATCGAGGAGCTTGTTAGCGCGCTCAACGTTGTATTTGTTCGGATCCTTCAGCTGGTCAAAGCCATAGTCCAGGGACGGCGGAACCGGTGCGGAGCCTTCCTTGAATGTGCCTTTGAGAAGAACCTCGTTGTAGTTCTTGCGGTCGCAAGCGCTGATGAATGCATCGCGAACCTTTTTGTCGCTGAGGATATGATCCGGCTTCTGGTTAATACGTGCAAGAACTGTACGCAGGGAAGCAATCTCATCAACATGGAATTTGTCGTTGTTACGGAAAAGTCCGATATCGCCTGCAGCGATGTTAACAGCCATATCGACTTCGCCGGACTGGAGTGCCATAGCACGGGTATTCGGATCATCGATGGACGGAACCTCAACCTTCTCGTACGGAACCTCGCCGTCCCAGTAGTTCGGGTTCTTAGTCAGGACGCATTTATCACGCGTGAAGCTCTCGCATACATACGGGCCTGTGCAGATAGGACCCTGTTTTGCAAAGTCACGGCCTTCCTTCTCAGCGGAAACATCAACAATCAACCACAGCGGATCTGCCAGCTGGCCTGGGAGATTCGGTACAGGTTTCTTCGTCTTGATGATGAGTTCCTGGCCCTTTGCCTCAATGCTCTCATATTCGAAGAATGTCTTAGCGCGGTTCTGTTTTGCGAATACGCGCTCGATGGACTGTTTAACAGCCTCAGCCGTCAGCGGCTTGCCGTTGGAGAATTTGACGTTGTCACGGATTTTGAATGTCCATGTCAGATGGTCGTCTGCGATTTTCCAGCTCTCAGCCAGCCACGGTTTAGCGTTCATTTTCTCGTCGAATTTTGCAAGCGTCTCACCCATGCCGTAACGCATAACAACCCATGCGAAGAAGTTCTGCGTAGGCTCAAGCGTATCAGCGAAGTTCGTAACACCGACCTTCAGGACTTTGGAATCGCCCTTAGCGCCGCCTTTGTCTCCGCCGCCGCAGCCGACGAGCATCGTTGCTGCCATAGTGACAGCCATACCTGCCATAACACTTTTTTTAACTTTGTTGCTTAATTCCATTGTAAGTACCTCTCTTTCAATGTATATGAATATAAAACATAGTGTTGCCTTACTTACATTTCATGAACCAATAGGTTCACGACGGTTCAAATCAATGAGAACGCGACGGATCCATAAGGTCTCTCAAGCTGTCACCCCAAAGATTGAAGGATGAAACGACAAAGAGAATTGCAAGACCCGGGAAAATCATAGCCCACGGAGCCATCTGCATGACCTGACGTCCTTCATTCAGCATGAGACCCCACTCAGCTGTCGGCGGCTGTGCGCCGAATCCGAGGAACGAAAGACCTGCAATCTCCATGATCATCGAACCGATATCCATAGCGCCTGTTACGATAACCATCTGCATGATGTTCGGAACAATGTGCCTGTGAAGCAGCGCGAAGGGTTTTGTACCGTTCGTAACCGCTGCCTGGATAAATTCACTCTGCACCAGCTTTAATGTGAGGCTTCGGCCAAGTCGTGCGTACTTCGTCCAGCCGACGACCGCAAGAGCCAGTACCGTATTCACGACGCTTCCGCCGAGAACACCGGCAATGGCAATAGCGAGCACGATACCCGGGAAAGCCATCATCATATCAGTAATACGCATAAGGAAGGTATCAACCTTGCCTCCGCAGTATCCTGCAATGATTCCGATAAGAGTACCAATGCATGACATCAAAAGCACTGTAACAAGCGTCATTGACAGTGATACACGCGCGCCATAGATGATTCGCGTGAAGCAGTCACGTCCCAGCTTGTCAGTACCGAACCAGTGCTGTGCAGAGGGTGGGAGCATGGACTCTGTCATATTGGAGGCATACGGATCGGCGCTGCACAAAAACGGGCCGAACACTGCCACAAAAACGATAAACAGAATGACTCCGCTGAAGAAGCGGAACATCATCTTTTCGTCCTTAAAAAACTTCAACTTATTCTCCCCCCCTCTTCTTCAAACGCGGATTCAGGATGTAATATGAAGCATCAACTATAAGGTTGATGACCATGTACGCTATAGCAATCCAAAGGACAAATCCCATGAGCAGCGGGAAATCACGTGTCATAATAGCACGGACAGCCATGAAGCCAAGGCCCGGCCATGCGAATACCATCTCTACGACAGCGACACCGCCAAGAAGCCATCCGATATATGTACCCAGAAGCGTAACAAGCGGCAGGCAGGCGTTCGGCAGAACATGATGCCAGAGAATCTTGTTCATTGGGATACCGCGGGCCTGTGCGCCCGTAACGTAATCCTTGCCAAGCTCCTCCAGGACAGCCGTACGAACCTGACGCGTGAATTTCGAAATCATTACGACAGACAGTGTAGCCGCCGGCAGAACCATGTGCCTCAAATCCACTTCGCCGCCGGAAATCGGGAACATACCCAGCTTCAATCCGAAGATGTAAAGCATAAGAAGGCCTACCCAGAAGCTCGGCATTGAAACTCCGAGGAACGAAAGTACTCTTGAAAGATAATCGATAAAAGAATTGCGGTATACTGCAGCCGCGATACCTGCCGGTACTGAAACAACAAGCATCATCACGATAGCTATTCCCGTGAGAGCAAGGGTTCCCGGCGCTCCCAGCAGCATGCGGTCAACAACCGGCATCTTAGCCGAATATGAAATACCCATGTCACCGTGAAGAAGTCCCGTCAGCCAGTTCAAATACTGAATGTGAAACGGCTGATCAAGTCCAAGCTCATGACGTGTCTGTTCAACTACCTCTGCAGATACCAGAGTATCACCTGTCTCCAAAATCGCATCAACGGCATCGCCCGGTGCGATATACGTAAGCCCGAAGGTAAGAATAGTTACACCGATGAGGGTAACTAACATCTGCCCGAGCCTGTGCAGCAGTTCTTTTCTACCCAAAATTTTCTCCTCCTACAATAAAAATACTCTGAACCCATCCTTTCATAGCTGATTCAGAGCAGCGCCGTGTTTTTTAAAAAAGGCAAAAAAAACACAAGCCACCCATCTCCTCATCAACCGTGAGTCAACCAATGGATCTTGTTATGAGCAGGCTTTCTGACTTGGACACTTTCCACTCTTCATCCTCCGCTGCTGCTGGTAAAGAACCGAGCCGATAGTGTCCTTACAGTTGCGGGACAGCGCAGGAATCGCACCTGCTTTCCTTTTCCCCACCAAACTAACTTGGGCACTCATAACGTTCATCATATGAATTTAGGCACACTCACCTAAATTTAATCTATAGTGTAGGATACACTATATAACTGTTATATAGTGTATAGGTATATAGGCCTATTTTGAATACTGTATTTTTTCACCTTTCCCTGTGATTATATTAACACTGCAACAAATCACACCTCATTCATACATGACTTTTGTAGTATCCATGAAGTAAAAAAGGACCTCAGCCACTCAGGCTGAGGTCAGTCTAAACACTGGTATTTCGGGCGGACAGCCGAATCTGAAAGGAAACCAGCTTCCGTTTCCACAGTGAACGTATCCAAAGGTTCTACCTACTATATACTTTCCACGCAAATATTTGAAAACAGGAGGGACGACAGGAACACCGAAAAGCCCCAGCTGCCCTCCGTGGGTGTGACCGGTCAGAGCAAGCGTCACATCATACTCTGAAGCATCATCAATAAAATCGGGATGATGTGCAAGAAGGACAGTAACCGCTTCCTTGGGGACTCCCTTCATTGTTTCCTTCATGAAGCCCTCTTCAAGCTCCTTGAATCTCGGGCGGAATCTAGGATAATCCGCTCCGCAGAAATAAATCGGCCTCGTATCAGTCAAAATCCTTGCGCTGTCGTTTACCAGTACATGAATTTTTGTTTTGCCAAGTGCCTTCCTCGTACGGCTGATGTTTCTAAAATATTCATGATTTCCGTAGCAGAACCATATACCGTGTGCAAAGCTTCCGCAGAAGCTGTCTATCAGCTCCGCAGCTTTTTCATTTATGTCATCGTCATCAAAAAGGTCTCCGGTGATAACAAGGGCATCCGCCTTGGTTGCCGCAGCCTGCTCCATCAGCTTTTTCAAATCCTCCAGGGAGTAAAAGAGGCCGAGATGAACATCGCTCAGCTGTGCTATGCGAAAGCCGTCTGCCTTCGGTCCAAGCCCATCAACAGGCACGTCAAATTCCCGCACGACTGTCTTTGTCCGCTCAGAAAAGGTACCATAGCCTGCGCCTGCGGCGGCAGCTATCGGCAAAATTGCCGCGCCCTTTAGAAAACGTCGCCTCTCAGGGTCCTTAGGTATATTTTTTGAATGTTTTCCTTCATTATATATTAACTTATAAATCGGACGTGCAAAAAGAGCAAATAATCCAAAGAAAAGCTCCGCCATCCATACTGCTGTCAACACCAGCATTCCGTATTTAAGAACGGGCTCTGTCATCCACAAAAGATGACGTCCTGCCATAAGCAGCAGCACCGACACCACGTCGAACAACACCAGAATACCCCGGACAGTTTTACGCGCATTCTCAGGAACAGTTATGCCGATTCCCCACCACGCCAGCGCAGCTACTGTAAAAAGCACAATAAGGACAAGCATCCAGAAAAACCACACAATTTTTACCGCCTTTATCTAAAAAGATTTTTAATCGTCCGCATCTCATTATCCAAATAAACTCTGAAACATCTCTGAATTGACAGAAAAAAACTGCCGCACCAAAAGGTACGGCAGAAGCGTCCAAAGACAATAGATGTGAGGCCCGCTAAGCGAGTCCCCGGAGATGCGCAAGTTCAGCCTGCTTTTCCGAGTAGTACCACCGGATAGACTTTCCGATAGCACAGCGGACAGCGTCAAGCTTCCCCTGTTGAGCGAGCTTCTTCAGCCTATTTGCATCAAATCCACTGATCGACAAATAGCTGGCTGACAGGAAGCCTCCTCGTTTTAGATGATTTCGATAATCTGCACTGTCCCGTCGATCCATTACCACGTTACGAATTGCCATGAATATCCCCCCAGCAGTGAACTCCGATACGCCGGCATTCCGGTCTTCATCGGGTTTTACACGGTCGGAGTGAGTGCTCCGCCATGCAGAGTGGTGTCATTCATCTCAAACGACATTTACATTATAACACATGTGTGTAAATATGTACACTTTTTCAAAAAACTTTACACTTTTCACAATTTTGTTCTAAATTGTACGCAATTAAGTTACACTGTAAAAACCAGCGCATAAGAAAACCGCGGATGCAGGATTGCCTCCGCGGTTTTGTAATGTCATAATTTATTCTATTAGAAGAATATTCCACCCTGAATCCAGAAGTGACCTCTTCCAAAGTGTGTATCAGATGTTGCCTTCTCTGCACCGATGCGCCATGCGTAATCCATGCGCAGGAACCATTCATCTCTCTGCGACCAGATGACACCTATGCCTGCGCCCTGCAGCGAGCGTCTGTTTTCTCCGTGGGAATTTTTGCGCTCATACCAGATTCCGCCATGGTCAAAATATACCGCTGTCTGGAAGCTCTGGCTTTGCTTTCCTGTAGGAATCATCCAGCGAAGCTCTGCTCTTGTCAGATATCCCATGTCTCCCGATGCCTCGCTCTGAGGATATGCACGGACACCCGCGATTCCTCCAAGGGAAATATGCTCCGAGCTGTCAAGATTATCGAAAGCATACTGTCCTCTTAATGAAAGGAGTGCATAGAGACGGTTGTTAAGATTCTGACGTCTGATTATGTTCAGCTTGAGCTTCTTAAACGTTCCGAAAGCTCCGGATCTTTCATATATCTGACGAGTCATATCGTTGTTAAAGCCCAGCCAGCCATGTTTGTATTCTGTTCTCCAGGAGGTTACGCCATACTTGTCCTGCTCATCACCATAAATGGAAAGAACAGCTGCATCGCTGTGCTTGTCGGCATAATGCCCCAGAAGCGAATTTTTCTCTACGTCATCAAGCTCGTTTCCTTCGTAGTGCAGACCGAAATAGAGATTGTTTCTCTGACTGCGGTTTATTGCATAATCAAAGCCGATATTCAGGACGTGCGCTGTACCGTATGCGCCAAGGGAATCATATTCCTTGCCAAGCTCATATCGCAAAACATTGTAGCCCGCGCTGAGGCGCAATCCGTCTGTCAGTGCCGGTACAGAATAATTCGCTCCGCCGTTGAACAGGCCCTTTCCTGTGGTAGATGCCGTAATAGCGAGCTGGTCGCCCTCATGGAACGGATTAAGCAGATTGTAAGAAAAAATTGCTTCCTTATAGCCCGTATACCTGTTTCCATAGTTATCAAATGTAAGTGAGCCCTGCTTGCCCGTATGCGGATTCAGCTCGACAACAAGGTCTACCGTGCCGTCCTCGCTGCCCTTTGAAAGCGTAGCCTTTGCATCGGCACCGGCAAGATCCGACATAAGCCAGACTGCTCTCTCAAGTTTTTCTTTTCTTATGTAATCGCCCCGCTTCAATGCCCTTGATTCTCTCTTAAGAACATTGTCGTGGATTGATGTATTATTTACAATTTTGATTTCGCCAAGTCTTCCCACGGTTACAGTGTACTCTACGATACCACCTGTAATTTTCTGAACCGGCAGGTAGACTCTTGCCGTAAGATATCCTTTATCCCGGAAATGCTTTGTGAGACGGTCTGCCCCTTCCTGGAGTTCCTTAAATGTCAGGAGCTTTCCCTTCTTATCCTCAAGAAGCTTTAAAAGCTCGTCCTCCCGGAAAATATCCTGTCCGGTGACAGTAAATCCATTTGCCTGCACCTTCAGTGTATCCGGTGCGTTAAACTCAGGGCGCTCCTCCTCAGGCAGTTCAATATCCACCTCTCTGGATGACGGACGGATTTCTTCTTTGTCCCTCAACTCAGTGTAAGAGCTTCCTGCTGTCGGACGGTCTACGTCCGGCAGCTCAGGTGCCGCCAATCCGGTCGGAGTACTTACCCCCATTACCCCCGACATAACCGCACCAATGACCAAGGCTTCGAGATACCGATTGTTTTTCATTAACATTCCCCATCTTTCCTTAGTGTTGTCTTGCCTATGTCTTTTGTCCCTTAATAAGATATTTTAACACTGTTTCTAAATATTGCAAACTAGGATTTTAGTCGTATATCATATATCTTTTGTACTATATTTTATTAAGAGCACATACAAAAAAATCGGCCGGAAAACTCCGGCCGATAAGTTGGTTAGTGATTCTCCGGGCTTATTCGCTCGCAAGGAGACCTGCCCAGTAGAGGCGTCCGTCTGCTCCGCGTGTTACACCGATTCCCATCTGTGTGTAATGGCGGTTCAAGAGATTAGCGCGATGAGTCGGGGATGCCATCCAGGCACGCACGATTTTTTTCGCATCATCTGTTTTGCTGACGGCAAGGTTTTCACCAAACCATGCGTAGGATGCCTCGTTAAGAACGGATTTGACATCGCGGCCGTCCGGACGAACATGTCCGAAATGAACGCCGGCCTCTGATGCGCGTACATTCGCGGCGCTCGCCAGGCTAACGTTGTACGTAAGCGGGCGGAGACCTGCGGCTGCGCGCTCTACGTTAACGTAGTAGAGTACCTCGTTCTCAAGGCTGGACGCAAAAGCCGTAGAAGCTGCAAACAGAGCTGCCATCATGACTAACATGGAGATGATCGTCCGCAGGTTTCTCATGATAGCTCGCCCCTTCCGTTTCGCTTCAGAATGATTTTTAAGCACTAAGTTTCCACACTCGTACTTCCGGAAGGGTATCCCGGATCATCTGTCGCAAAACCGGCCGGTCCTCTGCGCCGAAGCGCCTGAGTCTCCTGTCAGCGCGGTCCATAACATGAACCGCATGACGGTCAGCTGCTGTATTCAGTTTTCTTATGCTTCCTACATCTTCATGATAGCATGTTTTATGTTTATCGTCAATAAAAGCATAAGCCTTTTGTCGCATATTGGTGTATAAAAAAATACGTTGGTTCATCGAACCAACGCATCATTTTTAATTTCCCAATAGCATTCCGTGCGTGCCGTACATGTCCTGCAGTTCCGTGACCAAAAATCTGCAAGGTCAAATGCCTCAAGGAGTGTTTCAGGTTTATTCTGCTTCCACTTTTCTGCCTCTGCTGCAGAAATATGGCTGCAATGCTTTTTTATAATATCCTGGATATGCAGCACATCCGAGTTTTCAAACCCGCAGTCCCTCAGAATTTCTCCCGCCAGCCTCATTCCGGCCTGATGATGTGACTCTCCTGTCATATATTGTGCAGCACGTCCTATATCATGCAAAAGTGCCGCCGCATAAACCAGCTCCCGTGAATATCCAAGTCCATGCTCCAAAACTATAATATAACAGATGCGCGCCACATTTAGCGCGTGCGCAATATCGTGATGGCAAAAGACACGCTCTCTTTCAAGCTCCTCGCATCTTTTCATATTTTCCGTAAAAAGCGGGTGGCATAAAATCCGTTCCACCCTTTCATCCATATCACATAAATTCTTATCCAAGGGTCAATATCCCCCGTTTCAATGACCGTCCTGCAGACATAATCGCAGTAGCAACTATTCCATCGCTGTGGATGGACTCATAGTTCTTTACATAGACTATGTAATCCCTTATCGTGTCATCAAGACACTCAGACAGCTTGAGCGCTATGGAACGTACTATATCCTCAACAAACTTAGGGCCGCCGCCAACCTCATGAAATACCCCTGCTTCATCATAATAGCCGCCAAGGTAGGACACCTCAGTGACCCACTTCTCATCAGGACGTTTAAGAATCGAATACGTAGGTGATGATGCACTCTCGGATATCATCTCCGCAAAACCGGCTATGGTAAAATCAGAGCTTTCCGCAAGCTCAACCGTTACGGTAATCGTTGATTTTTGGTTATGCGCGCCGAAGCCGCTCTGATATATCTTTTCACGAAGCTCAGGAGACAGCTTTTCTATCTCTGCTTTCTCCTCCGCGTTCAGATTATTTTTCAGCAGGCTCAATTCCTTAGAGCATGGGCAGAGACTCATCTCAGTTGTTTCGATGGTGAGGTAATTCTTCATCACACCGTTTTCAAACACAGATGCCATGGAAATTTCCACTGCCTTAGGCGCGGAAATTCCCGTCACAGGTGTTATCTGCTGCAAAAGATACGGAAAATCTGCCGCAACCGACACGTCAGCCGTCGCTTCGTCATGCGCTGCCAGCAGGGCATCTGCCAATGGAGCCAGCGTTCTGAAGCCGTCAGGTGTCTCCTCTATGACACGTCGTATCGTTCTTCCTATTCTGGACATGTTTATTCCCTTGACGCTTTCATCAAGCGAGCAATAAGAGCGCATTGATGCCAGCACATACTCCATCCCGTCAGGGGTACATATGGGAAGCTGCAGACGGATATTTTCAGTTCCTACACTTTCTATATATAGATGTGGGAAACCTTTCGTTTCTTTCTGCACATCCGGTAAATTTCTCATGAATCCTTTTCCTCTCTTGCTTTAAGAAGCTCATATTCCAAAAGCAGCGTCCCCCGCTCATTCAATCTTTGCACGGAGCATAGCTGCAGATGTATATCCAGCATTGTTCCAAGACTAAGCGTTTTTCCAACGCCGAAAAATCTTGGTTCTATTGTCAGAAGCACGCGGTCCACAAGCCCCTCCTTCAGGAAAAGGGCATTTGTTTTAGGCCCGCCCAAAAGCAGAACATTTTCATGACCGTCGGCTGCGGCTCTTGAAGCAATATCGCCCGCGCTTCCATGAACGTAAAAAACATTCTTAAACGAGGGAAGTCCTTCCCTGTTTGTAAGAACGTAATAAGGCCTCTTCATATCCTTTTCCGCAGCAAAGGAACCGCTCCCTGTTATAACGGCATCAGCTCCGCGCACACATTCCAGAAAAGCGGCCCTGTCCTCCAACGATGCCCAGTCAAATGACGGTCCGTCTTCTCCGTGTGTCACCAATCCATCAGCACTCATGACCATAACCATCGTAATTTTCATGAGCCGTCCTCCTGCTTTTAAGTTATCTTTCAACACATTATACCATGCCGATAAAGGAAAAAGAAGGAAACACCCTTCGTTTTTCCCCTGTCTTTGTATTCTTTGTACAATCGCAAATTTATTCTTTTGTTTACAGAATATTTTTCGTAAAATTTGTAGAACTCAACAGACAAAATGTATATAATATAAGAAATACTTTTTATTACGGAAACGATATATCTTGTTTCCGCTGGGAGGAGTCATTATGCAAACTGAGGCCAAGCAAGCTTTTTCCATTTCGGATGAGCTCGCAAATCAGATTGACCAGGTGCTTGCGGCACACGATCACGATGCTACGCAGATTGTCGGCATCCTGCTCGAGGTACAGGATCTGATTCCACAGCAGTATGTCCCGGAAGCTGTTGCTTTCTATATTGCGGAAAAGCTGCCTATCAAGGTATCAATTATCTACGACTGCCTGACATTCTATTCCAGTCTGTCGGACAAGCCGCGTGCGAAATATCCGGTAGAAATCTGCCGTTCTGTCGTATGCCGTGTAAACGACAGCGATTCTCTTCTCGACACGCTCAAGAAAATCCTCAACATCGAAGTCGGTGAGGTCACCTATGACGGCCGTTTCATGATTGAGGAGGTTCCATGCTTCGGAGCCTGCGATGTGGCCCCTGCAATCCGCATCAACGGCAAGGTCTACGGTCACCTGGACACACCCGAAAAGGTGCGTTCGGTGCTTTCATCCCTGATGTAAAGGAAGGAGCTGTTTCTCTTGAGCAGTGAAGTTCGTTTCATAACAAAAAACTTCGGAAAATACAATCCGGACTCAATTGATTCGTATATTTCCATAGGCGGTTTTTCCGCACTGAAAAAAGCGGTAAAAATGGACGGTGAGGACATCGCTTCCGTAATCGCTGCAGCAAAGGTCAAGGGTCGCGGCGGTGCTGCTTACGATATGGGCAGAAAATGGTCCCAGGCACGTGCAGTAAAGGGTGAGCACAAGCTCGTCATCTGCAACGCAGACGAAGGAGAAACCTGTACCTTCAAGGACCGCGAGCTGATAAAAAATGATCCCTTCAACCTCATCGAAGGAATGATTATCGGTGCCTATACGGTTCAGGCCCGGGACGGCTATATCTATATGCGTGAGGAGTACCGCCACCTCCGCCCGCGGCTTCTTTCTGCTATCAAACAGGCAGAGGAAAAAGGCTTTCTCGGAGATAACATTCTCGGTGTAAAGGGCTTTAACTTCCGTCTGCATCTCTATTCCGGCGCAGGCGCGTACGTCTGCGGCGAGGGCACGGCACTGATTCGCTCCATAGAGGGAAAAGCAGGACGTCCCCGTATGAAACCGCCATTCATCAAGGTCAGCGGCGCATTTGCGCTCCCGACCTGTATCAATAACGTGGAAAGCTTCTCCATCGTTCCTCATCTTCTCCTTGATGACAGCAACGTCTACACAAACTGCGGGAACGGTGAATCCATAGGGACAAAACTCGTTTCCGTCGGTGGTAACGTAAGAAAGCCCGGAGTATATGAGGTACCGTTCGGCACAACTGTCCGCGAAATCATTTTCGGCCTCGCTGAAGGTATCCCGGGAGGACGCCGTCTCCGTCTCGTTCAGTTCGGCGGCGCTTCCGGCAAGGTCAGCGATGAGCGTATCCTTGACACGCCATACACATATGACGACCTCAAGGCAGCAGGTGTTGATGTAGGAACAGGTTCCCTGCTTGTTATTGACGACCGTACAAGCGTCATAGATTTTCTGCGCTATACACAGGCGTTTTTCTCCCATGAAAGCTGCGGTCAGTGCACACCGTGCCGCGAAGGCAATCTGCACATGAAGCTTTTGCTGGACAAGCTGGCAGCAGGCGAAGCGCATCCCTGCGACATAGAAAAAATGAAGAAAATCGCCAATATAATGACGCTCACTTCCCTTTGCGGTCTCGGTGAAGCGGCACAAAACGCATTGCTTTCCGCGATGAAAATCTTTCCGGAAGTATTTGCTGTTGGAGGTGCACACTAATGGAAATGGTCCATCTTAAAATAAACAATATCCCTGTAGAAGCTCCCAAGGGTACAAAAATAATAGAAGCTGCGAAGCTCATCGGTATTGACATTCCACATCTCTGCTACCACCCGGATCAGCGTGTAAAGGCACGCTGCCGTCTCTGCTCCGTTCAGGTCGCAGGAAAGAAAAAACTCCTTGCTTCCTGCTCCACGGAAGTATGGGAAGGAATGGAGGTCTTCACGGATACACAGGTTGTCCGTGACGCTCAGGTTGGCATACTCCAGCTCATAATGGCAGACCACGGCGGCAACTGCCTTACCTGCTCAAGAAACGGTACATGCGAGCTGCAGGCACTCTGCACACGCTTCAACGTTCTGGACCCCCATCTCCCCAACGTTAACAAAAAACGTCAGGCAGTCAATACGAATCCGAGTATTGTCCGTGATCCGTCAAAATGTATCAAATGCGGACGCTGCATACGTGCCTGCAAAGACGTTCAGGGCATCGAGGCCATCACCTTCGCAAACCGCAGCGATAAGATAATCGTTACAACTCCATTTGATATTCCCATGGAAAAGACCGACTGTACGCTTTGCGGTCAGTGCAGCCTCGTCTGCCCAACAGGCGCAATAGTTGAAAAAGACGACACACAGCTTGTTCTCGACGCTCTTCAGGACCCCGAGAAGCATGTCGTAGTTCAGATTGCTCCATCCGTCCGCGTATCAATAGGTGATGCTTTCGGTCTCGAACCGGGAGCAATCGTTACGGGCCAGATGGTAACAGCACTGAAGATGCTTGGCTTTGACAAGGTATTCGACACCAACTTCGGTGCAGACCTCACCATAATGGAGGAAGGCGCAGAATTCATTCATCGTGTTCAGAACGGCGGAGTTCTCCCGATGATGACCTCCTGCAGCCCGGGTTGGATAAACTTCATTGAAAAGCACTATCCGGAGCTTCTTCCGCATCTCTCCTCCGCGAAATCTCCGATGTCTATGTTCGGCGCGATTGCCAAAACATACTACCCGAAGATTACAGGAGTCCCTGTAGACAAAATCTTTACAGTCTCAGTAATGCCATGCACAGCGAAAAAATTCGAGGCATCGCGTCCAGAAATGGGGCGTGACGGACGACAGGATGTGGATGCTGTCCTCACATCACGTGAGCTCATTAAGCTGATAAAATATGTAGGCCTCAACCTCAAAAACCTGCCTGAAAGCGACTTTGACAGCCCTCTCGGCACAAGCACAGGTGCAGCCGCTATCTTCGGTAAAACCGGCGGTGTCATGGAAGCAGCACTCCGTACAGTCTATGAAAAACTCACCGGAAACGACCTGCCGGAGCTGGAATACAAGCCTGTATCCCTTGATAAGCCTGCAAGCTATCCTCAGCTCAATCAGGTTCGTCCGAATGTGCGTGAGGCAAGCTTTGAACTCGGTGGACGTACCTTCCGCATTGCCGTTGTTCACACCCTCCTGGCAGCACGTCTTATGATGGAAAAGGTCAAGAATGGTACGGCAAACTACGATTTCATCGAAATCATGGCATGCCCCGGCGGATGCATCGGTGGCGGCGGTCAGCCAATCGGCACAACCAACGCCAAACGCGATGAACGAATCAAGGCTCTTGAAAAGATTGACAAAGACCTTCCGCTTCATAAATCACACGAAAATCCGGATATACAGAAGCTTTATAAGGATTATCTCGGTGAACCCCTTGGCGAAATGGCACATAAGCTGCTGCACACCCACTACCGTAAGGTCTGCCTTATGTACGAATTCCATTAATCGTCAACTTCATAAGGTCACCTGACTTTCAATAATCAAAACCACCCGTGAAACGGGTGGTTTGCTCAGGCCCTATAAGGGCCAATTACCTGTGGTAGCACCCTAAAGGGCGCATCGAAACAATCTGGCAATCACACTATTATCACTGGCAGCCCCCTACTCGGGGGCTTTTTTCTTAGCCTTTTTTCTCTCGCTTCCCCGTAAACGGGTCCACTGATTCAAATAAACTTAATTGATCATTTGCAATATCATCCTGCAATTGGTTCTGTATATATTCTTTAATCGCGTTTTCGTATTTACCAACTGTGTCAACATAATACCCACGACACCAAAAATGCCGATTTCCATA
>NZ_FQUG01000003.1 GCF_900129225.1 Schwartzia succinivorans DSM 10502 | reverse complement strand
CCATCCTGAGGGCAGGTTGCCTACGCGTTACTCACCCGTTTGCCACTAGGCTCATCAAAAGCAAGCTTTTAAATCGCCCCGTTCGACTTGCATGTGTTAAGCACGCCGCCAGCGTTCGTCCTGAGCCAGGATCAAACTCTCCAATATACTATTGAAGAACCTGTTTGGCTCTCTATAATCTTTTGAGTCTAAAGCTTTCGCTTTTCTCTTTAGAAATTGTTGGTTCATGAAGCTTTGCTTCATGCCCGACATCTGGCTTGAATCAATAGATGATTCATTTCTGCATTGTTTAGTTTTCAAGGAACACCTTGTGCTTCATCGTGCCCCGCACGAGTCAGCTTCTATATATTACCTCTTGTATACATTTTCGTCAAGCACTTTTTCAAATTTATTTTTAAAATAAAAAAATACCTGACGTATCGCCGCAAATACACGGCAATACATCAGGTACAATTTCTAAACAAAATCACGACAATCGCATCTTGAAATCTGTGTAGCCAAATTTTTTTACAATCTTCCATTTGCCATTACTGTCTGCTGCAATAATCGCCGGCAGAGGCATGCCGTTAAAGGTATTATTTTTTACCATAGAGTATATCGCCATATCACCGAAAACTATACGGTCTCCCACCTTCAGGGATTCGTCAAATGAATACTCTCCGATTATGTCACCTGCCAGGCACGTCGGCCCCGCCAGACGATAAGTATATTTCTTTTCTCCGTTCTCTCCGCTTCCATACACGGGCGGTCGATACGGCATTTCGATTACGTCCGGCATGTGACACGCGGCAGACGTATCCAAAATGGCCACAGGAATATCTGCGTTTACGATATCAAGCACAGTGCTCACCAAATCACCTGCATGGTATGCAACAGCTTCACCCGGCTCAACGTACACCTCAACGCCGTATGTATCCATCATGTGCTTAATACATTTTTTCAGAATGGGCATATTATAGTCAGCTCTGGTTATATGATGACCGCCGCCGAAATTTACCCATTTCATCTTGTGCAGATATTTTCCGAATTTCTTCTCAAACACTTCCAGTGTTTCCGCAAGCGGTTCAGCTCCCTGCTCACAGAGCGTATGAAAATGAAGTCCGGATATACCCTCCAGCTCCGATTCATCGAAATCAGCCTCGCGGATACCAAGCCTTGAGCCGGATGAGCACGGATCATAAATCGGTGTATCCTGCGTTGAATGTTCAGGATTTACACGTAGTCCGCACACGCAGTTGTTTTCCATTGCCGTCTTTTTATATTTTTTCCACTGCGCAAAGGAGTTGAATACTATGTGGTCTGCAGTCTTCGCTATTTCTTCAAATTCATCATCTTTGTACGCTGCGGAAAAAACATGCACCTCTCCCGGCATTTCCTCTGCCCCGAGTTTCGCCTCAAACAATCCGCTTGCCGTACTCCCATCCAGGTACTCCGCAATCATAGGATAAAAATGAAACATTGAAAATGCCTTTTGAGCCAGCAGGATTTTACACCCTGTATCGCGCTTTACTTCGGCCAAAATCTCAAGATTATGCTTCAACCTGTTTTCATCGACAATATAAGACGGAGTTGGCACGCTCTCCCAAACCTTCTCCATTCCCGGTGGAACAGAGTCTCCTTTTATAACCTTCAATTTTATTTCTCCTTTTAGGAAACCTTAGAAAAGGGCGCGGAAAACCGCGCCCTGACTCTTATTCTACCAGCTCCGGTTCACGGCTGACCTTCCACGGGAGTCCCCAGCGGTTCAGCGCATCCATAAATGGATCCGGGTCAAATTCCTCGATATTGTACACGCCCGGTTTATTCCATGTACCGTTCATAACAAGCATCGCGCCAATCATTGCCGGAACACCGGTTGTATAGGAAATAGCCTGTGAACCGACCTCTTTATAGCATTCCTGATGGTCGCAGACATTGTAAATATACAGCTTCTTATCCTTGCCGTCCTTCTTGCCCTGGAAAATACAGCCGATATTTGTTTTACCCTTGGTTCTTGGGCCAAGGCTTGCCGGGTCAGGCAGAACTGCCTTCAGGAACTGAAGCGGAATGATTTTCTTGCCCTCAAAATCAATTGGTTCAATAGAAGTCATTCCAACATTCTCCAGACATTTCAAATGCGTCAGATAGCTCTGTCCGAATGTCATAAAGAAACGGATACGTTTGATACCCGGCACATTGAGTCCGAGAGATTCAAGCTCCTCATGATGGAGAAGATACATGTCCTTGGGGCCGATTTCCGGGAAGTTATACACACGCTTGATTTCCATAGGCTCCGTGTACACCCACTTGCCGTCTTCCCAATAGCTGCCTTTTGCCGAAACCTCACGGATGTTGATTTCAGGATTGAAATTTGTAGCAAACGGATATCCGTGGTCGCCTGCGTTGCAGTCGAGAATATCAATATATTCGATAGTATCAAATTCATGCTTTACAGCATAAGCGCTGAATACGCCCGTAACACCCGGGTCAAATCCGCTGCCGAGAAGCGCGGTAATACCTGCATCCTTGAAACGGTCACGATATGCCCACTGCCACTTGTACTCAAAATGTGCTGTTTCAGGCGGCTCATAGTTTGCAGTATCAACGTAATGAGTTTTTGTCTTGAGGCACGCATCCATAATCGTCAAATCCTGATACGGAAGAGCAAGATTAAGGACTACATCCGGTTTGAAATTCTCGATAAGCGTAACAAGCTCATCTACATTATCAGCATCAACCTGAGCTGTAGAAATCTTTGTATTTCCTCCGTCAAGCTTAGCCTTCAGAGCATCACACTTACTCTTAGTGCGGCTTGCAATGCAAATTTCGCTGAACTCGCTGCTGTTCTGACAGCATTTATGAATTGCAACACTTGCGACACCGCCGCAGCCAATAATTAAAGCTTTTCCCATTTCTTATTCCTCCGTTAAATCAAATTTGTACCGGTTTAATAAAGGGCTTTTCCAAACCCAGAAGCATTTCCCGTAAAACCTTCAGCGCTGTGGCTGTCGATGCCCCGCTGGCGTCAAGCATAGGCGAAAGCTCAACCAGGTCACAGCCGACAACCTGACATCCCTGAATAATAGAAAGCATAGCATTAAAGAGCTGCATAAATGTTACGCCGCCCGCTTCAGGCGTACCTGTCCCGGGGAAGCATGAAGGATCAAGCACATCCAAATCTATTGTCAGATATACCGGTTTTCCCTTCAGCTGCGCAACAGCATTTTCCAACCCATCGAAATTGAATTTCTGCAGATGAGTATGCTCCTTCGCCCAGTAAAACTCTGCACGCTCACCGCTTCTGATGCCAAACTGCCAGATTCTGCCGTCTCCGACAAAATCCCATACCCTGCGGATTACAGATGCATGTGAGAGCTTAGCTCCCAGATAATCATCACGCAAATCCGTATGCGCATCAAAATGAATAACACACAGGTCAGGATATTTCTCATATACCGCCTGTATTGCCGGCAGAGATACCAGATGCTCACCGCCAATCAAGAGCGGCAATTTATTATCCTTCAAAATATCTGCCGCAAAGTCATGGATATCATCCAATGCTTTCTGTGTATCACCGAAGCAAAGCTCCAAATCACCGCCGTCAAAAACAGCAGCATCCTCCAAATCCAGATCCTGATAAGGACTGTACGTCTCAAGACCATAGGATTCAGCACGCATCATGCGGCTGGCAAAACGCGTGCCCGGACGATAAGATGTAGTCGAGTCAAACGGCGCGCCGTACAATACAATACGCGCATCCTCGTAATTAGCATCACACCCAAGGAATGTCTCAACATTTTTACTTTTATTCAACATCTTTCAATAACTCCTCTACGTAGGTTGGCAAAGCAAAAGAAGCTGAATGAAGGTTTGTATTGTAATACTTCAATTTTAACCCAAGCTTCTTCCATTTTTCAAAATCTACATCATTATACGGATGATATTTCTTTGATGCAAACCCAAAGAGCCAATGCCCCGAAGGATACGTCGGAATATGTGCCTGATAAACCCTTGCTATAGGGAATGAATTAACAATCTGCTTATGTGCTCTCTGCATCGCATAAGCATCGTTTGCATAAAACGGGCTCTCATGCTGATTAACCATTATTCCGTCATCCGTTAGCGCCTTATAACAGTTGCCGTAGAACTCTCTGGTAAACAGTCCTTCCCCCGGACCGAAGGGGTCTGTAGAATCCACTATAATCAGGTCATACTCATTTTCATGATGACGGATGAACTTCAGGCCATCCTCAAAATGCGTATTAACACGCGGATCCTCCAGCATGCCTGCTGTCTGCGGCAGATACTCCTTACATGCCGTTACGACCTCCTCATCAATCTCAACCAGGTCAACAGACTCAACTGACGAATACTTTACCAGCTCGCGGACAGTTCCTCCGTCACCGCCCCCGATAACAAGAATCTTACGCGGATTCGGATGAACACACATAGGCACATGAACAATCATCTCATGATACATGAACTCGTCCTTTTCAGTCAGCATCACATACCCGTCAAGCGCCAGCACCCTGCCGAATTCCTCCGAATCAAAAATATCAATTCTTTGAAACTCGCTCTGTCCGGTATATAACTGCTTATCGACCTTAATCGAAAAACGGACATTCTCCGTGTGATTCTCGGTAAACCATAAATCCATTATTTACCGCTTCCTTCCATAACATTCAGGTGTTCAATATCCATATCTTCAGGCCCTGTCATAGAGCAGCCCTTCTTCTTGGCGTAACGTATATATTCCAAAATCTGCGGCGTTATCAGCTCTCCCGGAGCAAGAATAGGTATTCCCGGAGGATAACACATAACGAACTCGCTGCAAACCTTTCCTGCTGTATCAGCAATCGGAAGCGAACGCTTCGGAGCGTAGAAAGCCTCCTGCGGCGGACAGCATACCTGCGGATTTATATATTCCGCCTCAAGCATACCTGAACGGTCCTTGCGGTAATTTCTCCGGATTTCGGAAAGAGCCGCAACAAGACGCTCAATATCCTTGGGACGGTCACCGACAGATATATACGCTAAAATATTTGCTATATCTCCAAACTCCGTCTGAATATCATACTCATCCCGCAAAAGGTCATATACCTCTATACCTGCGAGGCCGACAGACCTTGTAAAAATCGACAGCTTCGTAATATCAAAATCATAAATCGAATCGCCGTTTACCAGCTCCCGTGAATACGCATAATAATCACCGATGGCATTAATCTCCTCACGGGCGTATTCAACCATCTCTATTACCTTGTCAAAAATTTCTTTTCCCCGGAGAGCAAGGTTTCTTCTGGAAATATCAAGACTTGCCATCAAAAGATACGAACCGCTTGTCGTCTGTGTCAGATTTATAATCTGATGCACATAGCCCTCAGACACATTCGGTCCAATAAGAAGCATAGAACTCTGCGTCAAAGAGCCTCCCGACTTATGCATTGAAAGCGCCGCCATATCTGCACCGACAGTCATTGCTCCGGCAGGAAGCTTATCGTGGAAATAAAAATGCGTTCCATGCGCTTCATCTGCCAAAAGAAGCATACCGTGCTCATGTGCAAGCTTTGCCAAAGCCTCAACATTGGAGCATATCCCGTAATATGTAGGATTATTAACCAAAATCGCCTTGGCATCGGGATTCGCCTTCACTGCCTCCTCGACTGCGCGGTAGCTCATTCCCAAGGATATACCCAGAGATTTATCCATTTCAGGATCAATATATATCGGCGTTGCTCCACAGAGAATCAGCGCATTGATTGCGCTTCGGTGGACATTTCGCGGCATAATTATCTTATCGCCGCGCTTACACGCCGTCAGAATCATAGTCTGTACAGCCGAAGTAGTTCCGCCAATCATAAAAAAAGCGTGCGCTGCGCCAAATGCTTCGGCGGCAAGCTGCTCCGCTTCCCTGATAACAGAAACCGGATGGCACAGATTATCAAGCATCTTCATTGAATTCACATCAACCGAAAGACACTTCTCGCCCAAAAACTCTGTTAACTCCGGATTTCCCCTGCCGCGCTTATGTCCCGGTACATCAAACGGAACAAGACGCAGCCTCTTCATTTTTTCCAACGCCTCAAGAATCGGCGCACTCTCCTGAGAAAGATTTTTCATTCCCTGCTCAAATGTCTCCTTTATTGCCTGTAGGGATTATTCACGCACGAATAACCCCTGCAGCCCGATTTTATTTTGCATCAATAAACATTCCGTCCACTGAAAATCTCAATCATTTCCCTGCGAAGACTGTCGTGGATTGCAAGTCGTGTCTTCGGAGGAATCTCATAAATATCCGTATTAAACAGATAATTCTTCAAATCCAGCTCTTTTATGAGCATACGTGTATGGAAAAGATTTGCCTGATAAATATTGATATCCATAGCATCATAAACATCAAGCGTCTCTTTCTTTATGTAGTCCTGAATAGACCTCATCTCGTGATCCATAAACAGCTTCCTGCCTGTAATATCGCGGGTAAAACCGCGTACACGGTAATCCATTGTTATGATATCCGAATCAAAATTACTGATAAGGTAATCCAACGTTTTCAGCGGAGTAATAGTTCCGCATGTTGCTACATCAATATCTACACGAAAGGTAGCTATACTCGTATCAGGATGATATTCAGGATACGTATGCACCGTTACATGACTCTTATCAAGATGTGCAACAACAGCATCCCTCATAGGCTTCGGAAGCTTTGTCCCCTTGGTAACAGCAGCCTCTTCAGCAATAAGAAGCGTTACGCTGGCGCCCTGAGGGTCATAATCCTGCTTTGCAATATTTAATATCTTTGCGCCAATCATTTCAGTGACACGCGAAAGAATCTTTGTTAATCGCTCAGAGTTGTACTGGGAATCAATATACTTGATATAATCCCTTTGTTCACGCTGCGACTTTGCATAGCAAATATCATATATATTGAAACTCAAAGATTTCGTCAGATTATTAAAGCCATAAAGTTTGAGCTTTTCTTCCAACCGACATACATCCTTTCCCATGTCAATTACCGTGCTGTCTTTACACGCCTATAATTATAAGTAAAGTAATAAGAAAACGCAACAAAAACGATGATTACAGTAAAAAAGAAAATATATTTATGTCACGTTCATTTATTTTATCATAAAGCAAAAAAACTGCGCCCAAACTGCTCCCAAATTGCAAAAAGTAATCCTGTTTCGGGACAATTGCGCCCACTTACCTCAAAATGCAAAAATCCCGCAAACCTTATCAGTAAAGGCTTGCGGGATTATAATTTCATGGTGGAGACGAGGGGGATCGAACCCCTGACCTCCTGCATGCCATGCAGGCGCTCTCCCAGCTGAGCTACGCCCCCGAAAATCTACGCTTCATAGTATATATGGATTATCCGACAAATGCAATACCTGCGTTCACGACTTTTCTGCCCACCGCAGTTTAGTAGAATGTGCCCGGGGATTTTGGAAGCATTCTTCCTTTGAGGGACGTATCACCTGCTTTGAATAATCGCTGTACAGTCCCTCCCTATAGTGTTCACGGAATGCCTGCTTCACCATGCGGTCCTCGCCGGAATGAAAAGTCAGTATCGCAGCCCGTCCTCCGGGATTCAAAACCTCAGGCAGATGCGCCAAAAAATCATACAGCACTTCAAACTCCTGATTGACCTCTATCCGAAGAGCCTGAAATGTCCTTGCACATGACTTCTTTACAGCATCACGCAGCTCTGCCTTCGGCACCTTTGCCTGTATGAGTGCCTTCTCAACGACCTCATACAGCCCGCGCGTAGTTTCAATCCTTCCGCGCTTTTCCTCGCGGATAATCTGCTTCGCAATCGCATCCGCATAAGGCTCATCCGAATTTTCCTCAAGAACCGCCGCTATCTCATCCTGCTCCAGTCCTTCAAGATACTCTGCTGCCGACTGCCCCTTTTCAGGATTCAAACGCAAATCCAGAGGCCCATCCGTTTTATACGAAAAGCCCCTCTCGGGATTGTCTATCTGCATGGACGATACACCAAGGTCAGCCAGAATAAAATCAAACTTTCCCACCTGCTCAGCAAGCAAATAAAGCTCAGAAAAATTCATCTGCTTTACAGTCAGAATTTCATCACCATAGCCCAGAGCCTGCAGACGCTGAGTAGTTTTCTTTATCTCAATGGGGTCAACATCGCCCGCATAAAGATGACCTTTACCATGCAGACACTCCAGCATACGCTGCGTGTGCCCTCCATAGCCCAGTGTCGCATCAAAGCCCTGCATTCCCGGCTGTATCCGCAGAACATCCAAAATCTCATTTACCATAATAGGAATGTGCATGCCTGCAGGAGTGCTTCCCTTTTGAATTATCTTTTCTATCTCATCCCCGTATTTCTCAGGATTAAGCTCCTTATATTTTTCAGCAAAATTACGCGGATACTTTCCTGAATAATGAGGCCGCCGATGATGTACTCCATCGCCCTTTTGCACAGTCAAAACAAAATCAATCCTTCCACCCGATTAACGCTTATGCCTTGCCACGGTTTCCGTACATACGGTCATAATACTGCATATACTCGCCGCTGATGATATGCTGCCACCAGTCCTTATGCGTCAGATACCATTCTATCGTCTTTTGTATTCCTGTCTCAAAACGGGTTTCAGGCTCCCACCCGAGCGCCTCACGAATCTTAGTAGGGTCAATCGCATAGCGGCGGTCATGACCTTTTCTGTCGGCGACATACTCAATCAGGGACTCAGGTTTCCCGAGAGCCTTCAGAATGATTTTCACAACCTCAATATTCTGCTTCTCATTGTGTCCGCCGATATTAAACAAATCTCCGGCCTTTCCCTTGCGAAGAATCAAATCAATAGCAGAGCAGTGATCCTCTACATAGAGCCAGTCACGCACATTTTCACCTGTGCCGTAAACCGGCAGCTTCTTGTCATTGAGCGCATTGATAATCATCAGCGGAATCAGCTTCTCCGGGAAATGAAACGGCCCGTAATTGTTCGAGCATCTGGATATACTTGCAGGAACCCCGTACGTCCTGTGATACGACATCACAAGCAAATCCGCCGATGCCTTCGATGCAGAATACGGACTGGAGGTGTGCAGATTCGTTGTCTCCGTAAAAAACAAATCAGGACGGTCCAGAGGCAAATCGCCATACACCTCATCAGTAGAAACCTGATGATACCTCTGTATCCCGTACTTCCTGCACGCATCCAGAAGAACGCCCGTACCCATGAAATTCGTTTTCAAAAACTGCTCAGGATTCTCAATAGAGCGGTCAACATGGCTCTCCGCCGCAAAATTCACGATAATATCAGGCTTCTCTTTCTCAAACATATCGTAGACAGCCTGACGGTCAGCTATATCCGCATGAATAAACCTGAATTTCGGATTTTTCTCTGCTTCCTGAAGTGTTTCAAGATTCCCGGCATACGTCAGCGCATCATAGCAGATAATAGTATCCTCAGGATGATGCTCCAGCTCATAATATACAAAATTACTTCCTATGAACCCTGCTCCGCCTGTGACAACAATATTCATTCTTTTGCCTCCTCATAGACAAAATTCAAATTCGTTCTCTCACTCAGAAGCGGTGCCTTCTCATCCTTATCCGACAAAATAATCGGCTCAAGCTCCCAGTCAATACCAATCTGCGGATCATTCCAGCGGATATTTCCATCGCATTCAGGCGCGTAATAATTATCCGCCTTATACTGAACCTCCACATTATCCGTCAGCGTAATAAACCCGTGCGCAAAACCGCGGGGTATAAAAATCTGCTTTTTATTCTCAGCGGAAAGCCTTACACTGACCCACTTTCCGTACTGAGGCGAACCCTTGCGGATATCCACAGCAACATCAAGCAGCTCTCCCCGGGTGCAGCGGATAAGCTTAGCCTGACTCATGGGATTCAGCTGATAATGAAGTCCCCGGAGAGTCCCCTTCTGCGCGGAAAAAGAATGATTATCCTGAACAAAATCAACAAAAATACCTGCTTCCTCCATTTTGCGCTGTGACCAGCTCTCCATAAACCAGCCACGGGCATCTCCAAAAACCTGAGGAGTAATCACATAAACACCCTTTAAGCTTGTCTCTTCTATATTCAAAACGACGTCCCCCTCAATATCCCTTTTCACTAATCATCTGCATCAAATACTGACCGTATTCATTCTTCTTCAGCGGCTCAGCCAGCTTCTGTACCTGCTCTGCGCTGATTCGTCCCATACGGTATGCAATCTCTTCTACACATGCGATTTTAAGTCCCTGGCGGGCCTGAATCGTCTGGACAAACCCTGCCGCCTGCATCAGCGACTCATGAGTACCCGTATCAAGCCAGGCGTAACCGCGGCGCATCTTCTCCACACGGAGCTTACCTGCCTCAAGATACGTCTTATTAACATCAGTAATCTCAAGCTCGCCTCTGGCAGACGGCTTCACGGAACGGGCAACCTCCACAATATCCGAATCGTAGAAATAAAGACCTGTAACCGCATAATTGGACCGCGGATTTTCAGGCTTTTCCTCAAGACTCAAAGCCTTTCCGTCCTTGTCAAACTCAACAACGCCATACCGCTCAGGATCCGCAACATAATACGCGAAAACCGTTGCACCGTCATCCTTCGACGCTGCGTTCTGCATAGCCACAGCCAAATCAGAACCATAAAAAATATTATCACCGAGAACAAGCGCGCAGCCCTCTCCGTCTATGAACCTCTCGCCAATCAAAAAAGCCTGCGCCAGTCCGTCAGGACTCGGCTGAACCTCATAGGAAATCGAAATCCCCCACTGACTGCCGTCTCCCAAAAGCTCACGAAAGCTCTGACTGTCACGGGGAGTAGTAATAACCAGAATATCATCAATACCTGCAAGCATCAAAGTCGAAAGAGGGTAATAAATCATTGGCTTATCATACACAGGCATAAGCTGCTTTGACACAACCTTGGTCAAAGGATACAGCCTGGTACCCGACCCGCCGGCCAAAATAATACCTTTCCTTATCATCACGCAACCTCCGTTATCGTAAATCTATATAAATATTCTACGAAAAGCTTATATATCCTGCAATACGCCAACATAAAAAAAGAGGAGGCCGAAACAGCCTCCCGAAAATTTACATTACCCGACGCGCACCGATGTAGCAGCCGCCCCAATACTCACTGTACAGTGAGTCAATTGCAACGCCGCGGCTCGATGAAGCGTTGATGAAGTTTCCGTTGCTCAGATAGATGCCAACATGAGATGCTCCGTAATCATACGTTGAAAAGAAAACCAAATCGCCCGTGCGAAGATTGCTCATCGCAACAGGAGTTCCGACCTCGTACTGTTCGTCAGCCATGCGCGGCAGATAAATACCTGCATGAGCAAAAACATAACGGACATAACCCGAGCAGTCAAAACCGCTTGGAGAAGTCCCTCCGAACACGTACGGTACACCAATATACTCCATCGCCGTCTGAACGATACGACGGTAGTAATAATTGGATCCGCGGCTTACCTCCGGCATACTCTTACCCAGCAAAGCCGAGTAAGTAGAAGGTCCGACCTGGCCGTCTACCTCCATCCCATGTGAGGCCTGAAATTCCTTAACTGCAGCGACTGTACCCGGGCCATAGTCACCATCGGCGACCACATCAAACCCCAGATCAGCCAGAGCACCCTGAATCTCAGCGACATCATTCCCCTGATCTCCCACGCTGAATGACTCTGCACTCACCACGGAAAAGCAGCACATGCAAAGCAACGAAACAAAAAGAATACGTACTGCTTTACTCAAAAAGCCACTCCTCTCTCTATTCGCCTACGAGGTTAGCTGCCGGGTTAGGGTAGAGAAGACCACCCATGTCAATTCAACAAAGAAAAAACAACATTCACCCCAAAAACTTGGTTCCCCCGCTCCTGAGCTGGACTCGGCTTTATATGGGATTTATGCATCATAAAAATGCACAATCCAAACTCACGATATATATTATACGCCTTTATTGAATAAAATTCCTGCTTTTTGAGAAAAAAATTTACACATGGACATACCTGTTTGCGTAGAAAATCAAGGAATAATAAATATCGCATCAGACTATAATCAACAAATCATATCATCATGCCCCAAAAACAAAAAAGCTGCCTGCAAAAACAGACAGCTGTAAAAATCGTGCGAGTACTCAATAAGCCGAGTTCTGTACCGCAAAGCGGCAGCAATCATTTATCTGGACTTACAGTTACCTGCAAGCTCAAGCGACTCAACCCGGAAGGTTCCGCGGGCCGCATCATCCCTTCCCTATTTGGTCTTGCTCCGCGTGGGGTTTATCAAGCCAGCCAGTCACCTGACTGCTGGTGCGCTCTTACCGCACCTTTCCACCCTTACCGGTTGCCCGGCGGTTTTCTTTTCTATGACACTTTCCCGAAGGTCACCCTTGCTGGACGTTATCCAGCACGCTGCCCTGTGGAGCCCGGACTTTCCTCAAGTGCCTCAAGGACACCAGCGATTGCCTTTCATACTCGCAAGTATAAATTATAGCGCCTTCGTTAAAATACGGCAACAAAAATTACATAAAACTAAAAAAATCCTTCAGCATATCATCTGCAGCAACCTCTACATCCTTTCCTCCGCGCACCTTCCCAAGCTCATCACGAAGATACCCGGCCACCACAGGCACAACAGGCTGCTCCGTTGGAAAATGCCCGGCATCAACCACATGAATACCCAGCTCAACAGCACGCTGCGCATCATGATAACGCACATCCCCGGTAATATAAACATCACAACCCATAAAAGCCGCCTTCTCAATAAACTCCGCACCGCTTCCGCTGCAGAGCGCGGCCTTCTTTATCAGACGCTCACCTGCCCTCACAACACGAATCGAATCAGCCCCAAGGCCCTCCTTCACCCGTGCCGCAAAAACATCCAAAGTTACAGGAGCTTCCACAGAGCCAATCCTTCCCAGACTATACACAGCTCCCTTATTTGCCAGCGGATACAAATCATACGCAGGCTCCTCGTACGGATGAGCCTTTACCAGCTCCCGCACAACCTTCCCCTGAAGCATCGAAGGGAAAATCGTCTCTATACGCACCTCATCCACAGCCTCGCGTGTACCCTCTGTCCCGATAAAAGGATGAGTCCCCTCAAGAGGCTTGAATGTACCCTTTCCATCAACATTAAAACTGCACTCGCTGTAATTCCCGATATGACCTGCCCCTGCAGAAAAAATCGCATCACGCACAGCATCCGCATAATCCCTCGGAACATACACAGCCAGCTTCACCAGCTTCTCTTCCCCCGTTGTATCAAAAGGCTGCAGTTCGCCAAGACCGCACCTTTCCGCCAGCACATCATTAACTCCGCCCCGGGCAATATCCAGATTCGTATGCGCCGCAAAAACAGCAATATCATGCTTCAAAAGCCTTGCCAGCTTCCTTCCGTCAGGCAAATCAGTACGAATCTTCTTCATCGACCTGAAAATCAAAGGATGATGAGAAACAATCATATCATAACCGCCCTCAACCGCGCGGTCGATAACATCATCCCGCACATCAAGGCAGACAAGAACCTTATTTACCTCCTGTGAAGGACTGCCAACCAACAGCCCAGGATTATCCCAGTCTTCAGCTAATTTTTTTGGAGCCAGCCTCTCCATGGCATCCATGACTACCTGACACTTCACCATTGTTTTCCCTCCATCTCCCTGATTTTCGCACCTATCTCACGAATCCGCTCAATATCAGGATGACCGCTTCTCCTAAGCCCATCCAGAATACGCTGATACTTCGCAATCCGTTCCTCCACATGCCTTGTATACAGCTCAGGCTTCCTGCTGCACAGCACAGGCCCCAGCTCAAGCAGCACAGGCTCAGGCACAGCCTCTGTACCCGGCTCCGCCGCAATTATTTCATAAAGCCGTCCGTCCACCTCGGCCAGGCTCTCATCTGCGACATGCCAGCCGTTCTTATAAAGCCACGCGCGAAGCATCGGCGCATCATTCATCGGCTGCAAAACCACCCGTTTCAACCTTCCGAACACAGACGGTGCCGCATTCAGGATATGCGCAATAAGCTCGCCGCCCATACCCGCAATACAAACATAATCCACCTCACCGGGCTCCAAAGCCATGAGTCCGTCACCACAGCGGACGGGAATCTTCTCCAAAAGACCTGCTGAACGCAAAGTCGCCCGCGCCGCCTCACACGGTCCCTCGTTTTTATCCGTAGCTATTACGAAATCCGCGCCGCCATCAGTAAAAAGATACATCGCCAAATAAGCATGGTCAGAGCCTACATCCGCCACACGCGCCCCTGCAGGCACAAACGAAGCAACCGCCCTCAACCTGTCATCCAATTTCTCCATAATGCACTCCTCTTTCAAATTTGACGCATGCTTGCACTAATCAGTCACGCAAGCACCCTACAGGAACAACAAAAATTCCATCCTTCCGCTTATATGCGAATTTGCCCATCCCAGTTAATACCATACAAAATGCGGGGGATTTCATACGTGTTGTATCAATACTCTCAGCAAGAGCAGCTAAAGTAGAAGCCCCTTTATCCACAGCGTCCTCACCGCCAAGCTTTATTTCAATAAGACCATATTCACCATTTCTCAGATGAATGACCGCATCACATTCCAACCCGTTTTTATCACGATAATGATACACCTGTCCATCAAGAACCTCTGCATAAGTCCGTAGCTCCCTTATGCACATATTTTCAAAAAACAACCCCATAGTATTCAAATCATTAATTAAATCATTTGGTCCTATTCCCAAAGCAGCCGCACCAATAGACGGGTCGACAAAATACCTTGTGTCTGACGTGCGTATAGCTGCCTTAGAACGCAAATTTGGATTCCAAGCCAGCGAATTTTCAATCACATATATTTGTTTTAATGCATTTATATAATCACTTACAGTAACACTCGAAAGAGTCGTTTCCTCATTTACCGCCATATCTGATGCCAAAGAATTGATACTTGCCTGTGAACCCACAGCACGCGCATACGCCCGAAGCAGTCTTTTAGTATAATCACCGCTGCGTTTTTTTCCATCAACGCGGGAAATATCACCTTCCACAACTGTATCAAAATAATCAATAGCCTGACGCAAAGCTATATCCTTAGGACACCCCAAAGCCTGAGGCCATCCACCACGGCATATTAAATAAGCTATATCATCAATATCTAACTCATTTTCACCGTCAACATCATGCGCATTTTCAAACAGTGCTTTCAGTGACACCTCTCCGGATGATTCACCTGATTCATACAACGTCATAGGACGCATAGTCAAATTAGCAATACGCCCGGTTCCCGTATGAGTTACCTGTGAAGTATCAGGTGGCACAGCTGAGCCTGTCATAATGAACTGACCAAATGCCCCCCTCTGATCGACAGCAAAACGAACAGCATCCCACAGCTGTGGTGCAATCTGCCATTCATCTATCAAATGAGGTGTATCCCCCTGCAATAACCGTGACGGCTTTAATACAGACAGCTCCAAATATTGCGCCTTATTATCAGGATCCTGCATAAAAATAACACTCTGTGCTGCCTGCAGCGCAGTAGTAGTTTTTCCACACCATTTTGCGCCTCTGACAAGCACAGCACCTTTACTGGCCAAGTGCATCGCCAACAGCTTATCTGCCAGTCTTGGCATATACTTCTTTGCCATGACAATCCCTCCATTTAGGGCAATTATAGCACAACTTATCCATTTGGCGCAATTTCACTTATCCATTTGGCTTAATTTTAATTATGCATTTGGCGCAATTTTACTTATCCATTTGGCGTGAACATACCTAATGATTTAGATGTCAATTCGAAACACCATTCTATTCCAAAGTACAAACGATTTCAGAATCGTTGCATTATCGTTGAAAACTGCAAAACAAAAGCACCTTAGAAAGACTTTCATCATTTCTAAGATGCCTATTTTAACTAGACACACCGCGCAAAATCGGATAAAGTATTCCTCAAAAATCATATACCTTGTACGGTAACATCAAGAATTGCTTCTTCCACGGTCTTAACGCATTCATTCAAATGTTTATTTATGTCCTCATCCCAAAAGCGAAGCACAGTCCATCCATTCGCATTCAACAACTGAGTAACTTCATCATCACGCTTTATATTGCGTCTAATTTTAGCGCTCCAATACTCGCTGTTAGTAGCAACGGGCTTCTTTTTATCAAAATCTTTTCCGTGCCAAAACGAACTGTCACAGAAAACCGCAATTTTATATTTTGTAATAACAATATCGGGTTTTCCAATTAAGCCCTTGTAGTTTTTTCGATATCGGATCCCTTTATGCCACAACGCGGTTCGCAGCTTTATTTCGATAGATGTATCTTTTGACCGAATATGCTGCATATTCTTCCTGCGTTGTTCGGGAGTCATATCATCCATGGCAGCACCTCTTACCACTTGCTTACAGTAATCAAACCAATTTACATTGGCCAGCCAATTCAATCAATTATATGCAATACAACTAAAAAGCACAGAATTTCAGCAACACACATGATTGAGATATTCAATTTAATCAATATAGTCAAGTATTTTTTTTGCTATTATCCGTGCAAGCATTGGTGGAACAGCATTTCCAACTTGTTGATATTCAGAATCCTTAGGTCCATAAAACCTGAATGAATCTGGAAATGTTTGCAAACGAGCCGCTTCTCTAATTGAAACAGCTCTGTCTAATTCAGGGTGAATCCACATAGACTTCCTAACATTAATAACTGTCCCAGATGGTTCCTCATACTTTAATCGGCAATATACAGTATTTTGCGTTCTTTCAACATTAGTATAAGTGTCTTCTTTCATTTCTTTTGACAGCGCATGAAAATTTTCACCTGGTTTGATTGCCCGAAACCTGCGAAGGGCTGTTTCTCGCGTTCTCGGCACTATATGATTGTATACTTGTCCAGTTTTACTTCTTAACTCTAAAAGTTTATTAACACTTGCAAGATCTTTATAAGAAATTCTTGAACCATTCTCATCATCCTCAACAGAATAGTGTACTGGAACATTCTTTAAATCTGCTAATGCATCGTAAACATTTGTCATGGTAACATTTTCATCTGGTACTGGCATTTCTACAATATTAGTATACTTTTTCTTAATACCAATGATTACGAAACGTCTTCGTTTCTGAGGAATACCATATTCAACTGCGGCAAGTATCCCATTGTTAATAGCATACCCATTGTCATTTGCTCCCAATACCGAGATTAAATAATCATAAACAGCACATGATTTAACATTTGCAACAATATTTTTACAGTCATCAAACACTTCTCGTATTCCATTAACATAAATCTCTTCAGCATATATTAACATTTTTTGTATTGCTAATGCTTCCTCTAACGCTGAAATAAATTCTTCTAAGGCGTCTTTATATGTATATTGCTCCAACATATAAAATACTTTTTCGCTTATTTGATTTACATGCTGGTTGGGCAGCTCAGTTCTTTTGACAAGCAACTTTTTTATTTGGTTCAAGTACCTATTTAATGCCTTTTCCATTTTTTCTTTATTATTTCTCGCCTTATAAATTATGTTAATTTTTCTAAACAAATCCTCCTTCCAGAGATTGTTTTTTACATCTGCTTCGTTTCTCAGAAGCTCTAAAACACCTTCAAACTTCCATTTTTCATCCAATAAATAGATACAATCCGCTTTAGTCGGTATATGATATTTCTCAACATTGGACTCGTCCATTTTTTCAATGTAGAAACGATGCACATCTGATTTCAGCATGCCAACATTTTCCATAACAAACGCTTCGGGCTGAATCTGCAGTATCGCACGAATATATTCTTTCACCAATTTATTATTTAAATTAATAGCTTGATTATGCTGCCTATTGGCATTACTAAATCCTTGACAAGGAGGGCCTCCTATCACAACATCTATTTTTCCATATTTTTCATTAAACCTTGTAAAATCTACATCTGTAATATCTTCATACAGCTCAACTTCGTTGAAATTATTCTTATACGTTATTCTAGCATTAGCATTTTTTTCTACAGCTGCCTTGATTTCAAATTTTCCCGTTTGTCTGAATCCCAAACTTAGTCCACCAGCTCCAGCAAACAAATCTATGACTTTTAACTTATCCATATCTACCTTCGCATTTTTATAATTCATCATTTTCATATCTAGATTTCAATAATTCCCAACATTCCTCTTTCTTGCACCATTGAGTTACATTTATTCCTTTAATCAACGGATTTTGAAAGTGTGTCCATACCTTCATAGCTAATTCTTCTATCGTTTGAGCTAAATTAGGTGTGATCATTTGATTTTTCCATATATAATCTACGTCCAAAAATTTATCGCAATATTTACCTACTAACGCGATGGTATAGTAATTGATTTGCGCCTTATATCCGCCAAAATTCAATCCAGCCACTATTTTATCGCACACTTGAAATAAAATAACTTTTGCTATCATATCTATATATGAATGCTGCGATGGCTCTGGGATATCTCCTTTTTTTATCATATCCGAAAAAATCACAAAGTTCGTTTCTAATCCTTTGCTCACATAATGTGGATAGCCCATATAGGCCATCATACATTTTGCGGCTACCGTTTTAGAAACACACCTTTTTTTAGGAATCCGTTCTTTAAAATTTTTCTTAGCCGTTGCCGTTGGCTGTCTATTAAGTTCGACCATATATTGACCTCGGGCTCTCTCATAGAACCACTGCTCTGTTTCTTTTCCACGCTCGACAGGGATAAATGTACGCCTTGAAATCTGCTCCATTTTTATATGATATTCGTCATTTGCATTAAAATCAGACATGTTTATTTTGTTTTGACTGTTTGCATATTTAGAAATATTAGCTGCAATATCAACAGATTTTTCACTGTCTTTTATCACAGAAAGTTTCACTTGTACATAAACTTGTTCGAGGTCAAGTTTGTTTTGTAAAGCATTATAAATCGACGCAGTAGTCTGTCCACCGTTAACAATCTGCCAGCCTGTAACTTCTTTTATACGCACGACCAACGAATCTGATTTGTCATCTTCAATTTCAATAGATTCCGCAATCGTAGATATTCCATTGTTGTATGCCATAAACATTTCCGGCTCATATGCTAATGAAGTTTTAATCCCTTTATTTACTTTACCAGTTGCCTGTAAGTATGAACGAACATTTTTTTGTATTAAATCCTGTCCCTCATCTTTATATATATTTGCTAGTAACTCTCCTGGAATCACTCCTACATAACAATCATAAACAGAATTCTCACAAGGAACCTTTATCATTTTCAGTGTCTGCTTATATTTAGATTTAAATCTAATAACCAAAGGCTTGTATTCCGTATCTCCGGACAGAATTATATGATACAGCCGCTCAATATCATAAACATCAAATTTTATCGGAATCTGCCGATACTTCATATCATCAGGCACATAATTTTTTGCCAAATCATTTGTAATAAATACAACATTTACATTTTCTATTTCTCTAGAAATAGCTCGAATTGCTTCAAATGCTTGATATCCATCGCTTGTAGGTTCTAGTTCTTCGAATACATCCGTGTCACAGGTTTTTAAAAACTTAACTGCCTTTTTCACGTATTTGTCAATATCTTTTTTCCAAAGCATATCTGGAGTTTGTTTGGGATTAAATTTGCTCACTAATATGGTTAATGAATGGAAATAGTCGTTATATGAATACCCATCCATCTTGATATTTTCCGATTCTTTTTTAAATTCCAAAATATTTGTATCCGCAAGTGTTGAAACCTCATGTTCAGCTAAGTACGACAAAAACACCTCCTTAAAGGCATAATTTATTGTTGTTTTTTCATGATTCACCATATACTGCTTTACTTCATCATTGAACTCATTATAGAATTGTTGCAGTTTTTGATCCATCAGATATTACCTCTTTAATGCCTCAATTAGTTCTCTTGCGTCAATCGCAAACTCCATACAGTGTGATGCCGAAACACTGTATTCCAAATCATAGATTCCCTTAACAAGCTGCTCCCTAATAACTCTTGGAAATCCTTTTTTTACTTCAAAAGAATAAGTCTCTCTTTTCGTATACCCTGTCGTATAATAGCTTGCTGTTATATCCAGATATCCAGCTTTTGCTAGCTTATTATTAAAAATATCTAAAGAACTATTATCATTTCTCAACATCTCCCTAATTTTAAGTATTAAATCTGGCAATTTTTCTCCACCATTAGAGTCTTTGCGAAAAACATACATTCTCAAGAAAAGTCTTCCATTTACATCATTATCATCCAACTGATATTCACTACTTATATGTGCCATATATGGTGCTTGTGTTACAGTCGTTTTTACCTCAACCGCATTTTTCCCGATATAAAAATCATGTGTTTCGTTATTAATCCCTGCCCATGAATTAACAACCGTAGTCCCACTTTCTTCGATTAGCTCTTTTAAAAAAAGCAATTCGCCATATAATCCCTGAGCACTTGCTTCGCTTAAAATTGGAATTTTTCCTGCACTAAAAAAATCTTTCCATTTTTTTAAAATACTATACGTTGTATTAGCAAAATCTGTAATATGCTTTTCTTCTGCCAGAGCCTTTCTTATATCTTCAACTATAATTTCAAAAATATAAGCTTCTGTTGCAGGCATCTGCTTTAACTGAACATAAATCTGTGACTCACCAGAATATTCAGGAAGCGTAACAAATGATATTTCAACACCTTTCCACATAGGATACTTTATTCCTTTATTTTCCTTCACAATGGGGATAGATACTGTTCTCATCCGTTCCCTAACAGAGACAGAATATACTATGCCTTCACCACTTGCACACACATATTTACGATATAAATTACTATCGATTTTATAATTATTGGTTTTCAAATCATTTAATAGTGACTGATAAATTTCGTTGGTTTTATTCATAATCATCCAACTCCATGGCAACTTCATTTAATTTGTACGACTTAAGATTGCCTTTGCCCTGTCTATCCGGAAAAACAACCGCAAATCCGTACGGAGCCTTATTATCATATGCTTTCAAATCTTCTGCAGCCCACTCAATCGGATAAAGCAACAAAAAACCATGATCAAAAGTACGAACCACTCTTCTTACTTCCCGTGCAATAAACTGATTATCTCTAGTTTTCTTTTTAAGATTTTCTTTTTCGTTTTTAGCGAGGTCATGCTGATCTGCTGTATAATCCAGTTCCTCATCGCCTCCAGATATCAACGCATGTAAATCTCTGGTAGTTCCAGTTGCTTCCTCTATTTCTTTATTCTTTTCATTCATTGCACTGCGGTTACGAACTATTCCATTTACCTTGATAGGACCAAATTTAGATTCTGTAGCTATTAATGTCGGAGTATTATTTTTATCTGTTCCGCACAAGCAAACTGTCCAATCTGTCAGTCCATTATATTTTTGCATCTCGCGAATATAATCTGCAATATGCCGACTGCTCGCTTTAGTCGCTGTTTTGGATGTATGGTATTTATCAAAAAAATCCGCTACCAGAGCCCCAGGAACACCTATCCAATATGTCTTCCCCGTTTTAGTGTCTGATGGGATATATTTGGATAAACCAGCAGAATCCCCCATACTGAACCTATTCGAATCTAATGATGACAAGAAATTATTAACAGTCTGATAATTCTCTTCAATGATTTCTGGATCAGCATCAATTAATCGTGTCTGAGTGAGATGATTGCTGAAATCCGCCTGATAATCCGCCCCTGTTCTGACTTTATTTCTAGCTGAAATAAGTATTTCCGGATTCGTGGCCACTTTCAAACCAAAATGTTCTGGATCAGACTTAAGTGTATTCATATCATCAAATTGAGCCGATAAATTAGCTACAGAATATGAAATAATCTTAAATTTATTAAACAAATCCTGTGTGGTAAAAATGCGGCAAACATCCAAATATGCTGGTCTATAACCAAACCATCTGCCCATCTGCAATAATGTGTCCATAGCAGATGCTGCTCTGGTAAAATAACTAATTGTTAATCCTTCCAGCGTCAAGCCTCTGGATAATTTATCACCGCCAATTGCTATAACATTAAACGGCTGATCTTTATAGTTTTTATAGATTAGGCTATCATCAGATTTTCCATTTATCGCCCAAATTTTTAATTCCTTCGCACTGACTAACCGAGTTATCTCTTTCCATATGCTATCAAAATCTATTTCATTGCATCCCTGAGAATACTTTGAGAAACAAACTCTAATCTCTTTTGTTGTAGGAACAAAATCGGAGAAATAAATGTTTTCAAAAGCCTTTCTTATTTCACCATCTCCATATGATATAAAATTAAAAATTTCTTCACGAACATATTTATCAATTTTCTTCTTTATTGTTTTTTGTTGATCAACAAATCTAACAATATGAATCAGCATTGTATTAGGTTTGTTTCTTTGACCTCTTAAATTACGAATAGCTGTTGAAATAAAGAAAAATTTTATTGCTTCCTTAAGTTCGCTTGGCAATTCTCCTACATAGTCATCTTTCTTAGTTCCTTGCGAAAGAAAGCTCTGTCCGGCAGAAATCATGCGCATAAGTGGCATCGGCTTAATTTCTTCTTCTCCAAGTCCGAAAAATTCTCGTGCCCCAACATATAGTTCCGGTCTTGGTGCTTTCGCAATAAAATCCTTAGGAAACAAATCCTTTCCATAAATATCATCATCTGTTCTATATGGGATAAAAATATTGGCAAATGGTGTCGCAGTATATCCAACATATGATTTACACTCAAATAAATTCAACAATTTACGAATCAGACCATTTATTGTTGAAGGATTATCAGTTTTTTCCACATCTTTCGTATTTATTGATGCCTGATCTGCCTCATCATCAATAATTAACGCAGGGTATGAAGCAGGTATTATTTTCTTGCCATTTATTACTTTTGTTATAGTATTCTTTGATAAACTGCTAATTATATACTTAAGTACTGAACTTACTTTTTTGGTTATTATAATAAACGGCGGCATAAACGAACCAGTAGACAGTTTTTTATTAAAATCACCTTTTTCATCTCTATTGGTTATTGACTGTAAAGGTCCAACATCGGCATTGGGGATAACAGTTCCAACACCAATGACGTTTTGCTTTAGCTGTTCTTCAAAAGATATTTCATTACTTGTTTCATATCCCAACACTTCTTCATCGACACGTGCCTGAGTCTGACTACGAAGACTATTCTGCATACCTGTAAGCACAATAATAATTTTATATCCTGCTGAGTATGCTTTGTTTATCAATCCAATATAGTGTGCCGTTTTTCCAGACTGAACATCTCCATATACCAATCCACGTCGTTCGTCAGCTTTCTTTAACGTTGGGTTAGCAAGTGCATTCATTACCTCATCTGTAGAAACATCGAGATCTTTTATAGACATCTCACTCCAACCAGGTTTCGCTGATAAATAATCAAAATACCTGATAACATAGCCCATGGGAATATCGTTTGATTTTTTTCGATTATTCCACCAATCTCTTTGACGTACATTTTCTGTCATAATAACAGGATGCGTACTGCCCTCTTGAGTTACTTCCTGATACAGAAAATTCTTAAGATTATTGACATCTTTTACAAGCCTGGAAAATTCAACCGCAACTTCCTCAACTGCGTTTTTAATATCCTCATTATCATCTTTTACTAATTTTATACATCGCAAAACAGCTGCCCGATAAAGGTTCTGCTCATATCTATCTTTATTTCCGATATCATTAATCATTTATTTCACCCACAATTTTCTCTATCTCATCAACGAGATAGTAGTAAGATGCCATACCTTCAAGCGTTTCGATTATTTCTTCTTTCGAAAAACCGTTTCTTTTAAAGACAGTTGCATAACTTTTAATGTCTGTTAAATCCTTTTGTCTCTGGAAATCATCTTTCTTCGCTTCTCCAGTATTTAATGTATTGACAATGCCATTCCTCATAAAAGGGGCAAAATTTTCAATCAAACACAAATATGCTTTTAATCTATTTCGTCCATCATCATCTAATTCCGCTCTTATTGAATTCAGCAAGGGATGTTTCTTGTTTATCCTAAAAAAATAATTACCATTATTTCGTGTCTGCTCCCACACAAAATCTAAATTTGGTGTCACAGGTCCCTTCGAATATGCCCCCCTTGAATTAAAAACTTTGGTAGATCTCGTTGTACAATCATCTATAGCGGAAATAATTCTATCTCGCAGATAAATCGGTAAAGAGGCTCTTGATTTCTTTATATCAATTTTCCAATCCTCATCAGCGTCCGAAGAAATATCAATTTTGATTCTGGCTAAATTAAATGCTGGTTCTTTCCTGATAATATCAAACCAAGTTCCGTAAATAATAAGCCTTCTGTTTCTATATATGTATATGCCTTGGTGTCTGTTCCATCCTTTAATCCCTGCAGCTTCCTCATATTCTTCATCCGATGAAAATTTTGTCTTATGCGGTAAAACATATGGCTGTATATTTGTACATGTGCGATACTGAGGATCCCATACTTCTTCGTCTGCCAGTTCCTGCGTTGCCGGATTTTTCGTTATAAACGGATCCCATGCACTAAGTTCTTGTTCACTATTTACATATATTTTCAGTCCGTCTTCTGATATAAACCTATGAAATACTAACCTAAGATGTTCTGCAACTTTTTGAATAACTGAGTAAAAATGTTTTTTTGACTTAGTTAAATCAGACTCATTAACAAGATTGTCAAGTACACTAATTACTACTGCTGTTCCATGATCCCGGAAATTATTTAAAAATGAATCATAGGTACCTTCATCATCAATAACTAGATTCCATCCTATTTGTTCAACCTTATCTAAATCCCAAGATGCATTGCTAATTTTGTTATTCTTACTCGTTATCACAGAAACTTTTCTACCCAATGAGAATGCTGCCGTTTTCATTCCCATTCCAAAACGACCAAGGTCTTTACTTGATCTCATTTGAGTTGGATCTGATGAACCAATCTGCATATTTTTATACAACTCTGCTTCTTCCATGCCATAACCATTATCTACGACGGAAATACATTTATTAGCCCAATCAAAATTGATAACAATTTTGTCTGCATCTGCCGAAATAGCATTATCCACAATATCTGCAACAGCAGTTTCTTCAGAATATCCAACTGATCGTAATGATTGCAACAGCAAATTTGCTTGCGGCATTGAAGGATAAATCGACATAGAAACACCTCATTTAACCAAGCATCTCAATCTCGCAAAATCACCTTAATTGCATCTCATTTAGTTCAATGCAAAATTTTGTAAATTAAATTTGCGACACACAGTGAAGCCCTTTAGACAAATCGATTTTAACACTATATAAACAAAAGCTTAATTTTTTATTGTTCCTTTAACAATACACCTATCCATGCTCAATGGTAGCACAGCATTATACATAAAACAATGAATATTATTCAAAGCCATATTTTTTTGTATTTGCATTTTCAAACATACTTTCCTTTCTCGCTGATCAATTTAAATTTATCTTATAACTCCCTATGTTTTTTCATTACACCTTTTTGAATAAAAATCCAAGTAATAATAGTAAATTCTTCACGCACATAAAAACGCCGAAATCCATTTTGGATTTCGGCGTTTAGCTCTGCACGCTATATTCTTACAAACTTTTCCTTGTATCTTCCTGTATCTTCTTGCATATTATCTTACGCATTATCTTGCGTATTATCTTACGTATTTTCTTACATATTAGAGTTTACTTATGATTTAGATTATATCACTTATGCCTTTTGCCGTATGCAGTTTTGCTTTGGGTTCAGTAAATTTTTTGTTGTTTTCGTATACAAAAAAGGGGCTGCGAAAAATGCTTTTTTGCCTTCCATAAAAGAAGGCCATTTTTACATTTTCCACAGCCCGTATACTTGCATATTTTCTTGCTTTTTATCTTGCATGTTATTTTATACTACCGATTGTTTTGCTGCTTGGATATGAACTTGTGATTAACTATTACATCTGTCATGTATTTCCCTATATCTCGCATATCTTTAGTGAACGTACCCCCGCCTATAGAGGCGGGAGCTTCCTGCTTCCACGAGAACAGCACCACCGACTCCGAAGAGTTGCAGCGACTTACACTCTCTCCACAGGCGTAGATTCCCGTGCGACCCACGGTATTTTACGAGATTAGTTAGGCAGATATTCGTCTAGCTTCTTCTCGAATATTTATTGCAGCGTTTTTATCGCGGTTATGGTGACTGCCACAAGCGGGACAATCCCATTCTCTCACAGACAAGTTTTTAGTTTCGTCATTTTGATAGCCGCAAATATGGCATAATTGACTGCTTGGATACCACTTGTCTATCTTTATAAGTTGTTTGCCCTGCCATGCAAGCTTGTACTCCAGTATATTTGTGAACATGTTCCAGCCATTGTCGGCTACGGATTTACCAAAGCTGAATTTTCCGCCTTTCTTATGCTTCGCCATAGCTTTGACACTAATATCTTCTATGCCTATGGCGTCATAGCGGTCTACCAAGTAGCGGGCTTTTTTATGAAGGAAGTCATGGCGTTGGTTGGCAATTTTTTCATGAAACTTAGCTACACGCAACCTTTGTTTGTCTCGGTTATGACTTCCCTTTTGCCGCTTAGAAAGTTTTCTTTGTGCTTTGGCTAATCTTTTCTCGGCTTTCCTCAAGAAATTTGGATAGTCCGCATCATCCTCATCGGAAGCAACATACAAACCGTGCATAGCAAAGTCCAGCCCAAGAAAGTTCTTCGGTATTATGGGGAGTATTTGGTTTTCATACTCTACAAGAATACTGATGTAGTATTTTCCTGTTGGTGTCCTGCTTATGGTTACAGTCTTAATAGTGCTATTTTCCATCAGCGGGCGATGCAGGCATAATTTTACCCAACCAACTTTCGGCAGTTTTACCTTATTACCATCTAATCGGACAGAGCCTTTCTGATTGTTCGTAGAGTACGAACAATGCCCCGTTTTCTTAGACTTTAAGCGTGGTTTTCCAAAGTGCCTGCGATTATTCCAAAAGTTGTTGTAAGCCTTATTCAGGTTTAGCTGAGCATTTGCAAGAGCCAAGCTGTCTACTTCCTTTAGCCAAGGAAATTCAGATTTGTATTGTGCGGGAGTGTTGTTCAGCTTCTTGCCTGTCTCTTTGTAGTAGTCAAGGCGGTCACCAAGCATCTTGTTATAGATGAATCTGGCACAGCCGAAAGTCTTAGCAAACATAATTTTTTGTTCAGTTGTTGGGTAGAGTCTGTATCGGTATGCCTTATTCACTATAATCACCTGCCTTGATTTTCTATGTATTTCCTAATTGTCTCAATAGGAGCACCGCCTGTTGTCAACAGGCAATAACTTCTCGACCAAAACATTTCTTTCCACAGCTTGCGCCTAACCTCTGGAAAATCTTTTTTGATTAGCCTAGAGCTGGCACTTTTATAAGCATTGATGAATTTCGACAGCTCTGTATTAGGATGAGCACGGAACATGATATGCACATGGTCTTGGTCGTGATTCCATTCCTCCAACGTAATGTTGTATGATGAGCCAATGCGAACAAAAATATCTTTAGCATATTGGCTCATTCGGTCAGAGAATACCTTGCGACGATACTTCACTACCAAAACCAGATGATAACAGAGTAAGAACACTGAATGGTTATTGTTATCTAATTCCATAGTATAATAAGTCCTTTCTCTTTTACGACTGATTATACTACCCAATAAGACAAAAAGCAATTGTATGGATCAATTACTTACGTAAATTCGCCATACCCGCCTTCATCCCCCACCTAAGAGGTGGAGGACTTCTCGCGGGTTAGGTTAAAATCCCTATTTTTTCTTTTCCAAATCCAAAATTAGCCGAACAAATTGACGTAATCAAAACAGTAAAGCACACGACAAAAAAGATACTAAACTTTTTCATTATAACCATTCCTCCTTATATATATTTTATTTATGAAGATTGGGGCTATGACCGATACATTACCCGGCATTATCGAGCAAATTCAGCTTTTGATTCCCATCTTCAATAATTGATTTTTGCCTCAGCCTCAGTATTGCTTTCGCAAGCCTTCTTTCATATTCATCCATATCATCATTTGTCATATGCGCAATTAATTGGATTGATTTCAGCACACGCCACGCATTAGGGTGTCCTGCACTTTTCGCTGTCTTCATCCATTTTTTGGCAAGTGAATAATCGTGTGGAACACCTATGTCGTCCATGTAGATTTGCCCCAGTACATAAGCTGCTTCCATGTTTCCGTCAAAAGCGGCTTCATAAATACGTTGTGCCTCAGGATAAAGGTACATCAACCTGGCATACTCATCTGTGAAATGCATCCATGGAGGTTCATTCAGCCTTTTTTTGGTTACATTCTTTAGCTCTTTCCAGAGTATTTCGTAATACCCTCTGACAATTTTCTTCTTAGGTATTTCCTGCAGCTCTTTCAAATACATCTCATCTATTCCTTTTTGATGTGAAATCCTTTCATATTTTACATCCGGAATGATTATGTCTCTTTCTTTAGCTCCGAGATATTTTTCCTCATATGTCATTTTGAACAGGTTCGCCCAATACCGACAGAAAAACCGGTCCGTCTCATCCAAATACTCATTATATTTACCAAGCGCCTGCTTAATATGTAATTTACCATGCCGGTTTATCAGCTCTATACATGCCACGTATCTGTCACCCTGCCGTACATAGGCGATTGCACATCTTTTATTGATTGCATCATCGCAATATCCGGCGACACAATTACTGAATATCATTCCAAGCTGAACTATTGTTTGCGTACTGTGTGTAAGACGAAATTCATAATCGTTGAGATTGCATTCCAATTTTGCCATTGCATCCTCATACAGTATGCGTTCGTATTTTTGCCTTTTCAAAAAAGCAGTCTCGGAACAAAGCGCGTTATGTACTCTGTTCGAAAGCTTCTCACGTGCTATTAATTCACGCAGTTCTTCCGATATGTCATCCGCGTGCCCATAGAACATCCGAAGACAATCCTTGGCCATTTGACCAATGCTGTCTTCTTTTACTGTCTGATAGAACCACTGCATAAATCTTTTTTCTCCGATTCTTTCAATCAGCCATTTGCAAAAATATTCGAATCTCTTCCAATTTTCCTTTGCATAATAATTAAACAGCCCAACATATTTTTCTTTAGGGAAGTAATGAAAAGGTTCCAGGCTCCTGTTTTTATTCCATTTTTGAAATGAGAAGAACCTCTGTATCAGATTTATGTCATGAATCCCCCATTGACGAAAAATGCAAAACCAAACAACAGCGTATGGATAGAACGTATGCGCTTTACGAAGGCTTTTAGGTGGTTTTCTTATCTCAAGATAATCACAAAGAGGTCTGAAATTATCTCTGCAATTCCTTGGAAATAATTCATCAAAAGCATCTCCGATAAAATTTTTTAAATAATAAATATTTACATCAAATGGATGTTCAAAATAAGCAAGTATTTTTTCCCAACCGGATGTACAGCTCAATACACTTGGCCGAATTCCTTCCAACACCCCGGTTCCGTCACGCATTGCTTCGATTGCCGTGCCAGCCACAATATCCGGTATGCGTAATTTCGGTTGTTGATCCATACGCCTTATGTCGTACAAATCCTTACTATAGGCTGTATCTAAATTTTTAAAAAGAATTATATCCTTTTTTTGATTAGCAACACATGAAACAGTTTTCCATGTACACCATTTTTTCAAAAAATCACCATTTTGGCGAATTATCACCGATGCGATATCGCAAGCAATGTTAATTGCACCCCCGGCCGTTGATTGAAAAATACGCCACCTGAAAGCATATTCTCCGTTCACCTCAATATACGGAGGCTTATAGAGATAATCCTTTTCCTCTGCTGCTGCCGTCAGCACATGCTTGATATCAGCTTTCTCGCCATTCTCAAGTTCCTTAACGAAAGACTTCTGCCCTACCGGCTGTACAGTTACATATATCATGCTCTTTGGAGCATGGGGAATCAAAACAGCACATGGAATCTTCTCGATATCCTCATAAAGGCAGACTTCATCTTTGCATACTACCCATTCTTTTGAGTAAACGTCATACTGAAATGCAATATTCAGCATAATAACCGCCTGCCTTTCTCATTAATTCTATTTTTCCTATTGCATCAAGGGGCTGCAATCATACATGTGTAATAGCTCATCGACAATCATCACATCATAAACCTGCTCTTCAAAACAAAAACTTATAATCAGGTCCCGTTTATCTTCTTTTGACAGATAGTAACCGGCCATTTGCACAAATTCCAGTGCCTCACTTGATGTTAACCGCATCGCCAGTGCAAGAAGTACTGCCGTATTTTTACTTGGATGATAAAATTGCTCCGTAAGGATTTTAGAAAACAATCGCCTATCCATATGTACCGCCTTATACAGTTCAACACCAGTAAGTCCTTTTCTATCCATCCATTCCTGCAGCTTATCACCGAATGAGACTATTTTTTTCCGGCTTAAAAAAGCCTTTAAGCGTAATCGGATACATTGCGTTTTGGAGTGTTCTTTTAACCAGATTTCATCAAGTTCATTTTCATCATGCGCCTGTGGAGGTTCTTCAATAGAAATAGAATAGTGGATGCTTGGCATCTCAATATAATTTCTGCGCATGTAATCCCGAAGGGATTCTATAAGCTTTTCTTTGTAATCCTCCAAAATAATCACCTTATATCTATCTGTTTTTATATTAGCATTTTTTTATTGACGAAAGGTCTCTTTGAAAGCGACATTTTATTTATTTTCCGCTGCAGCGTCTGAAGGTCTCGGAGTCTTTGAGGGAGCGTTTTTCAGGTGATGCGGGGACGTATACTCCATCTTCCTTTGTCTGCATCAGTCCAAGCTCTTCGAATATCCTGACTGCAAGGCGATAGGTGTATGTGGAAACACCGCAGGCGGCTGCGAGCTGCATTTCTGTTCCGTGTACGGTTTGCTCTGCATCGGCGCGGCTGCGCATTACGCGATAGACTCCTGCCAGTATTTCTCTTGTTGGGTTGATTCTTCGGCTTTCTGTCTCACGCAGCTCGGATAGTCTGGCTTCTATAGACTGGTTTCCATTCCATTCATTGATTTCAGGGACGTAGGCTATGTCTACAGCGCCGCTTTGGAGCATCGGTACATCTTCGCCGTGATTCCACATGATAGCACGGAAATTCCCCGGAAATATCATCATCAGGTGCTTTCCGTCTTTTCCCATGCTTCTTGCCTGCTCCGCTGTTACGTTGAAGTCAGCAAAAAGAGGCCTTGGATTTCCCATGCCGTAGGGTTCCAGCTTTTCCAGTTCTTTCATGAGTTCAAAGTCGATTTTGCCTACAGGAAGCTCTGCTTCAAGCTTCAGTACAGGCTGATAGACTTCTTCCCTGATATTCTCACGGGCCCATTTTTCAAGGCTTTCACGAAGGTCATCTATTTTGTCAGCGTCTACTGTCAGACCTGCCGCCATTGCGTGTCCTCCGAACTGTATCAGGTCATCCTTGCATGCAGAAAGTGCTTCAAATATGTGGAAGCCGTCGATACTGCGGCAGGAGCCTTTTCCTACTCCGTCTTTTATGCCGATTACGATAGAGGGACGGTAATATTTTTCTGTGAGCTTGGACGCGGCAAGCCCTATGACACCGGGATTCCAGTCTTCTCCGGCGACGACGATTACATGAGCCTGTTCAATGTCGATATTTTCCAGTTTTTGTTCTGCTGCTTCGAATATTTCCTGCTCTATGCCCTGACGTTCGCTGTTTATTCCTGAAAGCTCCGCAGCCAGCTCCGCCGCTTTCGTTTCATCCTGTGTCAGAAGAAGCTCCGCGCCTTTCGAGGCAGTTTCGAGACGGCCTGCGGCATTGAGCCGCGGTGCAATACTGAAGCCTACGTGTCCTGCATTTATTTTCTTGTCCTTACACCCTGCGGCTTCAATCAGGGCGCGCAGTCCCACAAGCTCTGTCGTCTGAAATTTTGTGAGTCCTATTGCGGTGATTTTGCGATTTTCTCCCTTGAGGGGAACCAGGTCGGCAATCGTCCCAAGTGCAGCGATTTCTATGTCCTTTGTATATGTTTCATAGGGTTCGTCACGCATTTCGGCAAAGAGTGCCTGACAAAGCTTAAACGCAACTCCTGCTCCGCACAGGTCTGCATAGGGATATATGCTGTCGTCACGATGCGCGTCGATTACAGCGATAGCCTCAGGCAGCGGCCCTTCGGGCAGATGGTGGTCTGTTATGATTATGTCCAGCTTTCCTGTCATGGCTTCTACTGCTTCAACAGATGTAATTCCGCAGTCAACGGATACCAGAAGAGAGGCTCCTTCTGCTGCAATCTTCTCCAATGCTTCTGTGTGTATGCCGTAGCCTTCTGTGTGGCGGTTCGGAATGTAATATGATACGTCGGCACCCAGACGTCGCAGTCCCCTCATGAGTATGGTTACAGCCGATATACCGTCTACATCATAATCTCCGTACACTGTTATCCGCTCATTGTTTTCTATGGCGCGTTTGATACGTCCTACCGCAGGATTCATATCCGGAAGCAGAAACGGGTCATAGAATGGCTGTGTGTTCACGGGGTCAAGAAAGCATTTTGCTTCTTCTGTGTCCGAGATTCCTCTTTCCAGTAAGATTCCTGCTACGAGACGGGTGACTCCAAGCTCCTTTGAAAAATCTGTCTCAAGCTTTTCATCGTGTGTGCGAATTGTCCATTTTTTGTCCATGGTATTTTTCTCCGTACAAGTACAGCCTGCCCAAAAAGGGCAGGCTGATCTCAATTTTATTCTTTGGATTCTTCCGGCATGGTCTCAACAGGTTCTTCCTGCTCAGTTTTCTCTGCCGTCTTTTTCTTCTTTTTGTATACCGGTTTTTCTGTTACAGGCTTTTTTGCGTTTTTCTTCGGCTTATGAGCCTCATGGACAGCCTCAGCGTTATCTTCATCCTCAGCTTCTTCGTCAGATGTTTTTTCTTTTTTCGGCTGTTCTGCCGCACGCTTCGCAGCTTTTTTGTTTTCCGCCCATTCACGGAAGGTAGCCCAGAGCGGGCTTGCAATAAATATGGACGAATAGCAGCCGCTCATGAAGCCGACGAGCAGTGCAAAGGAGAAGTCCTTCGTCGTATCGCCGCCGAACCAATAGAGTGCAAAGGTTGTGAAGAGAACCGTGACGACCGTGTATATGGAACGCGTAAGTGTCTGATATATACTGCGGTTTGCAAGCGCGATAACATCACCGCCGCGGCGGAAGTGAAGCTTCAGGTTTTCGCGAATACGGTCAAATATAACGATTGTATCGTTGATGGAGTAACCGACAATCGTAAGGAGTGCAGCGACAAACGAGGAATCAATCTGGCGCTGTGTGAAGGAGAATGCAGCGAGAACGATGAGCACGTCATGAATCAATGCAAGCACCGCCGCGAGACCGAAGCGGAACTCGAAACGGAAGGATACATACACAACGATGAGTGCCCATGAAAGGAGCGTTGCCCACAAAGCGTTAAGCAAAAGCTCAGTTCCCATGGTTGCTCCGACTTTTTCTTCACGGAGCATCTGATAGTCTCCCAGCTTTTCTTTCATGGAGGCCATGACAGCCTTACGTTCTGATTCTTCAAGGTCAACCGTACGAATCATGACATCACGTGCCTCAAGAGCACTGGAGGACTCGCCGGAGAGCTGAATCTGTGCGTTGTCCAGCTTATACTGTGCCATTACCTCGCGGACTGACTGTATTCCGACAGGTTTATCAAAGCGCATTTCAATAATCGTACCGCCGGTGAAGTCGATACCGAAGTTGAAGCCCTTTGTCACCATGCAGAAAATACCCGGAATGATGATAAGGAGTGAAATCAGATACCAGATTTTACGACGTCCGACGATATCAAACTTTGCATTTTCAAGCACGGTTATTCACCTCCGTTCCGTTTTCACGTGCCTGCGCACCCAAGAGGAACGGGCTCGTAACCACGTTCGAGCCTACAAGCATTTTCAGCATGAAGTTCGAGAGTGTGATTGCCGTAAACATACTCAGTACAACACCAAGTCCCAAGGTAATCGCAAATCCGCGGATGGAGCCTGTTCCGAATGCAAACAGCACCATCGCGGCAATAATCGTTGTAAGGTTTGAGTCAAAAATCGTTGTAAAGGCACGCTTGAATCCGTTGTTCATGGACATACGGAGTGTTGAGCCTTTTTTGTATTCTTCTTTGAAATGCTCAAATATCAGGACGTTCGCATCGACGGCCATACCAACTGAAAGTATGATACCGGCAACACCCGGAAGTGTAAGCGTCGCATCAAGGAATTTGAGCGCCGCAAGGAGCAGCAGTACATACGCCATAAGGCTGATATCTGCAATGAGTCCCGAAAGACGATAGAAGAGCAGCATGAATACGAGGACTGCGCCGATACCGATTGTGAAAGCGAATTCACTCTTGTCCTTGGAGTCCTGTCCAAGTGTCGGTCCTACTGTGCGTGTCTCGATGATATTGACCTTTACAGGGAGCGCGCCGCTGCGGAGGAGAATAGCAAGGTTATGCGCTTCTTCGAGGGAGCGCTGTCCTGTGATGACAGCTTTGCCGCCTGTTATTGGTTCTTTTACGTTCGGAGCGGTCAGTACTTCTCCATCAAGAAGAATCGCAATACGGCGTCCTACATTCTTGGTTGTGAGTTCAGCAAATTTCTTTCCGCCCTCGTCAGAGAAGTCGAGGGATACGAGATGCTGATTCTGCTGGTCAGTCTGTTCCTTTGCATCCTTGAGGTCTGTACCTGTAAGAACGGTGTTGCCCTCTTCATCCTTAAATTCGAGCATAGCCGTTTTACCGATAACCGCAATTGCCTTGTCCGGGTCTTTTATGCCCGGAAGCTCGATGATAATTCTGCGTTCACCCTGACGCTGAATCATCGGTTCTGTCAGACCAAGCTCATTGACACGTTTTTCCATGATATGGAGAACACGCTCCATCGCATCATGGTTAACCGGAGCCTCCGGTGTATCCTCTGCTTCAAGCACAACGTGTGTACCGCCCTGCAGGTCAAGGCCCTGCCGTATGGAATACGCAAGCGGTGAAACGAATGCGCAAAACAATCCTACGATTGCCGCAACGCATACGATAAGCTTTAGAAATTCCTGTTTCCTCAACTATTTCCATTCCCTTCCGTTTGATTCTTTTTCCAGGTCTCTATGTAGTCAATGACCTGTTCGCGGACCTCGTCCGCATTATATGCATCCGTCTGTATAAAGAGATTGGCATGGGCCTTTGCGTCAGCAAGACGTTTATGCTGAACATCCAGCCGCTCCTGATCCCAATATACAAGCCGGCGTTTTTTAATTGCAGGAAGCGTTGCATCAATCATGACTAATATATCAGGATGATGCTTATTCCAGAAATTGTGTATTCCGGAATGCTCCTGGGCAACATTGTATGCATCATAACCTGCATCCTTGAGACCTTTAACCAGAGTAGTCTTACCGGATGCACAGACTCCCACGACAGCAATTCGCATAGTCAAGTCTCCTCAGTACGGATATGTGACCGAAATCTGCTCTATCTTCGGTCCGGACTGTGACTGCCCCAAAATACTCATCACTACGACAGTCATATCGTCAGATGCCTGTTCATGATCCATTTCCAAGGCGTATTCAAGTATCGCTTTTGCAACGTAATCTACGTCTTCGGCAGGATTGTCACGAATTATTGCCATGATTTTTTCAAAATCAGCCTGAGGGCCTCCCCGCTTCCTGCCGGCCTGTGCAATTCCGTCAGTATAGGAGACCACCATCATGTTTTCCTCAAAGGGTACTTCATACATCATTGGCTTCATATGACGGTTTACGCCAATCGGGCCAACTTCTTCATCATATACAGTTTCGTACTCAGGCGTCTTTATTATAACCGGACAGTTCGAATTTCTGCTTATGACGACAGTTTCCGTCTCAAGGTCGGCACTCAGTACCGTCAGTGTGCATGAGACTTTTTTATCCTTCATGGCATAGAGGTAATCATGTACCGCACGTGCCACTGCCCCGTCGCGGGCTCCGTCAGCCAAAAGCGACACAGCTTTATTTACAACCCAGCTGCTGGTATGATGGGCAGCAAGGCCGTTTCCCTGCCCGTCAGCAATGACCGCGGATATTCCTCCGTGAGGACGCTCCGCTATATCACAGCTGTCGCCGCAGTAATCCATTGCATATTTTGATGTACGGGCAATTCCTATTTTTACTTCCACGATTTTCACCACACTTATTTCTGGCGTTTCGGACAAACAGCGATGCCTTTTTCCGTAAGTATGGCATCCACCTGCTCATCCCACGGCTCCTGCGGTACAGTATCAAACACCTGACATCCGTAAACAACCGCAAGCCGGTACGCAGATGATGCTCTTTTCAGAAAATCATCGTAATACCCTCCGCCCATGCCAAGGCGGATTCCGTTCCTTGAAAAGGCGACCCCCGGTACGAGGACAAAATCCAGTTCCGATGGGTCAAGGATTCTCCGTTTTTCGGGTTTTACAGTCAAAATACCATATTTTTCCGGAACAAGGTCAGCCATATCCGAAAATGCCGCAGCCTCCATTTTACGGGGACCGGTTATGAGGGGAATGGATACTTCCTTTCCTGCCTCAAGCATCTTTGCGAGAATTTCATTTGTGTGAACTTCATCGGGCATTGATGCAAACGCAAATATCCGCTTTGCTTCTCTGAACACCGAAAAATCAAACAGCAGCTTTTGTATCATGCTGCTGTGATTCGTTCTTTCTGTATTTGAAAGTGCTCTGCGTTTTTCAAGCGCAGTTTTGCGGAAAATACGTTTTTCTTCAGTCAGACCGGATGTCATTCAGCCTTCATCTCATTCGAATGCATGTCAACGCCTGCTTTGGCGGATGTACGCGTCGTGATGTTTGTGTTTACCGCAGAGCGTGCAATCTTGATGACAACCTTGTCTGCAATCTCAAGATGGAGTACATTATCCTCCATACGGCTGATAGTACCGTATATACCGCCGACTGTCATTACTTCATTTCCGACCTTGAGATTATCCAGCATTTCCTTACGGCGCTGCTGCTCGGCCTTCTGCGGACGGTAAAGCATGAAGTAGAACAAAATCATTACCGCAACAAGCGGGCCGTACGTGCTGAGCATTGCCAACGTTTCCTGACTCAAAATTATTCCTCCAGTACATATGTAATCTAATTAACTATAATCCAATGAGTTATTATACAATATTTTTGTATATTTTTGTTAATTTTTCCCACGCATATCATAATTTCGGAAAAAATCATTTTTAAATTCCGTGAAGCGGTCCTCAAGTATCGCCTTGCGCATTTTGCGCATGTAATCCTGCAGGAACCAGAGGTTGTGCAGTGTCAGCAGACGAAGTCCGAAAATCTCGCCCGCCCTGACAAGATGGCGGATATAGGCTCTCGTATATCCGTTCCTGCATGCGTAGCAGCCGCAGCCATCCTCAAGTACAGTGTGGTCATGTTCAAATGCCTTGTTTTTCATGACCAATCTGCCCGTCCAGGTCATCGCCATGCCGTTTCTTGCGACGCGCGTCGGGAATACGCAGTCGAACATATCAATACCGCGCTCTACTGATTCCACCAGACAGTCAGGAGTTCCGACTCCCATGAGGTAACGCGGCTTGTTGGACGGAAGCCGTTCAGCTGTATATGAGAGAACCTCGTACATCATTTCCTTCGGCTCGCCTACAGAAAGTCCACCGATGGAGTATCCCGGCAAATCCATTTCAATAAGCCTGTCTACGCTCTCATGACGAAGCTCCTGATACATGCCGCCCTGAACTATTCCAAAGAGTCCCTGGTCTTCGCGCGTCATTGCGTTTTTACAGCGTTCTGCCCAGCGCAGCGTCCGGGCAAGTGAGTTTTTCGTATACTCGAAATCAGCGGGATACGGCACACATTCATCAAAGGCCATGACGATATCCGAACCCAAGGCGGTCTGTACTGCGATAGAGACCTCAGGGGAAAGGAACTGCTTGGAACCGTCAATGTGCGAACGGAATGTAACACCCTCTTCAGTTATCTTACGGAGCGGGCCGAGGCTGAATACCTGAAATCCGCCGCTGTCCGTCAAAATTCCGCGGTCCCAGTGCATAAATTTATGAAGACCTCCTGCTTCGCGCACGAGGTCCATTCCGGGACGAAGGAAAAGATGATATGTATTGCTCAGGATGATACCTGCATGAAGCTCTTTGAGTTCATCCGGGGAAATTCCTTTTACACTTGCCTGTGTTCCGACAGGCATAAAAATCGGGGTTTCGAAGCTTCCGTGCGGCGTATGGATTATACCTGCACGCGCACCTGTTTTCTCATCCCGATGAACTAATTCGTAAGTAATTGCCGGCAAACTTTCTGCCCTCCTTAAATATATGAAACAATCTTGACACACCATTTCTATTATAAGATAAATGACAGTAAAAAGGAAGAATTGAACCAAAAGAAAATCCCGGCTCAGCACCGGGACTTTTTTAAGCGCGTAAGCACGCTGCTATTTCATTTGAATATTGCTTTGATAAATTCCGTATAAGGCGCGCGCAGAATACCTTTTTCGGTGATGATTGCAGTGATAAGCTCTGCGTCTGTCACATCAAAAGCCGGATTGAATACCTTGACATCCTTCGGTGCCATGCGCTCTTTATACCACATCTCTGTGACTTCTTCAGCAGGACGCTGTTCGATTTTTATATCCCTGCCTGTTTTCGATGACATGTCGATAGTTGACGAAGGCGCGCATATATAAAACGGTATGCCGAAATATTTTGCGGCTATAGCCAAAGGCATTGTACCAATTTTATTTGCCGCGTCACCGTTCGCAGCAACACGGTCGCAGCCTGTGAAAACAGCCTGTATTTTCCCCTGCTTCATGAGTGAGGCTGCCATGCCGTCACACAGCACAGTAACATCAAGCCCCGCACTTGAAAGCTCATACGATGTGAGTCTTGCTCCCTGCAGCAGCGGACGTGTTTCGTCACAATAAATTTTGAAATGATATCCCTGTTTATGACCGAGATACATTGGTGCGGTGGCGGTTCCGTAACGGCTCGTTGCAAGCTGTCCCGCATTGCAGTGAGTAAGGATTCCGTCTCCGGGCTTTACGAGTGACAGCCCGAGTTCACCTATTCGCCTGCAGGTATCAATATCCTCCTGCTGTATCGCCTTTGCCTCAGCCAACAGCTTCTGCTTAGCGTCAGCTACACTGCCTCCGCGTCCTGCGATAACAACATCCTTCATGCGTTTGAGCGCCCACGAAAGATTTACCGCTGTCGGGCGTGAAGAATTCAAATAGTCAGATGCCTTTACGAATTCCTGCTCAAAAAAAGCATAATCCTCTGTATCAATTCCTTTTGCTGCCAGATACACTCCGTAGCCTGCCGCAACACCGATTGCCGGAGCGCCTCTGACCTGCAGAAGGTAAATCGCATCCCAGATTTCCTTCTGTGTGTGTAAATGAAGAATTTCAAGCTGATTTGGAAGCTTCGTCTGGTCGATGATGACAAGCGCCGAATCCGAATCATCAAGGGCTACGGTATCATAATCGAGGATATTCATAAAAAGCGCCCTCCTGTATACCAATAATGCACAACAGCCATAACAAGCAAAAAGAGTATCGTTGTCGTATACATAAGCCTTATAGCCTGAAGAATATGCTGTGGGCCAAGCTCATGAACGGGATCTCCCATACAGGTCCGAAATGACGGTTTTCCGAAATAATAGTTAAGTCCGCCCAGCTGTATTCCAAGTGCTCCGGCAACTGTTGATTCCGTATAGCCTCCGTTCGGGCTGGGATGTTTGTTGGCATCGCGGCACATAATCCGCCATGCATTGCGGTAGTCCATATGCAGGATAAATGCCGCAAAAATCAGAAGCACTCCGGTAATGCGTGCAGGAACATAGTTCCATACGTCGTCAGCTCTTGCAGCGGCACGTCCAAAGAACATGTACTTATCATTCTTATACCCTATCATGGAATCCATTGTATTCGCCGCGCGGTACATAACTGCCAGGGGTACTCCTCCGAGCATAAAGAAGAAAAGCGGAGAAACGATTCCATCCACAATGTTTTCGGATATTGTTTCGACTGTGGCCCGTGTGACCTCTCCTACTGTCAGGTTTTCCGTATCACGTCCCACGATCCAGCCGACCTTAAAACGGGCATTTTCCAGATCTCCTGCAAGAAGGTATGCTCTTATCTCATGACCTGCTTCGGAAAGAGTTCTCGGTGAAATCGTAAAGCTCAGAAGCAATGCGCCTACAGCCCACGTAACATATTCGTTATGTGCAAGCGCTGCCAGATACATTATCCCATCAGCAGCGCAGTAGGATATTATAAGGACACACAGCATGAGGACTGCACCCTTGCAGAATTTTACGTTGTCGGAATCATCTTCGCGGTACAGAAATGCTTCAAAAAGGGAGATAAGCTTACCGATTAAGACAACCGGATGAAAGCTCGAACGGGGATCCCCTATTGCGCAGTCAATGGCGAAGGCTAAAATTGCAGTATTCATTGTGCCGCCAGTATTTCCCGAACCTTATCCATATCAAGGTTCGCACGAACGGTCTCAGCCAGACGATCATATGCGCGCTGCTTCTCAGCAAAGAGGCTGCGCGTATTTTCCAGAGGCTCCAGACCTTTTTTCACTCTGAGTACGTTGAGCATTGCACGTCTGAATTCGTCATGGTCAAAAATTCCATGAATATACGTTCCGAATACCATGCCGTCGGCACGGGACGTTCCTTCTTCAACAGCGCATTTTTCACCGCGCCGTTCAGTGATTGTTATCGGGTGCTCATCCTTGTCTCCGAAAAATTCTGTCTCACCCATGTGAATTTCATAGCCATGAAGGTCTTTCGCAGAAATTTTCGTTCCCATAAAGTTCCAGTCATGGCAGTCCGCTGTAACCTGCGATGTCAGCTTGCTCTCGATAAATGTAGTTGCCATGTCAAGGAAACCAAGGCCCGTTGTTCCGTCATGCTCTGATTCTGTATGATGCGGGTCGCGGATTTCTTTTCCAAGCATCTGATAGCCGCCGCAGATTCCGATAAGAGGAGTACCTGCCTCCACTGCCTCCCGAATCTTTTCCTCAAGACCACTGGAGCGGAGCCAGAGCATGTCCTCGGTTGTATTTTTACTGCCCGGCAGCATGATGAGGTCAGGATGTCCAAAGTTTTCAACATCCGTTACATAATGGAGCGATACATCCTTCTCACTGGCAATAGCGTCAAAATCTGTAAAATTCGAGATTTTCGGTGTGCGCATTACAGCCACATGAAGGTCAGCCTGTGCCTTTTCTTTTTCAGGCTTATCCTCCAGCGATACAGAATCCTCATCATCTATGCCAAGATTATCAAGATGCGGAATAATACCAAGTACCGGCTTTCCGGTTTTCTTTTCAAGGAAATCTACCGCTGGCTTCAAAAGTGTCACGTCACCGCGGAATTTATTGATGATAAGGCCTTTTACGAGGTCACGCTCATCATCCTCAAGAAGCTCCAGTGTTCCGACAAGAGATGCCAGAGCACCTCCACGGTCGATATCTGCAATGAGAAAAACCGGCGCATTCAGATATTTTGCTACACGCATGTTAACAATATCATTGTCATGAAGATTTACTTCGGCAGGGCTTCCCGCGCCTTCAATAACAATGGTGTCATATTCGTCCTGAAGCTTTGCCAGTGCTTCTTTGACATGCCCGAAGAGCTTAACTGAATATCCCTTGTGATAATCCTTTGCGGACATGTTCCCTACAGGCTGTCCCATAACAACAATCTGTGAGCTGGCATTTCCTGTCGGCTTCAGGAGAACAGGGTTCATTTCTACCATCGGTTCGAGGCCTGCGGCCTCTGCCTGTGCAACCTGTGCCCGTCCCATTTCCTTGCCGTCACGGGTTACGTAGGAATTTAATGCCATGTTCTGGGCCTTAAACGGTACAACATGGACACCATCCTGATATAAAATACGGCAAAGTGCCGTTACAAGTATACTTTTACCAACATGGGAACTAGTTCCCTGCATCATGATACAGTTCGCCATGTTCATTCCTCCCAAACTTCAGCAATTTTTTTGATATCCACCGGAATACCGCAGGACACAAGATAAACCTTGTCAGCGGCCTTGGCTGCCATCTGATTAACAAGGCCTGCTATATCACGATATTCCCGTGCAAGATGATTTTCCGGAACGATACCGCTTCCTACTTCGTTTGACACAAAAATCGTCGTTCCGTTATTATTTTTTGCCTGCTCAAGCAAAAGTCCGATTTTTTCCTTTGCAAGAGCATAGTTTTTATCCGAATCCTCAATAGACGGCAGGGAGCACAAAAGATTGCTTACATATATCGTAAGGCAGTCAAAAAGAATCATGTCATGCTCCTTACCTGCTTCTTTAAGCGCCTCATGCGCATCGAAGGGAGCCTCGAAGGTTTTCCAGTCAGCCGGTCTGCGCTCTCTGTGGAGCTTGACCCGGAATTTCATTTCATCATCAAAAATCTGCGAGGTCGCAATGTATGCGATGTGTTTTCCATACCGTGCAGCGTACTTTTCAGCGAAACTGCTTTTTCCGCTGCGCGCGCCGCCGGTGACAAGCACAATCTGTCCCATTTTACGCCTCCTGATTTTTACGTTTTCTGCAAACATTTACAAAATGTTCGGCAGCCTGCGGACATCCTGCAAAATGAAGATGCAGGTACGAACCAAGGATATTTCCTTCAGCATATCCTGCGTCGTAGGGTTCTTTTTTTCTTGTCCTCACAAACGTAAATGCTCTCGGATATTTCGTTCCCTCCGACGGGGCACATTCGGATGAAAAGTGAAATTCATGTCCGTGAAGTACCGTTCCCTTTGGACCGAGCACTGTGTCCCGCTGCATTTCTGCCGAGACATACCCAACAGTCTGCAGCTTACGGTTCATTTCTACTTCTCCGGGAACTATTCCAAGCATAGGATACGCATTTTTTTCAAAATCTATCATGCGCTTCATGAGATACATAAATCCGCCGCATTCCGCATAAATCGGCAGCCCGTCTTTTGCTGCCCTGCGTATCGACTCACGCATACCTTCGTTGTCGTAAAGCTCTTTTGCAAACATTTCCGGAAATCCGCCACCAAGAATAAGGCCGTCGCACTCAGGAAGCTCCCTGTCCTTAAGCGGACTGAAGGGCACGATTTCAGCGCCGTATTTTTCGAGCACTGCAAGGCTTTCAGGATAATAAAAAGAAAATGCGTCGTCACGGGCGACTGCGATTTTGACATCGCTGCCGCGGTCTCCTGCACATTCCTCAATTCCTGGAAGCTCAGATGCCGAATTTGCCAGCTCTATAACCTTCTCTATGTTTATTTCACGGGCAATAGTCTTTCCAATCTCTTCGACCGTTTCCTTTTCCTTACGGTTTTCCTCTACAGGAACAAGGCCCAAATGCCGCTCAGGAAGTATCATTGCATCGTTGCGCATGACAGCACCGTAAACGGGGATATCAAGACGGTCAAGGGCTTCCTCTATCATGCTGCGGTGAGTCGCTGAGCCAAGACGGTTAAGAATTACTCCGCTGATATTGACCTCAGGATCATAGCTCTTAAAACCGAGGGCTATCGCAGCAGCAGATTCTCCCATGGACTTTGCGTTGATAACCAGCAAAACCGGCGCATCAAGGAGCTTGGATATCTCTGCCGTCGAGCTTATTCCGTTCTTTCCGCCGTCGTAGAGTCCCATTACTCCCTCTATGACGACAATATCAGCGTCCTTTGCCGTTTTCTGAAAGATTTCATTCAGTTTTTCTTTTGATACAAGCCATGTATCAAGGTTGTGCGCAGGCCTCCCGCTTGCCAGTTTATGGTATCCGGGGTCAATATAATCCGGTCCAATTTTGTAAGACTGTACCTTCAGTCCTTTGTTACGCAGTGCGGCAAGGAGTCCCGTAACTATAGTGGTTTTTCCGGAACCGCTCTGTGTTGCAGCAATTACAATACGTGGAATTTTCGTATTCATTGAAGCCTGCCCCTTTGAATGTTGAATATTTATTGGATTATCTGCGGTTATCCAGCAGATACATGATGGCATTGATTGCGGATGCGGCAATCGGGCTGCCGCCCTTGGTTCCTTCTACCGTAATGTAAGGAATTTTAGTATTCTTTGCCAGAAGCTCTTTGGAATCCGCTGCGCCTACAAACCCAACAGGAATACCGATAATGACGGCAGGTTTGATTCCTTCCTCATCCACCATACGCAGTACTTCAAAAAGTGCTGTAGGTGCATTTCCGATTGCGATTATTGCGCCATCCAAATCCTTGCCAAAGGAACGCATTGCAGCCATGGAACGCGTAATGCCCTTTTCCTTTGCAAGCTTTGCGATTTCCGGGTCAGAAACACGGCACTCAATCTTTCCGCCATAACGGTTGAAGGATGCCTTATGGATACCCGTACGGACCATTTCAACATCTGTGTAGATATTGGCGCCTTTTTTCAGTGCCTCCTGCGTTGCTTTGATAGCATCAGGATGAATTTTAATGACCGGAGCGTATTCAACATCTCCCGATGCATGAATCATTCGGGAATAAACCTTTGTCTGCGCTTCATCAAGATTCAATCCTTCAAGATGCGGCGCAATTATTTCCATGCTGCGGTTCTCGATTTCCATCGGCTGTTTAATATAATCCATGCTAATCCCTCATTTCTTTGCGATATGCTTCTCTGCAAAAGCGGCTATATCTTCAAAAGTATACGCAATTTCATCATAAGAAATCTTCGGGCGGTCAATCATGACAACCGGCAGCCCAAGCGCCTTTGCTGCCTCAAGCTTTGTATCGGTTCCTCCGACCTCTCCGCTGTTCTTTGTAACAATAACATCCGCCTCGTACTGACGGTAGAGTGCTATGTTTAATTCCGTTGAAAACGGCCCCTGCAGCGCTACGATATTTTTAGGGGAGAAACCAAGCTCTGTACATTCAGCAATAACCTTTGCCGTCGGAAGCAGCCGTACTGTCAAAACACAGTCCTTCAGATACGGTGACTCTGCGAATGCTTTCAGATTTCGGCTTCCCGTTGTTAAGAACACGTTTTTACCAAGAGAAGCAGCCTTCTTTGATGCTTCCTCGTAGCCGTCGACGGCATATACCTTATCATAATCCACCGGTACTGCCTTTCGTTCATAGCGGATATATGGAATATGCGTCCTTTTGCAGGCATTCATTGCATTTTGAGAAACATTTGCCGCATACGGATGACTGGCATCAACAAACAATTTAATACCATGCTCCCCAATGTATTCAACAAGTCCCTCTTCGTCCAACGGCTCATCATTTATTACAATTCCCGGATATTTTTTCAGAAGCATTCCTCCGTAAGAGCTTACCGCGGAAGCTGTTACTGAATATCCTTTGCTGAGCAGATAGCCGGCGAGCTCACGTCCGTCCTGTGTTCCGGCTGCCAAAAAAATCATACGTGATATCCTCTCGGAGTAATCATCCAGTTATCCTTGATATATGTCTTGCTGTTGCCGATAATGACCATCGAGAACATGTCAATATCTTCCTTCGTAAAGTTCTCAAGTGTCGAAAGGATTTTTTCTTCTCCGGGGCGTGACGCGTTCTTTACAATTCCGACCGGTGTGGACGGAGCCTTATAGCGAAGCATGATTTCACGGGCTTCTTCAATGTGCTTTACGCGCGTCTTGCTTTTCGGGTTGTACAATGCAATAACAAAATCAGCCTGCGCAGCACAGTCCAGACGTTTGCAGATAAGGTCCCATTCTGTAAGACGGTCGCTGAGGCTTATGACAGCAAAATCGTGCATAAGCGGAGCGCCGAGTACAGATGCTGCTGCATTTACAGCGGATAATCCGGCAATAATTTCAACCTTCGGACGAGTTTCCTCAGGATATGTCTCGGCAATTTCCAGAATAAGTCCTGCCATTCCGTATACACCGGAATCACCGGAGGATACCATAGCTGTATCCTTGCCCTCTGAAGCAGTTTTAACCGCAAGCTTGCAGCGGTCAACCTCCTGCATCATGCCTGTTCCGATAACCTCTTTATCTTTAAGAAGCGGCTCGATGAGTTTGATATATGTAGTATATCCTGCAACCACCTGCGCCTCCTCAATCGCCTTCAACGCACGCGGAGTCATCTGCTCCATGCTGCCAGGTCCAAGACCTACTACTACTATTTTTCCCATATCAGTGCCACCGTCACTTTCGTGTATTTAGTCTTTGGTAAAGCAGTCCGTCCGTCCTTAACGGCGGAAAGCGCGGCTGCTTCACATATATTTCCTACCCCAATCTGTTTTTTTACAAATTCAGACTGAGGGAGCTTATAATAGTTGATTGTCTTTTCCAATGTTTCATTATCGAAAAAGACTGTTTTTACCCCTAACGATGAAGCCAGCTCCAAAAGCCCTGCTTCATCACTTTTCACAACAGTACTCGCAATTTCAGAAACCCGTGTAATGTCCTGGCCTATTTGCGCGCACGCTTTTTCCAGTGCGTCACGAATCAGCTCAGAAGACACACCGCGCCTGCAGCCTATACCTGCAATCAGCCTTTGCGGTATCAGATACAAGAGGCCCTTTCTATGCTTTCCTTCCGACTTAGTAAGAAATACTGTGGGAGCTTCACTCTTAAAAATCTCATCAGCAGAGATTTTCTCCGCATGGATGCCGTATTTTTCAAGCTTCTGCTCATAAAATTCAGCATTTTCAAGCAAAGTATCAACTGCCCATTTTATTTCTTTTCCTTCAACCAGGGTACCGTTAAGCGTTTGTATTTCGCTTTTGGGCACCGGACGCATTCCAAGCTTTGAAGCCAATGCATCGGGTGCCTTTATTTCATTTACGTCTGTCGCCGTGGTAATTACAGGCTCTGCCCCAAGAACCGCCGCAGCTTCCTCTGTAAGCTCATTCGCTCCGCCAACATGACCTGAAAGCACACTTATCGCGTGCCTGCCTGCCTCATCAACAACGATAACAGCCGGGTCTTTGAGCTTGCTTTCCAAATGCGGCGCAATCATGCGCACAGCAATCCCAATTGCCGAAAAGAATATCAGCGCATCATATTTTTCAAAGCATTCAGCGACAGCATCCTTCAGCGTACTGTAGCGGAACACGCCTTCCCCGGCTTCCCGCCCTTCCTTTACGTAAACATCAAAGCTGTGCCGTGGACAGCCTTTAATCAGCTTTTCAGCAAGAGCTATTCCGTTTGACGTAACAGAAAAAACAGCGCATCTCATTTTGATGCCTGACGGAACATATGCGCAAACTCAGGCGCATAAAGGCGTGACAAATCATACTCCGTATCAAGAACACGCCCTACAACAATCATAGCCTGCCGCGGTATATCGGCTTCTTTGACCTTCTCAACTACGTCCTTGAGTGTTGCACGGACGATTTTCTGCTCAGGCCAGGATGCGCGATGTACAATGGCAATAGGTGTATCCTCGGGGTATCCGCCGGCCTCAAGCTCCTCAACTACCTTATCAAGCATCTGGATGCTGAGGAATATGCACATCGTTGCCTGATGCTGTGCGAGGCTTTTGAGGCTCTCACGGTCAGGAACAGGAGTGCGGCCTGCGCCGCGCGTAACAATTACAGTCTGTGAAATATTAGGAAGCGTATATTCCTGCTTCAATGCCGCAGCTGTTGCAAGGAACGAGCTGACGCCCGGAATTACTTCGTATTCGATACCGCGTTTTTTGAATTCATCCATCTGCTCCTGAATCGCACCATAGATTGCAGGATCTCCTGTGTGGAGGCGGACAACTTTTTTATCCGCCTTAACTGATTCTTCAATTTTATTTACAACATCCGGCAGAGTCATTGAAGCAGAGTTAAATATTTCGGCATTCTTCCTGCAGACCTCAAGAATCCTTGGATTAACAAGCGAACCCGCATAAATAACGACATCCGCTTCCTTCAAAAGACGCTGTCCTTTGACAGTTATGAGCTCCGGATCTCCAGGACCCGCGCCTACGATTGAAACCTTCTGCATGAAAAAATCCCCCTATTTTATCTTTTTACAGGTTACTATGTAAATTGGATTTATGGCTTTTGCCATATCATAAGGACCGACTGCTTCAAGTCGATTGACCTGCACCTGTATTGCTTCATATTTGAATTCTTCCTTATGACTCCTCATATACGCCAGACAAGATGAAAGCGTCTGTATTGTTATGCAGTTCAAAACAATATTTCCGCCAACCTTAAGATGCGCATTTATGACATCAAGTATCGGGTCCAGCTGCTTTCCGCTGCCTCCGATGATTACGGCATCACAGTCAGGCATATTTTCCATTCCTGCCGGTGCCTCCGCTTCAATAACGGTTAAGTTCGATACGCCGAATTTCTCGGCATTTTTCTTTATTAGCTCAATTCCTTCGTGATTTCTCTCTATTGCGTATACATGCCCGTTTTCGGCGAGCCTTGCCGCCTCTATCGAAAGAGAACCTGTTCCGGCTCCGATATCCCATACAATATCATTTTTTGAAATCTGCGCCTTTACCATTGTCAGAACACGGATTTCCTGTTTTGTCATAGGAACCTTGCCGCGTATGAATTCTTCATCAGGTATGCCTAAAAATGCCATTTATCCTTCCACCACCAATATGCAATGTGTCTGTTCCTTTTCATCGGCAGCCTCACCCAGTGTCGTACGAACAATTTCCTCATCCTCATACGACAGCCGCGAGCAGATGGCAAGCCGCGCATCCTTTGGCCAACCGCGTTTTATAAGGACCTCCGGTATAGTTTTGGAACTGTATTTGGCATCTGTTAAAAGCCCCAGAAGCTTTCCCTTCTCATAACGCAGTGATACATCGTCAGGAACACGTCCGTGAAAGCTTAAAAGCAGTGCATCATGCCAGGGAAGCGCAAGCTTCGAAAAAGCGTACTGCACTGAGCTGATTCCGGGAATAACCTCCAGCACATCCTCCGGAAACTCACGGCGCAGCGCGTCCAGCAGGGAATAATACCCCGGGTCGCCTGAGACCATAACGACTACATCCGATGATTCCAGATTTTCTCGGATAAAGCTCATGACCGCCGGGATATCTCCCCGTATAGCCATTGTCTTCTGTCCGTTTCCTGCAAAATCGGCAAGCGCACGGCTTCCGCCTACAAGAACATCTGCGTTTTTTATTACCTCTGCCGCAGCAGGCAGCACGTATTTGGGATTTCCCGGTCCTATACCTGCCACTATTATTCTATATCCCAATGAAAATCCCTTCCCATCTCTTTGGCGTGCTCATCCATACCGAGAATCGTCCCCTGCATGGTAGCAAGTACCGTACCGACAGTCAGCTTGTTGAAAATAAACCGTTCAGCGCGGGCGCTGGCACGTTCCGCAAGTGTATTGCACACGTGCATATATTTATATTCTTCAAGAACAGTCAATGCATCCTCTGTTGTGGTAGCATTTAAAATTCTTTGTATTCCCTCAGCAGGCATTCCTGCCGCTGCCGCGTATGCGCCGATAGCTTCAAGCCGTGCATCGCCTATACGGTTGTGTGTATAAAACACACCTGCGGCAACCTTTGCGAGTTTTCCTATATGTCCAAACAGCAAAACACGCTTGACTCCGCGTTCTGCCGCAGCCTCCAGCATAAATCCGATGAAATTGCTGGTCTGTACGATGGCTTCCTTCGGAATGCCATGCTTCACAGCAAGTGTCTCTCCGATTTTGCCGGGAACGAATACCTGCGTATCAAGTCCTGCCGCAAGTGCCACATCAATCTGCGGAACCAGGGAGTTTTTGAACCCTTCCTCTGACATAGGCCTGAGAACGCCCGTTGTACCGACAACAGATATTCCTCCGACAACACCAAGCACAGGATTCAATGTCTGCTTGCAAAGCTCTTTGCCGGCAGGGATAGAAACTGTTACCTCAAGGTCTGCTCCGACACCCAAAACTTCTTCCACGACATTTTGGGTGAGCTTCCTAGGTCCGGGATTGATTGACGGCTCTCCGACAGGTACGGATAATCCCGGCTTTGTTACAGTGCCGATTCCTTCTCCTGCACGAAATACTAAACCGCTTCCCTGTGGCAGATGCCGTACTGTTGTAAATACAGAGACACCGTTCGTTATATCCGGGTCGTCTCCGGCATCCTTAATTATCTCTGCACATATTCCCTCTTCTGTCCGTCTTACAGCCTTAACGGGAATTGTCAAAATTGTATCATCAAGTGCTTTCAGTTCGAGAGTATCACATTTTTCGCCCTTTTCATACAAAAGCGCTGCCTTAACTCCCGCAGCCATACATGCCCCGGTTGTATAACCTCCGCGCAGTTCCTTCGCCAAAAAAAATCCCCCTGTCCGTCAACAGACAGGGAGATACCGTTAAACTCGAATCACTTCCACCCCGCCTATCAGCCGTAGGCCGCCTGCATACGCAGTACGGTGCTGCAATCAGGCAGGTCTCCTGGCTAAATTCATCACATCTTCAGCCTTCCCGGCACATGCCAGTGGCATACAGAAAATGCTCCTTCATACAGTGGCGGGACCGCGCCGGAATCGGACCGGACTTCCCTATTAAGCTTTTGCACCTGATTGCCGTATATTCTGTTAAATTAAAACCACGTAATATTATAACGCATTCGTTCAAGTTTTGCCAAGGGCAAAACTTCCTCTGACAGCGTTTCAACGAGTAGAACGAGTTATAACGCATTCGTTCGAGTTTTGCCAAGGAAAAAACTTCCTCTGACAGCGTTTCAACGAGTTTAACAAGTTATACAGCAATAAGGTTGAAGACTATAGCGAATCTACATGCACGGGTATATCAGTCTCTACCTTTACAGCATCATGGTCGGACAGACGGTAAATATAGCATTCCTTTACTTTCTTCTTCGTACTGCGTTCAACAGCTTCACGATAAAGCGCAAGCTGGACAGCGTAACGCTCCCGTATGCTGTCGGGGGTTGTGTTTCTGTCGGTTTTATAATCAACGAGAACGATATTTCCGTCATCTTCCTCAAAGAAAAGATCTACAACACCCTGAAGGAAAATCATATTCTCGGATTCCCTGCTCTTTTCGTATCCAAACCGCGATGCATCAACAAGCATGCTGAAGGACTGCTCACGATAAACCGCTCTTGCTTTTTGCATGCGCTTTCCAATCTCAGATTCAAAGAAGGCATTCAACGCGGAAATGTTAACGGCCTGCCGTTCCTCCTCTGTCAAAATCCCTGACTCCGCCAGAGCATCCACAGATTTTTCTACGCTTTCTATTCCTTTCGGATAATCCTTTATTTTTTCAAGCACACGGTGCATAAGTGTACCATAATCCGCTCCGGTGAATGTATCTGCAGATTTTTCCGATGGTTCGCGCATAAAATCCGGCATAGGAAAATCCTGCTCCTCATTCTTATTTACGATACCGGGCAGCATCAGCGGTTCCTCCTGCTCATCACTATGTACTGCATGCACACGTTCCTTGATTTCAGTAACCGTAAATTTTGAAGGAGTGTCTATAGCAAAAGGATATACCCAGTCCAGGATTGATTTTTTTGCTTTTCCGCTCTCCGTCTCCGGCAGCGGCAGCTGTTTTCTTATGCGTTCCTCCCACTCCGGCGCTGAATGCTCCTGCTCCGTTACCTTGTCCGCTACTGCGGGAGTGATTGACACACTCATGCTGAACGTGCCGAGGCTTTCGCTGTCATAGCCAAATTCCGTCACACCGCCGGCATAATCGGCAAATCCTCTGAGTCGTTCTCCGCATTCCTCATCACGCATTACTGCAGGTGCAATCCAATCCAGCCAGCTATTCGCTTCCATGACGACGTACCCCGGAATTGCAGCATCAGAATTTTGCAGCACGCGGCACCACTTTAACACTTTTTTGCCAAGGCCGCCAACATTTCCTGTCATAATGAGTTTTTCTCTGGCCCTTGTCATTGCAACATACAGAATACGCATTTCCTCGGCCTTGCATTCACGCATAAGCCTCATCGATACAGCCTGTCTTGCAAATGTCGGATAACGCCATTTGAGAGGCCCGTCTGTACGCGTGCAGTACGGCCCGATACCCAGCTCTCTGTGCATCAAAAGAGTTTCACTTGTATCCTTCGTGTTAAATTTCTTTCCTATGTTGGCAATGACAACTACAGGAAACTCCAGTCCCTTGCTCATGTGAACACTCATTATACGGACAACATCTTCATTTTCACCAAGGGTTCGCGCAGAGGAAAGGTCCGTTTTTCGTTTCTGCATGTTCCGAATGAACTGTAAAAAACGGAAAAGTCCACGGAAGCTTGTTTTCTCGTAGTCAAAGGCACGGTCGCTGAGCATACGGAGGTTGGCCTGTCTCAGGATTCCACCGGGCTGCGCTCCGACGTAATCGTAATATCCGGTATCAAGATACAGTGTATGAAGAAGCTCCGGTACTCCTGCCCGTCTTGATATGCGCCGCCAATCCACAAGCTTTTCACGGAATTTGACAGCCTTCTTATTATCTGACACGGCAAGAGCATCATACAAATCGCCATCATTACTCCCGGCGCGAAGCTCTGCCAGCTCCGCGGCATCCATTCCGACTATCGGTGAATGAAGCACCGCCGCCAACGGAATATCCTGATGAGCGTTGTCGATAACAGCCAGCAGTGAAAGCATGAGACGTACTTCGACTTCCTCAAAATAGCCGGCATCAAGCGACGCGTATGCCGGTACACCGCGGCTTCTCAGCACCTCTACGATTGTCTGGGCTTTTCCGCTGACCGAACGCATAAGCACCGCCATATCACGCCAGCATATCGGGCGGTACTGCTTCGTTTCCTTATCAAACACCTGACGGTTTTCTTCCTTCAGCTCCAGCAGCCGCTTCGCTATTACATGCGCCTCAAGCTCCAGTCCCTCCAAGTCTTCTTCTTCGTCATCATTCTTGTCGTCCATATTAACCAAAACCAGCTCTGCCGGAGCCTCGTCAAAGCTGTTTTCAGGTGGATTGCCGTAATCCGCTTTCGCATACAGGGCGGCATCCGCATCATAATCAAGCTCCATTTCGGGTTTAATCATGAACTGCGAGAAAAGAAAGTTAACAACACCCAGCACCTCTTTGCGGCTTCGGTAATTTTCCTTCAAAAAAAGTGCCTTCATGTCATCAGGATGCTTCAAGGCTTCCTCCTGCTTTTTCAGGAACAGCATAGGGTCGGCCAAACGGAATCTATAGATACTCTGCTTAACATCACCGACGGCAAACATGTTGCTTCCGTTTTGAATACATTGCAGAATAGCCTCCTGCACTCCGTTAGTATCCTGATATTCGTCAACCATGACCTCTTTATATTTCTGTCGGAGCTTTTGCGCGGTATCTGTCACACGTCCTGTAAAACGTCCGGTTGCGGCATCCTTTTCCAATAGAAGCTGTAATGCGTAATGCTCCAGGTCATTGAAATCCAACATGGATTTTTTCTTCTTTGCTCTCTGAAATGCTTTGCCGAAATCCTTAACAGTGCGGCACAGGGTTTCCGCAAACGGGCGGACAGCGCGCAAATCTTCAATAATATCTTCCTCAGAAGCGAAAAAATAGAATTCCTTAAGCTTTTTGTAAGCATCCTTTATTTCATCGCGTCCGTCCTTTATTTCTTTCTTCGCGACATCATCTCCGCCGCGAATAGTTTTTATACGTGGGAAGCTTACATTGATTCCTGCCTGAAGCTCATCCCACGTTCCGTTCTCAAGCATTTCTATGAGCTTTTCCGTTCGGGCCTTATCTTCTTCAAGTGTTTCCTTATAAGGCTCACAGCCGTTTTCAACGGAACGTTGTGCCAGATATTCTGCTTTATCAGCCGCACCTCTTAAGACACGTCTGATATCATCGCACACTTCTTCATACCATGGTGTATCCTTCAAGGAAGTGTCATCCTTCACATCAAAACGCTCCGACAGCCCGTCAAGCCATTTATCAGGTTCAGGCTGACTGCGCGAAAATTCATAAAGGCGAAGAATCATAGCATAAAGCTCTTCATCGTCACGGTCTGAGCCGTACTGCTGTACAAAGCTCAGGAAATCCTTGTTTCCCTCCGAGTATTTTTCCTCAAAAAGTTCTTCAACTACGCTTTCCTTCATAAGTCCGATTTCCTGCTCTCCTCCGAGTCTGAATTTCGGATCAAGGTCAAGCTGTGTGAAGTTTTGACGGATTAATGACTGGCAAAAAGAGTGCAATGTGGAAATCGAAGCGTTTGGAAGACGGACAAGCTGCTGAAGAAGCTCCTTGTGTGTTTTTGAAGCCTCCAAAAGCTTTTTCTCCACGCGTTCCTTCATTTCAGAAGCGGCAGCATTTGTAAAGGTAACAACAAGAAGTTCATCTACGTTATACCGGCCGCTTATTATGCTGTCCACGATACGTTCCACAAGGGTAAAGGTTTTTCCTGAGCCTGCAGCCGCTGACACAAGCAGTGAAGTACCGTTCAAATGAATCGCCTTATCCTGGTCGGGCGACGGTGTGTCCTTTTTCTTTTTCATATCAGTCATTTTCTACAGCCTCTCCTTTCTTCCCCAATTTCTTCATTTTCTCCAGAATTTCCTCATTTTCCATATCTTCAATAATGTGCCAGCTGTTTCCAATCTTCACGTCAAATCCGCACACTGCTTTATACGAACAATATTTACACGCATTTTCCGATTTATGCTTGTACGGGCGGACGCGTATCTCTCCACCTAATATTGATTCTGCAGTATTCTTGAGACAGGCCTCCGTATAATCAAGAATGACCTTCAAATTGTCTTCAGTCTTTACATTATTTTTACCTTTTCCCAAGCTTCCATCACTCTTGAGCGTCACACAGAGGTATTTGTTCGAGTTATCAATAGCCTTTATAAGCTCAGGTGTTTCCAACACCCAGCCATAGCAGCGCAGCTTTTCGGCAAGCTCATCCATTGCCTTTACCGTATCTCCTCTGTTTTTCATCTCTATCACCGGATTCTTGAGGTAGCAGTAAAAGAGTCCTGCCGGGCGGCGCTTCTCTCCGTTAGCGGCAAGAATGCGTCCTGCCGCCATGACATATGTCAGAAGCTGCAGCCTGAGTCCTGTATATACATCAAGCATCGAAAGCCCCGCATTTCCTGTCTTATAGTCGATAACAAGATAATACGGCTCATTCTCTCCGGTTTCCTGATTTTGAAGCTCCCCTACATCAATACGGTCAATTTTACCTTTAATATCCAGCGTAATATCATTTGACAAAGGATATGTAATAACTGAACCCTCCTGCGCGGTACGTCCAAAGGATTTTTCAAACATACGGGGCTGAAACGATGAAGCCTTGGCAAATCCCACGGCTCTTGCGATGGACTCCTGCAGGGTTTCTTCAATACGTGCCATTACGTTCTTATACTGCTCAGTAGAGTACAAAATCTCATTCTGAACCATCGGTGCCTCTGCCATCATGAGCTCATGGCATATTTGTTTCTGTTCATCCGGGGTAACAGAACCCCAGCTTTTGTTTTCCCTGCTCAGGCGTTCACCAAAGCTGCACATTATGTTATGCATCAGATTGCCATAATCAAGCGCCCTGAACGAAAATTCATTGCGTTCCTCAAGATGCAGGCCGTACTGGGCGAAATATTTAAATGGACACTGACCGAAGGTCTCAAACTGCGAAACACTGCCTTCCATCCTTTTTTGGGCGGCAAAGATTCTTGCAGCAAGCTTCGGTGGGATAGCTTCATCCCCGGCCCGCGCCACTGCGCCTCTGCACAGCAGTGAAAGCCTCTCCGGGTCATGCTCTGCTGCCCAATTATATACTGACGTCCAATCCTGATTCCCATTGTCATCCGAGAAATAGGAACGCAGTGCGGATGCCAGCCGTCCGACAGAACGCTTCGGCTGTGTAAACTGAAACTCATCTCTGCAGTCGGCACCCTCCAGAGGAATTGTATCAATAGGATTCAGAAGAATGGAATGCAGCTTTCTTACGACAGCAGCTCTGTTAAGTCCGCTTCCCTCGCTGTCAGAAAGAGCCCACGATACCCAGAGATACTCCCGTGCTTCCGTAAATCCGTGATATAAAAGATAATTTTCATTTGCGCTTTCCTGTGTACGGGACGGGGCAAGCTCTATTTTTCCTGACGTAACCACTTCAATACGGCTGCGGTCAGCATCCGTCAGAATCCCCTTTTCAGCACTGCGCCTTGGCATAACGCCTTCATTTGCTCCCAAAATATAAACTGCTTTGATATTATCAATGCTGTTTTGGTCAAACGAGGCAATAGTAACCGCATCATTCCCTGGAGGTACAAGCGCAATCTCCATTGTATCAAGTCCGTCACATACAATGTCCGAAAACTCCTCAGGCTTCAGCTTTTCATCCCCTGTAATGGTAACAAGCTCATCCAAAAGCTCCATTACAGATACCCATATTCTGCGATGCTCTTCGGCCTCATCAAGGTCTCCGTTCTTTTCGGCCTCAACAGCCCAGGAAGATAAGCTTTCCCGTACCCGAAGCCGCTCCAAAAGGCCGTAGACAGCCCTTACAAGCTCACGTACACACTCCGCCCCGCGAAGCTCCTCCGAAAACTCATGCAGTGCGGTATAGACAGCTTCCCGTTCCTTATTGATTCTTTCGAGTATTTCAATACCTGTATCTTCGTTCTCTCCGGCACGCTTACGGCGATATGTCCAGACAGTACCCCATGCCTTTTCTCCACGTATACCTGATGCGAGCACATAATTTTCGAGCTCGTCCGCGTTATCCGGAGACAGTGGCAGCAGCCCTGTTTTGACATATCGGAATACCGTTTCATACCGCCACCCCTGGGTAACAGACTCCAGCGCGGAACGTATAAGCTCTGCAAGCGGATGATGCACAGCCGCCCGCTTCCAGTCGGTATAGAAAGGAACATCATAATCCGTAAGCAGCTCTTCAACAATGTTCAGATAGTTTTCCTCATCCCGTAGCAAAATACCAAAATCATTCCACCGCCATCCGCGCTCGCGGCACTGCTTTACGATATCAGCAACGGCCGCCTCTGCTTCAAGACGCCGGGTAGCTGCCTCCGTAAGCTTCACTCCGTCCCCATTCTCAGGCTTATATGTACCATAATCAAAAAGACGCTGTTCTATGATATTAAGGCCTCTGCTTTTGAATCGGCGGCTTTCCTTCAGAACACGGACCTTAAAGGGAATTTTCAGACCTGCCGCTATCTCCTTTACACTCTGCAGCGTACCTGCCAATCGGTAAAACAGCTCCGATGCAGGGATTTCTGTTCGGAAAGGAATATCCCTGTCCAAAGCAAACGTGATGTGAACTTCCTTGGCCGTCCTAAAAATTTCTCCCAGCACAATCCGTTCATTAGGATTAAAAAACAGGAAACCGTCAATCCATACCTCTGCGCCTTCAAAAAGCGATGAACCTGAAACCGCACATGCAAGCTCCTTCATACGGTCATCGGAGTCCTGATATTTCCCCTGTGTTTCCTTCAGATACTCCTCATAGAGAAGTGCAATTTCCTCCAGCTTTTGCGAAAAAATGCTGTCTTCGTCATCTCTGCCGGCGCTGCGCAGGCTTTCCGGAGAAACATCATAGCTTTTGAATTCCTCGAACAGCGCTTCCAATGGCTCGGTAAAACGCCGCTGTGCAGCGGCACGTCCAAGCACCTCAAGCTCCTTTTCCCTTCTTAACAGAATTTTTTTCAGAAGCAGACGTTTTCCGAGTCTGCTTATGCCGGGAAGCAGAGCATTTTTTCTGTCCTTCAGAACACGCCATGCCAAACGACGGAAGCCTGTCACAGTCGTTCGCATGTCGCTCTTTGATGTCAGATGCTCCAAAAGCTCCTTTTCCGCGGCATAGGTTCTATGCTCCGGCACAAGAAGTATAAGAGGTTTTCCAAGCGGCTCAGCCTCAATTCTTTTTCTTATTTCTTCATAGCATTCATGCGTTTTTCCTGTCCCTGAGCGTCCAAGAATACAATCTATATAATCTGCCATAGGCGCACCTCCTGATTAATCTACAAAAATATTATAAGACTATTATGCAAATTTTGCCTATGGAAAACTATGCACAATAGTCTTATAACTCAGCAAAATACATGCCTCGTTGAAACGCTGACAGAGGAAGTTTTGCCTTTGGCAAAACCGGAACGAATGCGTTATAACTCGGCAAAATTCATGCCTCGTTGAAATGCCGCAGAGGAAAGTTTGCCTATGGCAAACTTTGATTGCAGGCATTATAATAATATTTGATTTATGAAAGGAGACTTGTACAAATGAAATGTAAATACTGCAACGCAGATGTAAGTGTAGCAGAAAAAATCTGTCCACACTGTAATCATCCTGTTAACGAGGATAATCCCGAGACAATCGCCAAAAAGAAAAAAAGCCGCTGGCTTGCCGTCGGTATCGCAGCAATTGCAATTATCTTCATCGTTACGACAGTCGGCATGATCATGAGCAGCAATTCCGCAACGACCAGCGCCGTTAACAGTGCAGTAAACAAGAACTCTGCCCCTGCAGGAAAAACCATCGGCATTACTTACACGCTTCTTCATGAGCGCTTTAACGACAACGTAAATGTAAAAAAGCAGGACATACTCATGAAAAACGTCACAAACGGAGACTTCAGCTATAATCTTGATAAATCGATTCTTCTTTCGGGAAGCGTTGACCCGGGTTCAAAGGAAGTTACGAAGCTGCAGATTATCGCAAAACCGACCAACAGAGATGAATCCATCAAGATGCTCACAGCCATCGGTGTAATCGTTGAATCCCTTTACCCATCAGATGCCAACCGCATGCGCGACACCGTGCTCGGCGAGATGGGCTTCAAGCAGGGCGGAGATATCAGAAACGCAAACAACTCCGCTGTGCATGATAATTTTAAATTCCACTTCGCGGCTGTCCCGGAGGTCGGATATGTATTTACAGTAACAAACAAAGATGCCGCTGAATAACAAGAATCCCCTGTTCATTAGTATATCTAACGAACAGGGGAATTTTTTACTCATAAGGAATCTTTTTCTTAAAGCTTCGGACCTGCAGCAACAAGGGCTTTACCAATTTCATTTGTCGTGTATTTGACAAAGTTCTTGTTAAACAGCCCTGCCAGCGTAACTGCCTTTTCTTCCCATTCCTTCGGGTCAGCATATGTATCGCGCGGGTCAAGAACCTTTGTATCTACGCCTTCAAGCTCTGTCGGAATTTCCAGGCCAAAAATCGGCAGTTCCTTCGTAGGAGCCTTCGTGATAGCACCATTAAGAATAGCATCAATTATTCCGCGGGTATCCTTGATGGAAATACGCTTTCCTGTTCCATTCCAGCCCGTGTTTACGAGATATGCCTTGGCTCCGCTTATCTTCATCTTTCTGACAAGCTCCTCAGCATATTTGGTAGGATGAAGCTCAAGGAATGCCTGACCGAAGCATGCCGAGAACGTCGGAGTCGGTTCAGTAATGCCGCGCTCTGTACCTGCAACCTTTGCGGTGAATCCGGAAAGGAAATAATATTCAGCCTGCTCAGGAGTGAGCACGGAAACAGGAGGCAGAACACCGAAGGCATCAGCCGAAAGGAAGATAACATTCTTTGCGGCAGGAGCAGAGGAAATCGGTTTAACAATGTTGTTGATGTGCTGGATAGGATAAGAAACGCGTGTATTCTCCGTGACACTCTTATCGTCGAAATCAATCTTTCCGTCCTCTGAAACAGTAACATTTTCCAAAAGCGCATTGCGTTTGATTGCATTGTAAATGTCAGGCTCAGATTCCTTATCAAGATTTATAACCTTTGCGTAGCAGCCGCCCTCAAAGTTGAAGACGCCGTTATCATCCCAGCCGTGCTCATCATCACCAACGAGCTTGCGTTTCGGATCCGTGGAAAGTGTCGTCTTTCCTGTTCCGGAAAGTCCGAAGAAAATTGCCGTATTCTTTCCATCCATGTCCGTATTTGCGGAGCAGTGCATTGCAGCGATGCCCTTGAGCGGAAGGAAATAGTTCATCATGGAGAACATGCCTTTTTTCATTTCTCCGCCGTACCAGGTGTTGATGATTACCTGCTCACGGCTCGTGAGATTGAATACAATCGCTGTCTCCGAGCGAAGTCCAAGCTCTTTATAATTCGTTACTTTTGCCTTTGAAGCATTGTAGACAACGAAATCGGGCTTAAAGTTCTTTTCTTCCTCCGGTGTCGGTTTAATGAACATGTTGCGGACGAAATGTGCCTGCCATGCAACCTCCATGATGAAACGCACAGCCATACGCGTATCTTTATTTGCTCCGCAGAAGCCGTCAACCACATACAGCTTTTTGTTGGAGAGCTCTTTCTTTGCAATATCAATAACGCCTTCCCACGCCTTCTGACTTGCACGATGGTTGTCGTTCGGATACTCATCAGAGGTCCACCATACCGTATCACGTGATACATCATCTTCCACGATGAATTTATCCTTAGGTGAGCGGCCCGTAAATTCTCCGGTCATGACATTTACCGCATCCAGTTCTGTCATCTGACCTTTTTCATAACCCGTAAGACCCGGCTGCATTTCCTCATCAAAGAGAGCTTCGTATGACGGATTATACAAAATCTCTGTCGTTCCGGTAATTCCATACTGTGTCAAATCGATGTCTGCCATGTGATTGTCTACCTCTTTTTTTCAAAATTTTTACGATACAGAAAATTCTAATCGAATCGCAACTAATGTCTATTATACACCAAACGAAAAATTCATGCTAAACAAAATTTATTTTTTTCATTTCTTTTTTTGAAAAAATAAAAAATCGTTGAATTTTAGAATAAAATCCAACGATTTCAATGATTTTGTGTTCAGAATACTGAAAGCTTACCCTTTCGCGAAGTCAAAAACAACATTCTCCATACCATCTTTTTCACAGCATGTTTCATGCAGCACTTTCGCATCCTTTAACATTGTCAGTCCTTTCGGAGCTTTGACTTCATTTTTTGCCTCAAGAGCATCGAGAAGTTCAAAAGGATTTTTTCCTTCTGCAGCTTCGCCAAGTGCCTCCAGCACGCTGTCATTAAACTTATACGGACTTGCTGTAGAAACAATCAACATCGGGCGCATATCATCAGTCTTGCGGCGGTACGCGTCAGCCGCTGCCCATGCGACCGCAGTGTGGGGATCAAGCACATAATGCGTCTTATCATACACTTCCCTGATGGTTTCCTTTGTCTTTTCATCATCAGACCAGTCCGCCCAGAAATAGTTCTGTACACGCTGCAGCATTCCAACTCCTACATCATAAAGTCCATCCGCTGCCAGCATTTCCATCCATCCGTTAACGCGCATAGTATCGCCTGTAAGATGATAGAGCAGACGTTCAAGATTGCTCGATATCAGGATATCCATTGACGGCGAAATTGTTTTTGCAAACGGACGGTTGCGGTCATAATATCCTGTCTGCAGAAAATCAGTAAGAACATTATTCTGATTGGAGGCGCAGACAAGATGACCAATCGGCAGGCCCATCTGCCGTGCATAGAAACCGGCAAGAATATTGCCAAAGTTTCCTGTCGGGACAGTGAAGTTTATGGTATCACCTGATTTAATTGTTCCGCTTTTGCACATATCCGCATAAGCACTGAAATAATAAACAATCTGCGGAACAAGACGTCCCCAGTTTATGGAGTTTGCACTGGACAGCTTTGTTCCTTTTGTCTCAAGCTGCTTTACAAAAACATCGTTTTTAAATATCTTCTTTACACCGGTCTGGGCATCATCAAAGTTACCCTTTACCGCAATGACCTGAACATTATCGCCCTTCTGCGTCACCATCTGCAGCTTCTGCATTGCACTGACGCCGTTCTCAGGATAAAACACCTGTATCTTTGTCTGCGGTACGTCTGCGAAACCCGCAAGCGCGGCTTTTCCTGTATCGCCTGATGTCGCGACAAGAATCTGTATGGTCTTTTTTTCGCCTGTTTTCTGAAGTGCTGTCTGCATAAGCTGCGGAAGAAGCTGCAAAGCCATATCCTTGAATGCGCTTGTCGGGCCATGCCAAAGCTCCAAAACGGTGCGGTCGCCCACCTCTTTTACCGGAGCAACCTCCTCCGTATCGAATTTACCGTTTCCGTATGCGTTCGAAACACATTTTTTAAGCTCATCTTCAGTATAATCAGTCAGGAACAGTCCAAGTATTTTTACTGCGCGTTCCTGATACGTCATATCCTTCAATTCGTCAATAAACTCAGAATCAACCTTCGGAATTTCCACAGGAACCAAAAGGCCTCCATCCACCGCAATACCCTGCAGGATTGCATCTGCAGACTCCATTGATTCGCTCTTTCCTCTCGTACTCATGTACTCCATTGCATTCGCCTCTCTCATCGGGATTTCTACTCCTGTCAGATTGTGATACAATACCATTATCCTTTGGAAAACACATACTTCATAAAATGTGTACTGTTTTCTCTCTTATTCAACAATCCGCCGTTTCATTATAACAAATAAGGTGGTTTATTTCCAATTTTTATGTAAAATTATTGAAATTTTTCCACCTGTACGAAACATATGGCGCTTTAAAAGGAATACTATGAAGGAAGTGTCTTATATTGCTAAACATTGCACTCGCTCAAATGGAAATAATCCCGGGACAGCCCGATAAAAATGCCGAAAAAATGCTCAAATTTATAGAAGATGCAAAAAATAACCATGCAGATATGATTATTTTCCCTGAGATGGCTATACCGGGCTATTTACTTGGTGATACCTGGGAACAGCCGTCATTCCTGGAGGACTGCGAGGCCTACGGCCGCGATATTATAGCAGCCTCAAAGGATATTGTTGTTCTTTTCGGCAATATTGCAATCGACAAGGATAAGAAAAACAACGACGGCCGCATACGAAAATACAATGCCTTTTTTGCGGCACAGGACGGAAAGCTGATTCCGCCTTCAGGCAAATCACCTTATCCCTTTGTCATAAAGACACTGCTTCCTAACTACAGAGAATTCGATGATACCAGATATTTTTACAGCCTCGAAAAGCTCGCCCGCGAGCTGAACATAAATACAGAGGAGCTTCTCGCACCGGTAAAAATCAATGTTTCCGGCAAAGAATACTGCATCGGCTGTCTTTTGTGCGAGGATGGCTGGAGCGATGATTACGCTCTTGCTCCCCTTTCTGTACTGCATGAAAAATTCCATCCGGATTTTTTCGTGAATATTTCCTGTTCTCCCTTTACGCTGGGGAAAAATGACAAAAGAAACAGAGTCTTTTCCGCTCAGTCTAAGGAAATAAATGCACCTTTGGTTTATGTCAACAATGTAGGTATACAGAACAACGGAAAAACAATCTACACCTTTGACGGCTCAAGCACGGTATACAGCAAAACAGGCGCAACAGTCCATGCCTGCCCTGCATTCAAGGAAACTCTTTCGTATGTTGTATTGGAAGATATAGCCGAAGAAAACAAAAGCATTGACACCACACGCAAGGAAAATCAGATTGAGGAAATTTATAATGCTGTAACCTACGGAATACGCCATTTTTTGGACAGTATCAGAATGAAAAAAGTGGTCATCGGCATATCCGGCGGAATAGACTCTGCAGTCGCCTCCGCGCTATACTGCAAGGTTCTTGGCCCGGAAAACGTACTTCTCGTAAATCTTCCAAGCCGATTCAACTCTGATACCACAAAAGGACTGGCTCACAGACTTGCCCAAAACCTTGCCTGCAGATACGCGGTGTTTCCGATACAGGAATCCGTTGAGCACACCATTTCACAGATAGAAAACATCTCAATTCAAAATCTGTATGATAACACACAGGAGCATTGGACGGTGTCAGACTTTAATGTAGAAAACATTCAGGCACGCGACCGCTCATCCCGTGTTTTGGCTGCCCTGTCTGCTGTATTTGGCGGCGGTTTTACCTGCAACGCAAACAAAGCCGAGACAACCGTGGGCTACTCCACACTCTACGGCGACCAAAGCGGTTTTCTTGCTGCTCTGGCTGACCTGTGGAAATATCAGGTGTATAGTCTTGCAGAATATATGAATGATACTGTCTACGGGCGTGAAGTAATTCCACATGAAACTATAACTCTGCCCCCGTGCGCGGAGCTGTCTTCAAAGCAAAACATCGACGCAGGCCAGGGCGACCCTCTACAGTACCCCTATCACGACTATCTCTTCCGTTCCTTCATTGAACGCTGGAAGAAAGCAGCCCCTGAGGATATACTTGAATGGTACGTATCAGGCACTCTGGAAGATGAAATAGGCTGTGAAAGCGGACTTGTTAAAAAGCTGTTCCCAACGCATAAGGCTTTCATTGACGATCTGGAACGCTGGTGGAACCAGTTCTCAGGCATTGCCGTTGCAAAGAGAATACAGGCTCCTCCTGTTCTGGCTGTCAGCCGCCGCGCATACGGCTTTGACCACCGCGAAGCACAGAACGGCCCCTATTACACTCGCCGTTACAAACAGCTCAAAGAAAAACTACTCAAATCGGAATAAAAAACACCGGATTATCAAGGATATATTCCTATGACAATCCGGTTTTTTATTAAAAATTTTATTAATTTACAAAAAATGGTAAATTTTTCTTGCAAAAATTATATAATTCGATTATTATAATGTACATGTCCAAAAACGGAGTTATACAAAAAAGAGAGGATGTGACAAATTGATTAAAGAGCTGACAACATGCTTGACCGGATTTCTGATGATGGCCGGTACGACAGGTTTTGCAGCAATTCCAAGCACAGACATTGCCATTGGCGGAATCAAGCCCGGCATGAACATAGATGAAGCCATTGCTGCGTTCGGACAGCCGACGTACCATGACCAAGGAGAGGAAGCTTTATTTCAGAACGGCATCAAGATCGATTTAGACGATTATACACGTCGTACAATCGAAGAAATAAAGCTCTCCGGTTCCAGTGATATTGCGACACCTGCAGGAATAACAATCGGTTCCTCCGAAAGTGCTGTCACTGAAGCCTACGGACACCCCGACAAGCTGAAGAATGAGGATGGCGTACAGGAATACACCTATTACGCTGCAGACAGCGGTATGAAAATTGAGTTCAAAGTAATCCGCGGCACTGTCGCAAAAATCAAGTGCGAACTCAACAACTGAAAACGTCATATTTTGTATGATGGGCACAAGCCTAAAGGGCGTCACGCAAATGCGTGACGCCCTTCGTTTTTCACAGGTTAACTTTTACAACAGCTCTTGCCTGAGGACGGAATACTTTATCCCATTTCTCAGGAAGCGCGATACGAACTATTAACTTCCCGGCATGAATATCGTTGGGATCGAAGCCTTCCGTTCCTGCCTTAACTTCCTTTTTTCCCTTCGGCTGCTCAATATCGGTGATAGTACCTTCAAAGGTTTTACCGCTGACAGTGTAAGATACATATTGTCCAAGACTCAGGAGTTCTTCCCTCTCGGGATCGACATAAGCCTCTATCCAGAAGCTTTCCGAGTTTCCGATGGAAAGGATTACCTGTCCGGCCTTTACTTCATCATCAGCTTTTAATTCAGAAAGATATACCGTGCCTGCGACCGGCGCTGTGATTTCTGTAGCCTGTGATGCCTGCTGTGCCTTTGCCAGCGCGGCCTCAGCCTGTCTCACCGTAAGCTCTGCCTGACGTATTGCCTGTTCACTTGCAGGCTGATGAACAGTCTGATATGAAACAGTCGGAGCATAGGCCCCTGACATCTCATATTCTGCGCGTGCTTCTTCAACCTGCCGCGCGCTGACCGCACCGATGGAATAAAGCTCCTCCATCCGCTCAAGTCTTGCCGCAGCCTGCGCAGAAGAACCACCGGAACCGCCTTCTATAACAACAGGCTGAGATACGGTTGTCCCCTGCTGAACACGGGTAAGATTCTGCTTTGCAAGCTCAACGGTTTTTTCCAGCTGCTGAATCTGTTCCTCAGAAACCTTTACCTCAATTTTAGCCAAAGGCTGACCGGATTTTACGTTCTCTCCATCTTTGACGAGAATCTCGGTAATTACGCCATCAGCCTTTGTTCTGGCTCCAACAGCATTTCCTTTTACTACCGCGTCTGCTATGTTAAGAACTCTGTGAGTACTCTGATACCACCATACAGCACCGGAGCATAACACAGCAGCAGCAATCATTCCAACCAATCCATATTTTAAAATTCTGTTGACTGTACTGCTTATATCAATTTCTGTCATAATCCCTCAATGCCCTAACTGCCACAAAAGACGCGCAGAATATCTGCGCGTCTTAATGTTAACCGAAAATCACTTTAACTGTTCTTTGATAACAGCTTCTGCTTTTTCTATTGCCTCAGGAAGCTTTTCTGCAAACTTTCCTCCGGCCTGCGCCATATCCGGACGACCGCCACCGCCGCCGCCGACAACAGCTGCCATTTCTTTTATTATCTTGCCGGCATGGACGCCTTTCTTGACAGCTTCCTTGGATGCCTTTACAACCAGATTTACCTTGCCATCAATAGCTGCACCGAGAACAGCGACTCCGTTCTCCAGCTTGTCACAGGCCAAATCTGCCATTTCACGAAGCTCATCCATACCGCCCACATTGACAGTACCTTTGACAAGGTTAACACCCGCAATTTCTACTGCGTCAGACAGGAGCTTCTGCGCGTCTTCCTTCTCCTGTGCCTTTCGAACCTCATCGAGTTTCTGGGACATCTGCTTGTTTTCGTCAACGAGTGTCGTGATACGTGCCGTCATATCATCAGCATGGCATTTCAAAAGCTCTGATGCTTCACGGACAATTGTCTCGTTTTTCTTCGCATACGCCAGAGCAGCAGCGCCTGTAACAGCCTCAATACGGCGGACACCTGCTGCAACACCTGTCTCGCTGACAATCTTAAACATGCCGATCTGACCGACATTCTTGACATGGGAACCGCCGCAAAGCTCCATGCTGAAGCCCGGGACTGTAACAACACGGACGATATCGCCGTATTTCTCGCTGAAAAGTGCCATAGCGCCCTTTTCGCGTGCTTCATCCTGCTTCATGTGGGATATTTCCACATCCTGACCTTTCAGGATGACCTCATTTACGAGCTCCTCTACATCAGCAAGCTGCTGCTCCGTAACCGGCTCGAAGTTCGAGAAGTCAAAACGCAGACGTTCTGGTGTTACCAAAGAACCTGCCTGATTGACCTGATTTCCGACGACCTTCTTCAATGCTGCCTGCATCAGATGTGTTGCCGTGTGATTGCGTGCGGATGCCAGCTTACGTACCGAATCTATTTCAATCTTTACGGAATCTCCAACCTTAAGCATACCTTCTTCCATGTATGAAACATGGTAAACCGTACCATCCGGCAGCTTTTTGGCATTGGAGACCTGAACACGTCCAAGCTCGGAAATCAGAAGACCTGCATCTCCGACCTGTCCGCCGCCTTCAGCGTAGAAAGGTGTTACATCAAGGATGATACCTGCTTCTTCGCCGTCCTTAAGCTCATCAACAAGAACGCCGTCCTTCCAGATGCAGACAACCTTTGCCTCAACAGCTGATTCGTCCTGACGAAGCTTTGTTACATCAACACGGTCGCGAAGATCCGGAACAGCAACGCGCTGGTTTGCTTTGCGGGCTGAACGTGCACGCTCTCTCTGTGCCTGCATTTCTGCTTCAAAGCCCTTCTCGTCAAGCTCAAGTCCGTTTTCATGAAGAATTTCTTCAGTGAGCTCCCATGGGAAGCCGAAGGTATCATAAAGCTTAAATGCGTCCGCACCGCCAAGAACCTTGCCGCCTTCCTTTTTCAATGCCTCCATGTGCTCATTCAGAAGCTCCATGCCCTGAGTCAGCGTAGCCTGGAAACGTTCCTCCTCAAGAAGAATGACCTTTTTAATGTAATCCTGCTTTGCAACAAGCGCACCGAAATCAGATGCATCCTGATAAATCTTGACAACAGCGTCAACAGCTCCTGTAAGGAAGGTATCCTTAATACCGAGCAGTCTTCCGTGACGTACCGCGCGACGGAGAATACGACGGAGAACATAGCCTCGTCCTTCGTTGGACGGAAGAATGCCGTCCATAATCATAATGGACATGCTGCGTGCATGGTCTGCAATAACCTTCAGGGAAACGTCCGTCTCTGCATCCTTGCCGTATTCAACACCGGCTTTTGCCGCAGCATACTCAATAATCGGGAAAAGCAAATCTGTCTCAAAATTGGACGGCTTGCCCTGAACAACAGACGCAATACGCTCAAGTCCGCAGCCCGTATCAATATTCTTATGTGCCAGAGGATTGTACTTGCCATCCTCAGTGCGGTCAAACTGAGTGAAAACAAGATTCCAGATTTCAAGATAACGGTCACAGTCGCAGCCTACACCGCATGTCGGCTCTCCGCAGCCACGCTCTTCACCGAGGTCAATATAAATCTCGGAGTCCGGACCGCATGGTCCAGGTCCGATTTCCCAGAAATTATCCTCAAGCGGAACTATATGCGTCGGATCAAAGCCCGGCTGCTCGCGCCAAATAGCAGCAGCCTCATCATCCTTCGGATAAATTGTCGCGTAAAGCTTATCCTTCGGAAGTTCAACAACCTCTGTCAAAAATTCCCATGCCCAGGAAATAGCTTCCTTCTTGAAATAATCACCGAAGGAGAAGTTTCCCAGCATTTCAAAATATGTCTGATGACGGGCCGTACGTCCGACGTTCTCGATATCACCGGTACGCACGCAGCGCTGGCTTGTCGTAACACGCGTACGAGGCGGTTTCATTTTTCCCGTAAAGAACGGCTTCAGCGGTGCCATTCCTGCACCAATCAAAAGCAGAGTCGGATCATTTTCCGGAATCAGAGAAAAACTCTCCATTCGGAGATGGCCTTTCTTTTCGGCAAAAAATTTAAGATACGCTTCGCGCAGCTCATTGCCTGTCATATACTTCAAACTCATCAACCCCCAAAAGTCTGGTCTTTTTGCATTGTGTTAACTTAATAATTATAGTAAACTCCAACATCAAAGTCAATTTTCAAAAGTCGTGATGCCAACAAAACAAGTGATAATTGATAAAAAAACTGCACACGAGGAAACCTCATGTGCAGCAAAAATTCATGGTGCGCTCGGGCGGAGTCGAACCGCCGCTTTCAGCTCCGGAGGCTAACGTCCTATCCACTGGACTACGAGCGCTTTACAAACAAGTGAAAGTATATCACATAGCTATTTTTTTGTCCAACATTACTCAAAAAGGTACTGATAACGTTTTTTGAACTCCTCGACGGACATTCCGTATGCAGACGCAAGCTCCGCGTCCTCAAGGTCATCCTTTTCAAGACGCATCATAAAGCCGCGTGCAATGCGGTAATGCACGGATTCAACATCAACGCGGCGGACGCGTGTGCGGCCTGTTTCCGGATCACGGATGTCCTCAAAATAAAGAGGCACAGCCAGCTCATCCTGAATTGAAATCATCGCGCCGGATTTTCCTCTCAGCAGGAAACGGACCGCCTCATAGCCCAAGGAACGGGTATAATCAATGTCATACGCAATAGGCGCCGCACAGCGCAGCTCATAGCCGATATCCTTCGCTACAACTGTTGGCTTCAAGCCGAATTTTTTAAGTTCAGCAAGGACCGCTTTTTTCAAAATTTCCCCAAAGTCAAGCTCTGCATAGCGGATGTGACCATGCTCATCCAACGCTACCGGTCCCATCTTTTCCAAATCTTCCTGGGCTATTTTCTCGATAACTCCTTCAGCAACAACAGCCACACCGTAGGTTTTACCGAGATGATTGCGCTTCATTATAGAGCCTGTAATGATATCAACAATGTGCTGAAGAGGTATTTTTTCCTGAGTAAATTCTTCCGGAATGACAGTAAGTATAGAGCCTGAAGAACGTCCCATTCCAAGAGCCAGATGACCTGCCGTGCGGCCCATAGCTATTGCAAAATACCATCGGTTCGAGGTTGTTCTTGCATCCTCCATGAGATTCTGAAGCTCAGTCGTGCCAAAAGCACGTGCCGTTTCAAAGCCAAAGGTGGGCACTCCTTCAGGAAGCGGAAGGTCGTTATCAATGGTCTTGGGGACATGCACAACGTTTAATGTCCATCCTGCCTTCTTCGCACACTCGGACACCTTTGCGGCGCTATACGCTGTATCATCTCCACCGATTGTAACAAGATGTGTTACCCCAAGCTCGCCCAGCGTATCTACTACAGCTTCCAAATCTGCCTCTGACTTCGTCGGATTGTATCTGGACATGCGCAGAATACATCCTCCGGTTAAATGGATACGGCTCACATCATTGTACTGAAGCCTTATGTAGTCCTTTTCACGCTTCGCCAGATGTGAAAATCCGTCATACATTCCGAGGACATCCCAACCGTGTTTTCTTGCTTCAATCGTCACAGCAGAAATAACTCCGTTGATACCGGGGGCAGGTCCTCCACCGCAGACAATGGCAATCGTATTAGTCGCTTCACTCATGATTTCCCCTCCATACTAATATTGTGGTTTGCATAAGAATATTCTTTCAACTTTAGTATATATTCTATGTCAAAAAAAAAATTCCTGCCGGTTATGTAAAACTTTCTACAATAAGAAAAAGAACCTACGCTTTTTGCATAGGTTCTCTCAAGCTTATCTTTTTTTCTTCTGCCCGGGCTTTGAGTATCTCGCTGCAGGATTCCTGCGGCTTCTCATATCCCTGCCCTTATGACCGGCACCTTTTCGGTTGGCATACTTGCTCAGGGGTTTTGCGTTCTTTTTCTTTTCTTCCTGCCGCTCCCTGCGAATTTTCGCGGCAATCTGTTCACGAGCCTTTGCTTTTTCTCTGCTGCGTGCGGAACGCTGCTTCACAATATGTTTTCTGATGCCTGCCTCTATTGCACGAAGCTTGTCATACTGACGGGCATTCACGAAGGTAATCGCCTCTCCTTCGCGGCCTGCACGTCCTGTACGTCCGATTCTGTGAATATAATCCTCTGTGGAGCGTGGAATATCGTAGTTTACAACATGCGTTACTCCCTCAATATCAAGTCCACGGGCAGCAATATCAGTGGTAACCAGAATCTGCAGCTCTGCACTGCGGAATTTTTTCATTACAAAATTCCGTTGTGCCTGTGTCAAATCCCCATGCAGTTCATCAACAAGATAGCCGCGCTGGGCAAGTGCCATCATCACCTGATGAACCTTCTGCTTTGTCATGCAGAAGACCATCATCAGATACGGCTGACGAGTATTTATTATCTCGCAAAGCTGGTCAAGCTTTGTTTCCTCACTGGAATCAACAATTGTCTGATGAATTGCATCAAGCGTAGGCGCATCTGCCTCAACCTTGATTTCCTTGGGCTGATTCATATAACGATGTGCCAGCGCACGCACACGATCCGGAATCGTCGCAGAGAACAGCAGAAGCTGGCGGTCTGCGGCGAGAGCTTTCAGAAGCACCTCAACATCCTCAAGGAAGCCAAGCTTCATCATTTCATCGGCTTCATCAAGAACAACCTTGTTTGCCTGCGAAAGCTGAAGCGTCTTTCTCCTCAAGTGGTCAAGAAGCCTCCCCGGCGTCCCTATAATCAGCTGCGGATGACGTCCCAGCCGCTCCTTTTCCTTCTCAATGTCCTGTCCTCCGTACAATGCCAAAGCCCTGATGTCATAGGCAGGGCAGACAGTCTGAGCAACCTTTCCGATTTGCCTGGTAAGCTCACGCGTCGGAGTAACTATAAGTGTCTGGGCCGTATCGACACCCGATTTCATGCGCTCCAATAAAGGAAGCAAAAAAGCAAGCGTCTTTCCTGTTCCCGTCGGAGCCTGTACGATAGCATCGTTTCCTCCACGGACAACAGGAACAGCCTTCTCCTGTACAGGAGTTGCTTCATGTATTCCCGCATGACGAAGAAGCTTCACAACCTCGCCGCGGATTCCAAGCTCTTCAAAATTACTCATCAGCTTGATAATACCTCCGTACCCGTTTCTGTAATAAGTATGGTTTTTTCCCACTGTGCCGAAAGCTTACGGTCTTTCGTCCGAACGGTCCACCCGTCTTTTTTGTCAACAGTTACCTTATAAGTACCTTCGTTTATCATCGGTTCTACAGTCAGTACCATTCCCGGAACGAGCAGCATTCCGGTTCCGACTTCACCAATATGAGGAACAAACGGCTCCATATGGAAATCCTTTCCCACGCCGTGTCCGCCCAAATCTGTAACTACGGAATATCCGTTTTTGTGCGCGTGCGCGCCGCACGCAGCTCCGATATCACCCAGCCAATGCCAGGGCTTGGCAGCTTCGATACCAAGCTCCATACACTCACGGGCCACTTCGACAAGACGTTTTGCGCCGGGAGAAACCTCTCCTACCATGTACATACGCGATGCATCAGCATAATATCCGTCGAGAATCGTCGTCGAGTCGACGTTCACTATGTCACCCTCTTTGAGGATTGTCTTCGGAGAAGCAATACCGTGACATACCACTTCATTTATTGAGATACATACGTTTTTGGGAAATCCTTCATAATTAAGGCACGCGGGGATGCCGCCATGGGATGTGATATATTCTCCGGCAGCCCTGTCAAGTGTCTCCGTATCAATACCGGGGCGAATCATTTCAGCCATAAGGTCAAGTACGGCATCATTTATGACTCCGCTTTTGCGAATCCCTTCTATATCCTTTTCGTTATTTATAATTTTATGCGGAGGACGAACCTGTCCCTTGAAAAAATCATATTTAATTTCACTCAGACGTGCGTCAAACTTCAGATGACAATGCTTATATTTCTTTCCGCTTCCGCACCAACATAAATCGTTTCTATCCATCTTTCTTCTCCTTTTTACTAACCTGCTACATAGTATAGCATAAAAAACCTGCTGATAATAATTTTCTTTTTGACCAAATCTATACCAGGCTTCCTGCAGCGCTTGACATGCCATTTTTACAGAGGTATATTGATGAATGTATTTGCATAGTAAAGAAGTTTTAGAGAAGGTTTTCAAAATATGAAATTTTTATATCGATTTATTGCCGTTTTACTTGTTTTTCTTGCACTGACAGCTTATGCCCTGCTTTCAGAGCCGAGCGGCATCCCTGTTTTGAACTACCATCAGATTAATGACAAGGATGAAAATGCGCTCACCGTTTCTTCATCACAGTTCGCGGCTCAGATGGATTACCTGAAAAAAGAGGGCTACCACACTATTACAGCAGACGAGCTGGCTGACGCGCTTGAAAAAGGCACTGCTCTCCCTGAAAAACCTGTCCTGATAACCTTTGATGACGGATATGTGGATAATTATACTGTCGCCTATCCCATACTTAAGGAACGCGGCATGCACGGAATAATATTCCTTATTTCGGATTATGTAGGCCGTTATCCCAATTATCTTACATGGCCGCAGATAAAGGAAATGCAGGAAAACAACATAGAATTCGGAAGTCATACGCTGAGTCATGCCGTGCTTACCGAATTACAATCAGAGGAAGAAATCGAAAATCAGCTGAAAAACTCCAAGCTGGCTATTGAATGGCATCTCGGACGTCCTGTAAACTTTTTGGCGTATCCCTGCGGATATATAACGGATTCTATTCAATCCATGGTAAAAAACAACGGCTATCGTGCCGCATTTACTGTAGACCTGGGACGTACTCACACAGGGGATAATATGTATGAGCTGCACCGTGTTCCTATTTTCGGAGGAAACACCCATACGCTGTTCCGTTTCAAGGCGCGTCTCCGCGTTCCAAGACTCGCGGCATTTCTCGAGAACTGCCAGAACAAGCTGGCAAAGAACGGATTTGTTTCTATAGCAAATCTCTTCCCGACAATATGATTATGACAAAAAGAGAGGCATTTCCGTACGTCGGAAATGCCTCTCTTTCGCTCTTCATTTCATAAATTGATCCAATGCTTTTTCAAAACGGTCTATTGCCGCCTGGTCATTTTGCTGCACTGCATCGACGATACAATGCTCCATGTGATCCTTTAAAATAATCTTGCCAACATTTCTGAGCGCCGCATTTACTGCTGAAATCTGCACCAGCACCTCACTGCAGTCGCGCCCTTCTTCAACCATGCGGCGTATCGACTGCATGTGCCCGATAAGCCGTGCCATACGATTCAGTACAGCCTTTGTATGCTCATGGGAATGGACATGACCGTGCTCATGGTCGTGCTCATGCACATGGTCATGTGTGTGCCCGTGACTATGCGAATGCTCGTGATGCCCTTCCACAGAAACCACCTGCTCTTTCGCGTTCTCTCCCATGAACAGTGTCACTCCCCGTCGCGAGCTGCCAAAATACGATATACCTTCATCTGCTCCATAAGCTCATCATATATCTTCTTGAGCTCAGGCTTGCAGTTTCCCTCACGCAGCGGCTCGACAATTTTTACAACAAGATCATACAACGGAGTAAGGCCCATATTAGCAGTAAGGCCCTTCAGTGTATGTGCATGACGGAAGGCCAGATCAGCATCCTGTGTGTCCAAAGCTTCCCCAAGCCCTTCAAACGCAGGATCAGCCACAAATTTCTTATACAGCTTAGCATAAAACTCCTCATTGTTTAAAAAACGTGTCATTGCACTGTCAATATCGCATCCCCGTCCACGAAGATCTGTAAGCAAAGCACTCATTTTATTCACGCTCTTTTCTCGGTATTTTTCTGCATTCTTTACCAAACGCAGAAATTCAAATTATCTGTTTTCCGTAATATATAATAACATATATTGTAAATCCTTCAAGCATAGAAAAAAGTTATTTTTACCACTGAAGGTAAGGATTATATACTTTTTCCCATCCGATTGTTGTTTTGGGGCCGTGACCGGGATATACCTCTGTTTCATCAGGAAGCACCATTAGTTCCCTCTTTATTGAGCTAACAAGCTCCGACTGTGAGCCTCCCGGGAAATCCGTTCTTCCGATGGAATCGGCAAAAAGCGCGTCACCGCTGAAAACAAATCCATCCCCGACAAAGCATACTCCTCCCGCGGAATGGCCCGGAGTACAAACGACCTTCAGTTTAATATCACCAACAGTGATTTCCTCACCTCCGTGCAAAAGCACATCGGCCGGCCGTGCAAGAGCCTGATATCCCATGAACGCGGAAAGATTTTTTCTTGCATCCGTAAGCATATCCGCATCGGCCGCATGAATGTAAAGAGGCGCCCCTGTTCCATCGCGCACTGCATCATCGGCACCTATGTGGTCTCCATGCCCATGAGTATTAAGAACATAACGTATGTCCAGATTTTCTTTTTTTATATACGCCAGAATACGCTCTGCATTGCCTCCCGGGTCAATAACAGCCCCGATTCCGTTATCATCGGAAATAACATAGCAGTTCACATCAATCGGGCCTACTACAAAATATTCAACTTTCATCAATATTAATCTCCTTCATATTTGTTGAAAGTGCTCTGGTGACGCTGTAAACATCCTTCAAACGACGCAGCTTGGTCATAATCTGCTGAATCTGCTGTGCATTTTTTACATCGAGTCCCATCATAATAGTCGATGTCTTGTTCCTGCGGTTCGGCTTTGCGTTGATGGAGCTGATATTTACCTTCATTTCCGAAGGCACAGCCAAAAGCGTAGTCAGCACGCCGCTCTTGTCGTTTGCCACGATTGTAATCTGCACTGTATAGACCTTATCCAGCCCGATATCCCAGTCTACCTCAATAAGGCGTGAGAAATCCCCCATATCACCGAGTACGTTCGGACAGTCCGCCCGATGTACAGATACGCCGCGTCCGCGCGTAATATAGCCAACAATAGGATCTCCCGGAATCGGATTGCAGCAGCGGGCAAGGCGCACCAGAAGTCCTGCCTCACCCTCAACCAGGATACCGTGGCTTGATTTTTTCATTTTGCCATGGGTTGGCTTCAATTCGCTGAGAAGCTTTGAAATATCCGGCCCCGCTGCTTCTTTGAGTTCTTTTTTGTGCAGCTCTATCAGCTTCGACATGATGCCGTTCATGGTGATGCCGCCATACCCAACGGCAGCCAGCAGATCCTCTTCCTGTGAGATATTCAGCTTCTTGGCAACCTCAAGCAAACGACCTGATTTGAAAAGCTGCTTCGGCTCGTAGCCAAGGCGTTTTGCTTCCTTTTCAAGCATGCCCATTCCACGCTCAATATTTTCCTCACGCTTCGCTTTTTTGAACCATGAACGAATCTTGTTTCTCGTTTCCGAAGACGCAACTATATTCAGCCAGTCCGGGCTTGGACCGTTATTCGCCTTATTGGTAATAATTGAAACAATATCTCCGTTTTTAAGCTTATATTCCAGAGGAACAAGTTTTCCGTTGACCTTTGCACCGACACAGTGATGCCCCACCTCGGTATGTATACGATACGCGAAATCCAGTGGGATTGAGCCCTTCGGCAGGTCAATAACATCACCCTTTGGAGTAAATACAAAAACCTCGTCGGAGAATACGTCAACCTTCAATGCCTCGACATATTCCCTCGGATCACTGAGCTCCTGCTGAAGACTTACCATCTGACGAAGCCATGACAGCTTTTGGTCATATGTATCGGCAGCACCTATGCTCTTGCCTGCTTCTTTATACTTCCAGTGGGCAGCGACACCGTATTCAGATACCTGATGCATATTAAATGTGCGAATCTGAATCTCAAGCGGATATCCCCGAGTCATAACGGTAGTATGAAGGGACTGATAGCCGTTGGATTTTGGCATCGCAATATAATCCTTAAACCGTCCCGGCATAGGCTTCCACATTGCGTGAATAACGCCCAAAACGGCATAGCAGTCACGCACCGAATCAACAAGAACGCGCACGGCGGATAAATCATATATCTCGCTTATGTCCTTGTTGTCACGTTTCATTTTTTTGTAAATACTGTAGAAATGCTTTGCGCGTCCGCGTATTTCTGCTTTTATTCCGCCATCCTTCAGCATTTGAGTAAGCTGCTCGATTGCAGCATCTATAAATTCCTGACGTTCACGGCGTTTCTGCTTTACGCTCTCGACAAGGTCGTAGTATATCTCCGGCTCAAGATAGCGAAGACAAAGATCCTCAAGCTCCCACTTGATACTGGAAATACCAAGACGGTTTGCAAGAGGCGCGTAGATTTCTATAGTCTCACTGGCAATACGCTTCTGCTTGTCCTCACGCATATATTTCAGCGTACGCATATTATGCAGACGGTCGGCCAGCTTTATGAGTATGACACGAATATCTTTTGCCATGGCTAAAAACAGCTTGCGATAATTCTCAAGCTGCTGTTCTTCCTTTGACTTATATTCGATTTTACCTAACTTTGTAACGCCGTCGATAAGCATGGCAATCTCATCGCCGAACTGCTCCTGCATTTCCTCTATCGTATATGTCGTATCTTCAACGACATCGTGCAGAAGAGCAGCACTTATAGTTGCCTCGTCAAGATGCATATCACAGAGTATCTTTGCCACATTCAGAGGATGAATTATATACTCCTCTCCTGACGCACGCTTCTGTCCCTCATGGGCTTTACGTGCAAGCTCATAAGCGCTGTATATTACATCAAGATCTGCCTCAGGCTGCGTTTTACGTGCCAGCTCAATAATATCTTCAATTGTTACGGTTTCATTTCCTTTATCATTCATCGAAGATCTCCCTGCGTCCATACTTTCCATGTATTGTGTATATTATAGCATTTGTATATCTATCTTTCCATGACGGCAGAGGATTTATTAACACTTTTCTTTACATTTTTTCGTCGTGGAAATAAAATAGAGTTGTTTAATCTTTGGGAGGGATACAACTGTGATTTCTAAAGAACGTTTAGCAAAGCATTTTTCTGAGATGGAGAAAATCTCAACACCGAATGAAAAGCCCGGCATCTTCCGTCTTGCCTTCTCCGACAGCGACTGGCAGGGACGGGAATATCTAATGAGCCTCATGAAGGACGCGGGACTTTCTATACGCATTGATGCATTCGGCAACGTCATTGCACGCCGCGAGGGCAGAAATCCATCACTGCCTGCCATTATGTTCGGCTCCCACGGGGACAGCGTTCCAGCTGGCGGCAACTATGACGGCGTACTTGGTGTTCTTGCTTCCATTGAGGTAATGAAAAGCCTCGATGAAGAAAATTTCCAAAACGAGCATCCGCTTGAAGCTGTCATCTTTATGTGCGAGGAATCCAGCCGCTTCGGAATGGCAGAGCTGGGCAGCCGTGTTATGCGTGGAGAGCTTTCCACTGATGACCTTCACAGCCTCAAGGGAAAGGACGGAAAATCTCTTTACGAGGTCTTAAAATCCAGAAATTTATCCCCTGATAATATTTCCGAAGCAGTGTACAATGAACCTTTGAAAGCATTTCTTGAGGTTCATATCGAGCAGGGAAAGGTCCTGGAATACGAAAAAACACAAATTGGTGTCGTCACAGGCATCGCCGCTCCCACACGTCTGCGAGTCTTCCTCCACGGAAAGGCCGACCACAGCGGAGCAACGCCAATGGGAATGCGCTCCGATGCTCTGTGTGCATCAGCGGAAATCACGCTGCTTGTTGAAAAGCTTGCTTCTGAGCAGCAGAATCCGCCCGCAGTCGGAACAGTCGGTATCCTCAATATTACTCCGGGTGTCATGAATGTTATACCCGGTGAAGCGGAAATGGGAATTGATATCCGCAGCATAGACAAAGACGCGAAGGCCAAGATTGTTGAAACTCTGAAAAAAGGAATCGACATCGTCTGCAAAAAGCGTGATATTGAATACGAAATCAAGGTAATCTCTGATGAAACCCCTGTACCGCTGTCTGCCCCTATGGTAGATTATTTGAGCTCCATCTGTGAGGATGAAGAAGTTTCCTACAAACGCATGCCAAGCGGCGCAGGCCACGATACAATGTTCTGGGCGCCCTACGCTCCTGCCGGAATGTTATTCATCCCATGCAAGGACGGTATCAGCCACAACGCTGCCGAGCACGCCGAAATGGACGACATATTCTGCGTAACAAAGCTCCTTGAAAAGGCTGTAAAAAAATTGTCGCAGGAAAACTTCAAAATCTGATAAAAAAAGAGAACCGCGTGAACGGTTCTCTTTTCTTATGTCTTTATCCAAGCTTCTGCGCAAGCAGCTGATTTACCATCTGCGGATTTGCCTTGCCTTTGGACTGCTTCATAACCTGTCCGACAAGCGCGCCGATAGCTTTCTTGTTTCCGCCCTTGTAATCTTCAACCGGCTTTGGATTGTCAGCGATTACTTTGTCAACAATCTCTTCGATTGCTTTCGTGTCAGTAATCTGAACAAGACCCTTTGCCTTGACGATTTCTTCCGGGGCATCCTTGGAGGTCCACATTTCCTCGAAGACAGTCTTTGCAATCTTAGAGGAAATAGTGCCTTTGGTAATCATCTGAATCATCGCTGCAAGACGTGCAGGCTCCACAGGAGAATCAACGATAGTCTTGTTCTCCGCGTTCAGATGCTTAGCAAGCTCGCCCATAATCCAGTTTGCCGCAAGCTTGGCATCAGCGCCTCCTGCAACGACCTCATCGAAGTATTCTGCCATCGGACGGGATGCCGTGATAACCCCTGCATCATAATCCGAAAGACCGTATTCCTTCTCGAGGCGTTCGCGGCGTGCATCGGGCAGCTCAGGAAGCTCTTTGCGGTATGCTTCTATCTGCTCGTCCGTAGTAACAATCGGCGGCAAATCAGGCTCCGGCATATAGCGGTAGTCGTGAGCGTCTTCCTTGCTGCGCATGGAAAGCGTGATTCCGCGGTTCGGATCCCATGTACGCGTTTCCTGTACAATATGACCGCCGTCCTCAAGGACCTCCGTCTGACGGTCAATCTCATAGTCGATTGCATCAACAAGGGATTTGAAGGAGTTGATATTCTTCATCTCTGTGCGCGTTCCGAGCTCCTTTGAGCCGACGGGACGTATGGAGACGTTGACATCAGCGCGGAGATTGCCTTCTTCCATGCGGCAGTTGGAAACATCGATGTATTCCATGATTGCCTTGATTTTTTCCATGTATGTACGTGCTTCCTCAGCCGTGTGCATATCCGGCTCGGATACGATTTCCAGCAAAGGAACGCCGGTACGATTGTAATCAACATTTGAAGACGCGGAATCCTTGATGGTGTTTCCTGAGTGAACCAGCTTTCCTGCGTCCTCCTCCATGTGGATACGTGTAAGGCGGACACGTTTCTTTTCGCCCTCGACATCAATATCTACCCAGCCATGCTCCGCAATAGGCAGGTCATACTGAGAGGTCTGCCAGTTTTTCGGAAGGTCAGGATAGTAGTAGTTTTTGCGGTCGAATTTGCTGAACTTGTTGATTGTGCAGTTCGTTGCAAGTCCTGCCTTGATACCGAACTCCACAACACGTTTGTTGATGGTTGGGAGAACACCCGGAAGTCCGAGACAGACCGGGCATACGTGCGTGTTCTGGTCGCCGCCGAAGCCCGTTTCGCATCCGCAGAAAATCTTTGTTTTTGTTTTTAATTCGCAGTGAATTTCAAGTCCGATGACTGCTTCGTATTTCATGCTTCAGCACCTCCGAGTTCTGCCATTTCCTTATGGAAGGACTGGCTCTGTTCATACGTATATGCCGTACGAATAAGTGTTGCCTCGTCCAGAGGTTTGCCGATAAGCTGAAGTCCGATAGGCATGTGCTTCTGACTGTATCCGCACGGAACGGAGATACCCGGCAGACCTGCCAGATTCAAAGGTACTGTGCAAATATCCTGCAGATACATCTTCAACGGGTCAGAAATCATTTCTCCGATTTTATACGCAGGTGTAGGTGCAGTCGGAGCCGCAATAACATCAACCTTTTCAAACGCGTCTGTATAATCCTTCTGAATAAGCGTGCGCACCTTCAGCGCTTTCAGATAGTATGCGTCATAGTAGCCTGCGGAAAGAGCATAGTTGCCGATCATAATACGGCGTTTTACCTCTTCACCGAAGAGTTTGCTGCGGGTATTCGTCATGAGTTCAACTACATCGGCACCGTCGATACGCTCGCCGTAGCTGATGCCGTCATAACGCTCAAGGTTTGTAGCTGCCTCTGCAGGCGCAATCAGATAATACGTGGAGATTGCATATTTTGTATGGGGCAGAGATACTTCAACAATCTCAGCACCAAGAGATTTGAGCTGTTCAATAGCATTGCGGACAGCCTTTTCTACATCCTGATCCATTCCGTCAACGAAATATTCCTTCGGAAGGCCGATTTTAAGACCTTTAACATCCTGAACAAGAGACTTTGTGTAGTCAGGAACCTCAGCAAAGCTGGAGGTAGAATCCATATCGTCATGACCTGCGATAACGTTGAGAACATTAGCACAGTCGGTAACATCACGGGTGATAGGCCCAATCTGATCCAAAGAGGATGCATAAGCCACAAGACCATATCGGGAAACACGGCCGTATGTCGGCTTCATGCCTACAACACCGCAGAAGGAAGCCGGCTGGCGGATAGAACCGCCTGTATCTGAGCCAAGAGCAAAAATTGCGCTTCCCGAAGCAACAGCCGCAGCGCTGCCGCCTGAGCTTCCGCCAGGTACACACTCCGTATTCCACGGGTTATGAGTCGGATAGAAACCCGAATTTTCCGTAGAACCGCCCATTGCAAATTCATCAAGGTTTGCCTTGCCCACAAGAACAGGAAACTCCTTCTGCAGCTTCGTCACAACGGAAGCGTCATAAGGCGGAACAAAATTTTCAAGAATTTTGGAAGCACAGGTTGTACGGACTCCCTTTGTGCAGATGTTGTCCTTCACTGCACCCGGAATACCTGCGAGAAACGAAATATTTTCTCCTGCAGCTATTTTTTCATCTACAGCTTTAGCCTGCTCAAGAGCCTGCTCCTTCGTTATCGTCAAAAATGCTTTTACTTTTCCTTCAACCGCATCCATTCTCGCAAGGACGTCCTGTGTGAGTTCAGTTGCGGATATTTCTTTTTTAACCAGCAGGTCATGAAGCTCATGTGCCGGTTTATTCCATAATGTCACAGTCATTTCCTCCCCAACAGATGTATTATTCTTCCAAAACGCGCGGAACCTTAAAATACCCGTCTTCCTTCATAGGCGCGTTGCTTAAGGCAGCTTCGCGGTCAAGCGAAGGCTTTACAACATCCTCACGGAAAACATTCTGCATCGGAAGCGCATATGTGGTAGGTGCTACTCCCTCTGTATCAATTTCCTTAAGATTCTCAACGTATTCCAGGAATCCGCCGAGCTGTGCGATATAAACATCTGTCTCTGTATCCGGTATTGCCAGTCTCGAAAGTCCGGCAACATTCTGGATATCTTCTTTTGTGACCTTCATGTTTTCACCATCCTAATAAAATCTAAACAAACACTATTATACAGCTAATGCAGATGTTTTGCCAAAGACAAAATATTTAATTATCCTCACGCCCGCGTAATCGGCGCGTATTTCTGCATAAGGCCTTTAATTCCCTGTCCCGGGAATGCAATTTTGAGTGAGACCTCTTCACCCGTTCCCTGTAAGGAAACAATGGTTCCAATGCCCCATTTGGAATGACGTACCTTATCTCCGACCTTCCATTGGATAGACATATCAGGCCTGAGAACTCCGCCTGTCGGCGCAGGTGCCGTATTTCTCTGCACAGGTGCCTGCTGATGTCCGAAGCCCGCAAGTGCTTCCCTTGCAGACATTCCATGACCTGTCGGAGCAGCGCCTGCCTGCGGCGTAGAGGTGAACCGCGGCTGATACTGCGAAAAGCCGCGTCCTCTCTGTGAAAAGCCCCATCCTCCGCCTTCCTCTTTCTTCTCCTCAAGATACTGCGGAGGTATCTCTCCAAGGAAACGTGATGGCTGATAATTTGCAGGCTTTCCGAAAATCATACGATTCCTCGCCCGTGTCAGGTAAAGCTTCTGCTGCGCGCGAGTAATGCCAACATAACAGGTACGGCGTTCTTCTTCAATCTGTTCATCATCCATCAGGGTTCGTGAATGAGGGAAAAGCCCATCCTCCATTCCTGCCATGAAAACCACAGGAAACTCAAGACCCTTCGCTGAATGAAGTGTCATGAGCGTTACACGGTCGTCAGAAGTATCCGCGTCGTCAATATCAGAAATAAGCGAAATATGGCTCAGGAAATTCTCGAGGTCAGGAATTTCTCCGCTTTTTACATAATCCTTCGCCACACCGATAAATTCCTTGAGGTTTTCTATACGTGACTGATTCTCGGGTTTATCGTCTTTTTCAAGCTCACGGATATATCCCGACTCATCAAGCACCTTTTCAACAAGGCTTGGCAGCTCCTCTTCCTCCATTGCCGCAAGCCAGTCAAAAACCTGAGCAGCAAATGCCTTCAGGGCATTTTTTGCTCTGCCTGTAAGACCATCCACCGAATCCAGGGCATCGGGACTGGATATGACATCAAATACACTCATACCGCACTGCGCCGCAAATGCGGAAACACGTGACATACTTGTATCGCCAAGGCCGCGTTTCGGCTCGTTTATTATTCGGAGAAGGCTGATGGAGTCCAATGGATTAAATATTACGCGAAGATATGCGATAATATCCTTTATTTCCTTGCGGTCATAGAATTTCAGTCCGCCAACCATGGTGTAAGGGATCCCCGCGCGCATGAAGCCTTCCTCAAGCACACGTGATTGAGCGTTTGTACGGTAAAGCACCGCTATATCCCCGTATTCCTTATGGTACAGCGTCTTTTCCCTTTCAATTTCATTTGTAATATAGTCAGCTTCACCGCGTTCATCATTCGAGCAGTAAGAGACAATATTTTCTCCTTCCGCGTTCTCTGTCCAAAGATTTTTCGGCTCACGGTTGCTGTTATGCGCAATGACTGCGTTGGCTGCACCAAGTATTTTCTTGGTAGAGCGGTAATTCTGCTCGAGCATGATTTTTTCCGCGTTTGGATAATCCTGCTTGAAATCCAGTATGTTCGTAATATCCGCTCCGCGCCAGCCGTAAATAGACTGGTCTGCATCACCCACGACGCAGAGATTTTTGTGCCCTGCAGCCAAAAGACGCGTCAGCTCATACTGTGCGTGATTTGTGTCCTGATACTCGTCAACGAGGATATATCTGAATCTGCGCTGATATTTTTCCCTGACCTCATCATTGGTCTTCAAAATGTGAACTGTCAAAAGGAGCAAATCATCGAAATCAAGTGCATTGTTATTACGAAGCTCTGCCGCATACATGCGGTAAACCTCTGCTACCTTTGTTTCGTAAAAATTCCCTGCAGCGCGTGCAAAAGCATCCGGACCCATAAGCTGATTCTTCGCATTTGAAATAGCATTCTGAATAGCCGCGGGCGCATACTGCTTTTCATCAAGATTCATTGTTTTAAGGCATTTCTTTATGACAACCTTTGTATCCGAAGCGTCATAGATTACAAAGTTTTTCTTATAGATTCCGCCTGCTTCAATCTCAAAGCGCAGAAAGCGCGCACAGAAAGAGTGAAAGGTACTGAGCCATATATTTTTTGCCTCGTCACCGATAAGACGGTTGACGCGCTCACGCATCTCGAGAGCGGCTTTATTGGTAAAAGTAATCGCAAGAATAGCGTAGGGCGGAACGTTATGCTCCAACAGATTAGCGATACGATAGGTAAGTACCTTTGTCTTGCCGGAGCCGGCTCCGGCCATGATAAGCAGAGGTCCTTCAAGACAGTTAACCGCTTTCTGCTGCATGGGATTCAAATCGGAAATATTAAGCAAGTACAGTCCTCCTATTGTAAAAGGCTGCCCTGTTTTGGACAGCCTTTTCGTACTTATTTCTGAATGCGCTGTACGGCATCCGTAAGGGGCGGAATAATCTGTTTCTTACGCGACATAACGCCTGGGAGATAAACAGAGTCACCGGAAGCATCCTTTTTGAATGCCTCGCCAATCAGTGTCTTCGGAGAGCCCACATAGAAGAGCTCCGTGCTTTCCTTCAGGATATCCGTTACCATGAGAAGCGACATATCATATCCGTTACTCTCGCAAAGCCCGCGCATTGCGTCAAGAATATCTGCTTTGATATCCAGTACCTCCTGCGGATCCATAACAGAAATCTGGCTGACCAGCATACGATAGTCGCCAATCTGGAATTCTTTGTTATCGTTCTTGGCGACCTCAGCCGGTGTCATGCTGCCGAGTCCAGAGCCTGCCTTGAGCATATCCATGCCGTATTTTTCATAGTCAACGCCTGCGATTTCAGCAAGCTTTTTAACAGCAGCCTTGTCGCGCTCCGTACAGGTCGGGGATTTGAACAGAACTGTATCGGAGATAATAGCTGACATGAGTACACCTGCAATCTTTTTAGAAATCTCATAGCCGCGCTGCAAATACATCTCCGTGATGATTGTTGACGTACAGCCAACGGGATCTTCACGTATATAAATCGGATCTCCTGTTTTAAGTCCACCCAGTCTGTGATGGTCTATGATTTCAATAATCTTTGCGTTTTCGATACCCTCGACTGCCTGTGTACGCTCGTTGTGGTCAACAAGAATAACCTTTTCCGGGTCAGGTATCATGAGATTGTCGCGGCTTATAAGACCAATCAGTTTGCCGCCTTCCAGAACCGGATAATTGCGATAATTGGTTTCCTCAATATCTCCCTTGATATTGCTGAGCATTTCATCCTTAGTGAAGCTCATTACCTTATCATTCATGATATGTCCCACAGGAACAGCCTGATTAATAAGACGTGCCGTCGTGAAGGTATCAAACTTTGTGGAAAGGACCACTATTTTCTTTTCCTTGACAATCGGAAGCATATCATCCTCGAGCTTGCTCCCATGAGTCAGGATAAGGCATGCAGGACCGTTCTGGAGACAGATTTTCATGGACTGGGAAACACGGTCGCCGGCAATGACGACATCTCCCGCACCTGCATGAGCTGCAACCGTTTCCGGCTTACCTGCGGCAATTGATACTGTTCCGCTGAGCAGTGTATCATTGGCTTCGCCTGCCAACACTTCCGCGTCGATAGCAGAGGCGACATCCGCAATTGTTACACTTGCAGCCTCAAGATTTTCCATGTTAAGCTCTTCAAAATAGCGCTTTGCCATATCGCTGACAGTAACGATACCCTTAAGACCATCTTTTTCATCAACAACCGGTACGGAGCGGACATTTTTCTTGTGCATAACCTGTCCGAGATAGCGCAGGCTGTCCGTCGTTTTTACAGTCGTGCCGCAGTCGAGCATAATATCCTTGACACGCGGATAAAGATCAGCCACCAGTACAGGCAGGTCAACCCCAAAATACTCCAGCGCATACTTGGACTCCTCATTTATCTGTCCTGCACGCGCCGCAACGGCATTAACTCCCTCTGTACGCTTCAGCTCTGCATAGGCGATAGCCGAGCAGATAGAATCCGTATCCGGATTCCTATGTCCTATGACATAAACTTTTTTCGCATCACTCATGAATGAAATTCCCCCTATAAGTATATAAAATGCTCTTTACACATGTTTCCGCGCATTCTTAATAATTATAACGCTTTTGTTCAAGTTTTGCCAAGGGCAAAACTTCCTCTGTCAGCGTTTTGCCAATGGCACTAGCTTCGCGTCGCGCGAGGCGGGAGATATGTATTCACCGCCTTTTATTTATCTTCCCCCCACTTACAGAAGCGGGGCATCCTTTACCGAGTTATAACGCGAAACATCAAATGCAACAAGGCAGAGAGTACAGTTTTTAAAAATCAAAAAATCCTGAGTCCGTATAATTGGATTCAGGATTTTCATCAAATTACTTTTTGCTGCCTCTCACTCGGCAATAATTTTTTGGAATTCTTCCTGTGTCTTTGCCTTCTGACAAATTGATATGAGCTGCTCCATATCCTTTTCTGCGGCGTAATTCTGATGAATCCTTGCAGCCGTCTGCTGCTCCTCCTCTGACAGAAGCAGGTCTTCCCTGCGCGTTCCCGATTTTGATATATCAATAGCCGGGAAAATACGTCTCTCCTGCAGCCGGCGGGAAAGAGTAAGCTCCATATTACCGGTTCCCTTGAACTCTTCATATACAACGTCGTCAAGCTTGGAGCCTGTCTCGATAAGCGCTGTTGCAATTATCGTAAGGCTGCCCGCTTCTCTTGTATTTCTCGCGGCACCGAAGAAACGCTTTGGCATGTGCAGTGCGGCAGGATCAAGACCTCCCGAGAGAGTTCTTCCTGACGGAATCCCTGTCAGATTGTAGGCACGCGTCAGACGCGTTATACTGTCCAGCAGAATTACAACATCCTTTTTCTGCTCCACAAGACGTTTTGCCCGTTCAATCGCGATTTCGGAAATATGCTTGTGATGCTCAGGCAGCTCATCAAAGGTTGATGCCATCACCTCCACGTTATTTCCCACTATGGATTCGCGGATATCCGTAACCTCTTCCGGACGTTCATCTATCAGAAGAATCATAAGATGAATATCGGGATGATTTGCCAGCACCGCTTTTGCCAGAGACTTCAAAAGTGTCGTTTTTCCTGCCTTTGGCGGCGCAACAATAAGTCCTCTCTGGCCCTTGCCCACAGGAGTAATCAGATTCATTATCCGCATTGCGGCGGAAGGCTCGGAGGTCTCCAGCTGATAGCGTTCGTCCGGGAAAATCGGAGTAAATCTTTCGAAGGTAGGCCTGTAATAAAGCTCATTTGGCTTCATACCGTTTACAGACACCAAAATCTGCAAAGCGGCTGTTTTTTCAGTGAGGCTCTTTTCCCGGCGTATACCGATAACATAATCGCCGGTCCTCATTTTGAATCTCCGAATCAGCGGCGGAGTGACATATGTGTCGTTCTCTCCCGGCATATAGCCGTTGCTTCGGATAAAACCAAAGCCCTCGCTCATAACTTCAAGAAAGCCCTCGACCTGATGCATATTTTCGTTTCGGCTTTCCTGATATCCGCCCCGTTCAACTGCAGCCGGATTTTCTGCCTCCGCTGCGGGTTTTCTATAGACCTGCTCAGATTTGCCTTCATAGCGTCTTTCGGGGATTTCTCTTTTGGCATGAAAAGCGCTTCTTTCAGCCGTCCTGTGTCCTGTATGCAGCCTGGTATTCCGTGTCTGTGCGTAGGTACGGGGATTTCTCTGTTCAGTACCGCTCAAACGACTGTTGGGTCTGCGGGCTGCGCGCTGTGTATTTTCCGTATCAGCCTTCTCCAGCCTCTGAATCAGTTCTTCCTTTCTAAGCGTCGAAACTCCGTGAATACCTTTTTCCTTTGCAATGTTTTTCAGCTCGGCCAGTTTCAGCGTTCTATAATCCATCATGTTTCCTCCCCGGAAGTTTCAATGTCCTTTTTCACAAATTCCTCATGCGCCTGAAAGAAATTATATACAGCCCTCGCGGCAGGCCTGGTCATGCCCGGCACAGCAGCCAGCTCCTCGACGGATGCGTCGCGCATATTTTGAATTGTTCCGAATTTTTTCCGCAGCGCCTGTCTTCGCTTCTCACCAATGCCAGTTATATGATCCAGCACTGAAATCAGATTCCTTTTTCCCCTGAGGCTGCGATGATACGTTATGGCAAATCTGTGTGCCTCGTCACGTATACGCTGCATAAGAAAAAGTGCCTGACTGTTTCGGGGCAGAATAACAGGCTCGGATTTCCCCTCGACGAAAATCCACTCGAACTGCTTCGCCAGACCAATCACCGGAACAGCAGTATGTCCCGCTCCCCGGATAATCTCCAATGCAGAGCTGAGCTGCCCCTTGCCGCCGTCAATAATAATGAGGTCAGGCATATCCTCCACATCTTTCTTACCATACCGCCTTGTAGTTACCTCACGCATTGAAAGAAAATCATCCGGCTTTCCCTCAGCGCTTTTTATCTTAAATCTCCGATAGGCTGACTTATTCGGAATACCGCCTTCAAATACAACCATCGAAGCAACTGTCTCAGAGCCCTGGATATGCGAAATATCAAAGCACTCCATACGCCATGGCAGCTGTTTCATACCAAGATATTCTCCGAGCTCCCTGACTGCGCCCTCCGTCTGCTCATTTGAGGTTTTTATTCGTGCAGCCTCGTCTGAAAGATATTTCGCAGCGTTGTTTTCCGCCATCATCACGATATCATGCTTCGTGCCGCGCTGCGGAACCTCCACATATACCTTTGAGCCTTTTTTCTCCGTCAGCCACTCGCCTATAACCTGCTGCTCCGAAACCTCCATAGGAAGAAGAATCTCATGAGGAATAAATGCGGCGCGATGATAATACTGCTTCAAAAATGCGCTGAGAACATCAGAATTACTTTCTTCCTCGCTTCCCGAAAGAAGAAAATGCTCTCTCCCTATCATTTTTCCGCTTCTTATGAAGAATATCTGCACGCATACTCCAATCTCGGAGCGTGACATACCTATGGCATCCTGGTCTCCCGAGCCCGTCACAATACGCTGCTTTTCTGCTACCTTCTGTACTGCGTGAAGCTGATCTCTAAGCCTTGCAGCCTCTTCAAATCTCAGATTTTCTGCAGCGTCCATCATCTGCTCCTCAAGACGCTTTTCAACAATTTCCGTACGTCCTTCCAAAAAGAGACAGACCGCGTCAACCATTTTCTTGTATTCCTCGGGGTTTACCTTTCCCGTGCAGGGTGCGACACAGCGTTTGATATGATATTCCAGGCATGGGCGGTCAACGTCCATGTGCTTGCATGTACGCATCGGAAACAGTCTCCGCAGAAGCTTAAGACTCTCATGGACTGCGCCCACCTGTGTATACGGTCCGAAATACCGTGCCCCGTCCTTCATGATTCTCCGTGTAATCATCACACGCGGGTATTTTTCCGCCAGCGTCACCTTTACATACGGATACGTTTTGTCATCCTTCAGGCTTATGTTATACCTCGGCCGATATTTTTTTATCAGATTGCATTCAAGAATCAGGGCTTCCATCTCGGAGCCGGTCAAAATAGTTTCAAAATCAGCGATTTTCGAAACCATTACGCGAACCTTCGGCGAATGCCCCTTATTACTCTGAAAGTACTGTCTTACACGGTTCTTCAGCACTACTGCTTTGCCAACATAAATAACCTTGCCGGCTTCATTTTTCATGATATAGACGCCCGGAGAATCCGGAAGCAGTTTCAGTTTTTCTTCTACGATTTCTGTCATTTAGCTGCCTTCCTGCTTATCTTCTCTGCAAGTACGGGCTTCAGATATTTCCCTGTATAGGATTTCTTTACCTTTACGATTTCTTCAGGGGTTCCTGCCGCCACAATCGTACCGCCCTTTTCTCCACCCTCAGGGCCAAGGTCTATAATATAATCCGCTGTTTTAATGACATCGAGATTATGTTCAATAACGATAACGGTATCTCCGCCCTCAACAAGTCTTTGAAGTATTGCCAAAAGCTTTGCTATATCCGCGGTGTGAAGACCTGTAGTGGGCTCATCCAGTATGTACAAGGTTTTTCCCGTGGAGCGGCGCGAAAGCTCTGTTGCCAGCTTGACGCGCTGCGCCTCTCCTCCTGAAAGCGTTGTTGCAGGCTGACCAAGCCGGATATACCCCAGCCCAACATCCTGAATGACCTTCAGTCGGCGGGCAATTTTAGGAACATTTTCAAAAAATTCCACAGCCTCGTCGATTGTCATGTTAAGCACATCAGATATAGTTTTACCCTTGTACTTGACCTCCAGTGTTTCCCTGTTATACCTTGCGCCCTTGCAGACCTCACATGGTACATACACATCCGGCAGGAAATGCATTTCAATTTTGATGATACCGTCGCCCTTGCATGCTTCACAGCGTCCGCCCTTTACGTTAAAGCTGAATCTTCCAGCCTTATACCCGCGTACCTTCGCCTCGTTTGTCACGCTGAAAAGCTGGCGGATGGTATCAAAAACACCGGTATATGTCGCGGGATTTGATCGCGGCGTGCGTCCGATAGGCGACTGGTCTACATTTATGATTTTATCTATGTTCTCCAGTCCAAGTATCTTTTTATGACGTCCCGGCTGCCCTTTGGCATGGTAAAGACGTGCCGCTATACCCTTGTACAGCACCTCATTTATGAGCGTACTTTTCCCCGAGCCGGAAACTCCCGTAACAAGAGTAAGCGTACCCAGGGGGAAACGCACATTGAGATGCTTAAGATTATTTTCCGACGCGTCAACAACCTCAAGGAAATTTCCGTTTCCTGCATGACGCTCAGATGGAACAGGTATGAATTTTTTACGGCTCAGATACTGTCCTGTGACAGACTCAGGAATCTTCTTAATCTCCTCCGCTGTTCCCTGCGCAACTATTTTACCGCCGTGCTCTCCTGCGCCCGGCCCTATATCAATAATCTCATCCGCGGCATACATCGTATCCTCGTCATGCTCAACAACTATGAGCGTATTGCCCAAATCACGAAGATGCTTAAGTGCTGCCAAAAGCTTGTCATTATCTCTCTGATGAAGTCCGATACTCGGCTCATCCAAGATATATAGGACTCCCACAAGTCCCGAACCAATCTGAGTCGCAAGGCGTATGCGCTGCGCCTCTCCTCCTGAAAGCGTACCTGCTGCACGTGCGAGAGTAAGATAATCCAGTCCGACGTGAATCAAAAACCCAAGGCGCGCATGGATTTCCTTCAGAATCTGAGCAGCAATCTTCTGCTCTTTTTCTGAAAGCTCAACCGACCTGAAGAAAGCATCGCATTCGTTTACACTCATGCATGTAACTTCCTGTATGTTTTTGCCTCCGACGGTAACTGCCAACGCCTCCGGCTTAAGTCTTGCTCCATGGCACGACGGACAGTCATTAATAGTCATATAGTTCTCGTATGATTCACGCATTTCATCAGAATCAGACTCCCGATAACGGCGGTCAAGCATAGGCATGATTCCCTCGAACACCGCATGATGCTCCTTGTATTCTCCGAACATGTTTTCATACCAGAAATCAAAGCTCTCATCTCCGGAGCCGTACAAAAGTATTTTCTGCGTTTTTTTATCCACATCGCACCATCTGGTGTCAACGGTATACCCGTATTTTTTCAGTACCGCGTCAATCTGACACATAGCATAGGAATTGAGATTTTTGGAAATAGGCGCAATAACCCCCTCAGCAAAGGTCAGCGTCTCATCCGGAATGACCAGCTCACGGTTGAACTCCATATAGCTCCCTATTCCGCTGCACTCAGGACACGCGCCGAAGGGACTGTTAAAGGAAAACATACGCGGCGCAATTTCAGGAAGGCTGATGCCGCAGTCTACGCAGGCAAAATTCTGGCTGAACATCAAGGTCTCTCCATCAACCACCTGAATGTATACTACCCCCTGTCCAAGCTTAAGCGCGGTTTCAAGGGAATCTGCCAGACGCTGCTCCATATCAGGACGTACAACAAGACGGTCTATTACAACCTCAATGGTATGCTTTTTATTTTTATCCAGCTCTATTTCGTCATTTACGTCGTATGTAGTTCCATCAATACGGACACGCACGTAGCCTTCTCTTCTGATGTGCTCCAGCACCTGTTTGTGCTGACCTTTTTTACCGCGTATAATCTGTGCCATTACAAGAAGCTTGGTACGCTCAGGGAGCGCTGTAATCCGGTCAACCATCTGGTCAACGGTCTGCTGTGTAATAGGCTTGCCGCATTTAGGGCAGTGAGGTCTTCCCGCACGGGCAAAAAGAAGACGCAGATAATCATATATCTCCGTTACCGTACCCACAGTAGAACGTGGATTACGGCTCGTTGTCTTCTGGTCTATGGCTATAGCCGGTGAAAGCCCCTCTATGTAATCCACATCAGGCTTATCCATCTGCCCCAAAAACTGCCGTGCGTAAGAGGACAGCGACTCCACATAGCGTCTCTGCCCCTCAGCATATATTGTGTCAAAGGCAAGCGATGATTTTCCGGAGCCCGACAGCCCCGTAATAACCACCATCTTATTTCTTGGTATCTCAACATTTATATTTTTCAGATTGTGTTCCCGGGCTCCCCGGATACGAATCATTTCGTCCATTACTTTATTTTCCTTCCAACTCGTATATCATATCGCGAAGCTCTGCCGCCTTTTCAAACTCCAAGGCCCGTGATGCCTCTTTCATCTGACGTGTCAGCGTCTTTAACAGCTCCTGCTTTTCCTTCTTCGTCATCTTATGTTTTTTCTTCTTCTCGCCTGTACTGTACTCAGCAGCATCCTCAGCCACAAGGGTAGTTTCAATCAGATCCTTTACAGGCTTTACTACTGTTTTCGGCGTAATATTATGCTCCCTGTTGAACTCTTCCTGAACGGTACGGCGGCGAAGTGTTTCGTCCATCGCACGCTTCATTGAATCCGTCTCCACATCGGCGTACAAAATAACCCTGCCGTGTTCGTTTCGGGCTGCGCGGCCTATAATCTGTATCAGAGACGTATCCGAACGCAGGAAGCCCTCCTTGTCAGCATCCAGAATCGCAACAAGAGAAACCTCCGGCATATCAAGGCCCTCTCTCAGAAGATTTATACCCACAAGTACATCAAAAACTCCGGCACGCAAATCACGTATGAGCTTTGCACGCTCAATGGTAGCGATATCAGAATGAAGATATCTTACCTTCACCCCTGCCTCCTTCAAATAATCCGTCAGATTCTCTGCCATCTTTTTCGTAAGCGTAGTGATAAGAACACGCTCATGAACAGCAGTGCGCTTCTGAATCTCTCCAAGGAGGTCATCAATCTGTCCCTCCAGCGGACGCACCTCGACTACCGGGTCAAGAAGCCCTGTCGGTCTAATAATCTGCTGTACAACCTGCTGTGCACGCTCCATCTCATAAGCCGCAGGCGTCGCAGAAATGTACACTATTTGATTTATACGCTGTTCAAACTCCTGAAACGTCAGCGGCCTGTTATCAAATGCCGAAGGCAGACGGAAGCCGTTATCCACCAAAGACTCCTTACGCGAGCGGTCTCCCGCGTACATTGCACGAAGCTGCGGCATGGTTACATGCGACTCGTCCATAACAATCAGAAAGTCCTCAGGAAAATAATCCAAAAGCGTATACGGTGCATCCCCCGCTTTTCTGTGCGTAAGATGCCTTGAATAATTTTCAATGCCTGAGCAGTAGCCCATTTCCTGCATCATTTCAAGGTCATAATTCGTTCTTTGCTTAAGACGCTGTGCCTCAAGAAGCTTGCCCTTTGCAGTCAGAAATTCCAGCTGCTCATCAAGCTCCTCACGAATCGTCTGCATCGCAATCTCCATATCCTCCCTTGACGTTACATAATGGGATGCAGGGAAAATCATGGAATGAGTGCGCTCTCCGTAAACCTCTCCGGAAGTCACATCGTATTCCACAATACGGTCAATCTCATCACCGAACAGTTCTATTCTTACCGCGCGGTTATTGTAACCTGCCGGGAAAACTTCTATAACATCACCGCGCACGCGAAACTTTCCGCGGTCAAAACCGATATCATTTCTCTCATACTGGATAGCAACCAGCTTATGCAGTATGGCTTCACGTTCTATTGTCTGTCCCTTGTGCAGGGAAAGCACCATCTCATGATAGCTTTCCGGTGAACCGAGGCCGTAAATACATGACACGCTGGCCACGACAATAACGTCTCTTCGCTCAAAAAGCGAACAGGTTGCTGAATGACGCAGCTCATCAATCTCATCATTAATTGACGCGTCCTTTTCGATATATGTATCAGTAGATGGGATGTATGCCTCCGGCTGGTAATAATCATAATAGCTTACAAAATATCCGACGTAATTGTTGGGAAAGAAGGCTTTGAACTCGCTCGCCAGCTGTGCCGCGAGCGTTTTATTATGGGCAATGACTAGTGTAGGCTTCTGTACTTTCTCTATGAGCTTGGCAATTGTAAAGGTTTTTCCTGTGCCTGTCGCACCGAGCAGCACCTGTGAATCCATTCCGTTTTGGATTCCCTGAGCCAGGTCCTCGATTGCTTTCGGCTGGTCTCCCATAGGCTCAAAAGGAGCCTCGACCCTGAACGGAACGGCCTTGCCAAACTGAATAGTATTTAATTTTGGAACTTTTGACATGATTTTTCCTTTCTTACGAAACTTCTTAAGTAAGATTATAACGCCTTTATTCCGGTTTTGCCAAGGGCAAAACTCCCTCTGTCAGCGTTTCAACGAGGCAGGAGTTATGTGCTCACTGCCTGTTAGTTGTCTTAACATCCGCTTACGGAAAAGGATGGCATCTTTTGCCGAGTTATAACGCCTTTGTTCAAAATTTGTCCATGTCATGCAATTCTTTTTATTTTTTTCAAAGGAAACGGTATACTGCAGCCCAAAGAGATAAACATACAGTTAAAATTTTGCAACAAAAAACTGTCCCTATTTTCATAGAGACAGTAAAAATATTCACTAATCACGCCAAAGCATCGCCGCTCAGAATCTCCAAAATTTTTACATCCTTTTTCGTCGCGATATCCCAAAAATCGCCGTGCTCGGTCTCAACGATTGGAAGAGCGCTTGTTCTGCTTTGGTCAATATAAACAATCTTAGCCCGCTGTCCGTCTGTCAGACGAACCCAAGTGCCCACCAGCGCATGGCATACATTTTTTATAAACAGGACACCGTATTCGGCATCCATTCTGCCGGCCATAAGCTCCGAAGAAATGACATCAAAAATCTCGAAGGGCGAACGCTGATGACTTCCATATTCCGTTGCCATGGTATCATAGGCATCAAGAATAGCCAGGATACGGCCATAGGTATATATCTTATCACTCTTGAGTTTGTCAGGATATCCGGATCCGTCCAAAAATTCATGATGCTGCAGCACACCGCTTAAAATATCCGTCTCATTTTTAAGACCGCTGTTTATCAGCATTTCATAACCAAATTTGGGATGCTTTTCCATTTCGGCCTTTTCCTGCCCGTTCAAAGCACCCTTCTTGTACAAAATCTCTCTCGGCACCCTGATTTTTCCAACATCGTGAAGGAGACCTGCAAGCAAAAGGCGTTCACGTGCAGCCCTGGGCCAGCGGAGCCATCTCCCCATGAGTCCTGCCAGCACAGCAACATGCAGGCAATGATGCAGAATAGGATCGCCCTCCCGCTTCATCGTATGAATCTGCGCGACAGCACGGGCTCCGTCGCAAAGGTCGTCCAGCTTTTTATCTGCCAAAAAAGTACCAATGATTTCCAAATCAAGAATACCTGTCTGTCTTCCCTGTTCAAACAGGAGCCGCATCTGCTCCATGACCTCGTTATAGAGACCTTCATATGTCGGATCAATTATTCCATGGTCCGGCTCAATCTTCAAATTTCCCTGAAGAGCAGCCTGAAGCTCATCATCCACAGCAGTACCGTGCACGAAGAAGGAAAGGAATCCATCCCTAAAACGTGACTCAAGTATACGGATGTGGTGCTCTGTCAGAACAGTACCGGCATCCATCAGCGTCGTACCGTTATCAGTGAACACAGTCCTGTCCAAAATCATTCCCGGTTCCAGTTCAGCTAACGTGCATTTCTTCGTCATCCTGCTGCCCCCTTCAGATGTGCGAAAGATAATTCCATTCCCCAAAAAGATTTTCGCACGAGATAATTATAACGCCTTCGTTCATGTTTTGCCACTTATTTCCAACGCAATTATCTTTCCGCTCTTTACGCATTTGATTCTTTTAACACACGCATCACCAGCTCGTGAAAAACCTTCACTGCTCCCTCAAGCGCATAGCGGTCATAAGTCATTTCAGGATCATGAAGACAGGGAGTCAGATTGCAGCCCACACCCATGTCAACAGTTTTTAACCGCGGGCGCTCCTGTTTGTAAAAATTAAAATCCTCTCCGACTGTAATTGCCTTGACCGGAAGCAATGCCTTCTGCCCAAGAACATCAGTAATTGCCTCCTGTACCAAAGGAAGCAGCTCCGTGTCGGCCTCAGCAGCAGGGCAGGTTCCCACAATACGGCTGTCCGCTTCAGCTCCGTACACACTGGCTGTATTTACAATAATGTCATGAACCTTCTGCCGGAGCATAAGCATTTCTTCATTGGACGTGCTGCGAAGGTCAAAACCCAAATTTACCTTGTCACAGATTGCATTTAATGAACCGCTTCCACCCTGAAAACGGGTAGTTTTTACATTACCGCCCAAAAGAGGATTTGAATGCAGCGCGTTTACCGCATTTACTACAGCCGCACCGGCGTCAATCGCATTTACCCCCTTATGCGGCTGTGAACCGTGTGCCGCTCTGCCCCGAATCTCCGCTTCAATCAAGGTACAGGCAGTCCAGCTGATTTGAGGGATAATTTCCCCTGTGCGTGCCATATCCTCCGGCATAACGTGAAGACCAAACAAATAATCAACATCATCAACTGCCCCTGAATCTATCATGGCAAGAGCACCTTTTCCGATTTCCTCTGCAGGCTGGAACAGGATTTTCACCTTACCGCAGGGAATACCTTCCTCTCCGAGCCATTCCGCCACTGCGAGTACGGTTGTCATATGCCCGTCGTGACCACAGGCGTGTACAGCTTTTTCCGTACCGTCATCCTGCTTAAACAGCAGACAGTCCATGTCGCTGCGAACTGCTGCCACGGGCCCCGGACGTCCGCTGTCCAATATGCCTACGACGCCGGTAGTTCCTCCTACATTTTCCTGTACCTCATAACCTGCCTTGCGTAAAACCTCTGCTGCGTAAGCAGATGTCTTTATTTCACGGAAAGCAGGCTCGGGATTTGCATGCAGATACGGCCAAAACACATCGATTTTTTTCCTTATATCCACTATGTTATCCTGTCCTTTCAATTTCTATACTTCACTGCCCCCTGTTTTCACAGGGGGCAGTGAAGCTTATCGGATTTTATTCATTCCAGCCCAGATATACAGAACCCGGGAAATTCTTTTTTATAAATTCAGCATTTTCCTTGGATTGATATGCTTCCTGGAACACCTTCAGCCGAGGATCATTCAAATCCTTTTCACGGACAGCTACAATATTCACATACAGAGAATCATTTGTTTCCTTGAGGATAGGATCCGTTGCGGGATTCAGGCCGGCATTCAGAGCATACGTCGTATTAATGGCTGCACAGGTCAAATCATCCAGACTGCGCGGTATAGCCGCCGCTTCCATCTCTACGATTTGATAATTGTGTGGATTCTCGGTAATATCCTGAACCGTAGTAGTGATATCCTTCGGATTTTTCACTTTAATCAGGTTGTTTGCCGCAAGCAGAAGCAGGCTTCGTCCGCCGTTTGTAGGATCGTTTGGAATTCCAATCTTTGCGCCATCAGGAATCGTATCTCCCGGCTTAAGCTTCCTGGAGTAAATATTGATTGGGAACAGTGCCGTATTGAAGGCCTTTGCCAGTTTGTATTTCGGCTCCTTCTCCATCGTAGCCTTAAGGAACGGTTCATGCTGATAGCAGTTTGCCCAGATTTCCCCGTCAGCCAATGCGGCATTAGGAGTAACAAAATCGCTGAACTCTTTGATTTCAATTTTCAGTCCCTTTTTCTCGGCAATCTTCTTCACGTTCTCCATGATGACTGCATGAGGTCCCGGATTCACACCCACAATAACAGGCTTTGACATGTCCGGCTTCGCATCATCGGCTTTTTTATCACCACCGCATCCGGCTAAAGCCAGCATCAATATTCCCAAGACACCAATCAACATGAATTTCCCTAAGCTTTTCATTAATTTTCCCTCTTTCGATTATTTTTTATTCGCCAATGGCTGCTTATCCTGTTCAGCCTGACGTATATCTTCCTTCATGTCCTTTGCCAGATTAAAGCTCTGAAAATGCTTGTCATCAGGCAGCAGCATAGAAAAAGCATCAGTCTTGTCCATGAGCACCTCACCGTTTTGGAAAGAAAGCTCAAGTACATGACCTCCGTGCTTTTTATCATCTGAAATAAAATGGAAATGCCATCCCGTCGAGTTAAGACCGCCCATATAATTCGGGCAGTAAAGACCTACAATAGTTCCTGTAATATCCTTATGGGTAAATTCAGTCTGCTTTTCCTTCAGTGCGCCCACCAGCGTAGGATACGGTTCACTGCTTCCGTATTCACTGCGGAACAGGATGCTTGGGAATGTGGTGTGCAGCTTTATCATGTAAAAGCTGTTCTCACCGTTTTCTTTGACTACACGGTTCAGCTGTGCCTCCAGCGCTGTTTTGTCCTTAATACCTGTCAGCGGCAGAGTTATATCCTTATCAAAGAAGGTTACATTTGAAAAAGGTACTGTTTCCTTATCATCGGCGACGACAACCTCACCGCTTCCCAGCGCCTGATATACCACTCCGTCCAGCACAATCATTTCCCCATTAAGCCCTTTGAATGTGCCGATACCGGTGTCACCCAGCTCACGAAGCTGTCCAACGGTAACAGTGCCGCCGAAATATCCCTGAGCCAGCGACTGAAGCAGTGCCACCTGCTGAATCGTTTCTCTGTCAGCAGTTTCCGCATAAGCGGTTCCGCATACCATCAGACCTGCCATCAGCGCAGCTGCGCATTTTCTTTTCAGATTCATTTTCCTTCCTCCTCACGTATTAAAATCTAAATTCTATTATCTGCTCGTCAGAAAATTCATCAACGAATCAATACGCAATTTGCAACAGACCTGTTCGTCCGTCCTATCAGAGCAGCCAGCGGAATAACCCAAGCCATGCCAAAAATGACAAGAAAAATACTCCGCATGCGGACACCGCAAACAACTGCACAAACAGCTTTTGAAGGTCATTACCGAATACCTTTGCCGAGGCAGAATATGCTGCCAGCGCAAGACCACCTCCGGTTGAAAGCGGACTGATGCCTGCACAATGAGAAATCATGGAAACAGCTGTCGCCATCTCTATTTCATTAAATCCACCAAGCTTCGCAAAAAGATCAGGAATTGCCGGAATCAATGTCGGCATTACAACACCTGAACTTGAGCTGCACCATGACATGCATCCGGCTGTAATACCCATTATTGCCGTGGATGTTGACGGAGTCATTATAGATGCAAGCGTCTCAGCCAAAAGCTCAATACCGCCGAGCTTTATGATAAGATTCATCAGTACGCTGACTCCACCAATGAGAAGCAGTGTCCCCCAGGGAACCTTCTTCAACGCCTCGGCTTCATCCGCAACCCTTAAAAATGATAGTACCGCAGCAACAAAAAAGCTGGTCAGACCGACATTAAAATGAAAAAACATAACCAGCACAACCATTACGGATATGCCTGCCAGCGTTATTTTCTGATTTCGGTTAAAGGCAGGAAGCTCCGAGAGACTTATTGTGTGTTCTGAGCGCAGCTTCCATCCTCCCAGTACGATATAAACCACCGCTGCATACACAGTCATCGAAAGCACACCGTTTAACAAAAATATTTTCTCAACATCCAAAATTCCAATCTGCTCGCACAGATTTTTTGCGATAATCCCGGTAGCTGCCAGAGGGGATATTCCACCTCCGGATGAGCCAAGCACCACAAGCGCCGCGAGCATGACCGGAGAAATCTTCATCTCGGCAGCCAGTGTCATGGAAAAGACCATCATTATTGCAATTGTAGGTACAGTTCCCGGTCCAAGAGCCGAAAGCACCGTTGAAAAAAAATAAATTACTACAGGAACCAAAGCCGTGCGCCGTCCTGTCAGCGCAACAACCTTTTCCGCCAAAAGCGCCAGTGAACCGTTTAACTGGGCAATACTAAAAAGATAGGTAACACCAAGCAAAATCAAAAAAAGAGATGAATTAAAGCCGGCTATCACAGCCTTGTCAGGAATGCCTGCGGCATGTCCGAGCACAAGCGCAAAAGCAATCGACAAAAGTCCGGTATTCATGCGCCGTAAAAAACCGAGAGCAATAGCAGCAAGCAGCAGCAGTAAAGAAAAGATTTCCATTGACATCATTAAAATCTCCTTATTGAACTCAATAGTATTTTACCACTTTTTCTGACAATTGATTACATAAAAAAAGACCGCTGACAATTTTGTCAGCAGCCTTTTCAAGCTTCTTTAATTTATCAATTTCCCCAAACCTGAGCCATAAACTCGCTGTAAACAGCATCCAGATGCTGGACAAGGACGCTCAGCATCAGCTGAATCATCTTGCTGTCAAAGGTTTCATCCACGAATGGCAGACAGACATCAAGATAAACAATGCCGTCCGGGCGCAGATAATATTTGAAGATTTTATATTTAGTGTTCAACTCATTGAGGTAGGAACGGATTTTTTCCTGCTTATCTCCTGCAATTCCAGTTACCACCTGCGTACGAATGATTGTGAATACGCTGGTGTCAATGAGAATTGCCATCGGCAGAATCTGTCCCTTTGTTTCAATTCTGGACCGGAAAATAACTGTCTTATACTCATCATCCAATGATTCAATGCTGAAAACGTTGATATTGTTATCAACAAGAAATTCCTGAAATTTTATGGCCTTGGCATTTTTTTCAACGCCTTCGCCTGACTTCATTGCAATTTCTTCAGCTTCTTTTTCAGTAATTTCAACATTCTCTTTCTTAGCAGTTTCTTTCTTTTCTTTTGCGGCCATATTGAAAAGCTCCCTTCGTATTAGAGAAGAACCTTGTGTGAAAGATTGACCCGTCCCTGACGGTCAATCTCAGTTACCTTGACCTCAAGCTCATCGCCAACGTTTACAACGTCCTCTACTTTTTCGACACGTTCCTTTGCAAGCTGAGAAATGTGGCAAAGACCTTCCTTGCCCGGAAGAACTTCAACAAAAGCGCCAAATGTCATCGTGCGGGTAACTCTGCCCTTGTAAACAGCACCGACCTCGACCTCACGTACAAGATCCTCGATGATGGCAACTGCCTTCTTAGCTGCATCCTGATCCGTTGCTGAAATACGAATCGTTCCATCCTCTTCGATATCAATCTGAGTTCCTGTCTCATCGACAATCTTCTTAATCATCTTGCCGCCCGGCCCAATGACAGTGCGAATCTTATCTGTCTTGATATGCATCGTCGTGACACGCGGTGCATACGGTGAAAGGTCAGCCGCCGGCTCGGAGATGCATTCCATCATCTTGCCCATGATGAACTCACGGCCGCGTTTTGCCTGTGCAAGCGCTGAGGAAAGAATTTCACGGGTGATACCTGCTATCTTGATATCCATCTGAATAGCCGTGACACCGACTTCCGTACCTGCTACCTTGAAGTCCATATCTCCAAGAGCATCCTCCATGCCCTGGATATCCGTGAGGATTGTGTACTCGTCCCCTTCCTTGACGAGTCCCATTGCTACGCCTGCAACAGGACGCTTGATAGGAACACCGGCATGCATCAGGGACAGAGTGCTTCCGCAGACGCTTCCCATTGAGCTGGAGCCGTTGGACTCAAGGACCTCGGAAACAAGTCTCAGAGTGTACGGGAACTCCTCTTCGCTCGGAATAACCGGCACAAGAGCGCGCTCAGCAAGCGCACCGTGTCCGATTTCGCGGCGTCCCGGGCTGCGGATTGGACGTGCCTCTCCGACACTGTATCCGGGGAAATTATACTGGTGAATATAGCGTTTCGATTTCTCTGTTCCAAGTCCGTCAAGCACCTGCTCGTCACTGAGAGAGCCAAGTGTCGTGACTGTAAGAATCTGTGTCTGACCGCGTGTGAACAATCCGGAACCGTGTGCCCGCGGCAGGATTCCTACTTCACAGCTTACCGGACGTACTTCATCAAGCGCACGTCCATCAGGACGAATCTTTTCATGCGTAATCATGTGACGCACAATATCTTTTTCAACATCGTGGAGCACCTGAGCGATTTCCTTCGCATTGTCAGGATATTCAACAAGGAAATGCTCCATTGTGTCAGCATTAACAACAGCAATATCTTCATCGCGCTGGAGCTTGTCCGGATTGCGGACAGCCTTATCAAGACGTTCTGCAGCATACTCACGGATTCCCTTTTCAAGTGCCTCAGGAATCTCAAAGAGCTTCATTTCGCGCTTTTCTTTTCCGCAGGCAGCCATAATATCACGCTGGAACTCAACAATACGCTGAATCTCTTTATGTCCGAAAAGGATTGCCTCAAGAACAACATCCTCAGGAAGCTCATTTGCACCTGCCTCAACCATCATGACAGCATCATGTGAGCCTGCAACGGTAAGGTTCAAATCCGAAACCTTGCGCTGCTCAACCGTCGGATTGATAACAAACTTACCGTCAACACGGCCTACGCGAACACCTGCAATCGGTCCGTTGAACGGAATATCCGAAACACAGAGTGCGCAGGAAGCACCAATCATAGCCGCGATTTCCGGCGGATTGTCCTGCTCAACGGACATAACCGTAGCGACAATCTGTACGTCGTTGCGGAAGCCCTTATTGAAAAGCGGACGAATCGGGCGGTCAATCAGACGCGCGCAAAGAATGGCGGAATTGCCCGGACGGCCTTCTCTTTTGATGAAGCCTCCCGGAATTTTTCCTACCGCGTACATTTTTTCCTCATAGTCAACCGTCAGCGGGAAAAAGTCCACGCCCTCACGCGGCTCCTTCGAAGCCGTTGCCGTAACCAGTACGACCGTATCCCCATAGCGTACGAGCACGGCACCGTTCGCCTGTTTCGCCATTTTTCCGTTTTCAATGACGAAGGAACGTCCGCCCACTTCCATTTCAAAACTCTGCATCTTCTGTCTTCCTCCTATGCTATTTCCTTTTATGTATAAATCTTAACTCTTAGATATTCTACGTCTATATTTAAGTTTCGTCAAATGCTAAACAGTACACTTTTCGCCGAAAAACAGCATTCCTATCCGCGAAAAAACCCGCTTTTTTAGGAGGTTTTTTGAAAATGTTGGTCAAAGCGTTGGTCAATTCCATTCAAATTTAAACGACAGCGGCCGCATCGCATACATGCTCTGCCGGTCTTTATCCGTCGCAAGCTTCCAACCGACATAAACATTCCAGTACACGGTCAGCCTGCCGACGGAGAATACCTTGTCGGAGTTTTTATACGCGAACACGCCGAACCACTTTCCATTCCGAAGGTCATACGTCCAGTGACCTTCCTCGACCAGGTCTGCAGATGGAGACATCACACCGAACGGCTTATGGAACATGAAACCGTAGGCGCTGTTTCTGGTCAGCCACAGGACGCGGCAGGCATACCGGCGCAGGGAGTCGACAAAACCGAAATCCCGGTCGAAGCATGGAGTCACCCAGCGGCTCTGATTATATTCTGGAAGCGGAATAACAACTTCTGTGTAGTGCTTCGGCCAAAAATCTGAAAGCCAGTCTGGAAAAATATCCGTGATATCACTGGGATTCAGCGAGTTATCCCAAGTCTGGAAGTTGGCCAAAAATCCGTGCAGCTCTCCATCGTCATCCGCAAAGGGAGCGATGAACGGATTGAGCGGGTACGCGAGCACTGTAATAATTAAGGCGAACGGGAATAATATAAGCCATCGTATCATATACATCAGTCCTTTCTTAAAATGGAAGGTCGTTGCAGTGGCAGAACAGGAACCAGAGGCATCTGCCCATGCTGTTCATTTCAATCTGCTTATACTCAGGATTCCACCACATCACTAAATCGGGCCGTCCATAGCGCACCGCATGGAATACCTCATTCCCCTGAGGCGTGACAGGTTCCCATTCCTGAGTAGGAGCGAAAGAATAAAGGTCAATGAGATGGCGGAGCTTCACGAAGCCCCGCCAGTTTGTCTTGATACTTTTTCGGCAGCGGGCCTCTTCCTTCTTCAGATTATTCACGGAATCAACCTCCGTTTGAGTTTTATGAGTTAAACTCATAACTTGTTTTTAATCGTTCGAGTTAATTCAAACGATTGAATCTAGCGAACCCCTAAAGCCTTGATATTCCGCGGTTTTCGCTTATTTTAAATCGTTCGAATTAACTTGCTGGTAACTTTCATAAACTCAAAAAATAAATAAAATGAGTCTTATTTAACTGCCGCAAAAATGCCCAGGGCCGCCGCAATGACCTGCCAGAAGTTCCGCTGGCGTTCGGCGAGTCGTTTCTTACTCTCAATGTCCTTCACACCAGCTACGATAGTGTTCAATTCGGCGTTGGCTGCGTTCAATGAGTTTTGTGCCATCGTCAGCTCGCTTCTGCATTCTGTCAATTCTTTCCTCAATGCTGCGAGCGTTTCCCTCTGCTTTTCGAGTGTACTCTTCAAGTTCTCCAATTCCGTCGAGGCTTCGTTCAAGTCCGCTTTCTGCTCTTCCAACAGACTCTGCAGCTCGTTGTTGCTCTGTTCCCATTCGTTCAATACTTTCGTCAAGAGCTCTCTCGGTACCGTCTCTGTACGTTCCGAACACATACCAGCCGACGGCGACAACAGCAAGAACAATGCAAGCAATAAGGATATGCTTCTTTTCATACATAATCACGCCCCCTCATATTCAGGAACACCATACTCGGACAAATCAAGCTCACTGACATGCTCGTATGTTCTCCAGGCGCGATTTTCGTAGCCTTCGGAATACTCTTCGCAGTCCGCTGCGATAGCATACTCGGCTCCGAAGAGCTCCGCCAGTGTCCAAAGATTATTGACGTCTTCTCCGCGTTCAGCCCGGCGCGAAATAAACCTTGCCACGACGTAATGCGATGTAGAGCACCATATACCTGCGTAGATAATGCAGCGCTCATCTGTCAGGCCCGCATCCATCACCGCGTCAACGTAGGTCATAGCATCACTGGCAAGAACTATTATCTGCGCTTCGTGTCCTTGTTCTGAGTCGAGAAGCTCCGCAAGCTCGGGAAGCTCTCCTGATACTTCAATATCACTGTATGTCCTTCCGATGAATTTATCCCCGCCGTCGATATATGACAGCAGAGTGTCGGCGCGGCCGCCCTCCCATTGGCTGCAGCCTATCGAGGGATAGTCGCCGGCAGTGCTGCACGACACGGCATCGAAGGGCCCTTCGACTCCCGTCTCAATGAGGCCCTTCGCTATCTCCTTTGCGAGTTCATCTCTTGTCATTCTCTGCACCTTCCCTTCTAGGCTTCTCCCCCATCGGGGAGTTGAATTTACTGTCTATGTACTGTTTGCCGAGGTTGACCCCGGCGAGTGTCAACAGGCTGCCTATGGCAGTAGCGCATGCCCCGAGGCCTTGCCATACAGAGCCGAGGTCGAAGCGCGTTCCGTAGAGACCGTTGCTGTAATAGCCAACACCCCAGGACATAAGCACGAAAAGCACGAAGCAACATATCAGGAGCCCTATCAGCGTGATAAGCTCCGACGCATGCGCTTTCGACCACTTGGCCAGATTGACAACCACGCCCTTAACTGACTTCATTCCTCGTCACTCCTTGGAGTCGTATGTGTCTGATCGCATATGCTGAAGATATGGTCCAGTCTTTTGTGAGCTGACTTAACTGACTGCTCGACGATAGTCAGGCGCTTATCCAGAGACTGCATATCCCCGCGCACACGTTCAAGCAGTGACTTGAGTTCCCGTGTCGTGTCTTGCAATGCTGAGATATTTAATGTTAATGGGGTAATTATGTTTTGGACTATAAACTGGAATAAAGCGAAGGCGCCCTTAATTGCTACGATGAGACCACCGATGATGCTTAAAATGGTAAGAATTGTACTTGTTTCCATTTCTACCTCCTGCCCAATAGAAAAGCCGCCATCCTTTGCGGATAGGCGGCTCGCCAATATTATGCCTGCTGTTCCTTGTCGTTCTTTTCGGTTTCATCCTTCGGCGGTGTGTACCGCACACAATTTGGGTTTTGGCATGTGCCGTTCTCACGGAGTACCTGTCTGCAATAAATGCACCGTTTCTTGATTTTAATTGCCATGATTATCCCTCCAGTCCTTCACGTTCGGCTGCGTACTCTTCATCAAGAGAAAGCATTTCTGCTTTGAGTTCTTCCATCAGGTCTGTATCGCCGTGAATGAGCGCGTCAATGTAGTATCCGGCAAGAGTCTTTTTTGCGCTTTCGTATTCTGCGTCTAACTGTGCCAGTTCCTGCGCTTTTAGTTCCTCTGCTGTCGGCTCTGCTGGTTTCGGTTCTTCTTTGGTTTCCTCTTTTGTCTGTGTCCATTTCCCGCCATCAAAGGTCAGCGTATAGCCAGCCTTGGCTTTCGGTGGTTTCGTTGTCGTCACGCCTGCGGGTATCTGCCATTTCCCGCTAATAGGAGAACGGTTCATCCATGTCAGTGTGCGCGGTGTTCCGTCATAATTCCACGCTTGTAATGTTTCTGTCTTGTCCATAATCTCACTCCTTAATATTTAATCTGTGCGATTGATGTTAACGCTTTCGGCTGTACCGTAGTTACTGAATCAGAGTAGATTGAATTGGAACGAGAAGCATCAAAATAACTCATTGTCCAACCACGTACATCATTTCCACTATAAAATCCTACAGGTGTTACACCGTTTGTGTAAAAAGCTCCATTTGGTAAGGCCCCATTTGTCCCCTGTGCCAGCCTACCTAAATCCCCCTTGATATTCGGCAATCCTGCGTTCTTAGCAGTTCCTGCCGTTGTACTACCTTCGATAAACCTTCCATCATCAGCTTTCGGCACTCTCAATGTATCTGCTTCGCTATCGTAGTAATACTTACCCATATCCGTTGAATCCAAGGTTATCATGTTATTGGCTCTAGCCCAGCTCAATAACCGAGGATAGTCGGTGCTTACATCAGCTAATGCTGCACCATCTGCAAGTATATGACCAGGAAGTAATACAGAATGAAATACCACGTCGCCAACTCTGTCTCCATCTCGGATATCATCTACTATCCATACGCACGTTCCATCCGTTATATATTGTCCTGCTTGTATCATGTTTTGCTCCTTTCACCCTGCCCGAAAGGAGCAGGGATTTAGTATCGTAAAATTGGTAATAGTTTGTTTGCGGGAGGTTGTACGGTAGTGACGGAATCTGAATAGATTGAATTGTAGCGGGACGCATCAAAGTCTATTGTTGCGTAGCCTGAACCAGAACCCGTTTGCGCGGCTCTATTGTTCGGATTGTCATAAACGCTGATAGCTCCGTCCGTATCAACTGTACCGCGTCCCATCTGGGAAAAGTTGTATTGTGCTGCGCCCTTGATATTCGGCAGTCCAGCCTCCACACTTGCACCCGCAGTATTTGCATACTGTTCAAATTTGTCCACCCAGTTCGGCAGAACCATCGTAGTAGAACCGTCACCTACGCCAAACAAGCCTTCGTTATTTGTCGGGTCATTCGTCCACAAGTTGTTAATGTCCGCAAGGCGAACAAGTCTTGGATAATCTGCACGGTCTACCGTAGAACCGTCCGAAATTATGTAGCCCGCTGCGAGATAAAGTGAACCTCTCACCGCACCAACGGGCGTACAGTCCCGCACATCGTCAATTATCCACAGTACACTACCATCAGATAAGAGTACCCCCCCCGCGGACACGGACGTTATCGGCAAATCTCCGCCATCCGTTGTCCCCGCCTTTACACACTCAAGCCTTGCCCATGACGGCAGCTGCGGAGAGTATGCAATATCACCTACGGCATATACTGTAGACGGTTTGCGGAGGTGCAGTAAGTCAGCATGGGAGTCGCTTCCGGTATTATGTTCCTCCAGGTCAAGCACCGTGGCATATGCAGCGCTGTCAACCTGAATCTGCACCGTGGCGGCATTGCCGGTCACGATATATACATCCATAATCTGCGCATCAATCGGAACATCCTTATTTGGAATATAATCAACATAGTTCCCGCCGTTGGTGTAAGCGTACAGCGTTTCTGTTCCTTCCTCGCCGACCTTTGCAAAAACACCGACCTCACGAGCAAAGAACCCTTCGTCAAGACCGCTGTTTTCAACAGAGAATCGAAGCTTTGCCTGTCCGTTCTTTACGCTGCCGGAGGTCAGCTCTGATTCCAGTTTTGGCGAAATCAGAGCTGTCATGGTCTGAATGCTCTGGCCCTCCGGCAAGGAACCGTCGCCCAGCTTTACTTTTGTAAAAATCAGCGCTTCGCCTTGTGCATTTGCTTCCGCAATCAAGTCAAGCCCTGCGTTTGTTATCAAGGTGTTAGGATAACTGCTCATTTTATTGTCCTCCTATCGTTATATGTTTACATGTGTAAATGATTCCGGCAGGATATTCTGCAATCGGATAATCCCCGGTAAGATGAGGCTCTTTCTCGGCTTCAATGGTTGTGTTGTGTGTTACTGACAATACGCAGCCTGTGTACTGTTTCACATTTACAGATTTTGTATTGCTGATTTTGATATCCAGATTAGCAGGAATAATTACCCGTGCCAGCCTTCGTATTTCAGCGTTTTTAAATGTTACTTCCGCTGCTAAATCCAGCCACAGTTCATACTCATCTGCATTAAGCAGTTCGACTACTTTCTCATCTCCATACAGAGCGTTCAGCATATTCTGGAAGCTTCTGAATGTATATGGCAATGTCGCGTTAATCCTTGCCAATATTCTTTGCTTTCGGACGTTGAGTGAATCACCTGCGCCCGGATAAAGCCGCAGCATATCCTCCCATCTGGATGCGCCGTCCTTATCCAGGTCGTAAACAAAGGTGTTCAGCATCTGCTTAATAAGAGCCTGCCATGTGAGCTTTAGTTCCGGGTCTACAATAGCACCGAGAGTCATAAACTCTTTTGCGTTTGCCAAAACATCGGGGATATAACGCTCAATGCGTGGCTCACGGGATTCTATTTCAAGAGCCATTTGTCACCTCTCCTCTCACGGCCAGTTCATCAACGCCCAGAGTGAGGTTCTCTTCGATTCCGTTCAATGTAGTATGTTCCACATCCGTAATCCCGCTGATACCGAGGATTCTAGTCTCAATCTGCGATACTCTCACTACCAGCCCTGTGTTGGATACCTGATCAGTTGTCGCGGTCTGTGTTTCCTGCCAGTTTCTGTTGAGTTCAAGGAAATATTCATCAAGAACAGCCTCAATAGCTTCCCGATAATCCTCAAAACTTCCTGAGGCAAACGACAAATGCAGTCCGATATTGATTGCCGAATTGGATGCCCCCGCAACAGTGACTACATGTCCGATAGGTGCAATACCTACGCCCTCCCCGTGGTTAGTCTCAGGGTCAATAAGTGTCTGCACACGTTCAATAAACTCGGCAGCTGGCGGCGCATACTCGGAGGTCATGAATACGACCTTGACCGTACCCCCGCCGTTCCATATTGGATAGACCTTCACGCCGCCGACTCCATCAATAGCGTTGACCTTTTCTTTGTAGTCCGCGATATTGCCGCCGTATGCCTGACTGTCAAAACTTGCCAGGTACCTCGCTCGGAAAACCTCTGTGTCTTCCTCGTCTTCTCCGGGAACTGTTACCTCAGTAAGCGTTGCCGTCTGGAGTCCTTCGATATAATCAATCGGCACGAGACGTCCTTCCGGCAAATTACCTACAGTACCCGCTGTCTCGCACTTCAAAAGATAGCTGCCGTTTTCCAGCTTTTCAGTTACCTCATAATTCACCGCATCATATGAAAATCTCGAGCCTATAGGAATATTAAGTGTCTCCGGAGTAAATGCTCCCTTAACAACAGCATATGTCGCTTTCTTAGGAGATAAGCCTCTTTCCTTGGCACGCTCTATAAGATATTCTCTGTCTGCAGTGTCGCCGAATGTGTTCTTCAGGAAGTAATCACACATTGCGTATAGCAGCATGACTTCGATTGAAGTCGGCGCAGATGCATCGTAGATAACACTGCCTTCTCTCTTGTCTATGTCGCTTGGAACATTATCCAGCATGCGCTTTAATATAACTTCCTGTGTCTGGCTTTCATACATTACACGTTCACCCCTTTCTGCATCTCAATTTCTCCATAGACCGACTTGATTTTGAATTTCGCGACCACATCTCCCCGTCGGCCCTTGGAGTTATCCCGCTCATAGGAGATGTCAAAATCCGTTACATCCTCGATACGGTCATCCTGCATCAGTCCCTCTCGGATGCGGCGCGGAAGCTCCGATAAAACGTACGGGATAGGTTTCCCGAACAAATCCTGCAGTTCAACGCCATAGTTCCAGCTGTATATGACGTGCTTATAGCGTTCCGTATTCAGGATTTTATACGCGGCCTGCTGTACTGCTGACAGCTTATCCGAAATCGAACCCTGTACATGCTCATCCCCGACCAGCATCTTATAGGTCTTATTCGGCTGCATTTCTGCCATTTCGTACGTTATCCCTGCATCTGTCAGACTGGTGTCCGGAAGCAGCGCCATAGAATCACCCCCATTGTCCTGAAATGTTTGTATGGTCATGGTTACGCGAGAGAACTACAAATCCCTGACCGCCATGCTGACGGAGCAGAATAACCGTTTCACCCACATGCAGCGCATTATGTACCGTGATACGCTTGCGCCCTACATAGTCATGATTATGACTCGCGAACTCGGCATATCCTCCGCCGCCTGAACGGTTCTCTGTCGTGTGATTAACTGTGATATCCACGTTGTAATCACGGACCGCGTCGGTAAGCTCCAAGAACTCCTCCGTAATAACATCCTTCTGTTCAATACGGATTGATAACGGGCTTTCCGTTTCCACAACACCGAGACACCAGTCAGAAGGATCCCCGGCTTCCATCGTTTGCTTTGAAAGCTGCTGAATCGTTTGTAAAAGGTTTGCCGTACTCATCCCGTAATCACATCCCCTTTGAGCGTCAGCTCCATTGTATGCAGACCGTTCGTAAGCGTATGTCTCACCGACTCCACGATAAGCTGTTTCGTGATTGTCATATCGTCCAGCTTAAGATTTACGTACAGCATCGAGCCGCCTCTTACACGAAGGTCTCCGAAAGCGTTTCTGATACGCAGGGTGCGTTTTACCCTGTTGTGGAGCTTCAGCTTTGTATCAGCCATCTGACCGAAGTTAATCGCCTTTTTCGGATTGACGGATTCCGTCAGCTGCAGAACGCCCCAGCGCTTTATATTGGCACTGTCCTTGGACATCCATACATCCCGCTTCCCTGTGTCTGTGTTGTCGTAATAAAGCTTCACCTGATTATATGTGTCCTTGTCGATTGTGGATTCATAGGAGAAATTCTCCGCCGTCTCGCAATCAATAAGAAGGTCAAGCTTCAGTTCCTCAAGGTCTTTCAGCATGAGCTTTCCAAAATCATCATAGAAGCAGTACAGCCGTCCGGTGTTCTCCGTGGTCATGTCAAGGAGAGTCTGAATAATATCCAGGAGCGTTTTGTTCGCGCCGCGATATTTTGGGATAACATATCCCGTATCCATAAGCTCTCCCGTCTGAAGCTGAAAATCATCAGCAATGCACTGAATTGCTTCACCGGCTGTCTTATTCAGGAAGATGTAAATATCCTTGTTTTTCAGATAGCGTATCTGATCATAAGCCGTTACCGATATCGAACCGTCTTTGTCATGCTGCTTACCGAATACAAAGCCGTAAAAGAAATTCGTTCCGCCATAGTTTGCCTGAACAGTATCTCCCTCATGGAAATCAAGCATTTCATCCTTCAAAACCTTGAACGCAAGTTTCCCGGGAGCGCCTTTCCAATTTGTTTCCCAGCGTACACCATCCTCAACGGCGGGCCAGTAATATTTGTCTGTTTCCTTATTGTGGATAACAAGCTGCAGCTGTTTCTGGTTCTGCTGAACCGCGGCACCCGCAGCCGCCGAACTGTTAGACATGAACTCAGCCAAGATGCATCACCATCCCGGGCTTCAGCTTCTCGCATGGATTCGATATGCCGTTTGCGGACATAACCGCCCTCCAGTCAAGAGAGCCATTTGATACACCCTTAACAGCTTCCCATACTGACTGCTCATTACGTATCCGCATTGCTGTCGGAATCTCATGCCCTATCGCGGGGCGTGTTTCCTTTACAGTCAAATGCTGTTTTCCGTCTTCATCTGTTGTAACCTCGCATTCCTTCGTACCGTAAGGACGATACTGCTTGAACACGAGCGGGCACGTCACATCAAAACCCTCGTCAGCATCCTCATTTATGCTGTAATTCTCAAGCGTAACAAGCATATTCGTATCGAACAGCATGGAAAACGCGCCCGACATGCGGCTGATAATAAGCCTCATCGGGTACTGCGCCTTCTTGGCTGACTCAAACCTGTCAATAAAATAGCTTGCCTTCTTGAAGCTGAAGCTGCTGCCCAAGAAGTTACTGGTAAGCGCATCTGTGAGCGACGAATCATAATTTGCAAAAGGATAGTTCCTGTTCGGCAGTCTGGCATCGAAAGCTATCTCCGTGAGTCCCGGCGTTTTGATTATATTGACCTCGCCCTCGTTAATAAGGTTGATGGTCTTATTCTTGCCCTTGATTTTTATAGTCATCTTCGCGGGTGGAACCGGAAGCATCGTATCGTCAATAAAGAAGTAATAACTCATGGATGCACCTCCTCCGCACCTGCCTGCATAGCCGAAATAAGGCTGTCATTGATGTACGTCATCATGCCGTCTACGTCGACGTCGCTGGAAATATTGTTGCTGATACCGCCCATATCAATCTTGACTTCAGCCGTGGTGTACTTGTTGATTGCCTCCTGCTCCGCAAAATCACGGAGATATTTCAGCTCCTCATCAGTAATCTCCATAGCTTCAGCCATACGGCCTGTGTTGTCTGCCGTATCTCCTGCGTCACCGCCGATACCATCGAGTGCTTTCTCTATTCCGCTGCCACCGGTACCCGCAGCTCCATCAGGAATATTAAACTCCGGCGCCCAGTCACCTGCTCCCTTCTGATATGCCTGCTCAGCGTTGTATGTCCTGCTGCCGTATTCAAAAGAATCGATATGCCATGCCGCGCCTGCAATTTCCTTTCGTTCAAGCGTTTTGAACTCCACCGTAGGCCGTCCGCCAATGACCTTATCAATGCCCGGGATTTTCATAATCATATCGATGATGCTGTTTATTGCTTCACCGACAAACCCCACAATTGCAGTCCAGATATCAACAAAGAAGTTATACGCAGCTCCGAGCGGGTCTACGAATACACTTCCCAGAAGATTAGCCCAGGCAATGATGATGTTCGCTACGAACTTAATCCCGTTCATGATACCTGTGAAAAGCCATGCAAACGCGCCGAAAATAACTCCCGTTGCAGAAATGCTTGTCCCCATGAACTGGTTAACGACATCCACCGCAAAGTAGAAAGCCGCGACACCTGCCATAACCGCACCGACTACAACCAGTATCGGGCTTGCCACAATCTCAAGAGCCGCAACCGCTCCGATAAGCTCCCATACCGCAGCTACAGCCAGAACACCAACCGCCACAACAAAGCCCGCAAAGAACGGCTGAATATACGTCCAGTTATCCGCAATGACATTGCCTATCCATATGAGGTTATTGATAAGCCCCTCAATGGCGTATACCGCAATATTTATGGCCTGAATAAGACCGTTCATTATCGTTTCCCCGGCTTTACTGTTTGCCAGTACATTCAGCTGCTTGTGTACGGTCTGCATTGCCCATTGGCCTGCATTGGCTACTATGGTCATGCGCTGTTCCCATGTATACCCCATCGATTGAAATTGCTCGGATATATCTCCCAAGTTAGAGAGGATAGCATTTTTTAAGACATCAGCGGTGATTAATCCTTGACTTGACATCTCTTTAAGTTTGCCGGAGTCAATTTCCATATACTGGGCAACCATCTTTTCAATGAGCGGAGCCGCCTCAGCAATCGAGCGGAACTCATCGCCCTGCAGCCGTCCCGAGCCTAATGCCTGAGTTAACTGCAGAAGAGCATTACGCTGCTGTTCTGCATCGGTACCTCCAATGACAAAGAGCTTCTGGATACCTTCCATGAACGGAACGACATCCTTCGGATCAGGAAAAGCCGCTTTCGCTGTCATAGCAATTTTCGAAACAGAATCAGCCATCTGGTCATAACTACCCCGAGACCGCTGCGCCGATTCATATATTCTCTGGTTCAGCTCCGCAGCCTGTTCAGCTCCGCCTGCAACAAGACGAAGGCGCGCCTGAATGCCCGCGTAGGCATCACTTGCCGCCAAGAGCCTTCCTGGAAGCTGTGCCGCCGCACTGACCGCCCGCTCAATTCCACTGGCTAAAAGATTACCCACGGTAAACTGTCCGAGCGTTCCGCTTAAAGCGGTTTTTATGCTGCCGCCGATACCGCGAAGCTCTGAACCCAGATTGCCAAAAGAGCTTCTGACACGATTCACAGCCGCTTCAACACCGCGTGCCCCTGCCGCTGCGGCCTGCTCCATCACTGTAGCCGCTTTTGCAGTAGTTTTGAATTTATCAATTACCTTGGATGCGGAGTTAGTAATCTTGTTCAACACCGGAGTAACACCATCAATCAATGCGATTGTCTGCTGTATCGTTGCCATTAAACGCCCTCCTTCCTAAAAATTTTCAAAAGAAAAGCCCCTTTCGGGGCTGTCATTTAACGCTTTTTCCGCTTGGCCTTTTCGGCTGCCGCCTTGTCGGCCTTTACCTTAAGTGAGATAGCTGCATATATGAACGCGCGTTCATTCTCAGGCAGCTCGAAAAGCTCATGCGGTAAAATATGAAGTTTCAGGAGCGCATAGTACGCGACATTCGCGTGCAGGTCGCCCCCTTCAATCAGTTTTTTGCTTTCGTTACCTTCTCATCCATGCCAACCTCAAAGTTATTCGCTTCAAGAACGGCATTGAACAAATCCTGATACTCTCCCGGAGTAAGCATCTTCTTAACCAGCGCCGCTGCACCGATTGCACCATACGAAGTCTGAAGCTGTTCCGTGTTGAGATTCGGGAACTTTACACATGCAACAATAAGCTCTGCAGCATATTCCTCAGAATCAACTGTTATCTTCACCTCGCGCGTTCCCGGCACCATGGTTTTATGCTTGCAGCGTGCTACGATAGCTTCGTTTTCATCGCTCGTAATCGGCGCAATCTTCCACGGTATAGGCTTCTTGTCAGCACCTACAAAACGACTGGAAGCCACATATTCAATCTCATCCGCCTTAATAACATTCTCCGCAAGAAATGCCTTCAAATTTTCTTCCATGGGATTCCCTCTCCTTCTTAGTTACGCATACCGTCAAGAACAGCAAACTGCTCAGGCTGCTCAATATCCTCAAATGTGAAATCAATATCCTGCTCCAGCCATTCACCATCAGCATCAAAGTTTGCCACAATGCCGCTGTCGATATTACAGTCCTTCAGGATAGTAGTCTGGCGGCCTGCCTCAGACGTCGGGTCATTGTTCGTAATCTGCATATCAAAATACGTATCTTCGCCCGTGCTCTTGAGCTTCAAAAGCATCTTGTCGAAGATTGCCGTGTTCTTATAGATTGTCATGGACCCTGTACCGTTCACCGCTACTGCCTTATGGCCTTTACTCATCTTACCGAGAATCGCGACTTCCTTCTTTTCCTTCTCAAGAGTCGCCTTCAGGTTCTTTGCCTGAAACAGCAGATAACGTTCGCCGTCAACCGTGATATAGGCGGATGCCATCTTGGCTGCAATAACATCCTTAGCCTGCATCGTGCGAATTGCATCAATAGCCATAGTTTTATTCTCCTTTCAAAATACAATAGGGCAGGAATACTCCCGCCCCTGTTATTCTTTCCCCTTACGCTACCTCGATTGTAGCGTAGAGCTTCTCCATACAGCATGTAGGCTGTACAGCATAATTCAGCATAACCGTTGTCTTGGCATCGCCCTGTGTCGGAATCGGCACATCCTCAGGATTAAAGTTCTGAATAGCACGTACGCGCTGATACTCTTTGTGGAGCGCTACAATATCACCCCAGAGAGCCGTGCGCCCGTCTTCATCGTTCTGCTCTTTGCCCAGGTAAATCGTGTTAAAGAGATGCGCTACATCAATAGCAATCTGATCAAGAACGCGAATTACCTGATTGAGGGAGAAGTCCTCATTCTTATGCTTCGTATGGCTCGTGAAAGTATTGATATCCGTAAGGATATTCGTCTTGCCGACCACATCGCCGCTTACTGCATCTGCCACATTGTGGAAAATCAGCATGCCTGTAGTAATGGCCTGCTCAAGCTCCGTCTGGCTGTACTTAGTATTGATGGTGTACTCACCGTCATAGGTTTTATTCGTACAGGAAGCATTCACAGGGCAGGACGCCTCTGCACCAGTCAGCCAGTAAACAGCAGAACCCGGAAGCGCACCTGCGTCCTTGACCTGGTTCTTGACGCTGATAACGCCCTCGTAATCAACGCCTTCCCTGCCGTAAATAACAAGCTGGAACTTTGCGCCGGAAGCATCGCGCATACGCTTCGTGAACTGAATCAAAAGCTGCTGGATTGTCGCATCGGAACCGGCATATCCCATCGTGTTGAAGTAATATGGTTCGATAGCGTCAATGTATTCCTGATACTGGAGGCCTACAATAGCCTCGCCGTTCGTACCGCCCGTGAGATTAATTCCTGCGGTGAGTGCAAGGTCTTCTGTACGAATCCAGTCAACATAATCGTTATCCTCAACATCGTCCCAGCCCGTTACGTTCTTCTGCTCATCGACCTTCGTATTAACGCCGTCCACAAGCATGTATGTCGTGATATCAAACTTCGTATCATCATCTACGTTTGCCGTAACCGCTACCTTGATATCATTGCCGCGGATGCCGGTATATTTCGCCCGTGCAATCGTGCAGGCCGCTTTCACGGAGCCGTTGTCAAGCCGCCAGAAATAACCTGTTTTGAGGTTCAGGAACAAATCACGCAGCGGTTTTAACTCCGGTGCCGTGTAATCGTAACCGAACCACTTCATGCAGTTTTCCTGAAAATCCTCTGCTGTTACAGTGAACACCTCACCGACCGGACCCCAGTCAAGCTCAAGTGCCATCGTACCATAGCCACGGTCTGCAATCTCTGCCGTAGCACGCACCCTCGATACGAAATTGATATACGTACCGGGAAGCTTCTTATTTTGGAACAACCATGTTCCTCCACCAAGTGCCATTAATAATCACTCCTTTACGCCTTTGCCACAACCGGCTCTTTAACCGGCATAGTTTTGAACTTCTCGACAGCTGCATCTGCTTCTGCCATTGTGTACTCTTTCCCATCCTCAAGCATGATCATAAGCACATCACACCAAGGACGGTACTTTTTCGACGCAGCCAAAGCCTCCCGGGTAAATTTCACCTCAGGTGCAGTCTGTACTGCTTCATCCTTCTTTGCCATTCCTGTCACTCCTTTACTTCTTGTGTCTGAATCAGGTCTTCCATATTCTCAGTCCTGTCAAGGACCTTGAAAACAAAGAAATCATAATCAACAAAAAAATGCAGAACCTTGTCCTGCACCTCATAGCGGATATTTGTACCGCGTGTTAAATTCTCTCCAACGTGGATATACTCAAGCTGCATCAGAAGCGTATCCGCGACCTGCTGAATTTCCCTCATTACCGTCTCATGGTCAGAGGGATGATACTCAATGTCCATGTTGTAGACTCGGCGGTATCTGTTACGGATTGTAAGCTCCTGTGACACTTCCAACGTCCTAACAAAAAAGCAGGGCTCCGAAAGCTCCTGCTTGACCTCATCAAGATATATGACTGTTTCTTCGCCGAAAACATCACGCAGCTTTGAAATAATCCCGTTTACTACATCATTTTCCATTCAGCACCTCCCGCAAATACGCATCCAGCCTTCTTTGAATCACTTTGGGCGCTTCCTTGTTCAGCTCCTTCGCACTCTTGGTCATCATGAACTGGCCACGGACCCAGCTCTTTTTGAGCCGTTTCCCGATGGCAGGAACAAACCTTCCCGGAGTCTGCCTGTGCCCGTATTCCACATACGAAGCATAGTGGCATGGATTAACCAGCGTTACCGCGTAGTTTCTGCCCCGTTTTGATATCTTGAGCGTTGCAGCGTGAGCAATTGCACTCGGTGCCCGCCCTCCGGCAGCTTCTTCCTCCGTCTTGACTGTCCAACCCCTTCGGAGTGTACCTCCGTTCGTGAGCCGCTGCAGCTCCTTGTTTCCCGGTTCATACTCAAAAGTACCATCACCAACGGGAGTCCGTTTGATAACCTTACGCAGGAACCGCGCGGCAAGCTCCCTGGCATTTGCCTCAACAAAATCATTCCAGTCAGCTCTTTTCGAAAGACTGTCCTTGAACGCTTCAAGCTGTGAAATATCAATCTCTGCCATATCAAACACGGTCCTTTACTACATCGAGTTTGATTTCCTGATGCGTAAAATACACTTTGGGATGCCCGCTGTTCTGGTATGTCTGCGTTTTTCCTGCCTGCGATACTACAATATAGCAGCCTGCAGGCACATCAGCCTCAGGCGGAAGGAAAAGCGTGATATCCTGTGCAAGCGTATCAACAGTATCAGAATCGGATGCGGCAGGTGCGCTGTCATAGGAAAGCCTGCAGGAAACATCGGAGTAAAGCTCCTCCCGCGTTTTGATATTCTCGCCGCCGGCGGCCTTGCCCTGAACGTACCTGTAAATAGTGCATCGTCCATCGTAAAGGCGTTCTATTTCTGCACGCGCCCGCGCCCTGACAACATCTATCTGCATGACGATACCACCCTTCTGTATCTGTTCAGCTGCATAGCATAATTCTTGAGCACGGATTCCGCAAAGCCCGCAGAATATTTACTGGAGCCGAAAGAAATCTCCGTATCGCCTTCCTTGATTGACGTAACCTCTCCGGTCTTTCCTTCCGCGCTGCCGATACCCTCATTGCGGTACAAGTCCATGGCCATGCGGTAGGCCGTATTGGAAAGCCCATCAGGCAGTTCATCAATATGACAGTAATTCAAAATGACTTCCTGCACATTATCCAGCACGAACTGCAGCAGCGTATCCTTCCCTGTGTCTTCCGAATCCATGCCGAGAAGCTCCTTCAAAATACTTACCTCTAATACCATAACATCACCTCCTGTAAATGGGCATAAGAAAACCGCCTGATTGCTCAGACGGTTTGTTGTTCTTGATAGTCATTATTGTGAGTCATTCGGATTATAGTCGAAATCAAGTTTTATATTTCGTGGCGCTGCTATAAAATCCAAAACCTTATCCACAATATACTCTGAGGAAAGCTGTCCTTTTTTTATACTTTGAATAAGTCTATATCGTATTTTAATCATGTCCCCCGATGTAAAAGAAATCTCGCCATGATTCACTTTGGACATAAACTCCTCATCGGCCATTTTCGCCCAAAAAGCAGGATTGGTATTATCAGAAAAACGCCACTTTCCATCTGTAAAATTCACAGAATTAATCTTTACAAACATTTCCTGCTGAATAGGTTTAGACAGCTGTTCGTCCTTCATTTCTTCAGCTCCGGGAGACTTATAAAGATATGCCTCTTCCGACGTAACACTTTCAATAGGAGCTTTGTTATGTTCACCTGAAGGGTCCCGAATCTCAAAACGGTCAATTCCCGTTGTAGTTATCGGCTTTATAATATGTTCAATCTTCAAACGACATTCAGCATCCAAAAAGACTTTTAAAGTTTTACCATCTGTTTTTATCGCCTCGTTGTTGTCCAATATTATCGAAGCTTTATCACCAGATTGCTGAATATCTTTTATGTGGCGCCCTTTAACCCCTTTTATAAGGCTAAACACACCCCCGCCCAAAAATGAGCCGTACCCCAGAATTGTCATTAAATCATCAAGCCCGGTGTTCTTTGACATATCCATAAACAGCTTCGCTTGTTCCAATATACCTACATCCAGCAAGAATGTAATATCAAACGAACCCTTCTTTATACTGTCTTGGTTGAGCATTACTTTAATTTTGCTTTCTCCGCCAAGAACCTTATTAGCGCTTTCAATGAACTCAGAAAAAGCAATCAGGGCGGGAGCTAACTCTCGCACATCCATGCTCCCATCAACAATAGCTGAGCCATCATAAGCTATCCGGGCTTTTCTCATGGTTGTCATGGCTACACCTACCTTAAGTACTTCGCCAGTTTCGAATCATGATACTGGCTCATCATTAAATTCTGTGTAAACTTCATCAGTTACCAGCTATCCCAGTCGAGTTCATCAATAAGCTCTACGATTGATTTGCCCTCTATCAACGGAGCGTTTACAACAGAATCGAAATCGGGAAAATATTGGCCGGGATCGTCACCCTCAATAGGACAAAAATGATATCTTCCATCGGCGGCCTCATGCGTCAATCCGTACTCTTTTCCGTTATACGTGAACAAATTCTCGTAAAGCGTCCACTCCTCCATCTCACTTCTTAGCTCTTGAATGCTTAACTGCCCTTTTGATTTCAGCATCAAACCACCTTCTTTCCTCATCCGTTAATTCTCTATCTATACCAGGATGCCCCGTCCATTTCCCATTCTCAAGAATCCATATCCAATCCGCAGCATGTTCACCACAAATTCCATACTCATGGTGCTTAGGATTGCCATGATTTCCACAATGAACCTGCAATGTCATAAAGCCATTGCCATCGTATAAATCGAAATCATGTTGCCCGTTTTTTCGATTGTGCTGAACAACAGCATTCGGAATCCCCCTGGCGGGGGCTTTACCATACGATGATGAGACAACCTCGGTAACAACTATATTTCCATCGGAACCGATTTCCCAGTTGCCTTTTCCGGTTGGCCTCGTAGTCGGCTCTACGTATTTATTATACCATGAATCATACTTCATTTCACCCGGCACACGAACCGTTTTTCCTGTCTTCGGATCACGTGCAGCGCGTTCACTTATTTCTTCATCATCGAAGTACGGAGCTATACACGACCTGCACCAACAGTGCATCGGCGGAGCGTTCGTTCCCGGCTTGTAATCATCTATGTCAAAAACCTTGCCGTCCATCTCCTGACAAATCTCAGAAGTCTTTCGGTCAAGCGTGGCTACATATTCATATTTATTGACACCCAGTCCCTTGAAGCAGTCCCTTTGTGAGCGGCCGCTTATGAAGGCGCTTTCGGTCATTACAAGACGCGCGGCAGAAGATTTCGCCACGTTCATCCTGGAAGCTATTTTCTTAACGGCATCACCCAGCTTATCGCCGCGTGTTACTGCCTGTGTCATTTCCTGCTGCAGTGTGTTTACCAGCTTATCCTTATCACGCCACAGCCGGTCTGAAAAAATCTTTCCGTCACCAGCCCAGGGCTGATTGATAATCGTATCAATTCGACCTGAATCAGTCGAAGCCAGATTATAATGAACGCCCATACCCTTATCAATGGTATAGGCGCTCCTGTTATAACCCTCTGTGTAGATATCACGCATCAGACGGTCAAGCCCGTCAACCTGATTGCCGTACAAGACCTCTATCTGCTGCTGAATCTGAAGCTTAATGGCATCCAGTCTCGAAATATGTGCCTTGGCGGATGCATTTTCCAGCTGCTTCATCCACTTGTCGGTAAAGCCTGCCGTACGTCCGTACTTGATATATTCCTCAACTGTCCAGTGAAACTCCCTGAGTTCATCTGCTGACAAAAGCCTTCTTGCTTCCGCAGCGGATACCCCGTTATTGGAGCCTAAACGCTGATACCAATACGAGATTTCCTTTTCGATAGCAGCCATGGCCATCTTGAACTGGCGTTCAACCTCCGATGCGTTATACCTTTCACCTTTTCTTAAAAGCGCCGCTTCCAGCTCATCAAACCGGCGCTGCCAATATTCCGAGCTTTTCACGGCGCTCCTCCTTACTTAATTAACCCAGTTTGTGCTTGAAGCAAACCATGCGGATTGCCTTCGGCTCATATACGCGCTCCCAGTTCTTTGCGTTCGCAAGCTCAGCACGGGAAACCGTCTCCGTGTTCGCACGTACAGTGTTCGTGAACTTGACTCCGCGCGGATGCAGGATGAAGGTCTTGCGGTTGATGAGGTAATCAATACCGGAACCCTTGCGCTTGTCACGGTCAATTTCCGTCGGAACAAAACCGACCGGAGAGCCATTGCCGTATGCGACAGCGCCCTGCCCAAAGAGGTATGTCGTGTATACGCCATTTGCTACCGGGCATCCGTCATCAACGATAACGCGGCGGCCCTGGTACACCTCAAATTCAACATCCGTGGAATCGCGTTCCGTCTGGATGAGGTTCTGCTTCTTGAGGTAAGCCTTGGTTGCAGAATGCATAGCAACTGCAGTGAGCTGGCCCTGTGCATCACCAAGGAGCTGGCAGGCATCAATAAAAGCAGATGCAGAAATATTAGCTGCTGCACCTGTGCCGCCGGAAATATCGAGAATATGGTCAGCCAGCGGCGTAACCGTTTCGCCTTCTGCAGTGTAGCTGCCGAATACACCATTAAGCGTATTGATAAGCTCCTTCTGCATATCACGTGCCCAGAAGCCCGCTACGAGAGAACCGATAGCGGCCATCGGGTCTTTTCCTGCCAGTGCAGCAGAAAGGTCTGTTGCAGCCCATGCCTTAGCACGGCGGATTGTCGTGGAAACATCTGCCTTGCTGGTAATCTTTGCGGCCGTGAGGTCATTGCCCTCGATGACGTTTTCAGAGTCACCTGCCAGATCCTCAAAGAACGGCATATTGTGAAGCGGTGCCGCTTCGCTTGCAAGTCGGTCAAACTCCGGAGAGTGAGCGACGATTCCGCTTGTAAAGAGAGCGGAAAGCTCCATTGTCTTCTGTACCGTGTACGGCGTGAAGAGCTCAGGAACGATAATATCCTGAAGTGTAGTTGCCATTATTAATCATCCTTTCAAATTGTTACTCCCGCTTCGGCGGCCATAGCGCGTGCCTGTTCGGGATTTTCCTTAAGCATTTTTCCCTGCTCCGTCAGGTTGAAGGTTTCCTTCTTGAACGGATTCGTTACCGGCGGATTGCCCCCGCCGTTGGGGTTGTAATGAGGACTACCTCCCGGTGCGCCCTTGAAAAGGAATGCCTTATCCTTTTTGAGGGCCTCCACCTGTTCGGTAAGTCCGGCGACTTTTCCATCTTCGCCCAAGATGACTTTTGCCTTATCAATAAGGCCTGCCACAATATCGGCATCCTGTGCACTGTCAGCGATAGCAAGCTTAATCGCCGTGTCGATTTTCAGCGCCTTGGCCTGCTCCTCGAAAGCGGCCTTCTGTTCTTTATTGGCTGTCTGCAGCTCTTCAATCTGCTTTTTAAGCCCTTCATTATCGCCTGCTGATTTCTTGAGAGAGGTCAGCTGCTTATCGCGTTCTGCCAGCTGGTCAGTCAGCGACTTTTTCGACTCGTTCACTTCGTTGAATCTGCTCTTTGGAACAAACTCACCGTCGAGGAATGACTTCACGGCCTTTTCCGCATCCGCCATCTTATCCTCTGCGACACCGATATTTTTAAGCAATTCAGCAATGGTCATAATAAATCTCTCCTATCCGGTTTTTACGGTGGTAACCTGCCACCATAAGGACGTTGTTATTTTTTATTTTTCCCGTTTTCCTTAACCTTGGCAGTTTCCTTTTTCGGTACCTCAAACGGCTTATTTTCAGCAAGTGCCTTCTGCACAATCTGAACTACGCCGTTCTCATTGGAATTATCCATCACCGCAGAAATCGGGAAATCCTGCCCGAAAGTGCGGGCGTATTCACAAAGCAGCTCAAACATCTTCTCCACCTCCTTCGCCTAAGCCCGGATACCCGTCATCAGCTCTGGCGGCATCCTCCTTTTCAATCTGCTTCTGCTCTTCCTCGGCATTCTCAACAAATGGATGATTCTTAAGAATCGTCTTGTTTGAGATAATGCCCACAGACTTCGCGCACATCTCGGCAAGCTCCGAATCATTCCGGATGCTGGTGCGTGTCCATGTCTGCGTTATGTTCTTAACTGTGCGGCCTGCGTGCTGCATAATGGCCCTCACAAGCTGATTAAGCGAAAGCTTGAACTCTGTTTCCATAAGTCCTACCTTAAGCTCCAGAAGCGCATACAGAAACTTCATCGCCTCACCTGATGTATGAGTAAGTCCCTGCTGCTGCGGGTCAACACCCTGCCCCATGTCAAAGATTGCCTTGCGGGTAATCTCGAGAAGCTTGTCGCGTGCTTCAACAGGTATCTCGATAGACAGTGTCGAGAGCCCCGACCTGTCCCCGTCGCCTGCCGAATCAAGACTGATTGCCTTGTAATATTTCAGGTCATCCATGAGGGATTTAAGGTCCTGCCCGCCGTAGTTCGTGAGCACGAGAATAACTTCCTGAATATCCTCAAGGTCATCAACAAAGCCTGAGAATGTCTTGTCGTATACGTCAATCAGGTGCTTCACCGCGTCAAGGTCACTGCTGTGGCCGCCATTGTTGAAGAACGGTATGAACGGTACACGGCCATAATCATGAATCAGGATATTTTCATCCGCTGCCGCGCCTGCGACATAGAAGTCAGTGAACATCGGGCACGTACAGAGCCCCGTCATGACATCATCGGCAGCGCGTTTCCTGAATGCGCTGCATTCTCTGTCCGTCCAGTATTCATACACATCCCATTCGTCACCGGCATCGTCAAATTCACGGTAAACACGAAGCACCGCCAGAAGCTCCCTGTCCAGCTTATGGCTCCATACAGGAATAATCTGCGTGCTGGGTACAACCGCATACCTGAAGCCTGATTCATCAGACCAGTAATGCAGCCACGCAACACCCGCATTCGATGCATTCACGCACAGGTTTTTCATGTTACGTGCGTAGGCATCGCCGAGGCCCTCCGCGATAATCTTGTTATCCTCGTCGTTGCCGACATCGAAAAGCGGCGGAGCTGTGAACATGTAGCTCGCCTTCTGGTCAACGAGAAGCTTGTAGAAGCTGAACGGAATTTTATTATCAGCCTTCCTGAGAGGCGTTCCGTCAGAAACAGTCCCGTCCGGGAGTGTCTGATGCTTTGGCGGCCTGAACATGATATCGTTTTTGACCGCGTAATACCGCTCTGCCATCATCGCGTGAGCAATAAAATCCGCATGTCCCTGCGTATATTTGTTAATCAGTTTTTTCGCTGCATCCAATTCCATAAAATCACCTCACTTAAGTACCCGGACACCGCTCGAACGCATGACATTTGACAGGCCGTAGCGCACCGCATCGATTGCGTGATTGTCCCTGTCAGGATAAGCGGAAATAAACTGCCCTTGGCGGTTCCTCTCGTACTCGTACCCGACAAATTCGCGGTACACGTTCGGACAGCGCCGTTTGTCAATGTAAATCTTTGCTCTATCCTGCAGCCACTTGATACCATGCTCCACGCTGTCCCTTCCCTTCCTTGCCGGATAGATATGCAGCCCGTAGGTCTTCATATCGGCAATGGATTTCGGTTCCGCTGCATCCGCAAATACGGGAGCCGTGGAAACCTTCGGGAGAATCATCCCTGCTGCTGTCTTGTTCAAAAGCTTCTGCTGGTAGATTTCGTCGAAAATATATAAAACCTCGTGCTTTGCGTCATAGTGCATGGCCACAAAAGCAAGAGGGTCAATGGAAAAACCGAAGTCAAGGCCGTAGTAGACATGGTCGAAGGATTCGACAAGCTTCCTGCTCATCTCCATATCCTCTACGTTGTCGAATACCGCGCCGCCGGTGCCGGTGACCTTGCCGAGATATTCATGCTCATACGACATGTAATTTTTTGTCTTCAGCTTTTCGGCATCGTCAAAGAATTGCGGCCCCAGCCAATCACGAGGAACATTCAGATATGTCGAATGATGTACAAGCCGCGCGGGGTCGTATACAATCTGTTCCTCGTTTACCCAGTTATTCTGGGATTTTGGCGGATTGAAGGAGCCGAATACCCAGAACTTCGAACCGCCGCGCAAAAGTGACTGGTTGAGGTTTCGTATTTCTTCCATACCGCTGAACTGGTCGAGCTCTTCATACCAGACAATCCCCACATATCCGAAAGGGAGCTTGATTGATTTAATCTTTTGCGGGTCATCGCAGCCAAGGAACAGTATTTTCTGACCTGTCTTTTTGTACCTGATTTCATGCGGCGATGTCTTTGATTTGAATTTTCCCGACAGCCCTAAGCTGTCGATACCCCACTGAAGCTGAGGGAAAACACTGTTCTTTACGGTATTTCCAACCTTACGCAGCACCACCGCATGACACATCGGATTTTTAAGCATCAGGAACGGTATTTCAATGCTGATAAAAGAGGATTTCGTGGAACCGCGGCCGCCCTTCAGCCAGTAATATGTGTGATTATGTTCCTGGACGTCCCTGTGAACGCTGATGAATTGACGCGCTACAACGTCACTAAGCTTCGTCGTTGTCATCGTCATCATCCCTCAAATCATCTATGATACGCACATCATCCTCCGCGTGTTCGTCAAGAGCGTTCTGGACATCCGCCGTCAGCTTCCTGATCCGCGCCTTCTGCTCCTCGGTATCCAGCTCCATCGGATACCGCTTCATGAGATTTTCGGCGGCCTTGATACGGTCCTTGCTGCTTATGCGCACCTCAATAGTCCGGGCCTCGCTGCAGCCTTCGCCTACTCCCTCGACAACAACCTGCTCGTCCGTCAGCTCCCCGCGCATGGCGGATGTATAAAACTGCAGCACTTCATCCATCTTAGCGATGCGCTTCGACTCAATCTGCTTCATGCGGGCGTTGATTGCCTGCTGTATGACAAGTTTAGACAAGTTTTCGGTTCCTATTCTGTTTGCTACTTTAGGGCTGTATCCGGCAAGCCTTGCCGCCTCGCTGGCGTTGCCTGTCTCGATATAGAAATCAACAAACCTTTTCTGCCTCTCTGTCAGCTTCATTACATCCTCACCACACTCCCGCTTGAATTTATGCATAACAAAAGGGCCCGACGCTGCCGTCATCGAGCCCTTCCGCAAAAGGAGGTTTCCCATATCATGAAAACTTCACACTACTACAATAACACATTTTGGAGTCTCATTTAGTCTCATGTTTTGCATTGTTTGCGATATACGTAACTGCCCTATCATGAATCCTGAAAACCTGTGCTCTGGAGTAATTATTGATACCCGCGATATCCCACCAGCTGAAGCCGATAATGTACCGCTGATTCAGGATAACACCGTATCCGGGATTTTCCCTTTCTGCGAATGTAATAAGTGCCTCCGCGCGTTCAACATCCTTCAGAAAATTTTCCGTCTTTGTACGGAGTCTCTGCTGCATCTCGCAGATTTTCTCCGTAGTATCCTCGATTTTGTTTCCCGAACCGCCGCCCGGCACACTGGAATATGAAGGCGTGACACGCTCCCTGAGTGACTCCAGCTCTTTTATCTTGTACTCCAAAGTCTTAACAGCCTGCTTTGAATTGAACGCCCGCCTTAAAATGCTCCTGACTTCCGATTCTGTCACAGCTACACCTCCCAGTGATCATAAAAATCCTGCCAGAACTCCCCGGCCCTGTACCCATCCTCATATCCTTTTGTGTAAAACACCGTCAGCAGGAACATAAGCCCTGCTACGGCAATTACACCTACAAAGATATAATCCATCACTCCGCCCTCTTATCGAAGTATCCGCGTATCTTGTCTTTTACATACACCATCGCCCTTACCGCGTCCCGACCTTCGCCATCAAGACCTGCGATTTTCAGGAATGTTTCAATGGCATACTGGACATCAACAGCCTCTTCCACCATACGCCCGAATTTCTCAATATTACCGGGGTCGGCTTCATACTCTTTAATAGCGATGCGCAGTTCTTCAATCTCTTCGAGGATTTTCTCAAACTGCTGCTGCAGCGTATTATTCGTAAAAGCGTAACACGGCCTAATTTCTGTCATTACTCTTCCCCGCTTTCGCCATGTTCTGAATGTTCTTGTCAATCAAGGCATTCATACATAAATCATCCTTAGCATAATTGAATATGCATCCTTCACAGGCTTTGCTATCGCCCTTGTATTTGCACTCACTCTCAGACAATTCGTTTAACAATGCACGGAATTGGTCAAGTTTTGTCATTCCTCAATCCCTCGCTTTCGCCCTTTCTTCTGCCGCTTTTATTACACCATCAAACGGGCAAAACCTCTCGCCGTATTCAGCTTCATAGCACCACGGACATATTTCACAGTCTTTAATACACGCCCACTTTCGCAGGCGTTCAATCTGTCTCTTCAATCCCATCTTCTACCTCCCAGCCGGCAGGCGAAGCTTCATTCAGCCTGCAGGCTCCATTACTTCGCATAAATACGCAGGAATCACATTCCACGTTCTGGCACCATGCTTTTATATCCTTCGCTTTGTTAAGCATTACCTTTGCCGCGTCCTTCATACTTTCTGCTCCTTAATCCGCACCGGGGCAATGGCGGCAATCAGCTTGCCGTCCCTTTTGACCACAACCGACGATGCGCTGTCGTCAGGTTTGTTCCAGAAGGTGATTTTCCCGGTCTCGTTCTTTGTAACCATCTTGAGATACCCGCAGCTGACATAAACGAAGCTGCCATCGTCCCCGAGAATCTTCTGCGCCTTGCCCGTGTATGTTGGCGGAACGATTCGGATATCGTCCGATACCTGCAGTCTGTTGGTTGCTTTTTCTGCATAGTCGAAAACCATTCTGGCAACCTTCGAGTCATTCCGCTTCGGGCTGAGTCTCAGATAAAATTCCTCCTCAGAAACGCGGAACAGGAATATTCCGTCCCAGACTATCCAGAGATACCCATCGTCATCACGGTGCCACATCATCCGAAGATTCCCCTTAACCTCTTCCTTCAGCATTTCAGTCTGTATTTTCAGAATGTCCATTTTCCTCCGCCTCCATCTCTTCCTTCGTCTCCTGCAGACTGATAAGCCTGTTGAGATACCAGCGTGCTTTCTTCAGCGACTCCGCGCCGCCCTTTTCTTTATATCTGCAGATATACTTGATTATGTTCCCGCGGTAGTATTCATCTACTCCCTCTCCGCACACGTCCTCAATGACGTCTATCGTTTCGCCACCGCCCGGAAGCATATAATGTGCTGGATGATTCACCGAATCACTGGCAACCTTTGGCAATGGCTGCGGTTTCAGCTCAGGTTCCGGCAGCGGCTCAGGTTTTGGCGGCTGATATGAAGTTTCCTTCTCTTCAAGCTCAACCTTACCGGTTATCCTTTCCTTCGCCCGAAGCCTGGATACAAGAGTTTCTCCTCGTACTTCCCCATTTTCATCCCGAATTTTAAACTTATGATTCTTTGCGGCATGCGCGACCGTCAATTCGCTGATGCCCATCTTCTCGGCAATCTGCTGTACCGTGAGCCCCGTCTCCGAATGAGCCTTGATAAGCTCCCACGTTTTAGCCGTTCGTACATGACATGGAGCCGATACCGCAGGAGCTTCATCTCCTCTTTTAAGAATCGGAGTATTATGAACAACCTTTCCCGTCGGACTAACCATTGAGCTTCTCTCCCTTCCATACGCAAAATGATGAATCGTTCTTTACGCGCTTCCTTTGTTTTTCACACATATCACATCTGCCGCATACACCCGTCGGGAACGCCTCCGTTCGTTTCGGGCAGTCATGACAGATACATTCGTCACATTCAATCATGATTTCATCTCCCTTTTCCGCTCAAGCTGTTTTCGGTACATCTGAATCAGCCTTTTCCCATGCCTCGGCCGAATCATGCCCATATTAAGCTGCATGATAACAGAGTTGAGTGCAGATTCCAGTTCTGCAACAGTTTTATGCTTAGTCATCGGCATCGCCACCCTCTACATAAGCCCAGTAAAATTCCTTCACTCCGCAAACCATCTTGAACCATTCCAATGCTTCTCTGTCTATCTCTTTTGGGGAAAGAAGCTTGTGTTCCAGAACATGTTCTAATTTGCTGCCATCCTCAAACTCTATCGTGAATTTGATTTCTCCTGTCGGGACAATCTCAGTCCACTTTGCCATCGTCAGCCCTCCTGTTCTTTTCCCTTATTCCGCTAAATGTCCAATCGTCAGGAGTATTAAACAGGAATCTGCACCCAATCATCCGCCCATAGAAAGGACACATCTTACACCATCTATAGGTGTCGCAGTATTTTCGTATGGCTTTAGCGTGCGCTATCACTTCTTTAACTGTCATTGTCAGTCCCTTCTTTCACTGCATCTTTGACAGCTTCATAAGCTCATGCCTCAAAATCGTTATCTGACTTTTGATGCTGGTTCCTGAAGTTTCATCATGTGCCCCTATATACTCATAAGAATCATCATTCATGCGCGCTGTCCGAACCTTTATATTCTCATTGATACGCCGCATCATTTCTAAGCAATACTCAGCTTGCTTTCGGGTCATTAAGTGTTTTGCATTCATTTGTCAGCCCTCACTTTCCTCACCATAACTCAAAGTATTTACACGCTTTAGCTTCATGATTTTTATCACATTCTTTTCTTCCGCAAGGAAATTCAATGCAATCAGGACATTTGTATGGCTCAGGTTCGTTTATCCGTTCCATCTCGTCCGATACTGTTTTCAACTTTTTATATACTTCTCTGTATAACCGCAATTCCTCTAACCATTTAGCAAGTTGCCTGTGTTCTGCACCGCACGAATCGCACTTTGCATTTGCCACAGCTTCGCAGTGCTTAATCGCTTCTTCAAGTGTCATTGTCCTGCATCTCTTTCGCTCTGTCCTTCACCGCGTCCGCAGTAATACCAATAGCACAAGAATACACTTCAGTACCGAGATACCGCCCGCCATAGACTGAATAAGAACATTTTTCGCAGGAATTATTTGCCTTATCACACGCCCACTTCTGTATGCGTTCAATATCCTTCACGATATCCTTCATCACAAATACCCCCGACGCCCGTTTTTCTGGTTAACGAGCCACATCTTATCCTGAATTTCCTGCTGAGTCTTTTTCATCTGACTCATTCTAGTAACACAGGCAATAATCACATCGCACAGCTCCTCGAATTCATGCTCGCTGTCCTTTTCGACAAAGCACGCGTCCATGGCCTCTGTCAGCTCCGAATTGATTTTTTTGTACTGCTCATCCGCGCCGGAGTTAATGAAGGCCATGCATGGTTTCGGTATGCAGCCAAGAATCCTGTCATATTCCTGAACACGGTCAAGCGCTTCCATGAGCGCTGCCAGCACAGGTTCATATATCGGATATCCCAGCTTGGCGGATGCCCTCGCGTTCATTTCGTCGAAGTGCGCTATGGCAACCCGAAGCCCATGGATAATGTCATCCCGGAACGTTATCATTTTTCCCGACCTCCATAAGATGCTTTTCCTTTGCGAACGCTTCCAGGTCACGTTCTGCCTTTTCTGCAGTATCAGCCCAGGAAAGGGAGCGATGGCGGCAGGAGTGCCACCCTTGCCCGTTGTTCTGTGAATACATCGCTTTATAGCTGTACCGCGTACCGCCGCCCTGCTTCTCAACAGGATACTTCATCACCTGGTACAGCTTCCCTTCCTCATCCTCATACAGTCTGAACTTCATTTTTCAGAACCTCCCCCAGAAAATCCAGTGATTCAATCCATCTGCAAAAATCCTTCCAGTGCGGCAGCCGATGATTTTTCCGCTGCATATAGATTGTTTTCAGCTGGCGGAAGTTTGTTGTCATCCTGGCTGTCAGTTTGTATCCGAGCGGGCAGTTCATGAGAAGCTCCAGGAAAAGTTCCTCCGACGGGTCCGCTGCATATTCCTTCTGCAGATCCCTGACCTTCTGTTTTACAGACTCGAATACTCTCGGATCGAATGACTCATCTGTCAGCTCGTCTTTTACGAGGCCGTGCATTTTGCTTCCGCTGGAAACAAAATCTATGAAATGGTATCTCTGTATTTCGGGCCACATCTGCACCGGCGCCGTAAGGTCAAACTGTACTACTATCCCGTTCAGGAAGTTATCGTGTCCCGTCCCGATGGCCGTGGCGGCCAGCTTCGAAGCCCTGCTTTCCGCACGCTCCATGTCACATTCACCATCAACAGACATCCCGCTTGTTTTCATGGGATATCCTGATGCAGCCATTGATTCGTTCAGGCCATACACTCTGACTCCGCCGATTGATATATTCTCCGTTTCAAACATCAGTTCACCTCATTGAATTTCTGCTGGAGGACTTCCGCCAGCTCCTCTTTACTAAGCTTCTTGTCGTATGCTTCCTGCACCATCTTATCCAGGTCGATGCCTGCATCCAGATAGTTGTATTCGCATGTTCCCTTTGCATTGAGGTTCACGGGATAAATCCCGTACTCCCTCAGGAACCTTCTCTGCTTGCATTTCGCATAATCCTTTATTCTGCACCGTCCGCATGTATTCGGGATAACGCCCTCGTACCAGTCCTCGAAGTCGTCAACCTTCACATGCAGCACACTGTTCATTTTCCTCATCTGGTCAAATTCGAATTTTGCCTTGTCGTTAGGCACCAGCAGGAGCTTCATGTGCGCTGCGTTGCGCTTCAGGTCCTCCCGCGCGTCCGGCTCAAGCATCAGCATCCTTCGGATGAGGGCCTTGTCAAGCCATGTAATTCCCATCCTGAGTGCTTTCATAAATTCCTTGTCCGGCCCCTTCGTTTTTTCATATTTCTCTTTGATTTCCATAGCCGTACCCAGAAGGGCATCAAGCCTCGTGAATAATTCCTTCTCGCTTCTGCCGAGATATGTGTTCATGTTCTTAAAACCTCCTCGATTTCCGCAGTCCTTTTCAGGAGACTGCAGAGGTAATCCCCTTTGGGAATGAATACGTTTTTCCGCAGCCATTCCCATAATGTTTTATCTCCGAAGGGAACGAGCTTTATTCCGTACTTTTTATCCGGGGCAAGCTCTGCTCCGCACGCTCTGGAGAAAAACAGATAAATCCTCAGCTCGGTATCCTCGCACAAACCGAGCAGAGTCAGCCATGCAGTGCTATTTCCGTTCGGGTCTCTTCCGCTCACATAATCGCTGATAACTTTGTTCAATGCTTTTGGCATATTCCGGTCTCCCCTCCGCGATGCCGACCGCGTCATCCACCGAATAAGCAATTCCGCCATACGCTCCTGACTGAATCATTGCATGAAGGAATAATATCTGCTCATCTGTAGGCCTGTTCGGTTTTACCTTCGTCTCAATATAGAAGATTTTCCCGTCATGCCCGAACCCGTACAGGTCAGAATGTCCTTTCGGAAGACCCGTGTCGAACCATCTGCCGTCATGCATCCGAACCTTGCCCACGTTCGTTCTGAACACTTTATACCCTCTCGCTGATAACGCAATCATGCACTCATGCATCATCTTCGTTTCGCTCAATATCCCAGTATCCTCCTTGCGTAGAATCTGTACTTGCTCGGTATCTGTATTTTCCATTCCCGGGCCTTGTATATGCACCATGCGAATTTATATCCGGCCCTTTTCTGGATATTCACGATATCCGCAAACGTCTGCGGAATCATGACGCTCCGTTCCTCGACTTCCTTCAGGCTGCATTCAACCAGCTCAGGACTTTTTCGCTCGTCCCGCGGAAGCTCATACCCGCAGTAAGGGCAGACAGTCTGACCTGACTCTATGACCGCCAGGCACTTCGGACAGTATTTGACCGGCAGGTCATTTTTCTTTTTCTGCTGCTTTTTCCTCTCAACCACAGGAGCAAGGTTTTTCGGCGTGCCGAATTTTGCGATGTTCTCAGTATGGTCGAGAATGATTGCATGCTTGCCTTCCTGATACCGCATCGACCTCATCGACTGCTGCACGAATACCGTTCTGGAAGCTGTCGGCCTGAGAAGCTGCACACATTCGCAGTCAGGAACATCGAATCCTTCCCCGAACAGGTCAACATTTGAAAGAACTTCAATAGTTCCGTCCCGGAATGCCTGAACGATAGACTCCCGTTCCTTTTTCGGAGTCGTCCCGTCAAGATGTGCGGCGGATATGCCTTGCGCTCTGTAGGCCTCGGCAATCTGTTTCGAAGCTTCCACCGAATGGCAGTAAACAATGGTTTTCCTGCCGTTCGCTATCCGCTTCCAGTTATTGACCGCGTCCCCGAAGAGCTTCGTACTCATGGCAGCATCGATATCATCCTTCACGTAGTCGCCGTGGCGGATGTGCATTCCCTCCGTCGACAGCAGCGGAGCATTATATGCCGTGTAGTCGCTGAGGAATTTATGGTCAATCAGCCATTGAACCGTAGGCCCTTTGATTTCAGTCCCGAAAACATCCTTCAGGGATTTTCCGTCGAGTCTCTCAGGCGTTGCAGTGAACCCGATAACGTACGAACCCTTGCATTTATCCAGTACCTTCTGATAGGAATCCGCCATCACATGATGCGCCTCGTCGATGATCAGGAGCTTCGGCTTCGGGAAGCTTCTCCTGCATAACGTCTGAACCATCTCAATCCGGCACCGTTCAGGATTCACTCCGCACAGATTGAAGGTCCTTCGAATCTGCTCGCACAGCTCCCGCCGATGAACGATGAATATAACATCATGATTTTTATCCGTGGTCTGCTTCGCAATCTTGGCTGCTATAACAGACTTACCGCCACCGCACCCGAGAACCACCAGAACGGAATGCTCCCCGTTCCTGAATTTAGTCTTCGTAGTTGAAACCAGCGTCTGTTGATATGGCCTCAGGTCCATAATTTCACCTCCACGTTCCTACCATTCCTACCATAAAAGATACCCCCTTATATATATTTATTTGCCTTTTTACATGTAAGAGTATTGTTTTTAGTAGGAAAGTAGGAATAAATAATAAATAATATACATATTCCTTGATATACTAAGGATTTTGGCGTTCCTACTTTTATTCCTACTTTGTAAAATGAAAGTAGGAAAGTAGGAGCAATTTGAGAAATTTCGAGGATTTTTGTCAAATTACGATTTTAACACCCTTGAATCTGACTCCCTTCCAACTAGCATTGTCTGCATAAAAACGCTTGCCGTTGCTCTCGCCCGGAATAATATACCCGGCATCCGCGAGCTTGGCTGCGAAATCCTTGAACGGTTTTCCGAAATTCGACTGGAGAAGCTGGTCGAGCTTCAGCTTATTTACCGTGATATACCCGTTGTGCTTCACACCGATAATCTCGCCGGTGTTTTCGTAATGGTCCATAGACCGTTCATCCGAAGCCAGTACATAATCAGAACCGATTCTGAGGTTGGAGTCCTTGGCTCCCAGCCAGTCAGTAATCGTCTGATACACTGTTTCGGTCGAGTCAACGTCCTGCTTCGTCTTGAGGTAGGAACACAGAACAGGCAGCGTGAGAGCACCTTCACCCATGAATTTTTCCATGAGCTGGTATGCCAGCCATACATAGGAGGCGTTGTTTTTCATCTTGCCCGTTATATGCTCGTTTGTGCTGCTGACTTCGTTATAGGCTTTCTCGAGTGCTGACTCGATGTTTCCGAGGCTTATTACTTCCTCTGCAAACTTCCTCACGGCATGGCCGTAATTGTGCTTTATGGCATGAGTCAGCTTCTGGAAGTCCTTCGTCAGCGGCCTGGATATATTTACCCCGATGATTCGATTCAGAGCGCCTTCGGCAGTATACTCGTTCGTCATCGATGATTCTCCCGTTACGAGCACTGTCGTGTTCCACCTCGTAGGCCGTTCTGTTTCGTGACCTGATATCATGCGCTGGCGGCCTTTGCCTGCAGTGATTTTGTACAGCCAGGAATTCTCCGGCGAACGCATCTTCTGGGACTCGAAGCTGTTCCTCTTGGCTTCGTTCTCATCCAGACACAGCGGAATATTATTCAGCGTGTTCAGTGTCTCGAATGCGAAATTATCCGTAGAATCCATGATGAACATCAGCCCGTTAGTCGTTGGCAGCCCGAACATCGATGCAACGATTTCCAGTGCCTTCGTCTTGCCCAGCTCCGTCGTTCCGAATAACTCACAGACGAATGTGTCTGCCTGCTCCCGTCCGATTAACACCGAGGCCATACCTACCGCCATGAAGGCGCATACCTCAGGACGTGTTTTCCATACGTCCTGCACCCCTGAGAGCCATCCGTTGAACGTCCCGAGGGGAATTACCGCCCTCATGATAGCTTCAGAACCACAGTCAAGCTTCGTCCTGCCCGTGTATGGAATGAACTCGTCATCGTGCCATCCAATCCTGCTGGATGTCGGATTCGCTTCCAGCTTGTTCTTACTCACGTAATCAATGAGGTAATCCGCGATGTACTTCGCGTTTGTTCCTGATATCATCAGTCCCGCGATAGCGTATTTCTGCAGCATTTTCCCGTTGAACAGCTCCGCAGCAGGAACAGTCACGAACCGCCACTGGCCGTCGCGGAAATATGCTATTTCATACTTCTCATCGCCGGTCCATACGTCCTTAAATCTGCGGTATGGAACAATGGCATGCGGTGCAGTCTGTACAGTGTAGTTTTCATCTTCGGCCTTTTTCCTTGCCCATACGCCCGAGAAATCTACCTTGTATTTCTGCCCGACGTAAATCGGCAGGTCGATATCCACAAACCTATAATTCACGATGGCGGATTTCGGCAGCCCTACATCGAAGTAGTCTGCTACATCTCCCTTCGGAGGACATTCAGGCCATATGTCGGGCAGACGGAGAACCTTTACATTCTCCCAGGCCTTCACATACTCCATGCCGGGAGCATCGTTATCAGGGATAATGACCTTATTTTTGAACTCACTCAGGAGAACCTTCTCCTCATCCGTGAAGCTGATGTGCGGCTTCGAACCCGTGCAGGTTGATATCGCCAGGAATCCATGCTGCGTCATCACATCGGCGCATTTTTCGCCTTCGACGATGTACAGTGTCTGCCCGCGGTCAGCCTGCTGCATTTTATCCAGTCCATATATCCATATGGAACCTTCAGGCTTTTTGAAGAACCCCGATGGTCCCTTGAATGAGAATTTCTTATGCCCATCCGAGAATTTCTTCCGGTACTTCCAGAACGCTACAGTCCCATCAGGATTCCGGTACACATATTCAATGTTTTCTATGACTTCATAGCTTTCCTTTTTCCGCCTGGGTGCCGAAGTCATTACTATTGGCGGCTCGTTGGCCTGAATAGCATCCATGATTACCCTCTGAGTCTGCTTGCAGCGCTGGCAGTTCATTTCGAGATATCCGTTTTTTTCTGTCAGATATAAATGATGCCCGTCACGATCCGAACGCTCACAGCAGGGACAGGCGGCCTGATACTCGCCGCCTTCCAGCTGTTTCACGTTGGACAGCTTGGGCAGTATATCCATCAGCGTCAACGGCTCTCCGTCTACGTCAGGGATTCTGTCCCAATCTATCCTTAACATAGGCAATCAGAACGGAAGCTCGTCTTCCGAGACAGTTGTACCGTTGATACCGCCAGTGGTTACATCATGAGGTTTTTCATCTTCGGCCAGCTTCTGCAGCGCAGGTACTTCGAACTTCTCCGGATGGTCTTTTGCATCGGCAGCCAGTACCAGCTTCGGCAGCGCCAGAGTCTTTTTAATGCTGCCATCCTTGGCCTTGTATTCCTGTTCGCCGATAACAATACCGACGTATTTTCCGATGAGACATTTTCCCTCGGTCTCGTTGAACTCCTTCTCCAGAGTTTTCGGCTCGATTTTCGAGGAATCCGCCACCACATGCAGCGAGTGCTTCAGCATACCGAGTGCAGTCGGTTTATAGGAGAAGTACGTGTTAATGTATCCCCAGTCCTGACCTGTACGGTCCTTTACGGATTTTCCCGTATCCTTGAATTCGCCGTAGCAGATATCGAGGTATGCCTTAATGTACTGTTTGTCCTGATTGTGTTCCACATCAACAATCCTGCAGCAGTACACGCCGGCACCCGGACGCTTGTAATCTACACTCTCACTGACATTTGAAAAATCGACATTTAACATTTACTTGTCCCCCTTATTATTCTTAATCCCATAAAATTCGCGGATTTTGTCATCCACAAATTTGAGATTGTTGTCAATCTGCTCATCCTCAAACAGCTCCTCAGGAGCCTTCGTAATATCGTTCCCGTCTGTTACCGTTCGGAAAAAATGCTCCCCGTCTTTGCTCATGCAGCGGATGACGATAGTCACCATTCCTTCCAGGCAGACCTTCTGGTCGAGAAGCTTCCCCAGAGTTTTGAGAACCGTCATTCCCATATCCGAGGTATCCTCATGCATGACGATGTACACGATGTTGTCATCAGGAAGCTCCTCCTTGACGAACTTCACGAGATTGTACATGCTGTCCGCTATTTCGTTGTACATGTCAAACTGCGCTCCGCCCTTCATGAAGCGATGATTCCTCATAAAGAGATGTGTCATGATGTACCCTGCATCATCAATGACTGCAGTCCTGACCTTCGCATCGGACATCTTGGCAAGCTGTCCCTGAATCTGTGTTACATTGTCGGTTTTTGCTACGAATCTGAATTGCTGGCGGAACGGCAGGGCCTTCGACTCTACATTGATGTAGAGGATTTCATCCGGCGCGAAAAACTTCAGTGATCTGGATTTTCCGCTGCCGCTCTTGCCATAAATAATTACCGGCAGTCCCATATTAACCTCCTTATTTAATCTGTATGTTCTGCTTCTCGATGAGCTGTACGCCTTCGAATACCGCGCCCGCCTCGATAGCCTTTTTGAGCGCCGCTTTGTCAGGCTGCGGGTCCTTCTGGACGAGAAATTCATCGGGTACGCCATTGATGTCATCGACAATGACCTGCTTTGACGTCCTCCAGCTGATGGAGAACTCAGGCTCCTTGTACGACTCTCCCGCGCACTGCTCGGCAAGGTATCTCTTGAGACTCTCGGCCTTTGCTTCCGCAGATTTCTGACGTGCCGCGAAAACGTCCTTCTCCTCCTTGAGTGCCTTGGCCTCCGCCAGAAGATTCTTAATCCAGCAGGTAATGTTCCTGACCTTGTCCTTCTTAGCCATGGCGAGCGTATTAAGTGCCTGCTCGTCGATGATTTCTCCGGTTTCCATGTCTACACAGCCCGCGATGGCTGCATTGATTTCATACAGTTTCATCCTCTTTAACCTCCTCCGTTTTTGCCTCACGGCGAACCAGCAGATAATCCTTGCCGTTCATCGTGATTGTTCCAACTATCTCATGGACTTCTGTGAGGTTGAATTCCAACCCGCTGCCATAGTCCTGTAAAATAACGCCATCGTATTCCATGATTTACCTCCTGTGTTATAATGTAAGTAGCTTTAATTAGCTTTCTGGTCGTCTGCTGCAACAGGCGGCCTTTTCTATTCCCCGAAAAGCTCGTCATACTTGTTGATGCATTCAGAGTAAACGCCTGCCGCATCAGACAGCAGAACCGTATCCGCATAGACGGCCGCAGCGCTGCATGTGTCGCTCCTGGCGTCCGCATCGCAGGCCATCATCAGAAGCCTTGCCATGCCGATATCAAACTTAGTCGTCATCCTTGCTCACCTCCCTTCGTATTTTCTGCATAACCTTGTAACGATGGTATTCTTTTCTTTTATCCAGGCATTCACGGCAAGCCTTTTTCCCTTCCTCCGGGGGATTTACTCCACATAATGGGCATAGCCCCGCCGCAATTCTGCGCTCCCTTCGCTCCCTGGCTTTTGAGGATGCTACCTCCGGGTTGTATTTCGGACGGTATGGCTCCCTGACCTCAAAGTCATTCTTCTCATCCTCGAAACTGCAATTCGGCCTGAAGCAGTCCAGGCAATCATTGGCATTCGGGACCCGCCTCAAATATGGACATATCGGAAGCGACTCTTTACCCGGCTTCACTTCCCCTTTGATGTACTTCTGATACGCATTCCAGAAGGTCGTTCGAGACATTTCAGCACTTTTTGCGCCCTTTACGAAGGTGAGCTTTCCTTTTCGGACACCTTCGGCAGCATCCCAGAAGGTTTCAGGAATCGGTTTCTTTGCCCTGCCGAACCTTACGCCCCGAGCTTTAGCGGCCTCGATGCCCTGCCGCTGTCTCTCGTGGATATTCCTATACTCACTTTCTGCTACAAACGAGAGTACTGAAAGGACAAGGTCAGCAATAAATTTGCCCATGAGATTCCCGTCCTTATTACGGGTATCAAGAATTGGCATATCCATTACCACGACCGCTACGCCCTTCTTGGCGAGATAGCGCCATTCTTCGAGAACGGCTGTATATTTACGCCCGAATCGGTCAAGACTTTTAACAAAAAGCACGTCACCGCTTTTCATTCGCCGTCTCAGCTTCTCATAATTCGGACGGTCGAAGGATATCCCGGTAAACTTATCCACAAAGATATGCTCAATGCCCTTCTCGTTCATTGCGCGAATCTGTCGGTCGATATTTTGTTCTGTGGTTGATACCCTGACATATCCGTAGTTCATCCCGGCATCGCCGCCGTTCCGAAGAGCGTCACCGCCGCATACACGGCAGTAATAAAGCCGATGAAAAATCCTCCGCCGAACCCCAGCGCCAGGCCGGATAAGAATTCCTTAAACCTCATTTCACATCCACCCTAAACAGAGCGCGGCGAGTATTAAGAGAATCATTGACGATACGACCGCCTGCCCCCATTCCGTGAGGGAATTCCATAAGTACATCATTCTGCTTCCTCCTTTAAAACGCCAGCGACGCAAAGGCCGCCGCCACGACCACACACCCTAAAACTTCTTTAATCCAGTACATCATGCTTTCGCCCCCACGATACCCAGCCTCTCGTAGAAATACTTGCGCGGTACGCGGCCGCGTATAGTGATGTATCCTTTATCAGCAAGCTCCTTGTTGAGCTGCTTGATGATTAAGAACGCCTTCGTCCTTTTCACGCCTAACATTTCTTGCAATTCAGCGCTTCTGACAAAAACGTCATCAGTCTTGGCGTTCATGTTCCTTCGCCTCCTTTAAATCTCCTCGTTATTGAGCTTCGTCAAGATGTTATTGAGGACGTTCCGCCGATGCTTCATCATGCTGTATTCAAAATCTTCCGTCTTTGAACCATCAGGCCATGTTTTCCCCTGCGGGATGCCCTTTGCTTCCATTTCATCGATGACCGCCGATGTACGAACGAGTTCCTCACAGATAACAGCCTGGATCAAGATCCATTCTGCGATAGTGAATTTCATTTTACGTCCTCCTTCTTAATTCGTAGAAGCTCATTCTACACTCTGGGTAAAAAAAATTTTCTGCTGGCTCTCGAAATTGAGATTCAACAGCTTGTAGAGCGTCGCGATTTCACTTGCAGTAAACTCGGTCTTATTATTCATCTTTAACCGAAGCCCTTCCTTCGTGATGCCTAATGCCTCCGCGACCTGCTTTTTCCTCAGTCCTGCGCGGATAATAGCGATTTCAAGCTCTACCGTGTTTGTCATACACTCACCTCCCCATGTAGCAGTTTTTTCTACATGCATAGAATACTACTCCGTTGAATGAATGTCAACAAGTATTTTTATCAAAATACAAATTTTGTTGCCGTATCATTTACAGATTGATATAATCGATATAGGAGGGAAGTGAATATCATGACGTTATATGAAAATATAAAAAAGCGCCGGGAAGAGCTCAAAATGTCTCAGGAACAATTAGCAAAGAAGATGGGATATAAATCCCGTGCTTCTATAAATAAGATTGAAAAGGGAAAGGCTGATATTCCACAGTCTAAGATTATGCAGTTTGCTAAAGAACTTGGTGTATCTCCTGGCGAACTGATGGGATGGGTTCAATTGCCGTTTAATGATGACAAGGATAATAAGGATAATAAAGGAAATATGGCTGCAGAAGCCGTATGTGTAGCATCCGGAAATCCAATTTTCATCGAATCCAAAGGACATCCATCTAGTACACCCCTCGGAAGCCTGGCTGGATACCTTAATTATCTTTCTAGTACCGCCGATCCCGAAACAAGAAAGAATATGCCGATAATCGTCGAGGGCCAAAAGGAAAAGGCCCTGATAGAATCTTACCGTTCACTATCAGACAAGGATAAGGAGACTGTAGCATCACTTATACAGTCCTTGCCTAAAGACACTAAGCAATAAATCGCAGAAGGATGGAGGTTTTGTTATGGGATTCTTTGATATATTCCGCACGCATACAGATTATCCGCCAGTACCTTTTCTGGTTACTGTAATCGCATTCGAGACTGCAAACAAAAGCCATAAAAGCGTATGCAAGGTTTCTGTTCATGTTGTGGACAATGGCAATGTAATATTCTCGGAAGAGCAGCTTATCAAACCTAAGACAAAATCATGGACATTCACATACTATAACCACATATCCGAGAAGGACGTACAGAATGCTCCTACATTCGAGGAATACTGGCCTACCATCGAACCATATATAAAAGGTAACGTGGTTTACTTTTCCAATTACCAGCGCAGTGTTCTGCACGCAAAATGCGGAGACCTTCCAGCCAATTATGTTGATGTGCAGGATATTGTATGTGCATGGTATGAAATGGACCATTACACCATGGATGATGTCCTGGACAAATTCGGTTGCGATTATGGAGGCTCGAAGCCTGAGATGGTTTATGACATCCTATGTGCTCTGTACCAGAGAAAAAAGGGAAAAATGAAAAAGATATTATCCAGAAAAAATGAAGATGATTATGACTATTATGATTAAAGGAATGATGGTCTATGTCAGCATATTACGACAAAGAAAAGCGCACCTGGTACGCTAAATTTCGATATAAAGACTGGACCGGCAAATCGTCATCGACGACTAAGCGCGGTTTCAAAACTAAAAAAGACGCTCTGAAGTACGAACGCGATTACAAAGACGCAAGGAAAGCTACGCCTGATATGACGGTATCGCACCTTGCCTCCCTTTTCCTTGAGAGTATGAAAACACGGCTTCGGCCTTCATCATATTTGCAGAAAGACAGTATTCTGCGCCTCTATGTAGTTCCAAAATTAGGAGATATCCCCCTCTCGAAGCTCACCCGACCTGTCATTGTACGCTGGCAGGACTGGCTCATGAAGCAGTTATCCTTGCGCGGCGGCAAACCATTAAGTGAAAACCGCCTGCGAAACATAAACTCCCAGCTCATAATTCTCTTGAACTACGCAGTAAAACTGGATTACCTCCCGAAGAGCCCTATGACGGGACTGAAGCCTATCGGCAAGGTCAATAAGCGTTTAGATTTTTGGGAGAAAGATGATTACGACCGCTTTATAGAGGCAGGAAAAGGCAATAAAAACTATGAGCTTTTCAAGCTCTGCTTTGATGTTCTCTTTTATTCGGGGCTTCGCATAGCGGAGTTCTGCGGCCTTGGAAAAGACAGCTTCGACTTTGACCGTGATATTATCATAGTGAAGCAGGCCGCAGACGATAGCGGGGAAGCTGTCCCCCTGAAGACTAAATCCTCGTACAGGGAGATTACCATGCCCCACAGCATCATGCAGCGGATAAAAGATTTCGCGAAAAACTGGAACACCATCCCTAAAACCGGCTTCTTCGGAGTCTCGCGCGTCAGGCTTCGCGTGTGCATGCGACAGTGGTCCGAAAAAGCAGGACTCACGTATATCAAGGTCCATGGCCTCCGTCATTCCCATGCATCGTTCCTCATAAAACTTGGAGTCCCCATCACGGCCATATCGCACCGCCTCGGGCACAAAAACTCCCAGATTACCCTGTCCACTTACTCGCATATGTACCACGACGATGACCCCGGCATAGCACGTCTGCTCGAGTCTAAAATGTAAAATGTTGGTCAAACGTTGGTCAAAAATAAAAATAAAAAAGCCGTATTCCCCGTCAAATCAAGGGAATACGGCTTTAATTATTCAGGTATTCTACACCCAAAACTAAAAATCCTCTAGTAAAATAAATTTTTCATGAAAAAAGCGAGGCAAAAGCCTCGCTTTTTGGAATTACTTACGGAGATTCAATTTTGCAATGATGGAACGATAACGCTCAATATCCTTCTTGTAAAGGTAGCTGAGCAGACGACGGCGATGACCGACCATCTTCAGAAGACCACGGCGGGAATGATGATCCTTTTTGTGCTCCTTAAGATGTTCCGTCAGGTATGCAATGCGAGCTGTAAGAACAGCAATCTGGACTTCCGGGGAACCCGTGTCGCCCTCATGAACTGCATACTTTGCGATGATTTCCGATTTTGCTTCCTGTGTTAACATTTTCTTCCTCCTAAATGCATTTACTTCATCCGGCATCCAAGGCAGCGTCGGAGTGCCTCGCTGTCTTCGCTGCGGACGTATTAAAACCTATAAAATTATAGCACAAGGCTATCTGCTTGTAAACGAAATATTTCTTCCGCCTTTGCCTTGTCCTTTTCCATTTGTGCTATCAGAGCCTGTATCGAAGGAAATTTTTCTTCCCGTCGCAGCAGCTTCAAAAATTCCACGAGAATTTTCTTGCCATACAGATTCCCTGAAAAGTCCAGTACATGCACCTCAAGCCGCGGCTCCATGATTCCGAAGGTAGGATTTGAGCCGATATTGGCTGCTCCGCCATAAACCTCTCCATCAATCGTCACCCGAACCGCATATACGCCCTTTGGAAGAGAGACCGCTTTATCAGACAGCTCAAGATTAGCTGTCGGAAAACCCAAAAGACGGCCTCTGGCATCTCCATGCATGACCTCGCCGTAGGCTGTAACAGGATGCCCCAGCCATTTGTTTGCTTCGTCAAGCTTACCAAGACGAATAAACCGGCGTATGCCTGTACTGGATATCATTTCATCATTTTCAAACACAGGACTGCAGATTTCAGCAGTAAAACCGAAATTTTCGCCCTCTGCCTTAAGTGTATCAGCACTGCCTGCCCCCATTCGTCCGAAGGTATAATTCGGTCCAACAGCCACAAAGGAAGGTGCTAGAGTTTCCTTGAGCAGCTTCAGGAAATCTTTATATTCCATTGCTGCTGTTTCTTCTGTAAACAGAGGTTCAAACAGCATATCAACACCCATGCGCTTCATGTGCATACGGCGTACCTCCGCATCCTCGATAAAAAGCGGAGCCTTATCGGGCGAAACAACAGAACGGGGATGATTCGAGAAGGTGAACACCACTGACGGCACTCCATGCTCCTTCGCGTATTCCACAGCCCTGCTGATTACGGTCTGATGTCCGCGGTGGATTCCATCAAAGGTTCCGAGGGCACACGCCCCGTGCTTCCATTTTTCCGATAGCTTCTTCCAGTCCGAAATGACTTCCATGCTTTCTGTTCCTTTCAAGCGCGGTATATTTTATCAGGATAGACGGATTCGTCCTCCGCGTGATATTTACCGATTCCGAGAAAATTATTTTCCCCGTACAGTCTGAGACGCTGCATATCCGAAAATTTCACTGACTTATCATGATTTGGCAGCCCATTTTGCATAGCCGCTATACGGTGCACTGGCACATCATACCGTTCAAGGTGCTGCAGATAGGCTTCCGGAGCCCTGACTGCCGCCTCGCCGAGTTTTTCAAGCTCCTCAGGTGTCACTGCATCCTTCAATTGAAAAGCTCCAACGCGCGTACGCAGAAGAAATGCCATAGCAGCAGGAATCCCTGCTGCCCTTCCGATATCTCTGCATATAGAGCGTATATACGTCCCCTTTGAACAGTCAATATCCAAAAGAAGCCCTCTGTCACGCTTTGCCAGTACATCAAGACGATAAATTGTAACCTGACGTGACGGAATCTCTACAGAAAGATGGCGGCGAGCCAAATCACACGCCCGCCGCCCGTTAATCTTTACTGCCGAATACACAGGCGGAATCTGGTCTATCGTTCCTGTCTGTGAAAGAACAGCCTTCTGTATAGCTTCATCATCAGGCATCGGTGCATCAGAGCGTTCAACAACCTCTCCAAGGTCATCGCCGCTGTCTGTTTCAATACCAAAAAGCAGCTCGGCACGGTACGACTTTGACACCTCGTCAAGGTATTCTATAAGCCGTGCAGCCCTTCCCACCGCAACAGGAAGAACCCCTGCAGCTCCCGGGTCCAGTGTCCCCGCATGGCCGACACGTTTCACTTTCATAATTCTGCGGACATAGCCCACAGCATCATGGGATGTCATGCCTGGCGGCTTCAAAAAATTGATGAATCCGTCTTTCATGCCTCAAGTGCCCTCTCAATCGCATCAAGAACTGCTTTTTTTGCATCGGCGAGCGGCATTTTAAGAGTGCAGCCTGCCGCCCTTATATGACCGCCGCCGTCAAATTCTCCCGCGACCTTGCTGACATCAAGACCTTTGGAGCGCATACTGACGCGGCAGACATTCTCGTCCACACACTTAATGAGGACAGCAACATCTACGCCTTCAATTACACGCACCATGTCTATAAAGCCCTCTGTAGACTCCAGGCGCTCCATAAGCTCCCTGTCAAGAAAAAGACCTGCGACGCGTCCGCCGGCAGTCAGCTCCATAGTCTGAAGAGCCTCCATCTGACCTCGGACCATTTCCACAGGTTTTGCCTCCAACGCTTCCGAAACAACATGCGGCATGGCGCCAGCATCTATCAGAGCCGCAGCAGCCCTCATTGTTGAGGACCGTGTATTTGAAAACTTAAAAAAGCCTGTATCCGTAGCAAGCCCTGTATAAAGAGGAAATGCTATTTCCGGTGTCAGTTCTGCCTTAAGCTCTGTCAAAATCTCATAGACCATCTCCGCGGCCGCAGCACTTTTTTCAATAAAGATATAGTCCGCAAGCCCATTATTTGAGATGTGATGGTCAATATTGAGTATTGGAAGGCCATTGGAAATCTCAGCCACGCCCCCGATACGGCTTGAATCCGTATCAACAATGACAAGCATTCCGGCACTGCCCTTGTAATCCTCAGGTCTCAAAATATCATCATAGCCCGGAAGAAATGACATGCTTCTCGGCAGCTCATCGTCAATTACGACATCCGCCTTTTTGCCAATTCCGCGCATGTAAGCACAGAGAGCAAGTGTAGAACCGATGGCATCACCATCAGGACTTACATGTGACGTTATTATGACTGAATCAGCATTTTTCAGACAGTCAGCGGTCTCTTTAAGCCCGATTTTCTTCCCCATCGTCATGTCCTTCTTCTTTTTCTATTTTAAGTAAAAGCTCCTGAATATGTGCGCTATAGGCAAGTGATGTATCCAGCGCGAAGGTGAGCTCCGGCGTATAACGCAGGCGCACACGGCTTCCAAGCTCACGACGGATATATCCGGAGCAGCTTTTCAGTCCCTTCCAGCAGTCCTTCATCTGCTCCTCACTGCCCATAAGGCTCACAAATACACGTGCGTTCCGCAAATCCGGTGAACAGTGCACATCAGTGACCGTCACGAACCCGATACGCGGATCCTTAACGTCCTGCAGGAGAATTTTGCTTATCTCCTGCTTCATGAGCTCCTGGACTTTTTCCATTCTTAATTGTCCCATATTTCTTTAGTTCTCCTGGCTGTGTTCAGCCTTTTCATTTAACTCCGTGATAGAGGTAGCAATTTCTTCCATCGTGTAAACCTCAAGAATATCTCCCTCTTTGTAATCACGGAAATCCTTTATGGTAAGACCGCACTCGTAGCCTGCCGCAACTTCCTTAACGTCATCCTTGAAGCGGCGCAGGGAATCAATCTCACCGTCATGCACAACTACATTGTCGCGCAGAATACGGATTTTGGATGTATTCTGAACCTTGCCCTCCAGAACATAGGAGCCTGCAACAAGTACCTTCGAGAATTTCATGACCTGACGAATCTCGACCTTACCTGTAATAACTTCTTTATATTTCGGCGCAAGCATGCCGGACATAGCTGCCTTGACATCGTTCAGTGCGTCATAAATGACCTGATACGTGCGGATATCAACCTTTTCAGTATCTGCAACCTTGCGTGCGTTTGCATCCGGACGAACGTTGAAGGCAATTATGATAGCGTTTGCAGCGGAAGCCAGCATAACATCGGATTCATTAACGGCACCAACGCCTGAGTGAACGATTGCTACACGAACCTCATCATTTTTATTAAGCTGCAGAAGCGAGCTGTTAAGAGCCTCGACGGAACCCTGAACATCGGCCTTGATAACGATATTCAGGTCCTTGATGCTTCCTTCCTGAATCTGCTGGAAGAGGTCATCAAGGGATACCTTCTTGGACTTAATAAGCTCTGTACGCTGTTTCTCGATACGTTTCTCAGCAATGGAACGTGCCAGTTTCTCTTCCAGAACAGCAAGCTGGTCACCGGCAGCCGGAACATCCGAAAGGCCGAGCACCTCAACCGGCATGGACGGGCCTGCCTTCTTGACTTCCTCACCGCGGTCATTGATCATAGCGCGGACTCGGCCGAACGCCGTACCTGCGATAATGGAATCACCGATACGGAGCGTACCGGACTGTACAAGGACAGTTGCGACAGCACCGCGGCCCTTATCAAGCTGTGCCTCGATGATTACACCGCGGGCCTCACGGTTCGGATTTGCCTTGAGCTCCTGAACCTCAGCGACAAGCAGAACCATTTCCAGAAGGTCGTCGATCCCCATTTTCTGCTTTGCGGATACAGGAACCATGATTGTGTCTCCGCCGTACTCCTCAGGCACCAGACCGTATTCCATGAGCTCCTGCTTTACATGGTCCGGATTAGCGCCCGGTTTATCAATTTTGTTGATAGCAACGATGATAGGAACCTTCGCTGCCTGAGCATGGTGAATAGCCTCGATGGTCTGCGGCATGACACCGTCATCTGCCGCGACAACAAGGATAGCAATATCCGTAACCTGAGCACCGCGGGCACGCATAGCTGTGAAAGCCTCATGACCCGGAGTATCAAGGAATACGATTTTCTTGCCCTTGCAGTTTACCTGATAAGCACCGATACGCTGCGTGATACCACCGGCCTCATGAGCAGAAACCGAGCTCTTGCGGATAACATCAAGAAGCGATGTCTTACCATGGTCAACGTGGCCCATAACCGTAACGACAGGAGGACGGAGTACAAGTGTCTTCGGATCATCCTCAATTTCAGGAATCTCTGTCGGATCCGTTTCAGGCGGCAGTGCCTCGGTTGTTACTCCGAATTCGCTTGCAACCAGCTCAGCCGTATCATAATCAATCTCCTGATTGATTGTAGCCATAACGCCCATCATAAAGAGCTTCTTGACGACCTCTGCCGCCGTGCAGCTCATTTTACTTGCCAAATCCTTTACTATAATGGATTCGCCAATTTTAATGTGCGTAGGACGTGCAATCTCTGCCTTTGGTGCCTGCTGCTGCTCGCGGCCGCGGTTCTTGCGGTTTTTCTTGCTGCCGCGGTCACGGTTTCCGCCAAAATTGCTGCGCTCGTTATCGAAACGGTTTCCGCCCTTATCGCGGAAGTTATTGCGGTTTCCGTTATCATGGTTGTGACGGCCGCCCTGATTGCCGCCGTTTCCGTTGTTGTTATAATTTCCGTTGTTCATGTTGTTCGTACGGCGGTTTCCGTTACCGCCTGCTGCAGGACGGTTCTGCCCGCCCTGGCCTGCATTCGGACGCGAGCCGCCATTATTATTCTGATGACGGCGTTCATTCTGACCCTGTGCGTTATGACCGAAGCCATTTCCACGGTTCTGCTGTGCATGCGTGTTTCCGCCGTTTCCACCCGCACGGTTTGCATGCTGCTGACGATTCCGGTCTGTGTGCTGCTGGTTTGCATTGCCATGCGTATGCTGCTGCGCATTCTGAGCATTCTGCTTTGCCTGATGCTCAGACTTGCCGCCCTGCGGCTTCTGCTGCTGTGCATTTTTCTGCGGCTGTGCAGCCTTTGGAGCCTGCGGCTTCTCCTCCTTCTTGCTGAGAAGGTTTTTAAGAAGTGTCTTTTCTTCTTCTCCGACACTGCTCATGTGATTTGCTACTTTATGTCCATTCTTTTCCAATAAATTCAAAACTACCTTGCTTTCTGTATGAAATTCCTTTGCCAACTCATAAACTCTGTATTTCGACATAGAGCCACCTCCGTATATATCATTGATTGCTCTCCAAACGTTTCTTCAACGCGTCACTGAAACCTCTATCCAAAAGGACTGCCGCTGCACGCTGTGCCTTTCCGATGGCATTTCCCAGCGACTCCTTATCCATTGCCTCATACACAGGAATACCTGCTTTTTCAGCCATGTTACGATAAAGCTTTTTCGTATCCTCTGCTGCGTCACGGGCCAAAATAACACATTTTGCCTTGTGTCCCGAAAACGCCTCCCGTGCAGCCGTATCGCCGGAAGCTACGCGGCCCGCACGCTGTGCCATGCTCAGAAGATTGACGATTTTTTCATCCTTCATCTTTCTTACCCTGTTCAAACTGCTCACGGAGTACCTTCAACACATCTGCGCCGATTTCTCCCTGAAATGACTTCTGAAAACGATGTGCCTTTACTGCCGCATCAAAGCATTCGATTTTATCGCATACATAGGCTCCGCGTCCGGATTTTTTTCCTGTACGGTCAACGGAAAAATCTCCTTCAGGGCTGCGGACTATGCGAATCAGCTCTTTCTTGGGGTGTACCGTCTGACACCCTATGCAAAGACGCTGAGGAATTTTTTTGACTGCCGTCATTCGGCATCCCCCTCCGCAGAGAAAGACTCCTCACCTGTGACCTCAACAAGATCCATTGATTCGTCAATTTCCTCGTCAGCGGCCTGGGATTCACTCTTAATATCTATCTTCCAGCCCGTCAGCTTTGCAGCAAGACGCGCGTTCTGACCTTCCTTGCCGATGGCAAGCGACAGCTGATAGTCAGGAACTACGACGCGGGAAATCTTCTCTGCTTCGTTTACCGCGACGGAAACAACCTTTGCCGGACTAAGGGCATTGGCAATATACCTTGCGGAATCAGCGTTCCATTTTACAATATCAACCTTTTCGTTTCTGATTTCATCAACAACAGCCTGTACGCGAAGGCCCTTATGACCTACACATGCACCTACCGGATCAACATCCTCATCACGGGAGTACACCGCAATCTTGGAACGCATACCCGGCTCACGCGCAACGGATTTAATCTCTACAATTCCATCCTGAATCTCAGGAACCTCACGCTCAAACAGACGCTTCAGAAGTCCCGGATGAGTGCGTGATACTGCAATCTGAGGTCCCTTGGAGGTACGGCGTACTTCCAGAATGTATGCCTTGATACGGTCTCCGTACTCGTAGGTCTCACCCTCAATCTGTTCTGTCGGTGTAAGAACAGCTTCTGTCTTCCCGAGATCAATATATACATTGCGGTTTTCTACACGTTCAACCGTACCCGTGATGATATCGCTTTCACGCTCGGAATATTCATCAAAAATATTTCCGCGCTCTGCTTCACGTATACGCTGTACAACAACCTGCTTTGCCGTCTGTGCAGCAACACGTCCAAAATTGGCGGGTGTTACCTCAAGCTCAAATACATCTCCGACCTCGTAATCCGGCTTGATTGCCTGAGCATCACTAAGAGAAATATCCGTTATCGGATTTTCTACCTCTTCGACGACTGTCTTAATCGCATACACATGATACTCTCCTGTCGTGCGGTCAAGAGACACGCGTACATTCTGCGCTGCGCCGCCGAAATTGCGGCGGTACGCCGTAATCAGCGCTGCCTCAATAGCCTCAAACAGCACCTCCGGCGCAATTCCTTTCTCCTGTGCCAGCTCGCGGAACGCATCCATAAAATCCGCACCGTAATTGAGAGCCTGTTCTTTCTTTGCCTTTCCCCTGCTCCGTTTAATCAAAATCTGCTCCTCCTAATGATTTAAATATCAATATGTAAACGCACCTGCGCGATTTTCTTCATATCAATCGGCTCAAGTTCCTCCAGCTTCAGAGCATTATCCTCGCAGCCAATCAATTTACCTGTAATCTGCTTACTGCCGTCAAGCGGTTCATAAAGTGAAACATCAACTATCTTTCCCGCCTCGCGGACAAAATCCTTCTCTTTTTTCAGCACGCGGTCAAGACCCGGTGACGAAACCTCGAGTATATAGCTGTCCGGAACCACATTTTTTTCGTCGAGCTCTTTTTCAAGCTTCTCTGAAAGTGCCTGACAGTCCTCGATATCAATTCCCTCCGGCTTATCTATATAAACACGAAGATACCAATCCTTTTCCTTCACATATTCGACATCCACGAGTTCAAGCCCCGTATCCGCCAAAAGCTCCTCCGCGAGCTTTTCTACGGTCTTTTCCACATAACCTGCCACAGACATTCCTCCTCAAAATCTTTCTCATACAATGCGAAAGAGTGAGCTGGCGCTCACTCTTTCGAAACCGATAATCTATTTACTCGTTCAAGTATAACATGTATATACACAAATGTAAACATAATTAGGAAAGTTTTGTACAATTTAAATGATATATTTTTCGCAATACATCTGGCATAATAATTTTTTACAAACTGGATATTTTTATATGTCCACATAGTCTGTACAATCGAAAACAGAAAATATGAAGGAAGTGTATAATCATGTCAGTTATTCAACCGGGAACATCCTATCAACCCACAGCCGGAGCGAGATTCACCACAAAAGAGCTTTGTCTCTGTGCTGCCATGAGTACCGTTGTGTTTCTTGCCACATTTGTTCCGAAGATTCCCATACCGCTCGGCTACGCTCACATGGGCGATGCCGCAATTTTTCTAATTGTTATGCTCATCCCTAAACGCCCCGCTCTTTTAGCCGCCTGCATAGGCTCGACAATGGCGGACATCATCGGCGGCTTTTACATCTGGGCAGCGCCTACAATAATCATCAAATTGATAATGGCTTATATAGTGTATATTATCGCGAGACCGGATAAGGAGTCCACAGGATTTACAAAAACAGCCGCAGCCTTTACCGCAGCCTCACTCTGGATGACCTTTGGTTATGCAGCTTTCGGCGCAGTACTTTACGACAGTGCTGCCGCAGGAATTGCCTCCGCCTATGGGCTTTTGGCAAAAAGCGTCGTAAATACTGCCGCAGCGCTTGTTCTTTTGAAACCGCTGAAAAAATCAATCCACATATCGATGTAATGCAAAAGAAAAAGGCCTCCGAATCTCTCGGAAGCCTTTGTTTTTTCTGGTGCCGAAGGCCGGACTTGAACCGGCACGTTGTTGCCAACGGCAGATTTTGAGTCTGCTGCGTCTGCCAATTCCGCCACTCCGGCGCACCTACAACGTAACTAACAGAAGCTATTATACTATCTGCCTCTTCTCCTTGTCAAGGAAAACCGCCCCGAAGTCTCCTCTCCTTTACAAAAGAAACCCAATTCGCTATGATATTCCATAGCATTAAGCGTTTTTTATGTCATCTAAGGAGTGATATTATATGGTTCGTTCTTTACGCTTTCTTTTCACGCTGCTGCTCGTATTCGGTGTTCTCTTTTCCGGCACGGCATTTGCAGCTGAGCAGAAGGTTCCTGTCATATCTGTAAGCGGTACAGGCCGCGTTGAAGGTGTGCCCGACCGTGCAGACCTCACTCTCGGTGTTGTCACACACGCGGCAGCAGCAGAGGAAGCACAGCAGCAGAATGCGCTGACAGCATCTGCTATCCGCAGGACCCTCTCTGCACTCGGAATTGAGGACCGTGATATCCGCACGGAGGACTACAGCTTCCATCCTGACTACGACCGCTCCAACGGCCGTACCAATGAAATTACGGGGTATACTGTCTCAAACAAGATATCTGTTCATATAAAAAATATTGACCTTGTCGGTCAGGTCATTGACTCCGCCCTTGCAGCAGGGGCAAACAATGTCAGTTCCCTTGATTTTTCCGTCAGCGATACAAAGGCACTCCGCCGTGCCGCGCTCACTGCCGCGGTAAAGGACGCCCGTGAAAAGGCAGACATTATCGCACAGGCACTTGGCAAAAAAATCGTCGGCGTTCAGAACATATCGGAAAATTCCTATGATTTTAATTCCCGTGCACGCAAATCATTCATGGCAAACGCAGCTGCGGACATGAGCATGTCAACACCTATCGAAGCAGGAACAATTACCCTCTCGGCAGATGTACATGTAGACTTCATAATAGCAGACTGAGGTGGCGCCGCTCATGAATAGACCGCGTCTTGACGCTATTGAATATATCCGCGGCATCTCAATGCTGGGCGTAATAGGAATACATGTCGGCTCTCAGTATCTCTCAAACCCGACACCGAATCCGCATCTTGTTGCCCTGTTTGAGGTCGCGACACGCTTTTCCGTACCGATTTTCTTTTTCATTTCTGCCTTCGGCCTTTTTTATCATTTGGACCTGAAGGAGCCCTTCTCATACGTAGACTTTATGAAGCGCAGATTCAAGACTGTTCTTGTTCCTTATCTAGTATGGTCGCTTTTTTACATTCTGCACTATACATTTTTATATCATGACACATCTCTTCTGCGGCCATTTACGGCGGCGTATTATTTATTCTTCGGTCTGTGCAGCTACCAGCTTTACTTCATGGTAATTCTTCTGTGGTTCTATCTTCTGATGCCTCTCTGGATTGCCATTCTCAGGCGCATAACTCCGCTGAATCTTTCACTGCTGCTGATTGCGCAGATTGCATTTGATTACTGGTCCAGCTTCATCTTCAATCCTTACGGCATTGAAAACTGGCTGTTAAAGTCGTTCATGGTAAACCGTCTTAATTACTGGGTGATGCATTATTTCTTCATCTTCCTGCTTGGCGGATGGCTTGCAATAAACTACAAAGCCTTTCTTCGCTTTATGGAAAAAAGGCGCACGGAGATTGTCCTGTTCTTTTGGATCTCCCTCGCAGCTCTGCTGGGATACTATTACTACCTTCTTTCCGCAAAGCACTATACTGCGATTGAGGGCATAAACACTGCTCACCAGCTCTGTCCTGCAGGTATTTTCTACACGATTGCGGCATCGCTTTTCTTCTTTACGATTTTCACCTATCAGAGATATCCGGATAAGCTGAATCCGCTCCTCTCTCTTTTGGGGCGTCATTCTTACTTTGCCTATCTCGCTCACCCCATTGCAATCACATATCTGAGCATGCTGTTTGAACGCTGCGGAATAATCATGACCGCGCCTGCAGCTATCGTCTTTTATATTTTGATTGCAGTAACTGCTGTAACAGCAGCCGTAATAATGAGAAGAATCGGAAACAATATTCCGATTATAAATATGCTGACAATAGGAATATATCCTAAAAAATAAAAAAGGAGATGTATTTATGACACAGGAAGAATTTCATAAACTCGTCCATCATGTAATAGACCGACAGACTCCACCGCCGCCGGAAACTCTTTTTACGGGCGGCATGGATAACTGGCATGCGCGCGCGCGTCTTGCGCATTTCCTTGCAATGCCTAAATCAGAGCACCGTGATGAAGCAATTGAGCTTCTCCGCTCCGTAGTAGAGGCCGAGGTTGACGAAGAAAACTCTCAGGATGTCGAGGAAAAGGTTTACGCCCTGCAGAAGCTCAGCACCCTGGAGCGCGAGGACAAAAAATACGATGACGCGCTTCGTCATATCAATCTCGCCATTGAGCTTGCCGAGTCCACAGACTTCCTTTACAAGTATATTCTTCGCGGCGAGCTCTGGGCAGACCGCTGGAGTACTCTCCATGCCCAGGGCAGCATTCAGAGCGCTGAGGAAGAGGTTGATGAACGCATAGCCGCATACGAGGACATTCCCATAAAGCATAACAGCTACCTGTACTACGGTTACCGCTTCAAGGCACAGCTTGCGGCTGAGCGCGGTGTACCTCTTGTGGCAAAAGACTACATGCACATGGCACTCAAATACATGGATGTTCCCGAAAGCTACCTTGCCGGACTGAATCAGGCATTCAACCAGCAGCATGAAAACGCGTCATGGATTCTTAATACCATCGACCACGCAACTCCGAACCCTGATTCCCTTCACTGGGATATCTGATTACAAACACAAAAACGCTGACCTCGCGGTCAGCGTTTTTTTATCCTTATTTTTACATATCTGCGATACGGCGCAGCGTTTCCTTTATCATCTTTACCTGTGATGCTACAGTCGAAAGAAGAAGTCTTTCCTTCGGGCTGTGTATATCGTACGTAGTTACACCTACAGAAACAACATCAAGCTTTGGATTGCGTTTCACCATCCAACTGCATTCAAGACCTGCATGGATGCTTGCCACACGCATCGGAGCTCCGTGCTGCTCCTCAAAAACCTCTGTAATGATTTTTGCCAGCTTGCTGTCCGTTCGCTCATGCCATGCAGGAGACGGAGTCCCTACCTTTGCGGGACAGCCGAACCTTTCACCAAGCATAATCGCCTTTTTGCTGAAGGAATCCAGCTTATAATCCACACTGGAGCGCGGATAGTATGAGAACCATACCTCCTTGTCCGTCATGCGGAGCATACCGATATTGGCCGAGGTCTCAACAAGTCCCGGAAGCGCGGACGACATTGCAAATATACCCGTATGCAGAGTAACCAGAAGCTCAGCCAAAGCCCGCACATCCTCATCACTCATGACATGCTCAGGCTTATCATCCGCCGAAAGCTCGATATGCATACCGGGGTCTACAGCTCCATACGCTTCAAGGAAACGTTTCTTTCTGTTATCCAAAACCTTAAGGATTTCCTTCTCATCAGCGGAAGAAACAAAAGTAAATGAAGCCGAATCAGCAATAGCATTTCTTGCCTGACCGCCTTCCATAGAAGAAACAGCAAATGAAATTCCTGCCTCGCCAAGCTCAAGCATAAGCTGTCCTAAAACCCTGAGGGCGTTGCCGCGTCCGTCACCTATGCGCTCACCGGAATGACCGCCGAGAAGCCCCTTGACAGAAACCTTCCAGGCCTTCCCTTCAGGAGTTTTTCCCCAATGAATTTCACGGTGAAATTCAACATCAAGACTTCCTGCGCTGCCGATTGTCAGAAGGTCATCCTCTTCGGAATCACAGTTGATATAAAAAGAAGCGTCCTGCACATACTTGGCATCCAGCTTCTCCGTCCCAAGCATGCCAACCTCTTCGTCAACCGTAATAATGGCACGGAGCGGCCCATGCTTCTCAAGGGTTTTGAAAATATAAATAATCTCCGAAATACCGCTGCCGTCGTCAGAGCCAAGGCTCGTACCGTCAGCCGTCAGATATTCCTCCGTGCGGATTGTCTTAATCTCATCTGTTAAAGGATTGTACTCCCTGCCCTTTTCCGCGACACAGACCATATCCATATGGCTCTGAAGAATCGTAAGCGGCGCGTTTTCGAAGCCCTTCGTTGCCGGAAGGTCCGCAATGATATTGTTCACCGCATCCTGCACAACACTGCAGCCTATACCCTCAAAAACACCTTTCAGATAATCGCTGACAGCCTTCTCATGTCCGGATGGACGCGGAATCTTTGTCAACGGCATAAATTCATCCAATACCCTGTCAATTATTTCTTTGTTGCTTTCCATAAAACTTCCTCCTGTAAACGAACACAACAAAAAAGCGGTCGGTTAAGACCGCTTTCCAAAGTTCGCTTATTTTTTTACCGGACGAGCCTTAGCAGTAGCCACATCAACACCGACAGGCACATAAAGCATCATACCGTCTGAAATACGGCGTGCCTCGCCATCCAAAACGTAGCATACACCGTTTACAAAATCGCAGATACGGCGCTGCTCTGCCAAATCCACACGCTCAAAATTGACAATTGCCGCCTTCTTTGCCAGCAGATCATCAGCTATACCTGTAACCTGGTCGAAATTCGAAGGGACATAGATGTCCACAGAAAGCTCCGAAGCCTTTGCCGCACGTGCCTTAAAACGCGGCCTCTCTGCAACTGCCGACGCAAACACCGGCGCCCCGTTAGCAACGCGGCGTGTTTCCTGTACCACTTCTTCCTCGACCTCAGCCTTCTCGGAGATGAATTCCTCTTCTTCCTCCACAGGCATAAGAACATTCTTTGCTTTTTCAAGCATTTCCTTTATCGATCCCATCTATATCGCCTCCACTGCGCTTTAGCACGGATACCACACGCATCCTCTACGACCAGAAAAGCGCGCAAACTCCCCCGTAATTTTTGTGTACTATCTGTATTCTACACCAAATAAAAAAATCCTGCAAACGGAGAAAAATAATTTTCCCCTAATTTGCAGAATTTTGAATCGTAAGCCCTATGTTACGAATAAATTTAATCTAATTTATACTCAATTACTGAGTAATTTGGTCAGGCTTTTGCAGCCTTCGTTGCATTTTTACGTGCACGGCCGCGAGCAGAATGATCAAGAACTGCCTTACGGAGACGAACACTCTGCGGAGTAACCTCAACAAGCTCTTCCTCGTTGATGTACTCAAGAGCCTGCTCAAGACTCAGGATACGAGGCGGAACAAGGCGGATAGCTTCATCCGAGGAAGAAGTACGCATATTGGAGACGTTCTTCTTTTTGCACGGATTGATGTCGATATCCAGCTCACGGGAGTTCTCACCGACAATCATACCCTCGTATACCATCTGGTTCGGAGAAATGAACATCGTACCGCGGTCCTGCAGCGTAAAGATACCGTAACCCGTCGTCTCGCCCTCTTCGAAAGCAACGAGAGAACCATGCTCACGGCCTTCCATATCACCCTTGTACGGTGCATAGCCGTGGAACACGTGGCTCATGATACCGTTACCCTTGGTACTGGTCAGAAGCTCGGAACGGAAACCGATAAGTCCGCGTGCCGGAATGATGAACTCAAGACGCATGTAGCCGTTGCCCTCTGTCATGTTCAAAAGCTCAGCCTTGCGGCGTCCGAGACGCTCCATGACAGTACCCATGTATTCCTGCGGAACCTCAATAGTCAGGTTCTCCATCGGCTCGCATTTCTGACCGTTGATTGTCTTGTAGATAACCTCAGGCTTACCAACCTGCATTTCATAACCTTCACGGCGCATCTGCTCAATCAGAATGGAAAGATGCAGCTCGCCACGGCCAGAAACCTTGAAGGTATCAGCAGAATCCGTCTCCTCAACGCGGAGCGCAACATTCGTCTCCACCTCTTTGAAAAGACGGTCGCGGAGATGGCGCGATGTTACGAACTGACCTTCACGGCCTGCAAACGGGCTTGTATTTACTCCGAACATCATGGAAAGCGTCGGCTCGTCGATATTGATTGTCGGAAGAGCCTCAGGATTTTCAGCATCGGAAACTGTCTGTCCGATATGAACATCCCCAAGACCTGTAAGAGCGACAATCTCACCAAGACCTGCGCTCTGAGCCTCAACACGCTTCAGACCTTCGTACACAAATACCTTGCCGATACGTGCCTTTGTCTCATTATCGCCGCCCAGCAGAGCAACACTCTGATTCGGTTTTGCCGTACCGCGCATAACACGTCCGACAGCAACCTTGCCTACATAGTCATCAGCCTCAAGTGTCGTAACCATCATCTGCAGCGGGCCGTCAGCATCACCGTGTGGTGCAGGAATCTCCTTTACAATCATTTCCATGAGCGGCTCAAGGTTCGTACCCTCATCATCCATGGAAAGCTTTGCAATACCGTCACGTGCCGTTGCATAGATGACCGGGAAATCCAGCTGGTCATCATCAGCGCCGAGATCCATGAAAAGCTCAAGAATTTCATCATAAACATCATCAACGCGCTGGTCAGGACGGTCAATCTTATTGATAACAACAATAGGCTTCAGCTTCTGCTCAAGAGCCTTGCGAAGAACGTATTTCGTCTGCGGCATCGGACCCTCAAAGGCATCAACCAGAAGAAGAACACCGTCGACCATGTTCAGAACACGCTCAACCTCGCCGCCGAAATCAGCATGGCCCGGAGTATCGACGATATTGATTTTGATATCTTTATACATTACAGCCGTATTCTTGGACAAAATCGTGATACCGCGTTCACGCTCAATATCACCAGAGTCCATAACGCGCTCTGCAACCTGCTCGTTGGCACGGAATACATGGCTCTGCTTCAGCATCGCATCGACCAGTGTTGTCTTACCATGATCGACATGGGCGATGATAGCAATGTTTCTCAAATTTTCTGTTGTACTCATTCTAAAACTACTTCCTCCTAAATATATATAAATAAACGACTTCCTAAAAAGAACTATCCAATCCATTTTATTATTTAGGCTTTTTACTGTCAATGATTTTTTCTTAACAGTTGAAATTTAATAAATGCTGTGCTATAATTATTTTCCACAGCTGATGCTGATTGCCATTATCGGGGATGTAATGGTCTCGACGGGGGCAGTCGGAGCATGGGCAGCGAGCCGGGGGGTCATCATCCCGTCAGTAAGGTGAAACTTTTATATTAAATATAAAAGCAAACGAAGATTACGCTTTAGCAGCTTAATGCTAACCTCTGCTTATCTGATTCCGCGCGGATGGGACAGAGGCCAAACGCGGAATTACTGAGAGCCAATTCTCGGAGGCTTCTCGGGACACTTTTATCGAGATCGGGATTTTCGAGCCTGCTCACGGGCGCCTGAATCCTTAAACTGTACATGAGCTTCGCTCGGAGAAACCCTTGATACGACGCTTTCGGACAGGAGTTCGATTCTCCTCATCTCCACCAAATACAACACCGCAGGGAGCGCTCCCTGCGGTTTACTTTTTCAAAAAAACAGGTCGGAAGGAATTTTCCTTCCGACCTGTTTTTTCTCACTCTTACCAAATCTTACCAAGAATGAACCACATACGACCTTTGCTGTGCGCGTCATTGCTCATATGGTCATCTCCACCGATACGGCGCGCATAATCAAACCTTGCGAACCAGTCATTCGGCTTCGTATAGCTGATACCGATACCCCAGCCCTTAAGATTATAGTTCACATCCTCTCTGCGGAGGTGTGTATGTCCCATATCAAAATACGTACTCAGTACGAGTCCCGGAACATCCGTATAGTAACGAAGCTCCGCCGTCCCCTGGAAACCGTCATCGCCCGAGCCCTCGCCCTGCGGATACGCGCGTACACCATTCGCGCCGCCGAGATAGAACTGCTCTGAGCTGTCGAGAGCACGACTTGCCTTCTGTCCCGAAAGCTTCAGCATGATGTCAGTCTTATGCCCAAGCGCCTGCACGCCCGTCACAGAAGCATTAAACTTCGTGAAATGTCCGTCAGTTTTCGCCATATCATCAAGCTGCTTACCGCCCGGCGTATCAGAATCGAGATTCATGCGGCCCGTTGTGACCTGCGCATTGAAATTCACCACCGAACCATCAAACCTCTGGAAGCCTTCCACACCTGCATGAACACTCGTCGAATGCTTCTTGCGGTTCAGCGTTGAGAAATTACGATACTCATCCTTCAAATTTCTGTAATCAAATCCATACGTAAATGCCAGCTTGCGGTCAACAAGATGATAAATCGGAGCCTTGCCGAACAGGCTGATAGTATCCGCCTTACCTTTCGGAGCAAGATTTGAAAAAGCACCGCCAATCTTGTAATCCATACGGCTTACGCCGAGTCCCAGCGTTGTGCCGCCGCGTCCTACAAGTGCCTCATAATTCACATAGAAGTTTCTCATGTGGCTGTTGGAAATCAAACCGCCAAGGTTCAGTTTATCTCCCCGTCCGCCCACGTTATACAGGCTCTCCTGTACACCGTAGCGATAGCGTCCCGAAGACCTGCTTCCATAGTTCTCGGCATACAGAACCGTGTTCGAGGTCTTACCGTCCTCAACACGCACCGTAAGATCGCTTGTACCGAAATCCATACCCGGACTAAGAACCGCAACAGCCTTAGTACCGCTGAGGTCACTGATACCATAAAGCGCGGTCTCCAGCTTATCCACGCGTATAATATCACCGGATTTCAGGTTTTTGATAAACCCCTCGACTATATCCTGCTTCAGACGGCTGCGGTTATCAATGTTAACCTTTCCATACCGTCCCGGAATAACCTTGATAACAACACTTCCGTCCTTGCTGTCCTGCGGCGGAAGATACGCCGCGGAAGCAGGATAACCATGCTGGCGGCAGTAAGCCGTCACCTTGTCGATTTCCTGATTAAACTCCGCGAGCGTCATTTCGCGATTGATACAGCCCTGCAGAATTTTTGCAAGTTCTGCCTGGTCAACACGAAGCTCCGCCGCATCAAGCTTAATATTCTTGAGAGTGAACTTCACATCAGGAACACTCGTATTAGGAGAACCGACATTATTCTCAACCTCAGCCGCAGCCTTAGGCAGCTGTTCGTTGATATCCTCACCCGGCTGTGACAGCGAAGGCGCCGCCCACGTTGTTGAAGCAAAGGCTCCGGCCAGCAGAGTCATCGTCATGATTCTTGCAGCCGACTTGTAGAATTTCATCTTCAATTCTCTTCTCTCCCCTACTTAATCATCTTACGGCAGCGGCCATATTGACTCCGCCTCCGATAGTTTCAATACCGATGTGTGTTTCGCGGTCAGAACGTGCCATAAGCGCCGCACGGTTCTTCTTTTCTTCCTCGTCCTCATCCTCCGGTTCAGCCGTAATAATGCTGATACCCGTAGAAACCTCTCCTTCGGACTCATCAGAAGCCGCGCTCTGTCCCTGACGCAGACGCGACAGGAACGGCGACTCTACAACCGCATCCTCCTGCTCCGCCGTTGCAACAGCCGGTACAGCCTCATAGGATTCCGTTGCAGGAAGTCCTGCTTCTATAGCAGCCTGTTCAGCCGCAGAACCAAGATTTGTACCATTGTTCTCAATACCGATATTGCCTGCACGCATCTCAGCATCACCGAGATTTACTACATTTCCTGCAGACTCTATGCCGATAAGCGAACGCTTTCCGACAACAGCTTCCTCATCACCGACATTGACACCCGCATCCTCATACTGAATCGAGATAGCGGACTGCTGTCCGAAATGCTCGATATTATCGTCATGAGAAGCACGGTTGTAAGACTTGTCATCCGGCTTGAACTTCGAAGCCTGCGCGATTGCCTGCCCGACACCCGAATTCGGATTCAGCGGAGAATCAGGTTTGCTCGGATACATCGGATTGTCAGGATTGAACGGACTGTCCGGATTACTCGGATCAAGCGGATCGGTATATCCTACCGTCCAAGCGGTATTCGCAGGAGTCGAGAACGTATAGTTCTTTCCGTAATTTCCGCTTGTGCAGTCTTTATCTCTGTACCACGCATAGACCTCATAGGAACCCTTTTCATTTATCATTGCAGGATAAGAATCGGATTTCCACTCGAAGTCCTGGGCAGCCTGTGCTCCGTCGTCACCGACAAAGCCGCTGAAGCTGCCGCTGAAGGTCGGAGTCTCGCCCGGCGCTGTCTTCACAGCAGTCGGATTGGCAGTAATCGTCTTGCGGGTGATTACGCCCGTTCCATCAGTCGGCTGATTATCCGCCAGTTTATAGTTACCATTGTTAATGGTGAATGTAACGCCTGAAACCGTATGGTTCTTCTTATCCTGCGTCTCATCATCTGCCGCATTCGGGTCATCGTATGTACCGCCTGTCACATTAATGCCAAGACCATTGACAGTATCATCGCCAAGAAGCTTGCCTTGAGCAAAGTCTACATTCTTATGCATATCATGTACGGTAATACTATCTCCGTTGAGACCTTTAACCGCGTCAGTACCGTCATAAATCTTCTCAGCGTAGATATTAGTCAGCTTAATCTCGCGCTGCGTGATGGTACCGATATTATCACCACGAAGCGTTGCAGACATCCTGGAATTCTCTGCAGGTGTCAAGCTGATTTTATCGCCGTCTGCCGTCGTATGAACAAGAACGATGTTCTTCGGGTCATAGGAGAGTACGTAGTCAATGCCAAGACCTGTTCCTGCGTTTGCAGTTGCCGTACCATCCTTGGTGAATGTAGCCTTTTCAAGCTGTACCTCGACAACTCCCGTGCCGGCAGTCGGAGTATAGATAATCTTATTATTCGCTGTATCATAGGTAATCTGACCGCCTGTTACAGTTGCAGTTACAAGATTTTTTCCGTCAGTATCAGCCGCATCAGTTGAATACTGAAATGCCTGATTAACCGTAACATTATCATTATCTTTCAGAACATTGGATGTGCTGTCATAGACCTTCTGCACATCACGGTTCTTTATAGCAACCTCAATTTCACGCGGAGTAATCTTGCCTGTGTCTGTAACCGTTGTTGTCTCATTACCGTCAGCTTTGATAACTTTATAGTTTCCTGCTTTAGTTCCTGTAAGAGCAAGTCCTGAATAAGTTACCTCTTTATTCTCTCCGCCGTCCGCAGTATCATACTTTCCTGTGATACCAGACGTATTAAGAAGGACATTATCACCGTCGATAACGCCAGTATCTCCGCTCTTCGTTGTAACGAGTTCAACGTAATTCGACGGATTAATAACAGTGTCAGTACCATCATATACCTTCGACGGCGCATTTGTCGTCGGCTGTACAATCAAACCGCGCTTGTTGATTGCGACTTTAGTTGTGCCGTCCGTGACTATCGCATGTGTATCATCAATAGCACCATTGTATTTATCGAAGATATCCGAAGCCATCTCATAGTTCGGATTATCCGTCAACGCCGTGTTTTCATCGACCTTAACACCGCGATAGGTGACCGTATTCGCCGTTGCCACATCCGCGCTGTTGTAGACCGTGCTTCCGCCCTCAGCGATTTTATACGCGATGCTACCTTCATTTGCATCCTGCTGATTGTTACCATTCGCGTCATAATAGAGCGTAAACTTCTCAAGCGGATTGTTGACCGAGGTTGTTCCGTCATAGACCTTCTCAACATCCGACCATTTTTCCTTTATGCTTGCAGCTGTAATCGAAATCGGAGTAAGGTATCCCATCTTCGCGGCTTCTTTGAAGTATGCCGTCTGAACAAGGCCTGTCGTATCCTTTGTCATTGTTGAGGCCGCAGCACCATTATTTCCTGTCACATTTCCGACATAATAGTTCTCCGCGGCAGCCGCAGAAGCAGTGCCAAGAGCATTGACAACAGCATTAGCAAATCCATCGTAATTGATTGCTTTATAACCATAGTTCTTTCCTTCAACAGGCACATAATTTGTAGTTGTCGTCGAACGGCTGACATTATTATCCCCAGTGAAACCGTTCGTTGCATCCCATTTACCGTATGTTCCAACAATCGTCGTTACCTTATCATCTGCTGTAACGCTGTAATCGGAATCAGCAACAAATCCGGAAAGTTTGACATTTACATTATTCGTATTATTGTTCCCGGCTTCATATTCACGGTATGCCCCATTTGCAATATCTGCCGTCAGCATTCTCTTCGCAATAGTAATATTCTGCGGAAGAGTTGACGTATTCATCACAAGGTTATAGTTCGATTTATCTGTACCGTCCAGTTCAAAACCATCATAGGAAAGGACATAGTCCCCCGCGTCTTTAATCTTCGTGACCGCACTACCGCCCTTTGTGGCAGAAATTGTCCCTGTGAGTGTAACATCGTCCTTCGTTGATGCGCCTGTCTTGGTGACAATATCATCCTGATTGAGCTGGATATTCAGGTCAGCAAGCGAGAGCTCCTGCCCGTCATAGGTCTTGCCTGTAACAGAACCGGTTGCCGCAGCGTGAACCGTCTTCGGAGTAATCGTTCCGTCACCTGTAAGTGTCGTACTGTCAATCTTATAGTTCGCAGCAGACGCTCCTCCAAGCGAAACTCCTGAATATGTTACCGTAGTCGCACCCGCTACCGTTGCAGCACTATACTCTGCACCGGTCGCAGTAAGGCTTACATCGTCTCCTGTAATAAATCCTTCCGAAGTCAGCGTCTTTCCAACAATTGCTGCAGTCGCATCTGTAGAGCCGTCATATACCTTCGACAGTGCGCCGCCATCAGCCTTGACCTTTCCTGCATCAATGACCTTCTGTGCAATCGTGCCGCTGCCCTGGAGAGAAGTGGTCGATACATAGTAGTTGTTATTATCAATAGCAAAGTCATTGAATGTAACCGTTCTATTTCCTGCATTCGCAGAATCATAGCTGCCCGATGCGCCTGTGAGCGTTGCAGTATCCGTTCCGACCATCTGTCCTGCCGTATTCAAATCAAGATAGCTCGTTGCAGCATTTTTGAGATTAGCTGTAGCATCATATGTCTTGTCAAAGTCAGCACTATCCTTGACAGACACAGTCAATGCTTTCTTCTGAATATTGCCGTCTATCACGGCAGGCGTGTTCGCAAGTGCGTAGTTTCCTGACGTATCATTAAGCGCCAGCGAAATCTGTACCTTATTGGAGCCGTCATGCGTACTTGCTTGAGTCGGATCCCAGTTTGCGTCCGATGTTGTATACTTCGAGCCGGTCGTCGAAACAGTAACTCCTGCCGCATAATCATCCGCAAGAATTCCTGTTGTCGAAGTATTGATATTCGCATTATGGTCATAGGTAAGTGAAACCGTAGACGCGTCAACGCTATCGTTTCCGTCATAGACCTTATCAATGGAAGTACCTGTCGCAGGCGCAGCCGTAACAGTACCGACCTGACGCTTCGTAATCGTATTGTTCGTGCTTGTGAGCTTATCGCTGAGAGCTGCAGAATCCAAGTTGATATTTGCAGCCAAATCGTCAGCAAGCTCAACAGCATACGTGACAGACTTATCCCCGCCTGCGTTCTTTGCGTCACCTGCGCCCGGCGTACTGTCCTGATATGCTCCCGTAACAGTCTTGAAATACGTCTTATCTGCACTGTTTTTCCATATATAATCTGTACCATTGATTTTTACAGTAAGACCGAAATAATCCGAAGCAGTCTTGGTTGTACTTCCATCAAAGTGATTAACATTCGCCGTGCCATCATAAGTCTTGGTCACAGAGTCAATGTTTGACGTTATCATGCCACTAGTCAAATTCAGCTTATTGATTGTACCTGCGCTATAAGCCACACCGTTGACAACAGTTTCCGTACCATAAGTAACGTTATAGTTTCCATAGTTGTCACCCAATGCCGTGTCGATACCTGTATATTTGACAAGCTTATCCGTACCGGCATTTGCGTCAGCTTCCCAGTTTGCAGTCGTACCTTTTCCGTAAGTACCTGTGACCGAAGCAGCAGTGAACGTGTCAGACCCTTTCAGTCCTGTCGGAGTAACTGCGACAGTTGCTGTCGTGGTCGTATCGTAGTCTTTTGTGGGCGCAGCAAACGCCAGCGACAAGCCGGCTTTATTGATTACACCGTCACCGGTGAGCTGTGTTACTGTATTGCCAGCAGAGTCTTTGACAACATAGTTATCCCCCTTGTTGCCATCGTTAATAGCAATGGTATAAACAATCTTATTTGCACCGTTTACACTATTCTGCGTTGCATTCTTAGTCTCTGTATTAACCCCTGTACCCACATAGTGATATGCCGCCGTGGAATTATTTGCATCTTCGGAAATCAAACCATCCAGAGTCACAAGGTTATTGCCGGTTACTTCAGTATCTCCATTCTTAACCTTAGCGTCACCATCGTATGTCTTCGTCGTGTGGGTATTCGAAATAGACGCCGTAATTTCCTTCGGCGTAATCTTTCCTGTTGTTTCCTTTGTTATGCTGATTGTATCCCCGGTTATTCCGTTGACATCGTAGTTCGAATTGGAACTAAACTGACTCTTGTCAATCGTAAGATTGTATGTGACCGGTTTTCCCTCGCCGGCATGCTTTGTATCGTAAACAGCAGACGCAACCTTGAAGGCAATCGGACCGTCACCGGATACTCCTGCCGCATAAAGCTTGTCTATGAAGTTTGTACTTGTTACGGCATTCGTACCATAGACCTCGGACTCATATCCTGTTGCGCCTTTAACCTTATCATTGCCATCATACGTCTTGATGATCGGATTCAAGGCATCCCAGTCAACTCCGAAATCATTGGAATCATTGTGAAGAACTCTTGCCGTTATAGTACCGTTGCCCTTCATGTCCACAGGCAGTGAATAATCATTGTTTGTGCCGGTAAGCGTCACACCTGTATAGGTGACCTTATCGGTTCCGTCAGCATATCCGGCGACATCAGAGCCATTGTTGTATGTACCGGAAGCACCCGTCACATCCAGCGTAATAGTATCTCGGTCGGATTCGTTCACAAATCCGTCAAGTGTCCCCGTGATAGGCTGTGTGACAGCGATTGTTCCATCATATTGCTTCGTCTGCTCGCCAAAATTAACAGTCAAAGCCTTCTGCGTAACTTTTCCGGCATTTGCCACCGTAAGCGTCGTATAATCCGTACCGCTAACAACTCCAGTTCCGGAATAAGTGTAGTCATCAAGATTATTCAGTTTATAAAGAACATCCTTCGTTGTTACACTTCCGCCAGACATCGCAACATGAGCATCTGCGACACCCGAATTCACATAATCAGCAGTATTAACGACTGTATTTTCCGTCTTGCTCGCATCGCCGTCTACCCAGCCTGTTACCGTGATACGATTTTTAACATTGTCCGCAGTAATCGTTGTACCATCAGCTACCGTAGATTCGCCATTATAGGTACGCTCAAGAAGCGTTGCGGGAGTACCTGCGTCATAAGTTACCTGAAGCGTTTTCTTCGTAATTGTGCCCACACTAACTACACCCGGAACTGTCTTATTGTCCTCGAGTGTAGTTGTACCGATTTTGTAGTTAGGAGCATCATCGCCCGTGACTTTGAGAGTATATGATACCTTCGCCGCCGCATCATTACCGCCTGCATGAACCGTCTCCGTCGTTCCGTCCGCCTTCATAAACGTGCCTTTGTTGCCTACGATTGTGAAGGCAATGCTGTCACCAGTAATGATTTCTCCTGACGAAGTATTAATACTTATAGTACCCTCATATGTTGAATTGCCATCATATTCCTTAGTCACTGCATTGACTGCGGAATTCATATCAATGGTCTTCGGCGTAATTTTAGCCGTCACATTGACCGTAGCTCCGTCCTCAACTCCGACAGCAGGCATAATCGTTCCGTTAAATGTACGATAAACGACATTGCCGTCCTCATCAACGATTTGATAATTCTTGACTGTATCGTCATCACCGGAAATTCTAATTCCGGTATATGCAACCTTCTTCGCGTCACCTGCATTTTTGTCCGTAAAGAAAACAACATCATCAGTACCAACGATACTAATTTCATCACCGCTAAGAACCGAATCACCCTTTGATGTGTCGATTATAATATTTTTATTGGACGTATTATACGTCGCATTTACATCGGTTGTTCCATCATAGACCTTATCAAGCGCAGTCTCTCCACTCTTTGTCTTTAAATACAAAGAACGCGGGGTAATAATACCATTTTGACTCATCTTCGCCTCTTCCGGCAAATCAATATAGGTATCATAGTTATTTAGTGCTGCTGCTGCCTTTGCCTGATCCTCAGGAGACAACCCATCCTTTTTATCCAGTGAAATATCAGACAAATCAAGATAAACAAAATAGTTTTCCCCGACAGCTTTCACTGTGTAGGTCTCACCGGTCGTTTTACGCTGTGCCTCAGGCAATGCCAAAAACTCTGTTCTGTCAGCAGCCGAGGCAAAGAAATACCCTGTGCCGTCTCCGGACAGCTTTAACAGGCCACTGTCTTTTCCGGCAATCCCGGAAATGCCACTGGCCGTAAAGGTTACATCGTCCGTGTATCCTGTACCATCATATGTTTTTTCAGGATTTACGCTTGCACTTCCATCAACCGTTACCTTACGTTTTTCAATCGTAAAATTACTTCCCGCAATGTCATAGCCAAGCTGCCCCGAAGAAAAGAGTGAATATGAATCAGAGAATGTTGCAACGCTCGACTTCGTGCTTCTGGTTGCAGTCTGGTCTTTGGGGTGAACCGTATAGTCATCTGTTGTTAACTTATCATCACCCAGCATTTTAATATCGCTAAGCGTGACAGCATTTGCATTATATGTCGTTACAACATTACCGTCGTACTGAGGGCCCGTAGTTCTCGCCACATACTTTGAGCCGGATACAACCGTGTTCTCTGTGTAGTATTTATTCGTGCTATAATCAGCAAATGCTTTCTTATCGAGGTTGCTACCCGATACGTCACCCATGGAAAAATCATAGCTTGCCTGTACTGTGCCCTTAAAGAACGCAGTAAGCATAGGCAGACTCTGCCCTGCATAAATGCGCCATTTTGTTTTTGTGACGTTACCTGTATCTGGGTCAATTGTTACACCGCCGACATCACTAATATCCCAACTAGAATAATACCTTTTTTGGCTTACTGGATTAGAAGTATCAGACAATGCTGTTACATCATATTTATTCTCCATCCCTGGTAAAGGTGTCGCTGTGAATTGCGTCCCTGCCGTATTATAGATGTTAGAGAAATGTGCTTTATGTCCTGCTTCATCACCATTATTAAACGCAATGAAGCCATACTGTGTATCGCCCTGAATTGTTCCGGTATTATAAGTGTCTTTGATTGTTAAATCCCAAGTATCTGTATCTACATAGCCCAAAATTCCTGCACCATTTATTACTTTGTTATCGTTATATGCAGTATCAATCGTTACTGCACCAGTTACGGTGCCAACAAGCCCACCAACGAAAGGATTATCTCCTGTAACCGTTCCACCAGTTGTGTATACATTCCGCAGAGTTGTTGACTGCGCCGTGCCAACAATTCCACCTGCACCATGTTCCTCATCATTCTCAGAGCCCGTTACATTTACATTAACTAATCCAACGTTTTCAATGGTCGCACCTGAAGTAGATGCAAATAATCCCTGACCATTTGTTCCCGAAGTAATTTTTAAATTATTAACAGTATAAAACATTCCGTCAAATTTACCGCTAAAACTTTCTACCGACTCAAACTCAGTAGGTGTCGTAGCCTCTTTATTTATATCGTCCGCCAACATGTAGTTGTTAGAGCCACTCATAGCATGTAATTGAGACAGATTATGAACAAGCTGATACTCTGTTATTGTTTTGTTTGCATCATATCCGGAAACAGTTACCGAACCCTCATGACCGACATGAATATATCCATTTGCTGTCACTTTAACATTACTGCCTGTAAGCGGTGTTGTGGATTCAGGATCCTTAACCTGAAGCTGAGCAGCATTCAAGAAGCGGATATTATTGCCGACGACTTCGACAGTATCCGCTTTGATTGTTCCGAGATTAACAACATCACAGGCAGGTGTGCCACTGACACTTAATACTGGATTAGCTTCCTGATCATTAAATTTACTAGTGTCAACCTTACCCTGCGTAGAAACATAGAGATTACCTACATTTACCTGCGCATCTTTCCCGAAAATGACCCCGTTCGGGTTAATGAGGTAGATGTCTCCTCCGCCGTTCATGTGACCATCAATAAATGATGTTGCTGAACCGGTGACAATATTGGCGTAGTTGTTATTATCAAAATTGACAGTCTCGGTTTTTCCTATAGAAAAATCAATCCAGTTGATGACATTGTTTTGATTGTCACCTGTGATGTTCATCGTTACAGTATCAGGTGTATTAACATGAACTCCCGCTGCAGTTCCATCCTGTACAGGCATACCAAAAGCGACCGGTGTGTATGTTACCATACCGGCCATTAATGCAAGGCTGATTTGTTTTGCAAGCTTCTCTTGCTTCATTTTGCGGTTCATTTGGGGTCACTCCGTTCGTTCATAATTCATCCTTGAAATTTATGTAAATGACATATTCTATAAATAGGTATACTTATCTAATGTTATTATATTACAGGTATTTCAAGTCAACAAGGGAGTTTCTTCCTATAAAACACTTATAAAACGAAAAAAATCACGACACATTTCCCAGTGACTTTTTGTATAAAAAAACCTCTCCAAAGGAAGGAGAGGTTTTTATTTGAAATTTTACTGGAGCAAACTGAGTACTGCGCTGCTGTTCTGATTTGCCTGTGCCAGCATGGACTGGGATGCCTGTTCAAGGACGTTATTCCTAGTATATTCCGCCATCTCTGCCGCCATATCCGTGTCACGGATAACAGATTCAGAGGATTGAGTGTTTTCCTTCGAAGTGATGATATTAGAGGACGTAAATCCGAGACGCATCTCTACAGAACCAATCTGTGTCTGCATGTCGAGCACCTTTTGCAGTGCTGTCTCAACTACATTGATTGCTGCATTTGCATTAGCCTGTGTTGAAATATTTAGTTTCGAACCATCTGTAGCCGTAAGTCCGAGGGCCGTGCTGCGCATATCAGAAAGGCCAATCTTAATTGCCTGATTCGCTTTTGTGCCTATCTGAAGAACGATAGAATTATCCGGCGAAGGATTCTCTGCACGAATCGTTTCCGTAAAATTATCAAGAATCGCGTTTGCATTTTTGTTAAGCTTTCCGGTATTATCCATTACGCAAATCGTAAGCCCAGAAATCTGACCCTCTATACCTGGATCCTTAGCTCTATATGTAATAGCATTGCGATCATCAGCCGTATACACAGTATTACCATAAGCATCCGATCCGATCGCAGATGTAGCACTACCGAATACAACATCATCTTTAGCCGGAGCCTTCGCAAAAATATCACCAAAGCGAAGTCCCTTTGCTGTAAAACTCAATACCTTTGTTTCACCTTGTTTCACATACGATACAACAATCGTATCAGTATCATGAATTCCAAGACTCGTTCCATTAAAATCTTTCAGATCAGTCAACTTTGTAAGTTTCTTCGTATCTTCGCTAAAGCTCGTATTTGTCAAGCAAGTTTTCGTTCCCGGTTCAATGACCTGACTGTTATGGGAACCATCCAACAGCTTCTTGCCATTGAACTCAACGTTCGCATTATCATCAATCTGGTCAACCATCTGGTCGAACTCGCGCTGGATTGTTGCACGGTCTGCATCTGTATTTGTATCGTTCGCTGCGTTAATGAGCTTTTCTTTTAATGTTTTGAGGATATCAACTGTACTTGCCACAGCACCCTCGGCAACCTTCATCATGCTGTTGCCGTTCTGAGTGTTTGCGTTATCCTGTTCAAGGGAGCGAATCTGTGTGCGCATACGCTCAGAAATGGAAAGTCCCGATGCATCATCCGCAGCGCTGTTGATACGCATACCGGACGACAGCTTCTCCATGCTCTTTGCTTTGGCTTTATTATTCTTATTGAGGGTATTCACCGTATTGAGTGAATCCTTGTTGTTCTTGATTACCATAGCCATGATTGCTTCCTCCTTGATCACTAGCTGTATTACATGCATTCATTCCTCTGAATGCATATTTAACATCTTTTCAGTGAATCTATCGAAAAAAATTTTTGTTTTCTTAAGCGTTTTTGAAAAAATTTTTATTGAATAGCAAAAAAATGCTGCACGAGGTTCCTCATGCAGCATTTTTATTCAGCCTACGCCGTGCATATTCTTTTTTACTTCACAGCGATAGTTACGTTCTCGCCGTTGATATTCCATTCCTTTTTGAATCCGTCAGTCGAACCATAGACGACCGTATCGGCAAGCGCGATTTTCCTGAGGAAGTCTTCGTTCTTTTTGACGATGCTTTCAAGCTTTTCGTTGCCTTCCATATATACAGTGATATGGTCGGTGACTTCGAAGCCGTTTTCTTTGCGCATTGTCTGCACCTTGCTGATAATCTCGCGGACGAAGCCTTCTTCAAGAAGCTCTTCCGTAAGCGTAGTTTCCAGTGCGACCGTTACGCCGCCGTAGCGCTGGCATGCGAATCCTTCTGTCTGCGCCATGGTGACTTCCACATCCTCCGGAAGGAGGTCAACCTCTCCGCTCTTGAGGGAAAGATGAAGCTTGCCTGTTTTATCCAGCTCTTCCTTCGCAGTATGTCCGTTGACAGAAGCAAGAGCAGCCTTGATTTCGCCAATCTGCTTGCCGACCTTCGGTCCGAGAACCTTGAACTGAGGTTTGAAGCTGTAGGTAAGATATGCTTCCATATCATCCTTGAAGGTAACAGCCTTCGCATTGAGCTCGCTTTCGACGATTTCCTTGAAGAACTCAGAAAGCTCTTTGTCTGCTTTGACATAGAGGTTTGCTACAGGCTGACGGTTCTTGATGTTGGATGCGTTGCGTGCAGCGCGTCCGAGGACAACAATCTGCAGTACGAGGTCCATATTCGCTTCAAGCTCTGTATCGATGAATGCTTCGTTTGCAGTCGGATAATCGCAGAGATGTACGCTCTCCGGCGCATTTTTATCAATGCTGCATACGAGGTTTCTGTAGATGCTCTCGGAAATGAACGGAACCATCGGAGCAGCAGCCTGTACCGTTGTAACCAGCGCCGTATAAAGAGTCATGTACGCGTTGATCTTATCCTGCTCCATGCCCTTCGCCCAGAAGCGCTCACGACTGCGGCGGACATACCAGTTACTGAGCTCATCAACAAACTCCTGCAGAGCCTTTGCAGCTTCTGTAACTTTATAGGACGCAAGGTCTCCGTCTACTTCCTTAACCATGGTGTTAAGGCGTGAGAGAATCCACTTGTCCATGACAGCAAGCTTGTCATATTCCAATGTATATTTCGTTGCATCGAAGTTGTCGATGTTCGCATAGAGCACAAAGAACGCGTAGGTATTCCAAAGCGTACCCATGAATTTGCGCTGACCTTCCTGCACCGCGCCGTCATGGAAACGGTTCGGCAGCCACGGAGCGCTGTTTTCATAGAAGTACCAGCGGATTGCGTCTGCTCCATGCTTGCCAAGGGCTTCCATCGGGTCAACAGCATTGCCCTTGGATTTGGACATTTTGCGTCCGTCCTTATCCTGTACGTGTCCGAGAACGATGACGTTCTTGTACGGAGACTGATGGAAAAGAAGTGTCGAAATTGCAATCAGCGAGTAGAACCAGCCGCGCGTCTGGTCAACAGCCTCGGAGATGAAGTCGGCAGGATAGCGGCGCTCGAAGATGTCCTTGTTCTCGAACGGATAATGCCACTGCGCGAAAGGCATGGAGCCGGAGTCAAACCAGCAGTCGATAACCTCAGGTACACGGTGCATTTCTCCGCCACATTTTTCGCATTTGATGGTTACGGCATCAATGTACGGACGATGCAGCTCGATTTCGTCCGGGCAGTTGTCCGACAGGGATTTAAGCTCTTCGATGGAGCCAATGGCGTGCTGATGGCCGCAGGAGCATTCCCATACGTTCAGCGGTGTGCCCCAGTAACGGTTGCGGCTGATACCCCAGTCCTGTACGTGTTCCAGCCAGTCTCCGAAGCGGCCCTTTCCGATTGTCGGAGGAATCCAGTTTACTGTATTGTTGTTGGCAATAAGCTCGTCGCGGACAGCCGTCATGCGGATAAACCAGGACTCACGTGCGTAGTAGATGAGCGGTGTATCACAGCGCCAGCAGTGCGGATAGCTGTGCTCGAATACAGGTGCCTTGAAGAGCTTGCCGGAAATTTTGAGATCCTTAATGATGAGCGGGTCTGCGTCCTTTACGAATACTCCCGGCCAATCCGTATCCTCAGTCATTTTGCCCTGGCTGTCTACGAACTGTACGAAAGCAACATCGTACTTGTTGCAGACACGGGCATCGTCTTCACCGAATGCCGGTGCCGTATGAACGATACCTGTACCGTCGGTTGTTGTGACGTAATCATCGCACATTACGAAGAATGCTTTTTTATTGATTTTGCCGACAGCATACGGATAAAGCGGCTCGTACTCGCGATACTCCAGTTCTTTACCCTTCATGCGTGCCAGTACCTCGCGCTCACCCTCTACTCCGTCGAATACTGTATCGACCAGCGCTTCCGCCAGGTAGTAAACAGTGCCGTCAACACGGAGCTTTACATAGTCAACATCTGCATTTACGCAGAGTGCAAGGTTAGACGGCAGCGTCCACGGTGTCGTCGTCCATGCAAGGAAGTATGCGTCTTCGTCCTTGACCTTGAATTTGACCATTGCGGAACGCTCTTTTACGTCCTTGTAGCCCTGGGCAACCTCGTGAGAGGAAAGCGGCGTACCGCAGCGTGGGCAGTACGGAACAACCTTATGTCCTTTGTAAAGGAGTCCCTTGTTCCAGATTTCCTTGAGCGCCCACCACTCGGATTCAATGAAGTCATTTTCGTAGGTGATGTACGGATGCTCCATGTCAGCCCAGAAGCCTACAACGTCGGAAAATTCTTCCCACATGCCCTTGTACTTCCAAACGGACTCACGGCATTTTTTGATGAACGGCTCAATGCCGTATTTTTCAATCTGCTCCTTGCCGTTGATGCCGAGAGCCTTTTCGACCTCAAGCTCAACAGGAAGACCGTGTGTATCCCAGCCTGCCTTACGGAGAACCTTCTTGCCCTTCATGGACTGATAGCGCGGCAGCATATCCTTTATAACACGTGTAAGAACGTGTCCAATATGCGGTTTGCCGTTTGCCGTCGGCGGGCCGTCATAGAAGGTAAATGTGTCGCAGCCCTCGCGCTGGTCGATTGCCTTCTGTGCAATGTCCTGTTTTTTCCAGAAATCGAGAACGTTTTTTTCACGCTCAACGAAATTCAGATTGGTGTCAACTTTTTCGTACAGCATACGTTTCCCTCCAAATCAAAAAACGCCCGCATCCAAAACAGGATGAGAGCGTTTTGCTGTCATTTATAAACCACCTATTTCAAGCGTACCAACATACGCAGCTCCTGTAACGGGAAAACCCGGCACAGCTTACTCGATTCCTTTCAGCCGGCTGCTCCCGGGTGATGTTCGATACGGCTTCCTGTACCGGCCTCCCACCAACGCCGGCTCGCTTGACTTTCGACTGTATCTACTGTCCCGTTCATCGCATTTTTATGTACGCGGTATATTGTATCACACACAAAGACTTCTGTCACTATAAATTTGTAAACCTGCCTTGTTTTTGTTAAAATTTTTCTCGTTTATGTCACGAAAAATTTGAACAATACGTAACATCCTGCGTATAATATTACACGTAGAAAAATTTTCCCGGGAGGAATTTACGTTGCATCAATATCTTTTTTATATAGGTGATTTTCCGATACGCGCCTACGGACTTGTTTTGAGTCTTTCCATCATACTTGCGACAGGAGTTGCTTATTTCCTTGCAAAGCAGGACGGACGATGGCACGAGCATATATCCGACATGGGTATATACTGCGGACTTGCCGGCATCCTCGGCTCGCGCCTTTGGGATGTTTTCTTTTTTGACTGGGCGTATTACAGAGACCATATAACGGAGATTCTGAACGTATGGCAAGGCGGAATGGCGATACAAGGCGGTATCGTCCTCGGTGCAGTCGTCGGTATCATCTATACCAAACGGCACAACATCGACACATGGGAGTTTGCCGACATAATATGCCCTGCCATCATACTCGGTCAAGCTCTTGGAAGGTGTGCCAATCTTCTAAACGGTGATGCTTTCGGTGCCCCCACCGGCTCAAATTTCGGAATCATATATCCTGAAACCACTCTCGCCTTTCACACCTATGGCGCTCAACCGCTTTGGCCTGCCGAGGTGTGGGAAGGACAGCTTGATATGGTTATATTCGCGCTTCTTTTAATCTACCGCACTGCCAGCCACGGCAAGGGGCAGGTTTTCACCATGTATGTCATGCTGTATTCTGCCGCACGCTTCTTTTTGGAATATTTCCGCGGCGACTACACGCAGCTTGTTATGGGGATTTTCAAATCCGCACAGATGACCAGTGTCGTAGCCTTCAGCGTGTCAACGCTTATATGGCTGTATCTTGAATGGAAACGACGCAGCTCATCAGCAGTCAAGGCTGTAGAAAGAAAATCGAAATAGACATTGTCAACCCGATAGTAAACTGAAATCAAAGTTTCTCTTTACAAACCTTTGTTTCAACCATTATAATAGAATAATATGATTTAATGAACTCATTCATAGTAAGGAGACGTTTATGGATAAAATTGTAGCACGACATTTGGCAGTTGATATGTACGGATGCAAGCCTGAGACTTTGGAGGACGGTGTCACTCTCCGCACGTCCCTTCCCGCTCTTTTGGAGCATGCGGGATTTCATATTCTTTCCGCAAAAATTCAGGCTCTTGATGAAACTCACACAGCTATTTTGATTATCCTTCACGAGGGACATTTTTCTCTGCACATGTATTCAAACATTTCTTATGTTGCAGCTGACCTTTTCCTCTGCGTCGAAGGTGCAGCACCTGAAAAGCTTCTGCAGAATGTCCGCAGCCTTTTCCATCCTGAGAAATTCCGCACAACCTACCTGAGACGCGGTGACTTCACGTCCACTACTGACCTTAAACCAAAGGTAAAGACGCGTGTCGCTCCGCTCCGCCGTATTCACAACACGGGAGCTAAGGTCATCCGCCTTCTTGCTCATCGTCACAGATAAAAAAATACGAAAATTAGTATTGACATTTTAGCCGAGCACGTCTATAATAGTTGATGTTGTCGGGATGTGGCGCAGTTTGGTAGCGCGCATCGTTCGGGACGATGAGGCCGCAGGTTCGAACCCTGTCATCCCGACCATTTTGAAAGCAAAACCGCTTACCTCTTGGTGAGCGGTTTTTTATTTTTGTTTACTTTTATCTGATTTCTAGTAAAATGTAATAAACAGTTTTTTACTCGTTCAGAAAGAAGGAATATACCGTGAATGCCCCTCATTTGTATCAATTGCTTGTATGCCGTCCTGTTTTAAATGATACAGCCATAAAAAGTCTGGCTCAGTGGCTTGAAGAGCCTTCCGACGATGCCATGCAGTATGAGTGCCTCTCTCTTTTGCTTCGTGAAGCCGAGACACACGGACTCTCCGGCAATATTCTGCAGTCATATATTCTTTTCCGCCTGATGCACGATGAAAATATCGCTGCGGAAACCATCGAGAAAACCAACGGTACTCTCGGAAAAAATTTGAAGCTTGCATTCATTCATGATATTGAGGTACTGGAGCCTCTTCTGCGCAATCTTCCAAGCAAATGGTTCAATACCACGATACTTGACGACTACACTCCGACAGAAGCAAAAATGACAGAAGGCGGTGCTTTTGTTGCATCTGCGCTGTCGGTTGACTGGACACCTGAATCTCTCGCAGAAAAGCTGATTGAGTATTATCACAGCTTCGGAAACGGAAAAATTGCTCAGTTCCGGGCTTTCCGCTGGGACAAGGAGCTTGGCCTCGTCGGCATAGAGCATTTCGAGCCTGTCCGCATGGAAAATCTTATCGGATATGCTTCCCAGAAGCATGACCTGATAGCAAACACTCTGGCATTTCTTTCGGGGCGGCCGGCAAACAATGTGCTGCTTGTCGGCGCACGCGGCACAGGCAAATCCTCGTCGGTAAAGGCTCTGGCAAATGAATACTTCATGCAGGGACTGCGGCTCATCCAGCTGCAGAAATCCCAGCTTGGTGAGCTTCCACGTCTTTTACAGACACTTCGCCGAATTGCTTCCAAGCGCTTTATCATCTATCTCGATGACCTTTCCTTTGAAAGCAACGATCCTGAGTACAAATATCTCAAGTCAGCTATCGAAGGCGGCGTCGAGTCCTGTCCTGAAAATGTTTTAATCTATGCCACCTCCAACCGCCGCCACCTCATAAAAGAGAGCTGGCACGACCGTGAGTCAGGTCAGGATGAAATTTACAAATCCGACAACATGAACGAGACCATCTCCCTCTCCGACCGCTTCGGGCTGATTATCATGTACCGTCTGCCTGATCAGAATGAATATCTGGCAATTATCGACCATGCTCTCCGCGAAAAGGGTATCATCCTCACACCGGAGGAGCTGAAGCAGGCAGGTCACCGCTGGGAGCTGGAGCACTCAGGACGCAGCGGACGTGTTGCACAGCAGTTCGTTAATTATTATCTTGGGCAGCACAAGAAGTAAGAAAAAAATAATCCGTGCAGAGATTTTCTTGCTCTGCACGGATTTTTTATTTATCGTTTTCTTCAGCAGGTTCTTCCATCTGCTCAACCTGAATCGATATCTGATTTATATATTCATCCTGTGATGTACACATCCAATAATTCAAAAGCGGCTGAACATAGAGGTCACTGATTGGTCTCAGATTATTCCTTTTAAGGAACAAGGAAATCTTTTTTGACAGCTTCCTTTTATTCTTATGGAATGTACCCTTGAAACGCAAGGATACATAAAAGCCTGCTGCCGTTTCAAAGTAATTTTCCTTTTCATCATAGTAATTCATGGAGACTGTCGAAAAGTACGCCTTTGCACCGGCACTCGTTCCATTAAGGAAGGATTCTCCGTCCACAATCCAGCCCACACTCCGCTCCTTGAAGTGATGCTCGGAAAACACCTTCATGTTATGGCTTGCCAATATGTAGATTGTCCCCATATGTCCGGACTTTGAATTTATCTTGCTGATGTAAAGATTTTTTGAATGGCGATATGTCAGCGTAATCTGATTAAGACATGTCTCTTCCAGTGCATCCAGCTGCTTGAACATTACACGGATATCCTTTCGGATATTCTCATTCTGTTCAATTGTCTCCTGGCACTTTTTATCCTTCTTTTCAAGCAGCTTACGCATCATTTCCGGGCTGCGGTTTGCCAGGTATTTCTGTATAGTAGATATTGATATATCAAGCTTTCTAAGATTCGTAATGACCTCAAGAGTCAGATACTGATGAAGCGAATAATTTCTGTATCCGTTTTCTGATACGAATTCGGGCTGCAAAAGGCCAATGCGGTCATAATAAAGCAAGGTCTGCTTGGAAAGATTAAACATCTTTGCAAGCTCACCCGCCGTATAGAAATTTTGATTATGCGGCATATAATCACACCTATCTGACATATACTTCCCATTGTATAAGGGATAGCTCTATAGGTTTTAAGAGTAAACCATATACTAAGTATATAGTCAAGATACCCAGAAAACAAAATATTAAATTCTTATTACACCCTCTTTTCCCTCAACCTCTTTCAGCCACTGCCAAACAGGCCTGCGCCTTATCATGAGATCAGGTGCAACATCAAAAAGAGGCATGAGAATAAAGGCCCGTTCAGTAAGGTATGGATGTGGTAAAACAAGCTTTTCTCCGTCGGATTCAATTCCAACCATGGAAAGAATATCAATATCAATCGTTCGTGCACCCCAATGCTCGCGGCGCACACGTCCAAGAGCATTTTCTATATTCAGGCATCTGTCAAGAAGTTCATCAGGTTCAAGCATGGTTTCAATCTGCACGACGAGATTCAAAAATTTCGGCTGATTCTCATTCCCCCACGGTTCGGTCTCGTATATCGGTGACACAGCTGAAATACTTATTCCTTTCTCTCCGCCTATCATTTCTATGGCTTTCCAAAGGGTGCTTTCCCTATCTCCCAGATTCGCTCCCAGGCCAAGATATGCTACCGTTGCACGGTCGACAGGAACTATCAGTTCTCCCCGATTGTTCATTTTTTCCCCCGTTCACGCGTTATGGAAACACTCACGTCCGCGAATTTTCCCGGTATAGGTGCCGATGGCTTGTGGACAACGATGCGAAGCTTCTGAATCAACGCAAACCGCTCAAAAAGAGCTTCTGAAATATGCTCGGCAAGTGCTTCTATAAGCGCTACAGGTTCACCCTCTACTATTGCTTCTACAGCCTCAAAGACCTTCGCATAGTTAACAGTCTTGTTAATATCGTCACTTTTTCCTGCCGGAGAAACATCAAAATACATGGAAACATCGACGATAAAAGGCTGTCCAAGCTCACGCTCAGCCGCTTTGCAGCCGTGACGTCCGCGAAATTCCATTCCTTCTATTTTTATACGGTCCATTTTGGTACCTCCTTTTCATTCTGCCCCAAGAATTGCATCAGTCATCCTGCACATGCGTGCAATGGGTTTGACATCATGCACTCGTACCATACCGGCACCCTTGACAATCCCCAGCACACACGCCGCGCCCGTTGCTTCCATGCGTTCCTCAACAGGAAGCCCCAGCGCAGCACCGATAAAACTTTTTCGGCTTGCAGCAAGAAGCATAGGATAAAGCGCTCCGTCAAGACTTATCAGCTCTTCAAGCCTTCTCTGTACGGTAAGATTTGCCTCGGGAGTTTTTCCGAATCCGATACCGGGGTCAAGAATTATATTTTCTTTTTCCATACCGGCTTCCTGTGCGATTTTTATCGACTCCCGGAAAAAATCCTGCATTGAAGCAATAACATCCTTATCGTATTCCTTTGAACTCTGATTGTGCATTACAATAACAGGCAGTTCATGCTTTGAAGCAACGTGCGCCATTGCTCCGCGTTCCTCTTCTGCATACTGCAGCCCCCAAATATCATTCAGTATATGAACACCAAGCTCCGCGGCCATATCCGCGGTCTTTGATTTAAATGTATCTACCGAAACAGGAACAGGAAGCTCTTTCATTAAAAGCTCAAGGTAAGGCCGCAGGCGCTCCATTTCCTCCTCTGCAGGCATAGTGACAAAACCTGGCCTTGAGGATTCAGCACCTACATCAATTATATCAGCTCCATCCTCCACCATCTGAAGCGCATGCCTAAGTGCCTTCTCCGGTGAATTCCAAAGTCCTCCGTCAGAAAAGGAATCAGGAGTAACATTCAAAATCCCCATTACAAGTGTCCGTTTTCCGTATTCGAGCGTCTTCCCATCTTTCCATACATATTTCCTGTAAGTGTTTTGCATGATATTTTCCCTCACTTGAAAAACAAATCCCAAAGCTGTTTTCCAATCAATATTGATGTCACTCCGATAAACAGCGGGCGCACATAGGCCGCGCCCTTCGTCAGTGCCATCTTTGTACCGCAGACAGCTCCTGCAATCATGGCTATTCCCATAGGGATTGCATATCCATAATTTGCCAGTCCCAGCGCTGTAAAGGTGATGAATGCCGCAATGTTGCTTGCAAAGTTCAGTGCTCTGCCGTTCGCCGCCGCTCCTATGAAATCAAAGCCTATCATAAGAAAAGCAAAAAGGAGAAACGAACCCGTACCGGGACCAAAAAAACCGTCATAAAAGCCGAACACAAAAGCAGTAACGCAGCTCAGCACGAACATTCTGTTTGTCATGCCGTGATATGTCGATACCTTACCCCAATCCTTTTTGAAAATGCTGTACAGCGCGACACCTATGAGCATCACGATAACGAGGGGCTTCAAAAAATCCGCCGGCACCATGCGCACGGCAAAAACGCCAAGCACTGAGCCTATAAAGGATATCGGGAACAGCTTCTTTATCAGCTCCGTATCCATCTTCCCTGAACGCACAAACTGCACAAAGCTCGTAAGCGAGCCCATAGTCGCAGCCACCTTATTGGTTGCAAGGGTTGTAATAGGCGGTAAGCCTGTCCACAAAAGTGCAGGAGTTGATATAAGCCCTCCTCCGCCAACCACCGAATCAATAAATGAGGCTACAAATCCCATTACAGCCAGAAAAACAGCTGTCGCGAGATCCGGCATTTCAAACATACTCATCTCTCCTGTTTCGTATTCTAAAGCGCACATATCTGATTTTAGACGAAAGTATAGTGAAATGCAATGAAATTGCTCAGACTCCGCTGTTTGTATACAAAGAAACACAGCCGCCCTTCAAGGAGCAGCTGTGTTTTGTTTTTAATCAGTACCCTTGTTCAAAATAAGATTAAGCAATATTGCCGTTATACTTCCTATCGTAATGCCGCTGGTGCAGATAAGCTGGACTCCTGTGGGAAATTTGGAATAAAATGTCGGAGCGCCTATAGGAATCAATGCCACCGCAACGCTGACTGCAATGACCATCATGTTACAGTTGCCTACAAAATTCACCTTGGACAATGCCTGTATTCCGCTGGCCGCAACCATTCCGAACATTGCAAGGCCCGCGCCGCCCAGCACCATGTTCGGTATGCAGGCAACAACTGCCGCGAGCTTCGGCAAAAGACCGAGTATCATGAGTATCACGCCGCCCATGGCTACAACATAGCGGCTTCGAACGCCTGTAATGCTTACAAGACCTATGTTCTGCGCAAAAGCAGTATAAGGAAACGCATTAAGGATACCGCCAAGAGCCGTAGAGAATCCGTCCGCACGAAGTGCCTTGCAGAGAATTTCCTCGTCAGTCGGCTTGTTTACTATTTTTCCGACAGCAATTACATCACCTGTTGTTTCAGCCATAGTAACAAGCATGACGAGAGTCATTGCTATACAGGATACCGGCTCAAATACAGGCATTCCGAAAGCGAATGGTGTTGTAATTCCCAGCGAAGCCGCCTGACCGACTGCCGAAAAATCCACATATCCGAGCAAAGCCGCGACGACGGTACCGAAAATAAGCCCCAGAAGGACCGCAATGTGTCCGATAAATCCACTGCTGACACGATAAAGAAAGAGTATCAGCACCAGCACAAGAAGAGCAATCATAATGTTCATCGGCGCAGCATAATCAGGAGCAGCAGGATTCACACCTGCAATCCAGCCAACTGCCACCGGCATAAGAGTAAGACCGATTATCGTGATAACGGCTCCTGTAACCACAGGTGGAAAAAAACGAAGGAGCTTGCTGAAATAATTTGCTGTTATAAAGCATATAAGTCCTGCCACGATTACAGAGCCGTACACTACACGCAAGCCCTCGGCCCCTCCGCCTGCAGAGTTTGCAATTAAAATCATCGGAGTGACAGCAGTGAAGGTGCATCCTTGCACAATCGGCAGCTTCGACCCGATGTACGGTCCCATACTCAGTGTCTGTACCAGGGTTGCGATACCGCAGGTAAAAAGGTCTGCATTGATGAGGTAAATCAGATGTTCTACATCAAGATGAATTGCGCCGGCAAGCACCAGCGGAACTGCTACTGCTCCGGAATACATAGCCAGCACATGCTGGAATCCGTAGATGAGCAGCTGCCAAAACGGAAGCTTTTTATCAACCGGATGGACTTTTGATGACTGCATGAAAATTTCCTCCCGTCAAAATATGTGAATAAAATTAGTATACAGCCAATTTTTTTCGAACGCAAAAAATTTTTGTCTTTTCATAATTACTATTGCATTTTATTTAGAGAATCGTATACTTATTTTAATACACTTTTTACTCAGGAGGTCATATCATGGAGTTATTGGAAAATCGTATCAAGGAAGAAGGACTTGTCCTGCCGGGCGGTGTCCTTAAGGTGGATTCCTTTCTGAACCATCAGGTAGATGCGAAGCTCATGATGGAAATGGGCAAAGAATTTGCACGGCTTTTTGCAGATAAAGGCATCCAGCGCATCCTTACGATTGAAGCTTCAGGTATCTCCATGGCCCTCACGACAGCACTCGTGCTGAATGTCCCGTTTGTTTTCGCACGAAAAAAAGCGTCTGTACTCATGTCAGAGCCTGCGTATGTTGAGGATGTTTATTCCTTTACTAAACAGGAGACCGCACATATTACTGTGCTGAAAAAATTCCTGCCCGCAGGGGAAAAGGTTCTCATAATTGATGATTTTCTCGCCAACGGTGAAGCTGCCCTCGGCATGGCACGCATTGTAGAAAAAGCAGGCTCCACAGTCGCAGGAATAGGAATCGCCATCGAAAAGGCATTTCAGAAGGGACACAGCCGCCTCATCGAAGCAGGCTATCACCTCGAAGCCCTCGCAAGCATTGCGTCACTTGAGGACGGAAAGGTTACGTTCACGAAGAAATAATTTATTGCACAAAAAGCAAGGGCACACGGCCATCAACGGCTGCGTGCCCTTTTTTCTTATTCATAACGAAGTGCTTCAATCGGGTCAAGAAGTGCTGCTTTTCTTGCAGGATATATCCCGAAGAAAAGTCCGATTCCCACCGAAAAGCTGAAGGACATAAGAATAGGTCCTATCGTAATAACCGTCTGGAATCCTCCGAATTTCGATATAGCCAGTGCCACACCGATACCAAAGGCAACTCCTATAAGTCCGCCTATTACACCAATTACAACAGATTCTATCAGGAACTGCGTCATTATGTTCTTGAAGGTAGCTCCAAGTGCTTTTCTTATTCCGATTTCACGTGTACGCTCAGTAACCGAAACCATCATGATATTCATGATACCGATTCCTCCGACGATAAGCGAGATTGCCGCTATGCTTCCAAGGAAAAGTGTCAGCATAGTAGTTGTCTCGTTGAGTGTCGCCATAAGGCTCGTAAGGTTCTGCACCTGAAAGTCGTTTTCCTTGTCACCCACCAGATGATGACGCTGTCTCAGAAGTGTCTCGATGTTCGACTGCACCTCATCCATCTTTTCCTGACTTACCACCTGCACGTTTATCATATTTACGTAGGTAATACCCAAAAGACGATCCATAGCTGTCGTCAGCGGTACGATGACCGTATCATCCTGGTCCTGTCCTGTAGAGGACTGGCCCTTGCTCTCAAGCACGCCTATAACGCGATACGGCTGATTCTTTACCCGGATAACATGTCCGACAGGATTTTCTTCTCCGAAAAGGTTCTCGGAAACCGTCGTTCCTATGACAGCAACACGATTTCTTGTAGCCAGGTCATTTTCTGTAATGAATGAACCGTTTGATACACTGAGGTCTCGAATCTGCAGGTATTCGGGCGTTACACCCTGCACCTGTGTATTCCAGTTCTGATTACCGTTGACAATCTGAAAGGAGCTGCTTACCACCGGTGAAACATACTGTGCGTCCTTTATTTTCTTTTTGATTGCCTGCGCATCCTCATATTTCAGTGTTTTTCGCGAGCCTGCCGAGCCTCTTACACCGCCTGTCGTTGCCGCGCCCGGACGTACAATAAGCATATTGCTGCCGAGGCTTGCAATCGAGCTTGTTACCTTCTGACTGACGCCCATGCCGACTGCAATCATGGCTATTACGGCTCCTACACCGATAATTATACCCAGCATTGTGAGGATGGAACGCAGCTTATTAGCAAACAGGGCATGAAGCGCGATTTCAACGCTTTCCATAAACATTCCCATGCGGCCACTCCTCCTTTATACGACATCCATTTTAACGCCCTTGCCTGCATCCTGTGTAATCAGTCCGTCACGCACCAGCAGCTGTCGGCTGGCACATGCCGCGATTTCCGGTTCATGCGTGACAAGTATAATAGTACGGCCTTCTCTATGAAGCCCCTCGAAAATCTCCATTATTTCCTTGGTCGATTTCGTGTCAAGGTTTCCTGTCGGCTCATCTGCCATAATGATATGCGGGTCATTCACAAGTGCCCTGGCTATCGCTACGCGCTGACGCTGACCGCCTGAAAGCTCATTTGGCTGATGGTCTGCACGGTCGCCAAGGCCTACAGCATCAAGAACCTTTCTTGCCCGTTCCTTCCGCTCATTCTTGCCTACCCCCGCGTATATCAAAGGCAGTGCCACATTATCTGCTGCTGATATGCGCGACAGCAGGTTAAAGTTCTGAAAGACAAAGCCTATCCGCTTGTTTCGCACTACGGCAAGCTCGTCATCCGTCAGATTCGCAACCTCCTGCCCATCAAGCTTGTATGAACCGCATGTAGGTCTGTCGAGACACCCTAAGATATTCATAAGAGTTGACTTACCTGAACCTGACGGCCCCATGAGCGCAGCGAATTCACCCTGCTTTATGTTGAGGTCAATACCTGCAAGAGCCGCTACCTCCTGCCCTCCTACATAGTATATTTTCTTTATGCCGGCGAGCTCAATCATAGGTTTTTCCATCGCGCTCACCTCCTTAGAATGGTGGTGGCCCGCCGCGACGGGCGCTGCTGCGGTTTCCGCTTGAATTTCCGGAGCTGCTGCTCTTTTTCGCCTTGTAGCTGTTAACGATAACATCGCCTTCGTTAAGTCCGGAAAGCACTTCCACATACTCGTCGCTGTAGACACCTGTTTCGATATACTGCTCTTTCGTTGAGCCATCCGGCTGCATCACGAGCACATAGCTTCCGCCGGTATTTGTCTTGAGCGCGGAAATAGGAATTGCAAGTGTCTGCGGTTTATCCGATGTAATTACCTCCACCTGTGCCGTCATACCGGGCAGAAGAAGGTTATCAGGATCATCAACGTCAAGGGTTACATAATAATAAATTACACTGACTGACGATGAGCTTGAGGATGAGGACGAGGTTTCCCAGCTGCTGGTCACATCTGTCTGTGAAATCAGTGATACACGTGCGTTAAATGTCTTATTCGGATAAGCATCTACCGTGAATGTTGCTGTCTGCCCGATACGCACACTACCGATATCTGTTTCATCAATTTTCGCCTTTATCTGCTTAGTAGAAAGGTCTGCTATACGCATAATTACAGTTGGATTGGAATTACCCTGAACTGCCATTGTACCAGGGGTCAGAGGCTCACCAACTACAACACCGTCCATAGGCGATGTGATAACCGTTTCTGCAAGGTCGGACTCGGTAACCTCCAGATTACTGAGCGCCGTATCATACTGATACACCGCATCCTCATAGTCCTCCTGGGTGCTTGCACCAATATTATAAAGATGTGCTATACGGTCATATTTCGCCTTCGCATTTACGACCTTATACTGTGCCTGCTCGCGCTTAGCTTCATAATCCTTGCCGTCAAGGGTAGCAACTGTCTGCCCTGCTTTTACTTTGTCATTTTCCTTGACAAGCACAGTTTTTATTCGTGCGGTAATTTTGGAGCTGACCTCTACCGAATTAACAGGTCTCAGTGTTCCTGTTGCTGATACGGTCGACTTCAAATCATGCCGCTTTACATCTACCGTCTGAACCTGAGCCGCTTTGCCTGCTTTCTGAGATGACTGATAATACTGCCAACCGCCAAAAGCGCCGGCCGCTATAACAAGCGCGACTATTCCTGCCTTCACTTTCCCGTTGATTTCCATTATCTCGCCTCCCTTTCGTGTATATTGGCCGCTTTGGCTGCAGCCGCAGCTGCCTCTATTTCTTCCGGAACACGGTCATCATCTACAACCGAGCGCGCATGGAGATAATCCCGGGATACAGGAGCATCAGTCGGAACCGGTCTGTCTCCGAAGCGTTTCTTTGCCTCTGCCGCGGCATTCGGGTCAATAACATTAGGCGACTGGCCTATATCAAGACCGACCGCGTTTTCAACTGCGGCCTTATAGCGTGCATAATCATACTCGGCACTGATGTAATTGAGCTGTGCCGTAGAGAGCGCCACCTGCGCGTCGAGAATATCCAGCATAATACCCTGACCTGCGCGGTATTTTTCGTTAGTGATGTAGTAATCCTCTTCTGCTTCCTTTACTGCAGACTGCGTGGCGATAAGACGGCGCTGTGCCTCACGCATATTGTAATACTGCTGACGGACGTTGAGGTCAATATCCTCCTTGTCCTTCTTCACCTGAAGCTCAGCTATCTCATAATTCGTCTTTGCTTTATCTACAGCCGCCTCAGTCAAACCGCTGTCAAATATATTCCAGCTGGCCCTGAGACCGATAGTACGGGAATGATCGTTGCCATGTCCCTGCGTAAAGCGATGGTCCCCACTGACACCGGCATTAAGCGTAAGAGTCGGGAGATAGCCTGCCTGTGCCACTGTCACCGCAAGCTCCTGCTGCTTCAGCTTGTATGTATCAACAATCAGGTCCTTTCTGTTCGCAAACGCATAGCTTACACACGCATCCATTTTCGGAAAAAACGGCGTGAATCTGAAATCCTCAGTCAAATTCAAAGGCTCGCTCTGGTCCATGCGGAGAAGATTTTTCAGCGTAACCACATTTACCTCGTATGTGTTCTTTGCTTTTATAAGTGTCTGCCGTGCATTCGTCAGCTCAACCGAAGAACGGAGAACATCAAGACGCGCCTTGCTTCCTGCAGAATAAAGCTGCTCCATATTAGTAAGATGTGCTTTGTAGCGGTCAACTGATTCCTGATCAATCTCCACCACACGCTTTGATTCCAGCACATCATAATATGCTTTTATAACCTTGAGCCGAAGATCCTCGCGCTCGCGCAATGTCTGCAGCCGGGCCACATCCATACCTATTTCGGCACTTTTGATGTTGGCCTGATTTTTCCCGCCGGAATAAAGCGGTAAGGAAACACTTAAAGATGTCGAACCGTTTCTAATCGTTTCAACATCATTTGTCTTTGTATCTGTAAGACTTGCACCGGCTGAAACCGAGAAGCTGTTAGTTCCTCTTGCGGATTTCAAATTTGCCTTTGCCGTGTCTTCTCCCTTTTCCTTGATTTTGAGCGAAATATTCTGCTCCAGTGCCATATCCACTGCTTCCTGAATCGTCAAATCCGCAGCACTGGCCGTTGCTGCTCCGCAAAGCAGCATAACCGCCGCAAGAGCCGCCGCCTTTCTAAAACGTCCTGTTTTCTTCATAGGTCTCATTCCTCTCATGAGTGTCAGGGAATCACCCTGCCAAAACAAAAAACAAAAACGGATAAACCATTGTTAAAAATATAATTGTAGTCACGATAAAAGCCGCAACCGACAAATCAAGTGAAAGCTTGTAGAGTCTTGCCGTCACGACAGCATTTACAGCCGTCGGAGTGGCAGATAATATAAGCAGCGAGCCCAGCATGTCCGGACTTTTTATCACAAGATGCGAAAATCCGTAAATTACGGCAGGAGCCGCAGCAAATTTTATAAAGGACAAATCAAAAAGTGATGTCCAATATTTTTTTATTTTTGAAATTTCAATTGAGTATCCGACAGGAATAAGTCCTGTCCATGCTCCAAAATGAATAAAAATCTGTGTTACGCCGCTGAATACCTCAGGCCTCGGAACACCTGCACATTGAAGTACTCCGCCGAGGAGTATACCGACTACAGCCAGCTGCTTTTTAGAAAACAGCATAGAAATAACCGATACCTTCTGGCCGCTTTTCCCTTCTGCCTTTGTCTCATATCTCCTGGCAAGCGGATAGCAGAACATAAACATCAGCACATACTGGAAAAGTGTCGCAATCTGCTGATAGGCGTAGCCGCGTTCCCCGTATATCAGGAACACGCATATTCCGCCAATCGTTCCGAGATTTCCAAGGCTTGCCGCCATAACGTATGCGCCCTGCTCCCGATAATCTTTATATTTGCGGCCTGCAAGCCAGTATGCCATAGCTCCCGGTACAAAACCAAGCGCTATACTCATAACAGGCAGCCACAGAAATTCCCGTGTAATCGGCATAACCCAAAAACTCAGGAATGAGACAACAGGACAAACGACGAGGATATTATTCAATATCATTTTATTAAAAAAATTATCCCCAAGCTTCTTTTGATACCTGCACGCATACCCCAATATCAAAGGGCAAATCAAATCAACCGCAAACACGAGAAGTTTCATTTTAATATCCACGAAACATTCCCTCGGTTTTATGTCAAATATATCAAACCATACTTATTTTTCTAATATTTGACGATTATTTTTAATCTTTCTTCATTTTCATCTTTATGATACGTAAAATTGCTTAATTTTTCTTGTTATTTCAGTTAGGTAAATATTAATTTTCTAATCTTTTAAATATCGTCAGAGAACGGATAGTCAGCACCGTACCAATCCTTTTTCCCCTGAACCTTATATATTATACCGCGCTCAACAAGTCTGCTCAGATGCTTTGAAATCTCTTCCTCGGATACATCCTCAAGCATGAGAACCATCATTGTCATTGCCTGTCCGTCAAGCTCAAGCCTTCCATAGCCCCGTACAAATTCAAATACAACGCGGTCAATGGTATCCGTCAAATATTTTTCATCAAATTCCTCCTCAGTCATGCCTGCAGCTTCTGCAGCAATAGCCGCTGTAAGAGGCGGATATCCATCCTCTGAGCACTGAGGCGCTTCTTTTTCTGCCGCCTGCATTTGCTTCATCAGCTCGTCACGGCAAGCCGCGCACATCAGCATGGGCTCAATATCAGATTTCCCCCACTCAATCTCAACAAGCTCTGTTCCTCCCCCGCACAGGGAGCAGGAGCCTTTATCTACATACTCTATTTTCATAAGGAATCTTCCTTTCCTATCAAGTCTTATTCAAAAATTTCCCTCTCAGCATCCATGTCGCAAAAAAAATCACTGCCGCTGCCGCAACTATCGCCGCGCCGGCTGCCATGTTGAAATAATAGGCTGAAATAAGTCCCGTCACTCCCGAAATCATTGCTGTCCCTACGGAAAGCAAATGATATTCCTTGACACCGGATGCCGCATTCCTTGCGGCGGCCGCAGGAAGCACCAAAAGAGAATTGATAATCAAAAGCCCGACCCACTGGATACTCACTGCGACAACAACAGCCAGCAGCGCGGCAAACAGGCTTTCCGTCAGAAAAACGTGTATTCCGCGGCTTCCCGCGAAGGATGCATTTATTGAAAGCACAAGAAGTCGATTAAACAAAAAGGCCCATGCTGTAACAACAACAATAAAAACCAGAAGCAGCGCCGCCAAATCTTCCGGCGTAATACTAAGAATGTCTCCTATCAGGTAGGAAGAAAACTTATTAAAGCCTCCCCCACGTGACATCAGCATAAGTCCTACGGCAACCGCCGTGGATGAAAATACACCTATTACTGTATCCGCTGACGTCCTGCTGTTATTTTTTATGTACGTAATCAGTAAAGCAAAGACAAGTGAAAAAATTATGAGTGATGCCAGTGGAGAACCCATACCGAGAATAGCTCCAAGGGCTATACCGGTAAACGCGCCGTGACCAAGCGAATCAGAGAAAAACGCCATTCTGTTTGATACTACCATTGTTGAAAGTATTCCAAAAAGCGGTGTTACAAGCAGAACCGCCAGGAAAGCATTTTTCATGAAGGTATGCTCAACCCATTCAAAGGGCAAAAGCATCTCCAGCAGCATGTATATATTTTCCATCACACAGCCTCCTCATCGGGAAGCTCTGTAATCAATCCAAAAATTTCCTGTGTTCTCGGATTGCCAAACACTTCCTTCGGAGTTCCGCAGGTGACAACTCCGTGGTCCATCAGCACAACCTGATCTGCATGCTTTGCCATAAGATGAAGGTCGTGGGAAATGAGTATGATTGCTATATCTTCTTTTTCACGAAGCTCCGCCAGAATCTGATAAAACAACACCAATCCATTATGGTCAACACCTGATACCGGTTCATCCAAAAGAAGCAGGTCAGGCATTGGATCAAGGGCCAGCGCCAAAAGCACACGCTGAAGCTCGCCTCCCGAAAGCGCGCCCAGCCTTCTGTCTATAAGATGCTCTGCCTTTACCCTTGCAAGATCCTCCTTTACACGGGCACGAAGCTTTTGAGATGAACACAGCCAAACAGGAAGCCCTGATAAACATGCCATAAAAATATCCATGACGCTTGCAGGCGCGCTCACATCAAAGCGCAGATACTGAGGCACATACCCGATAACAGGGTGTCCCGTATGCTTTCCCTTTGCGTCTATATAATTGAGCTTTCCTTCATGGGGGACTTCGCCGAGAATTGCTTTAAGCAGCGTAGATTTCCCTGCGCCGTTAGGCCCTATGACAGCAGTAAGCTGTCCACAGTGAACATGAAGATTGACTCCCGAAAAAAGCTTTGTTTCTCCAAAGCCGACTCCAAAATTTTCTATTTTTGTACAACAAACCTTACTGCAGTCATCACCTGATGCCGCTGAATGATGCAAAATAGATTTGAACAACGTATATCCTGCCCTTCTCTACATTATTCTATTTATTTTCGCACATTTTACAATATTAAGGAAGGATTTTCTATTTTTTTGACGTATAATTAATATTGTAAAAAATCCCTCGGAGGTGTCCCCCTTGGAACAAAAGAAAAAGCAAGCCTGTTTTACAATCGGTGAGCTGGCAAATCTCTATCACATTCCTAAGCAAACACTTATTTATTACTCTAACGCAGGACTTTTAATTCCTTCCTTCATTGAAAAGAATGGATATCGTTACTACTCCGTTGACCAATTCCATGAGCTTGAAATCATTTTGAATCTTCGCAAGCTGGATGTGCCCATAAAGGAAATCCGCGCATTTCTTGAAAACCGCAGTCCTGCCGCACTGACAAGGCTGCTTGAACGTCAGAAGGCCGAGGATGACCGTCTGATTGAAGCCATACGTGAAAAGCAGACCGCCATGGAATATCTGCTCAGCCAGTTAAAGCAGCAGGTCGGACTTCCTCTCGGAGTCTTCCAGACTACATGGCTTCCGACTCGCGAAATATATGCCAGCGACCCGGTTCCTCCTGATGCAGACTCTGCTGCCCGTATGCAGCTTTTCTCTGACCATGTTTTGTCCATCTTCGGCAAGGATGATTTCAGAAACACGCCACCCGGATGGATTATACGTCAAAGCGACTTCTTTGGAGAAAATCAGCACAGGACTTGGCGTTATTTCGTCAAGGTTACTTCACCGAAGGAGGAATTTCCGACGATTCAGATTCCTGCCGGTCTCTATGTCCGAATCTTCTTCTCAGGCACATATACTAAAAATTACAAAGAACTGTACGGCAAGCTCAATGAATACCTCTCAAGGAACCATCTCGAGGTATCCGGTGATGTTATCGTCCAGTCCATCAAGGACTACTGGCAAACCTCAAACGAGACACGCTACATCACTGAATTTTCCCTGCCCGTGCGTTCTCTTGAATAACAAATGCAGCACAGTCAAAACGGCGCCCGAAAAATCGGACGCCGTTTTTTTATATGTGAAAGGGGAATTACCATTTTTGAGTGTAGGTCAGCATGAAGCTGCGGCCTGCACAATAATAAAAGCTGCTTGCACTATGCGTAGTGATATCCTTACGATTCAAAAGGTTGTTGACCGAAAGCTCAAGCTCGCTGTACTTGTTTGGAGCATAGGCAAGCGTAAAGGATGTCAACAAATACGGTTTCAACCGGATTGCCTTTCCGCTGGTCGAACCACTGCGGTCAGCAAGATATGATGCATTTAGAGCTGTACGCCATTTGCCCTTGTGATATCCGATTCCTCCTACAAGCTGGAATTTTCCGTAATCACGAACCCAATCAGGACCGTATTTCGTGTTTCTTGTCACAGGGTTCTGCCACGTAATACCATAGTTATAGTTCATACCATTCTTGGCGTTAACCTCACAGGAGAGCTCAAAACCTGTGTTTTTGAAGTCCTCATTGCTTGTTACGAAGGTTATCATTTCAGTTGCAATTTTATCCTTTACCTTCGTATGGAAAAGCGCCGCTTTCCACAGATGATTTCCTGCCTGCTTTTTCCAGCCCAGCTCATAGTTGACACCGCGCTGAGGCTTCAGATTTGTCGCTTCCTCAGCGTTATCTGCCTCACGGAAGGTCGGCATACGGAAGGACTGATTTGCGCTGGCATACAGACTGTTTTTATCATCCAGCTTGTAAAGATACTGAGCAGATGCGCTGAAATTACTGTAATTTTTCATTCCGTTGCTCTTTGTGGTGTTTGTTGTCCATGTCTCACGGGCACCGAGGATGAGTGAATTCTTTTTATCAAACTTCTGCTCCCACTGTCCGAAGAGTCCCCATATATTTCTTGAGTCATCCTGTACTTCCTTTGACTGCGGTGTCGTAGGCAGTGAATGAAAAATCTCATGCATCCAGTCAATCCCGGCGATAAATGTTGTCTTATCGCCGACATTCCATGTTTTCTGCGCATCAATGCCGTAGGATATATTCTTTTCCCTGGAATCGTACGGCGAATTTGTCTTCTTGCCGTTCTTGGTATTGAAATAAGTCGTATACGTTGTCTCCAAGGTCATTGTGTTAAAATACATGCTGGCGTCCCATCCGGCATTCTTATAGCTTATCTGTGCCATATCACGGTCAGAACGCAGCTTTCTGTCACGATAAAGGTCTCCGGCTTTTGTCTGACCTTTGGCATCTGTCGCGTAGTAATCGTAGTCGGTATATGACTTATAGTGTCCGTAGATGAATTTCCAATGCTCGTCAGGGGAAATATTGATACCGATATTTTCATTTCTGATATTTTTTACATCCGCACGGTACGGTATGCTTCCCGAGCTGCTTGGTGTAAGTGTTACTCCCTTCTGCTCGTCCCATTTATTGAGGTCGTAGGTAATAGAATATTTGTCATCTCCTACGTTCAGATGATATTTCTGCTGCCCGTAATTACCAAAGCCCACAGATACCTGATTGGAAGCCGCAGTCTTAGTTATTATATTGATAACGCCTGCCAGAGCACTGCTTCCGTAGAGAACAGAACCTCCGCCCTTTACTATCTCGATCCGCTCAATGGTATCAGCAGGAATATCCGAAAGGTCATATTTACCGCGCCACGAAACTGGATTTCCGTTCACAAGAATGAGCGTCCCTGACTTGTTTCCGCGCAGCGATGCTTCGTTTGTCATTGTACCGAAGGACGCACCTACAGGTCCATGGGATTTGGCGATAAAACCGTTAGTGTAATAAAGTGCCTCCGCTGCATTTTTTGCACCCTTTGCTTTAATATCCTCCGCAGTTATGACATCCGTCGCTGCCGGGATATCCACATCCCTTTTTTCACTGCGCGTTGCCGTAACAATTGTCTCATCAATGGTGTATTCGTCCAGACTCTCAGCTGTTTCAGCTTCCGCTGCATACGCGCTTGCGCTTACAGTCAGAGCTGCCCCCAGAACAGCTGCCCTCACAAATTTTTTCTTCATTCCCTGAATTTCCCTCCTGTTGTATTCTGAATTACACAATAAAAAGAATATTACCTGAATACAATTCATACAATAGGACTTGAGAATGATTTTGATAATCATTTTAAATTTTGTAAAATTTCCGATACAGAAAAGAAAAACGACGCCCGAAATCGGACGCCGTCAGCTTCGCTTCCTCTGAATATTTACTTTTCACCTGAGAATGATATGTGGCGGTTCGGTTCCTGCGCGAATTCCTCACCATAGACTACATAGGCCAGCTCCTGCATGCCGAAGACAAAGTCCTGTGAGGAATTATAGATATAGCTTTCCCGAGGGAATATCAGCGCACGGTTCTGAATTGCACGCATAGATGCAAGAGAAGGATCCTCAAGATAAGACGCGATGAAAGCATCAATGTCAAAGGTTCCCTTGTCATCATAGCTTGGAAGAAGAATATAATCAGGGTTTGATTTGACCAGAAGCTCCTTTGTAAGAACCTGTCCGTTCTTCACGCCAACCTCAGCTATGGCATTGCGCACACCTGTAAGGCGGCACATATCATCAAAGGCACTCCCTGCCCCGCCATACTGCCGCATGACAGACAGAAGAGTCACGGACTTCCGTTTTTCAGGTGGAATCTTTTCCACCTTTTTCACGATATCGTCGCGTATCTCATCCATCTTCGCAATAATCTGCTGTCCTTTTTCTTCCTCCGAAATACTCTGCGCAATAAGACGAACATCCCCCTGAATGTCCGCATAGGAATTTCCGGGACCGATTACTACAACAGGAAAACCAAGTTCACGTAGTGCCGTGACCTTTTCCATATTTGTCCATGTATTCGCGATAATGATATCAGGCTTCCACCCCATAATCTGTTCCACAGAAGGGTCCATGACCTTTTCCGGAACACGCTTTGCCTTCTCAACAACAACCGATTCCTTCGGGTCATCAAGGAATTTACTGATTGCAACGAGCTTCGACGAGGGCACCATTCCCAAAACCATTTCATCTGAGTAGATTGAAAGCGTCAGAATACGTTCGGGCTTCTTTGGTATTTTTACCGTTGTCCCCTGATAATCCTTTACTTCAATTCCACCGCTCTGTTCCTTATGTTTCTCCGCTCCGCAGCCTGCAAGACATAAAACGGTGATTAAAAGACAAAGCAGCAGACATATTTTTTTGTACTGCAAAACTATCCTCTCCCAAGCTATACAAGTCCAAGCGCATGACGCTGTACTGCCAGCTTCATATTCCAGTCCTCTGTGGACTTCGGCAAAAATTCATGTACAAGATATTCAGGCTGAACCTCTTCCAATATCCTTTTCACATCTGTCGTGCGAAATGGCAGATGTCTGTCCACGTTCCGGATATACTCAAAAATTTCACCCGGTCCTTTACCAATATGCTTTGACATCATGGCCTTAACGTATTCCCCTGACTGCGACTGATGCAGGTGAATTCCACGGACATATTTTTGAAGTTCGCCAAGTCTGCGGTATATATCAAGAACATAGTCAACAGACTCCGCCTCATTGCGCAGCTCAAGGTTTGTATTCATAAGATGTCCCGTATCCATCATAAAGCCGCAGTTTTTATGACGAACCGACTCCAAAAGCTTCTCCATGAGCCTTGGCTTCAGAAGAGTAAGCCCGGGCCACCAGAGATTTTCAAAAAGCAGCAGACAGTCCTCAGGGATTTCATTGCAAAGGGAATTTACCAGCTCCACTGAAGCACCAACTATCTCTTCATCCGTAACCGTAAACTGCCTTGATGAAAGTGCTGACGGCTCTGATTCAGCAATATGGAAAACAAGATACTCTGCTCCTGCCTCTACGGAGCGGCGTATGTTATCACGCCAAAAACCAAGCCATTCCCTGACGTTTTCTGTGCCGTACATGTAACGTACAGCTTCATCATTACCAATATCCCGCCTCAGACGTTCCTCATCCTGCCGCCAAAAGCCAAACCAAGTAGGCCAGAAAATCAGATGACTGCCTTTGACATATCTCCGCTCAAGAAAATCCTCCTGAAGCGGCTCACACGCCATCAGTTCCATTCCGTCAAGATTATTCCCCTCAATGAAGGAAACGAGATTTTCTTTTTTTCCTCCAAAAAGACGGTTTATTTCCTCAGGGGCATTTGCAAAATTAAAAAGCTCCAACATATGCCGCACACTTTCTCAAATTGACAAAGCTTACCAGTTCAAACGGAAATGAACCGCCGTGCTTATGGCACAGCGTACAGGATCACCGTATGCGTTCTCAGCAGGCTCAAAGCGGTATTCGTACGCCGCACTGACCGCAGCCGCATCCATTTCATCATAGCCGGATGACTCTGAAACAGATGCTTCCTCAACCGAACCGTCAGCACCTACGATAAGCCGCAGATAAACACTACCCTCTGCGCCTTCTCTGCGAAGACGCTCGGGATATACAGGCTCTGATGCAGCCAGCAGAACCGGAGGATTTTTCGGACGCATTGCATTTCCGTCGCCTGTGCCGCTTCCGTTTCCTGTGCCGACACCGCTTCCGTTACCTCCGCCTGTGCCGGAGCCTGAGCCCGGCCCTGTACCGCTTCCTGTTCCCTCACCGATACCGCTTCCGTTTCCGCCGCCTGAGCCTGTACCGCTTCCACCGGTACCTGTTCCATCCTCGGAAACGTTGGCATTCGTACTGTCTGCTGCAGCAGAATTCACATCGGTCTGATGGTTTTCCGTCGCAGGCGTTGGTTCAGGAGTCTTTTCCTCCTGAGTCGGCTCAGGTATAGAATCACTTGAAACCGCCATTGCTTCCTCAGGTGCAGGTGCAGGGGCAGCTGCCTTTTCTTTCGGTGCAGGGGAACCGCCTCCCCCACCTCCTCCGCCGCCCGGGCCTGTACCTGCATCCGCATCATACAGCACGACATCTATCGGCTTTTGAATATCATCCCTGTGAATCGCAAAGAATCCACCAAATGCCAGCAGCAGAAAGAACAGAACGTGAAGCAGCACAGACCCTATCCATGCCTGTGCTTCATTCTTTGATGCATCATTCATTTTGCCTGCCCCCCGGAATCAGCGGCCAGACCAAAGCGTGTAACACCTGCAGCCTTCAGCTTGTCCAAAAGCGTAATTACACGCCCATATTCAGCTCCTTCATCCGCCCGAACAACCACGGAAAATTTTGGATTATGCTTAGTCTGTTCTTCCGAACGCTTAATTAGTACTGCTTCCTTTATTGGCTTATCCTCCAGCCATAAGGAACCATCCTTCTTCATTGTTACAAGATACGTAACACTTGTTTTCATTTCTGCAGTCTGCGCCTTAGGCATCTGAATATCAACCGTTTTAAGATTGACCATGTAAAGAGTGCTTATCATAAAAAAGACGAGCAGAAAAAACATGATATCAATCATAGGTATAATCATTACTTCCGGCTTATCAAAGCTGCGTCGGTCTCTGAGCCTCATGCTCCCACCCCGGCTTTTGCGATATTTTCCTTCTCACCTTCTACAAGCGAGAAGCTCTGCTCCATATCCGTGACAATATTTTCAATGCGCTGAGTGAAATATGAATGTACCGTCAGCGCAAGGATTGCCACACAAAGGCCGAAGGCCGTAGCGATAAGAGCCTCACTGACGCCCCCGGTAATTGCGGTTGCCTTTCCTCCATCAATATCAAACACACTGAAGGACGAAATCATACCGCTGATTGTTCCAAGAAGTCCGAGAAGCGGAGCCATCGTAACTATGACATTCAGGTAGTAAAGACGGCGTCTGAACTGTGACAGAGCAATACCTGACTGTACCTCCATATATGACGATACAGCACTTTCATTCTTTCCTGCCAGCTTCATTGCTCCGTACAAAAGCTCAGGGAGAATCCCATTGGCATTTTTTGCTGCTTCTGCTGCTTCTGCATATTTCTGCTGCGTCATGAAATCATAAAAGCTCTGTGCAAATTTTCTTCCTGCGTCCATCTTTGAAAAAAACATACTGCGCTCGATTGCAATCGAAACCACAAACAACGAACAAACGAGCAGGAGATACATTACAAACCCGCCCTTGTGAAAGTAAAGCACTGCATTTGAAACCAATTCCATAAAAAAACCTCCGATTAAAATTTATTCTTCCGCAACACTCAGGTGGCGTGTGGTCGGCTGCGCAAACTCGTCACCGTAAAGCACATACGCCATTTCCTGAACTCCAAAAACAAAATTCTGTGAAATATTATATACGTAATGCGCCCAAGGCTCAAGATCACGGTTTTCCCGTATGGCAGTCAGCGTCTGCAGCGAGGGATCGCTCCTGTATTCCGCGCCATACCGCTCCTCAGGGGAATTTGGCTCATGATAGCTTGGAAACATGAGTATATCCGGATTCATTTCCAGAAGCTGTTCCTTCGCCATTACCTGACCTTCCTTGATACCGGCGAGAGCCTTCGCATTTTTCGCGTCAGCGAATTTGCAATAATCATCAAAAATACTTCCCCGTCCGCCGTAGCCTGCCATGACCGAAATAAACGCGATACGCTTTCCCCGTTTTTCTGCAGGAACCGCATCAATCTTCTCCTTGAGTTTGGAAAGCTCATCACCCATCTTTGAAATAAGCTTTTCTCCCCGTTCAGGCTCTCCGATTGCCGCCGCGATAAGGCGGATAGTAGAATGAATTTCCGCGAGACTCTTTGGCGATTTCACAACAACGACGGGAATATGAAACTCCCTGAGCGTTTCAATCTTCTCCTGAGATATCCACGCATGAACGATAATCAGGTCCGGCTGCAGCGATATGATACGCTCTACAGGAGGATTTCTTTCAATCACATGCGGTATCCTCTGAGAGAGCTCATACACATTGGAACGGCTCGGATCCGCAAACTCCTTGTTGATTGCAACCATTCGCTCGGGCTCTACAAGCCCCAAAAGGATTTCGTCAGTGCCTGTCATAAAGGACATAATCCGTTTCGGCTTCGCCGGGATGTGTACCGTAGTTCCCTGATAATCAACGATGTCATAGCCTGAGGCTTCACCTGCGCTCTTCTCCTCTTTTTCCTTTCCGCAACCCGTCAAAAACATGCAGAAAAGACCAAGCAGAAGAATCATTGGAAGCACGCTTCTATGACATCGAAGTCCTGCTTTGAACATGGCTTTCTTCTCCTTCTCTGTAGCCTTACCGTGTCGTCGTATATGTTTTTCTCAACAGATAGAGAAAATACGGAGTTCCGATGAGAGCAGTCATAATGCCCACGCGCACCTCACTTGGCGATGCGATAACACGTCCGATGGAGTCGCACAGCACTAGAAAGCTCGCTCCGGCAAGCACACTGGCAGGAAGAAGATACCTGTGGTCCGGACCTATCAGCATACGCATCATGTGAGGGACAACAAGACCAACAAAGCCGATGTTTCCGCTGATGCAGACGCCTACTGACGTCGTCATGGCTGCAAGTGCCAAAAAGCCAAGCCGGTATTTTACTACGGGAAGACCAACAGCCTTTGCCTCAATATCACCAAGTACAAGAACATTCAGATGACGCGCCATGAGAAGCATGACAGCTATACCGCCCAAAATCGGGCCAATTCCCATAAGAACATGCTCCCAGCGCCTGTAATCAAGACCACCGATTGTCCAGAAAAGATACTGCTGAAGCTTATGCTCGTTTACCACTGTCAAAATACCTGCTGTTGCCGCCGCCAAAAGCATTCCGACCACGACGCCTGATAAAAGAAGCATCATCATTGGAACCTTTCCGTGGCGCATTGCAAGTCCCACGGTCAGAATAACCGCACATGCCGCGCCGCAGAGCGCAAAGAGCGGAGTCGCAAACATGCTCATCTCGCTGAAGCCTGTGGCTATAGCTATAACCGCTCCCAGTGAAGCACCGCTGGACACGCCGACTATGCCCGGATCTGCCAGAGGATTAGCGAAAAGCCCCTGCATTACAGTGCCCGATGCCGCAAGTCCGGCCCCAACCAAAAGACCGACTATGGTACGTGGCAGACGAATATGAAGAAGCACCGCCTGCTGCTCAGGTGATACAGGCACATCTGTTAAGACTGGAATCCCCATCGACTTAAACAGAAACGCCGCAGCAGTCTTGAGGGGAATATCAATCTGCCCCCATGCCATAGACAGTATACTTACTCCTGCCAAAATAAAAACCAGTATAATCATATAGACTCGAAACGACAATTTATTCTTTACCATGGACATCCTCCGTTTCACCGGATTGGATTACATGCAAAAGAGCCTTTCGTTCCGGATTTTTCTCGTTAGGTTCTGTATAGACCTCCACATGCCCTGTCCTCGGATTTTCCACCACACGAACAGGCACACCATAAGCCTCTGTAAGATATTCCTCTGTGAGAACATCCTCAGGCTTTCCATCCTTCATGACCTTATGATTTCCAATGAGCATCAATCTGCTGCAAAATCTCGCTGCAAGACTCAGCTCGTGAACCACCATAAGGACAGTTTTCCCTGCACGGCAGAGCTCCTGACAAAAGCGGAACATCTCCTCCTGATAGAAAATATCAAGTCCCGTGGAAGGTTCATCCAAAAAGAGAATCGGTGTCTGCTGCGCAAGCACCTTTGCCAGCATAACACGCTGCCGCTGTCCTCCCGATATCTCCAAAACGGACTTATCCGCAAGGTCAGCTACACGGGTAAACTCCATACATGCGTCAACAATTTTGTTGTCCTCTATGCCTTCCTTTTCCCACCACTGCAAATGCGGATAACGCCCGGTGTTCACGATTTCCCGAACACTGTAGTCAAAAGCGATATGCACATCCTGCTGCAGATATGCTGTCAGGCAGGCAAATTCATGGTCTGTCAAAGCTGATGCCATATGGTCAGCAATATAAATTTCACCCTCAAGAGGCTTTAAAATACCACGGAGACTCTTTAGCAGAGTGGACTTCCCCGCACCGTTGGGGCCTATGAGACCTACCAGTTCACCTTTATTCACATTAAAGCAAATATCCCGCAGAACGGGACTGTCCGTAGAATACCCCACGGACAGCTTCTCTGCGGTTAACACACATTTCATCATTTTTATACAACATCCTTGCGTTCTTTTATCTTGCCCTTAGAACGTATATGTTACACCCAGCTGGAAGAATCGGCAATTGCCTGGATAGTAACTGCCTTTGCCTCCTGGATATGCCGAATATTCCTGATTGAAAAGATTTAACGCCTTGAAATAAATCGTGGTGGCAGCATTAACATCATAACTTACGTTAAGGTCAACCAGTGCCGCATGACGTGCGAGCGCCAAACTTGTATCAATTCCTGTGTTATAGTTCGTGTAAAGACCAGCTTTCCATGCACCCTGATGATATTTCAGTGCGACATGATAGCCATTCGGTTTGAGATTTTTACCATAATATGCCAAATCACCTGTAGCATCTGTCTGACGTATGCTCGTGTATGAATACCCAAGGTCAATGTCCCAAATTGGACTGATACGACGTTTTACTGTAAAATCAAGTCCGCGGCGTTTTTCTTTATTGACGTTGCTGGGCCACCAAACGCCACCAACAGGTGCCCAAGTAATAGCATCATGAAGCTGACTCTGGAACACGCTGAAGCTTACGCTCGTAGCATCATCAAAACAGTGGTTAATGCCTATGGTTTCTGTATACCCTGTTTCTGGTCTCAAGTCCACATTACTTCGCTTGCCCGCATTCGTATAAAACAAGTCATCTGCACTAGGTGCCTGGAACACACGACCCCAAGATGCATACAACTGAGTCTTTTTATCAGCGCGATAATTAACCGCAATCTTCGGAGACCAGTGTGTCCCGTAACGATTATGGTTATTTACACGAACCCCAGGAACGAGTGACCATTTATCGCCTAATTTCCATGTATCCTGCACATAACCCGATATATCCCTGAGTTTTTCGTCTTCATATCCTGACGCTTTATTAGTAGAACGGCTCTCATGCCATTCTGCACCGGCTACAACAGTATGCTCACCTAACTCCCAGCCATTCTGATAATCAGCACCAAAGAGTCGTGTATCATACGAACCCTGAAAATACGTTCCTTTATAATTGTTAAACACCCTTAAATAACCAGGTGTTTTTTTATTTTCTTTAAAGTTGTATGAGAGAGCAACGTTATTAAAGATCTCAACTAACGGTTCGTCTTTTTGCGGAAGCCACTCGCTAGGATTGAGTTCATTAAAGTACATTCCCTCATGTACTGTCTTATGTTCAAAATTGAATCGAACCGAGCTTGCTTCGTCAAGGTTCTGGTCAAGACGTACTACAAAACTATTATTATCCTTGTCACTGTGAGGTGTATTGTGAGATTCGCCATCCAACTTATAGCGTAAATGATTTTGCTTCTGAAGGCTGCCGGATACAAACCAGCTGAAATCATTGTCGGAGCCTTGTGTAGCAATCTCATAATTGTATGTTCCCCAGGAGCCCATGTTTACGTCAAGAGTAGTCTGAGGTTTTTTGCTGCCGCGTTTTGTGATGATATTAATTACACCGCCGACAGCATCGCTGCCGTAAAGCGCGGAAGAACCGCCCTTTACTACCTCAATGCGGTCAATATTCTTCAGCGTTGGAATCATTTTAAGGTCTACGCGGCCTTTGCCAGAAGGAAGAATTTGATCGTTATTAAGACGGCGTCCATCAACCATAACGACAACACGCTCATCACCGTTAATAGCAACTCCATCAAAACCTCCCTGATGGCTGGCAACTACGCCATTAACTTGAGACAGTGCTTCAACAACATCAACATAGTGATTAGCTTCTATATCCTTTGATGTGATGACGCTGATATTTGCCGGCGTATTCATGCGTTCCGTCGGAATCCTCTCCGCCGTAACCACTGTCTCGGAAAGCGTGTACTCATCAATCGGTTCTTCTGCTGCCGCAGCTGCCTTTTCTTCAGCCGCTGCTTTAGTTTCTTCAGCCGCGTATACGCTCCCCATTGCGCATCCAAAAACCGCTGTAGCCAATACAGCTCCCGTGAGACGGCGCATTGCCGCCCTTTCCTTCAGCTCTGATAAGATTTTCATTTTTCTATCATATCTCCTTTCATACGATAACAAAATAGACTGTAAACCATATAGGAACTATATGGTCAATGAAAAAATGAATTATAATGTAAAAATAAGCAAATTAGCTAGCAATTCATTTTTTATGAAAGGAAAAACAAAAGAAAACCACCCGCCGCGGCCTCTGCCGTGTCGGGTGGTCTGTAGTTAAATCAATTATTCAGCAATTTTTCCCTGAAGGTGATCCCAGGATTCATTTGCACGCTCTACGAACATCTTGCGGACAGCTTCGTTCTCGCCAAGACCGTGGATGTAAGCGTCAACCTTGAAGCCCTGAGCCTGAAGGATGGATTTATGGGAATCCGGCTCGTCGCCTGCCATATCATTCGTAGCATGGTCGCCTGCAACCATCATCGTCGGCATGAGCGTAACATGCTTGATGCCAGCTGCCTTGAGCTGCGGAATGATATCGTCGAGGGAAGGCCAGCCTTCAACCGTGTAGAGATATACATTCTTCAGACCAGCCTGATTGATGCGGTTCTGGATTACAGAGTAGTAAGCATTGGACGGATGCGGTGTGCCGTGTGCAAGGAGAAGGATTGCATCCTGCTTGCCCTGTTTCGGGAACTGCGTCTTAATAGCCTGAACAAACTCAGCAATATCATCACGCTGTTCTTCCTGTCCCATCCAGTACATGATAGGTGTACCCATTGTCATCTTTTTGAAGTTGTTCTTATAGAGGTTGAATACAGCCGTCTGATAAGCATACTCCATTCCCGGGAAGAGCTGGAGAGATGTCAGTGCTACACGGGAGTAGCCTTCCTCCTTCAGCTGGTCGAGAGCTTCCTCCGGTGTCGGATATTTGATGCCCTCTTTTGCCTGAATGCGGTCGATGATGATATGGGATGTGAAAGCAACAACAACCTTTGTGTTAGGATGAGCTGCCTGAATCTCTTTTACCGTAGCGTCGATCGTCTTTGCACGTGTTTCCTTGTATGTCGTTCCGAAGCTCATAACAACGATTGCATCCTTGTTCTCAAGCTCCTGAAGCTCAGGGTTCTCGTTCGTGAGAACACCAATCTGTGCTGCCTGCAGGAGAGCCGGCGTAGCATCCTTTACCTCGCTGCTCAGCTGGTAAGCGGCCTCACTTGTCAGCTGAAAAGAAAACAGCGATGCGACTGCAGCAGCTGCTGCGACATACTTTTTAAAACCTTTTTTCATAAAACTAACACTCCTTTTTGATATAGAATTGTTAAATTATGGTCCAGTTATGTATGTTAAACTATATACCTACTATATAGTCAATACCTCTTATAGTATATAAATGAATTTATTTCAATATAATTCAGTTTTTATCTCATTTTTTGAATCTTGCTTCTTTGTTTTCCCTTTGTAGCTTGGCTCAGCTTTGGTTTGATAAAATGAATGTGATTCATCTCTCCGTACTCAATGAATCAAGCGTCTCAACATGCTCCCTACCGTAGACATTAAGTACTGCCGCAATGATGAGGTTACCGATAAAGCATATAGCAAAAAATTCCAATGTCGCCGTATATCCCTGAGTACGCTCCCAAAACCACGATACAATTGTCGGGCCCACAACACCTGCAATCCCCCATGCTGTGAGTACGCGCCCGTGTATAGCGCTGAGTTCACGGGTGCCAAAAATATCCGAGAGATACGCAGGCATGCATGAAAAGCCTCCTCCATAGCAGCTTATAATCAGAAGCACAAGCACCTGAAACAGTACTGCATCAGTGGTATTGCCCAAAAGCCAGAAGGCACAAATCTGAATTGCAAAGAAAAGCATATATGTTACGCCTCTGCCCATGTAGTCAGAAAGCGTTGACCACATTATGCGTCCACCGCCATTAAGTATGCCTATAACCCCCACCATTGATGCCGCCTGCACAGCATCCATTCCAACCACCTGCTGTGCCATCGGAGATGCAACTGCAAGAAGACCTATTCCGCAAGTAATATTCACAAAGAAAATCCACCAGAGCGCGCCGAACTGCCATGTTCTGACGGCCTCATGGGCGGTCTTCCCTTTTTGTATATATACAACAGCACCTGAAGAGTCTTTAGAGGCCGGCGGTTTCAGATAAAGCGCTGATGCGCCGATAAGCACCATATAAACCGCACCGAGAATCAGGAAATTCCATACGAGACCGAAGCTCTCTGTAAGATATCTCATCAGAGGACCTGCAATGAGCGCGGCAAAGCCAAAGCCCATAATCGCAAGGCCTGTTGCAAACCCCCGGTTATTCGGAAAATATTTCACCAGAGTCGATACAGGCGTAATATATCCCACTCCAAGTCCGATTCCACCGATAACACCATAAAAAAGATATAACAACGGAAGACTTCTTTCAGACAAAGCAAATGCCGTTCCAAACATGCCCAGTCCGAAAAAAAGCATTGAAATAAGCCCACTTTTTTTGGGGCCATACCGTTCGACATAGCTGCCGAGGAATCCTGCAGACAATCCGAGGAATAAAATTGCAATTGAAAATGTCCATGTAGTTTCAGAAAGTGAAAATCCCATAGCTTCCATAATCGGACGTGTCAACACACTCCACGCGTATACACTTCCGATGGAAACATGGATTCCCACCGCTGCCAAAGCAATCAACCAACGATTTCGCACAACAACCACCCTTTCAAATAACAAACACTGAAGAGAACCGTGTACGAACAAAAACCGTCCGGGCACAAGTTCTCTGCCCAGACGGTCGGCTGATTCACTTTGCAGTACATGTGGTCAATTCCACTTATCCGTCAGTCCTGCAAAGAAATATTTTCTTTTACATGCCCATCCTATCAGTTTCATCGCAGTTCGTCAAGGAATAAGTTTCTTATTTTTCAGAAGCGACATTTCTTGCAATTTCATGTATCTTCGCATTCCAAAGAACCTCCTGTACATACGCTGCACCGCGAAGTCCCATAAAAGGCGCATCAGACAGCTTCATGCTGTCAAAAACCGGGTATGCTATAGGAAAAACTTCGATTTTCCCGTCGGTAAAATTTGTAAGTTGTGTTGTTTCGTTGCTTGATGCAGCTACAATTCCCTGCTTCATGTCGGAAAAACGCTTTTTGATTTCATCAATGTCTTTCCCTGCGTCGAGGATATCATCGGCTGCGCTGTAATTTTCAGGCTTTTTGCCTGCAGGATGAATAAGCGTAAGCCGTCCTATATCCGCCCACTCTCCGCGCAGTGCCTGTGCGAACGCAGCTGCAGATGTTTCAGTGCCCGAAACTATTGCCTCATCATACCAAAGCTCGTCCCAAATGCCTTTCAGTTCACCGATTCGAAGAAAAATACGCTGCTCCGTTTTTGCGCATACAGATTCAAAGTCAGATTTTGCAGGAGCTTCAAGAGCATCATTTACAGCGTCCATCCACTGACGTGTACCGCTTATGCCATAAGGAGGAAGCGGTGCTATATACGGTGTACCGAACATTTCATGAAGCTTCCTCGCAAGCGGCATTCCCAGCTCACGGTGTACAACAATATTAAGCGACGCACGTGAAAGCTTTGAAAAATCCGCAAATGCCATGCCTGCTCCCGGACAAGCCTGCACCTGATATCCTGCCAGTGTCAGAAGCCTTTTCAGCTCATCTGCATCCTCAAGACCGTTATAATACCCGCCTGTCACTCCCATAAGATTTACTGCGGATTGTATTTTTTCTTTCGCTTCGAAATTCACTTCATCAAGCAACGAGAGTGATGCCTTCTGCCATCCCTCCGCGAATCCGCCTATAAGTCCTCCGCTTTCGGGCGCAGTAATAGGGCAGGATATTCCAAGCTCCCTTGCAATACCAAGCACATCATCACCGATAAGACTTGCAGAGCAGTTATTTGCGATACAGAGAACAGAGGGAGGCTTTTCCGCATACGGAGCAAGCGTATCCCTGAGGTACTCCTCACTTCCAAATACAATTGCTTCGTTATCCAGCTGTGTGCAGAGCATTCTCTTGGAGATAAGCGGTTCGTTCATTTCTATATGACGCATGGCATAATAATAGCACCACAACGGACCGTTGATAACGACAGCGGCATCAGGGATACCGGCGAAAAAAGCAGCCGCTCCGGCAAGGGCGCATTCATCCTGCATACCGCAGAACTCACTGAAATTTTCCATATCAGGCATATATAAGCCCTCCTCTTGAGAGTGCCCGGTGCATAACGCGCACCATCGCATCCATGACTTCCTTCTCGCCTGTCCATCCTGCCCCTGCTACACATGGCAGAAATACCTGCCGCACATTAGTATTCACCAGCTCATGTGTAGTGAGGACAACATCCGATTCCATCACAGCCTTTTCAAATACATCACCTGAAAGAATTGGTGCGTCCGTGAGGGCTCTGAGCTTTTCTTCTTTCTTAAGCAGCCCTTCTTTGTCCTGTGAATCAAAAAGCTCAATGCCCAGAAGCTTCATACCAAGCTTTTCTATAAGAAACAGTGTTGTCTGAGGTTGGAAAAATTCAGCCGCACGTCCTGCGCAGTAAACAACCTTTTTCCCTCTGAGAGTCTTCGCAGCCTCGTCAATATACGCCATAAACCTCTGTTCTTCCTCTTTTGCGGCAGTCTCAGCAGCCTCCTCCATACCCAGAAATTTTCCGAACCCTTCAATCCACTCCATTGTCTTTGCATAGCCCACAGGATAAAGCTCCGAAAAACACGGTATGCCGAACTTATCGGAAAATTCCTCACCGACAGCCGCGAAATGCTGCTGACGTTTATCTGACTCAGAACGGCCTATTACGACAGTCAGTGCTGCCGAAGGTGCTTTTTCAAGCTCCGAAAGTGACATATATGATGGAAATTGCCCGCTTATCTTAAGCCCGAAGTAATTCAGCAACCGCCGCATTTCCCGTGTGTATTCTCCAAAAAGGCCGCCGCAGTCTCCAAAGAGCAGCACTGTCCCCGGTATTTTTTCCTGCGGCTTCATAAAGCGCTGCACCAGAATGCGTGCAGCATCAAGATAACCGTCAAAATATTCTCCGTCCAAAAATCCATGATGAGCCGTATCAATGACAGGTATGCCAAGCTTCTCCGTCATTTCCTCCGCCACCGCATCCGTATCATCCCCGATTACGCCCGATACACAGGAGTTGGCTATGAATACCGCCTTTGGATTATATTTTTCATAGGCATACCGCACAGCACGGCGCAAACGTTCCTCCCCGCCAAACACCGCTTCCTCATCAGTCAAATCGCTGGACAGAAGAGGTATACTTCTAAGCCTCGTTTCCTCAGGCGCATCCTTTATGAGACGGCAGAAGGAGCTGGTATCCATACGCCTTGCAATATGCGCGCAGGCTCTCGGACTGTGATATATAACCACCGCGCCATCCACATAGCAGAGAGCACGCCATACTCCTGTCATAGTGCAGCTGCTGGATGCGACCCTGCGGCATTTCAGCACACGCTTTGTTTCAATTGCCATATTTCTCCACCAGCCCTTCAAGCTCCTCAAACTCCATCGGCGTTGGTATTATAAGCTTTTCATTTTTATCTATATCCGCAGCAAGCTTCCGATAAATCTCAGCCTGACTGCTGTCAGGCGCAAAGGCAAGCACTGTCTGACGATGAATTTCCGCATCGTGCACCACGTTGTCGCGGGGTATAAAGGCAATAAGCTTAGTACCAAGCTTTTCGGCAAATTCCTCCAAAAGCTCCTTTTCAAGAGGCACATTTCGGCTGTTTCCTATTATTCCCCCGAGCTTTACAGAACCCCGGACAGCAAATTTCCGTATTCCCTTCGCGATATTATTAGCCGCGTAAAGAGACATCAGCTCGCCCGATGAAACGATATATATTTCCTCGGCATAACCTTCACGTATCGGCAGTGCGAATCCGCCGCATACCACATCTCCAAGAACATCATACAAAGCAACATCAACATTTTCCAATGCCTTAAGAGCCTTAAGCCGCTGCAGTGCCACGATGATTCCGCGTCCCGCGCAGCCAACTCCCGGCTCAGGCCCGCCGGCCTCAATGCAGAGTATATCATTCCAGCCCTTGTGTACAATTTCCTCCACCGCGATTTCACCTCCGCGGCGTTCACGTTCGAGGTCAAGAACTGTCTGTCTGCAGATATGTCCAAGAAGAAGACGTGTGGAATCATTTTTCGGATCACAGCCAATCTGCGCCGTACATTTACCCATTTCACTGAATGCCGCAGAAACATTCGATGCTGTCGTCGATTTCCCTATTCCGCCTTTTCCGTAAAACGCGATTTTCTTCATATACCGCAGCCTCCTGCCGTTTTTCTGTAGAACAAGAAAAGCCCCTGTATTCACAGAGGCTCCTCTTTACTTTTTTCCGCTGTCCTTCAGATATTCATAAGCTTCATCCGCGCGCTCGACATACATCCTGCGCACGGCTTCATTTTCACCGAGTCCCTTCAGATACGGATTAACCTCAAAGCCTGCCGCTTCGAGCTGAACCTTATGGCTTTTAGGGTTATCGGCCATCATATCCTTTTTGACATGGGTTCCGGCGACCATCATGAGCGGCATCAGAGTAATCTTCTGAACGCCTGCCCGTTTCAGATACGGCACAACGTCCGAAAGATTAGGACGGCCCTCCACCGTGTAGACATAAACATTCCTGAAGCCAAGCTGCATCAATCGGCTCTGAATCGTATCGTAAAACGCATTTGAAGGATGCGGAGAACCGTGTGCCATAAGAAGCACGCCTCCGTGGGGCTCACGCTCCGGGAACTGTGTTTCTACCGCCTTCACAAAATCCATGGCATCATCACGGCGCCCATGCTGTCCCATCCAGTAAATGAGCGGTGTTCCCATGGTTGCACGCTTGAACTCGGCCTTGTAGAGATGGAACACACTCGTATCATAGGTGTATTCAATCCCCGGAAAGAGGTCAAGCGTCGTCATAGCAACACGCGTATATCCTTCTGCCTTCAACGCATGCAGCGCCTCCTCAGGCAGCGGATAACGTTTTCCTTCCCTCTCGGCAATACGTTCAATAACAATGTTTGAGGTAAATGCCAGCACAACCTTAACATCAGGATGATTCTGCTGTATGTCCTCTACAGTTTTTTCTATAGTTGTACGGCGTGCGTCAGTCACAGTCGTACCAAAGCTCATAACAAGAATAGCATCCTTATCGGGAAGCCCCTGCAGCTCCGGTGTATCATAGCACAGGACTCCTATTTGCGTGGCATGGCGAAGCGCCATTGTCACGTTTCTGACCTCAGGATGCATTATATATTTCGCATGACAATTGCCCTGCAATGCAAGCATCTCCTACCTTCGTCTTCCAAAATCAGACAACAATACGGACGACCTGCACCTCAAAGGCCTCTTTTATCTGCGGAATATAATCACGCTCCAAAAGAGACTTCTGCCGCAAATCCTCTGCAACCAGAAGAAGCATACCACCGCTTCGGGTAACATTGTTGAGAGGCTCAACGAATTTATTAAAGCTTTCCTCACCTATTTTTTCCTTAAGCGTCTTCAACGCGCCTATAAGCTCAGGGCGGGTCTCCTGAAGACGGACCTCCAGCGGAGTGCGTTTTTCGATAGAAATGTTCGGATCATCCGTAATAGGCGTCTCAGCCGTTATCTGCAAATCTGCAGCCAATCCTGTTCCGTTATTCTGCATTTTTATATCTCCTCTCTTTCATCTTTTAATATTTTAACAGAAACTGCGCTTCTTGTCTTTGCAAACTTAAAAACCGATACATACAAAATTTCAAGCATTTTTGCGTCCTGTTTTGGACAAAAAAAATCGGCCCCGCGAGAGTCCACCTCGGAGGCCCGCCGCAATCGGCGTGTAAAGAGTTGAATGGAATGTATGAGCAATGCTTTCCATAAAGCTGAACTCACGGAAAACTTTCCGCCAACATAAAAGACTCTTTCCCTCGAACGGAAAAGAGTCGTGATTACAGAGTACGCCAATAGAACAGACGCTGTCTGTCAAATCCCCTTCCCATCGCTCGTAGGTCAACCGGTGATTGTCAATCAGGCAGTTCTCCTGGCTCCAGGTCATCATCCTTCGGCGCCTTCCCGGAATATCCAGTGGCTTATGCCGAAGAACTCTCTGTTACAGTGGCGGGACCGCGTTGGCTTCTACCAACTTTTCTATTAAGTCGCTGACACCTGATTCAAACTATGTTCACTTTTCAGAGTCTTACGGGATGTCCATATCCCGATTACATTGCAAGAATAGCACGGGACAAAATCATTGTCAAGCACTAATTTTTCAAGTAAAAAACCGTGTATCAGGTATATGCTTTACACTTTGCAAAGTATGTACCCGATACACGGTTTAGCAGCTCGTCTTCCCCAGCCTTGGGTGTTTCACAGGACGCAAACTCCTTACTCTCACAAGGCGCAGCGCTTCTTCGAGCGTGACGTCCTCACGCCCCTCCAGTGTTTCATAGACGCACAATGGTTCATCTACACCGAACTCACTGGCAGGCATGTAAACATATTCATTATTTTCAAAATCTCCAAAAATTTTTCCGGATTTTAGTTCGGACTCAAGCATAACTCCCATAGAAATATTCCTTTCATCAAAACATATTATGCCGCCAAAGCACAAATGCCATGAATCCTGCAATAGAAACAGAAAGTCCCGCGATGACGAGAAAAGCGTCCGCGCTTGTTGCCAGTGGTACAGGAACATTCATCCCGAAAAAGCTTGAGATAACCGTCGGTATGGCAAGAATAATCGTCATAGCTGCGAGGAATTTCATAACCAGGTTCTGATTGTTTGAAATAATTGAGGAGAAAGTATCTGCGAGCCGCGCAAGAATTTTGCTGTACATTTCAACCATTTCCCGCGCCTGCTTATTCTCTATAATAACATCCTCCAACAGATCCTCGTCTTCCTCGTACATCTTGAGAATCGGCTGTGTCTGCGGATTTGTGCGGAGACGCAGCAGCTTATCAAGCACAGCACCGTCAGAACGGAGCGCCGCATTAAAATATGTCAGGCCCTTCTGCAGCTCAAGCAGGCGAAGAATATCCCTGTTTCTCATTGAATCGCGGAGCATATGCTCAACCTCATCTGAGAGCTTGCTGATCTGCCTGAGATATCTCAGATAAAAGGTAGCAGATTTATACAAAATCTGGAACAGAAAACGTGTCTTTTTGAAGGTGCGGAAGAACCGCGAGCTTCTTTCATTAAATTCTGAAAGAACCGGCGTTTCCTCCAAGCAGACCGTGATGATATATTCCTTCGTCAGTATAAGTGCCAGCGGCAGCGTATCATAGCTTTCGTAGGAGCGCATGACAGGTACATTCGTCAGGACCATGATAGCATCGTCCTCAACATCTGTATGCGAGCGCTCCTCATCATCCAATGCAGAACGCAGGAAGTCCGGCTCAACGTTCGTAAGTTCACCGACGATTTTCAGTTCGTACGGTGTAGGATCTATAATATTGATCCATGCTCCCTTTTCGAGCGTATTCAAATCCAGCTCAACAAGCCGTCCGCTCTCATGGGATTTCAGTATTCTAAGCATAGAAAAAACCCCTTCCCTGCAGGGAACGGGCTTAAAAAAAGCGCTAAAGAGGCAACCTCAAAAGCGCTCCCACATCTCAGTTAAAAGGCTGAGAAAACGGCAGCGTTCCCTACGATTCGAATTCATATTACACATACATAAATCAGGGTGATCGCCGTCCATATTTCTCACCATCCTTCCTTGAATCTAACCTTGCGGTTTACCTCAAAAAAGTATATACCAATAAGTCTCACTCGGCAAGATTTTTTTCACATTTTCTCCCCTGTGATATACTAGAAGAAATACCTATGAAATGAGGTTTTTTAATGAGTCTAGACGGATTTTCAATGCGCCGCCTTGTTATTGAACTGAACAAGTCTCTCACAGGCGGAAGGATAGATAAGATTACTCAGCCCAACAGACAGACACTCACCTTTTCCGTGCGCCAGCCCGGTGAAAATCAGCTGCTTTACATATCAATACAGCCGCAGAACCCGATTCTTTACCGTCTGGATGCACCGCTTGAAAGCCCTGCAGAGCCCCCTACCTTCTGCATGGTTCTCAGGAAGCAGATTGAAACAGGCCGTATCGCCCAGATACGCCAGCACGGTCTCGACCGCATAATATCTATCGACATTGATGTAATAGGTGCCGGCGGGCGAATAGTAACGAAGACACTGATATGCGAACTGATGGGAAAATACAGCAATCTTATTCTCGTACAGGACGGCATCATAATAGATGCGCTTCGGAAGGTTGGCGCCAACAGCAGCCGTATCCGTGAGGTTCTTCCTGGCGAACCGTACGAGATACCTCCAACACAGGATAAATATGACGTAACTCTCGCTCCGCCTCAAAAAATCATTGAAAAGCTGAGAGGATTTACGGATATGAAGCTAAGCCAGGCACTTTGTGCTGCATGTCTCGGCTTTGGTCCGGTTACAGCAAAAGAAACGGCCTTCTCAGCCGGACTTTCACCAAACGCACCGCTTTCTTCTTTGGATGAAGCAGACTATAAATCGCTGGAAAATGCAATCAAAGAAACAGTGGACGCGCTTTCTGATTCTGATTCAATGCCATGTCTTGTTCGTGGAGAAAAAAATAAAATCAAGGCAATGTCCACATTTACGCTCCATTATCTTCCGGAAGAAGATATTGATTTTTTTCCTTCAATAGATGCAATGCTCGCCAAGGCCACTTCAATTTTAGGAAGCTTTGTCCCACAGGATAAGGAGCCTCTCAAAAAACTGGTGCACACCGAGCTTACGCGGGCGAAAAACAAGCTGGTAAAGCTGCACAAGGATGTCGAGGAAGCTGACAATGCAGAGGAATACCGCATCAAGGCAGACAACCTCATGACTTACCAGTATCAGCTGAAGGACCGCGCGGATTCAGAGCTGTCCCTTCCCGATATATATTCCACAGAAGGTGCAGTGATTAAAATCGAAATGGATCAGCGTCTCACCGTCGCTGAAAATATTCAGGCGTACTACCACAGATACAACAAGCTCAAACGCGCACGTTCGCTTCTCGACGAACAAATAGTATCGTGCGGTGAATCCATACGTTACCTTGAAAGTGTTGAAGCTTCCCTTGCCGTATCTTCAACTCTGTCAGAGCTTGAGGACATAAAGGCCGAACTAACGGCTCAGGGATATCTTAAAAGCACAAAGAAGAAAAAGGCTTCTCTCAAGCCATCGAAGCCCTTCATCTTCACCGCATCTGACGGGACTGAAATACTTGTTGGGAAAAACAACTATCAAAACGATCGTCTGACCTTCAAGACCGCTGACCGTGATGATGTATGGCTTCACACAAAGGACATCCCCGGCTCTCATGTCATACTGCGCACCGAGGGAGCAGCACCTTCAGATGAGGCTCTGCTTCTGGCAGCAGACCTTGCCGCGCATTTCAGTCAGGCAGCAGGCTCATCCAATATACCTGTCGATTATACGCTTTGCCGTTATGTAAAAAAGCCATCAGGAGCAAAGCCCGGCTTTGTTATTTTTACAAATCAGAAAACACTCTACCGTACACCCGACGATAAAGCACTGCGAAGTATTCTTTCACAGCAGCAGTAAAAAAAGCTCACGCCCCGAAGCATTTCGAAGACGTGAGCTTTTCTTATTTCTTTTTACTGTTTAATTTCCTTCAGCATGACCTTATCTTCACCGTCAAGCTCCTGCAGTGCAACGCTGACAGTCTCATGAGCTGACGTTGGTACATTTTTACCGACGTAATCTGCGCGTATCGGAAGCTCGCGATGACCGCGGTCAATCAGCACCGCAAGCTGTATGATATGCGGACGTCCCATATCAATCAACGCGTCAAGGGCTGCGCGTATTGTACGTCCCGTATAAAGCACATCATCAGTCAAAACAATTGTCTTTCCGCTTATATCCGTCGGCATCTGTGTCGGTCTCACAAGCGGCTGATAGGCCATAGACGAAAGATCATCACGGTAGAGAGTAATATCCAGCACTCCGACCTGCGGTCGTTTGCCTTCAATCTTTTCTATTTCATCAGCAACACGCTCAGCTATAGGCACACCACGCGTGCGAATGCCCACCAGCATCAGCTCATCTATCCCCTTGTTTTTCTCAACAATCTCATGGGAAATACGTGTGAGTGCACGGCGGATGGCATCCCCATCCATCAGCACTGTCTTGTCGATAAGTTCCGTCATGCTCTTCCACTCCTATCAGTTATTTTTTATCCGATGCCAATAGGTGCTAAGGCTCCCGCCTCTAAGGTGGGGGATAGCACCTATAAAGCCCTGAATAAGTCTCACTTTATCCCCTGCCGCTTTCTCAGCGAATCAATAATACGCTGCATATCCTCAGGTACAGGAGCCTCAAAGGTCATTTCCTTTTTTGATACCGGATGTTCAAAGGTAAGCGACTTCGAGTGAAGTGCCTGCCCTTCTATTGCAAACGGACATTTTTTCGGTCCGTATTTAGGATCTCCGAGGACGGGATGACCTATGAATGCCATGTGCACGCGAATCTGATGTGTACGGCCTGTAAGAAGCCGACACTCTACGAGAGTATAGTCCCCATATCGTTCAAGTACCTTAAACTTGGTAGTAGCATCCTTTCCGTTGTGCAGCACGACTGCCATCTTTTGGCGGTCCTTTTGGCTTCTGCCAATAGCACCATGAATCGTTCCGCTCTCTTCTGCAATATTTCCGCAGACAACTGCCAAGTATACCCTGTGAGCACTTTTTACGCGTATCTGCTCCGCCAAATCTACATGCGCCGCATCATTTTTCGCCGCTATCATGACACCGGACGTATCCTTATCAAGACGATGGACAATTCCCGGACGAACCGCACCGTTAATCCCGGAAAGATCCTCACAATGATGCAAAAGCGCATTAACCAGGGTACCGTTGTAAACTCCCGCTGCAGGATGAACAACCATACCGCGTGCTTTGTTTACAACAATAACATCATGATCCTCGTATAAAATATCCAGAGGAATATCCTCCGGCAGCACATCTACCGATACGGGATCCGGCAGAGTAAAGGAAACAGTGTCCCCTTCCTTCAGCTTCGTTCTGCTTTTTTCTGCTTTTCCGTTTACCAGCGCGCCGCCGCTCTCGATAACCTTTTGTATATGAGAGCGTGAAAGCTCGGGCTGCTTTTCGGAAAGGAAAACATCCAGCCGTGTACCTGTCGTTTCCGCAGTATATTCAAAACGCTCCATCAGGCCTGATGTGCCTCCTTCCATTCATCCATAAGCATAGCGTACAGAATAGCTCCGACTCCGACGCAGATGGCGATATCAGCCGTGTTAAATACCGGCCAGACTCTAAAATCAAAAAAATCAATGACCTTTCCAAGCCAGATACGGTCAATCAAATTGGAAGCCGCACCGCCAAGAAGAAGAGACGACCCGTAGTAAATCCACGCACTTTCCTTTTCCAGCCGCTTAAAAAAGAACACACCGGCTCCTATAATCAAAACTCCGGCAATTATAAATATCCAACGCTGCTCGGCAAGTATACCGAAGGCAGCCCCGGGATTTTGTATGTATGTGATATGAAAAATGCCAGGCAGGACAGGAACTGAATGTCCCAGCTCCATAGATGCCATGACAAAAAATTTAACTGCCTGATCAAGAATAATCAGTAATGCTACAATCAGCCAAAACACGTTGTTTCGTGCCCCTCTTATTTATTACCGTCCTCATGGCTTTGCTGCTCACGCCGCTGCTCAGCGAGCACTCTGGCGTCACGCTCCACCGGTCCGTCGGGATTTGTATTTTTCATATGATAATGATGCTGCCAAGGCAGCGGTTTTACTCCGCTGTCCTTATCCAGCTCTTCCTTTATTTCCTCAGAAATCTCATCAAGAGAGCCTACGGCCTCCCTTACACCGTCTTCCTCAAGAAGCTCAAGCTCGGTACGGAGAAGGGACTTTATCTTTATAAGGAACTGCCTTTGACGCTGCAATACAGCATCGTATTTTTCTTCCTCGCGGCGCACATTCTCACGCACCGAAATCTGCTGCTCAGAAAGCTCCATCTGTGCCTGAAGCTTCATATTCTCGCATTCCTTTGCAGCATTATCACGTATCTCATCAGCCCGCTGCTTCGCGTTCTCTATTATCTCTTCCGAGGTTTTCTTCGCCACAAGAAGCGTATCCTGAAGATTCTTTTCCAGCTCCTGATACTGCTCAATCCTCTTTGCATTAAGCTCGAGCTCATCCTTCATCTGCTGATTTTCACGAAACAGTGTTTCGTAATCATTCACAATCCGATCAAGAAAATCATCAACCTCTTCTACATCATAACCGCGAAATTCCTTTTTGAATTCCTGATTATGAATATCGGACGGTGTAATCATGCATCATACCTCCTCAAATATAGCGCTTCAGCGATATACCCACACGGCCTTTTTTTGTTTTACCGCGTACTTCGACGACCTCAACACGTCCACGGCCGCGCAGCGAAAGGATATCACCTTCCCCCACAGTCACCGAGGCATTTTTCACAGACTGCCAGTTGAGCTTCAGTTTATCAGCCTCTATGTCTGCCGCGGCACGGCTGCGTGACATACCGAAGCCTGCAGCCGCAATGGAATCTACTCTAAGCGATGCCACCGTCGCAGTTATTTCCTTAGTGCGTTCCTCTCTCGGCGCTATGGCCGAAAGCTCATCAGCCTCACAGTGAACCGCTGCAGCCCCAATTTGCGTAAGATTAGACAAAAGATAGTCCGCCATCTGCTTCGTCGTCAAAATCCTCGCCGTTCCGGAAGCTACAAGAATATCTCCCAGTGTATCGCGCTCGATCCCCAGCCCCATCAATGCGCCAAGCACATCACGATGTGTAAGATAGCAAAAATCACTTTTCCATTCTGCTTTTATTACCGCTATATCAAAGGAAGGCCTGCCGCCAAAGGCATCGTGAGTAAACATTGCCCTCTGCCGCTCTGCCCCCTGATAGCCGCCATCATACTGCACAGTAAGACCGTCATAGCTGGCGGCTACAGTCTCGGCAATTTCAACTCCGTAGGGATCCAGAAAAGGAGTCAGACGAAACTTCTGTGTGCGCATTGCCTGCTCCGCAAGGTCAACAAGCTGGACTGAAACAGCTTCTCCTTCTGTCCCCTTATAATAACGTAAAATCCGTTCACGTGCTGTTGTCATTTTAATTTCCCCAGCTCTTCAGAACGGCGGGTTGCAGCCATAACCGCATCAATAAGAGCCCCGCGTACCCCCTGCTGCTCCATAACACGTACACCTGCAATAGTCGTTCCTGCAGGAGAAGTGACCGCATCCCGCAAAGCATCAGGATGCTTTCCTGTCTCAAGTACCATTTTTGCGGCACCCAAAAGAGTCTGTGCCGCCATGATTCGTGCATAATCACGTGGAAGCCCTGCCATAACACCGCCGTCTGACAATGCATCAATCATCAAAAAAGCATACGCAGGACCGCTGCCGGAAAGACCTGTAACAGCATCCATCAAAGACTCTGCAACCTTGACTGCTTTTCCGCAGGAAGAAAAAATTTCCTCAGCAGTCGTATCCTTTACAGCCTCTGCCGCATCATTAAATGTATAAGCGGACATGCCCTCTCCAACCGAAAGAGGCGTATTAGGCATAACCCTGACTATAGGATGTCCCGGGAAAGCTTTCTCAAGACGCGCCAACGGTACACCGGCCACGATAGAAATAATCCTCGCGTCAGACTTCACCTTAGACGCGATTTCATCAAGCGCGGCATCCAAAGCCTGCGGCTTTACAGCCAGCAGAACCGCATCAACATTTCCGATAAATGAATCAGCAGAAGTTGACGCAGAAACTCCGTACATGTCATGCAGTTCATCACAGCGCTCCTGACGACGCTCCGAAACAAAAATCTCCGTGGGATTTTTCTTTATACGGTTCACCATGCCGTCCAAAATCGCGCCAGCCATCATTCCGCCACCGATAAATCCGATAGACTGTACCTTCTCCATAGAAATTTCCCCCTGTTTGATTGATATATGGAGTTACTTCTTCATCCAGGACATGTCCATAGGATTACTGCGGTCCTGAGAATAATCAACATTCACGTTGCTCGGTGCACAGAGGAAAACATTTTTTCCTACTTTCTTTATATCACCGGAAATAGCATAGGTAGTTCCACTGATAAAATCAATTATGCGCTTTGCTTCATCGGCATCGGTCTTTTCGAAGTTGATGAGAACAGGACGCTTTTCCTTCAGTGCGTTTGCTACCTGCTGCACGTCATCAAAGGAACGCGGCTCAATAACTATGACCTTCATTCTCGTCGTGCGGCCGATACCTGCAGCAGCCTCCTGAATATTTACAACATTGTCCGGATGTGAAGACTGCTGTTTTTTCGGTGCGTCGTATACCTTCTCCTCGACTTCCTCCTCAGCACGCTCAATTTCCCTGAGCTCTTCATTCTCCGGGTCTACGAGTCCAATCTTTCCACACATTTTATCAATGAATTTTATCCCCATGTTAATTCCTCCTCTGCTCACGTATTCTTTATTTTTGCTCTTAATTTTTTACTTTCATGACTATCCTATTATTATAACTTATATATCTGAAATTTTCCAAAACAAATACTTGTTTTTGCATCCATCAATACTGCCTTGGTCCGAAAATCGCTGTTCCTATCCGAACAAGATTAGAACCCTCTTCAATGGCTATCTGATAGTCGTGAGTCATTCCCATGGAAAGCCACTTCATCTCAGAATTCATAAGCGGAAACATCTGAAGCTTATCAAATATCCCGCGCATCTCCCGAAACAGCGGGCGGCATTCCTCAACATTTTCATAATTGGGGGCAATGCACATCAGTCCCATGAGATGCACATGCTTCATCTGGTCAGCCTTTTGAAGCAGGAACGGCAAATCCTCCTTATAAATACCAAATTTGCTTTCTTCCTTTGCCAGATTGACCTGAATCAGGATATTCTGCACCTTATGAATCTTTCCTGCAGCCGTATCCACTGCATCCAGCAAATGCTCACTGTCAACCGAATGGATAAGGTCAAAATTTTTGACTGCCTGCTTTACCTTGTTGGTCTGCAGGTGGCCTATGAGGTGCCATGTAACATCACGGTCCAGCTTTTCATGCTTTTCTACTGCTTCCTGAACACGGTTTTCCCCAACAACGGTGACTCCGGCATCAATAGCCTCGCGCATCGCTTCCACATCATGATTTTTGGTAACCGCAACAAGCTGTACAGGATCATCCTTAAAGATACCCGTGCGCTTTGCCATACTTTCTTCGATATTCTTCTTCACCGTTTCCAAATGCTCAGCAATCATTTGAAAGCCCCCTGTATATTATAAGTTTGAAAAATCATTCCAAAGAAATCAGTGCCGCTATACGGCCCGTTGTTCCACCTGCTGCCCTGTATGAATAAAACACCTCTGCATTGTGCTGCGTGCAGGTCTCAGCGCTGTCTATATTTTCTTCACGAATGCCTGCATACAGAAGCTGCAGACGGTTCGCAGCCCATAAATCCAGGTGAATTTTCTCACCATCTTTAACCAGTATTTCACTCGCGTCATCCGGATACGCCGTGCGGAATTTTTCCGCAACCTCTTCTCCGACTTCATAGCAGGAAGGTCCGATTGCAGGTCCGATTGCCGCGATAACATTTTCAGGTCTCGAACCATATGACTCCTGCATTGCCCTGAGAGTTTTCCCGGCTATACCAAGGTAAGTCCCCTTCCAGCCTCCATGTGCGGCAGCGATAACCATGTTGACCGGGTCAAAGAAAAGCAGCGGCGTGCAGTCGGCATAACAGAGCATGAGTGAAATCCCCCTGACATTTGTCATAAGAGCATCTGTACCCTTGATTGAATCATCATAGGAAAGGCTTCCTCTGCCTGCGTCCTTCTCTGTCACGCGGAAAATTTTATCTCCATGAACCTGCTCAGGTGTTGTAAGCCCTGAAAAAGAAACTCCCACAGCCCTGCAAAACAGCTTACGGTTCTCTATTACATCCGCAGCCTCATCACCAACATGAAGCGCAAGGTTAAGAGAATCATACGGAGCTTTGCTGACGCCCCCGAAGCGCGTCGATACAGCATGTATAAGTCCAGGCTTTTTAAGCTTTGTAAACTGTCCCGTCCATATGGAATCAGCGCTTTTCGAAAGATAAAACGACAATATCTATTCCTCCGTTCTGCCGCAGACACCGCATCGCTGACAACCGTCAAAGCACGGCACAGTATCCTTCAGCGCTTTTGCGCGTTCCCACTCACTCCAAAGATATTCCTCTTTGAGTCCCATATCGAGACTGCTCCACGGCAAACATTCCTCACGGCTGCGTGTACGATGCAGATAAAAATCCGCATCAAGCCCGCATTCCTTCATTGCGCGCAAAAAAGCTTTAGCCCCGCCTGCCTCATGCGCTTTGTAAAGAACCTTTGCAATACGACGGTCTCCCCGTGCCAATACCCCCTGCACCAGAGCCGACTTCGGCGGCTCAGAAATCATATCTATTCCTTTATGCCCGGCAATTCCCTGCCGCAGGCGCTTCAATGCTGCCTCTATTGTTTTCTTGTCAGCCATAGGAGACCACTGGAATGGTGTAAAAGGCTTAGGAATGAAAGGATTAACGCTTAATGTCAGCGTAGTTTTTTTATCCTTCTGCTCCAAGTAATCCTTCATCCTTAAAGTGAGGTCAGCTATGGCGTCAATATCCTCTGCAGTCTCCATAGGCAGACCAATCATTATATAGAGCCTGTAATGGCGGATTCCTGCATCAAGACCAAGGTCAAGCGTATGAAAAAGATGCTCCTCTGTTATCCCCTTATTTATGACACTGCGCATGCGCGGACTTCCTGCTTCCGGTGCAAGAGTCAATGTACGCATACCACTCTTTACGAGAGAATCCACCAAAACAGCCGTCACCGAATCAGCACGGAAGGAGGCTACAGACATAGTATTTCCTGTACTTATTATACCCTCACACAAAGCATCTATCTCAGGATAATCGGATATAGCAGCTCCCATGAGTCCGAAACGCTTTCCGTATTTTTCCCCGTCCCTGAATTCCTCCTGCAGAACCTCAAGTGAACGGTTTCTCGGGCGGCGGAAGCAATATCCTGCCATGCAGAAGCGGCAGTGTCTCCCACAGCCGCGTGCAGTCTCCACCAGGTACAGATTAAATTCCGTATCATCCGTTACAACGACAGTATGCGCCGGATACTCATCAAGATTTTTCACCCACTGACGGTGAACCTTTTCCGGCGCGTCTTCAAGCGGAGTAATCGAAACGAGAGTCCCATCCTCTGAAAAATTATGCTCGTAAAGCGAGGGGACATATACCCCGTCAACCTCCGCAAGCCTTTTGAGAAGCTCCTTTTTCCCTGCTCCGTCCGCTTTTGCAGCATAGTAGGCATCCATAAAATGCTGCATTATTTCTTCGCCTTCCCCTATAATAAACGCATCAACAAAATCTGATAACGGCTCAGGGTTGAAGGTTGCACAGGGGCCTCCCGCAATGACCAGCGGAGAAGAATCCCCTCGCTCCGAAGCCAAAAGCGGTACACGCCCGACAGAAAGAATATCCATCAGGTTAAAATAATCCATCTCGAAGGAAACAGCAAAAGCAATCAGTGAAAATTCCGCCAACGGCGTCTGTGTTTCAAGACTCATAAGCGGAGTATTTGTTCTCCTGTACTCATCAAGCTCCTTTTTCTCCGGCAGGAAAAAACGTTCACAGGCCGTATCGTTTCTTCGATTCATCAAATCATATATAATATGAATTCCAAGATTTGACATCCCGACAAAATACGAATTGGGATACACCAGCGCCATTCGTTCACGCTGCCCCGCAGGGAAAATATAACAGCCCTTCTCTTTTTCCAACTGAGCTTTAAGCTTTGCCGCAAGCTTCCAAGACAAACCATTTACCTCCTGTGAATATTACTTTTCTCTTTTTTCACGAAGAAGCTCCTCCAGCTCCTCCTTAAACATGCTTATATCCGCAAATTTACGATAAACCGATGCAAAACGTATATATGCTACCTCATCAAAATTCTTGAGCTTTTCCATTACAAGCTCACCAATGGATTTCGTTGTTATTTCACGCTCCATTGTGTTGCGCAGCTCGCGCTCGATTTCATCCGCAAGAGCTACAATCCTGTCTGTAGGAATATCCCTCTTATCGCAGGAACGTATGAGTCCCTTCAAAAGCTTGTCTCTGTCAAACTGAACTCGGCGTCCGTCATGTTTAATAACCATCAAAGGTGTTTTCTCAACAACCTCGTAGGTGGTAAAGCGGCGGCCGCACTTCGAACACTCCCTGCGGCGGCGGATAGAATTTCCGTCGTCTGCCGATCTGGAATCAATAACACGACTGTCTTCTTCTTTGCAAAATGGACAACGCATAATTACACCCTCATCCTTCTTTATCTCCGCTTTCGCGGCTTATTTTTTTCCTGCCCAGCCGTTTTCTCGGGATGAACAAGACATTTTTTATCAAAACCAATCAAATCCGTACGGTGAGCCAGCCGCAGAGCCTCCCTGACAAGCGGCCGGTTTCCCGGTATCCAGTACTGCATAAGCGCACGCTGCATACGTTTTTCTTGAGGATTTTTTGCAGTATATACAGCCTCCCCAGTCAGCGGATGAATCCCTGAATAGTACATCGCCGTAGAAAGTGTCCCCGGTGTCGGAATGAAATCCTGCACCTGCTCAGGACGATATCCGAGATCACGTATAAATTCCGCAAGCTCAATAGCATCCTCAAGCCTTGCACCCGGATGGCTGGACATGAAATAAGGAACAAGATACTGCTTCTTTCCCAGCCGTTCATTCATGGCTTTGAACCGCTGAACGAATTTTCTGTACACCTCTTTGTTTGATTTTCCCATCAGCCGTGTAACACGGTCTGAAATATGCTCAGGCGCGATTTTAAGCTGACCGCTGATATGATATTTGCAAAGCTCCTCAAGAAAAGAATCCTTTACAAGCATAAGATAGTCAAACCTGATACCTGAACGTATGAATACCTTTTTGACCTTAGGAAGCTTTCTAAGCTCCCGTAAAAGGCTCAGATAATCGCTGTGGTCGGCAACAATATTTTTACACGGTGTAGGCGAAAGACATTCCTTGCCTCGGCATGTTCCCCTCTGAAGCTGTTCATCACAGCTCGGCCGTCTGAAATTAGCCGTCGGTCCGCCCACATCATGAATATATCCCTTAAAATCCGGAAGCTCCGTAAGAAGCTTGGCCTCGCGGAGGATTGACGCATGACTTCTTCTTTGAATTATACGTCCCTGATGCGAAACAATCGCACAGAAATTGCAGCCTCCAAAGCATCCGCGCTGACTTACAAGACTGAATTTAACTTCCTTGATAGCAGGAACTCCGCCTGCCTTTTCGTACATTGGATGATACGTTCTTTGATAGGGAAGGTCATATATTTCATCCATTTCCTCTTCCGTCAATGGCATTGCAGGAGGATTCTGGACGACACATGCCTCACCGTTCCGCTGCACAAGCTTTTTCCCCCTGATAGCATCCTGCTCAAGATAAATATCCGCGAAAGCATCGGCAAAAGCTTTTTTGTCAACAGCAACCGTTTCAAAATCAGGCAGCTTCACGTAGTCATATACATAATCAAAATCCGGAACACGGTAACACGTCCCTGCAACATCCTGTATATTTTCTACAGCAACCCCCTGATGAAGGTCAGATGCAATCTCAAGAATCTGCTTTTCACCCATACCGTAGACCAGAAGATCTGCCTGGCTGTCCATCAGTACAGATCTTCTTACACGGTTTGTCCAATAATCATAGTGTGCAAACCGCCTGAGGCTCGCCTCAATACCTCCAATGATAACAGGAACGCCCGGCCATATCTCACGCAGCTTGTTCGTATATACGATAACAGCGCGTTCGGGACGGCAGCCCGATTTTCCCCCCGGTGAATACGCATCCTCGTGACGTGTCTTTTTCGCTGCGGTAAACTTATTGAGCAGCGAATCCATATTACCGCTTGATACCAAAAAAGCCAGCCGAGGCCGGCCAAGGCGACGGAAATCCTCCTCGCCCCGCCAGTCCGGCTGTGCAATAATTCCAACCTTGTATCCGTGTTTTTCCAAAAGCCGGCAGATAATCGCCGGGCCAAAGCTTGGATGGTCAACGTATGCATCGCCTGATACAAAAATAAAATCAAGCTCATCCCATCCGCGGTTCTCCATATCCTGCCTTGTCATCGGCAAAAAAGGATTCATATCTCTTCCTCATTCTCCGCACAAATCCCGTACGGCTTATTTAATCTCTGTCATTTTATCCTTAGTGAAGCTGCGCTCAACAACCTCACCGACATTGCCAAGCTTTCCTATTGGCCTGCCGTTGAAGGTAACCTCAGCCACTCCGGCATTTCCAAGAGTAACATTCACCTTGTCTTTTCCGCTCCAGTTAAGTGTCTTGTTCGGCTCTGCCGTTCCTTCAAAGAGCACTTTTCCGTCAGCTTCCACCAACGTCCAGCAGCGGTCAGTAAATCTCATAGAAACCTGAACTGTCCCGTTCGCATTCGGGACAGTAGTACCGGGAGCCGCAACTCCCGAAGGCGCAGGAACCGCCTGCTTGTTATCATTCTTTGTACCATTAGACTGTGCAGGATTAGACTGCGTGTTAGACGATGCAGGCTTCTGAGTCTGAGTTGTCTTTTTATCCTGTTTTGCCTGCTGTGTTGCAGCAGGCTTCTGCGTCGGCTTCGCAGCAGGGTCTTCACCGAAGAAGTAATATATACTTCCAACGAATGCCAAAATAATGACAGCTACGGTAATCAATATATTCTGTCCACGATGTGACTTTTCAACTCGCTCCTTGAAATCTGAACCCGTATCGAACATAGAATGAGGCTGTTCATTCTTAACCTCTTTTACAGGAGCTGCAGCCTCAATCCCGTGAAGCTCTTCACGAAATTCCTGAACAAGATTGTCCGCGTTAAGCCCAAGAAAATCCGCATAGTTGCGGATAAAGCCCTTTACATATACCTCTCCCGGGAGAGAATCATAATCGCCTTTTTCAATCGCATCTATATATGTCGCACGAATGCTTGTTTCATTTTCAATATCTTTAACTGTAAGCCCGCGTTTTTCGCGTGCGGCCCGCAGAGTACTTCCAACCATTTCTTAAGCGTCCTCCTGTCTTTTTTTCACTGCATATATATCAACCATAAAGAATTCATCAAGAATATGCATTCATGCCGCAGAAATAACCCTCTGAAACGAAACAGAACTGATTACTTACCTTTCAGCACAATACACCTTTTTAATTATACATGATGAATCATATAAAAACAAATATTCACATGTATTTTTCATGTATTTTCGGGCTTCGATGCCAATCGGATTTCCCTGACAGATTTCTTCAATTCCTCAAAAAAATCATGAAGCTCTTTTTTCGTTGTATACCGTCCGATTGTAATACGCACCGAGCTTTTTGCCTCGGCCTCGGATAATCCCATAGCTGTGAGTACATGGCTGGGTTCAACTGCTCCTGCGCTGCAGGCGCTTCCTGCCGACACAGCAAAGCCTGCGATATCGAGACGAATCAAAAGAGACTCCGAGGATATTCCGTCAAACCGCAGATTGATATTTCCCGGAAGACGTCCTTCTCCTGATGCGCCGTTCAAATGACAGCCTTCGATGGCTTCTGCCGCGCAGGAAATAAACTCATCACGCAAAGAAGCAAGCCGTCTGTTCTCGTCATCCATTTCATGAAGTGCCATCACTGATGCCGCGCCAAGCCCCACGATACCCGGAACATTTTCTGTTCCTCCCCGAAGCCCGCGCTCCTGTCCTCCGCCGTAAACAAGCGGTTTAATGTCTACTCCCTTTCGTACATAAAGCGCACCGATTCCCTTCGGACCATACAGCTTATGTCCTGACAAAGACAATGCGTCGACACCAAGAGCATGCACATCTATAGGAATATGTCCCGCAGCCTGCACCGCATCTGTATGAAAAAGCACTCCCCGCGCGTGTGCAATTTCAGAAAGCTCCGCGACAGGCTGTATCGTTCCGACTTCATTATTTGCCATCATGATACTAACAAGAACCGTATCATCACGAAGAGCATTTCTTAGCGAATCTGCTGAAACAAAACCGTACCTGTCAACCGGCAGAACAGTCACATCAAACCCCTGCGACCTCATATAATCCACTGTATGAAGAACCGCATGATGTTCTATCTCACTAGTAATAACATGATGTCCCTTTTCCGCGTTTGCAGCAGCTATTCCCAAGAGCGCCCAGTTGTCGCTCTCACTTCCTCCGCTGGTGAAAAATATTTCCTCAGACGATGCCCCCAAAAGCTCGGCAATTTCGCCACGAGCCTTTAATACTGCCTGCTTTGTCTGCCGTCCGAAGGAATATACACTGGAAGGATTCCCAAAGCATTCCGTAAAAAAAGGCTGCATCGCCGTCAAAACCTTTGAATCAGTAGGCGTTGTAGCCGCATAGTCCAAATAAACAGCCATCAGAGCGCCCCCGTCGAACCCATACCGCCGCGCCGCTTAGCTCCACGGCCTGCCTCATCGCCATCAACAGTCAGATAGGAATAAAAAATTCCCTGTGCCACGCGCATACCTTTTTCAACAGGCACAGGCTCATCGCCGTGATTGTAAAGCGCAATCATGATATGCCCTTCGTTATCGTCATTATTATAATAATCCGCATCAATAATGCCCTCATCATTAATGCAGGAAATTTTCTTCTTTATTGAAAAGCCTGAACGAACATGGATTCCAAGATATTCATCAGGCTGCATGTACGCCTTAATACCCGTCGGAACGAGAGTTACCTCATGCGGTGCAAGCACTGTATCCTCTGCTGCTTCTATATCGTAGCCGGCACTTGAAGCAGTCTTTCGCGCCGGGATATGTATTCCCTTATCCGCGTAAGAGCTTACTACCTCAAATCCTCTTTTCATCTGTTTCCCTCCATACAAAAGGAGCTGCAAGCCGGAAAGGGCTCCGCAGCTCCCGAACATCTCAAATTAATTTTCCTTTGCTCCGTCCTTCTTCGCGAACTCAAATCCGCTTTCGAGCGCTCTTGCCGGTGTAATCGTAGAAATCGCATGCTTATATACCAGCTGCTGCTTACCCATGGACTCAAGAATTACCGTAAAATTATCAAAACCGCGTACAGTTCCCTTGAGCTGGAATCCATTCACCAGATGAATGCTGACTCCTACATCCTCTTTACGTACCTGATTCAGGAAGCTGTCCTGAAGATTCAATATCTTCGCCGCCATATTTAATCGCCCCTCATAAAGAATTCATATTTAATATTATTCGCTTTTCCGCGAAAAATTCCTCTATTTTCGGTAAAATTTCCTGCAAAAGCTCCTCAGTAGTCTTTCTGTCCGCTTCAAACCAATGAATATACGGCATTTTACGATACCACGTCAGCTGACGCTTTGCAAAATGACGAGTCGCCTTTTTTATTTCATATACCGCTTCATCAAGACTGCATTCTCCGTCAAGATACGCCGCAGTCTCCTTATAACCGATTCCCTTCATTGCCTGTGACGTTCTCGAAACTCCCGCAGCCATGAGCTGCCTGACCTCATTTACAAGGCCCTGCTCCATCATAAGGTCAACACGGCGGTTTATCCTCTCATAAAGAACAGCACGCTCCCAACGAAGCCCAATCACAAAAGCATCATAAAGAAGACGTCCTTCCTCTTTCTTTTGAGAAATCTTTTCCCTGCCCAAATGCCAGACCTCAAGAGCACGTACCACACGGCGGAAATCATTTACATGAAGACGTGCCGCAGTTTCAGGATCTACCTTTTCAAGCATTGCATGAACGTATTCCTTTCCATGCTCCTCAGCCAGTCTTTCCAACGACACCCTGTACTCATCATCACCTGAAAATGAATTGAAATCATAGCCCTCAAGAAGCGCCTTGGCATACAGCCCGGTTCCTCCCGCGAGCACAGGGATAAGCCCCTTCTCATTAAGCCCGGTAATTATTTTTGATGCTTCCGTCTGAAAATCTGTCACATTGAACTCTGCATCAGGCGGCAGAATATCCAAAAGCCAATGCCTTATGCCGCATCGTTCTGCCTCATCCGGCTTTGCACTGCCGATATCAAAGCCCCGATAGACCAGCATGGAATCACCTGAAATAATCTCCGTCCCAAGTCTTTTGGCGAGCGCAACTGAAAGAGCCGTCTTACCCGACGCCGTAGGACCGAGAACAGCAATCAGCCTTTCCCTTTTGAATTCAGTCATTTAAGCTCTATTGACTGCCCCGGCTCAACGATATGAACAGTCGCGCGCGTCGTCTCCTCAGTCATGAGCTTATACTGTACGGCATCCTGTTCTATGACCGGCCATGTATTGTAATGAATAGGAATGACATTAACTGCATTAAGCCACTGCGCGGCCTTGGCAGAATCCTCCATTCCCATCGTATAATTATCGCCAATCGGAAGAAGCGCGTAATCTATTGAATCCTTACGTCCGATGAGCTTCATATCACCGAACAGAGCAGTATCCCCGGCGAAATAAACAGTCTGACCGCCAATCTGAATAACAAAGCCGCAAGCTGTACCGCCTGCAACCCCGGAGCTGTGCAAAGCAAGAGTCATGCGAACCTTGCCAAAAGGGAGCTTAACGGAGCCGCCAAGATTCATTCCATGAGCCTTTATATTCCCGGCCTTCTCCTGACATACTCCGATTACCTCAGGAATCGCGACTATAGTTGCTCCGGTACGTGCCGCAATTTCCGGTGCATCCCCAAGATGATCAGCATGCGCATGAGACACAAGAATATAGTCACATTCGACGTCCTCAGCCTTTATTGCCGCCTTCGGATTACCCGTGAGAAACGGATCCGTAAGTACTTTATATTTTCCGTCATCAAGCAAAACACAGGAATGACCGTAATACGTGTACGTCAGCATAAAAACTGCCCCCTTTAAATTTATGAATTTACCTGCATTTTCATATATTGTGTTTATTATAATGCAATTGTTCAAGTTTTGCTATAGGCAAAACATTCCTCTTTGCGTTTCATGACCTATGATTGTACAATGAAGAAAACACTATGAAGGAAGCAGATAACATGGAAAACGAAGCAAATAAAAATTCAGTATCGCTGCCGCAGATACAATTTTCATTATCCGCGCCTGAAGGAAAAGAATTTCTTCTTGCCGCAGGAGGCCGCCCACCTGAAAAAACATGGCTTCGCCGTGCCGCTGAGCATCGTACTCTCTGGGCAATAGACCGTGGGCTCGAAAGCTTTTTTGCGGCCGGACTCGTACCTGAGCAGCTGATTGGCGACGGAGACAGTGCTTCCCCCGAAGCATGGAAAAAAGCCCTTTCCATCTGTATTCCTGTCGAACGCTTCCCTTCTGAAAAGGATTACACTGACACAGACCTTGCCCTGAAAAAAATAAAAGCGGACAATCCATCAGCTTTTATCATTCTGACAGGCGGCTTCGGCGGCCGCTTCGACCATGCCTTCACCACCATGTATTCTCTTTTAAGCTCAGGTCTGTCAGGCTGTCTAGCCGATGAAAAAGAATGTCTTATCCTTCTTAACGGCTCTTCCTCCGTAGAAGCACACTGCCTAAAAAGACCGAAGGCAGTTTCGCTGCTCCCTCTCTCACCTATGGTACGCGGCGTTTCATTTTCAGGAGTCCGCTGGCCTCTTGATAACACTTCCATATCACAAGACCGCACTCTCACAGTCAGCAATCGGCTTGCCGATGATTCAGACGGCTGCCGTCTGAGTTTTTCCGAAGGAAGTCTTGGCCTTTATTTTGTATGGGACGAGGCCTCACTCTGATACCTCTGGCGAAATGCTTCATAAAGCACAACAGCCGCCGCTGATGCGACATTTAACGACTCAGCCTGCCCACGCATGGGTATATAAACGTGCTCCGCAGAATCCAGAAGCTCCTTTGATGCACCGTTTCCCTCATTTCCGAAAACAATCGCACAGGCTCCCTTATAGTCTGCATTAAAATGCGGCTGAGCTTTTTCATCAAGAGCTGTTACAAAACAGCGTATCTTATTTTCTTCCGCATACTTCAGAAAATCCTCCCGCTTGATTCCGTCGATAACAGGAAGATGAAAATGCGAGCCCATTGCAGAACGGACGGTTTTATCCGAGAAAAGATCAACGCTTCCCTGCAGCGCAACGACAGCATCAGCTCCAACTGCATCCGCCGTCCGTAGAATCGTTCCTGCGTTCCCCGGGTCCTGTACTCCGTCAAGAACAACCAAAAATGATTTTCCGCAATTGACGCTATCAAGTTCTGCCTTTTCCCTACGCATAACCAAAAGCAGCCCCTGCGGTTCCTCTGTCGCTGCCGCCTTCCTGTAGAGCTTATCAGACACCACGTACACAGGGCTGCCCTTTCCTTCGAGAGTTTCCAAAATCTTCTTCACTCTATCCTTCGAAGCTGCCTCTTCCGTAACAAAAGCAAACACACAGCTCCAAGCAGACTGAGCCGCCATCTCCGCAAGACGGATTCCCTCAGCAACAAATTCCCCTGTTTTTTCCCTGTTCTTTTTCAAATGAAGTGATGCCGCATGTTTTATTTTGGCATTTGACATACTTTCGATTTTTTCCATAAGTTTCTATCCTGCCATTTAATTTTTTATATTATATTATAACGCCTTAATCCCAAATAGCGTTATAATTATAGTAAAAATCAGCTTATATTAACGTGAGGCGGTATCGTGAAACAGGCTGCATACTCAACAAAAAATGAAAACGAATTCAAAGATATTCTTGCAAAAATTAAAACCTCTGATGAATATTCCACAGCATCAAGCGTTCTTCTGCATGTAAAAACAAATATGCTGACACGCAGTGAAGCAGAAGATATTCTCGAAAAAATGCATGCTGCCCTTCCGGACGCAAATATAGTCGGCCTTTCTGCAGTGGAGCTGCGCGGCAAAAAAAGGAAAAGAAAAATCCATACAGATTGACACATGCTTTTTTGAAAACGCACAAGTCGAAGTGCGTGAATACGGTGCAAATGAAGATTTAAGGGCACTTGGAAAACAGCTTTCTGCTGAGCTTTCCTCCCGCAGTGACATAAAAGGAATTGAAGTCTATCATGGCGGCAGCTCAGTTGAAATAGAGGATTTTCTTGAAGAAGCCTCCAAGGGCAATGAGAATATTCCATTTTTCGGTTCAGAGATGCAGACTACTGATTTCGAAAGGTACGATGACAAATCCTGCCGTAATTTCTTTAAGGAAATGGCTGTAGGAATCGGCAACCTTTTCATAATGAATCAAACTGTACAGGAAATCGGGCTGGTTCTTGTCCTCTATTCCGGAGACGACCTGCACGTCAGAGCGGATGCGGTTTTCGGCTGGAAAACTCTCGGCCGGGAGCTGACAGTAAACGATACCGAGGACGAGTTTATCGTCTCAACAATCAATGATATGCCTGCAACTGAAATCTACCACAAGTACCTGCAGGTACTTCCTGACGAATATTTTCTTTTTAATATCTGCGAATTCCCACTGGTTCTAAAGCGCGGTGACCGTCTGATTCCGAAGATTTCGCCAATGCACGACAGCAATAACCGTCTTTACTTTACTGGTCATATCAAGAAGGGAGACAGCTTCAAACTGACCTACGGCAATTCCTCCAATATCCTTTATAATACATGGCTTGCCAGTGAAGACATGCGACTGTTCGGGCCTGAGTTTGTCCATCTGATTCCCTGTGCCAACCGTACACTTTTCCTAAAGGAGCATGCACGCTACGAAATAGCTATGTATGAACGTTTTAGCCATACAGCAGTCTTCGGCGGTAACGGAGAGCTTTATCATTTTAACGGCTATGGCGGCGTAATGAACAGCACACTTATTGCTGTCGGCATGCGTGAAGGCACAGCAAAAATAGCAGAACCCACCGACTGTCCTTTGAAGGCCTCAGTCGGGCAGGCTCATTTCGTGCCTTTGGCAGACCGCCTTGCCGCATTCGTCGACACTGCAACCATGGAGCTTGAAGAAGAAACCATCAAAGCTCAGACGGCAAACGCCGCAAAATCCAACTTCCTGTCAAACATGTCCCATGAAATCCGCACTCCGATAAATGCCATCATGGGCATGGACGAAATGATTCTGCGCGAAACCGACAATCCTGCTATCAGGGAATACGCAGAAAACATACGCACAGCCGGCACAAGTCTTTTAAGTCTCGTCAATGACATACTTGATTTCTCAAAAATCGAGGCAGGAAAACTGGAAATAATCCCCGTTGAATACGCATTGAGCTCTGTATTAAACGACCTTACCAATATGATACGACTCAGAGCTGAGAAAAAAGGGCTCACTCTTTCAGTCGAAGCATCGTCGGAGCTTCCCACATTGCTGTACGGTGACGAAATACGCATTAAACAGGAACCTCACAGTAATAAAAGGACTTTTGAAAGCGACACAGGTAAACCTGGATGAAGCCGAAAGCGGTCAGGAAGCACTGGCTCTGACCAATAAGAACGTCTACGACGTAATTTTCCTCGACCACAGAATGCCCGGCATGGACGGTGTTGAAACGCTGGCAGCCATACGTGCACAGTAAGACGGTAAAAACAGGCAAACCCCTGTGATATGTCTTACCGCCAACGCAGTTTCAGGCGCGAGAGAGTGGTATCTCGACAGAGGCTTTAACGACTATCTCACAAAGCCCGTAACAGGTCATGACCTTGAGGAAATGCTTGTTAAATACCTGCCACACGAAAAAGTAAGTCTTACAGGCGCATGCACATTTAACTTTGAAAGCGGGGACTCACTGCCTGAATGGCTGCTTTCTTCCAGCGAGTCAGGACATGTACTTGATACAAAAACAGGTCTCAAATACTGCGGCTCCGCTGCTGATTATCTTGAGGCACTGCGTTTGTTCCAGAAATCAGCAGACCAAAAGGCCGATGAAATCGAGCAGTTTTTCAAAGAAAAGGATTGGAAAAATTTCACAACCAATCCAAAAAGGAAACCTTCCCCCCGGTTCATATAACTTATTTTATAAAATACAGACAGAAAAGCCAACCTTACCGATTCAGCAGTACCTTCATCAAGGAGCCGCATATACTTCCTTTGCCATATTGAAGGCAGCCCATGCTTTCGGCCATCCGGCATAAAAACCAAGCTGCGTTATTATCTCAGCCATCTCATCCTTCGTTACACCGTTTTTCTTTGCTGATTCAATATGATATTTAAGCGAACTGTCAATAACACCTGAAGCCACAAGAGCGGATACAGTCACAATGCTCCTGTCATGCAGTGAAAGCACATCATTTTTTGACCAAACCTCGCCAAAAAGAATATCGTCGTTGTACCTTGCAAAATCAGGTGCAAAATCTCCAAGCTTATCGCGGCCCGCCGTCTGCACTACCTTGACTGCTTCCTTCTTTTCCGTCATTTCCGCTGCCTCCGTAATCATCAAATTTGTTGTCAAAAGCATACCCGCTGCCAGTGCCCCGGCAATCCATTTTTTCGCGTTCATATACCGTTCCCTACTATATCTCATTGAAAACCTTTTGTACTCAAAACAATATGTGCCGGACGATTTTCTACTTCATGTGCAGAAATAAAAATCGACGAGAGCTTAGGCAGAAAAGCCTTATACTCAGAGGACTCAACGTATTTCTTATATGCATCTGCATCTCTATAAATTTCCATTGTATGGATTATATTTGGTGCATCATGCTCTGCAGTCACAAAAAAGCCCTCTTCCGCTGCTGCGTCTATTCCAAGACGCTTAAGCCCCTCAGAATAAGGAGGCAGAATAGCATGAGAGTGAAAATCCACCCGTCTTCCCTTAACAAAATCTGTATTTGCTGCCGACACAGACGAAACCCGGCCAAATAATGCCGCTGCTGCCGCAGCTCCTGTTAACCTTAAAAAATCACGTCGTTTCATATCAATGCCTCATACGCGGCTGCGTCAACCGGTTCACACCATTCATTCGATGTACCTTCTCCGGGTACCTCTATTGCCAGATGCTGGAAAGCGGAGTCCTTTGCCGCGCCATGCCAATGCTTAACCTCTGCCGGAATATGTACAATATCTCCGGCCTTCAGCGCCTGTGCAGGCTTTCCCCATTCCTGATACCAGCCGCGTCCTGCTGTAACAAGAAGCATCTGCCCTCCACCTTTTTTGGCATGGTGAATATGCCAATGATTACGGCATCCCGGCTCAAAGGACACATTGCCGACAACGACCTGCTCCAGGGAAAGCATATTCAAATAGCTTGTACCGTCAAAAAACTGTGCATACTGCGTATTTTCTCCACCTATTGGAAACACACTTTTTTCCTTAAGCTCCTTTAAATCCACGACCATGCACTCCCTTACAAATTTGCGCCAATCTTTTGTGCCATTGCACCAAACTCAGAGCTCTCAACCAAAGAACGCGAACCGCAGCCGACTCCCAGTACCTGTCCTGCATCTGTCCAGTTCATATAACGCAACAACGTATTATAATGAGCCGCCAGTGCTTCAAAAGTCCAGTCCGCGCTGTTATATGCCGTAGCAATAAGCATTGACTTCTTCCCTGTCAGCTTTCCTGTACGCGAATAAAAACGATCTACCACAGTTTTGAGCTGTGCCGACATACCGTAATAATAAAGCGGAGTAGTAAGCACCAGCATATCCGCTTCCAGCATCTTCGGCATCAGCTTCGTCTCAATTGCATCCTTGAAAACGCACGGGCCATCCATACCACATTTATCACAGCCCCGGCAAGGATGCGTTTCCTCATTTGCTGCATCAAAGACAAACACATCATGGCCCGCACTCTTGGCGCCATCCATGAACCGTTCTGCGAGATAAATAGATGTGGACTCGTTTTTCGGATGCGGACTTGATGTAACTACCACAATCTTCATTTGCTTTCCTCCTGATATACTGCCCTTTTCAGGCACCACAGCTTTCTTTTCCACAGTTGCAGCAGCCAGGCCGCAGCCGCTCAAAAAGAGCGTCAGCGCACCCATACCGCTTATCTTCAAAAACTCCCGCCGATTCATCAAATCACCTTATTTCAGTTTCGCCAGCTCTGTGTCACTTACAGGCTCCAGCCACTCCGTAGAAACACCCTCGCCGTTCATCATGATGGAAAGATGCTGCATCATATTGTTCGGGCCTGCACCATGCCAATGCTTCGTTCCCTCCGGAATCGTCACAACCGTTCCCGGAAGAATTTCTTTCGGCTCCTCGCCCCAAATCTGGTAATAGCCGCGGCCGGACTCACCAACGAGAATCTGGCATGTACCATGATGGATGTGCCAATGATTGATTGTTCCCTTCGTGAACGTCACATTTGCAACACCAATCTTGTCGTTTGCAAGGGGCGCCAGGAAAGTCTTTCCGGTGAAATACTTATCATAGTTGACATTCGGATTACCGATTTCAAAAATCGTTCCTGCTTCTTTTCCAAGCTCAGCACGTACTTCCTCTACCGCAGGATATCCCTCCGCAGCTGCTGCCGCATCAGCAGAAGCTCCGAAGGTCGTAAGCCCTACCGCAAAAGCACCTGCCATCATTGCCATCTTCATTTTCTTTGTCCAGTTTTTCATATTCTTTTCCTTCCTTTCTTTACATTACCGTTTTCCTTTTCAGTCTGCCATATCAAATAATCAACCTGATCCAATACCTGCTGCCGTCTGTGCAGCTCGTCAATAATCCGTCCACGCTGCCCGTGAAGCATCCTCATCCGCGCCGCCTCAGTCCCGGAGTTCCTTGACAACTCCAAATAGTGCCTGACATCGGCTTCAGAAAAACCTGCTTTCTCCAGAAGCGCAGACAATCCATCCATTACTATTTCAATCACCTCACAACAAAAATGGACAAAGCCATCTTTTGACCTTGTCCAAAGTATAAAATAAATTATGCAAGATTGTCTAATACCTATTTTTCATCGGAATATATGCTCAAAAAGCATATATTCACGCATACCGTTTACTGCCAAAATTTTAATTTGCACACAAAAAAGCTCCCTCATCAAGGGAGCTTTCCAAAATCAATATTACAGATTTTCTTTTGCAACAGCAGCGAGCTTTGCGAAAGCAGCTGCATCGCTGACAGCGAGGTCTGCAAGCATCTTACGGTTGACCTCAACGCCGGCCTTTGTAAGACCGCAGATAAGGCGGCTGTACGTGATATCGTTAAGACGTGCAGCAGCATTGATACGAGCAATCCATAGACGACGGAAGTTACCCTTCTTCGCACGACGGTCACGACGAGCGTAGTACAGAGCCTTCATGACGAGCTCGTTAGCTTTTTTGAACTGCTTGCTGCGAGCGCCTCTGTAGCCTTTTGCTAATTTAAGAATCTTTTTATGGCGTCTATGTGCCGTCACGCCTGTTTTAACTCTTGGCATGTCTATTTCCTCCTAAAACTACAAATTCAGATTATGCATACGGAAGCATACGTTTTACGCGCTCATGATCAGCTGCTGTGATAAGAGCTGCCTTGCGCATATTGCGTTTACGCTTCGGAGACTTCTTCTCCAGGATATGGCGCTTGAACGCCTTGTTGCGTTTGAACTCACCGGAACCGGTGACAGTAAAACGTTTTGCAGCAGCTCTGCGTGTCTTCATCTTTGGCATTACTGTTCTCCTCCTCTTGGTTCTTTAGCCTTTGCCTTCGGGGCCTTTGCAGGAGCCTTCGGCGCTAAAATCATAATCATATTTTTACCTTCAAGTTTTGCATCGCGCTCGATTGCAACCAAATCCTTCAGCTGCTCAGCAACACGGTGCAGGAGCTCACGGCCAAGTTCCTGATGGGACATCTCACGGCCGCGGAACATAATCGTTACCTTGACCTTATTGCCCTCCTGAACAAAGCGCAGAGCATTCTTTAACTTGACTTCAAAATCATGCTGCTCGATATTGGGACGAAGCTTAACTTCCTTGATCGTGATGACCTTCTGCTTCTTCTTGGCTTCTTTTTCCCGTTTCTGTTGTTCATATCTGTACTTGCCGAAATCCATGATGCGGCATACCGGAGGCTTAGCCTTCGGAGCAACCTCCACGAGATCCAAATGCTGCTCCATCGCCATGTGCAAAGCATCTTTAGTAGGCATGATGCCGAGCTGTTCATTATCTGCTCCCGTCACGCGAACTTCTCTAACGTGGATTTCCTCATTGATTCTCAAACTTTCTTTACTAATTGGAACACACCTCCGAATACATTAATCAACAACACAAAACAAAAAAGAGTGGCACGAAGCCACCCTAATAAATCCCAATATCGAACCCGAACGATGCGCTCATCGGCAGGTGTAGAAGACCGGGTGGCTTCTAACTTCAATAAACTCACTCAAGTATATTACCATACACATGTTATGACGTCAACTATTTTATTTTTACAGTACGCTCAAAAAAATCATTTTTATACAATTATGTGATTTTGGCACGTAATTATATAAAAAAGTGTGATTTTTACAAAGTAATGCCTTCAACAGCCTCTTTCATTATTGCTTTGGTATTGGCTCCATATATATCAAGCCCTGATGCTTTAATGAGCTTGACATCTTTGATGCCGTAGAAATTCTGTGCCAGAGCTTTTATATATCCAAAGCCGAAATCATCGGGGACGTAGTTTCCTCCGGCTGTGGTGACGTAATAAAGCTTATCCGCTTTGCACAGCCCCTTCGGTATTCCCTCGGGTGTGTACTCAAAGGTAACTCCTAAAACATTTATATGCTCGATATACTGCTTGAGCATTGCAGGGAAAGACAAATCCCAATACGGTGCTGCTATGACTATTGTTTTTGCCTCCGCAAACTGCCTTGCCGGTGCAAATGCTTCATCATCAAAATTCCGTGCTTCTATCAGGCTGTCTCTTTTGCTCAGAAAAGCTTCGTCTGTCTTCGGAAAGCTGACATCTTCCAGTTTAAGCTCCTCGCATTCATCCGCGAGCTTCTTAATCAGCGCATCAGCAAGCGTTTTTGTTCTGGACTCACTGCGCACACAGGCACTTACAAACAAAATCATTCTATATCACCCCGTCCGTTTTCATTTTCAAGGAAGATTATTTTTTCGGTTTTTCTTTTTCCTTCAGTTTATCCTGTTTGCTTAATCCGTTGACTTCTATTGCCTTCGGTTCCGCGGGACAATGATACTCGCAGGCACCGCAGCCTATGCATAGGTCTTTATTTACCTTAGGAAGCTTCTTCCCATGAAAATCCTCCGTCATGGTGACTGCCTTTGTCGGACAATGAAGCGCGCAGTTGCCGCAGATAATATTCTCTTTCATGATGAGGCAGTTAAAATGATGATAAACTGCTTTTCCTATGACAGTCGAGCGTTTTTTCTTAAATGGCAGCTTTGTAATGGCGCCTGTAGGACATACCTTTCCGCACTGACTGCAGTTATAGTCGCAGAAGCCGCTTTTGAAATCCATCTTCGGCAGGAAAATCCCCCCGATTCCGTATTCAAGATTTGCAGGACGAAGAACTCCTCCCTTGCAGCGGTCTATACAAAGTCCACATGCAGTGCATAAATTCATGAGTTTTTCTCTGGTATCGGCCCCTGGCGGCATTACAATCTTTTTTGCTCCGGCTGCTGCAGATTCCACCGTGCGTGTTTTCGCAGTAATTACTGCAGCCGCCGCCCCTATGGCTGCTGCTCCCGTTCCCAGAAACTCACGTCTGCTCAACGGCTGTGCCGTTTTTCTTGTCTCCGCTGCTTCCGCAGATACCTTTTCTTTTTGCTGACGTCCAAAGGTCATTGCCCCTGTCGGGCAAACCGCAATACAGTTCATACAGTCAACGCATCGGCTTGTGTCTATGCTGCCTGTCTTTATATCAATACATGATGAACGGCAGTTTTTTTCGCATTTTCCGCATTTAACACAGGCATCCTCACGAATATATGGATGAAGGAGTGAAAAGCGGCTGAGTGTGCCAAGAATAGTACCGACAGGACAAATGGTATTGCAGTATATACGTCCGCCAAACCATGCTGCCGCAAGGATGCACAAAAGGTACACCGATGCAAAAATCATCGCCGCTTCCGTCTGTGGAAGAATGTCATATTTTTCAATCAGCCAGGAATCGGATACTATATCAGCCGTAAAGTTTACCGACTGCCTCCACACAGGCGCAAGGAGATTCGACACCATGCGCCCGTAGTTTCCATACGGGTCAAGGAGTATCGGGATGACACCTATACCGCTGAACAGTCCTCCGGCAAATAGCACGAGCACTGCATAACGCAATACGCGTAATTCCTTTCTATATCGGAAGCTGTTCTTCTTCCTTCGGATTTTTTCCGATATAAAACTCACACCGTCCTGAAATATTCCCAAAGGACAGATAACAGAGCAGTAAAATCTTCCAAAAAGAATCGTGCCTATCAAAATGATTCCAACCGCCAGAAGATTGCCCATCAAAAGTGCAGGAATCAGCTGCTGCTTTGCAGGGAAAGTCCGCGACAGTCCCAAGAACGCAAACGTCACCCATGTGACAGCCGCCCATGCAAGCAAAATGCGGAACCACACGAGACGTTTCATACGGATGCCCCCTCTGCTTTTTTATGTATATCCTTTTCCAGCTTTTGCACAAATTCATCAACTTTTCTAATCTCAGTAGGAATGTTAATGCTTTGCGGGCAGCGCGGCATACATTTCAAACACCTGGTGCAGTGGTCCGCCCTTGCCGATTTTTCTACCGCATTTTTATATCTTATGAGGAATTCCTTCTTTTCCTTTATTCCGCCGTGTCCGCCCTCAGTGAGCCCAAGCCGTTCTGCCCACAGATTATACGTCTTTATTACGCCTGCTATATCAACTCCGTACGGACACGGGTCGCAGTATCTGCAATATGTGCATGGTATCATTCCGGTATTATCATTTTTCCCCATGGAAAGATTCAGCACGCGCATATCAGCGTCATCCAGTGGTTTGAACTCCGTAGTTGTGCTTACGTTATCCACCACCTGCTCAATTGTCGACATGCCCGAAAGCATTGTTACGACGAGAGGCTTTGTTCCAACGTAACGAAGCGCCCATGACGCGGCACTCTTTTTCGGCTCACGCCTTTTTAGTATATCCATAGCATTCTTGGGAAGCTCCGCGAGATTTCCGCCCTTTACAGGCTCCATGATAAAGCACGGTACATTCTTTTCCTCCGCCTTACGATAGAGGCTTCCCGCCTGACGGCTGCCGTTCGGGCTCTCATTCGCTTCGTTCCAGTCAAGATAATTAAGCTGTATCATGGTGCAGTCCCATGTAAAATTATCCATCAGATAATTGAAAAACGGCACGTCGCCATGGAAGGAAAAGCCAAGAGAACGGATACGCCCGTTTTCCTTCTGCTCCCGAAGAAAATCAAGACCGCCTCCCGCGAGATAAATCCGCTCAAATTTTTCCATGCTTGAAAGCGAGTGCAGAAGATAATTGTCAAAATACTCCACACCGCAGCGTCTAAGCTGTTCTTCAAAAATTTCAGGAATATCATCCGGATCATCAATCATTGATGTCGGCATCTTGTCTGTGAGACAAAAACTCTCACGGGGATATTTTTTCAGAATCCGCCCGATTGTTTCCTCAGATTTCCCTCCATGATAGAAATACGCCGTATCATAATAGTTAACGCCATGCCGATACGCATAGTCCACCATCTTATCCGTAAGCTCGTAGTCTATTTCACCGTTTTTCATAGGAAAGCGCATACAGCCAAATCCAAGAACAGACAGCTCGCGTTCAAGAGGCTTATAAAAACGCGTAGAAACCTTGCCTGCCTTCGTCTCACCCGACTCCATAGCTGCCTTATCTGCATCCAGCCAACGGATTATATCCTCTCTTGTGGCAAGTGCTCCCAATCCTGCAATACCCAGGACGCTGCCTCCTATAACCTTTATTGCAGTTCTTCTGTCCATTTTTCCGCCTCCTGCCATTTTAATCTTCAACATAATTTTATCATTTTTTGCCAAATAATACACAAAAAAGGCAGCCTGAGCTGCCTTTTGAATTTCCCTTGCATTTATGATGTTGATTTATTTCTTTTCTGGAAGAATTTCAATCCAGTAATTATCCGGGTCGCTTATAAAATATATGCCCATTGCCTCATTTTCATAACAGATACAGCCCATCTCTTTATGCTTTTTATGAGCTGCTTCGAAATCATCTGCGTAAACCGCGAGATGAAATTCGTTTTCTCCGAGGTTATACGGCTCTTTACGGTCATGAAGCCATGTAAGCTCCAGCTCATGCGGTGTCTTTCCTCCGTCAGAAAGATAGACCAGTGTAAACCCCGGCCCCTCCAGACGGTGTGCTTCTTTAAAGCCCAGCGCCTCCTCATAAAACTTCATGCTCTTTTCCAAATCCACTACATTGAAATTATTATGTGCAAACTTAAATGACATAGTATAATCCTCCTCTTTATTCATCTGACTAAATAATATCAAAGCAGGACATTCACTACAATAAGAGAGCAATCAAATTTTGTTTACAGCATGATGAAACAATGTCGCGTTTGTTAACCATATTTAAAACACAGGTTGACAAATTGCTGTCCAATGCTAAAATTAAGAAAAATTGGAGATGAGTTAATTGACCTTATACAGTATGAAAATGCGTGCCAGCCGTAATGAGAACGGAAAACCTGTCCATGTTTCCGGTGCAGAAAAAATTTTGGCCCAAAAGGAAATCCACGATAATGCCTCGGCTCTTATAGAACGCGCTCTTTGCCATTCAAAGGGCTCTGCTGATTTTATCAATTTGAAAATCGAAGAAATCCGCCCAGGTGAGCTTTCGTATGTAGAGGCACTCCCTTTTACAACCCGTGATGTCAAAACTGCCGAAGAAGGACGCGCAGTAATACTGGAGCTTCTGGATAAGCTCGGTATCAAAAACGGACGTGAAATTCTTTCAAGATTCTCAGAGACATACGACATGCGCGGTGCCATGCTCCTGAATGCAGATACCCTTGAACGCATGGAGCCTGACACTGAGCGCGGAATACGTGCGACGTATATGGACGCGGAGCACAGCCCCGAACGTTCTGTCTGCAATGATAAAAATCATTTTCAGGAGGCCATCGTACTTGCCAGCAAGGTTATTTCCGCGCCGCACATCATAGCAGAGATATGCATGTCCGACGATCCTGATTACGTGACAGGCTATGTTGCCGCTGAAGCTATAGGATATGTCCGGATTACAAAGCTCAAGGAAAAGGGCTGCCCGGATGGAGGAAGAATCTTTCTTTTCCGTGGAAGCAGTGAAGATGCAAAGGAAACAATAAAATACCTTGAAAAGCAGAAGGTTCTAGTAAAGAATGCGCCTTTATCTCCCTGCTCCCCAAAAGTCTCCGACCCGTGGGAAGCAATACGAAAGGATATCTCACAGCGAAAAGCCGCCAATCTGTACCGTACCACCCGCGTGATTGACACCGCCCAAACAGCTCACGTCCGTTCCGAAGGAAAACAGCTGCTGCTTTTGGCATCAAACAGCTATCTCGGTCTCTCTGATGAACCGCGTGTCAAAGAGGCTGCCATTGAAGCCGTAAGAGAATACGGAGTTGGAAGCGGAGGTTCCAGGCTTACTACAGGAACTCTCCCTCTCCATGAAAAGCTTGAGCGCGACCTGGCGGCTTTTAAAGGTACTGAGGCAGCTATTCTTTTCAATACGGGATATATGGCAAATGTGGGAATTCTTTCGGCACTGGGAAAATCAGGAGCTGTTATATTCAGCGACGAACTGAATCATGCCAGCATAATCGACGGATGCCGTCTTGGTCATGCACGTACTGTAGTGTATAAGCACAACGACATGAAGGATTTGGAGGAAAAGCTGAAAGCAGTCTCTGCCCCCTTTGGAGTGATTGTAAGCGATGCCGTGTTCAGCATGGACGGTGATGTTGCAAACCTTCCGGAGATTATCAGTCTTTCAAAAAAATACAATTTGCTTTCCATGGTCGATGAAGCCCACGCCACAGGTGTCATAGGCAAAACGGGACATGGTATTGTGGAGTATTACGGCAGCAACGCGCACCCTGACATTCTTATGGGAACGATGAGCAAATCCCTTGCCAGTGAAGGCGGCTTCGTGTGCGGAGATAATCTGCTGATTGAGTATCTAAGAAACACCGCAAGAAGCTTCATTTTTTCTACAAGCCTTGGCCCTGCCGCCCTTGTTGCCGCAGATGAAGCGCTTCATATCATTGAGGATGAGCCCGAGCGTGTCGCTCAACTCCAAAGAAACACCAAGGTCTTTATAAAAGCTCTGGCAGAAAACGGTATCACAACCGAAAGCAGCTCCGCGATTGTCCCTATCATCATTGGGGATGAGGGAGCCGCACTGAAGGCTGCTCAGGCACTATACGATGACGGCATTTTTCTCACCGCCATACGCTACCCGACAGTCGCCAAGGGCACAGCCCGCCTTCGCGCCGCCATTATGGCGACTCACACGGAAGCCGAGCTGACAGCCGCAGCACAGAAAATCGCAAAAGCTGTAAAACAATAAGCCTCAGACTATGCAAAAAAGCCCATGCCGTCAACGGCATGGGCTTTTCCCTGTCCTATTTATTTCACCCAAAGGCTTCTAAGCTCCTCAGCCGCAGCCCTTGGATTCTCTGCCCCTGCAACCGCAGACACAACAAAAAATCCGCCAACTCCGGTATCCTTCAATGCCGGCAGGTCATTGGCTTTGACTCCGCCGCCCACAACCACGGGCACAGGAGAAATTTTTGCAAGCTTTTTAAGCTCGTCAAAGGTGCGGAGAATAATATTTCCATCCTCACCTCGAGTGAGGTCCTTTTTTGTTTCGGTATCATGAAGCGGCCCGGCACCGAAATAATCAATTGGAGAAACATCCGCATTGGCAACGTATTCCAAAAGCTCATTTGACCGTGCGGATAGTCCGACTATTGCATCCTCTCCCAGATACTCGCGGCATATTTCAGGAGGTATATCCGACTGTCCAACATGCACGCCGTCCACCTTTATCCCAAGCTTTCGCGCTGCAAGCACCACATCAAGTCTGTCGTCCACAAGAAGAGCAACAGTTTCAGATTTCCCTGCTTTTGCAATCACATCTGCAGCTTCCCCTGTAAGCTCTATCATCTCACGCGCCGATGCTGTTTTTGAGCGTATCTGCACACAGGTAAAGCCCGCATCAACCGCTGCACTAACTATAGACTTCACAGGACGTCCAAGCGTATTCTCAGGCCCTACTACAAGATATGAGGATATATCCAGATTTTCCCTTATGCTCATTTTTCCGTCCCCTTTGCCAGAATATCCTCTACCTTTTTCGTTTTCCCGTGCATCATATCCGTGTAGCCCGGCCGTATATCTGCCTTCAGCACAACCTCCGTGCGTATTCCTTTTTCTGCCAGCACCATCGTCGCATCCTTTACGACACGCATGACCTCATCCCACTCACCTTCTATTTCAGTGAACATGGAATTTGTTCTGTTAGGCAGCCCCGATGCACGTATAACACGTATGACCTCCGCAACCTCCGCCGAAAGCTCTTCTCCTGTTCCGCACGGAGCAATAGCCACCGCAACCAAAGTATTCATGATTTATTCCTCCTCAATGGAAAATGACTGTACCGAAATTTCCTCAGCAGATGCCTTGTAAAGCTCATCAAGGAAATGCACCTGAAAGCTCCCCGGTCCTTCGGATTTTTTCTCAGCCCGTTCTCCTGCAAGATTATATACGAGCGTGCCCGTCAATGCCGCAATAAAGGGTGAAGCACAGCAGGCATAAACCGCCACAACACCACCAAGTGAGCAGCCTGCACCTGTAATCATAGGAAGAAATTTCGAACCGCCATCACAGCGCACAACAACCTTACCGTCCGTCACAAGGTCGCGTACTCCTGATACTGCCACAGCGCCACCGGTAAAGCGTGCAACAGAAACAGCAGCAGCCCCGGCCTCATCCACACTGTCCGTAGCATCCACGCCGCGCACACCGTCATTTTTGACACCGCTCTCAAGTCCCCAGAGATTTGCAAGCGCAATTATCTCAGATGCGTTTCCGCGTACAACACCTGGCTTGAACTCCTTAAAGGATTTCAAAACGCTCATCCGAAGTCCGCCAACCCCTATTCCCACGGGGTCAACCACCCATGTCTTTCCTTCCTCCCGAAGCGCCCGCGCCGTACGTATGAGAGTCTCTGCATAGATAGGCATCTGAGTTCCCATGTTTATATACATGGCACCGCCCAGCTGTGCCATCGCCTCGCCCTCGTCAGGCATGTACACCATAGCCGCCGAACCTCCCACAGCAAGCTGCGCATTAGCCACAAGGTTGATGGTTACTGTGTTCGTGATGGACGGCGCCATCGGATTTTTCTCCCTCACTCTCTGTACAGCCTCACGTACAGCTTTTTGCAGTTCTTCTTTCCCCATAATGATTCCTCCAAACAAAAAAACCGGCTCTGCAGCCGGCATACTCCCATCCTCTGTTGCTCCCTACGCAAGCTTAAACTTGATCAGGTTCAAAGAGTCAGGTATTCCTTCTCAGCCGCCTTCGCGGCTCCCCTGCAACATCTACAAAGTTACCATCAAAAAAAAATTTTGTCAATTTTTTGTCATTTAATAAAACACAAATGTTTCTGTGGTAAGCTTTTAATGTTACAGTTCAGTCAAATAATCCAATTTTTCAAGGAGTGGTATCAATGATAGCCGAGGCAATCAAGAAAATCGTATGTAAAGAGGATTTGACATACGATGAAGCCTACACCGTTATGACAGAGATTATGGACGGTCAGACAACCGCAGTACAGAACGCCGCATACCTCGCGGCACTTTCCACGAAAAGCACAAAAGCAGAAACAATCCCTGAAATTGCAGGCTCCGCTGCCGCAATGCGCGACCATGCAAAGCAGGTTGTTCATGACATGGACGTACTTGAGATAGTCGGTACAGGCGGTGACCATGCAGGCAGTATCAACATCTCCACTACTGCTGCTTTCATAATTTCTGCAGGCGGAGTAAAGGTCGCAAAGCATGGCAACCGTGCCGCATCATCAAAGAGCGGCGCAGCTGACTGCCTTGAAGCTCTCGGAGTAAATCTTGACCAGCCGCCCGAAACCTGCGTCCGCGAGCTTAATGACATCGGTCTCTGCTTCATGTTTGCACAGAAATACCATGCTTCCATGAAATACGTCGGACCTATCCGCAAAGAGCTTGGTATCCGCACAGTTTTCAACATCCTCGGTCCTATCACGAACCCGGCGCACCCGACACGCATGGTACTCGGTGTTTACGACGAATACCTTGTTCAGCCGCTTGCAAAGGTTCTCGTCGGACTCGGCGTCAAACACGGCGTAGTCATCTACGGGCAGGATAAGCTGGACGAAATCTCCGTCAGCGCTCCGACAACAGTCTGCGAGTTCCACGCTCCAAACGGCGATGACTCCGCAGAATACAAAAACTATGTAATCCAGCCGGAGGATTTCGGCTTCACCCGAGCAACAAAGGATGATATCGTCGGCGGAACACCTGAGGAAAACGCAAAGGATACCCTCGATATCCTGAACGGCAAAAAAAGCCCGAAATACGATATCGTCATGATGAACGCAGGAATGGCTCTCTACGTCGGTGGCAAGGCTGACTCCGTAAAAGCAGGCGTAGAGCTTGCAGAAAAGCTCGTTGCTGACGGCTCTGCACTCAAGCAGGTTGATGCATTCCGCCGCGAAAGCAATAAATAATACTGCCGAATGTTTACAAAATAAATCTTTCCCCGTAAAATATAAGGAGTGTCTGTCTAAGACGGACACTCCTTATTTTTCCTCAAGGAGACATGTTAAATGATACAAGGCATCATAAATCTTATTGAAGCCGCCTGCGCGTTTCTGTGGGGCGACCTGATTACGCTTCCGCTTCCCGGAGGCGGAACACTCGGTATTTCACTTCTCGTAATGCTTCTGATACCGACAGGAATCTACTTCACCATAAGGACGCGTGTCCTTCCAATACGCCTTTTCCGTGACGAAGTAGATACCGTTCTCAAACAGACACATCACCGTGACGGATTATCATCCTTTCAGTCCCTTATGATTTCCACCGCCACGCGTGTCGGAATGGGAAATCTTGTAGGTGTTGTAGCCGCAGTTTCTGCAGGCGGCGCAGGAGCAGTGTTCTGGATGTGGATATCCGCACTCCTGGGTTCCTCCACCGCCTTCGTAGAAGCAACCCTCGCCCAGCTCCACCAGACAAAGGATCCTCTGTACGGAGGTTATCGCGGAGGCCCGGCCTACTATATCCACGATTACTTTGAAAAGAAAAAAGGACACCCGATACGCTACTCAGTTGTTGCGTTTCTGTTCGCCCTGTCAGGTCTTATCTGCTGGTGCGGCATCAGTCAGGTCATAAGCAACTCAGTAACATCTTCCTTTCAGAACGCTTTCGGTATTCCGCCTCTCTATACCACAATCGTACTGGTGCTTTTTTCGGCCATCATTGTTCTTCGGAAAAATCTGACTGTGCCTGTTCTTGATATCATCGTCCCCTTCATGGCTACATGTTATTTTGGAATCACCGTTGCACTTATACTCATAAACATCACCGCAATTCCTGATGTACTGTCACGTATCTTCTCTGAAGCATTCGGTTTTCAGCAGGCAGCAGCAGGCGGCTTCGGCGCCGTTCTCATGACAGGTGTAAAACGCGGACTTTTCTCCAACGAAGCAGGAAGCGGCTCAGCTCCATGCGCAGCCGCAACAGTACGTGTACAGCATCCCGCGCAGATGGGGCTTGTTCAGTCCCTTGGTGTTTTCATCGACACCATCGTAATCTGCAGCTGCACCGCCTTCATACTTCTCCTCGCACCGCGCAGCGTCACAGACGGCAAAGTCGGTATGGAGCTTTTACAGTCTGCAGTAAACTACCATCTCGGCGAATTTGGCACTATATTCATTGCCATGATTCTCTTTCTGTTCTGCTTCTCCACATTCATCGGAATCCTGTTTTATGCGCGTTCAAACGTCGCGTACATCTTCGGAGATTCCTGGACATGGCAGACAGTATATAAAATCATTGCCCTCGCCATGCTCTTCATCGGCGGCCTTGCAGCCTACACCTTCGTGTGGGACCTTGGAGACGTCGGCGTCGGCCTCATGACCATATTCAACATCTTCATGCTGTACCCTCTTGCAGGCGAGGCACTTGACGCGCTTAAGGATTACGAAGCAAGCAAAGTTAAATAACGACATAATAAAAGCAGTGTATACCGCACATTCGCGATATGCACTGCTTTTATTTTTCCTTCTTTTCACGGAACGGAATGCTTATGAGCGCATTGCACTCTATAGGCGTTCCGTTTTTGTCCGTTGCGGGACTGTAAATCCATTTTTTCGCGCAGCTCATTGCAATCGCATCCACGAGTTTACTTCCCGACGAATGGACGACTTCCGCATAACGTATTTTCCCGTCCGTCCCTATACAGGCGGAGATATTCACACGGCCTTTATAGGTCGCCGTTCCTGCCGCAGGATACTCCGCATGAAGAAGCTTTGCACTCCTGCCAAGAGATGGCCCGCCGCTTCCGGAGTTTATCAATATCGAATAAGGATCAAAGCTTCCGCCGCCAGCTTCCTCCTTCCTTGCTATCTCCTTCTCAGCCGCTTCTTTGCTTCCCGCAGTACCCGAAACTGCACCGCTGCTATTTTCCACAGGCACCGCAGCAGCTGCTTCAGTCAAAATGTCATCACCTTCACCAGCCTCTGCAGTCTCCGCAGAATAAACCTGCCCGTCTCCGCCATATAAGGCACCATCACCATAAGCAATCCCTGTACCGCCTGAACCTATACCATTTCCTCCGCTTTCAGGAAATCCCTCCTGCGGCAGCCCTTCCAGCTCCACCATCAGGGGCTGACTCTCTTGAGGCTGCATAACAGGAGCAAAATAGTAAAATACGGCAAATGCTCCTGCGTGAAGCAAAGCCGAAAGGAAAAAAGCCTTTCTCCATCGGCTTTGACCGTCCCTTTCAAAAAGCTCCGCACTTCCCACAAGAACACCTCCCATCTCATTTCCTTTACCTATAATAGTATCATAAAATGAAAAAACCGGAGGAAACAATCTTCTGCCCCTCCGGTGTTAAATGTACGATTATTTACTTTTCAAAGCTGCTTCAGCTTTCTCTATCAGCTCTTTAGCAGCCTTTGATTTGGGTTTCTGCGCTATGACTTCCTTTCCATCCGCCAAAGCTTCCCGATATTTTCCTTGTGCATAGTAATTCTTGCCGCGCAGTATATATACCTTTGATAATGATGAACGCGAGTCCAAGAACCTTCTGTTATAATCTTTATGCTCCTCATCGTAATCATCCGTTGAATAATATAATCCATAGGGTCCGATAAGCATCCTGACCCCTTTCACATCAGAATTATTTTCTTCTCTTGAACCACGCGTTTCTTTGTTATTTTGAATCAGTACATTGCAATCCCGAATAGCATCATCATATTTTCCCTGTGTAAAATATAATCTCGCACGTTCAAAACGTTCAAAATCAGACCTATCAGGGGCAAGTTCAATCACTTTACTATAATCAGTTATGGCACTATCATACTCTTTCATTTTATGGTACACACAGGCTCGCATATAATATGAATAAACAGAATCAGGCTTTAATTCTATAGCTTTGTTGAAATCAGCCAACGCCTTATCATATTCTTTTGTATAGATATACCTCTCTCCACGATAATAATAGGCTCTTATAAAATCCGGGTTAAGTTCTATTGCTTTATCAAGATTTTCCATTACTTTTTCTTTTTTATCTATTCCGGGCAACGGATACAACCCCGCACGCATATAATAAAAAATTGCCTCATTTGGAAATCGTTCGACACCTTCTTCCACATAGTCAAGTTCCGTCAAATGGTCATTATCAGCTTGAGCCTGCGCCGCATTTAACAACAACACCAGTACCTCTGCCGGTACTTTTACACTCTCATCTCCAACTTTCCAGTTCAAAACCTCCGCGCTTTCACAAGTGCTTACATTTAACCACGGCACGAAACACATAACCGCCAGCATGCAGCTCACAATCTTCTTTTTCAAATTCCCCATTTTTCTCCCCCTCGTGCACGAAGCATTCATTTTTCGTGTTCAAACATAATGAACATTTACAAATTTACATCACTTTACCATTGTAATATAAACGAAACCAGTGTAAATATCCCATAAGTTTGATAAACATGCAACTTTTTTCTTATTTTCACAGTTTAACTGCCTGGAAGCAAATCAATAAATTTGGTTTTCTGCTTCCTCGTATTGGAGCAGTTTGGTCATAAAATATGCTTCCGATAACGCTATAAAATATACTGCCGGAATAAAAAACAGTTCTCCCATTGGAATTACAAAATCAACAACCGGTATTCCTACTGCCAGACAAGCAATCGCAATCACACACAAAATCATCCCAACAGCTAAAAGCGCGCTTATAACTCGGCAAAGGATGTCCCCCACTTCTGTAAGTGGGGGTTGGGACAAATAACTGGCGGTGAGCATATCTCACGCCTCGTTGAAACGCTGATAGAGGAAGTTTTGCCTACGGCAAAACTGGAACGAAGGCGTTATAATCAGAGTTTGCTTTGAACCATATACTACCCAATATTTTTACATATTCATCCACCCCATAAATTGTTATTTGTGTTGTCACCAAAATATAAATTTCTGCATCTTATAGACAAATCAACAAATTAGGCTTACCTCCTAGCACATACATATAAAATATTGCCACACTAACAGAAATACCTATCACTTTTACCACAAAAAAACGCACAATAAGAATCCATCTAACTTATCGTATTTTTGTTCTACCGCCTTCTTTGTTAAGTCAGATAAATTCCCTATCGCATAGGCACAAATAATAACATAAACCGTAAACGGTTGATATGCAATCCACCCATATTCTTCAATAAAATCGGGATGTGCTGCAACAATTCTCTTTGCAAACATCGCCCACCCCATAAAAAAACCCAACAAATAAAAATGCCAACTTTTCAACCCATTTTTTTCTTTCATTATCAATTGTCTCCACTCCTGCGCTTCCGGATACGTTTACTCCTATTGTTCCCGTGCCGAGTCCTATGCTCATTCCTGCGAAGCTGCTTGATGTGTTGTTTTCTGTGCTGGTTACGTTGCCCTGCTCTGCCGCTGTTATGTTTATGTTTTCTTTTGCGTTCAGGGTTCCGTTTCCTACTGCCTTCACATTCTTTGAAAGTTCATGGAATTCACTGAATTTTATCTTTTACATATTCTACATTAACTATTATGAATTCCTTAGTATATTCCTCAACAATTGTATATTTATTTTTTACCCAAACGACATCACTTACTTTTTTATACCCGTTTTCCGCCAGAAATTTACGATACCTATCAACGCTATCAACATCCGTCATATTAATATATATTTCGGACCTAAAGACAATTATTTTATCACTATTTTTATACTCAAAAGTTATACCATTCCCAACATAATTAACAATATGCTCTGTTTCTTTAATAACAGCATTTTTAGTAGTCTCATCATAGTATGTATAATATGTGGTATATAAAATCCAAACTGGCAATACCATAAATAAAACACTTAGCTGAAATTTCCTATTCAAGAAATATTCTTTTGCACTTGAAATCATCATTTTACATAACTGTATTATTTTCGCCATTTTATAACTCCTTCAACTTACCTACTCTTCTAGTAATCCCCCATGATATACCAACCGATGCATTAGATTGCATAAATTTAATAACAAATTTGTAACCAGATGGTGTAACTGCCTCTGAAACGCCTCGAAGTACTGATGCCGCCCCTCCAATACTTATTCCTGTCATTTCCTTATTTATTGTTTTAGAATCTTTTACTATATTTCCTTCACTATCTTCTAAATGTCCGACACCAATCATTCCATCTGCCGGCAAAACGCTGGCACCAAGTCCAATATTTTCACTACTAAAGACATCTATTGTTTCGTCATTGAATACAATTGCCATTTCATTAAACAATCACTTCTTCCTGGTTACATGTATATCGACTCTGTACTTATTTACAGACCATGAATTGCCTCACGCAGTTTACAAAATTACATTCAATATTCTACTACGGTCTATTTGAGAAAAAATATTTCGTCAGTCCCTATTTCTTTGTAACTTTTATCCTGCCAGAATTTTATCCTTTTCAAAAATCTATAGGAAAATAGTCGAACGGCTGGGTATTAAAACTTAGTTAACACCCAGCCGTTCGGATAATCACACGGAATATGTATTCAGATATAAAATCAGGATTTATTTTTCTCCATAAATTTCTTCAAAAGCTCAAGCTTATGGTCTGCCTTTTTTGCAAATTCTGCGGCGTTTGCTATATCTTCTTTGTTCGGATGTCCCTTTGATGTAATCCAGCCTGTGGATTTCGTATGAGGGTCGTCCTTGGGGAGCTTTGCTCTGCGTGCCAGCACTGCTTCAGATACCTGTCCCTGACAGCTGAAGGTTGCTATGATATTGCAGTTCGGTCCCACGTTGTATGCTGCTCTTGCAAGTGCAGTTACTGCATGCTCGCTTTTCGCGTCCGCCGCATGCGTTGCAAAAAGTACTACATTTGTATCGTGCAGCCTTGAAAGAAACTCTGCTGTCTTCGGGTCCGGGCCGCCGCGCCAAAGCCAAAAGCCTACCGCAACTATATCTGCTCCATCAGTCTCCGGTGATGCGTCCTTTAAGTCTATTGCCTTGGTTCCTACTGCCTCAGCCATTGCATCTGCTATTTTTTTCGTGTTGCCGGTGACTGACGATACGACTATTTTCCATTTATTCATAGAATAATCCCCCTTTTCTTTTTCCTTTTTCATCTTAACACATAAAAAGACGACAGGATGTAACGAATGTTACGCTGTCGTCTAAATTGTATCAGTTCATGAGTCCTTTTTCTTTCATTGAGGTAAATCTGTCATCACCGATGATGATGTGGTCCAGCACAGGTATGTCCATGATTTTCCCTACCTCAGTCATGCGCTTCGTTACCTGAATGTCTTCACGGCTGGGTGTCGGGTCTCCGCTTGGATGGTTGTGCACAAGGATTATGCTGGCTGCCGAATGCTCGATTGCCTGATGAAATACTTCCCTTGGATGCGCCACAGATGAGGAAAGTGTTCCTTTGGTAACAATCGGCATCATAAGGATATGGTTTTTCGTATCAAGAAGGATTACTGCAAAATGCTCCTGCACTTCATCTCTAAGGAGAGGCATGGCGTAGTTCGCAGCGTCCTCGGGGCCGCGTATTGATTCTACCTGCAGCGCGGCTCTTGATGCGATTCTTTTCCCCAGCTCCACCGCCGCGATTACTGTGGCTGCTTTCGCAGGTCCGACTCCCGGAACCGTGGAGATGTCTCTTGGTGTCATGTGCGAAATCGCATGAAGTCCTTTATCCTTGTATTTTGAAAGCACTTCTTCTGCTACGCGGATAACTGAGCGCTGCTTTGTCCCTGTACGGAGAAGTATTGCCAAGAGCTCTGCGTCACTGACGTTTTTTGCTCCGCAGCTCAAAAGCTTTTCCCGTGGACGTTCATCCTCAGGAAGGTCACGCATCAATATTTCCATAAAGCTCGACTCCTGCCTTTCGTGCAAGTGAGTCAACGGCAGCTATTGGAAGCCCGACTACATTCGAGAACGAGCCTTCGATGCGTGGTATGAACTTCGCTGCAATCCCCTGCACCGCGTAAGCTCCGGCTTTGTCCATCGGCTCTCCTGTTTTGATATATTTTTTTATTTCTTCATCAGAGATTGTGCGGAATTCAACGAGTGTCTTTTCTACCGCGCGAAATGTTTTTCCGTTTGCAACGATTGCAATGCCGGTATATACCTCGTGGGAGCGGCCCGAAAGCTCACTCAGCATACGCGCTGCGTCTTTTTCGTCCTTTGGCTTCCCAAAGATTTTTCCGTCAAGCGCAACTACGGTGTCCGCGCCAAGCACTGCAGCATCCTTTTCCAGTCGTGATGCGGCTTCCTCAGCTTTGCGGCAGGCATTTTCCATGACAAGCACATCAGGTGAAAGAATCGAATCCTTCAGCTCCTCCGCGTTGCTTTTTACAATCTCAAACCGGCATCCGATTTGTGTCAAAAGCTCTTTTCTGCGAGGTGAACCCGAAGCCAGATATATCATTTATATCCTCCTCAGTAGCGTCTGAACAGGAACAGTGCCAAAACAATGCCAAGAATACTCATGAAGTTTGGCATAAAGGCAAGTCCTACTGTCAGCTTGATTACGTAAAGATTCACCGTGACAGGTGCCATATCAAAGACCGGATAGCTTTCCGTCAGATAGGGCATAAAACCCGAGAGCGCGTCCACGTTGGATAAAAGGTTTCCCAGAAGTCCTCCGAGTATCGCGCCGACAACTACGAATAGTACACATAATCCTGTGCTGTGTCTCACAAAAGCCCCTCCCCTTTGAGCAAAAAATCATTTCTTCGGCGGACGCTTTATGAACATAGCGTCGCCAAAGGAAAAGAATCGATATTTTTCATCAACGGCTGTTTTGTACGCGTCCAGAACAAACTCACGGCCTGCGAATGCGCTTATGAGCATGATGAGCGTAGATTTCGGCAAATGGAAATTCGTGATAATCGCATCAACGATTTTGAAATCATAGCCGGGATAGATGAATATATCCGTGGAATCTGATTTCCCCGCAATCTGTCCCTTAGCTGTTGCCGCGGATTCCAATGTGCGGATGGATGTCGTCCCTACCGCTATGACTCTGTGTCCTGCTGCCTTCGTGCGCATCACAAGGTCTGCCGTTTCGTCGGATATGGAGTAATACTCACGGTGCATCTGATGCTCCTCGATGGTATCCGTTTTTACGGGACGGAATGTACCGAGTCCCACATGCAGCGTAAGGAATCCAAGGTTGACTCCGTATTCCTTCAGATCCTCCATCTGCTCCTTTGTGAAGTGAAGTCCTGCCGTAGGCGCAGCTGCAGAGCCTTCCTCACGGTTGTATACGGTCTGATAGCGTTCCTTGTCCTGCAGCTTCTCATGGATATACGGCGGAAGCGGTGTCTCTCCGAGACGGTCAAGCACTTCTTCGAAAATCCCCTCATATGAGAATTTTACAATACGTCCGCCAAAGTCCGTATTGTCCATAACCTCGCATGAAAGCTCATCACTGAACTTTACCGTTGTCCCCGGTCTTGCTTTTTTACCCGGCTGAACAAGTGTCTCCCACGTGTCTCCGCTGATACGGCGAAGCAGGAATACCTCCACACGTCCGCCTGTAGGCTCACGGTGCCCGATAAGCCTTGCAGGCATTACTCGTGTATCGTTGAATATGAGCGTATCACCGGGTTCAAGGTATTTTTTCAGGTCGTAGAAATGCTGATGCTCTATGGTCTTTTCCACCGGGTCAAGAACCATAAGACGCGAAGAATTTCTTGGTTCTACCGGAGTCTGCGCGATACGTTCCTCCGGAAGGTCATAATCAAAATCAGATAATAACATGTTTCTTTATTCCTTCAATCAAAATAATTTTTCAATCTTAACATCTGTATAGTACCGTGCGAGAATATCACGGTAGCCGTGCTTTGCAGCCATTCCCCTCGCACCCCACTGGGAAAGTCCGAGTCCGTGCCCCCAGCCGGCGCCGTCAAAGGTAATTGTCTCACCTGAACGGTTTTTTATCTCGATTTTTCCGTCCTTGTTTGGTTTGATGGATTTTCCGCTGCCGTAGCGTATATCAAAAAGCGTGCTGTGAAGTCCGAATATCCAGCGGAGCTTTGTTCCCGGAACCTCAACTGTCTTTACGCTTCCTACAAAGCGTACTGTTTTCACGCGGCATGAGGTATATCTGTCCTTTGATGGCTTCGGGCTTTGTATATCAAGGGGTGAAATCTCGATTCTTTTAAGTGTCCCGATGTTATAGCCCTCACTGCGGAGCTTCTGTACAAGTGTTGTAACAGGTACAGCGATCTGCCATTCCTGGTTCGGGTTTACTGAGTCCTCCCGGTCAAGACGTGATTTCAGATACGGCAGCACTTCATTTGTCTCGTCACTTCCTGCCGTACGTCCGCCTGATGATGCGTGAAAAGCCGCATAGATTGGCTTTCCGCCGTAGGTCATCACTTCGCCTCGCGTCGCGGATACCGCCGCAAGCGCATCTCTTGACTCTGACTCAACGCCGCCGTATACCTGACAGTGTGTCGTGGCGCATACATCATATCCGTCCTCTTCGTGCTTTTCCTCGCCCACTGTATAAAGGGCAAATGTGCGTGCCGCAACTGCCTGCGCCTTCATAGCCTCAGACGGCCAGCCCTCACCCATTTCCTCATTAAGTACTCCGCCGATATAATCATCAAGCTTTACTATATTTATTACCGTAAAGCTTCCGTTTTTCAGGACAAGCTCAAATTCTCCCCGGTACTTAGTATCGTTGTATGAAAAAACAATTTTTTCCTTGCTGTCTACAGGCTTCAGTTTGATTTTCTTTGCTGACACAGCCTTGCCGTTCAACACAAACTGATGATTTTTTACCGTAATCGTAAGCTTATCCTTATGTGTTTTTTTCTCAAGGCCCTTGCCGGTTGCTCCGTCGCGGACTACGTAATCATTGTCTGCGGAGAATACAGCCGAATTCTGCTCCTCTGCCAGACCGACACGAAGCATCGGCTCTTCTTTTTTTGCTGCAGGGACGGCTTTCTTCGAAGTATCTGCCTTGGCAGTATTCGTTTTGGCTGTATTTGTTTTATCAGTGTTGGCCTTTGAAGGTGTGGTCCTTGATACAGTTTCCTTTGCAGGTGCTTTGGACATTTTATCCGATTTCTGCGGCGCCGCCATCACCATGGTCGGCAGCATCCACAATGCAAGTGCAAGACACACCGCAAGTATCTTAAAAGTTTTCTGTTTCATGCCTTTCCTCCTTTTCCATTTGCAGCCGCGCTGCCTTCCGTGCCTTCATCAGCTTTTTGTGCGCCTTCCTGATTGCCTTGCTGTAGCGCTCTTCCTCACTGAATATACAACCGCAGTAGGGCTGACGGTATAGTCCCAGCGAATTGCATATATCTATACCTTCCTGCCAACCCGGACGGAAATCCTCATAGAAAAATTCCACACCATACTGCTTTGCAAAATGCTCCGCGGTCTCCTTCATAAGGTCGTGCATCTGGTAAATGCTGTAAAAAAGTGTTGATGTAAAAGCCTCATATCCATTTTCTGCCGCATAGCGCGCAGCCTCTCCAAGACGCCAGCTGTAACACATACGGCAGCGGGCCTTTTCTCCGCCCTCTGCTGCGATACGGACAGCCTCCTCCGTAGTTTCCGGTTCAAGGGGCAGAGCTCTGCGCAGAAAATCACGGATTCGGTATTCCTCGTCCGTATGTATTTCCATTTTTACCTTTTCCGCAAATTCCTTCGCCGTATCAAGCCTCATTTTCCATTCCATATATGGATGGATATTAGGATTAAAAAAGAACCCGACAGGCTCAATGCCTTCCTCACGCAGCCGTTTTACAGGGTAGCATGAGCATGGGCCGCAGCACATGTGCATAAGTAATTTCATTCCGCTTCTACCTCATTCCGGATACGGCACATGCATGTGCTCATAGCCTGCCCGTGTCACGACGCGTCCTCTCGGAGTCTTCATCAGAAAACCCATCTGCAGCAGAAATGGCTCATATACGTCCGTGATTGTATCAGGCTCTTCGCTGATAGCTGCTGCAATAGTATCAAGTCCGACAGGGCCGCCTCCGAATTTCTGAATCATAGTATCCAGCATACGACGGTCAGTACGGTCAAGCCCTGCTTTGTCAACCTCAAGACGGCTTAAGGCCTTGTCTGCGGTATCAGCAGTAATCGTTCCCCGTCCGTCTACCTGCGCAAAATCGCGCACGCGCTTCAATAGGCGGTTTGCTATACGCGGCGTTCCACGGGAGCGCCTTGCAATCTCCTCCGCTCCGTGGTCGTCTATTGGTATCTGCAGAATCTCCGACGCACGCTTTATGATTTCGACCAGTGCATCGGGCTTATAGTATTCAAGCCGCTCTATTACTCCGAAACGGTCCCTGAGAGGAGCCGCCAAGGCCCCTGCCCTCGTCGTTGCCCCGACAAGAGTAAATGGGGCTATATCCAAACGGATAGAACGGGCACTCGGACCTTTTCCGATAACGATATCCAGAGCGAAATCCTCCATAGCGGAGTAAAGCACCTCTTCTACGCTGTGGGAAAGACGGTGTATCTCGTCAATAAAAAGCACGTCACGCTCACCGAGATTCGTCAAAAGCGCCGCCAAATCCCCCGAACGCTCGATAGCAGGTCCGCTGGTAACACGGAAATTCACACCAAGCTCGTTCGCGATAATTGCAGCAAGAGTCGTCTTTCCAAGGCCCGGAGGCCCGTACAAAAGCACATGATCCAGCGCCTCACCGCGTTTAAGCGCAGCCTGTATAAATACAGACAGATTTTCCTTGACCTTGTCCTGCCCGATATATTCATTGAGCTTTCTTGGGCGCAGGCTGTACTGCCAGTCATCCGCAGACTGTGCCTCCATGGAGACAATGCGTCCTTCCTCTTCCTTTGTCAGCTCCACTCAGTTCCCTCCCTTCGTATTATTTTCTCTTTCCAAACTCACTCAGAGCAAAACGGATGAGTGCCGCCGCATCCATTCCTTCTCCCGCGCGCCGCATAACAGGGTCAATCTCGGCCTGTGAGTATCCGAGTGAAATCAATGCCGCAGTTGCTTCGGATATTGTATCATCCCCGACAACAGGCATATCCGAAACATCATCTGCAGCGATGTCTCCTGAGCCTGCGGCTATTTTATCCTTCAGCTCCAGAATCAGACGCTGGGCAGATTTTTTCCCTATACCCGGAAGCTTTGTCAAAACTGTAAGCTGCTGCCCGTGGATTGCCGCGCAAAGCTTATCCACGGATATTGCAGACAAAATACCAAGAGCTACCTTAGGGCCTATACCCGAAACGGAAATAAGCTGCTGAAAAATATCATACTCTTCCTGGCTGTAAAAACCATAAAGAGTCAAAGCATCCTCACGCACGGAAAGATGCGTGAAAAGCGTCGCTTCCTCCCCCATGTGAAGACGGCTCCGCGTTGCCGACGCGATATACACGCGGTAGCCTACGCCACCTACATCCAAAAGACAGCAGTCCGCCAAAAGATGCGCGACTCTGCCACGAAGAAATCCTATCATATATCAACCGTTCCTCCATCGAATACTGTCCAAGCAATGCAGCGTGCATATAGCCGCCGCCAGCGCATCTGCCGTATCATCAGGCTTCGGCGGCTCGGGAAGATGCAAAAGCTTCGTCACCATGTAAATAACCTGCTCCTTCGTCGCCTTTCCGTAGCCTGTAACTGACTGCTTAATCTGCAGCGGCGTGCGCTCAACAAGCTCAATGTTATTTTTCGCCGCAGCCAAAAGCACAATTCCACGCGCCTGCCCGACAGGTATCGCCGTCGTAACATTTCGGTTGAAAAACAGCTGTTCAACACCCATTGCATCAGGCTTATATTTTTTGATAAGCTCATCAAGCTCATCATAAAGCTTCATGAGTCTGTCCTGCATGCGTGCTTTAGGGCTCGTCAATATAGCTCCATATTCATGCGGAATCAGACGGCTTCCCTGGGCTGCTTCAACAAATCCGTAGCCGCAGATAGCCGTACCGGGGTCGATTCCAAGTACCAGCATATTTCTTTCAACCGCTCCTTTTAGAACAAATACTCTGTTTATTATAACGCATTAATTCAAGTTTTGCCAAAGGCAAAACTTCCTATGTCTGCGTTTCAACGAGGCGCATGCCGAGTTATAATGCCTTTAATCAAAGTTTGTCCATGACAAACTTTCCTCTGTGGCATTTCAACGAGGCGCACGCCGAGTTATAATGCCTTTAATCAAAGTTTGTCCATGACAAACTTTCCTCTGTGGCATTTCAACGAGGCGCACGCCGAGTTATAACGCATTAATTCAAGTTTTGCCAAAGGCAAAACTTCCTATGTCTGCATTATAAAAGAAAACACCCGGATTTCTCCGGGTGCGTTTTGCTTTACTCAGCCTTCGAGGGAATCCTCATCAATCTCATAGTTTGCATAGACGTTCTGAACATCATCGGACTCCTCAAATGCGTCAATGAGGTCGAGCATCTTCTGCGCGTCCTTACCCTCGAGATGAACTGTCGTATCAGGTACCATCGTGATTTCAGCGGATGCAGTCTCAATACCCTTTTCAGCAAGTGCAGCCTCGACAGCATTGAAATCTCCCGGCTCGGCAGTGATTTCAAATACATCATCCTCTGCCTTCATATCTTCCGCGCCTGCCTCAAGAACGATATCCATCAGAGCATCCTCGTCCTCGAATTTTTCCTTCTCGACTACGAAAACAGCCTTCTGCTTGAACATCCACGAAACGCAGCCTGTCTCACCGAGGTTTCCGCCATGCTTGGAGAAAAGATGGCGCACATCAGCAGCCGCACGGTTGCGGTTATCCGTCATGATATCCAAAAGCATTGCGACACCGCCCGGACCATAGCCCTCGTATGTGAACTCTTCGTAATTTGCTCCGTCAGCAGCGCCCTGACCTTTTTTGATGGCACGCTGAATGTTGTCCTTAGGAATATTGTTTGCCTTTGCTTTGGACAAAGCCAGCTTCAGACGCATGTTGCCGACCGGATCCGGACCGCCCATACGAACTGCAATCGTAATCTCACGGCCGATTTTCGTCGTAATCTTTCCACGGATTGCGTCGTTTGCGCCCTTTTTACGTTTGATATTTGCCCATTTAGAATGTCCTGACATGCAAGAACCGCTCCTTTAACAATAACTTTCATTAAAAGTAAATAACCTGTGATATTATACCACAACAAACGCTCTGTTTCCACCCGTCGCAGGTATATTCATCAAATGAAAATGATTTGAAATTTTTCTGCATTGCCCATAACAGCCCTGCATGATACTATTAAAACAAAATTCAAACAGCTCCGGAGGTACTTCATGCAGGAAAATAATACCTTGTCTTACGATGATATCATGAAAAAAATATTTAGTACGGCTCTTGAACGTCTGAGAAAAACTGTACCTGAAAACGGCGAAATTGTACTTTCCTATGATGAGCTTTCCCTGCTCGGATATACGCCGTCTATGGGCACGGATTTTGAAGACCTCCGTGATATGGCGTATGCGCGCAACAACGAATTCGGATTCTTGTCACAATGTATTGTCTTTGAGGATATAAAAGAATCACCCGGCAAGGATGCTTTTGTTTTCAAATTCACAAAGCCATTCATGGATGCTGTCGTCAAAAAGCTTCCGTCAGCAAAATAAAAGATGAGGAATGCCTTTCGGTGTTCCTCATCTTTTTGCATCACAAAAATTTCGCAATAACTTTTATAAGCTCGCTTGGATTGATTGGCTTGCTTATGTGCGCGTTCATCCCTACCTCAATGCAGTGCTTTACGTCAGATTCATAAGCATCAGCAGACATTGCAATGATTACCGCCTTCGACGCGTCTTCGCGGTTAAGTGCCCGAATGTTTTCTGCCGCGTCAAAACCGTTCATCTCCGGCATTCTTAAATCCATTAGGACAAGCTTGTATTTGTTCTCCTCACTGTTCTTAAACATCTCGACGCCTTCCGCGCCGTTCTTTGCCCAGTCTATGGTGTCAGCGCCGTAATCAGACAGAAGGAATCGTGCAAGCTCCGCGTTCACCTCGTTATCCTCGCAGAGAAGAATAGGCATTCCTTTCAGGAAATCCTTTGAAACAGTACCTTCACTGCCTTCCTGTACTTCCTCGACCTCATGATATTCTGCCTGAACAGGAATCCGCACTGTAAATGTAGTTCCTGCGTGCAGGCGGCTCTTTACGTCAATCGTACCGCCCAAAAGCTCAACGAATCTGCTGACGATGGAAAGGCCGAGGCCCGTCCCCTGTACGCCCTTCATTTCCGTACGGTTTTCCTGAGTGAAGACATCAAACATTTTTTTCTGGAACTCTTCGCTCATACCGATACCGTCGTCCTTGAATATCTCAGTGAGCATCCACTGCTCTCCTTCTTTTTTAACCGACATCTCCCATCTTACATGTCCGCTTGCAGGAGTGTATTTTATTGCGTTGCTCAAGAGATTCATAGCAATCTGCTGGATACGCAGCCGGTCTGACTGAATATACAGTCTTTCCGGAACATCGCATACTGCTGAAAAATCTATATCCTTTCCCTCTGCATTCATTGATATAGACGATTCTATTGCCTCAAAAAGCTCCCTTATGTCAAACCACTCTGAGCTGAGCACCATCTTGCCGCTTTCGATTTTCGAAAGGTCAAGGATATCATTGACAATATCCAGCATCAGGTGTCCCGAGCCGTCTATACGGTCAAGGAAATGACGTATCTCGCCTATGCTTTCGGATTTTTTTGCAAGATGCGTGTAGCCCAGGATTCCATTCAAGGGAGTTCTTATATCATGGCTCATGGATGAGAGGAAGCTGCTTTCAGCTCTGCGCGCCTGCTCTGCGGCATCAAGGGCTGCCTGCTTTTTCGCAAGGTTTGCAAGTACCCTTTGTTTTTCAGCTGAATAATGCTCCCATACGCTCAGACCGATAATGACAAGCAGCAATGCAAAGAACGCAACCACCCACTGAATCGGCAGAGACTGCAGAAGACCTCTCAGCGTAGGTTTCATATATACATTGCTGTCGATGATACCCTCAATCTCATTTGCCGCAGTCATTGATGCCTTGCTCAGTATTGAGCCGAGGACTGCATTTTCCTGAATTACTTCTCCCGAGCAGTCGACGGAGATATGCTCAACTCCTTCAACTAAATATTCGACAGGTCTGAACCTGCTCATGAAGGAATTCATCTGCACCATGTTGCAGAAAAGCGAGTCCACCTCGCCGCTTTCCAGCGCCTCAAAGCACGCCCTGATATCAGGATATTCAATGAAATGGATATTCGGAAAACGTCCATTTATTGCGCTTCGAATGTGCATCGGCATGAAATTCATAACAGCAACTCTGTTGATTTCCGCCGTCCGCGGACGGCGGATCTGAAATACCGGGAATGAAAAATATGGTTTTGTCTGAACGAGTCCAACCTGTGAGGCTGCTATGATATCTTCAGTTGAAAGTCCGAGAACATCCGCTTCACCTCTGTGCATGGCATCCAATGCGGCATAACGGTTTTTATATTTTATAAATTCAACCTGCACACCTATGCGTGAAGCCACGATACGGTAAAAATCAGGCACAATGCCTTTGCTTACTCCATTCTTTTCTTCGTAAAACGGTGGATAAAGATCTGCGATTGCAACGCGCAGAACAGGATGCTCCTGCAGATAGTTTTCTTCCTCCGCTGTAAAGAAAACCCTGTTCTGATCATCACTGAGATACTTAAGCTTAAGCTTTTCAGGATAAAGCGGCTCCTCTCTCAGGATACGGTTCATGGCATTATCAATCTCAAGCCGCAGCTTCTTCTCATTTTTATTCAGTATGGGGTAATATAGGTCGGTTGAAACACGAAGAATAGCCCTGTAGTGGTCGGAAAGCATCATGCCGCCTACCACAACTCCGTCTACATCTTCGTGTATGAGTGCTTCTTCCAAATCTCCGACATTTTCATACAGAACAAACTGCGGAGATATTTCATTGTTTTCCGCCCATCTCTCTGCTTTGGTAAGCATGACTGAGCCACGGATTGCACCGATACGCATCCCGTCAATCTTCTGCACGTTTCCGTAGTCATAGCGCTTATCGTCAACGCGTACACGGATGCTCATCATGCCTCTGTTCATCCAGTTATCGGTAAAAAGGAACTTTTCCCTTCTTTCATCAGTCTGGGAAATACCAAGCGCCACCTGTACTTCTCCCTGCTCCAGAGCGGATAGAAGCGCGCGAAAATCCTTGTACGGGTGAAATTCAATCTGAAAGCCTGCGTACTGGGCGATTTTATACATGTATTCAGCATCAAAACCGACTGCTCCCCCATACTCCTGAAGGATTGAATACCCACGCTGCTGCAGAATACCCACATGAACAACCCGTGCTGCCGATGCTTTATTATCTGACGAATTATCCCCCTGCATATATGCATTTGCCCCGCAGTAAAACAAAACGCCGAAAAAAACTATCAGGAAAAGTGCTGCTATTCCTCCTGTACGCTGCTTCATACAGGTTCACTCCTTCACGATTTATTAGGAAACCGTTTATTTCGTGCAGACCAAGAAAATTGTTTATACTATGTTAAATTATAGCATAAAACGAAATTTATTTTATAGTTGTTTCTTAATACAAAATTTAAAATCAATCTTTTCCAATCAGCCTTAAAACCAAAGCTTCAAAGCGGGTGACAAAATTCTCATTGTCCTCACCAGTTCTTTTCCTCGGGCCGCTTAGATGATTCTTTTTCGATGCCCTGCGTGCTTTTTTCGCAATATGCCGCTCCATAAGAAGCCTGTCGATATTTTCATCTGTATATTCCCACCCATTCTGGTGCACCGCATAGGCTTTCTTTCCAAGTGCCATTGCTGCTACACCGTAATCCTGAGTTACGACAATATCCCCTGCGGCAAGAATATTTATCAACGCAATATCCACGGAATCCGCTCCTGCTTCAATCGTACGCACCTCACTGTAATCCGAGGTCATGATGTGATTGGTATCGCAAAGGAGAATCACAGGTACACTGTGACGTTCGGCAACTGCCTCTATCTGCCGAACGACAGGGCACGCATCCGCATCCACAAGTATTTTCACGTTTAATCACCTCTATATAGAAAAACCCGCCATAAGGCGGGCTTTGATATTAAGTTACTTTTCCGGCAGCTTTTCGAGAATTTCCTGCAGGCTGTCGAGATAGTGAGCATCGTATGTCTCAATCTTTCCGTGGTCGCAGGCATCAGCAAGGACTGGATCGAGTGGCACATGTCCGATGACAGGCAGGTCATACTGCGCTGCAATCGACGGCAGATGACTTTCTCCAAAAAGATGATGCTCCTTGCCGCAGTCAGGGCAGCGGAAGAAGGACATGTTTTCAATGAGTCCGAGGATAGGAACATTCATCATGGCTGCCATATTGACGGCCTTCTTCACAATCATGGATACGAGATCCTGCGGAGATGTGACGACTAGGATTCCATCTACAGGAAGCGACTGAAACACTGTCAAAGGAACATCGCCTGTTCCCGGCGGCATATCTACAAACAGATAGTCAATGTCCTGCCAGATAATCTCTGACCAGAATTGTTTGATAACACCTGAAATCACAGGTCCGCGCCATACAACGGGGTCATCCTCGTTTGGCAGCATAAGGTTAATGGATACAAGGTCGATTCCTCCATCGCTCGGCAGGGGATATGCTCCGCTTTCCGTTCCGCGCAGCTCGCCCTTTACACCGAACATTTTAGGTATAGACGGTCCCGTTACATCAGCATCAAGGATGCCCACATGATAGCCTGCACGGCTCATAAGGCAAGCCGCAAGCGATGTAACGGAGGATTTACCGACACCGCCCTTGCCGCTCATTACGGCAACGACATGCTTAACCTTTGACAGTTCGTTGGGCTTTACCAAAAGACTCTGCGGCGACGTGCGTGAACCGCACTCTACGCCGCAGCTTGAGCAGTCATGGCTGCAGTTTTCTTCACTCATAATAATACTCCCTTCGTACTTTCCTGTTGCGGATGATATCCGTACGATTTAATATGTATTTTAACATATTTCAAAACATGAAAAAAGTCTGCGGCTCACGTCCGCAGACTTCATTTGTATCATATCAGATTGTATAAATCCAGCCTTCCGGTGAAAGGTCTTTACTCTGCACGGTCTCGTGGAGGCTCTCATCCAGCTGCAGCTCGAGATTTTTTACGCTTACACGTGTTCCCGGCTTAATGGACTGAGTAATAAAGGAGTTGCCTCCGATTACCGAGTCATGCCCTATGACGGTCTCTCCTCCGAGAATTGAAGCTCCTGAATAGATTGTTACGTTGTCCTCAATGGTCGGATGACGTTTCTTCCCCTTCAGCTTCTGTCCTCCGCGTGTGGAAAGCGCGCCTATAGTTACACCCTGATAGAGCTTCACATGGTCACCGATAACCGAAGTCTCGCCAACGACAACACCCGTCGCATGGTCGATAAAGAAGTATCTTCCAATGTCCGCGCCGGGATGAATGTCAACTCCTGTACGGCTGTGAGCGTATTCAGTCATCATGCGCGGAATCAGTGGGATACGGAGTGTATACAGCTCATGTGCTATCCGATAAATTGTAATCGCAAGAAGTCCCGGATAAGCCAGAACGATTTCTTCCATGCTCTTTGCTGCCGGGTCTCCGTCAAATGCCGCCTCAAGGTCTGAATTTACATAATCGCGAAGCTTTGGAATACGATGAAGGAACTCAAATACAAGCCTCTGTGCTTCCCTCTGTATAACAGGCTCGTCTACTTCCGCAAACTCAGGCATACGTGAAAGAACACTGGACACCTGCTGACTGAGATTAAACACGATAACCTCAATGAAATACGAAAGATTGCGGTAATCATCATGAGGACTGTAGGATTTACGTCGATAGTAGCCTGGATATAAAATTCGAAGAAGCTTTTGTATTACATCTACGATGGCCTTTTCATCCAGCTGTGTCGATGCCTCTGCCTTATCAATAGGTCGGTCCTTTTTGTAATCCTCAAGAATTTCGGATACGATATTCTGAATTTCATTTTCTTTTGCAATGGACATGAGTTTCACACACCTTTAGTTTTTTTGCAAAGATTACGGATAATTATACCGTTTCCCTATGATTTAGTCAACGAAATGTACACCATAAAAAGATAAACATAGATGCTCATGATACAGGCTGAACATAAGACGATAATAAATTTAGTATACAACAAAAAAGCCGCTGTCCCAAAAAGGATAGCGGCAATTTTATTATCAATCGAGGAAATCGCGCAGCTTGTGACTGCGGGTCGGGTGACGAAGCTTTCTGAGTGCCTTCGCCTCAATCTGACGGATACGCTCACGCGTAACGCCAAAGTTCTGTCCAACCTCTTCCAGCGTACGGGAGCGGCCGTCATCAATACCGAACCTGAGACGCAGCACGCGCTCTTCACGCGGCGTCAGTGTGTCAAGAACATCCTCAAGCTGTTCCTTCAAAAGCGTGAAGGACGCGGCATCAGCCGGCGCAGGCGCATCCTGGTCTTCTATGAAGTCGCCGAGGTGCGAATCCTCCTCCTCACCGATTGGTGTTTCGAGAGAAACTGGCTCCTGTGCAATTTTCATTATCTCGCGTACACGGTCAACGCTGATTTCCATTTCCTTTGCGATTTCATCAGGAGACGGATCGCGTCCCAGCTGCTGCAGCAGCTGACGGGAGATACGAATCAGCTTGTTGATTGTCTCGACCATATGCACAGGGATACGGATTGTGCGGGCCTGATCCGCGATTGCACGGGTGATTGCCTGACGAATCCACCATGTTGCATAGGTACTGAATTTATAGCCCTTATTATAATCGAACTTTTCAACAGCCTTTATAAGACCGAGATTGCCCTCCTGAATCAGGTCAAGGAAGAGCATTCCGCGTCCGACATATCTTTTGGCGATACTTACAACAAGACGCAGGTTCGCTTCGGCAAGACGCTTCTGGGCTTCTTCATCGCCGGCCTCCATACGCTTTGCAAGCTCAACCTCTTCATCAGCTGTCAAAAGAGGAACACGGCCGATTTCCTTGAGGTACATGCGCACCGGGTCATCGATGCTGATACCCTCGGGAATACTGAGGTCAATCTCTTCCTCAGACTTATCATCATCATCATCGGAATCCGATGTTTCCTCTACGACATCTATGCCGTTCTTGCCGAAGGTTTCATACAAATCCTCAATATCATCAACAGAAAAATTCTGCTTTTGGAATGCATCAGCAATCTCACCATAGGTGAGCATATTACCGTTTTTCTTTCCAAGCTCGCAGAGCTCCTTAACGATATCTTCAACAGAAGGTGCTGCCGCTTCTTCCTCTTTGGCAGGCTTCTTCGCTGCTTTTTTCTTTCCGGCAGCTTTCTTCTGAGGTGGCTGCTCTGCTTTTATATCTTCTGCCGTTTCCTGTATTTCCGGCTTATCATCTTTCTTTACCGCAGCTTTTTTTGCTGTTTTCTTCTCAGCAGCCTTCCCGGTCTTTTTCGTTTTTGCCGCACTATCTGTCTTTGCGGCCTTTGCAGCCGTTTTTTCTGCCTTTATTTCATTATCCGCTTTCGCTGGTTTTGTTGCTTCCGGTTCTGCCTGAGCTTTCTTTGCCGTCGTCTTTTTTGTGGCCTTTTTTACTTTAGTCTCTTTTTCCGGTGCTTCCGCAGCTTTTTCTTTCTTTGCCGTCACGCTCTCACGCCCCCCCTCTTCATTAGTATCAGTTACAGATTTCTTACTCAATTCACAAACCATCCATTTCTTTTCTTATTGACTCGCTTTCCCGAAGAACTTCAAGAAATGACGAATCATTCGCACGCTCAAGGGCATCCGCCTTTAAACGGAGCTCCTCAAAACGCAGCTGTAGTACTGTTTTTCTCAATACCCTGACACAGTCCTCAAACAACTGCATGAGGTCCTGCCCATCAAGATTTTCCACGAGTGCCCGTGAAAGTTCGTCCGCTGCATCGCCGGAAAGCTCACTCATTGCTGCCGTATCCGAAAACGCTTCCCCGCGTGTAATTTTATCGTCGAAATACCGAAGAATCTCCCCATGAACAGTGAAAGGAATTTTTTCCAGCGGTACAGCGGATTTAAGATAAAGAATAGAATCCGGGTCATTCCAAATCTGCCGGATTACTATGCGGCCTGCACGCCGCACTGCGTTGTCAACCTGACGCACGGCCTGTCTGACCGGTGCACGTCTCGGCTGCAGGGACTCATCCGGGCGCCCGCGGTAATTCGCAAGCTCCTGCCGTATAATCCCCTCGTCAATGCCGAGAGTTCTCGTCAGTCTTCCAATATACTCGTTCTGCTCCACGACATTCGCCGCTTCATAAAGCACCGGCAGCATCGCCTGCAGCGCAGCCGCTTTTCCGTCCATCGTACGAACATCATGATGGGAAAGAATGTACCTCGTCTGATACTCAGTGAGCGGCAGTGCCGTCTCAGTAAGCTTCAGAAACGCATCCTTTCCGTGTTTTCGTACAAATTCATCCGGATCCTTGCCATCCGGTACAACGAGTACCTTAACATGAGCCCCTGTTTCACGCACAATGCCAAGGGCACGCATCGTTGCCTTTTGTCCGGCCTCATCACTGTCGTAACAGAAATAAATCTCTGGTGCAAAGCGCAGAAGCAATCTGCACTGCTCTATGGTAAACGCCGTGCCAAGGGATGCAGCAACATTCTGAATCCCTGCGTTGTAAAGAGATATGGCATCCATATAGCCTTCAACGAGAATCGCGTATTTCATACGGCGAATCTCCTGCTTTGCACGGTCAAGACCAAACAAAAGCCTGCGTTTGTTAAAAATCATTGTTTCAGGAGAATTAAGATATTTGGGGGTGGAATCATCCATCACACGACCGCCGAAGCCCACTACACGGCCGCGCTCGTCAGCAATCGGAATCATCACGCGGTTACGGAATCTGTCGTAGACACCTGTTCCTTCCTGCCGCGCCGTTACGAGTCCGCTTTCCTTCAAGAGCTCCTCGCTGACTCCGCGCTTCATAAAAGCATCCCGAAGCTTTTCGTAGGAATTCGGCGCAAAGCCAAGCTGAAATGCTTCGATAGTCTCCTGACCAATGCCGCGCCCTGCAAAATAAGACATTCCCGGTTCTCCGTACGGAGTACGTGTCAGACAGCTGTGAAAAAAATCACGGGCCATCGTCAGCACTTTATGCAAATCTGCAATCTTACGGTCGCGGGCCTCTTCTTTCTCAGAACGCTCCCGCTGTGGAAGCGGGATATTCAATTTCTCCGCCTGCATTTTTATGGCGTCAAAATAGCTCACATTCTCTATGAGCGAAATAAATTTGAAGACGTTCCCTCCTGCATGACAGCCAAAGCAATAAAAGAATCCTTCGCTCGGAACAACCGAAAATGACGGGGTCTTTTCCTGATGGAAAGGACAGCATCCCCAATATCGATTTCCTTTACGCTTCAGAGGTACATAGGACGCCACTACGCTTAGGATGTCGGACTCGGCTCTTACCCGTTCCACAAACTCATCCATCGCTGCATTTTTCATTATCGTCGATTCACCCCTGGACTCCCCAAAAAGAACTTCTTCAATAAGATGAACGCTTAAAAATTTTTAATTCTTTTCAGCGGTTCACTTTATCATATATTCAAGATAAAATTGAAAATTCCTCTTTTGTTCGAAAGATTTTTTGAAAAAAATTCGTTTTCAGCGTTTCATCTTGATACAAATCCAACAGGCGGAACAAAAATTTCCTGGAAAAGCTGTACCGCGTAGCTGTCCGTCAAGCCTGCTACGTAGTCAACAACTACCTGCGTCTTTCCCCAGCGCTCCTCGCGCTCTACAAATTCCTTGGGAAGCTTTTCAAAATGCTCAAAAAAATACTTATAAAGCTGACACAGCACGAAGCCTGCCTGCTCACGCTCATTCTTCAACGCCTCTGAATGGTATATATTCTCAAACATAAACTGCCGGAAGGTTGTCATTACATCCTGCATCTTATCTGAAAGGGCAATATCTTTCAAATCAGCCGAGTTGATGATGAGATCCGAAACGAAGCCTGTAATCATCCTTGAATGTGATTCTCCAAGCACATCTGTAACCTTTTGGGGCAAATCACCGGGATGCAGCAGCCCTGCCCGCAGACTGTCGTCGTAATCGTGGCACAGATATGCGATACGGTCTGCTATATGAACGATGCGTCCTTCAAGTGTGCTGGGCCGTGTTTTTCCTGTATGATTGACAATACCGTCCTTAACGGCGAAGGTAAGATTCAATCCCTCACCGCCGCGTTCCAGATATTCCACAACACGAAGGCTCTGCTCGTTATGAGCGAAATGCCCCGTAAGCTCATCCATAACAGCTTCACCTGAATGGCCGAAGGGAGTGTGCCCCACATCATGACCAAGACCTATTGCTTCAACAAGGTCTTCGTTCAAACGAAGTCCCCTTGCAATCGTCCGCGAAATCTGAGCTACCTCAAGACTGTGAGTCATGCGTGTCCGATAATGGTCGCCCGACATTATGTAGACCTGTGTCTTATGCTTGAGGCGTCTGAAGGATTTCGAATGCAGAATACGGTCACGGTCTCTTTGATACGACGTCCTGAACGGGCAAAGGTCATCAGGCCTTTTTCTTTCAGCCTCACGGCTTTTCGCCGCCTCAGGCGCAAGGATTTCATATTCCAGTTCTTCTGTACGTTCCCTTATGCCGCTCATCAAAACCGCTCCTTCCGTTTTCAGCTTATTTTCCTATTTGATTAGTATTCTACATTTACAAACAATTTCCTTCCCTTACGGGTGGAAAGAATACAAAAAACATAATACATTTGAAAGAAGGAAATTTCATGAAACCCATTCGTATTTTTTTGCTGCTTGCCTGCATGCTCTTTTCGCTGACAGCTGCAGCCAGTGCAGCTATGCCGGATATATCCGCAGACAAGACAAAGTTCGATCCCCTCACAATGACTTACGAGCTTACCGGTAACGTCCGCGTTGCAACCAGCGACCGCGTCATAACCGCAGACCACGCAAAGGGTACGATGACCACTATGGAGGTATGGGCCGACGGACGGATAACCCTGATGCAGGACGACATAGTATTCAAGGGCGAGAAGCTCTACGTCAACGGCAACGCGCATAACGCCGATATCACCGGCGGCACGACCTACGAGCGTTCGAACCTCGTCATAAAATCCGACAATGCTTCCTTCAACTGGGATACAAAGCTTGCGGATTTCAGCGGAAATGTAAAGCGGACAATGGACGGTGAAACAGAAAAATTCAATCACCTTACATATAATGTAATGACCGGAGAATTTACGGTTGAAGAATAAACCAAAACATACAAAAGGCGGTGCCTGTGGGCGCCGCCTTTCTTCATGCTTAAAGATTTTTACTTCTTCAAAACAATCTTACTGAAATCTGCAACCTTACAGATAAGGTCATTGATTGATTTCAAAAGTCCGAGACGGTTGTTCCGGACCTTTTCATCCTCCGCCATGACCATTACAGCATCAAAGAAGCTGTCAATGGGCTGAGCCAGATCCTTAAGGGCATCAATTGCTCCGACATAATCCTGTCCTTCGATAAGACTCTCGACGGAACCCTCAGCAGAGGTAAACGCCTGATAAAGTGCCGTCTCAGCATCATTTTCAAAGAATGCTTCATCAATCTTTGTGCTGTCAGCCTTTTTCGCAATGTTCCCGGCGCGAACAAATGCCTGAATAACTGTTGTGAGATCCTGCGACGAAAGCTCCTTTGATACGGCCTGCGCACGGCAGAATACAGCATATACATCATCTGTATCCGAAAGAACCGCATCGGCAACATCATAAGGAATATTTTCTTCTTCAAACACATTTTTAAGACGGAGGCGAATGAAATCCGCAACATCCTGCTGCATTTTCTGACGTGCGTCACCCTCAAGCTTGAACTGATCCATTGATTTCTCAACTATGTCAGAAAGCTTGACGCTGATTTTCTCATCAATCAGCATGCGGACAAGTCCGAGAGCCTGACGGCGGAGCGCAAACGGATCCTGTGAACCTGTCGGAATCAGTCCGCGGCTGAAGGTGGCGACAATATTATCAATCTTATCTGCAAGGCTTACAATACGGCCTGCGACTGTCTTCGGCTCCGCGTCACCTGCAAAGCGCGGCATATAGTGCTCGTCGATTGCCTGTGCGACCTCTTCGTCCTCTCCGTCGAGAAGCGCATAGGAACGTCCCATCGTACCCTGAAGCTCCGTGAACTCGGTAACCATACCTGTGACAAGGTCTGCCTTTGCGAGCTTTGCTGCACGCATAGCTTTTTTCTTGTCATCTGCGGAAGCACCAATCTTATCAGAGATAAGCTCAGCAAGCTCAACAAGGCGGCCTGATTTATCAAAAATTGTTCCAAGACCTTCCTGGAACACAACCGTCTTTGTTTTCTCGAGGTGCTGCTCCAGAGATTTCTTGCGGTCTTCATCAAAGAAGAACTGTGCATCAGCAAGACGCGCGCGAAGAACTCGCTCATTTCCGTGCTGCACGATTTCCAGATACTCGCTGCCACCGTTGCGGACTGTGATAAAGAGCGGCATGAGCTTCCCATCCTTGTCCTTGACAGGGAAATAGCGCTGATGGTCACGCATCGGTGTAATAACTGCCTCCGGCGGAAGCTCAAGATATTTTTCTTCGAAATGGCCGCAGAGAGCTGTCGGATATTCTACAAGATAGTTGACCTCTTCGAGAAGGTCAGCGGAAATCTCAACCTTACCGCCGTTCTCTATCGCAACCTTTTCAATCTGTTCCTTTATCATTGCCTGACGGCGCTCCGGGTCTACGATAATAAACTGCTTCTCGCAGGCTGCCTCATATTCGGAAGCACGCGCAATCTCGAAGCTTTCGTCTCCGAGGAAACGATGGCCGCGGGAGCTTCTTCCTGACTTTACCTCAGCAACCTCAAAAGAAATCACTGCGTCATCATAAAGAGCAACAATCCAGCGGAGCGGACGGATGAATTTGAATTCGAGGTCACGCCAGCGCATGTTGTTTGGGAAGCCAAGTCCGCAGATAAGCTCAGGAAGCATTTTCTCCATAAGCTTTGCTGTTTCCTGTCCCTTCTCATGAACCATTGCGTAAACATAGCCGTCCTTTGTAACAAGGTCCTTCGCTTCAAGCTTCTGTCCGCGTGCAAAACCCTCACATGCCTTCGTCGGGTTGCCGTCCGCATCAAAAGCGACCTGAACAGACGGACCGCGGCGCTCACTGGAAATGTCCGGCTGACGCTCGGAAAGTCCTTCGACATAGAGAGTCATACGGCGCGGTGTACCAAGTGTGCGTATTTCCTTATATTCAAGGCGGAGCTCCTTCAGCGCCTTTTCTGTATTAACTTTAATTTCCTGAAGAATGCCTGGCATAGCATGTGCCGGGACTTCTTCCGTTCCGATTTCGAGCAATAAATCCTTAGGCATTCTTACGGCCTCCTTTATTAAGCATTGGATATCCGAGGTCCTCACGCTGCTTTAAGTAGCACTGAGCGCAAAGACGGGCAAGACGGCGGACGCGTCCGATGAATGCCGTACGCTCCGAAACACTGATTGCGCCGCGTGCATCCAAAAGATTGAATGTATGGGAGCATTTCAGTACATAATCGTATGCCGGATGAACATAGCCAAGCTCAATTACACGAACCGCTTCTTTCTCATATTTCTCAAAGAGGTCAAAAAGAAGTGCCTCATCGGAGAGATCAAAGGAATAGCTGGACTGCTCGTATTCATTCTGGTGGAAAACATCACCGTAGGTGTAGTCGTCGGTCCACTGAATATCATAAACATTCTCTACGCCCTGAATATACATGGCAAGACGCTCAAGACCGTACGTAATCTCCGAAGCAACCGGCTTTACATCCTGACTTCCTACCTGCTGGAAATACGTGAACTGCGTGATTTCCATACCATCGAGCCAGACCTCCCAGCCAAGGCCCCATGCGCCAAGTGTCGGTGACTCCCAGTTATCCTCAACGAAACGGATGTCATGCTTTTTCGGATCAATACCGAGGCGTTCAAGGCTTGCAAGGTAAAGCTCCTGAATATTGTCCGGGGACGGCTTCATAATGACCTGGAACTGATGATGCTGATACAGACGGTTCGGATTCTCACCGTAGCGTCCGTCTGCCGGACGGCGGCTCGGCTCAACATACGCGATGTGCCACGGCTCAGGACCGAGAACGCGCAGGAAAGTCATCGGATTCATTGTGCCGGCGCCCTTTTCGACGTCGTAGGGCTCACCCAGAATACAGCCCTGTTCTGACCAGAACTGCTGCAGGGTCAGGATAATCTCCTGAAATTTCATGAAATATTTCCTCCTCACAGTACAGGCACAGGATAACAAAAATCCCGTCCCTGTAACAAAAATTGTTACAGGGACGGGATATAATCTCGCGGTTCCACCCTGCTTGGCCAAAAGGCCCGCCTTCATCTTTATAAACCTAAGCTCCAAAGTGCCTTTCCGCGCTTTTGACTGACTTTCACCGCCACAGTCTCGCTAAGGTGCGCGTACTCCTCTTTTTCATCGCTTTTCCTAGTCTAGCAAATTGCTTCTTCATTGTCAACGCAGTACACAAAGAAAAAAGTCCGTACATTTCTGTACGGACCTGATATCTCGTCCTATGCGATTACTTCGCAATAGCGTTGACTTTCTGAGCAAGCGCCGACTTCTTGCGGGCTGCAGTATTCTTATGGAATACATGGTTAGCAGCTGCCTGGTCGATTGTCTTGCAAGCCGTCTGAAGGAGGGATTTCGCCTCGTCCGCATTACCAGCAGCGACTGCGTCAACCACCTGACGGGAAGCCTTCTTTACGCGCGTCTTCTCAGCGACGTTCTTCGCATGGCGTTTCGCATCGGTTTTAACACTCAGAATGGATGCTTTGATATTTGGCAAATAATTCACCCCCCTTAACATTTACTCACGAATCTAGCGAATCAAATCCGCCGGTCCGAACCGGCAGACGTCTGTCGCCTAACCAGTTTGTTACCGTAATATTGTAGCACGCACCTTTTGAAAAAGCAAACTTTTTTTCTATGAAACCGTCTACATCTTGTATATTTTTTGTTTTCTTTTAGTGAATAAACACGACTGCCGTGTTGTCAAGGAAGTGTGTAAGTTCATTCTCCTCAAGCACCATCTTAGCATCGGCAACGGAGAGAACAGGGTTGAAGTAACGGTCAACTCCTACTGCACGGACAATCAGAGGATTTGAGCCTGCACGGGAAACATTTCCGTTGATATTCTTCGCATAGCCTGCCATTCCGTTTTTGATTACCTTTTTCGAATCGAGATTTTTGTAGCCGTAGATTGCTTCCCCCGATGTGGTTTTTATTACAGGAGACATTGCGGTGCGAAGCCCCAGCCCTGTGCAGTCGACGATAATACCTGTATATGTTCCGCTGACGCGGTGAGTTGTCGGCTCAATGGTTGTCTCCGGTGTATATTCGGGCGCGTATGGATTCTCCTCAGGCTCAGGCGTAAGTGCCTTGGGAAATTCTGTTTTTACAGGGTTCGACGGAAGAACTACAGAGGCCAGGGAGTTCCTTGCTCCAAATACAGGCAGTGCCAGTACAACATGATAGGCACCGTCCTCGTAGGATTCCTCGATAACCTTAGCTCCCTTCAAAACTGCCGAGACTCTGGTTGTCACTACATCGCTTGCCAGCTGCATGTCACGGACTGTTGTCTCCGCATTTACCTGCACCCCCGCAATCTGCTCCGCGAGATTTCTCTGGGCATCCGCGATTGCCGCTCTGCGGGCCATAAGCCGTGCCTGCACCGCGCTTCCTGCATTATCAGGTTCTACACCGTAGCCGTCGGCCTCTACACGGTTCGCATCAAAATTCGCTCCCGATGCCGCAGACGCCACACTGCCGAACACCAGCATACAGCACATAATGAGTAATGCCGCTATTTTTTTCATGAAATATTCCTCCCTTATTTGGACTCAAATCCGGATGTACTCCGAATTCATTTCGCTTATTCCTATTCCGCTTCTTTCAAGAGCCTGCGCCAAATCATAGGCCGTCCCGTAATAATCCACGTCCATCTGTATATTTCCGGACTGCGTGCTTCTGACGTATACTCCATTCACTCCTGAAATGCTGCTTATTCGGTTATATGCCTCAGACATCGTTCCAAGAGCTCCGTTTGTAACAATCAAAGTAATATGCTGCTCAGGATTTGCCGCTTTTTTAAGCGCGGAGCGTGAGAGCTCCTTGACGATATTTTTCGAAGCCTTCTTCATGGCCTCCTGTTCTGCCTTCGCTCCGAAATCAAAGGCCTGTCCTTCAAAGGAATCGGCATAAACAACTTCTCCAGTATTCGTGTTCAGCATACGAATTGAAATCGTTACAACGACATTTTGAAGTGAATTCACAAAGGGAATATCCCCTGGAACAGAGACCGCGTCAGAGGTCTTGTCTATATATCCCATCACCAGATAATCCGCGTTGAACTGGGATTTCAGCATCTGTGCAAGGTCCATATCATCCTCGAATACAGCATCGGATATACGATTTTTGACCGAGGCATCAATCTGCCGCATGTCTACTATCCGCGAAAATCCGTTATTGGCAAGACCTTTCATCAATTTGCTCTCAAGAGCTGAATTCTCCGTACCGTCATTTTCCATGACAATAACACCCACACGCGGGTCCTGCATATTCGCCCTGACCACCTGCTGCTTCTGCAGCTTATTCATGAGGTCCGTATTCAGTATGTCGCTTGCTACATCCGCCTGTATCGTGACCGAATATATTGCGTTTACATACTGCTTGTTTACAATGCTGTAGCTTTTTATGTAACCCTCAGAGTGGGTAAAAATCTGATCGTGTATGACCTTATAATTCTGCACGTAGGTTTTACTGTCAACAAGCACGCCTACCTGCTGCTCTATCGCGTTTCGCATGGCATCATGCAGCGCGTCACGCTCCGAGCCGCCCTGCCCTGTTGTCGTAACCATTGCAGCCGATGCGGTTGCCGCAATGAACATAAAGCATGCCGCAGCGAAAAGTATCCGCAGTTTTTGCACTAAGCATTCCCCCAAAAATGTACAGCGCCTCTGCTGTACAAATTTTCAATACATATATATGATACTCTTTTTATAGTTGAAAGAGTATAGCCACGAATAATTTTTAGACAAGTTTTTATCTACTGTAATAAAAAAAGCGGCGCGCATTTTTCTGCGTACCGCTTAAAATTTTCATAAGGCCTTACTCAGCCGACTTCGCCCGCATGCTCAACACGGCGTACCTCGACAGCCTTGTTTTTGCTGTCAACCATAACGACCGTCGGTTTGTAGCTCTCGGCTTCCTTTTCATCCATCCATGCGTATGCCATGATGATGACGGTATCTCCCGGCTGCACAAGACGGGCTGCAGCACCGTTCAGGCAGATAACACCGGAATCCTTCGGTCCCGGGATAACATAAGTCTCAAGGCGTGAACCGTTGTTGTTGTCCACTACCTGCACGCGCTCATTCGGCAGGATATGTGCCTTTTCCATGAGTGCCTCATCAATCGTGATGCTTCCCATGTACTCAAGATTTGCTTCCGTGACTGTTGCGCGGTGAATTTTCGATTTGAACAGATTCAAAAACATCCGTTGGTTCCTCCAAACTGTATAGAATAAAAATTATTTAAGAATGACGTTATCAATGAGGCGGGTTTTTCCGATGCGGACCGCAATAGCAAGCAGTGCTTCGTCATCCACTGTATCAATAGGCTCAAGTGCAGGGAAGGAATAAACCTTCACATAGTCAATGGATGCCATCGGCTCTGTCTTAATCTTAGCTGTGACGATTTCTTCAATCTTTCTTGCGTTCTTCTCTCCGCTCTCAAAGGCCTTCTGCCCTTCCTTGAGGCTCTTGCTCAATATAAGAGCTGCTTCCTTTTCTTTATCCGAGAGGTAACGGTTTCTTGAGCTTCTTGCAAGACCACTGGGTTCGCGAACAATCGGAACCATCGTGATTTCAACAGGTATATTGAGGTCTTCAACAAAGCGTTTGACAACCACTACCTGCTGCGCGTCCTTCTGACCGAAGAATGCCTTGTCAGCACGGGCGAGATTCATGAGCTTTGTTACAACAGTAGCTACGCCGCGGAAATGAATCGGACGCTGCGCGCCACAGAGTCTGTGCGTGAATTCACCCTCAACATTGACGTAGGTGCAGAAGCCCTCAGGATACATTTCCTCAGGCTCAGGATGAAATACTGCATCGACAGGAACTGTCTCGAGCTTTTTGCAGTCCTCATCGAACTGGCGCGGATACGCATCAAAATCCTCGTTCGGTCCGAACTGCGTCGGATTTACAAATACCGAAGCAATAACAATATCACATGCCTCTCTCGCCGCACGCATGAGTGTAAGATGTCCTTCATGCAGGCATCCCATTGTCGGAACAAGACCGATTGTCTTTCCCTGTGCCTTAACTTCCTTCGTATATTCCTGAATTTCTTTGACTGTACGCAATACCTTCATTGAAATGACTCCTTTTGTATTTTTACCTGTATTTTTCAATCATACCGTCTTGGCCGGCACAACCTCTTCGTTGGCTGCATCCTTGCGGTTATAATAATTTGCCACTATGGAACCCGATATATTATGCCATACACTGAAAATCGCTCCCGGTATAGCTGCTGCAGGACTGAAATACATCAGCGCAAGAGATGCCGCAAGGCCTGAGTTCTGCATGCCTACCTCAATGGAAAGGGAGCGCACCTTAGGCTCTGTGAGGCGGAACAGCTTTCCGAATGCGTATCCGCATATAAGTCCGAGAGCATTATGGCACACAACAACGCCTGCAATGAGGAGCCCATGTGTCAAAAGCTTGGAGGCTGAAAGAGCAACAACGCCTCCGACGAGAAGCACGATAGTTACAACTGAAACAAGAGGAAGTACAGGCGTGACCTTCTTTACGAAGCCGCCGCAGAATTCATTCATCAAAAGTCCGAGAATAACCGGAGCCAAAACCATCTGCGCGATGGAAATCATCATTTTAGTAAGGGAAATGTCTACCCACGCTCCGGCCAAAAGCCATGTAATCGTCGGTGTGACAATAGGCGCCAGCAATGTAGTCGTCATCGTCATAGCGACTGAAAGAGCAACGTCACCCTTTGCGAGGTAAGCAATAACGTTCGATGCCGTACCGCCGGGACATGTTCCGACCAGAACAACTCCGATAGCGAGCTCAGGCGGAAGATTAAACACCTTGACCAGCAGGTATGCTGCTGCCGGCATAATCGTAAACTGCGCCAGCGCGCCAAGAAATATCTCCCACGGCCGCTTTGCCAGCATACGGAAATCATCAAATTTAAGCGTCATACCCATGCCGAACATAACAATGCCCAGCATGATTGATACCCACGGTCCTACCCACGTAAGTGAAGGCGGATAAGCGATAGCAAGAACAGCAATCAAAAGCACCAGAACCGCCATGTTGTCTACCATGAGCTTGCAAAATTTTTTCACAGGAATCCCTCCAGATTTTTCCCACAAGAAAAGCGCCTCCCGTATCGGACCGAAAGGCGCAGTAATATGCTTAATACTATACCCTGTCTCGGTCACATGATCCAAGCAGTCGTTTTATTGTGAGCAGGCGTTTTTGTATAACTCCGTCAACGGATGTTATCAATACCCGTGGCTTAGAATAGCATAAATCCTTTATAATTGCAAGAAAACTCTGCCACCTGAGCAGAGTTTTCTTCAACGTATGGTATTTACTTGGCCATGAGCTTTGCAACCTTATTTGCAAAGGCAACAGGGTCATCAGGCATAATGCCTTCGATAAGAAGTGCCTGCGTATAAAGCATATCGCAGTAATCCTTGAATTCCTGACTGTCCTTTCCTGCGTCATGAAGCTGCTGCAGACGTCCGAAAAGGTCATGCTTCGGATTGATTTCAAGAATACGTTTTGCCTTGAACATAGGATTGTCCATGTCAGAGAAGGTCTGCTCCATGGAAAGGGACGGGCCTTCTGCTGATGCTACGAGGCAGACAGCACTGGATTTCAGACGGCTTGAAACCTTTACCTCACCGACCTTATCTCCGAGCGCTTCCTTTATATCCTTCATGAGGTCGCCGTTTTCCTTGGCAATGTTCTCTGTTTCCTTCTTCTCCTGCTCGGACTCGGCATCACCGAGGTCAAGCTCACCGCGGCTGATGGACTGGAATTCTTTTCCATCATACTCGTGCAGCGCTTCAATGCAGAACTCATCCACAGGGTCAGTAAGATACAGCACCTCAAGACCTTTTTCACGCAAAAGCTCCATCTGCGGAAGCTCGTCGATGATTGCCTTGTCCTTGCCTGTTGCGTAGAAAATCTTTTTCTGGCTCTCAGGCATGCGCTCCTTGTATTCTTTGAGAGAGGTCAGCTTACCTTCCTTTGATGTCTCGAAAAGAAGGAGATCCTTCAGCTTATCCTTTGTATCTCCGCCGCTGTAAATGCTGCCATAGACACCAATCTTCAGGGATTTACCGAACTGTGCCCAGAATTTCTCGTATTTCTCGCGTTCCTTCTCAAGCTGCTTTGCCAGTGTCTTGAGAATTGTCTTCTCAAGATTTTTGCCGATGACCTTGAGTTCGCGGCTCTGCTGCAGAAGCTCACGGGAGATATTAAGAGAAAGGTCCGGAGAATCTACAAGACCTTTTACAAAGCGCAGGTAGTCCGGCAGGAGGTCCTTGCATTTATCCATGATAAATACGTGGCGGGAATAAAGCTGCAGTCCCGGCTCAAAATCAGCATGATAAAGGTTGAACGGAGCATTCTCAGGAATGAACATGAGCGCCGTAAACTCAACAGCACCCTCTGCATTCACATGGAAAATCTCCATAGGATTCTCCCAGTCATGGAACTGATTCTTGTAAAATTCGTTGTATTCGTCCTGTGTGATGTCACTCTTGCCCTTTGTCCAAAGCGGCTGCATTGAATTAAGGGTACGGATTTCAACCTTTTTCTCAGGCTTGGAATCAGGAATGATTTTGCCGTCCTTGTCGCGCGGCATTTCCTCCGACTCCCAGTTCATCTTAATCGGGTAGCGTACATAATCCGAATATTTCTTCACAAGGCGTTCAAGCGTGTACTGGTCTTCGTAGTTTTCCTCAGTGGAGTCGCCGTAGAAATCCTTTCCGAGGAAGAGCGTGATAGACGTACCGCGCTTCTCCTTCTCACATTCCTCTGTCGTGAAGGAACCGCTGCCGTCGGATTCCCAGCGTACAGCCTGCTTCTCTCCAGCCTTGCGTGTTGTGATTACTACTCTGTCAGCTACCATGAATGCAGAATAGAAGCCTACACCGAACTGACCAATCATATCCTTGTCGCTGACGGATGCATCGGATTCCTTTGCTTCCTTCAGCTTCTCGAGAAATGCCTTAGTACCGGACTTTGCAATCGTACCGATATTTTCAATAACTTCTTCAAGATTCATTCCGATACCGTTATCGGAAATCGTCAGTGTATGGCTTTCTTTATCAGGCACGAGGAAAATTTCATACGACTCGTCCCCCTCCAGAAGGTCACGGTTCGTCAGAGCTTCAAAATGCACCTTGTCGATTGCATCAGAAGCATTCGAAATGAGCTCGCGCAGGAAAATCTCATGATTCGTATAAATGGAATGAACCATAAGGTCCAGCAGCTGTTTCGTCTCCGCCTGAAATTCGTGTTGTTCCTTTGCCATTTGGTTCTTGCTCCCTTTCAAAGTAATTTCGATTCACAAAGAAAGAGGCACCCGCGGCGCCTCATCTCTGTTGGTATGTATCTATTATAGTTACACTTTGCAAAAAAGTCAAATGGTCAATATCATATTTGACAATAAAAATAAGCCCCCGCTTCTCTAATCAGGCAGAGGGCTTATAAAAGCATTTAAAACAATCCTATGTGAGGAAGTAATTTCTTTTTTCCGCTTCCTAAAATACGCGCGCTGTTCAGGACAACAGCCAGGGTAGCCGTGTTATGAATAATCGCCGCCCAAAGCGGATTGATTTTTCCAAGAGCTCCCAAAAGCATCGCGGCAGAGTTTACCGTGATTGTCGCCGTGAAGTTCTGACGAATCAGGCTCATGGTGCGGCGTCCGATGGAAAGGGCTGTCATAAGGCCCTCCGGGTCCTCGGAGCGGATTGTTACTGCGCCTGACTCGGCCGCAATATCCGTCTGCTGTCCGCCAAGGCTCACTCCGACATTGGCAAAGGCAAGCGCAGGCGCGTCATTTATGCCGTCACCGACCATCATGATACATCCGCGTTCCTTCAGCTTCTGAACGTAGTTTGCCTTATCCTCGGGAAGAACCTCTGCATAGAAGGAGTCTATGTCCATCTCCTGTGCTACCTGTGCGGCGACCTCCTTGGAGTCACCTGTGAGCATCACGATTTCATCAATACCGTGACGGCGCATCTGATTAAGCGTCTTTTTCATCTTGGGACGAATCGGGTCATTTATTCCGATGACACCCAGAAGCTTTTTGTCCCGTGCCACATAAATGCGATTCGGTGATTTGTCTTCTATCGTTATGTCATCAAGCTTTTTGACCTTTGATTCCTCCATGAATTTCCGGCTGCCAACAAGCACAGAGCCACCCTTGAAGCCGTCAAAATCAGGAACGGAGGCCTTCATGCCGCGTGCGACAATGGTTTCGGAGCTTTTATGCTGAGGAACCTCCCACGCCTTTTCGCGGACGTATTTCTGAATTGCAACCGCAAGCGGATGTACAGAATGCATCTCGGCAGATGCCGCAAGAAGTACAGTTTCTTTTTCGCTTACACCTTCAACAGTTCTGATGAAGGAAATCTGCGGTACACCAACAGTCAGAGTGCCTGTCTTATCAAGAACAAGCGTGTCTGCCTCCGCCAAAGCCTCTATATAGTTTCCGCCCTTTACCAGGATTCCCTTTTTCGCTGCGGCTGCAATAGCGGCAGAAATCGCCGTAGCCGTAGAAAGCTTCAGGCCGCAGGAGAAATCAATAAAGAGAAGATTCAATACACGCTGCCAGTCACGGGTTGCCCCGTATACAACAACAGCCCCCAGCAAAGATACAGGCACCAAAAGGTTAGCCATCTGGTCAGCAAAGTTCTGTACAGGCGCGCGCTGTGCCTGCGCTTCTTCTACGAGGTGAACAATATGCGCAAGAGACGTATCCTTTCCGACCTTTTCGACAAGAATCGTAAGCTCTCCCGCTTCCACGACGCTTCCTGCGTATACCCGTGATTTTTCCTGCTTCATGGCAGGATTGGATTCGCCAGTAATTGAAGACTGGTTGACAGCAGCCGAGCCTTCCAATACTCGTCCGTCAATACATATCATCTCACCTGCATGAGCGGCAATCATATCCCCTGCCTTCAGTGACTCCACAGGAACCTTTCTTTCTACGCCGCCGTCCACCAGCCACACAAAGCGCTGATTGAGATTCAGAAGGCCCGAAATCTGACGGCGTGCACGCTCTGCGGCATAGCTCGTAAGCATCTCTGCGACATTTGACAGTGTAAGAAGGGAAAGACTTGATTCAGGACGTCCCGAAAGCACCGATGCCGCGACAGCCGTTGCGGTCAGTGTATCAGCGTTTGGACGGCGGTCTCTGATAAGTCCGCCGTATCCGCTCTTGAACAATCCTCTCGCCATACCGAGGACGAGAATACTTCTTAAAAAGCGAAGTCCCACATAAGCTCCGGGCGCATTTTTTTCCAAAAGCTTCATCGCAGCAAAAACGCCCAGGGAAATCAGAGCATCTCTGCGGTAATCCTCCATCTTGGGCTCAGAAACGCGCTCCTCGGTTTTTTCTCTGATGCGCTGAATCTGACGCATAGCCGCGTCAGAAAGTCTCGTGCCCCTGTACCATACACGGAGTGTTTTTCCGTCCGCAGCTGCCGATACAACGCCTCTGGCAGCCCTCAGGCGTGCTCCCGCGAGAAGCCTTGCCTCATGCGAAAGCTCTGATGCCAGTGGAACACTCACAAGACGGTAATTCATGCAATCCGCCATCCTCTCAGAAGTGAGAATGCCCACCAGATAAGCTGTGGTCCGGGTGGGAGCTGCTTCAAAACAAGTATTTTCTGCAAACCTCTTATAGTAAACAGCAGCGAGAGAAGTGACGGCAAATCAAACCATCCTCCCGTCAGCATTTTGATATGGCGGTTGAACGCGTTAAAGGTTCCCCTTACACTCTGTCCGAAGGAAGCAAGCGTTTCCGCTGAACCCTCATGAGAGAGAGCGTTGTCGGCCGCACCAATCTGCGGCTCCTTTGCAGACATTCCAAAAACACGTGTCGCAAGATACGATACAACTGCATCCAATTTCGACTCATTACCATGATATACAATCAAAAGGCTTCCTGTTATATGGCTTGCCTTAACCTCATCAACATAATCGAGCTTTACAAGCGAAGTCTCCAAAAGCTTTGCCAGCTCCTCATTCCCGATAAGCCGCTTTGCATAATAGCGGCGTCTTCCCGGGATAGCACGCGCCAGTGTAAATGCTGCCGCTTCAGTCTTTGCAGGACAGCCCTTCAAAAGGCTTCTGACCTTCTTGCCGAAAGCCAATCCCAGCATCATTCCGGACATGTAGGACATACTTTATCTTCCTTTCCGTAAAATCCTTTTAAACTATCTTTTCTTTACATGTGTCTTGATATAATTTTCCATTCGTGCCAAATCCGGGTTCGTCCTCAAAACCTCAGGATCATATTCCAGAAGAATAGAGCCCGTAGTCGTATTAACCAAAACACTCTTCATACCCGCAGCACCTGAAAGCTCATCCTTCACCTGCTTTGCAAGTGCTTCATTCCCGACGAGCGCACGTGTATAAAGACGTGTACGGCCCGGAATATACGAAGCAACATCTACCGCACGGACAAAAAAATCCAATTTTGATTGCGGAAAAAGCGTCATGTCAAAAAAACCACCGTTTCTCTTAATATCCTGCTCCAGTTTTTTACGGTACTGCCATGCATGAAGCACAGAAAGCCCTGTCCAAACTGCTCCGCAGATAATATGCCCACGCTTTGAAGGAAGCGCAAGTGACAGAAGCGTTCCCGCAACAGCACCAAGCATGGGGATTCCCAGCGAAATCTGTTTCATAAAAATCTCTCCAAAAACAAATAAAGGAAACTGTCTTTTCTACAAAGGCAGTCTCCTTTCTGCTGACTATTATTTCTCCTGAGCTTTCTGTGCTGCAATCAGGTCCTCAAGCTCTTCCTTCTGACGCTCGAGCTCTGCCAAAGGAATCTGTCCTGCAGATGCACCCTCCGAAAGAGCCATCATCTGCTGCTCACGCTCCTGCATGAAACGATAACCGAAAACTCCGACAACTGCGCCTACTGCCAAACCAATCCAAAAATCGCTCTTAGAAAACATTTTAACTCCTCCTGTTAAATTTCTTTTAATACCCTGCGTGATGCAAAATACTATCATTATCATAGCTTATCCTAGTCACAACGTCAAGAATTAAATCATATCGTAAACAGTCTATACCCCACTATGTATAAGGCATCACACGCTTCTCAAGAGAGTCAATAACTACCATTCAGTCATACCTTACCGCTCCTATTCTTCAAAATACACAACCGTTAAACAATTGCTCTGTAAAAGACATTATGCTATTATGTAGAAAAGAATTTTTCAAAAAAGGCGAAGATTTCGAATTCAGTGAAGTACGCGCCGGCAGTAAATATGCTAATCAGGTGATTGATATGAAAAAGTATCTCTGGCTTGCGGCTGCTGCACTGCTTTCCGCAGGCATTTATTTCAACGAACCGCGTCTGGTATTCGGCAAAGCGGCACGAATATGTTTGGAGTGTATCGGAATTGGCTAAAAGAACCATAGCACAGTTTTTTTCTACTCTGCTGTATAATCCGTATCTTTCAAATCTTACCGGCGGACGTATATCAAGAGAATGGACTAAAAATATATGTGTTCCGGGGCTCAACTGCTATTCATGCCCTGCGGCAGCAGCTGCGTGTCCCCTCGGTTCGCTTCAGAGCTTTTTTTCAGGCGCGGTACCGAAATTCCCTGCGTATGTGCTGGGGACAATGCTGCTGTTCGGACTCCTGCTTGGACGCGTTATTTGCGGCTGGGCATGTCCCTTCGGATTTCTGCAGGAGCTTCTCCACAAGCTTCCCGGCCCGAAGCTGAAAAAATCAAAGCTGACACAAAAACTCAGCCGCCTGAAATATCTTTGGGCAGTTGTCTTTGTACTGATACTGCCGTTTGCCTTCTTTTTCATGACCGGCATCGGCGTCCCGGCCTTCTGTAAGTTTATCTGCCCTGCAGGAACTTTGGAAGGCGCTGTACCTCTTCTCTCATTCAACCCGATGCTTCGTTCTGCTGCAGGCTGGCTGACGGTATGGAAATTCTCTTTGCTGGCGGTTTTCCTCATTCTTATGATATTCATATACCGCCCATTCTGCCGATGGTTCTGCCCTCTCGGAGCTTTTTACGGTCTGCTGAACAAATATGCTCTGCTTGGTATAACTGTCAACGCTTCATCCTGCATTCACTGCGGCAAATGCGCAGCCGTATGCAAAATGGATACAAAGATTGCCGGAGATCACGAATGTATTTCCTGCGGCAGCTGCATTTCATCCTGTCCGACTCAGGCGATTCAGTTTCACCGCCTGTCGAATAAAAACAATGAAAGTTCAAAAACCTAAGGAGGAATTCATTATGAAAAAAACACTTATGGCTCTCGCTGCAACGGGACTTCTCGCATTTGCCCCTGCTTTTGCTCCGACAGATCTGGCTCCGCAGATTTCCTGCACAGCCGAGGCTGCAGCTGCACCCGATCAGGCGCTCATAAATCTTCGCGATGGCAGCAGTACTTCTATCGCAGAGCTTTCTCAGAGCAAACCGCTGTTTTTGAATTTCTGGGCTTCATGGTGCCCTCCATGCGTAGGTGAAATGCCGTCCATCAACGAGGTTTATCAGATTTATGGCGACAGAGTAAACTTCGCTGCAGTTTCCGTAGACTACCCTACAGATGACGCTTATGCTTATCTCCGCGGTCAGGGCGCATCCTTCTCGATTCCGTTCTATACGGGTGATGTGAATGCCATTTCCTCAGCTTATAAGCTTGATGCAATCCCGCAGTCCTACATAATCTCAGGCGGACAGATTGTAGCTCATCATGTCGGTGGCATGACAACGGGCGAGCTTAAGGCATTCATTGAGTCTGCTCTGTAATAAACAGTTACTCTATGAGCTTCTGACAAATCACTAGCTTACACAAAAAAGGTCGGCCGGAAATCCGGTCGACCTTTTTTTGCGGCCTGAAGCATCGGCCGTTCAATACAAATTAAATGCAGTCATCTTGTTTTTGCTTCGTCTGCTCACGTTTTTTCTTGCGGTCATGATAAAGCTCATGACGCTTTTTAGCCTCCTCGAAAGCTGCTTTTTCTTCCTCTGTTTCCAGCTTCAGCGGAGGTACTGCCATCGGACGTCCATTGCGGTCCAAAGCTACCATAGTGAAATAAGCAGACAGAGCATGCTGAGGCCCCTGCTCTGCTTCCAAAACCTCAACCTCCACATTGACAGCCACTTCCATCGAAGTACGTCCCACATATATGACCTCTGCCGTGCACGTAACCAAATCACCTATCAATATGGGCGTGTGAAATTCCAATTCATCAACTCTGGCAGTAACCACATTTGAACGACAGAATTTACGTGCTGCGGCATAAGCGGTGGAGTCCATCATTTTCATTAATTCGCCGCCATGAACGTTTCCACTGGGATTCGTTTGACTCGGCATCATAACTTCGCTTAAATAAATTTTTGTAGACATAACTTTCTCCTATACTCTCCAAGCATTCAAAGCATCGGATAAAGAGCCTCACACCGGTGGAATCTCCACTTTATTCAGCGCTTTATTTCCAGATATTCTGCGGCCAAACCAACACTGAAGTGGAGAATCCATTCAGGACGTTCCGTAATCGGAGTCCAAAAGCCGTATGCCTTGCCCTGCGGGCCTTCATAGGCCACATGCACGGACTTGTTTTCATCAATTGCCTTGTTGCACAGGCAGCCCTTATGGTCTTCGGGTTTTCCGATAGATGAACACTTAATCCCTGCGGTCAGGCCCATCTCTGTCGCTTTTTTGTTCACGGCAATAATCTCTCTGCTTCGCTGTGTAATAGTCACAGGCTCCGGAAAATTATCCCACATTATATGAAATGCATTTATTACTTCCTGATCAGTCATTTTCGAAATCACCTCAGTCCTTCAGACTAAACACCTTTTTCGGCTGTCCGCAGAGCGGGCAAACGAAGTCCTCAGGCTCGGCGTCGAGATCTCCGACGTATTCATATCCGCAGACCGCGCATACATAAATCTTTTTACCCGCTGCTTCAAACAGTCCCGGGCAGTGCTTTTCCAAAATTTTAGCCAGCATCACGCCATGATGGCCTTCCTGCCTTGCAAAAATCTCCATTTCATCGGCAGCTTCACCAAATCCGGCTTCCCTGAACTTATCAGCCATGGCCTTGACCTTCTTTTCACCGCTGGTTTCAGCACTCATAACTCCACGCACCAGCTGCCAGAAATCCTTCGGCAGCATGCCGTTGACTGTAGCGTAAAAGCCTGCGTGTACTGCTTCCTGATTAGCTGCCTGTACGAACTGTGCCGCAACATCATCCAGCCCCTGCTCCTTTGCAAGACGGGCCAGCGTGTAGTACATCATCGTACCCTTTGCTTCACCAAGGGCCATCATTTCTGCCATCTTTTCTAATGGTGTTCCTTTTGTAATACCGTGTAAACTCATGTAAATCGCTCCTTTTCCACAACATATTTTCACAGAACATAATATAACTCGGCAAAAGATGTCCCACACTTCTGTAAGTGGGGGCTGGGACAAATAACAGGCGGTGAGCATATCTCCCGCCTCGCGCGACGCGCAGCTAGTGCCATTGGCAAAATGCCACAGAGGAAAGTTTGCCTTTGGCAAACTTTGATTGAAGGCATTATAAAAGTCTTTTATGACCTTTATGTGACCAAATAAACATAATTTTTACTGAATACGCAAACAGCATGTCGTATGACGGTTCAGTGGAAGAGCCACCGCCATTTCCGTCCCTTTGCCCGGTTCACTGCTGCAGCCAATCTGTCCTCCCAAAAGCTCTAAAATTCGTTTGACAATGGACAGGCCAAGTCCATGTCCCTTTTCCTTATGGGATTCATCACACTGATAAAACCGCTCAAATATACGCTCCTGTTTATCCTTCGGGATTCCAATTCCTTCGTCGTGTATTCTGACACACACCGAATCAGGAAATATCTGCCCTGAAATGTGGATTGCTTTCCCATCATCGGAATACTTCACTGCATTATCTATCAGATTCAGCCAAACCTGTTTTGTCATATCAGGGTCGCCTTCAATCTGCATATGCGGCAAATCAATGTCAAATGAAATATTTTTGGGTTCCCATCTGTCTGCCAGAAGAATGACACACTGCCGTATCTGCTCATCAACATCAATAGGCTCATGCCTCATAACTATCGCCTGTGCATCCAGCTTTGACAGCCGCAGCAGATTATCCGCCAAGCGCGACAGGCGGAGTGCCTCATCATGCACAAGAACCGTATATTCCCTGCGCTCAGAGTCAGACAGCCCATCCTCCAGCAAAATCTCCGAAAAACCTACTATTGACGACAAAGGCGTCCTGAACTCGTGAGAAACACTCCCGGTAAAGCCCTTTTGCATATGGTCAATGCTTTGAAGCTCCTTCGCCATCTGATTAAAATGGTCAATAAGTATACGGCTCTCCTCAAGACTGATTAATCCTTCAGACTTTGGAATACGTACACTGAAATCCCCCTCTGCGACATGCCCTGCTGCTTCCATAAGAGCCCTTGCCGGACGGATATAAACGCCTGCCTCCCACGCCAAAAGCGCAGCAGCAAAAACCAGCGTCATAACACTGCAAACCGCAAGCGCCGGCAGAAGTTCAAGCTCCGCCTGAAAAAAATGGTTGATACAAAACACCAAAAGGCTTGATACAAAACAGCAAATTCCCAATGTTGCCAGCGTTGACAGACTGTGATAAAGCCGCAAAGGAATAACAAGCTGCCTTTTCCCGTCTTTTACTCTCCAGAGCTTCATGAATCAATCTCCTTAAATACCGCCTTGTACCCCAATCCCCGCACCGTCTCAATTGAAAAATCCGGATTGTCTGCGAAGCGGTGCCGAAGCTTCTTTATATGCGCATCCACATTTCTGCTGTCCGTATCCTTATCCATCCCCCAGATTTCATCCAAAAGCTCCTGCCGTGTAAAAATAATTCCCGGTCTGTTAAGCAGCTTGAACAGAAGATAAAACTCTTTTGGAGGCAGACTCTCCGAATGACCTCCGGTACTCACGGTAAGCGAAGCATAATCCAGAACAGTACCCTTAATCTGAAGCTGCTTCTCACTCATCAGCTTCGCCCGTCTCAGGAGTGCCTCAACACGCAGCAGAAGCTCCCGAAGCTGGATAGGCTTTACCATGTAATCATCCGTTCCTGCACGGAAGCCCTTCTCCATATCCTCCATCTGTCCCTTTGCCGTAATCATTAAAATCGGCAAGGTCATCTTTGCGCCTCTTAATGCAGATGCCAGTTCAAGACCGTCCATCTTTGGCATCATTACATCACTGATTACCAAATCAATGTGCTCACGGTCCATAATATCCAACGCTTCCAGCCCGTCAAAGGCAGGAAAAACATGATACTGCGCCTGCTGCAGCTTAGTGCAAATCATACGGTTAAGATTTTTGTCGTCCTCGACAACCAATATATCAAACATACGCCGCCCCCTAATATAAAATCATATATTTGATTCAATTCTGCTGCCATTATGTGACTTCAGTATGACTTTTTACGCCCCACAGCATTATTTTATTCACAGTTCTACAGCCATCACTAAAAATCCTTCCAAAGCGCCACATAAACACCACTTATTAGCATAAAAATTACATAAAAATACCCGTCAGTGTGAGCAGCGAAATTTCTTTCCGGATCATACCAACGGGTTTTCTGATTTACTTTTCGTTTTTAATTTTTTCAAGCAGTGCCCTGCACCCCCGCAGAACATCATCATATGTTTTTGCAAAATTACCTGTATACCACGGGTCGGCAACATCACGGTTTTCTCCGCAGTATTCCATCAGGCGGTGCACCTTATGTTCTTTATCAGCGCCAATAATATATGGAATATCCTCCATATTCTCCGTATCCATGGCAACAATATAATCCCAATCCTCATACTCGTCACGGGTAAGCTGCCGCGCTCTGCGGGGTTCGAAGGGTATATCGTGCTTCCTCAGTTCTTCCTTTGTCCCCCGGTGAACATCATGCCCGATTTCCTCAGTAGTAGTCGCAGCCGAAGCGATAACAAACTCATTCTCCAGCCCTTCACGACGCACGAGCTCCTTCATAACGGACTCGCACATAGGCGAACGGCAAATATTGCCGTGGCAAATAAATATGATTTTCACCATCAGTCGTATCTCCTCAAAAACCTTGATATATCAATGGTTCTAGCCATTTTTATTTTTTGGGAATTTGGCACAAATCTGCAAAAACCCGCATAAATAAGTTGTAAAAAGTTGTAAAAAAGTTGTAAAAGTGTTCTAAAATTGTTCGGTTTACAACTTTTTATAATTCCATCTTTTTAAGCTCTTGTTCCGCCAAATCAACGCTGGTGTGGGTATACGTATTTAACGTGACGCCGATATCAGAATGTCCCATCAAAAATTGGACCGTTTTGGGGCTTATTCCCGAGTGTACCATTTTGCTGCAGTAGGTGTGACGACATACATGCGGCGTTATTTTAGGAAGCTGGACCTTATATATGGAATTGTACTTTGAACAAATGTGCTGAAAATACTTCTCCCAATGCAAGGCCACCATAGGCATGTCATTTTTATCCAAAAACAGAAACCCGATCTTACCTTCAATCATCGGTTCCACTTTTGGCTTCTTCCGATTCGCAATTATCCGCTTAAACGCCTCGCATACACTGTCATTAATTGGAATAATTCTGTTCCCCGCCTCTGTTTTAGGCTTTTCAATAATATACTCCATTTTCCCGGTTCTTTGTAGCTGATGGTCTACAGTCAAACGTTTGGCCTTCAAATCAATATCATTGATTGTAAGCCCTACAAACTCCGAAATTCTGAGCCCAGTATTCAACAAGATGTATATCCCATCATAGTACCGTGAGAAATGCTTATCATTCGCCACAAACTCAAGAAATCTACGTTCCTGTTCCCGAGTTATAGCCTGACGGATTATACTATCATTCATAACTACAGTGGCAAGCTCGAATTGGAATGGGTTCTTATTCAGCATATCATCTTCTACCGCCATCTGGAAGGCAGGTCTAATGACACCGCGGATTGCATGAATCGAACTATAACCCCTTCCATCCTTTTTCTGCAGCTTTATAAGCCAGCGCCTCGCATCGGACATTTTTACGCGGCCAATCGGCATGTTTCCAAAGGGCTCCTTCTTGAGGATGTTGACAACGAACGTGTAGTTTGCTTGCGTGCTGTGTCTCACACCCGTTTTTTGCTGAAGATACAACTGAACCAGCTGTAGTACAGTAAGCTTGCTGTCGTAGCCAAGAATCCCATCTTCAACGTTACGAACTATTGTTCTTTCCATTTCCCTCAGAGACAATTCATTTTTCTTGCCCGCAGGCGGTACATCATAGGGTTCAAGCTTCCAACTGTAAATAAAATGAGTCTCGCCTTTTGCATCCTGATACTTGAAGTAGTACCTGCCGTCACGTCTTTGCCCTTCCCCCCTTTTCAGTACTCGGTTCCTGTCATCTTTTCTCTTTGCCATTATCATCTGCTCCTCATGTATAAGAAAGAGCTTCAGCACCGTTATTATACCACGCTGAAGCTCTGTTTTTTTAAAGTGAATATAACCGATCAAGATATTGTTCCATTTTCTTTCTCTTAACCAGTCTTTTCACTCCGACCATCAGCATCAAATCAGCACCTTCCGGTGATTCAAGCAAGCAAATAAGACGCTTTATCCCCACATTGAAGTAAGCTGCTGCTTCCTCAACTGTCATACAGTATTTGGCTTCCGGCGCTATTTCTGTTTTCATCGCATTCACCTCCTGAAGACAATTCTAAGATAAAACGATTTTAATTGCCCTAAGCCACTTTTTCACCCCAAAATAAAAAGCACATCCGATTATCGGATGTGCTCATCTGTATTCTTACTGAAATCTAGTAAATCATGTATTATTGTCTCATAATCAACATCTTTGTCGTCTTTCTTTGTGATAGAGGGAACGAGTTGAAGCAGCGCATGAAATAGACTTTGCGTAGCATCCATTCGTTTTAAAAAAAGAGAACAGTCCAGCCCCTTAATCGTCATGTACATGACCGCAGAAAGCCACGTTTCAATGATAACATTCTTCATATACAATTCATCCGGCACGGGTTTGTTCTCAGCTCTAAGATCCCACTCCTCCTGCAGCAACTTCATGGCACTATCAACCTTAACCGGCTTTGTGGGATTTGTCTTTATATAACCGTTAGAGGAGGTCGGAATAGAAACACGGCAAACCTTCAATCGAACATACAGGTGTAACAAATCTATCAAATCAATAACAGATATATATTCTTCATCCATTTTATGATTGATTAATTGGAATAAGTGTAAAAAACCTATCATATGCTCTCTATGTCTCTTACAGAAAGCTGCTCCTTTACCACTTTCAAAATCATCTATACAAACAATCGGTATGATACCATTCCATGCTTTCTCAACAAATTGCTCTACACATTTATACGGAATATAAGGATACTCTTCCATATCCACACTTTCCCAATAAGAACGATCCATACGATTCGCCTTATAATGTGAGGATAAATCAAGGATTTTATCAAGAACATCACAATTTTTTTCCAGATGCTTCTGCATTTCTTGTATATAGTCAGAAGTTTGAAGATTTCGGAAGAAGGCATAGGCATAATACATCACCGCATCGGAATCATCGTTGATATCCATGTTAATAGGAATGACGTACTTATCCTTTTTCCCTGTTTCTTTAATAGATATGACGTCAATATCTTTACACCGTTTAATTATTTTATCGTATAAGTCACCACACCGTTTTTTATCAAGCGTTTTTACGGTGGTACGCCCTTCAACCGGATAATTCATATCAGAATCAAGCTTCATCAACTGCTCTATCAAAGAAAAAGCAAGACTGCGCATCTGCGATGCAAATTGTTCAACCTCCATCGCAGCAAAAAGCCTTCCCCACGAATTAGAACCGGATATTCTGTAAATAAGTTCACTGTGAATGTGTTCAATGATTTTACGATAGCTCCCCGCAGCTATGCTATCAAATCTAAAAATCGACGGTTTTGCAAAATTACCCAATATGTTATTTTCCTCTTTTTCATCGTACCTTAAATTACCGTTCGGATAACAGTACGAAAAGAGAATATCATATAGCTTACGATGTTCTATCAGAATATTGCTCGGATTACGAGCCAGCTTCCAATTATTATGGCGTTCTTCTGCAGTGGTATAACTAATACCAAAAAAATACGGTAACAATTTAGTTAATCGTTTATCAATATTCACCACAGCATCTGAACTGGTATAGTGATTATATTGAGGCCCAACTACTGGTCGTACAGGGAAAAGTATATTACTCTTTTCCATGCAATTTTTGTATGCACCCAGTATTTGCATCCAAAAAAAGTCGTCCAAGTTCTCCGGTGCGTGAAACAACGAACATTCATGCAGCGCAAACAAAGCATTTAAGGTTTTTCTCACATGATTTAACAGTTCATCTTCATTATGAGTATCACTACAAAAGTCATAAACCTGTTCCAATATGTCATAATCAGTTATATTTCCAATTCTGTAATTATACATTCAACACCTCAACTACTGGAAGATTTGCGTATTTTTCACAATCTAAACCTATAGAGTCCGCGTCAATCCCACCTCGCAATCAACTCTGCATTCAAAAGCCGATTTTTACAGTTGGGGCATCTCAGCTTTTCAATATCCCTATTGTCGAGGAGCTTAACTTTACCTCGGCACCTTTTACACTGCGGCAGAGATATAATTATTGGTGTTCCGTCCTCCTTTACCATATGGAGTTCCTCTAAACTTCTTCCACATCGATGAGGAAACAGCTTGTAAACATCATAATCCTCGAAGGAACTAATATAGCTTACATCTTCTCCCGGTACTCCAACAGACCATTTACCTTCAGTACACTCTTTCTTCTTGTTCTTTTTGGGAAGATACATTGTATAGTCATGAACCGAACTATAGTTACCGCATTTTTCACACTGAGCAAGTGTAAGCGCAGGATTAATAACCCCTTCCGGATGTTCAGCCAGAAACTTTTTCAATGTAGCTCCTAATTTTCCTTCTTTTGCTGCTTCCATTGTTTCTAGATAATACTGAGGATAGAAATACCCAATGCCTAAATTTACACAAACCTCATAGCCACAATTCGGACAATGCAGACGATATTGTTCTCCCATTTAATATCCTCCTATGTCGCAATACACACTTCATAACCATGAATATAAAACAAAAGGAAAGGAAAAGTATAGACCAGGATACCGATTTGTATTACCAAATAAGTATTACAGGCATATTTCCTTTGGACGCAACGAACAAATTTCAGCTCACAACTGCGGCTGGCTCAACTCGCTGAACAGGGCCGAAGCCAGTGCATTCATTATCACATGATACTTCTCCGAATCCCTGAAAAGCTGAGTGTATGTCTCCTGACTCTCAGCATACGCCTGCTGTGCCGTATCGTTGAAGATATTCGGGAAAACATTGTTGGTAAACATCTGCCTGCCATCATTTTTCGCAGCCTTCTGCAGTTTCTTATTGTTCTTGAGCTTCTCATGTAGAGCTGTAATAACCACCCTGTCACCTTCGGTGAACTCACCGACGTACTGCTCATTAATCCTTGCGATAACCTCCTCAAGAGGACTTAACGTTTCCTCCTGCTTCACAGGTTTTTTCGGTTTAGGCGGGTCAAACTCACCCTTTTGTTCCTTCACAAGCTCAATAGCACCTTCAAAAGTCTTCTTCAAACTGTAATACTCAAGCCTTACCCTGTTGCCCAAATCAAACGGCACTTCAGGATCAGCAGGCAAAACCTTTGCGAGATACGAACAGAAAACATACTCCTTGTGAAGCTCCTTATCAAACATACGGACAATCTGCGTTATGTATGAATACCACTTCACAAAGGTACGGCACATCTTGCGTACCTGATATCGCTGTTCCTGATTAAGCTCGTTATACTTACGCTGAATAGGCAAAAGCGTATTTGTAATGGCTGCCTGCGTCTTATTATTCTTCCGGGCATTTTCATCAAAATAAATCTTGCAGACATTCTCAATATCCGTATCATCATAAATCTTAAACTCACGAAGCTGTTTCTGCACCTTGTAAATCGTATCGACATTTATTTCCTGCGCAAGAGAAGTCTCCTGATAATACGGCTGGAACGCCTTCAAAATATCCTCTTCCGTATTAACGAAATCAAGAATATATGTATCTTCCTTGTCGGGGTGAATACGGTTAAGCCTTGAGAGAGTCTGTACTGCCTTAACTCCACGCAGCTTCTTATCAACAATCATTGTATGAAGCAGTGGCTCATCAAACCCCGTCTGATACTTCTCAGCAACTATGAGAATATTGCCCTCATCATGGAATACCTGCTTAGTCTGTGCTTCCGAAACATGTGCTCCATCAGAATCCACATTCAGGCTGCTTTCTGTATATTCCATACCCGACGGGTCTTCAGGATCTTTTATACTACCCGAAAATGCTGCCAATATCTCTATATCATCATAATGCCTTGTCCTGAGATACCGCTTGATTTCATGGAAATAACGGACAGCAGCAAGGCGTGAAGACGTAACCATCATCATCTTTCCCTTGCCGTTTATCTTCTGCTTAGTCACATCACGGAACGTCTCTACTATAAGTGCCGTCTTCTGCTGAATATTATACGGATGAAGCTCACTGAACTTCCGAATCATTTTAAGTGCCTTGGACTGCGGAACATCAGGATTATCCTCCACATTCCTTGCAATCTGATAGCACGTTCTGTAGGTAGTATAATTCTGCAGAACATCGAGAATAAATCCTTCCTCTATCGCCTGTCTCATAGAGTAGACATGGAAAGGATGGAAAGAACCGTCCTCATACTCCGTACCGAACTGCTCCAGGGTTTTCTCCTTCGGCGTAGCCGTAAAAGCAAAGAAGGACAGATTCTTATGCTTTCCGTGAGAAATCATTTCCTTAACGATTCTGTCCTGCTCATCCAGCAGTTCTTCCTCTGCTTTCCCCTCAAGCTCCGCATACTCCTTCAGCGCATCCGAAGTATCGGCAAGAGCCACCTTCATCTTCATAGCCGAAGTACCTGTCTGCGAAGAATGAGCCTCATCCACAATAACAGCGAAACACTTGCCTGATGAGTCCTTGACCTCTTCATAGATTACAGGGAATTTCTGCAGAGTCGTAACAACAATACGCTTACCCTCGTTTATGGCATTCTTCAAATCTTTGGAAGTCTTCTTCTCCCCGATTGTCTCAACACTTCCAAAGGTATGGTCAAACCCTGTGATTGTTTCCTGCAGCTGTGCGTCCAGATTGCGTCTGTCAGTAACGATAATAACAGAAGTAAACACAGGCTCATTCTTTGCGTTGTGCAGAGAAGCCAGCCGATATGCTGTCCACGCTATAGAGTTAGACTTTCCCGAACCTGCGGAATGCTGAATAAGATAATTGCGTCCCGGGCCATACTCACGGGCATCAGCAACCAGTCTGCGAACCACATCAAGCTGATGAAATCTTGGGAAAATCATCTTTTTCTTCGTAACAGTAGATGTCTTTCCGTTCTTCTTGACCTTTTCCGTGGTGACTTCATAATTTATGAACTTCTGAATTATGTCCAGCATACTGTCCTTCTGCAGAACCTTTTTCCATACATAGGCTGTAACATAATCATTATCAGCAGTCTGCGGATTTCCTGCACCGCCGTCTTTTCCTGCACCATTGCTGCCCTGATTAAATGGCAGGAAGAACGTATTATCCCATTCCAGCTTTGTAGTCATTGCTGCCTCGTAAAGATCAACAGCAAAAAAGGCAAGAACACGATGATTCAGACGAAAAGCAGGCTCACGCGGGTCACGGTCATACATCCACTGTGTCTTGGCGTTGTCTACGCTCTGCCCCGTAAGCTGATTTTTCAGTTCAATGGCCACGACAGGAATACCATTAACAGCCAGCATCATATCCACACTGTTATTATTATCTGCCGAATAATGCCACTGGCGTATGCACTGGCAGATATTCTTGTTGTACTTCTTTACAGCAGACTCATTCAGTGTAGACTCCGGCTTAAAATAGCAGACCTTAAAATCCATACCGCGATGCCTGAAACCATGCCTCAACACAGAAAGCAGTCCGTCAGCCAGAACTGCGTCCTCAAAGCACTTGTAGAATTTCCGATTAACATCCGAATTGCACTGCTTCTCAAACCGCTGCCATACAAGAGGCTGAGTGCTTTTTACGAACTTAACCAAAGTCTCAATATCCAGCGCCATATCTATAGACGCACGATACCCCGAATCATCCGCCTTCGTATATCCGCCAAAAGGAGAAATAAGGTATTCCTCTATTTTTGATTCAAACTGCTTTTCATCCTCTGCCACTTACTCCACCACCTTCCGCTTGCCGGTAACTACCTCGTAAATCAGGGATTTTTTGTAGGCTTCTAGGTCTTCGATTAAAGCCATTTTCGTCTCAATCAGTTGATCAAAAACAGGTAATTTATCATCTAAGTAGCTAACAATATCATCTTCAATACTTCTATCATGAGGCAGTAATATTTTTATTGATTTTGTTTCTTCGATAGACAACTCTGGTCGTGTAGTCTTTTGCAGTGCAATATCCCAAAATTGTCTGTAGCCAACTTGAGAGCTGAGTACATAAAATACATATTTAGGATTATGTTCTTTAGAAAGCGTTATTTTCCCTACATGAGAAGTTGTATTAGCAACTGGAATATTATCTGGCATAATTGCAGTCTTACCTATAGTGGCACCAGTCTTTGCAAACAAAATATCATTAGGTCTTAACGTACTGTTTTGAATTTGTTTATTATCTTCCTCAGAGATATATACAACATTTTCCAAATTCAGAGCAGTTCCCCAACCTAAATTTTGTACTCGAATAAACGGTATTCCACTATCAAGATATTGATCTGTCTTTATAGAACCATGATCACCATCGCCAATTGCATACGGATGATTTTTATCAAGGATACGCGTTATTTTTACCAAATTCCAGTTAGCAGGAATATTATCAATCCATTCAACACCGCTATCCTTCATCTCAACATTCTTATCTAATCCCTTAGTAACAGCCTCATAGATAACAGCCTGTTTCAGTTCCTTGTATTCCTCAATACTGGCTTTAGCTTCAGCAATGAGAGCATCTATCTTCCCACAACGGTCATCAAGATAAGAAATAATAGGTCTAATAGCATTTTTTTCCGGCATAATCAATGTAACATCATTTAACATTCTCTGAGTCACACTAAATACCTTTATTCCACTCGCACGAACCCGAAGTTGCTCTCTCCATGCATCACTTTTAAATAGATAAGCAAAATACTTGGAATAATCAATATTTTTCAGCCTTGCTATAATGGTGTGATATCCAGCATAGGTTTCCGTATCACTGTCCATATATACTGCATTTCCTAACCCATCATAATCCTCAGATGTATCGGCAAAAACAATATCACCCATATTAAGCAACGATTTATCATTAATTGCTATATTGTCTGGAGATATGTATCTTAAAAACTCAGGGTTTAGCGTAGTACCAGTGTTATTTTTTGCATGAATCTGTCCATAACTAATGACAGCAACCCCTTCATCTACTAAATCTGCCTTAGTAATGTTTAATCCTTTATTATAAACAAATTGATTTTTCATGCGTTCTATATTCCATGAAGCTGGGATTTTCCCTATCCACTCAATCCCGCTATCCTTCATTTCCTGTTCATCGCGCATTATAGCCTTCATTATGCTTCCTCCCCGAACAGTTCATGGAGTTTAGCCATCAAGCTCTTTTCGTGTTCCTCGATACGTTTGGCAATTACATCAGCCGGCTCTATCTGCTTATATTCATAGAAGGTGCGGGTAAACGGAATCTCATAGCCCACCTTGGTCTTTTTCTTGTCAATCCACGCATCAGGATTATAAGGCAATACCTCTCGCTTGAAATAGGCATCAATATCCTCATCAAGAGGCACGTTCTCCGTATCACGTTTCTTGGTATCTGCCACAGGCTTTTTACTCTTGAGGACTTTATTGCCTTCCTCGTCCAGCTCAGGGGACTCAACAGTTATCTTGTTATAGCCCAGTGTTACAGCGTCCAATACCTTACTCTTTACGATGATTTCATTGCCGTTTTCGTCCACATCCCTGAATGTGCCATCCACGTAGTCACCATAGATTTTCACAATCAAATCACGGCAGGCAGTGGTGATGTCTACACGTTTATTACCGATATTTTTCCTGCGGCTGGTATAGCAGTTGCTTGCATCAATAAGCTGCACTTTTCCTATGCGTTTTTCTTCTTTATCTCTCGTAATAACCCATACATAGGTGGCGATACCCGTGTTGTAGAAGGTATCATTCGGGAGCTGCACGATAGCATCCAGCCAGTCATTTTCGATGAGGTAACGGCGTATTTCAGACTGTCCGCTTCCTGCGTCTCCTGTGAAAAGTGATGAACCGTTCTGTATTATTGCCATTCTGCCTGTTTCTTTGAGCTTTGCTACACCGTTCAGCATGAAAAGCATCTGTCCGTCAGATTTGGAAGGAAGCCCCGGTGCGAACCGTCCTGCAGCACCTTTCTTGTGCTCGGCTTCAACTTCTTTTTCTTCTCTTTTCCAAGGAATACCAAAGGGCGGATTTGAAATAACGTAGTCAAAGTGATAGTCGGTAAATTTATCGTCGGAGAGCGTGTCTCCGAACTGCATGTTGTTCGGATCACCGCCACGGATAAGCATGTCAGCCTTTGCGATACCAAATGTAAATGGATTGAACTCCTGTCCGAATACATCAATATCCGCATCGGCATCAAGGGCTTTAAGCCGTTCCTCCATACAGGTGAGCATCTGACTTGTGCCCATTGTCATATCATATACAGTCTTGGATATGCCTTCATCCTCAAAGGCATTATTATCCCCTGCCACCAGCAAATCACACATGAGGTATATGACATCACGGCTGGTGAAGTGTGCTCCTGCTTCTTCGTTGTATGACTCAGAGAATCTCTGAACCAGGTTTTCAAAGATGTAGCCCATATCCACTGCTGCAATCTTTTCTGGCGAGAAATCTCCCTTTTCCGAGTTGAAATCCGAAACGACACGATAAAGAAGCCCGCCTTCAATCATTCGCTTTACCTGCGAAGAGAAGTCCATGCGGGCCAGTATGTCCTGAACGTTCTCAGAGAATCCATTGAGAAAATCCTCAAAATTTGCTTCTATGTTCTCCGGGTCTGCCGTCAGCAAATCAAAGGTAAACTTGCTTGTATTGTAAAACTGATAGCCTGCTGCTTTCTTAAGAAATCCGTCTTTTACAGCTAAATTCTTTACATCTTCGTAAGTCTTCAGCACCTTGTCATGGGTAGGAAGCAGACAGTCATGAAAACGCTTGATAACCGCCATAGGAAGCACCACAAGGCCGTATTCATGCGGCTTGAAAGCACCTACAAGGTCATCCGCAACAGACCAAACGAGAGCAGCCTTTTCCTGTATATTTTTGCCTACCTCTTGAATTTTCTCATTGCTGGATTCCATCATTCCATTACCCCTTATTTTTCAATTATTCAATTTATTTCTTTAGTAAATTATAATGCCAATATAAAAAAAAGGACAACATTAAGTTGTCCTTTTTATAGCTTTTTGATTTTTCCCGAAATGAAAAAGTTCACAGACTTTTTTAAATCAATTGTCTTTGTATTTAAGACTTTATTAAAGAATTCTTTTTTGCATGCAGGAATTTTTTAATTTTTGTAGAATAAATCCTTTGTAAATGTTAAGATTTCAAAGTTTTTTGGCAATCGTTCAAATTATAAATTTACCAATAACAAGCATGGGTCTGGGCAAGCCTTAAAAGTTTCATAAAAAACATGTAACGGGAGATGTTGTTATGAGTATGGTCAAATGGGAACCGATATGTATTTTTTGTGGCAAGAAATGTGGTGGCGGTATGAGTAGATCTGAAAGTGCTGGAGCTCCAACAGCAACCCCATCCGCAGGGTCTGGCAAGTGTCCTTCAAGTCCAGATGGACATCATAAACCTCGCTGGGAAAAAGCCTAATAAAATTTTTCTGTCGCCTAGATCCATGTTTTGTTTTTTAGTTTTGAGGGGGGTTATTATCGTGAACAAAACATCTATAAAAAACGTATTACTGGTGATAGTCGGATACCTTATTGTGTGCTGGCTTGCGGAATTCATAGTAGAAAAAATTGCTTGGTGGATTTTTAGTACAACACCTGCAAAATCCCCATTTATAATTGCGATTATAAATTCTTCGATAATAATTGGTGCGACAAATAATGAACTGGAAGACAAATCCGTTCTCTCAAGGCGTATTAGAGCGTTGATATATACTTGTTTATGGGGATTATTTCTTTTAGGAGACATTATGGATTTATTCGGCGGAAAACCGGCTAATCCAGGCATCTTAGACTTTATTGGTGCTATATTCACGCTTCTCTTTCCCCCAACACCTTCTGGTATCATAAGTGAGACATTGTGTTTCTTTGGCTGCTTATATCTTTTATTTAAAACCCCAGCAAAAAAGAGTGAGAACGAGCACGAGCACGAAACAGAGATTAATAGCGAGGATAATGATGTCCCTGACAATCCAGACAACAAAGACAAATAAGCACAACAAACAGCCCTACTCGTTTCAGAGTGGGGCTGTCCTGTTAAGCAGGATATAGGACTATATAAGATACCAAAATTCTCCATATCACTCATCATGGACACGATATGTCTATATACAAATCTTTTTACAAAATATGAGTTGTGTGTTATTAAAAATTAAACGCCGGGGAATATCCCCGGCGTTATTTTCTTCACACTGCCTGATGATTTTTCTGACAGTCCATGCAGAGAGCAGCACCAAACCGTTTTACTGAGAAATCAAATACCTTGTCAGAGATTGGCGTCCCGCAGTCCACACAAACTGTTGCATTATTCTGAGACACTCGCTTTCTTATAGGCTTTGGCTTCAAAGGTACCACAGACAGCTCCTCACCAGCCTGATCAGTATGAATATCTGCTTCCGGGTCATCACCCGTAGACACCGCAAGACTCAGCATATACGCATATTTTATAGCTGCTGTTTGTGCTTTCATCACTGCTTTATCCCCTGCGTCCTGCCCAGAACCAAGCCCCGTGATAGAGCAGCTTTCGCCAGAATCCACATCTGTAAGCTCTATCGTCATTTTTACTGTGGCTAAATGTTCCGTATTACCCTTTACTGTCGTAACGTCCTGCAGGCTCAAAAGCTCAGGACGTGCAGCGCTGGCGATACCATGTTTAGCTAACGAAGAGTTTACCCTATCCATTACATCAGCACTCGTGGCATATTTATACCCGTGAAAGCTATTGGTTCCAGCCTTCGCAATATGGCTGCATTCTTTCATTACCTCAATGAACTTCTTTGCCAGTTTTTGCATTTCAATCCCTCCAAAAATAAAGGCCTGCGGAACATCGCCGCAGGCCTTATTATTAAATAACTCAAATCATCAAGCTAGGTTTATTCACCGATTGAATCAAACAATCTATCCAATTCAGTAAACGTTTCCATCGCCTTATTAAAATCTTGTTTTTCATTGGTGTAAAGAAGTGATTCATGCAATACTTCGTAACTCTGCTTTGCCTTTTCATCAAAACGCTCTCTCCACGTACTGAATCCATAGGGTCCCAGAGGAGTATAATCCTCCGGCAGATTGCGTTTCTGCAGATAGAAGCTATCCGTCTCTTTAGTGAGCTTGAACAGACGCTTTAATTCATCTGTATTAGCAAGAAACGCTTGTATCTCAGTTAAATTGAAAAGTCTTGTCACATCATATACATGACGTATTTTTTCAGACAGAGTTCCGCAAAATGCATGTCGCTTAACAGACATAACCTTATCCAAAAATGTTCGCTCAATGGCAAGAGCATTAACCGTCACTTCAGTTAATCCAAAATTTTTAACTTCCTCATCCAACTGTTGTGATTCCAAGTATTCCTGAATATATGTCTTAACCTTCATCGGGCGATATGGCTCTGGACGAACCTTAGAACCGATTTCCAGTTTTATTCGACCATTAACACTATCGCTGTCATCAAACCAAACAAAGGCACTTTTATTTCTGTCATTCCGCTCTTCAACGATTTTTTCTAGACGAAAGCCTTCTGTCATTACCTTTTCAACCTGCTTCAAACGGCGATCGTACTGCTTATTCCCAAGTTCTTCCTGTGGAATGTAAGTTAAATCAATATCCTCAGAAAAACGCTCAATAGAGCCCGGATAACATTTGCTAAGAGATGTTCCACCCTTAAAAACACAATCTTCTGCAAAGGCACTGTCAGAGAGTTTCTTTAGCAGCATGACGATATAATAGTCCCGTCCGACTGCTACTGACGGTATTCCAATAAAGCTTGCAGCCAATTCCTTTAAATCTTTAAAATCTCTTTCATGCTTATGCAGATTCATAAAATTCCTCCATACGTGGGATAGCATAAACCGAGAGTGCGGAAAGATACTCATGCAACGTATGTTTCACCTTCCAAAACGTAAGGAACATTGCTAAGAAGGCTATGGTCGATTTCTTATACCTTCTCTTTTTCAGTACCGTCTTTACCGCTTCCTCCGAATAATTCTCAGCAAAACGCTTCATGTATTTAGCCATGCTTCTGCGGTTAATATCCTCTATCTTCGAGTAATTCTGCAAAAGCTCCAGAGTTGCAATAGCGTAGCGAATCGGCTCTGTAAAGCGCAGTTCAAGCCGATTAACCTTTACATTTTGAATCGTCTTTTTGTTGTCCTGTACGGCGTTGGAAAGAATCTCCACATTTTTGGATATCTGTGTGGTGATACCAAGCTGCTGATACAGTCGGTATCCGATAACCATTCCCTGTTTATTATCCGTATAGTGTTGGACAATCGTGGTTTCGCCCAAAGGTATCAATCCGAAGCGTGAACGGCGCGGACGATAATACAGACCTTTTGTCAAATGACAAAGCTTCTTCCGCTTTACCATACGTGTTAATGCCTGATAAAATGTTGCTTCAGAAATATCTTTTGGCATCTGCGCATAAATCTGATTTGCCGTTAGAATTTTATCCTCCGGCTGCTTTTCTATCCATTGCGCTATAGTTTGTGCCTGACTTTCCATCTCCGTTCACCTCCCAAATTACTTTCTGTCATCATTTTAGTAACAATATACCAATTATGTCAAGTAGAATTTATTTTTACTTTTCATATTTTAATCCCTCCAAAAAGTAAAAGCCTGCGGATAATTCCGCAGGCTCACCTCATGTCATTTCCTCTTTTTATCCATAACATCAATAATCGTACCGAGAATAATCGCTATATCCTTCAGTGTTCCCATGCTGCATCTCTCCGTTTACTTAATCTGTATATTATTCTTTTCGACCAAAGATATTCCATCAAATGTTTCGCCGTGAAGCAATGCATACTTCAAGCCCATCTTATCAATCTTATACGGAGTAGGAATCATAAAAGCATCCGGAATATTTGCATCGTCTGCAATATGTACCTGCTGTGATTTTCGCCAGCCAATCACAAACTCCTTTTCGCTGTATTTTTCGCCAGAAATATTCGCAGAAAGATACTGTGAAAGACGTTCTGCTTTATTCCTTGCAGTAACCTTCCTCTGACAGAAAATCTTTTCCTCTTCCTCACAGGCTTTTGCTTCTGCTCTCAAATTTTTAATAAGACAGGCGATATTGCGAATTTTTATCTTTCGGTCCATATTGAGCTTTTCAAGCCGTTCCTCATCAAGAATTTCTCCTGTCTCAAAATCGATACAGTCTAGTATTCCGTCATTGATTTCATAAAGCGTACCCATATTTTCCCCCTTCTTGAATCTCGTTTTTTCCTCCGAAAATATTCCTCATAAAATTTCTCATAAGGATCACTGATAATCCCTCTTAAAGCCTCATTGGTAAGCTCAGTAAGCGGCCCCATGTGTTTCACCCGCCATACCATGTAAGTAGTTACTTAAGTCGAAGGTTGAACTGTCTTCCCACTCATAAGACTCATCAATATCCGCATCCTCCGGGATATCACAATAATCTTCGTATACCTTTCCGCTTTTCGCATCTGTTAAAATGCGTTTACCTTCCTGCCTGTCGGTCATATTTCCACGCTCAATAATGAAACGGTCTGCAGGTTCACCCCCTTCATATATGACCTCAAGCTCAAATGTAATATCAGGGTTCTGGTAAGAAAGCTTTGTAATTACAGGAAGCGGTGCCGACCACGCTGTGTCAAATGTGTACATGACAGCATTATCACTCTCCCATGTAGGGCCGTCTGAGTCCAAGGCATTCCATTTTGTGCCCCAGTTATCACAGGCCCATGTATACCAGCTGACATATCCGAAACGCTTCCAAAGCTCATACCAGCGTTTTCCCGCTTTATAAGTCTCTTCTGCTGATTCTTCAGGGAACAACCTGGCAAGCTCACGAATATTCTTATCTCTCAGCAGAAACAAACCCTTCACCTCGGGTAACTGAATCTTTTCCCGTAAGCAATAAAACGCAAGTGCATGTTCTATTTCCATGGGAGAAAAAGTCCCCTCAAGTTCTTTGGGCATTGGAATAATCTTGTTGAAATCAAACGCATACGGTGGTTTTCCTTTTACTTTTTCGGTTACTGCCTGCAGCAAATCATGCTCCCCGATAAGCCGCAGCGTGTTTGATGCAAAATTGGGCATAATGCTTCCTCCTTATGCTACAGGCTTCTCTTTAATCTGTTCTGCAGCTTCATACTTCTCCAACTTTTGTTTCGCATTTACAACTTCAACGGGGAAATCAATAACCAAACCTCCGTACAATCGGTTTTCATTCTTCATGTTCACAGCAGCCTGAAATGCTACGTTATTCAGCCCTTCTGCCAGAATCTTTGTCTGTATTGGATTCAAAATGAGAGTAACACTCTCTGCCGACTTTTCCGTTTCAAGGCTCATTAAGATTGCTCCATCCGACTCGTATATTCGCCCGCGAAGTTCTTCGTAGGACAGGCAATTACAGTTATACGTTGACATCTTATACACTCCTTTTCTCCTGGCTTTACGCCAGCATTTTATATCTCGGCGTTACATTCTTTTCTCCATAATCCTCTGTTTTTGCGGATTTCAACGCCATAGGAATCGGTGCTGCTAAAAGTTCGCCACCTATGCGCTCAAGCTCTGTAGCTCTTTCATAGGAATCTGCCAATTTGCTTGCAGCTGTCACAGCATTAATCAGGCCATACCGGCTGTTATCTCCACCCATAAAGAGCTGTCTGAGTACATCACCGCGCTCGTTTTGGTTAAGGAGAAAACGGTCAGCCAATTCTTCAACTGCCTGTACCGGATTGTTTCCTATGGGCGTATGCATTGTCTGACGCAACTTGTCTACAGTCAGCTGAAACTTAGCCTCGTCAATAGCACATCTCACCGTGTCCTGTACCTTCATGAAGAAAGCCTTATCATCCTGCTCAAGAGTAGCGTCAGAGTAAAGCTCATAAGCCGAATCATCATCATTTGCGACCTGCTTACCAACGTGATACCTCTTCTGCGTGTAATCCTTAACAATCAAGCCATTCTTACAGACGAGCCTGTAAATGAGTGGTTCGACTTTGAGGCTGCCCAGTCCAACCTCGCTGTTAGAAATGACAAACCCTGCTTGGACAACATCACCCAAAGCCACCTCCGCTTTAAGCTTCTTGTTTACCACCTTCAGATACAAGTGACGATCCGTAACATCACAGCTCATTATCTCTGCATTCTTCATTTCCTGTATGACAGGAAGTACCGCAGAGCAAAGCTCCAAATTGTCCAGTCTGCGATAGCGGTCAGAAAGGAATGCACGGATATTACCGTCCAACACTCTTACCATTCTTCGTTCAAAGTTCTGATTGAACCAGCCGTTCACATTCTCGTCCAAAAGCTGCGGATACTCTGCCTGCATTTTCTGGTAGTAGCGATAAGGAATCTGCAGCCGATTAGCAATCTGCTGATGTGCAATCTCTCCCACAGTAAACTCATGCGTCGTATCGTCCATGAACAATCTCATCTTCGAAATTCCATTGTCTGACTCAAATTCCAATGATCGAGTATCAGAAATATAATCTTTCCTTGCCTTTCTCTGTCTTGTTAATTCCTGCCCAAGTTCCTCTAATGTTCGTCCCTGTTTCATGTTTTTTCCTCCCTCAAATTGTTTACAAGTAGCATAAAAAATGCCCGGATGTATCGTCCGGGCAATTAATGTCATATATACGATATATGCTTATTTTTTTCGACTCTTACACACGCAACCAAGCGAAATCAAAAGGAATCTCAAAATAGCTAACATAATAATAAATACGAAAAAGAAAGGAGTGAAAAGCTATGTTAATCAATAAAAGCACGTTCTATGTTTCTGAAGCTGCCACATTATTATCTTGCAGCTCACAGATGATATATGGCCTCATCCGTACAGGAAAACTAAAAGCCTACAAAGAAGAAGGGCATAATGCTTGGAAAATACCTGATTTTGCTATTGAAGACTATATGCGCACCAACTTGAAGAAATATGCTCATTGAAGCACTGTATTGTTTTTTTATATTTAAATAACATTACCGTAATATAAGTACCTTGAAAGGAGTAAAAAGTATGGAAAATCTAAGCACATCTCTAATAACGGTAGAGGAGGCCTGCGAAGAGCTGATGGCCGGACGTAATACTATATATTCTTTACTGTCATCAGGAAAGCTAAAAGGGTTTAAAATAGGCAGAGTATGGAAAATCCCTCGTGAAAGTTTAAAGCAGTACATTTTATCTCAGTCAAAAATGATATAAATCTGGACAGCTAAAAAAATCCCCTTGGCCATAAGACCAAGGGGATAACCTTAGGTTTCTTTTATAATCTTTGTCCCTTATCGAACAGCTCCACCATTTTTCTTGTATCAATAACGACAAATCATATCGCTTCTTGATTCTTTCGTCATTTTGAAAATCTCTCCTTGTCACCTTCCAAGATCTTCTGTATAAACTCTTCCTTTTCTTCCCCCGAAAATACCGGCATAACTTCCACCGCTGCGCGGACCTCTTCTTCTGTCATGGCTAATTGCAAGGCTATAGTTCCATTAAACAGTCGGTTCTCTTCGGCGATTTTCTCGGCTTCTTCCATCGTTATATCTAACTGAAGCCCCTTCCCTATCTCGAATATCCTTTGAGGATTCATTGAGTCATGCTGTTCAAGAATCTTCGTCGGATCTGTTGTGGTATATAGCTTTGCGGATAGTCTGTCCTTTTCCTCCTTAGATAGCTTTGCCATACTCAAAATGACCCTCCTTCCTCTTCGCCTTTAGTAAACTCCGCAATCTCTGCAGCCAACTCCTCCATCAAAGGCTTACTTTCGTTGTTTTACTTAGACATAATATGATCTGCTGGCTGATTCCTTCTTTATGATTATTATATAACTTAGCATGGACATAATACGTCTAAGTATAAAGTTTTATTCCCAATCCATTAAAATATAACCGCTCGCTCTCTTCGTTGGGGTAAATCCCTAAATACGTTGAAAGCGGGCGGTATCTTTACGTTTATTACTCATTGCTGAAGCTCTTCTCAAGATTGATGTTTTGAAAAGTTGTAAAAAAGTTGTAAACTACCGATACCATCGAACAAAAAACCCCGTCAAATCAAGGAATTGAGTCAATAAGTTAGTCTGCTGCCGTGGCAAATGAATATGATTTTTTCCATTTTCCCACTCCCCCTTGAATCCTTGATATATCGAGCATTCCAGCAATTTAATTATTTTATTGACTCGGCAAAAAATTGCATAAATAAGTTGTAAAAAGTTGTAAAAATGTTATAACACCTTTGTTCCAACCCCACTTACAGAAGTTGGTGACATCTTTGGGCCGAGTTATAAAAAATATGCCGCCTGCACAATATGGACATCTGGACATGCTACTGTTATGTTTCTGATCTGACGGTCAATAGACTGCTCTTTTCTGCTGATTCGGGCATAACCGTAAATTTTCACCATGTGGAACCTTCTTGTTGAAAACTACCATTAAATCGTAGTATAATGACATCAGAATAAAACTAATCCCTCAGGAGAAGTCGTTTCATGCTTATAAAACGCAAATTTATACTTGGAACAGGTTTTGAGAAGGAATGGGCAAATTTAAAGCTCAAGGATGACGACTTACGTCGTCTACAGCGTGACCTTTTGTCCAATCCCAAAACTGGGCCAGTAATGCGAGGAGTGATACCATGAGTAAGGAATTTGATATTTTGTCCGCAGCCTTGGATGAAGCAATTGCTGATGCCAAATCCGGAAACAAAATCTTAAAATCAGAAACCATCTCCATAGAGATAGAACCGCTTGTTGACTATAGTGCAGACACAATAAAAGAAATTAGAAAAAGTACAGGCCTGACACAATCTCTGTTCGCAAAATGGCTTGGTGTATCCACCAGAACAGTTGAAGCATGGGAAACCGGTCGCAACAAGCCTTCTGGCCCAAGCAGCAGACTACTTAGCCTGCTTCAAAAAAACAAGTTATCCATAGCATACTGATTTCTGCAGATGGGATGATGAATCCCATCTTTTTTATTGCTGTATATCTCAAAATTAACGTTCGTTAAAAAATGAGTATTTCAAATTCATACAGTAAGCTTACAAACGAATAAATACAATCAGTGCAATAGTCTTCTGTCTTTACAATATTGTTGCAGATAATGAAAATCAACGGCTACTTATCCGTCACAAATGAACGGTAATATGATAGTCGCTGCCCCTGATTTCGGTATACGAAAATTGCTCTATAATTATCAATAATCATTCCACTGAGTTTCCTCAGCAATCTTGGTTATCAATTTTCCGTTATAAGTAAAAAAAGCAGAACCCTGTATTGCTTTTGAATGCTTTAACAGAGCAGCCACAGCTGACAAAGATGTCTCCTCTTCATTCCATTGGACTTTACGGTCACTGATAACTGTTACCTTAACAGTTGGATCTTCCGTGAAAACAAGTTCTGCCCCGACAGGAATACCACATTTTGCAAAATTCACAGCTGGCTTCTTTACAGTCTGTTTCTTTGTCTCATCAACCTTAATCTTCTTCAACTTGTCCATTGTACCACTGATAGTTGCTATATTCTCTAACAATTCGTATGCCTCTTGTGGAGTCATCACAAAGAACTCTTTATTGGAAACAACACGCAAATCAGGATTAAGCTTGTCAATCATTTTATGAAGCTTCAAATCTTCCAGATTCCCTGAGGTTTCATATGTAGCATAAACCTCGTAATCATATGGAAGACCTGTCGAAGAAAGCTGCTTCCGTCGCTTCTCCACATCCGCTGCATATCCAATCTTGACCATATCCCTTAATGCAGGATTTGTCATGATATAAATGAATCCCTTTTCCACATTACACACCTGCCTTAATCAGCACCGTTCTTATTACAATTATAAAATTCTCCATATCAGTTATTCATCCAACAAATCACGCAACAACCGTTCACGATGATTAATAAACAGTGATGTCACAGCATAGCTGTCTGTCTGCTCATAAGAGCACCGATGGGGTTTATTGTCATCAAAAACCAAAATCTCAGCACCAGGCAATCCAAGCAAAATCGGAGAATGACTAACAACTACGAACTGAGCCCCTCTTTGAGCGCAGAGATATATTTTCCGTAGATATGCAAGCTGTCGCTGTGGCGAAAGTGCTGCCTCAGGTTCATCGAGAAAATAGAGACCATTGGGACGAAAATTATCTTCCGCCAGGGCAAAAAAACTTTCCCCATGCGATTTTTCATGGTAACATCGTGGTACCCCACCAAGCCTACTATATTCTTCCTCTTTCGTCGCTACGTTATAAAAGCTCTCTGCACGAAAGAAATAGCCCCATTTTTCTCTCCGTAAACCACGCGTTAAGTGGATTGCATCACAGAGTTCAGAATGAGAATCATAAGTTGAAAAAAAATAATTTTTTGTTCCACCTTCGGGGTTAAACCCAGCTGCTATAGCAATTGCCTCAAGCATTGTGGATTTTCCACTTCCATTTTCCCCTACGAAAAATGTTACAGGACTATTGAATGAAAGACTTTTAATCTTGCTAATCGCGAGAATATCATGAAGATAGCTGTTCTCGTCAATCTTCTTCCAGTCAATAGTTGCTTTTTGAAGAAATAAATCCTTATTCATTTCTATTTCTCTCCAATAGTTTCACCGCTTTTATCCCGCTTGTTAGAAACCTCTTCATGCGAATTCCAAAGTCATAAACTCTCGCTTCTGTTGTGAGGTGTCCCTCTGTACGAATTATAATGCCAATATAAAAAAGTACAACATTAGGTTGTCAAATTTTATAGGGGGGTGCGGACATTTTCTTGGACAGTTTATACGACTAATCCAAGACTTTGTCTATACTCTACGGGACTCATATTTCCAAGTGACACTTTAATCCTCTTCTCGTTATACCAAACAAGATATTCATTGAGGACATCTATGAATTCCGGTATGCTTACACCTTTCCAATCCCTGTTGTAGAACATTTCATTCTTCAGCCTGCCAAACAGGCCCTCACATGCTGAATTATCAGGGGAATATCCCTTTTTCGACATTGAACAGGTAAGTTTTCGGGTTTCCATACGTTCAATCCATCCTGGTCAACGATAATGGCAGCCACGGTCTGAATGAACTAAGGGATGTTTTTCTTTCGACAGGGTTGCTATGGCTTTATACAACATGCTGTTTACAAGTGCGGCATTGGGGGCTGTGCCAATAGTCCATGCGGGGAGCATTCCATCAAAGCAATCAACAATCCAAGTACAGCTTTTTCTGTTTTGTTCAAACCGACATTTTCAACTCTGTCCTCAATCTTTTTTGCAACTTTAATTGCTATATCAAGCATTAAAAAGCTTTATTTTTTAACCCGCTCATATCACCATCATTGTCGTATTGAAGCCTTGGTAGTTTCTGAAGAAAAAGCTATGAACGCGGCTTCGGACAAAGTACATGCCGAGTGCCTCCACGTCCAAATCCTCCGTCCGCTCCGGCACGACAGAAATCGGCCCTACGGGAATCAGGAATGGGTCAAAATTTTTCGCGTCGTCCCGAAGGTGAATCTCAAATTCGGGACTTTGCATTCCGGTAGTTTCTTTGGCAATCAGCGTAAGCTGCAGCAGGACGTTCGTATTGGCGCGGCGTGTGGCGCGTTCGTTGATGAGGCCCGATATTTCATCCAAAGCCATGCGAAGCAAAAACCGCTTGTGCTTGTCGGCACCCCAGTGGGCTGCGAAAGCGTCAATGGCATCCAGATGCTCGACGACGTTTTTGGCGTTGCCGTAAAAAGCGGAGGCATATACCCGCGCAGGGTCGATGTTCGTCCGTTCGCCATGGCAGCGTTTGTAAACGATAACAGCCAGCAGCGTCAGAAGCTCGGAGAGCGGGTACACCATCCAAAAGGCATCAAGTCCAAAACGGGACAGAACCAGTGCCAAGACAACGCCTATGCCCATCCGCCGCAAAAAAACGACGAGAAATGCGCCCTGCTCATCCTCCTCTGACTGGAAGTAATTTTGCAGCAGGAGACATACGCCCATGAAAATCGCCCCGATACAAAATACCCGCACCGCGTAATAGGCCGCCGCCGCGTCCCTTATGTCCTCAAGCCCGAATAACAGGTCCACGATTTCAGGATAGATAATCGCGGCTATAGTTGCAACGGCGCCCACCGCCAGCGAATAGACGAGGCAGTACCTGAACATACGGTGCAGCTCGCGAAAATTACATTCCGAGAAAAACGTTGAAAAAATGGGCTGTGCCGTCTTTCCGATGAGTTCGTACATGAAGATGAAAAGCTGCGACAGATTTTCTACGATATTAAAAATCGCCGCTCCCTCAGTGCCCGCCAGATTCGTCAGAATATGAAGGGAAACAAGAGCAAATATCGCTCCGAAAATGTATTCAAAGGAGGTTGCAAAGCCAAGCCGCAGCGGCTTAACCGCATCGGCAAAGGAAGCGGTTTCACGCTGAATTCTGAGTTCCCCTTTCCCCAGGAAGAGATAGAGGAAACCGATGAGAAACGCAACCGCGTTTGAAGCGAAGAAGCCGAAGCTGCATCCTGCAACACCCCAATCGAAAAAGAGCAGCAGAATCGCGCTGAGAATAAGGTTGCCGACGCCAGCCGCCGTCTGTAGCGCAACGGAAAACGCATTGGCATTGTCGTTCCGAAGATATGCCGTCACCACGCCCAGCAGAATCTGAAAGGGAATCCCCAGAAGAATGTAGAACACATAGCTTTTCGCCATATCGAACACGACACCCTCATCAGGTGTCGCGCCCAGTATATAAAGCAGGCTGTCCCCCATGAAAAGCCCCGCCGCCATGATGCCAAAGCCGATGACGCAGGAGAGGCGCATGAAAAAGTTAAAGATTGCCAGTGCCTGTTTCTTTTCCCCCTCGTGCATCAGCGTCGAAAAAACCACCGCGCCGCCCATTGATAGGCCAAAAACGAAAAAGGTCGCCAGCAGAAAAAGTGGGGAAATATAAGCAATGGCGGCAATACCGTCCATACCGATAGCGTGACCGATCAGAATGGTATCACCCATTTCAGCCAGTGCCAGCCCAATGCCTGCCAAAGGGGCTGGCAATACTGCCCGAAGGAACATTTTTCGGGTAAAATACGCCGAAAGCGACGAATAATTTTCCATTACACTATCGCTCCGAAAGCCATCAGCAGATGACCAAGAATACAAATCGCGCTGCAAGTTTTATTGTGCATAGGCCATCCTCACGCTTTTAAAAGTTCCGTTACGTTCCGATTCCCATCCGTGAGCGCCCCTATCATTTCGTCCACCGTCCGGGCGAATCGGTGCATGGCATCTACGGAGTAGCGGCTGGCATCATAATTCATCACCAATGAAAACGTCCCGTCGGTACGGGCATTAAGTTCGATGTCCAGCGTATTTTCCGCCGCCGACCATTCGTTTTCAGGCATCTCCTCGTACACGGCTTCCGTGCCTCCGAGACGCGCACTGCCACGCCGTCCCGTGGTGCCCTTTTGGAATATGAATGTAGCACACAGGTCTTCGAGCCCCTCGTTATACACTACATCCAAACTTTTGACATATTTCATTCCTTCCGCAATCCGCGCTTCCAGTCCGCGTAGGAACGCATCGACAGTAAGCCCGTCCTCGAAATCCCAGCGAATAGGAATCTGATTCAGCATAAGTCCCAGCAGGCGACGCTCTGCAGCGTTCATTCGCCCGTTGTGCACCCAGCTCATGATGGACTCGCGAACCCCTGCGGATTTCGCCATCGCAAGCATCGCCGCCGCCATAAAAAAGGTGTTTTCCGTAAAATCTTTTCCCTTGAAAAAGTCTTTGGCAATTGCGGTTTTCAACGGCATTTCAAACTCGTTTTTCTTCCATGCTCCTGCGTTTTCGACATCAGCCGGAGGCAGGTGCTTATTCTCATCAAAGCCGTCAAGCGTTTTTCGCCAGTAAGCGTGCCCTTCCTCCAAATCTTCCGGTGAAATCTTAGACTCTGCGAGGACATATTCCGCGTAGCTCGGCGCCTTTCGTGCAATAGCGTTCTCCATTCCACGCACATAGCGTTTGTCGAGTTCACGCCAAAAAATCAGTGCGACTGCCATGCCATCCACTGTGGCATGATAAAAGTCCGCGTAAATATATTTTCCTGATGGAGTCTCCATCAGGTGCACCCGATAGAGCGGACGGTCAATAATTGAATATGGTTCCTTGAGGTCAAGTTTACGTTTTTCAAAAGCCTCGTCAGAAAGCGTTTCCACATATACCCGTGCCACTTCTCCGTCGAAGCGCTGGCAGACCTCTCCCGTTTCCGGGTGGAACAGCAAACGGCAGCGGAAGATATCATAGGAAGACAGGATATCATTCAGTGCATCTGCCATGCGCTCCATATCGATAGATGCATCAAGCCGCACCAAAGCACCGATGTTCATCATCGTCGAGTTCGCTTTTTGGAAATGGGTATCGACCAGCCAACGCTGAATTGGACGCAATGGATAATATTGCGGGGGCTTCTCTTCGCCCTGCCCGCCATACTCGTCCTTTACAATCCGGAGCAGCCGCCCGAAATTCGTCATCTCGAATATGTCCATCACATCAGGCGTCGGATTTTTGACCGTCAGGCCACCGCCCTGCTTTTTCATTTGATTGTTTGCCGTAATCAATGAACGGAGTCCTGCAGAGGAAAGATACTCAAGCCCTGAAACATCCAGCACGGTCTCTTTGAATCCGGGGATTGAAGCGCGAAATTCCGCGTCGAACGTTGGCCCCGTGAGTTTGTCCAACCGCCCCGTCAAAAACAGCGTAAGCGTCTCCCCATCAATTTTTTTCGTAATACTGATATCCATGAATATACCTCCGTTTTTTGTCCCTTTACAATGTCTTCAATAGTGAAAGTGCTCAAAATATTCAGGTGCTGACCGTTTAAGATGGCTTCGGCCCGTTATTTCCGTGATATACGAGGGCAAGCATAGTAATATCGTCCGACTGTTCGGTGCCTTCTGTGTAGCTTTCAAGTGTCGTTTTGACCGCACTAACCAACCCGGCAGCATCAGACCCTTCCGGCGTGCTGTCAAGCGTCTCCTTCAGCCTGTTTTCCCTGAACATTTCGCAGTTCGTGTCCAGCGCCTCGGTGACGCCGTCGGTATATATGAAAATCGCATCGCCCGGAGCGAGAGTAATCGTTTCCGTCTCAAATGCCTCTCCCGGCATAATGCCAAGCACCAGGTTCCGACTCTTCTTGAAATAGGAAAATTCCGTGCCATGACGAATAAGTGGCGGATTGTGTCCCGCGTTCGCGTATATGAATTCCCCTGTTTTCAGGTCAAGAATACCGCAAAAGGCGGTGACGAACATCCCCTCCTGATTACTGCTGATGAGAGCTTCATTTGTCTTTGCTACGGCTTCCGACAGCTTTTCGGGATTTTTAGCCCCTACAGTGTTGTCCTTCAGCAGAGTTTTCGCAATGACCATGAAAAGCGCCGCAGGAATCCCCTTGTCTGACACATCTGCCACCGTCACCGCCAGATGAGTTTCATCGAGGAAATAGAAATCATAAAAATCGCCGCCGACCTCCTTTGCGGGGTGCATCGTCGCAATGAGATCAAATTCCTTTTGATGCGGAAAGTCTTTCGGCAGCATACCGTCCTGTATATTCCGTGCCAGGTCGAGCTCCGTCTTAATACGTTCTTTTTCTGCGGTGGTGCGCTCCAGGTTTTTCATATACGCCGAGAGCTCTTCCGTCATATTGTTGAAGCTGTTGGCGAGGAGCTCAATCTCATCGCCTGTTTTAACGTCCAGCCTATATTCGAGATTGCCGCCTGCAATCGTCCGCACGCCGTCGGCAAGCTTTCGTATAGGATTCGTAATGCGGCTTGCCAGCGTTTCACTTCCAATCAGGAGAAGCAATGCCGCTATCACGAGGGCAATAAAAGCATTTCGGGTGGTATCTGCGAAGATGCCTTCCAGCGTGGCCTGGAATTCACTCGTATAATCCAATATGTTTTTCCGCGCTTCGACGGCAGGTGCCATTACCTTGTCCGTTTTGACCAGCGTGCCAAAGCTCCAGCCGATGGACGGCATAGGAGCGAATGCCAAATAATACGCTTCTCCGTTCAAGGTGACGGGCACAACAGCCCTTTCACCGGCTGTCATGCGCTTAATCGCCGCTGCAAATGATTCTTCTCCAGCCTCCCGGGCATCGGCGTCTGCCAGTGCCTCAGTCAGTACGGCAGACTCCAAAGAGGAAAACGCCACCTCGCCTCGACGGTCAACAGCAAACACTATATCGGACGTGCCGGTAACAAATTCGGCAATCTGACGATACGCTTCCTCCATAGGAAAAACGATACCCGCAACGCCGGCGAATCCGTCCGCGTCATAATACGGAACCACGCAATTGATATTCAGAAGCCCGTCGATACCGGCATAAGGTGCAGTGTATGTAGCATTGCTCGCGTTTCGTCCGATTTCATACCACGACCGTTCCCGAGGGTCAAAGCCGGAGAGCATATCCTCGCGGGCCTCTCCGTCGGGGAGCACGTTTCCTTTTCCGTCCGCCGTAATGTCAAGATAAATCGAATAGCCTTTTCGCGAAACGACAAAAAAACAGGAACGATAGCCACTGTAGGAACGGCTCATCAGGCTCAGAGTGTCGGCAATATTTCCGGCGGTCTCGATTTCCTCCGCCAAATCACTCTCTATTTGTGCGTTTGAAAGGGTTGGGCTGAAATGGATATAAGGTGTTCCTGATGTTATGCTTGCACTGTCCCGAGTGCTTTGAAGAGTTCTCGGAGGATACCTGTTTGGCGATGTCAAAAGCATGGACATCCGGTCCGCCATATATTCCACATCCTCGCCGATAAGGACGAGCTCACGGTCGATATGGCGCGCTTTGAGGACAGCCGATGCCAGCAAACGTTCCTTTGCATCCTGCCCGGAAATCTGCCCTACGGATTCCGCGACATCGTCCCCCAATGCCGCCCCCTGTTTGGCAAACGCATCCTTCGTATCCGACATAGAATAAAAATAAATCGCGCCCGCCAACAGGAAGGTCAGCAGGGATGCAAACAGTCCCCACAGCAAAACGCGATGTTTTATGTTCAGTTTCAAAAAGTCCACTCCATTTTCATAGACACGCCAAGCAAGTCCTGCCGAAGGCATATCACAGTAGTATTCTACCCTGACTAACAAAAATTACTCTTTGGCAGCACGACTTTACTTATTCGTTGTTTCCTTAATTTTCTAACATTCTATGATATTATAAAGAATTTTTTTGTCAAAATCCATAGAAATCTATTTTTAAGTGTACACCGCTCAATTTTTGACATTTCTAAGACAGTAAAATATTTTACTGGTATAATTGAAAAAAAGAATCACTTTACCATTCATTAAACACAAACGGTAAAATACCCTGATTCTGAGATTTATCGCGTTATTTTTCGGTAAGGAGGTCAATACAATGGATTTTCTTGAACTTGCAAAGGCACGTTATTCGTGCAAGAAATTTTCGGACAAAACTGTAGAAACTGCAAAACTTGAACAGGTTTTGGAAGCGGGCCGTCTCGCTCCTACGGCAAAAAACAATCAGCCGCAGCACATCTATGTCCTTGAAACCAAGGATTCGCTTGAGATTGCAGACAAGATTACGCCCTGCCGCTACAACGCACCTACGGTGCTTGCTATTGCTTATGACACAGGCAATGTTTTCGAGTATCCCGGCGGCAAGTATAACTCAGGGGCAGAGGACGCGGCCATCGTTGCAACGCATATCGTACTGGCTGCAAAGGCCGTGGGGCTTGACACATGCTGGGTAAATTATTTTGACCCGGATAAAGCCCATGAGCTTCTTAAACTTCCTGACAACGAAGCCGTGACAATCTTCATTGATATAGGCTATGCCGACGCTGACGCAAAGCCCCTTCCTCCTCACGACAGCCGCAAGCCTCTGAGTGAAACGGTAACATATCGCTAAAAAAAAATTTTCCTGACACATTTTTGTCACAACTGCCTCATATAATACAATCAACAAAGAAAACATCAACCAAATTGAGGAGGCAGATTACAATGAGAAAGACAATCTTAACCATGATGGCAGCAGTTGTCATCGCAACTACAGGAACAGCTTTTGCGGCAGCCCCGGAGCGTGCTGAAAACGTACCGGCTTTCGAGCAGAATGTCAACGCTGACTATACCTGCGGCGGATACGGGCGTGGACGCGGACGCGGCGGTTACGGCGGAGGCTATGGCTGCGGTGGCTACGGCGGTGGCTACTGCTATGGCGGCGGATACGATTCCGAAAACAATCAGTAATGAAAAAACTTTAACGACCAAAACACCCGGTTACCGAATCATCGGCAACCGGGTGTTTTAATATACAATTCAAATTAATGCGCTCCTCAAGAGAAAATTCGGGTATATAACTGTTTCCAAATAAAACACAGAAATAGATTAAAGCATCACGTCTCCTACTGCTCAAAATGAAGGGTTACGGTCTGGCAGATTTTAATTCATGAAATTGTAAAATTATTTTCTATTTCATGAAGGAAAAATTAAAATTACAGCGAATACATTATATAAATATTTTTAGAGAATCTAAAAGGAGATGGTTATATGGGTATCAGACAAAAGTTTTTTGCGCTGGCAGGTGCTGTCGGACTCCTACTGGCCGTAGTATCTGTAGTGGGCTTCATTACAGCAAAGAACAATCTTGAAGAGAGTATCTCGCAGGAGATTCGTGCTACCATTAAGGCGCAGGGCGAAGAGCTTGAAGGATGGCTCAGCGAAAAAGGGGCATCGGCAACCTATGCAGCAAGTCTCATGACCGGCTTCAAGGGGGACATGGCACGTATCAAATCTATTGATTCGCTGTCTCTTGTTGCGGATGATCCCGATATCCTCGACCTCAACATCGGTGCTGAGGACGGATATTTCGCATCCCTCAAGACAGGCGACGGCACAGGCCGTCTCGACCCGAGAACCCGCCCCTGGTACAACGATGCCAAGAAGGCAGGCAAGACAGTCTTCACCGATCCGTATGTTGACCGCAACACGAACAAGCTCGTTGTATCCGCGGTAGCACCTTTCAAGGTTAATGGCAGCTTTGGAGGAACACTCTGCACTGATTTAGGTCTTGATGTTCTTACCAAACAGGTTGATCAGCTTAAATACCACGGTGAAGGTATCGGTATCGTAGTCGATAAGGCAGGTAAAATCCTCGCCGCTTCCAACGGTCTTGAGCCGATGTCAGAGCTCAAATCAGTCCCCGGTATCGGCGCTCATTACGATGAGATGGCAAAGAATCATGAGGGCTTCTTCACATTTAAGAGTCCTGAAGGCGAAAAGGTCTTTGCTTACATGACGATTCCGTCTACAAACTGGATTTTAGGTCTTTCCGTTCCCTACGATTTTGTTTATGCATCTCTCAACCGTCTGAAAATCACCTACGGTATCCTGAGCATCGCAGGTATCGTGCTTATCACTTTCCTCTGCCTGCAGTTTGCCGGACGCATCACCCGTCCTATCATCGAGCTTGAGGGCAGCGCGAAGGAGATGGCAAAGGGCAATCTCCATATGCCGGATATCCCTGTATCCTCTGCTGATGAGATTGGCTCCTTGACACAGGCCTTTAATGATATGCATAAGAATCTGAAGTCTCTTATATCTCAGATGACTTCGACCTCTGAGCAGCTTGCCTCCTCCGCCGAAGAGCTTACCGCAGGTGCGCAGCAGTCGGCACAGGCCGCCACAAATGTTGCTGAAACAGTTGTTGAGGTCGCAGGCGGCATGGAAAAACAGCTGACAAATATTGATACAGCCAAAGAAAATGTTGATTCCGCATCCGAGGACATCAACAGCATGACAGTACAGGCCCGTGAGGCTGCCGAGAATTCTGCCAGCACCAAGGAAGCCGCAATACGCGGTGAATCCCTTATGCAGGGTGCTATGACACGCATGGAGCAGATTGAAAAGAGTGTTATGAGCTCTGCCGATGTCGTAAAGAAGCTTGGCGAAAATTCACAGCAGATTGGGCAGATTGTAGAGTCTATCTCCGCTATAGCAGATCAGACGAACCTCCTCGCTCTCAACGCCGCTATCGAGGCTGCAAGAGCCGGTGAAGCAGGACGCGGATTCTCTGTAGTAGCAGAGGAGGTCCGTAAGCTTGCAGAACAGTCTCAGGATTCTGCCGAGGAAATCAAGAAGCGTATCTCTGTAATTCAAAAGGATACAGAGGAAGCCGTTGTTTCCATGCAGAGCGGTACAGATGAGGTACAGCAGGGTACTGCCGCTATCCGTGAAGTCGGCGAGCAGTTCTCCAAAATTATGGATATGGTCAATGACATCGAAGAGCAGGTACGCGGTATCAGCACCTCTGTAGATAAAGTATCCACCAACACAACGAATATCGTCTCCGCAGTTGATGATATAGATGATGTAAGCCGCAAGACCTCCGAGCATACGCAGGCTATCTCGGCAGCCGCTGAAGAGCAGTCCGCATCCAGCGAGGAGATTGCTTCCGCATCTCAGGCTTTGGCTACACTGGCAACTGACCTGCAGACAGCTATCGGAAGATTCAAGGTTTAATACAGGTTCAAATCCTAAAAGCAATACCCCCATACATCTTAATCGACGTATAGGGGTATTATTTTTGCTTTTTGCAGGTCAACTTCTAATTCTCATATTCCCTGTCAAATTCCTCCACCCAGATACCGTTTTTGTGGTCGAAGGTCCGCACAGCTATACGGTTATCATACAGATAAAGCGAGTTGGTATACAAATGACGCTTATCTATAGTGGGATTATGAATATTTACCAGATTTTCGTTGAAACGGTTTACGCTGTCATCAGCGTAGCTTTCTTCCGTAGGAGGTGTATGCGTATGTCCTGACACCCAGAGGCTTCCCTTGGGGCAGTCAGCCAGTATTTCCTCCAGCGGCTCATCAGGCTGTGCGGTCCTTGACGGCGTGTTGATTTTACTTTTATACTGCCTTAGTGTCCCCATAAGAGGAGCATGGCAGAAAAAGAGTATCGGGCCGTTCTGATGGGATGCTATTTCATTTTTTATCCACGCAAGCTGCCTGTCCGAAAGCTCTATATTCTGCTCGCTGCAGGCATCAGGTGCCAGATAAAGCAGGCGGTATTTTCCGATGGAGCGGGCGTAGTACACATCCGGCAAATTGTATCTCCGCGTGAATGCCATGAGCTTTTCCCATCGTTCTTCATAAGTTCCGCACCGGCGGAGGTGTCCGTTTTCATCATCCCCGTCAAGGTACGCATAGTCATGATTTCCTGCTACCGCATACCATGGAACCCTTATACCTGCCAAATAGCTGTCCACGCAGGCGAATTCTTCTTCATTTCCGAAGCGTGCCGCGTAATCTCCCAAAAGTGCCGCCTCGTCCACATCTTCCCAGGAATTTATTGTATCAAGCAGCTTTTTCTTTTGCTCCCAGATAAATGCCTGAGCTTCCTCTGTCTTATGCTTTTTCGTCCTGAAGGGAAGATGCAGGTCACTCAAAAGCAAAATATGGTGATAATCACGCTCTGCCGCCAACACAGGTCTGTGCCATTGGAATATTCCACCTGACAGAAGCCATCCGACACCTGCTGTCATCAGCTTCAGGAAATCGCGCCGATTCATAAAATCACCTTCTTTAGAGCATTCGAGTTATTTAACAGCCCTGGTAACATTATTTCCATAAATCGTCTTGAAATCATCCCGCATGGAAACAGGAATCCATCCGTATTTCTCACAGGACTCACGCATCTTGTCTGCCTTTTCCATGCAGCCAAGCTCTCGCTCCAAATCATCACAGAGCAGCGCGAATGCAAGAGATTTATACTTGTTGTTCGATATCGTATAGTTGAACATGCTTGAATCACCGGAAGAATTTCCGAAAGCCAGTACAGGCTGCTTTCCTATCTCACGGACAATATTCACTACCTTGTTCATCTTTACGTTCTTAAGAATAAATTCTCCACGGACTACTTCATCATCATGCTTGTAAAGATAATCCAGTCCGTCAGCACCGTTCTGATTTGATGCTTCATAGAAAATATCAGTACCTATGATATTGTCCTTATCAACGGGCAGTACTCCGTCTGTCAGGACTCTCAGTGCCTGACGGTCTGTTCCCGACACGATAAAGATTTTGAATTTATTCGCATGAAGATAGGATACAACCTCTACCATAGGAAGGTAAAATGCTTCGCCCCGCTTGAGGTTCGTCATTCCCTCTGCCTTGGTCTCCATAAAATTCTTGACGAACTGCTCATATTCAGGCATGGTCATACCCGAAAATACAGACTCCTGGGAAATGGCCTCACGACGGTCCATATCCTTTGGCATATTCCGTGTGCGCTCAGGCTTTGGATTCGGAATACCAACCTCTTCTATTGTCTGTTTTACTTCCTCGGCATATTCCCTGTCTTCAGGGCTCGGAGTAAAGCTCTTGTCATTAAGCGCACGCTCCAGATACATCATCCACTCGAAATAACACGGAGTCGTCTCGCCTACCAGCGTTCCGTCGAGATCAAAAACCGCTATGCGGTCCTCTACAGGTATGAAGTTTTTGCTTCCCGGATTAGTTACATCCTTGACATAGCTTTTGAGCTTCTGAAACGGTACAGATTTTTCGTTCCAGTATTTGAAATCCGAACCCTTCTGATTGACAGTAATCTGCGCAAGCTCTGCTCTTGTTGCAGCCTCCGATACAGGCGCCATCCCTGCGCTGCCAAAGCCAATCATTGCCGCCAAAACCATAGTAGTCAGTTTTTTACAGTTCATTCATATACCTCCTGTCCAAAACATCTCAAAAACCTAAAATCAGGACAACGCATCCTGCCATTCCTGCTCCTTAAAGCCCACAAGCACCTTATCTCCATCAACAAGTATAGGGCGTTTTACAAGCATACCGTCGGTAGCCAGAAGCTTGTACTGCTCCTCCTCGCTCATAGAAGGAAGCTTATCCTTCAGCGAAAGCTCCTTGTACTTGAGACCGCTGGTATTGAAAAACCGTTTCAGAGGAAGAGCGCTCTTTTTGTGCCACTGGCGAAGCTCCTTCTCCGTGGGATTGTCCTCCTTGATATCTCTCACCTTTGCCGCAATACCCTTGTCTGAAAGCCATTTCTCAGCTTTCTTGCAGGTCGTGCACCGTGGATAGCATACAAAAATCCGTTCACTCATAAAATTCCACTTCCCTTCTGCATTCTAATTCTTTATAATTCGATATATTTTTCCTGAATCCTGCTTTTCATAAAGTGAATCTTATTCATCACCTGTCAGCATCATAATAAAATAAGACTGCAACCCGGCGTTGGCTTTAAGCCTCTGCTAAATTGCAGCCTTACTTATCCGAGAGCAACATCCAATATCATCATAATCGTAAATCCGACAGCAAAGGTAATAACCGCGACGTTCGAGTGACTCCCCTCTGACATCTCGGGAATCAGCTCCTCAACCACCACGTACATCATTGCACCTGCGGCAAAGCTTAAAAAATACGGAAGAATCGGGACAACCAAGCCTGCAGCGGCTATAGTAATAATTCCCGCTATAGGCTCTACGATACCTGACAGCACCCCTGCCACAAAGGTTTTCCACTTCGTCATTCCCTCCGCCAGAAGCGGCATTGACACAATTGCCCCCTCAGGAAAGTTCTGCACCGCGATGCCGATGGCAAGTGCCAAAGCGCCCGCACCCGAAATATTTTCTACACCGTATATCCAGCCTGCCAGCACTACACCGACCGCCATTCCCTCAGGTATGTTATGCAGCGTAACTGCCAGAAGCAGCTTTGTTGTTTTCTTCAGTCCTGTTTCCTGCGGGCCCTCCTCCTGCATATCCATGTGCATGTGCGGAGTCACCACATCCAGCACCAACAGAAACAGCATACCAACAAGAAATCCCGCAGCCGCAGGAATAAAGGCAAGCCTCCCCAAACCCTCCGACTGCTCTATCGCAGGAGCAAGAAGACTCCAAAAGCTCGCCGCCACCATAACGCCGGCCGCAAACCCAAGAAAGATTTTCTGCAGTCTCGGGCTTATGGTGTCCTTCAGGAAAAATACCATAGCCGCTCCGGCAGTTGTTCCCAAAAACGGAATCAGCAAAACTTCTATAACGCTGCTGTTCATATATTTGCCTCCTGATATTTGTATAAAGGAGAATATTTATCAATAACATCAGTATATCATCATTATTCATATATTTCGATAAAAATAAAAAGAGAACCTCGATTAACGAAGTTCTCTTCATAAATTTTAACGCATGAGATCACATAAGAAGAACTGCCATACCTACAATCATAGCAAGAATCATCGGAATACCGTTGCGGCGCGTAACCTCCATCGGATTGATTCCTGCGATACCTGCAACAATAATCGTAGCACCTGCAATCGGAGACATTGTACGTCCGAGAGTACCGCCGAGAGTTGCCATGGAGCCCATCTGCAGGATGGAGAGACCGAAATCCTCTGCATGCGGTGTAACAGCCTCGTTGAAGGCAAATGTAGCAGCATCACCGGAGCCTGTAACAAGACCGAGAATGAAAGGTCCGACAGAAGCACAGATTTTGACGATAGCAGGATTGTTAATCATAGCAGCGATGAAAGCCTTGATAAGTCCCATAGCATTCATACCTGCAACGAATACGCCTGCAGCGATAATAATACCGATGATATCGCCGTATGCCTTCCCCATACCTTCGAAAAAGGATTTTGCAAGATTGCCCGGATTCGTACGTGTGATGATACATGTCAGAACCGTACCGATAATCATTGCCTGAGCAACACCCATCTTGAAGAGCGGAACAATTCCCGTAGAACCGAGAATAAGGATTACGATAGGAACAACAGGCATGAGAGCGAAAATCGGATTTACCTTGAAATCCTCTTCCAGCTCAAGGCCCTCAGCTACATGACCCTTGTTTTCATGGAAGAAGTAAGCAATAGCCATAAGAGCAACAGCACCCACAACAAGGGATGCGATATTTGCCCGATAGTGGAACGCGATAACATCCATGACATCCACGCCAGCGATCTGCGCCACAAACGGGTTATGAGCAAGTCCAGGGTTCAGCATTGAGCCGTACGTACCGCACTTAACAGCGGCAGCAGCCATTGCCGGATGAACACCTGCGCCCATGAGAATAGGAATAAAGATAGCACCTGCGGCAGCTGCCGTTCCTGCAGCACTTGGAAGTGCCATATTAACAGCATACGTACCGAAGATAACGCCCGGAATCAACAGCCAGTTGACCTTCAAAAGAATCTTTGCAAGACCGTTGATGAGGTGCTTGTCGCAGCCGGTGAAGCGCATTGCGAGAGCAAAACCCATACTGGAGCAAGCCGACGTAATCATGCCGCTCTTCATGCCCTTTGCGAAGGCATCAAGACCTGACATAGCAACACCGCCGATAATACACATCAAAATACCCGAACAAATAAGAACCATTCTGGCTTCGTAATGCTTTACAAGAAGCACCAGGGTAGCCAGCACAATTATGCACCCTGTAATAAACATGATATAAGACCCCCTCCTGCCCATCCGAACAACCTGAACAGACAAAATAATCTCAACAGGCATATAACATAACTCGCCCGTATCGGTTTTAAGTATAACACGTTAACATACTATTCAGTATATTTTATACATAATAATACTGTATACATGACAACAAACGTTTATAAAAATATAATTCCTTAGTTATAAAAAAAGACACTGAACATATCGTTCAGCGTCTCTTTTTATAGCAAAAGCATCAAGATATGCTCGCTATACAGATTTTAAACATTAATCTTCGCTCAACATATCACATGCGGTGCAATACGACCCGTTCATATTCTCATATTCGAAATAACGACTACATTTCGTACACAGCTCATATTTTGCAGCACAATCCTTACATAAAGGTTCATCCGTTCTAAACACAAAAGGCGTTTCCTTTTGTTTACCACACTTACAACAACGTGCCATAACTTTACCTCCCTTCTAGTTAAAAATTAGTTCATACTGATAAAAGCATTAATTAATCTATCTGTGTCCTAAGACATCACCTCCTATCTTAAGAGTGTTCAATTGCAATAACGCTATAGTCACAATGTCAGCCACTACTTCTATTTCATACCCACAGTAAACGGGTCCATAACGTACTCACTCGAATGCATCAGCGGATCATCATAGTTCAGAATCGTATCAGTGTTTCCGTTCATCGACCAATAATCCTCACCACCAAGAACATTAGGCATAGTCATTCCCTCAATGTGCATATCTCCATCGTATATATCCACCCCGCCATGCACATTAGGAATACTTACATGGTGAAGTCCGTCGCTGCCATACACATCGTGTCCGCCCATAACATTCGGATGAGTATGAACCACCAAATGCCCATCCGATACTATATCTACTCCGCCATCCACATTATGTGTACTTATTGCCGCCCCATGTGAATGCAGCACACCGTCATTATTCATGTGATCTACAACCGTGCCGTCATGAATAATATCTGTTCCGCCTATTCCGTCAGGTACAGACTGATAGATACCATCACCATAGTTCGCATCAAAAATTTCAAACAAGCTCATGATTCATACCTCCTCACAAAGTTTTAGCATATAGCTATGAATTTCATTGGACTGCATTGCCAACTCGTCCATTTCCTTTTGGACATTTTTCCCCGCTTGTTTCTTATCCTCAATCTGCGCCTCAATCTGCTTCTGAATATCTGACAAGATAAATTCATACGCATTCTGCGTATTCTTCTGGATAACAACACACCGCTTGTCAATATAGCTATGAATATGTGCGCGAAGCTCAAGCATTGTTTTCCCAAGCTGGCTTTCCACCTGAGGGACAACGTCTGCCTTTGCAGCCGCAAGTTTTTTCTTCAAAAGACTGTCAAATATCTTTGACCGTCCCCAAATGCTGAGTATAGGTACAAGTATTGGATTCAGCACCGCCATGATAGCAACAGCTCCTGCCGCTGTAATAGCCCCCGCCTGCAGACCCGTATTAGAAATATCATCTGCCTCAATGTTAAGGACAGCACCCATATTCTGTATTCCATTCCCTTTTTCAGCCTCTAAACGGATTTTCTGATTAAAACGGTAACTGAGCCCTCTCGCCAGTTCCCGTTCCATCAACGCTAAAAGTTCATCCACATGAGGCGCATAAACACCTATCCAGCTTTCTATATTTCTCTGAATGTGCTTTGGAACAGCCTTTTCAATGAAATTCTTGAAATCCTGACTCTGGTATCCGTCCACAAGCTCAAAGATATTATCTTTCAGTTTACCGTGAAAATGCTGCAGTGACTTGTCTGCCATAGCGTAAATTTTGGACTTTGCCGAGTTAACGTATTCAGCCACATTATTATCTTCAGATGTCTTTTCCTCAAGCATCTGACGAAGTGCAAATGCAGCATCCTCAAGCTCTGTTATGCTCGCAGATTTCATAGATTTTTCGCTTTGAATCTCTCTATCCAGCGCAGTAAGCAGCCAGTGAAGCCGCTTGCGATATCCCTGCAGCTTTTCCTGCTCCACTTTTCCCTCGAAAAGCATATCGCTTAACTTTGCTTTTATATCCTCAAATCCGGATGCCTTGATAAGCTTTTCATTGCCTGTCTCAATCCCCTGCAAAGCCATCTTGGCTGAAAGCGGATAGACGGTAATATCCCTCAGCTGTGCCTCTGCCGCATTCATCTGAAATGCACTGTGCAGTCGCTTCTTTACAGTATCAAGAAACCCCTCTTCTTCGTCCTCATCCACGGCATCGTACTTGTTTATGATGAAGAGAATATTATTGATCCCCAAGGGGAGAAGCCGTTCATCAATAAACTCTTTCTCCGTTTTCTTCAACGGTGCATTTGCATCTAGAACGAAAAGAACTGCATTGGATTTCGGTACGAATTGATATGTTACCTCAGAACGCTGTTCATTGAGGTCTGACACACCCGGCGTATCAACGAGAACAATCCTGTTCTTCAAAAGCTCACATGGATAGCCGATTTTGATATACCGTACATTCTCTGCATCCGAGCCTTCCTCGCGGGCAGAATACTTCTTGAGAAAATCATAGGAAACTTCACCCGTTCTTGTCGAACCATCACGATTTACCACAACCAGTTTCGGCTTTTCCTCGTACATTATGGCATTTATCGTTGCAGTTTCAGGCAATACATCCATAGGCAGAAGCCTTGTACCCAAAAGCGCATTCACCAGAGTACTTTTCCCACGTTTAAATTCTCCAAGCACTACTATGGTATAAAAATCTCCCTGAATATCATTCTGAAGCTCACACAGCCCCTGCATGATTTTTTCATGATTACGTATGTAGGGCTTCGTAGTAACCTCAGTCAAAATTTGAAGCATCCTGTCTTTTTCCTGTTGCAATTCCATTTGCCGTCCCCCATTACAATACCAGCCGGTTCAGTTCACCGGAGATTTTGTTAAGCTCAGCCTGCTTTGAGAGAAGATATGATTTCTTCCTCTCGGCATCCTGTTCTTTAGACTCTTTTTCACTGAGAATATTTTGCAGCTGCCACTCCATGTCAGCGATACGGGCATTTACACTCCCTTGTATGTCACGGCAAAGAGCCTCTGTTTTTTCCTTATACAGTGCCTTCATAACTTTCGCTATTTTCTCTCCCTGCCCGCTGTACGTACGGACAACCTCGGCACGTATCTTATCGCGCCACGTCTCACGCTTATTTCCGAAGAATGCACTAAAAATATCTGCCACAACGCCAACAGCACCTGCAATCACGCCCATACCTATGCCGCCGATAACACCCAAAATATTATCTTCTTTTTCCGCACTTCGAAACATATCTCCGGCAAAAGCATAAGCCTGCTTCGAAAAACTTTTTTCGTCCTCTACTACTGAAATGGTCAACGATTTTTCATTGTCTATAACAGCAGGTAGATTAAAGCTTCGCTGATACTCAACATCTATATCATGCCATATACCACGCAAAGCGCGCTGTGCTTTATCATTTTCACCATTAAAAATATTCTGCCATTCCTTTAGCGTTGTATCTATGAACTTTTTCTTTTCCGCTGTAACCTCACGTTCTATAGCTTCCTGCATAACAGTAGACGACATATCCCGAGTGAGCGTTTCCACAGCTTTCTTTGCCTTGTTCAGCATTGCATTCGCTGCAGACTGACATTTATACTCTATATCCGAACCAGCACTCTCGAAAGACATCCTCATATCTGAGATTATGTTCTCTGCTTGGCGTTTTGCCTGCTGAAACTTTGGATATAGCTCTGTAGCTTTTTCACGGATCTCATCAGCAGAATGCATAACGATACCAATATTAACAGAAATATCATGCTGCATGGTATTGATAATCCCCTGCACATCACGATTATACTTCCTCAGGAGCACCTTTCCCTTCTCATTCGAAAGAAACTCCCCAAGTGAAGATTCCAAATCCTGAAATCCTGTATCACTGAATTTATCAGGTACCTTAAGCTCCTGCTTTGCAGTCAGCTCCTCACCCTGCTCCTGCATATGAAAATAAACTGCGCCCAAACTGTTAACAAGAAATATGCGATTATCCAAACTTAACCCTTCAGGAAAAATCTCACGCAAATGTTTTTTTATGAACTCTGTTACTTCATTCTCCTGTTCCTCATTATCCAAATCATCCTTATGACTGATAACAAAGAAAATATCCTGTATCTTGTTTCCGAGTATACGTTCCTTCAGAAACTGTACCTCAGATGCTGTAAGAGGCTGATACGCCGCCAATAGCAAAATAACTGCATCTGCCTGATTCAGATACCCGTAGGTGATTTCCATACGTCCAACATTTAAATCATTAGTTCCCGGAGTATCCACCAGCTCCACGTTATCACGGCAAAAAGACATCGGATATGCAATCTCAGCAAAGTCTATTGATGAAATGACTTTCTGTGCTTTTGCAAATTCCATCACAGAGTCAGGATCATTTTCGTCCGGCTCAGGAGGTGCCGTGATTTTTTTGAATACATCTTCAGTCATAGCCTCCTGCCGTTTGTCCTTGTAAACAATTCGATAGGAAGGGCTATCTCCATACACAATTTTGCTGATAATAGCGGTAGTCGGATTCTTGCTCGACGGAAGAATCCGTCTGCCCAAAAGAGCATTTACAAAGGTAGATTTTCCACGTGAAAACTCACCCACAACTACAAGATGAAACGTTTCATCCTCAAGACGTCTCTTGATTCTTGTGACTTCTTCTGATGCACTTGGCATGTTAAGCTCTTCACCAAGGGCACTTATTTTCTTCATGTATGATGCTAAAGAAGTTGCCTTCTGTCGATAATTACTTAAATTCAAATAAAATCACTCCCCAGATTTAATGAATATATTTCTTCTTCAATACAAGCACCATCCGCATATACATCGCCTTACATTCCTCATTACACCCGTCCTCAAGCATTTTTAAGCATGGCGACAAATACTCTGTCCAGATACTGTGATAAATCTCATTTGCTCTATTCTCACCATCAATAGCTTTGACAATACTCGGAGCAACCTCGTAATATTCCTTAATCAATTTCGCTCCGTCCGGCTGCGCCTTTAGCCATCCGTCACGGAAACACCGAAACATAGTTAGCTCATAACAGTCATCTGTTTTTTGAAAACTATTGCAGACAGCAGTAGTAATGAAGCAAAAACCACTTTCTTGTTCTCTTGGGCGTTTTTCTATTTCTTGTTCTCTTTTGCGTTTTTCAATTTCTTGCTTTCGTTGTTCCTTTTCTTTCTTTACCTCATCTAATCTTTCTTGCGCACCTAGATATCCGGAAGCCGCCGCTTTTGATAGCCAATTTGATGCTATTTCAAGGTTTTTAAATCCCTCAAGCCCTCGTGCGTACATATCCCCCAAATAGTACATAGCAGCAATGTGCCCTGCTTCAGCTGCTTTTTCAAAACACACTCTAGCCTCCGTAAAGTTTCCAATGCCATGCTTTTTCCCTAAATCGTAGTGATATTTACCCTTTTGGTACATTTTTTCAACATCTGATATTATTCTGTTTTTCTTTTCCACATCTGATATTTTTCTGTTTTTCTTTTCCACCACTTCAATGCGTTGCTTTGCTTTTCGATAACCTGCACCCGCCGATTTCTTATACCATTTTACGGCTTCATTCTCATCTTTTTTTACCCCTCGCCCTATTTCATATGCATAGCCTAAATCATACATCGCGTACTTATTTCCAGCTTCTGCTGCCCTGCGATACCACTTCACTGCTTCTGCAAAGCTATGCATTTGATAATATTGTTCCGCTTTTCTGTACATTTCTTCGGCACTGAGTGATGAATTTTTATTTGTACTCTCTGCCTGGTAAATGTTTTGAAATCCACTTGCCGATGATTGCGCTGACTCTATTTCTTTTATTCTCTTTTTTACAGTTGCATCATTACAGCCTGCTTTAATCGCTTCCTTATACCACTTTAAAGCTTCAGCTTTGTCTTTTTCTACACCAACACCATAGTCATACACATAACCTCGATTAGCCATTGCATCTGCATTTCCTGCTTCTGTTGCCTTACTATATATTTCTAGTTCTATTCCTTTTATTCTCCTCTTTGCGAACTCTGAACCTGCGCCAGCCGCCTTCTTATACCACTTTTCTGCTTCTATTTTATCTTTCTTTACCCCACTACCGTATTCATACGCATAACCCAGATGATACATTGCATCTGCATTTCCTGCTTCTGCTGCCTTGCGATACCATTTCACTGCTTCTGCAAAGCTATGCCTTTGATAATATTGTTCCGCTTTTCTGTACATTTCTTCGGCACTGAGTGATGAATTTTTATTTGTACTCTCTGCCTGGTAAATGTTTTGAAATCCACTTGCCGATGATTGCGCTGACTCTATTTCTTTTATTCTCTTTTTTACAGTTGCATCATTGCAGCCTGCTTTAATAGCTTCCTTATACCTCTTTAAAGCCTCAGCTTTGTCTTTTTCTACACCAACACCATAGTCATACGCATAACCTAGACTAGCCATTGCATCTGCATTTCCTACTTCTGCTGCTTTACGATACCACTTTACTGCTTCTGCAAAGCTATGCCTTTGATAATATTGTTCCGCTTTTCTGTACATTTCTTCGGCACTGAGTGATGAATTTTTATTTGTACTCTCTGCCCGGTAGGTATTCTGAACTCCACTTGCCGATGCTTGCGCTGCTTCTATGTCTTTTATTCTCTTTTTTACAGTTGCATCATTACAACCTGCTTTAATCGCTTCCTTATACCACTTTAAAGCCTCAGCTTTGTCTTTTTCTACACCAACACCATAGTCATACACATAACCTCGATTAGCCATTGCATCTGCATTTCCTGCTTCTGCTGCCTTGCAATCCCACGTTACTGCTTCAGTATATTTTCCATCTTTTGCATATTTTTCAGCCTTTGAATACGCACTTTCTGCATTCTCACCAACTTTACGTGTTTTTCCCAAACGCTGAAACCAGTATTCTGCCCTATCCTCCTGTCCAAGCTCTTGATACATCTCCGCCAGATTCATCTGCGCAACCGCATCTCCACGAACAGCAGCCTCTTCCGTATACTTCTGTGCCGTTTTTCTATCCTTCTTTTCCAAAAGGCCGTGCCAATATAACGCACCGTAAAATGTCTTTTCTGCGGGATTCAGCCGTTTTCTGCGCGCTGTTTGTTCAGAATCTATTTCAGTCATTACAATGTCTGCAGCATTTTCCAATTCATCTAACGCACAGGCAAGACTTTCTTCAGTTCCAATGTAAGCGGAATAATCAGCATTTTTCCTATTATTATTCTCTTCACGCTTACCATTCAATATCCTGCCTGCAGAGAAAAACACCCTTGCCAATTCATCAACCATAGATATGCGCTTGAATTTTTCTCTATTAGGCAAAATAATCGTATCGACAGCATCGTAAAATTCGTTGATATTGCTTGCCGTAATCAGTTTTTGGTTATTATTCACCTTTCCCTTAAACGCCATTTTTGCTGAAATGCCAATAATTTTCTGATACTCCAGCTTATTGTTGGAGAGGTCGCGCTCTATCTTTGCCAATACCTTTTCAGGTGTATCTCCCTCATCCTCATCAATTACATCAATTTTATTTACAAGAACCAGTGGAGCAAGACGCGGATTAAGTCTCTTCAGAGCATCTATTTCCGTCTGTTTACAGGGATCATTAGCATCAAACAGCCAAATAACCGTGTCTGCTTTATCCATAAATCTTTTGGTGGCCGCTTCGTGTACATCATTGATAGAATTCAGGCCTGGGCTGTCTATTATGGACATAGACTTCAGCATGTCTATAGGCAGCGTACGCTCTACATAATCTATTTTTTTATGAAGTTTATTGCTTTTATCGTTTCCCTGTGCAGTTAAACGTGCGAAGCTGTCCGTATCATAATTTTTTACACTGCCGTCACGCATAAATACAGTAATTTTGTCCTTTTCCCCATAGGACAGCTTTGTGATAACGGCAGTAGTCGGCTTTGCATCGACCATTGCAATAGACTGTCCGACCAACGCATTGATAAATGTCGATTTTCCTCGGGAAAATTCCCCCATTACCATAACCAGCAGCGGACTGTTTATATTTTCAATTACCTCATCAATATCCCTTTTTATATTATCAAGCTCAGAAATAGCAGCTATTTCTTTGCGTAACACCTTCAAACTGCTCCCAACATTTTCAAAAAAATCTTGTGGCACTATCCTCTACCCCTTACGTTTATTTCATATTCGCACACGATAAATGCATGCATTCGAATACGCTCAATAAATATCTGATATTATTTCTGTGCGTGGGAAGTTCATCACTTTTGCTAAAATTTGTATCTCCTAAGAATGACCCCCCTCCCGCAATTTTCAATTTAACTGATAATTTTACTCACAGATAGACATTTTATTTCTTCTCACTGCCTATGTCAATAAAAACAAGGACTTTTACCTTATATTTTCCCAACGAATCTCCTAAGCTTTCATACGAAAACTATCTATTCAAATTAAAACATATTATGACAAATATATGTTTTGCAATCGTATGTTCTTTTTGATAAAATAGGATTATAAAACATTAGTGCATAAATAATCATACCGGTGCAACGGCTTTCCAAAAACTGCAATCAAAAACTATTGATTTTGGCATATTAAAAAGGATCGATATTCATGGATAAACAAAAAATCATTAACATGAAAAAAAAGTTTGATGAGTTAGTTCATTATGACGAGGAAATTGGTATTGAATTTTGGTTTGCCCGAGAAATTCAGTCAGCGCTCGGTTATGCTCGATGGGAAAATTTTGAAACCGCTATCAAACGTGCTAAAGTTGCCTGCGAGACCTCAAAAATTCAGCTTTCAGACCATTTTCGTGACGTCACGAAAATGGTTACATTGGGTTCTGGTTCTACTCGTGAAATACCTGATTTGAAGCTCACTCGCTACGCGTGTTATCTTATTGCACAGAACGGAGATCCTCGTAAAGATGAAATTGCTTTTGCGCAGAGTTATTTTGCTCTGCAAACACGTAAGCAAGAACTCATTGAAGACAGGCTAAATCTTCTCCATCGTTTCGAGGTTAGGCAACGCCTTTCTAAATCAGAAACACTTTTATCGAAAAACATCTATGAGCGCGGTGTCGATGATAGAGGTTTTGGACGGATTCGTTCTGCCGGTGATGCCGCTTTATTCGGTAAATCTACTGCAGCTATGAAGGCTCAACTTAATGTAAAAAAAGGACGTCCTCTGGCCGATTTTTTGCCTACACTTACAATAGCCGCGAAAAATCTTGCTACAGAAATGACTAACCATAATACAGAAGAAAAAGACCTCTTCGGCGAAACGGCAATAACCAACGAACACGTAGGAAACAACAAAGCTGTCCGCGCTATGCTATGTAACAGAGGAATTCTTCCAGAAACTTTACCACCCGCCGAGGATATAAAAAAGCTTGAGCGACGTGTGAAATCTGAAGAAAAGAAGCTTGCAAAGGGCTCCGGCTTTAATAAGGACAAATAATATTATGCAGAAAAAAATCGGGCCTCAAAATGAGGTCCGATTTTATCATTCAAAAATATTTTTAACCATTATTTAGCCATTATTTAACATGGTTAATTTATTATCCCTCGATATTTCGCGGAATTTCGTTTCACCTTACATCATGCCAGGCATTCCGCCACCCATGCCTGCCGGAGGCATAGCCGGTCCTGCAGCCGGAGCCGGTTTGTCAGCAACGAGAGTTTCCGTTGTGAGAACCATAGCTGCGATGCTTGCTGCGTTCTGGAGTGCGGAACGTGTAACCTTAGCCGGGTCAACGATACCTGCCTTGATCATGTCAACATATTCGCCTGTGAGTGCGTTGAAGCCTTTGCCTACGCCGGCCTTCTTTACGCCCTCAACAACAACGGAGCCTTCGAGGCCTGCGTTGTTTGCAATCTGACGAACAGGCTCCTCGATTGCACGGCGTACAATCTCAACACCCGTCTTGACGTCGCCCTCAGCCTTGATTTTGTCAAGAGCCGGCTGGATGTCAACGAGAGTCGTGCCGCCGCCTGCAACGATACCTTCTTCAACAGCTGCGCGTGTTGCGTTCAGAGCATCCTCGATGCGGAGCTTCTTGTCTTTCATTTCAACTTCCGTTGCAGCACCGATTTCGATGACAGCTACGCCGCCAGCGAGTTTAGCAAGGCGCTCCTGAAGTTTTTCTTTATCAAAGTCAGAGGATGTCTCAGCAACCTGTTTCTTGATCTGCTCAACACGTGCTTTGATGAGCTTCTCGTCGCCATAGCCTTTGACGATAGTCGTCTCGTCCTTGGAAGCGCGAACCTGGCTTGCACGGCCGAGGTCAGCAATCGTGACGCTGTCGAGCTTGCGGCCCAGCTCTTCGCTGATAACCTGGCCGCCTGTGAGGATTGCGATATCCTCAAGCATAGCCTTGCGGCGGTCGCCGAAGCCCGGAGCTTTGACAGCCAGTGCACGGAACGTGCCGCGGAGCTTGTTGACAACGAGTGTAGCAAGAGCTTCACCGTCGAGGTCCTCAGCGATGATCATGAGCTCTTTACCCTGTTTAACAACTTCTTCGAGAATCGGAAGAATATCGCTGATAGCGGAAATCTTGCGGTCCGTGATAAGGATGTACGGCTCTTTGAGGACAGCTTCCATCTTGTCCGTATCAGTTACCATGTACGGGGAGATGTAGCCGCGGTCGAACTGCATACCTTCAACAACGGAGAGGTTCGTCTCCATCGTCTTGGACTCTTCGACAGTGATAACACCGTCTTTGCCGACCTTCTCCATAGCCTCAGCGATGAGCTTGCCTGTCTCTTCGTCGGAGGAGGAGATGGAAGCAACCTGAGCGATGGATTCCTGGCTTGCGACCTTCTTGGATTTTTTCTTGATTTCTTCAACGAGTGCTTTCGTTGCAATGTCGATACCCTTTTTGAGTACCATCGGGTTAGCACCTGCAGCAACGTTGCGCATACCCTCATGAATCATAGCCTGTGCGAGAACTGTAGCTGTCGTCGTGCCGTCGCCTGCGACATCGTTCGTCTTTGTTGCGACTTCCTTGACGAGCTGTGCGCCCATATTTTCAAACGGATCCTCAAGCTCGATATCGCGTGCAATCGTAACACCGTCGTTCGTGATTGTCGGAGCGCCGAATTTCTTCTCGAGAACAACGTTACGGCCCTTAGGTCCGAGTGTAACTTTTACTGCATTAGCAAGTGCATCAACGCCTCTTTCGAGTGCGCGGCGTGCATCTTCATCGAATAAAATCTGTTTTGCCATATTAAAAGCCTCCAATAATTTTTTATTCTATCTATTAAAGAATTGCGAGGATATCGCTCTGGCGGATGATAAGGTAGTCAACACCGTCTACCTTTACTTCATTGCCGGAGTATTTTGCAAAGAGGACTGTATCGCCTTTTTTGACATCCATCGGAGCAAGTGCGCCGCTGTCGAGGATTTTGCCTTTACCAACAGCAACAACCTCACCCTGCTGCGGTTTTTCTTTTGCTGTGTCCGGCAGTACGATACCGCTGGCCGTCTTCATATCCTGCTCAGAAACCTTCACTACTACGCGTTCGCCTAATGGCTTAATCATGTTTATCTTCCTCCTATATTTGATTTCTTCTTTTTGTTAGCACTCCATATAGCTGAGTGCTAATCACAAGTCTTATAATAAACACTTCAAGTCAAAAAATCAAGAGTTATTTTTGATTTTTTGACATTTTATTTTTTGCCCGCATATTTATACGCCTAAATTCCCCATTTTCCGCTTAAACAAAAGAACCCGTGGATACCTATGCATCCATCGGGTTCTCTTTTTTTATTTCTTTTCAATTCCTGCAACCGCGTAAGCGGACATTCCATCGCCGCTGCCTGTGAAGCCAAGCTTTTCCTCGGTTGTTGCTTTGACATTTACAAGGTCTTTATCTACGCCAAGTGTCTTGGCTATATTATCTCTCATCGCTTCTATGTATGGGGCAAGCTTCGGCTTCTGCGCCACAATTGTAGCGTCGATATTTCCAACCTCATAGCCCTTCTCGCGGATAAGCCCCATCGCATGCGCAAGGAGCTTCAGGCTGTCTGCCCCTTCAAACCTTGGATCTGTGTCGGGAAAATGTTTACCGATATCTCCCAGTGCTGCCGCTCCCAAAAGAGCATCCGTTATCGCATGAAGAAGTACATCCGCATCCGAGTGTCCCAAAAGGCCTTTTTCGTATGGTACATCAACACCGCCAAGAATCAGCTTTCTGCCTTCCACCAGGCGATGCACGTCATAACCCATTCCAAACCGTGTCATCAGAGTGTACCATCCTTCCATTTTTTGCGGAATTCCTCGGCTTTTTCGGCAACAAAGCTCACTGCATCATCAATTCCCTTTTTAGCTTCGTCGAGCCCCTTCTTTGCCGAGTCAAGCGCATCGCTTCCCAGAAATGCCTCTGCTGTCAAAAGGTCCTCAGGCGTTGTTATTTTGATATTTCTGTAGTCACTCATGACGACCTTTACAGGATAGCCTAAACGCTCCACAAGACTCGCATCGTCAGTCCCGAGGAATTTTTCCGCGTAGGCGTTTTGATATGCTTCCATAAGCATGTCTTTTTTGAAGCCCTGAGGAGTCTGTACCTCCCAAAGGGATGCTCTTTCCGGTGTGCTTTCCACTATGCCGTCCTCATCCACAACCTTTATTGTGTTCTTGGCAGGTACGGCAGCGATTGCCGCGCCGGTTTCTTTTGCGGCGTCTATGACCTTTTCTATCGTTTCTACACTTACCATCGGACGTGCAGCATCATGAACCAGCACTATATCAGCTTCAAAGCTCACAGCCCTGAGACCGTTGGCCACGGAGTCCTGTCTTTCTGCTCCGCCTGCGACAATAGCAAAGGGCTTGATATTCGGTACATGCTCAAGGAGCTTTCTTGTACCCTCTACCTCGTCCTCCCCGACTGCCACTATAATCTCGTCGACCTTACTGCAGGCCGACAGTTTTTGCATTGTACGGACAAGCATCGGCGTACCGAGCAGCGTCAAAAAGGTCTTGTTTATTCCGGCGTGCATACGTTTACCCTGCCCTGCGGCAGGAACTACAACAGAAACCACAATGCTTCCTCCTTTCAAAAAAGGGGCAGATTTTTCTGCCCCCTTCGCTGTATTACTCATTTTCTTGGTCTTGCAAATATCATGCGGCCCGCAGCAGTCTGCAGCGCAGATGTTACCTCTACGTCGATGGTGGAGTTCAGATAGCGTTTGCCGCCCTCAATGACAATCATTGTACCATCATCAAGGTAGGCAACACCCTGTCCCTGTTCCTTACCATCCTTTACGATTGTAACCTGCATTGTTTCTCCCGGTATGACTACCGGTTTTACCGCGTTTGCAAGCTCATTGATGTTAAGCACCGAAACTCCGCGAAGCTGTGATACCTTGTTCAGATTATAATCATTCGTTATGATTTTTCCTCCCACAAGCTGTCCCAGACGCACGAGCTTGGAGTCGACCTCCGTGATATCCTCAAAGTCCTGATTTGTCACTTCGACCTTCATCCTTGACTCTGTGCGGATTTTCTGCAGAATATCCAATCCGCGGCGTCCACGCGTACGTTTCAGAACATCTGACGAATCTGCAATGTGCTGAAGCTCCTCAAGAACAAACACCGGAATAAGCAGTGTGCCTTCAAGGAAGCCTGTCTGTATGATATCTGCTATGCGTCCGTCGATAATCACGCTGGTATCCAAAAGCTTATAGCCTTTGTCCTGCTGAATAACAGCCGCAGGAAGATTCTGCTCCGGCTGAGAAGCTGCCGTCTGGCGCTCCACTGCCGCACTTTCTTCCGCCTGACGCTCGCGAAGCTTCGCGATATCACGGATGAGACGTGGAATGAAATCAAACAAAGCCACGAAATCTTCACGTTTTCTCATTGTGATGACGATGCCGAGATAACCAAATACAATACTGAATACGATTGGGATATAATTGCCTACGATAGGGAGATGCGAAAACGCTGACCCCAACAATGCTGCCAGAATGAGTCCGATAACCAACCCGACCGCGCCTGCAATGACATCATGAATCGGCATTTTATTGAGCTGCCCTTCAACCCATGCAGAAAAGCGTTTCAGCTTGGTAATGAAATACGGAGCTATGAGAAGACCCACTATAACGCCGAGAATCGCGCCGATAAGCACGCAGACAAGCGTAGCAAGTGTCATTTTGAAAATACCCATATCCATTTTCAAAATCTCTGTGCTGATAAAACGCGTAAGCACAGGACTTGCAAGCTGCATAAGCGCACCGCCGGCAAATGCCATAATAGCCGCGATGAAAAAACGAAGAATTTTATCAAGCATAATTTCACCCCCTTTCAATGGAAAATTTTAAATCCGATGAAATTATTCTCTTACATGATTCATAAGAATCAGAATAATTTTTCACCAGTTCATAAATACAGATTATACTTTCTGTGCCCCCATGTCAATCAGGGAATACAGGAATTATTTCCAACGTAAGAAATATACCATGCTTTTCTGAAAACAAAAGAAAAAGCAGGCAGATTCATCATAAAGCGACCTGCCTGCTTTTTAGTCTTTAATTTTATTACAGCGGAATCCAACGTCAAAGCATTCCGCCGTACATGCCTCGACCTCCTGTATGATCCTTTCGCATACACGAGTTTTCACGGGAATCTGCCGTGTTAATCCTGATATAACCGCTTTCCGCCAAATATTCCATATCGTTCAAATGATACGATTGCGTATGCAGCTTTTCTATCCACAAACACTTCCACTGCTGAATCAACTCAGAGGGAACTTTTATTTTTGCCAAGCACACGATTCAGCGGTTCGCACGTAATATAACATTCCGAACTCTTTCCTCCTCGTTTTCGGATAACCCAAGGTTAAACATCATCTGCAATATCGACCGGAACTTTTACCTCCTGTTCCAAACGGCATGACTCTCAAGTCAAAAACCTGTTCCAGTCGAGTCTATCATCCGGCTGGACTGCCGCGACCTCACCCGTGTAACACAAATAGGGTAGACGATCTTTTCACCAATATGCAGCAAACATTCACCTCCTTGACGCAATACACTAATTCAATTCGGCAACTAGATTATACCACATTCTTTCGTGCGTGTAAAAAATCCTTAATAAATTATATAGTTGTCTGCAAATGAATAATTTCCAGTTATTTGTTGTAAAGTCAGCAAGTATTTTGCGAACTACTTTGGAAGAGCCAGCTTCAAAGCCTCTCCCACAAACGCCGCCGGATATATCTTTATTCCGATGGATTTCGCATCAAGCTGACGGGCATTTTTCTCAGGAATTACTGCCGCTGTAAAGCCCAGACGCGCAGCTTCCCTGAGACGAACCTCCGCCTGACTGACGGCACGCACTTCACCGGAAAGTCCCACTTCACCGAAAACAATGGTTTTATCCCGTGGAACACGGTTGGCAAAGCTTGATGCCATGGCTATGCAAAGCGCAAGGTCAGCTGCAGGCTCATCAATTTTTATTCCACCTGCCGCTTTTACGTAGACATCACAGTTTCCTATGGAAAGATGCACTCTTTTTTCCAACACTGCCAACAGAAGCTGCAGTCTTTTTATGTCTACAGCATACGAGGTTCTGCGCGGCGGAAGATAAGGTGTATTTGCCACAAGTGCCTGAAGCTCAACAAGAAGCGGGCGCGTTCCCTCCACAGTCGGAACGATTACAGTTCCCGGGTCTGCCGCTCTGTCAGAAAGAAACAGCTTCGACGCGTCAGGTACATCCACCAGTCCTGTATCCCGCATCTCAAAAAGTCCAAGCTCATTAGTGCTCCCGAACCTGTTCTTTACAGCTCTGAGTACGCGGTATTCCGCATTCTTTTCTCCCTCAAAAAAAAGCACAGTATCTACTATATGCTCCAATACTCTTGGGCCTGCAAGTCCTCCATCCTTGGTTACGTGACCTATGATAAACGCGGCAATCCCCAAAGTTTTTGCAATGCGAAGCAGCTCAACGCTTGATTCCCGCACCTGACTTACACTTCCCGGCGCGCTTTCTATATCAGGTCTGTAAATAGTCTGTATTGAATCAATCACCATAAGCTCAGGCTTTATGTTTTCGATATGAGTCGAAATCGTATCGAGATTTGTCTCACTGACAACATAAAGATTATCGGCTATCGCACCCAGCCTGTCAGCACGCATCCGCACCTGTCTGGTGCTTTCCTCACCTGTAACGTACAGTACCTTTCGTCCCAGCTTTGCAACGTCAGCGCATACCCGAAGCGTAAGACTCGACTTTCCCACACCGGGATCTCCTGCAATCAGCACCATAGAACCCGGAATCACACCACCGCCAAGCACTCGGTCAAGCTCCTCAGAGCCCGTACAATAACGAGGTAAATCTTCGGTCTCCACCTCGGCAATTCGTTGCGGCGGTGCAGCGTCCGAAAGCCCCAGTGCAACTCCTTTGCTTTCCTTTGATGGAGCAACTTTTTCCTCAACCATAGTATTCCATGCACCGCAGCCCGGACATCTCCCAAGCCACTTTGCGGAATCATAGCCGCATTCCTGACATACGTACATTGTCTTTGTCTTGGACTTCGCCTTCACATCATTTCCCTCTCTCATGAAAAAACACGGATGAACAGAATTCACCCGTGTTCTTTTTCTTATCTTCTCAAAAGACGTATGCACCAGCGGAAAAGCCAAACAACAGCCACGCCGAAATTCATAAAAAAATTAACGATACGCCGTCCTAGGCTTTTTTCTGCAAGCCTATCTCTTTTCTGTCGTCTTTTCTCTCGTACTGTCTGCATGCTCCGTCTTCTTTACAAAATCCAGTTCGCCATTTACCTTCTTGACATATATGGTATCGCCGGCCTTGAACTTCTTTGCGAGCAGCTGCTCCGCGATAGCATCCTCGATATATTTCCTGATTGCGCGCTTCAGCGGACGTGCTCCGTATTTGAAATCCGAACCCTGCTCAATAAGCTTTGCCTTTGCTGCAGGACTTATTTCAAGACCAATCTTCTTCTCCGAAAGTCTTGCTCTCACGTTTCCAAGCTGTATATCCACTATGGCTGCCAGCTCATTTTTGCCCAGCGGACGGAATACCAGAGTCTCATCAACGCGGTTCAAAAACTCAGGCTTGAAGACCTTTCTGACCTCGGACAGCACACGCTTCTTCTGCTTCGCTGCCTGGTCATCAGGAGAATCCTCCTTCGTCATGAAGCCCATTGTCGGTGCTTCTTCACGGAGGAAATTTGCTCCGACGTTGGAGGTCATGATTATTACAGTATTTTTGAAGTCAACGGTTCTACCCTGACTGTCCGTCAGTCTTCCGTCTTCAAGTACCTGCAGAAGTATGTTGAAAACATCATAATGTGCTTTCTCGATTTCGTCAAGAAGAAGAATGGAATATGGCTTTCTTCTTACGGCATCCGTAAGCTGTCCGCCTTCCTCATAGCCCACATATCCCGGAGGCGCCCCCACAAGTCTTGATACGGTGAACTTTTCCATGTACTCCGACATGTCGAAACGTACTATAGCATCTTCGCTTCCGAACAAAACCTCCGCAAGAGCTCTTGCAAGCTCCGTCTTTCCGACACCGGTCGGTCCCAGAAACAGGAACGAACCAATCGGACGCTTCGGGTCCTTGAGTCCTGCACGTGCTCGCCTGATTGCCTTTGAAACAGCAATCACAGCCTCCTGCTGACCGATAACACGTTTTGTCAGAAGCTTCTCCATGTGGAGAAGGCGCTCCGATTCCTTTGCCGCAAGTCTCTGCACAGGGATTCCTGTCCAAAGGCCAACGACCTCGGCAATATCATCAGCCGTTACAACAATGTGCTTGTCCTCTTCCTTCTTCCAGGCATCCTTCACCCTTGCAAGCTCCTGCTTGAGAACACCCTCCTGGTCGCGGAATTTTGCGGCACGCTCATATTCCTGGGCATGAATAGCCGCTTCCTTCTCACAGCGTACCTCTTCCAGCCGCTCCTTAGCTTTTCTCACTTCCTCAGGCTGAGCAACAGCCTTAAGGCGAACCTTCGAGGCAGCTTCATCCATAAGGTCAATGGCCTTGTCAGGAAGGAAACGGTCAGTTATATACCGGTGTGAGAACTTAACCGCGGCAGAAATAGCTTCATCTGTTATCTTTGCACGATGGAATGCCTCATATTTATCCCTCAGGCCGTTCAAAATCTTAATCGCGTCCCCGACACCCGGTTCATCCACCATTATCGTCTGGAAACGCCGTGCAAGAGCCGCATCCTTTTCGAAATACTTCTTATATTCCTTCAGCGTGGTTGCGCCTATAATCTGTATCTCACCGCGTGAAAGCGCAGGCTTCAGGATATTTGCGGCATCAATCGAGCCTTCCGATGCTCCTGCTCCCACCAGCGTGTGAAGCTCATCAATGAACAATATGATATTTCCGGCACGCCTTATCTCATCAATGACACCCTTCAGACGCTCCTCAAACTCTCCGCGGTATTTTGCTCCCGCTACCATAGAAGCCATAGAGAGCGACATTACACGCTTGTCAGAAAGCATGTGGGGTACTGCCCCTTCGACAATACATTGCGCAAGTCCCTCCACAATAGCAGTCTTTCCAACGCCCGGCTCACCAAGCAGAATAGGATTGTTCTTCGTCCTGCGTGAAAGAATCTGTACTACTCTCTGAATTTCCTTTTCACGGCCTATTACAGGGTCCATCTTATCCTGTGCCGCCATGTCATTCAGTGAACGCCCATAACGGTCAAGAAGAGGCGTCTTGGATTCGCTGCGTGCGCCTTCCGCGCGCCCACGGCCTTCCTCCATCTCGTCGTCTTCAACATCATCATAGTCCCCGCCCAGCATATCCATAACCTGTCTGCGCACATGCTCAAGCTCCGCGCCAAGCGAACGCAGCACACGGGCCGCAGCACTGTCATTTTCACGAATCAGTCCGAGAAGAATATGCTCCGTCCCAAGATAGTTGTGTCCAAGACGGCGTGCCTCATCTACTGCCAGCTCCATAACACGCTTCGCCCGCGGCGTATAATACGGATTATCAGAGGTTGAATCATCATCAGCTCCAAGTACACTCTCGACACGCTCATGTACCATATCCAGGTCTATACCAAGCGCCATAAGAGCCTGCGCGGCGAGACCGTCGCTCTCATGCAGAAGCCCAAGAAGAAGATGCTCTGTTCCTATATAATTTCGTTCCATATCCTGCGCTTCATACTGCGCATATTTTAATACCTTGATGGCTCTTGCTGTCAGCCTGGTATTCATAGACATCACTCCTAAATCTGTGTTCAGCCACCTGCCAGTATACGCCGAACCATTTCCGCACGTTTCCTGTCAAGTTCGCCATCTGAAAGATTATCGTTTCCAACAAGATTCCTGATATAGCTCGGGCGGCTTGCAATCAGAATCTCTGAAAACAGCTCTGATGGTGCGCCATGCAAAAGCTCCATATCAACACCCATACGCACCTTGCTTATCAGCTCCAAAACTTCACTTTCTCCAAGGGAACGTGCATATTTCAAAATACCGTACGCGCGCCATACCGCATCCTCAAGCCGAGTCTTTGAATACGCGACAAAAGCTTTTCTTGCGCGGCGCTCATGGGCAACAATCTCAGCCACAGCACTTGTAAGATTCTCAATCAGACTCTTTTCGGAAAAACCCAGTGTCAGCTGATTTGAAACAGCAAACATATTTCCGACAGTCTCACTGCCCTCTCCGTACAGGCCGCGAACCGAAATACCAAGCTGCTGGGCAATATTCGTTATATTGTGCATGTTGCGCGTATATACAAGGCCCGGCAGATGCAAAATAACAGACGCACGAAGCCCCGTTCCGAGATTTGTCGGGCAGGATGTAAGATAACCCATCTTTTCATCAAAAGCAATATTCAGCTTTTCCTCAACCGCATCATCTATTTTTGACGCAGCAGCAAAAGTACCTGCTACATTGAGTCCCGGTGCCATGCACTGTATCCGTAAATGATCCTCCTCATTTACAAGAATGCTTACAGTACGGTCTTCGCTTATATATGCGCTGCGGTACTCCGGAGTTTTTGCCATGCGTGTCGTAATAAGCTGCTTTTCTGCAAGTATATTACGCTCTACCTCGGTAATACCTTCCATGCCAACAACATCAAAGGGCTGTCCGCAGACAGTCTCAATGTCCGAAAAAACTGAGGACATAAGACTTTGCACCTGTGCAAGCTGCTTTTGATTAGCACGGTTTGGGAAAGGGATACTCTCAAAGTTTCTTGCCAGCCTGACGCGGCTTGAAAGTACAACATCGCTATCTTCCCCTTCAGTTCCAAACCAGGACAGAAGATAATCTCTGTACAAATCATTTACTGCCATCGACTGCTGCCCCCTCTCCCTCTGCTGCGAGCTTTTGCTCCAAAGCACGAATCCTGTCACGGTACTCGGCAGCTTTCTCATATTCCTCAGACTTGACAGCCATCTGAAGCTTATCCTTTAATACACTGATTTCCTGCTTTACCACAAGTGTTCCGCCGGTTCGTTTCGGAATTTTTCCGTTGTGAAGAACCGCACCATGAATACGCTTCAAAAGCGGTATAAGCTGTTTACGGAATGTAGAATAACAGGAGCTGCACCCTATTTTGCCTGAATGCATAAAATCCTGATATGTCATACCGCAATTTGAACATACAAGACCATGAGGGACATCAGCCGCTTCCTCTTTGGATGGCTTACTGAAAATCCCCTTCAAAAAATCATTGACTGTATAATCTTCGGATTGCGGTTCCTGCATAAAGTTCCCATATCTGGAGGCACATTTTTCGCAGAGGTTTTTATCAATCTTTCCCTCCGGACTGATTTGCGTGATATGGATGCAGGCTTCATTTTTATGGCAATCATCACAAAGCATAATATCCCTCCTATGCCATTCTCTCAAGCGTCAACAGAAGCGTATGCAGAAGCTGCACTCTTTCCTCCGGTTCCATCGTCTCATACGCCGAGGTAACAACAGGCATGAGAATAGACGCTTCTCTATTTGTAATCATCTGATGCTTAAAAAGATATTCTATCATCGACTGGACCGTTTCAAAGGGCGTTTCCTCGTCTATTTTGCTGCGCATATCCTGATACACAAGATTCTGAACAGGAACATGCTCTATACGTATAAATCCACCGAGTCCGCGGCGTGATTCTACGACAAACCCCTTGGCAGGAGTAAACCTTGTGCTCAGAACGTAACTAATCTGCGACGGCGCGCATGATATTTTATCTGCAATGTCAGTACGCCTAAGCTCAACCTGACCGTCTTCCTGCGCCGCCAGCTGCTGCAAAATATAGCTTTCAATCAAATCTGCAATGTTGCTCATACGATCACCTTCACATTCTTAATTGACCATTTGACTTTTCTATATTATATTTGACTTTTTGCTTTTTTGCAAGTTCTTTATCAAACATTACGTTACGTATTGCACCGCAGAATTTTCTACTACAATTTCCATATGACAAAAATAAAACCTAATTAGTTATGTTCGATATTACTGTCCCAAAATCCTTCTAAAAAAAGGCACAAAAAAAGCACCTCCGAAGAGGTGCTTTTTATAAGTCCGATTAGCCAACAATAGCGAGAACTTCGCCGACTTTAACAGTCTGGCCCTCAGAAACGTTGATAGCTTTGACTGTGCCATCGACGCCAGCGAGGATTTCGTTCTGCATCTTCATAGCTTCGAGCATCATGAGGTTCGTGCCGGAGTTAACAGCATCGCCCGGTTTAGCAAGAACTTTGAGGATCTTGCCCGGCATTGGAGCCGTGATCTCTGTCTCGCCTGCAGCAGCTTTAGCAGCCGGTGCAGCAGGAGCAGCAGCAGGAGCCGGTGCCGGAGCAGCCGGAGCCGGTGCCGGAGCAGCAGCTTTCGGTGCAGCAGCCTTCGGTGCAGAAACAGCGCCGCCAGCTTCCTCAACCTCTACAGCATAAGATGTTCCATTTACGGTAATGTTGAACTTTTTCACTTGAGATTCCTCCAAAACATCATATATTTTTGAACGCGGACCGTCACAACGCCTTATCGGCGCATACGGCCTGCAATCGTCCACAGGCTATTGCGTTCGATGTGTACCGCAACATACTGCTTTCCAGTCATGCTCTGGACGGCTGCGGTAATCGCAGCAACGACTTGAGACTCGACTTTCTGGGTACCCGTCGTCTGCATTGTCCAAGCCTCCAATTACAACGGAATGTTACCGTGTTTACGTGCCGGACCAACTTCGCGTTTCGTAGCCAGCATATTCAGAGACTGAATGATACGAGGTCTAGTTTCTTTCGGCTCAATGACATAGTCAACATAGCCGCGCTCTGCTGCTTTGTACGGCGTAGCGAACTCAGCAACATAGTCATCTGTGTGCTGCTTCTTGAGTTCCGGCTCATCTTTCTTGAAGATGATGTTTGCAGCGCCTGCCGGACCCATAACTGCGATTTCGGAGGACGGCCAAGCGATAACCTGGTCAGCGCCGACTTCGCGGGAGCACATAGCGATGTAGGAACCGCCGTAGGATTTACGGAGGATAACCGTAATCTTAGGAACAGTTGCCTCGCTGTAAGCATACAGCATTTTAGCACCATGACGAATGATACCGGAGTATTCCTGGTTAACACCTGGGAGGAAGCCCGGGACATCAACGAGGTTTACAAGAGGAATGTTGAACGCATCGCAGAAGCGGATGAAACGTGCCGATTTATCGGAAGCGTCGCAATCCAGGCAGCCTGCCATCTGATTCGGCTCGTTAGCAATGATACCAACCGTGCGGCCATCGAAACGAGCAAAGCATGTGATGATGTTCTTAGCGAAGTACTGATGAACTTCATAGAACTCGCCGTCATCAACGATCATGCGGATAACGTCCTTCATATCATACGGAGCATTCGGGTTGTCAGGAATGATCGTATTGAGGGCTTCATCCATACGTGTCGGGGAATCCTGCGTCTCAACAAACGGAGTCTCCTCCATGTTGTTGCTCGGCAGGAAGCTGAGCAGATAACGGATCTGCTTAATGCAGTCTTCGTCGTTCTCACAAGCGAAGTGAGCAACACCGGATGTGGAGTTGTGACGCATAGCACCGCCGAGGTTCTCAGCAGTAACGTCCTCACCCGTTACGGATTTGATAACAGCCGGGCCCGTGATGAACATCTGGCTCGTGTTCTTTACCATGTAGATAAAGTCCGTGATAGCCGGGGAGTAAACTGCACCGCCGGCGCTCGGTCCCATGATTGCAGAAATCTGCGGGATAACACCGGAAGCAGCCGTGTTGCGGAAGAAGATGCCGCCGTAACCGGAAAGAGCATCAACAGCCTCCTGAATACGAGCTCCGCCGGAGTCGTTCAGGCCGACGCAAGGAGCACCCATCTTCATGGAGAGATCCTGTACCTTCCAGATTTTGTGAGCATGTTTCTCACCGAGGGAACCGCCTTCAACCGTGAAGTCCTGTGCGAATGCATAGACCAGACGGCCGTCAACAGTACCGTAACCGCAGACAACGCCCTCGCCCGGGAGCTCTTTCTTGTCCTGGCCGAAGTTTGTGCAGCGATGATGTACGAGAGCATCGAGCTCTACGAATGTGCCCTCATCGAAGAGCAGATCAAGACGCTCACGTGCTGTGAGTTTGCCTTTGGAATGCTGGCTCTCGATGCGTTTTGGACCACCGCCCTGACGGACGTGCTCCAGTTTGTCTTTCATTAACTTGATTTTTTCCTGAACAGTAGCCATACTCTACCTCCTAATGGATCAAAATAAGTTTAATCGTGCAATCAGCACATGTCTATTTTGCACGAAAAAGCCAAATTTTGCAAGTGTTTTTTGAAAATTCAACTTATTCCGGATCGCAGAGTTCGCAAAGTTCAAGAAGAACGCCACCCGTGGATTTCGGATGGATGAATGCGATATCAGCGCCGCCAGCACCGCGACGAGGAGCCTTGTCGATCATCTTTACGCCCTTTTCCTGGAGCTCATCGATAGCTGCCTTCAGGTTGTCGACACGGAGAGCAACATGCTGAATTCCGCCTTTGCCACCGTTGGAAGCCATCCATTTAGCGATTGGGCTCTCTTCGTCCGTTGCAACGAGAAGCTCAACCTGGCTGCCGTTCCACATCGGATGGAAAACTGTCGTAACGCGCTGGGATGCAACTGTCTCTTCGCCTGTCTTTTTAACTCCGAGCATTTCTTCCCAGAACTTGCTGCCCTCTTCGAGGTTGCCGCAAGCGATACCAAGATGATCTACACCAAGAACTCTGAATTTCATTGTGAAAAACCTCCTAGAAAGATACTTGCTTATTTGAGCATATCCTGCAAGACCGAATTAACGACCGTATATGGATCTGTTTTCCGCGCTTTAATATCCTGGACATATTCATCCAGTTTACCGTTATCAACGATATTGTGGCGGACGTATGCTCCGATACGGGCATCAAGCAGGTCTAGCATTTCATTTTTTGCACGTTCCGTGCGACGTACAGTCAATTGCCCATTGCCTTCAATGTGGTCATGATGTTTATGGAACGTATCGACAACTTCTTTGATGCCGATGTTCTGATTTGCGATAGCCTTCAGGATAGGCGGACGCCAATCCTTCGTTTCACCATCGAGATCAAGCATCATGTTCAATTCGGTTGCAAGCTTGTCTGCGCCGTCATGGTCAGCCTTGTTAATCGTGAAAATATCACCGATTTCAAGGATACCGGCTTTAATAGCCTGAATGTCATCGCCCATTCCGGGGATGAGAACAACCATAGTCGTATCAGCTGCTTTAACGATATCGACTTCGGACTGTCCAACACCAACGGTCTCGACGAAAATAACGTCTACACCGAAAGCATCCATTGCTTTAACAGCATCGGCCGTCTTATGAGACAGGCCGCCCAAACTTCCGCGGGTGCCCATACTGCGAATGAAAACCCCCGGATCAAGGGTAAGCTCATTCATACGAATACGGTCACCGAGGATTGCACCGCCCGAGAACGGACTTGTCGGGTCAATTGCTATAATTCCTACAGTCTTTCCACGCTTACGATATTCCTTCGCAAGCTTATCAGTCAACGTACTTTTTCCGGCGCCTGGAGGACCAGTAACGCCAAGAACATACGCATGGCCAGTATGCGGATAAAGCTTCTGCATGATTTCCGTAGCATTGTCATATTCGTTCTCGATTGCCGTAATGGCTTTTGACAATGCAAAACGGTTACCTTTCAGAACTTCTTCTGCTATGTTCTCCATAACCGCACCACCTTTGATAGTATAAAGGTTGCCCTCTAAGAACTTGCATTCAAAGAGGGCAAACTTTTTATACCAACAAAATTATTTTACGTTAGCTTTGATGTAATCGACAACTTTCGTGGTCGGTGTGCCCGGTGTGAATACCTCAGAAACACCAGCTTCTTTCAGAGCCGGGATATCCGTCTCAGGGATAACGCCGCCGCCGATGATAAGAGCATCTTTCATGCCCTTGCCACGAACGAGTTCGACAACTTTCGGGAAAAGGTGCGGATGAGCACCAGAGAGAAGAGACATTGCAACAACGTCAACGTCTTCCTGCATAGCAGCTTCTGCAATCTGCTCCGGAGTCTGACGGAGGCCAGTGTAAACGACCTCAAAGCCAGCATCGCGAAGAGCACGAGCGACAACTTTTGCACCGCGGTCATGACCATCCAGACCCGGTTTAGCAACTAATACTTTAATACGTTTATCCATTTTAAATATTCCCTCCAACTCTCACTAATTAAAGGCTGACATGTGCCTCATAGAGACCGAATACACCGCGCATAACGTTGCAGATTTCGCCGAGTGTTGCATACGTCTTAACTGCTTTGAGGATATGCGGCATGAGGTTTTCGTTCTCGTCTTTGCAAGCTGCTTCGAGTTCATCGAGAGCTGCTTTAACAGCTGCGTTGTCGCGGCCTTTTGTCATCTTGTTGATTGGCTTACCAGCTTTCAGATCAGCCAGTTTCTTGCACTGCTCAACGCCGACAGAAGCATCAACCTTCAGGAGGCCCTTAGGAGGCTCTTCCTCAATCGTGAACTTGTTGACACCAACGATCGTACGAGCGCCGGACTCAACATCCATCTGCCATTTGTAAGCGGAATCCTGGATCTCTTTCTGGATATAGCCTTTCTCGATAGCCTCAACAGCACCGCCGAGTTCATCAATCTTGTTGATGTATTCCCAAGCTTCTTTCTCGATGCGGTCCGTCATAGCCTCTACATAGTAGGAGCCTGCGAGCGGATCGATGACGTCAGCCAGACCGGACTCGTATGCAACAATCTGCTGCGTACGAAGAGCAATCGTAACGGATTCCTGTGTCGGCAGAGCCAGAGCCTCATCGCGGGAGTTCGTGTGGAGGGACTGTGTGCCACCCATAACAGCAGCTGCAGTCTGCAGAGCAACACGGATGATGTTGTTGTTCGGCTGCTGAGCTGTCAGCATGGAACCAGCTGTCTGCGTGTGAACGCGGAGCATCATGGACTTAGCCTTCTGAGCATGGAAACGCTCTTTCATGACTTTAGCCCAGACGCGGCGGGAAGCACGGAATTTAGCAACTTCCTCGAGAACGTTGTTGTGTGCGTTCCAGAAGAAGGAGAGACGGCCTGCGAAAGCATCGACGTCCATGCCAGCTTTGATAGCTGCGTTGACGTATGCGATACCATCGGAGATCGTGAATGCGATTTCCTGGGAAGCCGTGGAACCAGCCTCACGGATATGGTAACCGGAGATGGAGATTGTGTTCCATTTCGGTACATTCTGTGAGCAATACTGGAAGATATTCGTGATCAAACGCATGGACGGCTTCGGCGGGAAGATGTATGTTCCGCGAGCAGCATACTCTTTCAGAATATCGTTCTGAATCGTACCTTTGAGCTCGGAAGCCGGTACACCCTGCTCCTCACCAACTGCAATGTACATTGCAAGAAGTACGGAAGCCGGAGCGTTGATTGTCATGGATGTGGAAACTTTGCCAAGATCGATCTGATCGAACAGAACTTCCATATCAGCGAGGGAGTCGATAGCAACACCGACTTTACCAACTTCACCTTCGGAAATCGGATCATCGGAGTCATAACCGATCTGAGTCGGAAGGTCGAATGCGCAGGACAGGCCTGTACCGCCGTTAGCGATCAGATAACGATAACGCTCGTTGGATGCTTTTGCAGTGGAGAAACCAGCATACATACGCATCGTCCAGAGACGACCACGATACATTGTCGGCTGAACACCGCGTGTGAACGGATATTCGCCAGGGAAGCTCAGTTCGTCAACATACGCCTCAGGACCTTTGACATCCAGCGGTGTGTAGAGACGTTTTTCCGGAAGGTTCGGACGCTCCGGGAATTTAGCGATTGCTTTTGCTACTGTAGCTTCATACTTTTCCAGCTCAGCTTGGATTTTTTCATTGCTCATAATGGGTTTACCCTCCTATTTTATTTGTTCGCCAATATTGACCGATGAAATTTTATATACGGGAAATTCCCTTTATTATTTTACCTTCATCGTGCCGGTTTCAGCGAGCCTTACATGGAACGACAAAGCTTCCTTGAGAAGATGCGGCGTATGTGCAACGCCTTTCTCCATGGTAGCTTTGAGTGCGCGCTCGTAGTAGTCCATAAGAAGCGGACGATACTCCGGATTTGCGCAGTTGTTGATGATGAGTTTCGCGCGTTCACGCGGGCATACGCCACGGAGATCCGCAACGCCCTGCTCAGTAACGATAGCATCGACAACCTGCTGGCCATGGTCAACATGCGATACCATCGGAACGATCGAAGAGATGTCGCCGTTCTTTGCAGTGGACTGTGTCAGGAAGATTGTCAGATAGCCGTTGCGAGCAAAGTCGCCCGAGCCGCCGATACCGTTCATCATGCGGGTACCGTTGACAAGCGTGGAGTTGATGTTGCCGTAGATATCGGCTTCGATAGCCGTGTTCATCGCGATTACACCCAGACGGCGGACAACCTCCGGGTTGTTCGAGATTTCCTCCGGACGAAGCATGATCTTTTTCTTGTACGTTTCGATATTCTCGTAGAAACGTTTCTGTCCATCAGGGGACGGGGTCAGCGACGTACCGGAAGCGAAATCAAGCTTTCCTGCATCGATCATGTCGAAGATACCATCCTGAATGACCTCTGTGTAGACCGTCAGGTGTTCGTACTTCGAATTTATGAAGCCGGAGAGAGCTGCGTTCGCGACGTTACCGACGCCGGACTGAAGCGGAAGCAGGTTCTGCGGCATACGGCCTGCCTTAACCTCACCATCCAGGAAGTCGATGAGGTTTCCTGCCATCTTCTTAGCGACGTCGTCCACCGGTGCCAGCGGACGAACCTTATCGGTGATGTCCGTGCCAACGATGAATTTGATTTTTGCCGGATCACACGGAATGAACGGAGTACCGATGCGAGTGTCGGGGCGTACAACCGGGATCGGGAGACGATAAGGAGGATCAAGAGGAACGTAGATATCATGCATTCCTTCAAGAGCCAGCGGTTGGGAGGTGTTGACCTCGACGATGACTACGTCTGCAGTCTGGACATAGGACGGTGCATTACCAACAGAAGTTGTCGGAATGATGTTGCCCTCTTCCGTGATTGCAGCAGCCTCAACGATAGCAACATCGATTTTGTTGCCCTTCATGAAGCCATAGCGAGCCATCTGCGCAGAAGAACTCAGATCAAGGTCGCAATAGGAAACCTTGCCTGTGTTGATCGCCTTCTGTATATCCTTATTCGTCTGATAAGGCATACGGAAGTCGATACCATCGACCTTCGTGAGCTCACCATCAAGCTCAGGTCCGACGGACGCGCCAGTCCAAAGGTTAATTTTGAAGTGCTCTTTCTCGATGCGTTTAGCAAGAGCAAGAGGAACAGCCTTCGGATAGCCGGACGGTGTGAATCCGCTGGTACCGATGCTCATGCCCGGCTTAATAAATGCAGCAGCTTCTTCAGCCGATACGATTTTATCACGCAGGGCTTTGTTGCGTACGCGATCAGTAATGTCAATCATCAAAAAACCTCCTTTAATATAGAGACCGATTTGGTCTTTTTTCGATATGACTCGCTGGCATCCGGCAGTTCAGACCTTCCAGGCCGCTCGCATCAGCCTATGATCTTCACATCCGGCGTTGCAACGTTTCATATCATCTTTACCCACGACTAAGGATACCACTGTATCCTATCAGAGTCAAGTTTTTGGCCATTATTTCGTATTTTTTTTCGACAATTTGCACATTTATATCGAAAGTATTTACTTACATATAGTTTTTACAACATATTGTGGTTTTATCCAATTTTCTATACAGCAAGCACTATATATAGGTAAATAAAAAAAGCGAATAGACATGCACTTTTACATATCTTTCCGCTTTTTTCTTTCATATCGAAATCCATATAGGTACTTACGTCCTAGACTTTTTGAGGTGTTATTTCACGTGCCGCAGCCCCTAATCCGCAAAGCATCCACAGCAGCATTGAAGTCGGTATATTGAACAGCACATCATCAGTTAATCCGCCAAAAGCCACAGACAAAAGTGCCAATCCGATTCCTAATCGAAAGGCCCCCACAAGCATTGATGAATTATCCGAATTCGGAGCCTTCCAAAACGCCTGAATCATTGTGCCGAAGAAGTACCACAGAAAAGCCGCCGCGCCAAACACACCTACCTCAACAGCATAGTTAAGATACATATTGTGGGCATGGACAATTCTTACCGTTGCATCATTTATATAGAAATCATATTCAGGGTACACCATCCAGTACGCACCCCATCCTATTCCCAGTATAGGATGATCACAAATCATGTCAACAGAGCTTTCCCAGAGTGCCAGACGCATTTCTGAGGACGTATCCGTCTGAGTGAATACAGATGAAAGTCTTTCTGCAAGCATAGGATCTATAAGCAGCATCAAAAATCCTACGCCAAACAGTCCGGCAAGTATACGGCGGTCCTTAACAAGTCCGTACAGGCCAATGACCACAGCGATAGCCAGACATGCACCACGTGCGTAAGTCATGGCAAGGCACGCGACAAGGCACAGTATCATTCCTGCCGTCATCCATTTTGCCTTTTTGTCTTCCAGTGTCACAAAGAAAGCAAACACCATGCATATTACTTCATTCAGATATCCGGCCAATATATTCGGATTCTCCCATGTCGAGAATATTCTCTTGCTGAGTTCAGGGAATGCATTCCCGTCCACCCATTTCATCGCGCTGATATCAATTCCGAATATGAACTGATAAAAACCGTACAGCACAACAATTGCCGCGCTGACAGCAAATGCTTCCAGAATACTCCTTAGTCTTTCCTCTGTCCGCACGAGCTGTCCTGCCACAATATACGTTATCGCATAAGCCCCTACAAGGTTGTAATAATTGTAAAAGCTAAAAGCCTTGTCCGGTGATACCAGAACAGAAAGACCTGATATTATCACAAACACGAGCAAGGGTTTGTCAAAGGAAAAATGGCGGAAATGAACGTCATCATCCATTTTCCAGCATATAAGCCAAAGGAGAAAACTGATAAGCATTGCTATCGTCGCCGCCGTTGGTGAAAGCGCCACCAGAAAGGCCTCGGCCTGAAAAGCCTTGAACGCCAGTCCTTCTATTGACATTAAATTTCGTTTTCTGCGCATTGCTTTAAGGTCTCTCATAACTCAATGCTCCTTTTGCAAAAGCATTTGCCGAAGTCCGCCAATAAGATAGAGCGATCCCGCACATACTATAAGCGAATCCTCATCTGCAAGCTCCAGAACGCGGTTGAGTGCCTTTTCATTGTCCTGCTCTGCCTCGGCGTGCCGCACATCGGCTTTTTCAACAAGGAGTTCAGGCTCCGCAGCCCTTGGAGAATCAGGAAGCGTGGCAACCAGTACATCCTCTTTGCGCAGAAGCGCAGGAAGCATTTCATCAATTGCCTTATCTGCCAAAATTCCAAGGAGGAAAACACGGGGCATGTCAGGATAATACCTGTCAAGTGATGCCCTGAGCGCCTTTATCCCCGCAGGATTATGAGCACCGTCCACGCGTATATGCTGTTTCCCGATACTCATATCCTCGAAGCGTCCGGGCCAAACCGCCTTTTTCAATGCCGTCTGAAGTGCCATCGGCGTTATTGCTTTTTCTTTCTGCGAAAGCCACACAGCCGCCATAACAGCCAAAGCACTGTTTGCGATCTGATAGTCCCCCAAAAGTGAAAGCGCATAATGAAGCGAACGAACTTCAAATTTTCCCGAAGAGAATACAAGCTCCTGGCAACCATCGCTGAAGCGTTCAAAGCTGCCGGCAAAATCTCTGCCGAGAACCATAAGCTCCGCATCTTTTTCTTCTGATACTTTCTCAATAATTTGGAGCGGAATTCCTTCTGCTCCGGTAATGACAGGAACACCTTCTTTTATAATCCCAGCCTTATGCTGTGCCACGCCCTCCAGCGTTCCGCCGCAGCGGTCTGCATGCTCAAGGGTAACATTGGTTATAACAGATAATACAGGGGTAATTATGTTCGTCGAATCCAGCAGACCTCCGAGACCTACCTCAATAACCGCATAATTAACCTTCTGCTCCGCAAACCAGAGAAATGCCAGTGCCGTTAAAACCTCAAACTGGGTTGGTGTCTCTTCACCCTCCAGCACCATTTTCTCTGCAGCCTCGCGCACACGTGTCAGGCAGGATGCAAATTCTTCTTCGCTAATTTCCTTTCCATCAACCTTGCACCTCTCCGTATAGGAAAAGAGATGAGGCGATGTATAAAGACCTGTGCGAAGACCGGAGGCTGTAAGGATTCCGGCAGTCATACATGAAACCGAACCCTTACCATTCGTCCCAGTTATATGAATTGTATCGTACTTACGTTCCGGATGCCCAAGAAGTTCAGCAAGCCGTTCGATTCTTGAAAGTCCGAGCTTCACGCCGAATGTATTGAGCTCCTCAAGATATTCCAAAGATTCCTGATAGTTCATGGGATGCCTCACAGTGTTGCGAGATATTTAAGGCGTTCTGCGACAACCGCCTTCTTTTCCTCGTATTCCTTCTGTTTTGCACGTTCCTTTTCGACGACATCCGCAGGGGCCTTCGCAACAAATCCCTGATTGGAGAGCTTTCCTGCGGCGCGTTTGATTTCCTTGTCCAGATTTTCCAGCTCTTTTGTAAGACGAGCCGTCTCCTTTTCAACATCAATGAGACCTTTCAGCGGCAGATAAATCTCTACGCCGCTGACCGCAGCCGTCATGGCATTTTCCGGTTTTGCCTCATCAGCCGAAAGAATAACGACAGGCTCAGCATCTGCCAGAACACGGAGATACGCCTCATTTTCCTTAAATATTCCGGCAAGCTTATCATCCGCAAAATGAAGAACAGCTTCACTCTTACGCCCCGGAACCGCATTTACCTCAGCACGCATGTTGCGGATAGCCTTGATAGTATCCATTACAGCAGTCATATTAACCTCGGCTGCTTCATCAACCTTGCCCTCTTCATTTTTAGGCCACTCGGATACCATGATGCTCTTGCCTTCATGCGGAATATGCTGCCAGATTTCCTCTGTAATAAACGGCATAAACGGATGCAGAAGACGAAGCGTGTGCTCAAGTACATAGCCAAGGACATACTGTGCAGTCTGGCGGGGACGTGCGTTATCCTTGTCGTAAAGACGTGCTTTTACGAGCTCGATATACCAGTCGCAAAGCTCGCTCCAGATAAATTCATAAATAGACCGTGCAGCTTCACCAAGCTCAAATTTTTCAAGATTCTCGGTTACCCCTGCAACAGTCTTGGCATAACGGCTGAGAATCCAGCGGTCAGCCAAAGTGTAGTCAGAATCCTCAGGAACAAAGCTGTTGTCAAAGCCTTCAAGGTTCATGAGCATGAAGCGCGAAGCATTCCACAGCTTATTTGCAAAATTACGTGCCGATTCCACACGCTCCCAATAGAAACGCATATCGTTACCCGGAGTATTTCCAGTTATAAGCATAAAACGCAGTGTATCCGCACCGTATTTGTCAATAACCTCAACAGGGTCAATGCCGTTGCCGAGAGATTTCGACATCTTTCGTCCCTGGCTGTCTCGCACAAGACCGTGAATAAACACATGATGGAAAGGAATATCCTTGCCAAATTCGAGACCCATCATAACCATGCGTGCAACCCAGAAGAATATGATATCGTAGCCCGTGACCAGAGTTGCCGTCGGATAGAACTGCTTGAGCTCAGGTGTGTCGTCAGGCCAGCCCATAGTCTCGAAAGGCCAGAGTCCGGAGCTGAACCATGTATCAAGTACATCCTCATCCTGATGAATATGCGTACCGTGGCAGTGCGGGCATTCCGTAAGGTCTGTACGGGAAACCGATGTTTCACCGCAATCATCGCAGTACCATGCAGGAATACGGTGACCCCACCAAAGCTGACGGGAAATACACCAGTCACGGATATTTTCAAGCCAGTTTATATATATTTTGGTGAAACGCTCAGGAACAAACTTAATCCGTCCGTTCTGAACAGCCTCAATTGCCGGCTTTGCAAGGGATTCCATTTTTACGAACCACTGCTTGGAAACAAGCGGTTCAACTGTAGTATCGCAGCGCGAGCAATGTCCTACAGCATGCTCATGCTCCTCTGTAGATACAAGAACGCCCAGCTCCTCAAGCTCCTTAACGAGCTTCTTGCGGCATTCATAACGGTCAAGACCCTCATATTTTCCTGCTCCGGCACCCATAGTACCGTCATTGTTGATTACCTTTATCTGCTCGAGATTATGACGTTCACCCATCTCAAAGTCATTCGGGTCATGCGCAGGAGTTACCTTTACCGCGCCTGTTCCGAATTTCGGGTCAACGTATTCATCGGCGAAGAGCGGAATTTCGCGGTTGACAATAGGAAGAATCAATGTTTTTCCAACGAGGTTCTTGTAGCGCTCATCATCAGGATGTACAGCGACACCTGTATCACCGAACATCGTCTCAGGACGTGTCGTCGCAATCTCAACATACTCGTCCGAATCCTTGAACTTATAGCGCAGATGCCAAAGATGTCCCTGCTCCGTCTCATGCTCGACCTCAATATCCGAAAGAGCCGTGTTGCAGCGCGGGCACCAGTTTGTGATACGTGTTCCCTGATAGATGAGGCCCTTCTCATAGAGACTTACAAAAACCTCACGTACCGCACGGGAGCAGCCTTCATCCATCGTAAAACGCTGACGCTCCCAGTCACAGGAAGACCCCAGGGTACGGAGCTGGAACATGATACGGTTGCCGTATTCTTCCTTCCATTCCCATACACGCTCAAGGAACTTCTCACGTCCAAGGTCATAGCGGCTCTTGCCTTCCTTGCGAAGCGCTTCCTCTACCTTCGCCTGTGTTGCAATTCCTGCATGGTCGCAGCCCGGCATCCAGAGCGTATTGTAGCCCTGCATACGGCGCCAGCGAATCAAAATATCCTGCAGAGTGTTATCCATAGCATGTCCCATGTGCAGCTGACCTGTGACATTCGGTGGCGGTATTACAATACTGTACGGGTCCTTATCCTCCTCCACTTCCGCGTGGAAAAGATTATTTTTCTCCCAGTACTCATACCATTTTTTCTCAAAGGATTTCGGGTCATAGACCTTAGGGATGTTGCTTTCTTCTGACATTCTTACTTCCTCCTGTTTCATGAAACTAAAAAAGCTCTTTCGTCCATCTGGACGAAAGAGCCTGCTTTCGTGGTACCACCAAAATTCCCGGAGAGATTCTCCGGCTCAAGACAATAACGCTGTCAAACGCCTCTGCTTACTCTGTTCTGCAAAGGAAGCTCAGAAGCGACCTTCCGTATCTCAGTACAGGAACTCACACCAGCCGTTCCCTCTCTGAAGTACCTGAACACGTACTCCTCTTCTTCATAGCCTGCATCTTAATATGCCTTCATATACGCTATCTTAGCATATTGACGTGCAGTTTGCAATGATACAAATAAACCCTGCCGGTTTACGACAGGGAATAAATTCTGGTGCGGACGAGAGGGGTCGAACCTCCATGCCTTGCGGCACTGGATCCTAAGTCCAGCGCGTCTGCCAGTTCCGCCACGCCCGCATTCTATTAAATTATCGAAAATTCTATCGTTTTATGCTTCTATATCACTAAGTACCGCTCGACAGCGTGGCCAGTAGGCATTCACTAAGGCACTAAAGTGTCAAGTGCCTGCGATACGCCACGCCCGCATTCTATTAAGTTATCGAGAATACCATAGTTCTTTACATCTACATCACTAGGTATCACTCGACAATGATGAAATTCTATCATGAACTTTTCCCACTGTCAATTCATACATCCTCTTCAATAAGCTTTTCCAAAAGCTCTGCAGTCATTTCCTTCTCCGAATAAAGACGTATTCCGTTTCTTTTCAGCAGCGCGGCACATACTCCCTGCCCTTCAATCTTCGTGTGCGTGAATGTGCCGTCATAAACCGTATGCGAACCGCAGGAGGGACTGCTCTCCTTCAGTATTGCTACACGCGCATGGTGCCTCTTTGCTGTCTCAAGAACTGACTGTGCTCCCATAAGAAACTCTTTTGTACAGTCTTTTCCCGAAGGGCTCCGAACAGCAGCGCGCGATTCAAGCACATCCTCTCCTGTTCCATTCTGTATCTCTACAGGCTCGCGTGGTCTCGGAAGACCTCCTGCAGTTTCCGGACACACAGGCACGAAGTGTCCTTCCTTCTCTGCCGCCTTCAAAAGCTCCTGCAGATTATCTCCCCCGTCATATTTCACCTTCTGCCCCAAAAGGCAGGCACTTACAAGAATCATATATCCTCCGCGTTTGTGATTACACTATTTTGATACAAGTATATCAGTTTTAACCGGATAAATACATCGTCTCAAGAGATGAACTGTTTCATACCATGTGACTTGAGGATTTTCCAAATAAACGCAAAACGGCGAACCCAAAATAATTTTTGGATTCGCCGAATGTAATTACATTTTTTACCTCATAAAAGTCTGACTTGCGAGGTTCGTAAGTGATGCCAAAAGCTCCGGATAAATACCCGTTCCGATTGTGGCAATGACTGAAAGAAGTACTGTTGCACGAACCGCAAAGGGAATTTTAACAGCAGTGTTCTCAGCTTCTTCCTCAGGTGTTAGGTCGCGGTACATTGCTTTCGCAACGAGAAGATAGTAGTAAACGGAAATCATGGACATTACAAAGCCCACGAACGCAAGCCACAAATATCCGCGCTCCACTGCCGCAGTGAAGATATATATCTTCCCCGAAAAGCCTGCTGTCGGTGGTATACCTGCCATGGAAAGAAGCGATATTGTCATAACCGCCGCAAGTATCGGAGCTGACTGGGCAAGTCCTGTCATGTGCCTGTGGGTTGTTCCTCCGCGCATTGTTTCAACACAGGTAAGGACGGCAAAGGCGCCCACATTTGCAAATACATAAAGCATAGCATAGAACATTACCGCCTTCATGCCTGCAATATCTGCCGATACTATTCCGCACATCATGTATCCTGCCTGAGCGATTGATGAGTACGCCAGCATGCGTTTGACATCCGTCTGACGGATTGCCATGATATTGCCGCCGACCATACATATAGCTGCGAATACGGCAAGCACAGGAAGCCAGTATGCTCCAAGGAGAGGAAATGCCGTGTAAAGCACGCGCATGAATACCGCAATACCCGCAGCCTTGGAACCCATTGCGAGAAGCGCAGTAATCGGTGTAGGTGCACCCTGATATACATCAGGAGCCCACATGTGAAACGGAATGACTGAAAGCTTGAAGAAGAATCCAATCATCACGAGAACGACGCCTGCAAGCCCGATGGAGAAAAACATCTGGAGGCTTCTGCAGATAACAACAAAGTCAAGGCTGCCAGATGCTCCGTAGACAAGGCTGATGCCGTACAGCATGACTGCTGTCGAACCTGCGCCTACTATGAGATACTTGACGGATGCTTCTCCGGAATCCTTGTCGTCCATGCGCTGTCCCACAAGAACGTAAAAGGATATCGTCATGAGCTCAAGACCTATGAACAGAGTCAGCAAATCATTTGCCGATGCCATGACACACATTCCCAGGAGGGCCGACATTAAAATCGTATAGAACTCACCGGGGCTTTCAATGTATTTCTCAACATAATCCATAGAAAAAAGTACACTGAAGAGCATCCCTACAATGAAAAGCTGCTTAAAGAAAAGCGCGTAGTTGTCAGCTATAAAAAGACCGCCAAAGAATGTCATACTCGGGCCTGTATGATAAAGTCCGAAGGTATAGACCAGCGTTGCCAAAAGCCCCGATATAACTACATAAGCAATACCTCTCCGCGTTCCCTCCTTGGGGAGAATCAGGTCCATTGCAAGAGCTGCAACCATCAATGCGAGTATGAGAATCTCCGTAGATACTGCCCAGAAGTTCATCATAATCCACCTCCCAGCAGTGTAGGTACATCAGAAAGCGCAGCAAGAAGCGGCGTCAAGGGCTGAACGCCTGAATCAATAACGCTCATCAAAAGCTCAGGGAATACGCCAAAGCCGATTAGAAATACCCCCAGCAGAAGCAGCGGAAGAACCTCCACACCCTTCTGATCTTCATACTGTGCAAAATGCTCGTCCTTCGGTCCGAAGAGAACCTTCGCCAGCATGCGGAGTATATAGAGCGCGGTAAAGACGATACCTGCGATGGCAAGCACCGCAAAGAAAGGATAAACGCCGATTGTACCCATGAATATTGTCACCTCCGGAACAAACTCAATGAGTCCCGGAAGTCCGACGGATGCCAATCCCGCCAGCATAAAACCGATAGTCACACGCGGGAAATAATGAGCAAGGCCCTTGAGGTCCGGAATGCTGCGCATATGTGTTTTTTCATACACGTAGCCAATCTGCGAGAAGAACAGCGATGCCATTATTCCGTGAGCTACCATGTTCGCGATTGCACCGCTTATGCTTACGACGTTCAGCGCCGCAAAACCCAGCAGAACATAGCCCATGTGCGAAACTGATGAGTAACCTATGATATACTTCAGATCCTTCTGCACCATTGCGCAGTATGCCGCGTACATGACGTTAATCATCGCAAGTCCGGCAATAAGAGGCGCCCAGAATTTCGCGCCAAGAGGAAGCACCATAAGGCCGAGACGGATAAGACCGTAACCTCCGATTTTCTTCAAAACACCGGCATGAATCATGGATACTGCCGTAGGAGCACCCGCATAACCATCAGGCGACCAGCTGTGGAAAGGGAACATCGAGAGCAGCGAACCAAAGCCTGCCAAAAGCAGCAAGAATACAAGTATCTGAAACTCCATGCTCATATGCCCCATCTGACTTGCCATGATAAGCGCCTCAATATCAAATGTGCGCTGTCCTGCAGGATATGCGCCGAGATAAAGGGACACGATTCCGACAAGCATGAAGGCAGAACCCATCAAAAGAAAGATTGTGAGCTTCATGCCCGAGTATTCCTTGGATACACGCTTCGTCGAACCCCAGATAAGCACCATAATATAGATAGGAATGACAACAACCTCATAGCAGAGCAGGAAAATAAACAAATCACACGCTATAAAGGTTCCTGTTACGCCTGTAATAAGCACAAGCAAAAGAATGAAAAATTCCTTCGCGCGCTTTTCAATATTCCATGAGCTGAACACAGAGGCAAGCCCGATTACATCCGTCAGGAGAAGCATCGGGAGCGAAATCCCGTCCACACCAAGGGAATATGAAACGCCAAGATCCGTAACCCACGGAATACGTTCCGTAAACTGCATGCCGCCTGCTGCCGTATCATAAGCCGCGTAAGCATATAAGGTCAGGCAGGTCGCCACACCCATTGAAGCCGCCGCCAGCATACGTATCTGCTCCCTTGATTCACGTGGCAGAAAACATATGACCAACGCCATCAAAAGCGGTGCCAGGAGCACTGTGGATAAAATAGGAAATCCCATCAATATGCACCTCCCAGCAGTTGAAGAATACGAAACGCGTAGAAAATACTATATGCAACCAAAGCTATCACACCGCAGTAAAATACCGCCGCATAGCGCTGTGCCTGTCCATTCTGCAGAACTGTGAACACGCAGGAGAGACAGCCCACGCCCTTTGCCAGCCCGTTAACCATGCCATCTATGACACGAAGGTCAAACCAGTAAAGAGCCGCCCCCAGCTTGTCAACGAATGTGTTGCGGACAATCGTGTAAAATTCATCCACATAGTATTTGTTGTAACTAAGCTTGTAAAGAATACCAAATCTTTGGCTGATAAGATAGGAAGAAAAACGTTTTGCAACATATATCTCGTATGCAAGAGCAAAGGCGATGAAGGTCAGCACAACAGATGATCCCGCAATCATGAAATCAATATGCTCTTCAGCGGCTGTCCCGTAATATACCCACTCACCGAAGCCCGCGAAATGTCCCCATGCACCGCTCAGCACAGCAAGCACTGCAAGGACAACAAGCGGCCATTTCATGTATGAATTTGTTTCATGTGCAGGACAGTCCTCCCTGACTTCACCGAAGAATGCGACGAAAAGAAGCCGTGCCATGTAAAACGCAGTCATAAATGCGGTAGCCGCCGCCAAAAGATAAAGCGGTGTGCTGACCTCCGCAGCTGCAGCAAGAATCATATCCTTTGAAAAGAATCCTGCAAAGGGAGGCACTCCGGCTATTGCCAGAACACCTATAGTCATGCACTTAAAGGTCGTCGGCATGCGGTGTCTTAATCCACCCATTTTGAAAATGTCCGCTTCTTCATTCATCGCCTCAATGACTGCGCCTGCGCACAGGAACATCAATGCCTTGAAAAATGCGTGCGTCATGAGATGAAACATTGATGCGGTAAGAGAACCGACACCAAGAGCAAGCATCATATATCCCAGCTGGCTGATTGTTGAATATGCCAGAATCCGCTTAAACGGACGCTGGGTAACGGCAATCGTAGCCGCGAAGAATGCAGTAAATCCGCCAATCCATGCAATAACATTCATCACCGTCGGAAGTGCGCTGAAAATGAAATATGCGCGTCCGACCAAATAAACGCCTGCAACAACCATCGTTGCCGCATGAATCAAAGCAGAAACAGGAGTCGGGCCTTCCATTGCATCAGGAAGCCAGACATGCAGAGGAAACTGTCCTGATTTACCGATTGGTCCAATAAAGAGCAGAAGTCCCACAACCGTCATGAATCCCGTCCCCGAAATCCAAATATAAGCCGGAACAAGCTCCTTTAATTCCATGAAATCAAGGGTGCCGAAGGTAATCTGCAAAAGAAGAATACCCAGAAGCATTCCGAAATCACCGATACGCGTTGTTATGAAGGCTTTTTTTGCAGCCTCACGCGCGGAAATTTTGTAATAGTAAAAACCAATCAGAAGATACGAGCATACACCTACAAGCTCCCAAAAAGCGTACATCTGGAGGAAGTTCACAGATATTACGAGTCCAAGCATGGAGGACGCGAAAAGCGAAAGAAACGCAAAGAAACGTCCCGCACCCGGGTCATGCTCCATATATCCTATGGAATAGACCTGTACCAGAAGTGCCACAGTCGTAACTACGATGAGCATCATCGCCGTCATCGGGTCAATGAGCACTCCCATTGAAAGCTCAAGCGTCCCCATCTTTGCCCATAATGCCTTCTGGATAAAGGGATTATCCATTGTGACGGGGCCTCCGATAACAGCCGCAAGTACACAAAGGGAAACAAGAAACGAAAGCGATATGGCTGAAACAGCAATCGCTTCGGAAAGCTTTTTATTAAGACGAGTAAAAAGCCCGATAACAACAAAGGCAAGCGCTGGGAGCAATGGAATCAGCCAGGCATGCGTTAAAGCAAATTCAGACATCCGTAAGCTCCCTCCTACCCTTTCATGTGATTAAGTTCGTCAATATTTACGCTTCCGCGTTCGCGATAAATCCTGAAGGCGAGCGCTATTCCTATGGCAACCTCCGAGGCCGCGACTGCAATTGAGAAAACAGCCATCAGCTGCCCTGAAAAGTCCGTTACCGGGCGATAGTGATTAAACGCCACAAGATTTATATTTGCAGCGTTCAGCATCAGCTCCACACACATGAGCGTCGGGATTATTCCCCTGCGCGTCAGAAGTCCGTAAAGCCCTATCGAAAAAAGCAGTGCCGCCAGAAGTAAAAAGTGCGTCAGTCCGATATGAACAGACCAGTTCAGAATATCAACGGCAGAAAGGGAAAATATATCCATCATGATTCATGCGCCCCCTTCGCTATGACCAAAGCGCCTATCATGGCAATGAGAAGCAGCACGGCTGCAACCTCAAACGGAAGAATATATTTCGTCAGCATCATATCCGCAAGACCTGTAACGGAGTCGCCAAGCTCGGCAGACATCTCCCTGAACTGTGTCATCAAAGATGCCACGGATATACAGAGGAAAAATGCTCCCGAAATCACAGCCGCCCCTGCCTGACAGAAAAGACTGCGGGAAAGATTTGAGTGTGCCATATCATCCCTTCTCGTGAGCATCAGCGCCATAACGATAAGAATCGCAACAGCTCCGCCGTAAACGAGAAACTGTACCGCCCCTATGAAGGGTGAATCCATATAAATGTAGAGGCAGCCGACACCGATAAAGGATGCTGTAAGAAGAAGCGCGCTGTGAACAACATTTCTGCAAAGCACAACACCAAGAGCCGCCAAAACAGATACCCACATCAATGCATAGAATACACTCGCGTCAATAAGCACTCCTGCATTCATTGATTCAGCTGTGTCCATTCCCCAGTTCACAACACCGTGCACAAGCTTCAGCAGTTCATTCATTCGGCTTCACCTCCGTTTCCTTATTTTCCTCCGGCTTTTTCGGCTCAGGCTTTGGAGCTTCCGCTGGCTTTGGCGCAGCAGGCTTCTTGGGTACAATCGGAGGAGCAGGATTTGCCGCAGCTGCCTCCATAACCTCTTTCAGATACTGCCTGTCATCATCGGTCAAAACCTCATAATCAAAAGCATCACGCGTATAAGCCGAAATCTCATAATTCTGATCCCAGTGCAGACCGTGAATCGCACAGTTTTCTATGCAGAGGTCACAGAACATGCAGCGGCCCATGTGATGGATATAGCTTGTCAGATGACGCTTGCGCTGCGCATCTGTGACTACCTTAAGCTCAATAGCCTGGTTGGGGCATGCCATTGAGCACAGCTGACACGCAATACATTTTTTATAATCAATTACAAGATGGCCCCCTCGAAAACGCTCCGGCATAGGAAGCTTTTCCTCAGGGTAGCAGAACGTCTCCTTCTTTCCGAAAAAATGCTTGAGGGTGACGCGCATGCCCGTAATTAAACCTTTTCCAAACATAGATTGTCGTTCCCCCTTACATCATCGAACGCCAGACGTATACGCCGATACCGGTGAACATCATGTTTACAAGCGCCAACGGCAGCAGCACCTTCCAGCTGAAGGAAAGCATCTGGTCGATTCTCGTCCGCGGGAATGTCCAGCGGAACCACATAAATACAAAAACCATAAACAAAACCTTCATCCAGAACCAGAAAACTCCCGGCAGGAACGGGCCATGCCAGCCTCCAAGGAAGAACGTCGTCGTAAGTATAGATATAGATAAAAGATTTGCATATTCCGCCAGGAAAAAGAGTGCCCATCGCATTCCGCTGTATTCAGCAAACGGGCCCGCGACAATTTCAGATTCATCCTCAACCAAATCAAAAGGAGTACGGTTGGTTTCAGCTGTAGCCGAAATAATGAAAATGATAAACGCTATGGGCTGCAAAAGCACGAACCAGACATTCTCCGCCTGTGCCGCGACTATATCAGTCATACGCATAGAGCCTGTTATCATGACAACGCCGAGAAGAGAGAATACCATCGGTGCCTCATAGCTCAGCATCTGTGCGACTGTACGCATTCCTCCGATAAAAGCATATTTGCTGTTTGACGCGTAGCCGCCCATCAGGAAAGGCAGCACCGACTGTGATGAAATTGCCAGCAGAAGGAATACACCCACATTGACATCGGCAAAAACCACACCCTCGTCAAAAGGGAAAAGTCCGTATATCAGTGCCGAAGGAACAAACAGAAGCATAGGCGAAAGCGCCCAAACTATCCTGTCACACCCATCAGGTATAATATCCTCCTTGCTCATGAGCTTAAGCATATCCGCTATCGGCTGCAAAAGGCCGAAGCGTCCGCCGACACGGTTAGGTCCCAGACGAACCTGCATAAATGCGCAGACCTTTCGCTCGGCGTAAGTAAGCACAATAGCCGCTGTCAATATAACACCTATACATGCACCAAGCCCCACAAACTTCATAACTACATCAGTCAGAAGCTCATTTCCCAAAATCAGCAGGATGACGCTGCGAATCCATTCGGCAGCCGCTCCCACGGTAAGATTTTCCATTTCGCTTCCTCCCTTCAGCAGTCTACCTCGCCCATCAACGGATCGATGGCCGAGAATGCGGCAACAGAGTCACCGATAAGATAGCCCCTGCACATATCGTTAAGTCCCTGCATATTAACAAACGAAGGACGACGGATATGGACACGGTAAGGCTTAGTAGAGCCATCACTTACGATATAGAATCCCAGCTCTCCGCGAGTTCCTTCAGTGCGGCTGAAAACCTCACCCTTAGGCGGGCGAAGAACCTTTGGAACCTTGGCCATGAACGGTCCCTCCGGAAGTCCGTCCAATGCCTGTCTTACAATTTTTGCACTTTCAAAGATTTCATTGTAGCGCACGTTAAAGCGGTCCCAATTATCTCCGTTTTTACCTGTCACTACATTAAAGTCAAACCGCGGATAAACGCTGTAGCCGTCAACCTTTCGTATATCATACGGTATGCCTGTAGCGCGGATATTCGGCCCCGTCATATTATGGGAAAGTGCCGTTTCCTTCGACATCTTTGAAATCCCTTTCAGGCGGCTCATAAAAATTTCATTTCCCAGAAGAATCTTCTTGTATTCTTCCATGAACACAGGAACATGCTCAAGGAACTTATATGTTTTCTCGATAAATTCCGGCTGCACATCCCTGTTTACGCCGCCGACACGTATGTAATGAAAAGTCATACGGGCGCCGCAAACGAGATTAAAAAGGTCGAGAATCTCCTCGCGGTCACGGAATGTATACAGCATTCCTGTACTGGCACCAAGGTCTATTGCCAATGAGCCTATAAAAACAAGATGACTTGCTATGCGGTTGAGCTCTGCAACAATAACGCGGATATATTCAGCTCTCTCAGGAACCTCGATTCCTGCAAGCTCCTCCACAGCGCGGCAGAAGCCGAAGTTGTTGTTCATTGATGACACGTAGTCAAGACGGTCTGTGTAAGGAACCCCCTGCACATAGGTACGGCTTTCCAAAAGCTTTTCAATACCGCGGTGCAGATATCCCATAATCGGCTTTGCGCTCAAAATATTTTCGCCGTCCAGCTCAAGCTGTACGCGCAGGACACCATGTGTACTCGGATGCTGAGGTCCCATATTAAGTGTATAGGTTTCTGTACCCGCCATCTCAGTGTCCCCTCCTTGTTATGCGCTCCACAAAAGGTGGCGCTGCCTGCTTGTAATCTTTTCTAAGAGGATGCCCCGAAAAACCTTCCCATAAAAGTATGCGGCGAAGGTCTGGATGCCCTGTAAAATCTATTCCCATGAGGTCAAAAACCTCCCGCTCCTCAAACTCAGCGCTGCTGAATACAGATGTCACTGACGGAATAACGGGATGCTCATGGTCAAGCTTCACCTTGACAGTAATCCAAACATTTTCGTCAGGAACGTCCTGACATGTGTCCAAGGTCTTCCACGCAAACAGATGATAAACCATCTCGAAATATGTTTTGTAATCAACCGATGTTACATTTTCCATACGCGTAAAGCCCATTTCGTCACGCAAAAAAGAAAGCAGCTGCAAAAGCTCATCTGCCGGAACATACACTGCCGGCTTTGCTTCCTCTGTATTGTATTCCACAGAATGAAACTTCTCTTTTAAAAGAGCGAGCGCATCCGCACCTATATACGTTTTCATGCGTCTGCCACCTTCTTTTCAATCTCTGTACCCTTTTCTGCAAGCTCAGGATGCATAATAAGCTGACGAAGCTTCAGCATGCCTTCTATAAGGGCCTCCGGTCTCGGAGGACATCCCGGAATGTACACATCCACAGGAAGCAGCTTATCAATACCCGGAACAACAGCATAGGAATCAGCGAACGGTCCTCCCGCAATCGGGCAGTTGCCCATTGCAATGACGTATTTCGGCTCGGGCATCTCCTCATACAGTCTGATAATAGGAGTTGCCATTTTCCACGTCAAAGTTCCCGCAACAATCAAAAGATCTGCCTGACGCGGGCACGGTCTGAATACCTCATAGCCGAAACGTGAGAGGTCAAATCTTGCCGCAGCACAGCTCATCATTTCAATAGCACAGCATGCAAGACCTGATGAAAGCGGCCAGATGGAATTCCCGTGAGCCCACTTAAAAAGCTGGTCAACCTTTGTTACTATGACATTATTTTTCAAAATAGGAGGTACGATATCGACTATTTCCATGACAATGCTCCTTTCTTCCATGCATACCAGAGACCAAGACCTAAAATTCCCAGAAAAAGGAACATTTCAAGCAAAGCAAAAAGTCCAAGTGCGCCGAAACGAACTGCCCAGGGATAAAGGAAAACTGTCTCGATATCGAAAACAAGAAAAATCAAAGCGTAGAGAAAATACCCTATACGATACTGCACATACGTTTTGCCTATGGTATCCACACCACATTCGTACGGTATTCCCTTCTGTTTGGTCGGATGCCGTGGCTGAAGCAGAAACGCCGGTATAAGTGCCGTAATCGGGAAAATCAGCGTCACGACAAAAAAGATTCCAAGTCCTCCAAAATCTCCCATAATTTTCATTCCTTCCTGCTGTATACAGTAAACAATATACATTCTCTGTAATATGAAATAACGGCTATCGCGTGCAAAAACACACGATAACCGTAAATATTTTACTCAGGTCTGAATATACGTATGCCACTCGTCACAATACAGACCCCTTTCGTTTACGCAATAGTTATACAAAGAAGCAAATTTGTTTCGTTATCCAAAATAACTACGAAACATAGTATACCTCTTTACACTATTTAATGCAACACTTTTATTAAAAAACTATTTTGTAAACTTCGTGGACATTATATACGTATTTTATTCTATTTTCCCTTTATATAAATTATTCTTATTTTAATATTAGCCAAAGGCTGATTCCGGGCATAAAAAAAGAACGCTTCCGCGTTCTTTCTCAAATCAAATCGTCGTCATTATTGTTCAGCCGCCTGTTTATTGTCGTAAGACCTTTATAAATCATTGACAAATCAACATCATTTCCGCGCGCTTCCATATATTTCTCAATCTTACGCTTAACACGCTGAAGGGCGTTGTCTATGGATTTTACATGGCGGTCCAGATCAACAGCAATCTCCTGGTAGGAATGCCCGTCAAGATAGCTCATAAGCACCTTCCACTCAAGGTCGCTCAATATGCTCTCCATCTTTTCAGCGATATCGACAAACTCTTCCCTGCTTATGATAAGCTCTTCAGGGTCTGATACACGTACTCCTGACAGGACATCCAGCAGCGTACGGTCCGAATCCTCATCATATATTGGCTTGTTAAGCGAAACGTACGAATTCAGTGGAATGTGCTTCTGACGGGTTGCCGTCTTGATTGCCGTAATGATCTGCCGTGTCACGCAAAGCTCTGCAAAAGCTCGAAAGGACGACAGCTTGTCATTACGAAAATCACGAATCGCCTTGTAAAGGCCAATCATCCCTTCCTGAATGATATCCTCACGGTCTGCACCAATCAGAAAATAAGAACGTGCCTTGGCACGAACAAAATTCTTGTACTTATTGATAATGTAGTCGAGTGCCTGCTTGTCGTCATTATCCTTGATGGAAAAAACGATATCTTCATCACTCAGATTGTCGAACTCGCTTAAAACCTCTTCGTTTGTCTCCGTAGACGTTTCTATTTCCATCCGAATATCCTCCCAGCAGGTATGCGGCACTGAACACACACTACCTTTGCTATAACATGAATTATAAACTACGAACCCTTGTCAGTCAAGGTTTGGGCTATTTGGGATGTATATTTAGAGCATTTATCCTATGTTAAAAATGAATAAAATCTTAATTTCTTTTCTTTCTCATCGCATCAAGCAGTGCAGCAGTATCTTGGTCGATACGGCCGCCAATTTCATTCCGGGAAATAACCTGAGCAATTGGGCGCAGAAATTCCTTCTGTAAAAGCTTTTTTACCCTTTTTACATTCTTCAAAAGCTCACGTGACGGCAGACGGTACGCTCCCGCCCCAAGAATTACACTCTGTTCTGCTCCGTCAGAGGTAACGACATGCACCTCACGCTCCTCACGAACCGACTCATAGGCCAGCCGCTCTATATAGCTGTCTGCTGTTTCCCCCGGTGCTGTATAAATCACCGTAAGATGACGTCCCCGTTTTTCTTCATGGGCTTCATCCGTTGTAAACAACGCATCAAAGACAATCGTCACATCAAAATTTTCGTATGCGCCGTATTCCTGCATGACGTGTATCAGGCGGTCTCTGGCCTCGGCAAGTTCTCCTTTGGAAAGCCTTTCCAGCTCCGGCCATGAATGGATTACATTGTAGCCGTCGATTATATAATGTTCTCTTTTACGGCCCATGCTTTCCGCCTTCTTTTACTTCTTTTTCCTCCGCTGACGAAGCACCTCATACATCAAAACCGCACCCGCAACAGATGCATTCAGCGAATTGATGTGTCCTGCCATAGGCAGACTCAAAATAAAATCACAGTTTTCTCTTGTAAGGCGGGCCACTCCATGTCCCTCTCCTCCTATAACAAGAACAAGCGGAACTGTAAGGTCCGCCTCATCATAGGGTGTTCCGTCCATATCTGCAGCGGCAGCCCAAAAACCAGCTTCCTTGAGCTGTTTTAGTGTTTGGACAACATTTCCTATACGCGCGACAGGAACGTATTCAACAGCACCTGCCGATGTCTTTGCAACAGTCGCTGAAAGCGGACAGCTTCTCCGTTTTGGAATCAGCACTCCGTCAACACCTGCCGCGTCCGCTGTTCTGAGGATTGCTCCCAGATTATGCGGATCCTCAAGCTCATCAAGAAGGACAAGGAAAGGAGCTTCCTTATCCTTTACCTTCTCAAGAATATCCTCAAGCTCCGCGTAAGGAACAGGAGCAGCATACGCCAGAACGCCCTGGTGTCTGTGCCCGAATGCGATTCCTTCAATCTTTTGACGGCTTACAGTCTCAACGATTATGCCACGTTCCCTGGCAAGAGCCATAATCTCACGGACAGAACCCAAATGGTCGCCTTCCGCTATCATAAGCTTATTGACTCCACGCCCGCTTTTCAAAAGCTCGGTCACGGCATTACGTCCGACAACAACATCCTCAGGAAGCTCCGCCGTTCTTTCCTGCCGCGCCTCCCCTCGCAAATTACGCTCTCCGGTGTGCTTCGGCAGGCGTGTTCTTCGCTCCTCCGGTTTATTTTTTTCTTCCCGTGGCTTATCCACTCTCTTTTTTTGTTTCTTTTCCATCTTACTTCCTTTTATTCTTCACGCATACGAATCATTTCATTGAATTTACCGCAGGTCATATTACCCTCAGGGCATGCGCCGGTCTGCACGCAGGACGCTCCCGCGTTCTTGAAGAGAAGCGGAGCGACTTTTTTGACTTCTGCCAGCATCTTGTATGCAAGCGCACGGATTTCCCACTGGGCGCGGTTGCAGCAGCGCAAATTAAAGAAGTGCATAAGAGAACGGGCATTCATCGTAACAACAATCTTCGTCTCCGTTGCATTTGCCAGTACATAGCGTGCATCCTCTTTTGGAACCCCAAGCTCAGTAAACTCGTCATAAGCTTCACGGATTGTTTTCATGAGCTCCTCAAACTTTGCCTTTGCCTCCGGCTTTTCTGCGATAGAGGGCGGCACAATATATTCAAAATCATGGGCTGCCACGTACCGCTGGGACTGCTGGGAATAGGACGCCAGACGATGACGGACAAGCTGATGCGTCAGGACACGGGAAATCCCCTCAATGCCGAAAGTAAAGGACACATGCTCAAAGGTCGAGGCATGTCCCATTTCCGCAAGCTTCTTCACAAGCTTTTCAATCTGTTCGTCAGACATCTTTTCCTTCAGCTCCTCCGCCCCGGACGGAGAATAGCAGAGACGCGCCGCCATAGCGACTACGCGCTCAGGATTCGGTGTATGTTCAAGCAGTGTTACTTTTATCATAATACTTCCCTCTTTACTTCCTGTCTTTATCTGTCAATCGCATAAGCTCCATGGATATCGCCTGAAAAGATGCTTCTGTCACCTCTTCCAGACGGTCAAACTGCTTAGTAAGATAGAGCGTCCCAAGAAGTGCCTCAAAGCCTGTACTCATGTGGTATTCCCGAACACTGGCTGCCCTTGGGGCATGGCTGTGCGCGTTTCGTCCGCGCCGAAATATACCCTTTTCCTCATCAGTCAGCATCGGCTCAATAGCAGTATATGCCTTAGCCTGCCAGACTGCTGATACAATCTGCGCGCTGAAACGATTGAGAACCTGTACCTTATTCTGTTCATAGGAAAGAAGCCTTCCGCGTACAAAAAGATGAAAATACGCATCTCCCACATACGCCGCAACAAGAGGACTGAGCGTACGTACATCCACACTGTCATAACGCTGACGTATGCCGCCTGCGCCATCCGGCTCAAACATCATAGCGGTAAGCTTCTGCAGCATTTCAAACTTCATGCGCGTTCCCACCGTGTTCCTTCCGCCGTATCCTTCAGGACTATGCCACGCGCCTTAAGCAAATCACGGATTTCATCAGCACGTGCCCAGTTCTTTTCCTTTCGTGCAGCAAGACGCTCTTCAACCAAAGCATCAATCTCAGCATCCTCATCAGATTTTTCCTCGGCCTTCGCCTCGAATATACCGATGATTTCCGCCATATCATAGAAAGCGTCCTTTGCCTTCCCGAAATTCTCTTTGTCAAATGCTGTGCCCTGATTAACAACCTCATTGTAATAGACATTGATATCCTTGGCGACAGCGAATAGATAGCTTACAGCAAGAGCTGTATTGAAATCGTCGGCCATGGCCGTGTAGAAGCTCTCTTTTGCGGAAAGAGCAGCCTCAGCAAGTGCCTTCGCCGTATCAGCTGCACCATCCTTTGCCGAAAGCTCCTCAGCATTGCGCCTTGCGTTCTCAAGACGCATAAGACCGGCCTGAGCGTCCTTCAGACGTTCGTCGCTGAAATCCAGCGGACTTCTGTAATGCGTCTGCAGGATGAAGAAACGCAGAACCTCTCCAGGATATTTCTTCAGAATATCAGCTACCGTGAAGAAGTTTCCAAGAGACTTGCTCATCTTTTCCTCATGGATTGTGATAAATCCGTTATGTACCCAATAATGCGCGAAGCAGTCCTCGCTTCCGCAGAACGCCTGGGACTGCGCAATCTCATTCTCATGATGCGGGAAAATCAGGTCACTTCCGCCGCCATGAAAATCGAATGTGCGTCCAAGATATTTAAGTGACATAGCCGAGCACTCGATGTGCCATCCCGGACGTCCATTGCCCCATGGGCTTTCCCAGAACGGCTCACCCGGCTTTGCGGACTTCCAGACAGCAAAATCCATAGGATTCTGTTTGCGCTCATCCACCTCAACACGCGCCCCGGCCATCATATCGTCAAGTGAGCGTCCGCTCAGCTTTCCGTAGCCCTTAAATTTTTCAACACTGTAAAAAACATCCCCGTCAACCACATATGCATATCCTTTGTCAACAAGGCCCTGCACCATCTCAATGATTTCCGGGATAGTATCCGAAACACGGGGATACACATCGGCACGTCGTACGTTCAGTGCATCCATAGATTGGAAATAAACATCAATATTATGGTCGGCAACTTCCTTCCACGTCTTTCCCTGCTCATGGGATACACGGATGATTTTATCGTCCACATCCGTAAAGTTCTGAATATAATGTACCTCATAACCGCACTTTGCGAAGAAGCGGCGGATAGTGTCCCACGTTACAAAGGGACGCGCATTTCCGATATGCGGGTCATTGTACGGCGTAACTCCGCAGACATATATACCGACCTTGCCATCTTCAATCGGCTTAAAAACTTCTTTCTTACGTGTAAGCGTATTATAAACCTGTATTGTTCTCATATTTTCCCTCACTGCTCCTGACGAATAATATCTGCAATGCCATAAGTAAGTACATGCGAACCGTTCTCATCCTTCATCATTTCCAGCTGGTCAACCGAATACCCGCTGGCATTGAAAATCAACATAAGCTCATCACGCGCTGCCCGCGCAGCTTTCTGTGCTGCTCTGAGCTTTAATCCGCTATGACCTGTTATACGAAGCATATTAAGTTCATTTTCTGTCATAAGACACGCAATGCCTTTTTCGTTGATTTCCTCGATAAAATTCATCGTAAATTCTCCTTTATCAAATCATCACGCACAATTTTTGCGACAGTGCGCTAGTTTTTATTATAACGCATTAGTTCCGGTTTTACCACGGGCAAACCCTCCTCATAGATACCAATATCATTAAAAATGCCACAAGAAAAAGGCCGCCGGTATCTCCGACGGCCCTGATGCTCTCATCTTATTTCTTATCTATCTTTGTGATATCGGCTCCGAACCATTTTTCGGAGATTTTTGCCATTGTACCATCCTTGCGCATTTCGTCAAGCGCCTTCTGAACTTTGTCGCGAAGCTCCTTGTCGTCCTTGCGGAAGCCTACACCAAACTGAGCGGACGGTCCAACCGTAACATCAATTGCCTCAAGCTTGTTCGGGTGCTTCTGCATATAGTAGCGTCCGATAATTTCATCGCAGACAACCGCATCAATACGGCCGTTCTCAAGATCCATGAAAGCAGACATGTAGTCCGCGTATTTCTTGAATTCCTTGAACTTACCTGTGACCTCGGGTTTCCCGTCCAGATAGTCTTCAATAGTACCGCCGCCGCTCTGTGTTGCGACAACCTTCCCTGCCAATGTTGCCTCGTCCTTGATGTCCTGATTCTTTCCTGCTGCACGGAAAATGATGAAGCGGTTGTTCATATACGGATCACTGAACAGAATATTTTCCTTGCGCTTCGGTGTAATATCGAGTCCATTCCAAAGCATGTCTACACGTCCGCTCTTGAGCTCTGCCTCTTTGCTTGCCCAGTCAATCGGCTTGAACTCTACCTGTCCGCCGATACGCTTCGCAGCTTCCGTTGCAAGGTCAATATCAAAGCCTACAATCTTGTTATTGGAATCAACAAATCCCATCGGCGGGAAATTGTCATCAAGACCGAGAATAATTTTCTTGCCTCCGTCCTTTTTCTCAGGTGCAGCCGCCTTCTGCTCTCCGCCGCAACCTGCCAGCATTCCGACAGCAAGCGCGAGCATCATACAAATTGCCAATATCCTTTTCATTAAAACCCCTCCATTAATTTATTCTTCCCGTCCGGCAGCCAAGGAATCATCAACCCAAATACTGCCTTCACAGGGAAAATACACATCTGCCGATATCCTCGGCACATCATCTGAAACATCTACAAGCAGAACACCTTTGCTTGGCTGAAGAATTTCAAGCTTCTTTGCTTCATTCCTCCCCTTCATCCAAAGTCCCAGAGCAAGACTTCCTGTCCCGCATGCCTGCTCAAACACACGACTGGCCTCTGAAGGAACACACACATATGGACGGATAGAATACTTCGCGCCACCTCTGCGCGTGTAGACAATTACGCCAAAGGCTTCACTCCTGCAGACTTTTATGATTTCATCCATCACTGCGTCATATATCTCCTGAGAAAGGATGTCTTCCTCTATGCAGAAATGCGCTATGCCAGGAAGTTCCACCAGTCCGCCTGAAAAATGCCTGCCGTTCACATCAAGGCTGAAAGGACTTACCTTCGCTTCCTTCGGCATTTCAGAGGAAACCTCATAATGACCGCCGCTGCATTTATTCACCACACATGAAAGCGGCTTCGAAGCTCCTGAGCATTCAACAAAGAACTGTCTGCCAATCTCTGCTTTGCCTCTGTTAACAGCCAATGCACCAAGAGCAAGCGTCGCGTTTCCGCAGAACTCACTTCCTGCCATTTCAAGCCGCAGAACCGAATCAGGATTCTCAGGCTTTACCAGAAAGCCTGCCTGTTCTGCCGCAAGATAATCCGCATCCATTGACAGCTTTCCGAATGCAGCATATTTCGTCTTCGGAATATCACCTTCCATAAACGCTGTCGTGTTGCGGCATGTACTTGCTTTCACGAAGTGCAGCTGCATTAATCCTTTCCTCCATTAAAGTGTTAATATGGTCATTATACACATTATTACAGCACATTGCAAGCAGAAAATTAAACACCTTTACACACAAAAAAGCGTGCCGCATAAGCAGCACGCCTAAAATCATTTTATTTATTTGTCATCTTTTTCAACCACAGGCAGCTTTGTGTAAATCCCAGCACATACAGCAGCCATGCAAATGAGTCCTGCGCCGAGTCCAGCCCAGCCGTTCTGTGTAATTCCATCGACAATATAACCGACAAAGCTGCAGGCAGCAACAAGCAGCACATACGGGAGCTGCGTATTGACATGCTCAATGTGATTGCACTGCGCTCCGGCAGATGCAAGAATTGTCGTATCTGAAATCGGAGACGCATGGTCGCCTGCAACCGCGCCTGAGAGAATAGAAGCGACCGCAAGAACAAGGCCCTGATAGTTTTCAACGCCCACTACGGCAACTGCAATCGGAATCAAAATACCGAAGGTGCCCCAGGAGGTTCCTGTTGCAAATGCCAAAAACATGGCAACTACAAAAAAGATTGCCGGAAGGAAAATACCGAGGGAAGCATTTGCGTTTACTATTCCGCCAACATATCCTCCAAGATTCAGATATTTATCGCTTACAATTCCGGACATTGTCCACGCAAGACAGAGAATAAATATAGCCGGAACCATAGCCTTGAATCCGATTCCAAAGCACTCACAGAAGTGGTTGAAGGAAATAACCCTGCGAGGCAGATAAAGAAGTGCCATGAAAACAAATGCTATAAACGAGCCGAGTACAAGAGACTTGGAAGAATCGCAGTCCGCAAAGGCATCAGCTATACCCTTTCCTTCCATAATTCCACCTGTATAGAGCATCCCAAAAACACATGCAGCAATAAGTACGAAAATCGGGAGCATAAGGTCAGCAATAGTTCCCTTGCCGACTTTTTTTGACTCTTTTACGTCATCATCACCGCTGTACTCGTCAGCAGCAGAGGATGTTCTTTCTTCACGCACAACAGCCGCCATAGCTCCAAAGTCACGCCCGGTCCATGCAATGAACACCATAAACACCATGGCAAGAATCGCATAGAGATTGATAGGAATCGTCTGCAAAAAGAGACCGAAACCGTCAATCGTACTTCCCTCAGGCAGGGAAGAACCTACCGCCGCAGCCCAGCTTGATACAGGTGCCAGAATACATACAGGTGCAGCTGTCGCATCAATTATATATGCCAGCTTTGCACCGGAAACCTTGAATTTATCAGTAATCGGACGCATAACCGTACCGACTGTCAGACAGTTGAAATAATCATCAATGAAAATCACAAGTCCGAGCAGTGCCGTAAGAAGAAGCGAGCTTCTTTTACCCTTTATGTGCTTTGCAGCCCAGGAGCCGTACGCAGCCGTAGCACCTGAACGCGTAATCGCCGCAACGATAATACCAAGGATAACGAGGAAAACGAGGATATTGACATTCTTGCCGACCTTTTCCTCCATGACGGCGAACATTGTCAAAATCGTCTGCAATACATTGAAGTCCGTGTAAAGCATTGCTCCGGAAAAAATTCCAATCAGGAGCGACATATACACTTCCTTTGTTGCCAACGCCAACACGATAGTCAGCATCGGCGGAAACACAGCCCATACGGTTTCTGCCATAATATAACCCTGCCTTTAGTAAAAGATATAAATACAGCTGAAAAAGCTAGAGTGTATTATAACGCATTTATTCCAGTTTTGCTAGAGGCAAAACTTCATCTGCAAGCGTTTCAACCAGGCGGGAGATATGCGCTCACCGCCCGGTTATACCATAAATCTCATATAACGTCAGCAAATATCTTGTATACTAAAACTGTTTATCTTCCGTTACGACGGTTTGTGGGCAGAGAATTTCTGCGATTCACCGGACGCTCGGTTATTTTATTCCCAATCGTTCCTGCCTCCACCGTTTCTGTCTGTCCGAGGCGCTGGCTCACCCTGCTGCGGATTTCCGGAAGAAGAATATACAAATTCCACCCGGGACACGCTGTTGCATTCAGGTCCTCATGACCTACAATAGAATACCTATTTGCCGGAAGATGAAAAATGCGGCACAGAGAAGTCAAAAGGTCCGTCAGGGATTCAATCTGCTCATCAGTCGGTACCTCCCAGTCAAAATTTCCTGTTAAATTTATCCCTACAGTGTGACTGTTATGCCCGTAAGCATGTGCCCCTTCTGCCAGAAGCGGACGTCCTCTTTCGATTGTCCCATCCTTATGAATTACATAATGATAACCGATGCCCAGCCAGCCGTTTCCGATATGCGCCATGTGAATCGTACCGGAAGAAACCTCTCCCGAAGGCACACCAACATGATGTATTACTATTGCATCAGTCCAGGAACGAGGCAGAAGCGGCCCGTCAAAAACATATTGTGTCTCCTCTATATCGAGTCCCTCGTCTATTGACTCAGGCCAAAACTGACTCCATGCTTCCGTCTTTGGCTTCTGTGGAGGTTTCTGATGTGCCGCTGCGCCATGAAGTCTTGCCTGTGCCTCAGGCATAAAGGATACAAGGCAGGCAGCGATAAGCGCAAAAAAACAGCCAATGAAGCAGAACCACTTCTTCATATTTTTCTTCCTTCCGAAAATAACGAAACTGCCGTCGGCATACGGCCGACGGCAGTGAATAAACTATAGCTTACTTAAAAAGCTGGCTCACCGAACGATGGGACTGGATGCGGACAATTACATCGCCGATTGTATCTGCAAGCGAGCGGACAACAATCTTATCAGACTGCTTATCCGGCGGAAGCGGAATCGTATCCGTGATGACAAGCTTTTCGATATTGGAATTGTTGATGCGCTTTACAGCCGGATCGCTGAGGATAGCATGAGAGCAGCATGCATAGACTGACTTTGCGCCAAATTTCTGAAGGGCCTTCGCACCCTCGCAGAGAGAACCTGCGGTATCGACGATATCGTCAATCATGATGCAGGATTTGCCCTTTACATCTCCGATAAGGTTCATGACCTCAGCCTTGCCAGGCTCAGGACGGCGTTTTTCAATAATTGCAATGGAGGTATGCAGACGGTCTGCAAGAATACGTGCCCGTGTTACACCGCCAAGGTCAGGAGAAACAACAATAGGATCCTCAAGCTTTGCTTCCTCAAAGAACTCTGCGAGAGTCGGGGCAGCAGCCAGATGGTCTACCGGAATATCAAAGAATCCCTGAATCTGACCTGCATGAAGGTCAACCGTTACAACACGGTCAACACCTGCCGTCTCCATAAGGTTAGCAACGAGCTTCGCAGAGATAGGCTCACGGCCGCGTGTCTTGCGGTCCTGACGCGCATAAGCATAATACGGAACAACTGCCGTAACACTGTGTGCAGACGCACGCTTGCAGGCATCAACCATAATAAGAAGCTCCATGAGATTATCATTGACCGGCTGACTTGTCGGCTGAATGATAAATATGTCACGACCACGAACACTCTCGCCAATCATGACCTGTGTTTCGCCGTTGTTGAACCGGCTGACCAATGCATCGCACAGTTTAACGCCGATGTGGTTAGCAATATCCTCTGCAAGCTTAGGATTTGCGCTTCCTGTCAGGATGCAAAGATCTTTCATTTCTGCCATTTTGTAAAAAACCTCCATAAATCTCAAAAAAAATTTTTGAATACAAAATTCTTAACGCATTATTATTATAGACCGAACGGTTCTTTTCCGCCAGTACTATTTAAGAAAATTATTTTTGAACGAAAAACCATAAATGTCCAAACGACGTGTTTTCACATAAAAACGATAAAACGGAGCAGGAAAAAATTATTCTTTTCTCTTGTCGTTCCAATGCGGAATATTTACCTGACGTGCTCTTGCCACTGCCAGCTGGTCTTCCGGTACTTCCTTTGTAATCGTGGAGCCTGCGCCTACGTATGCGCCGTTTCCGATTGTGACAGGAGCTACCAGATTGGAATTGCAGCCAACGAAGGCATTATCCCCAATAGTCGTACGGAACTTTTTCTTCCCATCATAATTAACAGTAATGGTTCCGCAGCCCATATTGACTCCCGAGCCCATATCACAGTCTCCTATGTATTGGAGATGCGGAAGCTTTGAACCCTCGCCGATGTTCGAATTTTTGACCTCAACAAAATTTCCGATTTTAACATTCGCGGAAATCTTCGTATTCGGGCGAAGATGTACATACGGCCCCATCGTGACTCCATCGCCTATCTCACACTCATGAGCATAGGTAAACTGAGCCGTCACATTATTTCCTATAAAAGTATCAGTGAAACGGCTTGACGGACCAAGCACGCAGTTTTCGCCGACCTTGGTCGTTCCTTCCAGCCATGTGCCCGGATAAATGATTGTATCCTTTCCAACCTCGACGCCTGCATCAACAAATGTCGAATCCGGATCCATGATTGTAACTCCGCTTTCCATCAGCAAAATATTTTTCCTGCGGCGCAGAATCTTTTCAGCACCGGCAAGCTGCACCCGTGAATTAACACCCAGCGTTTCCTCGTAGTCATCCGCGGCTACAGCCCAGATTTTCTCACCCTTCTCACGAAGGATTGAAAGAACATCCGGAAGATAGTACTCGCCCTGGGCGTTATCACATCCTACCTGCTTCAGCGCTTCAAACAAATCATCCTTCTCAAAGCAGTAAATACCGGAGTTAACCTCATTTACCCTGCGCTCCTCGTCAGTTGCATCCTTATGCTCCACGATTTTCGCGACAGTACCCTCCGGAGTGCGAATAATACGGCCGTAGCCTGTCGCATCAGGCATGACGGCAGTCAGAACCGTCGCCTTTGCGCCTGCATTCCTGTGCGCATCATAAAGCTTCTTTACAAGTGCCCCTGTCAAAAGCGGCGTATCTCCGCACAAAACCATGACAGTACCATGCTCATTATTCAAAAGCGGTTCTGCCTGCAGAACGGCATGACCTGTTCCAAGCTGCTCTGCCTGGACAACGACCTCTGCCTGATTTCCTACTGCTTTCTGTACCAGCTCTGCGCCAAATCCAACGACGACGATGTTGCGCTTTGCACCTGCCTCCTTTGCAGCATCAATTACATGCTGCACCATGGGCTTTCCCCCTGCCTTATGCAGCACCTTAGGCAGTGCTGACTTCATGCGGGTTCCCTTTCCTGCCGCAAGGATGACTGTAACTAAATCTGACATTCCTGTGTATTCCTCCAACTCTTTGGCTCTCGTCATTTATTTTTCTGTTCTTTTTTCTTGGCTGCGTCAATCGCCCGCAAAAGGGTCTGTTCGGATTTTTCCATGTGCTTTTCCGCAGCACGGCGCGCAGCCTTCACATCACCCTGGGCAATTGCCTCAACAATCTCACGGTGTTCCCCGAGAGTCTCCTTCAAACGGCCCGGAAACGACATGGATGTCGTACGGAAACGCGTGAGCTGCTCCCGAAGATTAGAAATAATACCAATCAGTCTCTGATTGCGGCTTGCCTGATATAAAAGGTCATGGAACTTCGTATCGACTTCGACGATTTTTTCCATATCGTTCTTCTCGATATCATTTCCGATTTCAACAAGCAAACGCTGGAGCTGCTCAAGCTCCTCATTAGTTATACGCTCCGCCGCAAGTCCGTTTGAGAGTGATTCAAGGGAGGTACGAATCTCAAAAACCTCGTTAATATCACGTATTGAAAGATTTGCGACATATGTACCGCGGCGCGGCATCATAATAACATATCCCTCAAGCTCCAGTTTTCTGATAGCCTCACGGACAGGTGTACGGCTGACACCGAGCTCCTCCGCGAGCTGAATCTCCATCAGGCGTTCCCCCGGCTTTAATACTCCGCGTCTTATCGCATCGCGCAGTGTCTCACACACAACCTCACGTAGCGGCTGATAGCTGTCCAGCCTTATAGGACCTAATTTCTGCTCCATATTCTTCCCCCACTCAAAACAACTTACTTTTTCAAACCTTCGAATATTGTCAGCATTCAATAATGCATGCTTTTCTCTTTACCGGAACTGCAAATACCTCAGATGCCAGACCTCTCAGTGCCGCAGCAGCCGATTCGGCTTCCACCTGCGATTTGAATATGCCGAATACCGCAGAACCGCTTCCGGTCATACGGCATGCCTGTGCACCATGCTTTTCCATCTGTGCAAGATAATCACCGATTACCGGATACTCTCTGACTGCGATTGGTTCCAGAACATTCCCGATATTTGAAAGCACCTTCTGCATATCGCCATCCTTCAGCGCCTGCTGCAGCCCATCAATATCCGGATGGACAACGTCCTTTTCATCGTCGAAGGCATTATACGCCCATGCAGTCGAAACGCTGACATCCGGCTTCGCAAGAACAACCCAGCAGGAAGGAAGCTCCGGAAGCTCTGTCAGACATTCGCCCCGGCCCTCCGCAAGCATAGTCCCTCCGATAACACAAAACGGCACATCCGAGCCAAGCTTCGCTGCCATTCTCATAAAGTCGTCCTGCGTCATACGCGTTCCGAAAAGCTTATCCATTCCCAAAAGGACCGCGGCCGCGTCAGCTGAACCTCCCGCAAGCCCTGCTCCCATGGGAATTTTCTTCTTCACAGCAATTGATACACCATGCTGCATGCTATGTTCATCCAAAAAAATGCGTGCAGCCTTATACGCCAGATTCGACTCATCCGCGGGCAGCTCCGGCGAATCAACCTCAAGTTCAATACCACAGGGCTTTGGTTCCATCCAAATCGTATCCGCAAGACCAATACTCTGCATCACGAGCTTTACCTCGTGATATCCGTCCTTGCGTTTACCGAGAACATCCAAGGCAAGATTGATTTTAGCATTCGCCGTCACTGTTATCATGTTACACACTTCCTTTTTATGGACTGAAAAAAATCATCACTGCTGTGAAATTCCTGACAAACGGCCAGCATCAGTATCATGAAAGAACAAACAATATGTCAATCAAAAAAGCGGTCCAAAGTCCCGCAATTTATACTGACACGTAATTCTCTCCTATAAATTTTAGTATTTTTTCCTTTCATTGACAACCCCCCTTAAATCGGTACATAATGAATCTGTATACTATATAAAGGAGATTTCACATCATGACACTGCATGATAGAAATGACTCACCGGAGAATCCGCGTGTAACAGCGCAGCGGCGCTCCGGGCTTGCCGGTGCAAGACTTGCGGCAGCCATTATTCTTACCGCAGGTCTCGGCCTCCATACAGCCGCAGTACTCTGCATTTCCTTCGGAGTACAGCTTATTCCCGAAGGAACCCCTTTTGCAAATGAATTTCCTTATCTGGGTGCCCTGCTCACCGGGTTTTTAATTCTTCTGAACCTCGACATATATCTTAGAGGTATCAGGCAGCTTTTACGCTCAGCCCCCGACATGGACTCCCTTATATCTGTAAGCACCCTTGGAGGCTTTGCGTACAGCTTATTCGTTCTCATGTCACAGACTGCATCAGCGCACTCGCTTTCGTTTTTTCCTGTTGTCGGCTTCACACTTGCCCTTACTGACTTAGGTCTTTATGCTGAAGCCCGTGCTGAGTTTGACATGCTTCAGGCACAGACAGCCCCGGTTAAAGCTGTATCCGATTCCACCGCGGGAAAAAATCAGTCCTCCTCAGAAAAAGGCTTTCACTTCGAGCCTCCTTCGAACGCAGCACCTGATAAACACACTGACGAGCCTGTTGAAAAACAAGTTCCTACTGAAGACGCACCAAAGGAATCAAAAATCCCGCAGCCCGAAGAAACGCTGCCTCCTGCCTCTACCGTCACAGGTATGGCAGCCGTAGCTGCTGTGCTCCTCGCTCTTGCAGGTGCCCTCGTTCTTTATTTCCTCGGCGCGCCTGTTTCTGATGTTCTTGCTGTTGCCTCGGGAATTTTAATCATAGCCTGCCCGGGTGCGATTGCACTCTGCCGTACTCTGCCGCAGTGCATCGCCGCAAATACGATTCTATCAAGCGGCATCCGTATCAACAGCCAGGATGCCATCCGTAAAGCATCAGAAATAAATACACTTGTCATCGGGCGCAGCATCCTCCTTGACCGCAAAAAAATACACATTACCGATTTTCTTGCCGAAGGACTTACTGATGCCACCTTCTTTTCCCTCGCGGCAACCGCAGAAGCTGATTCCTATCATCCTATTGCGTTGGCTATAAACGACCGTGCCCTGAGACTTCACGCGCGTATGCTGCGCTCATCTGCAAGAACAGAGGTGCCGGGCTGCGGAGTTGAAGCACTTGCCGGCGGAGCCTCTCTCAGAGTCGGGCGCGGGGACTGGATTCAAAAGCAGGGAGTCCGTATCAGCGCGGAGCTTCAAACACGGGCGGATCAGCTTGAAAGCAAAGGCAAAACGGTAGTATTTGTAAGCAGCAACCAGTTTGCCAAGGGACTCATCGCATTCGCAAACGAACCTCAGCCCGAAGTAAAAAAGATGATAAAAAAGCTTCAAAACGCGGGAATAGAACCGGTTCTCATGACAAGCGACAGCGCACGCACAGCGAAAGCACTGGCGCAGGAGCTTGGAATCACCGAATACAAGGCTGCCTGCCACCACAATGACCGTGCAAAGGAGATTCAGCTTCTTCAGGCGCAGGGAAAAAACGTCGCACTTTTGGACACACTCAAGCATGAAAACGATGCGGCCGCAGCCCAGTCAGATTATGTTATTGCCCCCGGCGGAACATCCGCCGAAGCCGCAAAATCTGCCCAAATAACACTTTCTCATCCGGGGCTTGCTCCTCTCGCGCCCTTCTTCACCCTTGGAAGAAAAGTTGAGAAGCTCACACGCCAAAACTATATCTGGGCCGCAATCGGAACAGTTCTTGCGCTTCCGGTGGCTTCAGGCATAGCTTACAGCTTCGGAGGCCCTGTACTTTCTCCGCCAATTGCGCTTCTCGCATCCATTCCGGGCTTCTTCGCATGTCTCATCAATGCCCTTCGTCTCATATACGATTGACAATAAGCATAAAAAAGCTCCGTATCCGCATAAATCTGCAGATACGGAGTTTCTTATTTTGATTTATTCACCCTGCTTGGATGTTACCTCGACCTCAACATAGTCAAGCGGGCCTGCGATAACAGCAGACGGCTTGCGAATAGTCGTCGTAACCTCAGCAACATGCGGGAATGTAGCCAACAGCTTTTTATTTATATTTGTTGCCGCAGTCTGCATGAGTGTGCAGCGCTCATTTTCAAAAATATCGCGGACCTTGCCGTACACGATAGCGCTGTCAACTCCATCCTCAGCCTTGTCCGTCTCAGCCGCCTTGTTGTCCTTCGTTACAAGCTCAATATCAAGGAAAAATTTCTGTCCCTGTTCACGCTCATACTCATAAATTCCATGGAATCCGTAACACATCATGTTTTTGATGCTGATTTTTGCCATTGCCATCGCCTTACCTTTCCTAATATTTTTCTATTTATAATTTATTCGCTGTTTATTAAAAAATTCCTGCAAAATTTTTTGAATCCTGAAATCTTTTTTCTTGCCCCGGAATATTTTTTCCTGTATCATGAAACGGAAGTATTGTAATTTTAGGCATCAGAGGCGATACAGTATGGGTGATATCTTTGTTGTATTCTTAACCCTTTTAATGATTGCATACACATTTTGGGATGAGCTGTTTGCAAAAAGATAATGCATAAACCAAAAATGGAGCTGTGATTTTCACAGCTCCATTTTTTATTTGAAATCTACAAACTCATTAATCCTTGCTCCGCCTTTTGTCATCGGCTCAACGAAGCTCCTGTGAATGTTCAGCACCAGAACGCGTGGCCCTTTCTCCTCCAGCGCGCGGTCAAATGCCTCCGCAAATTCATCAGGCGTTGATACTGCCTCTGCTTTAATTCCGAAGCTCTCGGCGTACTTCACGTAATCCATATCGTAATCAAACTCACAGGCCGTATAGCGTTCTTTATACATGACCTTCTGAAGCTGACGTATCATGCCAAGGCTCGTATTATTTACAATCAGCGATATGACAGGCAGATTGAACCGGGCAATGGTATAATATTCGCTTCCTGTCATCTTTATTCCGCCGTCTCCTGCCACATGAATAACACGTCTTTTATCTCCGAATGCCATCTGTGCTCCGACAGCCGCAGGAAGGCCAAAGCCCATAGTCCCCAGTCCTCCGGAGGTAATCCATGTACGCGGCTCTTCGATATGAAGATGAAGCGCCGACCACATCTGATGCTGGCCAACATCAGTAGTAAAAGCATACGCCTTTCCCGCCGTGCGGCCTGCTACATGATGAAGCGCCCATGGAAGTGTCAGCCGTTTAACGCTGTAATCGTAAGCGTATTCCTCACGCCAACCTCCGATTTTTTTCCACCACGCGTCAAGATTCGTCCGCGGTGAACGCTGCATCAAAATCTCTAGGATTGTTTTCATATCTCCCGCAAGTCCGATTGCACTGGCGATATTTTTATCAATCTCCGCAGGGTCTATGTCGATGTGGATAAATTTAGTATCTGTTGTATATTTGTCTATGCTTCCCGTCTGTCTGTCGGCAAAACGGCTTCCTATGGCAATAATCAAATCTGCTGCGGCAATAGCATTGTTCGCGGCCTTTTTCCCGTGCATTCCCGCAAAGCCGAGAAGCTGCGGATGGGAGCATGGTATAGCTCCGATTCCCATAAGTGTAGTGGCAACAGGAAAATGGAATTTCTCCACAAATGCCGCAAGCTCCTTCTCCGCTCCTGCCGAAATGACTCCACCGCCTGCGATTACAAGAGGACGCTTAGCCTGAAGCATTACCTCCTCTGCCTCAGCCGCGTATATAAGAAAATCCGCGTCAGGACGTGCTTTTTCCTTTTTTTCTTTCCTGAGCGGCGTATATTCCACATCCGCAAAGAAAACATTTCTCGGAATATCTATAAGTACCGGCCCCGGGCGGCCCTTTTTTGCCAGTTCAAAGGCCTCACGAATGGTTTCCACAAGAAGCTTCGGATTTTTGACCTTGTAATTATGCTTTGTAATCGGCATAGTCACGCCGACAATATCCGTTTCCTGAAACGCGTCGCGTCCAAGAAGAGTTGTATCGACCTGTCCTGTTATTGCTACCATAGGGATAGAATCCATAAACGCTGTAGCGATTCCGGTAACGAGGTTTGTGGCACCGGGGCCTGAGGTCGCCATGCAGACGCCGACCTTTCCGCTGGCACGTGCGTACCCGTCTGCCGCATGTGCCGCGCTCTGCTCATGGGTAGTGAGAATATTTTTGATACTCTTTTCGTCGTAAAGCGCATCATAAAGAGGAAGGATCATTCCTCCGGGATAGCCGAAAATCGTATCGACCCCTTGCTCTTTAAGACATTCGACGACAGCCTTTGCGCCCTTCATACGCCGGCCCTCCTCTCATTCCGATTCAAATCATACGCGTTCAACAATAACCTCTGTCATGAGGTCTGTATTTGCCTTTTTGAAGCCTTCCTTCCAAAGATCAGGTGTGCGGTATCCGTCAGCCAGCGCCTTGTCGCAGGCATCCTCTATTGCCTTTGCCGCAGCCTCCTCATGGAGGGAGTAGCGGAGCAGCATAGCCGCGGAAAGAATCGTCCCGATCGGGTTTGCAATTCCCTGCCCTGCAATATCCGGAGCGGAGCCATGAATAGGCTCGAAGAGACTGGTGCACTCGCCTATGCTTGCGCTTGGCATCATGCCTATGGAGCCTCCCAGGACTGCTGCCTCGTCACTAAGGATATCGCCGAAAAGGTTGCCTGTGCAGATTACATCGAACTGTGTCGGACGAAGTGCCAGCTGCATAGCGCAGTTATCAACATATAGATTGTCAAGCTCTACGTCAGGGTATCCCTTCGATACCTCTGCTACTGTGCGGCGCCAGAGCCTTGATGTAGCAAGGACGTTGGATTTATCAACAGATGTGACCTTGCCACGCCTCAGCTTTGCTGTTTCAAAGGCGAGCTTCGCAATGCGCTCTACCTCAGGAACGGAATAATTTTCAAGATCCCACGCGCGCTCATGCCCATCCTTCTGCTCCGACTCACAGCGGTCTCCGAAATAAATACCGCCAATAAGCTCACGAACTATTACCAGGTCTACACCTTTTACAACCTCCTGCTTCAGAGGAGAATACTCCACAAGTGTATCGGATACCTTGACAGGACGAAGGTTTGCATAGAGCCCAAGATGCTTTCTGAGACCGAGAATTGCCTTTTCAGGGCGAAGTGTCGGTTCTACATTATCCCATTTATCTCCGCCAACAGCGCCAAAAAGCACACCATCCGATGCCTTTGCCGCGTCAATGGTCTCCTGCGGAAGCGGTGTTCCGAACTTGTCATACGCCGTGCCGCCTGCATCATAATAATCATAGCTGAGTCCAAGTCCGAACTTCGCATCTGCCTTTTTCAGTACTTCAACTGCCGAATCCGTTATTTCTTTACCGATGCCATCGCCAGGGATGACCACGATTTTCTTTGCCATAGGTATTCTCCTTTGAACAGGCTGCAGAGGAAGCCCCTGCCCTGTCATTTTTATTTCTTGGATTTAATGTAATTTATAAGTCCGCCTGCGTTTGCTATATCCTGAACAAAGCCCGGAAGAGGATGAGCCTTGAAGGTATCGCCTGTTGTAAGATTTTCGATTGTCCCCTTTTCGGGGTCAACACGCAGTCTGTCATCTGCGTGGATTTTCTCTACGTCGTCTCCGATTTCAAGAAGCGGAAGACCGATATTTATTCCGTTGCGATAGAATATGCGTGCGAAGCTGGCAGCTATTATGACAGGTACACCCGACGCCTTGATTGCAATAGGCGCATGCTCACGGGACGAACCACAGCCGAAATTTTTTCCGCCCACCATGATATCGCCTTCCTGAACCTTTTCAGCAAAGGTCGTATCTATATCCACCATGCAGTGGGACGCAAGCTCCTTCGGGTCAAAGCTGTTAAGATAACGTGCCGGTATAATAACATCCGTATCTATATTGTCGCCGTAGCGCCATACCTTTCCTTCCAATGCCATACTTACTCAACCTCCTCCGGTGTTGCGATGCGTCCGAGAATAGCGCTTGCCGCCGCGACATGCGGACCAGCAAGATAAACCTCGCTGTCCACGTGGCCCATACGTCCGCGGAAATTACGGTTTGTCGTGGATACACAGCGCTCTCCTGCAGTCATGATTCCCATGTGTCCTCCCATGCACGGACCACAGGTAGGTGTGGATACCGCAGCACCGCTCTCGATAAAGGTTTTGAGATAACCTGCCTCAAGAGCCTCCATATAGACCTGCTGACTTCCGGGAATTACGATGCAGCGTACATCCTTATGTACCTTATGTCCCTTCATGATTTCAGCCGCAATCGCAAGATCCTCAAGGCGTCCGTTCGTACAGGAGCCGATAACCACCTGATGAATCTTTATTTCACCGATATCTTCAACGCGCTTTGTATTGCCCGGAAGATGAGGGAAAGCTACTACAGGCTTCAGCTCGGAAAGATTGATTTCCACCGTGCGTACATATTTTGCATCAGCGTCAGGAGCGACAGGCTCATAATCCTTCACGCGGCCCTCCACATATTCCTTTGTCTTTTCGTCGAATGGGAAGATACCGTTCTTGCCGCCTGCTTCAATCGCCATATTCGCAATCGTAAAGCGGTCAGTCATAGAAAGCTCGGCAACTCCCGGCCCAGCAAATTCAAGGGACTGATAAAGAGCGCCGTCAACACCAATCATGCCTATAAGTGTCAGAATGACATCCTTGCCATTGATATTTTTAGGCTTCTTTCCTGTCAGATTTACTTTTATGCTCTGAGGCACCTTGAACCATGCTTCACCTGTTGCAAGGGCAACCGCCAAATCTGTAGTACCTACACCCGTTGCAAATCCATTCACCGCACCGTAGGTACAGGTATGGGAATCCGCACCGATGGTAAGCTTTCCTGGCCCAACAAGTCCCTTCTCCGGCAGGATAACATGCTCTATACCTGCGTCGTGCCCAACCTCAAAGTAATTGACTATATTGTTTGCATTAGCGAAGTCACGCACTGCCTTCGTAAGACCTGCCGTCTTCATGTCCTTATTCGGGGTGAAGTGATCAGGAACAAGCGCTATTTTTGTGTTATCAAATACAGGCCGTCCGATTTTCTCAAATTCCTTTATGGCAGGCGGAGCCGTAATATCATTTGCCAGCACCATATCCAGCTTGCAGGTGATGAGCTGACCGGGTTCAACCGAGGCGAGTCCCGCGTGCTTTGCGAGAATCTTCTCCGTCATGTTCATTCCCATAGCTTTTTCCTCCTAATTAATGTTATGCCAGAAAAGGACTGTCACATAAATGCAACAGCCCTTCTCTCCTATTTTCCGGCGTTATGCTCAGCTTAGTCCTTGGAAAGATCCTCTGCGCCTCTGAGCCATGGCATCATGTTACGGAGCTCTTTACCGACCTTCTCAATCTGATGCTCGGAATGGAGCTGACGCTGCATCATGAAGTTAGCACGGCCTGCAGCTCTGTTCTCAAGCAGCCAGTTGCGTGCAAAGGTACCATCCTGAATTTCCTTGAGGACCTTTTTCATCTCTTTCTTTGTCTCTTCCGTTATGATACGCGGTCCTACCATGTAGTCGCCATATTCTGCCGTATCGGAGATAGACTGACGCATCTTCGTGAAGCCGCCCTCGTAGCAGAGGTCGATGATGAGCTTCATCTCATGGAAGCATTCGAAGTATGCCATTTCAGGCGGATAACCTGCTTCAACGAGAACCTCAAAGCCTGTCTGCATGAGCTGGCAGACACCGCCGCAAAGGACAGCCTGCTCACCGAAGAGGTCCTCCTCTGTCTCATCACGGAACGTAGTCTCAAGAACGCCTGCGCGTGTACCGCCCAGTCCCTTTGCATAAGCAAGAGCAAGGTCAAAGCACTTGCCTGTAGCATTCTGATACACCGCAAAGACATCAGGAACACCGCTGCCTTCCGTAAACGTACGGCGGACAAGATGACCCGGACCTTTAGGAGCAACCATGAAGACATCCACGTCTGCAGGAGGGATGATCTGCTTGAAATGTACATTGAAGCCGTGAGCGAAAGCAAGTGCGCTGCCCGGTTTGAGGTTCGGAGCAATTTCGTTCTTATACACATCAGCCTGCTTCTCATCCGGAATCAGGATCATCGTTACATCAGCTTTTTTAACAGCCTCTGCTACAGGAAGAACCGTAAGGCCGTGTGCCTCAGCGACAGGCTTTGATTTACTTCCCTCGTAAAGACCAACCACAACATTTACACCGCTGTCCTTAAGGTTCAGCGCATGGGCATGACCCTGGCTGCCATAGCCTATGATGGCAACAGTTTTATCCTTTATAACGTCCCAGCTTGCGTCCTGATCATAATAAGTTTTTGCCATAATACTCTCTCTCCTCACAATGTTCATAGATTGTATGCTCGCCGCGTTCAAGGCCTATAAGACCTGTACGTATAACTTCGAGAACCCCGTACGGTGAAAGAAGCTGAAGGAAAGCCGTCACCTTCTCGTCATCACCGGTAATCTCGAAAATCAAGGTAGTGGACTGTACATCAATAACGTGTGCCCGAAAAAGCTCCGCCATCTTCAGCACATCCAGACGGTTTTTGTCGTCTGCCCTGACCTTAATCATCGTCATACCGCGAAACACAGCCGCCCCGGCGTCCAGGCGCTGCACCGCAGTCACATCCGGCAGCTTTTCAAGCTGCTTGATCATCTGGTCTACGAGGGCTTCATCCCCCTGTACGACCACCGTGATCCTCGAAAATTCAGGCGATTGTGTCACACCGACCGACAAACTGTCGATGTTGAACTCCCGCCGGGAAAACATGCTTGCAACACGGACCAGCACACCGGGCTGATTCCGAACAAAAACGGACAATACATTCCGCATGACAAATCCCTCCATCATCTTGCAGCAGCGTACGGTGTGCCGCTCCTCTACCCGGGTAAAAAGAAAAGCCCCTGCTGCCGGAAAAATCCGACAGCAGGGGCGGAATGTCCGCGGTACCACCCTGCATTATACTCATGACCTGACAGGTCCTCATTAACGCTGAGATACGTTCGCGCCTCCGATAACTCATCGACGTGAAAGCTCCCGGGTGATCTCGGTCATCTCTTCCTGCCGTCTTTCACCAACCGACGGCTCTCTGTGTGGAGCTTAAAATGGCCTTATCCCGTTCATTGCTGCTTTTTGTTTGGTTTCGTCCGCATATGGAATGCGTCCGGTTGTAAACATGTGCTTATTATGTCACTCTCTGTATCATTTGTCAACACTTTTGAGCGAAAATAAGATTTATTTGTAACATTTTTATTTTTGTTCCTATTTTTTGTCCACTAAATCGTGACCATTTTTCTATGAAACAGGATTTTATCCAATCAGAAAAAACTTATGTCCTCGTATTGTATTTCATAAAAAAAATAGAGCCATGGAAAAAACATTTTCCACAGCTCCTAACCCAGTTGGGACAGAAATGTTACGGACTTTAAACGCTTGCCAAGAAGCTCATCAAGCGTGTACAAAAGAAGCTCCTCCGCTCCAAGAAGCTCCTCCTTTTTGACGTGAAAAGATGGCAGCGAAGCAAAATCAAGCTTTGAAATCATTTTCAAAAAATCCCGCACAGCATCAGGATATACTTTTGCCGTCGGTATCCCTTCCGCACAGTGAGGACAGAGTGCTCCGCCCTCTACCGCGTCAAAAAAAGCATTTCCATCTATATGAGTGCCGCAATGAGCGCATGTATCGTATGCAGGACCGACCCCTGAAAGTTCAAGCATCTGCCATCCGGCAATCAATGCGACAACACGCGGATTTCTTTCCCCGCAGACATCGAAAACACTCATAAGCCAATCGTATACCTGCTCCTGCGGCTCGCCCTCCGGCATCATTTCAAGAGTAAGCTCTGCAATGAAGGCGCCGTATGCCATTGCGTTCAAATCAGATGAAAGCATGGGAAAACGTTTCCTCACCGCTGCCTGTCTCACGGTATCGACACGTTCGCCTTCATTAAGCGTCACATCAAGCACCTGAAACATCTGCAGCGCGCCTGCCAGAGGACTCTTTGGGCGTCTGCAGCCAAAAGCCGATGCCCGAAGCTTTCCTTTTTCCCGCGAAAAAAGCTGTATTATTTTGTCTGCCTCTCCCCAATTTCTTGAACCAAGAACAAAAGCCTCTGTCTTGTACTGAGCCACGTCTTTTTCTCTCCTTTCACATAAGTATATCACAAAAAAGCACCCGCTCCTTCAGCTCATCAGGAACAGGTGCAAATTTAATCTTATTTTTCAAAGCCAAGGCTCTTTAATACAGCCTCGCGGTTTCTCCAGTCCTTGCTTACCTTAACCCAAAGGTCAAGATAAACCTTAGAACCCAAAAGAGCCTCTATATCATGGCGGGCAAGGCGGCCGATTTCTTTCAGCATAGCGCCCCTGCTTCCGATGATTATTCCCTTTTGAGAGTCACGTTCAACATATATCGTCGCACGGATATAAACATCACCTTTCGGGCGTGTCTTCATCTCGTCAACATCAACGGCAACAGCGTGAGGCACCTCATCCCTTGTAAGTCCGAGAACCTTTTCACGCACCAGCTCCGCCGCGATGAGTCTTTCAGGCTGATCCGTAACCATATCATCAGGATAATACTGCGGCCCGTCAGGAAGATATTTCTTTGTTTCCCCAAGAAGGTCATCAAGATTTATTTTTTCCCGCGCAGAAATAGGAACAACTCCCGCGAAATCGTAAAGCTTGCTGTATACGTCTATGGCAGGAAGCACAGCCTCCCGTTCAAGGGTATCAATCTTATTAACGACAAGAATAACAGGCTGCTTGGTTTTCGAAAGACGCTCGACGATATACCGCTCACCCGGTCCCGGCTTTTCTGCCGCGTCTACAACGAAAAGGACCGCATCAACCTCCTGCAGAGTTCCCTCTACCGCGCTTTCCATATACTCGCCCAGCTTTTTCATAGGCTTATGTACGCCGGGAGTATCAAGAAATACTACCTGCGCGTCAGGCTGCGTCAAAATACACAGAATACGATTACGCGTAGTCTGTGGTTTATCGGACATTATGGCAATCTTCTGCCCGATAAGACTGTTGATGAGTGTTGATTTTCCTACATTAGGCCGTCCAATGACAGCGATAAATCCCGATTTATGCTTTGCTTCCAAGTTATTTCTCCTTCATTTATTCTCTGGGAATCCCCAGTGCTTCCATCACAACACGCTGCTCATTTTCCATTTCAGCGCGTTCCTCTTCCTCCATGTGGTCATAGCCCAAAAGATGCAGCATACCGTGCACTGTCAAAAAGGCCATTTCACGACGGAGACTGTGCCCGTACTCAGCAGCCTGCTCCTTTGCTCTCTCCACAGAAATTATTATATCTCCAAGAACATGAACATCAGGGCCGCCCTCCACCTCAGGCTCCTCACTCTCGTCAAGGGCGAAGGAAATGACATCCGTCGGACGGTCTATCTTACGATATTCCTTATTCAAGGTATGAATATACTCATTGTCCGTCAGTGTGATGCTAACCTCTGCATCAGGAAGGTCATACAGCTCCCCAACCTTCCTTGCCGCTTCTTCAACAGTTGCTGCAATCTCCTCAGGAAAGCTCAGCTCCTCAGGATAATTGCTCATTATTACGTTCATGCTTTACTTCCTTTCATCATGCGTATGCTTTGAAGCCTTCTTTGCTTCGTATCTGTCATAGGCCGCAACTATACGCGATACAACCTCATGGCGTATTATATCCGTCCCGTCAAAAACAGATATTGCCACATCCCGAACCTCAGAAAGAGCCTCAACCGCCTCGCGAAGTCCGCTGGCAGTACCGTGCGGCAAGTCAATCTGACTCATATCACCGGTAACAACCATCTTTGAACCTATACCAAGACGTGTGAGAAACATCTTCATCTGTTTAGTTGTAGTATTCTGCGCCTCATCAAGAATAATAAATGCGTCCTCAAGAGTACGTCCGCGCATATAAGCAAGGGGCGCTATTTCTATAGTTCCCTTGGCAACGAGGCGCTGATATGTCTCCGTCCCGAAAATATCCTCAAGCGCATCATAAAGAGGGCGCAGATACGGATCAACCTTTTCCTGCATATCACCCGGCAGAAATCCAAGGCGCTCTCCTGCCTCTACTGCGGGGCGCGTAAGTATAATACGGCTTATCTGCTTATTTCTGAGAGCCGCTACCGCCATTACAACCGCCAGATATGTCTTTCCCGTTCCTGCAGGCCCCACACCGAAGGTCACAGCATGATGGCGTATTGCATCAAGATACTTCTGCTGTCCGACGGTCTTCGGACGCACCACACGCCCTTTCGCAGTAACCAGCACCGTCTCACGCATCATTGCGCGAAGGGCTTCCCCCTGCCCTTCCTTTGCCAATCCGATACTATATCGGACCTCATGCATTGTGACAGGCGAACCCTGACGGTACAGATTTTGAAGCTCACCAATAACAAGGGAGGCCGCACGCACCTCATCCTCATCTCCACGAATCCTGAGCTCATTTCCCCGGCTCACAAATCTGCACGCAAACGCCTCCATAAGCAGATGCAGAAATTCATCATGTCCGCCAAGGAGTGCATACGCCTCCTGCTGGTTATCAAACGCCACAGTAGCCTCAAAAAAATTCTGCAAAAAAGACCGTCCTCCCAACTATTCCGAAAAAATACTTCTATAACTCGGTAAAAGATGTCCCCCACTTCTGCAAGTGGGGGTTAGTAACAAATAATATGATAGAAGCATATATCTCCCACCTCGTTGAAATGCCGCAGAGGAAAGTTTGCCTATGGCAAACTTCGATTGAAGGCATTATAAATTTTACAGCACACGCGAAACAACGTCAACTTTCATACGATTAGCTCAGCCTTCGTGTGAATCTCCTTCGAAATTCTTCTGAATCCATCTGTCCAAAAATTCCATCTGCCCGTCAGTATGAAACCAATGCTCGCCATTTTCCATTACAGTAACAGATGCCCCGATATTCTCAGCAAATGCCCGAATCGTATCAACGGACTGCAGCTCATCCTTTGAACCATACAGTATAGCCGTCGGCGTCACCCATGACAAAGGATTACTCCTAACCCATGAAAGATACTCCCACGACAGCCTTTCTCCAAAGCTTGTCTCTATAGTTCCCTTTTCCATCAATTCAGCCTCGGAAATGCTGCACCACTTCATCATATCGGCAATAAGACTCTCCATGTTAACAATCGGAGAAATAAAATAAGCCTTTTCCATTCGCTTGTCACCTAACGCGCACATAGTAAAAAAAGCCCCGATGCTGTTTGCGATTATCACAATATCAGTGTATCCAGCGTCCAAGGAATCGAAAAAACCTCTGAATTCTTCCTTTGCCTCCCAGGGTGTTTCGGCCTTATAGTCGAAACCAATAACATCATACTCCGGAAAAAAGGACTTGTAGTGCTCCGCTTCCGCGGCATTGCCGTTCTTACCATGTACATAGACCAGTTTCTTCATAATGCTCAACCTTTTCCGAGTTATTCTTTCCTAAAGCTTACAGCAGGCAAAAACCATCGTCAACTTTGAGCAACTGTGGATAGCATAATCAAAACCACCCGTGAAACGGGTGGTTTGCTCAGGCCCTATAAGGGCCAATTACCTGTGGTAGCACCCTAAAGGGCGCATCGAAACAATCTGGCAATCACACTATTATCACTGGCAGCCCCCTACTCGGGGGCTTTTTTCTTAGCCTTTTTTCTCTCGCTTCCCCGTAAACGGGTCCACTGATTCAAATAAACTTAATTGATCATTTGCAATATCATCCTGCAATTGGTTCTGTATATATTCTTTAATCGCGTTTTCGTATTTACCAACTGTGTCAACATAATACCCACGACACCAAAAATGCCGATTTCCATA
>NZ_FQUG01000005.1 GCF_900129225.1 Schwartzia succinivorans DSM 10502 | reverse complement strand
AACATTCTGCCTCAATAATTTTAACCTTTTTGCGTTCACACAAATCTCTCAAGATTTTTCCTACATCTTGTTTTAACTGGCGATAAATTGCCTGTCTACGATACTTTGGTGCAAAAACAATATGATATTTGCAACGCCATTTGCTATGTGATAAACTTTTCACGTCGTTCATCGACAAAACCTCCTATACTTTTTCTCCGCGGTTGCCAGACCACGCAGATTGTAGCATAGGAGGTTTTTTACTAAAAGAAATTTTTACTTACCACCAGCATAGCTGGTGGTTTAATATCGCCTATTCGGCTACCAAACAAAAAGGACGGCAGCACCGAAGTACTGCCGTCCTTTTTATTCCATTTTTACTTTGTCGCGACACAATTCTTGCCGCTGCGCTTTGCCATGTACAGCGCCGAATCAATGCGGCGGTAAAAATCATCGAAATCTTCACCGGGGTTATATTTTGCAACGCCAAAGCTTGCTGTGATATTTCCGCCGTCAGGGAGAACCTTGACATCTGCTATCATCAGCCGCAGACGTTCGGCAATCTGTTTCGCCATATCAAGGGAAAAATCCTCAAGCACTATCAAGAATTCCTCTCCACCCCAGCGTCCCACATGGTCGCTTCCACGCATTCCGTTCATCAGTGTTTTGGCCGTATATTTCAGCACCTCATCACCCACCGCATGCCCGTATTTGTCATTTACCTGCTTGAAGTTATCGATATCCAGCATGATGATGGAAACCGGTACCGAACCTAATTCACGGTTTCTGAGCAGCGCGTCCTGCATTATGGACTCGATTTCACCGCGGTTATATATTGAAGTCAGCCTGTCATGACGCGCCAGGCGCTCAAGCTTTTTATTTGCCTCCTCAAGCTCCTTTGAAACAACTGTAATAAAGCTGGCAAGGCGCTTCACAAGCGACATTGAGCCTGTCAGCTCCGAGTCCCCTGCCCCGGATTCCGTAAGCGGGAGCACGTTTTCCGCCGCCTTTTCCCTCATTCCGACGGTCAACATGACCATATTCATCGTTACGACGTTCCTTCCGGCGCGGGTGATTTCTCCGTGAGAAAAATATCCGGCGTTCGGCGCTATGCTTTCAAAAGGACGCAGCTCCGTCTCAGCACTGTCCTGCATAAAACGATTTCGGCTTACACAGTCAAAAAACAATATTGCCTCAGGAGCAAAAAAAGCCATGTAATGCTGCGCACGCTTCGAGCTGGCCAGAATCTCCTCCGGATCCCCATAAGCAAGCCGCAGCTTCTCACCCTTTGTAAATCCGCAGACGAAGCGCAGATATTCATCAGGCGTTATCTCAACAGGAAGCCGCGCTATCTCAACACCGTTTCTTTCAAGCATAAGCGGAAAAGCAAAGAGATCCTTCTCCATTGATTTACTGTGGGAAACATGGAGATACTTATCATAAACATGAAATGCCGGCTGATAGTCAAGCTCTTCAATCGTCATCCCGTCGTCGCTGAGCTTTGTGATACTCATCGGCACTCCGAGCGGCTTCCAGCCCAGCCCTCCGTAGACGAAAAACTTCAGCCTGCTGCTTCTGAAAAGAATCACCACAACCCCTGAGGTCATGTGCGAATCCCCTGCAAATACAAACGGCTGAAAATCCGGTATTTCGCAGTTTGCCACCCCTCCGAAAACAGGAATAGAAACAGGCAGAACTGACAGTGAATCAAGAAACGGCTTCGTGTTAAAGCGCCCCGGTACAGTCAGAAGCTCGACGCCTGCAAGGTCATCAATATGCTTCACAAGATTTGCCAAAGCTTTTCCCGATGCTCCCGGTGACAACACATCAAAATCATAAACCTGCAGCGTTGCCACTGTATGCTCAAAGAACTGAACTACAAGGATATTCTCTTTTTCTATTATGCTTCCATGCAGTATGGTATGGTCTGAAGAGGTCCCGACAACCGTTGCCCGCGGCAGAGTCTTTTCCACTTCCTGTCGAAACTCATTAACGTTCTCCCATTCATCGGCCGTATAAAGGCTGGCAAGCACAGATTTATATTCCATTGGGGCTTCGCTTCGCAAAGCTTCCAGACATGATGCCAGTTCTTTTTTATCCCTGAAGCGGTAGGAAAACTGTTTCATCCCAAAAATCCTTTCTCTGCGGACTTGCCCACAGATTTTTTACCAACTGCAAAATGTAAAAATTAATATCCTTTTATACTTCTATCTTTTTTCTGAATTTCCTTCTATTTCCGCAAATTTTCTCTGTGCTTCCTCTTTATGACCTTCACGGCGTTCAATATCTGCCTTTGCCAGCTGCAAATCATAAAGAAGCATATCTCTCTTGGAGCCTTCCTCTGCTCTCTTCAGAAGCTTTTCTTCCTGAGCAAGGATATTTTTGCATAATCTGATGTCCCTAAGCCCCGGAAGCAGGGCCGCGTCAGCTGCGTATTGAAGGCATCTGCACGCCTCAATAAAATCGCCTTCCTTCTCATAGCCTGCAGCCGCCGCTCTGTAGCCCTTAACCGCTTCTCTTGCAGCCCCGAGCTTTTCCTCCGCCTGAGCCGCTACAAACAGCCCCTCGCTGCGCTCACGCCCGCTTTTCCCGATAGCTGCCATCTGCTGCCCTGCCTTTTTCCTTAGCGCCGGGTCAGTATCTTCGGCCGCCTCGGCAAGCCATCTCCACGCCTGATATCTCTGCGTGTCATCCAGCGCGGTATCAAGAGCCTGCTCCAGCGTCTGCCGTGCAGAGCGCGCATCCTTCAGTTCATAAAGCTCCCTTGTCCCCTGCTCCAGAAGCCTGCGGTATTTTTCATCCCGCTCTCTTACATACTGCGCTTCCCGTGCCTGCTGCTCAACCCGCGCAGCTGCAGCATTTTCCGTACCGACACTGCGTGAAATCGCTGCATACGCTCCTATTCCAGCCGCAATACAGAAAAGAACACCACAGAGAATTGCCATTTTTTTCATAGGAAAGCCCCTTTCCATATCATACGCAAAGCCTCACCCAATCAATTCACGGCAAAACTCCCTAAAACCGGCTTTTTCTCCGACAGCAGCAAGTACCTGATTCAAAAAAGCGTCATCATGCTTCGTAAAGCGCACCCCCAGCTGTACGGCAGCAGCAGCTCTTTTGACCGTCCAGTCATCAGGCGAAGTGATAAAATCTGTCTGCACAAATGACAGTACCAACGAAAAAACAATTATCAGCCTTGTCCATATCTCACCTGTCTGATTCGTTTCCTCAGTCGGGAGCATATCCTGAAAAATCTGCAGCAGGAGATGATTCATCCAGAATAGTCTGAGCCTTTTCTTGGCAAAGGCATCATAAAATTCCAGATTATCACGCCAGCTTTTAATCTCCGAGGTATGAAAGAGAACATCCTCAAGCCTCGAAGCAAAATCAGGCCGAAGCGAAGGATTCTGCCTCCTCATTTTTAAGACAGAACGCACCGCGGCAAGGTGTACCTCCTCAGAAACCGGGGCATATGATATACCTCCTGCCTCTTCCTCGTCTATATACTGCATGATATGATGCTCTGCATGATGTCCTGAAAACGACTCCACCTTCCAGACAAAAGCGTCACATTTTCTAATACGGTCAGCTAAAGTCAGGTTTTCGTCCCTGATAATTTTCATCAGGTGTGCACGAACAATTCCTGCAGTTCCTTTAATATGCTCTTCTCTCCCCTGAACACGCAGGCCGTCCTCCCAGGATGCAGGAACTTCCTTTTCAACAAATGTCAGCGGAGTATTTCGAAGAAGCACCTGCTCTGCAGCCGCAGGGCACGAAACACATACTGAGCGAAATGCTTCACCCCCGCGGAAATGGTACAAAACACGCGGATATGTCCGGCAGGTCATGGAAAGGTTCTTTTCCTCTGTCCGACGCTGAATACTGCACCAGCCGTCGTTTCTAAGGAACGGGCAGCGCTTTCCGGCGCCCATGCGGATAACCGCAATCGGCCTTCCATCTTCCTTCTCCCACGCCACCGCGTGAGCAAGCATCTCGCGGAACTCCCCGTCCCGTTCCTTATGGTAGCGCTCCAGCGCCGCATCATCCAGAACTATATCCCACCATCCTATGCAGCAGCTGTCAGGGCAGAGCGCACCGGTACAGATAAAGTCCTCAAAATCATCAGGCTGGCTTACGAGGTATACTCTTTCTGTTCCCATACGTCCGCTCCCTTCCAGCGCATCTGCCGAGTTACAGGCTGTACTCCCTTCTCATTATTGTTCGCATCACATCCTGCGAATCTTCCGGGCTGAGTTTCACCCCATTCATCGTCACGGCTCCATAGCCCAATATCCCATTATTAACCACAATAAAGGAAATTTTTGCCTTCGACGTACGTCCTTCCCATATACACGTGCCTGAGCAGGTGACACGTTTTCCTCCTTTTCCCATATCCTCAGAACTCCATTTCGCATCATCAAAGAAGCGGTCCATTTCCTTCCCTATCTTTACTCCGGGGAATTCTCTCAGGGAGCTGTTTTTAACCTTTTCGATATCTGCGCTGCTTCCGATTCCAAACGTTTCCTGAATCACCGCCGGAATATAAAGATGATCATGCTTGTGGTAATATTTCGATTCGAACATAACTGCAGCCAGCAGCGCGAAAACCAGTACCTTCTTTACATAATATACGAAATCCTTTTCGTCCTCATACTCCTCGAAGTCCTTCTCATACCCGAGCTTCTCATCCTGCTCAGGCTCACGATTCACAGCCTCATACTGCTGAACATCATTTATTTCCTTCCTGTCTGCGGAAATCTCTGCTCCGCATTTGACGCAGAATCTTGTTCCCTCCGTCAGAGCTTCGCCGCAGTTCGTACAAAATTTTGACATTTAATTTCCTCCCGAGTATTCAGATACCTTCATATTGTAACACCATTTCCCAATTTTTTCTGTCAATTCCTTTGCCTTTAAATAAAAACAGGACGATGTGACAAACAAAAAATTTATCACACCGTCCCTGTACTTTTATTTTTTCAAAAGCTTTCGCTGCCGCACACAGCGCATCCCCGGATGGAGATGGGCAATGACAAAGCAGCGGTTGCAGGAAAGGCACTGGGATTTCTCTCCGTTTTTAAGTTTTTTTATGATATCAGGTTCGCATACAAAAGCACGGCTCATGGAAACCATATCTATGCCGTCGGTCAAAACCTTATCAATATCCTCAAGAGAACGAACGCCCCCCACAAGACTCATAGGCTGCTCTACCACACGCCTTAAACGCGATATACGTTCAAAGTAATAGACATGCTTATCCCTCGGCTCGTCGAGAAATGCAACTCCAGACAGCTCCACAAGAGCGATTTTCAGCTTCTTCGTACGTGACAGCATGTATACGAGGTCATGCTCGTATGCTTCATCATCCGTCTTCGAATCACAGTTGATTTTCACCAGCACCGGGAAATCCTCTCCGCACGCCTCCTGAATGCCTCGGATAATTTCCTCCACAATGCGGAATCTTCCCTCCCGGCTGCCTCCGTATTCATCAGTGCGCTGATTGAAGGTCGGATCCAAAAAACGGGACAAAAGATATGAATGCGCCGCATGAAGCTGCACTCCGTCAGCGCCCGCACTCTTGACACGCACGGCTGCCTCGACAAAGGCCTTCTCTACTGCATGGATTTCCTCAACAGTCATCTCTCTGGCATTACGTCCCTTTTTCAGTGGACGCGCCGTAACATCCGCCAAATCCTCGGTATCGATTGCCCGCGGACCTGCATGACTGAGCTGCACAACAAAGCGCGCCCCGTTTTCGTGTATGCGCTCCGCTGCCATCCGTATTCCATCAATACAGCTGTCATCATAAACATTTATCTGTTCCTCGTTGGCACGGCCGCCACGTGCAACACAGCAGTGTCCCGAGATAATCAGCCCAACCTCATTTTTAGCCAGCGTCTCATACATTGCCAGCTCCGCTTCTGTTATTTTTCCGTCCTGAGAGCCAAGAAAGCTGTGTGTAGCAGAACGCACAATGCGGTTTCTGCAGGACAGCCTGCCCAAATCTATTGGAGAGTCCATCTTGCTCATACCATGACCTCCTGTATTATTTAAGTTTTCGTGTTTTATGTATAAGGATTATTATACTGCAAATAAGAGAGTTTTTCTACCGCACCCGACTGTATACAAAACGAACAGCGCCCACCTTCATAAGATGAGCGCCGTTTATTTCAGCTTTGCGGTTTTCGTACAAAAAGCTCGAAGCGCGGGAATGTCCTTACAAGCTCCCACTCATCAACCTTCATATTAGCTTCAAATGCTTTTCTTCGTTTTGACTGTACCAGAAGGTACACTTTTTTATCCCTTGGAAGATCCTCTATCGCATAGAACGGCATGAAATTTTTCGCCTTCCAGCTCTTGCCGTCAGGACGCTCCTTCTGCACATCCGCTCTTGTTTCAAGACGGTATACCTTGAGGTCACTGTAATACGTCAGCGAAACCTTGTAATCACCAATCTCGACTATAAGGTCATCATCATTACAGATTTCCTTCAGATACGCCCCTGCTTCCCATTGGGAATAACCCTGATTTCTAGTAACAGGTATTGCCACCAGGAACGTGAGTACCACAAGGCAGATTGTCCAAACAGCCGCCGTACGCTTGAAAAGACGGTCATGATTTATCATGTACCGCGCACCCAGAATGGATATCGGCAAAAGTGTAGGCAGCGTATACGTAGTATATTTCGTTGCCATGTTCTGATAAAATAGTGTAACTGTTATTGCCCAAATCAAAAGGAACAGCTGCGTCTGATCAAATTTCGGAAGCTCATGGTTTTCACGATACGCCTTCACGTATCTCGCAAGCGTCTTCGGAAGCGTCATAAAGGACCATGGCATAAATATCAGGAAGAACAGTACTGAATAATACCACCATACATTCCACAGCGGATGCTCCGACTGAGTGGCACGGAGTACGTTATGAACTCCCAGAAAATTCTTGATGAAATCATCACCGTGAAGCACAATCATCGGATAATACCACACGGCAACCACAGCAACAAAAACCACAAAGCCCAGCGGCTTCATCCTGAGAATTTCCTTGAAATCACGGCGCACGCATATAAATATGGTGACTACGAGTCCCGGAAGCAGAATCCCGATAGGACCTTTCGTAAGTACTGCAAGTCCTGCGAAAAGATAGCAGAGATAATACCATTTCTTGTTCTCACTCGTATAGGCAATATAAAAGAATACCAACACCGCATTGAAGAACACAAACAGCGTCATGTCAGTGATGATAGTCTTTGACACGAGCCAGTATCCAAAGGATGTTGCCAGCATCAGTGCCGCATAGCCGGCGGTCTTTTTGTCATAGATGCGTTTTGCGAACCAATACGTCATCAAAACGCCTATCATGCCAAATACCGACGGAAACAAACGGGCCGAAAAATCACTGATTCCAAAAAGGCTGAAAGCACCTATAAGCTCCCAGTAGAAAAATACAGGCTTATCATACCAGAAATTTCCAAATATCCTCGGAGATATGAAATCTCCCGAGGCAAGCATTTCCTTGGCAGTCTGCGTGTAATTTGTTTCCACCGGGTCTGTCGCTGGAATCATGCCGTTACCCAAGAGATAAAGTGCAAGGGTAAAAACAACAAAGAATAGTATAGGTCTACGCTCGATTGACATCCTCTTACTCCTCGATACGCTTGATATCAGCGCCCAGAGCTACAAGCTTCTGCACCAGATGGTCATATCCTCGGTCTATATGATGAATATAGCCTATCTGCGTCTCCCCGTCCGCCACAAGACCTGCAAGCACCATCGCAGCACCCGCGCGCAAGTCTGTCGCCTTGACCTGGCAGCCTGTCAGCTTAGAGACTCCCTCAACAACCGATGTACGTCCGTCAATCTTAATATTCGCACCCATACGTTTGAGCTCGTCCACATGCATGAAACGGTTCTCGAATACCGTCTCCGTCACCATACCTGTTCCCTCTGATATGGCAAGCATCGCCATGAACTGTGCCTGCATATCCGTAGGGAATCCCGGATACGGCATAGTCTTGATATCAACAGCTTTCGGCTGTCCCTCGCAGCGGACACGTATACCGTCCACTTCCTCCTCAATGGAAACGCCTGCCTCCTTAAGTTTTGCAATAACAGGCTTTAAATGCTCACTTATGGCATTTTCAATATACACGTCTCCATGAGTCATAGCTGCGGCGACCATATAGGTACCGGCTTCAATACGGTCAGGAATAACCGTGTACGCGGCACCGTGAAGCTTTTCAACACCCTCGATTTTTATGAGGTTTGTTCCTGCTCCGCGAATCTTTGCTCCCATGACATTAAGATAATTCGCCAAGTCAATGATTTCAGGCTCCTGAGCAGGATTTTCAAGTATAGTCTGCCCCTCTGCCATAGAAGCCGCCATGATAATATTCTCCGTTGCTCCTACGCTCGGGAAATCAAGATAAATTCGCGCTCCCTTGAGTCCCTGCGGCGCGCTGGCATCAATAAAGCCATGACCTATTTCAATTTTTGCTCCCAGTGCCTCAAAGCCCTTAAGATGCAAGTCAATAGGACGTGTACCTATTGCACAGCCGCCCGGCAGCGAAATGCGTGCCTTGCCGCAACGGGCCAGAAGCGGCCCCATGATAAGAAATGATGCACGCATCTTCCTCACAAGATCATAAGGAGCCTCACAGCTCGTAATTTTGCACGCATCAACCCTGAGCTGATTTTCTTCCTCATCAAATACGGCATCTACACCAAGCGCCGATATAACCTCAGAAATCGTATGAACATCATCAAGCGCCGGCACCTCATCAAGACGGCTTGGTTCATTCTGCCCAAGAAGCGTTGCAGCAATGATAGGCAGCACCGCATTCTTTGCGCCGCTGATTTTTACCCGTCCCTCCAGGCGGTGTCCGCCGTTGATTACCAATTTTTCCATGAAACTCCGTTTTCCCCCTAAAACTCTCTCACGCTATTGCCAAGAATAAATGATCCATATATTTATATGATAATAATGTACAAAAAAGAACATATTCTTTATGATTTTATCACGTTGTAATTGTATTGACAAGAAAAACGGTATTACTTTCTTTAATATTGTCACGCATTTTCAATCCGCCGTAAAACAGCAAAAACCGCACCCCTCAGGATGCGGCCTTCTGCTGTTGATATTAAAGTCTGAATTTCCCTGTTTCGTGGGAAAGATCTGTTGCGAGGGTAGCCAGCGCCTGGGAAGCGGAAGCAATCTCCTCACTGGATGCCGACTGCTCCTCAGCAGCGGCAGAAATAGTCTGCGTATGCTCGCTGGTTTTGCGGCTTACAGAATCTATATTCTCCACCGCGCTGACGATATTCTTCGTCCCGTCGGCAACTGTCGCCGCCGAAGAGCTTATTGAGCGCATCTTCGCCTCGATAGCTGTAACCATCTCCATGATTCTTGCAAACTGCTCGCCGACACTCTGCACCGCCTGAGCACCCTGCTGAACCTCCACGGTCCCCTTTTCCATGGCCGCGACAGCTTCTTCCGTATCGCTCTGAACAGAGCCTATACGCTCCTTGATTTCCTCAGCCGCGTCAGCCGACTGTTCAGCAAGCTTTCTGACCTCCTCAGCAACAACCGAGAAGCCTCTGCCAGCTTCACCTGCACGGGCTGCCTCGATAGCAGCGTTCAATGCGAGAAGGTTCGTCTGGTCGGCTATGCTTGAAATCGTCTCAACAATCTGCCCAATCTGCTGGGAATTATCTCCAAGCTTCTTCACGACACCCGCGAGATTTTTTACAACCTCTTCAATTCCCTGCATACGCTCTGTTGCAGTTCCCATGAGTTCCTCGCCCTGACGTGCTGCTACAGCGGTCTCTGCGGTATCAGCCGCTACCTCCTGAGCCTCTGCAGTCATATTGTGGATATCCTCAGACACTGTATCAACGTTATTTTTTGCGCCATCAACATTTTCAAGCTGCTTCTCCATGCCGTCGGCAACCTCGGTAACAGTCTGTGCAACCTCTGTAGCTGCCTGAGCCGCCTGCTGGGCTCCTGCAGTAAGCTCCTCACTGGATGCCGCAACCTGCTCTGCGGACTTCTTGACTTCACCGATAAGCTTTCTAAGATTTGCCCCCATTGCGTTAACGCCACCGGAAAGCTGTCCCAGCTCATCCTCGGAATCAACCTCCAAAGGCTTCTGATTCAGCACTCCGTCAGCCATTTCCTTTACACGCTCAGCCAAAAGCTGGACAACGCGGACGATTCGCGTAGAAAATTTAAGGCAGGCAACTACGATAAGCAGCACGCCGATTATCGTCACAACCGCGTACATCGTCTGCATGCGGTGAAGCTCCGCAAACATGAAGGATTCCGGAATCATCAGGCCGACTACCCAGTTTACATCAGCAACAGTTGAATAAGCAAATACCTGCTTCTCACCGTTTTTCGTCGTCATAAAATATCCGCGCTCATTTTTCACCATTTCATCAAAATGAGCTCCTATTTCCTTGTTCTGACGAACATCAGAGAAGATTTCATCTCCCCCTGCACTTCCCAGAACCTTACCCGTTGCCTTTTCAAAAATGATGCCTGTGCCCTGCTCACGGTATTTGAGCTCGGAAGCCAGATGTTTTAATGCATCAAGCGTCACATCCATACAAATGGCACCGGCAAACTGATTATTAACGGAATACGGAACCGCAGCCGAAACGACCAGCTGCTTCGTCTGAACGTCCGTATAAGCATTCGTGTAAATCGTCTTGCCTGCGGATTTAGCTGCCTTGTACCAGTCACGGGTGCGTGCATCAAAAAGCTTCGTCAGGTCTTCCTTCGCGTCAAAGGACACACCTGACTCAAGTCCATTCACAAGCGATGCGACTTCCTTATCGCTGTTTGCAAGCGTAAGTCCGCGCTGCAGCGTCGGCACATCAGCCGTACCTGCCGCAGAAGCATATTCCGCAGCTGCCTGCGCGAGGCTGACCTTCCTGCTGAACCAGGCATGAATCTGTTCGCTTCGGACCATAATCGCCGAACGCGTTCCCCTCTCAATGCTTGCCTCCAGGTTCGTCGCAGCCGTATAGTAGCCCACGACAGCTACAATCGCCATTAACGCGCCTGCGAGACCGGCAAGCCCTATGAACTTCTGCCTAATTCCCATTTCAACCATTCCCCTTCTATAGATATGTGTTTATATTTACAGATTTATTTTATGCCTCTGTAAAAAAATTCGCAATAAATAATTCAATTGGTATATACGTCTTTTTCTTCATATTTTCAAATTATTAGTACTAATTTCCCTGCATAATATATATATCAGAATGTCAAAAAATCCCCGAGGCATCAGCCTCGGGGATTAGTTCCAAATTACGAAAATATATGTTTTTACTGAATAAAAATGAGACAAAAGGACATTTCTTAAAGAAGGTCGAAATTGATAAGCTTTGCGCCAAAGATTCCATCGACGCTCTTGACCTTTGCCATGACATCATCAGGAATATCGTTGTCAACGATAAGTACCATGATATTCGTGCCCTCCTGCTCCGTCTTGGACACCTGCATGCCTGAGATATTGATTCCGGCATCACCCATGATGGAGCCGACTTTTCCGATAATACCCGGGCAGTTCGTGTGCGGGCAGACAAGAATGCGCTTGTGCGGGTCAACATCGACGCGGTAACCGTCAATAGTAACGATACGTCCCTCAGTTCCGAAAAGCGCGCCCTGCAGGGTTACGGTCTTCTTCTCCGTCGATACGCGTACCGTCAGGAGATTCGAGAAATTAGCCGTTTCCTTGTTCTTGACCTCACGGACAGTAATTCCGCGTTCCTTTGCAAGACTCGGGGCATTTACATAGTTGACCGCTGTCTCAAGAATAGGATTCAGCATACCTTTGAGAACTGCCGTTGTCAAAAGCTTCGTGCTGACATCGGTAATCTCACCCGTGTACTCAGCCTCAACAGTCTTGACAGGTCCTTCAGCAAGCGCGCCGGCCATACAGCCAAGGCGCTCAGCCAGGTCGAAATACGGCTTGATTACATTCATGACCTGAAGAGAAACAGGAGCCATATTGACTGCCGTCATAACCGGCTCACCTTTGAGATGTGCACGGATTCCCTCAGCAACATCAATAGAGACACCAATCTGTGCCTCAACAGTGGATGCTCCGAGATGCGGCGTAAGAACAACACCCGGGAGACCAAGCAGCGGATGATCTGCCGGCATAGGCTCGCTTGTGAAAACGTCAATTGCAGCACCTGCCACAATACCTTCTTTTACGGCATCAGCCAGATCCTGCTCGTTAATGATACCACCGCGTGCGCAGTTGATCAGGCGCACGCCCTTTTTCATCTTGTGAAGATTATCCTTATTGAACATATTGCGTGTTTCTGCTGTCAGCGGCATATGAACCGTAATAAAATCAGACTCCGCAACAATATCGTCCAAAGATGCAAGCCTTACGCCCATTGCCTTTGCACGGTCCTCGGTGACATAAGGATCATATCCGATGACATCCATCTCAAATGCCTGAGCGCGTTTCGCAATACCTGCGCCGATACGGCCAAGGCCGACGATACCAAGAGTTTTCCCGCGAAGCTCAACGCCGACGTATTTTTTGCGATTCCACTCGCCCTTCTGCGTCGTCTCGTTGGCAATAGGAATGTGACGTGCCATAGCGAGCATCATACCCATTGTATGCTCTGTTGCAGCAATCGTATTGCCGCCAGGAGAGTTAATGACAACAATGCCGCGTGCCGTAGCTTCAGCCACATCAATGTTATCCACGCCGACACCCGCACGGCCGATAATTTTAAGATTTTTTCCTGCCTCAAGCACTTCCTTCGTAACCTTCGAAGCAGAGCGGACAATCAGAGCATCATACTCGCCGATGATTGCAAGAAGCTCATCTGCCGGAAGCTTATCCTTGACGACGACCTCGTAGCCTTCATTTCTCAGAATTTCAATACCCTTGGGTGATACACCATCCGCTGCTAAAATCTTCATGGTTAAGTCTCTCCTTCTCTTTACATATAGGAATGAACACACTCCCTAACATTACCGCCATTATAAAGGAATGATACAAAAACGTCAATAATGTACTCCGCAAAAAAACATTTTTATTTTTCCTCTTGACGCTTTCGAATCACGGGGAGTAAAATATTACACAATCCGAACATATTTCTATCTTATATGAAAAGAAATGTAACCACAAATTTTCTGAAACATTACAGGAGGTCTTTCAGATGGAAGCAAATCGCGTTTACAATTTCAACCCAGGCCCTGCCATGCAGCCCCTCGAGGTATTGAAGGAAGCCCAGGCAGAATTTCTGAACTTCGGAGGCTCCGGTGAATCCATCATCGAAATCAGCCATCGCGCAAAGGAATTTGATGCTGTGCTGAATCAGGCAAAGGCAGACATCCTTGAGCTCATGAAGCTCGGCGATGACTATGATGTTCTTTTCCTTCAGGGCGGTGCTTCCATGCAGTTCGCGATGGTTCCGCTGAACTACGCTGTGGACGGCAAAGTCGGCAACTATGTTGTATCCGGAAGCTTCGCTGAAAAAGCCTACAAGGAAGCGGATCTTCTTGGCGTAGGACACATCGCGGCCTCCAGCAAGGACGTTGATTTCCGTCATATCCCGACACAGGATGAAATCAAGCTTTCAGACAACGCGGCATATCTCCATGTGTGCTACAACAACACAATCTACGGAACCGAATATCACTACATTCCTGAGACCGGCAACGTTCCTCTCATCGCCGACATGTCCTCTGATATGCTCTCCCGCCCGCTGGATTTCTCCAAATTCACACTCATCTACGCAGGCGCGCAGAAAAATCTCGGTCCGGCGGGTGTAACTGTAGTCGTTGCGAAGAAGGACTTCCTTGCGAAATCCCCGAAAACGATTCCGACAATGCTCCGCTACTCCATCCACGCTGAAAAGAATTCAGCTTACAACACACCTCCTGCCTTCTGCATCTATATGGTCGGAAAAACCGCTGCATGGCTCAAAGCTCAGGGCGGACTTGAGGTCATGGCGGAACGCAACGCAAAGAAAGCAAAGCTCGTTTATGACGTTCTGGATAACTCCGACGGTTTCTACAAGGGGCACGCTGACAAAGACAGCCGTTCCTTCATGAATGTAACCTTCCGTCTCCCGACCGAAGATTTGGAAAAGAAATTCGTCGAAGAAGCTAAGGCACACCAGCTCTGCGGTGTCAAAGGACACCGTTCCGTCGGCGGCATGCGCACCTCCATATACAACGCAATGCCTATGGAAGGTGTAGAGCGCCTCGCAGACTTCATGGAAAAATTCAAAAAAGCAAACGCATAAATCCAAGACTATATGCAAAACGCCGCACGGTAAAACCGTGCGGCATTTTTATTTTTGAACATGAATCTTTAACAATCGAAAGCAATTTATTTTTTGCGAAATCCCACTAAAACGTCACTTTGCTTTAGAATCGAGTCAACTGTATTCAAAATACAAAGAATTACATTTCAAATGAAAATTTTTCTTTCATTAGTGTACTAAATATGCTATAATGCATTTTGTGAAAGAAAATACTTACATATAAAGCAAAGGAATGATTATATTGCACATTCGACATCGTAAGCTGCTGAATATCGTCAACGAAAAGAAACGCGTAGCCGTGACGGATCTTGCTCAGAGCCTCGACGTTTCGGAGGTAACCATACGCAAGGACCTCAGCACGCTGGAGCACATGGGGCTTCTCCGCAGAGAGCATGGATATGCGGCTATGGCTCAAAGCGACGATATCGCCAATCATCTTTCCTTCAACTACGAAACGAAGCACCGCATTGCGATGCGTGCCGCTGACACGGTTCACAACGGTGAAACAGTTATGATTGAATCAGGTTCCTGCTGTACACTGCTCGCGGAAGAGCTTGCCATGAACCGCCGTGACGTTACAATCATCACAAACTCAGCATTCATCGCATCCTTTGTGAGAAAATCCCCCAGCGCGCACATCATACTCCTGGGCGGAGAATATCAGAACGAATCCCAGGTAATGATCGGGCCTATGATCCGCAAATGCGTCAGTGATTTCTATGTTGACAAATTCTTCATCGGCATCGACGGCTTTAACGAGAACGGCTTCATGAGCAACAACCTCATGCGTGCCGAAGCTATCCGTACCATGTCAAAGAAAGCGAAACACATAGTTATTCTCACCGAGTCCGTGAAATTTACACAGACAGGCGTTGTTTCCCTGTTCCCGTTTGAAGCGGTAGACTCTGTATTCACCGACGACGGCATCACCGCAGAGGCAGCACAGATGCTTCACGCAGGCGATACCCATGTTTATACGGTAACCTCCAGCAACGAATAACTTAACACTCAAAACACAAAAGCTCCGGACATTTCCGTCCGGAGCTTTTTGTTATGCCATATTATTCAGCCATATGTGCCGCTTTGTATTCCTTGAAATCAAAGGGCTTTGAAAGGTCAAATTTTGCTTCAAACATGCGGTTCCACGGGAAGGTTACCTCAAGATACTGAAGACCCTCCATTGGGGGAAGATTTTCCTCGACAAAGCGCCTCATGAAGTTCGTCGTACGTGCTTCAGCAGCACGCTTTCTGTCCCCAAGCGCCGAATACGTCCCGCTGGCACGCAGCCATCCGAGCTGACGGGCCACAATACCGCGTATATTTGCCTGATATGCCCAATCATCCAGATACCTTGTCATAAGCAGCCGGTCACAGGCCTCATCCGTCATTTTCGACGCCAGCATTCCCTGGCTCAGAACAAAGCCCGTACTGTTGGTCGGAGTATTCCAGCCTGAATATGCACGGAGCTTGAAAAGAAGGTCGCGGCCCTTAAGCATTTCCATCAGAGCGTTATCCGCACCGTTGGCGTAGGAAACATCAGCAACGCATGTCGGCTTTCCGCTTTCAACGCTTTCCTGTACGAGGTCGGCGAAATATTTCGTTCCCTCCCTGGGCTTTCCGTCATTTGCTCTGTCATTTGCCTCATAGGTCTGACCATTGGGATTCGTGTTCACAAGGAGAACAAAATCTGCGTTCTTTGGAGAATTTACCATAAGACCGCCTGCTGCAACAACATGTGCCTTCATGGAATCCGAAATTTTTTCATCGGAATACTTGGGAACGGTATTCCCTCCGCGTCCCCAGTTATATCTTACATATACGAAGGGCACGCTGCTGGTCCAGTCATTTACTGCCCTGGTCAGCATGAGCATCGCAAACTCGTCAATACCTGCCATAGCCTGAAACTTCGACGGGCCTAAATCCGCGCCCTCTGCCGCCAGCTTGCGGCTTTCCATGTGCGTCTGTGAATATGGCGCATTGTCGTCGCGTCCAAGGGCAAGGTAAGAAAAGAGTCCCTCGCGCTCCAGCTGTATGAGCTTCTTATTCGCAGAGAAATTCTTGTTGCGACGGCTCAGCCAGTCATCAATCGCGTCCTTCGGAATAAGCTTTCCAAGGAATTCGAATTCCTTTTTCTCGCGCTTCGTAAGCCCCTCTATTTCCATTTTATCCGTAAGCGCCGTGTATCTGAAAATATCGCTGCCATAGCTTTCATAGTAGCTGGGCTCGACACCTCCGGATGCCTCTGCGGAACGCGGCGTGCGCATAATCGAACCGAATACATAAATCTTAAGATCCGGATGAAGCGCCTTAAACTCACGGAATCTTTCAATACGGGAATCAATTACCCTCTGCGGATAATCATGCTTTCTGGAGCCCACAAGACTTCCGTAGAGAAGCGTATCGGAGGAAAGAACAGCTATGTTTGCATCCGCTGCTGTTTCCTCAAGCCAATCCCAGACATCATCGGGATTTCCGAGATTGTCCCTGCTTCCCAAAATCTCCTCCGGCGGCGTTTCAACATTCCAGCCTATTGCCTTCATTGTATCCGCTGTCTGCTCATCTGAAATCGGCCTATTGTCATGTGGAACAAAAACAACCTTCGGAATATCGGGATGGGGTATCTTTTTTGCCATTGCTGACGGCATGGAGCAGCCCACCATAACGAATGCAGCCAGCAGCGCTGCAAGAATCCTCATGCTTCCTCACCAGTCTCATTTTTCTTGGCTTCGCGGATATCCTGCCAAAGATTTCTTGCCCTCTCAAAGAGCTTGGGGTCAGTTTCACGGAGATCCTGATCTCCCATGAGCCGGCTCAGATACTGCGTTGCCTGCTCAACATCTCCGCTGATGTAAAAAATGGCACCCGTAAGATAGATTGCCATATAATCCGACATAGGCCCGATTGGATAACGCTCCGTCATGACAGAACGGTCGTAAAGCTCTCCTGCCTTGCGAAGGAAATCAAGTCCCTCCTCTGCCTTTCCGGAGGTACGGTATACCCAGGCAAGCTTCAGGTAAAGACCTGCGATATGCGCGAGGGAAGAATCAATCATCTCGGCATAGAAAATCGCAAGCTTATATGATGCGACTGCCTCAGGAACACCGCGTGTTTCAGCAAACTTAAAGCCAACCTTGCGCTGAGACAAAAATTCCTGAATCTTTGTCTTGTGCCGCTGAGGAATCACACTTGTAAAGGTTTTCTCATCAGCAGCAAAGCCGCAATGCTCGCATACCCAGATTGTATAGTAATACGGGTTAAAATCCTGATAATATGTGCAGAAATCCGGATCGCTTTTTTCTGCAACAAGGCGTGAACGCACTTTAATGACGCGTGTTTTTTCACCGCAGATCGGGCAGACCTTTTCCACCACATACGTATTTCCAACTGACATATTTTCAACTCCTTCATAAAAAACAAATACACTCCTTAGGATAGCATAAACTCTGCTGAAAAAAAAGCGAACCTATCTTCCCAGACAACTTCCCCTGCGGCCCGTTTTTTCAGCAAGCTCCCTGAGCCATTCTGCCTGTTCACCTGTGAGCGCGCCCTTCTTCATGCGCCACCGCCAGTTGCCTTTTGCCTCACCGGGGATGTTCATGCGTGCTTCCTTCCCCAGCCCAAGAATATCCTGCACAGGAACTATCGCAATTCCGGCTCTTGAGTAATATGCTTCCCGAATCATGGCCATTGCCACCCTATCCGGCGTATCATCAGGAGAAATTCCAAGATACTCACCGACTCTCGGACGTGTCCAGGCATTCAGGTCATTTACAAACCATCCGGCTGCCGTGTTGTTGTCATGAGTCCCCGTATATACAACGCAGTTCTCCTCGGCCTGCGCTCCTACCCGGGGCGTGCCGTTGTCAATAAGCGAAAATTCCAGAACCTGCATCCCAGGCAGACCTTCCTGCCTTCTAAGGTTCTCCACCTCAGGAGACTGAACTCCAAGGTCCTCCGCCACCACTTCGGCTCCCCTGAGAGCTTCTCTTACCGCCTCAAAGAATTTGTGCCCCGGGCCGCTGACCCATCGGCCTTCCTTTGCGGTTTCAGCACCGGCATCTACTTCCCAATATGCCGCCAGACCTCTGAAATGGTCTATACGGATAATATCCGTAAGCTTCGCAAGACGTGAAAGTCGGGCCGACCACCATGAAAAGCCGTCCTTTTCCATGGCTGCCCAGTCGTACTGCGGATTCCCCCAAAGCTGTCCGTCTTCACAGAAATAGTCAGGAGGTACTCCCGCAACCTTCAATGGGTCTCCGTCTGCATCCAGAGCAAAAAGCTCCTGATGTGCCCACACATCAGCGCTGTCATGGGCAACGAAAAGGGGCATGTCCCCCATGATTCTTATACCGCGCTTTTTCGCATAGGTATGAAGTCTCTGCCACTGGCACGTAAATACATACTGACAGAAACGGATGAACTCGCATTCACCGCTCAGCCTTTCCGCAGCTTCCCTAAGTGCATCCGGCTCTCTGTGCGCCAGTACCGGCTCCCATTTCGTCCATGACGCGCCCTGCTCTCCCTGAAGCGCAGTAAAGAGCGCGTAGTCGTCAAGCCAGTATGCCTCTCTCTCGCAAAAAATTTTGTACCCCGAGGAAATTCCCCTTCTGAAACGGCTCCACGCTTTTCTCAAAAGAATTTCCTTATGCGCGGCTGCCGCTTCAAAGTCCACCGGCGCATCCACAGGAAAATCACCATCAAGCTCGTCCCTTGTGAGAAGTCCCTCCTCGAAGAGTACCTCAGGAGATATCAAAAGCGGATTTCCTGCAAGGGCTGACGTAGAAGAATAAGGAGAGCCTCCCTCCCCCGCAGGAACAGTCGGCAGAATCTGCCATATACTCTGCCCTGCCTCATGAAGCCAGTCTACAAAACGGAATGCTTCCTTTCCGATATCTCCTATGCCGTGTTCTGACGGCAGCGACGTCGGGTGCAGCAGAACTCCTGCCTGCCGTATACGTTTCTTATCAGCCGCAGCGCTTTTCAGCACAACACCGCCAAGAGGCTCAAGTGTCACGCGCAGCTTTCCGCCCACGACGAAAATTTCATCCTCAGAGAATTTTCCTGCAGAGAGTACAGGGACAAAGCTCATGTCACATGCCGCAAAATCCCCGACGTCAAGAATAACCTCATGCTTCCCGCTTACACTTCGGTTAAGCACTGTTATGAATATCCCGTTCTCAGCCGCCTCTCCGAAAACATCCTTTCCTTTTCGCACTGCACGCGCAAATGCAAAAACATCGCCGTCAGCCGTCAGCTGTATCAGTTCCCCTGTAGAAAGCGCGGCATTTCCCCGACGAAGCCTTATGCCTTCCATCACAGTCTCTCTTATGCCCGCATCGCCGTTTTCCCAGTCGTAGGGAGCTCTGTTGTAAGGGTCCTTTCCTCCCTGCATACCGATTTCGTCTCCATAATAGACAGAGGGGACTCCCGGATATGTCATCTGCCATAAAACAGCCAAAAGCAGCCGCTTTTTTCCAAGAGCTTTCTTTTCCTCAGGAAGTCTGTATTCCCCCTGCTCCCTGTAGGTACCTTCCTGAAGGTCGGGCATTTCTCCAAGAACGGAGATGATACGCGGAGTATCGTGACTTCCCAGGAGATTCATTAGCGCGTAAAAATTATGCTTCGGGTAATTTTCCGCGAGACTTGCGACAGCCCTTGCCGTTTCTCCGCCATCCTTTTCCCCCATAAGAAAAGATATGATAATATCGCGGAGCGGATAATTCATAACGCTGTCAGTCTCATGCCCCGAGAAATAAGTACGGAGCTTCCCGTAGCTTACCTTGTGGGAAGCATCCTCCCAGACCTCACCGATGAGCACCGACTCGGAGTTTGTATTTTTAAGCTCCCTGTAAAACGCCTGAGAAAATTCCTCCGGCAGCTCATCCAGCACATCAAGCCGCCAACCGCTTATTCCTGCATTAATCCATTGATGAAGCACACTCTTTTCCGAATGAATAATAAAATCCATATAGGACGGTGTAGTTTCCTTTACTGCGGGGAGTACCTCAACACCCCACCAGCTTGTATATTTTTTCGGGTACTCCTGAAAATCATACCAGTCGTAAAAGCGTGAACCCCTTGACTGAAAGGCACCCGTTGAATCATAGGTGCCGTACCTGTTGAAATATACGCTGTCAGCCCCCGTGTGGCTGAAAACGCCGTCCAGAATTATGCGGATTCCTGCCCGCTTTGCATCTCTGCACAGCTGAGAAAACTCCTCATTCGTCCCCAGCACGGGATCTATTTTCGTATAATCACCGGTATCATATCTGTGGCTGCTCTGAGCCTCAAACACAGGATTAAGATAAAGCACCGTAATCCCGAGAGACTTAAGATATTCCAGCTTTTCCCGTATGCCTGCAATATTTCCTCCGAAAAAATCATAGGCAAGAATATCCCCGTTTTTATCGCGGTAATACTGGGGCGTATCATTCCACATTGTGTGAAATACTGCTCCCCGCTTTTGCGGAAGAGTCCCCGTATCCTTCCTGAAAAACCTGTCCGGAAAAACCTGGTACATTACGCTCTTTCTGAACCACGACGGAGTATCCGAGCCTTTGTCGTATACGGTAATCTGAAACGACGGCAGCTCCTTTTCAGAGAAGGCTCCGCTGCCGCCAAGCTCGTCAGCTGCCTGTCCGCAGAAAATTTTCTTCCCATCAATCAAAAGCTCAAACCTGTACCAAAGCAGAGTTCCATTTTCAGGCAGCGTCAAAGAGGACGAAAGCCAAATGCTTTCGCCCTCCGTTTCTCCCTTCAGCGGAAGACGCAGTTCACCTGCACCGTCCTGCCATATTCTAAGCTCTCCCGAGGCCTTCTCCGCGCCCTCAACACGCACGGAAAGTCTCACACGTCCGCCCGCTTCGCAGGCACCCAGCGGCCAGCGGAAGGCCGCGTTTCTTGAATCATGTTCAGCCTTCATGCTTCAACCCTTCATAAAGTCTTATATATTCCTTAGCCGACCGCTTCCATCCAAAATCGGATTTCATCGAATTGCGCGCCAGAGCGCTCCATGCCGTCATATCCTTATAGAGGCTCAGGGCACGCTTCATCGTAAAGAGCAGCTCATGGGCGTTGTAATTCGGGAAAACGAATCCATTCCCCTTGCCTGTGAGCTTATCATACTGCTCTACCGTATCCTTCAATCCTCCTGTTGCCCTTACAATAGGCACCGCGCCATACCTCATTGCAATGAGCTGACCGATACCACAGGGTTCATACTTGGACGGCATCAGGAATATATCCGAAGCCGCATAAATCCGCTGTGCAAGCTCCGATGCAAAGGAAAGATTTACCGACACCTTGTCGGGATGCCGCCAAGCAAGCTCCCTGAACCATGCCTCATAAACAGCATCTCCAACTCCCAGCAGAACAAACTGCATGTTTTCCTGGGACAAAAGCTCGTCGATAACGCGCATAACAAGGTCAAGCCCTTTCGCCTCAACAAGACGTGTCACCATCGAAATCATCGGCGCGCAGCGGTTCTCAGGAAGCCCCAGCTGATGCTGCAGAGCTGCCTTGTTTTCAAATTTCAGGTGAATATCCTCAACTCCGTAGGAATAAACAAGACGCCTGTCCGTTCTCGGGTCGAAGCTCTCATTGTCTATGCCGTTCACAATACCCGTAAGCTTTCCCATCTCCGCACGGGAACGCAGAAGCTCATGAAGTCCCTCGCCGAAATATTCGTACTGAATTTCATCGGCATATGTACGGCTGACGGTAGTAACCATATCCGCATAGATAATGCCGCCCTTCATGAAATTCACCGCGTCATAATATTCCAGATCGCCATTGTTGAAATATTTCCAGTCAAGCCCGAGGACATCCGGCATAATACCCTTGTCAAATACACCCTGGTACTTGAGGTTATGAATCGTAAATACGCTTCTGACCGACTCATAACGTCCATCCCCGATATGCTCAAGACGGAGAAGGACAGGCACCAGAGCCGAATGCCAGTCGTTGGCATGAAGAATATCCGGGAAGAAATCCAGCACTCCCATGGCTGTCAGAACTCCACGGCAGAAAAATGAGAACCTCTCCGCGTCGTCGAAGCTTCCGTAGAGGCTGTCCCGTCTGAAATAATCCTCGTTATCGATGAAATACCATGTCACACCGTCCTCTTCCAGACGGTCAATACCGATAAATTTTCTGCGCCACGCGACATTAATCTCTCCGCTCCAGACATGCTCCATTTTCTCGCGGTATGCCTGAGGTATCTGATAGTATTTAGGGAGAAATACACGCACGTCATGTCCCAGAGCCGCAAGCGCCTTCGGCAGAGAGCCTGCTACATCTGCAAGCCCGCCGGTCTTTACAAAGGGCACCGCCTCGGATGCCACAAAACCGATTCTCATTTTATATCCCTCCTGCTTTCCACGTGTTTCTTCGCACGCGGCTTCTTCTTTTCTTCGCGGAATTTCAAATAAACCGTCGCAAGAGGCGGCAGCGTAAGCACCAGCGAATTATCACGCCACTGCCACGGAACGGCTTCCGTCTCAAGCTTTCCCGTATTCTGTACCCCTGAGCCGCCCCAGCGCGTCTCGTCGGTATTGAACACCTCTTCGTAAATACCCTCCCTCGGCACACCGATGCGATAGCCGTGCCGCACCTCGGGAGTAAAATTGCAAACCGCAATCACAAAATCCTTACCGTCCTTTGTCTTTCTGACAAAGGATATTACACTGTTGTCGGTATCGTCGCAGTCAATCCATTCAAAGCCGTTCCATGTAAAATCCACTTCCCACATGGAAGGCTCCGAAACATAGAATTCATTAAGGGCAGCAGAGCAATCGGAAAGCTTTTTGTGCATCTCATACTGCTCCACAAGATGCCAGTCGAGACTGTCATCAAAATTCCACTCTATGAACTGACCGAACTCTCCGCCCATAAACAAAAGCTTCTTGCCGGGATGAGCCAGCCAGTATCCGAAAAATCCCCGAAGCCCTGCAAATTTCTGCCAGTAGTCTCCGGGCATTTTGCTTATGAGAGAGCATTTACCGTGAACCACCTCATCATGGGACAGCGGAAGCACGAAATTCTCCGAAAAAGCGTACATAAGGGAGAAGGTCAGCTTATCCTGATTCCACTTGCGGTACACAGGGTCAAGGGACACATATTCGAGAATATCGTTCATCCAGCCCATGTTCCACTTGTAATTGAAGCCCATGCCGCCCATATCCACAGGACGTGAAATCATCGGCCAGTCCGTGGACTCCTCAGCAAGCATAAGAGCACCGGGATGCTCGCGGAACACAGCAGTATTGAGCCTCTTTATGAACTCCATCGCCTCAAGGTTTCCCGTGCCGCCGTATTTATTCGGCAGCCATTCGCCCTCCTCGCGTCCGTAATTGAGATAAAGCATATTTGCTACCGCATCAATGCGGAGTCCGTCAATATGGTACTCCTCAAACCAGAACAGCGCGTTGGAAATCAAAAAGCTCTGCACCTCGGTGCGTCCGTAATCGAAATTCGTCGTACCCCAGCCCTTGTTTTCGGCAAGCTGCGGATTATCCGACTCATAAAGATTCGGTCCGTCGAAATGGCGGAGTCCCTCATCATTATTGCAGAAATGACCGGGCACCCAGTCCATTATGATGCCTATTCCCTTCCGGTGCGCGCAGTCCACGAGATATTTGAAATCCTCAGGAGTTCCGTATCGGCTTGTCACCGCGAAATACCCCGTTGCCTGATACCCCCAGGAGCCGTCGTAGGGATGCTCGCAGAGAGGCATGAACTCCAGATGAGTGTAATGCATCTTCACCGCGTAATCAACAAGCTCCTCAGCAAGCTGTCTGTAGCTGAGATAATCATTATCCGGGGAACGGCGCCATGAACCGAGATGAACCTCATAGGTCAGCATCGGCTTCTCATAGGAGCGTCCCTTTGCCGTTTCCTCCATCCACGCGGCATCATGCCATTCATATTCCTTGAAGTCGTAGGTTTTTGATGCAGTCGCAGGCTTTCGCTCCGCAAAAAAGCCATAAGGGTCTGCCTTCATGATATGCACGCCGCCCCATGGCGGACGTATAGCGTACTTATAGACCGTCCCCGAGGGAAGCTCAGGTATGAAGCAGGTCCATATCTCTCCGTCACCGATTCTCTCCATGGGATTCACCCGTGTATCCCATGAATTAAAATCACCTACGACGCTGACCTCCGAGGCATGGGGCGCCCAGACAGCAAAGCGCACTCCGCGGACACCGTCCACGGTCACATAATGCGCGCCAAGCATCTCCTGAGCATGATAATTTGTTCCCTGATGAAATAGATATCTGTCATATTCCGACAAATCAGCAGTCTTCATATTCCATTCCTTTCCGGAAGAATGTCCTGTTACTGCACACCACGGATTCCCCAGATGTCGGACGCATACTCCCTTATTGTCCTGTCAGAAGAAAATCTTCCCGACCGGGCAATGTTTATAATCATGGACTTTCTCCATGCTTCCTTATCGCGGTAGCGCCTTGCAGCCTCCTCGTGGGCTGCCCGGTAAGCTTCAAAATCCTTCAGTATGAAATACTCATCATTATTTCTCAAAAGGTAATCATAGAGAGAACGGAAATCTCCGTATGTCCCGTCTACCAGCCTGTCAAGCACGCGCCGTATTGTGGGGTTGCCGTTGTATTCGTCCCACACGGAATATCCGCCGTTGGCGTAATAGTTCATGACCTCATCGGCATGCATACCGAAAATAATCGCGTTCTCATCGCCCACGGCATCACGTATTTCTACATTCGCGCCGTCGAGAGTTCCGAGAGTAATAGCACCGTTCATCATGAATTTCATGTTGCCCGTGCCTGAGGCTTCCTTGCTGGCCGTGGATATCTGCTCTGAAATATCTGCCGCGGGATAAACAGCCTCACCAAGGGAAACACCGAAATTTTCGAGGAAAACGACAGCAAGCTTTCCCTCAGCCGCCTGAGAATTATTTATGCGCTGCGCAACCGCACATATAAGTCGAATCGTTTCCTTTGCAATGTAGTAGCCCGGGGCTGCCTTTCCTCCGAAGAAAACAGTCGTCGGAAGAAAATCCTCTGCCATGCCTTCCTTGATACGTTCAAAGGCATCTATAACGTAAAGTATATTCATCAGCTGACGCTTGTATGAATGAATGCGCTTCACCTGTATATCAAACATAGTGTCCGCGTCAATACGCTGTCCTGTCTTTTCACGGAGCCAGCGCGCCAGAATTTTCTTTCGCGTTGCCTTGATTTCCGCCACGCGCTGCTGCACCTTGTGATGGTCGGCATAACGGGCAAAATCCGCCATATAGGACGGCTCTGTCCGCCACGCGGGAGAAATAGTATCATCCAGAAGCTGGGCAAGCTCGGGGTTCGCACCGATAAGCCAACGGCGGTGAGTAACACCGTTCGTCTTATTGTTGAACCGTTCAGGATAAAACTCATAAAAGGGATGCAGCGTAGTATTCTTGAGAATTTCCGAATGAATTTCCGCGACGCCGTTGACACTGTGGCTGCCAACAATCGCAAGCCGTGCCATATGCACCTGCCCATCCTGCAGAATCGAAAGCTCCCTGACTCTTTCCTCATCCCCCGGATAACGGCGGCGTACCTCCGTAAGGAAACGGCGGTTTATTTCCTCGATTATGAGATATATACGCGGAAGAAGCGGTTTGAACATATCTATTGGCCACTTCTCAAGAGCCTCAGGCATAATGGTGTGGTTCGTGTACGCCACGACACGCCGTGTAACAGCCCATGCCTCACCCCAGGTAAGCTCGTATACATCAACAAGAAGACGCATAAGCTCCGCCACAACAAGTGCAGGATGAGTATCATTGATGTGGATTGCCACATGCTCATCCATGGAATGCAGCGGGACCCCGCTCCTGAGCTGATTTCTTATGATGCTCTGCACACCGGCGGAAACGAAAAAATATTCCTGTACCAGGCGAAGACGCCGTCCCTCATAGGAACTGTCATTCGGGTACAGAAATTCCGTAATGCTTTCAACAAACCGCTGATAGCGCTGTCTCTCCTCACGCTGCTCCTGTGTGACACCGTAAAGAGTAAAGTCCTTGTTAAGCTCGGCATTCCAGAGTCTGAGCGTATTGACGGTTTTCCCGTTGGCACCGACAATAGGGACATCATAGGGCACCGCCATGACAGTCGTTCCGCCCTCATGCACCAGCTCAAGGGAGCCATCGGGACGCGGACGCATCCACGCATTTCCCCCGAAGCGCACGTTTACGGCCTTATCAGGCTTCCTGTATTCCCAGACGAAGCCGTCACGAAGCCATCTGTCAGGAAGCTCTACCTGCTGTCCGTCTACAATTTTCTGCTCAAAAAGCCCATACTGGTAGCGTATGCTGCAGCCGTGTCCCGGCATGCCGAGAGCCGCCAGCGAATCAATAAAGCAGGCCGCCAGCCTTCCCAGCCCTCCGTTTCCGAGACCTGCGTCCGGCTCCTCCTCATAATAGCGGGTCATGGATATTCCAAGCCCCTTCAAAGCATCTGCCAGAAGCTCCTTGACCCCCAGATTTATAAGGTTGCTGTTCAAAAGCCGTCCCAGCAGGAACTCAATGGAAAAATAATAGACCTGCTTGGTCTTCTGCTCGGAATATATACGGTTTGTACGTATCCAGTTTTCCGACAGAAGCTCCTTTACCGTTGCAGCTACAGTACGGAACATTTCATGAGGCGTAAGCTCAGAAAGCTCACGCCCCCAAAGAATATGTCCGGTCGCTACAAATCTCTTCCGAAGCGACTCAACTGTTCTCTTACGCTCCTCTTCTGCCATCTGTATATCCTTTGACCACTGTGTCATGTTTCTCTCCGCCTCCTACACTCACTCCGCTGTAAACCCCCGCGAAGCAGCCGAGTTAAACACGTTTATTCTTCCCTATGTAAATCGGGTACGTCCTTGCACCCTGCAGAACCTTTCCACCTGTTATAAATACATTCTTATCGGTAATCACGCACTCCGCCTCAGCATGAGCCCCGATTACACCGTTCTGCATTATGATGGAATTGCGGACAACCGCGCCTCTGTCCACCCTTACGCCGCGGAACAGAATGCTGTTTTCGACCTTTCCTGAGATTTCACAGCCGTTTGCCACAATGCTGTTTTTGACATGTGCACCGTCAAGATACTGAACAGGCGCCATATCCTTGACCTTCGTATAGATAGGCGCGCCCTCGCGGAGGAACAGCCCTTCCCACACCTCCGGGTGCAGAAGCGCGAGATTCGTTTCATAATATGCCTGCACAGAGCATATGCGCCATGCATAGCCTGTATGCTGATGCGCGCAGATTCTGCAGCCTGCCGCCGCACGGAGCAGCACATCAACGCGAAAATCCTTTCCGCCATGCTCTACCGCCTGCCGTACAAGCTCCACAAAAAGCTGCTTGCGCATAAAGTAAATTCCCAGCGACCGCTGCTCTCCCTTTTTGATATCAGAATGCAGACATACGTCGCTGACAACCCCGTCCCTTGCCGCGCGCACAACTATACCGCTGCCGGAATCCGTGCAGCGCGACGCGCTGGTTACCATTGTGATATCCGCTCCCAGCCTGAAATGAGTCTCCATGACCTCCGTAAAATCCATATTATACACGGCCGATGACTCTGCCAGAAGCACATACTCCTCAGAGCTGTTATCCACAAAATCCAGATTTGAATACATATTCTGCAGGTCGCCGCCCTGCTCGCCATGTGCCCTGCGGACCGGCGGAAGATAAAAGAGTCCCTTGTGATGACGCGCGAGATCCCAGTCCTTGCCTGAACGAAGATGGTCAAGAATCGACCGTGAATGCTCAGGAAGCAGAACACCGACATTTCGTATACCCGAATTAACCATGCAGGACATCGGAAAATCAATCAGACGATAACGGCCGCCGAAGGGAAGGGATGCCAACGGGCGCTGCTCAGTGAGAGCGCTCAAAAGCTCCTCCTGCGCCTGCAGGTTTACAATCCCCATGACATTCTTGATCAAAAGACTCCGCTCCCCTCTGTTACGGTTCCATCCACGTGATATACCTCTTTGTCTCCAATGACGCGTACCGCGCCGTCAGTCCCCTCAAAATGCGCGCCGCTCTCCACCAGGCCTCCCTGTCCTACTATGGCATGGTCTACAACAGCGCCTGCCTCCACCTTCGCAAAAGGCATGAGCACAGAATTCGTCACAACAGCGCCCTTTTCAACGCGAACCCCTGATGAGAGAACCGAATGCTCCACAGTGCCAAGCACAACCGAACCCTCATTCACGAGGGAATGTCTCACCTTCGCGCGCGGCCCGAGATAATGGGGCGGCATGGAATGATTTGCCGAGCGTATGCGCCAGCGCCCGCCCACATCTATAGGCGGCGTATCCGAAAGAAAATCCATGTTTGCCTCCCACAGACTCTCAATCGTTCCTACATCCTTCCAGTACCCTTCGAATGGGTACGCGAAAAGCTTGGCTTCGTCGGCCAGCATCTTCGGAATTACATCCTTGCCGAAATCGTGGCTTGAGTTTTTCTGCTTTGCATCAGCCTCGAGATAACGGCGAAGAAAATCTGTCGAAAAAAGATATATTCCCATGGATGCAAGATTGCTCTTTGGATTTTCAGGTTTTTCCGCAAACTCCTTAATCCGTCCGTCCTCATCAGCATCCATTATTCCGAAGCGGGAGGCCTCCTCCCAGGGAACACGTATAACCGCTATTGTTGCCTCGGCACCGTTCTCCTTATGTGCCGCAATCATTTTGGAATAATCCATGGAATAAATGTGGTCGCCTGACAGCACCAGCACATAATCAGGGTCCGAAAGGGATATGAAATACAGATTCTGATAGATGGCATCAGCCGTGCCACGGTACCAGTCAGCCCCCTTGTCACGCGCATACGGCGGCAGGATGAAAACGCCTCCGTCGCGGACATCAAGATCCCATGCGTCGCCATTGCCGACATAGTTATGAAGCTCAAAAGGACGATACTGCGTAAGAACACCGACACGCTCTATTCCCGAATGAGCACAGTTCGACAAAGGAAAATCAATAATGCGGTATTTACCTCCGAAGGGAACGGCCGGCTTCGCTACGCGTTTCGTCAGCGCGCCCAGGCGGCTTCCCTGCCCTCCGGCAAGTATCATAGCAACACAAGTGGTTTTCACAGAGTGTCCCCCCATTTTCTAAAACGGCTGCGCAGTGCTTCATGAAGCTTACGACACACGCGATATCCGATTCAATCAGCCGTCGTAATTTACAAAACAAATTACAGCGTTACACTTCTTAAATTCTACAGTAATTCCTTTTTTCCTGCATGGAGTAGATTAATTTTTGCGTTTTTGGGAAAATAAAAAGGCTCCCCCGAAAAGCCTTCGCAGGGAACCTTCGTATTCATTCAAAAAAATGCCAGTATAAAGGCGCCGATGATAAGCGTCACAGAAAAGGAATGCACAATTTTTCCGATTGTCTCCCCGAACACCCTTGATATAACAGGATGCAGCATGAAAAGGAAAAACGCTCCTGTCAGAAAAGCCATGGGGATATCATTCGCAAGGAAAACACTGTAGCAGAAAAGCACAACGGAAAGCACCATGCTGCTGAGCTGCGCGTGAGTATAGCGCTGCTTCTTTTTCTGTTTCATCTCATCCTCTTCAGGATACTGCCAGCCCTTTGACCGCATGCTGCTCCTCCCTTTCCGTTCTATCGGTGTCTTACCACCTCAAAGCGCCAGTAGCGCACCTTTTCATCAGGTCTGATGTTTCCCTTCTGCGCGGCAATACTTATCTGCTCCTCAACAGTATCAATACCCGCAAGGTCAGGAAGCAGAAGCCCTCTTCGTCCGTCCTCCGCCTCGACTATTACGCCGTAGCGTTTCACATCAAGACCGTCCTCATCTGTAAGCTCCGGCTCTGTCAAAACATCCACGCTGTACACCAGAGAATCAAGCTCACTTTTTCTCACAGGAGAAAAACGCGGATCCTCCGAGCAGGCCGAAACAGCGTTGTGAAGTATCTCCTTTGCGATGCTGTCCTCTCTCGGCAAAAATGTTCCTATACAGCCGCGAAGACGTCCGTCCTTTTTCAGCGACACGAAAACGCCGGCCTTTCTTTTTGTAAGCTCATCAGGAAGCCTGTCGGGAAATGCCGCGTGCTCACCTGTCCTCACAAAGGTTTCGAGGCTGTACCGCGCAAGCTTCACATAAATATCCTCAGCAGCACGCAGCTTCGCGAGACGCTCCTTTTCCTGCTTTTCAAACTGCTCTCCGCAGTTCCTACCGTCATCACGTCCGCCCGGCTCAAAGGATACGACTCCGTAGCCCACACCGAACGTCCCTTCATAGGAGAGAAGCTCCGCCTTAACCGTATGACGGTCAAGAGCTCCTGCCATAATCCAGAAGGAACGAAGACCGCATTCCGCTGCTCCCTCTGCAAGCTCCGAATCAATGGAAAGAAGCCTCGTAAAATCCGCACAGCCAAGAGCCTCGGTACATTCCTTGTCAAAGACAGGGCCTTCCTCGGCAAAGCCATAAGGCCCGTCAGTCTTCAGCTTATGGGAAAGGTCTCCCGAAGCGATATACACCGCACGGCGTCCCAGAAGCGCAGCCGTCCGAGCTATACACTCGCCGAAGGCATAGTGCTCTGCCGGCGACATGCCTGAAAGCCCTACACGAACAAGCCTGAAATCCGACCAGAATTCCTGCAGGAAACGAATCGGTATCATGGTACCGTGGTCAAGCCTGGGAACCCGTTCACCCAGAGTTCCTGCCGCCAGCAAAGCATCACGGCAGTTCTTCTCAAGAAGCTCCACAAATTCCTTGTCGTACTGCACAGAAACCCTGACCTCGGGGGCACGGAACGCGGAAAAATCTCCCTCCGCCCCATATCCCGGGGACACCTGAAAATAATCCGCATACATTGTCGCATGCGGGCTCGACAGGATAACCGTATCAGGCTTCAACTCCGCGAGACGCCTCATTGCCTCGCGGTACGCGTCAATCGTGCGCTGTATCTTCCGTTCCTCGCCTTTTCCCACCTCAGGCAGGATGATAGGCGGATGCGGTACAGCTGCTGCCCCCAGAATCGCCATAGGCTCACTTCCTTAATATTTTTTATTCTGCTCCCAGTTCCACGCGTCACGCAGAATCGTCTGCACCTCGCTGCGCTTTGGCTCCCATCCCAGCACATCCTTAGCCTTTTTGTTGGAGGCTATAAGCACCGCAGGGTCTCCCGGGCGCCGGTCCGCTATATCATGGGGTACAGGCTCTCCCGTTACACGCTCAGCCTCATGCAGGATTTCAAGCACGCTGAAGCCCTCGCTGCTGCCGAGGTTAAACGCATGGTTTCCATCATTTTCCATAATGTATTTAAGTCCGAGATAATGGGCCTCTGCCAGGTCCTCCACATGGACATAATCACGTATGCAGCTTCCGTCCCGGGTATCGTAATCCGTACCGAAAACCTTCATTGCCCTGTTTGCCAGTGAAGCACGCAGTACCAGCGGTATCAGGTGATGCTCAGGATTATGAGCCTCTCCTATGCATCCATCCGACGAATCTCCTGCCGCGTTGAAATAGCGGAAGGAACAGGAACGAAGACCATAGGCGCGTCCGTAATCAGCCAGCATCTGCTCACCGATGAGCTTCGTGGCGCCGTAGGCATTGATAGGCTTCTTCGGATGCGCCTCATCTATGGGCACATACTCAGGCTCTCCGAAAACAGCTGCCGTGGAGGAAAACACGAAATGCTTCACCCCGTGGGCGACTGCCGCATCAAGAAGCGTTTTCATCTTCACCACATTATTTTCGTAGTACTTCGCAGGCTCAGCCACCGACTCCGCCACATCAATAAAAGCGGCGAAATGAATTATTCCGTCAAATTTCTCTGCCCCAAGCACCTTGTCCAGAAGTCCGCGGTCGCCGAAATCTCCTTCAACAAAGCATCCATCAGTCACCGCCTCGCGGTGTCCGCTTGAAAGGTCGTCAAGAACCACCGTCTCTACGCCCTTCTCAGCGAAATAACGGTTGCAGTGGCTCCCTATATATCCTGCTCCGCCTGTTATCAAAACCTTCATCAATGAATTCCTCCCATGAAACCGCCTGCGCGGTCTCATTTTACTTTTTATCTACCAAAACATCCTTAAGACCGTAGTATTTGCAGAAGCCAACCTTGGTCACGTTATTGTCGTAATCCTCATAATACACGTGCCTCAATGCACGGTTGAAATCATCTCCGTAGGCAGGGAAGGTCACAACCTCCTGCCCTGCGGCAGCAGCCTCCTTTGCCCACTGGACACGGAGTGCATCCGCCTGATAAACCTTGTACATAATGACAGAAGCAGCCGCGAAGGTGAAGATTCCCAGCACAGCCGCGCCGTTTCGAAGCATTCTTCCTGCTTCTGTTTTCTTCATTCCCTGCTGTACCTCAGGAATCACGAGAAGAGCACAGATAGCGGCAAGTATAAGCGCCACAGAGCCGAATGTCGCTCTCACCGGGAAGGTGGGGGCTGCTATCATAACGAAATTATTAAAAAACGCCAAAAGCACCACAGCCGCACTGTAGCGCACCGCCGGAAAACGCTGCAAAACCTCGGAGGGCTTGGCATTTTTCTTCAGCAGCCTGATATTGAGCGGCGTCAATCCGCATTTTTCCTTTACCCGTCCATAGAACAGGAACACCATCAGCCAGTATACGGCAACCTCTTCGAAGCCCTTCATCAGATTGCTCCAGTGAAGAAGCGTCTTTGCGTCAGTATAATGAAGCGGCGTCAAAACCGCTGCCAAAAGAGCGTCATGAATCGCCCTTGCAACAAAGCTGTTGGTAAAATAAGAAACCAGTATAAGCACAGTAAAGCCCGGCAGCAGGAAACGCTTCCAGCCGCGCCGCGGAAGCTCTGCCACAAAGCTTATCCCCTTGCCGCGCAATACCTCCCGCTGCAGAAAGCGCCATGCAATCAGGGCCAGAAGAATAGCAGGCAGAAGATAGAGAATCATCTCTCCGTTGCCGGCCAGCTGATTGCTGAAGTGACGGAGTATGCCGTGATCCTGCTGGTCATAGCGGACAAAATTACCCGGAGCAAGCAAAAGCCCCAAAAAGCCAAGAACCGCTCCCAAAACACCTGCCGCCATCCACGGCTTCATCTCACCGCGGCGGAAGGAATAAAATGTACAGCCTGCGGAAACAAGCACCGCCGTAACAGCGAAATTTTCCACCGACCAGCCTGCGACGATCCCCAAAAGGAACATGCCAACCGCCAAAAGCACAGAGGATTTTTTCATGCTTTCCGCAAGTGAAAGATTGTATGGCAGAAGGAAGAGCAGAACAGGCACGGCAGACCAGAGATAAACCGTCGAGCCGCTTTTCCATATTGCCACCTCTCCGAAATGCGGAAAGGAAAGCCACGAAAGCACGCCTGCCACCGCCAGAAGCCCTGCTCCGTTCTCAAAGGATGCCCTGCGGCAGGCATGAAAATAAATCAGCACCACGAGCGCCGTGAAGAACAGCGCGTTTGCAATATCAAACCAGAGCTTTCCCATATACAGGAAAAGGTCAAGACCGAAAACCGTCATCATGCGTCCGCCGTGCAGAAAATAATGGCGGTACGCAGAGGTGAAAACATCCTGCAGAGAGCCGAGATGCTCGGTCGTCATCCATATCATGGAATAATCGTAATCATCACGGTGAATCGGCATCAACGCATTCAAAAAAAACATAAGCAGAAAAATCCCCGCCAAAACAAGAAGGACTTTCCCTTTATTCTCTATCTTCATAATAAATCAGCCGTCGTCCCCTTCTCTAAATTCCCTAATATTATCGACAGACTCCACATCATGCTCAGAGCTTCTCCCCCTGCGGTAGCAGAGCTTTTTGCCGTCCATTTCATCGACGAGATATATTGGCCGCTGCTTACTCTCCGTAAACACCCTTCCAAGATATTCTCCGATGATACCCAAAGACAAAAGCTGCACTCCGCCCAAAAAGAGCATGACAGTCATGAGTGTAGGATATCCTGCAACAGGGTCCCCGTATAAAAGCGCGTCAAAAAACACCACAAGCATGTAAATAATCGCCATCATTGAAACAAAGAGTCCCAGCATCGTTGTGAGGCGAAGGGGTGCCGTCGTAAAGGAAGTGATTCCCTCTACAGCCAGATTGAACAGGGAAAGATAATTCCACGTCGTAGTCCCTGCTGCCCTTGGCTGCACCTTGAAGGGCAGCTCCTTTTTGCGGTAGCCCACCCATGTAAAAAGGCCCTTGGTGTACCGCTGACTCTCACGCATCAGACAAAGCGCCGAAACACAGCGGCGGTCCAGAAGACGAAAATCCCCCACATTCCGCTGCACCCTGTAGCGCATGAACCCCTGAAGCACACGGTAAAAAACGCCTGTCATGGTTCTCTTGAACCACGCCTCATCCTCACGGTCCGTGCGCTTCATGCACACGTCATCATAGCCCTTCCGCCACCATTCCACCATCTCCGGAATAAGAGAAGGCGGATGCTGAAGGTCCGCATCCATCAGAATGACCGCATCCCCGTCCGCGTAGTCAAGACCTGCCATCATGGCAGCTTCCTTTCCGAAATTCCGCGAAAAAGAAAGATACGACACACCCTCATACTGCTCCGAAAGACGCCGCAGCACGGAAAGCGTCCCGTCCACGCTGCCGTCATTTACAAAAAGGCAGCGAAAATCCACATCCGGGACCTCCTCCAGAGCAGCCTTAAGCGTATCATAAAAGGTCTCAACGACCTCCTCTTCGTTATAGCACGGAACAATGATTGTAATCCTATCCATTCTCTACCACCAAATCCGCAAAATTTCCCACCGTGATGTTCTTTTCCTTCAAAAGCTCCATCGTCTTCTCCGACGTCACGGCACGAAGCTCCTCCTCAAAATCATGCTCCCATTCACAATCAGGAACAAGCACACTGTTGTCCGTCCCCGGATGAAGCATGACCTCCGTTGTTCCCTCAGGCATACTCTCTGCCATTTCCCTAAGATATTTCTCGCTGACGGCCTCGCCTGCAACTATCCCGGCAAAATTATCGGGAGTCTTCATTCCCAGGGAATGTGCCTTGTACCTTGCCATACGGGCAAGCGTACCCAGACCCAGCCGTCCTATCAGCTGCCCCGGGCTCATCCCGTCGCCGCAAAAAAGGTCTATGACAGGAACACGCACTGCGCGTATTCCCGCATCCTTGGCAATAGCAAGTGCAGTATCAATAACCCCCGGAAGCGTGTGCATATGCTGATGGCTGTCTATATGCGTAAGCGAAAGCCCTGTCTGCCGCATCTTTTCCATCTGCGCGACAAGCTCCCTCCGCACTTCCTCCATAGATATCTTCCCAAGAAGGAAACGTTTGACGAAAATCGTATGCGTATCATGAAAAACCCCATCCGGCGTCACAAGAGACGGAATCTCCTCCGGCGGCAGCACAGGAAATCCGTTTACCAGAGTAAAATGAATCCCCACGCCCAGCTCACTATGAGAGCGTGCAGCCTCCACAGCCCCGTCAAAGGCCTTTCCGCCTGGCATAAGTGTTGCAGACCGCAAAAACCCCTTCTCAACACCCTGCACCACAGCCGCATTAATAAGCGGATGACGCCCGAAGTCATCCGCATTCACAATGATACGCTTCAACCCTGTTTCCCCTTTACGAATTTAATTGAATCCAGATGTACCCGACAGCTATAAGCTGACAAAGAAGAATAACAGGCACACCTATCTGAAACTTCAGATGTCTCGTCTTATGACGGAACACTATCATACCCAAAAGCGCTCCTATGCTGCCGCCGACAAGCGCAATCAAAAGCAGCACCGCCTCCGAAATACGCCGCATATCTTTTACGGCAAACATCTTATCCGCGCCGTACATTAAAAAGGCAATGACAGACATAACAGCTACATAGCAGGAAAAATACAGCAGCATATAAACGCCTCCGTCAAGAAAAGTATTCCTTATCCCTTTAGAGTATCACAAGTACATTACGCCAGCAACAATCAGCGCACAACAAGCGTCGGCACGCCGCAGTGATGAAGAACATAGTGGCTCACACCGCCGAGAATAATATCCTGCAGTGAGCCAAGGCCGCGGCTCCCCATTATAATAAGACTGAAGCCGCCATTCTCCGCCACATCAGCTATAATCTCCGCAGGAGAGCCTATCTGAACCATGGTATCAAGCCCGACCTCCTCAGGAATCTGCTTCATATACGGCTGCAACAGCTTATAGCCCTGCTCCTTGAACTCCTGCGGAACATATCCTCCTGCCATGGAACGCTCCAGCATGGACATCTTCCTGTTGAGGTCCACAACATGCAGCAGCGTCAGCTCTCCTCTTACCAGTGAAGCAAGATACACGGCATGATGAAATGCCCTGTCCGCCTCCTCGGAACCGTCAATAGGAACAAGAATTTTACGATAACGAATATCCTCCACTGCAGCCATACGCTCCGCCTCCAATTTCAATTAAATTGCAACAATAATTTTTTTCACAGTCATATTTTACCACATATAAAGAAAAAAGCATTCAGCATTGTTTATGCCGAATGCTTTTTTCTTTAAGCCTCATCGTACATATTTTCAATTCTTGCAACTGCAAGCGTAGAAACAACGTCGCCCGTTACATTGAGTGCGGTGTGAATCATATCTATCGGACGGAAAATACCCACAATCATTCCCATGATTGTCGCAGGCAGTCCCATCGTTCCGAGAAGCATTACCGTAAGAACGATGCCGCTGTTGGGGATACCCGGTGTTCCGATTGAAATAAGCGTCGTAATAAATATAAAGCTTGCCTGCTGTGCAAGCGTAAGGTCAACACCATACACCTGAGATACAAACATAATCGTAACAGCGTAGTACGCCGCGATACCGTTCATGTTGACAGTAGCTCCCAAAGGCAGAGTAAAGGACGCCAGCTCATGCTTCACACGAAACTCCTGCTCAACGACCTTGAGCGTAACAGGCAGCGTGCCGGAGCTTGACGTCGTGCTGAAGGCAACAAGCCACACCTCCGTAATCTTCCTGAAGAAATCCGAAAGCGGAATCTTCGCGATACCGCGCACAATGAAAAGATACAGACATACGATGATGGAAAGTGCCGCCATATAATGGGTAAAAATAAATTTCCCCATTACACCGAACACAGCAAGCCCGTACTCTCCCACACTGCAGGCCGCCAGCGCACACACACCGTAAGGAGTCGTCTGCATAACGAGGTCAGTTACCTTGAACATAATCTGCGTGCCCTCGTCAATAAGCTTCTTGACGTTGGACACACGGTCTCCGAGAATCGTAATCGTCACGCCCACGAACACCGCAAACACGATTACCTGCATCAGCTCGCCCTTTGCCAGAGCAGCAATCGGGTTGCTGGGAATCATACCCAGAATAGCAGAACCGACGGACATAGGCTCGGCCGCCTTGACCGCCTCTCCCGATGCCTGAATGTCGTACATACGAAAGCCTGTCCCCGGGCGGATTATATGCGAGACAACAAGACCGAGAATCGTCGAAAGAATCGTCGTAACTATATAGAAGCCCATTACCTTCGTACCGATACGCCTGAGCTTTCCTATATCACCGATACTTGCGATACCGCTGATAATCGAACAGAAAATAAGCGGTATGACAATCATCTGAATGAGCTTCAAAAAGATGTCACCAACAGGCTTTACAAAGAGAATGTCCTTCTGGAAAATCATCCCCAGAACGATACCGATGCCAAAGCCCAGAAAAACCTTGGCACTCATGCTTAGCTTTTTCATACAATCCCAACTCCCAATGTGTATAACTTTACAAGATTACACATAAAATAAAAATCCTTATAAGTATAACTTACTCAGCAAAGATTTTCTACTGAAATTGTATAAAATTTTATTTCTATCAAAAAAACAAATTTTTCCTATCCGCAATTTCACTATATCTACCATTATATTTGTATGCTATAATAGACAAAATACCTAATTTATGCTCTGCAGAGGGGAAAACACGGATGAAACAATTCTCCTATTACTTGAAAACAGTTGATGACCTCGAAGCGTGTCTCAGCGCATTTCTTTCAGAATGCCCAAAGAACCCTTCGAGCATCCTCATATCTATATTTTCGTCATGGACATCGCATTCGGACATCGCAAAAATCGCGAAGAATCTTACCGACCGGATTCCGCGCGCGACCATTATCGGAGCAACCTCCTATGCGGAAATTTTAAACGGACTTTATTCAAACCGCACGATGATTCTGTCCTTCACGGTCTTCGAATCAGCGATAATAAAAATTCATACATTTGACCTGCGCATGGGCAAAACCCTTGCGGCAGCAGAGGCCTTCAAAAAATTCTGCGAAACAACTCCGCTTTTGAAGGGAGTCTGCCTTCTTTCGACTGTCAGTACGCCGGACCTTGAGGCCTTCCTGAAAAAGCTTTCCGAGGTTCCGTCGGAAATCGAGGTTTTCGGTGGCTGCGCCGCGGTCTACCGTCCGCAGGACAAACCGTATATATTTACAAACAAGGAAGTCTTCACGGCGGGCATTATCGCGGTCTGCTTCCTAGGCGAAGAACTTCATGTCCGTACAAACGTAGGTCTGGGGTGGAAACCGCTGGGCCGCTCACTCCGCATAACAGATGTGGAAGGCGACCGCATAGTGAACACCCTCAATGGCAATCCCGCAGTTCGTATCTACGAAACCTATCTCAAGGTCACTCCGAAGCAGTTCGACTCCGAAAGCCTGGTGTTCCCATTCGTGCTTGAGCGCGATGGAGAACCTCTCATGCGGCTTCCTGCCGACACAAGAACTGACGGCTCCCTGATATTCACCGCCGACTGCCGCAAAGGAGAAACCATGCGCCTTTCCTACGGCGACCCGGGAGAAATAATAAATTCCTCCCGTGAAATCAGCCGTTCCCTTGTTCAGTTTGCACCTCAGGGCATGTTCATCTTCAGCTGCATGTCGCGGCAGAAATTCCTGCAGGCGGACACCAACAGGGAGCTTCGCCCATTTCACTCCATCGCCCCGAATCTCGGATTCTACGGCCACGGAGAAATTGCCCGTATCAACGGTCACGTCATCCTCGAAAACTGCGCAATCGTTACCACTGCCATGCGGGAAGGGAAACCCACGATAATGCCGAGGCTGCCTGAAGAACCAAATCAGTCCCAGCCCACCACAATGCCGCTTGTGCAGCGTCTCGCAAACTTTGTCGCGGCCACAACGGCAGAGCTTGAGGAAGCCAACGAAAAGCTTGCAAAGCTCGCGAAGCTGGACCGCCTCACGGGCATATACAACCGCGGTGAAATCGAACAGATTCTCCAGCATACCATTGCCTGTGAACGCAGCGGGAAACGTGCATCCGACCACCTCAGCGCCATTATGATTGACCTGGATGACTTCAAGCTTGTAAACGACAAATTCGGTCATCAGGTTGGAGACAAGGTTCTCAAGGATATAGCAAAGGTATTCGAAAAAAATATCCGGCCGACGGACAGTGTAGGACGCTGGGGCGGCGAAGAATTTCTCATCATTCTTCCGGGAGCTTGCCTTAAAGCGGCAAAATCCATCGCCGAGCGCATACAGAATGCCGCAAAAAAAGCACCGCCGCTTCCCGACGGCAGAACTGTTACCCTGAGTGTCGGCATAGCTGAATTTCCCTCCGACGGAAACTTCCAGAGCTTCTACCGTCATCTTGACGATGCGCTCTACCATTCCAAAAACAACGGAAAAAATCAGATTACACTGTACGAAGGTGAATGATGCTCTTTTCACGTGCCTTCCATTATCGACCATAATCTTTTCATAGCCTTATCATATAATGCATTCAACGGGTTACCCCGTAACATAATGTACTCACTGAAAGGATGGGATTTTATGAAGACAACGAAATGGATGAATGGACTTTGTGCTCTCGCTGTAGGCGCGGCTGTTCTCGGTACCGCAGTGCCATATGCGGCAGCTTACGACGGCGCTCTCAACGGAAACGGAGAACATAAATACGATGTCCGCCGCGGTGCCTACGAGCAGGAAGGCGGCTCAGATATACAGGTAAGCCGCGGCCGCTACGAACAGCCTAAACCGGATGAAATCCACGCGCATGTACCAAAGGGACCTGAGGAAAAGCATCCTGAGGCAGGCTCAAACAAGGAAAATGCTCCGGAAGCAAAAGCACCTGAGGCCAAGGTTTCTGATGAAAAGGCTCCTGAAGGCGAGGTCAAGGGTCCTGAGGCAAAGGGCGATGTAGAAGGCTCAAAAGCAACCCCGGGCAAAGCCCCCCATCCGGAAGCAGGCCCTGTAAAATAATCTGACATACAAATACATAATACTCTTTACTTGCCTTCCCCTTCAGGGGTGTCAATATGCCAGTGGCATATTGGCTGGGACCGCGCCAGCGGTGGAGGAGGTGCACAAAAGCCTACCACTATTCACATAGCAGGCACTTTGTGGAACACCTCATCCGTCTGCTTCGCAGCCACCTTCTCCTAAAGGAGAAGGCTATTTTTTCTTCTTTTCACAATCCCTTATTTTTCGCTGTGTCTTTTTTATTCGCCGCTAATATATCTTTCTTCATTTTTCCATAAATATGTAATACAATTTACACAGGTAGAAGTAATAAATATTTATGTTGACTGGAGGGAATATCATGAGATTTTTCAAATGCAATCTGTGCGGCAACATCATCCAGGTACTTAAAGACGGTGGCGGCCCGCTGGTATGCTGCGGCCAGAACATGACAGAGCTTATCCCCGGAACCACCGACGCAGCTCAAGAAAAACACGTCCCTGTCGCAACAGTATCCGGTGACACAGTAACCGTCAAAGTAGGAAGCGTCGAACATCCGATGACCCCCGAGCACTACATCGAATGGATCCTTATCGAAACCGGCAGCGGCTGCCAGATAAAGAACCTCACCCCACAGGATGCCCCGGCCGCCACATTCAAACTGGCTGAAGGAGAAAAACTCGTCAAGACCTACGCATACTGCAACCTCCACGGCCTCTGGGCATCATAAATTGCCTTCCCCATTGTTGGGTGTCGATATGCCAGTGGCATATCGGCTTGGGACCGCGTCAGCGGTGGATGAGGTGCACCCCAAATTACCTACTATCCAGCCTTCCCCATCGGGGAAGGCTTTTTTCATCCCTTTTCAAACACTTTTCATTCTTCCCCAGACTTCTTCCATAATTAATCATAATGTTTTCATAGCCTATCATAACTCTTCCATAAAATTGTCATATAATTCAGTCAACGGGTTATCCCGAACCACTAACACACCGAAAGGATGATTCTATGAAAACAACAAAATGGACAAACGGACTCTGCGCACTGGCAATCGGTGCATCAGTAATCGGAACCGCAATGCCTGTCATGGCATCCGAAGCACCTGTAGCTGCTGCCGAAGTAACAGAACAGGGCGGTGCGCTCAACGGAACAGGAGAACATAAATACGACGTACGCCGCGGAGCCTTCGAACAGGAAGGTGGATCCAATGTGCAGGTAAGCCGCGGACGCTTCGAGCAGCCGTCCTCCGACAAAGCAGAGAAAACTGCTGACAGCAAAATCTCCGACAAAAAAGAACTCGGCGATAAAAAGCAGGATGTCAAAAAGGACGATAAACGCGCAGCAGAAAGAATCAGCGACTCAAAACACACTACAGATAAAACCTCCGAGGTAAAAGCTTCTGAATCCAAACTCCCCGAAACTAAAGCACCGGAAACAGTTTCCCCGGAAATGAAAAAACCTGAAGCCGGCACCTCCGGCAACACAAACCACCGGATTCCGGAAACAAAATCCTCGGAGCAGGATAAAGCACAGGAGCTGCCAAGCCTGAACCCGGACCTCGATAACTAAATAACCCTGCTAAAAATCCAATCCCTCTAAGCCTATGCAATATTACACCCTCCTCGTAATACTGCATAGAAAGAACATAAATAAGACACAACACCCCCATAAGTCAGGCCCGGACAACCTGACTTATGGGGGTGTTGTGCGTATATAGACATAAGAAAACTTTTCTAATTTCATCAGCGACTCCACTTTGTTGTATTTATATGCTATAATGTTACCAAAAATTATATTTATCAATTTTAAAATTAACTGTGCAAAAGTTACAATATTTTGCACAGTTAATTGCTCACCTATGCAAAACAGCATACTTTTGCGCACAAAGGAAGTGGTTAACGGAAATTTTATGATGATTTTGTACTTGATGAAGTCTGCCGTGATGACGAAAAAAACAGACCCGACGGGGAAATTTTCCGTGCAGACGGAGTCGATGTCCATTCTCACACAAAAATAATACATAAAGGACTCTACCCGGAGTCAAAAATCATCTCTTACATGGAGCAAGCTATGCAAATACTCCATGATACGCAAATCCCCGCACTGATTCGAATCTCAATCTTTCATTACCTCTTCGGATATATCCATCCGTTCTATGATGGCAATGGACGAACCTCCAGGTTCATCACATCGTATTATTTATCCAAGATATTAAATCCTTTGGTCGGTATACGTCTGTCAATAACAACAAAGAAAAGCCTTAGGGCCTATTATAAACTTTTTGAGATTACGGATGCTTACGGAAACCGTGGCGACTTAACACCATTCATCACAGGCTTTCTTCGGATTATCAGAAAGAGCATTATCCGCGTAAACGACCTGTTGGAAGAAAAACAGCGTGAACTTGAGCGTTATCAAGAATTGCTAAAACAAATTCCACTAAAAGATCACGCCTCAGAGATGATTTGTCTTCAATTATTGCAGGCAGCTCTGTTTTCTGCAGACGGCGTCACTTTGTCCGCTCTTGAATCCCCCATAGATAAGACATCTCGCACGATTCGCGAAAAAATTCTTTCATTGCCGGAAGGTCTTGTCCTTGTAAACAAAACCCGCCGTGCACACCGATATATACTGAATCTAAAATACTTTGATAAAAAATGTTCATCTATCTGAATTATCTCATACTTCTGCGAGAATCATTTATAACGCCTTTGTTCCAGTTTTGCCGCAGGCAAAACTTCATCTGTTGGCGTTTTCCCGGATGGGACTAGCTGCGCGTCGCGCGAGGCGGGAGATAGATATATGCTCACCACCTGTTATTTGTCCCAGCCCCCACTTACGACGCGCAGCTAGTCCTTTAGGGCAGAAGTGGGGACATCTTTTGCCGAGTTATACTTCTTCATCACTCACCAAAATCCTAAATTTTTGTATAGTTCATCCGTCAACTTACCAAAAACGAAAGTTTTTACCTTTTATTCATGATGTCTTTTCCTGTAACAAACTTGATATAAGCACTGCGCTTATGCTGCTTTATCCATAAATCTCTAAACTCATGATATTTACCACAATATGCCTCAAGCTTCTCAGTTGAAAGATATTCTTTGTAGATAACATTTTGCGCAAGAAAATGTTTCAAATCCTTTACTCCGTCAAACGTCTTTGAAAACACTTTTAATAATGATTTCTTTCCTAACAATCGACAAAGCTCATCTTCGAAATTCTTATTTTGAACCATAACCTCAATATTACGACAAACTTCCGATAACATCCTAAGATTATGTTCCAGCGTTTTTAACTGTATAGGGTCCAAACAATCTGTATCTATAACGCAAATTATCCGAGAATATTTCTTTGCCATAATACTATCCGAATACTTAATCCTATTATGCATCAGATTATACTTCATGAACTTGCCTGGGACAAAATATTCTAATTGCTTTACCTCTGTTAAAAACCTTTTCTCAATCTCACCCTCAGCTACATAAAGACACGTCCCCATGCTCAATCCTCCTCGAAATATTTATCGAGAACGCTGTAATCCGGCAAGACCCCGAAAAAGTCATTATCATAATACCCCTTGAATCCTCTGTCATTCTTTTTGATACGGTCACTTACATACAGAGCTTCATTAAACCCATCTTCTGTCCTGCGGAATAGAAGCACCATTTGAGGAGCAATATTTAAATCAAGCAGTTCCGGGTTATGTGTAGTGCAAAAAATCTGTCCGTTTCGCTGCACCAACAAAGCTTTCATAATTAAATAAGCCTCAAGCTCTGCATGAAGATGTGCTAACTGTTCATCAATAAAAGCCACCATTTCCGGGTTATTTTTTACATTGGTCAAAAAATCCAAAAACTGCAGTGCTTCATATGTACCATGTGACAGTCTGGTTCGGTCAGCACGATTCAAATCCCCATCCGGTATCGTCATCTGCTGCCCATTCTTGAATACAATGACATAAGAGTGCGATATCAGTTTTGAGTCTTCAGATTTTAGCGATACAATGCGCTCAACCGAGTTATCAATTTTCGGCAATATATGATTAAGCCTTTCAACGCTTTCCTGCAGATGGAGGCTTGACTGCGTGCTTGCAAAATCCGAAAAAATATACGAAAACTGTATACCGTCCCTAAACTTTGTTAAATATGTCTCATTTTCCTGCCTCAACAAAAGGCTAGAAACCATACCTGTTTTCCCAAGTATTGTTGGAACAGGTGCATTAACAGGCCGTTCATATTCCGTTACATAGTCGGCATCATCTAACCTTTTACATAAAACTTTATTGGTGTAGCTTGGAAAAATCTTTACCACTTTCAGGCCTTCTGTTTTAACCCCGCGCTCATCATATACGCATCTCATTCGATACGCATACTCTCCAATAGCAAAATCAACCTGAAACATTCCGGGTTTTGTTTGATCATACCGCTTCTCCAACAGATTAATCTGAGTCCCCATCTCCCTGCCTACAAGGTAATTTTGAATTGCACAGAGGATACGGCCAAAAGTTGTCTTACCGGAGGCATTAGCACCTAAAATCAGAAGTTTTTTCCGCACGTAAATCTTTGAACCCTCAAAAAGCGCATCATGTTTTGCCAAAAAATGAGATGATTTGCGCGCCATAGTAAAATCCAAAAAGAAATCACGAAACATATACACATTATCTAAACGTACAGACAGAAAAAACATCGCAAAATCACCCTCCTTCTTACGTCAATTATACATAAAAACGCAAAAGCACGCAATTTATTTCCATGAATCGGAAATAAATTGCGTGCTTTTAAAAAATAGCTCTTTTCGTCCTCCATCAAAAATTTCCCTGAAGAAAAACTCAACTACCGAGTATTTCTCTGTAATTCAAAATGATTAAATACATAAAGTTAACGTAATATTCCCTTCTCTTCACAACTTGAAAGATAATCATCCACCGCACCGTGAAAATCAGCAACCAATTCTTTAGCAGTTGAACCTTCATAGGAAATTAACGAACGAATACCCTGAACTTTTCCGTAATACAAAGCATCTTCCTCCGAAAATTCTACGCTCCCAATGTACCCTTTGTATTCAATGAAATTATCCACAGTAATCCCTCCTGCTATAATAACTTAAATCAACGGATACACAACATACTCATCTATCTCCAATATTCTTTAAAGTAGTGTCATATATTTCGGATATTCCTCTTTAGCTATCCCCATCATCTCCATGGCTTTATCTGCAGGCAGCTTCATATTCTCCATTATCTTTTTGATGGCTTTTGCCAACTCCGCACGACCCTCCGCTCGTCCCTCTTCGCGTCCTTTGATTTTTCCTTTTTCTTCCATTTCCATCAATGTCTGATTGTAAGTCATATACAACGCCCTCTTTCCATCATCGTCACGCTGCAATTCTACTTCTTCCTGCAAACTGCGGGTAAAGTCATCATTTGGTTCATTGTTGTTGATATAATCCATCAAATTCGCCAAGCTCTTGCTTACCTGATGCCTGTCACCCTGCGTATTCAAGAAAATCTTGTACACATCATCATCCAGTGACAATCCGCAATCCTCATGGCACCGGCTGCTGAAGGTATATTTCGTAAAATTCTTATCAAAAGGATCAAATGTGCATATAAAAATAATATACGTCTTTCGCAGTCTGCTATACAACTCGCCCTTTTTCAAAGCATCATTATCCAGTACAGACTGATAATATCTCGTTCTCTTTCCAAGGGCTTCTTTGAACGAATCACTAGCCTACATCTCTACATCTATAACAGTACCGTCAGCAAGTGTAACGTAAATATCCAGCCGTACACCTTTACTGGTTAACTGTGCCTCAAGGCTCTTTTCCCCTTCAGGATAATTTATCTCACTTATCTTTACATCAAGAACCCGCTCCAAAAGCTGTCTGCAAAGCTCCGGTTTTTCCATAACCAACCGAAACATGAAATTATTACTGATGGTCGCATTTCTAAGGTCATCCACACAGTCCACCCTCTCAAATATACCACACTATATACTGTGTTGTATATTTCAGAATATATGTTTTCTTTTATTATGCATCAAATATTTCGGTAGTGTCAATATTCTTTTTGCTGCTTTGCCATAACAAAAGGCCTCCTATGATTAGCTTTTTCATAGAAGACCTTCGGGCTTCGAACTTTGAGTTTGTATGTATATAATGTTTCACATATTCAAACAAATCCGCAATCAGTTTCCTGTATATAACACTTCTCAGCGATTACTATTCTTTAAAATATTAAAAAGTGCTTCTAATTTTATTGAGTCCCTTTGTGTACGCATAAAAGCATATATCAACCATGCAATTATCACGCTTACAGCTCCAGTGTTCAAATATATCAGCTTAATTAAAAATTCAAATTTTTCTCTTGCTTCGTTTGTTCCTCCAAAAACCGAATCCGTATATCCAACAAACAGCGCAAATATAGCAACGCATAATGAAATTAACACCGGAAAAAACTCTCTGCATCTAATTGCCGCTTTCAAACCAGCGACTTCAGATTCAATGTCAAACTTATCTTTATTTTCCCACTCATTGTAAAATTTTTCATACATTTTCTTAGTATTCATTTTATCATTCCTCACAGAAATTTAACTGCATACCATACTCATAAGAATGTCCACCTTAAAAAGTATAGTCCATGGAAATGGACGCATACTCGAAGCAGCCTTCTGTTTTTGACATACTTGTACCTTCCCACCCATTATTCGTACGTACAATTTTTCCAGACAAATTTTATAGTCACACATACGTTTATACAAGAGGTACAATTTATACATTTACCTCATCATATCCACTAGTCGTGCAAACTGTTTCAATTTCTCTATATTTTTATGATACTCATCCCTCATACCATCTACATTATCCTCAAAATCAAATCTTAATTGTCTTTGTTCTATCAAGCCACACCAATAGCCAACCAAATAATCCCTGAATAAGACCTCACGCTCGAACAAGAACAACTTCGCACCATCATCTTCTCCATAAAGAGATTGATACATGTAGTATCTCTCCGATTTAACCAAATCATTAAAAAGATTACTCATATTCTCGGGCAAAATTTCCGCACCTTCACGTATTGCAACGATACCTTCTTTGAAATATAATTTCAGCAAAACATTTCCATCAATCAGGTTATCGCGTCTTGAGGCATCGTCTACTACTCTGCATTCCTTATATTCTTTTGCAACTAACCACAACAACTCAAAGCAAAAAATATCTATTCGTCCTTCCTCCGCTGAGAAAACCAACGAGTGTACCAATTGTGCCTTTTCCCAGATTTTCTCTGTAGTTCGAATATCCAGTCCTAAAAATAGCACCTTTAAAAAGTTAATAACCTCATCATGCGTGGCCAATTCTTTCTCCGGATACTGAACTAAAACTTTCTCATATTTTTCTGCAATTTTATCTGAAACATTTCCACAATCCAACTTTAGTGAAAATGATATTATCTTTTTCAAATATTTATCTGTGAGAATTCCTTCCCCATACAATTTATGTACAGTTTCTTCTAACTGTCCTGCATTCACAGCTAACACTACAACGTAACTGCTTCCCAAAAACAAATGATGCAATCGTTCAAGTATTTTTATTTGATATGGCGGAAGGCAACGATCCAATTCATCTACGAGCAGAATAAGTTTTTTATCCCCTGAAACCTTCACCATTAATCCTCGCAAGCAATACAACGCGGTCTTTAATCCGGAAAGCAAATCATAGGCACTATCCGCTTTTTCTCTCCCCAATGCCTTTTCATATTCCTTTTTCCCTAACTCAACCAGATCAAACCCCAGTCTATCCTTAACATACTGCCCTGCAACTTCCTTCAAACAGCTCCCAATAAAATCCACAGCTGCACGCGCAGATAATTTTAACATCTCGGTCTTCCAAATTTTTGAATAAATCTGATCAAGAAAACTTGCTACAATTGCCATCAATGGCTCATCATAATAATCATATTCCCAACAGTTATACCGTAAAACCAAGCAATCTTGTTCACCATTCAATATTTCTTCCACTCGGTCAAGGATAAAGCTTTTACCAATGCCCCACTGCCCCTCAACTGCAAAAGTCATGCCTTGATTATTTACCTTTAATCGTTGAACAATAGACATAACTTGTCCAATAAATTCTTCCCGCTCCAAAACATCAACTATTGTATTTATTTTTTCGCCCATCTATATTCCCCCATTATCCAATAATCCTGCCCTGCATTCAAAATCCTTACTCTTCCAAACTTTTTCTTGTAAGCAGTATTTTCCCACACGCTTACTTTGCCATCTTATATATAAGCCATTTCATTTGACTCTTCTCAAAATGACTGAAATATCCATCGAAAACAGCCTGAATATATCCTTGTGCCTGCATATCGTCCGGCGATAAAGTTTTATCAAAATCGTAACATATAGCCAAAACCGGCTTTTTCTCCTTTGTTTTTCTGTTAACAATTGACATGATAAAACCTCCCATTCGTAAACGCTAAAAAAGTAGGACTATATAAAGCTATATAATGAACCCTTTAATCAATTTTCCAAATATTCTTACCTCAACTTTAACACCAGATTAAATTGCAATCAACAACTTTATGGCAAAATCCTTTGCGCAATTCACCTCTAATGAAATATACCCCTGCACATACAAATCGCCCCTGCAGGGAAACAACCCTACAGGGGCGAATAAATTATTTGCTCTCTAACGCTTTTGCAATTGCTTTTTGAAATCTCTCATTGAATCTTTCCTGTGAAAAATACTTCGCACGTTCTTTTCCTTTTTCCGCAAGTATTTTGCACAAAGTGTCATCCGTCCAAAGTTTTTCCAGTGTATCGGCAATTTCGTCAACACTATTGGGATTGAAGTTCAGCTAACATACCTTAAACAACCTCTTAACACTTTCTAATGTAACCAATTGTTAAATACAAAATCCCATATGCACAAGAGAGTCTACGTTCGCCTTTTGCTAAAAGACACCATACGCTCAACATATCAAGTAGGTACATTTAAAAACAAATATTTAGCATCACGATGATTTAACCGCACGCATAACAATTTCCTCGTACCGCTGTGCAAATTTTCTCTTCATATTCTCATTGAACTCAATCAAATCTGCTTTATCTTCTTCGATACGCGGAGCGTTCCACACCTGCAGCATTTTCTCTGCCAATTCCTCCGGATTATTTGGATCAAAAAAGATACCGTGCTTCGGATTCTGCTCCTTATGCACAGCCAAGTCAGACAGGATAATGCATTTGCCCCTGTACTTTGCTTCCTCGACAGTTGTGCTCCACCCCTCAAAAAGGGATGGATTAATATATGCATGACACTGCTCTGCCAGCGCCTGCACATCATCATATGGAATCAGTCCCAATATTTTATAATTGTCCTCAAGATTATTCTCCTTGATGAACGTCGTAATCTCTTCAAAATACCCCGGAGCACGGTAATCAGCAGCATTACCTGTAGAAACAACCAAAATGTCATCATTCCCGGCATCCCGAAGGATTTTCAATGCCTTCAGAACTACCTTGTGATTTTTATGAATCCAGTACTGATTCGGCAAAAAGAAAAACTTTTCCGGAAGTGAATATTTAGATAAAGCAGATTTAGCATCCACGCTATTTTTCAAATTCAGTGTAGGCACAAAATGCAAAACCTCTGATTTATCCCGATACTTCGGAAATGAATCCGCAAAATCGCGTTTTGCATCATAGCTGCTCAAAATCACAACATCACTATCCTGAGCCAACTTAAGAAAAGTCTTATCTCTGCTTTTTATATCACTTGCAGAAAAAAATTCCGGACAGTGTTTATGCTGAAAATCCGGAATCCAACTCATTGTTTTTATCCCTGGAAAATAAAGACCGCTCTGGCTATGCGATATTATTTGAATTCCATGAAACCTTAAATAAGCAGCCATCACGTAGTCTTTCCCAAAAATCTTATTCAAAGCCTTACGGCAAAATCCACTGAGGCACCACTTCTTAAAGAAATTTGTTTTGTGGATAGTTATCTTTTGGGAGTACTCTCCAAGCATGGATTTATCAATATCTTTCGGCACAACAACAAAAAAATCAATATCGTCGGAACCATATCGGTCAACTGCATGCAACAGATTGCGATAATAGTTGACCCCACCGAGCCATCCTTCACTTAATTCCAGCAGAAATGCAGCCTTGACCTTCATTTAAGTACCACCTTACGTATCGTTGTATTCCATCAGCTATCTCTATCCTCGGCTTCCAGCCCCATTCCTGCGCCGACTTAATATCTGCAGCATAATGATTCGGATTGCCCACATTAACCTGCCCGCCAAAATAGGGTGCATCCTTTCTTCCATATGCCTCAAACAAACAACTCAGAACATCATCAATGCGAACTGCTTCTCCACCCGCAACATTAACAATCGGACATTCTTCCGATGCATGCTTCATTGCGCACAGCATCATCTGTGCCACATCTTCCGCATGAACCCAGTCACGTGTCTCTTCGCCAGTTCCCCAAAAGACATTTTTCCCCTCTGAAAGCTTTTGACACGCATCCCAAAGAAGCTGCTTTCTAAGCCCTTCTCCATATACCGAAAACAACCTCAAAATCGCAACATTCACACGATATTGGGACGCATACATCTTGCATAGCTCCTCAACAATCTTCTTATGAACGCCATATGGAGAAATAGGATTTGGCACCATATCCTCACGCAGAGGTAAAACAGACTGATTTCCATAAACAGCTGCACTGGATGGATAAATCAATTTCGTTTGAGGTGAATACAGACGGATATATTCCAAAACATAATGCGTTGTCAAAACCGTACGCTCAAAATCCTTCATTGGTTCCTGCAACGAGAATCCAACAGAACCGCTCCCGGCGCAGTGAACAATAGCTTCACAATCGCCAGCATATACTTTAAGCGCGTCCATAGTAACATCAGAAACATGCCACTCATCAATACCCCATTGGAGCATATCATCTTGAGTGCAGTTCCCGTGTCCAATTCCAATCACATAATAATCTGCATCATGAAAACGCCTGGCCGTGTACCGTCCTATAAAACCGCAAGTTCCAGTAACTAAAACGCGCTTCGTCAAGAAATACACCCCTAATTCGTGATACTAACATTTGGAAACATCAATAACAGGCAATTTACTCAATATTGCCTGTTCTTCCTCTAAGGAATAGAACGCTATAGTTCCATCATCATTGCGACTATCTCTAAATTTGCCGTGAACAAAACATTCTTCTACAGACTTTTCACGTACAACATCATTCAATAAATCATTCCGCACAAAAAAAATATTATTACCATTCTTATTGCCCGCAACCAAAGAATAGCCTTTCTTCTTTGCCAAATGAACAAACGCCTGTATAGATCCTCCCCAATAAACACATGACCTTTCGACCTTCTCTCGAACAAAATCCGGTGAATACTCTATAGTTACAGCTTTTTCCTTTCCCCAAATATGGTTATATTCACAAATCACTATATCCGGATTAATGCAATTAATCGCTTCCCATACCCAATAATCATTTCCATCAATATCTATAGATAATAACCCTATGTCTCCTTCAATTCCATTTTCTTTAAATATCGAATTAATATTTTCAGCAGTAATAAATTTTTGCACTGCCTTAAGATTATATCGCCAATAAATATCATCCTTCTTAATATAATTGATATTTTCTTCACTGCCATCAATAACTAAGCCAGACCAGTTATTATTCATAAGCAAAAATCGAGTATTTGATTCCGTATAATTCTGTACTCCAAACTCGATAAAAATTTCTCGTGATATTTTTATATTTTGAATAATCCATTGAATAATTCCATCTTCACCCCATTGTGAAAACACCTTAAATTCCTTTGTCTTACTATACCCGTTTTGCAAATTCGCTAATTCCAATCGACCTATGGCCATTTTTATATATTCTAAATCTGCTACTATTCGACTTATCTGATCCAATTTTTCTTTAATTTTCTTTATAATCATTACACCTAGTCTCCTCATATTTATTAAATCTTTTTCCCGGTCAACGCTTCATAATCCACAGGCAACAATGATGCTCGCCTACGCAATTTATTAACAAGTCTGGGAAAACGACAACATAAAGATAATTTATACCCACTTATATGGCTACGTGAAAAAACATGAGTAGAACCACAACGTGCATAATACTTCCCATACATTTGAGCCAAATATATCATTGCCTTCTCCGTATAGAAAGAAACATGCTGCCCATGATCAAGACAAAAATACCACCAATTATTCAAATCCGGTTTATTTAAAGGAATTAATTCTGTCGAGCATATGATATTATCTGCACACGCAAATAGTTCCCCTAAAACTTCTCGTGGGTTCGGTAAATGTTCCATAAATTCGAAAGCAGTTACTACATCGTAATGCATTCTTTTTCGTTCATGTCCAACAGCAAATATATTTTTACAATATTTATCATACCACTCAAAATCAAATCCATTATCCCTCATTATCCGTGTAAAAATACCGTAACCACCACCATAATCCAAAAAAGTTTTGGCATCATTAAAAACCCCATTAATTATTCCACTTATGTTTTTACTCAACATGATATTACGACTCAAGAGCCCTATGTCCGAATCCGCTATGGCTGATGAATATGCCTCCCCCAGCCAATACGGATCCTCCGTCTGAATAAATCCACACTGCTCACACATATAATAAGTAATATCATACTTATTCAGAATTTCAGCATGCCCATATTCACTCATTTTATTCCCACAAATTTTGCATATTACCATTATATTTTCCCCTACTAATTATGTGTAAGAATTTTGATTACTCTTGCAGGATTCCCCGCAACAACAGCATACGCAGGAACATCTTTAGTAACCACGGTATGTGCAGCAACAATCGCACATTTACCAATAGTAACTCCTTTCAAGATACACGAGCCAAACCCAATCCACGCATCATCCTCTATTACAACATCGCTTCCATTTAACTGATATTTAGGCAAAAAACCCACAGTTAATATATCACGATAGTGGCGATGTCTTTCATCAGCATCTATAGGATGATCGTTGCTATCATGAATATCAACATTATGTGCCATTAACACACGATTACCTATAGTTATATTCTTCTCTGACCATATTCGTGTCCCTTCACCAATATAGCAATCCTCACCAATAGAAATTTTCCCTTGATATGGGAAAATCAACAACTGCCCGCGAACATACGTACCCTTTCCAACTTCTATCCTGCCACGAACACCAGATAAATTATCTACCCTTGCCTCCGAGCAAAAAACGACAGCATCTGCCTCACATTGCAGGTGACAAGCCCAGTTCCAATACAATGCCCAAAAATGCACGTATGTGTCATATATGCATTTAAACATCCTAAAAAACATGTCCATAACAAACCTCACATCGCACCACCTATCTTAACAGCAATTTCTTTATTTTATTGATAACCACAGATAACCCATTTGACTTGCTTTTAAAAAAAAACTTCTTCGTTTTTTCGCAAGCCAATATACTGGGCTCAACTCGCCTACAATATAACTTCACTTGCTTTTCCCCGACAACCAAAGATTCAAATTTTGTATCTTTACCGCAATTTTCCCCAGTTCCATCGAATCCGATATTTTGGGCAAGGGATTTATTGGGAAAAAGGCACAACCCACTATGTCGAAAAATCCATTCATAGAAAAATACCGCCCAAGTATATTTTACTCCTTCTGCATTATCTAAAACTTGCCCCCAATAGTCATACGCACCATCAATGTTAAATCGATAAATCTCATCCTTAGTATAACGCTTCAACAAATCTTTCGGATTACGCTCAAATCCTTCCCACACGCGTTTCCAAGTTGCCCATCCCCAACAAGCATTAAATGGCAAAAAGTAGGTTTCAGATAAATTCTCACAATCATTAATATACGCATATCCCGACACCGCCATTACTTTAGGCATGTCCTTATAAACCTCAAGTGCATCATTCATGTATTTTAAAAAGTACTTAGCCGTTACGATATCATCTTCGAGCACAATAATCTTTCCATATTCATTAACAATACCTGTCACGCCATCAATAATATTTTCCGCAAGTCCCCAATTTTTCTTACGCTCTATGATATGAACCTGCTTAAAACCATCCACCTGATGCAAGAAAGCTCGTACTGCTTCGACTGATTCCGTTGCCACATCATTTTTCGGGCCATCCGAATAGATATATAATTCGCTATCAGCCGCGTACATATTTTGCTGCAACGCCGCTATCGTCTTTTTCGTATGCTCCAACCTGTTATACGTAAAAAGCACAATCGGTGCCAAATTCTCTATGAACTTTTTATGTGCATTTTCATCATGGTCCCAAATCAAATCAGCGTATTTCTCTTCCTGCATCTAAAATCTCCCTCAACGATAAATACTACTATTTGCACGTCTTCTTTCATTATTCATATACAATAATGCATAAAGCATTACAACAAAATTTTCCCTTCATCGCGCTTATGGATAAACAACCTACGTACAATCGCATTATAAACTCGCAACAGAAACATATCTATTTTGTATATAAAGTTCCCACACAATGAATTCTTAGACATATGTGCCTGCTCCGCCAATCCCACTAAGTCAATATTACAGTTATATACACCTGTATTCATATTTCTAGCTTTTTCTAATATTCTATACGAACTTATTCTGTCCCAATATTTATACGTTAATGAGTGACATACCCTTGAAACATATTTTGTGTATTTGTATTCTTCCATATATAATTTCGCCCATACCTCACTTCCATCTGAAGTTGCCTGTCCTTTCCAGATCCTGCGAAGATACAGCGGAAACATACTTTTTAACTCCCAAATCCCAAACATATAATGAAATTTTTGCACCATGCAAAAATCACCCATACCATTAGAATACGAGGGCATCCCACCAGTTTCTATATATGCTTCACGATTTATCAGAGCTCCCAACCAGCCTGGATAATACCCGGAACACACCATTTCTCTTTTGTTAGTATATAATTCATACTCATAATTTCCACCACAAACTGCTGATTCATAATCTTTTCCGTCAATAAATTCCTCACAAGGGCATGAGATATATTTCGCCATTGGATTCCTTCCAGCAATTGTTGTTAGTGTTTTTAAGTGATGGGGACTCAATATATCATCATCATGTAAAAATACAATCCACTTACTTTTAGCCAATTTAGCTGCATTATCCATTTTAAAGGATACACTTTTTCTGTGACGGTAATATATTATCTTGTCATCATCATATTTACTTACAAGTTTTGCTGTATCAGTAATGACATCAACATCTTCGCCTTCATTATCAACTACAATTATTTGGTAATTATCAAATCCGACCTGATTAAGTGCAGATTCCAAAGCCTCTTTCAACAGTTTACACCGTTTATATGTAGGTAACAATATTGTAACCAATGGTGGTTTCTCCCAATGTTTCCCCTGTATTAAAACGGTTTCAACGCCTTCGAATTTATTATAAAATTCTTTTTCCCCTTCTCCATAAAAGTCAAAAAATGTATCCACAATTAATACCCCACAAATACAATACTTAACCTATTATACATAGATACAGTCGAATTACTTGAATGCTGAACTATATAATCATCAGCTATTTTCGTCCTATATGAATTACCGTCCCCCTAAAATGTCAACGCGCCTTTCTAAACATGAACAATCCACAATAATGATCTACATTTGGCTCTATAGCAAATGCATTCGGAGACGGCAATTTATAAATAACAGGATCAGAATCAAGATCTATAATCGATAATTCTTCACAAATACATCTATCAAATTCTTCTATGATCGTACGTGGGTTAAATACCCTATGTGCGTTAAAACATACATGATTTTCGCCTACAGGAACAGATATATATATATATCCACCAACCTTAACCACTCTTTGAACAGCACTAAATGCCTTAAAACACGCTTCCGGATCCACGGAATCACCATATCTTCCTAACCCGAAATGCTCAAATGAACACAATGCCGACAAACTCTCAATTGAATTATCCGGTATGCCTTCTAAATTAGTCGCATCTGCTTGTACAAAATACGTTCCCGGTATCAATTTATTCATCGGCCTAATATCTATAAAATGCAATTCTATTTCAGGGAACAGCATCATATGTGATATAAACCCATCAACTCGACTCCCAATGTCATAGTGCTTTCGTGGATGGTTTGCAACAATTCTTTGAGCTCCCCATAAATCCTGCCAAAAATATGTCCCAGGATATCCAGCTTGTCCTCTATATTCATGAATACATGGGAATTCATATTTTTTCTCGTATGAGAATTCATCTCTCGTATTCATTTTTTTATATCTATCCATATCACTTAAATATTTTTTTCTATCAATTTCTGTCTGTCTAAATTCTTTAATTTTTGACAAAGCATATTTTAATCCTAAATTTCTGCCAATGCCCTTTAACCCTTTTATAATTGTTTTATACATCATATTTATCTCCCAATTATATTACTAAAATCTATATTTCCAATGTTATTTGCCGTTTTCATACTCGCCGTCACAAAAATATATGGATCGCTTAGTTAGCATGATTAAACATTTTATGGCTGCGGGGCCGTTAAGATTATTTGCAGGTAAACTTCTAATTTTCTCTTTATGACATAGTTGAAAATTACCGCCAAGCAATCTCAAAATAATCTTTTTTTATAAAAAAGTCATCCGAAGACAATCTTGCCAAGTAAATATATCCTTTATCAACTAAAAACTGCCGTATTTTCAGTTCACTAGACAAGCTATCCACATTTTCTACGCTTAATATTTTTATATTATCTACATCCCAATTTATTCCACTTAATATCTCATATTCCATACCTTCTACATCCAGAGATAAATAATCTATATCATGCATACCATATTCTTCCAACACATCACAAAGTCTACGTTGGGAAACTTCATAAGTATCCACAATTTCTGCTTCGTCACAATCACCTGTTACGCCCACCCCGCCATTTCCGGAAGACCTTCTCGATAAGTAATCTTTTTTTGCTTCTGAAAATCTAATAATATCTGCTTTATCTCCCAGTGCTATTTGCAGACATCTCACTTTTCGTTGTTCTTTCCATTTGGGAATATACTTTTTTAAAGGTTCAAATGCCAAACCACTCCAACCCTTTTTTTCAAAATAATACGTATTATTTATTACAATCGGGTCATTCCCACCTACATCTAAATACACCCCATCAGTTTTTCCATTTAGTAAAAAATCAACAAATAAATCCTGCCCACACTGGCTATAATACTGTGTATACCCCAAATTCCAATTATGATGTTTCCCATCTGCTCGTAAAACTTGCCCAATATCTTCTAAATATGGCAACCAAACCCCTCGTTTAGTTCTAAACTTTTCCTGTATGAAATAATATACTTTTAATAATAATATTTTTATTAACATTTTCACATGTTTCATAATTTTTTTACTCCTCAAATTTTTATAAATTGGTAATAATTAAAGTTATTGATGTATACTAAAAATTCCTAACATCAAGAAATATATTTTTAGTTCTTACGACCAAGGTTCTCATTTTATTCTGTCCATCATTTTTGCAATAGCATAAATATAATTCTTATTAAATCTATGCTCCATTCCAAAATCCCACCGCCTTGCAATGACACCATAAGAACTCTGTTCATGCTCATCACACACAATAAACTTGCTATCAGTATTTGCCTTTGTGGTCATAACATAGTCCGCACTGTCTATTAACCTCATTTCCTCTTCCATACTTAAATTCTCCAATGCTAAAAGCCTTTCTGAGTCAGCTTGAAATGAATAATCCCAGTATATATATTTTAAATTATCACTATCAAAAAAATCCTTGTCAGCAAAAACTTCTTTCTTTCTTGAAATAACAACTATTTCATCCTCGCTAAACGACGAATATAACTTTTCCACCCCATTAGCAACAGCTTCTCCATACGGCACTACCTCGCATATTAATTTTACCCCCTGACGATTTTTTAGTTGCCTATCATCAATAAACTGCTTATAAGATATTTCATTTGCCGGTTCAGCCAAAAATGTTACATTATGCCCTAGATGGGCTAATACCATTCCTATTTCCTCAAATGCGAGCATCCTATCTGACGAATTTATTTGGGCATATGGCACCAATATGAAATGTTTTTTCCTAGAAGACAATGCATTTTTTAGCCATAACATATTACGGTCATTTTTTAAAATTCTATCTAACATTTCCAAATCTTTACATCCACTTGCCTCTAACATTGCTTCTTCAAGATAACCTAGCTGTAACAAGATATCTATATATCTATGCATAAAACACTTATTTCCTCGCTGAGATGCATAGATGGCAAAAGCCAATTGCAAAGCATTATCGAATTTTTTCATAAAATAATAGCAGTAAAATTTCTGTAAAAAGAACTCCTGTTCAGTATCAAACTCGCTATTATAAACGTTTAAAGACAATCTAGCAATTTTACTATTCGTGTCGTTACAATTAGACTCATCGACAGCAACTGACAAAACTTCATTTTTTAAATTATCATAGTCAACAATGTTATCAATATTATCAGCCTTATATACTTGTCTATACTTTTTTATTAATTTTTGTCCTAGTCTTATATCTTTTTCAGACCAATTAATTTCGTCACCTATGCATAAATCTTCGCATTTGAAATCCCTATTCGTAATTGTTTGCTTAATTAAATTTTTTACAAATCTTATGTTTCGACAAAATGACTTAATCAAACTACTGGATTGTGAAACATCTCCCTGCCAAAAACATTTTCTGTTTTTGCCTCCATTTAATTCATCTGCTAATCTACTAAATGTACTGCTGTTTGATAGTATCCTATGTGTACACATAGAAAGCGATACAAATTCATCTAGTGCAGCATCATTATACCCAACATAATGGACATAATATACTGTTTTGTCCTTTCCGATAATTTTTTTGGCATAATCTATATCGTCCGAGAAAACACAAAAAATGCATTCTCCAAACTTTTCTCTAAAAGCTTCCATAGCAGCTATATAATAATCATCTTGCATACTGGTTGCCCACCCAGCAAAAAGCATATCGCCTCTGCGTATATGTATACCAACAGATACTTTTCCCTCAATTAGATTTTCAAATTGTTTTAACTCCTCACTTTTTTCTCTAACAGTAAAAAAAGATCTTATATCCTCCCAATAATCTTCGTAATATTTGTCTTTAGGGAAAAAATATCCGCACATGTATATATCAGCCGAACAATCATTATCCGACACGTCAAAAATTGACTTGTATAAAACCGCTTCATCGTACTCATTTTCGTTTTCAACAAGGATCCTATTTTTTCCCCTTATGTACTCCGGAATCCCATATACATCCTCATGTCCAATATGACGTATATCTTGAAGTCCATATACTAACTTTTTTACATCAGGAATATTAAAATAATCTAATGAATATCCTCTGCTACTTGCACTGGACACAACACACTCTGATATGTCAAGGACCAGTCCCTGCTTCAATTTTCTTGATAACGCATACCCAGCGGCAAATTCGTAAATTGAATTAGCAAGGCCTGGACTGATTCTTACTATTACCATTTTTGCACCAACTCTTTCCTTACAGTCACACCTATAATTGTGTTCTTGTGAGCAAAAATTTCTCAAGTATACGTGTCTCTTCCCTAATTCCACTTTTTTTTAGATGTTTACATAAAATATGCGGATTCATGAACTTTACTCCGTTAAACACAAAATGCATATCAGCATCCTCTATGATTTCATCATCCGATACATCGTACTCATTTTGAGGATGCATCTCACAAGTTTCTGAAACAATCACTAAACCTTTCCCATACAATTCTCTATAAGGCGAACTCATGATTATGTCAATATCATCGAATGGTTTAGATTCTCGCAAGCCAAGTACTTGCAGAACCGCTCCGCTAACTACACAAACCTCACTAAGCGGAATATTATACTCTCTCAGTACAACTTTTAAGTCCTGTAGCTTTTTAAAAAAATCAACATCAGCCAACTTCACTCCAAGTCTCTTATACCAACGTGTCAGTTCCGATTCCTGTTCTTCTCCAAGATTAGCTTTGGGTAATATGCTATCATTTTTAAACACTTTCTTAGGGACAAAGGGAACCACAATTTTGCGTTCCTCTACCCCCAAATTCAATAGTTGTTGCTTAATAGACTCTGCCGCCTTATAATTTCCTATAGCTATTTGTTGGTATTCCAACGACAAAATTTCTGCTGGTGAAATAACCCCAATGCCATCGAAAAATGTTCCCCACTTATGCTTATCATTATCTACAAAAGCGATAACATCTAAACCGCGTTTTTCCAGATAACCCCTACATTTTCTTCCCACACCGCCACAACCAAAAACCAGTGCTGCACTCATACTTTCACCCCCAAATAGCGATGCGTTAGACCTCTAGCTATGAACATTAATTCACCTCCAGTTTTGCTGGAACCGTACCATTCAGGTAATTTGTCTGTACACAGACAATATCCATGACCTAACGGAGCCGATTTAATATCTTTCCAAAAACAAATATCTGCATTACTAGAATCTCCGTCGTTTTCACCAATAACAAATATTCCCAATGATTGGAAATATCTACGCAGAATGCCGCCATCATTCATTTTTTCAAAGATACATAATTTACTCTTCAGCTTTTCAAAACAAGTAAAATCCACATGCTGGACACCACGGTCATCTACAACTACGCACTGCAGATATAAATCTCTAATAATTTCTTTAGCAGCAGCAAGGACAAACAGTCTCTGATAATCAGAAAACTCACACGGCAAATCTACTAAATAAGGATGTGCTGCAGGCGCAAAGGAAAGGCTCCCTGCTTCCTCGCACAAACGGCGCTCAACAGAATGAACCATCGCCAAATCACACCATACTGTATAATCAGCCTTTGCCAAACGCAAAGGCACATACTTATAACCTTTAGCAATCTGAAAAGCCACTCGATTTCTACCACTACTTGCCAAATAGAAAGCACCGTCCAAAAATGTAGCGGTTGGTGCGTTTTGTTGAAAGAATCCTGTATTGATCTCTGCCAGTTTTTCAAGATTTTGAAACACGCCAGCTCGTGAATCCAGGAAACCGGTCAGTGGCTTTTCTTCTGTACTAATCCCATTCCGATGTAACCATTCTCCGCAATACAAATAAAAATCCTGTAACGCATCATCATATTCTTTCTGACATAAATTCCCGAGAAATGCACTATAAAGTCCTATCAAGCCAAACATCAATGGCATATTGCACTTAGGATAGTCGAAACATTCCGCATAATTAAAAACAAGTTCTATCGGCACCCACGCTAAGACAGTTTCTCCATAATCTTCAATCAAGAACCTGTCATGCAAATGTACCGATACACTATCTATCCTGGGAATCACACAGGACATCAACGGGGGATGACATCCTTCTACTAAGTTTTCATAAATTTCATTAACACGCTGTTCAACACTATCTTCAGCGCCGTCATTTAAAAAGGCTGCGGGTTTATATATCAATTGGTAAAACCCGAATTTCCGCAAATCACGTGCGATTATTTCATGCTGAAATACATCCTTCAAACAAATAACAACTATAACCGTATTTTTATCCTGTACTTTCTCTGCAGCCTCTTGCAAAGTAATTATGGGGCACTCTCCTATTGCCATCTCATGTGCCCTTTTATCGATGAATCCAGCAACTTTAAATCCAGACTTTTCCAAAACTCGAGCTGTTCGAATACCTGTACCGCCCTTACCATAAATCCATATTGAACTCTTCTCAATCTGAATCCCCATATAATCTTCCGAACTGGTTCTCACATCACTCATAATTTTTCCCCGTTTGCTCCGTGATTTCTACCATACCTATACTATCCTTCCGAAGAATAATATCGTAATTCAATTCGGCTGACTCAATAACAGACTCATCTACCAATTCGATATCTGGTACACACATTAGTCTATTGAGCTTTTCATAAAAAGCCAATTTCTCCGCTTTCACTGCGACTATAACCTTAGACGCTTTCATCCTTGCAAATTGACGAGCAAAAAAACCTTCTGTATGAGATAAATCCAGTATTTTCTTATTGGACAAATCCACATGACCGTAACTTTCCTCAATGCTCTTAAAGGTATGATATATCTCCCCCACTCCATGTACAATTACATACTGAAAGGCGGGATGCGATATAGGGTATGTAATTCTCTCAATCAAATCAGGGGTTACAGCTTCCATACCCTGCCACTTGCAAAAATCTTTCCTGCTAATTTTTAGAGGAAAATATCGACATCCCTTTGCATATAAATACATAATGCGATGGTTTCCCCCAACAATATTAAAATATCCTCTTTCATTCCACATAGCCTCAGGCGCACTATGAATAAAAAATTCCATCCCAAAGCTATATTCGTGTTCGAACAACTCAAACTGCAAACGGCGTTTTTCTATATTCGGCTTTGCTCCACCATTTCGCTCATACATACTGAGATATAAGTCACAAGAGCCATCCATGCCTTGGAAATAGCGTATAAGATTCAACATCCAATAATTGGTTGCGATATTCCTATCATAATAAGCATACGGCGAATGCAAATTATTTTTATCTCCCGGCCAATGCTCTAAACTTTCTGTATAAACAATCTCCAACGGGACCCATACCACAACTTTATCAATACCTGCACTTGCCACAGCCTGTCCTGCCTCAAAGAACGATTCTTTTGCATAGCGTCCGTAATCTTGAACCACTCCAGTAACACGTCCCTCTAGATACTCATTATAAAGAATCGTGAGTTTCGTCTTTAACCTCGTTGGCATATCATAGGCGATTGGCAGGAACACCAGTTTTTGAAATCCTTTAGAACAGAGCTTATCAGCGACCTCCTTGTGTAAAAGACCATCCGCCAACGCGATAATTACAATAGTATCAGAATGCTTCGAATCAGAATATTCATCAACCTGCAAAAGTGGTATACCCAAGCACTCTTCCCCTTTTCTTGCCCTACGGTCAAAAAAAGCCTCTGGCTGGATTCCCGCACGGAGCAGATTTTGACAACAGCCTTGCCCTACTTCTCCTGCTCCATATATAGCTATTTTCATTTAATGACCTCTTTCTCAAACCGGCACAGCATAGAATACCGTTTCATGTGGCTGAATATCATGATGACGTAGATAATATTTATACCGCACCGCTCTATTATTATCTTTTGCCAAAGTTCTTATATACTGTGGTATTGTAATCAAATCTTCTGTTCTATGATAAACACAAATAGCCAAAAACGGCATCTGCTCAGATATAATACGTTTCATACCGCGCAGAGCATCCATCTCTCCGCCTTCTAAATCCAGCTTAACAAAAGAAATTTGTTTATCACCTATTATAGTATCCGCCGAAACAACCCGAATACGTTCGCCTGCCGATTGCGATGTTATTTTTGACATGGATAGATTTCCCATTTCAAAAAACGTTTCACCGTTAGTCTCCCCCAAAGCATAATTGTATGCATAAATATCGTTGTATCGTTTGGCGACAGTCACAATCTTAGAATAATTATCTTCATCCGGTTCAAATGAGTATACAGCCTTAGGTTTTACTTCATCTGCAACAAAATCTAAAAAAGCTTCCGCGGTATCACCAACAAAACCACCCCCGTCCAACAAAGCATGCTGAGGGAAATTTTTAAACCGATACAGTTCATTAAAGTATTGTGCTTTACGGCACAATGACCACAAAGGCGGAATATCAGTATTTAAGCATTCCACATGAGATTGAATATATGACAAAAATACAGTCCTCGATTCATCATCTTCCAACATTTTAAAGGTTTCATCTAATTCGTCCAAATGTTTTATAACCCATTCATAGGATATTTCGCAGGGAATCATAAATTTTTCGAAAAAAAAGACATGACCAATAGTTGGATTCCGCAAAAAAACAGCAATATTGTCAGCCATTGATGCTCCGCTGCAACCGATAACCAAATTATAAGTATCATACAGTTGATTTAAATTTTCCGCATTGACAACCGCCTTCCCCATAAACGTCTTGCCTTCGCGCCAAAACTGACTGCTCTCCGAATACGAGTTAATTGTAATTCCATTCGCTGATAAATGCTCAGTCAGCATTTTCGCGCGAAATCCAGTTCCATAGACTACACATGGAAGCTCCGATTTTCTCAGCATGTCTAATTCATCATTCTGTATTCTATTCTCTTCTGAAAAAGTTTTATTAACATAATCGCGAAACAACATTTAAACTAACTCCTTCGTATACGATGATATGCTATATAAAATATTTTTATTTCTACTTAGAATCCACTAATGATTTTACCAGCTTCGCAATATGTTCAACCGTATCGAAGTTCTTTATGTCCAGCTCATCCTCAGGAAATGTAAAGCCATATTCGTGTTCCAGTTCCGTAACAACATACATGAAGCAAAGCGACTTCATAATGCCTTTTTGTAACAAATCCGTATCATCTTCAAAATCTTCATATTCCTCTATATCATGGATAAGTTCCTTAACTTTCTCTTTATAACTGTCCATTCTGCACCTCTCTTACACTGCATAGAGTACTGTTTTAAAATCTCCGTATATCTCTTTCACTCGCATATAAAACCGATAATTCGGATTAATATCCTTGATGAGCGGAATCAATCTGCCAACGTCCTGCTTTCTAACGCCGAATTCCAAGCAAAGCATTGGCTGGCACTGTCTGATAAGCTTTCTTCCCCCCTTAAGAATATCAAAATCCGCCCCCATTGCATTAATTTTCAACACCGTTGGGCTAACCTGCAAACTATTATCCAGTGTATCTGTATAAACCCTTTCCGTCATGAAATTAACTGGTCCACGGGCAACAGCCTCCCTGCTGCTAAAAATGACTTCTGCTTTTCCATAAAGATTCGGGGAGTCAAAGAGAATATTCTGATTATTTCGAATCGAGTGCCACTCTTTTTCTTCAGCCCCGCTAAACAAAAGCTTATTTACCGTAGTAACATGAGGCAATCGGGCATAAGTCAACATATCGCAAAGAGATTTATATATCCCTTTGTCTCCTTCAAACGCCACAATTTCTTTATAAGATCCGCGTACGGCCATAGCAAAGCTGAGCAAACTGTCTCCCGTAAACGCCCCTACATCAACATACACATGATCACGTCTCTTCGGGAATAATTCTGTATCAAAAAAACCAAGATTTGGTTCATTTGTCTCAAGATAATCAAAAAGCGGCAAATAGTCTCCAGTCACTTTATATCCCACTGTTTTCTCAAACACTTGACGGGAAATATCATCCTCCAAAGATTCGTAAGCCTCTTCCAACTCTTCCCAACAAGTCATCATTTCCGCATCTGAAAGGAGTTCCACCTCTGTTTTGAATGGTATACAAAGCTGCTTTACGATGTCCCCCCCCCGCGGACGACTGTTTTTATTTCACGTGCAAATCTGCTGGAAACTGTCAACAGCATAAATACCTTCCCTGTCAAACGTGAGCGTACAGTATTGTAGTCTTCTATCTCCATCCCCTCAAAATTCCGACCCCACTTGTTTCTATCAGAATCGCAGATGGCTGCAGGTTCAACACCATAGCGACGCAAAAGCTCAATTGCCTGTTTTCCTTTTGATCCAGCCCCATAAAGGATAACATCTGCCCCACGCAATTCTTCCAAGTACTTATTAAGACTTTCCAGTTCCATCCTCCAGATACTCCCTTCTAAGCCTTACTCTGTCGACCTTTCCGTTTAGGTTTAGAGGCAATTCATCCAGCAATATAATCTTTCCCGGCAACATATACCACGGCAGTTTTACCTTAAGCTGCTGATAAAGCTGCTTTTCCCCTATTTCGACATTGATTAAAGATATAATCAAAACAATGCGTTTTTTCTCTTCATCATAAAGTGCACATGCCTGTCCTACCTCTGGCAATGCCAAGGTCGCGGTCTCTATCTCCCCCAGTTCTATCCTATGCCCCTGCAACTTTATCTGAAAATCCTTGCGGCAAACGTACTCTATCTCTCCACGCTCATTGAAGCGAACCAAATCTCCAGTTCGATAGAGAAGATCGTGATAATACGGATTAAGTGGATTCTGCACAAATGCCGACTCTGTTTTCTCCGTGTTATCATAATACCCAAGCGAAAGGCAAGTTCCTCTTACGCACAACTCACCTAATCCCTGTCCTACAACAGGTTTATTGTCCTCGTCTAAAATAATTATTTCTGTATTAGCGCACGGTACACCAATAGGCAAAGGCTCATCATCAGAGAACTCCCTATCAACAATATAATATGCGCAAACGTCCGTAATTTCCGTAGGTCCGTATAAGTTTGCATAAAGTACTTCCGGGTAAGCCTTGCGCCAAATATTCAGCTGCTTATTCGGCATAACCTCTCCACAGAAAAGCACCTTTTCCAAATGCTCAAGATGCAGTTCATCCAATGCCCTGCCATTGGCAACTGAAACCAACGCTGAGGGCACCCAAAACAAAGTGTTAATCTTATGTTCATTCAAATAAGCAAACAACTGCTTATGAAATGTAAAACATATATCAGGAATAATATATGTTGCAGCGCCATTCTTTAAAGTCGAATAAATATCTAAAATAGAGTTATCAAAATAGAACGGGGCCTGATTACCAAAAACAGTATGTTCATCAAAGGAAAAAGTGTCCGCGAGCCACTCAGCATAATCAATCACGCTTCTATGACTTATAACGACACCTTTAGGCTGACCGGTTGAACCCGAAGTAAATAGCACATACAATGGGTCTACATCACAAATTGGAGAAATGTCTATATCGGATACGTTATCATCAATCTCTCTTGGAAGTATAATATTTTCCCAAGAACCATCCAAAGTATTTTCCTCTTGGGCGTATATTATCGCCATAGGCTTTAATACTTCCAGGATTTTATTATTTCTGGCCAGAGGTGAAGATATATCCAACGGCGAGTAGAAATTGCCGCTATAGGCTATTCCCATAAAAGCAATAATACAGTCTACACTTTTCTTCATATAGACCGCTATAGGCCTCCTTCTAACTTCTCCACACTGTTCCCTAATCTTCCATGCCAGCTCTAATGCTCTTTTATTAAGTTCACAAAACGTCACTTCCTGATTAGAATCAGCGAAAGCAACCTTATTCGGAAAATTTTTCGCACTAGATTGGAGATATTCCAGCACATTTTTAATCATCGAACGCCAACTCCTTATATTTGGCATTAATAGCTGCTGCTACTTTTTCACGCCCTTCTTGATTTACAGTCTCATCTATAGTTGAAACGTCTGCAAACAGTACCGAAGGAAGTAAATAGCTCAAATCCAGCAGCGGAACCTTACCATCTTCCGCCACTCTTTTCAAAAAGGCGGTATTTTGCTCATAACTGTCAGTAAATCTGTCCCCCCACAAAGATACCGCGTACTGATAATTGGCAGGGGGTATGAAAAGCATTAACCGTATATTTCTTTCCGCACACATCTGTATGAATTTTTTCAAATACACAACACATTCATTTTCCGGATCCATGCGATACATATAATTCAGCTTGATAACAATTTTATTATTTTTATCTCCGGACATACCTCCCATAGCCTCGTCCGAAGAAGTAAAATAGTCCATTTTGTAATTTTGAAACCGTTCTTTCGTGACCTGAGCATATCGATTAAGCCCTTCGTCTTTGAAATCAAGAGCCTCTGCCAGCTGACGAATCAATGGCGCATGCTGCGAACGTGGCAATAAGTTTTGTTTCCCGGTAAAGGTTTCCAAATTCGTCATCAATATGATGTTATCAGGCTTGTGGATATGGCGTATATGTGCCTTCGCAATATTGTAATACGCTCTCATTCCCATAGCATGAATTGCGAGAACTTTTGTTGTTCCATCTTTTATAATCCGTTGCAGTTTTTCTCCTACGTTTTCAAAATCTGTATCCGAAAGTGAAAGATCCGTCAAACCACAGTCACCCATAATCAAAGTCTTGCACGGCGTGCTATCGCAAAAGATATGAACATAGTTCTCATAAAGATGACTTTCTATGTAGAAGAAATCCTTATTCTCTGCAAAACCATCATTTTTCAATTGCTCGGCAATAGCAAATCCGCCTTCCACAGAAATAATAATAACGACCTGCCCTCGCTGTTTTTTTATTTCATCATAGGATACAATCGGAAATTCATTGATAAATCCACCAACCTTTGATTGGTTATTATCCGTAAATATAAAGCCATCATATCCCAAACGCTTTAACTGCACAGAAAAAGATGTGCCACGAATACCGCTGCCAAAAATCACAATCTGCTTCTCGCGCAAAATGACATCATTTTCTTCCACAAATTTACATAACGCCAAATAATCATATTTACACATAGTCGTAACCGGCCAAGCATAGTTCTTTTTCTCCATTGTCAAAAACCTCTTACTATTTCGTCTTCATTCGCCCCAGTATTTCAAACCTATATTCATCTATCATATCTGCTTCGGAATAAATAGAATTATTCAAAATTGAACAATCTTCGCACATTTGAGGCGACCGTAACTCCAGTTGTTGTTTTAGCAGCTCCTGTCTCCTGTCAGATTGCCAATAATGCAACAGACTATTATCATTTATATTCCCCAATTTTTCTTCTGATAACAGCTGCGTGCATGGATAAACATCCCCATTCGGCAGTACAACAACCGTGTGAAAAATCAGAGGACAGCATTTCTGCTTTTTAAATTTTTTCCCGTATTTATTCTGTATATCCATATTGACCCCAACACTGTCAACATTCTTCCAGATAGGAACAATCTGTTCTATAAACACTCTATCGGCAATCGGTGTGAACATATCATAAAATTCTTGTTCCTCGCCTTCACATAGGGCAGTATTTGCAATTTTGATATAGATTTGCGTTTTTTCGCCCTTATATCCATATAACAACTTTAAGTTGTTATAGAATTTATTATAATCTATCTTTACTCCGCATATTCTTTCATATGCTTCAGAATTAAGTCCCTGTAAGGAAACAACTATCCTGTCAATTCCTGACTGCGCCAATTCTCGCGCGTATGTTTCTGTTAACAATGTCGCATTTGTATGTATTGAGACTCTGCTTTTTATCCCCTCACTCTTTATGTGAGAAACCATCTTAGCAAGATTCGAATTTGTTAAAGGTTCTCCATGACAAGATAATGATATCTGCTTAACAGACTGTGGAAATTCTTTTATTTGGTTAATTATTTTTACAAAAGTATTCCACTCCATTTTATTAAGGGCCTTAGCATATCCCCAATTGTCTTTATTTCTGTCTGACCGAAAGCAGTAATTACATTTTAGATTACATACCTCTGATGCATCAACAATTACAGTAAAAGGTGTATCTAACGGTAATATTTTACCTAATATTTGTCTGTTTGTATCAAAGGACTCTTTAATTATTCCCATTAATCACGTATGCCTCCATCCACTTCTTTTCAAAGTCTTTTATTTCAGGATGACTCAAAAATTCTTCTTTGACACTGTTCAGTTTACTTACCAAATCATTTTTTATATTCAAACAGTCTTTCAAATCATGTTTTGTGATTTTGTCTACCATGCTAATCCAAAAAGACCATTCACAATATCTGGATAAACTTGCAATGCTGGGTGCCTTTTTTTCAATATACTCAGTTCGATTCCTGTATGCACGCAGATAATCAGTCATAATTTCTTTATTCCACTGATTCGCATCACTAGTAAACCCCGAAATATTGCTACCATGTCGCAAATAATAATATTTATCCAAACCATGCATAACGACTTTATCTGCTTCTAAAAGATATTTGTATTGCGTATGTACATCTTCATTTCGACAATTTTCTTCAAAAGGATATTTTTGCAATATCTCTCTTTTATACAATTTAGGTGACATTCCCGCTCTAATTTTATCTCTTTTCAACAAAAATTTTACCGCTCCTGTACCGTCTGTAACTATTTTTTCATCAAATAGACATTGTGGCTTACGGGAAGTCCCATCACCTTCTGTACATCCAGAAATTGAAATATCCGCTTTATTCTCATTGATAAGATTAAACAGAAACTCTAGATAATCTATTTTCACACGATCATCATCATCTACAAAGGCTATATACTCTCCTCTGGCTGCCTCCACTCCCCTATTTCTGGCATACCCTATGGAATGTGGTTCATTCATAGCAATAATTTTTATCCTGCATTCTTTTTCCCTGTAATGCTTAAGGATTTCTCTCGTATTATCAGATGACCCATTGTCGATTATAATGAACTCGAAATCTGAATATGATTGACTCAGTATGTCCTCAATCATATTTTTTACAAAAGTAGCACGATTATATGTAAGCATAATAACGGATATCATAAGCATAGCACCCTTCCGTATGCCGTATCACATTCATTCCATAAATATGATACGGCTTCCTTCATCTTCAAAATTGAAATTGACTAATCTATATTCTCTCAATTCATCTCGAACAATTTCTTGTTTTTCCTCAGGAACGTACAAAAGCAAAAAACCGCCGCCACCAGCACCCAAAACCTTACCACCAATGGCTCCGGCAACTTTTGCTTTTATATACATTTCATCTATCAATGATGTTGAAATCTGCGTTGACATTTGCTTTTTCAAGGTCCATGCTTTATCCAGCATAGCTCCCCATTTATGCAAATCTCCCCGTTCCAAAAGAGCTATCGACTCATCTACCATTCCTACCATTTCATTCAAAACATCACATTTCTTTTTTATGTTCTGCTTTTGGTCGCTAAGGATATGTGAAGAAATTCTGTTTACGCCTGTATAAAAAAGCATCAGCCTACGCTTTAAAATCTCCATAATCTCTTTTTTACATATGACATTAGCCACACTGACCTCGCCGGATGCATAGTACCTATATCGTTTTAATCCCCCATAAGCAACAGCATACTGATCCTGGATTCCGATAGGATTTTTTAACCTGTCAATTTCAATTTCACACGCATGCTGTGCCAATTTGTCCGGGGACAGACATACACCTTTATAAGCAAATAATGCATTAAGCACTCCTACAGCCATTGCACTTGATGAAGCTAAGCCTATACCAGATGAACTAATTGGTATATCCGCAGAATATACAATATCCACGCCTCGTTCTACACCGGCAATCTTCATCGCTTCACGAATGATATTATGTTCAACCTCGTCAACATTATCAACCAATTCCTGAATCCTGTAGCTGATACGAATCTTATCATCAAATCTTTTATTGACCATGATATAGATATACATATTCAATGCCGTACTGACCGTGCTTCCGTACCCTATTTCAGTTGTCTCGAAAAAATCTCTGAAATCAGTCCCTCCGCCAAAAAAAGAGGCTCTCAATGGAGTTTTCGATATAATCATGGCTCAATCCCCTTGAATAATTTTATTAGCTATATCCAGCAGACTGCTATCATCCTTAACCTGATAGCATTTGCACCCCGCGGCTTTTCCTGCCTGTATATCCCTTTCATCATCACCAATTAAGATGCATTTCCGAAGATTTAATGAATACTCTTTCTGTGCCTCATACAACATTCCGGGTTTTGGTTTTCTGCATTCACATTCTTCATCCCAATTATGTGGGCAATAATACATTGCATCTATTTCATAGCCTGTTTCTTGTCTTAAATCCGCCTGCATTTTATCATGAATCGCATTAAGCGTATCTACTGACAGATTTCCCCGAGCAATCCCCGGTTGATTTGACACAAGAATTAATCTGTATCCATTTTCTTTGAGTTTTTGTATTGCTTCTTTCGCCCCCGGAAGCCACACAAATCCTTCCGGGCGTTCAACATAACACGCCTTTGGTGGCCGAACATTTAATGTTCCATCTCTATCCAAAAAGATTGTCTTTCTTTCTGAAAAGAACTGTTCTGTTAATTCTATACGATTCCACGAGCCTATAGAATAATATCTATGTTCTACTGAAGTAGCAAACAGTTCTCCCTGCGCCACACATTGTGGGTATACTTCTTTCTCAAAATTCACTATACCTGAATTTGAATCAAGTAAATCCAATGTCTCCTTTTTTATGATTGCATAGCCAATATCAACGCCTTTTAATCCTAGGGTTTCACGCTTTTTATCGTATACCTCAACCTTGCCGTCAGTGGCTATTAAAAGATTATCTTTTGTATAATTATCTCTATTTGTATATGCAGTAATTTGTATCGCTGCATCATTTTTATATGCATCCCGAACGAGCTTATCAAAATCTATCGGACAATAATTATCACAATACATAAGCAAAAATCTATCATCCAATAAATCCCTGATTTCAAGCAGTCGGTTTCCTGTCTCGTACTCAACAGGTGTGACACTATACTCTATGGTCAAGCCATACCGGCTTCCATCCCCAAGATAGTCCTGTATTTCCTGCGCCTTGTACCCTAGTAAGATAACTATTTTTTTTATTCCAAAGCTCTTTACCTGTTCAACAAGATATTCAATAAACGGCTTATTATTAAATCTATACATAGGCTTCGGATGCTCGTTAGTAAATGGACGAAGTCTAGTACCCAATCCACCCGCCAAAATCACAGCTTGCTTAATTTTATTAGTCATCTGTATTCAACCTCATCGCAACTCCATCCTCATCAACTATAATGTCAACAAGTTGCTGCAATATCAAGTTATGTATAGACTCAACCATTCCATAATGCTCGGCAGGTACATAAACGTTGATATCTCCTAATGTCTTTAGCTTATTATCCGATTTGAATCCTGAAAAAGTGATTACCTTTCCACCAATCTTTTTTATCGTTTTAACAGCCTTTATAATATTTTCTGAATTTCCCGAACTGCTTATTGCTATCAATAAATCATCTTTGTTAGCTAAAAGTTCCAATTGTTTGCAAAACACATACTCATAAGAAAGATCATTGGATATACAGGTGATTGTTGGCTGCCCATACATGCTAAAAGTTCTGAACCCACCATTCTTTAGAAAATCTCCTGTCATATGCTGAGCAATACCGGCACTTCCTCCATTCCCACAAATAAACAATGCTTTACGATTTTTTTTACACTCTCTGAGAAATAATAAAATCTCAAAAATTCCCTCATCATAAGTGCCAAACTGCCTATCTGCCGATATTTCTATATGCTGAAGCAAATCAATAATATCGTCTATGTATTTCATCCCCGGCCTCCATATCTACAGAACAATAGTACTTTATTATCACTTTGATAGAATAGTTGCCTTTCCTGCTTCAAATTTTACTTTGAAATCGCAGGCTTCAAGCGTACTCACACGATGAGCAATAGCAATAATCGTAATCTGCCCCTTGAGCTTCAAAATTGTATCTGTAATGCTCTTTTCTGTTTCATTATCAAGCGCACTCGTTGCTTCGTCAAGAACCAGCACTTCCGGCTTATAGTACAATGCGCGTGCTATACCAATGCGCTGGCGCTGTCCACCGGAAAGCTTTACGCCTCGCTCACCCACCATGGTTTCGATGCCTTTCGGCAACTCCTCTACGAAATCGTAAAGCTCTGCCATTTTGAGCGCACGAATCAGCAGCTCCTCATCGAAATCCTCCGGAGCCACACCAAGAGCGACATTATCCTTTATAGTTCCATCTATTAAATAAATCGACTGCGGTACATAGGAAAGATTTGCCTGCCAGCCACGAATATTTGTCTGAATGTCCACACCATCAACTGTTATTTTACCAGCAGTAGGAGTCAAAAGGCCAAGCAGGATATCAACAAATGTTGTCTTTCCTGCTCCGGATGGGCCGACAACTCCTACAAAGCTTCCTTTGGGGACAGTAAATGATACGTCCTGCAATACCTCATGCTGCCCTTCAGGATATTTAAACACCAGATGGTCTACGAGTAATTCTTTTGAAAAAGGAATCTTCTCCGAAGGCTCTGCCAAAAGCAAATCGGCTTTCCCTGACTCAAGTCGATTTCTAATTTCACATAATTCATCATACATATAATCGAAAAAGGCTATCTGAAATTTGATTGTATTTGTGATGCTAATTATTCGATTAGCACTCGGCATTAGTCTAAAGGCCACAAGGGCCAACACTCCGAGCAGTGGAACAATGTCCATTGGATTATATCCTTGGCATATTTTTATAATGATAAGCAGCAACAATGCTGTAACAACAATAGTCTCTATAAGTAATCGGGGCATTTGGTTCAATAAGCTAAACTTGCGATTAGCCTCCCCGAACCGCGTATATCCTTTGATATATTCATGTGCAAAATAGGCTTCCTTCTCTAGTACTTTTGTTTCCTTGATAGACCCAAGCCCCTGATTAATCCACCGTCCCATTTCTCCGGCATACTTATTTTGAATAATTCCCTGCTCGACGATTTTTTTTCGAAATGCTTTTATCAACAACCATAATATAATAGCTAAAAAGCCCGCTACAACAATTGCAGTAAAAGCATCAACTATCACAAGCATAACCCAAATAATAAAAACAGCAACAACTTCTGTCACGAGCTGTAATGCAGGTATCAAAACACCTGCGAATGCAGTTGTTGCCCCACTACTCACATTTCTCGTTAATATAGCTGTATTATGATTCACATGAAAAATATACGGACGTGACAAATATGTTTTAAAAAGTTCACCTGCGAATAAAGTTTGACCTTTCATTACAAAATTAATTTGCATACGGCTCTGCCATCCAAGGTAAATATTTTTCACTATATAAATAATAATCAAGCATAATGCACAAAGCACAACAAAATGCGAATGCGTCGTGATTCCAATTGCCTCTAATAACTTTCCTACGTTTTTATTCTGATCTAACCAATTGGGCTCTCCCATTATATAAATAAGCGGTAAGATCGCCCCAATTCCTACTGCCTCGATTGTACCGCCTATCAGCATTGCAATAGTTAAACCTATACAATATTTTTTTTGTTCCTTGGTTAAAATCGAAAATATTTTAATAAGTGACCTCATTCAACAAATTACCTCTCTACTAAAAAGTACCTGTTTGTCGATGTCATAAAAGAAATTATTATGATTACGATTCAAAATTGCATGGGTGCTTTTCCATCCACATCGATAACATCAACAGACTCCACTCTGGCCAAACATATTTTTTCGAGTTAATAAGTTTTTGCACACCATCATAGGAAAGTACCTGAAAAAGTTTTCTTCCTTTACATTTCAAGTAATATTCTTCCATCTCTCGCACTTTATTTTCTTGGAGCCATTTATCGAATGGCGGGGAGAATCCATTTTTGACACCAAGCCGAACTGGCTCAGTCCACATATCTCCCATCGCTTTTCGCAATATATATTTATCTTGATCATAATTTACCTTCATACTAAACGGCAAACTCACACAAAACTCTGCTAAATCCTTATCACAAAAGGGAGTACGACTCTCCAATGATACCGACATAGTTGTACGATCTGTTTTCAGGAAGCCATTTCCCGGTAAATAATCTTGCAAATCAACGCGCAGAGCATTATCCAATGCTTCTGTTTCCAAGAATCCATCATATATTCTATAATCATCTTTGGGAGACAACAGCCCTATTTCCCTTTGCAAATACTCAGACAGCATCTGCCCTTTTTTACGTGCGTATCCAACAATATCCTTTGTATCATCACACAACATAGTCATCGCTTGCAGCTTAATATCTGTATTTCTCAAAGCGCGTTCTATTGTTAGCGGATATGTTTTACTACTTCCTGCACATTTTTTTATTTTTCTAATTAAGCGATTTATGAACCGTTTACAATGTAAAAAATCATTACGGATAAATGAGGGTATTTCCGATTTTTGGTATCTCTGCATGTATAATAATGCTCGATATCTCCTATCATATCCACCCAGCAGTTCATCCCCTGCATCTCCTGTTAAAACAACCTTTGCATATTTTCTCGCTTCTTTTGATATAAGATATGCAGGGATTACCGCAGGGTCTGCAAATGGTTCATCAAATATTTGTTGCATTTTTTCCAGCATTTCCGACATATCGAAATCTATATCCCTAATCTCAATGTGATTCGTATTATATCGTTCCGCCATGGTTCTGGCCGTATACGATTCATCTATCCCCTCTCTAAACGCAAACGAAATAGTAGTAAGCTGTGGCACCAACTGTGCTGCCACAGCAACCACGGAACCTGAATCCAAGCCTCCACTTAAAAACGCAGCAACCGGTACATCTGCAACCAACTGCCGCTCTACAGCTTTCTTAAATAACCGTTTAAATTCATCAATCGCCTCATGTTCTGTGATATCCGTATTTGTCCCAGGTAAATGCCAATATCGTTCTATTTCAACTATCCCATTCTTTAAGACAAGTGTATGTGCAGGTGGCAATGTATGGATATTTCTATATATTGTACGTGTTGGATATATATACGAATAGTTCATATAATGCCAAAGCTGTCCATCATCTAAAACAGGTTCAACAAGATCACTAGCTAATATTGCCTTAATTTCAGAGGCAAAGATAAATTCCCCATTCTTACCCCAAGCATAATAAAATGGTTTTTCTCCGAACCGATCCCGTGCACAAAACAACGTTTGTGATTCATCATCCCAAACAGCAAATGCAAACATGCCAGGCAAATAACTCATCATTCGCTGCCCATGGCACTGATACATTGCCAAAATGACCTCTGTATCAGAATTTGTTTCAAACGATATACCTCGCTTTAGAAGGCCTTTCCTGAGTTCTTTATAACCGTAAATTTCTCCATTGAACACCAGCCCTAAATTACGCTTAACCATAGGCTGCTGCCCGCTTTTTATATCTACAATGCTCAAGCGCGTATGTCCTAATGCACAATTATCAAAAAACCATTTTCCATTTTCATCAGGACCACGGTGCAAAATGGCCTTCAACATTTTAGGAATTATATTTCTATACTGTTGTGCTTCTTTATATACAATTCCACATATTCCACACACTTCAGTATACCCTCCCTAAGTAATGGTGTCCCACCATATTTCTGCCAAATTTTTAGTGACACTTATAATTCTAATACTTTCACAAATCTTTTTATACGCCTCAATAGCCCAAAAATTTTGGGATGCTTATAAAACAGCCAAAGCCGGATATTGTTGCCAAATCCATACTTGGTCAAAACATCCGCAACTTCTATATAAAATATCTTCAAATCATAACGATTTCGTGTATATTCATCCAGCATCAACCAATCCATAAAGAAAAAATTGGCCCAAAACCTCATGAACCAGCAAGTTGTCTTCCCAATTATTTCGGGATTTTGCATAACAAACATATCTCCAGCTACAATTGTACATCTCACAGCATATATTTTTTTTATCCAATCTGACTTAGCCGATGTAATTGATCCAGGGCAAATCCGCCGACAATACAAAGGACTGTTTAAAACCGCAACTCTTTTGCTCAAAGACAAAATTTGCCATTGAAACAAGTGGTCTTCATGTATTATTCCTTCATAAAATTTGAGTTTATTTTCCCTTATAACACCTAATCTTGAAAAAATCCAACAACAACTTATACATACATCATTATTGTCAATAAATTTTTGTAACGCTTGCAACCCAGAATAAACATGAGTGTACTCTCCTCGATACTTAACATGTTTCTCCATAATCAATTCGGGAGAATCGTCATGAAAAGTATATGAAGTAAACAACAGCACATCGAGGTTATCATTCTCTGATTTCTTATATAGCAATTCAAGTGCATTATCTACAAGATAATCGTCACTATCAAGAAAATATATATATTTCCCTTTGGCAAAACTCATCCCTGTATTTCTTGCAGCACTTAATCCACCATTCAGCCTATCAATAAGTAAAAAATTATCATTTCTACATGCATATTCCTCAGCAATGTTTCGGGATCCATCCGTTGAACCATCGTTCACCATAATAACTTCGATATTTTTTAGTGTCTGTCGTTCGAGGCTATCCAAGCAATCTTTTAAATATTTCTCTACATTATATACAGGAACCACGACTGATACGTCAATCTTATCCATCAAATTCAACCTTTGTTTCAATAATATCACATTCGAATATATCCAACGATTTCACACTATAGTCGCCTTGCAAGCCTAAAAAAATCATTTCCCCTCAATCTCTGCTAAACAAATCTCTTGTATATACCTTATTTTGTACATCTCCCAAACTATCATCGCAGCGGTTAGCTATAATAACAAGACTTTGTGCTTTGAATGTTTCCAAATCATTTACGATTCTACTCCCAAAGAAAGTACTTCCGTCTTCCAATGTAGGTTCGTAGACTATAACCTTTGCTCCTTTAGCCTTTACACGCTTCATGATGCCCTGGATAGAACTGTGTCTGAAGTTATCAGAGTTTGCTTTCATAGTCAGGCGGTAAACGCCTATGATGATTTCCTTCTCTTTTCCCTTATCGTACTGATTTTCGTCACCATAGTGATAGTATCCTGCTTTTTTCAGCACTTGGTCAGCAATAAAATCCTTGCGCGTACGATTGGACTCGACGATAGCCTCCACAAGATTCTGCGGCACATCCGCATAATTCGCTAAAAGCTGCTTTGTGTCTTTCGGCAGGCAGTATCCGCCATATCCAAAAGATGGATTGTTATAGTGCATCCCAATACGCGGGTCAAGACATACCCCTTCTATAATCTGCTGCGTGTTGAGGCCTTTCATCTCAGCGTATGTATCCAGTTCATTAAAATACGAAACACGGAGAGCGAGGTATGTGTTCGCAAACAGTTTGATAGCCTCAGCTTCTGTACTTCCAGTAAAAATCATTGGAATGTCTTTTTTTATAGCACCTTCCGCCAAAAGATTTGCAAATTCATGAGCTCGCTCCGAATCTTCTCCAATTACAATGCGAGAAGGATAAAGATTATCGTACAGTGCATGCCCCTCTCTTAGAAATTCTGGGGCAAAGATAATGCGGTCTGTCGCAAACTGCTTTTTTACACGCTCGGTATAGCCTACAGGAATCGTAGATTTGATGACCATAACTGCATGGTCATTGACTTCACAGACTTTTTTTATGATGTCTTCTACTGATGATGTATCAAAGTAACTCTTTTCAGGATTATAATTAGTTGGAGTGGATATTATTACGTACTCTGCATTTGAAAGAGCTTCTTTCCAATCAACAGTTGCATGCAAGTGAAGTTCTTTGTGTGCCAGATAATCTGATATCTCAGCATCGATTATGGGCGATTCCTTATGATTTATTTTATCTACTTTGGCCTGCACAATATCCAGTGCTGTAACTTCATTATGCTGCGCCAAAAGCACTGCATTAGAAAGTCCGACATAACCTGTACCCGCCACTGTAATTTTCATAACCATCCCTCGATTTTCTCATCAACTTCCTTATACCTGTTCAGAAATCTAGACACCCCGTCCACACCAACGACATATCCGATTGTTGCACTGATGTCTCTCAAGTACAAGTCTATCTTTGATTTTCTTAATGATCGAATATATTCCCATTTCCCCCAAAATCGCTCGAACATTTTTTTTCCATACAGAACGATTATCCTTCGCAAAAGAATCAGGCAATCTTAGTTCTTTTACTATCCTTTTATCTTCTTCACACACAGCAATATTACTTGATATACCATTAGCAGAAAAAAACAGCACAGCTATATCGCTATATTTTATAAGAATATTCGAATCGTAATACGCTGAAAGGAAAAACTTATAATCTGCCGAAATTTTGTAGCTTTCATCAAAAGGATATTTTTCTAACACTTCTTTTTTTACAAACATGCTACCGTGGGGAATCATTCCGCCAACATATGTTCTTTTATTGCGGGCAGAATAATTCGTAAGCAATCTTTGATAACCTGTGTTTTCTTCTACTGCCCACTGACAACAGCTTAATATATCAATGTTACCATCCAAGCATTCAGCAACTTGTCGGATAATGTCATAATTACATAGGCAATCATCAGAGCCGATTATTTCAATATAATCTCCTGTTGCAGCACGCACACCTTTATTGAAGGCTTCATAAATCCCATGATCCGGTTCGCTGATTAAATATGCTATGTTTTTTTCATATTTATGGATAATATCAAGTGTTCCGTCTGTTGATCCCCCATCTATGATAATATATTCAATGTTATCGTAGGTTTGGTTTACCACACTTGAAATCGTCTGTTCTAGGGTTTTCTCACTATTCAACGTGACTGTTATGATTGAAATCTTAGGATGCATTGTTATCTCCAAATGTTTAACTAACAGCATTCATCTCTGTAAAAAAATCGTACCCAGAGGATTTAATGTATTCACTCATATCTTTCCGGACATCCCGCCATCTTTTCAGGATAGCCTCAGCCCAAACACCTGAATCAGTTATAGGTAAAAATTCAACAAGTTCTGTAACTTTAACTTCTCTCGTAACCTGATCAGATATAAAACATGGAAGGCCAGCTGCCTGCGCTTCAATCCCAACCAAAGGCATTCCCTCAAATCGTGACGGCAGCAAAAAAACATCCATTGCCTGCATAAGTTCAGGAATATCGCTGCGATATCCCAAAAAACAGACATCTTTTTCAATCTGGAGCAATTCTGCCTTACACTGAACCGCCTCCCAAGATGCATCCTTTTGGTCAGTACCGTTAACAAGCAAAAGTTTCGCATCTATATGCCTAGCACAAATCTCTGCAAAAACTTCAAGCAAAAATTCATGGTTCTTAGCATATGAAAACCTGCCAACATGCCCTATTACCAATGTATCCTGTGATATTCCCAGCTGTTCACGCATTTTCTTTCTTACAGCAGGATTATACTGGTATAACTCACTGTGAATTGAATTCCGTTTGATATTTGGGACCCCTGAATTCCCAAACAGCCATCTATACGCAGGCTCTGAGCATGCATATTTTTCATCAGCAAATAAATTTGTAAAAATACGGCCAAAATAGTGATATGCAGTGAAAATTGCCTTCTTTATGGGAGCAGCCATATCAATCTGTGTGCTGTGGCAGTGCACCGTGAGTTTTGTTCCCACAGACTTTACTGCCATATATAACACGATATTAGCATAATCCGTGTTACAGTATACCTTATCATATTGCTCTTTCTTCAACAGTCTGCGCCACGTCATCCAATATTTTATAGGATTTGTTATATGAGCAATCTGTTTAATTCCAACTCTTTTATCAATCTGCTCTCTGTATTCTATTAAATCCGGCTCTGTGAATGCTAAATCAATTTGATCATGCTTCAGTATGTATGGCAAGCGGTCTAAAAAGTATTTTTCCACACCGCCGAACCGGGCTCCCAAGCCAAAAATCAGAATCTTCACCGATGTTTCTCTATATCCTCCAATATTATACTCTATAGTTAATTAGACAACACACTTATATGCGCTAAATATCTTTGCATTACACTATCAAACAACGTTGAATTTATTTTTGCTAAATTTCTTATTGCGAGTTTAACATGCTTAATGTCGTCTGTTGTAATCAAACTCAGCAATTTCTTTAAATTTTCTTCGCCCTCATCAATCACATATCCCGAATTTACTCCTCGCACTTTATCCCCAACCAGAGTTCCTTCTGTTGTGATAATAGGCTTTTGCAAAAAAATTGCTTCGTAAAACTTATTGGGTGCAGCAAATACATGATTTCTATTGTTCTTATAATACATAGCATATATCAAATCGACGCTCCGCATTATCTTTATAGCTTCATCATAAGGTACTTTACCGTAATAATGGATGTTCTCGTATTTCCTGCTGTATTCCTCAATCTCTTTAACAAGCCTTTCATTCCCAAATCCGGCAATATGCAAGGTCCAATCCGGCAATTCTGCGATTACATGCACCAGTTCTTCTAACCCACGATCTGCAACAATACCACCAACATACCCGATTGTTTTGTTGAAAGTCCTATCAGACACAAACTCCACAGTGGGAACAGAAGGTATATTGGGTATCACTATATATTCATTCGGGATGCACTGAATTTGTTTCAATCTCCCCGCTTCACACAAAATCACTAAGTCGGCTTTTTGTACTGCCAGACGCTCAAGGAAATTGATTGTCTTGTCTATAAACCATTTCCCTGTCCTTGTTTCGTCGCTGAACCAATCAAATATATCGAATATAACCTTTTTCCCAAACAGCTGCATAACAAGTGCGGGCAATACCGTGTCAAAATCACACGCATGGATAATTCTATATGATTTGCGGTATCCATAAAGATATTTCATCAGCCAAGCGTTCCACTTTATTCTTCCGATTATTGCTTTTGATTTTTGCTGAAATCCCGCTTTAATCCGACAGTATATAGTATTTTCCCGCTCTATTCCTGATTGTTCTCTATCCCATCCTACAATTCGATAAGATATGTCATGCTTCTGAAACCAATTTTCATATCGCAACACACGACTATCAGAAACAATATTTTGACTCCGCAACATCAAAATATCAGTCATCTACTTCACCTAACACTATGTCCAATATCTTTTAGTCATACTGAGGCTTGCACAAAGGCGCTTAGAAAAGCAACTATGTTTCAACCCCAACCGATACCCAAAAAACTTCATACCGTCACGAAATACCATAGGAACAAGCAACAGTGGGTTACGCTTTAAAAGATACTTTATCTCGGATATAACAAACCTTCTGCCTGCGCCTTCCGCAGCACCGAAGGTTGTCCGAATCCATGATTCTGTTGCATGAAATACACCAATATCGAAATATCTTTTAAATTCCTGCCATATAGAGTAATCATGGGAATGGTAAACCATGGCATCAGCACGGTACGCAATCTTCCAGCCTTTTAGTACCATATTCGCTGCAGCATACATGTCCTCGCATAAAATAGTATGTGTCGGAAAACCTCCTGCTTCTTCCAAAGCAGTACGTCGATACGCCGCAAAGGAATTTGATATAAATACTGTCTTCATTCCATGCTTTTCTTTGTCCGCAAGCTCATACACATAGCTTCTATCACCATAATTGCATAACCGTGCATGGCTTGCGAAGGCTCCCGCACCTTCATGAGGCAGCTGCCGCCCGTACGCGCAGCCTACCGCTGAATCCCGGAATGCATCCAGTAATTTGTTTAATGCAGATGAATCAGCTAATATTGCATCCTGCGTCAGAAATACGAACACGTCTTTGTCAGGAAACATCTCCACACCCATCTGCCGGGTGCCTCCATGATTAAATGATGCAGCATCAATTTCCTTTACGGCTGCATTTATTCCACCCAACTCAGTAAGGTATTTCTTATCAGAACCCGAATCAATAATCAAAACATCAAAATCAACATGCGCCTGTAATTTAATGCTTCGTAATAGCTTTATAAGTTTTTCATCAGGCCGATAGATTGGGATAATAACTTGCGCTTTCAATATTTAACCTCTGTTTTGCAGAATAATAGCTTAACAAAAATGCATTCTCTCACTATTATATAAGATATGAAGTTAATTACAACCTAGTTTTATAGTCAATTACTTCAAATATTGCCGTACATACTGTATACTTCACAAATAACCATAACACAAAGGAGTTTCGTTCATGCTGTATTATATTAAATTCTGTTACCAATGGATTTTGCCACCGGCTATTTTTATTCTTATGCTTACATGTATTACTATCTATATGTACCGCCGCCGGGCGCCCGGGCGTACAGCTCTTGCTGTTGTTACGCTGCTTCTTTATGCTTTCTCACTGCGGCTTCCTGCTATGCTTTTGATGCAGCCGCTTGAGTACGCTATACCGCAGCCACAGAGTCCATCAGGTGATGTGCTTCTCATGCTGGGGAACGGTGCTATCGGAGAGGTACCTGACATCACGAGCATTGGCCAGCCTTCAGGGACAATGGGAAAGAATATGCTGATGACGTTACGTCTGCATCGTCAGATGAATCTTCCTATACTCATCAGCGGAGGTACTGTTTTTGAGGATGCCGGCAACGAAGCTTCCATTGCCTCCCGAGAATTTCCTGAGATGGGTGTGCCGAAGGACAAGCTGTTCTCGGAGGGGGGCAGCAGAAATACCGTAGAAAATGCCCGACTTTCCAAAAAAATATGCGATGAACATGGTTGGACCCGTCCCATTGTGACTGTTGTAGCACTTCAGGCTCCACGTACTGCAAAGATTTTCGAGCGCGAAGGAATGGATGTGACCATATATCCGACACATTACCGCGCAGGAGCGTCATGGCACTTCCACCCTGTACTGGATTTGATTCCTGACGGTGGCAATCTTTCCAACTCCGCAGCTGCAATAAGGGAGTATTTGGGGATTGCAGCACTGTACTTGCGGCTGCAGTAAACTATTAGGACAACAGCGGCCGGTTCTCGTTTTGAGAACCGGCCGCTGTTGTTAGTACGCGCCTTTGCCGCAGGCAACGGCTTTTATTGTTTTGAAAAGGAATACCAGGTCAATCCATACGGACCAGTTGCGGACATACCATGTGTCCATAGCTACGCGTTCTTCGTAGGTTGTATCGCTGCGTCCGCTGACCTGCCACATGCCTGTTATTCCCGGAGGCACCATATAATATTCCCGGATGTACGGGCCGTATTTTGGTACCTCTGCCTGTACTATGGGACGGGGGCCTACGAGGCTCATATCTCCCATTATGACGTTCCAGAGCTGAGGGAGCTCGTCAAGGCTTGTTCTTCTGAGGAATGCTCCAAGCTTCGTAACTCTTGGGTCATGCTCCAGCTTGAAGTTTTCTTCCCATTCCTTTTTAGCCTCAGGATTTGCTGCCAGATATTCTTCCAGCCGCTTCTGAGCATCCGACACCATGCTTTGGAATTTATAGCAGTTAAATTCTTTTCCGTGCTGGCCCACACGGCGATGCGCGAAGATGACACGGCCTTTGTTATCAATAAACACAATCAGCACCAGCAAAAGCAAGAATGGTGATATCACCGCGCCGCCAAGTATAGTTGCCGTGAGGTCAAAGATACGCTTCATGATGCGGTTGCTTTGCCGGGCGAGATTGTTCCGCAGTCCCAGCATCATTATTTTTTCACTGAAAAGCACGTTCACCTGTACATCCGCCATCGGTGTTCCGATAAGGTCGGGGACAAAGGCGATATTTCGCACATAGGGCTGCATTCCTGTTATAAGTGCCTGGAGCTTTTCCTTCTCAAGCCCCGGCGCGGTAATCAGCACAGTTCCGACGTGCGTATGCTTTGCAATGCGTTCCGCGCGATGAAGTCCGCCCAAATGCCTGCAGCGTTTTGTCACAGACTCCAAACCCGGACCATCATCCAAAACGCCAATGACCTGATACCGATAGCCAAGGTCTCCGTCAAAGAAGCGCAATACACGTTCGGCGGTCTTTCCTGCGCCTATGAGAAGTACCGGTTCATAAAAATCATGGTTATCCTTCAGATAGTGAAGCAGAATGTAGCGCACCGCGTAGATATAAAACAGAACGAAAACAGCAAATAATACGAAAAAAAGCCTTGATACGGTTTGTGCCGCATGCATGAAGTAGATTATTACGACACTGGTCAGAAGACCGCCGAGCACGGCATAAAATATTCTCCTTATAATATCTACTATTGGCTGCTGGGACTGATATGTGTGGTTAAGCTTCAGGAACAGCAGGAAAAAAGCCGGCACCCAAAGGTACAGGTATATCGGTGGTATCCTATAGACCGAGTGCATCCAATAGTCCAAGGCATTCCGGAGGGCTATAGCCGACCACTCCGCCGCGACTACGGCTGCGTAGTCAAGGATAAAAAACAACGTTGGAAGCAGCCATATCTGCCATGCACGCTGCATTTTTGAAGTATTCAAGAATAAATCCCCAATCCTAAATATATTTTCACTTATCATTTTATTTTAACATAATATAAGAAATACGTCAGCAGAAAAAGTTGGGATGTTTGCGAAGATAGCAGGTAATTGGGGGTGCACCTCCTCCGTCTCGCAAGCTCGCCACAGCCAATATGCCACTGGCATATTGACACCCCTGAAGGGGAAGGCAAGAAAAGAGTATTTTCTTAAAGCTGTTTTATTCTATTTTCTAAATGTAAAATTGTAAATAATATGGTAAAATAGTATTGCATTTCAAAATTTTTAGTACATTTTTCAACAAGCAGGTGAAATCCCATGATCAAAATTCCGGTCAAAAGACTTCGCCCCGGTATGGTGACGGCGCAGAGCGTGTACAACAAGTCAGGCGCCAGTTATCTGACACGCGGCTCCGTCATGAACGATTTTTATATTGATAAGCTCAGGAAGCTGGGGATATCCACGCTTTCTGTTACTTCTGTTGCTCCCGGAATTAATCTCCCTCCGCCAAAGGATATCGTGGAAGAAAAAACCCGTACAACGGCTATTCATCGTGTCTATGATACTTTTGAAGCTCTTGAGAAGTCGGGAGAGCTGAACATCGGGCCCTTGGAGGGGACATCGGAGCAGCTGCTTGTGGATGTACTTTCCAACCGCAGAAATCTGGTGCAGCTTACGGATATCCGCACCCATGATGATTATACCTTCGCCCACAGTGTCAACGTCGCGATTCTATCTGCAATGCTCGGCTCTCTGTGCCATCTGACGAAGCAGAATCTTTTGGACCTCGTTCTCGGCAGTCTTCTGCATGACATCGGAAAGATTGCCGTCCCTGTGGAGATTCTCACAAAGCCCGGCAGTCTCACACAGACTGAGTTCAGTGTTATACAGATGCATCCGGAGATAGGCAGGGAGAAGCTCAGGAGGCTGAACATTCCCTCTGCTTCTATTCTATCCATCATTGCTTCCCAGCATCACGAGCACATGGACGGCCGCGGATACCCGAATCATCTTCCCGGCAGCAAAATGCACAAGTATTCTCGTATGGTCGCTATCGCCGATGTATACGATGCGCTCACCAGCCGCCGTCCGTACAAGCCTGCGTACAAGCCGCATATCGCTTATAAAATTATGTCGCGCTGCTCTGTGGGGCAGTTCGACATGGGCCTTCTGGAGCTTTTCTTCAATAATGTAGCTGTGTATCCTGTGGGAACGGTATTGAAAACGACAATGGGCTATGCTATTGTGCGCTCGACGGAGTTCGGAAAGACTCTCACCCCGACAATCTGTGTTTTCGCCAACAAGCAGGCGAATGTTCTGCCAAGGCCGTATGATGTAAATCTTGAGGATTGTCCTCCGGATGCGATTATCCATGTCGTGGAGGACACGGATTTGCTTCCTCTCATGTACCGCATGCAGATTGACCCGGCATTCTTCCTTCAGGAAAATAAAAAAGCGGACCCGAAGCCCCGCATTGAATAATAAGTTATTAAGCAAAAATGCTGTGCGCCGAAGCGCACAGCATTTTTTCTATTTATTATCGTTACGATTCGATTTTCTGAGCGGCATTTTCCTCTACCGCGGCTCCGTGATGATGAACCGCCGCGAGAATACCTCCTGCGGCAGCACCCAGAAGTGCCGGGAGAATCCAGCCGAGGTTTGCATCATAGAGTGGCAGATAGTGAGCAAAGATGTCATCCACAAAGGATGTATCAATACCTGCTGTCTTGAGTCCGCTGACAATGCCGAATATCGTAGTCAGGAGAAGGCTTCCGCGGTATACCATCGGGCTTCCGCCAAAGAAACGGTCGACCATCGTCAAAAGAACGAGTACAATAATAACAGGATAAAGCGCAACAAGGAACGGAACCGATACGCGGATAAGCTCCGTGAGTCCGATGTTCGATGCGGCAAATCCGAAAACCGATGCATATAGCACAAGACGTCCGTAGGAAACGCGGTGCCCCAGGGCCTTATAGAAATGGGACGCAAAGGCAGATACCATTCCGCAGCTCGTCGTAAGGCATGCCAGCGCGATGATTGCCGCAAGGATGCTCTGTCCTACCGTACCGAAAAGAACCTGTGCCGCCTTCGAAAGGATAACGGCACCGTTCTCGGCGATGCCGAGACGTGCAGCGCTGGTAGCGCCGAGATAGCTGAGGGAAAGATATACAAGGCTCATGAGCACGACCGCGATAAGTCCGCTGACGAAGCAGATGCGTCCTACCGCGTGTGTCTCAGTCACTCCCCGTGCCTTAATCGCCTGAACAACAATCGTTCCTACTGCGAGAGATGCCAAAAGGTCCATGGTAAGGTAGCCGTTCTGGAAGCCCTGGGCAAAGGGTACTGTCTGATATATTCCTTGTGGCTCCATGATAGGGCCGAGTGGAGACGCGAAGGTCTTCACGAAGAGAACAACCAGGAACAAAAGCAGTGCCGGTGTCAGTGTCTTTCCAACGCGGTCAACAAGCTTGCTGGGGTTCAGTGCCAGCCAGAAGGTCAACAGGAAAAATACCGCCGTGTAGATGCCCTGTCCCATTGTGACCTGTTCCCATTCGAGGAAAGGACGGATGCCGATTTCAAAGGACACAGCGCCTGTACGCGGAACCGCAAAAAGCGGCCCTATGGTCAGGTACAGCAGGCCCAATATAATGCCTGCGAATTTCTTCGAAACGCGGTTTCCCATGAACGAAACGTAATCGCCTCCGGCAAGCGCTATAGCGACTATACCGAGAAGTGGAAGGCCGATTCCCGTCAGAAGGAATCCACCCATAGCAGGCAAAAGGTTTTCTCCGGCGGACTGTCCAAGGGCCGGCGGAAAAATCAGATTTCCTGCTCCGAAAAAGATTGAGAACATCATGAGACCGACGGAAACGATCTCGGTTTTTGACATTTGCTTCATAAAAAAACTCCATTCCCGCGCACGCATAAACGCCTGACATCCTTTATGGACGGGCGATGCGTACATTCCGTATTCTGCCCCTCTTATTTCGTTCTCCGGCGTCCTGAGCACGAAAACGGGTACAGTTTTCAAATCATGTGGTTCATTATAGCATATTTAAAGGTGAACTGCTATACTGTAAAGTAAACAAATGAAAAAGAAAGAGATGAATTTATTTTATGTCAGAAAAAGAACAGGATATCACGAAACCTCATGGTGAGGATCAGATTATAAAGATGGATATTCTCGGCATGATTCACAGCGCTGAGAATCCGTTTGATATCATATATCATATTGCCCGCTATCTTGAGAAGAAATCCTCCGAGGCAGGCTACGCCGACCAGGTACGCGACAATATGCGTGCCGTCTATGGGCTTGCCATGGGTGACAGCAAGCTTTTGACGGACGAGCTGAAGGATGTTGAGGCGCGGCTTGCCCGCATACAGCATTCTTATGATACAGGGGAGTTTTCGCCTGAGGAAAAGAAGCGGATTGAGTACGCGGTGATTCTTCACAAAAAAAATATAGAGAGGCTGAAGCTCCTCATTCATCAGGCTGAAGTGGAGCATACCTCTCTGTCGTTTGAAAAAAATTAGTAACTTCGGGGTGCACCTCCTCCACCGCTAACGCGGTCCCCCTCCCCCTAAAGGAGAAGGCATTCTTGCTGCTTTTTTCACAGCTCCTTTTATTTTGTTTCGTTCGTTATGTCGTGGACGCTGGCGAGTACGCTGTAATGATTCTCCGAGGTCTTTGCAGCGTTGAGATAGCATCTGAGTCTTCTGGTAGTGCCGTCCGATGCCTCGAAGGGATACTCGATAGCCAAGGGAACGCCGCTTCCGCTTTCCACGTGCTTCAGTATTGCTTCCTTGAATTTTTCCACCAGTTCCTTGTCCATTATATTCGTCATCGGCACAAGTCCCTGTCCTCTTCTGGAATCAGGGTCAAGTCCGTCAAGCTCCAGCATCCAGCGGTTTGCATAGTTCAGATACAGCTCGCCGTTTATCAGCTGCGACATTACTATTCCGTTCTGGAACTGGTCCGTCATCGCCTGCAGCTGCAGAGGCAGGTTGTACTGTGAGGATACATCGTCCCATCCGATGAAGAAAAGACGTCTGCTTTCATCGGTAAAGAGTGAGCTTACCCTTGCTCTGAGCCATAAAAATGTTCCATCGGGGAGTCTCCGCCGCACTATACACTCGGTGAGCTTTTTGCGGTCACCCGATTCACGGATGGCACGGAGAATCTTTTTTCTGTCCTCATCCATGATATAGGAAAGCATGTCTATCCGGTCAATATCCTCCTTCGAGGACTGCATCAGCCGGAAAAATCCGTCGTTTGCGCGGAGAAGCTCTATACTTCCTCCTGTCATCATCTCGTAAAGACCTACTCCGCCTATCATGCTGTTAAAGAGCAGGTTGAAGGAACGGCTGGGGTTCAGAAGCTCCTTGAGGTCTTGGGCGTCAAGCCACTGCGATTCCTTTCCAAGAATCGGAACGAAGGTGCGCTGTGCCAGAAGGTGCTCGTAATCCTCCACAGGAATCGGACGTGAGAAATAATATCCCTGGATGTAATCGCAGCCTATTGTACGCAGGAAATCCACCTGCTGACGGGTCTCCACACCCTCAACAACAACAGGAAGATGCATCCATTTTGCCATACGTACAACGGAGTTCAGTATATTGCCTCCGCGGCCTGTTTCATTTTTGTCATCGAGGAATTTCAAATCAAGCTTCAGCACGTCAACAGGAAGAGCCTTGAGCATGTTCAGTGATGAATAGCCGCTTCCGAAGTCGTCCATGAGGATTTTGTAGCCCCTCTGCTGCAGCTCCTTTACAACACGGACAATCTGCTGCGGGTTGTCGGTATACGCGCTCTCAGTGATTTCAAGCTCCAGAAGCTCTCTGGGCAGATGATACTTCTGCACCAGCTTTTCGATGATATTTACAAGCTGCGTGCTGTAAAAGTCAACACGGGACACGTTTACCGATACCGGCGGCGGATTCCTGTCCTCGTTAATCCATTTCCTCAGCAGGCGGCAGGTTTCCTCCCACACGAACTGGTCAAGCTTGAGGATAAAGCCGTTATGCTCGAATACAGGGATGAACTCGGCCGGAGATATTTCACCGCGCACAGGATGAATCCAGCGCACAAGCGCCTCCGCTCCTACCACGCGTTCCGTTGCCGCGTCGTACTTCGGCTGCAGATATACTTTGAATTCACCCCTCTGCAGTGCTTCCATCATGTCATTTACGATGCTCTGCTCCGTCATAATGTAATGACGCATTGTTTCATCGTATTCCTCGCAGTCGAGAATACCGCCTCTCTTCGCCTTCATAAGCGCGAGAGTCGCCCTGTCACACATCATGCTGACGGGGATGGTTCTGTCATCTATCACATATACGCCGAAGCGCAGCATGACACGGTAGCCCAGAGTAAAGCTTGAGGCAAGGAGCTTCAGGGATTTGATGAAGCGCTCCCTGTTCCGTCCCTCCGACGGGTAGAACATTATGAAACGGTCAGAATGAATGCGGGCGTAAACGCCGGATTCCAGCTTCATTTCCCTGAAAAACGCGGCAAAATAGCGAAGAATCCTGTCACCGACATCTTCTCCGAAAAGGTCGTTTATTACCTTGAACCGTTCTATATCAAGGCACATTATTTCAAAATTCCTGTCAGGCAGTGTCTCAAGAAGCTCCTGCGCCTTTTGGCAGAATGCTGTCTTATTGTAGAGTCCCGTAAGCTCGTCGTAGGATACCTGATAGGCAAGTGTCTCACTCGCCTGCTTCAGCGGTGTGATATCGAGAAGGATTCCGTTATACGCCTGACGCCCGTCAGGACGTTCAAATCTCCTGCCGCATTCCACAATCCATGTTGTCCGCCCGTCAGCTCCACGCATCGGGTACTCGACCTGATACACATCCTTATAGGTCAGCTGACGTCTCATTGACTGCAGGACATCCTCCCTGAAATCCTCCACAATCAGTTCCGTAAGTTTTTCGCCTGTTTCACGGATAAATTTATCCCCGGATATATATCCCAGCATAGACCAAAGCTCATCGCTGTAAAACGTCATGGGGCGCTCATCCGACATGCGGAATGTCACAAAGGCGGAATGGACATGGGAGGAAAGGATATTGCTTTCCGGTGATTTGTGATGTGAATGTCTTTTCTCCATGAGCCCCGACAGCATGTTGGAGCATATCATGCGATAGGTTCCCTCATGATGCAGGTTCCTCACAAGATGGATACCGGTCAGGCGGTAGTCGTCCTTCTCCCTTTGATACATCAGCGTTATCTGATGGAGTATCGTAGAGTATTCCGATGTAGTCCTCAGAATAACAGACCCCATGACCGCGCACATGTCGTCCTGCGGATATTCCTTCAGCTTCGTGCGGAAAAGTCTGCAGGGCGCAACGAGCGCATGCTCCTCCTGCAGACACTGCTGTACTTCCTTTTTACCGACAGCGTACTTCATCGACTGCGTCCCGAAGGCAACGATGTTTTCGCTTGCCTGCTCCATGGCCCCGGCTATGTTTCCCTCTGCATAAAACTTCCTTACAAACTCATTTGCCAAGGCAGCGCCCATGGACTTGTTCACTGCTTCGTGCTCTCTCATACATTCCCCGATCCTTCCGGAACAAACTCCCTGTAATCTGAATCATTAAATAAAGATAAATTGTTTCATTATTGACAACTTTTTCATTATCCTATATATTACACAATTTGACTGCATAATGCAAAAAAAGCTGCCCGAAGGCAGCTCTTTTTTAGTCAAGTACATAAACCTTTACGTCGCGGCGTCCGAATTCAATTGCCGAGCCGTAATCCTCCATGCAGAGGTCAATCATATCTCCCTCGATCATACCGCCTGTATCAGCAGCTACAGCAACGCCATAGCCCGGGATATAGAGCCGTGTGCCGAGAGGAATAACATCCGGGTCAACCGCGGCTATACCGTGGCCGGCCCTTACACCCGTAGCCGTAATACCGGCTCCGCCTCCATCGGTAGGCAGATATGCGCTTGCTTCCATTACCATCATGGACTTATAACGCATACGTCCGCGCGATGTATCAATATATCGGCGCTGCTCTTCCATGCGCGCCAGCTCAGCCTTGCGCTGGGCTTCAATCTCCTCGGGTGTAACAAGTCGGATATTCATATCCTGTGTAATCGGGGTTTCTTCCCCAACCACCGGCATGACCTTTGTCAGGTCGTATCCGTGCTGCCGGAGCACATCCCCGACATTCTGCTTTGCAGTGCGAACGATACGGGCTTTATCGCCCTGCTCTATCGTCACAAGCACGGCACGATGAACGCGGATCTCTGTCCCATCCTCAACGTGCTTCGTCGTCATAGTGACCTCGTCTTTCTCGTTCACATGTACTCCCGCTTCCTGCAGAACGCGGTCCGGTCTTACATATGTCGTTGTCAGATGACGCGTCTTACCGTCTGCAATAATGGTAATGTGCTTCACGCTGGCAAAGCCCGCCGTTAAAACAGCTGCGATCAGAATACCGACGCACAGAAGTACGCGGGCATCCCGACCATGGGAAAACCATTTTTGTAAAACATTCATCCAATTCCTCCTCACGAGCGGAAGATGGCAGCCGGGAGAGTGGTGCTCTCCGTCGATCTCTCTGGAAAAAGCCATGTTCCAAAAAACAACCCATCATGCTTCTCTGCACATGACGGGGACATCGGACATGTTTATTATACCATTGATATATCTATGAGTCAAATTCCGCAAGCTCCAGTCTCCCACTTAGGTCTGATTTTTGGCTGAAAAATGGGAATTAAAAAGTGGTGAGAGCATTAATCTGATATGCTTTCACCACTTTTTCATTTTTCTGTGAGTCTAGTCTTATAGAGGCTTTCGGAGCCCTTATACACTCTCAGGTATGCCATAAAGCTCACGCGCATTTTTTGTTGTCTGCAGAGCAAATGCTTCCGCGTCTTCTCCACGGAGCATTGCCGCAAATTCTGCCGTTGCCCTGACGTATGCAGGCTCATTTCTTTTTCCGCGGTAGGGCTGCGGAGAAAGATACGGACTGTCGGTTTCCACAAGAATCCTGTCGGCAGGAAGCCTTCGGATAATCTCCGGAGCCTTCGCCGCGTTCTTGTAGGTAATCGGGCCGTCAATTCCGAGATACCAGCCCAGCTTCAAAAGCTCCACTGCCATTTCCAGACTGCCTGAAAAGCAGTGAATGACTCCCCTGTTCTTCCGTCCTTCTGTTTTCAGCAGTGACATCATATCTCCATGGGCCTCGCGGTCATGGATGCACACAGGAAGGTCAAGAGCGCGTGCAAGGGACAGCTGGCGTATGAAGGCCTTTCGCTGCACCTCGCGCTTTTCCCGGTCCTTTTCCCAGTAATAATCAAGTCCGATTTCGCCGATGGCGACTACTTTTTTTGATTTCGTCCAGTCGGCAAGGCGCTCATCATCCGCGTCAGTCATGGGAAATGCTTCCTCAGGATGTACTCCGACTCCCGCGAACACCATTTCCTCTGCCTCCGCCAGTGCAAAGGCGCGCTCCGAGGACTCCATTGAGTCACCGAAATCAATTACCTGTACAACCCCTGCGGCCTTCGCGCGGGCCAGCATTTCTTTCCTGTCCTCAGCGTATTCCTCACCGTCTATATGGGCGTGTGTATCAATAAGCTCCATCAGTGTACCTCTGTGCCCGCAGGCATATCTACTGTCAAAAGCTTCAGGTCGTCCCCTGCCGACGCGGCAAGAATCATGCCGTGGGATACGACGCCGCGGATTTTTGCAGCCTTGAGATTTGCCACGAGAATGACGGTCTTGCCAACGAGTTCATCAGGCGTGTAGTTTTTCGCGATTCCGGATACCACCTCGCGCTGCTCAGTGCCCAGGTCTACAGTAAGCTTCAAAAGCTTATCTGCCTTCGGTACAGGCTCTGCTGAGATGACCTTCGCCACGCGGAGCTCCACCTTTTTGAAATCGTCAATAGAGATTTCTCCGTCCTTGGGCTCGTCCTTTTTCTTTGCGTTTTTCTGTTTTTCCTGCTTCGCAGGCTTTTCCTCAGCTTCCTTTTCAATCTCGATACGTGGGAAAAGCTGCTCTGCCTCGCCGATATGCTGCCCTGCTGTAGTTTTGCCCCAGGTCTTGATGTCTTCAAGGGTAAGGGTAGAGAAATCCTCCGTAAAGCCAAGCTGCTTCCACACCTTCGGTGCAGTGGCCGGCATGAACGGAGAGATAAGGCCGCTGATAACGCGGAGGCTCTCTGCGAGATTGTACATGACGGAAGCAAGCTCTGCCTTTTTCGACGGATCCTTAGCAAGTGCCCAGGGGGCCGTCTCGTCGATGTATTTATTTGCGCGTCCTATAAATGCCCATACTGTTTTGATAACAGGGCTGAGCTGCATAGCCTCCATGCCTTCCTCGAAGCTCTTAACCGTTCGCTCCGCGTCAGCAATGAGGGATTTGTCAATATCGCTTTCCGTTGTCGCAGGCTCGATTACTCCGTTCTGGAATTTCGTAATCATGTTCAGCGTGCGGTGCAGAAGATTGCCAAGGTCATTGGCAAGGTCAGCATTTATGCGCTCGATAAGAGCGTCACGGGAGAAGTTGCCGTCCTGTCCGAGGGTTATTTCACGAAGCAGGAAATAACGGATGGCATCGGGGCCGAACTCGTCTATCAAAAGATTCGGGTCTACAACATTTCCCTTGGATTTTGACATCTTGTCGCCATCCACGATAAGCCAGCCGTGTCCGTATACCTTCTTCGGCAGCGGCAGGTCAAGTGCCATCAGGATGCAGGGCCAGATGATGGAGTGGAAACGGACGATTTCCTTGCCCACGAGATGGAGGTCTGCAGGCCAGAATTTCGCGAATTTTTCAGGGTCGTCCAAAAATCCGATTGGCGTGATGTAGTTCGTCAGCGCATCGAACCAGACATAGATGACATGCTTGTCGTCAGTCGGGACAGGGATTCCCCAGTCAAAGGACGTACGGGAAATGCAGAGGTCGTCAAGGCCCTGCTTGATGAAGTTGATCATCTCGTTGCGTCTGGATACAGGCTGGATGAATTCAGGATTGTCTTCAATATATTTAAGCACGCGGTCTGCGTAGTTTGACATCTTGAAGAAGTACGCTTCCTCCTCGACCTCCTGCACCGGCCGTCCACAGTCCGGGCAGCAGCCGTTTTCATCAAGCTGGTGCTCTGTCCAGTAGCTTTCGCAGGGCGTGCAGTAAAGGCCCTTGTATGCACCCTTGTAGATATCGCCCTTAGCATAGATGCGGCGGAAAATTTCCTGAACAACCTTTATATGGCGCTCCTGCGTCGTGCGGATGAAATCATCATTGGAGATATTGAGGCGCTTCCAGAGGTTCTGAAAGCCTGCAACGATGTTGTCTACATACTCGATAGGCGTAACTCCTGCTTCCTCTGCCTTCTGCTGAATCTTCTGTCCGTGCTCGTCACTTCCTGTGAGGAAAAACACGTCATAGCCTGCGAAGCGCTTGAAACGGGCAATCGAGTCCGCAATGGTCGTGCAGTACGCATGACCGATATGAAGCTTGGCGCTCGGATAATAAATCGGCGTCGTTATATAAAAGTTCTTTTTTTCCATTGGTTTACCCCTCCAAATCGCACCATCGAATGGAAACGGTGCAAAAAATTGTTAGACTATATTATAATGCTTTGAATCAAGTTTTGCCAAGGGAAAATACTGACTGGCATGTTATGCTATAATGTAATTATTAGATTAAACAGGGGGTGGATGCTTCCATGAACGAGAAATCAAACGCGCGTCCTCACGTCGTCATACTCGGGGCAGGAATGGGCGGAGTAAAGGCCGCGCAGTGCTTTGCAGGAGAGCCTGTCGATGTGACGGTAGTTGACCAAAATAATTATCAGTTTTTTGCGCCGCTTCTTTACCAGCTTTCCACAGGTATCCTGGAGGAAAGTGAAATTGCGCTGCCGGTTCGTCAGTTCTTCCGTTCTCAGTCAAACGCAGATTTTCATCTTGGCTGCGTAACAGGCTTTGATACGGCAAATAAAACGGTATTCACGGACACCGGGGATATATCCTACGACTATCTCATTGTCGCGTTGGGTTCTACTACACGCTATTTCGGTATGAAGGATATAGAAGAGCATTCCTTTCCGATGAAAACCCTGAGCGAGTCTGCCGCCATCCGCGACCATATCATGCGCTGCATAGAAAGCGCGGCTCATGAAACAGACGAAGAAAAAAGGCAGGCGCTTTTGACATTTATCGTAGTCGGCGGAGGTCCGACAGGCGTCGAAGAAGCAGGCGCCATCGCAGAGCTTCTACACAACACACTGCCGCGCGACTATCCACGCCTCGACCTGAAAAAGGCCGATGTGAAGCTCATCGAAATGACGGACAGCCTTCTCATGATGATGCCGATGAAGCTTCGTGAATCTGCTGCCAAAAGCCTCAGAAAAAAGGGCGTAGATGTGCGGCTTAATACCGCCGTTTCGAATTACGACGGCGAAACTGTAACATTCAAAAATGGTGAAACCGTCAAAGCATACACTCTCATATGGGCCAGCGGCGTACAGGCTGTGGATGTCTGCAAAGAGCTTGGCGCAAAGCAGGCCGGCGATGGACGCATAATCGTAGGAAGAGACTTATCCGTACCTGAGCTTCCCGAGGTCTACGTCATAGGCGACTGCGCGCACTTCATAGAAAAATCCGGCGAACCGCCCCTCGCCACCATAGCTCCTTACGCCATGCAGGAGGCTGCCTGCGCGGCACATAACATCATGTGCCAAATCGAAGGAGAACCACAGAAAACCTTTGTAAGCCACGACCTGGGCTCAATGGCAATGGTCGGCCGCTTCGCAGGAGTCATGGCAAAGGGCAGCATGACCATGGACGGATTCTTCGCCTGGGCCGCATGGCTCGCCGTCCACGTAATCCGCCTGGCAGGCTGGACAACTAACTTCATCGTACTGTATAAATGGCTGCTAAACACACTGTTCAGTACCCGCCCCGCATGCCTGACCAGAGAACGTGATGAGGCTAAAAATCTGCAGTAACAATAACGTAAAGCATAGCAATAACGCATATAAAAAAGAGGTTCACTGACTCGTCAAAGTCAATGAACCTCTTTTTATTTCATGGACGCTATAAAACATTGTCATTTCCCGACTCCAGTAAACGCTTTTGCAGCTCAGTCAAATAATCAACAACACGAACTGCGCCCTCATCGGGGTATGCCCACGCTTCTTTCCTAACTTCATCACGGCCTTTCGAATACAAATCATCCGTCAGGCACGACTCAATAATTTCCTTTAAATTATTTAAATTTTCTTTGCTCAGCTCCCGACCTAATTTTGGAAGAACCGTTGTAGTCCATACAGGAGTATCAAGCCACCATGCATCATAAACACTTGTATCAAGCTCGCCTGCAGTGTAAATAACAGGTTTATTGTAAATCATTGTAAAATCGAAGATAACCCCGGAAAAATCCGATATCAGAATATCTGATCGCCTCAACACCTCAAAGTTGTCGTTATCACGATTCCACTCCAGCTGCTCAGATGGCGGATATTCCTCCATAAGATTATCCATCAGCTCTTTTTCCGAAGTAAAGGATTGCGGATGTGGACGCACGATTATATGCCAGCCCGTAGAAAGAAGAATTTTTAGAATTTCATCTCCAATTTTAGAAAAGATGGCTTCCGGGCCCCATGAAGGCGCCAAAAGCACAGTACGTTCATGTTCAGCTAAAATCGGAGCTGAAATTAGTCTTTTTTTCATCTCATCCATATAAGGGATGCCAACTTTTACTAGTTCTTTTGGTGGCAGCTCTCTGAGCTTTTCCAATTCCCTGATTTGCTGTACCTGAAAATCTCCGGACAGAAGAACCGCGTCATAATAGTCGAGACCAAACATACGATACAGTGTCGCATCATTTGGCATATGCAGTATATGAACATAATAATGCACTTCCGGAGATCTTCTCCACTGATATACATCAAGCCCAGGGGTTGTAGACAATACAATGTCCGCCTGTAAAAAATTCAATTTTGCAAAAGCACGGTTACCTTCCCCTATAAATTCTGCTTTAACATACTCATACTCAGTATTCAGTGCAGGATCATCCGCTGACGCAGTCATGTAAACAACCTCCTGTCCGCGATGATTCAGTTCGCGGCAGATGGGTTCAAAAATACTCCAATAACGCTTATCATCTGAAAAAATAACAAGAGGTATCCTGGCTCCATCCATTTTAACCTTTTTACCACCACTAAAAAAGAACCGAACCTTTACCCAAAACATGCGGATAGAAAAGACCGCCGCTCCAATCAATCCGACCAGTATCGTAAATAACATACTCCCTGTTCCGGGATCAATATATAACCTCATCTGATTATTCTCACCATACCTTCTTTTTGCTGTCTGTATATTCTATTACTATAACATAAACAGATAACGGCCAAAACTACATAAACCAACAAATCATATTCATCAAAACGAGGTGCTTCCTGCAGATAGTTATATGGTGAAACTGCGTTAATCCAAATATGCATGCAGATTGCAGGGAACAAACTTTTAGTCATGAAAACAAATACTGAAAAGAAATATCCAAAGCACAACGCAATTAAAATCTGTATTACAAAATCATAACAAAAACTCCCGAACTGACTGTTAAACATATGTGCTGCAGCAAACAGAATATCCGCCCCCCACAACGCGCACGAATAGCCATGCGGAAGCAAATATTCAAAAATAAACCCACGGAAGAGCAATTCTTCATACACAGCCGACGCAGTGACTAACAGAAGCGTACCAATTACCGTATCTATTGGATACACTTCCGCTCCGTAATACAATGACTTTACTGTCTGCACAATACTCCATAAGCCAAAAAGTCCTGGTATTATCCAGGCAGTGAAAGGCAGATCTTTTTCGCTTTTTCGGTCAAATGAACAGGTAAGCGCGCCTGTGCGTCTTATAAACTGGATAACAATTGTTAAAAAAACCAGCAAAAAAGCAGCCGAAAGGAGATGATTTTCTGCATTTGCCGAGCAATATTCACCTAAATAAAAAAGAATGTTGTATCCTAAAACCAAGATAAAAAACATCATAGCAGCTTCATCTCATAAATCAATAACAATTATCACAATATTCATCTCTTCGCAAAATCGTCATCAGAGCCTGTTTTATACAAAAGACACAATAATCATCTTACTATATTATACAAGCATTAGCACAATTTTAGCAAAAAACATAGACCAATGTTTTAAGAATATATATATTGTTCCTTTTGAGCAGAAAAAAATTTGCAAAATGAACATATCATACTATAATTAATTTATGCAGTTATAGTAATTGGTTCATTCCATTTTATCTGACGACATTTTCTAATCGTTTAATTTTTCAAAGGAGGAAAATGATGAAGCTGACTAGGAAACAATTTGATATACTTGAGGCTTTGGCAACAAACCAAAAGGCTCTGACTCAACGGCAATTAGAGGAACAGACTGGGCACAGCCTGGGTACAGTAAACCGTGTCATGAAGGAATTGACTGAGCTCGGCTATATAGAACGCTCCGGCATTACCAACGCTGGATTTACTGCGTTGGAACCATACCGCGCGAAACGTGCTATATTCATAGCTGCCGGCTTCGGATCACGTCTTATTCCAATAACTTTTAACACGCCAAAACCACTTGTAAGAGTTCATGGCGTACGCATAATAGACCATCTGATTGACGCATGTCTTCAGTCCGGCATCAACGAAATTTATATCGTACGAGGATACCTGGCGGAGCAGTTCGATCAGCTTCTCTACAAATATCCGATGATAAAATTTCTTGAGAATCCTATGTATAACGAGGCAAACAACATAAGCTCTTCATTGGTCGCCCGTTACATGCTGTCAAACTCCTACGTGTTTGAAGCCGACCTGCTTCTCTCAAATCCTGCGATTATAAAGAAATATCACTACACTTCCGACTTCCTCGCAATCAAAAAGGAGCGCTCCGATGACTGGTGCTTCAAGGTCAGTGACGGTGTAATCGTCGAAGAAAAGGTCGGCGGTGAAGGCGACGACATATGGCAGATGGTAGGCATAAGCTACTGGGACGAAGCTGATGGTCACAAGCTGTCACAGGATATAGCTGACATTTACGCTTCTCCCGGTGGCAAAGAAAGATACTGGGAACAGGTTCCCCTTGTATATAAGAAAGAGCGTTATGCAGTTGAGGTTCGTGAGTGCCATGACGAAGATATAGTGGAGATTGACACCTTTAGCGAATTAAAAGCAATTGACAAGACCTATGACGTGTAAGCGTTCAAACTCATATAGATAATAGGCATAATTTGAACAAAAGAGGTATAGTTATGGACTCTATAAAAAGAAATGTTCTGCTCAACCCCGGGCCCTCTACCACGACAGATACAGTCAAATACGCCCAGGTGGTCCCTGATATCTGCCCTCGCGAAAAAGACTTTGGCGGGTTAATGAAAGGGCTCCGTGAGGATTTAGTCAAAATAGTTCACGGCAGTCTTGAACGATACACAAGCGTATTGTTCTGCGGTTCAGGTACAATCAATATTGATGTGGTAATCAACAGTCTTCTTCCTGAAGGGAAAAAGGTTCTGGTAATAAATAACGGTGCATATTCTACCCGAGCCGTTGAAATTTGCCAGTATTACGGACTTCCACATATTGACCTAAATTTCCCTGTAGATCAGATACCTGATTTAGGCCAGATTGAGGATGTTCTGAAGAAAAACCCGAACATAGGATTAGTTCACACTACTCACAATGAAACAGGGACCGGGCTTCTGAACCCAATTCGTGAGATAGGCGCGTTGGTACACAAGTACGGTGCAATTTTCACCGTAGATACGACCTCGACCTATGCAATGAGGCCAATCAATATTGAAGAGGACAACATTGACTTCTGCATGGCTTCTGCCCAGAAGGGGCTGATGGCCTTCACGGGCTTGAGCTTTATTGTAGGCAATCGCAGCATCATCGAAGCCAGCAAAGATTATCCGAAACGCTCTTACTATTGCAATCTTTATATGCAGTATGATTTCTTCGAGCGTACCGGAGAGATGCATTTCACTCCCCCTGTTCAAACCATTTACGCAGCTATACAGGCGCTAAAGGAATACTGGGCCGAAGGGGAAGAAGCTAAATGGGCAAGGCACACAAGAGTATTTAACGCAATAAATGCCGGGCTTGACGAGCTGGGGTTCAAACAGGTTATCAAACCGGAGTGGAGAACAGGATTAGTGTCAACGGCCATTTATCCGGATGACCCGAACTGGTCATTTGAAAAGGTGCATGACTACTGCTACGATAGAGGCTTTACCATATACCCCGGCAAAATAAGTGCAACCAACACATTCAGATTATGCGCTCTTGGCGCGATTGATGAAGCTGACATAAAAGACTTCTTTGTGGTGTTCAAAGAAGCACTGAAAACAACGGGCGTCCAAACCCCGGTAAACTACAAAAAGTAAAGGAGAATCCATATGAAAACAGTTTATACCTGTTTCTGTACCGACGTAATCCACGAAGGTCACCTAAACATTATCGAAGAAGCACACAAGAGAGGAAAGGTAATTGTAGGCTGCCTTTCTGATGAGACTCTTATCCGCTATAACAAATTCCCGACAATAAGCCAGGAAGAGCGTCTTAAGCTCTACAGGTCTATTGATGGAGTTGAAGAAGTAGTTATCCAGAATGAAATGATGTATGACGATGTAATCACTCTTATACAGCCTGATTACGTCATACATGGGGACAACTGGAAAACCGGGCCCGAAAAAGCAATTCGTGACCATGTAGAAGAGCTGCTTTCTGCCTACGGCGGAGAAGTCATCGATATTCCGTATACATACAACGACAAGGTCAAAAAAATTGACATGCAGCTGCGTGAAAAGCTCGCTATGCCGGAATACAGACGTAAAAGGCTTCGTCAGCTGATTTCCATGACCCCTATCGTTAAAGTTATGGAAGCTCACAGTGGTATTACGGGACTGATTGTCGAAAAAACGGTGGTAGAGAACGAGGGAAAGCTTGACCAGTTTGATGCCATGTGGATATCCAGCCTCTGCGACAGCACCGCAAAGGGAAAACCGGATATCGAGCTTGTTGATATGACCAGCAGATTCAGAACAATAGACGATATCATGGAGGTTACAACCAAGCCAATCATATTTGACGGAGATACGGGCGGACTTACGGAACATTTTGTATATACGGTAAGAAGTCTGGAGCGGATGGGTGTTTCTGCTATCATTATCGAGGATAAAAAGGGGCTCAAGAAAAACTCCCTCTTCGGTACTGAAGTCAAGCAAACCCAGGCTACCATTGAAGAAATGAGCGCAAAGATTGCCGCCGGCAAAAAAGCTCAGCTTACCGATGACTTCATGATTATCGCAAGAATAGAAAGCCTCATTCTTGAAAAAGGCATGGAGGATGCGCTGGAAAGAGCATTTGCGTTTGTAAAAGCAGGTGCCGACGGAATAATGATTCACAGCCGCAAGAAGGACCCTGCTGAAATTCTTGAGTTTTGCGATAAATTCAGGGAAGTAGATACGGTTACTCCTATTGTGGTTGTCCCGAGCAGCTTTAACATCATTACTGAGGATGAACTCGCTTCACACGGTGTAAATATCGTAATATATGCAAATCAGCTAACAAGAGCCGCATTCCCTGCAATGCAGAAAACGGCCGAGGATATTCTGAAATATCACAGAGCCAAAGAAGTAGATGACAGACTCATGCCAATCAAGCAGATCATCACACTGATTGATGAACTGTAAGGAGGACTTTGAAGATGAATGTAGAAAGACTGGCAGAGATAATCGGCTCAGATTTTTATACAGGTGTACCTGACTCACAGCTTAAAGCGCTGTGCAATTATCTGATGTCAAAATACGGCATTGACCCTAAGCATCACGTTATCGCCGCAAATGAGGGCAACTGCGCGGCTCTGGCAGCGGGGTATCACCTGGCAACGGGGAAAATCCCCGTTGTTTATATGCAAAATTCAGGTGAGGGCAATATCATAAACCCGGCAGCTTCCCTTCTCAACGACAGGGTTTATGCTATTCCTTTAGTGTTCATTATCGGATGGCGCGGTGAACCCGGACTTCATGATGAACCACAGCATATTTATCAGGGTGAGGTTACCGTTAAACTCCTTGAGGATATGGATATTGCTTCCTTTGTAATCGGAAAAGAAACCACAGAAAAAGAGCTTTCTGCTAAAATGGAAGAGTTCCGTTCAATCCTCTCAAAAGGCAAGGATGTTGCGTTTGTAATCCGTAAGGGGGCTTTGACTGATGCCCCAAAAATTGAGTACAAAAACGACAATAAGATGGTGCGCGAAGAAATTATTCAGCACATCGTAAAGGTGTCGGGAGAAGATTTAATTATCAGTACGACCGGAAAGGCTTCCAGAGAGCTCTTTGAGACCCGCGTTGCCAATGGGCAGAGTCACAAATATGATTTTCTGACTGTAGGGTCTATGGGGCATTCCAGCTCTATCGCCCTCGGAATAGCAATCAACAAGCCAAAACAAAAAATCTGGTGTCTGGATGGCGACGGCGCTGTGCTCATGCACATGGGAGCAATGGCAGTCATAGGAACAAACAAACCTAATAATCTTATACATGTAATAATTAACAACGGTGCACATGAGACCGTTGGAGGTATGCCTACCGTAGCCTCTTCCATCGACCTCGTCCAAATCGCCTCAGCCTGCGGATACCCGAATGCGGTGAGTGTTGATACATTTGAAGCTCTCGACAGAGCGCTTGCTGAAGCTAAAAGCAGGGATGAATTAAGTTTGATTGAAGTCAAGTGCTCTCTTGGAGCCAGAGAAGACCTCGGCCGTCCGACGACAACTGCCCTTGAAAACAAGCAGAACTTTATGGAATATTTGAAAACATTGTAATCAGCTCTGTCACATGCAAAGAACTCAGCCACTCTTATTGGATGGCTGAGTTCTTTTTATTTATTAATATTATGTCATTCACTGCCGGTCAACACCGCATCCTCAGCGGCAAACTCCCAATTATCCTTGTTCCAAATGTCATCATGCACTGTAAGCCAGTCGGAAGGTAGGAATTGCGTTCCATTATTCTTGTCAGTATTCCATTTATTCGACGTAATAATATACTGCGCATGAGCTGTTTTTTCCGCGTTGCTGATTATTTTGCCGGTAAACGGATTCATCGGCTCATCAATCAGTTTTGCTACAGCTAACGACGGCACATCACCATTGGTCATGAATTCATTCGATACATTGAACTCCTGCGCGTCGTAATCCTTAACCATAAGCAGTGCAGCAAAACCTTCTATGTCGTAAGTTTTTCCTTTTTTCTTGACGATTAATTCATCAAATTGCCCCATCTGACGCCCATGATCCGACACGATTATGATTCGGGTATTATCATATACCCCATTTTTCTTTAAGTAATCAAACCATTTCCCCAACGCATTAAGTACTGCCATATTTGATTCATAATGGATATAATGCTGTTCATTTTCCATCTTCATATTTTTGCCGTCAACATTAAAACGGCTCTTATTCTGTGCATCGTACTCTATATTATCCACACGCTCAGCGGGTAAATATTCAGGCTCCTGCAGCATCATTGGCTCATGCGTTGCATTATTGGTCATCATCAGAAATGTATTTCCGACATCTCCCCTGATTGCAGTAATCCTCCGCAAATTTGTCAGCACACTGTACGTATTCATAAAGCTCGGCGCTATACCATCTGCCTTTGACGGCCCATATATTTTTTGTGAACTGTACCTGGTATGATTATATTGCCCGTTATCATACACCGTTCCCTGTATCAGCTGCGGGGAACTTCTCATAAGACTGTAGAAGAAGAAGTTCCTTTTATTACTTGCAACTTCATCAACTAACGAATCACTATATTTTCCATCAAGATTATACGTCCGTATGCCGGGATAATCAGAATAAATGGATAAATCAGGTACCCATTGATAGTTGGCGTAAGACGGGTCGCACACCGTAACTTCATACCCATTTTGAGAAAATAACACCGGCATAACCTTTAACGCCTCGTTCTGCTTGGAAACCAGTTTTTCATCTTTTCTACTGTTCATCTCCATCGGTGTATACTCATACCCACCAAACAGGGCAGGAGTTCCAAAATTTGTAAAACCGCCAAAAGACGTTGTATTAGGATAGTAGGTAAAACCTGAAAACTGCTCCCTCAAGTTTTTATTTTCATTGAAAAGATATGGGATATAAGGGCCCATACCCCTGTCTAACATAATAACAACAACATTCTTTCCCGATTTGCTAAGCTGTATAATCTTCTCGTCCCGTCCGGCAGCATTACCGCCTTCTATACGCTTCTCCAAGATTTTTATATTGCTCCATACTTCATAAACATTGAACGCCGACATACCTCCGGCCGCCAGTATTACAGTCAATAGAATGCTAAAGATTTTATTTCTGTAACGCTTAATCCCCCAGCATATTATGCCTGATGTAAATATCAAAACAAGCGTATTTATCATTTTAAGTTTGGATGTTATATTAATTGGTCTATCATATTTCAAAAGGTATGATAATATCCCGTAATCTGTACCAAAAAAAATGTAGTCTACAACGGCTGCTCCGCACAAACACAAAAGAATACGTTCGAATATTACCTTCCCTCGTTTATCCGAAATCCAGTAAAATACGCGCATCCAAACCAGAAACGTCCCTGTCGCAAGACATCCCGCACTTACAACATACCAAAGTGGATGAAAGAAATGCTGTACATTCACAAACTCCTGTGGAGATGCCTTGATAACCGAAGACGGAATCAGCAATCCGATCAAGACAGTCAGGAATATTGCTGACATCCAAAAAACTTTTGCATCAGGTATGGACGGCTCACTTGTTTTTTCCTTTGTCTTAATCTTTCCGGTCTTCCAAAGGAGCCATAATTGCGCGACAATGCCAAAGAGCACCATATATACTTTGTTTCGAACCAAGCCATGATAAAAAAATATTCCGTACACGGCTGCTGCGACTCCGCAAAGAGACAGCAATACAGCCAGGACTTTACGGGGATTTTCAATTTTATAAAAAATGGTCTTAACAAGGGAAAACAGGTTATTCAGTGTCCAGTAAAAAACAAGGCCTGCCGGAGATGAATAAAGAAACACAAGGAAAAACAATGCCATTGAATACAGCTGTATTTTTGTTTTAAGAGGGTAACCTCGTACGAAAATTGCACTTGAAATAAGATTGACTGCCGTCATAATTATTGGCAGAACATTTATTGATACTCCAGCTACAGTCAAAAGGGCATCCGGAGCCCCCAAATCAGCAACAGGGCCGAATGCCACTCCTTTAATCAGTTCTAAATGGGAAAGGAACTGATATGCAGCAATAAAAAAAGGTATCTCCAAAAAAAGCGATAATGAGCCTTTAATGGCATCTGTCGGAAGATAATTATTCTGCCGATAATAGGTACGCAGCATCATCATTTTCTCGTCGCCCTTAAACATCTTTTTTATGTGAGCGACTCCCCGTGCCAGCTTTACCTCAATATCCCGCTCTTCTTCCTGTATTGCATCTGCACGCCTGTAAAGAGGCAGAACCAAAAAATTCATAACAAGGCTCAATGCAATAATAGCAAAACCGGGATGAGGCAGCTGCCTGTTTGCCAAAACAAAAACAACCTCAAAGAAAAGCTGCAGCGGCAGTATTAAAATCGAATATAATATTTCGGATATAGACATTATCTCCCCTGTTCCTCCCGATTAAGATTTTTATCTCCACCAAGCCTCAAAATTATGCGTCGGTCTTTCATCTTCAGGCGGCAGCTGCATATAATCACCGTATAGCTGGCTTAAATACATATCATAGCATTTAAGCCCTTTCAGTCTATATCCTTCAAAGGAATATTCTTCCAGTTCGTTCCAAACGGAAGCACTGAATATCTCCTTTAATCCTTCTCCGCATATAGATATGCCCATTTTATCAGAAGAGTCCGCCTGTGCTTCTTTGTCAATCCGTTCCACAAGCGCGGGTACATTCGGCCTGACAGCCGAAAGAACACTTTCCCACAACGGCTGTGTCACACGTTTAATCCAATGCTTCGGTGTCCTTTGATAAATCATATTTCCCAAAAGCTTACAGTCAGAAACAATCCGCAAAAAATCTTTCTTGCTATGCACATAATCTACAGGAAATATATCTACCCAGATTCCCATACCATCAACCTGATACTCCGGCTTGAGCCGCTTTTCCTCCAAATACGTCCTTTTACTGACAAGCTTTATAAAAGGGTACGGATACTGCCTGTCTGTTGTCGGGTGAACCAGTCGCACCCATCCACTGTCTATTTCCGAAAAGCACTTCAAAAATTGATTGTAATCTTCTCTGGGCATCATGACATCTACATCATCATCCCACGGAATGAAACCATGATGCCTTACAGCCCCCAAAAATGTTCCATATGCCAATGAATATTTTAAATTATTTTTATCGCAGTATTCAGCAAACCACACCAGGAGTTTTGTTTCTTCCTGCTTTATTTCTTCTATTGTCATCTCTGTCATAAATCGATCTACCTTTACGCAGATATTTTACTGCTCAAATACCTGCAATACCATATAATTCCCTGCCAAAAGTTTCCTTTTTTAAAGCAGGTACGTGAAAGCAGTCTTTTTTCCCTGACGGTTCTCGGATTTTGAATAATAGGAACATCGCTCCATTCCGACATATCGGAACACTGCTGCCAGAAATTTTTCCCACTGCAGTAGTACCAGGCAAGCCACGGTTTAGGCGTACTTGTATAATGCACAATCACAGTATTCTCCGGGTAGATGTCCTCAACATTATTTTCCTGATTATATCTTTTTCCTGCCCAATAAACCTTATCGGCGTATAAAAGATTGAGAACATCCTGATCCGGTGCTTCAAAACGTTCCGGGGTCTTCTGAAGCATTGATATAGCGGTATCAAAATTTTTATTATCATGCCATGCGCAAAGGTCGACCATGAGCATGCCCGAATTAAAATATCCATCTCCGGTAAAATCAATACGCTTCAGCCGCCCTTCCGGAAGCCCGGGATCTTTCACTGCGGCAATTTCCTTGCCCTCAAGGGACATAAAATACAGTTCTCTTAAATTTCCCATGCAAAGCATGTCCGCATCAAGATAAAGCAATCGTCGAATTCCTTTCAAATAACAATGTTCAAATGCTAAAAAGCGAAAATACATGGCCGTATGCCAGCCAAAGGTTTGCGGAAAATCTTTAAATATTTCCGGATTAACGATATAACAATAGCAGCAAGCATGATATTTCTCCACTGTAGATTCCAATCGCCGCAAATCATTATCTTCAATTTCATCTATAAAGACATGAAAACACACCGATTTATTATATGTCAAAATAGAGGTCATCATGACTCCAAGCGGACGCACATAGCTCTTGTCCAGTCCGAACGCAATATGAATAGTGTTATCTCCTTGTTTCTCTCCATACACATATTCTTTACGAATCATTTTTTCAACATCCATTTGTAAATTCTTGCCTCCACTATCTGCTATTGTCTGTTAATCATTTCAAAATATCATACCTGTTAATCAAATCTTTCGTATAGATCTCGGTTCCATAAACATTTAGATGACTCGGATCTCTAAAGCAATCTGCCGGATATACCGGAGCTTTAAGCTCTACTGAAACCCGAAATTCACGCATAATCGAACGCATATATTCTTCATAAGCATCACTATAGCCAGACGCTTCTATATCATGTTCACTTCTTGGATTAACAGGAAACTGAAGAATATACGCCGGTATAAGCTGTTCTTCACAGAGCCTCAGAATTTTCTTTAAGTAAAAATCGTTGCTGTTTAATATTCGGAAATGTTTCTGCTGAGCTTCCCAATTCTGCTCATTATTTTCCTTAGCTGAAATAACTTGGCTATGACCAAATTTTCCCATAATTTCCTGATAATTTTTTCTGTATTCTTTTCCGCGCCTTAATTTACTTTTGAGAATTACTCTGCCATAACGGGTCGGCAGCCTTAAAAGGTAATGCCAGTCGTCAATCAGCTCTTTATTCTGCTGTTCCTTGGAATAGCCGTCACTCTGAAAAATCTGCTGTTGCGATTCCATAGCTTCATCATAAGTAAAATAGTGAAAATGGAAATTCCTGCGTTTATAAGCGTCCAATTTTGCCAAATGCTCAGGAGCAAAACCCACAAAAACCGCTAACGGCTTCGGGTGATTTTCCATATAGTTTTTTAGAGTAAAATACATTTCTACCGGATTTGACCCACTTAACGCAAGGTTAAATCCGGGTTTTGCCATCAGAGTGGGGTCAACGGCTGCCAGCATCCGAGAATCCCCCAAAAATAAAATCTCTTTTTTGTCTGATTCTTGTCGGACATATTCTTTCTTACTCTGCCATTCAGCATATTCACGGTCCATATATGCCGATTCAGGCGCTATCCAAGCCAATCCCCAAAGAAAAAGGATAAAGCCTCCCACTATAAAAATAAAATATCTAACATAGTTCTCAGAGGACAACTACATAACCTCCTGTTAAAACTGGAAATACAAAAATTCTGTATATGCACTCATATACAACAACGAAACACCAAATAACACAACAGCAACAGTTAACCAACGTTTATCCGTTTTAAATGTTTCCATGAAGCGGACAGGATTCGGACATAATACGGCCAGAATCAGCAGACCAAGCAGTATGACGATATGATCTCCGACATGGGGGTCCGCCATAAGCCAGGAATTCTTGATATAAATGCCATACGAAGCAAGCAAATCCTGATATGCAAGTGTAAAATCACAGTCCGGAAGCAGAAAAGCATTCAGATCAAACATTGTATATATTATCTGCAGTGCCGTATTGCTGTCCGGGGCACGGAAAAATACCCATGCCAAAGTGACTGCCAGGAAGGTCATTCCCCAGCATAAAAACTTTGGAAGCTGTATCTCAAGCCGCCTCCACTCGTGGTTAATGAGCAAAAGAACTCCGTGTATTCCTCCCCAAATCACAAAGGTCCAGCCTGCGCCGTGCCAAAGTCCAATGAGCAGCATACTTAGCAGCAGATTGAACATCTTCCGAAGCTCGCCCTGCCGATTTCCTCCCAATGGGATATAGAGATAATCTCTCACCCATGCGCCCAGCGTCATGTGCCAACGACGCCAAAAATCAATAATGTTCAGTGATTGGTATGGTGAATCAAAATTGACCGGAAAGCGGAGATTAAACATTCTCGCCAATCCGATTGCCATTTCCGAATAACCGGAAAAATCAAAGTAAAGCTGCAGGGTATACCCCACTGCGCCAATCCACGCCTCAGGCAATGTCAAACTCCCGGACTGCGCAAAAATTGGATTGACATATTCTGCAATTCTATCCGCGATAAAAACCTTTTTAAATAATCCAAAGGATAAAAGCGTGAGCCCGTACGCGACGTTATCGTACTGTATGCGAAAATTTTCTTCCGCCATGAACTGCGGAAGCATTTTCCTGTGGCTGATTATAGGGCCAGCAATCAAATGCGGAAATACCGTGACAAATTCACAATATGTAAGAAATGAACTGTTCTCTGTCTCCCCACGATATGCATCTATAAGATATGCCGTCTGCGTAAAGGTAAAAAATGATATTCCCAGCGGCAGCACAATCTGCGGCACGTCAAAAACAGCTTTGCCCATGAGGCTGTTTGCATTCTGAAGGAAAAAGCCCGTGTATTTGTACGCGCCGAGCAAAAGCAAATTTACCGTAATGCCGAAGCACAGCCACGATTTACTCCGTGATGTTTCCTCCAGCCGGCATCCTACAAAATAGTTAAACATGATTGATGCCATCAGCAGAGGAACATACTGATAATCCCACCATCCGTAAAAGAAGAATGACGCGGCAGCCATCCACATCCGCGCCCATGTATGCTTTTTTCTGCCCAACCAAAAATATACTATAAATACAAATGGCAAATAAATAAGCAAAAACTCGTATGAATTGAATAACAAACTGCTTCCCCTTCCATTTTTTCAAACGCCCAAAGCGCCATTTCCCAAAATCTTTACATTACTGATTTAATCAGTGATTTATCAATCGCTCTTACTTTCTCCACTTTCATTCTTTTGCCGCAAACTCCATGCGACAAAATATATTCCCATAGAAAGCCAATATGCCCTCATTATGGGAACCTGATTCATGTTTGTATCTGTCATGCCTTCCGCCAGGATTCCAATGAACAGAAGAAGGCCTGCCATGCCGCAGGGAATCGGAGTCTTTCCATATTCCTGACGATACATGAGCCAAAGACGGTAAACAAGGTATCCGTAGAACATAAGAAATGCAGCAAGACCTAAAACGCCGCCCTCACTGGTAATCTTCAATATATAGTTGTGCGGATGCCCATGTCCTTTTTCAGGGTGTCCCTCAGGTGCGCGTTCGCGTGCCAAAGGGGAAATATACTTCGTGTTATATTGATACACAAATATATCCTGACCTATGCCATGAACCGGATAATCTTGGATTATCTGCAATGCAGACTCCCACATCAATATTCGTTCTGTATTTGCTCTATGCTTTATATCTGTTATAGATACCGCACGCTGATGAAACCAAGGCATAAAAGCGACAGAAACTGCAGCCATAACCCCAACCAAAACAGCTAATGCCACGGCCATTTTGACATTTACACGCGAAAGCAGGATAAACGCCAATATAACCAGAGCGAGCGCTACCCACGCTCCGCGAGTTCCGCTTATAAACAGAATTGCCACGGAAAAAACTGCTGTAAACAACGCGAAATTACGCTTCCATTTTTCAATGCAGGGCTGAACAGAAGCAAACAGCGCCGCGGGAATAGCAACTAAGCACTGGCTAGCCAAAAACGTGTGCGTGTTATTAAAGCCATGTACCAAGTGCGGATTATTAAACCCGCTCTTCCAAGCCTGCCGAAGAGCCTCGACATCATTTACAAAAGCGGACAGCACAAAAAGCATCAGTACATTCCATATCTGTTTTTTATCCTTGAGATACATAAGATCAAAGAAAAGGATAAAAAATCTGTGAAGCTCTCCCGAAATCGTCCGGAAGCTCACACCCGGGTCCATGGAAAGTGCCGCGATAAGCATCTGAATGGCAAAAAACGCGGCAAAAACTTTTCCGATACCTTTATCGAACTCAGGAAGCTCCTTTGTAAATACGTACTGCAGAATCACAAATAGCACACCTAAGCCTACAGCAACCGAAGATGCCCCTGTTGATACATTTGCCGCCAAGGCCAACAGAAGCAAGTCCCAATACATAAGCTTATTCCAAAATGAAGCCTGCCTCCATTTACCGTTTCCCATTTATATGCCTCCATTGCATATTAGTTTACTGCTTTTGCAGAAGTATTTACTGGCGCTGTAAAAGTGACCTGCATTCTTTGAGTACCATGTCCGGTGTAACATTCCAAAGGCATGCCGGTTTTGGTGAGCTTTGGCATGCGTCCGCCGCCACATGGCACGGGCAGCAGGCTTCCCGCGATGTAAGCACACGGGCATTTTCGTTATAGGGGTGCCAGCGGTCGGGGCTGGTACAGCCATACATAACAACCATAGGTACACCTGTTGTCGCAGCAATATGAGTAGCGCCCGTATCTACAGTAACCAAAAGGTCCGCCATAGAGATAAGCGAAGCCAGATCTACCAAGTTTGTATCTCCGCAGAAATTCTGCACTTTTACAGATGCCATTTCTTTAATTACTTCATCCGAGTACCCGCGGTCGCCGGGTGCTCCGACCACAAAAAACGAGGCATCGTATTCTTTTGCAAGATTCTTAACAACCTCTGCAAAATACTCTTTCGGCCATGTTTTTAATTCAAAGGTGCCTTTGACACAAAGCGCAATCCTTTTTTCGGCCTTCGGCAGCCTCTCCAAAAGACTCTCCGCTTTCTTACGGCTTTCCTCTGTCATGCGGGCCATTACAGGCGATTCATGCCCGTCAATCCCTGTAAATCCGCGGATAATCTCCTGATATGTCTCAGCCTGAAGTGTTTTTACCAAATCATGCCTTACGGGTACCGTATCTGTATAAAACCAGGGAACACGGCTCGGCACGTCATCAAAAACCTTGTCCGGGCCGACACGTACAGGGATTCCTGCAAGCCGGCAAAGGAGCGCAGGGCGAAGCTTTCTGTCGTAGGATATGGCCAGATCAAAATTTCTTTTCTTCAGGGTCTGCACCATATGCCACATTTTGCTTATCGAGTTTTGTTTCGCTTTGTAATCAAAAAGGATAACATCATCTATAATGGGATTATTTTCTACGGCTTCACGCACAACAGGGCGGACCATCATTGTAATTTTCGCATTGGGGTACGCCTTTCTGAGCAGCGCTGTCGCGCTTGTTGTAAGAAGCACATCCCCAAGGTTCACAAGGGAATACACTAATATGTTCTTATATTGATTCATTTCTGCGCCTCCGGCACAAGCATGGTTTTCATTTTTTCTGCTGCAGTTTTATCCAATTCATCAAGCATGGCAAATCTCTTGCGGTATACGGCACGCTTACGTGTCGGAACCTCTTCCATTGTCTTACGGGCTTCCACCAGCGGAAGTTCGTAGAAGCGTGCGTCGTCGGTCGGATGTCCTCCCGCTTCAATCCAAAATTCACTGAAATCTGTCTTGAGCTTGCGGTCGGCGCGCACGTGGTTATTAGCATAGTATCCTTCATTTGTTACGGCGTAAATATGCTTAAGCCCCAGTGCCCGTGCAACAGCCTGAGTAAGGTACAGAACAAGATTTTTCGTTCTGTACGCATGGCAGAACTTGGTTACTTTCTTTACGACGTCACGCGCATCGTCCATGTTCGGACCCTGCATGGCGCCGATAAACATGGAAATATCTCCTTTTTTATCCGTAGATATCCAGAAGATAATCTGATACAGAGGTTTATCATCAAGCCTAAGCATTACCGACATCATGCCTTCTTTTCGCTGCCCTGCCTCAAAATAGAGCATACCCCAAAGGCGGCTGCCATCAAGCTCGCCGCCATCCCAAAGGGAAATATTTTTTTCGGAATATAAATCCCTGACTATATCCGCGCGAAATGTGCGTGCAGTAAAATCCATGTGCTTTTCTACGAGAGCCGCTCTCTCATCAAAGGTGGATTTGTTATAAAAAAAAGCCCGGGTCGGCTGTTCATACACGAATGGATAAATATCCGCGATTTCCTCCAGCAGCTTTGTGCTGTGGAAAAATTCGTCTATTTTTTTCATTTTGCTTTTGTTAAAGAAGCAGCGAAGTAGAAAAATGTAATATCTTCTCCGTTCACGCCAATAATTTACATTGTATATTTTTCGGCCGATGTCCCGAATATTTTTCATGCCTTACTCTCCCAATATTTCTTGTGAATAATCGTATTTACAAGCTTCCATTCTAATTATTTTACAACATATCGCATTTACTGTCCACACAAAGGAAAACAGCCGGCAAATGCCGACTGTCCGTTTGATGATTTATTTTTTTCCCGATACAGGTGTCAAAAGCTCAGGATGACGGATAATCCATCCCGTAAGCTCAGACCACGCGAAGCGTTCGTTTTCAAATTCCGATACGTCGTGCTTTGTATCAGGCAGTTCCATACACGGTGCCAAGGGCTGTGAAACGTGATTGTAGTAGTCTCCGATTGTGTCAACAGTCATCCAGCCAAAAGGAGTAGTTATATGGTCGAGATGTTCCAAAAGCGACGGCATGATGGAATAATATTCGAAATCTTTCGGAGCGATGAGTTCGAATATCGTTGGCATTATGTTCAGATGCCCTCCAAGTGTATTGCCTGCGAACATATCCTTTGTAAGCTCAGGATGAGACAAAGCGAAGGAGGTTGTTCTGTTTTCACGCAGTGTCGCCATTGTGCGCGGAACTATATCACAGTCGTATTCCACAAAGTGAGCCGCATGGTCGCCTGTCAAAATAATCAGGCTGTCAGGATATGTTTTCTGCATATCCTCAATAAAGTGAGCCAGAGCCTGGTCTGTGTACCATACTCCGCCTGCCTCCCTAAGTGCCATATCCTTCTGGCGTACCTTAGCAGGCGCATCCTTAAGAACACGGTCAGCATCAAAGCCGTATTCGGTGACAGGTATGTTATATGGTCCATGATTCGAGGTGGTATAGATGAAGTGAAATTCCGGCGCACCGTCATCAGACGCTTTTATGCGGCGTGCTGTTTCTTCCAAAAAGAGATGGTCGTAAACACCCAACCATGTTTTCGGCGCGTCAGGGCCGCAGATATCCGGTCCGCCATGGGCTTCATCAAAGCCTGACCCCGGGATAAAGTGATAAAGACTCCCCCAGCTTAATCCGCCACCGTACCAGAAGGAGGTTTTGTATCCCAGCTTTTTAAGCTGAAACGGCAGGGATGTAATCGTGCAGCCGCTCCAGAAATCCTTGTTCTCGTTGATTTCCATATTCGCGTCATATATGCCAAGAATGAGGCTCACAAGCGATGGCTGGGATATGAGTCCTGCCGACAGGAAGTTATCAATAGCTACCGTATGCTCCTGGGCACGCCACTTTTTCGTTCCTTCCATCATGTTGAGACAGCTGAACTGTGGGTCATATATTATCTGGGAGTGGCTTTCTCCCAACAAATAAAATATATGGGACGGCTTTTTGATTCGAGGCCCCTTCGCTTTTCGCATAAAACTTTCGAGTGGGTCCTTTTTATCCTGCCAGCCTTTGGGCATTACCGGCGCCATAATCTCTGCCGCTTCTTCGTCAGAATGCTTCAGGGATTCATGGGCCGGGTGCTTCCACACGATTTCCAGTGCCACAAGGTCATCCACAGTAGCTTTTCCGATAACCTCGTCATTTTTTACAATAGGAGGTACTTCATCCCACTCAGGTTTGAGGCGGTGACGGAATGTGCCGCCGAAGCGGAACCAATAGAAAATTGCGATTGAGCCGAGGAAAATGGCTGTATTGAAAGCGTACACTTTCCATTCAGTTTCAAAAACAGGGTAGGAAATATTCGGAATTCCAAGCAAAAATTCTGCTGCCCTGAGGCACAAAAATACGTAGGGAATAAAGCTTAAAAGTATCCACGCGCCATGATTCTGATTGAAAAATATGTCCGCAAGGTTCTTTTTATCCGCATTTTTCCCAAGCCACAGAGTAGAATTATAGATGTCATTGTAATGATAGTAAAATATCATCTTTCCCCAGAAGAGGAAGTAAAGCACAAAGACATAGGAAACAATCCACACTGTACGCACTGTATCTCCAAGCTCATAATAGGCAGGCAGGAATACCCCCGGGAGTGTTACGAGCGCCAGAGGGATAAGATATGCGTATGCATTCCAGTCCATTCCCCACCAGAAGCCGTAGCGAAAGCAGTGGTAAAGCTTCTTCCACTGGCCTCTGATGCTCTCCCTTGGCGCGTATGCGTATATAAAAACAGCACGGAATACAGCACAGAGAAGAGGCGGCAGCACCGCCAGCTTCAAATCCTGCTGCATTCCGAAAAAATAATGTTCAAACATAGTATCTCCATTTGTAGATAGTGATTAATTTGGGTGCACCTCATCCGTCAGTCCTTCGGACTGCCACCTTCCCCTAAAGGGGAAGGCATATTGAAGTATCTTTTATGCAGATAGACTTTCGAGAAATTCTGCGGTTCATACTTAATTTCGCTGTATCGGGAAGGCATATTGAAGTATCTTTTATGCAGATAGGGGGGTGTCCTTGTGAACCTCATCCACCGCTGACGCGGTCCCAGCCAATATGCCACTGGCATATTGACACCCCCAAGGGAGAAGGCACATTGAAGTATCTTTTATGCAGATAGTGATTTACCCTTGTACACCTCATCCACCACTACGTAGTCCCCCTTCCCCAATGGGGAAGGCATATTATTTTGCCTTCTCCTTTAGGAGAAGGTGGCGAACGCAGTGAGTCGGATGAGGTGCTCCCCAAAGTACCTTCTATGTACGTTCTTTCACTGTCCTATCAATCATTCCACATACTTCCGAAAAATTATCCATCAATTGATGATTAGAAAAACGCAGCACCCTGAGTCCAATTGAATTCAAATATTTGTCCCTCTGCTCATCATGAAACTGCTCTTCTTCATCCCAATGATGTTCTCCATCAAGTTCAACAACCAGTTTTGCCTTTGCACAGTAAAAATCAACCACATATGTAGCAAAAGGTTTTTGTCGTCTGAATTGAACAGGGTATGACCGTAGAAAATCATACCAAAGATGCTTTTCATATGAGGTCATTTCTTTGCGCAGCTTTTGTGATAATCGCTTGCTATCTTTTGTATAACAAAGCACGCGTGGTCATACCTTTCGGATTTATTTATATACATAGTGGTAGGCTGTTGTGCACCTCATCCACCACTACGTGGTCCCAGCCAATATGCCACTGGCATATTGACACCCCCAAGGGAGAAGGCACATTGAACCGTCTTTACGTAGATAGTGGTTTGCTGTTGTGCACCTCATCCGTCAGTCCTTCGGACTGCCACCTTCCCCTAAAGGGGAAGGCTTTGTTTTACGAATTCAAGCAGATTGCCGCCGGTGAATTTTACACCCTTGACACCTGCTTTTTCGGCACATTCTATATCGCGGTCGGCGTCCCCAATCATGACAGAAGCCTTCTTGTCGATATCGAAATCCCTGCAGGCATCCTCCACAAGCTTTGACCCGGGTTTTCGACATTCGCATTTTTTTCTGTACTCGGGTACAACAGCTTCGGGATGATGCGGACAGTAATAAAAAGCGTCTATATGGGCACCATATTCCTTTAGTTGTTCGTTCATCCAGTCATGAAGAGCATTCACGTCAGATTCCTTGAAATACCCACGTGCAACTCCGCTCTGATTCGTTATGACGATGACCTTATAGCCATTTTCATTTGCGAAGCGTATAGCCTCGACAGCCCCATCCATCCACTCGAATTCTTCTTTTTTATACAAAAAATCCGTATCGACGTTCAGTGTGCCATCCCTGTCAAAAAAAACAGCTTTACTTGCCATAAACGAAATATCCGCCTGCTGTCAGGAAGTCACAGTATTCCTTCACAGCATCCTTCATGTCATAGAAGCCTTCATCATAGCCTGCCGCAAGAAGCTTCGTTTCATCAGCCTGGGTATAGGACTGGTATTTGCCTTTGAGTACCTCAGGGAAGGCACGATACTCTATTTTGCCCTTGCCCATGGCGTCGATAACTGCCTGTGCCGCCTCGTTGTAGCTGTGTGCTTTTCCTGTCCCGCAGTTAAAGATGCCGCTTGGGCCCTTTTCACGCCAGAACCAGAGATTAACCTTTACGACGTCTTTTACATAGACGAAATCGCGGAGCTGTTCGCCCGGGCCGTATTCTCCATAGCCATCGAAAAGCTTTGCTACGCCTGTTTCGTTAATCTGGTTGTAAAGCTGATAGAAGATGGATGCCATTTTACCCTTATGATGCTCCTGTGGTCCGTATACATTGAAATAACGCAGACCTACCACCTGGCTTTTTGCATCCGGCAGAAGCTGACGTACATAGCGGTCAAAGGCAAGCTTCGAAAATGCATACGGATTCAGCGCATTCTCACATTCGTCCTCTTCACGGAATCCGTTCTCGCCCAAGCCGTAGGTAGACGCGGAAGAAGCATAGAAGAACGGGACGCGGTGCTCAAGGCAGTAATGAAGCACAGCCTTGGAGTATTCGTAGTTTGTACGCATCATGTAGTTGACATCATATTCCATCGTATCGGAGCATGCGCCCTCGTGGAATACGGCATCCACATCCGTTCCGTCGAAGTCATCACCCTCAATATTTTCAAGGAAATCGTCCTTGTGCTTGTAATCAAAGAATTTTAGTCCGCGGAGATTCTTATAGTTCTCTCCGTCTGCAAGGTCATCGACGATAAGGATATCCTCTCTGCCGATTCTGTTAAGCTGCTTTACGATGTTGCTGCCGATAAAGCCGGCGCCGCCTGTTACGATAATCATTTATTTTTACCTCCTATAAGTGCTTTACATAGTGGGTGCTTTGGGGTGCACCTCATCCGTCAGTCCTTCGGACTGCCACCTTCCCCTCGCAGGGGAAGGCTATTTAAAGTGCCTTTTATGCAGATAGTGGTCTGCCTTTGTACACCTCATCCACCGCTGACGCGGTCCCCCTTCTCCCCTAGGGAGAAGGCTATTTTTCTGTCTGTAATGCGTTAAGAAGCTCGTCCCTGCTTACGGCGTAGGTTCCAAGCTTGCCTACTACCACGCCCGCGGCAAGATTCGCGAGATATGCTCCTGATGCAGGGTCAAGCCCACCGGCAAGGGCCATCGCAAATGTGGCAATAACTGTATCTCCGGCGCCTGAAACATCAAATACCTCCTGCGCCTTTGTCGGTATATGTACCACCGAACGTGAACGAACCATTGAAAGTCCGCATTCCGAGCGTGTTGCCACCATAGCTCCTATGTGGAAACGTCTCATCGCATACCGGGCCGCGCGTACTACTGCTTCATCCTTATTTTCCGCAGGCTCTTTCTGCACCTCGTTGAGCTCCTTAAGGTTCGGCGTTATATAATCAGCCCCACGGTAACGGCCCCAGTCAGTACCCTTCGGGTCTACAATTACAGGCACGCCGTATTCCTTTCCTAGAGAAATTATTTCTCCGCAAAGCTCTGCCGTACATACTCCCTTTCCGTAGTCGGAAAGTATTATAGCCTGTGAACCTGCTTCAAGGCATTTTTTTACCTTGGAAAGAAGCCTTTTCCCATTTTCGTCCACCGCCGGCTTCGTTTCCTCAAAATCGAGACGCATCATCTGCTGATGTCCGCCGATAACACGTATTTTTGTCGTTGTAGGTGCTTCTGTCTCCACAAGACCGTCCATGGAAATATTTCTTTCAATGAACTGCTTTCTAAGACTCTCCCCATGGTAATCATTCCCGATATAACCCGCAACGATTGTCCTGCAGCCGAGAAGTGCAAGGTTGTGTGCCACATTTGCAGCACCGCCCAGGGTTTCCTTTACCTTAACAACACGAGTTATGGGAACAGGAGCTTCAGGAGATATCCTTGAGACCTCTCCATAGAAGTACTTGTCAAGCATGATATCGCCTACGACAAGAACGCGGCAGTCCTTTGTCTTTTCACTGACAAAGTCCGTCATTTTCTTCCTCGAAAATTTCACCGCAAGACCTCCTTTTGAAGTGTCCTTATTTCTTCTATGTCTTCTTTAAGTCTTTTCACAAGAGCTTCATATGAAAGCTCCTTCAGCCGCTGCTGCCGTTCCTTTCTCAAAGTCTCTAAAAGCAATTCGTTTGTAAGCGTTTCATAAATTGTATTTGCCACAAGCTCAGGATTTTTTTCACGAAGCAGCACCCCTGCCTTGCCGAGAGTTTCAGGCACAGCACCGCCCGCGTATGCTATAACAGGCTTGTCGAATATCATTCCTTCTATAAGCGGCACGCAAAAACCCTCATGCTCTGAAAGGGAAAGTACCGCATCGCAAAGACCATACCAGGTGCAAAGCTCCTCATTGGATATTTTTCCTGTAAACAGCACATGCTTTTCCATGTTAAGTTTTTTAACCAGGGCATGAAGCTTTTTGGCAAAGCTTTCTTTTATTCCGCCGATTATCACAATGCGGATTTTATCGGATATATGGTCGCGGTACCATGCCGCAGCCTCGATTGCCTCATCCTGTCTCTTATGCGGTACTCCGCGCCCGACAACTATAATATTTTTGTATCCGTCGCCGTAGGTATCAACAATCGACTGAACCTTATCATATTTTTTGTAATCATCAGGATTTACGACAATCGGAAGAACCTTCGTATGCTTAAGTCCAAGCTCCTCAAGCTCTCTTTGGGAATACTCTGATGCTCCCCATGCAAAAAATGTATTCTTCACAATTTTTTTGAGGTCTCTGCGCCCTTTAAGACATTTCAGCCAAGAGCCCCAGGCATTCCCGAAGAAATATTTTGCAGGGGTGATGTTATGGTAGAACAGAACAATTTTCCGCGGATATTTGTACACCCATTTGTTAAAGGATGTCCCTGTTGTCATGTGATAAATTATGATATCGTCATCGGATGCTTCAAAGGCATCCATTGTTTCCGCTTCATTTTTAAGTCTCGCGTCCAGCTTATGGGCGTAAGCTTTCGACTCATATCCCAGTTCCCTAAAAATACGGTCCATATTCAAAAGCTGCTGACTAGCCGCATCGTTCTGCGTCAGGGCATGCGCAACCTGTATAATCTTCATTTCATCACCTGTCCATTGCCGCTACTGCTTCGTCCATGGTCGGCTCTATCACACGGCACTGATATTTTCCGTAATGGGACGGCATATTGCCGACCTTGTCCTCATATTTTTCCAGAAGCTCATCCACATATTTCATGATAAGCTTCGGCGGCATGTGCTTCATGCAGCCGAGATTTGTCTCACCCTCGTGTGGACATTTATGAATACCGCAGGGGTGGCAAGGCTCAGGTGCCTTTATAAGCACGTCCTTTTCGTCGTAGGGATAAAAGCCCGGCACAGGCGATGCGCCAAACATGGTCACAATGGGGACATTCATTGCAACTCCGATATGCATCGGACCTGAATCCGTGGTGAGGAAAAGCACACAGCGGCGAAGCATTCCTGCAAGCACGCCAAGAGACACCTTCCCTGTAAATACATGGATACGGGGGCTGTCCTTTTCCTTCATCTGTGAAACACAGCTTTCCACAAATTCCGTATCCATTGGGCCTCCGAAAAATGCGACCGCATAGCCCCGACTAATGAGATTGTCCGCGCATTTTGCGAAATATGAGTCAGGCCAGCGTTTTGTTTCCCAGCTGGCACCGATGTTAAAGGCAACTACCTTTTCATCCCTGTCAAAATGCTCTTCCCAAAGTGCCGCAGCCTTTTCTTCAGCTCCCGGGGGAAGCTGCATCTCAAGGCCTCCGTCGTCAATTATCGTTACACCAACGGCTTCCTTCAAAACCTCAATATGTGCCGTCACCTGATGCTTCCATCCCGGCACATACTTATGGGGCGGAAAAAGCTGAAAAGGCCCCTGTCCGATATGATGAGCAACTGAAGGATTCTGCATAACCTTATCGAAGAAGAGCGAAAATCCCGGCTTGCTGTAGCCAACTATATGCTTTGCTCCTGAAAAAGCTGCCAGCGCAGAAGCCCGTTCGTTCCTATGCAGATTTATAACAAGGTCGAAATGCTTCGCCCTCACCTTTCCGATATACCTTATGAAAGCGCCCAGACGGTCGTCCTCGCCCTTTTTATCTATCAGCATGCATTCGTCTATATGCGGATTGAACTCCACAAGGTCACGGAGCTTTTTGTCCGCGAGAAGTGTTATCCGCGCGTCCGGATAGTTCGCACGAAGCGTCCGAAGAACCGGAGTCGCCAGCATAAGGTCACCGATGTGCATAAGATTTATGACAAGAATATTTTTGTAATCCAATTGAATCTTTCCTTACTTTTTCTTTTACAACTCTGATGTAATTTTTCGGTTCAAAAGTATGAGTCTGCTATACATTCCAATGTATCATTATAACGCCTTTGATACAGTTTTGCCAAGGGCAAAACCTCCTCTGTCAGCGTTTCAACGAGGCGGGAGATATGCTCGCCGCCTGTTGTTATTTGTCCCAGCCCCCACTTACAGAAGTGGGGGACATCTTTTGCCGAGTTATACCATGCGCACTTCGAAATGTCTTGTTTCCTGCTTTCGTTCATAGTAATATATATTCAAGAAAAGCATTGAATTTTTGGAGGTCATGATTTTGACAAAGGTACGTACACGCTTTGCTCCGAGTCCGACGGGGTATATGCATATCGGCAATCTTCGGACAGCACTCTATGGTTATCTTTTTGCGAAAGCAAATGACGGCACATTCATTCTCCGCATTGAGGATACGGATCGTGCCCGCTTTGTGCCTGACGCTGTTGATTTCATCAAACGCACTCTTGATGCTGCTCACATAATTCCGGATGAAGGTCCGGACATCGGCGGCGACTGCGGGCCTTACGTTCAGAGTGAGCGTCAGGAAATTTACAAAAAATATGCGGAGGAGCTCATTGAGAAGGGCTTTGCGTACCGCTGCTTCTGCGATACGGAGCATCCGCATGAAAATGGTGAATACAAGGGCTATGACCGCCACTGCCGCGACCTCTCCGAGGAAGAAATCAAGGCGCATCTTGATGCAGGCGACCCATACGTTATCCGTCAGAAGATGCCTCTTACGGGCACGACGACGTTCCATGACGTTGTTCACGGCAACATCACGATAAACAATGATGAGCTTGAGGACCAGGTTCTCATCAAACGGGACGGGATGCCGACATACAATTTTGCAAACGTCATCGACGACCATCTCATGAGTGTCACCCACATCATCCGCGGAACGGAGTTCATCACCTCCACCCCGAAGCATGTTCTTCTTTACGAGTCCTTCGGCTGGAGCATACCGACCTTTGTTCATCTCGCTCCTGTAATGGGCAAGAACGAGGACGGCTCTGTATCGAAGCTTTCAAAGCGTCACGGCGCGACGAGCTTCTCCGAGCTGGTAGACATGGGATATCTTCCGGAGGCAATCACCAACTACGTTGCTCTTCTCGGATGGAGCCCGAAGTCCAATCAGGAGCTTTTCACCATGGATGAAATGGCGGAGGTTTTCTCTCTTGAAGGTCTCAGCAAATCTCAGGCAGTGTTCGATTACGCGAAGCTCGACTGGGTAAACGGTGAATACTTCAAGAAAATGAGCGATTTCGATTTCTCTAAGGCTGCACGCCCCTTTGCAGGTGAACTGACCGAGGAGCTGGACAAAAAGTGGCTCTACGCCTGCGGACTTCTCCGCACACGTGTCAGCCGCTTCAGTGAAATCCCTGATATGATTCATTTCTTCCGCGAGCTTCCTGAATACGACGCGGAGCTTTTCCTTAACAAGCGCAACAAGGTAACGAAGGAAATTGCGGCTCAGGTTCTTGAGATGGCCATCCGTGATCTCGAAGCAGCCCCCGGCTGGACACCATACTCCCTTGATGCAATTATGCAGGGTGTAGTCGCAGGCACTCAGCTCAAGATGGGCGCTGTCATGTGGCCCATGCGCATAGCTCTCTCCGGTCAGAAGGTTACTCCGGGCGGAGTAACGGAGCTTCTGTATCTTTTGGGACAGGAAGAAGCTATTGAGCGTTTGAAGAAAGGACTGAAGAAGGTTAGTGAGTAATTTAAAAAAATATTTTTAAAAAATGCTTGACTTAGATACCTACTTGTAGTAATATAATTCTCGGCTCCTTCGTCAAGTGGTTAAGACACCGCCCTCTCACGGCGGGTTCACCGGTTCGAATCCGGTAGGAGTCACCAAATGAAAATTTGCTCCGAAGCCTTGGCTTCGGAGCTTTTTGTTATTCAAAATTTGTAACACCTGCAAAAAGAACTGTGAAAAAAGCAACAAGAATGCCTTCTCCTTTAGGAGAAGGTGGGCCCGCAGGGCTCGGATGAGGTGCTCCCCAAAGTGCCTGCTATGTGCATAAATGGCAGCTCTCCTTGGTGTACCTCATCCACCACTACGTGGTCCCCCTTCCCCAATGGGGAAGGCAAGAACGCTTTTTCACAGCTCTTTTTTTATAATCTCTTCTATTTTTTTCTGTACCTCTTCTACGCGAATAGCCGCCAGACAGTCAAGTCCCTTGGGACAAGCCCTCTTCCAGCAGTATCTGCAGGAGCGGTCAACCTCTATTGCGTTTTCTGTCTGACCGTAAGGACCGTTTCTTACAGCGTCAGTAGGCCCCATGAGCATAACCGTAGGCACCTTAAGCCCTGCAGCAAGATGAACAGGCCCCGTGTCGCCGCCGACCATGATTCTGCTTCCTGAAATGACCTCAGCCAGCTGTTTAAGGCTGGTACGTCCAACGAGATTAACAGGAGGTATCTCTGCCTTTGCGTCAATTTCGGCAACAAGGCTTTCATCTACAGCACCGCCTCCCACAAAGACAGGAATTATTTTTTTACCGTAAAGCCAATCCGAAAGCCTTGCGTAATACTCTGTGGGCCAGCGCTTATTGGGCCAGTTTGCCCCTACTGCAAGCACCGCATAGGAAGCACCCTCAGGGACACCGGCCTTCGCCAAAATCTTTGGCACAAGCTCCTTGTCTCTTTGGGAAACAACGACAGGAAACCTCACTTCATCAACACGGCACCCGATAGCGCGGGCAACATCAAGATACCGTTCCACGATATGCCCGTTTCTGTTGGCACCTCTTACAGGTTTCGATATTTTGTCGCTGAATTCACGCATATCACAGGTGCCAAATCTCTTCGGTGCTCCTGAAAAATACGCTATTGCAGCCGACTTGCCAAGTCCCTGCAGGTCGAGGGCAATATCGAAATTACCTGCCTTCAGACGCCGTCTAAATGGACCGAAATTCGCCAGAAAGCCTCCCAGGGATGCCTTGAATTTCTTTTTTTCAAATACTATTATGTCATCGATATATGGATTATCCACGAGAAGCTCCTTTGCGGGAGGCTCCACTACCCAGGTCAGCCGTGCGTCAGGAAAGGTTTCCTTGATGGCGTACGAGACCGGCAGCGCGTGAATAACGTCCCCGATGGCACTGAGCTTTACTACAAGTATATTCATCCTACTGTTCCTTAATTTTTTCAATGATGTTTGTGGTTGAACGTCCTTCCACAAGGTCTATAAAGGCCACCTCGCCTCCATAGCTCTGAACGATCTTTGCCTCAGGCAGTGTATCAAGGGTGTAATCCCCGCCCTTTGCGTAAACCGCAGGCTTCACCAGCGCGATAAGCTCAGATGCGGTAGGCTCATCAAAAACCGTCACATAGTCAACAGACTTTAATGCTCCCACGACCTCAGCTCTGTCCTCTTCCCTGTTAACAGGACGGGACGGGCCTTTGAGACGCCGCACGGAGGCATCGCTGTTAAGTCCCAGAACAAGGCAGTCTCCAAGTGCTCTTGCCTTTTCCAGATAGCGGACATGCCCGGCATGAAGGATATCAAAGCAGCCGTTGGTGAAAACGACGCGCTTTCCGCTCTTTCTGAGCACTTCGCAGAATTTTTCTATATCTTCTCTTGCAATAAGCATATATTCCTCCGAATCAAGCAAACTTCTCAATTACAGCACTGAGCTCTTCCGCGCTGACGGTTGCCGTACCCTTTTTGCGCACGGCAATTCCCGAGGCAAAATTCGCAAGCTCTGCCGCCCGCACCGAATCCGCTCCTGCCGCCTTCGCAAGAATAAAGGCCGCAACGCATGTATCTCCCGCGCCTGAAACATCAAAGACCTCGCTCTTGTCGCGTACAGGTATATCCTCAGCCACGCCTTCCTCTATGACAGTCATTCCTTTGTCGCCCCGAGTGACAAGTATGCCCTTTGCATCAAGAAGCGTCAAAAGCTCTGCTCCTGTCTCCCTGATGTCCTTTTCATCTTTCAGCTCCCGCCCGAAGGCTGCCGAAAGCTCTGAGTCGTTCTGCTTTACATAATCAACACCAACGAAACGCTTTACGGAATAACGGGAATCAACAATCGTCAGAACGCCTTTTTCACGGCAAAGCGCAAGTATCTTTTTCTGTACATCGTCAGTTACGACGGCTCCGCCGTAATCCGAAAGCACAAGTCCGTCAATGCCTTCCTCTATGCGGCTCTCCACATATTTAACAAGCGCATCCGAAAGAGCCTCTGTCATAGGCTCGCGGCTTTCCCTGTCAACACGTACAATCTGCTGGCTTACAGTCTCACGGCCGCCTGCGATGATACGAGTTTTTGCAATGGTCGGTCTTGTTTTGTCTGTCAGAAGTCCCTCTACACCTGCACCATTTTTGCTAAGTATATTCCGAAGTCCCTCTGCGGCCTTGTCGTCGCCCACAATTCCGCAGGCCTCTGCGCTTCCGCCAAGGGTTGCGACGTTGTTTACAACATTCGCCGCGCCTCCGGCAACAACACGCTCCTCTGCCTGCTCAAGAACAAGCACGGGAGCCTCACGGGAGATGCGCGCAATACTTCCAAAAAGGTAAATATCTGCTATGACATCCCCAAGAATCAATATCCTTTTCCCCTGCATATCCCGCAGAAGCTTTTTAAGTTCATTTTCCATATGTATCACCATGGTGTGAACTGGAAGGTCACGTGCCACTGGTCGCGTTTTTCACGATAACGAAGGATCATCTGTACGCAATGCATATCGTGGAACCAGTAGTAGTCCACATCCTTCAGGCTGTGAGTTGCCATGTTGAACTCGGTTCCGAACACGATGCGGTCCCTCGGCGTAATTCCGACGCTCATTCCGGCAACACCCTTGCGGGAATAGTCACTTAACCCATAGTTGAACAGCGCATTTTCTTTATTTGACCTTGAATAGTAATAGCCTGCATAAAGGGCAAAATTATCGCTGAATTCGTCAACAACAACACCGTTGTAGCTAAAACCGTCAACACGAGATTTATCGTAGCTCTCACGGGTAATAGAGTACCCAACGCCCAGATTCAGGCGCACCTTTTTACTCCCCAAATAAATTGTATCGGGAGCAAGAGAAAGGCCGTATTTTGTATGGGTACTTGTGATGCCCTTATTTTCCCAGCGGCCCATCTCAAAGCTGAGACCGTACCTCAGCGGCAAATCTCCGATACGGTGGGAATATGAGTAAAGGAAGGTTGGCTTTTTCTTAATCCAGTTGTCATCGCCATCGACGTAGCGGCCATACTGAACGGAGGCATAGCTTCCGGCGTTTCTCCACTCTATGCCGTATACATTTCTCATGCCGTGCTTTGTATAATAGGCAAGGTCGGCAAAGGCATCAAGGCGGCTTGCAAGGTCATACTGCAGCCGATAGCTCATCCAAAAGCCGTCACTGTTGGAGTAGCCGACTCTCGGGTATGTGGTATCCCTCTGCGCCTCAGGGCTTATATCCACATGGTGCTCCTTCTCACTGTAAATGGTGGAATTTTTGACCTTCAGGCTCATATTATGGATAATCATTTCCTTCTGGGGATATACCTCAATAAGAGAACCCGTCAGGCGGTAATCAGGATTCTTTGCGCCGCAGCGCGTTGCGTAGCCGTCATAAACAAGCACACGCTCAGGATAAAATTCAATTCTTTTTCCGTAAACGTAGTATTTTCCAATTTTACCCTTTGCCTCTTCCATGCTTCCCTTTTGGGTCCCGTAGTTATAGACAATACGATAACCCTCAAGGTCTGCCGGCTGGCTGAGCTTTCCGCCATTTTTCTTTCCTACGGCATTAGGCACCTGAAGCATGTGTCCTTTTCCGGGCACATTGACTTCCTGTTCCTTGAGATTGCCTGTCATCTCATCGCTTGTAAAGCGACGTGCATCAATTTCGGTAATGCGGACATTGCCCTTTGCATAAACGTCTCCGGTACGCTCATCATATAGCATATCATCGCCTTCCACGGCGACCGGAAGCGGCTTCGTCGGGTCAATAGGGCCCCTCAGCTCCGATACCATCTCCGCGGCATCCTTTTGAAGCTCCTTCTGAGCCTCGGAAAGGCGGTTTTCCCTTTCCCCTCGGCGTCGGTTTTCGATATAATCAACAATGCTGACTCCCGAATCACCGGTAGAGGAATACGCCGCGAGGGCCGTCCCCTGAGGGATGAGCAGCATTGCTGTGCTGAGTCCTGCACATGCCGCCAAGACTTTCTTTCTATTCATTCTGACAGCTCCCATCATATTAGAAGTTCAATCTGTCTGTTTCTTTCGACAGTGTATCAGTTTAATATTACATCATAAGGAAAATGAACGCAATGAAAAAGAGAAGCGCCGCATAAAGCACTTCCCTTTTCAGATTACTGTTCTACTGTCAGTCCGTAGAGTGTCGTGTCGTTCTTTGTCTGAATATAAAGCTCCGTGCCCTCCGGAAGGTCAATGTTTTTGCCGTGTACAAAGGCTCCGCCTATGATACCGATAGGTCCGAGAAGAACCATACCCGCAACGCTGGCACCGGCTGCCATGGCAACGGATTCCATTTTTTCCTTTGATTCCTGACCCAGCATCGTCTCAACATCAGTTCCGTCAATGGCGCGCATGGTGTTGAAGTCGATATTCACTTCGGCATCACGTCCGAAATTTCTCGCCTGGACAACCTTTGTTACAACGCCGACTCCCGGTGCGCCCTTTGCAATGAGCAGTACTCCGTTTTCGACGACATCTTCTGCCGCCTGGTATTTTATCTCGTCGCCTTTCTTCAGGTTTTTCGCGTTGATTGGAGTTACCGTTGCGATTTTAATGAGTGTATTTGCAGGAACATTCGTGCTCACGAGAGGAATCTCCTTGGAGCCGAACGCATATTCAGCCAGCTGATCGATACGGGTCCGGTACGTTCCCTCGCTGGGCTTTCCCGCCATTGTCATTTCCATATCCGTCACACGCTGCTGGATGGATTTCATGCTGATGGAACGGGTGATTCCCCATTCAATTGCATTCATCTGGGTGACCAGGGACGGCGAACCTTCATTGCTGAATACCAGGTCGTACAGAGCATCAACGCGCTGCATAACGCTCTGCTTCGGCTGCGGAGTAGAAAAATCCTTTTCAAGCTTTGAAATTCTGTCGAGAAGGGCTCCTGTCTGTGTTCCACCATAGGCAGTTTTCTCAACAACCTCAAGCTTTGCCTGCATGGTATCAGGCTCTGCGGCTGCCGCAATACCTGCTGTCTGCACAAAGAACACAGCGGCAAGCATCAGACAGAAAAGTTTTTTTATCACGGTTATTCCCCCTTTTTCTTGTTCCTTCTATTATTTCTCCGCTTTCTGAAAATTTCCTGCTTAGTGAAAAAAATTGCATGGAAAAAGAAATTTCCATCATTTTTTATAGACTTTTTTATACAATCACAATATAATGTATCTAGGCTTACAGCCTACTCAAAAGCACTTATTTTTTTATTTGCCGGACGGTTTTCCGTCCGGTATTTTTCTTTTGTATACATAACCGCAAATTTGATAAAAACATTAAAAGTCTCTTGACTGTAGACACTATTATACAGTATTATTTCTTTATTGAATACGTTTGTCCGTGTGATGCGGACTGAGAGGGGATTTGTCCATGGAAGAACTAAACAGTGTACTTACGCAAATTGATGACATTCTTTGGGGTGTGCCTTTGATTGTGCTGCTGCTCGGCACCGGCATCTATCTTACAATAAGGCTCAACCTGCTGCAGGTGTTCCGTCTGCCGCTTGCTTTGAAGCTCATATTCAAGGCACAGAACGACGGCAAAGGTGATGTTTCAAGCTTCAAGGCGCTCTGCGTTGCCCTTGCTGCCACGGTCGGTACAGGAAACATCGTCGGTGTCGCGACAGCAGTAAAGCTCGGTGGACCGGGCGCGGTTTTCTGGATGTGGGTAGCGGCCTTCTTCGGTATGGCAACTAAATACGCGGAAGGTCTTTTGGCAGTCAAATACCGCAGCGTGGATGCAAAGGGTGAGATTGCCGGAGGCCCGATGTTCTATATCAAAAACGGCATGGGAGAAAAATGGGCTCCTATGGCAGCCTTCTTCGCTTTTGCCTGCATACTTGTAGCATTTTTCGGAATAGGTACGTTCCCGCAGGTAAACGCCATTGTCGACAGCATGAAGATTGCCTTCGGTCTTCCGGTCTGGGTCACCGATGCAATCATCACGATTCTTGTTGCCGCAATAACCATCGGCGGTCTTAAAAATATTGCCCGTGTCGCAGGAAAGATTGTCCCGTTCATGGCGGTCATATACGTTGTCGTCAGCATTGGTCTTATCCTCATGAATCTCAATGCTGTTCCTGACGCACTTGCTCTTATAGTACGCAGTGCCTTCACAGGCGAGGCTGCCGCAGGCGGTTTTGCAGGCTCAACTATAATGATGGCAATGCAGAAGGGTATCGCCCGCGGTATTTTCTCCAACGAGTCGGGTCTCGGTTCTGCTCCTATTGCAGCTGCTGCCGCGAAAACGAAATGGCCTGCCGAGCAGGGACTCATTTCCATGACGGGAACCTTCATTGATACCATCATCATCTGCTCCATGACAGGCCTTGCACTCGTCCTCACCGGCGTTTGGAAGGGCACGGCAGCAGGCGCAATGATGACCACCAACGCATTCGCGTCGGCTTACGGACACATGGGTGTTATCCTGCTCACTGTCTCGCTGGCACTCTTCGCGTTTACAACAATTCTCGGCTGGAACTACTACGGCGAGCGTGCCTGCATTTATCTTTTCGGAACAAAGGGCGTTATGCCTTACCGTCTGATTTTCATCGCACTCGTCGCATCAGGTGCATATCTTAAGCTGGATGCCATCTGGACTCTTGCCGATATAGTAAACGGTCTCATGGCTATTCCTAACCTTATCGCCCTCATCGCCCTTGCAGGTGTGATTGTAAGTGAGACGAAGCGTTATCTTGAACATCTTGAATCCGGAGAAAAGGATTAATACCCGGCATAAGCAAAGCCCGAGTTGCTTTGGAAAATCAGTTTCCACAGCATCCCGGGCTTTTTGTTATGCGCCTTGAATTATTTTCAATTGTATTTGCCTATCAAAAATCCGTATTTTTCGGCAAGCCAGTTGATATGGGGAATATCCATAGTATCCGCGGCATGGCGTATCAGCGTCTCATTTCGCCACCAGATTCTTCCTGCCGCAAGCTCTTTTTCAACAAAGGCCTCCTGTTCCTCCAAAGGCAGCTTAAATACAGGATTTCCCATCCCGTCCGACGTTGCACGGAATTTATTGAGCACAGCCTTTGTGCCGCCCATTGATGAAAAATGCCATCCGTTCTGTATCATAGGAAGATTGTTGCGCATACGGCGGAGCTGCTGCATTTCTCCAAGATTTCCCGCCAATGTCAAAATTGTACCGCACCAGTGTGACGCGCACTCGTAATTTACGTAAAACTCAAACATGCGCTGCTCGGATACCACAGGACTTTTTTCAAGGAAAGACATTATTTTATTTCTCTTTCCCAAAAGCGGCAATGAGTGCAAAAAGCATCTCCCGTTTCTGGAAAGTCCACGCATACCGCTGCGCTCCGCAATTTCACCAAAGGGAAGAAAAGTACGTACAGAAACAGCTTCTCTTTCCAATGCCTCCAATACTCTTGGATCCGGAAATTCGTCAATATCTCCCATCATGACTATATCCCGCGGACTGCAGTCATCAAGGCCTCTCGCTATGCAGTTGCGCTGAAAAATTTCTATTGACCAGTTGTCCTCGCATTTGATTTCATCAGTTACGGGGATGTATCTGATTTTGTCCAGATACTTTGCAAACCGTTCTTTGTTTTCCGCAAAATAAAGAGGCTTTGGCTTATTTTGAAATGTGCGGTCCGATTCCACAATAACGAAACAGTCCACAATGTCATAAAGCATCTTCAGCCGCCATTCCAGAAGCTCAAATTCATTATAAAACGTAAAGCCGTCGTATATTTTTCTGTCAATCATTATTTTCCTTATTACGTTCCTTTTCAGCTTTTTCTGCTGCCTCGCGTTCCTTTTCAAGGTGCTTGGCATCGGAATGCTTCAGTTCACCCTTCGACTGCCTTGCTATCTCAGGTCCATGCTTTTTCTCATATGCCAAAATTGCCTTATAAAAGATTGCTTCCTTGTTTTTTTCGGACATCTTATCGATTTCAAAGACACTCTTGGGAGATGTACGCTCCATGGTCCACATCTGGGAATCAATAAGATCTACGTGTTCAACGGTGACCTTCTTTTCCTCAAGATTGATTGTCAGATAGTCTGCTTCGCCGGCCAAATCCCCGTAGCCGTCTACATCAGCTTCACGCCATCTGCGTTTCTGCAGGACATCGTCTATCTGAATCGCATCATAGGTCTTGAGAACAGGAACCTTCAACACATTGATGTTGATTTTTCCCGACTCGTCCGTATCGTAATGAATTTCGCGCTTGTTGAAATAATAATTTATCCTTGAAGAAGACTGCACCCATTCATAGATATCATCAGGTACATGCATCGCGGACGCATCTGCCTCCACGGGCATCAGGGTTACAGCCCCCAAAAGCACCGCCACGGCAAAATGTTTCAAACACCCCTTCATGTAGTTAACCACTCCTAAGCCCTTGATATGAAAAACTGTTTCAAAACAGCATCCATGCTTCCGTTAAAAGCCTGTCAATCCGAATCCCGATGGATACGGTCAAGCTCATACGGTGTTTCCTGATATACATAATAATTCAGCCAGTTCGCAAACAAAAGATTCGCAACGGACCGCCAACGCACAACAGGCCTCTTTGACGGGTCGTTGTCCGGATAGTAATTGCAGGGAACCTGAATATCCATTCCCGCTTTCTTGTCCCTGTCATATTCTCCCTTGAGGGTCATGGGATCGTATTCCGCATGGCCTGATATAAAGAACTGGTTTTCCTTGAGGTCTGCCACGCAGTAGACACCTGCCGGCTTCTCCGCCTCTGCCATAACAGTAAGCTCCGGCACCTTTTCAATATCCTCTCTGCGAAATTCCGTATGCCTGGAATGAGGCACATAGAACTCATCATCAAAACCACGGAACAGCTTTTCATGCTCAACACAGAGATGATGCTTGAACACACCGAAGATTTTCGGCTCTACGGGATATTTCGGAATTCCGTAATGATAGTAAAGCCCTGCCTGAGCACCCCAGCAGATGTAAAAGGAGGAAAAAGCATGTGTCTTGCTCCACTCCATAATCTCGCAGAGCTCGTCCCAGTAGGCAACCTCCTCAAAGGGCATCTGTTCCACCGGAGCACCCGTCATGAGAAAGCCATCGTATTTTTTGTTGCGTACCTCCGCAAACGTTCCGTAAAATTCGGTAAGATATTCCTGTGAGGTGTGCTGCGGCACGTAAGACTCCGTATATACAAAATCTACCTCAACCTGAAGCGGAGAATTACCGAGAAGGCGGAGAAACTGTGTTTCCGCTACGGATTTGACCGGCATGAGATTCAAAATGCAGAGCTTCAGCGGACGGATATCCTGACCGTACGCACGGTCCGCGTTCATATAAAAAACATTTTCCCGGTCAAGCACCTGGGCAGCCGGAAGATTATTAGGTATTTTAATTGGCATTGACGAAAAAAACTCCTTTTAGTGCAGCCATTAATATTCTGCCGTATTAAGCGCGCGGAACAGCTGCAGCCCCCGGTACCGTTGATGTTTCGGCCTTATGGGGTGCCGGGTTTGCGGCAGTTCCCTCTGAATTTTTATTTGCAGGTGTAGACGCTGTTCCTGTAGAAGTGCCGCGTCCTGCAGACGGAAGGTCCGTACGGTATCTGTTCAGCCAGTACTGGTAGCCCTTTGAATAGGCACGGAGCCTCTTGAGTCCGTTCGCCTCGGCACTGTTCTGCGCGATGGGATAATAGAGACCGTCCAACTCGGCTGTGATGTCCTGCCAGCCCTTGGCCTGCGTCCATTCCTCGCCCTTGATGACGCGCTGTGTTCCCTGCACGACATTTACAGCCTTTTTCATGAACTTGACCTCAACGAAATTACCTGCTTTATCCTTGGTCTCCATCCATTCCCAGTATATTACGTTGTCGGCACGCTGACGCATTGTGGTCGTATCCGCCTTTGCCAATGATGACGAACCTCCCGGTGATGATGACTCCCAAAGAGTAATCCATCTGTTGTCAGCGTCCTGTGCTTTCTGCTTTTCGCCGTGATGAAAAACACCGTCAACAATGGCAATGTAATAATCCTCATCATAGGCCCGACTGTTGATTTCCTTTACTGTACGCGGGTCATAGACCTTTGACCATATTACATTGCCGGTGGAATCGTAAAAATTCTCCTGCACATATTCAATCGTACGAAGCTGAGGATTTACTTCAACCAGTGCAAGACTGTATGAAAGCACCGATGCATTGGGGATACTTGCCTCAATTTCGTAGTTCTCTATGGTCTCCTGCGCCCCTTCAGGGGAAAATGTGTTTTTAATCCACGCAGATATTCTCGTAGGAACTCCATTGACGCGGCTCATGACCTGAATGTTTGACGGGGCGTAATATTTTCCGTATTTCCCGTCTTCGCTTATGAGCACCCAGCTGTCTTTGGCAGCCGCAGCCTCAACCACCTGCTCCGCAGTAGCATAAAAGGGCATATCCAAGGGAACGGCATGCATGCTGAAAAGGCAGCAGCCAAGTACACATCCTAAAAACAGCGGTTTCCGTTTCATGAACATCCTCCTCCGTACAGTACAGCAATAGCATTCTTATTATAACATATATCCAAGTTGTTCCCCAAAGAATTTCCTTCCGTCTCTGCTGCACTAAAATCAGTGCTTCAAAAACGGATCCTCCGCAACCTTTACCTCGTTGGCGAAGGTCCACAAATCATCCAGCGTAAATTTGTAGCCGGCACCTGACAAATCCTCTGCTCCGTCATAGAAATTTGATTCCGCATTCAGAATACCGCTGACGGTGTTGTACATCATGTCATTTGTAAAAAAGGTATCCCTTCGTGACACGAGTCTTTTTATTCTTTCAGGGTTGCGCTTTCTGTAATCCTCCCCGAAATACATGAGCATTGCTATGCGCACCTTATCAAAGGAAAGGTCGCTGGGGCCATGTCCGGTCTTCAGGTTTTCACCGTGATCCGGGTAGTAGAGCATGACCTGAAGGTTCAGATTATCTTTTCCGTATTCGTAAACTTTTTTCAGGAAATCATCAACATACCTGAGCGAGTTTGAATATTCCGCTTCTACCGTGTGCTCCTTGAATACCTCCCGGTCTTCAGGATACCTGCTTTTATAGGCGGCGTGACTTCCATTTCCGTGAAGCACAATGAAATTATTCGTATTCGGGTCAACCACTTCCTTCATGTAGTCAAGCATACTTTCATCGTAGGGCGCTGCCTGTGCTTTCACAACATCGGCACGCGAAGCGACAAGCGCAAAGCTTGAGGCACTGTTTATTCCCCCAAGATTTGTAATCCAGTAGGTCTTATATCCTTTTTTCTTCGCAATATCCAATATATTCATTGACTCCAAAAATGCCTTGTTGTTGTAGTAGCTTCTTTCCGTAAGGGCATTTTCCAGAACCTGCTGAGTCAGGCTGTAGCAGGCATACGCATTATTAAAGACAATAAAGCTGCTGTCATTTTTGCACTGTGAAAGCCACGGGGTGTTGTCGTAGGGAACGTCATTATTATAAGCGCGCATATAGTCACGTCCTGATGACTCTCCTATTACCATTATTACGGTGTGTGGTGTACCGCCAACCTCAGCAGGATTTGTCAGCTTGATATTCTCATATCTGTCCGCAATAGTCTTTGAGTAATTTTTTACCTCCAGGCTATATTCAACGGCCTTTGCAAAATAGCCCGTACAGTCGGTTCTTTGCAGAAGGTCTGCCGGGTAATACAGGGCACCAAGTGCCGCAAGTAAAATTATGCACTTGCGCCCTGCCGTCATCGGCTCGACTGTATCTTTAAACGCAAATCTTCCCGCGTATTGAATAAGATACATCGTCAAGGCGAGTACTGCTGCCATAACGAGCATGTTTACCGGTCCCACATATGTAATAAACCATTCGTATGTTTCCCTGTAGCTCGTGTTGTAAACAGCCCGCATCTCCTCAAAAACAACCGGTCTTCCATAAATCATCTGGTGCACATAGGTGACTACAGGAGGAATACACAGCAGCCATTCAAAAAGACTGACAAGGAAAAGTGCCGCACGGCTTTCCTTCGCCGCACAAAAACAGTGAAGCCCGATAAGAGCAGCAGCGCCATATGTGCCGATAAAAATCTCGTTTTCGTACAAATCAGAGTGCCCGCTGCTGAACACGAAGCACTTTACAAAAGCAAACAAATACCACCAGCCCATAAAAAGCAGCGGTGCTGTCCAACGGCGCGAAAAAAACGGTCTTTTCACAAGGCACTGCATGACATACACCACAATGGCACACACGGCGCTTTTTCTCAAAAACAGTTCGATTCCAACTTCCGAAATCTCGCTCTTTGTTGTCCAAAAAACAAGGTTCATCAGTGCCAGAGCGAGAAGACTGTGAAGCAAATATTCTTTCTTAATAATACGAGACATGAACAAGATACTCCTGTATTTATTTCCCCGGCAGCTCGATGCGGTCGAGGATTCCTGCGAAGCGGGCAAGGATTATGCCGTAGTTTGTCATTGGTACTCCCTGTTTCTTCGCCTGTGCCACGCGTGAAAGCACATAGCGGCGGTTAAACATGCAGGCGCCACAGTGAATAACAAGGTCATATGTTGTGAGGTCATCAGGGAAATCCGCGCCTGCCACAACATCTACTGTGATTCCATCTCCAAGAAGCTGCCTTAGCTTTGCAGGTATTTTTATGCGTCCGATATCACCGTCAATGGTATTGTGCGTGCAGGCTTCAGCGATAAGAATGCGGGCATTTTTCGGCAGATTTTCCAGATTTTCCACGGATTTCGCAAAATAGGGAATATCCCCTTTATAATGTGCCATGAGCACAGAAAAGGACGTAAGACGGCTTCCCTTTGGTTTCTTCGCGTAAACTACAGGAAAAACCTGTGAATCGGTGATGATGAGCGAAGGAGGCTCCCTGAGTGCTTCAAGGGCTGCATCCAGTTTTTCTGTCGTCACGGAGATTACAACGCAGGAACGGTCAAGAAGGTCGCGTATTGTCTGCACCTGAGGAAGAATGAGTCTCCCCTTAGGCGCCTGTATATCCTGCGGCATCACAAGGAGAACGGTATCCCCCGGTTCCACAAGATCTCCTGTCAGGGAAACGGCCTCATAGTCCTCCGGCAGCTTTTCGAGAATCATTTTGCGTATAGCCTCGATGCCTTCTCCGTTTTCAGCACTCACGCGTAACGGAAACTCTCCGACGACAGCCTTTATTTTCTTTGCAAGAGCTCTGCCGCCGTCCTCTTTTGTATCGCATTGGCTGAGGAGCAGAATCACAGGAGTTTTCGCCTCAGAAAAGCGCTTTTTCCATTCTGCGGCCTTCTCAATTTCAGCTTCATCGCTGATAAGAATGAGGGCTATATCCGTCCTGCGTGCCGCTTCTTTCGTTTTTTCCACGCGCTGCGTGCCAAGCTCTCCCTCGTCATCATAGCCTGCAGTATCAATGAATACTACAGGACCGACTCCGAATAGCTCCATTGCTTTATATACGGGATCTGTCGTAGTCCCTGCAACGTCCGAAACAAGAGCTGTCTTTTGCCCCGTCAGCGCGTTTATGAGAGATGATTTTCCACTGTTTCGCGCGCCGTACAGGCCTATGTGAAGGCGCTCCGCCCGCGGCGTATCCTGAAGTGACACTTGACAATCCCCTTTCTTTTTACGAAAATATTATGGATATTATTTCTTAATTTAATGGAAAACAGTATTATTATACCATAGCTTTACTAAAGGAGTTTTTTATGGATTATACAAATTTCGAGGTCGGTCAGACCTTTCCTCTGCCGATTCGCGCGCAGGGGGACGGAGGTCTCTTTCAGGTTGACTCAAACGGAACAATGTTCGTGCTGCAGCTGAGCCGCACCGACATAATCGCTATTGAAGCCTTCCGTACCGGGCACATGCAGTTCGCGCTCTACGAAGAGGACGGTCTTCTCTTTTTCCTCTATCAGATTGACGGCATTTTCAAGGAGGGCTGGGGTGATGCCCCCTTCGCTCTGCACACGCTGAAAAAAGAGCAGCTGCCGACGATGGAAAAGCTCAACGACCCCACGCTCCATCTCTATCTTGTGGATTCGCGTCTGAACGTGCTTCTTGCGCTGCGCTCCGTTCCTATACAGGAGGATTTCTGGCAGACACTCCGACGTCACACCGAAAGCCAGCTCACTGAGCCGCTGGAACCGTCAGAGCATATGAAGCGCATCGGAAGCATCTATATGCGCATGAGTCCTGCGGAAATGCGCGAAAAAGCTTCAGCAGTCCTCGATGTTCCAATGGACATCACCATACCGAAAAAACACTGAGTCTGAGCCGCCAAAGCGCGGCTCTTTTTTACTGTCCGATTTCAATTCTCTGCGGCTTCTGCGCCAGAAGCACCGCCGCAAACACCAGCACACAGCCGAATATCTCGCGAGGCGTCAGCACCTCACCAAGCACCGCCCAGCCTGTAAGCACCGCAAAAACCGATTCAAGACTCATCAGGAGCGTCGCTACCGATGCATCATCCATGTATTTCTGTCCCAGGTTCTGCAAGGTAAAAGCAACGCCGCTGGACAAAACACCTGCATAGGCAATTGACGGAAAGGCTTCCATAACCGAAGAAAGCTGCGGCACCTCAAAAATCAGCGCAATAACCGATGCTCCTGCCGCCTGAGCACCAAACTGCACCCAGGACATTTTTATCGCGTCCGCATTATGCATTAGGAAGTGGTCAATAACATATATGTGTACGGAATAAAACAATGTACTGGCAAGGATAAATATATCCCCTGTTTCAGCAGTAAAGTCCTCTTTTATGCACAAAAAATAAAATCCCGCCGCGGCTATGATAACGCAGAGCCACACCAGACTTCTTATTTTCCTGCCCAAAAGAATCCCCATAAGCGGCACAATGATTATATAAAGTGATGTTATGAACCCCGCTTTTCCTGCGCCGGTCCACAAAAGCCCAATCTGCTGCAGTCCCTCCGCAATAGTCAGCGCTATTCCGCACCAGATGCCCCCGAAAACAGTCCAGCGGTCGGGAAGAATCCGCAGCAAAAACGGCGCATGCTTTCTTCGCCTCGACTGCGCGCTGAAAAAATATATTACAGGAATAAGCACCTCCAGTGCCATCAGCGCCCTTACAGCGCTGAAGGTAAAGGGGCCCACAACACCGACGCCAAGACTCTGCGCGACAAAAGCGCTTCCCCATATTGCGGCGGTAATGAGCAGCATTATGCTGCCCTTCATGTTATTTGACATAGCTCCTCTTTTCCATTGCGATATGAACACTAAAAAGGCCCGCAGCGCTGCGGACCTTCTGCTTAATATAGTATCACATATGTTTAGCCGGAATCGGGCCACGGGAGAGGGCAATCGTCCCTGTGCGTGCGATTTCGATAATTTCGTAATCAGACAGCACCTCGCAGATTGCGTCGATTTTCTTCGAATTACCCGTCAGCTGTATGACGACATTCGAGCGACTGATATCAACGATTTTCGCTCTGAAGGTGTTTACGATATTTACAATATCCGCACGTGTATCTGCGGTTGCCCGCACCTTAATAAGAACAAGCTCCCGTGCAAGATGCTCCGTATCGCTGATATTGACGACCTTTATGACGTCTACGAGCTTTGCCAGCTGGTTTTTTACCTGCTCCAGCTCCTGGTCGCTGTCAACGGAAACCACGATGTTTATACGTGTTATATCCTCGTCCTCCGTATAGCCTGCGGAGATGCTTTCAATATTAAACGCACGGCGGCTGATAAGTCCGGAGACATGTGTCAGTACGCCCGGTTTGTTGTCTACAAGAACAGCCAAGCAGTATCTTTTCATTCTTCCGTTCCTCCCATCACCATCTGGTCCAGTCTTTTTCCTCCCGGAACCATCGGGAGAACGTCCTCAGCCTCCGGAACAAGCACATCCAGAAGCATCGGGCCTTTATGAGCAAGCAGCTTTTCAAGTGCTGGTGAAAGCTCCTCCGGCTTTTCAACACGGAGAGCCGCAACACCCATAGCCTCTGCAAGCTTCACGAAATCCGTATGTCCGTTAAGCCGTGATTCAGAAAGATGGCGGTTGTAAAAAAGACGCTGCCACTGGGCTACCATGCCCAGCACGTGGTTATGAAGGATTATGACCTTTACGTCTATATCATAATCCGCCGCTGTGGCAAATTCCTGACAGTTCATCATGATGCTGCCGTCCCCTGTGAAAAGGACGACCTGCTGCTCAGGCTTTCCAAGCTTTGCGCCCAGAGCCGCAGGAAGTCCGTAGCCCATAGTACCAAGCCCACCCGAGGTCAGGAACTGACGCGGTCTTCTTGAATTATAGAACTGCGCCGCCCACATCTGATGCTGCCCTACGTCGGTAACAACGATAGTATCGTCGTCTGCCAGACGGCTGACCTCCTCAATGACCTTCTCAGGCATGACCGCGCCTTCGACTGATTTATAAGCGAAGGGCTTTTCACGGTTCATCGCTATCGTGTGGGCTCTCCATTCCGCAAAGCGTCCGATAAAGTCGTTTTTCATTGCGTCAAGCTTTCTTCTGAGAAGCGGAAGCGACCAACGCAAATCTCCGAGAACAGGATAATCCACGCGGACATTTTTATTTATCTCTGCCGCATCCACATCGAAGTGGGCAACCCTTGCCTTTGGCGCAAATTCCTCAACAAGGCTTGTCACGCGGTCATCGAAGCGCACTCCCACTCCTATCAGCAGGTCGCACTCCTGTATGGCCATGTTCGCAGCATAGGAGCCGTGCATTCCGGCCATGCCGAAGGCCGCTTCATCTTCGGGATCCGCACAGCCCAAAGCCATAAGCGAGGAAACCACCGGCGCTCCCGTGCGTTTTATGACGGCACGCATTTCCTCTGTCATATTGGAAAGCGTTACGCCGCCGCCCAGAAAGAACAAAGGCCTCTCCGATTCCTCAAGCGCGGTAATAAATGATTCAATCTGCGCGGTGCTTCCGGTGAAATCTCCCGAATATCCTGGCAGATGTACCTCTGCCGGATACTTGTACTCAAATTCCGCCGCAAAAACATCCTTTGCAATATCAATGACGACAGGTCCCGGACGCCCCGTTGACGCGATGAAAAAGGCTTCCTTTATGACCTTCGGCAGATCCTCAACATTTTTCACCAGATAATTGTATTTCGTTATCGGCGTCACGATTCCGCTGACGTCTGCCTCCTGAAAGGAATCCTTTCCGATATAGGGATTGCCAACCTGTCCCGTGAAGCAAACCAGAGGAATCGAGTCCATATTTGCCGTCGCAATTCCCGTTACAAGATTCGTTGCTCCCGGGCCTGATGTGGCGAAAACTACGCCGACCTTACCCGTCGCGCGCGCATATCCGTCAGCCGCATGAACAGCCCCCTGCTCATGCTTTGTGAGAATATGCGGAAATTTCATTTTGTACAGTTCATCATATAAGGTTAATACAGCGCCGCCCGGATACCCAAAGACAACGTCAACGCCTTCTTTTTTCAGGCTTTCAAGCACAGCCTGCGCTCCATTGATTCGCAAAACGAATGCCCCCCAACAGCATAAGAAGCCCCTGCTTCTCTTAAAAGTATTTCTGTTTATTTTAGCAGTTTATTATACGCTTTACAATACTTGTACACTCAAAAAGAACATTTGAACGTTCTTTTTGGGTGGGTTATTACCGTGTTGTCTGACGTGGCTTTTTCAATCGTGCAGATTTGGCATTATGTCGCGTTGGGAGTGAATGAATTTTAAACGTTTCATTGTATGCGACGGGGCTTTGCCCCTTCGCTCTTCCCCACCGCAGGAACTGCGTTCCCGCCGGACACCCTCCTTTTTAACGCTTCGCTTTTTTGCTTTTCCCGCGGCGTGATTCTTCTCTCCCTCCGGCGCTACGCGCCACCTCCCTCAAGGAGGGAGGCTCTTATGCACGTCAGCCCGCGAATCTACTGTCGTGCCCGAGCCAATTAGCGACTAGCTAATGAATAGAGATGAATAATGTCAGGTATGTTTCTATGCAAAAAGCTGGCACTAATTGGCTTTAGTACTAGCGTTACGACGCGGGCAACGGAGTGTGTGGTTTGTCACGGGAGTATCGCCGCGGATTCCCCGAGCGACGTAAGGAGCGGTTAAGCAAGGGTCAAGGGAGCAAGGCTCCCTTGTGGGGAAAGCAGAAGGGGCAAAGCCCCGTCTGAGAGCGGTACGTTGCTTTATTCCAACCCCAGGGAAACATATTCTTAAGCATAAATTTCCTGACCTCTTTAAGATCCTCACACTTACGCTGCCCAACTATCAGTAAATCCCTTAAACCTTATATTCAGAAATTTTTCTTCGCTCATATTACCCAATTTCCCTCCATCTGCCCAACGAAATCACACCATGAAAACACACTAAATTCAAATCCATCCCAAAATCCATACGCCCAAAAGCAGCACAGCCAGCAGCAGGAGATTTGCAGCCGTGAAGAAAACAAGATATGCCTTCATGCGGTCGGGACGTGTATCAAGATACGCCTTGAAGGATATAACGCTGGCCATTGATGCTATGATGGTTCCCAGACCGCCTATATTGACACCGAGAAGCAGTTCATCCGCCGCCTCTGTATATGGCGCCAGCATTACCGTAGTCGGTACGTTGCTGACAATCTGGCTCAATAAAAGCGACGCATAAAACTCATGTCCCGAAAGAAGCCGTGCCGGCGCGTCCGCAAGAGCAGGCACTCGCACCAGGCAGCCGACTCCAAGAAAAAGGAATGTAAAGAGCAGCAATAGTTTAAAATCCACCGCCAGCAAAAGTCTGCGGTCAAGGAAAAACAACACCGCAGCTGCGGCTGCCAGTGACTCAACGGGAAGCACCCTGAGAACGTACAGGAGGCAGACAACAAAAAGTCCAAGAAGAATACAAATTCTTTTTTTCGGAAGCTCAGGCAGTTCCTCAGTATCAACCGTACATTCCTCATCCGCAATCCGAATAGTTGACATCCAAAGGATAATTCCGCTGGCAAGAACCACAGGTCCTGTTACACTCACAAATTCCATAAGAGACAGCCCGTAATGAGAGTAAATAAAAAGATTCTGAGGATTGCCTATGGGAGTGAGCATGCTCCCCATATTAGCCGCGATTGTCTCCCCTGTTACAACGGGTACCATAAGCTCCGTAAGCTTAGCTTTTGTGAGCGTAAGTATGGCAAGGGGAACAAAAATTATCAGCGCCACATCATTTGTAATAAGCATGGAGCTGAAAAAACAGCAGAAAATAAAAAGTCTGGCCAGCATACGGCTGGACGGCCCCCGCTCCATGAGACGCACAAAGCCGTAGGTAAATACCCCGCTTTCACGAAGCCCTGCAACTATTGCCATCAGGCAAAAGAGCAGCAGAAGCAGCGGCAAATTCACGCTTTTTATCATTGCCTCCGCAGAAAACGGCGCCGCGAAAGCCGCTCCCAGAGCGAAAAGCATTGAAAAAGCGAGGTCGGGATTTTTCTTCAGATAAGATAACAACGTACAAACCTTCCTCAAATCAAAATTTCATAAAATATCCTACAGTAGCGCAAAAGCTTTTGCAATACGCACCACTCCGTGCAGTCAGCAGTTCCCCGGGTAAACGTATTTAAGATATTCTCCTGCTGTGCCCGCCAGCTCCATTATTTTTCCGACAGGTGTTTCCGGAATTTCGCTTCTCCAGCGTGGGAAATACCTGCTTATGTGAAGCGGTATCTCAGTTGAAAGCGATGCAAGCCACGATGCTTCCTCTTTCATGTCCTCCACGCTGTCATTCTTCCCCGGAATTATGAGTGTTGTCACCTCTAAATGTATTTTCCCTGCGGCAAGCTCAATATTTCTTTTTACCGTGGCAAGGTTTCCTCCGCACCAGTCATAAAACTCCTGCCTCCAGCCCTTGAGGTCTATATTTGCTGCATCGATATAAGGAAGCAGCGCTCTCCAATATTCCTCCGAAATCATTCCGTTGCTCACCAGCACAGAAAAAAGCCCCAGATTTTTCAAAAGTTTTGACGTATCAAGCACAAACTCATAGCCGATAAGCGGTTCGTTGTAGGTGAACGCTACGCCCAAATTTCCCGGTGGTTTATCCGCCATCTCCCTTGCCGTTTCCGCCAGCGCCTCAGCAGTTACGGGCTGATGAGGAAGCTCCATTCCCGACTGGGAAATTTCGAAATTCTGGCAGAAGGGACAGTGAAGATTACAGCCAAAGCTCCCCACAGAAAGGATGAAGCTTCCCGGATGAAAGTGTTTCAGCGGCTTCTTTTCAATCGGGTCAAGTGCCGCAGAGGTAATGCACCCGTAATTAATAGGAACGATTTTCCCGCCGCTTCTTTTCCTGCCTCGGCAGGCTCCCGTCTGCCCTTCCGAAAGGCTGCAGGCGTTCGGGCACAGTCCGCATACTATTTTATCATCCATCTGTTTCCCTCCTTCTGATTTTCAGTACAATTCATTTGAAATCCCATTTATTACGAACATATATAAATTAACTTCTATTAAAGCATATTTAGATTCATGCAGGACTTTATATAATTTTGTCGAATAAGAATAGCATCAGCAGTTTTATTCGGGCCCGCTCCCGAATATCGTACATGCACAGGGGGGCATATCCTCATGAAAACAAAAGCAAAATATTACATGAAAAAAATCCCCGCGGCTCTGGCCGCCTTTATGCTTCTTAGCGGGGTATCAGATACCGCCCTCGCGGCAGGGCCGCCTACTCCTGAATATATCATGGATCTTACCATTGCCGGTACAGGCGCAGGAGACCGCTCAGGAATACAGCTGTTCCGCACACGCTACATGCTGGAATTTGCACGTCTTCGCGAACAGATTGGAAAAGACCGCGCCATGCGCCGCATGCAGCAAAAACCCGAGGGTACAAAACCACCTTCCGCTTCCGTGAACAGCGGCACACCCTCCGGCTCAATGCCGCCAAACAGGCCAAAGCCTCCAAAAAGCGAAACATTTACCCTGCATGTTGACAACGCCGGCTTCAGCGATTCCACAGGTATGATGCGTGAAGGAGTCATCTACACGAACCGCAGTCTCTCAGGAAACAAAGACCGCCTTACCATGGAATGGTTCCGCGCCCAGGGCTTTGACACCGGCGCGCTCGAATACTGCCTGCCCCTTGATAAAAAAGGTTCCTCCGCAGATTTCGTTTTCATTTCTTCTGCGAACAACCTTGTCTACGGAGCCATGCGCGCAAGAGATGTCAACGGTCATTCCAAAGCGGCTGTCGTAACCCTAAGAACACCGGTCATGAGCACCCGTGATTTGCGCACGGAGGCAGGTCTGCAGTATTTCTACGGCCGAATGAGTACTGATATGGGTAAGGTTTTCCCTGCCATGGGCCTCTTCAGAAAAACAGTGCTTGATACCCAGTATCACCGCTGGTCTCCTTATATAGCAGTAACACATTACACAGACAGCACGGTGCTCTACCACAAGCACAGCCTTGTCCTCGGGAACGAAAGCACTCTTTCCTTCGGGCATCGGCATTACATCAAATATGAACTGAATGCCTTTTACGAAAAGGATTACGAGCACGGGCAAAAGCTTAAAGCCCGCTTTGACGGGCAGCTTACAAACCGCCGCCAGATGTCATCAATGGAGCGTTTCTATCTCGGTGGAATGAACAGCGTCCGCGGCTACAAGGAAAGCATGCTCCACGGTGATGAAGGCTTTGCCGCGAGCGTAGAATACTCGGTTCCCGTCGAAAAATCCCGCCATCTGTCTGCCTTTACATTTGTAGACGGTGGACGCATATACGGCACCGCCATGGGAAACAGCGACAATTCCACAATGCTCAGTACCGGTGTCGGACTCACGTATTCAAACAAAGGCCTTATCGCTTCAGTATCTCTCGGAGTACCTCTGAAACGTGACATCGTAGACGAAAAGGTTCCTCCCACAAGACTGAACTTCATGATGCACTGGGTCTTCTAAAGAGACTATACCGCATTTTACACACTAAGAAAAGCACGCTTCCGTTTCAATTTCGGATGCGTGCTTTTTCGTATTTCTGTATGAATTTCAGTGATAGGTTATTCCTTCCTGTTTTCCAACCGTTCCTCGAACAAATCATGCGGGAGCGGTTTATCGAAAAGATGCCCCTGAGCCATCCCGCAGCCGTTCGCAACCAAAAACTCTGCCTGATTTTCTGTTTCAACACCCTCGGCAATAACATCCATACCAAGGTCGTTTATAAGCGAAATGACATTTTTCAGTACGATATGATCCGAAGGCCTTGGCTGCTCAATCGTCTTTACAAATGAGCAGTCCAGCTTGATGCCGTTCACTCGGAGATTCTTCAATATATTCAGCGAGGAATAGCCGGTGCCGAAATCATCTATGGACACGGCAATACCATTTTTTGTCAGCTCTCCGACGAAATCCTTCATGCGCGAAAAATCCTCCATGCCGGAAGGCTCTGTCAGCTCTATCTCCACAAGCCCTGCAGGAATATCATACTTCTCCATTATGCGCAGGATATGGCTTGCGCAGTCATGGTCCATAAGATGCTGCCGTGAGAAATTAGCAGAAATCTTCACAGGCTCAAGCCCCCGGCTGCGCCAGTCCGCCTGGTCGCGGCATATACGCTCGAACACGTAAAAATCCAAGGTATGAATACTGCCGTCCCTCTCAAGAACAGGAACGAACTGCTCCGGCGGAACAACGATACCGTTACGCTGCCAGCGCACCAGTGCCTCGGCACCACACAGGCTCCTGTCCTCAAGCTTTACCTTAGGCTGGTAATATACAACAAATTCTTCATTTTTGAGAGCACCGGGGAATACGACACTGAGCTCTTTTCTGCCGACCTCGCGCTTTCTCATCTCCGGACGGAATCTCACGTGCAGCGGCTTATCAGGCTCACGCGACTGCACCATTGCAGTATTCGCGCAGTCCATGATGTCTATGACCTGGTCATTCGCCCCGATTTTATAAATTCCCATGCGTACCTCAAGACGAATGGAGAGTGTATTGCCCCCGTCGTCAAATTCCAGCATGAAATTATTCAGACGCTTCTCTATATCATCAATATGCTCATCCCTGGCGAGAAGAAAGAAATTATCTCCTCCAAGACGGGCGATGATTTCCTCGTCCCTTTCAAGCATACGCTGCATAGCCATTGAAAAATAACGCAGAATAATATTCCCGTTCTGCATCCCAACGCGCTGATTGATATATTTAAAGTTCTTGAAATTCAAAAACACGGAGGTGTAGCCGTCCTGCTCATGCATCGCGACGACACGTCCTATAAAGCTTTTGAGTCCGACGGCATTCGGTATCCCCGTTATCGCATCTGTCACACGGGTGAGCTCAAGAAGCCCCATAATCTGCATGCGTCCGATGACGTGAAACACCATCTGCATCAAAAACTGCGCGTAGCTGCGCTCGGTATCTGTAAAGGTATGGTCTACATCAGCATAGACCATGACCTCCATATCCACTCCCACCTCAGAGGACAAAGAGCTGGTTATGCAATCGCTTCCGACCTGCCCTATATCGTTCTCGTAGAGCACAACCCTTTCCACTGTTGGCGGCTGCTGCAGTATCCGCTGCATCATCTGACAGGGAATAAGACGCTGCGGTGGCGCCCCCTCCGGCGGACCTCCCTGAGGTTTTCCCACCAAAAAAGCTCCCGGCGACGGCATTGCCACCGTGAGAATCATGCGTCCGATATTCGTACCCTTGAGTACTGTAGGAAGCTCCTTTCGAAATACGTTCGTAGCTTCTCCGATAGTATCAAATTTCTTTGATACACGCTTCATAAAATTTAAAAGCACATCACTGCAGTATGTGTTTTCTTTCATAGCACATTCCTTTTCATTTATACAAACACTATCAATCGATATAGTACAATTATACTATCTAACATTCCTCAAGTGCAAATATTTTTTCGTGAATATTTGCCTGAGATATTTTCTTTTTAAAGTCGGTCGTCACACCCGCCGCTTCTTTATATACTTTCCTTTTCGCAGTATAATAATATATTGGTACCCTGATTTTTAACCATACAGGAGGAAATCCATGTCATTACTTGAAGATACAATAGCAAAAATACAGCCCCCAAGCGCCGAAGCGGTGGAGCACATACGTTCAAAGCTTGACTGCACCATAGGTGACGAGACAGGGCTCGGCGGTCTCAAGGAGCTGCTCCTGAAATATGCGGGAATCACTCTTTCAGACCATCCCGAGCCTCCAAAAAAGACAACAATAATATGCTGTGCCGACCACGGAGTAGCGGAAATGAAGGTCAGCGCATATCCACCGTCAACCACCGTGCAGATGACAGAAAACTATCTTATCTCACGGGGTGCTGTTGCAAACGCCCTGTCAAATTTCGCAGGCTCCGAGCTTCTTGTTGCTGACCTCGGCATAGCGGCTCCTACCGACCAGCTTCCAGGGCTTATTCATAAAAAAATTGCCCTTGGAACCAAAAACTGCGCTGCAGGCCCTGCCATGACACGGGAACAGGCCATACAGTCAATAGAGACAGGTATAGAGCTTGCCACTGAATGCGCGGAAAAAGGAACCTGCTGCTTTCTCCCGGGGGAAATGGGAATCGCCAACACCACCTCATCCGCATGTGTTGCCGCAGCCTTCTGCGGGCTGACTCCTGAAGAAGCAACAGGCCGCGGAACCAATATCTCCGACGAAAGGCTGAAGCTTAAAATCGAGGTAGTCAGAAAGGCTCTTGAGATAAACAAACCGAACCCCGATGACGGTCTTGATGTTCTGATGAAGGTAGGCGGCTTTGAAATAGGCTGTATCACAGGGATCATCCTTGGTGCCGCCGCGCATCACACCTTTGTCGTCATCGACGGCTTTAACACGGGCGCAGCCGCGCTCATTGCCCAGAGTTTAGCACCGCTGACACCACATTATCTCATGGGCTCACATCTCGCCGCAGAGCCTGCCCACAAGGCAATGCTCAAAAAGCTGGGAATCAGCCCCTATATGGACATGCGGTTCCGCCTTGGGGAGGCCACCGGTTCATCTATCGCCGTCAACCTTCTTGATGCTGCCGTCATGGCCTACAAATCCCTCTCGGACAGTGATGATACCCCGGAATTTTATCACGAAACAATGCCGCCGAAGTCGCTTCCAATCACGGACAAAACCTTTGACTTCTACCTCAATACCTTTCCGACGCTTTCAAAGCCTGCAATGGAAGCATGCAAACTCCGTATAGACAACCTTGCAAAGCCGATTTACAGCCTTGGTTTCCTTGAGGAAATCGCCGTAGAACTGGCAGGTATTGTTGACGATGAACGCCCGGGCCTGGACACCGGACGTTCTCTTCTCTGTTTTGCCACCGGAGAGCTCAGTGAGGCGCAGAACAAGCTGACCTCGTCCTTCGCGCGTCACGCCTGTGCAAGTGTCACTATTGCACACCTCAGGAAAGACCGTCCTCTCACCGAGGCCTTTGACTTCGGCCGTGAAATCGGAGAGGCCCTTTCCTTTTCGGACCCGATTCTTGGGGTTGCGCTTACCGAATCAGCTCCCGATGATGCCGTTGGTACAAAGGCCGCAAAGCTTCGAAAATCCCTTTTAAATGAGGACGGCAGCCTTCGCTACGAAGCCTCGGAATTTCTCCAAAAGACTCCGAAGGAGCTGCAGACAGAGGTATCTGCCCTTCTCGGTGCCATAATAGCAGGTGCCCACAACAATGCCCTCATAGTGCTTGACGACGAATCCACGGAAATAATCGCCCGCTACGCGGAGGTGCTGTGCCCGGCAGTGAAGCCATACATTCTTCATACCCAGCCTGCGCTCCTGCAGCTTGGCATGACAATCACAGGCGGCTGTACAGCCTGCCTCGGCATAAAGATAGTTGATGCTGCCCTTCACATGCTGAACGACATGAAGACCTTCGCAGAGGCGCGTGTTTCCGTCGCAAACGACGGTCCGGGCGCAGGACGTCAGATAGAATAACCCATACTCTCCCCCCGTCAGCCTTCCTCTCCGAGGAAGGTGGCACGCGCAGCGTGACGGAAGGAGAGTTTTTTTCCACAATTTTTCCATGAAACTTTATTAAACTTTACAAAGCATAATCGGAGTTTTGTAAAGCTAATCTTCGCAAGGCTTCAATCCTCTGGAAGGAGAATTTTTATGAAACGTAAACCCTGCAGAACAATTGCCGCCGGCCTTCTTATGTCCATGGCCGCAGCTTTCCCTTTTATCTCCGCCGCACACGCGGCTTCCTATGGCACTCAGCTTTCCTACAGCCCATCAGAAGCCTCAGCATCGGGATTTGATAATGAAATCACAAAGACAACATCTTCTGCGGCTCCATCGGCGCTGCCAAGAAGCACCTCATCCGATAATCAGGATTCGGAGGTCTTCGTCCTCGGCGGCAAGGATGCTGTCATGTATACCAATACCGATTTCAGAGCGGACATTTTTATCGACAACCAGAGCACGCTGAAGCTGAAGCTTGAAAACGGTGCTCACATGACCGGCGCGGTCAACACCGATAACACAGCGAAAAGCGTCACGCTTACGCTTGCAAAAGATGCTCAGTGGATTCTCACTGATGATTCCCATATCATGAGCTTCAGTGATGAAGACCTGGCCTTCAGGAACATCCAGAGCAACGGTCATAACATCTATTATCAGAAAAACGCCAGCACAATCCTCGGCGGCATGACATATGACCTCCCGGGCGGCGGCAAGCTGATGCCGGAGTACTGAACCGCTGAAATACACGTTAAGACACACGAAGAGCCACGCAGCTGCGTGGCTCTTTTAATTGCCTGTATATATCGGACCGCCCGCGTCCTTATTTCCGAGTTACTCCTCTTCCTCAGCAGCCTGGATACCGCTGTTGGCTTCCGCAATCTTCTTGTAAAGCTCATCGAAGCGGCGCGTAATCTCGTCATGTGTCTGCTTTGTGATATCCGGCATTTCCTTGGCACCCGTTGCGTCCTTGAACTCTACGCCTGCCTGACGGAAGCCTTCCTCAATAGCATCCTGCATTTGTTTGAGTTTTTCGGGATCTTCACCTGCAAATGCCTGTGCAAGTCCCATAATACGGTCTGCAACCTTTTCAACAGAGTACTCTCCGCCCGGTGCGATTGCCGCCGCAGCCTCTTCCGGCGTTGTGCCTACAGGAGGCAGTGCAAATCTTGAAGTGTCAATAAGCACACCGTCAAAATTAAGCTTGCCGTCGCCCTGGCTGAGCCAAGCCTGAAGCTTTGTGTTCTGCGCTGTAAGAGTCTTAATCATCAAATCATAACTCTTCTGGATTCCATCCTGAAGCATTTCGACCTGATCAGGAGTAAGTCCCTTTACAGCATCTCCATGAGTTTTTCCTGCCTGTGCCGCTTTTCCTTCTTCGGAAAGATTAACGTCATAAGCATGTTTTTCAGCAGCCGCGTCCTTTACATTTTCAGCATCCTTAGGTTTCTCCGAACCCTTTACATTCTTCGCGTAACCGCTGATTCCGCCCTGTACTTTTGCAATAGTCGATACATCCATGTAACATTCCTCCTTTTGAAAGCAGCCGAAAAGAACTGCTCCCCTCCGAAAACTCTGATAATAAATCATCGCTTTCAAAACCCGGCCGAATCGGGCGCTCCGGCCATTTCTTCACAAGATAGAGACCGTATCCATACAATCCTCCTATCCTAATTTCATTGTGACATAATGTAATCGATTTTGCAATGATTTTATTTAGGCACAATTCGCACAAAAAAAGAGACCCCATAAGGAGTCTCTTTTGATTTTTATCGTTTTCCGGAAACAGCCTTGAGACGTGCAGCAGCACGTTCAAGAGCAAGATGGGCACGGTTCATGTCGATATCCTGATGCTTCGACGGTGCACTGTTGAATTCTTCGATACGCTTTTTAGCGCGGTCGTAAGCCTTCTGTGCACGAATCGGATCAATCTGGATCGCTGTCTCTGCAGCAGACGCGAGTACCGTAATCTTATCCGGCTGAACCTCCATGAAGCCGCCAGCGACAGCAATCAGCTCTTCATGATCCTCAAGCTTCACCCGCATAGCACACGGGAGCAGTCCTGCAATCATCGGAGCGTGGTGCGGCAAAATGCCGAGCTCGCCGTCGATAGAACGGACAATGAGCATAGAGATATCCGCCTGATAAACCATTGCGTCAGGGGAAACGACCTCCAGCTTGATTGTCGGCATAGATTATGCCTCCTTCGCGAGCTTCTCAGCCTTTGCTACAGCCTCGTCAATCGTGCCGACCATGTAGAACGCATTCTCCGGCAGATCGTCATGCTTGCCTTCCAGAATTTCCTTGAAGCCGCGAACCGTTTCCTTAAGAGGAACGTATTTACCAGGCTGGCCTGTGAACTGTTCAGCAACTGCGAACGGCTGGGACAGGAAACGCTGAATCTTACGAGCGCGGGCAACCGTCAGCTTATCGGCATCGGAAAGTTCTTCCATACCGAGGATAGCGATGATATCCTGCAGCTCTTTGTATTTCTGGAGCACAGCCTGCACGCCGCGCGCAACTTCGTAATGCTCTTCGCCGATGATGTTCGGGTCGAGGATACGGGATGTGGAATCCAGCGGGTCAACAGCCGGGTACAGACCGAGCTCAGCGATCTGACGCGAAAGAACCGTTGTAGCATCCAAGTGCGTGAATGTGCCTGCCGGCGCCGGGTCCGTCAAGTCATCGGCAGGAACGTAAACAGCCTGAACCGATGTGATGGAGCCTTTTTTCGTAGAAGTGATACGCTCCTGCAGAGCACCGATATCCGTCGTCAGTGTCGGCTGATAACCAACGGCAGACGGCATACGGCCGAGCAGAGCGGAAACCTCGGAACCTGCCTGAATGAAACGGAAGATGTTATCAATGAAGAGAAGCACGTCCTGGCCCTCGACATCACGGAAATATTCCGCCATCGTAAGACCTGTAAGACCAACGCGCATACGTGCTCCAGGCGGCTCGTTCATCTGGCCGTAGACCAGAGCCGTCTTGCTGATAACGCCAGATTCCGTCATCTCAGTCCAAAGGTCGTTACCTTCACGTGTACGCTCACCGACACCTGCGAATACGGAGTAGCCGCCGTGCTCGGTTGCGATGTTGTGAATAAGTTCCTGAATAAGGACTGTTTTGCCGACGCCTGCGCCGCCGAACAGACCCGTTTTACCACCACGGGAGTACGGAGCAATCAGGTCGACGACCTTAATGCCTGTCTCAAGGATAGTTGCCGTAGCATCCTGCTCCTCGAACTTAGGCGCTTTACGGTGGATCGGCCAAGATTCTTTGTTGCCGACCGGAGCCGGGTTCTTATCGACCGTCTGTCCAAGAACGTTAAATACGCGTCCAAGGCACTCCGGACCGACCGGAACCTTAATCGGTGAGCCGGTATCAACTGCTTCCATCCCACGAACCAAACCATCGGTAGAGCTCATAGCGATGCAGCGGGTAACGCTGTCGCCCAGGTGCTGCATGACCTCGACAACGAGGTCGATATCCAGATCACCGGCTTTTCCTTTGATTGTGATAGCGTTGAGGATTTCCGGCAGTTCTCCCAGCGGAAATTCAATATCAACGACAGGTCCAATGACCTGTACTACCTTTCCATTAGCCAATGGTAGACCTCCTTACTTCAAGGCTTCAGCACCGCCCACGATTTCCGAAATCTCGCGGGTAATGTTCGCCTGACGTACTTTGTTATACTGCAAGTCGAGCTTCTTATTCAGCTCTTCAGCGTTGTCGGTAGCATTGCTCATAGCCGTCATACGCGATGAGAGCTCACTGGCTGCGGCCTGCAGCTGCGCCGCGTAAATCATTGTAACAAGATACTGCGGCAGCAGGTATCCGAGAACCTCTTCGGCATTCGGCTCGAAGATATACTTGTCGTCATCCATATAGTCGTCGTCCGACTTGGAATCCAACAGACTCTCCTCACCGAAGTTCTCCTCTTCGCTGTTCTCTTCTGCCTTTGTATTATCGCCTACAAGTCCCTCGAACGGGAGAAGCTGGAATGTTTCCGGAACAGAGCTGATTGCCGAAACAAAACGTGTATAAACGATATGTACGACGCTGTACTCTCCGGATTCATAACGCTCCGTGATGTCCTTCGCGATTGCTTTCGCATCATCAAACGTCGGACGTTCACTGATGCCCATATAAGACTTGACGATGTTGTAGTTACGGTTTCTGAAGTGTTCCTCCGTCTTGCGTCCGATTGTGATTAAATCTGCCGCAGACTTGTCGGGAATATGGGAAACCGCTTCTTTGAAAACATTGCTGGCGTAAGCGCCCGCAAGACCTTTATCCGATGCGACGATAAGGAAAAGCTCCTTGCCGCCCGGATGCGATTCGAGCAAAGGATGCTTGAAATCTCCAACATTAGCCGCTACGCTCTCGACCACTTCGGCCATCTTGTTCGCATACGGTTTATTGGCTATCGCAGCCATCTGCGCACGACGCAGACGTGCAGCGGCAACCATCTTCATTGCTTTGGTGATTTGCTGGATGCTTTTTACGCTTTTGATTCGCCGGCGTATGTCCTGTAAACTAGCCAATTAAATCACCTCGCGTCATGCCATCTTGTAAGTAACAGTTTCCTTGAACTCCTCAATGGCAGCTTTAAGCGATGCCTCGAGAGCATCGTCGAGCTTCTTCTGCTCCGCAATCTTGTTGCCGATTTCCGGATGATTCGATTTAACGAACTTGAGGAAGTCCTTCTGGAACGTAACAACCTTGTCGACAGGAATGTCGGAAAGGAAGCCGTGGACTGCCGTGTAAAGAATCATGACCTGATCCTGGACAACAAGCGGTGAATACTGTGACTGTTTCAGTGTCTCGACCATACGGGCACCGCGGTCGAGCTGATCTTTCGTAGCTTTGTCGAGGTCGGAGCCGAACTGAGCAAATGCCGCGAGTTCGCGGTACTGAGCCAAATCCAGACGGAGAGTACCTGCGACCTGCTTCATAGCCTTGATCTGAGCCGAGCCGCCGACACGGGATACCGACAGACCGACGTTGACGGCCGGACGGATACCGGAGTAGAACATTTCCGTTTCGAGCATGATCTGACCATCTGTGATGGAGATAACGTTCGTCGGAATGTAACCGCCGACATCGCCTGCGAGTGTCTCGATGATAGGCAGAGCCGTAATCGAACCTGCGCCGAGGTCGTCGGAAAGTTTTGCTGCACGCTCGAGAAGACGGGAGTGCAAATAGAAAACATCGCCCGGATATGCTTCACGTCCTGGCGGACGACGGAGCAGCAGGGACATTGCGCGGTATGCAGCCGCGTGCTTTGTAAGATCGTCGTATACGCAGAGGCAGTGGCCGCCTTTGTACATGAAGTACTCAGCGATGGAAACGCCGGAGTACGGAGCCAGGTACTGGAGCGGTGCGCTGTCGGATGCTGTAGCAGCAACGACAATCGTATATTTCATTGCATCGTGCTCTTCAAGAGTACGAACGACACGTGCAACCGTGGATGCCTTCTGGCCGATTGCAACGTATACGCAGATACAGTTCTGGTCATGCTGATTGATAATCGTATCAACTGCGATAGCAGTTTTACCTGTACCGCGGTCACCGATAATCAATTCGCGCTGTCCACGTCCGATAGGAACCAGGGCATCAATGGACTTGATACCTGTCTGCAGCGGCTCATGAACCGACTTTCTGTCTGCAATACCGGGAGCCTTGTTCTCGATAGGACGGTATTCCGTCGTAGCGATAGGTCCCTTGCCGTCGATAGGACGGCCCAGTGCGTCAACGACACGGCCGATCATTGCTTCGCCAACCGGCACCTGCATGATTCTGCCCGTACGTTTTACTGTTGCGCCTTCCATGATCTCAGTCTCACGACCAAGAACAACGGCGCCGACATTGTCCTGCTCAAGGTTGAGGACCATGCCGAATATATCGTTACCGAAGTCGAGCAGCTCGCCTGCCATAGCCTTCTGCAGGCCGTGGATGTGGGCAATGCCGTCGCCGATTTCGATAACAGTACCGACATCATCAACGCTCAAATCAACGTTATAATTTTTGATTTGGTCTTTGATGATGGCTGTTATCTCTTCCGGATTCATCTTCATAACTTAGCTGTCACCCCAATTTCACACTTAATCCGCTAAAAGCTCTGCCTGCAGAGCCTGCAATTTGCCTGTCAGGCTGCCGTCGATGCGTTTGTCGCCCATACGGACAACAACGCCGCCGATGATTTTCGGGTCCAGATGTGGACGCAGCTTGATTGTTTTTCCTGTGATTTCCGCAAGCTTGTTTGAAAGTCTATCTGTCTGAGAACCGTTAAGGTCACGTGCCGTGGTAACATCCGCGACAACAATGCCCTGTGCCTCGTTGGCAAAGTTTTCATATTCACTTACGATTTCATCAAGAAGCTCGGAACGTCCCTTTTCTACCAACAGACTGAAAAAATTCTGCACCATTGGTGAAAGGCCTTCCTCGGCGCCTGCTTTAGCGGCTACTTCTTTTTTTGCCTGCACGGGAATCATCGGGCTTGCCAGATATGTTTTCAGTTCCGGAAAGCTGTCGATGTCAGCACTGAGCTGTTTGAGCTCTTTGCCGTACTCGTCCAGCTTATTCTCCTCCTGCGCGAGCAGGAAAATGGCCCGGGAGTACTTGTTTGCAAGCTGTAAATTTAACATGACAAATCACCGATCTTATCTTTCGTGAGACCATCGATGAACTCCGCAACGAGCTGTTCGTCAGCGGCATCGTCCATTTTGCGGCCCATCAGCTTAGCAGCAGCGGCAAGAGACAAAGAAACCATCTGGCCCTTCATCTGTTTTGCAGCCTCGTCGCGCTCCATCTGGATCTGCGCCTTGGCTGTCTCTTTCATCTTTTCAACCTCAAGACGCGTGGACTCCTTCTGAGCCTTTGTGTCCTCGGCTGCACGCTGATTTGCAGCGTCCATGATTTCCTGAGCTTTGCTGCGTGCGTCTGCGAGCTTCGCTTCGTATTCCTTCTTCATCTCTGCGGCCTGAGCGCGGTCCTCATCTGCCATACGGATATTGTTTTCAATCTTTTCCGTACGGGCATGAAGCGTAGCGAGGAGCGGTCCCCAGGCAAACTTTTTGAGCACCAGAAGGAGGACGAGAAAGTTCAAAATCTGCACAAAAAATGTAGAGTTGATGTCTAACATCCCTATACCTCCTTACCTTATGAAAAGGCGACCGCCGTAAAGCTGCCGCCTTTCTGTTCACTCTGGCTTATTTTGCGAGGAGCGGGTTAGCGAAGATAAGGATAAGAACAACGACAGTTGCGATGATCGGCATGGACTCGATAAGACCGCAGGAAACGAGTGCGTTCGTGAAGAGTGCATCTTTAGCTTCCGGCTGACGTGTGATACCTTCCATAAGACGGCTGAGAACCTTGGAATCGCCGTAAACAGCCATAGCAGCTGCAACACACATAATAACCATAACTGCGATAAGAGACATAATAACTGGTGACATGGAAAAAATCCTCCCTTAAATAAATAAAAAATTTTTAAAATAATTGGCTGAATCTCGCGGTTTTAAAACCGCAGCCCGCCACGGCTTGCTAAAATCAAATCAGTCGTGATGCTTCTTGACAGACGGCGCAATGTACGTGATTGAAAGCATCGTAAAGATGTATGCCTGTACAACGCCGACGAAGATACTGAAAAGCACCCACGGTGTACTTGGCAGCCAGTTCACAACACCCGGCACAAGAGCCAGGATGATGATGATAAGAACCTCACCTGCCAGAATATTACCGAAAAGACGGAAGGCAAGTGATGCCGGCCGCGACAATTCTTCGATAACATTTACGATGATGAACGGCGCAAACGGCTCAACGAAATGCTTCAGATGGCCGATTCCCTGTTTCGCAATTCCAACGCCGTGATTGACGAAGAATGTCATCAGGATAGCCATACTCAGCGTCGTGTTCAAATCGTTTGTCGGAGATTCCATCCCCGGAGTCAGACCAAGCCAGTTGGCTATCATCAGATACAGGAACAATGTCATGAAAAGCGGGACAAGGAAAAGTCCTTCTTTGCCGATCATGTTCTTGACCTGGGTCTCCCAAAGCTCCGCAATCGCCTCAACTGCGTTCTGCCATCCCGTCGGAACCTCTTTAAGATTCCGCGTCGCCAGTACCGCGACCAGGATTACGATTGCCATCGTAAGCCATGTCATGAGAATGGTATGCTCGTTAAATGTATAGCCGCCAATCTCTATGACCTCGCGGACACCGATTTTGTCCATAAACCCCCCTCCTTTGCTTTTAAAATATCAATTCCCACCAGACTTCAGGAATCTGGATGCTATAAGACATCCAAACGCAAGAAACATGAACAGGAAGTAGCCCACGATAGTGACGAAGAAGGCTGATGATGAAATCTTTGCCATAATTGCCAGAATCGCTGCCAGCGACCCGAACCGAATAAACGGTCCACGCCTGAACTGCCGGACTGCCTTCTTCTCATCGAAAGCCGCCCCGCTCATGCGGTTCGTCATGGTCCAACAACATAAGGCTGCCGTAAAATACCCGACAAAAAGCGCGCCTATAAGTTCCCCTCTTCCCTGAAAAAGCAGAACAAAGAAAAATATGAGCGTGCAGACTGCCAGGAGGTGGATCATCCATATGCCGCCCCGGCCATAAACTGATAAGAATTTTTTCATATTCCTCCCCGGCCCTAAGCCTCAGATGAATACTGAACACAACTTGACATTATTATACTGCGAATAAATATGTAAGCGCAAGGAAAAACTATTCTTTTCTTCTCATTTTTTTATAAACCGAATAGATTGCCACAGGGAAACCCATGACTATCCCCGTCAGGAGTCCATTCGGCTCTGTTCCGAAAAATTCATCAAATTTCATTCCGAGCCAGATGCATACGCCGACTGTCGTCGCAAGATAAATTCCAAGCCCGAAAAAAATTGAAGCTGCCCAGACAACTCTGCGCAGCTCCTCATAATTCTCCCATGGATTCTTCGGATTTTCTACGTTCTTTTCGCTGTCATCCTTCATGTGAATCCCTCATATTTTCTTTTATTCAACACCGCTGAAACGCTGCGGCGGCTCTGCCGCAAGACCATAATGGTAAAGCACTGCCTGAACGATACGCTCTGCTGCCTTTCCGTCTCCATACGGATTTACCGCCTCTGCCATGCGGCTGTACTCAGCCTCATCGGTCAAAAGACGCTTTGCTTCGCTGTAGACACGCTCCATGTCCGTGCCAATAAGCTTCACTGTGCCTGCGGCAACCGCCTCAGGGCGCTCCGTTGTATCCCTCAGGACAAGAACCGGCTTTCCAAGCGCCGGAGCCTCCTCCTGAACTCCTCCGGAATCTGTAAGAATGATTGCTGAACGATGCATGACATTCGCAAACGGCTCGTAATCGAGGGGATCAATTAGATGAACCCGCTCAACGCCGCCCAGCTCCTCCTGAACGACCTCGCGTACCTTTGGATTTTTATGCACCGGAAATACAATCTCAATATCCGGAATTTCATCAATAAGACGCTTCAGCGCCTGATATACATGGCGCATCGGTTCACCAAGATTTTCACGGCGGTGCGTCGTCACGAGGACGATGCGGTGCTTCCCGAAGCCTATGCCCGAAAGCGACGGGTCAAAGGTAAATTCATCCTTCACCGTATGATGCAGAGCATCAATAACCGTATTCCCCGTAACAAAAATTTTATCCTTCGGAGTATTTTCCATCAGAAGATTGCTCTCCGAGGTAGATGTCGGCGCAAAATGCAGATCCGCAATCGCTCCCGTGAGATGACGGTTCATCTCCTCAGGGAACGGGGAGTACTTATTATGTGTGCGAAGTCCTGCCTCGACGTGTCCCACATCCGTCTGATGATAGTACGCCGCCAAAGCTCCCGCGAAGGTGGTCGTTGTATCACCGTGCACAAGCACAATATCGGGCTTTTCCTCCGTAAGAACCTTATCAAGTCCTGCCATGGCGCGGGAGGTAATATCAAAAAGCGTCTGTCCTGCCGCCATTATATCCAAATCATAATCAGGCTTTATCCTGAAAAGATTCAGCACCTGATCAAGCATTTCACGGTGCTGTGCCGTGACCGCCACCACCGGAACAATTTTATCCGGGTGCTTTGCAAGCTCCAGAACCACAGGCGCCATTTTAATAGCCTCCGGGCGGGTGCCAAACACGGTCATGACCTTTATTTTTTTATCTGTCATTCCTTGAGTCCTCCGTTCAACGGCCCTGCGCCGAAGTTGTTGTATTCATTCTGAAAATGCCTATACGCTTTGCTCCGTAAAGCACCGCGGCAACAACACCAACCATAATCATAACCGCAAGACTGCTGGATACCTCAGTCATAGCGATGGCACTGAAGCCCAAAAGGGCACTTATTACGTACATCAAAAGAACAGCCTGACGCTGCGTAAAGCCAAGATTTAAAAGGCGGTGATGAAGATGTCCCTTGTCAGGCTTGAAAATAGGCACTCCTCCACGGTAACGGCGCACGATGGCAAAGGTAGTATCAAGAATAGGAAGGCCAAGAGCAAGTATCGGAACAATAAGCGCAATCGTCGTAGCACTCTTCACCGCGCCGATGATTGAAATTCCCGAAAGCATGAAGCCCAGGAACATACTGCCTGTATCTCCCATGAAAATCTTTGCCGGATTAAAGTTGTACCAGAGAAAGCCAAAGGCAGCGCCGGCAAGAGCCGCCGTAACCACTGCTACCAGAATTATATTCTGCTGGAGCGCTACCAAAAAGATAGTCACCGAGGCAATCGTCGAAACACCTGCAGCCAACCCGTCAAGGCCGTCAATCAGATTCACTGTATTCGTGAGTCCCACCATCCAGAAAATGGAACCCGGAATCGTCACATAATCATAAAGATAGAGAATATCTCCAAAGGGATCCGTGATGAAATCAATACGGACACCAAAGCCCACAGCTACAGCTGCGCAGACAATCTGACCGATAAGCTTTACCTTTGCGGGAAGATTGGAATAATCATCAATAAGACCGAGGACAACAATAAGTGTTCCACCGATCATCAGACCGACCATTCCCTGACCAACATCCTCCGGCAGCTCGTTGGCCGAAAGATAAACAGCCATAGCCGCCATAAAGGCAGCGTATATCCCGAGTCCTCCGATTCGGGGAATAGGTTTTTTATGAACCTTCCGTGCGTCCGGCTTGTCCAGCGCACCGGTCTTAAATGCGAGCTTGATAACAAGCGGCGTCATAAACAGAGCCGCTGCCACAGCAACGAAAAAAGCCACACCATAACTTGGCATTTTCTCTCACCCTTCTTTCCATCTGCCTATTTTACATCAACAAATCCGTTAATGTCAATCAAAGAAAGCGTTTTGAAAGCAATCAGGGCAAGTTCACACAAAAGCTTTTCCATCGTTAGTCAAAAAGAACCATTTCACGGTCTCTCCTATCAAATCTCACAGATTCCCTGTACCCGTATTTTTTTACATAATCCACCGCGTCGCTGATATATGCTCCGCAGTCCTCAGGCTCATGAGCATCTGAGCCGAAGCTGATGGGCAGATGATACTCCGCAGCCATCTCCATGAAATCAGGATAAGGGGAAATTTCCTTAATCGGATAGCGGTATAATGTCCCCGTGTTCACATCAACAACCATATCCGCCTTTTTCATCGCCTTCGCAACCCGCTCAAGATACGGTGTAACATCAAAGTCAGGGATGAACTTAAACAGACGGATGTTGAAGGGATGCCCGAGAACATCGTAGCAGCCGCCTGCGCAGAGATACTCAGCCTCAGCCGTGTACCATTCGTAAATTTCCTCAAGGGAATGTTCATTCCACTCCGCTTTGATTTCAGCCGAATCATACGCCCAGCCCCTCAAAAAATGCACGGAGCCGATGATGTAATCGAAGGGATACCGGCACAGAATATTTTTTACAGCAACCTGCTGCTGAAAATTGCACACCTCGATGCCTGTCTTCACATCATGACCTGCAGACTTCAGCTGCTCCATGAAATCAAAATATTCCTCCAGCGAGTACATGAACTTTTTCTTTTTCAGCCACTTCTGCTGAAACTCTCCAATGAAGGAATCATCAAGAACGAGGTCATTATAATAGAAGGGCTCAAACTCTTCAAAGCCGTGGCTGTGCTCGGAGATACCGATTTCGTCTATGCCGCGCTTCTCTGCCGCATCAAAAAATCCCTGCACCCATGCCGCATCATAGGAACCGTGCTCAAAATGCATGTGATAATCAAGTCTCATACCTTCGCCTCCAGGTTACAATTTTACACATACTTATATTACGCTATTGCAGGTATTTTGTCGAAGAAAAAATATGACTTGGGCGCACATATCAGCCTCTAATAAAAAAGAACCCCTCCGAAGAAGGGTTCCTTTTCTCATTCATCCCATCATGCCCTGCGCTATCATCTCACGCAGCTTTGTCATAACTCCGTATTCCGTGTTGGGTGGCGCGGTGTATTTCGCAACCTTTTTCACATCAGGGTGGGCATTTTCCATCGCAAAGCCATAGCCAACCGACTCAAGCATCTCAACGTCATTCAGATAATCGCCAAAGGCAGCACATTCCTCAGGCTTTACTCCCAGAAGCTGCTGCACCTTTTTTATCGCCGCGCCCTTGCTAACGTCAGGATTCATTATATCAACCCAGTAGCCGCTGCTCAAAACAACCTGCAGCGGGTCCGCCACAGCATCACGAAGCTGCGGATAAATATATTCCTCCGCATGCCCGCGCTCGGCATCACAGACAGCCACCTTTATGACCTCTTCCTTCTCTGCCGCCTCGCGTATATCATCCACGAACTGACACTGGGTGAAATACTGACGCATAGCATCAAAATATGGTTTCCACACATCGGTGACAAAAGCAAGTCTTTTACCGCAGACAACAGGATACGCGCCCGGTATCTCACCTGCGGCATCCAGCACTCTCAGTATGTCGCCGCGGTCAAGCTCGTTGGAAAACAGCTCCTTGTCATGACGTGCGACGAAGGTGCCGTTTTCAGCCACAAAAAGAAAATCATCGATATATTTTCCCATCTGCTTAAGAAGTGCCGAGTACTGACGTCCGCTTGCAGGGGCAAAGAGGACATCACGCTCCTTGAGCTCCGCCATTACCTCATCGAACTGCGGCGGCATTTTTCCTTCCGCGTCAAGAAGTGTGCCGTCCATATCACAAAAAACGACTTTTATCATTTAAATTCTTTTCACTGTCCTTTACGCCCATGATAGAGGCACCACGGCTCCTCTGCCATATAGTCCCCGTCATGGTAATATGCCGCCCTCGCACGGCAGCCGCCGCAGGCGTGCTTAAAGTTACAGGAGCCGCAGCCGCCTGAATAATCCATGGTACGAAGCTTCTTCAATACTTCGCTGTTCTTCCATATTTCATCAAAGGGCTGCTTTCTTACATCACCGATTTCCATGTTGAGATACGCGCAGGGCTGTACCTTTCCACGGGGACCTATTATACAGTATGCCAGTCCTGCGAGGCAGCCACGGCGGAAGCGTGTCTTTACTCCCATGAGAGCGGCAATCCGCAAAAACTGCGGCGCGCAGGTAGGCTTCAGCTCTATGTCCACAGTCTGCTGTTTTTTCATGATGCGTGTAAGCACGGATTCGTACTGCTCAGCACGCAGGGACTCCTCCTCAATGGTTGTTGCCCGTCCCGTTGGAACAAGGAAGAAGAAATGATGTGCCACAGCACCCTTTTCAACTGCAAAATCAGTCATTGCCTCAAGCTCGGACTCGTTCCAGTCCATAACCGTTGTATGAATCTGAAAAGCAAGTCCCGCATTTCTGCAATTTTCCATGCCGCGTACCGCTGCGGCCCACGCGCCGTCCATGCCGCGGAATTTGTCATGCTTTTCCGCGTCAAGCGAATCAAGGGAAATACCCATTCCCATGGCACCGGCTTCCTTAAGCTTAACTGCAAGCTCAGGCGTGATAAGTGTGCCGTTTGTTCCGAACACAGGACGAAGCCCGAGGTCAGAGGCAAATTTTACAAGCTCCAGAATATCGGGGCGCATCAGGGGTTCTCCACCGGAAAAAATCATAATCTTGAATCCCGCCCGGGCGATTTCCGTGAGCATTTTTTTGGCTTCCGCCGTTGAAAGCTCATCCTCCGCCTTCGCTCCCGCATCACGGTAGCAGTGCGCGCAGGTAAGATTGCAGGCATTGGTCGTGTTCCAGGATACGATCATTTCATTTCCTCCCCGAAGATTTCTTCATCCGTGAGGTAGCAGGCAGGGTCAGATTCCCAGTAGTCACCCGTCCGCGCCTCTGCACGGGTACGGAAGTTACCATTGCACGCCGAAAGGAATCGGCATTTCGCACAGCGTCCCTTAAGCAGGCCTTTTCTATCCTTGAGTCCTGCAAGGATAGGATTCGACTCCACATCCTGCCAGATTTCACTGAATTTACGCTCGCGGACATTGCCGAAGGTATGATGCTGTGTGAACTGGTCGGGATGAACGTTGCCCTCCGGGTCTACCTCGCCGAAGGCTATACCTGACCGGTTTCCTCCGTTCATTGAAATATACGACCAGATCTGAGCCGCCAGCTTTTCGTCCCCTGCTTCCTTTGCTTTGAGGTACATATACACACCGTCACAGTGATTGTCTACGGTAAGAATCTCCTTTTCAAGGCCGCGCTCCTCAAAATCACGGGTGCGGCGAAGGATGGTATCAATAGCTGCACGGGATTCCTCAGGAGAAACGTCCTCCTTCACCATTTTTTCTCCACGCCCCGAGTATACGAGATGATAGAAGCAGACACGGTTTATTTCTTCCCGTTCTATAAAGTCAAAGATATTATCAAGCTCTTTTGCATTATGCTCATTTATAGTAAATCGCAGACCAACGCGCTGACCAACCGCAACGCAGTTTCTGATGCCCTGCATGGCAGCCTCGTAAGCACCTTCCTTGCCGCGGAACATGTCGTTGACATCCTTCAGGCCATCCAATGAAATACCGACATAAGCAACTCCGATATCCTTGAGCTTCTGCGCTACCTCACGGGTAATAAGCGTACCATTGGTGGAAAGCGTCGGCCTTACACCCTTCTCCTTTGCATAGGCCGCAAGCTCGAAGAGGTCCTTTCTGACCAGAGGCTCACCACCGGAGAAAAGCAGAGCAGGCACATGGAAATCCGCCAAATCGTCGATAAATCTTTTGGCTTCCTCTGTCGTGAGCTCATTATCATGCTTCTCAGCGTCCGCATCCATGTAGCAGTGACGGCATTTGAGATTGCAGGTTCTCGTCACGTTCCACGCCACAACAGGGCCGTGTCCCTCTGAGGTCCCGTGCTTCATCTGCGCCGCACCCGGACGATATCTCAGGTCATCCCCATCATAATTTCTTGAAAAAAGCAGTTTAGTTACACTAATCATAAATACTCCCTGTCAATATTCTTTATCTGGGTTCAATACCCTTCAAAATCAAATCCACCTTCAGACTGACATTTTCCTCAAAGCTGTATGAAAGCGAGCTGAAGGAGGCCGCCTGGAAAATAGAATGGAACATCTCTGTAACGAGATGCGGGTCGAGCGTAGGATCGAACTCTCCCTTTTTCTGACCATAGCTGATAATATCCGTAAATACGCCCTTAAATCCCGGCGTACGGGCATTTCTTCCGGCCGATTTGTTTTTATCGTTGGGCTGTCTGCTTGCAGTCCCAAGGAAAAGCGGAAGAACATAAGGATTTTTCTCCAGCGCTTCTGTCGTGCTTTTCACCGCCGCCCGAAGAATTTTTCCTGCGGACTCTCCGTTTTTCATCGACTTCTCCGCCTGTCCGCAAACCGCTTCAGCAATTTCCTTCAAAAGACAGAAAAGCAGCGCTTCCTTTGATTCAAAATAGTTATAAAATGTTCCTACCCCCAGGCGCGCTTCCTTCATAATATCAGCGATGGAGGTTTCTGTCACGCCATTTTCCACAAAATTTTTCACCGCTGCATCCATAATGCACTTCCGTGACTCAAGTTTCTTCCGCTCTCGTCTTCCCATAAGCTGCATCTTTGTGATTCTCCCTTCATTAGTCTACGATTAAATGACCTTATTTATTATTATAATGTATTTTATGTATAAAGAAAAGAGAAAAGATGAATTAACTTCATCTTTTCTCCATCCGTAATAAGTACGATCTGCGTTATTTATTTTCCGCAGCTTTCATTTTTTCCTTAATTACATCCAAAGCCTTTTCAAGCTGCATGTCCCTGTGCGCCTCAGGAGGCTGCTCCACAAAGACATCCGGTTCAATTCCGACGCCGTTTATGCTGCGCCCGTTTGGAGTATAGTACCTTGCAATTGTAAGCTTCACGGCCTCAGTGCGGTCAGGCATTGGAAGAACAACCTGAACAGAGCCTTTTCCGTAGGAGGTCGTTCCCACCAGCGTAGCAGCTCCCGTATCCTGCAAAGCTCCCGCAAGAATCTCGGAGGCGCTGGCAGAATTCCCGTCAATCAGCACCACAATAGGTACTGTCGGCTCCGAAAGCCCGGATGTATGCTCCTCGCGTGTGCCGTCCCTCTGTACCACGGAAACGACCGGGCCTGCAGGAACAATGAGGTTTGCAATATCCACGCAGGTCTTTACATAGCCCCCCGGATTTGCGCGCATGTCTATAATCATGCCCTTCATGCCTTCATCACGAAGTCTGTTGTAGTCTGTCTCAAATTCCTTCGCCGTGCTTTCTCCGAAGGACGCTATACGGATATATCCTATATCTGAGTTATCAAACATGCGGCCTGCCGCAGTTTTCACGTGAATGACATCCCGGGTAATTGTGTATTCCTGTTCACGACCGTCGGAATGGCGAATGGAAAGTACTACGTCCGTGCCTGCCTCTCCGCGGATTGACATCGCCGTGGTTTCAGAATCCATAGAGGATGTTGGAGTACCATCCACCGCCAGAATCTCATCCCCCACTACAAGCCCTGCAGCCTCTCCCGGAGTACCCTCCAGCACCGACATTATGTGGACTCCGTTTTCAAAGCCCATAACAACGCCGATACCGCCAAAGGTTCCTCCGGTCTGCTCAATGAGCTTTTTGTACATTTCCGGGTCGAGATAAACGGAATACGGGTCTCCCAGAGACTTAATCATCCCGGATATTGCCCCGTTCATCAGTTTGTCGTAGCTCACCTCGTCAACATACTGCGTTTCAACGAAACGCATCATGACGAGGAATCTCGCAAATCTTTCATATTTATCCGGTGTAAGTCCCAGCGACCAGGCCAGCACGCCTATTGTCAGCACGGCACCCGTCAAGGCAGACACTACAGCCGTCAAAATATATTTTTTCTTGCTTCTTGGCAAAATTCCACCTGCTTCAAAATTTAAAAGTAACCCATCGGGTCTACAGGCTCTCCGTTTTCACGAACCTCGAAGTGACAGTGAGGTCCGGTGGAGTTTCCTGTGGAGCCGCAGTAGGCGATAACATCGCCCTGGGATACATTCTGACCTTCACCAACATTAAGCTGCTCATTATGACCGTAAAGGGTAGATATTCCACCGCCGTGGTCAATGACAACCGCGTAGCCGTAGCCGGAAATCCATCCTGCATAAACAACAGTTCCGGCTGCCGCAGCATAGATAGGCTCGCCGTAATCACCGCCGATATCGACTCCGCTGTGATAGCGGGAGTCGCCTGTGATAGGATGTGTTCTCCAGCCGTAATCCGATGTTATCTCATCGCTGGCAATCGGCCACATGAGACCGCCCGCGCCAACAACCGCAGGCCCCCTGTACTGATAGCGCCGCGCCTGAATGAGCTTTTCAACCTCTTTTGATGCGGCCAGCATTTCCTCGTATGCCTGCTGTGACAATGCCTTGTCGTTTTCCATGCGTTCAAGAAGGTCGTCCTTTTCACGCTTTCTTGAACGAAGCTCAGCACGCTTTGAAGCCGCGTCGCGAACAAGGGCAATCCTTGTTTTGCGCTCTGTTTCCAGAGCCGCCCTTGCCTTCTCAACGACGCGCTTATCCTCCTGCACCTTTTTCAAAAGGTTGTAATCAGCCTTTATGATTCGCGTCAGAAGATCCATCCGTGTCAAAAAGTCGTTAAAGCTCTTGGCTCCGAAGAGTACGTCTATGTAGCTTATCTGCCCGTGCATATAAATATTGCGCACGCGCTTTCTTAAAAGTCCCGATTTTTCGTTAAGTTCCTTCTGTGTCTTTTCAAGAAGCTCCTGATTCTCAGCGATACGGCCTTCCGTATCCTCAAGAGCTCCCTGCACCTCGGCGTATTCGGCCTCAGCCTCGCTTACATGCATAGACAGCACGCGAAGCTGCTCGGAAACGCTGTCTATTTTACCCTGAATACGCTCCGTTTCTGCCTGCTGGGCATCGGCGCGCATCTGCAGCTCCTCAAGCTGAGCTTCAAGAGCCTCGGTATCATCATCATCCGCAGCAAGCGCGGCGGCAGGATTAAAGAGCAGTATTCCCGTAAGTGAAAGCGCCGCCGCCTTTTCCTTCCATTTCTTCATCCCGGTTCCCCCTTAAGCATTCAGGAAGCGTTTCAAAGAAATCGTGCTGCCGATGGCTCCTATGACCATACCGCAGACAAGAATCCCGATTCCAACATAGCCGATAAAGGGAAACATCGGTATCAGCGGAAAGAATGCAAGCGTATCATAAATTTTATTGGTTACCATACCGTAGGCAATACGAAGCGCTCCGGCAGCCACAACACCGCCGAAAAATCCAAGCACAATGCCCTCGAGCATAAACGGCCAGCGAATAAACCAGTCGGTAGCGCCGACATATTTCATTATCGCAATCTCCTTGCGGCGTGCGAACACAGTAAGGCGGATTGTGTTTGAAATAATAAAGAGTGTCGCGCCCGCCAGCAGCACCATAACCGCGAAACCGAAAACACGGATAAGACGGGTAATATCAAACATGTGCTGCACAACATCCTGCCCGTATTTTGCCGACTCAACGCCCTTTATTTTGGAAATCTCATCAGCAGCAGCCTTCACCATATCAGGATGCTTTACCTTTACCTCAAAGGCATTCGGAAGCGGGTTTGTATCTCCTATTGCCTCAAGGAGAAATTTCTGCTCGCCAAGGCGCTCCTGAAAGCGCTTCATGGCTTCTTCCTTTCCGACAAAAGTGACCGTATCAATTCCCTGCATGGATTCGATGGTTCCGCGTATGTCATCAATACTGCTTTCCTTAACGTCATCCTTCAGGTATACGCTGATTTCGACCTGTGATTCCAGGGATTCTGCCATGCGGTTCATGTTCATCACAAGAATCATAAACATACCGAAAATAAACAGGGACACCGCTACCGTGCTGATAGAGGCTATTGCCATCCAGCTGTTGCGGCGCAGCGAGAAAAAGACCTCGCGGATCACATACTCGCTTGTACTAATTTTCATATCCGTATACCCCCTGCGCTTCATCGCGGACTATTTTTCCGTCCTCAATGGCGATAACGCGCCTCTTCATCGTATCAACAATATATTTGTCGTGTGTAGCCATGACAATTGTCGTTCCACTGGCATTTATCCGTTTGAAAATATCCATAATTTCCCATGAGGTTTCCGGGTCAAGATTTCCCGTAGGCTCGTCTGCGATTACGAGAGCAGGATTATTCACAATTGCTCTCGCGATTGCAACACGCTGCTGCTCACCGCCTGAAAGCTGTGAAGGAAAATTCTTGTATTTATCCCTGAGTCCGACAATATCCAGCACCGCGTTGACACTGTGCTGCATGCGGCGTCTCGGTGCCTCAATGACCTGCATTGCAAAGGCAACATTCTCTGCCACGGTTTTATCCGGCAGAAGTCTGTAATCCTGAAACACAACTCCAAGGCCGCGGCGAAGATAGGGCACTTCGCTTTTCGGCATGTTTACCACATCATGTCCGTTAACAATAAGAGTGCCGCTGGACGGCAGCACCTCACGAAACAAAAGGCGGATGAACGTAGATTTGCCCGCGCCGCTGGCACCGACAATAAAAACGAACTCGCCCTTTCCTATCTCAACATTCACGCGCTCAAGCGCAACAGTTCCATTCTCGTAGGTTTTAGAAATATCCTTCATCTGAATCATGGAATTTTACCCCTCCATGCATATTCCATTTCCGAGTTCAAAATTCTTTCAATCTCTTCTATTATACCGCAGTTGCTAAGATTTTCCCATATTTTATAGGAAAATCTTGCAATTTACGTTATAACAGAGAAATGTCCGGCATATTTTCAGCTTATTCACGAGCAGAACCCTGTTCGCTTGGTGTCAATGCAAAATCTGGATTTGGTATTGACGGGGCTTCGCCCCTTCAAACTTCCCCACAAGGGCTTGCGCAGCCCTTTGAACCTGCTAAACGCCCTGCGGGCGAATTAAGCCGCGTGGAATCTGCTGAGATATATTTCAAAATTTATCCGACCGCGTCGAACTGTATGGGCTAAAAAAAACATAAAGCCAAGACTATCCTGTAAAATAACAAGACATCTTGGCTTTAATCAGCTTAGAAAGTTATTCTATTCTCTTTAACTCCAAAATCGGCTCCCGGACCATGTTTTCAACAAAATTCCACTTCCCCATGTGCCCATAATCACCATAATGATAAAAAAGCAATGAGTCTGGTTTTATAACTACATACACGCCCTCTATAAAACTATACTTATCCTTCAAAAACTCCAAAGAAGCTAAATGTCCTCCGCCTCCGTTGCTATCCCTATTATATTGGTTATTAAACCAAAAACTCAAAACACTCTGACCGACAAGATACTCTATATCTACCTCCTCTTTCTCGTAGTCCTCTATAGTAACACCATGCTTATCTTTCAAATATTCAGGATCTATATCGTTAGGCTCCGGAACCACGTAACCCACTATAATCAAATTGTACTCAGTATAACCTTGATCAACAGTACAATCATCTGTTTCGACTCGTACAATTCGACCTACAAAATTACGCAATGGGTCAACTACTTTATCATCATATCTTCCATATTTAAATTTCCATACTTGAGAAATCCTATATGTTCCTGCAATATCAGCAGTTACCTTAGGTTCTAGCACCATTGCCGAAACACGGTTCATGTTGGCTACCATTGCCAAGCACGACAAAAACACCGTTAAACAAATCGCGACTAAAAATTTTCTTTGCATTACAATTCCCCCATCCTTAAAAATCTAATCCGTCCCCATATAGTCAGGTGCTGATACACCTGACAGACTCAATCATATCACAGATGTCCCCCCCCGCAAGACATTCGTAATATAGTAGTGCCCTCGATATGACACTTCATAAATAGTGATTTATTTCAAAATATAACCTACCGCGTCGAACTGTATCGTTATCCCACCGTAAAGCCAAGGCTCAGCAAATGCCATTAGGCAGCTCAAACGGATTCCCCGATGCGGGAGGCGCTTTCTTCGATAAGAGAAATCGTATCGTCGCAGGTGAACTGTAGGAGAGACGTCCGCGCATACAAAAAAGGAGCTGCATCATACAGCTCCTTTTATTATTTCTTATTTTTTATAAGCTCAAGGGCAAGCTCGGCGTTGCGGAAGGCAAGGCGTCTGAGTTCTGAAAGAAGCTCAGCATTTTTCTCACGGATACCGCCCCGAAGCTCCCACTTCGCACGCACGTCTTCCATTAGATTATCCGCCGTAACCGTCTGAAGGTCAGCCGCAGGCTTTTGCCCAACGGAATCGAGGAAGCGGTCAATCTTCGGGTCATAGGATATTCCCACCATGGGAACATTCATAACTCCTGCAAAAATCAGAGCATGAAGACGGATTGAAATCAAAAGCTCAAGATTTCCCACGATTGATAAAAGCTCGCTTGTCGTATATTCTTCATCAAGAAGTGTCGACGGCTGCTTCATGCGTGAAGCAATCTGCTTTGCTGCCTCCACATCCTCGGGATACTGCATCGGTATGAAAAGAATACGCGCTCCCAGCTCCTCCACCATGCGGTCGGCAGCCTCAGCGATGGCCTTCTTGTAGCCGACCCATCCGCGCCATTCACGCACGGATATACCGATAACAGGCTTTGCTCCGTCAGCCTTGTAGCGCTTCAGAATAGCACGCCCTATTGCGCGGTCCACCGGATGAATTGCAAGCACAGGGTCTGCTGTCACTTCAATAGGTGGACGCTTGACCGAAAGGCTTTTCAGTTCCTCAAGGGAACCATGGTCACGCACAGTAATCAGTGAAACACGGTTCGATACAGCCGTCATCAGACGGCGTGCAAAGCCGCCGCAGACAGGGCCGATTCCCTGTGCGTACAGCATGACAGGCGTACCCACCATCCGCGCCATAAGGATTACACCCAGATAGTAATAGAGGCTTCGACCGCTTGTAACATTCTGCAGAAGACTTCCGCCTCCTGAAATCATCAGGTCTGCCTTTTTCAGCACCGAAAGAATCGCCCCCACATCGAGCCATGACACAGCCTCAACACCGTGGCGTTTCTTTGTATCTTCCGGGTTTGCCGAAATAACGGTAATATTCAGTTTCGGTTCCAAATCGGATAAAACCTCGATCATTGCGGCGAGCATTGCCTCATCGCCGGCATTTTTCGAGCCGTAATACCCGGAAACTACAATATGATTCATTCTTTCGCCTCACCCATGTGCTTTGCTTTTTCCATGAGCCTGTACCATGCGGCCGCCAAAAGAACAGCTGCCGTGCCTATCATGGCACCGCCCAGCACACCTCCGATGCCCCGTGCAAAGGACATCATAACAGGTGTGCGCATGTGCGCAAAGGTCTCAACCATAGAGCCCTGTCCGATTGTTGCAACCAGCACGAGTATGAAGAATACCATGGTCGGCCATTTCTTCCACCATGCGAAGGCAGCGGCAAGAAATGCCGGATGACCGATTAAAAGCTCCTTGGACCGCGGACGGGCATAAAGGGCCTGTTCCAAGAACGCACGGAATCGAAGCTCCAGCCCCGAAACAGGCATTCCCATGTTATGTCCCGAACGCGCGATGAATACAACGCCTGCGACAAGAACTCCGAAGAGCACCATAAGGGTGCTCACCTTCACGGGCATATCCATAAGCTTTTTAAGCTGTTTGACAAGACCTTCTCCATCCGGAGAATCGAATACACTGAACCGCTGCAGGAATGCAGCTGCCACCAGAATTATCGGCATAACGAAGGTCAGCTTGATTCCGCGGAAGATATTTACCTCAAGGAAATACTCAACGTCGGAAAGCGAACCCGAAAGATACGCCGCCCCGGCGAAGGCCATAGCTCCCGTAACAAAAAGCGCCCCAACTGCCATAACAATAAAACGCGCAAGCGACTCAGGCCGTTCCTTGCGGCCGCGAATCCAGTCAAGCTGACGGATAACAGCAAGCGCAGGGAAAATGTTAGCGCTTGCCAGCGCCGCGATAAGGCGGATTTTTCCTCCGTGTCCCATAAGCACAGGAACAGCCGCAATAAGACCGAATACAGCAAAGAGAATAAGCTCCAGCTTCGGGCGGCGGTTCAGCGCAGGAATTACCAGGGAAAGATACAATACTCCACCTGCAGCAACACCGAGCATAATAAGGGCACGCAGGACAGGAGACGGCTCAAAGGGTGGGAACACCCCTGCAGGGCCTGTTGTAAAGCCCTTTCTCTCAAGGATTTCCTTTGTCTCCTTAAAGTACTTCATATTCGTTTCCACCAGCGTCATCTCAGGTGCCGGTGCTTCATAAATGCGCATAAGATTTACTCGGATGTTGCGTTCCTCATCCGTGTTCGCCCAGCGCTCAACGGCAGCCGCCATCTTCATCTTCGGCTGCTCGTCCTTTGGTATGGAATATACGCGGGCAGCTCTGTAATCCATACCCTTCGCCAGCTCCACGAGCCCGTCCTGCTGATAGAACTGCAGCTGAGTGGTTGCTTCAATCATTCCGAGGGTTATACCGCGCTTTTCACACTCCTCGATAACAGTCTTCAGACGCTTCGGTGCGCCAAGCACCTCCTTGCCCGAATAAATAATCTCGGATACGCGGATTCCGTCCATGCGCTTAAAGACCGCATGAATATCGTCATCAGTTACCTTTTCATAATTGCTTGGACGCGCAATGACATAGAAGCCTGCATCATTTACAGCCTTCATTTCATCCGTTGGCATACCAAGGTTCATTTTTTCAAAGGACTTGTAATTTGCCTTTACTGCCAGTGCTTCATGACCGTCAACCATGAACGGGCGCACACGGTCGGCTCCGAGACGGCGTATCAGATCCTCCCTTACCTCCTGGTAGGTCAGGGCATCATGTCCCGTAACATATACCTCTGTGCCGATTATTTTGCCCTGTTCAACAAGAGCACGCCACTCAGGGCTTACAAGAGCACCGGTCTGATAATTTTCGAGAATTTTGCTTCCCGGCACTGCGCTTGCCTTGCCGTTGAGATTAAGCTTTTTGAAGGTAGTCTCATAGACAGCCAGCGATGTAATACCCGCTTCCTTGGCCTGGCGGAAAATTTCCTCCGGCGTTTCCCCGGACCTCTCCGCAAGCTCCAAAAGGCCCTCATAATCAATTGCCATATCAATGCTGAGATTCTGCTGCTCAGCACGATAGCGCATAACATTGACAACAAGCGCCGAAACAAGTCCTACTAAAATAACAAGAACAAGCAGCCGATTATAATGAAAAGCTTTCATCTTTTACTTCCTTTTTGCAGTCAGAGTGACCTGACCATTCTGCTGCTCCACGGAATCCAGTTCAACCGGAAGCTTCATCTTCCGAAAATCCGCGAGCATAATGTCCCCAAAAAGATTTCCCGTAAGGGCACGTCCCAGAAGGGCGTTCTTAATATCCAGCCTTGTCATGCGAAAATACAGGCAGCCGCTGTCCTCAAGCAAAACACCTTCAAGATGCACGTCCGCCTTCATTCCCATGATTTTTGCCGTACCGTCGGCGGAAATACGCTCAGGTGTCATGGTTACCCTGGCATCCTGCAGCTTATCCACCTTACGCATGAGCGTATCGGCAAGGTCTGCCTCCGTCACGATACCTGTAATAACAAGCTCGTCAGCAGACTTAACCTCAAGTTTTCCATCCTCAATGCCTGTAACGGGCATGTCAACTCCGCGGCCCTTGAGAGAAAGCGAGGAAAATTTCACATCGCCAAGCACAGCCTGCTTAGCGGTAATATCCATAGTGTCAAATCGTCCAAAAAACATCAAAAGGGACGGCGTTGTATGAACGGAAGCATCCACCGTGTTGGTTTTCAGGACGTTTTCCAACCTCGATGCCACTGTTTTTGAGGCAATGGGGGGCAGGAAAAATTCGACAAACACAATAGATATTATGAATATTAACGAAACAATAGTCAAGGCTTTGCGCAAAATATCACCCACTCAAAAAAGCAGCAGGAGCGCGGTCAAATAAGCTTTTCAAAGCTCAGGCACGCTCCTGTATTTTTCTGCTCACCGCGCCTTTGTATTACAGCTCGTTGTTTGCACGTGCGGCAAGATATGCCTCAATAAACATATCAATTTCGCCGTCCATTACCGCGTCAACATTTCCCGTTTCCGTATTGGTACGGTGATCCTTGACCATGGTATATGGCTGGAATACATAAGAGCGAATCTGGCTTCCCCACTCGATTTTCTTTGTGGCGCCGAGAATCTTCGCGCGTTCTTCTTCTTTCTTTTCCTCTTCAATTTCAAAGAGCTTTGCACGCAGCATGTTAAGGCAGACCTCACGGTTCTGCAGCTGCGAGCGCTCGTTCTGGCACTGGACCACGATACCCGTCGGGATATGTGTCATGCGGACAGCCGAGGATGTCTTGTTGATATGCTGACCGCCTGCGCCGCTGGAACGGTATGTATCAACACGAACCTCATCCATGTTGATTTTTACCTCCTGCGCGTCCTCAATCTCAGGCATTACCTTGCAGCCGGAGAAGGATGTGTGGCGGCGCGCGTTGGAATCAAACGGCGAAATACGGACAAGGCGGTGAATACCCTTTTCGGATTTCAGATATCCGAAGGCATTGTGTCCACGGATAAAGAGAGTCGCTGACTTTACGCCTGCCTCATCACCCGGCAGAAGGTCAACAGTTTCAACGGAGAAGCCGTGACGCTCTGCCCAGCGTGTGTACATGCGCAGCAGCATCTGTGTCCAGTCCTGGGCCTCGGTGCCGCCGGCACCTGCGTGAAGCTCAAGATACGCGTTGTTGGCGTCGTACTCTCCTGAAAGCAGTACCTCAAGCTCAAGAGAACGAAGGCTCGTCTTGAGGTCTTCAAGCTCTGCCTTCACGTCATCCTCGGAAATATCCTCCGGGGACTCCATTCCAAGCTCCCAGAGAGCCATAAGGTCGTCCGCCTTCTGCTCCAGCGCACGGTACTTGTCCACGCTGATTTTTATGTCATTAAGTTCCTGATTTATCTTCTGTGCTTTCTCAGTGTCGTCCCAAAAATCCGGTGCGCCCATTTTGTATTCGAGCTCAGCGATTTTTTCTTCCTTTGCAGGGACTTCAAAGAGATGACCCCATTTCGTCCAGCTTTGCCTTCAAAGCTGTTATTGGTGCTTTAAGTTCTTCTAACATTGACGAATTCACTTCCTAAATCTATGATACTTTGTTTATTACTTATTTTTCCCGCAGCAGTTTTTATACTTCTTTCCGCTGCCGCATGGGCACAAATCATTTCTTCCGATGTGCTCGGAGCGGACAGGCTTCTTCGCGGATTTCTGCGGAGACTCCGCCTGGCTTGTATCCTCGCCATGGGATGCCTGGGCGTTCTGCAGATGGTCCTCAAGCTGACGCTGCTCCTCCGTCACAACGCTCACATGATACATGAGCTTTGCGATGTCGGTCTGAATCTGCTGTACCATTTCCTCGAACATATTGTAACCCTCGATTTTGTACTCAACCAGCGGATTGCGCTGACCGTACGCACGAAGATTGATACCCTGACGAAGCATATCCATGTGGTCGAGGTGTTCCATCCACTTGTTGTCTACAACCCGGAGCATAACAACCTTCTCCAGCTCGCGCATCATAGTCTCGGAGAACATTTCCTCGCGTTTAGCGTAGTTGTCCTCAGCCAGCTTTTCCAGAGTTTCCTGCAGTTCGTCGCGGCTCATCTGCTCCAGCTCTTCCTTCACAAGGCTGCCCTTAGGAGCATAGATTTCCTCTGCGTCCTCGATAAGTCCGTCCAGAGTCCATTCCTCCGGATAGAGCTTCTCGTTGGCATACTGGTTCATCTCGCTCTTGATGATTTCCTTGACCATATTCATGATGTTATCACGGAGGCCTTCGCCGTTGAGTACCTGACGACGCTGAGCATAGATAACCTCACGCTGCTGGTTCATGACATCATCATATTCAAGGACATTTTTACGCATGTCGAAGTTTCTTGCCTCTACCTTCTTCTGCGCATGCTCAATGGAGCGTGTGATGAGGCTGTGCTCGATAGGCTCATCCTCTTCCATGCCCAGCTTATCCATAACGGAAGCGATGTTATCTGCCGCAAAGAGGCGCAGAAGGTCGTCCTCCAGGGAAAGATAGAAGCGTGAAGAACCCGGGTCTCCCTGACGCCCTGCACGTCCGCGGAGCTGGTTGTCAATACGGCGTGACTCATGACGCTCCGTACCGATAATACAGAGACCGCCCAGCTCCTTGACGCCCTCGCCGAGAAGAATATCCGTACCACGGCCTGCCATGTTTGTCGCGATTGTGACCGCGCCCTTCTGACCGGCATCCTTGATTATTTCAGCTTCCTTCTCATGGAACTTGGCATTCAGGACATTATGAGGAACACCGTGCTTGCTCAAAAGGGCACTGAGCTCCTCGGACTGCGTGATGGATGTCGTACCGATAAGAATAGGACGTCCCGTCGCATGCATCTCGTCCACGGCCTTTGCAACGGCCTTATATTTAGCCTTTTTCGTCTTATAGATGAGGTCAGGCTCATCTATACGCTGTACAGGACGGTTCGTCGGTACAACGATAACAGGCAGGTTATAGATTTTGAGGAACTCGTTTTCCTCTGTCTTTGCCGTACCTGTCATACCCGAAAGCTTGCTGTACATGCGGAAATAGTTCTGGAAGGTAATGGTAGCAAGAGTCTGAGACTCACGCTGGACCTTAACGCCTTCCTTAGCCTCAATAGCCTGATGAAGGCCCTCGGAGTAACGGCGTCCGAACATCAGACGGCCCGTAAATTCATCAACGATAACAATCTCGCCGTCCCGGACAACATAATCCCTGTCGCGCTTCATGAGTGCCTTCGCACGGAGAGCCGCGTTGAAGCAGTGGGAATACTCAATGTTCTCTGGAGCATAGAGATTCTTTACGCCGAGAGCGCGCTCCACCTTATGAACAGACTCGTCGCTCGGGGCAACAGTCTTCTGCTTTTCATCAACCTTGTAATCCTCGCCTTCACGAAGAGGAGCGACAGCGGCAGCCATTTTCACATAAACGTCCGTGGATTTTGCGCCCGGACCTGAAATGATGAGCGGTGTACGCGCTTCATCAATGAGGATACTGTCCACCTCATCCACGATGGCATAGTTAAGCTCCCGCTGAACCATCTGGTCCGCAGAGATAACCATGTTGTCACGGAGGTAGTCAAATCCGTATTCGTTGTTCGTACCAAAAGTTACATCACAGCCGTAGGCATACTTGCGCTCAGGGAAATCCATGTCATGCTCGATAAGTCCGACGGTAAGACCAAGGAACTTATAGAGATGGCCCATCCACTCACTGTCACGCTTTGCCAAGTAATCATTGACAGTGACCATGTGGACGCCCTTGCCTGTGAGAGCGTTGAGGTAAACAGGGAGAGTAGCCACGAGGGTTTTACCTTCACCTGTCTTCATCTCAGCGATACGGCCCTCATGAAGGCACATACCGCCGATGAGCTGAACATCAAAATGGCGCATACCGAGAACACGGCGCGATGCCTCACGGCAGACCGCAAATGCCTCAGGCAGGATATCGTCAAGAGTCTCGCCGGCTTCAAGTCTGTCCTTGAACTTCTGTGTGTATCCGGCAAGTGAAGCGTCGCTGAGGTCCGTAAGACCTGCCTCAAGACTGTTTATCTTATCTACAACGCCCTTATATCTTTTAATTTCTTTTTCGTTATTATCACCGAGAAACCGTTTCAAGAATCCCCACAAAACTGAACCACTCCTTCAATTAAAACCCCTATGGGTAAAAAATGTACACTTATTCATACTAACTTTCAATTTTATCAGAGAGCTCATTATAAGTCAAAGAAATCGACGGCTCCGATAACATAAAAAGACGCCGCAGCTCACGGCGTCTTTTTTGCGTTTGAAAAATTATTCTGCTTCTGTTTCAGGAAAAATTTCGCCGCGCTCTGCCTCTGCCAGGTCAGCTGCAGGCTTAAATCTTTTCCCGTTTCCTTCGTCACGGATGACAGCGCTTTCCTTGAGCGTGTCGATTGTCGTTCCCTTGAGAAGCGGCTTCGTTCCTATGACTCGGATATCATCATGCACATTTTCGATGACCACGGTGCTTCCTCCGTCGCTTCGGCTGGATGCATCAACAGTAATCGTGTTGGCTGAGAGTGCAGCGGGCTTTACGTTTATACCTGTATCCTCAATGGTAAGGAAACGCAGGGAGCCTCTTCTCTCACGCTCGATTTCTCCTCCGTCATCAGCTTCCGGGACATTATCCGAGGAAACCTCCTTCCAGATGATATCCTTCTCTCTGTCTGACTCTTCCTCATCTTCGTCCGCAGGACGGAAGGAAACATTCGGATGATTCTTTGATTCATCATCAATCGGACGCGGTGCGACAGCCTCCTTCGGCATGTCCATTCCCTGTCCGTCGATAACCGCCGTATCATCAGAAATTGGCACAACTCCCGGAAGTGGAGAATTGCCTCTCGGATTGCTTGAGAAGCTCGGAGTAAGTCCCCGTTTCACGATTACATGCATCGTGCCCGGAAGAACATCGACGATTTCATAATCCTTTCTAAAGCTTTCATCTGCGCCGAAGCGTTCCGCAAGCTCCTCCTTGCTGTATGCCGTCCGGATATCGTCCAAATAATCTCCCGGCTCTGATTCCTTCGTGGTATCTGTCGTAAAATCCCCAGATGAAAGATTATATGCCTCAAGCTTCGGAAGATCCCAGCTCATAAAGCCTGTGCTTTCTCCTTTTTTGCCGAGGACAAAGCCGCCGCCAAGAACAGGTTCTTTATCGGAGCCGGCCTCACGTGTCGCGTCATCAGCCTTGTAGGAGATGCTGCGCGGTGTTATGTGCAGGCTTCCGTTTGTAACATTTTCGTCCTTCAGCGTATAGTTTTTGCCAAGGATATCCTGCCAGTAAGCAGTATGCTCCTTGTCTCCGTAATCAACTGAAATCCCGTAATCGCCTACGTGAGACCGCTCGCCTGCATCTGTCTTATAGGAAACCTTTTTGTGGGTATCTCCGTCCAGCATGCCCGTGAATGTTCCCGTAAGCTCAGGATTGTCGTTTCCGTAGACCTTGGACTTGTCATCAACCGCAAGAGAAATTTCCTTCGGAGTTACCGTCAGCGTTCCCTTGTTTGCCGTGACAGTATCGACCTTGTAGTTTCCTCCGACAGCCTTCTGCCAATCCTTGTCCTTCAAATCAAGGTCGTATGTTCCCACGTCTGCCTTCTGATTCTTTTCCGGCATTCCCGTGAAGGTGTACTCATTATTTTTCAGAGTGTCTCCGTTTACAAAACCTGCCGTCACGTTGATATCGGAATCAGCCGACAGAGTAGGATTAGTTTCTCCGTAAACCTTCGTCTTATCCGATACCGTGTACTCGATATTTATATCCCTCGGCGTGACCGTGGCATTTCCTGCTTCATATTTAATCTCGTAGTCGTTGAGCTTTAAGCCCGAAGCCTGAATCGCGCCGTTATAGGTTCCTGCGTCAGTCTTTGCATCCGTCACATTCTTATCTGCGTCGATTTTCGTCGAATAGGAGGCCGTTCCCGCTGCCTCGGATGCCTTGACCTTCTCCGTGCTGCCTGCCACATAAACTCCGTCAGCGGAATCTCCGTTAACAAAGCCAGTCGTAAAGCTTCCCGAGAAATCCCTGTCCATAGCCGTATTGCCGTAGACCTTCGTGTTATCGTCAGCCTTGTAGGTAAGCTCTGCAGGTGTGACCGTATACTGGAGATTTTTTGCCTTCATATTATAATTCGGATTTTCAGCGTCCGTGTTTATATGGCTCGTATCTCCACCCGTATCCAGTCCCTCATCGTAAACGTAAACGACCTTGCCTGCCGCGTCGCGTTTTACATGCTCCGTGTTGATTTTGCCATCCTTTTCAAGCTGCTCCACAACACCTGCCGCGAAGGAATTAAGGCCGTCATGCGTCTCAATATCCGAAAGCTTGTCCCCGTTTTTCAGCTTTGACGCGTCAGCGGCAGTTATATCGTAAACCGTCTTATCCGCGGCATCGCCGTATTTCCTCGTGCCGACGATGTTGTAATAAAGGTCTACAGGAGTAATCTCGTATGTACTCTTTCCCTGCTTGTCCGCGACAGCCTCATCAGCAACGCTGTCAACGAAGATAAGGTTGTAGTTCTTGCTTACAAGCTCGCTCTTTCCGTCGCTTTCAAAGCTGCCCTTTGCGAGAGTATATTTTTTATCCTCCGTATCCTTTACCCAGGATTTCTCCGTGATATTGATATCCGAGGTCGTCTTTCCCGTTTTTGCTCCTGCTTCGGATTTGACGGTAACAGCTGCGGTGCCTCGGTTCGTAATGAGTGCGTCAATATTATCAGCCGTGTTATCCCAGGACTTCAGCGCGCCGTTGTTCAGTGTGTCGTTTGTACCGTCACTGACAGCGGCAGCCGTGTAGTGGAAATCGGATGCCTTATTCGCCTCGCCGTATTCACGGGTTCCCTCTGCCGTAAAATACAAATCCGCTTTATTTACGGTAAGCTTATCCGTGTAGACAATCTTGTAGTTGTTGTGGTCGCTCTTAAGCTCAGGATTCGTGAACTTTTTGGCATCCGTGTATGTTCCAGCGTCGAGCATGTTCGTATCATCACTGTAGCTGCCGCCGGAAATCTTTACCTTTCCGTCCTCTCCGACAGTAAGCGCCGCTCCCCCCGATGACAGGACACCCTTTGCTCCGTCATGCCCGTACGCATCCTCGCCATTGACAAAGCCTGTTTTCCCCGTTGTGTCATTCACGAAGCGAATTGCATAGTTTGCGCCACCGTTCTGCGCGTTTTTGATTTCCTCTGCCGATGCGTTCGCATCCACGATGACGGCACCGCTTACGGCATCCTGTCCGTAGGTTTTCTCGCCGGTGACCTCGGCATTCAGTATTCTCGGAACGATGATGACTGCCGCGTTGGAGTCTACGAAGTAGCCGTGCTGCGGAGACCACATGTCGGCATTCTCATAGGTATAAACAGAGGATTTTCCGTTGATATCAGCCGCATTCGTTGTACCGGATTTCACCTTCCATTTCGTAGGATCATATCCGCTTACCGTGTCGATTCCTTCCGTGGTAACATAGCGTCCCTTTCCTTCTCCCTCGAAGAATGCACCGCCGTAGAAATTATCCACGTCCGTAGTAACTAGGTTGTGGGTTGTGCCGTCGTACTCGTACTGGCGGTTGATGTTGATTTTCTTCATGAAATGCTTCAAAAGCGGTGTCGCGGAGTTTGAGTAAATCATCCAGTCATCATTCTGATTTACAATCTTTGCACCATCCTTCGCCCAATCAACACCATTTACGCCGTCGGTTTTTATGTTTGAAGCCTCGTAAAGATTCTTTGCGTCTACGCCCGAGGCGTCACCTGTGCCGAAGGCCTTTCCGATATTCGTTATATCCGTTGTGCCGTCCTGTCTCTTTGTGACATAGAAGCTGTCCGTAACGGTTCCGCCATTTCTGATACCGCCAAAATCTCCGATGGTATCAGCAGCCGCGCCATCGGCAGCCTTTACACGGCCTGCGTTATATACCTGTTCAATAGTGCCGCCTTCCATATCACCGACGACACCGCCGACATTCTCATTTCCTGAGATAACAGCGTCGCGGTATGCAAGACGGTTGTTGTAGGTACGCGTGGATTCAGGAGCTTCCTCAAGAACCTTTTCAGTAGTCAGCTTTTCGCCATCGTCTCTCACCCACTGCTGACTGCTCTGGTCATACTGGTAGGAATGACCGTTTGCAGTAAAGCCATAGTATTTGTTATTGTCCGCAGATGTTATCGTCGCGTTTGCCGCTGCAGTCACCAGCACAGTGTTATTATCGGCATTGTACGCCTTGCTTATAGAGGAGCTTCCCTCCATCTTGCCCGTGACACCGCCAACATTCTTTTCGCCCGTCACATTTCCTGCGTTGTATGCCGTCTCGATTTCCGAGTTATTCATATAGCCCGCAAGACCGCCGACATTTTCTTTACCCGTCACACGTCCGAACTCACTTGTGCCTGCACCCGTACTTTCTTCGCCGATTTTTGTGCCCAGCGTTGTTCCTTCATTTGAATTGTAGGTCGTCTTTACGGAAACAGTATTTGTACCTGTGCCGTACATCGCGCCGACAATACCGCCTGTATAATCCCGTCCAGAAACTCTGCCGTTATTCACAGACTCCGAAACAAGTGCCGTGCTTCCTGCCTTTCCTGCCCATGCCTCAGGGCCCTTCTGCGCTTCGCCTTCCCCTGCATATACATCATCGCGGAGAACTCCCACAAGACCGCCCGTATATGAGCCTGTTCCTGTTACACTTCCGACTCCCGAATTGGTCTCGACTGCCTTATTTTTACTGCGGTCGATTGTATATCCGCCACGGCTTCCCACAGCCATACCGACGATACCGCCAACGTTATTTCCGCCGCTGACAGAGGACTCATTTACCGAGGAACGGATACTGCTGTTCAGCTCCGCGCCAACAACTCCGCCGACGCTGTTCTCGCCGCCTACGTTGACAGCTGCCGCATCAGCCGCGGCACTCTTTCTTACAGTCACGCCCTCGAAGTGCGCGTTAACGCCCTCGCCCGCAGCGCCGCCAACATAGTTTCGTCCCTTTATGCCCGGGTCAACCAGAGTCAGCGACCATACGGAACCACCATCAACCTTTGCAAAGAGACCGACATTGTTTTCATCAGGGCGGTTGATGGTGAGATTGCTTATAGAATAGCCGTTTGAGCCGCCGCTGCCTGTGAAGGAACCCTTAAACGGATTCGAAGTGTCTCCGATAGGTTCAAAGCCCTTACCGGAATTCCAATTTGCCGTTTCAGCCGCGTTTATGCTTGTTCCCTGAGCGTAGGAGCCGCCGAGATTACCATAGGTTGCGTCATCGATTGCCTTCAACTGATAAACATCATTTACCAGCATTGCAAAGGTCGTAGAGTAGGACTCGCCCCTTGTGGCATCCAGCTCTCCCGTAAGGCTGACCTTGCTTTTGTAGTTAGGAGCCGTTTCCTTATAATTTTTCTGCGTAAACTTGCTGTTTACAGCTCCATTTGGAACAACCGTTGTTGTGTCCGTGCCCTTTATATCTCCTACGATATCCGCATCGTAATAGATACCAATGTGCTGGGACTGAATTTTATTTTTACCCTCAAGCTCGTCACTCAGATAGACCTTCGCCGTCTTGCGGCTGCCCTTTTCCTCACTGTCTGCAGCAACTGCTTTTCCGTCGGCATCATAGGTAACAACATCCACATTGCCCGTATGCGCCTCAAGTGCTTCCCTGTCATACACAGCCACGTCATCGGCATTCTGGTCGGCACGCAGCACTATGGAGCCTGTTCGGGAGGACGTTCCGCCGTCAACCTCAAACTCCTCAACACCCACTGTCATGTCGCCGGATATATCCGTCTTTGCTGTTGCGGTAATCGCCGCGTTTGCGCCAACGAAAATATCACCGTCAGCCACCAGCTTTATGCCATTGGCGCCGACAGCGAAGCCCGTAGCAGGCTTGAGCTCCGTTACGTTGAGCATGAGAAGGTCTCCTGCCGTCTTTTGGAGCGTATCAAGCTTTGCCTGCGCCGCCGCGGCTGCTTCCTCAGACGCTGCCTCCTTCGCCGCTGTCAGTTCTGCATCAAGACTCGTTTTCTCGTTTTTCAGGTCGGTAATATGCTTCAAAACCTTGTTGGCACCGGAATTTGTGGTCTTATCCGTTCCGGTTTCCGCATTCATACTGCCGTCCATTATGATATTGGCATTCTGATTTTTGTTCTGCTCAAACCAGAGACTGCCCTTTTTATAATTATCATTGGTTATATCAGCTGTAGAAACGACGATTCCTGCCGCGTTTACCTCGGAGCCCTTCGAAAACACCGCCCCATTAGGGTTGACGAGAATAAATGTACCAACCGAGTTGATTGTACCTGCAATCTCCGACAGCTTTCCTCCCGTTACACGGTTTAAGGTCGAAGCCGCCGTGTTAAGCGTGGTAACATTATTCTCCGTTTTAAGATGAATGAAATTAACCGTTGCATCCTTGCCGACATCAAAGGTATTCCAGTCGATTATAGCCTTGTCACTGCTTTGAACAACGTCCATGACAGCATGTCCGTCGGTATTTATAGGCTCATTTACCTTGACGCTGCCATCAACGACATTATGTCCCTCAGGAAGGCGCACGTCAGGCACAGCCTCGCCTGCGGCTCCTGCCTCTGCCGCAGCTACGCCGATATCCACACCGGCAGTATCAAGCGGCATAAGGCCAAGCACCGTTGACGCAAGTCCAATCATTATTTTCCTTGTTAAGCGTTTTTCCTCTTTCCATCCCATAGAACTTCTCTCCTGCTTTCATTCCATACAATCCATACAATCGAAAACTTCTCAATCAGATTTTCTGCACAAACTGGAACCAAACCGTTCCCCCTATATCGTGACCGTAGGTATTGGACATGTGGTCAGTCAGCGGAAACGCATAATCAATCCGTGCGTATGAATTTTTGTTGTCTGCCCAGATAATTCCTATTCCCGCGCCTGCAAGGGTTCGGGAATCCGAGCCTGCGACGCTTGCATTTCTGTTTTTCGACCAGCCAAAGTCATAGAATGCCGCCAGCTGCCAGTGAGGATTTCCCGTCGCCCAGCGAAGCTCCGCCGATGCCACGAAGCCGTGATCGCCTCCCGACTCGCCCTGCGGAAACGCCCTCACTCCGTGATAGCCTGCGGTATAAAATTTCTCCGAGGAATCAAGATTCGACCATGCATACTGCCCTACGAAGGAAGCATGCATGGAAAGACGGTTGGAAAACTTCTGGATATGATACAAATCCAGCGTTGTCTTCTGAAAGCCCCCCTCGGTATCCGCAAGCCTCATAGAGCTTCTTGCAAGGTCATTGCGCGGATTTATATGCCCGACTGTGTGCATCAGCTTATAGCTTGACGCGGAGCGCTCATTTCGTGAGTCACCGTCGAGTCCGAAGCGCAGCGCCCAGCCGTGCTTCTCCGAATCAGTACCGTATTCTCTCATACGGTCGCTGAGTGTCGTGGTTGAAGCCTCCATGCGCCAGTAAAGATTGTTATTCAGAGTACGCTTCCACGGCGTTCTTGAATAAATTTTCCAGCCATGGGATGTACCGTAAGCGTCAATGGAAGAAAACTGCTCCCCCAGCGTGTAGTCCGTGCGCATGAACTCAATACCTGCAAATGTTCCGTTGTTTCCCACAGGAAGCTCATACCGCACATCATAGCTCTGCAGCCCGCGCCCGAAGCTCTGAAGATACGCGATATTCAGCTGGTCGCCAACGTGGCTGAGATTGTTCCAGTGATAGCCTGCGCCGATACGCCAGCGTCCCGTGAAGCGGCTGCCGTAGTTGTCCACATAGGTGATTCCGCCGCAGCGCTCCGTTGTTATAATCTTGAAAAGCGCATCAGCGCGGTTCGGCGTTTTGCTGGGTGAAATAAATACCTGAGAACGTATGCCAGGCACATCATTAAGCGTAAGAATCGAACGGTCAAGAGCGTTCTTCCTGATGATTTTTCCCGTGCGTGCCGCGTGAGCAAGACCGTCCGCCCGTCCAGTAGTCAGCTCCGATGTGTTATCGTACGCAACCGTCCCGTATTTGCCTATGAGAATATCTATTGTAACGACACCGTCAACAATATCCTGCGTCGGCAAATAGGCGATTGCCGTCATATATCCCTTTGTATGAAGAAAATCCGAAATCTTGCGGCAGGACCTCTGCAAATCCGCAAAGGTAACCTCCCTGCCCACATCATCCGCAACAATTTTCTTGAGCTCCTTCGTGGAGAAAGGCACATCCTCCCCTGTAAAGCGAAGCTCATTAAGATAAATTCTTATGTCCGAAGCTCCATCCTCAACCCGTCCCAGATCCACCTGAATATCCGGGTCGTCTGCCTTCGGTACCCATTCACGCTCCTGGTCAACATTTGCCGAAACCGAACCGGCATCCGGTATGTTCAGACCTGCCGGAGCCGCCAGACCATGCTGCATCCCCGCAAACATCGTCAGCGCGCAGGCGGCAAGAGCCTGCATCTTGTAACGTCCTGTCATTTTAAATAATCCCTTCATATATACTGCCTATTTATCTGTAGGTCTATTTCAAGCTATTCACACGCGTTCATTCAAAAAGATTTCATTTGAAACGTCCAAATTTACTAAAAGTGCATTTAGCCGTGTCGTAAGACCTATGTAAAATATTGTATACAAAAAACTTAATTTACACAAGAAATTTTCTCTAATTCCTATATAATAAAACAATTTACATATACCATAGCACCCTATCCCTTACGGGAGGCACTCAAAATATTTTCAGGCACAGAAAAAGAGCACTGCGGCTGCAGTGCTCTTTGGTAATGTTACTTTGATTGTCAGTTGCCCGGCTCGATAAGACCGTAGTTTCCGTCCGTGCGGCGGTACACCACGCAGACCTCTTCGGTCTCGGCGTTACGGAACATATAGAAATCATGGTTCAGCATGTTCATTTCCATGATAGCTTCCTGTACATCCATCGGCTTTACAGTGAAGCGCTTCGTCTTGACGATGGTGTAATCCTCATCATCTGCCGGAGCCTCAGGAGCAGGACGCGCCTCATCCTTTACCATATCAGCCTTGAATCCGCCGCCGCGGAAGCGACGCTGGAGTTTCGTTTTATGCTTATGAATCTGACGCTCGAGCTTTTCAACAACGAGGTCAATCGATGTATACATATCCATCGTAGCTTCTTCTCCGCGCAGGAGCACTCCGCCCTCGACAGGAACCGTAACCTCCACGATATGACGTCCTTTGGATACCGTCAGGAGCACGGTGATTTCTCCGACATGCTCGAAATATTTCGTTACCTTGCCGACACGTTTCTCAACATAATCGCGGAGAGCCGGCGTAATCTCCATGTTTTTTCCTCTTACAGTGAATGTAGCCATAAAGACACATCCCCTTTCCTATTATTGGCGGCAATACTGAACCGCATATAGTCTTTTATTATCTTAATTAAAAGGACTATTTTTTATATACTATATATTTCTCCACAAAACTGAGAATACCTTCTTTTTGTGAAAAATTTCTAAAAGAAAATTCCCCCGCTGCTGTCATGACAGACACCGCACCTACTGTGCAGACTTCCCTTTCATAAAAAAACTGCCGCCAAAATTTCTTTGACGGCAGTATCTTTCATTTTCATCGCTTCATATCATTTTTCTTTTCTTTTTTGCCTGTGCCTGAATGCTTCTCCTTCTCCGCAAGCTTATCCTTAAGCCTTTTCATCTTTGCCATCCCTGACATCTCTGCAGTGAAGCCGTCATAGTCACAGGCTATATCACTTATGTCGATTACATTTTTAAACATTATATTCGTCCTCCTCTTTCATTTCGTCAATCCGGAAGCCGCCAAAATTCCGCTGATTTCATCAGAAGCCTGCTCGCTCTTTGCCTTTTTCGACGTATCCATGTCCTTGAGAAGCTTTTCAATCATACTTCTGTACCTCAGCATCTGATCTCCATCCATTTCCTCATCAGTTTCGTCACTACAGGTACGCTCATACTGTCCTTTGAGCTCCGTAACGATTTTCTCACCGCTTCGCTCAAGTGCCGCCTGCAGCTTACCAACGGATGCTTTTACCTCCTCGTACACCTTTTCACGCTGCTCATCAGTAGTGCACTCATCCATAGCCCACTCGGCTTCGCTCCGAATCTTTTCAAGCAGAATCTCCATCCCGTCGGCATTGGTCATTTCGCGCTTCGGTGCGCTTACAAAACTCCCCTCGGACTCAAGCCATGCCGCGATAGCCAGCCCCGCAACTCCACCTGCAGCCAAAAGCATTCCATTTTTACACCAGCTCATAATAAATTCCTCCTTAAATTTTCATCGTAAATATATTTCCCTTGGGATGATTTAATTATAAATTTTGAGGAATCAAAAAGGGTTGCCTGTCCGGCAACCCCGAAATTTTTATCTGTACCCTTGTTTACAGGTAAGCGGAAGAAAACCATAATCATGTAATTTTTCATTGATTTTCATAATATCATATACACCAGCTTCGATAAAACAGCTTACAATAAGATCTCTTTCCGAACTGGCCGAAAGAGCGTATCCTGTGCGGCCGATAAGATCCGCCGTTTCCTTCAGATTCAGCTCCAGAGCTATAGCGAATGCCAGTGCAGTATCCTTCGTAGGGTGGTAGTACTTATTGGCCTTGATTTTTGAAAAAACAGCCTTATCGACATCCGCGTTGTTATAAACCTCAGATGGTCTTTTCCCTTTTTCCTTGATAAGCTCCATGAGCTTTTCCGAGAAGGTCAGCTCAATACGGTTTTTTATTCCATCCAGTAAGCGCCGAAGAGTACTGCTATCATCGGAATAAGATGAAAAATCCCTCATTCCGGGGAGGTGTTTTCTAGGCCCTGTTAAAATATCAAGTAAGCCTGAAGAGCTTTCCCCCTCAGGCTTATAATGCTGACGTATATACTCGTCTATATCCGACTTTGTTAACATCCGCCTTTTTCCGCTCATTTTCCTGTCACTCTTTCTCTAACTTTTCCAATGCCTTTACTCCGAAAATATCCTTTATTTTCCCTTCGGCCTTCATTTTTATATCATCATTAATATACATCTGTGCCAAAATCAGCGCAACACCGATTGCTGCCGCATCATCAGTATATCCTACGGCCGGCATGAAATCCGGAATAAAATCAAACGGCGAAATCAAATATCCAAGCGCACCATAAATACCGGCCTTGACCTTCACTGGGCAATTTGGAGACTGCGCCACATAGTAAAGCTGCAATGCCTTGTATATCAGCGCTATACCAATGGAAGCAACATTGTCCCTGATTTTATCCCAAAGCCCCTCCTCTGAGTATTCATCCGTGTACTTTTCAACATCAATATCATTAAACTCAGCTTCAATAACATTTTCCCTCATAATTATTCCTCCCATCAAATCGCAACTCTGCTTCCCAGCAGAGTTACGACAACATTGTCCCCCATACTCTTATCCGCGGTAACAGCCCAGAGAATATCCGCATCAGGATGAACCTGCCAGCTCAGGAAAGCACCGGCAGAGCCTATATCAAAAACACCGATATTATCTCCTGAACCAATCACATGCATCAGCATGGTTCTCGCCTTGGAAAGATTTGCATTTTCTCCCAGCAAAGCAGCGGCCTTCTTTGCTGCCTCCATGATTACATTCTTCCCTGCCGCCTGACCAGAAGCCATAGCCGTTACACCCACATTTGACAAACAGCTCCTAAAGTCATCGAAGCTCATGGACACAAGCGAACGCTCCGACAGCATATCCAAAATCATATGAACGCCTGCCGCAAAAGAATCCACAGTACCTGCTTCACTGCCTTCCTCATCTGACGGCAAAATCGTTACAGTATCCGCGGCATCAGCCAAAGCCTTCGGCACATCCCCTGCTGAAGTCATGACCACAGTCAGCACGTCCATACCCTTGGCACACTCCGCAGCAGCAAGCGTAACCGCCGCATCCTTCAGATTCTGAATATCCGCCAGGATAATTGTCATATCGGTATCCCTAAACACCTCCTGCAAATCAACCTGATCATCCTCAGCCAGCTTCAGGAAATCAACACCATCCCATCCGCATCCACGCAGCCTCGACAACGCCTCCGAACCCGGCTCTCCTACACCAATCACCTTTACACTCGGCTTTACAAAAGATTCCATTCTATCTGCCTCCTGCACATATAAGATTCTGTATTCATTTTACCGCCTATCCATATTTTCGAAGTTGCCCGTCAGGCAACCTAAAAAATTGTCTCCTTTTTTAGATTCAATCTCGCCCAACGTGCTCAAAAACTATCACTCTTGGTTGTCTTCATCAGTTATCACATTTTTTCCTTTTTCGATGCGGATTTCCATACCCTTCTCGGTCTTGCGGCTGGTCTGCCATACACTATTCTCATTGCCTTTATAATAGACGGCGTATTCCTGCATATAATCATCAAAATACAGCTTGATATGCGTGATATCATCGCACATTTGAATACGCTCAAACAAAGTCACGTCATAGACTAATCCATCCATGTGCTTATCAGCACTTTTAAGCAACACCAGGCAGAGATTGGCTGTCTTATAGTGCTCAGCATTTTCCCACTTGCAATTGCCCTCCCTATTGGCGCTGATGGAAATATTCTCTGCAATGTCGTAAAGGGCAACATAAGATATATCTTCAGCATCCATCTTTGCAGTCTCACAATTCTCAAAAATAATTTCGACATATTCAAGCCTGCCGCTCATTTCACTCTTCCTTTCATAGTCATTTCTCAAGCCGTTCCAAAACCTTTGCCCCGAAAATATCCTTTATTTTGCTCTCAGCCTTCATTTTGACATCGTCGGTAATATACATCTGTGCCAAAAGCAGGGCAGCCCCTATCGCCGCCGCGTCATCAGTGTATCCCACTGCCGGCATGAAATCCGGAATAAAATCAAAGGGAGAAATCAAATACCCCAGCGCGCCGTAAATGCCCGCCTTGACCTTCATAGGGCAATTGGGCGACTGCGCAACATAATAAAGCTGCAGCGCCTAGTAAATCAGGCTGAGACCGATAGAGGCTGCCTCATCCTTTATATTTTCCCAAAGCCCTACCTCCGAATACTCATCCGTATACTTCTCAGCCTCAATATCCCTGAACTCCGCTTCCATAACCTCATTATTCATACTAAAACGCCTCCTATGCAGAACAAATTACCTGCCTCTATTATGGGACATAATTAAAAAAACAGGGTTGCCTGTCAGGCAACCCTGTTGAAAATTTTTTCTTTTATCCAAACCGTCGGCCAGTGAGCGGCTTGAATCCGTATTCGACCAGCGAGTCATTGACAGACATAATATTGTACACCTTGGCTTCAATATAACACTGCACAATGAGGTCGCTCTTGATACTGCTTGACAGAGCATACCCTGCCCGTCCGATGAGGTCAGCAGTTTCCTTCAGATTTAGATGCAGCGCGATAGCAAAAGCCAATGCCGTTTCCTTTGTCGGCCGATAATACTTATTCGCCTTGATTTTTGAAAATAGATCCTTGTTGATATCCGCCTTCTTATAGATGTCAGCGGGTTTCCGCCCCTTCTCCTTGATAAGCTCCATGAGCTTTTCCGAGAAGGTCAGCTCTATCTTATTTCGGACGCTGTCAAGCAAATCCTCTAACCCTAAAGGCCTCTGAGCTCCGGTATATATTGCCCCTCCAAGACAAGCCCCCGTCCCTTTCAGAATCCCCAAAAAGCTCTTTCCAAGTTTTTTCTCCGGCTTATAGTGCAGACGGATATACTCATCTATTTCAGCCTTGGACAGCATTTTCTCTTTTCCAGACATAATTCTCCTTCTTTTTTCAGTTTTATCCCGCTTTTCTTCTCTCCATGAAAAGCCGAATTCCCAACATTGCTATTTCAGTCGCTTCCAACAATGGAAATCGGACCACATCATTAAATCATCATTCATTTCATCATCAGGAGAACATTCTCTTATCAAATATTTTGTATAGTGCTCCAACACATCATTATAAAACGCAACGGCTATTTCCAGACCATCAAAGGCATACGGTTCGTCCCATTGCTCCATATGCTTCTTCATGAACACTGTTATATTCCTTTGGAAAATTTCAGTGTCGTATTCTACTCTGTGAGCGTATTTTTCTAAGCCCATATCCTGAAGTACGAACATATCAGACGTTGTCCCACCGGAATGGAAAAATAAAATATTCAGATCCCCATAATCCACACTATCGAAAAATGTCTTCAGGCGATAATCCATCCAACCATAATCATCAAGAATCAAAGTAGTGTACATACAGTCTCTATAGTCCATACCGTCTATAATACTAAAATGACTCAATTCCTCATCATAAGGTATCGGTTTTAACCTCATTTTTGCGAGGTTTTTCGTGGACTTTGTATCTTTCTTTCGCTCATTCATCTTACTCATTTCCCGACACCCCCTGCGTCAGTGAATTTCCCGCCTAAATCTCATCACCTAATCAATATCGTCCATGATAGCCATAAGCAAATAAGTATTGGCTCTTGAACACCCCACATACATTATTCTTTGCTGCAGAGCATCATCAATCTTACTCTTTTGAGCATCAATAAGAAGAACGGCTTTGAATAACGTATAATATTTTTCGCAAATTCCGTTTCATAAAGAAATAGCCATAGTCTACTGCCATCGGTAAAATTAAGTTACCACACAAAACATACACGGAGGCAATAGCTATGTCTGGTAACATTAAACAGCTCAATTAAAATCTCATATCATAAATATCTTTTACATCCCGCAATTCAATGTGATTAACAATCTGCATAACAACACTGCCTTTATGTTAACGGTCATAGAGCAATGCTTGTATTGCACGAGGATTGAGCGACTTTTGCTTTCCACTGAGCCAATCATTGTATGCAATATCGTTAGATTCTAATGCAATATCAAAGATCTTTCTCGATATACGACAGCTTCGCTGAAGCAAAGCTTCACTATCAGTATACATATACCCCATAAAAAGACAGACCCCGTTACATGAGCCGCAAGCCGGGCATGCTTCGCAATAAACTGCTCTTTTTCCCTTCAAAAAATTCATCAAGTTCTTATATACATCGGATTGAAAACAATCCTCCAAGCTGTTTATATCTTCAGGTCTGCCCAAATCATAGCGGATATCATTTGGTCTACCAAATGGATGGATGTGCCCATCGGGATTTAATGCAATTTCTCTTCTGAACCAAAAAGGTTTGTACTGTTGCGTGGATCTTATCATTGCAAAATCTTCAAATGTTGTACAAGATATTTGGCACTTAGTGTCGTGTAACCAATAGTTGTATGCGGTTTTTAATGCATTAGCAAACTCATCTTCCTGCAGCAAAAGATTGTTATTGAACAATGCGAAACCTCTCGGCTCAATTGGAAGTAATTTTATATCTAGACCCCATTCGTTAAACCATTTATACAATTCCAGCAGATGGTTGCTGGCATTTCGAGCAAGCGTACAAAGTATTATAATTTTCGCTCCGCGCACTCTTGCCTCTGAAATGTTTTTCTTTACTATTTCAGTTTTTTCACGAAGATCATCATTGAATGGCCCATCGAATGATATTTTTAATCGTGCATCATTAGCCAACAAAACGTCTAATAGTTCGCCTTTTAATAGCAATGCGTTTGTAGTAAAGCGATTAGCAAATACTACGCCCTTCTCAGCAGCAATTCGCTGTTCGTTTCGGAATAATTCACGATAGTATGCAGCTCCCATCAGAGATGGTTCACCCCCATGAAGCGTCACTTTTACATCTCGAGAAAAATCCGCAGCTAATTCCAAGAATCGCACCGCAGTTGACAATGGAAGAGAATCTCTTTGCTTTCGTAAATCAGCATTAAAACAATGGCGACATCTCATATTGCACGACATTGTGGGTTTAATTGTTATGGCAATCTCATTGTTTTCTTCCATTGTAATCACTCCCAAAATTCTCGCCAATTACCACTTTTATACTCGAGAGCAGTATAATGATTTACTGCCGATATGCAATAACTCTTATGTGAGCAGTTCATTAAGCAATGAGGATGTTTTTCTTTTAACGGAATTTGCCAATTGTGATCCCAGTCTTTAAAAATTACTGCATATTCTTCCTTTAGTGCCGGTAATTCATTTGTAGGCAATGGCATACTTGCTACACAGGTATCAAATATTTTGATTGAATTCACCCGTGATGCGCAATAATTAAAAAAATTCAATGTTGGCATAGCTGCATCTGCATGACTTATATGGGGATATTTGTTGAGTTTAGATATGATGGTATCGTCAACTTTAGTTAAATGAACAGAATGAAATGATTTAATTGGAATATGATCCAATGCAACGATAGAAGATTCAATATCCCTTTTAGAAACCATATTCCGATTAACAATAATTTTGAGTTCTATATGTGCACAACCATTTAGCATATGATTAATTCCCCGCATGGTTTCATGGTAGCTACCGTTTATACCAGTTACCATGTCATGTGCTTTTTCAGCTCCATGCCAAGGAATAATAATCCTAAAATTGTCGTTAAAAATATTGAGTGGCAATTTTTCCAGCAAACGACCGTTAGTATATATCAGAATTTCGCAATTGAAATCTTTAAGGTTTTGAATCATCCTTATTATGTCTGGATGCAACAATGGTTCTCCACCATTGATAATTATGCGATCATACTCTTTTATATTGTTTTTTTTCAAATAAGACATCATCGTTTCTACGGATAAATCATGATGGCTTATACCGTCGTGTTTTGTGTTATGAGAATAACAGAACACACAGTTGCTATTGCAACCATAGGTTATATTAAAATAAAAAATATTTTTCATTCACATTCCTTATTTGAATTGGTTTTCATATACGGGCAACGTATATCTCCATTTCCCAATCCACCGGCATAATGTACCGACATACCTATACAGCCACCGCGACATAAATCTAAATAGGAGCAAGATGAACATATGGTACCAGGATTTACTGTATAATTTTGAAAAACCTTTATCATATCCCCTTCTAATATCTGTTTCAATGATTGATTGTCCAAATTTCCTACACAAAAATCCTCTAAGCAAGTACAAGGATATACCGATAAATCGGGATATACATATATTTTATCTTTACCGCTACCACAATTAAAGCTTCTTTCTTTCAGAGGTATCCTGCTTATTATATCCAAGTGTTTTTCATAAAGATCCAAAGGGAATAATTTTTTTATTTTTATTCGCACTCTGACATTGTCTATCAAATTATCTACAAAATTATTCCATTCTGCCGCCGTCATTAATTTATCAATACCGGAGCTTCCAAATGGCATTTCATAAGAAACACTCCAATATTTCATTTTAGGCTGTTTTTCTAACATTTTGCCTAAACAAAACACGCCATGTGTATTTGATTTATTAACAACCGAAGCTACAGTATATGCCATATCATATTTTTCCAATACATCGATTGTCTTTTTAACCCTTTCAAATGTTCCTGAGCCTCGAATATTATTATGTGTTATTTGATCTCCATCAAGAGATACTTGAACCATTAAATTTTTGATCTCTCGCAAGTCTTTTATCGCATTAGCATTTGTCCCATTTGTAGTGACAATAACAAGATTTGCCGATTGACTAATTAATTTTGCAACATCGGTAAGTTTGTCGTAATATGTTGGTTCTCCCCCAGTCAGAATTACATCCTGTTCATAGAAATCTCCTCGTTCAGTTATAGATTTAATGGCAGAAAAAGAGATATCTTTCCCAGTTTGTTTACCGCGTATACACATAGAGCAATGAAGATTACATTTTTGCGTAAGCAAAATATAAACCTGCAAATTGTATTCTCCTCTCTTTTTCTAGATAGTTGAGCATACTTGAATTTAATACGACACAGATTAAGAAAAAAATCAGGCATTTACTTTCAAAGTTAAATTTAAGGAGATATTGGTGCTTTGATTTAGAGTCAAATAAGGTCTTGTCAGGCACAATATTGTGGTTCGTTATGCAAGCATGACACCAAACCTAAGCACCATATCAGCCTACAAAGTGATTATACCTGTTTATCCTTCAACCAATAATTAGTTAAATTCGCCCCAAGAGCACATATTAAGGATGCTTTCCAATTCCATATCCGTACGGTTTTCCTCTTGAATATCCTCTGCCTTGATGTTTTCTTTTTCCATCATTTTAAACTCCTCCTCTAATCATCCAGAACTCAATAAAACATAAATACGAAACTTGTTTTCTCAGCCAATCATCACCTCCTGGCTGGAAAAAAGCAGATTCTAATTCGTTATGTGCAATTAAAGCAATATAATCCAGTAAAGGGGGTTATATCTCTAACGGCCATCCGTTTATCCCAACGCCACCATCCGATATCCGTATCTCCGTGTTATGTACACCATGCTCAAATTCTATCCCAGCATTATAGCGGTCGCTCAAAAATATAACGTGCTGATTTTCAGATCCAACCCAATCACGCTCTTGATCACGTAACGATTCAATAAATTCACCATCAACCAAAATATCAGTATTTCTTAGCAGTCTATCAATATCGTCATCCTCCATTGCCAATAAGTCTTCGTAGTAGTATCCAGTAAAAAGCAATACTGACAACCCAACTTTTTGGCAATACTGAGCAAGTTCAGCAAAGCCTTCTGCTTGCAGTACCGGCTCGCCACCTATAAAAGACACACCCTCAATGTCTTCCTCTGCCTTGCTCTTCAGAATCAGTTCCATCAATTTATCAACTTTTACGAGGTGCTTACGCTCCATTGGCTGCATATGAGGATTACAACAACCTGGGCAGCGACGCAGGCACCCCTGGCTCCATATGGCGAAACGTTTGCCTGGCCCCTCGGCCTCGGTACATGTTCGAATCGCCGCTAAATTCAAGTACGCCATAACATCTAGTCCAGATGAAAATCAAGCTCGACTTCCCCACTCGGGGTTTCGTCGATATCAACTTGAATTGTCCTTCCGCCACGCGCAAGGCTCTCTATTTTCTCGAATACAAAATCCGACAATGGGTTGATAAGTTTCTGCTCCATGACGTTCAACATGCCACGTCCACCATTTGCTTTGTCTGCGCTCCTCCCCAATGCTGCAAACACGGCCTCTTCGTCATTAAATCGAATATCTGCCTTGTAACGCTCCTTGATAAAGGATTTTATGGGGGCAAATTTGGATTTCCCAATAGCTACAAGCACTTCATCATTCTGGATAAAATTGAATGGCACAATGTTGGCATCGCCAATACGATTTAGAATCTCTGGGCGTTTTAGAGTTTCAACAAAGTGTTTTTTTACTTCACTGATAAAGTATTGTCGTGTTTGCTCGGCATTCAAAGCAATATCTGCTCCAGCTGCACCGATATTCGAAGTAAAGATGATAAATGTCTCGGAAAAATAGACCGTTTCACCTTTGCCATCAGTTAGGCGCCCGTCCTCTAAAATTTGCAGAAACTTGTCCATGATACGTCCATGAGCCTTTTCAATCTCATCAAAGAGCAAGACGCAGAAGGGCTTTTCTTTGACGGCATTGGTAAGCTCGCCCCCTTTCTCATAACCAACGTAACCAGGAGGCGCGCCAACCAAACGCTGGTCACTTTGCTCATGAGCGTATTCGCTCATGTCAAACCTGCGGTATGCGCTTTCATCACCAAAGATAAATTCTGCCAGCGACTTTGCCAGTTCCGTTTTGCCCACACCGGTGGGTCCCACAAAGAAGAGTGCTCCCTTGGGTTTCTTTTGCTTTGCGGAATGTTGAAGCCCTGCAAATCCTGTATAGGCACGGATAATAACATCCCGTACTTTTTGTACAGCCTCGTCTTGTCCCTTGACTCTCTGTCCCAAAGTTTCCTTGGCAGTTTTGAGTTTCTCGTAGGACAACTCTTCCCAGGGACTTTTCTTTTCTCCGTAGCGATAAAGGTTTATGAGTTTCTCGAAATTCATACGTTCCGGCGCTTGATTGGATAGCTTGATAATTTGGGCGATATTTTTCAGACTGAAGCCATCAAGAGCGTCAATAAAATTATCCTTGACGCTTTTATCCTCTATACCTGGTGATAACTTCAGAAGATTGATGTCCTTATCCACATACTTCGCTCGTTCATCTCTTGCCGGCAGGGGGACGTTGATTGTCGCCACCAAGGGATTGTCCACATAGACGGAAGGCGGGAGCATAGCCGTGGTCTTAGCAATGAGCACCAGTAAATTACCATTGTTCTCCACGAAATTGAGGCCGTAATCCTGGCTTTTGGCAATGGCAATCATCATGTTGGTTATATTATTGCGCTCTTCGTCCGATAGACTACGCCCATCCCCGAAAAGATAATCTGAGTAATCCACGATGGCCGCTGTGCCGCCACTTTTATTTTCCAGCAATGACCGAAGCCAGGGAAAAAACTCTTTAGGATCAGCGTATTTTTTTGTACCTGCCCGATGCTCATCGCCTCCAGGACCCATATTGTATTCGTCACCGCCCTCTGGCTCCTCGACTTCCGTACCTTCAAGGCCAGAGGAATAAGATGCTCCACGTTCCCAAGAAATGCCCCCCTCCGCTCGATTCCATATAATTACACGCTCGTAACCGCTCTTAAAAGCTATGTCCCGGACACAATCCACCACAGAAGTATACTGCCCAGCCTTCTGAGGATTAAGGATAATGTCATTGGTATTGCCAAAGAGAATCACGGCTCCACGAAGTTTCATCTCCCGCTCAAGGTGTTCAAGCCACATATCGCTCATTACATTTTCCCTCCTATGTTGGATTCCGTTTGTCCTTGGCGCCGCAAAATACGGTCAGGATTCTGCCACTTGACAACTTCATCCGATAGTTTGATCCCATAGACTGACTCCCAATCTGCCTTTGCTGACGAAATGTCCTTCAAACAGCTTTGTCCCTCGTATCCATCCAAACGATACCACATCTTATTATCTAGTGTCAGCTTGAATTGAGCTTTGTTGCCTGATGGCCTTTGCGCCGTTATGACCACAGCACCGTCAATCAGCTTCGGTTTACTGAGGGTGAAGTCATGGTCGTTAAACCATTTATAAACGGCCTTGACCGTTTCACGACGCACTTCTTCACCAACCAAGGTTTCATCTGTTTCTTCTGTCACGGCTTGAATCTGCTCTTGAACCTCCTTGACGCTGACAGTGCCCGCAACTGCCTTGGATTTAATTTCTTCCAATTTATCCAGTAGGGCCTTTGATTTGGAACTATCTTCAAATTTCTCGGCTACTATAGACTTCTTTACATCTTCTATCTGCTCGTTTACTGCTTGTTTAGCTTGCTCCTTTTGCTTCTGCGCTTTCCAATTAGCTGCTTCTGTTTTCGCCTTCTTAATAACCATCGCCAATTTTGTTTCAACATCTTGCGCAGTGGCAACAGTACCGGATGAAATGGCATTCTTGATGTCGTTCAAATCAGCCGCAGCAAAATTAGCCACTATAGAATCCAGACTGCCGATTACATCATAATACCGGGACATTACTGAATTTTGCGCCGCCTTTTTTTCACGCTTGGCCTCAAGACGAGCAATACGCGCTGATTCTTGAAAAACTTGCCGAGCCTCACTGCCAAGTCCCCACAGGCTGTGGATGTAGCTGCCTACCTCTTGACTGACCTCTCTGGCAGCCACCGGATTGCTTGAAAGCAGGCTTCCGATGGTATCCAAATCATGTTCCAAACGACTCATTTCCTCAGGGATATAATCACGGTAGCCTTGGGAACACATGTCGTTATATTGATCCTGGTAGCGCATATAAAATTCTCTTGTCTTATTGCTGACTCGCGCTCTGAAAAGTTCCTCCCGTCTTCTCTGCTCCAAGGCAAATACAAGCTCTGCTTCTTGACTCATGTAGCCACCTCCTATTTCCTCTTCTTTTTATTTTTTCCCTTGCCCTTGGAAGAAACCTCATTTGTCAGTTTTTCATGGAGATTATGCGCCGTGATTGTCTCCACTCCTTCCGATTGGGCGAAATTCTGGAAGTTCTCATCGTCCGTCACCATGACAGGGTTCTTTACGCGATATTTGACCGCCACGGACAGGATGTAAAAATCTTTTATACCTGATTCCCTGAAACTATCCGAAAGAAGTTCCAGATAATTATCCTCGTTTTGCTTCAACCAAGGCTCATCGCCGTATTCATGGATTTTTCGTATGGCTTGCCGCGCTTGGTATCGCCTATTTTCATCATCAGCTGTCTTAAGACCGTCCAATTCTACTAAGACCTGCTTTGGGATGATTACTAAAGCCTTATTGCTCACAAAATCGTCCAGCACATCGGGATAGTGCATCAGAGAACAAGTATCAAAAACATACACCTTACTATAGCGACTTGCGGAATCGTCGTAGAAAACGGCCACGGCATCTGCCGCTTGCTCCATACGCTCCAGTGATAGACCAAAGTTGGTACCTTGCCAATCCATGGATTTCACATCCACGTCCGTCTTAGTTTTGAGAGATTCCAATGCCTCTCGCCATTGCGCCGTCCACTCGCGAACATCCCCAAGAATTTCTACATCCTTGCCTAAAAGTGCAGAACGGATAGTTTCAGAGCTTGCGGAGATTGGCACATCCACCAACACATTTTGCAATTTGACATCGAGCTTCAAGAGCCTGTCCAATATTTTATCTATTGGGGTAAGTTGTTGTATCTCTGCCGAATTTAGCAAATCCCGTATGTAATCGGCAGTATAAAACTCTCGATATTTCTCCTCTCCGACAAGATTCAAAAGCTTCAACATACGTCGATCCAGCATATAGTACTTTTTTACCAGACTTATGACGAATACGGAGAAATCGCTCACATCCTCGTATATATAGGGTATCAAACGAGAAACTGCGCCAATATGTCCTTCAACGGCGGTGGCATACACGCTACGACTGATGTCCTGATAGCACAGCCCCTCCGGGAAAGCATCTGGGAGGCTTATTACTGTATTTTTTCCCGTAGCATCGAACCCAAACGACAGCTGCCCCAACAGCAAGCATACCTTATTATTTTTTTCATCTATGATGTTAGAAAACTGCGGAGCAACGACGAAGATGTTAGCTTTTGCCGCATAACTCTCAATAGTATCCGAAGTCTTATCATAAATTGCACACTTTCGCTTGCTCAGAAGAGTATCAACGTCAATTAGCGGCAATTCATAGTCTGGCATCGTCCCTAAATCCGTATCTTTCAGAACGACTTCAGCAATTTCATCATTTGGCGCACCCAAAAGGCTCAAATTACCTCTGCTATCAATGGAAATCTCGTGGCTGATATTTTGCCACTTTATTTTTGCATCCCCTTCCGGGACAATATTGTCGATTCGAGAGTTTCGTTGTAGCCACGAAGGGGCATTTTGGCCATCCGCTTGCCATTCTTCAATTCGTAAAGCGATTAAGGAACTAGGAAAACCAGGCATATTTCCTTCACCGATATCTTTAGCTTTGGGACTCACTGTGTTGTCCACCATACCTTTACTGCTGTTTACAAGACGATTATTGACCACATCATAAACAACAGATAATTTTTGAGTTTGTGACTTTGCCGGAAGTTTGCCCTCCTGCTGCAAGCGGCGACCGTCATCAGTCAGCCGCAAATCACCGCATCTAAGCTGATTCCATTCGCTTTTGTCGCTAAAACCTGGAATTTGTTCCAGTGCATTGACATCCACAAGGTCTATTAGAACTTGACGAAGGAGTATGTTACCATCCGCTACCGAGAAAATTGATGTTAGAATGTTTTCCAAGGGGATTGCCGCATAATCAGGATATGACTCGACCTTTTGAGCGATTTCTAAAAGCATCCATTCCATCACCGTGGACTTGCGCTCTGTGTGGTGCGTCACTTGAACCGAATATTCCACGAAGGGATAAGCTATCCTAGCTTTACCTAAATTCACCGCTCCTTCGCCTCCTTATCGTATTCTTCCATAATCGCCTGTGCATCCTCTGAAGCAATTAGTGTTTCTCCTGCTATCAACGCACCGTTGCGTGCTATGTCATCAATTATGTTTTGGTAAATACGAGCACTCCTAATCTCTCCAGTGTCCATGCGGGGAATAGGAACAGCTAAACCGCTGTAGAGTTCTCTGGCTCCCACAATAATTAGCAAATTTTGCGCACGGGAAAAAGCAACATTAATTCGCTCAAAAGCTGCCACATGGCGGCTGGCATTGCCACGTTTGGTATTGCAAACCAAACTAGTGATAATTATCTGCTTTTCCTTGCCTTGGAAACGGTCTACTGTATTGACATCAACTTTTAATGCCTTGAGTTTGCCACGACTACGCATATCCTTGACAGCTTTTCTAAGATCTCCTACTTGGGAACCGTAGAAGGAAATCACACCTACAGTTACGCCAGATTGCCCCATGGCGGCATACGCATCATTAATTTTTGAGAGCATAGACAAGATGATGTGCCTCTCGAAAATGTTATGGAGCGAAGTGCTGCCTTGATATCTACTCTGCTCCATCAGCTTTCCTTGCAACCTGGAGGAATCCACCCAATAAGCATGGCTGTCGGGACGGAGGAAACTTTCGCCTTTATCAGTCGTAACTTTTAGCCCGTGGGCTTTTGTCCTGTTTTCGTCTTCCATAACACCGCTTTCCAGTTTCCCATCATAAAAGCGGTTGATGACTTTCTGGATATCCGAGTGCATACGATACTGGGTAAGCAGAGAATGCTTAATCCGCTCGTCACCTTGCTCGAAATATTCACGGAACAAAGAGGAAGTAACCATCGTGCGATACTTGTTCAAATCCTCTTCGCGAAGCACCATTTCTGCGGCATTATCATCATCTTCATCTGTTTCGGCGTTTATTTCTTCCAATAGTTCATTATAGGATTTTTCATACTCATTGAACACTGGCGGCAATTGTCTGTGGTCGCCCACCAAAATCGTTTTTCTTGCCCGCATGAGTGGTGGCAAGAGTTCCGGTGGAGTCGCCTTACTGACCTCGTCAATGATAACCACATCAAAGTCCGGGAATTTCTCATCCAAATCCCGCATGTTTGCCGTGCATGTAATACCCACCACGTTGCAGGAGGAAATATAAATGTCCTCATGGTATTCTTTGTCGTACTTGGCAGTTTTAGAATCGCCTAGCCGCTCGGCAAATCTTTCCAGTGTTCCCTGCCAAACTTGTCGAATGGAAGCATCACGATTCCACTCCTCATCCAGACGACTCATTTCTGCTTCAATGTGGGATTCGATTTCACTCCGTTCACATCTGTATTTATCAGAGAGCGTCTCGCCTAATTTTTCTTTAGCGGCGATTTCTTCTCGCTTACGCTGCATTTCTTCCTTTAGCTGTTTGATTTGTCCCTTGTGTGACTTTACTTGCTCTAATAAGGGCTCGACATCCTGAGGCTGATAGGATTCAATTACCTCACTCATACGACTTAAGGATTCTTGAATTGCGTTTTGATACGCTGTCTCTACGTTGGACAGCAATTGGACCATTTGAGCTTGTCCTTCAGCAGACTGAATTTTTGCCTTCCGCTCTTCGTCAAATAAAGTAAGCTCTTCAGGAGATAACACAAATGCGCCGCTTTCTCCGAGTTTTTCCTTTTCCTCTCGGAGACCGTTGCGCTTATCTTTTAACTCCTTCCTTATCCCTGCGTCATCTACCTCTGCCAGCTGATCTGTTATCTTCCTTATCTGTTCGTCAATATCCTGCATTTTCAATTTGGCGATATCGGCATCAGTAGTTGCATTTTGGGCAGCGACAGACAATTTTTCACGTAAAGCGAACAGCACGCCACAAGACGTGGCTATCCTACTTATCGACAAAGTTGGTTCGCGCCGTATCACGTCCTCGCTCACAGAAGATGCAAGCATAATACCTTGCTCAGCAGCGTTACGAATAAGTTGCCAAAAGAGGGGCGCAACTACGTCCCCCATAGCACTAGGGATATAGAAATCTCCTCCAGAGATTTCGTTTCGCTCCGCCATGCCTTTAAAATTCATATATTGGCGTTTGGTATTCTCATGTTCGCTATTTTCCTCAACCATCTTTTGAAGAGTGCTTTCAGCTGTGGAAAGACTACGTCGGTAATCTTCAAGATTTTGGCTTTGCTCCGTAAGCTTATGGTTCAAATACTCCAAATCGGCGGTGACGTGCTGAATATCACGAAGCTCTCGTTCGCAGTCATTATAATCTTGACGGTTTTTATTCCACTGTGCCAGAAATCTGTCCGTAACCGCTTGGCGCAAAGTACCATAATAGGTGGAAAGTGCCTTTGATGAGCCGAATTTGCTACGCTCTTCATCACGATCCCTGTCCCGTTCACTAAGACGTATAGCTCTGATCTCAGAACGGTTTGCCAGTCTATCCAACGCATTGTCCACGGCATCATGGGATTGGGAGGCCAGAAGAACACGGTTTCCCTGACGGGCAAGCTGATAGATGGCTTCAGCAATTACAGTAGTCTTGCCGGTTCCTGGAGGACCTTGTATTAAGCAAAGATCCGGGGCTTCCAGCATTTTGAATATGGCTTCGCGTTGATCGGGATTATCGGCAACGCTCGTATTAAGCCAATTATCACCTACTCGTTTTTCCCACTCCTGCCGGTCTTGTGGCTGGGGCAGCCTTGCCCGCGTCACATCAAAAATCCACATGGCCATATTGGGGGAACGGCAGTCGCGATCTTGCTGCAAATCAGAGACAGCCCTGTCCAGGCGCTTAAAGAGGGACAAATCCTTGATAACGAGCGGCGCAAGAAAACCTATTGATGAATAACGAGGGAGCAATTGATTTTGCACATACTCCTCTCGCTCTTCATCCGTCATTTCGTCGATCTCATCATTATCGGGGACGGCGTACACTAATTCAATCTCATAATGACCATTTACCTCACGCCCCTCCTTTGAAAGGCGACGTATCTGACTCCCCACCGGCTCAAATTTTTCATTCCAACGATGGCGTTCTTCGTTATACACAAAATTGCCATCCTCATCGGAATATTCCTTGCCGTCGTATGCTGCCAATTCTCCACGTTTCAGCCATTTGGCTTCTACGTCATACGAATCTTTATCTGGGAATTGCAACGTAAAGGCGAGATTGCCGTCCTTACTTTCTACACTGGTATATCGTACGCCATGCATACGCTTTTGAACAATGGTACGCCGCCATTCGATGTAATCCTTCCATTCCTGAAGCCGTTGCTTGGTGTGTTCATTAAGCGAGGCTGCAGCATCAGCCAAATCATAAAGGAAATTTCCACCTGCTCCGCTGACTCTGGATTCATCATCATAACGAGCAATCCTACATTCTACTTCATAAGGCAGCAATTCTTCATTGTACTGCTCGGACACGCCATCTACGATAAAGTAATTGCCGCTCACATATCCTTTAAATAACAATGTCTTATTATCGGGAAGAATATTGGACAAATAATCCTGTGGACCGCGCTTGTACCTTATCGCTAACTTGAGGCTCTTGCTGCCATCAAAGGTATAATTACGAACAAAAGTATCTTTAGCTATACCGTCTATAAATATTTTTTTGATGATTTCATCAAAAAAATCCGTGGCAACAAAATCTTTCATTCCAAACCTTGGGTATTTTTTTAACAAACTGCCCTTATTATATTCTAACTGATCATACCGATTATTAGATGGTCTACTATGTGTTTTAATGCATAATGGTCTCGTTTCTTCTTTATACGAACTTATCCCACTGTTATATTCAACATCATCAATCGCCATATTTTTTCTCATTCCTTGATTTTTATTTCCGACAGCATTTCCATTCTCAGATATTCTATATACTCAAACAAATAACTTCATAATCCAATTGCCGTCTTTTCAATTTCTTTACCGTGTTTTATTCCCTTACAATTAATTTTCACTTACCAAAGGGATCACTATTTTCACGCCCCCCTACTCATGCGCCTATTTTCCTGTCCAAAATAGTCTTCTCATATCCGGCGGATTCCCTCGGCAACGATAAACCTAACTCCAATACGTCGGCAATTTCCACGAGCATTACTATACACACCCTATACCTTCTCCCACCGCGGTTTATGTTTCCCGTCTGGGCTTGACGGACATTTACCTGAACTGGTTGGCGGATTCGTGGCAGGTGCGCCTGCGCTTTCTGATCTGCTTATACCTCCGCCGCATTTCTTACCGCAAAAGAGACATATAGGCTCCCATTTCACTGTGCTCATGATTTTCCCTCCTGAATATTTGAATCGGTCTTTTCAACCCACTCAATAACCAAATTCCTAGCCGCTCCTCACTCGCCACTCTTCCTGTCCCACATGGCCTTCTCATACCCTGTGAATTCCAACAGCAGGGACAAATCTACCTCCAATGCGTCGGCAATTTCCGTGAGCATTACTATGCTCAGGTTATCGTTGTAGTTGCCGCTTTCGACTTTGGAAATAGTGGATTGAGTTGTATTTATTTTTGCAGCCAGTTCTCTTTGGCTGATACCTACCAGTGTTCTGAAATAAGCGATTTTTGCGCCTATTTGTCTAAGAACCATTTTCTTGTCTGTGCTCATTTTCATCCCTCAATTTAGGAAAATTCTCACTCTTTTAACTATTCTACGTTTCCCCTAATTTACCTACTATTTCAGCATGCTATATATGATATGAATTATCATATATATGAATATCTATTGAAATCAGTTTCATCTGTTACACATTAGCATAAAAGCATATCATATTGCTGTCCCGACAGGACACAGCCGTATCTGAATATCATTTCACAGCTACAGTTTCTTTTTTATCCATAGCTTTTATGACAGTTGTTCTATCACTAATATACAGCTAATCAAATAAAAAAGGGTTGCTTCAAAAGCAACCTTTCAGTACATGTGAAATAGGCATAGAAAACCGCCGAAATCCGTTGCATTGGATTCCGGCGGTCAAGTCGCTATGAGTGAGTTGGGTAACAGGAACATTTCTTCACAGTCTCAATCAAGGCAATACTACGCTATTATCAGCAATATTCTTCTGTAAAGCCATCATCTCTGTAAGAAATAAATTGATGATATCTACATTACGGGCTTCATTAAAATATCCCTGATAATGCGACGGCTTAACCCCTTTTCCTGTGGTGAGCATACCCGGAATAAGATTTCCGGCACTATCAAACTTATAAATGGCAAAGATTGGCAAATTATGATTGCCATTCTCCCAAGCACCGGCTTCACTATCCCTATCAGCACTGTCATGCAAAATAGTCATGTTAAATATTACATGCTCTTGCCCGATGTTCTGAGTTTTCTTCTCAGTAAAATACAATAGATTTTTGTCATACGGCGTAACCCCTATACGACTGTTTTTTATATCATAGGTGACTATCTGATATTTACCATTGTTATTTACCACGGAAACATAACCACTATTGCTGTGTCCCTTAGATGTTGCCACTATCTTCCCCTGTATTCCATGCTGTTTCAGTTCAGACTCCGCCTGACTTGCTACAGGATTAACAGTGCTTGGTTCTTTTGCTGAAGAGACATTTTTAGGTGTACTTGATTTATTCTCTGTTGTCACCTGAGCAGTCCCTATATTAAGTGCTCCTTTTACCCTCTCAAGAAGTCCACTGCCAGAGTGAAGTACTGCATATCCTTTGGCTAAAAATATTACTATAAGCACAAAAACACCAATATATTTTTTTATATTATTAGGATTTTTTGTTTTTATACTCTCCTTTGTCCTTACACTATTATCGTTTGTATCATCCATTACATTACTGGACGAAGCCTTTTGTGCCGCTCCGCATTTATGGCAAAACGATGCGTTATTTCTAAGTTCTGCCCCGCACACTTTACAAAATTTATCCATAGCTCTACTCCATAAAGTTGTATTTTTGTTTATCACTCATATCTTTATTCAAATCTATCTACCTCCAGATGATATCCCAGTAATTCCCCTACATCCGTAATTTTGCCATACGCGGTAACTGTTTGTCCTTTGCGAAGATTTAACACAAAATTCGATTGTTTTTTATCGTTTTTGTTAATAAAACATTGTACACCTGTAATCGAAAAAACATCCGCAGGATCATCTATACTGATATAATCGCCATCAGAATCTATAGTTCCTAATTTTCCTGTTACCTTTACATATTTATTTTTGTATTTCTTTTGTGCCGCAGCTGCGTTATTTTCCAGTTCATTAACCAATGTGGATACAGATACCGTGATATATTCCCTTTGTTTTGCTTCTCTAGCTGTGTTATTGTCACCATCCGGCAGCATAATCCCAACCAGGACTATAAAAGAGAAGACTCCACAAATAACTTTCCAATGTGCATGGCGCTCCCTGTTCATATAACACAGAATTATCCCCACCGGTGTTAAAAACAGCAGGCACACCCACATAACCCAGCTTTTTTGCCAAAATTTTAAGCTTTCATTTTCACCCGGTTGATTTCCACTTTTAGGGTAAGAGCTGGTTACACGGCCTTCAGATGAACCACTTTCCAACTTTGTCCCACAAGAATCACAAAATACACTACCTTCTTCTAACTGTGCACCGCACTTTGGACAAAACATCATTATTCCCCCTTATATACCATTTTTCATGTAATTATCACTTAAACAAACGGATTACATTCACATCCCCAGCAAGCTTTTCATTGAGCAAACCTAAAACTCCGTCCCACAGCCTTCTTATATTTTTTACTATGTATCCTGCTTTCCTCCCCTCTAAATAATGCGAACGAACAAAACAACAAACGTCAGCAATTAAGCAAATCCCAAAATTGCTTTTTAAACACATTTTCGCACCATATCACCATCCCATTTTAGCGAAATTTACCTGACTGCTTATGATTTCCAGGAATACTATCACTAATATTGCAATAACGTAATTAGGCAATTTTATTCCATTAATTTCTGTCTCCTGCTTTATAACAGTTTTAACTTCACTAAAAAATTTTTCAGCATCAAATTTCTTTCCATACTTCACTAACCGACACATAATATTCGCAACGGCTCCAACCAATGGGGCAACTATCAATAAATATGCTCCCATTCCCATAACCTTGCTCAGATTTGCTCCAAGCGAGGAACTCGCATCAAAAAAACCAATTGCAAATCCTAAAAAAATTCCGAGATTCACAGCAAAAGAAGCGCCATATTCATTTTTAAATGTGCCAAATACAGCTGCTATTCCCAAAAGCATTATATATATCCCAAGCAAACTGCTAATATCCATAATGGAAAATGACAAATTAATCAAGCCTGGCATGTTTAATTCCATAAAGTTGCAAAATACAGATATAGCCGTCAAGGCTCCAGCCACATAAGTTACCTTCTTGCAGTTTTCCAAAGCATCTGTACCAGATAATTCGTTGTTTGAGTTTGTCATTATTGGTTTATCGCTCACAACAGGATTATTAGTCCTAATCGGTTCTTTATCTATTTTTTGCTTTGTTCCGCACTGCGTGCAAAAAAACTCATCATCCGCCAATTCTTTACCACATTTAGAGCAGAATTTTGCCATATTAAATCAGCCTCCATTTTTCTCATCTTCCATGATTCAGGAATACTCTCATTCAATTAATTATTCTGCGTTTTTCTAATTTGACTACTACTCCAGCATGCTATATACGATATGTATTGTCATATATAGCAATATCTGCTGAAACCGGTTTCATATATTAACCTTAGCATAAAGGCAACTAATATTGCTGTCCCGACAGGACACAGCAGCATCAAAATGTCATTTCGTACCTATAGTTTCTTGTGTTATCAAGAGACTTGATGACAATTGTTCTACCATTAACATAACGCTAATCAAATAAAAAAGGGTTGCCTCCAAAGCAACCCTTCAGTACATGTGAAATTGGCATAAAAAAGCGTGGCAAATTGCTTTCGCATTTCGCCACACTATATCTCCGAAGTTAAGTCGTTATAATTGACCTTCTTTGCCCAACAAAAAATCAAACAAATCAATAACCAAAACACCTTTATCATCGTATGCAGGATTCAGCCCCGTTTTAGCAACCACTACCTTTTTGAAAGAATCATCTATGTTATATAAGCTGCGCTTTTCCTGCGCTTGTTTTTCAGCAGATTCCATTGACAGTGCTGATTGTATGTAAAATTTCTGATTCCCTTTTGTTGCTACGAAATCGACTTCAAGTGCTTTCTGAGCATAGATATGCTTCCCATTTACATCCACGCGGTCTGTTTTTTCACTGACATTAACCTCACCAACATCTACGTTGAATCCACGATATCGCAACTCATTATACAAAATGTTTTCCATGATGTGTGTCTCTTCAATTTGTCTAAAATTAAGCCGTGCATTTCTTACCCCGATATCTTCAAAGTAAAGTTTGAACGGTGCACTTATATATTTTCTTCCCTTGATATTGTATTTTTTTGCTTTTGAAATTACAAACGCATCCTGAAAATACTCTACATAATCGCCTATTGTGTTCGCAGTGATACTTTTATCCAAAAGACTTTTGAATGTGTCCGTAATTTTTTTTGTGTTCACCGGACTGCCAATCATTGATGCCAAAATATCAAATGTATCTGCAAGCTCAACTTTTTTCCTAATATTGTTATGCACAATGATATCCTTCAGATATGTTTCTTCACATAAGTTCTTAAGATAAGCAGCTTTTTCTTCGTCACTTTTCATCTGCGCTACAAGAGGAATTCCTCCGGTTATTACATACTCTCTCCATGCTTTTTCAGGTGCAGCAACCGTCCCTTGCATATATTCAGAAAATGCCAACGGAAGAACATGTACGATTGTGCCCCTTCCTTTAAATTCTGTTGCTATATCTGAGGATAAAAATCTGGAATTTGACCCTGTAACATAAATATCATAATTGGTATGTCTCAAGAATCCGTTAAGCGTTCCAATGAAACTGTCGAGCAATTGAACCTCGTCAAGCAGCAAATAGTAGTTATCTGTATCATTTGTTCTATCTTTTATATATGCCCTAAACTTCTTTGAATTCACAAAAAAAACTTCTGCACTTTTTCTAATTTTCGTCGGCTCTTCAGGAAAATATGAATCAAGCATATCTATATCTTCATCGGAATCAAACGCAAACCGAATGATATTTTTACTGGGAACACCTGTATTTAGCAGTTGTTTGTAGTATAACTCATTTAGCAGGTAAGATTTTCCTGCTCGTCTGGCACCGGTTATTATTTTTATCAAGCCATTTTGTTTGCGGTCACTCAATCGTCTTAAATATATTTCTCTGGGATATTCCATGTTATACCCTCATTTCTTCAAAGAACTTTGGATTTTATTGATTATTTATTCGAGTTACATTTTAGCAGTTATCCTTTATGTTCGCAATATGTATTCAATTTTTTGCAAAGTCTTTGAAGAATATTTAGTGAGGCGAAATCGCTTTCAAAGTGTAAAGGCAAATCATATTTCGCAGAAACCATAATTATTCCCAGTTTCGCTCAATCTCTGCAAAACAGGCATAAAAAAAGTGTGGCAAATTGCTTTGCCACACCTTGTCAGAATCTATTATGCAGATTTCTTGACGACGTTTGCTGCCTGCGGGCCGCGAGCTCCTTCAACAATCTCGAACTCAACATCCTGACCCTCGTTCAGAGTCTTGAAGCCTTCGTCCTGGATTGCAGAAAAATGTACGAAAACGTCGCTTCCGTCTTCTCTTTCAATAAATCCATAACCTTTTTCTGCGCTGAACCATTTTACTTTACCGACCATGTGATAATTCCTCCTAAAACCTTAAAACCTGTTGGCCGACGTTTCCGTCAACCACGATATCCATTATATCCTTCCGTCCGTTGTCTGTCAATGAAAGATTCATAAAACTCTTTATGTATTTTCAGAGAACTTCCGAAAGGAATGATTTAAGACGTTCTTCCTTCGGGTTATCGAAGATTTCCTCCGGGGTTCCCTCTACAAGAATCCGTCCGTCATCTACGAAGAGAACTCGGTCGCCGACTTCTCTTGCAAATCCCATTTCATGGGTTACGACAACCATTGTCATGCCTTCCTCAGCCAGCTTTTTCATGACGTTAAGAACTTCTTTTACCATCTCCGGGTCAAGCGCGGATGTAGGCTCGTCAAAGAGCATAATCTTCGGGTGCATTGCCAGGGCACGTGCAATGGCAACACGCTGCTGCTGTCCGCCTGAAAGCTGGGACGGATACGCGCCGCCGCGGTCACCCAGTCCAACGCGTTTCAAAAGCTCGTTGGCTGTTTTTTCGGCTTCTTCCTTTGATACTCCGCGCACCTTCATAGGTGCCAATGTGATGTTATCCAGAACCGTCATGTGCGGGAAGAGGTTAAAGCGCTGGAAAACCATGCCGACCTCTGCACGCACTGCATTTATATTCGCTTCGCTGTCGAGAAGGATTCCGTCTACCTCGACTGTTCCTTCCGTAGGCTGCTCAAGGTGATTGATGCAGCGGAGAAGAGTCGATTTTCCCGAACCGCTGGGCCCAATAATAACGACAACCTCTTTTTCAGCCACTTCAAGGTCGATTCCATTCAACACAGTTATATCGCCAAAGGATTTATGCAGATTTTTAAGCGTTATCATCAACGGGCACCTCCCTTTGCATTGCGGCGCTCAAGGTACGCGACAAGGCGCGAAATGGTGAGCGTCATGATGAGATAGATAATCGCAACGCAGGTCCAGATTTCGAGCGAACCGTAGGTACGTGCGATTATGAGCTGTCCACGGCGCGTAAGCTCCTCAAAGCCGATAACGGACACAAGTGAGGAATCCTTCAGAAGCGCGATAAACTCGTTGCCCAAAGGCGGAATAACGCGCTTGAACGCCTGGGGAATGATGATGTAGCACATGGTCTGCTTCCATGTAAGACCGAGAGAGCGGCCTGCTTCCATCTGGCCTTCGTCAATGGACTGAATACCTGCACGGAAAATTTCAGCTACGTAGGCGCCGCTGTTGATACTGCAGGACGTAATAGCCGCAACAAACGGATCCATTCGTATTCCTGTTATTACCGGAACCGCGAAATAGATAAGGAAAATCTGTACCAGAAGCGGCGTACCGCGCAGAAAATCTACATAAACAGCAGAAAGTATCCGCAGGATACGGACATTGCATATTCGTGCAATTCCCACAAACAAACCGATAACAACGCCAAGACCTACCGAGAGTGCGGTAATCTTCACAGTCACCAAAGCGCCCATCAAGAGGAGCGGCATTGCACTGACTGCCAAATCCAGATTAAAGCTCATTTTCTTACCACCTGACTAATAATTATTCAAAAAACATGCATAAAAATATTATAGCACCTAGTGAGTTGTTTTTCCACAGGGTACAATCAAAAAAGAAGCTGCATATATAACGCAGCTTCTTTTTTAGCTTTATCCCAGCATTTCCTCAAGCTCTGCAGGGCTTATGAGCTTTGTGCCCAAATCCCGTGCTTTTTTTGCTTTCGATGAGGTGCTGTTTGTATCCGCGATTACGAGATAGTCCGTGTTTCCCGACACGGAGCCTGCTGTTTTATGCCCCGCCTTCTGTATAATTTCCTCATAGTAGCTTCTGGGCTTTTCCATTTTGCCCGTTATTACGAAGGTGAGCTGCTGCTCCGGTTTATTGTTTTCATCCTTTTTGTATTCGGCAGGAGTGACGGCCTCCCTCAGCGCCCTGAAGGAGCTTCTGAAGGTCTCTCCATGAAGGACTGCGGCAGTAAGCTCTCCTATGCCTTCAATAGCCGTAAAATCCTCCGCGTCATTATTCAGCGCCGCCAACACAGCCTCGTATGTACCATACCGCTCCATAAGCGCCGTCCCCACCGTCATGCCGATTCCAGGTACCGCGCATGCCGCTATGAAATGCGCCAGATCAACATTCTGTGCAGCTCCCTGTATATTAGCATAGAGCTTGTCAGCCGATTTTTTTGCGAAGCCCGGCAGAGCCTCGATTTCTTCCTTTGAAAGGAAGAACGCGGAAAAAATCTGCTTTTCCCGCACCAGCTCAGGATATGCTGCCACCAGCTTTCTCGCTGTTTCTATGGACATTCCCTCGATATCCAGAACCTTTTTGCTTCCTATATACGCGATGCCCTGCGCAAGCTTCTCGGCGCATAACGGATTGTCACAGAAAAGCTGCTCATTTTCCTCTCTGAGGTCAGAGCCGCAGGCAGGACATGTCTCAGGAAAATCTATCTGCTCCGTGCCTTCTGTTATTACAGAGAGAATCTGCGGAATTATCTCGTTGCTCTTATGGATTGTGACTCCTGCCCCTATCTTGAGGCCAAGCTTTCTTATGACTCCCGGGTTTGCAAGGCTTGCCTGGGTAACGATTGTGCCGTCGATTTCAACGGGGTCAACAACGGCAACGGGTGTCACGCGCTGGCGGCCTACCTGCCACTGTACCTTTCGCAGGACAGTAGTGAATTTGTCCGTTTCAGCCTTCCATGCCAAAGCGTTGTTCGGGTGATGTCCCGTAGAGCCAAAGCGCTTCAGGCTGTCGGACTGCTGTGTCTTTATAACAATGCCGTCGATTGGAAAAGCTCCCGACTCCACAATGCTGTCGTAAAGAGGCTGAATCGCCTCCGCGGTTTCCTCAGGCGTTTCGTAGGAAGAAATTTTTACGCAGTCGAAATCTGTGTCCTTTTCGATGCGCTCCATCTTTTCCCCCTCTGCCACGTCAAGGCCCACCACGTCGTAGCAGAGGTAGCTGAGCTTATCTATGTAGGGGCTCCGTTCCTTGTTTCTGAGGATTCCTGCCGCCGCGTTTCTTATCTGACGGAAGGGCTCTTCTCCCGCGGCTTTTTGGGACTCTACTATTGAGTCAAAGGCAGGCCGTGTGAGAAAAACCTCTCCACGCACAGGATAGCCCGTACGGTTTACAGGCTTTCCTTCATAACGCGAAATAAAATTGGGAAGAACCTCTCCGTCCGCGCCGTTTCCGCGCGTAACAAACCTGCACACGCCCTTTTCATCGGGATAAGCCACAACCGTGAGTCCGTCAAGCTTCGGTTCAAGAACAGCAGGCCAGAGTTTTTTTATTCCTGCGAGAATTTTTTCCGTTTCCCCTGCCTTCACCTTTCCGAGACTTATTACGGGCGTAGTGTGATGAAAGGCGGTAAATTCGCCGCTGACACCGCCCGGCGTATAGTCAAGGTCCTCAGCGCCGTACTTTTCGATATAGCTTTTTCTGAGCGCGTCGTACTCCTCATCGCTTAACGTAGGCGTGTCAAGGTCATAGTACTCGTGATCCGCCTTTTTAATGGCTTCCAGATGTTCTTCCCGTGTCATGTATTGTTCCCCTTATCTTTGCGAATTTTCAAGCTCTGCCGCCAACACAGGCCATACATCAGCGGTCTCAAAGCCCCTGCGCCACAGCGCCGCTCCTGCAAGGTCATATTTGCTGATGAGCGATGCCTTCAGTGCGATGGAACGGGCATTTTCCTGCCATACTCTGCAGAGCTGTCCGTTCTTCTGATATTCAAAATAATACTGTCCTGCGTCCGCATCCCATACGCGCGCCAGCTTTTTCTCGCGAACCAGTCTGTCCGCGTCCTCCATCCAAAGCGTCTCCACATCCTCGACAACGCCGTCGGATTCTTTCCAGATTCTCGAATAAAGAGGCATTCCAAGAACAAGCTTTTCTGCAGGAACCTCTCTCAGCATAGCCTGAACACCGTTTTCCACCCAGCCGATGGACGCCACCGAGCCTGCATATTTGGAGCCGCCCGGGTGCTCGTCGTATGCCATTACCATGACGTAATCCGCTGCCGCTGCGATGGCGCCGCGGTCATAGCAGAGAGACCAGTTGGGGCTTCCTCCCGGGAAGGTCACGTCAACGGAAAAGGTTTTGTTTTCCTTATGAAGTTCCGTGCCAAGACGTGAAATAAAGCCCGAAAGCGCGTCGCGGTCCTCTTCCTCGATATTTTCAAAATCAAGGTTAATGCCGTCAAGGTCGTATTTCTTCACTGCCTGCATGATTTCATCAATGGCACGCTTCATTCCTGCAGGGTTTGCAAGCAGTCTGTGTGTCATATCCGGGTCAAAGCTGTTGGAAACAAGCGCCCAGACCTTGTAGCCCTTTTTCTGGGCTTTTTTCACATAATCCTTATCAGGTGACAGCGCTGCATGGCTCATCGTTCCGTCCTCGGAGGAGATGCGGAACCAGCAGGGCGATACCACATTTATACAGTCAATACGTTCTGCCTCAGACATATCCGTGGCATCATCCAGCCGCGGCTGCCAGACCAGACCGACCTTTCCAGGAAGACGATTTCCCGTGGCAGGCTTCACGTCTCCTTTGCGCCATTCCGCAAGAAGGTCCTTTATACGGCTTCCCGGTGCGGCATTCTCCGCAGGAGCCGCCATTACGACGCTGCTCATAAACACCATGAATCCCAAAAGAATCCATACAATACGCTGTTTCATACCTTTTCCTCCTTCTAGTCAACCGCTTTTCTTATTTTATCTATTTCACTGTCCTCAATAAGAACATAAATGAGGTCGCCTGCCTGCAGCTTAACCGTCCCATGGGGTATGATTTCCGTTTCTCCGCGCCGTATGCTCACCAAAAGGCTGTCCTCGGGCCAGGAAAAATCCTTCACGTATATTCCGTCCATAACGCTCGCCTCGGCGATGCTGAACTCGATTATGGACCGCTGTTTTTCCGTTTTTTTCTCTTCCTGCCTTCTCTTCCTGAGGGACCTCATAAGCAGGGCATCATATACAGGTCTGCTGTGCATGGCATCTGCCGTCAGATACGCCGATACTGAAACAAGAATGAGGGCAAGCAGATGTTCAAAGGAGCCTGTCATCTCCATGACGAGTATACTTCCCGTGACAGGAGATTTTACAACGGCCGCAAAATACGCCGCCATACCGAACACGATAAAATTCGCGGCGTATTCCCCCGGCAGAACACCAAAGGCTTCAGCCGCAGCCGCGCAGACTGAACCGCCCACAGCTCCCAGCACCAGCATGGGAAGAAATATTCCCCCCGGAACCCCCGAGCCGAAGCAGAGCATAGTATACATATATTTTACCACAAACAAAATCAGGAGCATCATCAGAGGCTCGGGATGGGCAACCAATGAATCCACCAAACGGTTTCCTCCCCCGAGAACCTGGGGCAGCACCATGAAAAGCCCTGCACCCGTGAGAAGCGGCAGCAGCGGACGAACAATGCCCTTCGGAAGACGGTCATAAGCATCAAGAATAAAGAACAGCCCTTTGTTGAAGCCCACGCCCAGAAATCCTATAACAACTCCCAGCGGAACCATGAGCCATATGGTTTCAAGAGGCATCATAAGAAGCTCAGGAAAGTGAAAAACAGGGCCGCCCCCGAAAACGAACTGCGTCACAACAGTTGCCGTCACCGTCGCCGCTATAGTCGCCATAAGCACCAGAGGTGAAAAGCTTTTTGTAAGCTCCTCAAGGCAGAATATGACGCCAGCCAGCGGCGCGTTGAATGCCGCGGCAAGTCCTGCTCCTGCTCCTGCTGTGAGATAAAGCCGCGTCGCCGTGCGGGGTTTCCCTTGCAGCTCGCTTATTCCCTGTCCCACACATGCGCCTATCTGCACGCTGGGGCCCTCACGTCCGAGAGACATACCCGCGCCGATGGCAATAATGCCGCCAAAGACCTTCGCCAGCAGCACTGACAGCCAGCGCATACGCATCTCACCCAAAAGTATTCCCTTCACCTGCGGAATACCGCTGCCTGTTGACATAGGCTCATAAGAAACGATACGGTTTAGAATCCACGCGGCTGCCAGAAGCGCAAACAACCATGCCGCATAGCCCAAAGCTCCATAGTCATTCAAAAAATCCGCCAAATACGGGCGCAAATCCTCCGAAAGCTCCAGTGCTCCGCGAAAAAAGGCAATCACGACGCCTGTTGCCGCTCCGATGATAATTCCCGTCGTAAAAAGTTTTCTTCTCAAGGGCCGCTCATCCGAGATTATCTGCAACGCGGCTTCCTGCTTTGACATTTATATCCTCCAAAATCAAAATTTGTTTTCATATAATAAGGATACCACAAATCCACCAAGCTGTGAAAAGGCATAAAAAAAGAAGAGTCCGAAGACTCTTCCCTTGTTTTTGATTATTCTGCGGTGAACGGCAGAAGTGCGATATTGCGCGCACGTTTGATTGCAACAGTCACCTGACGCTGATGCTTAGCGCAGTTACCGGAAATACGGCGCGGTAAAATCTTGCCGCGCTCCGTGATGAACCGGCGGAGCTTTGCTACGTCTTTATAATCGATATGATCAACCTTGTCTACGCAGAAGCTGCAAACCTTCTTGCGCGGGCGTCTGCCTCTATCACGTCTGATCACGATTCATTCCTCCTTCAAAACGGAATATCATCGTCAGTTACGGGGCCTCCAAAGCCCTGCTGCGGTCCCTGTGCGGCAGGCGGAGCATCGAACTGTCCGCCTACGAAATTCTGACCGCCGCTTGAATCGTGTGATTTTGACTCAGCAAACTCAATATCCGTGACGCTTACCTCGGTAACATACCGTTTCGAACCGTCCTGAGCTTCATAGCTTCTGGACTGAAGGCGTCCCTCAACGAGAATCTTCGTTCCCTTGCGCAGATAGTTCTGACAGAACTCTGCCATACGCTCCCAAGCGACAAGATTCAGAAAATCTGCTGTCGGCTGTCCCGGCTGCGCATTTCTGCTTACACGACGATCTACGGCGATTGTCATGCGTGCAACGGATTTGCCGCTCTGCGTGGAACGAACATCCGGGTCACGCGCCAGACGGCCCATCAAAATCACTTTATTCATGGCCTGCCCCTCCTGACTTATTCTTCACTCTCTACCGGTGCTTCCTCAGCAGCGGACTCAGTCTCTTCCGACTTTACGATCATGTGCTTCAGGATATCGTCTGTAAGCTTCATAACGCGGTCGCACTCAGCAACGCACTCCGGCTCGCACGATACATAGAACAGGCAGTAGAAACCCTCTGCACAGTCTTTAATCGTGTAAGCGAGCTTGCGCTTGCCCCAGCGATCTTCTTTGTCAATCGTACCGCCGTTGTTCTTGATAAGGTTAGCGAACTTGCTGATAACAGCGTTCGTTGCCTCCTCTTCCAGCGGTTTAACGATGAATATGACTTCGTACTTTCTCACGAAATCACCTCCTCTTTGGACTTTGGCCCCCTTTCTCCAGGGAGCAGGGAAGGTTCAAACATAAATTCAAACCTGACTCGACCGAATTATTATATCATTAGATATCTGCCTTTGCAAGAAATTTATGCTATCATAGTGAAAAAGGAGGTGCGGTCATGCCTGTTTGGAAAAAAAATCTTTGGCTCTGCTGTCTTTCATGCTTTATTGTTTCCATAGGCATGAGCCAGCTCGCTCCGATGCTTCCGCTTTATCTTGCGGAAATGGGAATGAAGGGCGAGGCAGAAATTGCCCGCTGGTCGGGACTTATTTTTGGAATAAATTTCGTGACGCTTGCGATTTCCGCTCCTATATGGGGACGTCTTTCAGACCGCTTCGGAAGAAAGCCCATGGTGCTCCGGGCCAGCGGGTGGCTGGCTGTCATAATGCTTGGCTTCGGCTTTGCGGAGACACCTGAGCATCTTTTCATCCTTCGTCTTATACAGGGCGCGCTCAGTGGTTTTCTCGGCGCCGCCGTCCCTCTTGTGGCACAGGAAACTCCCAAGGAACGCTCGGGCTGGGCTCTCGGTCTGTTCTTTACCTCACAGGTATCGGGAGCTCTCGTAGGTCCTCTCATCGGCGGATGGCTCATTGAAGCATGGAGCTGCCGCCAGGCCTTCATCATTGTCAGTGCGTGGTGCTTCCTGGGCTTCCTCGCCCTGTTCTTCATTCATGAGACCTTCCACCCGAAGCCGCAGGCAGCAGCCATTCCGATGAAAACAGTATGGAGAGAGCTTCCCCATCCGCGGCTTATCGTCGGTCTCTTTATAACGACACTCATACTGCAGTTTTCCCTCAATACCATACAGCCGATTGTTACGATTTACATAGCCGCGCTTATTCCTGCCAGCAGTCACATCGCCCTTATCGCAGGCGCGGTTTTCGCGGCTACCGGTATCGCAAGCGCGCTTGCCGCCTCACCTCTCGGGAAGCTATCCGACCGTATCGGAGCGTCACGGGTGCTGTTTTGCTCCCTTGTGGCCGCGGCTCTGTGCTTTCTGCCTCAGGCCTTCGTCAGCACACCTCTGGAGCTGGGCATACTGCGCTTCCTCGTTGGCATAGCAAGCGCAGGACTTGTCCCGTCTATAAACGCCCTCATACGGCAATACACTCCCTCTGACTATCTTGGGCGCATATACGGACTTAATCAATCAGCGCAGTTTATAGGAATTTCCTCCGGCTCGTTTCTTGGAGGGACTCTGGCAGGCTTCACCGGAATCGCAGGAGTTTTTCTCGTACCCGGGATTTTACTCCTGCTATGCGCACTTTGGTTCTATATCATTGCCCATAGAGCAGAGAAAATTATGTGACCTTTTTCATTTAACTGGTAGGTCCATAGGTACTGTTTATTGTGACGACCTGTTTATCTTGACAAAAATATAGGTAAAAGGTATTATAGAATTACACTAAACGAAAGGAAGTGGTTTCCCGTGCCGTTAGAAAGTGCATTAAGAGTAGACGAATCTGTGGATTCAATTCACGAGAATCCGCATCCGAGCAACCGCCGCCGCTGTTTCAGACTGGCAACGGTTTTACCTTTGGAAATACGCGTGCAGGACGAGCACGGAGAAATGACCGAATCCCGTGAGGCCATTTCCACCGACCTCAGCGTTACAGGGCTCAGCTTCCTGTCTGATTACCCGATTCCCCCCTGCAGTCTTCTTGATGTAAAGATTTCCGATCTCCCGTTTATGGACGAGCTCATAGTTCCTGCCGATGTTGTACGCTGCGAAAAGATTACCTCCGAAAACGGAAACGAATCCTATCTCGTGGGCGCAGATTTCAGAGCGTATATCAACCGTCAGCTTCGTACAGAGCTGCAGCGCTCGGTAACGGTGCTCCAGCGTATGAAGGAGCATAAAACTATTCCGTTCTTCTGAGAACAAAAACGACGCATTCGATTTCGAACGCGTCGTTTTTTAGTGCCGTCAAATCATTTTCCAAAATGACTGAACAAATATTTTCCTATTATTTCTCCGATTATTTTTTTCGGCTCTGCGTCAGGGTGTAGGCCGTCGCTGGTATAGCCTGCGCGAAGCTCTCCATCCTCGTCCGTGAGCGGCTCCGTTATGTCGATGTGATAGGGCTGCTGACGCACCCATTCGTTTATGGTTTCCTGTCCGCTTTTCCAGTCCTCTGACGCAGGCTCCATTTCCTCCATTGCCACCATGTATTCGGGCCGTATTGGAGGAGCAGTCACGAATACAGGAATGATTCCGTAGGCGTTGCATTTATCCCTGAGCTGCGCAAGATTCGCGATACTTTCACTGCCGTAGGTGCCCTCGCGGAAATCATTTACGCCCCCGAGAATCACAAGCACCTCGGGTTGGAAGGGAAGCACATCTCTTTCAAACCTCGCAAGCATATCTGCCGTGGTATTTCCGCTGCAGCCGAGATTTTTCACGGATACAGGCGCTGTATAGCTCTCCCAGTTATAAAGCTTCATGCAGGGAGGCGTTGAGATTGCTCCGCCGCCGTGAGTTATGCTGTCGCCGAGAGCCGCGTATTTCACCTTGCCAAGAACAACGAAGCTCTGCCATTCCGACCATTCGCTGTAGCGCCTTCCGTTTCCGTCAAGTGCCCTCACACGCCATGTATAGTTACCATACCATGTGAGCGGCTGCTCATCGTACAGAATATTTTCATAAGTGTAGAGGTGACGTACACGCTCATCGGGGCTTCCGTTTTCCCCTCTGCGCCAGACCTCTACCTCGTAGCTCGAGGCATCAGCAACGGACAGCCAGGCGTAAACAGGATACAGCGGCGCGTCTTCCATCCTGTCATACTCGCTGACAATCCTCGGGGACTCAGGCCGTATCTCACCGTCACGGAGATACCGAAGCTCTGACGTGGGTGCTATGGGCTTTCCCGTGCGGTCGAGAGGTGTCACGCTCCACACCAGCTCATCCATATTTATAGTTTTGTCCCTGCGGTATGATGAAAGCTCAAGCTCACGGCCCGGCAGGGAAATCCATTCATTCTGATACAAAAGCTTCTTTTTCTGTGGGCTTGCCCAAACACTGAGCCTGTATCTGACAGCGTCCTTGTACACGTCCCAGGTAACGCGCACCTTATCCGTTCTGGCAGAGTTTACAGAAGGCATCACCTGCGGCAAAGCCGCAAGAGAAGGTCTTTCTGCCACGGGTACGGCAGCATCTGCGGAGGGCATACCCATAACCGCCGCCGACAGCAGTATTCCTGCAGCCAAAGAGGTAATCCGTCGCATTGAGTTCACCTCAGTGGTTTGCACGGCGGTACATTTCAAGCGCCGTTTCACGGTCTATCGGATGGAAGAACGCGACTGTCTTTTTACCGTAATCCGTGCACATATCAGCAAGATATTCGAGAGTTTCCTCGTCCTGAACGCCAATCCCAAGCTGCTTGAAGCTGAGGGGCAGTCCGATGCTCTTCCAGAACTCCTCCGTCTCGCGTATTCCTGCTCGGGCACGTTCCTCAACCGTGCCCACGGAAACGCCCCAGACGTTCTCCGCGTACTGAGCGAATCTCTCAGGCGCGTCAGTATAAACAGTGCGCGCCCATGCCCCCCACATTGTCGTAAGAGAAGCACCGTGCGTCACACCGAATTTTCCGCTCAGCTCATGCCCCAGCTTATGCACGCCGAAATCCATCGTGCGTCCGAGACTGGTAAAGCCGTTATGAGAAACACTTCCGCACCACATCAGCTCGCTCATTGCCTCATAATCCTTATGGTTCACCATAGCCGCACGGGCGTAATGCACAACATTTTTCAAAAGAGCCTCGGCAACTCTGTCCGTGAAATTATTTCCCGTTTCATGGGTAAAATATCTGTCCAGGGTATGCATCATGATATCCGCGATACCGCATGCAAGCTGATAACGCGGGATAGTATACGTAAGCTCTGGATTCATTATTGCAAAGGCAGGACGGTTGAAGTCCGTATTGATTCCGCATTTCTTTCCCGTTTCCTCATTTGTGAGAACAGCGGAATTGCTTGTCTCGCTTCCTGCCGCCGAAATAGTCAGCACAACACCCACGGGCATGGAACGCTCCACCGTCTTCTTGCCTGACCAGAACTCCCAAATATCCGTATCAAGATTCGACGCTCCGTGGGCAACAGCCTTTGCCGTGTCGATTACGCTGCCGCCGCCAACTGCCAAAATCATATCCGCGCCGAACTTCGCTGCAGCCTTTACACCGGCACGGGCATGAGCCACCGTCGGATTCGGCTGAACGCCGCCAAATTCCTCAAAGGGTATGCCTTCCGTCTTCAGCTCTTCCTCGATTCTGTCCAGAAGGCCGCTCTTTTTCGCGCTGCCGCCGCCAAACACAATAAACACGCGCTTTCCGCCGTGCTTCTTCACTGCCTCGGCTGTCTTGGCCTCGGCATCCTTGCCAAAAATGATTTCCGTCGGAGTGTAAAACGTGAAATTATTCATGATATAACCTCCCATTCTCTGCTAATAATGATTATAATGCCTTAAATCAAAGTTTGCCATAGGCAAACTTCCTTCTGTGGCATTTTGCCAATGGCACTAGCTTCGCGTCGCGCGAGGCATAAGACATGCTCGCCGCCTGTTATCTGTCCCAATCCCCACTTACAGAAGTGTGGGACATCCTTTGCCGAGTTTTAACGCATTCGTTCAGGTTTTGCGATAATTTCCAGTTTGCGGGACTATGATAAAATAAAAATGTATATATTGAAAATAATACTCAAAGAAACAGGTGTCCCATGAAATGAATTTTTTCTCCACTCCCGTAACAAGGAGGCAGTTTATGAAATATAGTCTTCGCACGCTGGCAGGTCTTGCAGCGGATACGATTCTCACGCCGCTTTCGGAGGTCTTTGCATCCCCCTACGGCGAGCCTGACATGCGTTTCCCCCGTCAGATTGTCGCAGGGGACAACATGCACGGGCGTACTATAATGTGGCAGTCAAACAAAAACGGACGGGATGTCCACGCAGTATGGCGTGAGGCAGGAACCTCTGCAGAACACCGCGTAGAGGCCACGGCAGACTACTTCGTTGACGACGGCACAGCGCTCATACTCCACACCTCACAAATCACAGGCCTGACTCCCGGGAAGCAGTACGAATACCGCATCATGGAAGGGAAAAAGGCAAGCAGCTGGTATCCCCTGAAAACAGATGACGGAACACGCTGCAAGGCCATAATCGCTTCCGACTCCCAGTGCGAGGACGGCTACATCACGTGGCGGCGTATCGCTCTGGCGGCTTCCCTTCGCAATCAGGACGCGGACCTTTTTCTCCTTCTCGGCGACCTGGTGGACAACGGCGAAAGCAGTCAGCACTGGGACGACTGGTTCACCTCCATGGACGGTATCCAGGAGCATCTTCCCCTGGCTCCCCTTGTGGGAAACCACGAAACCTACGACCTGAACTGGAATTTCCGCTGGCCCTACGCCTATCTTAACTATTTTGATGTTCCCGGCAACGGCAGCAGCGAATTTCCGCGTTTTTATTATTCCTTCGACTACGGCCCCGTTCATTTCATCATGCTGTCCACGGTATGGCATGAGCTGAACTCCTTCAAGACAGGAATAATTCAGGAGCAGGCGGACTGGATGCGCCGCGATATCAAGGCATCCACAAAGCCCTGGAATGTGGTCTGCATGCACCGCGACATCTACAACTACGACGTGCGTCCGCCGAAATTCTCCGACGTCGGCCTCCGCTACATGCCTCTTTTCGATGAGTTGGGCATAGATGCTGTTCTCGACGGCCACATACATTCCTATCGCCGCAGAGACCACATATGCGATTTCAAGAACAGCAAACGGAAGGGGCCGATATATATCAATACAGGCCTCTCAGGAGACTGCCGCTATTACAACCTTCCTCAGGCACCCCTTGACGAGGTAATGGCGCCCCAGCCTGAGACGGACAACTATCTCACCATGGAGGCAACACGCCGCACCCTTTCCTTCACCTGCTACCTCCCCAGCGGAGTTGATATCGACCACATAATACTGCACAAATAATGCTTATGAAGCATAGATTAAAATTCATAACAGGTATTCGACTTTTGACGTCTGATTCTTTACAATGATAGTAGAGAATCAGACGTTTTTATTTAAGAAAGGACATTATGATGAAAGATATACAGCGTCCCATTTCACGGCGTAAATTTTTGACCATCGCAGGCAGCGCGCTGGCAGCTCTTGCAGGAGGCTGCGCACTTTCAGGGACTCCTGCCGCAGTAGAAAACGCGGCAAAGCCTCTCAGAAAGGCGGTAAAAACCCTTACAGGAGACACCTCCCTTGATGCAGATTACATCAGGCAGATTATAACCAAGGACAGTCAGACCTCCCGCACCATCATGTGGCATTCCCCCTATGAACAGGATGGTGCTGAGGTGGTTTGGCGCGCCGCAGGCGGAGAGGAATATGTTTCCGTTCCCGCGTCAAACGAACACTATACAGACGACGGGCAGGATATCTATCTCCACAGCGCCCACATCGAAGGACTTTCCAAGGGTGCTTCCTACGAATACCGCATCATCGCAAAGGACAGCGGCACAGAATGGATGCCTCTTAAAACAGACAGCGGAAAAAGCTTCAAAGCGCTCATATTCCCCGATACCCAGTGCTCCGACGGCTATGTCACATGGCGCGACGTGGCACAGGACGCATGGAAAAGGAATCCTGACACGGACTTTTTCATCAACATGGGTGATCTCGTGGACAACGGCGAAGACCATAACCAATGGAACCAATGGCTTACAGGTGTTGACGGCATGATAAGCAGCATCCCCTTCGCCCCTATCATGGGAAACCACGAAACCTATACACTGGACTGGAAAACACGCTGGCCCGAAGCATATCTGAAGCTATTCGACCTTCCGGAAAACGGAAGCAGGGAGTTCAACCGCCACTATTACTCCTACGATTACGGCGACGTTCATTTTGCAGTAGTCAATACACAGTGGGACGAGCTGAATGACTTTAAGGAAGGCATTTACGACGAGCAGCTGGAATGGCTGCCAAAAGACCTTGCCGCATCAAAGAAGAAATGGAAGATTGTTCTTCTCCACCGCGACGTGCTGAGATACGGCATCAAAAAACGTCCCGAGCGCATCCCCGGAATCTCCGAGGACGTGGGGCGCGGATTCATGCCCATCTTCGACAAATACGGAGTTGACGTGGTACTGACAGCGCACCTTCACACCTACCGAAACCGCGGTCATCTGTATAACTTCGAGCCAAGCAGCCACGGTCCCTACTACATCCTCACAGGCGTAGCAGGAAACGTCCGCTACCCCGACCTCTGGATTGACCACCCGCTGGATAAAACCGTCGCTCCGCAGCCGGAAACGGATAACTACCTCACCCTTGAGGCCTCGGAGAACACCCTGCACTTCCAATGCTTCCTGCCCGACGGAACGATAATCGACGACGTGACACTGAGAAAATAAACAAACAAAAATGGCTTTGACGTGATGAACATTCACCCTGTCAAAGCCATTTTTAATTTCATTTACAACCGATTAAGCAAGGATTTCCTTTGCGTCCATGTGTACGCAGATAACCTGCATCTCTTCAAGGGAAAGTCCCATCTCCCCGAAGGCTGCGCTGAGTGCTGCAGCACCGACGTTTACGTTGTTCGTCTCTTCGCCTTTTTCAAGGAGAGCCGTTGCCTGGTTGTCATTCGGATAGATATCAAAGCTTGCGCCGTTATACGTGAGTTTGAAAGCTGCTGCACCATCCACAGTGTCAAGCATTCTGTCATACTCACGATACTGATTGACCTCCAGCTCAGGCATCTCCATAGCCGCAGACATATCAGTCTCGGATATCTTTGATGCCGTCATCGTTACACTATCAGGCGTGCTGGAAATGTCGAACATTCCGCAGGGGATAACCTGACTGCCTGCAAACTTGAAGAGCGGAAGTCTTCCGTCCATGAGACCTGCGACCTTATCTACGCCGTCTACCTTAGCGGTCTTCTGGCTCAGTTCAACATCTGCGTTGCCTTTGAGCGCCACAGCCGAGGTCATCAGTTCGTTGGTCTGAGGCTTATAGTTCTCAGGATTATCCAACCTTATGACAGTCGAATCGTCATAATTGAAGCGGTAATTTCCTACCGTATCTCCGGAAGAAATCTTCTCTCCGTTTACGTAGTAGTCAACGCCATAGGACAATCCGTCACCAAGTCCCGTCGTACCATAGGATACCTTCGGAGCTGTAGTATCTCCGTCTACAATCTGAGAATCGTAGGAAGGAGTACCATCCAGAACCTTAATCCGGCTGTCGACAATTTCATATCCGCCGTAGTTAAGATTAACATCCTTCGGATTAACCGTCAGCTTTCCGCCATTGAAAGCAAGACCGTATCCGTTTTTGCCGGAAGCCGTCACTTTAATATCGTAGTCAGCAACCGATGCCAATGATGCAAAGCCATCTGATGTAAGGTTTACGCCCTCCACGAAAGACTTCGGTGCAAGGGTTGTATCCATGAAGACTTTACTCAGGTCTTCATCCTTATTGTTCTTATCTGCAAGATTGCTCGTAACTTTGTAGCCATCGCCTGTGCTTACGTCGCCATAAGTCTTTGTTACGTCATTTGCTGTTACCGTCAGTGTCGGCTGATATTTGAAGGAATATGTATTCTTTCCGTTGTTGTCGACAGTACCATCTGCTTTCCAAACAGCGGTATTCTCGCTGTAGAGACCGTTGAAGAAATCATTCTCCGGAGTCTCTGAGTAGACCTGCCATGTTCCATTTGTGTCGATAACATTCGCGCCAACGTTGTTGATGAAGGCGTCACCTGCACTAATCTGAACAGCGCCATTTTCATTGCTTCCGGCTTTAAGCGCACCATTAAGATTGACATTGTTTCCTGCATTGAAGGAAATCTTATTCTGTGCAGTTACATCACTGCTATTGATGTCCTTTGCAGCATTGAGTTCAACATCGCCCTCTGTCGGCACTGCACTGCGAAGCCTCATCAATCTGCGCTGTGGAACTGCAGCCTCCTCAACCTTCGGAGTACCTGCCGTAACAGTGTTATTAAGAGTGATGCTGCCCTCTGTGGAGGTCAGTGAAATATTCTTGCCCGTCAGCGCCGCGTTGATTGTCATATCGCCCTTTGTGGTGATGGGGGACGCGATAGAAGCGGTGTTTCCTTCAAGGCCAATGCTGTTCAGTGCACGCTTATTGCCGATTTCGCCGTTGAGCTCGATATTAGGCGAGTTGATATTCAGCGATGACTCTCCGACGTTAATCTCCTGAATGTAGGAGTCAGCGAAACTTTTTCCATTCTTATTTCCTGTTGCAAAAGCATCATCCCAGTGGCCCTTATACTCTATAGCCAGTACATCCTGAAGCGCGTTGGTGTCAGAAGGCTCACCGGCAAGGAAGTTCGAGTAATACCCATCAGTTACCGAACCGGAAACAACATTCTTGTTCTTATTTCTTGTCTGTGTGAAGAAGGTCTCCCCTGCCTCAGGGCCTTCAACCCATTCCCAATCGCGTGTCTCTGTGCCATCCTCGTTTTTGACCCACTCGCCGGCTTTGCCGCCAACATAGCTTTCATTATAGTTGCCTGGACGGACAGCAGATGCAGCCGAATCCTCAATGCCGTCGGTAATTGTTGCAAGATAGCTTTCTCCTGCGACATGTCCGTTGCCTTCCGCAGCTTTTTTACGGGCATATTCCCAGTAGTTCGGATGTACGCCTTCACCCTGTTCTGCAGCCTCTGCCTTCAGCTGTGCCTGCTCTTCCTTCGAAATCTCTCTGAAGGCGTAGGCATTGCCGGAGTTGATTGTTCCTTCGAACTTCACCGTGCCGTATTTCTCGTCAGCCGTGATATCCACTGTACCGCCGGTTGCAAGGACTACATCACCGCCAAATCTTACATTCTTGGCAGCTATCTTGCCGGCCTCTCTGTGTATGTCGTAGCCGGTCTCCTCACCTGCATTATTGCCACGGATATAATGTCCGATATAGGTATTTCCTGTTATATCAAGGATACCATTGGTATTGATATCAGAGTAAATAAGCGTTGCGCCGAACTTCTCACCTTCGCGGTTGCCCTGCTCAAGCGCGATAGGCGAACCGGCCTCTGTTACGATAGTAAGTTTCTTCTCCGAGCTGATTGGGCTTCTGAGAATCACGTTACGGTCTGCCCTGAGAGTTAATTTTACATCAGCACCCTCGTTTTGTATTATGCTGCCGTACATACCGATATCAGCAGTATTCGTATCGTTATCTGCCACAATGGTGACACTCGTATTTTCCAGTGTTTTTGAGATTGCCTGTGAGCTTATTTTGCCGTAAGCTTCCTTATTGACATTGTCGTAAGCAGATTTAGCATAAGCTTTGTTTGCATTGACAAGCTTACCCATAGCATCCTTAAGGCTTGTCTTGTTAGCTTCGTCAGCGGTTTTATATGCCTCGCCCTTTGCTGATACAATTACTTCCTGCTCAGCTTTGGAAGCTTTCAGACCTGTAAGCTCCTTATCCGAAGCCTCGGCAGCACCCTTTGCTGTATCGTATACTCCCTGCTTAGTGTCTAAAACACCCTGCGCGCCGTTCTTTACATTTTCTGCTGCCTCCACAGCAACACTCGCGTTTTCAAATGTGCCGGCTGCGCTGTCAGCCAACGTCTTCGCTGTATTATAAGCTCCCTGCTTAGAATCAAATTCTCCCTGCGCTTTATCTGCCTCTTCTTTGGCAGGAGTAACCGCATCCTGTTTGCTTTTAGCATCAGCTTCAGCCGCATCATAAGCGTCCTTCAGACCAGGAATCTTACCCTCAGCCAAATCTTTTTCAGTCAGTGCACTATCAACAGCTCCCTGTGCGGAATTGTACGCCTCAGCTTTGCTAGTGTTTTCTGCTGAAACATTATCACGAACATCATATGCTATATCACGTCTTTCGTCGACATTAAGCCCAAAAAAGTCAAGAATATCATAACCAAGGACTTTCCAGAACCCCCAGTCTTCTCTCCCTTCCTCTTTTGCTTTATCGACCTCTTTAGTCATGAAGTCATGCAAATCGTTGTAGGCATTGTTATAAGGTACAAGATTCCATACCAATCCAAGCCCTTTTTTCCTATATTTATCCATATCGCTGACGTAGCCGTTTACCTTTTCGTAGACTTCTGCCGCAGCTTTAGCAAGTTTCTTTGCATCATCCCTGGCAGTTACGCATTTGTCGTACGCATCGCTCTTGTCGCTGAAATCCTGCTGTGCAGCTTTCAATGCCTCGTCCGCTTTTTTTAGCTCACCTTGGGCTGTGCTGGCATTATCCTCTGCCAGTTTCAATTTAGCAGATGCTTCGTTCAGCGCCTTCTGTGCATTATCTCTTTCCGTTTGTGCCGCGGAAAGTGCTTCCTTTGCTTTTCCGTCCGTTGACTTAGCACTTTCAAGAGTTTTCTGTGCTTCCTTCAGCGCTTTGTCAGCCTTATCAAATAAATCCTTTGCCGCCTTCAGCTCTTTTTCCGCTGCCGCCATAGCAGCTTTCTTATCATTGTTATCCGCTGTCTTTGCTTCAATGTCCTTTGTCAGCGAATCAACCTTTGCCTGTGCTGCGTCACGTGCCTGCTTTGCTGCCTCTGCCTCAGCATACTTTGCCTGTGCTGTTTCAAACTGTTCATCTACTTTTTTCTTCGCCTCAGCCAGTTTCTCTTTGGCAGCGTCCATCTGTCCTTCGTTGCCCCACCAGCTGTTGACACTGCCGTTTACATCGACCTTCCACTGACCGGTACTGTGGCCCTTTCCAGCCGTAGCCTCTGCGTGAATATTGGCATTTGGCTCAACGGCCACTTTCACGGTTTTCATGAAGACATTTCCGCCGTTGGCACCGGAAGCATTAAGCTCTGCTTTGTTGTCAACATAGATGAAATCGCTGTTTACAGTGATGTTACCGCCATTAGCGTCATTTTCACCTGATGCGTCAACCGTTCCGCTTATTGCTGTGATGCCTGTTCCTGCATCAAGAACAATCTCGCCCTTTTCATTGACAGCGAGACCTTTTGCTTCGAGCTTTGCACCCTCAGTATTTACGACAGAGCTGAGCACCTTGTCTGCGCCACGGGCCGTCATGGCAATAACGCCATTCTGTGCAGAAATCGTGCCTGCGTTAAGGACATTCGCTTCAGATAATCCACCATCCACAGTGAAATTGATCTTTGCGCTGTCAAAGTTTACGTTCAGCTTCTGACCTGCAGCAAGCTGAACCTTGCCGCCTTTGCCTGTCGTTATCTTGCCTTCATTATCAACATTAGCGGCATGAAGAACTACAAGTCCGCCCTCATTCTTCAACTTTTCATTTATAAACGCCTGATTGATAATAGCCGCCGTATTATTTTCTTCTATATTAAGTGCAAAATCACCCGTGCTTGTTCCGAAGCCCTTCATGAAGGTATCATCAACCTTTGCCGTGGAAGCCACGAGTCCGCCAACATCCACCGATGCGCCTTTTCCGAAAAGCACACCGTTGGGGTTGATAAGGAATACCTTACCGTTTGCAGTAAGACTTCCGTAAATCTGCGATACATCGTTTCCAGTCACGCGGTTGAGAGCTATGCTATCCGCACCCCGCTGATTAAAATTGACATGCTCGTTGCTTGCAATATCAAAACTCGTCCAGTCAATAGCTGCTCTGTCGGTTGTCTGTGTGATGTTCATTGTGTCCCCGGTTGTCGTTATGACAGCCTCGCCCGACTTTACTGTACCATCCGTCGGCAGCGCGTATACTGTGGATACGCTTGCCGAAAACAGCGACATTGCGATAGCTGCGGACAATCTTGCCTTTTTACTGATTCTTGGTAAGCTCATTAATAAACCCCTCTCCCTGAAAAAAATTCCTTATTGTCATCACAAGCCAACAGTGGCTCTGTATTTGAGCAATTTTTCTTACTACACTTCATTTATATATGGTTTTTAAGTCCCATACATGAGTCTTATTTCCCTATCTACTGATATTTATTTTATCATTTTATTTTCATAACGCAATACTTTTATCCCAATTTTCCAAAAATTTTCATAAAAAGAAGCTGTGTATACAATGCTTTTGCATCATATACACAGCTCTTTGGTATTGCTTTATTTTGTTCCTTCAGGAACCTTTTTATGCGTTCATGTGTACCAGGACTGCCTCCATATCCTCAAGGGACAATCCCATTTCACTGAATGCTGCGTGAAGTGCGGCTGCGGTAACATCCACATTACCTGCGGAGTCGCCCTTCTGCAGAACAGCCTGTCCGTTTCCGTCTACCGGGTAGATTTCGAAGCTCGCGCCGTCGTATGTGAGTTTGAAATCTGCTGCACCATCCACAGTGTCAAGCATTTTCTGATACTCACGATACTGATTTGCATCCCGCGTCCTAGGTACGGCAGGTACTCCGTCTGCTGCAGGGTTTACTTTTACATTGACCGCATCAGGTGTTGCCGATATCTCCAGAAGTCCTTCAGGAATCATCCTGTTTCCCGTGACCTTGTAAAGCGGCATCTGTCCGTCCATGAGACCTGCGACCTTTTCAACATCGCCGGCTCTTGCAGAATCCACAAACCTTACGCCTGCAGAACCCTGGAGCGTAGACGCTGCAGCCATCAAGTCTTTTGTCTGGATTTCATCAAGTCTGATTACAGCGGCATCATCAGGATTGTACCGATATCCGCCTCCGGCATTGAGTGTAACCTCTGCCAGATTCTTCTTGTCTCCGATTGGGCCTTTTACCTCGATATCTCCGCCTGCGTTGACTCTGAGGGAGGACTCTTCGAGATTGGTCTCGCGGATGTAGAGAAGATAGCTGCTTCCCATATCCTCGTAAGCATCATCCCAGCGCGACATCGTGTAGTCCTCGCCGTATCCCGACCATCCCGGGTTGCTGTTGTTGAAGCCTACCGACATTACGGTCTGTCCGTTAGCTCCGTCATTGTTGGGGTCTCCGGACGAGAAGTTCGTGTATCCTTTGGTATCGGTAGTTCCATCGGTTGTCGCGTATCCGCTTACGGCCTTTGTGCTGTATCCGGTTCCGCGATTCATTTCCGATGTCTGTACGAAGTAGACCTGACCTGCTTCCGGACCGTCTGCCCATCTCCATTCACGGGTTGTTGTGCCGTTCACTTCATCGTAGACCAGCTTCGACGAAGCTTTTCCGCCCGTATATGCCTTCTTTTCCCTGCTTGGGAGAACTGCGGCAACCGCCGAATCCTCAAGGCCGTCGGTGATTGTTACAAGGTAGCTGTCGCCTACCGCAGAGCCGCCCTCTGTGCCGTTTCTGGCAGCCTTGCGTGCTGTTGCCCAGTAGTTGACCTTGCCATTGACCTTTTCGTAGGTCATTCCTTCAATTGTACCGCCCTTGTAAGCGTTTCCGGAATTTACGCTTCCTTCAATCTTAGCATCCTTTTCGGCGTTGATTTCCAGAGTATCTGCTACCGCAACGACAACGTCGCCGCCAAGGGTAACATTGTTTCCGGCAATCTCACGGCCGCTTTCGGAGGTTCCGTCGAGGATTCCTACGAAGGTATTTCCGCCAAGGTTGATATCGCCCTTCGTGTTTACATTCTTCCAGAGGATGTTCGCGCCGAAGAGTTCCCCATCACGGTTGCCCTGCTCAAGCATGATCGGCGAACCGGCCTTAGTCGTGATGTTGAGCTTTTTGTCCGATGTAACTGCGCCGCCGAAGACCACGTTACGGTCTGCGGTGAGCTTGAGAGTCGTCTCTCTGTCACCTGTTTTCGTTACGTCACCGGAGATGACGATATCGGATACCAGGTGCTTCACGTTGTGAGCCGTGATATCTACATCCGTTCCGGTAAGCATATTTGAAAGTGCCACATTGCTGATAACGACATTATCCCGTCCTACCGCAGCGTAGAGATTCTTTGTATATTCAGCATCTGTCCTGTTAAGGCCTGTTGCTGCGCTCTTGATGTCCACAGTGTCTTCGGTATTGACGGTGAATTTACCGTTTGTACCGTTAGCAGCTGCGATGTTGATTTTAGCATTATCCGTTACAAGCAGTCCCGAGTACTCAGGAGCAATCGTTCCGCTGTTCGCACCGGAAGCATCAAGCGTACCGTCGATGGAGATGCTTCTTGCCTTTGCCGTAATCGTTCCGCCGTCAGCGCCATTGACTCCGGACACATCAATCGTACCGCCCATGTCAACAACGCCCCAGCTCTTATCAGGAGTCTTTCCAACGGTTCCCGCTTCAAGGATGATTTCTCCCTTTTCATTGACCGCGAGTCCATTTGCCTCAAGTCTTGCTCCGTCGGTGTTGACTACAGAGCTGATTACTTTATCTGCACCCCGGGCAGTCATGGCGATGATACCATTCTGCGCGGAGATTGTACCTGCGTTCAGAACATCGGCCGCTTTTAAGCCAGACTTATCATCAACTGTCACAGCGAAGTTAACCTTATCGCTGTCGTAGTTGACCTTCAGCTTCTTGCCTGCGGCGAGCTGTACGATACCGCCGTTTCCTGTCTTAATCGTCCCGTGATTCTCTACGTTAATCGCATGGAGAACAACAAGTCCGCCTTCTTCATTTATCCTCGCATTAATGTCAGCCCGGTTGATGACCGCAGGATTTTCCGGTTTTCCGTGATCATTTTGAACCTCCAAGACAAAATCCTTCCCATCGGCGAACTTCGTCACGTCAAAAAGATTATTGGTATTGTTAATATCCTTCAGCTCTCCGGTGGAAGCCACAAGACCGTTCACGTTGATGGAGGCCCCCTCAGCGAAGAGAATACCGCTCGTATTGAGGAGAAACACTTTTCCGTTTGCGTTGAGCGCGCCGTAAATCTCGGACACGTCATTTCCCGTCACACGGTTCAGAGCAATGCTGTTTGCATTCGGCTGCACGAAATTGACTGTTTCGTTCGCTGCAATATCGAAGCTCGTCCAGTCAATCGCAACACGATCGGTTGTCTGATTGATATTCATCGTGTTGTCCACGACAGAACTTATTGTCGCCTGACCTGATTTAACCACGCCATCTGTCGGCATCGCATACACAGCAGAGACGCTTGCAGAAAACAGCGTCATAGCGATAGCCGCCGCCAACCTTGCGTTTTTACCAATCCTTTGCAGTCTCATAGCCAAGCACCTCTTTCCCTGAGTATTTTTTAACCTGCCGGTTCAAGCCCCTTGGTAATTCTTTTGGGGAACAACACCTCGTATAAACTACTGGGCTATTTGTCCCTGTTATAGCTCTAATTACCCTTACTTTTATGTTAATTTAATTATATCATTCTATTTTCATAATTCAATGATACAAAAATCCTAGATTTTTTATTTTTAATAAAAAAAATATGCACAAGCCTGCATTTTACTTGTGCATGAATAAATCTTAATAGGATTATACTCCCATTTTTTGTTTTTTCTAATTGTCTTTTAGGCTTTATTTTCAACCGTAGGTATGAGCATATGTATAGTCGTACCTTTTCCCAGTTCGCTTTCTATGGACAGTTTAATGTCATGAGCATCTGCTATCCACTGGGCAATCGCCATACCGAGGCCTGTTCCGCTTACACCTCCGGCACTTGAGGTACGTGAGCTGTCCACGCGGAAGAAGCGTTCAAATACTTTTTTGTGATTTTCAGGAGCGATACCTATTCCGTGGTCGGCGACTGTCACGTCCAGAAAATCTCCCTTTCGCTCGGATGCAAGCTCAATATCTGTTCCTGCAGGGGAATATTTCACCGCGTTCTCGATGAAGATTCTCAGCATCTGACGAATCGTAACGGCATCGGCAAAAATCACGCCCGCATCGTTTCTGTTGAGCTTGAAGTGATGCTCCGGGAATATCATTTCAGCCTTTTTCGGTAAGCTCTCCATGATTTCATCCAGGCTGATTCTTTCCTTATTTAATACCTGCCGTTTCATATCGGCACGTGCCAGGAAAAGAAGTCTTTCGATAAGGCCGCGCATATCCGTTGCTTCCATGCGGATATCATTGACGGCTTCATTGAGAGCCTCAGGATCGTCCTTTCCCCACCGCGACAGCATATCGGCGTAGCCCAAAATAACCGTTACAGGGGTACGCAGCTCATGGGACGCGTCGGAAACAAATCTCTGCTGCTGCTTAAAGCCTGCCTCAAGACGGTCAAGCATCCTGTTTATCGTCTCCACAAGCTGCTTCAGCTCGTCATCTGCCTCAGGCACGGGAACCCTTCGGCTCAAATCGTTTACCTCTATATCCTGCGCCGTCTGGTTTATTGTCCTGATAGGATTGAGCGTTTTGCGGCTGGCAAAATACCCTGCCACAAGAGCAACAAGTATACCAAAGAAGTTCGACAGGAAAAAGCCGTTGGCAAGTATGTTCATGAACTGGCGTTCAGCGGTAATCATTCGCATGAAGTGAAGCGTGTAATCCCTGCCGCGCCAATGTACAGGCACTTCCTTAAAATAGAAGTGAAAGTTATCCATGATGGATACCTCAAGCTCATCGTTCGCCCAGACAGGATTGTCCTTGACAACTGCCCCCTCCACATCGGTAAAGCTGGGATAAAGCTCTGCGTTGTCAAAGATTACACGTCCGTTTTCGTTCGTTATGCGAAGAACAACACCCGGGATGATTGCGCCACGGCGGAAAAGCGCCATTGCAAAGCGCGGCGGCGGCTCCCATTCAGGGTCCTGAGCCTGACGTTTTTTTATGTATTCCTCGTTCTGCTCGGAGGTTCTCGGCGGCAGCTCTTCCTCAGGCACCTTATCCGTCTGCTCAACAACTTCCATTGTCATCCTGATAGTATCACGAAGCTCTACTCCTGCCTGGTGATAGACAGAAAAATAAAGTCCTATAACAGTGAAGGTACTTGTTACAAACAGAATCGTGACGAGAATCGACGCATAGAGCAGCGTAAGACGCAGGGATATGCGAAGGGGTTTAATCTTTAATGACATACCCTACTCCACGCATTGTATAGATATATTTTTCTCCAAATTTCTCATCAATTTTGGCACGCAGGTAGCGGATGTAAACATCAACCACATTCGTATCGCCTACGTAGTCATAGCCCCAGACCTTCTGGAGAATCTGGTCTCTTGAGAGAACAGTGCGCTTGTTGCGGAGCAGGAATTCCAAAAGCAGATATTCCTTCTTCGTAAGGTCTACCGGCTGTTCCTTCACTCTCACCTCATACCGCGACGGATACATGACGAGATCCTTTGCTACGAGAATCTCCCCGTCCGGGGAATCCGTTGCCGGGTGATAGTTGCGAAGCACCGCACGGATACGCGCCAAAAGCTCCTGAATAGCGAAAGGCTTCGTGATGTAGTCATTGGCACCCAGGTCAAGACCGCAAACCTTGTCGTTAAGGTCGTCCTTTGCCGTCAGCATTATAATAGGAACATCCGAAAGCTTTCTAACATTGCGGCAGATTTCCATGCCATCCATATCCGGAAGCATTACATCCAGCAAAACGAGGTTGAACGACCCCTGCAGAATCCTCTCATAGGCACGGCGTCCATTCGCCTCTGTAGCTGTCTCAAACCCCTCATGTTCCAGCTCCATTTGTAAGAATCGTGCAATCCGTCTCTCATCTTCAACAATAAGAATTTTCATAGGTTCTGTCATATGAATACCTCCCTGGTTAATTCATTCAGCTCATAACTTAACTATAATACAGTCATAAACAAAAAGATAGCACCGCTCTTTTTATTTAACTGAATTATAACCGTGTGCCTGATTAGTTTAACATTTTTTAATTTTTATCTAAAGTGTGAATTTTAATTGTGTAACAAAAAAGGGATTGTGAAAAATGCCCAAAACGGCCTTTTCACAATCCCTCAAGGTTCAATGAGTTGCTTTGCTTTGCGCCTTCGCCATGAATTTTTCCGATTCGACGGCAAATCGTTCGTGAGTACCGTGTCCGATTTCACCGGCTTCATCAAAGGCTTTTATTTCGTAGGATATTTTGCGCCCCTCAACCGCCGTAACCTTTGCGACAGCCCGGGTGAGTACTCCTATGGGGGTTGCCGAGGTGTGCTCTATGGAGAGCGCGATTCCTACGCTTGTCCATCCTTCAGGAAGCTTTTCCTGCGCCAGCTCCGCAGCCGCCTGCTCCATCAGTGCAGTCATTGCAGGTGTCGCATATACATCAAGTGAGCCGCTCCCCATCGAGCGCGCCGTGTTTTCCTGTGTCACCTCGGATAGAGCTGCCTTTTCCATTCCTTCCTTAATATACTCTGCTGCGTCCATAAATAAGCGAAGTCTCCTCTCAGTCAAGCCCATAATATATATTTTTTCGAAAGCCTCAGTCCCGAACGTCCTTTACATACATTTCGCGGAACATGTCAATGAAGTGACGCGCCGTTGCCGAAAGTGTGCGGTTTTTAAGCCATGACACTACCGTATGTGTCATCATATCCGGGTCAACAAGCTTCTTGCACACCAGCTGCCCGTCGTCTGTTATAAGGCTCAACGCCGAATAAGGAACAAGTGCCATGCCAAGCCCCGTGCGGACATTCAGGATATCCTGCACGATACTGTCGCTTTCGCAAACGAGATGCGGCGTAAAGCCTGCCTTTTTGCACTGTGCGACGAACGAGCCCTTCCAGCGGAAGGGAAGAATAATAGGCTGATTTTTCAGCTCCTTTACGCGAACCTCGTCATCCTTTTTGCCGCAGATACAGTTGTCACGGTTCATGACCATGATAAGGGGCTCATTGGAAAGAATAATGGAATCATATACATTGGCATCAGCCTGTGTCCGCGTAATTCCTATTTCAATAGCACGGCTGTCCAGAAGCTCAAAGACACGGGTTCCTTCGCTCTCCCAAATCTGAAACGTCACCTGCGGATAGCGTTCATTAAATGAGCGCATGAGCTGCGGCAGGAACTGCGCGCCCGAGGAAACGATTGTACCGATGCGGATGGAGCCTGCGATACCGGTGCCGATTTCCGTAATCTCACGCACCGTGCCGTCTACCATACCCAGGATATGCTCAACACGGGAGTACAGAAGCTGGCCTGCTTCCGTAAGACGGATACGGCGGCTGCCGCGCTCAAAGAGCTTTACCCCGAGCGACGTCTCCAGTCTTTTCATCTGACGGGAAAGCGCCGGCTGCGCAATATCCAGCCGCAGAGCCGCATGGCTTATGTTTCCTTCCTCAACGACAGCATAAAATGCCTGCATATCTTTGATTTCCATAATATACTCCTTGCTCATATATAACTTTTAATATACAACATATAACATATTATACTGCTATTTTATAGTTTTGCAAGAAAACAGCCTAAGTAATACAATCTATTTTTCACACTCCTTTGCCTTGCACAGTTACTTCACAAAATATTTCAGTCCACGTCCGTTTCCTTCCTTAGCTATATAGCCTTTCGAGACCAGCTTTTTCAATATCGCAACCGTCTTATTTTTTCCGAAGCCGGTAGCTTCAACAACCGCCGAGCTTGATACGCTGTGTCCCTTCACAAAATCATAGACCGCATTTTCATCCTCAGTCAGCTCCTGCTTGCCCCCGATGACAGGCAGTACCATCCTTATTGACTCAGAAAGTATCTCGTAGGTTGGTTTTTTTGCGCTGTCCCGATAAGTCTCATTGATTCTGCGTATGCCCGTTCCAAATTGTTCAATCATATTAAGTCGGAAAAACACATTCGCTATGATACGGTTTCTCAGAATGGAAATACCGCCTGACAGGTAGCCCTCCCTGCTCATTCCTTTGGGCAGCCCTCCCGGGGACGTAATTTCAATCCTGTCCGTGAACATTGATACGGTGATATATGCTCTGATATCCCATGCTCTGTGTACGATAGCGTTCGCCACAGCTTCACGGAACGCCGCCTCAGGAATAAGCTCCTTCTTTTCCCGCAGGCTGCCACGAATCTCTTCATAACTGTAATATTTGCGATACAGCGCCAGTGCCTTATCATACTGCGCAAGAACAGATACATGCTCATAACGCTCCCTGTCCATCAGCACACTGATACTGTCTCCGAACCGCACCATGTCAATACCGCAAAAGCTGTTTTCATCTGCCAAAAGCTCCCCCGCTACATTGTAGCCGGTCTTTTCTTCATACAGCTCCAATGTCTTCAGCGTATCCTGCGTGACCTCATTAAGATGCAAAGCTTCCCCCAGCTTTTCCGCCAAAATCTTAAACGAGAGCGTCTGTGTTTTCGCAGGTGTTTCCTCATAGGAAAGATTCTCTCCTTCCAGCACCAGCCGCGTAAGCTCCAATCGGTCTACCTCTATAGTTGCCGAATCATTTCTTTTATACGCCTTCGCCTTGTAAAGATACGGCTTATGCATTCCTTCTTCAACGCGCAGAGTGATAACTCCGCTTTTTTCGTGTATGCTGAGTGAATAGTCCGGTACAGGATCAATGCTGTCATTGATACGGTTTTCAATGTCCAGACATGCCTGCTTCGGATTTTTTATACCTATAATAGTGCCATCATCCTTTATTCCGAATTTGATGCTTCCCGTTCCGTAATTTGCGAAGGCACTGACCGTCTTCAAAAACGTATTCGATATAGCTTCCTTGTATTCCAAATCCTTTGTTTCCCGCATATTCATACGCCTCACTTTCTTTTTCAGCATACAACAAAACAAACGCAAAAGCAAACGTATTTTTTTGCGTTTGTTTTTGCGTTTGATAAAAGGACGTATTTTTATTTTGCGTTTGGTACGTATTTAAAGATTACTTCAATACGGCCGATATTTTCTCAATTGTTTCTTCATCCAAAGGTGTCCGAACAGGATAATCCAAAATAAATTCCAGCACGGCATCTCCACGGTTCGTAAATCTGTCGCTCGTTCCGCGAAGTATCAGCTCAGGATTTGTAAAATACACAATACCGTCCACCCATGCACGAATGTGATACCGTTTCAGCAGCTGCGCCATATTATGTATCTGCCTTTTTAGCTGCTGGACAGGGTTACGCATAGATGCGGTATATTCTCCGCCCTCGCGTCCGACCTTTCTCTGCTCCCAATTGAGATCATTCGACGGCACAATTTCACCGTTATGATTTTTGGTGTTGATAATAAAGACACCGTTCCGTCCTACCACTACCGTACCAACAAAAGCCTCCCCGGCGCGTATATTCGTAAAAACCCGATATCCGGCCGGAAGCTGCTCCAAAACATCTAACGCACGGGCAATCCCTGTATCACCTGAATCACTTTTACGATAGTTTCCCAAAAAATGACTTGCAATTGCGCCCGTGATGACAAACGCAGCCATATGCGCAACAATCAGTTCAATCGGTTGAGAATGCATTGTAAAAGTGGTGACATTTATCCCCCATTTAATAAATAACCAACCACAGATGCTTCCAAAAATGATTGTCAGTACGAGATTTTTTCGCTTTGAAGAAGCGTATGCAGATTCCTTTGCATATATTTTTGCCATAATACACCCCTGCTCCTTACCCAATTTAATGTATACTATACCAAGTTCTGCCGAAAAATACATCCAACAATTTGAGGTAAGATTAACCATCCCCACACTGGCATAGCATACCTCACATATAAAAGACTGTGCAAAGGAATCTCTCCCTTTGCACAGTCCCTATATCCAATCATTTCAAACGTTCTGCTTCATTTTTCTCACGCGCATCGCGTATCCTTTTCTTATACTCTTCAATTTTAGCAAGTCCATTTTCAGTAAAGTGCCGATTAAGATACTCCTCCCCAAGTTTCTCAACGGCTTCAACTATAGTCTCACATCTCTTTTTTGCATCTATGCCACCATGATCTTCCAAGCCTTTCCCCAGCTCTTCTAATTCAGCCAGTTCGCGCAAAGCAGACACATATGGGTGGTTCTCAAGCCGCGCATACCACTCCACACGCCTCCTTTCACTTTCCTCTTCCTCTTTTATTTTCGATACTTGAATGGTGAGCAGTACCGCAATATAAACCAACGTACACAACAAGACAAAGGCGCAACAAACCATCAAATCATCCCTATTAAATTCAGTGGAAAGTTTATAATAGGAAACAACTGGTATCGCAATAGCAATTGTAAAACCAGCAGCATTTTTTAGGCACCAACCCGCTCCTGCGCAAAGTATCATAAGAATCCCCTTCTCCAGAAGATCCCCTTTGCTACGAAGAAAGCCCGTCGTAATCCAATCAAGTAATATCAACAAAACTACTCCATAGAGAAGCCAACCAACAACACCGCTTATTATATCGCCAAAACCTTTATAGCGAAACATCTTACTTATTCCTGTAATATCACTAATAACTTTACCAAATGCTCTTATTTTCCCAAACATAATTATTCCTCCATTTCGCAAAGTTTTCTCCTGAAACTTTAACTCTATCAATATTCTCTCTATTCTTGCACCAAAACCGCCAAGCTGCAGTCATCCTGCGTATTTTGCCCGGCTATATATTCCAATACTCCGCGCAGCTGTACTTCCGCCTGAGCTTCTTGCATATGCTTAAGCTTTTGGACAATCTCAGCCAATATCGGCACTAACGTGTTCTTATGCCGATCATAGAAATTATCCCCACTGCCGTCACTCATAAGAACCACCGCCTCTATATCCCTGTTTAAGCCGCAGTAGATTTCCGTACCTTCCATCACATTCTTTGATGTAGTAAAATACGTTACATTCAAATACTCTCCGTTTTTAGGACCTGACAACACTACAGGTTTTCCTTTTACAATTGCAGCCACCACCCCGTCTCCGATATGCACTGTTACCAGCTTATCTTCTTTAACCGCAGCCAAAAGCAGTGTCGAAGATAATTCACCTATATTATCCAGGCCATGTTCTGCAGCGGTTTTTGCCAACTGCCGGCGCACACAGTCAATCAGCTTGGTGACTTGTATTTCCTTATCCTCCCCCGATTCATAAAACTCATCGAAGTGTTCACACAGGTAAACAGCACCCGCCTTTACTGCCTGCTCCGCTCCAATATGCGACAGTGGCTCAGAACCGGCACCATCAGCCAGAGCCGCGCAAAATACGTTTTGCCCGGCATAGCTATACGTCCTATCCTGCCCAGGTATGTTTTCACGTTTGTGGCTTCTCCCCTGCACAGCACCATGAATTGCTTTCCACATGCTTTTCCTCCATTAAATTTCCGCCCAGCCTTTAATATCAGAAAGCAATATACGCACCTTCTCCCCGTCTCCGGAATTAGATTTGGCAATCATCATATTGCTGATAAACTGAAAGAATTCGTTGTACTTCATGTCCTGTAATTTTAAAGGCTGCCGTTCCGGAGAAAATTGCTTTAATGTGTCTATGCCCGCATCACTGCCAATGGCAATCGGAAATACCACTATCTTTTTATTGCCGACCATACGCTCAATACGCTCTATTGCCTGCTGCTGCACAATCTGAGAGCCATTTGCTTCCCCGTCAGTCATAAGAATCAGCCAGGGCTGCATATAATCAACACCGCTATCCTTGTACTCCTGTTTACGGGCTTCCAACAAATCCAACGCCAGGTTCACTCCCTCTCCCATGAAAGAGTTTCCCTGTGCATCATTTGAAGCTACCAGTTCAGGAATTTCCACCTGCCGCTCAATATTCGCAAAGGGCAGAATACACTCTGCTTTACTGTCGAATTTCACCATACAGATTTCTACAGAAAACCGGGCACTGTCATCATTGCGTATGGTTTCAAATAAATGCTTAATCCCCTCATTCAGACGGTCAATTCGGGACACACCTGTCGTAGATGCACGGTATTTCTTCCCATCGATTTCTACAATCTGACCATTCACTACACCATCTCCGCCATCAATGGTATTCATAGAACCACTGGTATCCAGACATAAGCACACCGGAATACGCGGTGCAGGATTGTTCACCAAATCTTCTTTGTTTATTTTTATGAGTTCGTATTGTTCCATTACCAATCTCTCCCATTTTCACATTTTTAAATTCATTAGTACTATATTCAGTGTATAAGCCTGTAAAAAATATATAACCAAACTAAAAGAAGCAGTATATCACGTAAATTAGTGGAGCTTTTATTCTCTGACCTATTCAAAGCCTCATCAGGCAATTCAGTAATTTTTGTATCATTTTTGAAGTTATAGTACTGTCCATCATTTTTCTTTAAGCGGTCAGGAAACAAGCTCAAGGCCAGCTCATCATTTTCAGCCATCTTTGGCAAAGCGTTACGGTAGTGCTTAAACAATTCAATCCATGCCTCCGGTCCGTAACGTTTATTTTCCCGGCAATGTTCTTCATCTTTTTGAAATGTTGTATAGAAAGCTTCTTTTAGTTTATATGACATATGACTCCATATATATCTCCAAAGCCCTTCAGGAGCATTATGATTGGATTTTTCTTTTAGAGCGTAAGGGAAATCCATTTTCTGTATATTCTCTTTTACACTGCCTCCGCCTTGATGAGAATACGGATGTTTTCCCGGCAGCATAATCTTAAAGAGAAGTACCGCTATCGCGAAATACTCGTTTCCAAATGTCCTCAGCAGCTCACTGTATTGAGTTGCTTTTATTTCCGGTGCCTTAAATTCCTCTGTTCCCACAGGACAAGGAAAATCCTCTATTTGATAGCTGTCCGTGTCCACAAAAAATACTTTTTGCGGCGACACAATGAGAATATTTTTCGCATTAATATCACCTAACAATACATTTCTTTGGTGCAGATAGCTGATTTTTTCAAGGATAGTGATGCATAAGTCTATCGTTTCCCTACGCGTCCACCCGGAAAACTTTTCTTCCAGAAGCGTGCGATTAAACAAGTTTGGGTCCAACACATGCCCATTAGCCCGCGCCATTGTATAGCCCACAAATTCATCCCGGGCATTGTAAAGCATATGCAACGGCCAGCATATTCCCTCGCACCTTATTGGATTGGCAATCATCAGCTTTATTTTTTCAAAACGCCTTCTCGTTAAGCGATGATGAGCATATATTTTTGCCACCTGATTATTCCCGATGTCAAAGATACTCCCCTCTCCACCGCTCCCTACAATTTCGCCAAGTATGACAGCCTGTTTATCATCAGTATGAAGCATCTCCCCTTTTTGCACGCTTTCAGTCAGCGGCAGCTGCGTATCGGGGATATCAGTGGTTTTGGTACAAAAGCGAAATTTATGTCCCGGTCTTTCCCCTTCCGGACGTGTGAAAGGTTGTTTTCCACGACCAAAATCAGGGTTCTTACTTCGAAGCATCTCATCGAAATAAAATGTTTGCAGTCTTCCGTTCTGATTGACTTTTCGAACATTAATTTTCTTTACATATTTCAAGGCCCGATTGTTTCTTATTCCCAATACGCCTTCTGCCAATGCGTTATCCTGAGTAATCAGCGTTACATTTGTATTTTGGGTTAAATCGTAAAAGGCAGAAAAAAATTCTGCATCCGCAAAATTTTTCTGCGGATCCCCGGCTATCTGCACAATATCTTCTTTCTGCATAGCAACCAGTCTGTCTATTGCCTTGCCTGCGTATTGTGCCAGTGTCCGGTCCTTGATATCTGAGGATATTTTTTTCTTTCTATGCTTATCTAACTCATTTACCACACTTGCCGGTACAATAATCGGTTTATTGGTATATTTGTGCAAAATCGAAAAATTTTCCCAGACCTTATCCAGATGATGTTCCTCAATATAGATTAAACTGCAAGTGTCTATTAACACCCGACTATTTTTGAGGACACGTTCCTGTGCCTCCCAACCCGTTCCTTCAAACACTCACAAACCCCTCCTGCTCAGTGCCGATTGCTTGGAAGAATCCGCAAAGTCCCCTGATCATCCAGTCTGCCCGTACGCACCTGAAAGCCCTGTATGTCATCTGTGTCATCCAATTTCTCCACAGAATTACGGAGCATTTCATCCTGACTGATCAGAAGCAGTCTTTGTTCCAGCTTAAACCGTGAAAATACCGCCGGATATAATACTGATAATTCTCCATCCGTCGCCTCTCCATGAATGCTGATGATACCTTCACGTTTAGCATTCAGACAGGTATCCAAGCCAACCTTCGCAGCTTCTCTCACCTCTGTTTCATCGGACATCAGATTGTTCTGTAAATACTCAATACTGCGCTGAGGAACGATAATTTTACTGTTAAACTCCTGCAGTACAGGTGTAAATCTTTGCAACATCTCGCGGCATTCCAGCATTTGAAGCGTATCATGATTCAAAAAAACCTTATACTGTCTGGCTAAAATCTGCATGCACTCATACTCCGGAACTTCCGATAGGCGCTTATCATCATTGCTTGGGAAACACGCAAACCACCCCTGCAAAAATGAGCCGTTGACAGAATTTAATTCCAAATTCATATCCGCTTCACCGATTTCCGGATTATTTCGGCGGATAACAGCTTGTATAGCCTTCATATCCTGCTTGTGTTTGCCCAGATAATTATCCAGCAGAGCCCCATAAGCCAGATACAACGGTATATTCATCGGAGTTCTTTTCTGCTCAATATTGCTGACGGTTTGCCGTGTCACCCCTAAATATTCGCTGAGCTCCTGCCCGCTTAATCCCATAAATCGACGCAATTCAGATGCTGAATTCTGCATCCTTTTTAACATCGTATTTCGTAAATCCGTATAGATATCTTTCAAATCAGACCACTCACCTTCTTGTCAATTAGTCTAAAGGCGCTATCCCATAATTATTAGCCCGCGCCGTTCCTTTTTTGCAGAGCAAATAAATAAGCCAACCGATATTCACAATAGGAATGAGCAGCCACAGGCAGTACCAGCCACTTCTGTCAAGATCATGGAAGCGCCGCACGTTAACAGACACACCAAATACACATAAAGGCAATGTTATGGCCAAAAGTATAATAATTCCAAGGAACGAATCTGTTGTCATCATTGCAATACGCAAAATAATATGAATGAAGAAAAGTACCAGCCAAATCTTTACATATTGTCCGCGGCTCAGTCTGCCATCAAAGTTAATCATTTCCTTTATCTTATTTTTTATATACCCGTCATAATGGCCCACTTCTTTTCTGATTGTTTCTTCAACTGTTTCCCTACCGCAGTTATCACAAAATTTTGCGCCGGCCCGCAAAGGATGACCGCATTCCGTGCAATAACCTGCTGCTTTCCTGACAGGAGTTTCAGCCAAATCATCAGAAGTCTGTTCAAATTTTTCCGTATTTCCTTTCTCTTCAAATTCACTGTTCTCTGAATAATTCCGTTTGATTGTCGACATTTCATCTAACTCCGTCTTTTGCTGTTTAATTATCGGCAGCGATTCCTCCCCCACTGCTTTGCTCTCCGACAAATTTTCCTCAGGTTTGATTTTAACTATTGGAAGACTCTCTTTTTCCAATTCCAACATCTCCTTTTATTTAAATTTCTACTTCGAAGGAAGGTCCAAATCCATGCGGCTGAATGTGCAATTTATGCGGCACCGCATCAGCCGGCATCGCGAATACAACATAAGCAGTCTTACTCATCCCCGGCTGAATATCTGTCATATGAAAGGTATCCTCCCGCAGGTGAAATAATGTTCCCATAGCCGCATTGCTAAGCGAATATGATCTGCCCTGTTTGTCAATCAGCTTTATACCATAACCCACGATACTCACCGCATTACTGCTTCGATTAACAATTGTTAGATTTATCAGAGCAAACGGTCCTTGCACTGTCCCCATCGGTCCTGTGAGCGATCTCGGACGTGTTACTGATTCCACAGTGCCGCTAAGTCCTGATTGCCTGGAATAATTTATTGGCTCGCTCTTTTTTCCCTTATTATTCGCTGTATTATCACTGCGCGGCTCAGAACTTTCTTTAGACTCAGCCTTATTTTCACTGACCCTCATTACCCGGTCATCTGAAGTCTTTTTCTTATCCTTTGAGCTTGATGCACTTGTCTTTGCTATTTGCTGATCTGCCGGATTCTTATTATCAACTCCCCATATACCCATTTTGAACCCTACCAGATACGCTAATGTAACAAAAAAGACAAGCCAGCAAAATTTTCTTACCCGCATTTGTCCCCCTCCATTTCACGATTCTTTTGACATTATATATATATATATATAATGTCAAGTAATTTTACATAATATTTTAGATTTTACATACCCATAGGACTTATCAATCATCTAATCAGCATCATCCATTCTCATAAAACACAAAAACAAAAGAGGTTCACCAGCTCCTTTGAGCTAATGAACCTCTTTTATTTTCCAAGGAAAATTATTTACTCAAACAACTCCTCTAAATCATGGGTTTTCAGTCTTCCTTTTTTGATATTCCGCAGCATCCTGACTGCCCACTTCAGCTTGGCATCCTTCGCAGCCTCCATTACTGCATTGAAATTTTTCCTGTAAAACTTATCAGACAAATCGTTATAATCACCGTCATAGCAGATTGCATAGAAATGAGTTTTATTGCTCTCCCATACAGAAGTCAGCACACCGTGAAACTGAAACATTTCCACGATGGGGCAGCCCAAAACCTTCGATTCTCCGATATAAAGCTCCTCCGGATTCTTCTTATGCCGCGCCGCCTGATAGCAGGACATCAAATATATCTTATCAATCGGACGGTTGCCTATACGGTCAAGCTCTCCCCGAACCATCCTGTCTACCGTATCAGGGATAGACTCCCTCCTCTCCTGAAAATGAATTTTCCCGTCATCGCTTCCATGACAATCAAAATAAAGCGCACGCTCATTCTCATCATAAAACAGACTGAACTTGCTGTCGCCATAATAATCCTTGACAAAAAGCACAATCCTAAGTCTGAGGATAGATACCGTCTGCCCGCCGGGCGTGCGGACATCCAGCCTGTAAGCCTCCGCCGTGTGCCCCAAAAACAGGACCCACGCGGCAATCATAATCATACACAATTTCTTCATATCAAACACGGGCAATACACCCGTCCCCCTTTCATTCTTTCTTATTTTACCATACGCATTGCAGCCGGAAAATTAATAAGTGTCTATTTCCCTCTCTTTTCTTCCCATTATATTATACGTGCTTTTCATTCCGCCATCAGAATCATGTCATTAAGAACCTTCTTCACCCTGTCAAAATCAGCGGTCTTCTGTCCCTTCCCATCAATATAAAGTCTGCGATTTACCTCAATCATTACGGAACCGACGCGGGCATCACGCATGTAATACTCCATAGGAACAAGCGCCCCTGCAAAGGGGGAGTTGATTTTCACCGAGAGTCCGCAGCCCTTCAGGTAATCCACCCATTTCTCCACCAAAGCCTTCGGCGTATGGAAGTCATCAGTACCGATACAGATATCAGGGCGGTTATCCTCGCGGTCAAGCTCATAGGGCAGCGGCACAGGATAGAAGGAATGGCCGTCGATGATGAGACATTCTCCGTGAGTTTTCAGCCTTTCTGCCACAGCAGCGGCAAGTCTTCCGTGGTGCGGGTCATAATAACGTGTCAAAATCTCTTCCCTCTTTTCCTCGGAAAACTTGCGGAATACCTTCTTGTCCGAGCTCTTCGTGTAATACAGTCCCATACCGAGGCGGCTCATTGATTCGTCCTTGTCGTCACGGAACCTTTCCACGTCACAGACGAGACGGCTGACCTGCATGGCTACCATCTCTGCCTCGCAGTCAAAAAGCTCGTTGCAGTACCAGTCCGTCATAACAAGCATCTCGTGGCTCAGCACCTCCAAATCGTAGTCCGGGATGTACTCCTCAGGGATATAGAGGGAAGCATGGGGTACGTGAATCAACATTTTTTCCAACATAAAAAGCGTCTCCTTTCGACCATAAAGAGACGCAAGCAAAAAAGCCCATCGTCTGATGGGCTTGCAGTATCTACGCATATTCCCATCGATCAAGCTTTAGCACCTTACCGCGTTTGCACGCGCGGCAGGTTGCTGAAGGGTCATCGAGCTTGTCTCTCGCCTTCTCTTCATGGTTCACAATATGAAATTTAATATTTTGGTCCGGCTCACTAAGGAATGAGCTGTAAAACCATTATCAGTATATCAAAGTCTATGGTCAGATGTAAATCCCCCGCCATAACAAATATTATCCTTGTACGCTCTTAATATATCCTGCGAGGTTTGCTTCGAAGTTTACTCCATATCGGATGTCTGTCCCAGCCTTTGCGGTCCAGCGGATACTTTCCACAGTAAAATCCACGGCGGCGCGTACTGAGTCGGCAAGGCTCATGCCGTTTGCAAGGGCACCGACGACAGCACTGCCGAATACATCACCCGTACCGTGATATCTTCCCGGGATATTTTCTCCGAGGATGTAGTCAATGTTTCCTGTTTCCGCGTCGTAGGTGGCGGCACCCATTTTTTCATTATCCAGGTTCACGCCTGTCAGGACGATTTTTTTCGTGTTGGTTGCTTCCTCAAGACGGCGGAAGATTTTTTCTATGTAATTCTTCGTATACGGGCCGTCCTTATATTTTTCGCCAAGCATGGCCGTTGCCTCTGTGAGATTCGGCAGAATGACGTCCGCCTTTCCGCAGAGCTTTTTCATTTCCGGCGGAAAGGTATCGTCGAAAGCCGCGTAGAGCGTTCCGTTGTCACCCATGACCGGGTCTACGATTATTGTAGTATCCTCCGAGGCAAACTCGTCAAAAAGTGCCGAGACTATATCTATCTGCTCGAAGGAGCCGAGATAACCTGTATATATCGCGTCAAAATGAATTCCCAGGGATTTCCAGTGCACAATGATGGGGCGTATATCCTCTGTGAGGTCACGGAAGGTAAAGTCCCTGAAGCCGCCTGTGTGCGTTGAAAGCACCGCCGTAGGCAGAACGGAGCATTCCACACCTGCCGCTGATATTATTGGAAGCGCCACCGTGAGGGAGCATTTGCCGACACAGGAAATGTCATGCACGGCAAGGACGCGCTTCTGCTGAAATTCATTTGTGTTCGTCATTTATATCACCTTGATTTTCTGTATTACACCAAAGTATAGGACAGGCTCTGACCATATTCTATATCCAGATAAAGAAAAAACTCCAAGGTCAGATGCCTTGGAGCTTTTATTCATGCCTATTCTACTCTTCTTTTATCCTGTAAACCGCGGCGTACATGGTGGGAAGCACCAGAAGCGTCAGCGCTGTCGCAATCACAAGGCCGCAGGCGATAGCTGTCGCCATCGGCCCCCAGAAGGCGCTCGTCATAAGCGGCAGCATACCGAGGATTGTAGTGGCCGCCGTCAGCATTATCGGGCGGAAACGCTTAATCGCGGAATCCACCACTGCATCCCAGGGCGTCTCTCCCTCCTCAAGATGCTTTTCTATCTGGTCGATAAGCACAACGGAGTTTCGGATAATCATGCCCATGAGAGCAAGTATTCCGAGATACGCCACAAAGCCCAGTGCCTTGTCAAAGAACAGCATTCCGAAGGTGACGCCGATAACGCCCATAGGCGCGGTAAGAAGCGTGAGTATCACAAGCTTTACCCTGCGAAGCTGTATCATGAGAAGTGTCACTACGATGAATACCGTGACAGGCACAGGAGTCAACAGGAAGTCCATGGCTGTGTCGCTGTCCTCCAATGAGCCTGCAGGAGTAATGGAATATCCCAGCGGAAGCTCCTTTCTTATGTCCTCAGTCATATCGTAGGCGGCTATAGCGCCGTCATTGCCTGTGCCCGACGCGAGATTTGCCTGTACCGTTATGGTTGGCAGGAGATTGTACCGCCATATAAGCCCGTTCTCCGCCTCATAGGAAATCTTCGCAATCTGAGAAAGGGGCACATAGCCCTTCTCGCCTATGTATACCTGAATATCCTTGAGCTTCGAAAGGTCGCTTCTGTCAACGTCCTTCAGCCGGAGCTGTATCTCAATGGTGCGGTCACCCTTGTAATACTCGGCAATACCTGCTCCCGAAATCTCCGTGTAGAGAGTCTGCGCCAGCTGCTGTCCCGAAATCCCCATGGCGCGGAGCTTCGCCTGGTCAAGCTCAAGATGCACCGTCTTTGTCTTTTCGTTCCAGTTGCGGCCTATATCTACGTAGCCGCCATCCGCCACAAGTCTTCTGACTACCTCATCCGAAATCCTGCGCACCTCATCCTTGTCGTAGCCCGACACGCGCATCATAACAGGATAATCGGCAGGCGGCCCTGTCTGTATGTACTGGAGGTTCGGGCGAATGTTGGGGAAATTATCCGAAAGCTCTTTTCTTATAGCCGCCGTCATTTCATTTCGCGAGTCCACATCCTTTGAAACGATGACAAACTGAGCAAAATTCGACGCGTCTGCTTCAGGGTCAATGGTCAGGACAAAGCGCGGCGCGCCTGTTCCCACATAATAGGAATAATTATTTATCTTATCGCTGTGGGCATCAAGGAACTCCGCGAAGCGTCTGCCTTCCTCCTCAGTATCCTTAAGGGAGCTTCCCTCCGGCAGGCGCATGGACATTATGATTTCCGGCCGCACGGACTGAGGGAAAAATTCCTGATGAACATGGTCCATGAGAACTACCGAAGCCGCGAAAACACCTGCCGTAGCAGCAATAACAACAGCCTTATGAGTAAGGCACCATTTCAGCACACTGCGGAAAATCACGTAAAATCTGCTCTGATACATGTCGTTCTTTTTACTGCCGGTTTCGTCCGTGACCTTAACCTTGATCAGATATGTGCCGAAAAGCGGAGCCACCATGACGGAGATAACCCAGGAAACGAGAAGCGACATCGCTATAACAGGGAACATTGACTGGCAGAATTCCGAGGTAATTCCCTTTGCAAAGGCTATCGGTATAAAGCCCATGCAGGTGATGAGTGTTCCCGTGAGCATCGGCATCGCCGTTGCGCGGAATGCGTAGCACGCCGCCTCCATACGGCTGAGGCCCTCTTCAAGCTTCACGCTCATCATTTCAACGGCTATGATTTCATCATCAACAAACAATCCCAATGAAATGATAAGCGAACCCAGAGATACCTTCTGCAAATCTATGCCCATGATATACATGCCGCAGAAGGTCGCTACCAGTACCAGAGGAATACAGCCTGCCACCACCATGCCCGTCCTCATTCCGAGACTCAAAAAGCTCACGATAAGGACGATTATGACCGCTTCCCTTAAGGTACTTACAAATTCGCTGATGGATTCCTCGACAACCTTCGGCTGGTCTGATACCTGATGTATTTCAAGCCCCACAGGCTCGCTGTCGCTGATTTTCTTTATCAGCTCATCCAGGTCATCCCCCAGCTCAAGCACATTTCCGCCGGGCTCCATTGACACGGCGATTCCTATGGCAGGCTCGCCGTTGTAGTACATCTTCGGGTCCATCGGCTCTGCGGTACGGCGCTCAACAGTCGCTATATCACCGAGACGGAATATTTTTCCGTTGGCTGATACAGGAGTTTCTCTGATAGCCTCAAGGTCATCAAAGGTACCTGTGATGCGGAGATACACATTGTCCGTTTCTGTTTCCACCATTGCCGACGGACTTATTATATTCTGGCTTTTTATGGCAGAGGATATTGCCGTTGGCGGAATACCGAGAGATGCCAGCTTTGCATTCTCGATTTCCACGTAGACTTTTTCCTCCTGAACTCCCAGAAGCTCTACCTTCTGAACATTCGGAACCTGCAGTATAAGGCGGCGCGCTTTTTCTGCGGCGCGGCGCATTTCCTCGTAGGAATAGCCGTCTCCCGTGATAGCGTAAATTGAGCCGAAAACGTCATCAAAACGGTCGTCATAATAAGGGCCGTACACGCCGTCAGGAAGGTCCTCTTTTATGTCATTGCCGAAATTCCGGATATCTCTCCAGCTGGTTCGTATAAGAGATGCGTCCAAGTCCTCCCGCAGGGAAACGTATATGCAGGTCTGTCCTGCCCGCGTAAAGCTTTCGATGTTATCAATACCCGGAAGGTCCTGAAACTTTCTTTCCAGCTTGTCTGTTACCTGCTCCTCCATCAAATCCGCGCTTGCGCCAGGCCATGCCGCCGTAACAACCATGGTGCGTATGGTGAAATCGGGGTCCTCCATGCGCCCGAGCTTTGAAAAGGAGAATATTCCTGCCAGGAACGCAACAACTATAAAATACCAGACAAGATCCTTATTTTTCAGTGATACCTCGGTCAGATTCCTCATGGCTTGTCACCCTCTGTCCCGAGCCGCACCAAAAGCCCCTCCTGCAGGCGGTGAACTCCTGCCGTGACAACGATATCATCATTTGAAAGTCCTGAAACGCGCACATTGTTGCCGTCAAATTTTTCAACCGATACATTTTTCAGATGAACCCTGTTCTCCGCATCAACTGCCCACACCTGCGGACTGTCTCCCGTCTGATAGATTGCCGACATGGGAAGCAGCACACTTCTTTCTGCAGGCGCACTGCCGTCCTCAAAGGACACATTCGCCGTCATGCCGAGTGCCATGCCCTGCGGCGGATTCGGCACGGAAACGCGAACCTTGTAGGTACGTGACACAGGGTCCGCCATAGGAGCAGTCTCGCGCACTGTTCCCGCTGCCGATGCGCCGTTCAGCGCCCAGAAGGACACTGTGCAGGGCTTTCCTGCGGTAAATTCCGCCACCTTGCTCTCAGGAACGTTTATCTCGATTTCAAGCTCTCCCGTCTGAACAAGCGACATAACAGGAGTGCCTGCGGCTACCACCTGCCCTGCTTCCGCGTTTACTGCGGATATGACGCCGTCGCCTGTAGCGGTGAGCTGCGTATATGAAAGCGCGTTCTGTGCCTGCGCCGCCTGGGCTGCCGCATTGTTATACGCAGCAAGAGCCGCTTCGTAGGATGTCCTGTACTGGTCAAGCACCATAGCCGATACCGCGTCTGCCGCGTAGAGCTGCTGATAGCGTGCGTAATTCGCCTCTGCCAGCGCAAGCTGTGCCTCAGCAGACTGCACTGCCGCGTCGCCCTGATTTACTTTCTGAGCGACATCCTTCGGATCTATTGTCATGAGCACCTGACCTGCCGCCACCCTGTCGCCAAGCTGCACATTTCGCGAAAGAATCTGTCCGCCTACCTGAAACGCGAGATTTGTCTCATATCTTCCTCTTACCGTACCCGCGTAAGACGATGCGGACTCCGCGGTGCTTTCCGAAACGCGCTGATATTTTACCATTGGCGGACGCGCCGCAGCTTCTTCCTTTTTCCCGCAGCCCGATGCAAGCACCAGAAGCACGCATGCTGCTGCCATTACCGCTCTTTTCCTCATGACCTTTTCACCTCCTTACGAATCCGCTTGCGCACATTTCCGATAAAATCCGCTTCGCCTGAGCGCACCGCAAGCTTTGTAAGCGCCTGCACTACGATATCCTGCTCGCTTTTTGAAATCCCCTCGGAAAGATATTCCACCCACGTACCAAGAATATCCTGCAGTTCATTCTGCTGAGTACGGGCGTACTCCGTGACAAAAAGATGCTTTCTGCGCTTGTCCTTTGCGTCCGTTTCCCTGCGCAGGAAATTTTTCTGCTCAAGAAGCTGTATACTCCTCGTTATTGCCGCCTTGTCCAGATCAAGCTCCGCCGCAAGCTCCTCCTGACTGCGTCCCTCCTCCTCATAGAGCCGGAGCAGCAGCACGTATTCCGAATATGTAAGATTCCACGCACGGCAGGCATCTACGATATATGCCTTTGCATTTCTATGAAGACACCCGAAGCTGTGGGCTATAGCAAGATTATCCTGCATAATTTTCACCCCAATATAGTTGATAAAGTCAATAATTGATGTCATCAACTATACACTGATTTTCATGTCATGTCAATAAAAAAGGGCTGTGAAAAATACCTTCGCATTTTTCACAGCCTCTTTTCAAATCAATATTAACTTGCTTTATGTGTTCTGTGCGTTCCGCGTACAGTCTCAATGCCCATTTCGTTGAACTTCTCGCCCAAACGAGTAATGAACTTGCATTCCTTGCCGTTATGAATCGTGCAGGCACCGAAATGCACAACCTCTACGCCGATATCCTTCAGACGGTCTATCTTCTTCGCGAGGTTTTCGTCATTATCCCAATCGTGGCCGCAGTCATTGCAGCGCACAAAAGCCATCAGCTCTGCGCCCTCCTCTGCATACCGCTCAAAAGCAGCTTCCTTGTTATTAAATGCCTTAAAGCACCCGGAGCTTGTACAGCGTTCATTGGCCATGACGCAGTTAAAAATAGCAATCTTTTTCATACAACATCTTCCTCCTGACAAAATATAACCAGTTGTCTTTCAAAAAATAACACACCCCATCTGCACCGTCAAGTGCACAGCAAATTAAAAATCAAGGCCAATTATTAATAATCTATTATTATTGCCAGTGTGGCTATGCATAATCATGTTTTATCCTAATAACAACGAAAACGCCTTTCCCGAAGGAAAGGCGTCATTTAATCAGCTGCCGTAATCAGTTGCTGTATTTCTGTTCTACGCGTTCTTTTTCTTCCTTAATCGCCATGCGGTAATGCTCAGGAACAGCGTTTATATCATCAGGTGCAACGGAAATGTACTGAGCAAAAGCGCGCTGTGCCTTTGCCTCGTCGCCCATCTGGTCGAAAATCTTACCCTTGAGCCAGTACTCGTCGTTATATCTGCCTGGCGCGTTTTTGTCGAGGAAAGCGCAGGCTGCGAGAGCTCCTTCTACATCACCGAGAGCGTTGCAGGCATAACCGAGTCGCAGATGGTTCCAGTTATTCATCGGGTCAATGGCGATAGCCTTTTTATGCTCCTCTGCGGATGCGGCATAATTGCCCTCCTGGTAATGTGCCCAGCCAAGCTCGCCATGAGCGAATGCGCTGTTAGGGTCTACAGCCAGGAGACGGTTTGCCTCATGAACAGCCAGCTTCGTAAGTCCGAGTGCATTATAGGTGTCGGACTTATGCTGATATGTAGCGATATTTTCGTCCGATTTTTTCAGAGCCTTCTGCTGCTCCTTTTTAATATCATCACGGCGTTCCTTTTCCTCGGCAAGATACTTCTCACGGTTTCCTGTCTTCGCGTCGCTCTTGTAAGCTGCCTCAACAAGCTGCTGCAGGAGCCCTTCAACACCTGCCTCACGAACAGCCTCCTTCAGCGGACGATATACCTCATCATCATTCAGATAGCTGATTGTATTGCCGGTCTGCTTGAAGAACCATGTGGAAGCAAGACGGTTGTCATGGAAGCCCTTTGAGATGCCGCCGGCAACAAAATAAGCACGCTCAACACCGCTCAGCGTATCGTCTGCCTGCATAGTAACGAGCGGCGTGCCGTCGATAAGCACCGTAGTACCGTCAACAGTTACATGTCCGAAGCCGTAATCCGACATCCATTTAGCGCCGCGGGTAAGACGGGTTCTCGTCTCAGGATGATTATCCGGATTCAAGAGGGATTCACCCGGGCTGTCCGGCATACGGGAAACCATTGCAGGGAAGCCGCCGGGATTAAAGCCGGCAGATGCCATGAGGTAGAAGCCCATCTCGTCAGCTTCATTCTCCGACGGAGCGGTGTAGTTCTTTGCCGCATTGTAGTTTGCCATAACCTGCAGGAGTGTTCCTGTCAGAATGTCCGTTGAACCCTGAAGAAGTGACACACCATACTGTGTAGCAATAGTCTTTGCGTTATCATATGCCACGTGCTGCTTGAGACCGTGAATCATCTCATGGGCAAGCACGCCTGCCAGCTCATCGCGGTTATAATTGAGCTGCTCAACAGCGCCGCGGTTTACACTGACATAATCCATGGCAGTACAGAAAGCATTGAATTCCTCACTGTTATTTACACGCCAGCGGAAAGGGAGAGAATCCGGCATCATCGCATACTCACCCTTGTTTATGAGCTGCTCCATAACGCTGGTGACAACGGCGTTCGTCTCCTCGTCATAGCAGCGGCCGTTGTCATCCATATCCTTCGTCAAAGCCGCATTCTGCTGACGAGGATCATTTCCCAGGGACAAAAGCGCGCTAAGATACTGGTTATATGTGTTGCTTATACCTATAACGCCACCGAGAATATTTCCCCAATCCTCAGCATGCGCCACAGGTGCAGCAGGGCCTGCCAGCATCGTCATCATAACGCCGCCGGCGGCAAAGGTCATCTGAATTTTCTTCCATAGTTGTTTCTTTGTCATACAATTTCCTCCATGATGCATTTCCATTGCGAAAGCATTTTTGTTTGTAATCTGAAAAACAGGTTACGACCATCTTCGAATACTATATCACTATATATGATAGAATAAAAGGCCTATTTTCATTCGAAAAAAGCGGCGGAGAAGTCAAAGCTCCCCGCCGCTTTTGTATGTCAATTTCTAAAAAATCACACCCAGCCCTGTGCGTGCATTGCCTCGGCAATCTTTGCAAAGCCTGCCATGTTCGCACCTGCAAGAAGATTTCCCTTGCAGCCGTATTTCTCTGCGCAGCCCTTTGCCTGAGCATAGATGTTGTCCATGATTCCCTTGAGACGATGGTCCACTTCCTCAAATGTCCAGGAAAGACGCTCGCTGTTCTGGGACATCTCAAGGGCGGATACGGAAACACCGCCTGCGTTTGCAGCCTTTGCCGGGGCAAAGAGGACACCGTTACTCTGCAGATACTCGATAGCATCCAGCGTAGACGGCATATTCGCACCCTCGCCTACAGCCTTTACGCCGTTGGCAACAAGAGTCTTTGCGCTCTCGAGGTCAAGCTCATTCTGTGTAGCACACGGAAGAGCAATATCGCATTTGACAGTCCATACACCCTTGCAGCCCTCATGGTACTCTGCCTTCGGATGCTTCTCAACGTACTCCTTGATACGTCCGCGGCGGACTTCCTTGATATCCTTAACAAGGTCGAGGTCGATGCCCTCAGGGTCGTAAACATATCCGTTGGAGTCAGAGCAGGTGACGACCTTCGCGCCCATCTGCTGAGCCTTTTCAATAGCATAGGTCGCAACGTTTCCTGCACCGGAAACAGCAACCGTCTTGCCCTTGATATCAATATTGTTGTCATCAAGCATATCCTTGACGAAATAGAGAAGACCGTAGCCCGTAGCCTCTGTACGTGCAAGGCTTCCGCCGAAGGTAAGGCCCTTACCCGTGAGAACACCCTCATAGGTGTCGCGGATGCGCTTGTACTGACCGAAAAGATAACCAATCTCGCGGCCGCCGACACCGATATCACCTGCCGGTACATCTGTATCTGCGCCGATATGGCGGTAAAGCTCCGTCATGAAGCTCTGGCAGAAGCGCATAACCTCGCCGTCGGATTTGCCCTTCGGGTCGAAATCAGAGCCGCCCTTGCCGCCGCCGATAGGAAGTCCCGAGAGAGCATTCTTGAGAACCTGCTCTGTTGCCAGGAACTTCAGAATGCTGAGGTTAACGCTGGGATGGAAACGCAGGCCGCCCTTGTAAGGTCCGATAGCGCTGCTCATCTGAACGCGGAAGCCGCGGTTCACCTGCAGGTCGCCGTTATCATCAACCCATGGCACACGGAAAATGACTGTACGCTCCGGCTCAAGGAAACGCTCCAGAAGTCTGTCCTTCTGATATTCAGGATGTGCCTCAAGCACAGGAATGATAGATGTCAAAATTTCTTTTGCCGTATTATGAAATTCCTTCTGGTCAGGATCTCTTTTAACAATTTCATCCAAAACCTGCTGAACGTACGCTTTCATGTCTGCCATGCTAATCTCTCCTTTAATTATGCCATCTATATCGTTTCGGCTTAAATAGTATACCGCGTAGTAATACTAAATACAATGCTCCTTTGGAGAAATACTGTATACATACAAAAGTTGTAAATTTACACCCGAAAGCATATGTTTTCGCATAAAAGTTTACAATTTTTCGACAATTTTTCAAATCAGGCAAAATATAAGGAAAGCGGCTCCTTCCATCACGAAAGAGCCGCCTTTTGAATTATTGTGAGCCGTAAGCATGTACGTCCAATTTCATATTCACTGTTATAACGCCTTCGTTCCAGTTTTGCCGAAGGCAAAACTTACTCTATCAGCGTTTTGCCAATGGCACTAGCTTCGCGTCGCGCGAGGCGGGAGATATGCTCGCCGCCTGTTATTTGCCCCAGCCCCCACTTACAGAAGTGGGGGACATCTTTTGCCGAGTTATAATATTTTCAACTACATCTTTCTGTAATTCGATACTTTCCTCTCCCCAGAAATTCTACGAATCCTTTATCGCGTAAAACTTGCAATTGCTGACGAATTTTAGGATGAACATTATGGTTGTCTTGATGCCTTTCCTGTAAATAATCAGTAAATTTATATACATCACTAAGCGCAAAATATTCCGTACCAATTTGATTTAAGCAATAGAGAACATCCATAAGCCAGCCTCTCTCTTTGATTCTATCAGTTGCAAGCGATCCAGTTACTGAAACTTTTTCTCGAACTTTTGCAGGATCAAGTATCACTCTTTTGCTAATCACAGCAATTTTCCCCTGCGCAGGAATGTTTTTCCATGCAATATTACATCCAGTCCATCCTGCTCTCCGTGCATTTGCTGAAAGAGGTTTTCTTTTCATTATAATCTCCGACGTGAAAAAATATTTCGGTATAACCCAAAGGTTTTCCACCACGTATTCAGCGCGATTATATTCCATGACAAAAAGATGTGGATTATTATCATCGGCAAGTCGCGCCATCATCGTATCATATGCACCATCAGATATTATTCCGCCAAATCTCCCGTTGTGACTTTTTAATTCGAAAATGCTATGACAACCAGGACAAGTCAAATCTGCCACAGGGCGATTGTTCTTCAGCGACTCTAAATGAGGCGCTCCGCAAATAACACAGTACATATTGTCAGCAGCCCATGTTTCGGTTATCACTCTGGCCTGTTGTTGCGGACTATGATACTGCATTCCCAACGCAGCATCCATTTGTATATTCATAACATTCATCCCCTTGTTCCGGTACTTATAAATATACTATTTATGTTATCGTTCCACAAAACCGGTAATATTTTATTCCTGATCTAGAACAATAGTAATATCATTCCTACCATAGAGCAAACCATTTTTACAAATTTTTACATTCCAATGCAAAAATAAAAATGCGTTACAAGCTTGTATTTAACAGTGTAACGCATTTCTTGTTATTCATTCTTTTTTGCATCTGTTTCTCATACTTTTCAAGTTCAAAATATTTCATGCAATCATTCCAGTGAAAAACTGATTTTTTTCCCCAAAGAAGCTGCTGCCCGTATCAAAAAATCTAATGATGGATTATATGTGCCGCTCTCAAAACGACTGATATTGGATTTTTTTGTACCCATGCGTTCAGCCATCTCTGCCTGCGTTATTTTCTGCTCATTCCTGGCATGGATAATCTGCGCAATAAGCTCATATCTCGGTTTCAGGCGCTCATACTCAGCCTTATATTCCGAATCTTCATTAAGCATCATATCAATTTCTGCCGAACTAATGCCTGCTCTACGCATCTTCCATTCTCCTCTCGTAGTCACGCTTATATCGCATGGCTCTTTCAATTTCAACTTGTGGTGTTTTTTGAGTTTTCTTTTTTATTCCATGCAATAGAACAAATTTTCCGCCAGTAAAAGTAAAATAAAATACCCTCGTTATATCAGAGGCAAATTTAACTCTCAATTCCCACAAACCCTTATATTTTTCGCCTTTAACAGAATTTACATACGGCTCTCGAAGCTCTGTTCCACACCGTTCCAGCAACCCGATCATGCTTCTAACTTTTGCCCGCATCTTCGGTTCTAACGTCTGTAAAAAATCATAAACGGGAATTTCACCATTTTCTTTCATGTAGTACTCTATTTCCCACTTCATAAAATCTCCTCAAACTAATGTTATCATATTTGATAACATTCTGCAATTTATGCGCAAAACATTTCCATACACTACCATGCAGAGACAAAACAACATTAACATTTTCGTTTTTCAACAACAGCAGTTAGCGCTTGCTCCAATGACTTCCAATTGAACCCTGTGTTTTTATCGACATGCTCCTTCATGAAGACCAATGCCTTACGTTTTTCATCTTCCGTGATGTTCAAGGACATCCAATGAGGTTGTTTTTTTACATACTCATCAACATCATCAACAGACCACTTATCGCATACCGAATAGGGCCATCCCTTAACGTATACGTTTTCCTCTTTCATATCCTCCGGAAGCATTATGAACTGGCCTTTATCGGATTTCTTTATAGCTGACATTAACGCATCCTGCCATTTATCTGATTCCACGACAATATCCTTTGCGTACACTTCCTCAATTTCAATACAAAATTTCATTTTCTAAGCCTCCTTGACTTACATTATTAAGTCCGTACACGGACTTAATTGAAGAAATAATTTCCCAATAGCCTCAAAGCATTAGAACATATTTTCTATTATACACCAGCTAAATATTTTTTCAACACAAAAACACTGCGCACAAAATTTTCTTGTACGCAGTGTTTTGCTTTACAGTCGCTTCAATTATGCAAATTCTTACTTGACCGTGTTTCCTGATTTATTACTATTTTCCGCATTTTTCGAATCAACAGGGGCAGCCGTCTTTTCTTTCTTGTCGCTGCCCTTATCAGATTCCTTTGCTGCCTTGGCATCCTCAGCCTTCGCGTCCTTTTTCTTTGCCGCTTCTTTTTCTTCCTTTTTCTTTTTCTCGGCTTCGGCTTCCTTCTTTTCCTTTTCAGCCTTTGCCTTTTCCTTTTGGATTTCTTCCCAGGTCTTCGGAGCCAGCTCCTTCAGGTATTCATCCGGAAGGTCTCTTGCGTCCTTATTGAGCTTGAGGTACTCCGTGTAGTCCTTTTTCGCGGCTTCCTTATCGCCAAGCTCGTCCTCTATGTCACCTGCCATATGGTACGCCGCCATGTTTTTTTCGTCGCAGTCTATGGCACGGCGGATGTCCGCCATGGCTTCGTCGGTATTTCCCTGAGCGCGCCATACCTCTGCCCGGTTCAGGTATGCGTATGCGAATTTAGGATCGAGTTCTACGGCGTGATTGCAATCCTCCATTGCGTTTTCAAAGTTCCCCAGGAGTGCATTTGCTCTTCCGCGTACCGCATAGAGTCCCGACTGCTGACGTATGGTCGTAACGCAGCCGAACATTCTCTCAGCTTCTTTTATGGCAAGCTCCGGGCGGTAGCAGTCGTTGTACCAGTCCGCGTTGTTATAGAGGCGCTCCACAAGGTTTGTGGATGCAGCCGCATTTTTTTCTTTTCGTTCCTTCCATTTGAGGGAGCGGTTTGCCGCATCAGTTATCATTTTGATACGGGCTCCGCTGTGACCTTCATGGCTGTATGCCGCCCTTACCAGACGTTCGAGAACGCCGTCCATGTTTGCCGCGGCTACAGCATCCTTCAGAGGTTCGTAAATACGGTTGTCATCAAGGTAATCCACACGTCCGTTCATGCCCGCGCGGAAATTCCAGCCGTCCGCGGAATGGTATTCGTGGAACGCAGCAGCCAGTCCTCCTGCTATGAGATATGCGTTTTCCTTTGAGTTGTCGTAAAGCTCTGTCGTGTATTTCGCCTTCAGAAGCCTTACTCCGTCGATGTAGATTTCATTGCCTTTTTCTACAGTCACATGCCCGCAGCTGTAGGCAGTCATCATCTGTGCAAGCTTTGCCTCGCGTTTGTCGGTATCAGGGTGGTCATAGGCCTCCATGCCGTAGCTTCTGTCGAAGGTCTCCGGGTGCTGGCTGAGGTAGAGCATCCTGGACATTGCCGCCGCAGAGCCGCCGGGGTTAAAGCCTGCGCTTGCCGCAAGGTAAAAGCCTCCCTCGTCGGCCTCGTACTCAACAGGCAGGATGATATTTTTTGCAACAGAGTAATCCGCAAGAACCGAGGCCACTCTGCCGTCTGCCGCTCCTGTTACCATGCTCAAAAACTGAATACCGAAGGACTGTGCCGCCGCTCTGGCATAGGTATACGCGGCATGGAGCTTCAGTCCGTGTGTCATTTCATGGGCAAGAACACCTGCGATTTCGTCGGTGTCACGGCCAAGTCCACGGATAAGTCCGCTGTTTATTGTCACCATGTTCGTAGGAAAGCATGCGGCGTTAAATTCGTTGCTTGCATTCACACGCCAGCGGAACGGAAGTGAGCGTATATCCAGTACATAGTCGCCGCGCTCCACCAGCTGATTCATGATGTTATTGGCAAGCTCCTGATCTATAGAGTTGGTGGAGATTCCGTTTTCTCTCGCGTCATAGATATCCGTCTGCTCCTGATATATGGAATTGTTTCCTGCGTCCATGACAGCGGAGAGGTAGCTGCCATACATAGCGCCTGTGCCGAGAAGTCCGAAAAGCGCCGCTATTGCGTCGCCGCTTTCCATCTCCGCACGGGATGCAACAGGTGCAGGGACATTCGGAAGCACAGGAACAACAGAAATCATCAAAGCCACAGCAGCTGCCGCACTGCGTTTCAGCCATTTCTTTATCATAGAGAGTTACCTCCTGTTACCACGGAAACAATGATTTTACGATTCCTATATATTGTAACAGATTTTTTAGGAAGCAGACAGACGTTGTTTAATGTGCCTGATGAGTCAGATTCTTTAGCTTCTCTGTCAAGAATTTCACTGCTTTTATCAGCAGCTTTGCATTGTTTGAATAATGCACCTCGTATTTTACCTTACGTGTTGATTTCCAGGTATTTACTTCCCACTTCATGAGCATGCACTTCTTTCTTTTCGATTTTGTAAAGCTCATACAGCATAGATGATTTTTCTCATTTTTTTCTGAAAAAGACGGCCTTATTTTTGTTGGACAAAACCGACTCGGTCGAATCCGAGTAAAACTTTACAAAATACTTTATAAGATGTATGATGAATTTAACTCGAACAGAACCGAGTCGGAAGGAGTCGACTAAAATGAATTTTATCGGCCGCGAAAAGCAGCTAAAACAATTAGCAAGCGCACTGAATATGGATAAATTGAACACGACACTTATATACGGGCGCAGACGCGTCGGAAAAAGCGAATTGGTTAAACAGGCAGTGCAAAAGACCGATGCAAAGATTATTTACTATGAGTGCCGCCAGATAGCAGAAGCAAGCAATGTAAAAAATATATGCAGCATAGTTTCGGATATTTTTAATCTGCCCAAACTCGGTTTTACTTCTGCGGAGGAAATTTTCGAGTATATTTTTCAGCTTTCGGAAAAAGAAAAGGTTACATTCATTCTGGATGAATATCCATATCTGCGGGAAACTGTCAAAGGAATAGACAGCATTTTGCAGGCATTGATTGACAATTATAAAGGCAAAGCAAAGCTGTCCCTGATACTTTTGGGCTCCTTCATGGATATTATGAAATCATTGCTTGCCGTCTCCAATCCGCTGTATGGCCGAGTAGATTTAACTATTGAACTTAAGCAGATGGACTATTATGAATCTGCTCTGTTCTATCCAAACTTTTCAGATGAAGACAAAGTAAGAATCTATTCTGTTTTTGGCGGAATTCCTTACTACAACCAGCTGATAGATGATAAACAATCTGTTAAGGAAAACATCCTGAGGCTGATTGCTGCTCCGGGGTCACGTCTGGAAAACGAAGTATCAATGTATTTGAACTCCGAAATATCCAAGATGGCAAATGCCAACGAAGTGTTTGCCGCGCTGGCGCAGAATTATTCGAAGTACAGCGATATACTGGCACAGTCGCATGTGTCCAGCGGTCCGACATTAGCGGATGTTCTGGATCGGCTTATCCGCATGGATGTTGTTGAAAGAACCGCGCCAATAAACGACGAAGGAAACAAGAAAAAAGCCGGGTATCATATAAGCGACAATCTGTCTTTGTTTTATTTCAGATACATCTTTCGATATTTATCTCAGCAGAAAATAATGGATGAAGATGTATTCTATGAGAAATATATCAGCAAGGATTTTGAAGAATGGTATGTGCCACACAGATTTGAACAGATATGCAGACAATATCTGATACGTCAGAATAAGCTTGGAAACATAACACCGCCGGCTGAAAAAATCGGCAAATACTATTATGATGACCCGAAAAACCACACAAACGGAGAATTTGACGTGGTTACATACGACGAAAATGGTTATGTGTTCTATGAAGTGAAATTCAGGAAAAAGCCGGTTACCAATCAAATGATTGATCAAGAAATCGAGCAGATTAATAAAACAGGACTGCGCTGTTATAAGTATGTATTTATATCACGCTCCGGATTTGAAGCGAAAGAAACGGATGAAGTGAAACTTATACAGCTTAAAGAATTGTTTTCATAAGACAAGATAAAAATTCCGTGGGTGCTCTAATCTCCCACGGAATTTTTCTTTTTATGTAATTTTTCTCGTCTTACGCCGTTTTCTGTGCTTTTCGTTTTTCCTTCCATTCCTCAGTGAGAATGTAGATAAGAGGAACGACGACGAGAGTCAGAAGCGTTGATGTGGTCAGTCCGCCTATGAGGACTACACCCATTGACTGACGAAGCTCAGCGCCCGCGCCTATGCCAAGGGCAATCGGCAGCATACCGAGCATTGTGGAGAGCGTCGTCATGATAATCGGACGGAGACGCAGTGAGCATGCCTCCAGCACCGCTTCACGAATTTCCATACCGCGCTCTCTCGCCTGATTGGCGTAGTCGATAAGCAGGATAGCGTTCTTCGTAACAAGACCGAGAAGCATGGTAAATCCGATGAGGGACATCATGTTGGCAGTCTGGTTCGCAACAAGAAGGCCGAGCACCGCGCCGATTACGGCGAAGGGCAGACTCATCATTATGACGAAGGGCTGGGAGTAGCTTTCAAATTCTGCCGCCAGCACCATGTAGATAAGTACTATGGCCAGAACAACAGCCTTTACTACCTCGCTGAAAACACGGTTCATCATATCCGCGTCACCAATCATCTTATATCTGTAGCCGATATCCATGTTCAGCTCAGGAATGAGCTTTTCCTGTGTTGTCTTGAGAAGCTCGCCCGGTGATACGCCTGTGGCATTCGCGTATACAGCCACCTGGCGCTGACGGCCTTCGCGGTCGATACGCTGCGGACCTGAACCCATGGAGACCTCAGCTATATCGCCAAGACGTATGTATTCTCCGGAATCTGTGGATACCTGAAGGTTCGCAACGTCCTGCAGCGTCCGTCTGTCGCCTTTATCAAGCTGCATTATGATATCGTAGTCGTTGTTTCCGATGGTATAGGAATTTCCTGTTTTCTTTCCCTGAAATGCGTACTGCACGACACGTCCGACGTTTGTGTTGTCCAGTCCGAGCTGGCTTGCCTTCGTCTGATTCAGTCTAATGAGAATTTCAGGCTCAGGATCGCTTCCTATGACCTCAACATCTGTTGCGCCCGGGGTATGACGGAGTTTTTCAGCCAAATCCTCCGCGTACTGATTCAATTTTTTTATATCGCTGCCTCGAATACCTATCTGTACCGGACGCGGGTCGCTGCGTGCGCCCTGGTTGGTGACGACGCCAACCTTCATGACTCCCACATCGGCAAAGTCCCTGCGAAGCTCCGCCATAATATCCAGCATTCCGCGGTCTCTATCCTCCATAGGCTTCAGCTTCACGCGGATACTTCCTTCGTTTACGGAGGTACGGACCCCGCCCAGGTGCATTTCCTCTACGTCAAGCTCAGGCAGTGCCTGAACCGTTTCTTCAAGGGGCTTCGCCCAGCGTGCCATCTGTTCAAGACTTGTCCCCGCAGGACCTTTGATGTTAACCGTAAATTCGCCCGAATCATAGGTCGGCTGCAGCTCAGTTCCGAGAAACGGCAGCAGAAGCAGATTGAAAAACAATGTGATAAGCGAACCGACAATTATTTTTTTCGGATGCTTTATGGCAATCGCCATTATATCGTTGTACAGCTCCCGAAGCTTTTCAAAGCGTTCATTAAAGCCTTCAAGTATTCGTGATATGAATTTCGGACGGTTTGCGCTGCCCTCATTGAGCGGCTTCAGCCAGTACGCGGAAACCATCGGTGTCAGCGTATAGGCCGCCAATGTGGAGAACGCCAGTGCAAAGGCTACAGTAAGACCGAACTGCTTGAAATACTGTCCAACCGTCTCGCCCATGCTTCCAATCGGCACGAATACCGCAAGGAGTGACATGGATGTGGCAAGTATCGCCAGCATGAGTTCTTTGGTAGCGTCACTGGAGGCCTTGAACGGGTTCTTTCCCATTTCCATGTGTCGGAAGATATTCTCAACGAGAACGATAGCATCGTCGATAAGAAATCCTACAGCCAGCGACAGTCCCATGAGGGACATGTTGTTCAACGTGAAATCCATCTGCTTCATGAGATAGAATGTAGCTACGATGGAGGTCGGTATCGCGAGACCGCCTATGATGGTGGCGCGGATATCCCTGAGGAACATGTAGGTGATTGCAAGTGCCAGGAATCCGCCGAAAAGGATGGTATTCCATACGTCACCGATATTTTCACGCACGTATCTGGACTGGTCCATGACACGGTTCATTTTGATATCCGGCGGCAGGTCATTTTTTATGAGCTTGTCCACCGTCTCGTTTACGCGATCAATAACATCAACAGTGTTCGTTCTTGACTGCTTCCTGACCGCGAGGGTAACCGAGGGCACGCCGTTGGTACGGGAAAAGGATTCCGAGTCCACCCAGGCATCCTCTACATCTGCAACATCTACGAGCCGTATAGGACGTCCGTCAACATTTGCAACAAGGATGTTTTTGAAGTCGTCAACGCTGGTCAGCTTTCCTACAGTACGAACGGTAATGGTGTTGTTGTCGCTGCGGATTTTACCGCCCGGCGTGTTGAGGTTCGCGCTGTTGGTTTTCGCCAGCACTGTCTGCATGGAAATCCCGTACTTTTTCAGCTTATCGGGATTGATTGTTATTTTGATGGAACGGTTGCTTGCACCGTATACCGTGACATCAGCCACACCGTCCAGCATCTGCAGCTCATCGATTACAAGGTCGTTCAGAAGGCGGCGGATTTCTCCAGGACTTCTTGTTTCCGAAGAGAAGGAATACGTCGCTACAGGACGTGAGGACACGTCAAAACGCTGTACTACAGGCTCGTCGATATCGTCAGGCAGACGCTTGCGGACACCTGCAACCTTTTCGCGCACTTCGCTGGCCATCTGCCTCGGGTCAGTTCCCATTTCAAATTCAAGCATTGTCTGGGAATATCCCTCGCGGATGGTAGAGGTAATCGTCTTGATTCCCGATACCTGACTGATTCTGTTTTCTATGGGCTTCGTGACAAGAGTCTCCATTTCCTCAGGAGCCGTACCCTCGTAGGTGACGGTGACGGCAACCATAGGAAGCTCTATGTCCGGATAAAGGTCTACACCCAGTGTCGGATAGGATTTTATACCGAATACGACCAGTACAAGTATGAACATGGTCGTAAATACAGGGCGCCGGATAAACGTATCTATCATTTTTCTTCCGCTCCCCGTTCGGATATTTTAACTTTGGAGCCTTCGCGGACCTTATTCAGTCCGCCGGTGATGATGACATCCTGCTCAGTGACTCCATCGAGAACCTCTACGATATCGTCACCGATATAGCCTGTCTTTAATACCTTGCGGACGGCTATTCCGTCCTCAACAACATATACAGTACGCTGGTCATCGCGCATTACAATAGCCGAAAGAGGTACTGTCAGCACGTTTGTTTTCGGCAGCGCCGTCAAAATCGCATCCGCGTAAATACCGCCGCGAAGCTTTCCGTCTGCGTTATTCACCGTGACCTCCGCCTCGAAGGTACGGGACGGCTGCACCGCCACCGGGCTGATGCGTGTGATTGTCCCGACAACACGAAGATTATCCATAGACGGTATGACACATTCTACACGTCCGCCCACGGCTATGCTTGAGATAAAGCCCTCAGGCACGTCGATTTTGGCGCGCAGAACAGAGATGTCGGCTATGTTAAAGAGAGCCGTTCCAACCTTTGCGTAGTAGCCCTCCTGATAATAGCGCTTCTGCACGATACCGGCGCGCGGAGTCGTTACAGTAGTACCGCCCACCTTGGAGTCTGCGGCTGCCACGGAGCCTTCCGCGTTCGCCAGCTTACCAAGGGCATTGTCCAGCGCAAACTGGGCGTGCTCCAGCTCCTCTTCCGAAATTGCGCCCTTTTCGAAAAGATATTTTGCACGGTCATAGTCGTGCTGTGCCTTCTCTACTGTTGCCTGGGCATCAATATAGGAGCCGCGAGCCTGCATGAGGTTTGCGTTTGTATCCGTCTGCTCCAGTATAACAAGCGCCTGCCCTGCCGAGACCTTATCGCCTTCGTCAACAAGCACCTGCTCGATTCTTCCGTCTACCTTGGCTGCTACATCAGCCTGCCACACAGGCTCAAGCGTACCGGAAAATTTGTATTTCGGAGTTATTGTCTGACGGACAGGATTTCCTGCCGTCACCACAGCGCTCTTTCCACCGCCGCTGTTTTTCGCCTTTGCGTTTTTCTCAACTATATTCATCCCAACACGAAACGCAACAATAGCTACTATTACCCCCATTACTATTGCCAGAATCCGCATTCTCTTATCCTTAAACATTGGCCGGTGCCCCCTGTTGAAGATTAACTTGCTTTGTCCATTATATCATGCTAAATACCTATTTAATATAAATAAAACATAAAAAAACCGCCTGCTTTTGCAAGCAGACGGCTTTGAGTTTCGAATCAGAAAATATGCTCGTCCAGAACGATAGTCTGGTCACGGTTCGGTCCGACGGATACGATACCGAGCTTAATGCCGGTGACCTCTGCCATACGCTCGAGATATACGCGTGCTTCCTTCGGCAGATCCTCGTATTTGCGGATATCGCTGATGCTGGTTTTCCAGCCCTTGAAGGTCTCATAGACAGGCTCAACCTCAGCAAGCACCTTGAGGCTTGCAGGGATTTCGTTAAGAAGCTCTCCCTTATATTTGTAGCCTGTGCACATCTTGATTTCATCGAAACCATCGAGAATATCAAGACGGGTGATGGCCATGTGGGTGATGCCGGAGAGCATTCCCGCATAGCGGACAACGAAAGCATCCAGCCAGCCTGTACGGCGCGGACGGCCTGTGACAGTACCGAACTCATGCCCTGCTTCACGGAGCTTTTCGCCGATTTCATTAAGCTGCTCTGTCGGGAACGGACCTGCGCCGACGCGGGTGCAGTATGCCTTGACTACGCCGACAACAGTCTGCAGCTTGTTCGGTGCAACACCTGCGCCGATGCCGATACCGCCTGCAACAGGATGGGAGGATGTAACATACGGATATGTACCGTAGTCAACATCAAGCATGGTTGCCTGCGCGCCCTCGAAGAGAACCTTTTTGCCCTTTGCAAGCTCATCGTTAAGAAGAGCAATAGTGTCGCAGACATACGGACGGAGACGCTCAGCGTAGCCCTCGTATTCCTTGAGAATCGTATCGTAGTCGAGAGGCGCATGGTTGTACATACGCTCAAGCTCGATGTTCTTGACCGCAAGATTTTCCTTAAGGCGTTTTGCGAATTCTTCCTTGTCCATGAGATCGCAGACACGGATACCTACGCGCTTTGCCTTGTCCTGATAGCAGGGGCCGATGCCGCGCTTCGTCGTTCCTATTTTGCTGTTGCCGCGAAGCTCCTCGCTGAGCTCGTCGATGAGGCTGTGATACGGGAGAACAACATGGGCACGGTTCGACAGACGGATACCGCTGACATCAATGCCGCGTGCTGCCATAGCGTCCATTTCCTCAAGCATAACCTTCGGGTCTACGACAACGCCGTTGCCGATGACACAAAGCGTTCCTTTGTAAAGGATGCCGGACGGAAGAAGGCGGAGCTTGTATTCTTCGCCGTTTACCGCAACCGTGTGGCCTGCGTTGCTGCCGCCGCCATAGCGCACGACTGCCTCTGCCTGCTGTGCAAGATAATCAACAATCTTACCTTTACCCTCGTCGCCCCACTGGCTGCCCATTACTACTACTGCTGACATAATTCATTTCTCCTTAAAAAACATGTAAAGTGAAACTTATTCAGGGGAGTTTCAGACTCCCTTTGAATTTAGTTGAACTTATCCAGGGCTTTACAGGGGCTTAGCTCACACCTTGGTGGGGAGTTTTAGCACCTGTCAGCATCGGATAAAAAGTTAGAAAAGCGCCGTTGCCGGCGCTTTATCATATATCAGGAACTGCCGTCTGAAACCGGTCAATTTCCTAAGGAAACGACGAATAATTCAATTCCAGGCCATGTCGAGGGATTTTTTCGTCAAGCAAGTAAGATGACGCGAAGGCGTAGTACTGCTACGCCAAGTGGCATCTGACACAGCATGGCGGAAAAAGCTCCGGTATGGACGGAAGGGAATTGTTCGGTGTTTCCTTAAAGTCCAAAGCGCTCGAAAATCATATCGACATTGCGCAGGAAGTATTTATAATCGAAGCACTCATCAATTTCTTCCTTCGTGAGATACTTAGTGATATCCGGGTCCTTCTCGACGTTCGTGCGGAAGTCTTCACCCTCGAGCCAGCGTTTCATTGCATTGCGCTGTACCCATTTATATGCATCTTCACGCAGCACGCCTTTGCTGACCACAGCGAGCATGATGCGCTGGCTGTAGATAAGGCCGCCGGTCTTGTTCATGTTTGCCATCATGGCGTCCGGATAAACCAGAAGCTTGTCTATGATGTTCGTGAACTTCTTGATGCAGTAATCAACATTGATTGTGCTGTCCGGAAGGATTACGCGCTCAACAGAGGAGTGGGATATATCACGCTCATGCCAGAGGGTGATATCCTCCATTGCAGCGATTGCGTTGCCGCGGACAAGACGCGCCATACCTGCGACACGCTCGCAGGTGATAGGATTGCGTTTATGCGGCATTGCGGAAGAGCCCTTCTGTCCCGGGCTGAAGTATTCCTCTGCCTCACGGATATCCGTGCGCTGAAGATTTCTTACCTCTGTCGCGAATTTCTCAAAGGAGCTTGCGACAATGGCGAGAGTCGTCATGTATTCTGCATGGCGGTCGCGCTGGATAACCTGTGTTGCAAGGCGTACTGGTGTAAGGCCCAGCTTCTTGCAGACGATTTCCTCGATGCGCGGGTCGATGTTGGAATACGTTCCGACTGCGCCGGAAAGCTTACCTACTGCAACTATCTTCTGTGCATGCTCAACACGCTCGATGTCGCGCTCGACCTCTGCCATCCACAGACAGAGCTTCAAGCCGAAGGTCATCGGTTCTGCGTGAATACCGTGGGTACGGCCAATGCACGGCGTATGCTTGAACTCCGCCGCACGGCGTTTCAAAACCTCATGGAATTTGCGAAGATCATCAAGGATGATATCCGCGGATTTTTTCATCATGATGCCAAGAGCAGTATCCTTGACATCACTGGACGTGAGACCTTTATGGATGTATTTCGAGTCATCACCGACATACTCGGCGACATTCGTCAGGAAGGCAATGATATCATGGTTCGTGACCTTCTCAATCTCATGAACGCGCTCCAGATTGAAGTTTGCTTTTGCACGGATATTCTTCGCGGCCTCTGCCGGAATCTCTCCGAGCTCTGCCATCGCATCGCAGGCTGCCATCTCGACTTCGAGAATTTCCTCGAACTCATGCTGCAGCGACCACAGATTACCCATCTCAGGGTTTGTATAACGTTGAATCATTCTTTGTTTCCTCCTCCAGAAACTCGAAAATACTGTCTGCGGGCACACAAAAACCCGCTGAGCCGATAGCGGCTCAACGGTTTTATCATAGCATTGTGCATGTAATCATGTCAATGTATACAAGAGCTCAGCTTCCATAGAGAAGCTTTATGCCATACGCCGCCAGCACCACCGCAAGCCCAAAGAAGTATTCCCTAAAGGAGCCGACAGGAAAGAGCTTTATCCCTATTTTTTCTCCCGGGAAAACAAGGGGTACCTTGCCGCAGACAGCATCCTCCAGAATATGCAGAAGCGCTCCCGCCATGACAGCCACAGGCAGCATGAACCATCTGTCATCTCCGCCCAAATCCATCCCCTGTCCTGCCGAAAGCACCGCCGCGATAACAAAAAGATAAGGCGCGGGCCAGTGTGACCAGCCTCTGTGTCCGCTCCGCCAAAGCCAGTAATCCCGTGCCTTTCTCGGGTCACCGTCAAGGCGGTCGGGGATAACGGCTCCTGCCATGGCGCACGCCGTCAGCGTTAAATCCTCCGTTGCCGTATACACCAGCACACCTGTAACCACCTCATGAGTAACCCATTTCATCCGTTTCACTTCCGTTCTGTTTTGTTCTATTTTATTGTAGCACAAATGTTTTAAAAAATCCCGTTTTAATTGCATCGCTTGCGCGAAAATGTTGTGACACGTATACTTATACTGTGATTTAAATTACCGTATTCTTTAAATTGAAAGGAATTTTTATGAACCGTGAATCCGTAAAGAGCCGGATTGAGCGGCGGCGCAAGGCACAGCAGCACCAGCTGCTCATAGTCATCGCCTTTTTCTCGCTGGCACTGGGCATCTGGCTCTGGTATCATTTCATATACACGCGCACTCCCGAGTACTCTCTGAAGACGCTTCAAAACGCAATAGAGCAGCACGACGTGGATACTGCCGCACGATGCATTGACCTGGACATGCTTCTCAGCTCCGCATACGACGACCTGACAGACGATATGCTCCACTACGACTCTGCACTTAATGATGAAACGAGAGAAAAATACACTGCATTTTACAATCAGATAAAGCCTGAGCTTGTCAGCGGTATGAAGGACACAATCCTCCGCTACGCGGCAACGGGAGAATGGATTCTTCCCGATGGAACAGACATCACCAAGGGAAGACTTCTCGGCATCGACTTCGAACGTTTCCTTGAACGCTCCCAGCTTCGCTCAACAGATTTGGCAGGAGCTCCTGCCGTACATGTTACGGGGGCGCACACCGCAGTCGGAACAGTCAGCGTGCAGGACCGCTTTACACAGTATACCTTCACGCTCCACTTCACCATGCAGCAGGATTCTGACGGTCACTGGAAAATCACAAAAATCAAAAACTACCGTACATATCTCGATACCATATCGCCGCGCCAAAACCGCGACATAGCAGATTACATCGCGGCAACTCACGGTATCGTGAATGAATATAACGAGCAGTTTGCGGCGCAGCGCGCACGTTTTCAGGCCCTCACTGCTCAGGCAAAGGGAAATCTGACGGGGCCTGTGGCTGCCTCAATCAAGGCACTCATACAAAACGAGGTCGTGCCGACACTGAAGGAACGGCAGGAACAGCTTGATGCCGTAAGTATTCCCCCAGGTGCGAAATATCTCGCAAACCAGCGCCACATGTCAACAGACCTCTCAATAGACGCGTGGAAGCATTACCTTCACGCCATCGAAAAGCATTCAAATGAGGAATTTCAGACGGCAGAAACGCTCCTGAAGCAGGCAGTGGAAACTGACATGCGGATAAAGGACATAATCCGCCACAACACCGTAAGCCAGTCACTGCCGGACATAGACTAAAAATCAGGGTATCGCATTTATCATGCGATACCCTGGTTTTGGTTTTCATGTTTATTCCATAAGTTCCAGTATCTTCTCTTCACTCCACAGTTTATTCGCGAAAATTGAAATATCTTCTTTATGCTTGCGTATTATTCTGAACGGAGTCACTGTATTGTCATATACATGTAATATATCACATAACTCCATCAGTTCTTTTATCTGCCCAAGTGACTTTTTATACCTTGAAATTATTTTATCTTTTTCTACGTCATGTCCGCCCTGCGCTACTCTTGACCGAACTCTGGCAACATTCACATACGGATCCACCGTCAAAACAAAAATGCACTTTATGAAATAACCTTCCGACTTTGCCTTTCGCAGTATTTCCATCTTATAGTCCGACGAAAGCACCGTTTCGAAGGTAAAATCCATTTTACCTTCAATCGCAGCATAGCGTTTTTTATCTACCAGCCGGGCAGCTTCCATATTATCCATTCCTGTCGCGGCAACAACATCATCGGCATTAGTATACTCACCAACAGTTTCAAAATACCTTGTGAATGTACTTTTGCCTGAACCATTAGGCCCTGCAATGACTAAAATCATCGGTTTTTTATTCGACATATTTTATGCTCCCATCCGGATATTCAAGAAACGCACGTTTTGTTTCCACTTCATATCCGGCTATAGGTTTTTTACATATTTTAGCCTTATCTATCGCGGCGTGAACCGCTGCTGACGCACGCCGATCCATTTCAGCATCATTAATGTTCATCGGCTCACTTCCCTCCGATACTACCCGGATAGTCTTATTCCCTATCTTTCTTACGATGTCACTCATTCACTCATCACACCCTTTTCAATAATTTCACAATGTCCTTGCAGATATATCATAGCACGAAGGTCATCTAAATACATCACCTTCCGTGCTGCCATTGCCGCATATACAAAAAGAAGGCACCGCACGTTAATGCGATACCTTCAAATTTTTACACGAGACGCGTTGCTCCTGCGAAGGCGCGTACGCGATAATCACGTTTCATTGAATCGTAATCAATAAGCTCATCCTCAGAATTTGCATGGATAAACTGGTCGTTTCCCACATAAATTCCTACATGATTGATTTCATATCCGTCTGCCGAGAAGAAAACAAGATCCCCGGGCTGAAGCTCAGATACAGAAACATGTCTTCCAACAAGCGCCTGGTCATCTGCCGTACGGGGCAGGCTGATTCCATGCTTCCCGAAAACATAGTACACAAATCCGGAGCAGTCAAAGCCGTCACTGGGCGATGCCCCGCCGTATACATACGGAACACCCAAATACTGCTGTGCATCCTTTACGATTGCGCTGCCCTCTGCCGAACCAATCCTCGGCTGCTTCGCTTCCGGCAGAACCTCGCCCAAAAGCGCCAGCTGAACAGCTTCTCCTGCGATTCCGTCAACCGCAAGTCCTTTTTTGACCTCGTACTCACGAACCGCAGCCTCCATAGCCGGCCCGTAAATACCGTCCACAACTACATCATATCCGTTATCACAGAGGACGCGCTGCAGCTTCAGCACAGACTCTCCACGGTCACCCTGACTGAAGTTTTGACAGGAACCCATCCCCGGGATTGCCAAAACTGCGGCCAAGACAAATACAGACAATATTCTTTTTACAACTTGCATAAAAAACCTCCTGCTTCAACAAAAAAAACTACGGAACATATCACCGAAAAAAATCCCGGTGGAAACAGGCTCAGGCACATCGTGCTCTGCCTGCCGCTCACTTTTTAACCAAAAAGTGAGCACACAGGGTGCCCATCGATTAAATTATAACGCCATGATATATATTTTGCTACGGAAAAATATTCCTATACTTTTGTCATATAATGACTCATTTCATGGCAAACCCCGCGGACATAAGTCCCAATCAAGTAAAAAAATACTCTTTGTGGCCGTTTATTCTATTTCATTATAACACTTATTTGTATATACTATTGCACCTTCGTGCCATAATATACTAAAATAATAGTAAGGAATAATGATAAACTATTTATTGTATGTAATATAAAGGAGGCAACCTCTATGTTCGGACTCGGCGTACCGGAACTCGCACTCATCCTCGTTATCGGTCTTGTACTCTTCGGCCCCGGCAAGCTGCCGCAGGTAGGAAAGGCTCTCGGCAAGAGCATCAAGGAATTCAAATCCGCATCAACCGGTGAGGACGAAGCCAAAGAGCTCCCTGAAAAGAAAAAAGAAGCATAAGCAAAGCCCCATGAGCAAAGAAAACTCATGGGGCTTTATTTAGCATATTCTGGGAAGAAGCTCTCCACCCGGCGGCGGAAGGACCGTCTGAGTTCCGAGCTCTGTCGTCATAACAACGCGTCCCGGCTCGTCGGGGGTGACTTCACCAATTACTGCGGCATTTTCTCCGTATGGGCTTTTCTTAAGCTCAGCCACAACAGCCTCGGCGTCCTCTTTGGGGACAAAAATTACCAGGCGTCCCTCACATGCAAGATACAAAGGCTCAAGCCCAAGCATGCCGCAGACTCCTGCTACCGCAGGGTCAACAGGAACCGCGGACGCGTCAAGACGGATGCCGACACCGCTCTGTCCCGCAATCTCATGAAGCACCGTGCCCACACCGCCGCGCGTGGCATCACGCAGCACATGAACATCACGGCACACGTCAAAGACGGAGGATGCCATGCCCCAAAGCGGCGCGCAGTCACTTGTAACCTCTGCATCAATACCGTACTCGCCGCGGGCAAGAAGTATCGTGCAGCCGTGGCGCCCCACATCGCCGCTGACTATGACAGCATCCCCGGGACGGGCGCTTTTTCCTGAAGGATGTGCTCCCGGCAGGCGCTCACCGATTCCCGTGGTCGTGATGAAAACACCGTCTACCTGGCCATGTCCTGCCACCTTGGTATCCCCTGCCACAATGCTGACGCCTGCTTCCCTCGCCGTGAGCGCCATTGCGTCAGCGATTTCCTCAAGACTCTTTACAGGAAAACCTTCCTCAATTACAAAAGCACAGGACAGATATTTCGGACGTGCTCCCATGCAGGAGATATCATTGACCGTACCGCAGATGCTGAGCTTTCCGATGTTCCCTCCTGGAAACTTCCACGGCGACACGATAAAACCGTCGGTCGTAAAAGCAATATTTGATGCAGGCGGCGGAAGAATCGCCGCATCATCCTCCGTCAGATAGAGATTCCTGAACCGTTTTGCAAATACCTCATGTATAAGCTCCGAGGTCTGCTTACCTCCGCCTCCGTGAACCAGCATGACCTTTTCTTCCATCACACTACACCTCCGTATTGATAGTATGCCGCGCATGTACCCTCCTGAGAAACCATACATGCCCCAACAGGATGCTCGGGGGTGCAGGTTTTACCAAATAACGGGCAGTCAGTGGGCTTGCATTTTCCCTGCAGTATTTCTCCGCAGCGGCATCCCGGTGGATTTTTCGCCTTAAAGGACGGTACAGAGAATTTTTTCCGTGCGTCAAATGCCGCATATTCATCCCGAAGCACCATTCCGCTTTTTGGTATTATTCCGAGTCCGCGCCACACCGCATCTGCAGGCTCCATATATTTTTCTACCAGCTTTTTTGCCGCCGTGCTGCCGTCCCGTGTGACAACACGGGGATAGCAGTTTCTGAAGAAAGGTTCATCGGATTTGGAGCAAAGCTCCACAAGTGTCGCGGCAGCAGTAACAAGCTCGCTTGGAGTAAAGCCTGCCACGACACCCGATATCCCTTCCCCCGTCAGTTCCTCGGTCAGCCTCGTTCCAACAATGGCGCATACATGACCGGGATAAATATAGGCGTCAACGCTGTCCTTCAGCGCACGGTACGCTTCATCCATTGTCTTGTTCGCCGTCAGGATGGAGAAATTTTTGAGCCCCGCCTTTTCCGCGCGCTGCACGGCAAGACACGCCGACGGAGTTGTTGTCTCAAATCCCACGGAAAGGAAAACCACCTCACGGTCGGGATGAGTCTTTGCGTATTCCACCGCGTCAATCGGTGTGTAAACAGGCACTATATCCGCACCTTCGGAGCGCGCTCCCGCAAGGCTCATCTCGCTTCCTGGTACCCTGACAAGGTCGCCGAAGGTTGTGATGACAGCGTTTTTTTCAGTGGCAAGCCACACCGCCTCATCAATAAAATCCGCCGGAGTGACGCACACAGGGCAGCCCGGGCCTGAGATAAGCTCCACGTTTTCCGGCATCAGCTGCCTGAGTCCTGCCTTGAATATGGCGTGTGTATGAGTACCGCAGACCTCCATAATGCGCAGCTTTTTACCTTTATAGTTTTCCAATATTGCGCGCGCCTTTGCGACGGCCTGCTTTCCTTCCTCCGTCATATCAGAGCTCTCCCATTACAGACGCTGCCTCTGAGGCATCATCATCTGTTATTTTTGCGATAGCTATACCGGCATGCACCATGACATAATCCCCGGGGTCAAGCTCATCAAGAAGCTCCGCCGAAACCTCACGCTTCGCGCCCGAAGCGTCCACCAGCGCCATGCCGTCCTTTATACTGACAACCTTTGCAGGCAAACCGACACACATACAAAACATCCTTTCAAACACAACATGTACTCAAAGCTCACTGAATCTGCGCCATTGCGTAAACGGCCTGTCCAAGACATATCCCTCCGTCGTTTGGAGGAATGAGATGATGCCTCAGCACACGGAAGCCTTTTTCCTCAAGCCCTGTTTCCACCAGCTCCAAAAGGAGCAGATTCTGAAACACGCCGCCTGAAAGTGCCGCCGTTGTGATTCCCGTCATTTCTCTTGCTCTTTCACAGCCTGCGACAATTTCATCCGCAAGGGCTTCGTGAAAAAATCTCGCAAGCACAGGCGGTTCATCGCCCGAAACCGTTCGTTCAACTATATTTGAAAAAATCTCTGCCGTCGGAAGGATAAACCGTCCTTCTCTTTCAAAAATCTCAGGCAGTGAAATTTTTTTGCTGTTCCTTCCGTTCCTTGCGGCGTATTCAAGGAACATTGCCGCCTCTCCCTCAAAGGAGACCTGTTTTCTTATACCCAGCACCGCGCTCACTGCGTCAAAGAGTCTTCCCGCACTGGTGGAAGTAACGCAGTTCACACCGTTATCCGCCATAAAACACTGGGCATTTACCTGCTCCGCCGAGGCTATTTTCAACCGCCCGGCAGTATCGGCAGTTTCTTCCTTCGAGCCGCTGAGACTGTACAAAAGATTCACGGCAATACGCCATCCCTCTTTTGAAGAGCGGTCTCCGCCTGCCTGACAGAACGGCTCAATTGAACCAAGGCGCTCAAAGCCGTGGTAATCCGCACGGAGAAACTCTCCGCCCCATACGGTACCGTCAGTACCGTATCCCGTGCCGTCAAAGGACACCCCGATAACAGGCTCCGACACCTCATTTTCAGCCATGCAGCTCACTACATGCGCATAATGGTGCTGCACCTGTATGACAGGCTTGCCAAGCTCATTTGCAAGCTGTGTCGTGTTGTATCTCGGATGAAGGTCACAGGCAGTCACGGACGGCTCCGTTTCCAAAAGCTCCGTCATGCGCTTTGAGGTCTCGCGCAGAGCCTGCATAGTACGCAGATCCGACATATCCCCCACATATGCCGAGGGATAAAAAAGCTCGTCACGTCCTATACAGAAGGTATTTTTAAGCTCACCGCCAAGGGCCAGCACCTCACCCCTGAAGCCCTTTACCATAACAGGCAGCGGAGCATATCCGCGGCTTCGTCTTATCATGTACGGTGCTTCATGGTAAAAATCCATCACCGAATCATCCGCACGGACTCGGATACGGCGGTCATGTGACAGCACCGCCTCGCAGAGAGGGCCGAGAGCTTCCCGCGCATCATCATCAGTACGGCATATAGGCGCGCCTGAAGGATTTCCGCTTGTCATGATAAAAGCCTCAGGCATCTTTATTCCGTCAGGATAATCGAAAAGGAGCATCTGCACGGGCGCGTAAGGAAGCATAATTCCTATTTTGGGATTTCCCGGAGCGGCCGAGGGTGCTATGGTGCTGTTTTCCTGCCGTTCGAGAAGAAGAATCGGTTTTTTCGGGCCCTCAAGGATTTCCTCTGCCGCAGGCGTCACCTTTACGGCTCTCCGTGCTGCCTCCATGTCCCTCACCATCACGGCAAAGGGCTTTACGGGACGGTGCTTTCTCTCTCTTAAAAGCGATACTGCATTTTCGTTTGTGGCGTCACAGCAAAGGTGAAAACCGCCGATTCCCTTTATGGCGACAATTTCTCCGTCGGCTATACGCCTGCGGATTTCCGTTATTGCCCCTGCTCCCTTTGTTTCCGTGCCGAGGATGTATACCTCAGGACCGCAGTCGTTACAGCAGACAGGCTGGGCGTCGTAGCGCCGTGATGTCGGTGAATTATATTCCTCAGCGCACCTTTCACACATAGGAAACGCCTTCATGCTGGTGCGTTCCCTGTCATAGGGCATCGCATCAAGAATCGTAAGTCTCGGGCCGCAGGCAGTACAGTTTATGAACGGGTGCAGATAGCGCCTGTCCTTCGGGTCAAAAAGCTCCTTTTTGCACTCCGGACATGTGGCTATATCAGGAGAAACGAAAATCGCTCCCCGTTCCTTTGCGCTTTCAATTATTTCAAATGACAAGGAACCTTTTGGCTCTGTCTGTTCCCCGTCCACCTTTAATATGGCTGAACGTGGCGGTGCCTTTGTGATAAGCTCTTCGGAAAAAAGCTTTATCGGTGACTCCTCACCCTCAAGATAAATTTCTACATAGGGGCCCTTATTGCAGACACTTCCCATGAGTCCATGCTCCGCCGCCAGCCGCGCCACAAAAGGTCGGAAACCGACGCCCTGCACAATCCCGTATACACGCAGAATAACTGCTGTTTTTTCCATGCGCCGTTCCCTCCTTTTCGTTATCTTTCTCCCGATACCGCAAAATGCGGCACATCCAGCCAAACACCGATATAACGCGGAGCAGCCTTCCGAAGCGCCGCATCAGCTATAACACAGGAAAAACCTCCCTGCTCCACAAACCGTGCAAACTGCGCTTCCTCCTTAAAATGAACATCGCCGTCCCTTGAAAGCTCCCTCACAGGGGTAAACCATGTACCCACAGTAACCTCGGCAGCCCCTGCTTCGGCCAGCGCTTTTCTGAATGCCTCTGCACGGACAGGCTCGTGTATAACAAGCATCCGCCCTCCCTGCTCAGAAGCCTCACTTACCGCGCTTTTCTCCACTGCGCTGAGAGGACACAATATTTCATAAGGAACTCCGAATTTCTTTTCCAGATACTTTGCCGCGCGAAGTCCCGACGCCGAGGCGACGTAATTTTTCTTCACGCGGCCTGCGCGTTTTATATTGGAAAGCTCCCCGTCCCATCCGTAGAGAAGCACATCTCCGTCAATGCTCTTACGGATATTTTCCGCTTCTTCTGAGGAAAAATCAAGCGGTGTAACGCCTATAACGCCGACAGCATCACATGGCTCTCCTGCCGTGGCAAAGGTCTTCATAAGAGTCTCCCAGGTTTTCGACGCGCCCTCATCATAGAGCTTTGTCCCATCAGTATCCACTGCCACAGCAGGAAGCTGCAGCCTTTTTTCTATCAGCCGTACAAGAGCCCTGTAATCCGTACCGATAACCGCAGGCACAGGGGTTCCGATGAGTGCTGCAAAGGACGCGTCGACTTCGTCTGCCGCAAGAGCCAGCTTTTCCATAAGACGGTCGTCACGCCCCATAATGGCATCCATGTCACGGAGGCCCGCGCTGAACACAGTGCTTCTTTTCGCGAAGCTTTTCACATCCCAGCGCGGCTCGTCAAAGCCGCAGATATTTCCTGCGCAGCCTCCGGCATCAACAATTACAGTGAGCGCGTCAAGAGGGAACAGCACTGCCGCCGCCCCGGATGTATCAGGAGCAAACGGGGCAATGGCAAGCCTCAGTCCGTGTATTTCATGGCTTGAAACAATTTTCTCCCCCAAAGATACCTTTGACGGCTGTTTTTCCTGCTCCTTTCCTTCACACGCCGAAATGACCGCACGGCAAAAATCCCGCACAGCCGAAAAGCCGAAGGGCTGTGTCTCATCGCTCCAGGGAACATGCACAGCGTTTTCGTGATAATACACCGCATCACGTCCCACAGCGACGGTAACAGGACTCTTTTCCTCATCGTAAACCGCCATGGTCGGAGAAAGATTCGAATAAATCCGTGTATCCGGGGATATCTCCGCAAGGCGGCGTATATACGAAAAATCCTGAGGCTGCGGATCACCGTATATCTCAGCAACCTCCGCGCCGTACCGCACAAGCGCCAGAGAGAGCTCAAAGGCGTTCGCGTTCAGACGGCTTCCGATAGCAAAAACAGGCTTTGGCGTAATAGCCAAAAGCTCAGCCACAGCCATTTCCGCCTCATTTTTCATGGAAGGCTCTTTGTAGTCTGCCCCCAGCACCCTTGCCAGACTCTTATACTGGCTCCCGATTTTATCAATCTCGTAGAGCCGCGTAATCTCAACAGAAGGAATTGCCAGCTTTTTCTCAAGCATCGCCGCGGCGTCGCGGGCATCAGCGGACAAAAGCAGATTAAAATTCGCCTCCGAAAGCTCATGGTATTCATCAACTGTTTTGCAGCGTCCAAGCTCGCGGATATATTTAAGGCCGAAGCCCTTCAAAACCTCATAAAGCTCCGAGTCATCGGATAGCGGAGCAAAATATCCCATGAGATTTACAGCTCTGGGATTTTTCTTTCGCGGCCTCAAAAGCGAGTACACAGTCTCACGGACATACGCCATAGGCGGCTTTTTGCTGTCCCGGGTCAGCGCATACATATAGCACGGACGGACGGGGATGCCCACAGCTTCCTCCGCCCTTCGGCAGACACGCTCCATATCCGTACCGAGAAGCGCGTCAACACAGGTAATACACAGCATCACAACAGAAGGCTGCTTTTCCCGTGACTCAACAAACGCCCTGACTGCCTCAGGAATTTTTTTCAGATGACGGCCTGTCACAATATCCGTTTCGTCCATCAGAAGCCAGCCGAAACGCTCCGTATCTCCTGCTGCCAGTCCCGACGTATTTCGTCCGCAGCTTCGGGGTGCAATGAGCAGCATCACAGAATCAGGCACAGAAAGCCCTGCTCTTTTTACACCATAGCCCTGCGCTCCCGGTGAATTGAAATCCAGCGCCGCCGGTGAATTATAAATAAGATGCGTGTCCAGCCGGAACGCATCAGGAATATTCTCTTTTCCCAGTGCCGCAAGCTCTGCCGCGGTCTTGAAAAAAGGCTCCTTCATAGCTTCTCCTCATCCAAAAGCTTCTCCGCCAGCTCAATAAATTTCCTGCTCACAAAAAGGCCGGCATCGCCCTCAATAACAGTCTTTCCTTCATCTTCGAAACGGTTTATATCATCGCTTCGCGGTATATCCGCAACAATAGAAAGACCTCTCTCCTTTGCGAAGGCCTCTACCTTTTCCGTCTCATCGGGAACATTGCGCCGGTTCAAAATAATTCCCCCTACCTTCGCATAGCCCCTGTCAGCAAAATTCTCAACAGCCGAATTAATATTATTGGCCGCGTAAAGAGCCATCTTTTCCCCCGATGTCACAATCAGCACCTTTTCCGCGTATCCCTCACGTATAGGGGCCGCAAAGCCTCCGCACACAACATCCCCCAGGACGTCGTACAGAACAACATCAGGATTAAACGAATCAAACAGCTCCATATCCTCAAGCAGCCTGAAGGTCGCTATTATTCCGCGCCCGGCGCAGCCAAGCCCGGGAGTAGGCCCTCCCGTCTCTATGCAAAGAACGCCGCCAAAGCCTACACGAGAAATCTCCTCAAGCCTCTCCGGCTCCGCATCATGCTCACGTATGTATCCCATAACAGACGGCATAACCGTGCCGCCTAAAAGGTTGATTGTGGAATCAGCCTTCGGGTCGCAGCCAATCTGAATGACACGTTTACCCAAATGAGCAAACGCCGCCGCGAGATTTCCCGTTACCGTAGACTTGCCTATTCCGCCTTTTCCGTAGATTGCTATCTTTAACATGCGGTCTCCGCCTTTTATGTTTTAATTAGTGTATAGTATACCATATTTCCTTTCTTCCCCGCGTGACAAAGTCACAGAAAATGAACTCACATCATGGTACTCTTTGAACATAGGATAAACAATCACATGAAAGGAGCCATATATCATCATGGAACCCATTACAATTACAGCAGAAAACTTTGAAAAGGAAGTGCTTCAGTCGAAGGAAACAGTCCTCGTTGACTTCTGGGCAGGCTGGTGCGGCCCGTGCCGTATGCTTTCTCCGATTATAGATGAGGTTGCCTCCGCGCACCCCGGCGTAAAGGTTGGCAAAATCAACGTTGACGAACAGCCAACTCTCGCTTCCCGCTTCGACATCATGAGCATCCCGACACTGCTCGTATTCAAGAACGGACAGGCAGTAAAACAGTCCGTCGGCCTCATCCCAAAAGAAGGCGTTGAGGCTCTTGTAGAATAAAATAACCCCCAAATTCAAAAGCCCCCTGCGATTTTCCGCAGAGGGCTATTTTTGTTGACTATCAAATCAAAAATATAAACAAAACTGCAAAAATATAAAATTATATCTGTATTACAACCCCCATCTTTTATTTTCCCCCAAAAGAAGCTTATTTCCTTTGCCCTAATTCATATTTCTCCCATGCATCAGAATAGGCGGCTTCCATTTCCTGCAGGTACAGTCTGCTGTCCATAAGCGGGGATTTCTGCATCATACCGCGGATGCTTTTCTGCAGTCCTGCAAGAAGTTCTCTGTCTTCTGCCAGCATCACAGCCCGAGAAATGTACTCATCTTCTGAAAAAGCTGCCAGTTCCTCCAGCCCTAAATTCTTCAGCAAACTGTAGCCAAACCTTTCCCCGTGGCTTTTACCCACCAGCGATATAAGAGGTCTTCCCATGTAGAGCGCGTCACAGCTTGTTCCTCCTCCGGGATAGGGAAAGGTATCCAGCGCAATATCCATATCTCCGTAGGATGACAAATAATCCTCACTGAAGCCCCGGCACTCTACCCTGTCCATCGGCAGTCCCGCCTTCAAAAGTCTCTCACGGGTATAGCCCTCTGTTTCTCCGCCGTCAAATACCGACGCCTTTAACAGCAGATGGCTTTGGGGTACAGCCGTCAAAATCTTGTTCCATACGGCAAGCACTTCATCTGTTACTTTTGCGAAGTTATTAAAGCTGCCGAAGGTCACATAACCATTGCCCAGGAAAGGAGCTTCCTTCGGAAGAGGTACATTATGCAGCGGCCTGTAGCAAAAATGGCTATGGGGCAGAACAATCAAATCTTCCACAAATTCATGGGAAGCCCCATCTCCGTCAAGGGAACAATCCCCAAGGAAATAATCCACTGCATCAAGTCCCGTGGAGGCAAAGTATCCAATGCCTGAAATCTGTACCGGCGCAGGCTTATATGCCATAATCGGCAGCCCGTTTCCCTTGGTATGCCCTGCCAAATCTACCAGAATATCTATTTCATCATCGTGGATAACACGCGCGGCATCACGGAACGGCAGACCTCTGAGATTGCGCCAGCCTGTCACATGACGCCTGATTTTATCGCTGTATTCGTCCTCAGGCCCCAGCATATAGACATACACTTCGAATTTATCCCGACTATATGCAGTCAGTAAATCGTAACAAAAACACAGCACCACATGATGCCGGATATCCGGTGAAAGATAGCCTATGCGCAGAGGCTTCTCCGAATCCCGCTGTCTGTACTGCTTAAACGCATCTATCTCTCGGAAAAGCTGACCAAAGCCTGCCGCCTGCTGCCGCAGGTATTCGGCACTGTGGCTGCCGCTGTAATGGAGATTAAACAGGTAATTGCTGTATTCCATAGCTTTCAGAGCCGGCTCTGATGCCCACTCCGCCGCCTTCTTATACGCCTGTGCAGCCTCGCCTGTTCTGCCTAAAATCCGACAGCACTGCCCCATCAGGTTCGCTATCTTTTCCCCATAGCCATACATCTTATCCGAGGGCAGCTGAATATCTTTTAATTCTTTATAAGCACTGACATAACGCTTCTCCATAAAAAGAATCCGTGCATGGAGAAATTGTGTAAAAAAATCATGGGGAAGAAGTGTATCGAGCTTATCCCAGGCCTGCATAGCTCCGCGGCTGTCCTCCTGCTCAATATACAGGCTGACCATCAGCCTTGCTGCTTCCACCGGATCATGGGGAGCCAGCTCCTCAATATATTTCCGTGCGGCAGTATAGTCCCGTCTGTCCAGGCTGTTATAGATGCTATTGTACAGTTTTTCCATCTTCCCACCGCTTTTCATTCAAATTACAGCAAGCGCCTTGGTATGTGCTTCCACGCTCACTCAAATATATTCTACCAACAATGCTTCCCATTGCAAACAAAAAAGCTCTGATGTTAATGACAATGAATACTATGTTATAATCCAATTAATAGCCTGGCAAAAAGGAGGATATTTTCATGAAACATTTGACGAGAAGGTATTTTGCCTTTGTTTTTATTTTCCTGTTTGTAATCCTTCCGATGCGGGTGCAGGCCTCTGCCCCCATCATAATTCAGGGAGCCATGGCCTGCGAAACTGAAAGCATGATTGCCGCTCTGACGAATCCCAGAGATGAACGGATTGGTCCGTGGCGTTTTGTCAGCGGTGATTATCAGGGCGTTCCCGTAGTCGTATCGGTCACCCGTATCGGCATGAGCAACGCCGCGGCATCTACGGTGCTGGGGATTGAGCATTTCAAGCCAATCGCCGTCATCAACCAGGGCACCTGCGGCGGTCATGACCCGTCACTGCACACCTTCGACCTTGTCATCGGTGCCGACTCCTTTGATTACAGTGCATGGGTGAGTCAGCCCCAAGTGCATACCGCCAGCGCGGAGGACATAAGATTCTTCGCCTACAACGAAAATGACGAGCTCCATTACGATATAAAGCTCCATGCGGACGAAAAGCTTCTGAAAATCGCCAAGGAACAGGCAAAATACTACACAAGGGGGAAGGCCGTTGCCGGAACGATTGCTACCGCCAACAGCTGGAACCGGACACCGGGAAGGATTCATTTTCTTAACACGGAATACGGTTCTTTATGCGAGGAAATGGAAACACACTCTTCCGCACAGATCTGTAAGATGTACGGTATTCCCTTCATCGGTCTCCGCGTCCTGTCCAACACGGAGCTCCACAGTGAGTCCTTTAATCCCGAAGCTGGAGTAATCAGTCAGGAGTTTACCCTTATGGTTGTCAAGGCTTACTACGCGTCGCTGCAGGAATCACAAAATTAACCGTTGCCCAGAAAAACGCACAAAAAAAGAGCTTTCTCACGAGGAAATTTCCTTCGTGGGAAAGCTCTAAATTTTTTAGTAAGCGACTCCGCATTTTCTGAGAAGAACGCGGCCGATAGATGTGCGGACGTCCTCGGACGTGAAGTCGATTTCGCTGCCTGAGTTTCTCGACTGGGCAGTTTCCGTTACATCCTTAACAACCTCCGGCAGAATCGTGTTCTGCAGCTTCATTGCATCCTCCTGCGAGAAAGCATTCTTAAGCGTGTTGTAAGTCATCAACCAAATAGAAAGTATTAACTCTGATTTTTCCTGTGGCAAGATTCATTCTCCTTTGTCTTTGAAATTTTCTGTTTCCATGACGGAACTTATTTCACATTTTCAAAAGGACAATAAACCTTCCACGATTTTTATCCTGATGAAAACACAAAATTCATTTCAGCCTTCCATGCAGAACATGGAGCAATCAAATTGCGGTTCAGCCAAAAATAATCAAACCGCTTTTTATGATATCACAGCCGATTGTAATAAGCAAATTTTGCAAAGCATTCCTTCATATTTTTCACGTAAAATGAGATTTATTCAGGGCTTTTTGCTGGCGCTTATCTCCCGCTTTGGAAGCGGTAGTCTTAGCGCCCGTAAGCATCGTATAAGAAAATCTCCATCATCCCTCCGCCATCTGATGAAGCCTGTTTTTATCTTTTATCCTGATTGCGCCACGACGGACTTCAACAATTCCCTCCTGAGAAAAGTATTTCAAAAGACGGCTCACAACCTCTCTGGCGCTTCCCATATATTTTGCAATCTGCTCATGCGTGAGATGCAGCTCCTCTTTTCCGGTCTTTTCACTTTCTCCGCTAAGAAACAGCGCAAGCCGCTGATCCGCGCTCAAAAACAGCACCTGCTGAAGCTTCCAAAGCATCTCGCTCAGGCGCTCAGATGCCTTTTCATAACCGAAGCAGCGCACATAAACATTTTCATTCGCCAGACGGCGGAAGGCATCAGACTCCGTAAGAAGCACCTCCGTATCCTCCTCTGCCTCTATGAGAACGTGAAAGGTCACAGACTGCAGCGCGCATGACGCGGACATCACACCCACATCACACTCCTCTATGCGATACAGAGTCACCTCCCGCCCGTCGGAAGACAGCGTATACGTCCGAAGCCTTCCCTTTTTCACCAGCATGACACCAGCGCAGCGGTCACTTCCGCTCTGCACCATTTCACCCTTTGCAAACTTCACGGGATGTGTATGGTCATTCAAAAATTTCCTCTCTTCATCCGACAGATGCTCCCAAAAGGAAAATTTTTGAATATACAGGTCTGTCGCTTTCTTTTCCATGTCAACGCCTCTTTTCAAAGCTTTTGCCAAGCAAAATATACAAGATATGGACATATACAGAGATATTACCACCATATATGCTAAAAAATCCACTTTTCTACGTCGAACTCTTTTTGCCTGTTTTCTCTCTTTATCATATACTATTCTCTAACGCATAACCATACATAGTATGAATTTTCAATAGCATACACAGGAGTGAATGGAATGGAAAAATGGTATGAAAGCGAAATCGGCCAGGGAATATTAAAGGCAAAATACTATCACCCCGGCGAGACTACACCACAGCAGTTCATGGACAGAGTGACGGGAATCTTCTCCCCGAAGGTCAGAGAGGCAATGCGCCGATACCTGGAGGAAGCATCGGTCTGCCCTGCAGGACGCACTCTTTATGCCGCGGGCGCAAAGGGAAAATTCAAGAGCAGCCTTTCCAACTGCTACATACTGCCCTCACCTCAGGACGATATCGAGTCGATTTTTCAAATCAATGAGGAAATTGCGAAAATCTTCTCCTACGGCGGCGGTATAGGCGTAAACATCAGCTGTCTCAGACCGAAGGGAAGCCGCGTAAAAAATGTTGCGCGTACATCGACGGGAGCTATCTCCTTCCTTAAAATCTTCGACAGCACAGGCGAGGTCATCAGCCAGAACGGACGCCGCGGCGCAATGCTGGTAGGCCTCAACTGCGACCATCCCGACATATACGAGTTTCTGCACATGAAGCAGGAAAACGAAAAGCTCGCCTCCATGAACTTATCCGTCCTTTTCAAGGATGATTTCATGCAGGCAGTAATCGACAAAAAGCCCTACGAGCTGCGTTTTGATGTAGAAGCGACGGGCGAAAAAATCCGCCGCACAATCAACGCATCGGAGTTCTTCGATGAATACTGCCGTACGCAGTGGAACTGGGGTGACCCGGGAGCGCTCTTCGTTGACCGCCTGAACGACTACAATCTTCTGTCAGGCTACGACGACTATAATATTGAGATCACAAACCCCTGCGGTGAGTTTGGAAGCAACGCATACAACTCCTGCAACCTCATGAGCATAAATCTCTACAATTTCATAGACGACAAATTCGGTGAAAATCCGCACCTTAACAAGGAGGCCTTTGCCGATGCTGTCCACACCGCAATCCGCGCCCTCGACGAAATCCTCGACTACGGCTACGAGACACAGCCGCTGGATGCGAACCGCACCTGCATCGACGACTGGCGCAGCGTAGGTCTCGGTCTCTTCGGACTCGCGGATGCTCTCATCGCCATGAAGCTCACCTACGGCAGCGACGAAGCGAATAAGTTCACCGCAGATGTCATGCGTGAGCTTTTCATCGAAGCCGCACGCACCTCTGCAACAGTCGCGGGAGAAAAAGCCCCCTTCGGCCGCTACGACTGGGAAAAGACGAAGCTCTCACCTCTTATTGAGCTTTTGAAGGAAGAAGCCCCTGATGTCTACGCACTCATAGAGAAAAACGGGCTCCGAAACGGCACCCTCATCTCCATCGCGCCAACAGGCTCAATATCCCTTCTCATGGGAACCTTCACAGGCGGCTGCGAACCGCTGTACAAAATCAGCTATGAGCGCACCACCCACAAAATGGAGCTGGAGCATAAATCCTTCCGTGTCTTCGCTCACTCTGTCCATGACCTGCTGAAATATCACAAGCTTGGCGACGACCTCAGCGACGCGGACATAAGAAAGCGCTTCCCGTGGGTAATCGAAAGTCACGAAGTGCCTTTCCTCAACCGTGTAAAGCTCCAGGCTGCAATGCAGAAATACGTGGACAACTCCATTTCCTCCACGGTCAACCTCCGCACGGAAGCTACACCGCAGGAAATACGCTCCATCTACCTCGCAGCATGGAAAGCTAAATGCAAGGGCATAACCGTATTCCGCGACGGCTGCAAGCGCGGCAACATCTTAGGCGTCACCTCGCAGGCTCCAACCATCGCATACAACACCATCGAGCCGGTACGCCGCAACGACATCGCGAGAGTCAACGGCTGCACCCTTGTGCGCCACACCTCCTGTGTAGACAAAATGTACATCACCATAAACCGCACCCCGGAGGGGCAGATTTTTGAGGTATTCACAAACGCATCAGGCGGCTGCCAGTCAAACATCGCCACCATAACGCGTCTCACCTCCCTTGCACTCCGCGCGGGCGTACGCGTGCCGACAATCATAAAACAGCTGGCAAACGCACGCTGCTCCGCATGTCAGGCACTCATACGCGACGGCAGGCGGGATATCTCCCTCTCCTGCGGAAATGCAATAGCCTCCGCCCTTGCCGAGGTCTACAACGAAACCCAGCAGAATGACGCGGACCGCTACCATGACGAACATGACAACGCCGCCATCAACCGCGAATGTCCCGAGTGCCATCACCACACACTGCGCCCCGAAGGCAACTGCGTAACCTGCAGCTGGTGCGGCTGGTCAAAATGCGAATAAACCGGTGAAACTACATTAAGCGTAAATTCATCGAAACACAAAAAGGGCACAGACTCATTTCGAGCCTGTGCCCTTTTTACTTGCTTTTCATAATTTCGTTATTGCTTCTGTACCAAAATCAACCTTACTTACGTACAAATCTGCCATACTCTTCCCTGCAAAGAACATGGGCATAGCCTGCAGAGTAGCCGGATTTTTCTCCCTTGCCTACGGTCAGCTTGAATCCCGAGCTTCCCTCGAAAAGCATCACGCAGTCAGAGCCGCCGAAGAGGAAATATCCCAGCTCATCGCCCTTTTTCACCTTTGTTCCGGGCTTTACGCTTTCAACAAAATTGACACTGGATACCTGTCCCATTCCCACAGGAATGACCGCAACCCGTCCATACTCCGTTTTAAGGATTACGCAGCCTCTCGTTTCAACACTCTGCCATGAAAGAGAATTCGACTCAAGAACATAAAGGCCCTTCTCTTCATCCCAGTAAACAACTCCGCCAACCGCGTTTGCGTATGGAACAATATACACAGCCTCAACCTCTCCCGAAACAGGGAAATGGTATCTGTGATAATCGTCATAATTAAGATATGTGTGAGTAAGTATGCCATTGTAGAAATATTTCGCGTATGCAGCTCCCGGCTCGCCAAGCAGCTGCTCAACGGTGACGTATGTGGAGCTTTTTATTGTCACACCGTCTTCCTTCATAATCGGGTCAGCGAAGAACCTTCCGTCCTTATCTATCTGCCATACCCCCTGAGGAAGCGAATCCGCAGGTGATACTACAACACTGTCATCCTCAGGCGCTGCAATCGGGCGCGCTGCGTCATTTGCCAATCTCCGGGAGAAAAACTCATTGAAGGTGTGCCATTTATCAGACGGCTCGTACCAGCCCTTATCAAGATTCCATGTCGGGTCGGCCATCAGCATGTCAAGGTATTCCTGTTTCCACGATTTTTCCGTATCAAGATACTCACGCCATTTATTGTTATAAACCGTAAGCCATTTATAAACCGGCTCAAGATACTCTACCGAAGGATAGAAAAGACCTTTACCCTCAAGCTCCTCAAGAGGCTGGTCAAGAAGCCAGTAAACATAAAGAATACTCTGGTCGCATTTTGTGGCAAAGCTGTCGTATTTCTCCTCCTGCAGGATATTCCACGGCATGCATGTCACAGTGTAGTCCAAAAAAGAATACAACTCATCCAGAGACTGAGCAGGATTAGTTACCCTGTCGGGATTGATCTCTGCCGCCTTTGCGATTGATTTTACCACCAGCGCCTGAACCTCAGGATTCTTCTCCAGCATATCCCTGAAGGACTCTGAAGCACGCACCCGTGTCTGCACCATCGGAGCCGTCGGATTCACAAACACCTGCGCCGCAAACCCCTTGCTTATACCGACAGTCCATACCGACAGCAACAACGCGCATAAAACAATACCTGCAAAAAACCTTTTTTTCATACTCAGTCCCCCTTTGAAATCCTGTTCACGTCTTCCATAGTCAAACACACTTCAAAATCTTATCCTACACTGATAATTCTACGTCAGATGAGACCTTTTTATCAACAGATTTATCGTATAAGAACAGCACCATCATCTTACAAGTCAGCCTATATCTCTCAATATCTTAGTGAACACATCATAATTTCTGCTGTTGCCCGGCGGGCAATACACAGCAAACTCAATCTTCTCAAATACCCTTGGAAATTCCTGTAATGCTGTTTTATAGGCCCTCGCAACTACTTCAGGATTATTCTGAAACGCGCCGCAGCCAAATGCGCCAAGAATAAGAATATCTGCTCCCTTTGCTGCCGCACATGTCAGCATATGAATAGCGCGCTTTACATGATACCCGAAAAGCTCTGCATCATTCATGTACGTACCGCCGTTTACAAGCGGAGCATGAATATTTGATTTGTCGCGAAGGTCAGGAGCAGCAATCGTGATAACATCTACCGTAACCCAGTCCTCCTGTGGCATTCTCTTTGGCAAATCTTCATCAGTCTTACAAATAATAACGTCCTCAGTGTATATGAGCGAATCCGTAGCTTTAGAAGAATTCCGATCATTATGAAGCTTATAAAATGTATCACGAAGTGTCTTTCGATACAGCAAAGGATACAACGTTGAAGTCCTACACAAACATTCCTCCTGAGCTCCACTGCCTCTGGTAACTCCGCCACCTGCATGAAATGCATTGGCAAAGTTCATGACTGCTATCTTCGCCTCAGGATTCTCACGATGAAGCCTCATCGCCGCTTGATAACTTCTGTCACCCGAAATAGTCACAATCGTATCTTTTATTTTTGATACACCAAAATCAGGATAATCATCCTCGTAAAACAATGTTGTTTTCATCTTTGCAATAGGTATGGATGCAGAAAGAGCTTCATTAGTCCTGATCCATTCCAGTGTATCCTGAAAGATTTCTATTCTTTCCTGTGCAGTCGACATGTGTAAAGGCCTCCTATGGCAATAATGTCACTTTCCTATTGGCATTGAATTTTTAAAATGATGGTGGATTATCGAGCACGAAATATGTCATGCTTTCTATCGGTTTACCATCCTTTTCAAATCTTCCAAACCCCCATACTTTATCCTGACGATTCATCAGCAGATTAAACACAATGAGTCCAAAAAACATCGCCGAATGAGTAATATTCTGTCCGCAGGCATGATAAATAGGCTCAAATACTGTACCTGTCCAGTCATGCCCTGGAATCCAACCAGCAGTATTGACATCGCTCATGTTGATTCTCTTATTAAGTTCGTTTTCTATTTTCGCGTAATCCGCTTTTGAAAGCATCGCCATCCATTTATCAAATTCCTTCTTATGGGGAATGTGTCTCACGTATTTTCCATTATCAATTGAATACAACATAATAATCATCCTTTCATGATTCTCCATGCTTAATTAATGATATATGTGTACACCGCTCTGCGCTTAATTGTCTTATCCGCGATAAATCTGATTCCCAGGCTGGGATGCTCCATAATGTAAGCATTGAAATTCTTTCCAAGCACGCCCGCACTTCCCTTGCTGATATGTGACCATTCCTCGTCCGAAAATACATCAGGTATTGTAAATTCCCTGCCTTCAAAATCGCCCGCCTGAATCCTTTTGATGACCTCATCAACAGAGAAAATCGTCATTTCACCAAACAGCTTGTACCGAATATAATCCGGAACGCTCAGCCGCCTTACCGCTGCCGCCTCCTCCAGCTTCCTCGAATATTCATCATTCAGATCAAATCTCCATGTTGTCACACCAAAAACCCTCCTCGTTTCATCGTCTGCTGTAGTTTTAATGAAATTATACATCGTCTGCTGTGGTTACAGCCAAATTATACATCGTCAGCAGACGTTGCACAAGTCCCTAAAAAATTTTTTCGTAGCATAATTTTCACAAACTAAAAAAGCGAAAGCAAACTTTCCACGTCTGCCTTCGCGTTCTATTCATTCATACGATATTAATACGCTTTACCAAATTCCGCCATCTTCATATCGTACGAATTGAAGATATGTTCAGCGCCTGTTATTTGACAACCTGCAGAGGTTTGGGAAAGCTTCATGAAACTGTCTATTCACTAAAAAGCTGCCCCGGCAGTCTTTTCTTCTCTTTCTTTGGAAATTCCGCATCGAATGAAGCAAAACCCTCTGCATCGTTTTGACAGACGAAATATCCTTCGGGGTCGGCGAACGTCCCACTTACCCCGTCAAAATATCCCGGCTTCAGCTCCTGACAAAGAAGATACTCCGCCTCAGGGTCATCCGCATAGCTGATGCCTCTTTCTTTCGCCACAACAAAGCCGGACTTGCCATAAAAATCAATATTTCCCTCCATGACGACACCACCAAAGCCCAGCGCCCTGGCTTTTTCAAGGGATGCATCAAGGAGAATCTTTCCACAGCCCTGCCGCTTGTACTCATTTGCAATGCAGATAGGCCCAAGGGTGATGATTGGAAGCGCTCCGCCGTCATCAAGGCAGATTTCCGATTTCACATACATAGTATATCCGATAAGCTTTCCATCCTTTTCCAGCACCAGCCCAAGCTCCTTTATAAATATCGGATTTCCGCGAAAACAGTGCAGCACATAATGCTCCATTGCACCCGGGCGGTACACATTCCAAAACGAATTTCTCACCAGATTTTCCACCGCGCGGTATTCCGATTCCCGCTCAAGCCTGACCGTACACTCCATATCTCTGCCCCCCGTAATTTCATTTTCCAATCTTTGACAAATTATTCTTCTTTCGCCCCTGGAATAAACACCTTCTTGAGCGGAATCATTTTCCGATACTTTTCACTTAAATCCTCATAATACTTCAAAATGAGCTCAACAAGCTCTGTCCCATTAATCCCACGAATGATTGGAGTATTATCTAGATACTTCTGTGCATTCTTCGTATAATTTGAAAGTGTTACAAATAAACCATAATCACCTTCACGCATTGCACCCTTTAAAGATTGAATCGTTGTTTCCTTGATATCCCCATCTTGACTCTTCACCTGAACAAGGATACGTGGAGGAAGTTCATCTTTATATGCGGTAATATCTATTCCACTGTCACCGCCCTTCGGTGAAACAATGGTTCTGTATCCCATCGCACGAAGAAGGTCTGCAACGAACCCTTCTAAATCATACCCTTTAAGCTGTCGACTTAATTCCTTTAGTATAAAATCTTTCGTGCTTTCAATGATATCGTCAGCAGTTGGACCAACACTCTCATCTTCATCCTCGGCAGAATCATTTTTCTTAAAGTTTTTATCAAGCGCAGCCAAAAACTCATCAGCATAATTCTTTACCGCAAAGAAGGTCAGCGCCGAACCTATTTCATAAAGCGCACCTTGTGAAAATGCCATGCGTGGCAAATGCTTAAGCCATTTCACTTTTCTCGTTTGTACATATTCCTGCTGCGATGAATCATAGACATATTCCCCTTCAATCACACCGATATTTACTTCGCGATTGCTTTTTGATGGAAATACGACATAATCGCCAATCTGAGCTTCGTAAAGAAAACGATATAACATCCCCGCCGCATTTGATACGCTACGCTTCTTCGTATCCGGATAAACTTGTGCATATTTTTCTTTGAACGCTTCCCTATTTGCCTCAATATCACTAAGATTGCCCATTTCGCTCCATCCGATTGCTATTACACTCCCCTTAAGGAACAAGGCGTCATCATAAGTATGTATTCCCCATATTTTCTTTTCATCATTTGCCATAACCCATACCTCGTTTCTGTTGTTTTAATCCGCAAATATGTTACGGAAAAATATCATTTTGATGAGTTAGGATATTCTGCCGAACACTAACAAGCTTCCGTACTTACACACAACTACTTGTTTCGCACATATCTCGACCCTCTGGACGCACCAATCCGCTTTATCTGCCCGACCTTTACCATTTTACCTAAAACCGCTTCAACAGTAGTCGGACTTATATCGGGATGTATCGCGCAAATCTCTGCCTTTGATATTGGAATCAAACTGCCAAGCACCGTCGCCTCGACACGCGCAGTTTTCGTGACTCGTTTTCCGTGAACAACCGCAAAGCGTTTGTCCAATTCCTTATAACACATATACAGCGTTGACAGGAAATTCTGCATAAACGGGAAATAATCATTTTCATTTGTATTCCAACCTAAAGAAGACTTCTTTAACGCGTCATAATACAAATCTTTATACTTGTTTATCTGTTCTTCAAAAGAAATATATTTTCCTGCATCAAATCCATTTTTATACAAAAGAAGCAGCGAAAGCAATCGTGACATTCTTCCATTACCATCACGAAACGGATGAATGCAGAGAAAATCCAGTATCACGCACGGAACAAGCAGAAGCTGATTGATATTTGAGTTTGAGCAGGCATCAAGATACGCAAGCTCCAATTGTTCCATAGCCGCTCCGGTCTCATCTGCAGGAACAGGACGAAATCGAACTTTTCTATTTCCTTGAGAATCGAGCTCGATGATAACATTATTCGTCTGTTTGTATTTTCCTGCCAAACTGTCCCCTGTATGAGACAGCATGATTTCATGCAAGTGCAGAATATCTTTTTCCCCAAAATCAATATGTGCGTGTTCAGTGTGAATCATATTGAGCGCATCACGATATCCGGCAATTTCTGCCTCATCATGATTGAGAGGAGCGCTGCTGTTATTGACGATATCTGCTATGCGCTGGTCGCTTGTAATTATCCCCTCAATCGCATTAGAGCTTTTAACGGACTGAACTCTCGCAACCGCTTCCAATTCCGTAAAAACCGCACTATATTGCGATTTTCTTGACCCAGCAGCTGTCCTCAAAGAATAAATATTACTTGTGATATCTAAAATATTTGACGGAAGTAACCCATTATCAAGGAATCCATAATCAAACTTTCTCATACTCCGCCCCCTTTCTGCATATATAATAGCATTTTATATGCAGAAAGTTAAGCATTATTAACACTTTCTGCATATAATCCATCATTATATATGCAGAAAAGAAATAACGCCACATACCCCATTATCCTGCCGCGCTCTTTCCTCCTGCGGTTGAATAATTATTGCTTAATGATTATATACACCTCAGTATATGGTATAATAAATGCAGGTGAACTAAATGTCTAAATACGAAAAAGCATTAGAAAGAATTCGCAAACTCGACAAAGGCTTAACATTTGAAGAATTGGCACATGTCCTAAAAAAGAATGGATACACAATCCGCAATAACGGTTCCAGCCATTACTTTTTCAGTAAGCCTAATGTGTACGGTTTTACGTTGCCAAGACATAAGCCAATGAATTTAACTTACATAAGACTTGTAAAAGAAACACTTGAAAGAGAGGGAATCTTATGAAGAAGGACTTAAAATATTATATGAGTCTCCCTTACAAAGTTGAAATCTTCCCCAGCCCTGAAGGTGGCTATGCTGCACGTGTTACCGATTTGCCAGGCTGTATAACCTGTGCTGAGACTTGGGATGAACTGCTCTTTATGATTGAAGATGCTAAAAGGTGTTGGCTTGAAAACACATTGGCCGATGGTATGCCTATCCCTGAACCGGCCGAACCGCCAACAGAAAAAATCGCATAGAACAATTTCAAAAGGCTATTTACCCGTCAGCACTACTGACGGGTTCTTTATTGTATCAACCATAAACAAAAACGCAAGGCAGACATTTTCAGTCCAGCCTTGCGTTTTTGCTTAAATGATAAATTTTACTTTTATTTTCCGGAATTTTTTTCAATCCACGCGACTGTTTCCACATACAACAAGACAGACATGGCAATGTCCGTTTAAGCCACGCAGCAACAGGAAACGAATCACTGGTGAAAAGATTCACAGGAGCAAACATACGATGAATTAACTCTACTTCTCCTCAATAAAAGCGGGAAAAATCCCTTGCTATATATTTCTCAAATTGTTTTTTGCTGTATTCTTTCTTTTCTCCAGTCTGTTTGTCGGTCCTATTTCCATTAAACCAGATACTTCTTTTCCCTTTATTCTTTCCGTTCTTGTTCGTAACACATTCCTTAAGGAATTCTTCAGAAGACATGATCCACATCATTTCAAGCCGTTCGGAATAGAATACAAAATAAAAATTCTCAGTCTGCTCATGCGTAATGGCTGAAAACAACGCTGCATCACCGTCAGTTACCTCATTGGAGCGGGCTTTTATCTGGATTTCAATGAAAGTCCCATCCTCTTTCTTTATTACGCAATCAACGCCATGATCATCGACAAGAGGCATATAAACGTCCAGCCCTTCCATAAGCATCTGTCCTACTAAGTTGTATTCAATTCTCTTTCCGAAACCAGCAGAATGTCTGAACGATACTCCCATTGCGGATCTCCCTCCATTTGTTGCTTCTGCAAAATATCTTTTACAGCATTTTTACTGTTTTTTGACGAAAATTTTTTCAATCCTCGCGACGGTTTCGACGTGCGAAGTCTGGGGAAACATATCCACGGGCTGGGCTTCGTTGGCTTTGTAGCCCAGGTCTTCGAGGATTTTGAGGTCTCTCGCCAGGGAGGCCGGGTTGCAGCTTACGTATACTATGCGCGTTGGGTTCATTCTTGCTATTGTTTCAAGTACTACAGGAGTACAGCCTGCCCTCGGAGGGTCTACGACGATTACGTCGGGGCGTATTCCTTCTTTGTAGAGTCTCGGCATTACTGCCGTGGCATCTCCTACTATAAATTCCGCGTTTCTTATGTGGTTGTCTCTTGCATTCTTTTCGGCATCGCGTATGGCAGGAGCCACTATTTCTATGCCGTATACTCTGCGTGCCCGCTGTGCAAGGAAAAGGCTTATGGTGCCTGTTCCGCAGTAAGCGTCGATTACTGTTTCTTTTCCTGTCAGTGCTGCGTATTCCAATGCCTTGTTATATAGCACCTCTGCCTGTTCCGTGTTGACCTGAAAGAAGGAACGGGCTGAGATATGGAAGGTCAATGCTCCAATGGAGTCAAGGATTGTCGGCTTTCCCCAAAGGATATTGGTTTTTCTTCCGAGAATTACGTTGTTATGATATGTCTGGATGTTCTGCTGTACGCTGACGAGCTTTGGTATCCGTGCACGGAGAAGCTTTACGATTTCCTTTGCGTGGTGAAGCTCTTCCTTCGCCGTGACCAGTACGACCATTACGCTGCCGTCTTTTCCCACTCGGCCCATTACGTGGCGCAGCACGCCTGTATGCTTGTCCTCGTTGTAGACAGGGATGTGATATTTTTCAACGGCTTCACGCATTACAGCGGCGATGATGTTGTTTTCTTCCTTCTGTATCAGGCAGTTCTCTGTGTTTATGATGTCATGTGAGCCCTGTGCAAAGCAGCCGATAACGGCCTTTCCTTTTTCCAGGCCCACAGGGAACTGCATTTTGTTTCTGTAGTTCCACGGAGCCGAGCCGAGGGTTTCATGCACGGGAACGTCCTTCTGTCCGCCGATATGAACCAGGGCGTCTATTACCTGCTGTTTTTTCATTTTGAGCTGCGCTTCGTAGGAAAGGTGCTGAAGCTGGCAGCCGCCGCACTCTTTGTAAATAGGACACTGTGGGGCTGTTCTGTCTTTACTTTCCTCGATAATGCGCAGGAGTTTTCCCGCGGCATAGTTTTTCTTTACTGTTTCTATGACTGCCTCAACCTTTTCTCCGGGCAGTGCCCCCTGTACGAAAACGGTGAATCCGTCTACTCTGCCTACACCTTCTCCGCCTGTGCCGAGGCGTTCGATATTTATTTCAATGCTCTGTCCTTTTGTGACAGGAATTTCTTTCTTCAATGTGTTTCTCTCCATTCAAAAATAACGTCCGACAGGGATTTTCTGCCGGACGTTTTGTCCTTCAAAATCTTACTTTTTCAAAAAGCTCCATGGGGTGCGAAATAAGTATCTCCGCTCCGCTTTCTATGAGTTCTTTTTCCGGTCTGAAGCCCCAGGTAACTCCCACCGCCAGCGCGCCGGTGTTGTGCGCGGTTTCCATATCCACGGAGGTGTCTCCGAGATACACTGTTTCCTCAGGCTTTACTACGAGTTTTTCAAGAACGTAAAATACGTTGGCAGGGTCAGGCTTATGCGGTACGCCCTGCCTTCCGCCAACATAGGCATCAAATGTCCCTTCTCTGAACAGCTTTCCCAGTATTTTCTCTGCCGCCGACATGTGCTTATTGGTGCAGACTCCGATTTTTATGCCGCGTTTTTTGAGCTCTTCAAGCATTTCAGTAATACCGTCATAAGGCTTTGTCCTGTTCAAAAGACGCTTGGCGTATATTTCCTTATATTCTGCCAGTGCCTTTTCAATGCCGTCATTGTCAAGGTCAGGCAGGATTCTTTCTATCAGCTTTTTGGAGCCGTTGCCGACAAAATAGCGGAAAGCATCTTCTGTTTCCTTCGGCCTTCCGTATTTTTCCAATACTTCATTTCCGCTGTCGGTCAAATCGCTCAGTGAGTTTATGAGCGTTCCGTCAAGGTCAAAGACGGCTGCTTTGTATGTCATACAGGACTCCTTCCGTATCAAAGACCTTTTGCGCGCATCTGTTCACGGATACGTTTTGCTTCGCTTTCCATTTCTTTTACGTCGCGGCGCATTTCGTTCGCTTTGCGGATGGTCGGCGCAGCTTTTGTTTCCAGCCATTCGGCGTAGGTTTTGGCGTAGGACTCACGAAGCTCACATATATGGAGGCGCAGGCGGTGCAGTGTCTGAGCTGCCTGCGGAACCTCGACGGCCGCAAGCTCCTCATGGCGTTTCTGCCAGTCCGGAAGTATTTCCTCCAGCATTACTTTTCTGAGCGCCATTCTTGTAGCGTCCTGACTGAGGTTTCCTGTCTGCACGATGTCTACGAATTTTTTGTCAAGCTCATGAATAGCGGCGTCATGTGCCTGCATGATTCGGTCTGTTTCTTCGACATAGGCTTTTACTCTGCCCTGTCTCGATACTGCGATAAACCGTATGAATTCACGGAAATTGGAGATTTCCTCCAGCCTCCAGAAGCCGTCCTCTGTTTTTTTCAGGAGGCCCTTCAGTACAAATTCCTGACCTACATCTTCAGGGAAAACGCAGGCAGACACGACTGCTGTACCGTCCTCTTTGTTCTGCTCTATTCCTTCTAATCCGCGGAATGTAATATTTTTCAGGCCTGCCTTGTTAACCACGACGTCGGAATCAACCGAGAGCGCTGCGGTGCCGCCGGCATTTCCGCCCCATTCACCTGTTTTTACGAAATCCTTGATAACAGATGTAAAGCCTGCACGAAGCGGAGCCTTGAAAAAGTCCATGTAGCCCGCCACTGCGTTTCTCTGGGCGTCGTTCATGGAAGCGTCGGCATCCATGATTCCTTCGAACAACGCATCACAGGAGGTGTTTACGAGGTTTTCAACATCCACATAGCGGGCAAATTTTTCCTGGTCATGCTTCGCAACAGCTTCCTGCATCATACGGACAGAGTACTCCGGTGTCTTTGTATAATAACCGAAATACCATGTAACTCCGCCTGCCACGGCGGCAGCCAGTATGAGCGCCGCTATGATAAGCCTTAGCTTTCCCTGTTTTGAAAATCCGCCTGCCATCGGAATCATCCTTCCAATCTGTAACAAAAACTTGCAAAAACAAATGCACGTCGTTTCCTGTTTACCATATTATGCACCCAGTCAAAGCAATTCGCAAGAAATTCTCTAAACAAAATTTCATGTTACTTTTTTACCGGCTCGGCGCTTTCTATGATGCCGCCTCCCAATACGCGCTCACCGTCATAGAGTACAACAGACTGCCCCGGCGTTACTGCGCGCTGGGGTTCATCGAAGACAACATGAAGTGCTCCATCCACCGTGATTTCAGCCGTGCACGCTCCCTCACGCCGTCCATAGCGCACTTTCGCTGTACATCTCAAAGGCTCCGTCGGAGCAGGAATAGTCCATGACACATTCCCCGCGGTAAGCCCTCCGAAAAATACATCCTGCGCTCCGCCTACTATAACACGATTGTGCTCAGTATCCAGTCTGACAACGTAAAGCGGCTCCGGTGCTGCTATGCCCAGGCCCTTGCGCTGCCCTATGGTGTAGAGGGGCACTCCCAGGTGATGTCCCAGCACGTGTCCTTCCATATCGACAATATCCCCCGGAATCAATGCCTCAGGACGATGCTCACGCAAGAAGCGCCCATGGTCGTCATCGGGTATAAAGCATATTTCCTGACTTTCTGCCTTATGGGCTACAGGAAGCTTATACTTCTCTGCCATCTCCCGTACCTCAGGCTTTGTAAAGCCCCCGAGAGGCAGGAGAAAATGTGCCAGAGTTTCCTGATTCAGGTGATAGAGCACATAGGACTGGTCCTTTTTCTCGTCCAGTCCCTTTTTCAGCTCATAAAGTCCTTTTTCCTCATTATATGTTATGCGCGCATAGTGGCCCGTTGCCACAAAGTCCGCTCCCAGCTCCCGCGCCTTCTGCATGAGGGCACCGAATTTCATGGCCCTGTTGCACTCGATACACGGATTTGGGGTCCTGCCTTTGGCGTATTCATCCAGGAAATTACATATTACATGCTTCTCGAACTGTTCGCGGAAGTCCAGCACATAGTGCGGAATTCCAAGGATTGAGGCAACATGCTGTGCGTCATTTACCGATTTTATAGAGCAGCAGCCCTTATCGTCATCTGCCTCCCGGCTTTCTTCCGAAAGACGCATGGTAACTCCGATGACCTCATAACCCTGCTCCAAAAGAAGTGCCGCCGTAACGGAGCTGTCTACTCCTCCGCTCATTGCGGCGAGTACACGCTTCTTTTCTGTCATTCTTAATTCTTCCTCCCCTTATGAAAACGCCGAACAAGTCAATTCGTTTCCTTAGAGCTTATGGAATACCTCCGGATTTGCAGTTATCTCCGAAATCACCTGATTGTATTCCTGCTGCTTTTGCTGAGCTGCCTGCATACGCTGCTGTACGCGTTCACGGTCTTTAGCCTTTTCATCCTCTGTAAGCTCAACTGCTTCGTCAAGAACCTTCAGCTTTTCCTGCATGGCAAGCTCAATAAGCTTTGCCTGCTGCAGCTTTATCTGCGATATTTTCAAGAGCGAATCATAGTTATCCAAAAGCCCTGATGCCTGGGCGGATGAAATCTCCTGCTTCTGTGCGTCAAGCTTGACCAGCTTGTCGAAAAGCTCCTGCTCTATGGCTCCCAAATGCCGGCCGACGCGGCGGATTTCCTGCTGCTTCTGCGGTGACGCTGTTGATTTATTTCCCGTCTCCAAATCAAGCTTTTCAGGCTGACGAAGCTTGTCTTCATTCTTCGGAATCGTCGCCTCATCTATTTTAAGCTCGACTGAGCCGTAAGAATGAGCAAGCTGTGACGGTGTCTTTTTGTCCTTTGTTTCTTCCTGCACGGGTTTCTTTTCCGGCTTTTCCATACTCTGCATCTGAAATTCTGTTATGGAAAACACCGCCATAACGACAAGAAGCACCATTGCAGCTCCAAGAAATGTGAGCCGCATTCCGATTCCCTTCACGCGTATCATCATAACAAGACACGCAAAACAAAGAACTACCATGATGAAGATTGCGGCAAATATAGCCGGCATTGACAAGATACCCATTTTCACTTTCCTTTCCTTCTTCTCTTTCCCCTGCTTTTCTGTTACACTTGAAAAAGCAAAGGGGCGAGAATTATGTACACCTCCGGCATTATAGCCGAATATAATCCTTTTCATAACGGGCACCGTCTTCAGATTGAAAAAATCAGAAAAAAACTCGGTGCCGATGCATCTATAGTGGTCTGCATGAGCGGAGCCTTTACCCAGCGCGGCAGTGCCGCCATTCTTTCAAAGGGAGTGCGGGCCCGCTGTGCAGTTGAAAACGGCGCTGACCTCGTAATCGAGCTTCCGACGGTTTTCGCTGTCAGAAGCGCGCAGTATTTTGCCGAGGGTGGTGTGCGCCTTCTGGCAGCACTTGGTATAGTGGATACGCTTTCCTTCGGCACGGAAACCGACGATGCAGAATTTCTTTCCTCAATCGCCGAAAGACTGCAAAGCGGCGAAACGCAGCAGGCAATCCGAAGCACCATGAAGGATGGGCTTTCATATGCGGCAGCTGTTACAAAGGCGCTGTCACTGACAGCTGACGAGGCTGATGCGCTGCGTCGGCCAAACACTATTCTCGCTGTCGAATACCTTCGGGCAATCCATACCTTCGCACCTGAGCTTCATGCGCTTCCGCTGCTCAGGGAAGGCAGTGCCTACAACGATACGGAGCTTTCCGGCAAATATCCCAGTGCCTCTGCCATAAGAAACAGTATAATGAAGCACGGACTTACCGAAGCACTCCGCACCGCGGTTCCTGCTTCTGTCTTTTCTTCTCTGACGGCCGAGAAAAGCTTCCCGGAGCGCGAACACCTTTTCCGCCCGCTCCTTGCGAAGCTCTACACCATGACGCCCAGCGACCTTGCCGCAGGCTTCGGAATTTCCGAAGGTCTTGAGAATCGTATTCTTGAAGCAGCAAAGAATGCAGATTCACTCGAGGACTTCTGCATTGCCTTAAGAAGCCGCCGATATCCCATGAGCCGTATCACCAGAACGCTGCTGGCGCTCCTGCTTTCTTTTTCACCCTCAGAACTCATGGAATTCGACCGTCTCGGTCCTCTTTACATCCGCGTACTCGCCTTTAACGAACGCGGCAGAGGTCTTCTCAAGATTATACGTGAAAAAAGCCGCCTTCCGATTATATCACGGGTAAGGCCGTTTTTGCGGCACGGCGCGGATGAACCCGACAACATGGCCCAGCGGATGCTGCGCTATGATACGCTTGCTTCAGATATAAGGGGACTCATGCTTGACCCGATTCCTCACGCAGGAGAGGATTTCCTTCTTTCCCCTGTATATGTAAAGCCCATCAGCCAAAAAAGCTGAAAAAGAGCCATACAGCCGCCGCAATAACAAGGCCAACAACAGCCACAGGCAGGGCAATAAAGAAGATAAATGCCAGAATCCCGGCAATTATCAAAAAGAGCCAGATTTTACGCATCAGCGGACTGCCGCTGCCAAAGCTCATATAGTGAATCCGCGGTCCTGAGGACGTACGCTCAAAACGTATATCCTGTCTGGGGCCGCTGTTTTCATCATAAGAACCGGGCTCCTCAATAGTAACTCCATCATAATTTATCTTTTCATCCGGCGTAAGTACACGCACCTTGTTTTCCGACGCTCCTGAAGCGTCACAGACAGGACATTTCCCCTCCGCATTCATTTCGGAACCGCATCGTTCACAGCGCATCACACCGCCTCCTTTTCATGGCTGAAATAATTTTGTATCGTACATTATCACGTCGAATACAACGCCTGTACATACCCCTCTTCAGTCCTGTATCTCGGGTCCAGCTCCTCCATATGAAGCGCTTCACCGATTTTCTCTATCATCGCAATAGTCGCATGCTTCGTAGTTTGTTCCTCACGGATAATATCATCGGGAACCATATAATCCATACCGTTAAGGCCCTGGACAAGAATCAGTACCGCAGCCGTAACAGCCCTGCGACTTCTAAGCTCACGCCTTCCGGTAACAGAAACGTAATCCGCGTACATCCTTTTTGCCATCTCTGCGGCATAGCAGCTGAAACCAAAGCTTAACGCCCTTTCCTCAATCTCATCCTGCCCCGGAGAAAGCAGTGCAGCGTTCCCCTCAGGCCGAAGCGGAATTTCCTCTGAAGTTGCATGCATTACCTTAAGCTGCGCGTAATTTGCCAAAATATTGATTGTATGCCTGACCGCTATTGCATGACGTGTAAAAAAATCATTCAGCGACGCGTGCGGCATCTGATATTTCTTGAAGGACTCATACTGTGCAAGCACCTCTTCCTTTATGCGCTTTCTGAGATGCGTCGAAGCCTGCACTGCAGTTACATAATTCAAAAGCATAATTCCCTCAGGATATACGTGTCCGTATAAAATCAGCTTTTTAAAGTCCGTAAAGCCGTTATCCGGAATAGGAAGAAGCATGTCCTCATCGGTAAACAAATCTTTGCAAAAGATACAGTCTTCCTCAGTATGTGTAACGTAAAAAACGGAAAGTCTTGTCTTCAGGAGATCCTGAAGAATATATTTATCCCCTGGGGACAAAAGCTGCCGTCCTTTTTCATAAAAATAACGGATTGGTGTAATATCCTCCTCCGTCATATGATAATCAAAGAAAAAATAATCCCAAAAGCCGTACAGAAAATCCTCCTTGTCCTCCAGCGAAGCATCCCCGTAAGGCCCGGCAAAAAGCGCCCGCGCTCTGAGATAGTCGGAGCGGAAGGCAGGCTGAAGGAAAAAACGCTGAACCCGGTCAACCAGCGATGCAAGGTCGTCATTTATTTTATCCTCTTCCTCAGGCGTAATCTCCTCCTCATGATTCAGCTTTTCATACACAGAATCAAAGGATGGCCGCTCCGGGCAGGAAAACACCCCGTCCTTAAAAAAAGATTCCCTGGCCGTTTCCATGGCCTTAACATGAGCAGAATCCCTGCCACAGTATTCGCTCAAAAAATCCGAGAAAATTCCAAACATCCCATTAACAAAATGCTCATTGAACTTCATCTCCGGATGCTCGTCCTTAAGCCGATACATAATCTCATGGTAGTCATACTCCGTGAGCGCGGCAAAAGAAAACAGTCCCGAGCTGAAAACATAATCTAAAAGAACAGAAAGCGCACCCCAGATTTTTCTGAGTTCATCATCACTGCTACCCTTCCATGCAAGCTGTCTTAGATATCTTTCAATCCGTGACTGCCTGACCAAAGGGTTAAGCGCGCTGCGTTTCTCATAAAAAAGCGCAACCTTCTGATAGACATTATCCATAAATGCAGGTATTCCTCCTAATTTAAGTTTATCTATTATTATAATGCCTTCAATCAAAGTTTGCCAAGGCAAACTTTCCTCTGCGGCATTTTGCCAATGGCACTAGCTTCGCGTCGCGCGAGGCGGGAGATATGCTCACCGCCTGTTATTTGTCCCAGCCCCCAGTTACATAAGTGGGGGACATCTTTTGCCGAGTTATACCATGACAGCGTTATTGTTAGTTAAATTAACATTACAAAATAATCTATTAATCACAGAAGGAAAAAGCGGAACCTTTTGGCTCCGCTCATCTGCTGCATTATGCCGCAATATCTACATTCATCCCACGGTACTTATTGTCCGCGTCTGATTCCTTCATATCCTTCTGATACGGATTTGACTCGTTGTAGTACCGTATCTGCGTAGAGGTTTCACCACCTGAAATGTAGGTTCGCCCGCATTCCGGACAAACATCAGTCTTTAAGCGTACTGAAGCACGAACAACCTCGCCGTTATTGTTCGCAGCCTTCTGATAAGCATTCGATACATGTTCCTGCTCATGGCCCATTACTACAGCAGCCGCATTGCTCGGCGCAATATGCCCCGCTGCCTTGAATGACACCATCTCGTTCGAGCCGTCCTGGTATTTTCTGTTCTTACACGTCTGGCACTCAGCCGGAGAAGATTTACGTCCCATAGCTTTTTCGGTAGAACCGCTGTTAAGAATAGGTCCCTGACGTTCTTCCTCTCCCTGTGCCATTGGATTCAGCGCATCCTGACCGTATGCCAAAGGGTCTGAAGTATTTGAACCATATCCATTCTGCTGCCAGCTGTATCCCCAATTTACTCCGCTGCCGGAAATTCCCATAACGCTCATCGTACTCACCTTCCCTGCAATAAGCCGATAGTAAATCCTTTTATTTAATTATAATGCCTTCAATCAAAGTTTGCCATAGGCAAACTTTGATTGAAGGCATTTCAACGAGGCGGGAGATATATGCTCACCGCCTGTTATTTGCCAATTCCCCCACTTACAGAAGTGGGGGACATCTTTTGCCGAGTTATACTATATTATCAATCAGACTAAAACATACAAAATAGGAGCTGCATACAAGGTGTAACTCCTATACACGAAAAAAGAGACATGCGTTATACATGTCTCTTTATCAACCGGCAGCTTCCTATCCTCCCGGGCCGTCTCCAGCCAAGTACTTTCGGCCTTTACGTGCTTAACTACTGTGTTCGGAATGGGAACAGGTGGAACCACGTAGGCATCACCACCGGATATATTTTGTTAAGAGATTGCTCTCTCAAAACTATACAGAAGAAGATTCGAACATTTTAGTCTTGTAAGTCAAGCCCTCGGCATATTAGTATTGGTCCGCTTCATCCCTCACGGGACTTCCACTCCCAACCTATCAACCTTGTCGTCTTCAAGGTGCCTTACCAGCTTGT
>NZ_FQUG01000002.1 GCF_900129225.1 Schwartzia succinivorans DSM 10502 | reverse complement strand
GGTATTAGCGGTCCTTTCGGGCCGTTGTCCCCATCCTGAGGGCAGGTTGCCTACGCGTTACTCACCCGTTTGCCACTAGGCTCATCAAAAGCAAGCTTTCAAATCGCCCCGTTCGACTTGCATGTGTTAAGCACGCCGCCAGCGTTCGTCCTGAGCCAGGATCAAACTCTCCAATATACTTATTGAAGAACCTGTTTGGCTCTCTATAATCTTTTGAGTCTAAAGCTTTCGCTTTCCTCTTTAGAAATTGTTGGTTCATGAAGCATTGCTTCATGCCCGACATCTGGCTTGAATCAATAGATGATTCATTTCTGCATTGTTTAGTTTTCAAGGAACACCTTGTGCTTCGTCGTGCCCCGCACGAGTCAGCTTCTATATATTACTCCCACCTCGCCATTATTGTCAAGCACTTTTTTCAAATCTTTTCAACGATTCCTTCGACAAAATTGCAGCAATAGCGTTATAATTATAATTACTACATTAAAGGAGCGGAAATATGTTAGAACTTGATAAACTGGCTACAGAGCGCCGCAACTCTGCCAGCATGGATATTGATTCACTTTCAACACTTGATATGGTACGTCTTATAAACTCTGAAGACAAAAAAACGGTACAGGCTGTCGAAAAGATACTGCCGCAGATTGCACAGGCTATAGATTTGACTGCCAAGGCTCTTTCTGCGGGTGGGCGTTTAATATACGTCGGTGCAGGAACATCAGGACGTCTGGGTGTTCTTGATGCTTCGGAATGTCCCCCCACATTTGGAGTACCGCCAACACTTGTAAGTGGGCTGATTGCCGGTGGACGTGAAGCTATGTTTCAGGCTCAGGAGGGGGCTGAGGATTCCCCTGCGCTTGGCGAGCAGGATTTAAAAAACGCACAGATAACGTCTGCTGATGTTATTGTCGGCATATCAGCTTCCGGCAGAACTCCCTACGTTGTGGGTGCACTCCGCTACGCACGCTCTGTCGGTGCAGCGGCAGTCTCCGTTGCCTGCAGCCCGGATTCCCCCATCGCAGCTCTCGCAGATATTGCATTGACTGCGCTTCCGGGGCCTGAGGTAATTACAGGTTCTACGCGCATGAAGGCCGGAACGACACAAAAACTAATCCTGAATATGCTCTCAACAGGCACTATGATAAAGCTCGGAAAGGTATACGGCAACCTTATGGTCGACGTTGAGGAAACAAATGAAAAACTCGTTGCACGAGCCCACCGCATTGTTGTCGAAGCAACGGGCTGTTCATCAGAAGAAAGCTCTGCTGCACTTTCCAAGGCAAGCGGCAGCGCAAAGCTCGCCATATTCCTTATACTCAGCGGGCTTCCGCTCGAAAACGCAAAAGAAGAACTTGAAAAGGCCGATGGACATCTCGGCCTTGCCCTTAAACAATACAAAAGAGGAGACGCTAAATGAACCCCGATCAAATTGCCAAAGAGATATTCGCCGTTATAGGCTCAAAGGAAAAGATACATTCATCTGAGTGCTGCATGACACGTCTGCGTCTTGAATTAGATTCCTTATCAGACGATAAGCTCGCCGCTCTCAAAAAGATAAATGGTGTGCTCGGTGTGAACCAAACAGAATCTGAGCTTCAGATTATACTCGGCCCGGGACGTGCCGCTGAGGTTACGAAATGTTTTCAGGAGCTTCTTAAGGGGTCTGACTCAAAGGCCTCTGAAACGAAATCAGCACCGTCCTTCGGCGATGGCAGAGAGCTTCATGCGAAAATCCGCGCAAAAAACGCAACACCTGTAAAGCTTTTCTTCAAGCGTGTTGCAGATATTTTTATACCTCTTATTCCCGCGTTCATCGCCTGCGGACTAATTACAGGATCAGTAAATATTCTTCTGAGACTCTTCCCGGAGGCCGCTTCCTATTCTTCAATACTTCTTTTGAAAATTGCAGGAAACACGATTTTTTACGCGCTTAATATCGTTGTTGGCTGGAACGCATCAAAACAGTTCGGCGGAACGCCTGCTCTCGGAGCTGCTCTTGCCGTTCTGATAAGTCATCCCCTTCTTTCATCAGTAACGCTCTTTGATTCTCCTCTTGTCCCCGGGCGCGGCGGTATTATAGCAGTTCTTCTCATTTCTGCGGCTGCCTCATGGCTCGAGAAGCATGTCAGAAAGTTCATTCCTGAAATGCTGGACCTTTTTATGACTCCGCTCATAGTATTCCTCATAGCAGGAACTCTGGCCATTCTTATACTTCAGCCTGTTGGCGGAATCATTGCCGAGGCAATAGGTACAGCTGCATACACCGCAGTAAAAAGCGGCGGAGCTCTGACAGGATTTATCCTCGGCGGGATTTGGCTTCCCTGCGTACTTCTCGGAGTTCATCAGGCATTTACCCCGATTCACGCGGAGCTGCTCTCCCAGACCGGAGTTACAATCCTGCTCCCGATTCTTGCAATGGCCGGAACGGGTCAGGTCGGTGCATGCGCAGCTGTGTACGTCAAAACAAAAAATCATGCACTGAAGAAAACTATTCTTTCTGCTCTTCCGGTCGGCATAATGGGAATTGGTGAACCGCTTATTTACGGTGTAACTCTGCCACTTGTCCGTCCCTTTGTCGGAGCCTGCATTGGTGGTGCCTTCGGCGGTGCTGTTCAGGCCGCATTTACTGTCGGTGCTTCTACGCTCGGACTTTCAGGACTTCCACTTGCCGCGGCAACCGATAACCCCTCTGTATATCTTCTCGGAATTGTGGCTTCCTATATCGCCGGCTTTATCGCAACATGGCTGATTGGCTTTGCAGATCCTGTTGAGGAGGAAGAAAAATGAAAACAGGTATTTCCGTTTACCCGGGACTTAACACACCGTTAAAGGAGAGCATATCACTCATTGAACGCGCAGCCTCCAATGGAATCACACGTCTTTTCACCTCTCTGCAAATTCCGGAAACCGATACCACAGTATTTCGTACAGAGCTTATAGAACTGCTTTCAAAAGCAAAAGAATATCACTTTGATGTCATTGCCGATATTTCCCAGGCATCAACTCTTCTCGGAGAAGATGACATGCATCCCGAAAAACTCTTATCTCTGGGCATAACAACCCTTCGCCTTGATGACGGTTTTTCTCCGCAGTCTGCAACATCGCTTTTGAATGAAGCAAAGGACATCCGTATCCAGTTGAATGCCTCTACGGTTACAAAGGATTTTCTTGAAGAGCTTATGGCTGCAGGAGTTGATATGACACACGTAGATGCCCTGCACAATTACTATCCCCGCGAAAACACCGGTCTTGACACAGATTTTTTCCTTGAGCAGAATGAACTTCTCAGGAGCTTTAATATATCTGTAGGTGCCTTCGTTGCAACAGTTGACCCACCTGACGAACCTTCACCCAAGGAGCGCCGCCGTGCACCGCTTTTCTGTGGTCTTCCGACGCTTGAGGAGGACCGCAGTCTCCCAACAGACCTCGCCATCAGACATCTTGCAGCTCTGGGTATTGACTCTGTTTTCATCGGTGACGGCGAACCAAACAGCAGCGAACTGGCCTCATTGTCGAGCGTAATGCAGAATGATACTCTCACTCTGCACGCCTCCATACTCACCACCGACGAAAAGCTGAAGGCGTTTCTGCAGGAGCCATTTACCACGCGCCGTGATAAGGCCAGAGACGTGCTGCGTGCAGTTGAAAGCCGAGGCAGGATAAAAGAAGAAGGTATTTCAATACGTCCATCTGCTCCTGCTCCACGCCCAATCGGTGCAGTCACGATTGATAACGATAACTACCCCCGCTACACCGGTGAACTGGAAATTGTCAAAAGGACGCTACCCGCTGATTCACGAATAAACGTCATAGCTCAAATAGACCCGGAGGAAATCTTTCTGATTGATTATATAAAACCGGGGCAAAAATTTCGACTCAGATTAGACTAAAAAAGAGGATGTCCAAAAACACGGACATCCTCTTCTCTTTTAAATTACTGTTATTTTACCACTGTCATCACCATAAACAACACACAGCCTATTAAAGCTCCGACAACAGAACCGTTCATACGAATCCACAAAAGATCAGGCTCTATTTTGCTATAAACAATATGATTCAGCTGTTCATCTGTCAAACGCTCCATTACCTCACGAACCACTATACCCCCGATTTCCTGAGCCTTCAGAGCACTGCGCCCCGCCATGTCACGGGCCAGCGCATCCAAAAGAGCCGCAACATGCTCATCTCCCTCCAAAAGATTCCATGCCTTTTCAATCTCGCTGTCAATCACGCTTCTAATAAGCGTTGATACCTCAGAACCGTCGTCATTCAGCATATCACGTGTGCGCTGTCTTAGTATTACAAACAGAGTGTCGACAGTATCATCTATAGGAAGGCGTTTCAAAAGACGTTCGCGTACAGTATCCAGCGTGTTAATCAGGCCTTCATCCTCTGCCGCATCATCCAGTTTTCTGTAAAATACCTCAAGTATCTTATTTGAAGTCTCAGAGCCCTGCTCAGAAGCCTCATCAAGGAAACGTTCCGCCTCCTGCTGAATAATTTCCGTCAGCTCATCAACATTGATGATATTGGATGCCTTGCCCAAAGATACAAAAAGCATTCCCAAAAGCCCTGCGCCCTCAGCCTTTTTTTGCACCATATCATTTATTGCATCATGAAACAATGCCTTTGCTTCATCACTCTCAACCTTTACGCGCAGCCATTTAGCACCACGGGACAAAATTCTTTGATCCCGTCCCTCGTCCTTAAGATAATTCCCGAGCCACGATATTACCACCGGAACGGAAACCGAGGATAATTCATGACGCAAAGCATCAGAAACATCTTTAGAGTATTTTGAAAGATCGACTTCATCCAAAAGCTCTATAATCTTTTTGTATATGAAATCCCCGGACCGTCTTTTGAAATCATTTTCCTCAGCAAGACTTAAAAACAACGCCTTCCAATCGTAGGAATCAACCATCGTTATTAGCCGTCTTGATGTAAAAAATTCCCTTTGCACAAGCTTAACTGCCGCTTCTACAAAATCTCTGCGTCTGCGCGGCAGAATAGCTGTATGATAAGGAAATCCAAAAGGCTTGCGAAACAGCGCAGTAACAGCAAACCAGTCTGCTGCACCACCAACCAGCGCAGCCTCTGCCACAAACAAAAATCCATTGGAAAAAACACTTGCAGGATAAGCACTTTTAATACAAAGTCCAAAAAGGAAAAGAACAAACGCAAAGAGCAGTGTCTTATCTGCCTGATTCCAGTGACTCCACGGCATCATCCACACACCCTTTCAACAGCCTGTCCCAAAAGATACAGCCCCATTCCCACAAACGCACCAACCAGTGAACCGTTTATGCGTATCATCTGTAAATCATCTGCCACCCGTGACTCCGCCATCTCTACCAGCTCTTCGTCGGAAAGCTTTGAAAGCTGTTCTTCTATCATCTGCGATATAAGCATATGCTTTTCCGCAAGCCCTTTTTCAATCATACTCAAAAACCAGCTGTTCACTGTATTACGAAATTCCCGGTCATTAAGCAGCCTGTCAATCCAACCGTCCATGAATTCACGCAGCGCATCCAGTACCTCCGCGAATTTATCTTCAGCGAGAGAATTAACGAGTCCTTCCGCCTGGCCTGCAAAATCAAGATCATCTACTTTCTCATGGAATTTCCTTCGCACATTGTCAAAAAGAGTTTTGTTATCCAATGCAGATGATACCATCTGACCAATCAAATAAATCACCCTGTCTCTTGCTTCACCCTCACCATGCTCCAATGTATTAAGCCAGTCAATGGCATATGAATTCAGAAAATCCAAAAGCTTTTCATCAGTCAGATTGGCCATTTCAAAAACAGTTGACCGGCTGCCGGCCCCTTCCTCGTAGCGTTCCTTTATTAAATGGATATGCGTAAGGATCTCCTGCTGCACAGACTCATCCGTGAAAGTCTCCCTGAGCAGCGGTACAAACGAAGCTGCGATACGTTCGATAAGCACTTCATTTTTTAGTACTTCCAGACTCTCCCGCAAAAAGCCTTCCACATCCAGCCCATCAAGCTCCCGTTTCAGCATTGCTTCCATTGGGTGAACCATTTTCAAAAGCTCTGCGCGTTTCGACGAACATTCAGCGAACTCCCTGACCAATTTCCAGATTCGTTCCCTGCCGCCGCGCTGCGTAAGATATGCGGCAAGCATTTCCGCGAAATCCTGCTTTCTGAGAGTATCCATGATATTTTCCTTACTCAGAAGGTCCTTGCTTATAAAATCTGTTAAAGCCTGCATTATACGCGGTCGATTTCTTACAAGAATCTCAGTGCGGTATGAAATAAAACCAAAAGGTTTTCTGAAAATCGCCGTAACAGCGAACCAGTCCGCAAGACCGCCGATTGCAGCCGCAATAAAACCGTGCTGCAGCATTCCTCCCCAAAAACTGCCGTTTCCAAGCACAGAAGTCACTGCTGCCCCTGCCGCGCAGGCTGCAAGTACTCCTGTTGCCTTATATGAAGTCTGCATAATATACCCCTTCGCTAAAATACTGTCATTACTATTCTAGCACATACAGCAAGAAGGCTCTGCGGTATTTTCCACAGAGCCTCCCAAAAATATCATATAAAATTATTCCGCAAAATATTTCATCGAAGCCTTCTTCCATTCCTTTACCGAATAGAAAAGCCTGCGGCCCGAGAAATGATTTTCCCTTTCAATGCGTTCAGCAATCTCTTCACACTGCTGTCTCGTATGTGCATGGATCATAGTGTAGAAATTATAAGGCCATTCAGGTGTAGTTGTCCGTGTATAGCAGTGGGATACAGCATTTTCAGCACTTATCGTCTTTCCTGCTTCATCCAGCTGATCCTCAGGTACCTGCCAGACACACAACGCATTGGCCTTATAGCCTGCATGACGGTGCTGAAGCACAGCCCCCATCCTCCTGAGGACCCCGCACTCCTTCAGGTCATTAAGGCGATTCAGAAATTCCGTAGTTGAAATTCCGCACTCCTTCGCCATCACACCAAAAGGCTCTGCCGTCATAGGGATTCCTTTTTGAAGGACACGAATAATCTTCTTATCAATCGAATCAATCATCATAACCCCTCCTCAGTCCATATTGAACCGTACCCGTACCTTGTAGGTCTTCTCACTTGGAAGATTCATCAAATCAAGAACTCCCGGAAGCTCACTAATCTTTTTCAGCACATTGTCGCGTTCATCCTCAGACTGTACCTGAAGAGTAAACCAGAGATTGTATTCGCCCTCCCGCTCGTAATTGTGCGTAACACCGTTATAGCGGTTGATGGCATCGGCAACCTCCTGCATTGAGTCTTCCTTTACCTTTACAGCAACAAGAGACCCATGAAAGCCTAACGCGTTCGAGTCGAAAAAAGCGCCGAATCGACGAATGTATCCATCATCGGACAAACGCTTTAAATCTGTAAGGAGTTCCTCCTCCGTCGTTTCCAGCTGCTTGGCCAACACTGCAAACGGACGCTCTGCGATAGGAAGTGCTCCCTGTATTGCATTGAGAACGCGTTTATCATATTGCGTCAACATAATGCTCCACCCCTTTGATAACTTTATTTTATCAAAGAAGTGGCAATCGAGTCAAGTAATTCTGAACGACCTTCATTTTTAAGAGAAGAATAAGGAAGAATATCAAGCTCAGGAACACCCAGAACCTGCTTCATTCGCGCAATCTGCTTCTGTGCAGCGCTGCGGCTTAGCTTGTCTGTCTTTGTGGCTATAACAAGCACCGGCAGTCCGTTCGTCACAAGCCATCGGAACATATCAATGTCCGACTGCATGGGGTCGTGACGGATATCAATGAGCTGACAGACAAACTGAATCGATTCGGAATTCAAAAGATATTCATCAATGAATTTCTTCCATATCTTCCGATTTTCCTTACCTGTCTTTGCATATCCGTATCCCGGGAGGTCAACCAGATAAAAATCGGTTCGCTCCTCACTACCGTCAATTTTCAGTCCCACCTCGAAATAGTTAATGGTCTGAGTCTTGCCGGGCTGACGTGAAACACGCGCAAGATTAGTAACACGTGTAAGAGAATTTATAAGAGAGGACTTTCCTACATTTGACCTTCCGATAAAAACGAACTCCGGGCGCTTGACCTCGGGATACTGCTCCTTTTTTACCGCGGAAGTCAGATATGCTCCCTTAGTAACAACTACGCGTTCCTTTTTCTGTTCCATCATTCACTCACCCACACATGCGTTAAAACCTCATCCATTGTCTCAACAGGATAGAAAGTAAGATGTTTACGGACTGTATCCGGAATATCTTCAATATCCTTCTCGTTCTTTTTCGGCAGGATAATAGTTCGTATTCCCTCGCGATAAGCCGCAAGAACCTTTTCCTTCAGGCCGCCGATAGGCAGAACCCGTCCGCGAAGCGTAATCTCACCGGTCATGGCGATGTCTCCGCGGACCTTCTTATTAGTCAGCGCGGATATCATCGCAGTTGCCATCGTAATACCTGCCGACGGGCCGTCCTTGGGGACAGCGCCTTCGGGAAGATGTACATGGATATCCAGCTTTTCATAGAAATTAGCCGGGAGATTAAGCACCTTTACACGGCTTCTGATATATGAGAGTGCCGCCTTGGCTGACTCCTGCATAACATCACCGAGCTTGCCGGTAAGAATCAGACGACCGCTTCCTTTCAGCACCGCTGCCTCCGTCGGAAGTGTCGTGCCGCCAACCTCAGTCCATGCCATACCCGTTACAAGCCCAACCTGAGGCTCTTTATCTGGTGGAGTGCTGGGATATTTCGGGCGTTCAAGATACTCAGAAAGCTCCGAAGGACGGATATGTACATTCTCTATTCCCTTTTCAACCATACGCCGAGCTGTCTTTCTGCAAAGCTTGCCCAAAAGACGCTCAAGCTCACGGACGCCCGACTCACGGGTATACTCCGTAATGATGCGCTGTATTACCCCTGCTGCCAACGTCAGTGAACCCTCAAGAATACCATTCTCCTTACACTGACGCGGGAAAAGATATTTCTTTCCGATTGCCGCTTTTTCCTGCTCGGTGTAGCTTGAAAGCTCAATAATCTCCATGCGGTCACGGAGAGCACGCGGAATACCACCAAGGTCGTTTGCAGTGACAATCCAGAAAATCTTTGACAAATCAAATGGCAGGTCTATGTAATGGTCCGTAAAAGTATTATTCTGTGCAGGGTCCAGTACTTCAAGCAGTGCTGCTGACGGGTCGCCGTGATAATCAGCCCCCAGCTTATCCACCTCATCAAGCAGAAATACAGGATCATTTGTCCCCACTCTGCGAAGTCCGTCAATAATACGGCCGGGAAGCGCTCCGACATAAGTACGGCGATGCCCCCGAATCTCCGCCTCATCGCGTATACCGCCAAGAGATGCGCGGATAAACTTCCTGCCCATAGCCCTTGCAACAGAGGATGCCAGAGAGGTTTTACCGACACCCGGAGGTCCGACAAGGCATAAAATCGGAGCCTTCACAGCTTCCCCTTCATGCTCCTGCTGCAAAAGCTGCTGTACCGCGAGATGGTCAAGAATACGCTCCTTGACCTTTTTAAGTCCGTAGTGGTCCTCATCCAGCACGCGTGCGGCCTTTTTAATCTGTATGGAAGCATTCGTGCTGATATTCCACGGAAGGTCCAAAAGCCACTCGATATAAGTGCGGATAACACTTGTTTCCGCCGAAAACCGTGATGCTGCCGACAAACGGCCTATTTCCTTCTGAACTGTTTCCACAACAATATCAGGATAATCGCCGTTTGCCAGACGTTCCCGATACTCCTCCGCGTCTGCCTCTTTTCCATCGGCATCTCCAAGCTCCTTGCGGATTTCTTTTATTTTCTCACGCAGATAATATTCCTTCTGCCCCTTCTCAATCTTCTTACGAACACGTCCGCCTATCTTACGCTCAAGATCCAAAACCTCAAGCTCATGATCCAGAAGAAGATACAGCTCCTCAAGGCGCTCACGTACATCAATTTTATCAATGAGTGCCTGCTTATCATCCATCTTGAGATTCAGATGGGCCGCAATCATATCCGCAAGTCTTCCTGCATCATCAAGAATAGCTACAGAAATCAACGCCTCGGCAGGAATTCGGTGAGTAATCTTTACCCATTCCTCAAACTTCGTGACGACACTCCTTGTAAGTGCCTCCATCTCCATCGAATTATCAATTTCATCCGTACAGCACTCAACTGTCGCCGAATCATATTCAGCCAGCTTACGGATTCCTGTAAGCTTTGCGCGCTGCTTTCCCTCGACCAGAACCCTGAATGCACCGTCCGGCATCTTGAGAATCTGACGAACCTCCGCAACCGTACCCACAGAATACAGCTCAGACCTCGTCGGCCATTCAGTAGCCTCATCCTTCTGCGCGCAAAGGAAAATCTGACGGTCATCCGCCATAGCACGTTCCAAAGCAGCTGCCGAGCGCTTGCGTCCGGCATCCAGATGAATCAGCATATACGGAAAAACGACCATTCCGCGCAACGGCAAAAGAGGTATCTTCCGCTTCTCAGGCATATAAAAACTCCTTTCACAGCAAAACGCTGGTATCTACAGAAATAAACTCTATTTCTTTGAAAAAAAGGGCGCTGTTTGGTAAACAGCGCTCATAAAATTCCACACTCAGGCAGAAACTGCCTTGCCACCCCGTGTATGACGGGCTTTACTCTTGTCTATAGTAAGAACCGGATCCCGATGCTCACTGACAACCTCCTTCGTCACACGGCAGAGCGTTACTCCGTCGATGGAAGGAATTTCAAACATAACATTACGCATAAGATCCTCTATAACGGCGCGAAGTCCCCTTGCACCGGTCTTATGCTTCATGACCTCTTTTGCTATCAGGTGCAGCGCATCATCATCAAACTGAAGCTTGACTCCGTCATAATCCATCAGCTTCTGATACTGCTTTGTAAGGGCATTCTTCGGCTCCGTCAGAATGCGTACAAGCGCATCCTCCTCAAGAGAATCCAGTGTCACAACTATAGGAAGGCGTCCAATAAACTCCGGTATCAGACCGCTTTTCAGAAGGTCCTCCGGAATAACCTCGCGCAGCGTCTCCCCGACATTGCGCTCCGTCTTCGATTTTACCTCTGCACCAAAGCCCAGGGATTTGTGACCAAGACGTTCCTCAATAATCTTTTCAATGCCCGCAAAAGCACCTCCGCAGATAAAGAGGATATTCGTCGTATCAATCTGTATAAGCTCCTGATGTGGATGCTTGCGTCCTCCCTGAGGCGGAACAGACGCAACAGTACCCTCAAGAATCTTCAAAAGAGCCTGCTGTACACCCTCACCCGAAACATCACGGGTAATAGAAGTATTCTCACTCTTACGCGCGATTTTATCAATCTCGTCAATGTAGACAATACCCTTCTGGGCCATATCCACATCATAATCTGCAGCCTGAATCAGCTTCAGCAGGATATTCTCAACATCCTCACCGACATAGCCGGCCTCAGTAAGAGATGTAGCATCTGCCATAGCAAAGGGAACATTCAGAATCCTTGCCAGCGTCTGAGCCAAAAGCGTTTTACCGCTTCCTGTCGGCCCCAGCATCAGAATGTTCGACTTCGTAAGCTCGACATCGTCCTTATGCTGAGCAGCGTTGATACGCTTGTAGTGATTGTATACAGCCACTGAAAGCGCCTTTTTCGCTGCATCCTGCCCGATTACATATTCATCAAGAATACGGCAGATATCCTTTGGCTTTGGGATATCCTTCAGTCCGTACTCCTTCTCGTCCTCGAACTCATCTTCAAGAATCTCTCTGCAGAGCTCAATGCATTCGTCACAGATATAGACCTGCGGACCTGCAATAAGCTTTCGTACCTGCTCCTGCGTTTTGCCGCAGAATGAGCACTTAAGTTCTGCCATTGCTTATCCTCCGAAAAAACAAGCCGGCTCAATCAGTCCTTAGACTTTTTAGTCTGTGGGCGTGCCGTAATGACCTCATCAATCAGACCGTATGCCTTAGCTTCCTCCGCACTCATGAAATTATCCCGCTCGGTATCTTTCATAATCGTCTCGCGGTCTTTTCCTGTTGCGTTCATAAGGATATCATTGCCAATCTCGCGCAGACGTTTTATCTCCTGCGCCTGAATCTGAATATCCGTAGACTGCCCCTGCGCTCCTCCGTGCGGCTGATGAATCATAATACGGGAAAGAGGAAGCGCAAAACGCTTGCCCTTCGCACCTGCCGCCAAAAGGAGAGAACCCATGCTGGCTGCCTGACCGATACAGATGGTCGAGACATCCGGCTTGATGTACTGCATAGTATCGTAAATAGCAAGCCCTGCCGTTACAACACCGCCCGGACTGTTGATATAAAGATGAATATCCTTGTCCGGATCCTCCGACTCAAGAAACAACAGCTGCGCAACGACAACATTGGCAACGTCATCGTCAATTGCGCCGCCGATAAAAACGATACGATCCTTAAGGAGACGCGAATAAATATCATACGCGCGCTCCCCGCGGCTCGAACGCTCTACTACCATAGGAATACTGTAACTCATGATTGTATCACTCCAAAAGGAATCCACTACAAAACACGGAATCAGTCAGCAAGGCTGTCTACGATGAGCTTAGCCGTCTTACGGCGCATAACCGTAACAGCGAGATCACCGAGGCGTCCCTGCTGCTGGACAATCTTCTTAACCTGTGCAGGCTGAGCACCGTACATCTGAGCCATCATAGCAATCTCAGCGTCAATATCGGCAGCCTCTACCTTGAGACCTTCAGCCTTTGCGACAGCCTCAAGCATGAGGTCGGTACGGACATTCTTCTCAGCCGTCTCGCGATACTCTTCGCGGAGCTTGTTGATATCAGAACCGGAGTACTTGAGGTACTGCTCGAACTGCATACCCTGCTGCTCAAGGCGCATAGCCATCTCACGGATCATCTGCTCAACGCGGTCATCAACCATAGCCGGCGGAATCGTAACCGTGATATTCTGGGATGCCTGCTCGATAGCAGCAGCACTGCGCTCGTTAGTAGCCTTCGTCTCAGCAGCCTTCTCCATCTTCTCACGGACATCCTTCTTGAGTTCGTCAACCGTCTTCAGTGCGCTGACGGATTTTACGAAATCATCATCGAGAGCCGGAAGCTCTTTATGTTTAATCTTGTTGACAGTGCATTTGAAAACTGCGTCCTTATCAGCAAGCTTCTTCTCATGATATTCCTCAGGGAAGCGAACCTTAACCTCGACCTCTTTGCCGATTTCAGCACCTATAAGCTGATCCTCGAAGCCCGGGATGAAGCTGCCGGAACCAATCTGCAGAGGATAGTCCTTACCCTCGCCGCCTTCGAAAGCTTCTCCGTCAACAAAGCCCTTGAAATCAAGAGTGATAAGGTCTTTGTCTGCAACCTTTGCATCAGCCGGAGCATCTACCATCGTAGCCTTGCGGTCACGGAGCTGCTCGATATGCTTCTCGACCTGCTCATCCGTTACCTCTTCGACCTTCTTCTCAATCTTGAGGCCCTTGTACTCGCCCAGCTTAACCTCCGGCTTCGGTGTAACCGTCGCCTTGAAAACGAGGTCCTTGCCTTCTTCGCAGGTAACACGCTCGAACTGCGGATATACAGCCAGCTCAATGTTCTCTTCCTTCAGAGCTTCATTGAAGACCTTCGGTCCATACTGCTCATAAGCCTCATCAAGAACAGTCTCTTTGCCGACATGCTGCTCGATAAGACGGCGCGGAGCCTTGCCGCGGCGGAAACCCGGAATATTCACCTGGTTCGCGATACGTTTTACAGCCTGGTTGATAGCCTTCTCCCAGTCTTCAGCCGGAACCTCGATTGTTAAAACAACCTGCTGGTTGTCTGCATTTTCTTTTGTAACCTTCATTGTCTGAAATGACCTCCTGTTTTTCTTTTATCTTTGAAGCACATTGCCTCTCAGACCTCTAATACGCCATACTAAAGAATGATACCATAAAAATGGTTAAATGACAAGATTTTACAGCAACATGAAGGCTTTTGCTTCCTACTCTTATGCCCATTTTCTTTTCTATTCCTAATCTTAGAAAAAAATAAAACATAAGATACTGCATCTCTCAAGTCGGCAAATTTTAGGCTGCTTCATGTCTGCCCCTTCATTCTTACTCCCACCAGGCGTATCCGTACCGGGCGCGGTTCTTCATGAAGAAATAGCCTGTCAAAGCCAGTGCCATTATTTCCGCCAATACGATTGCAAGCCATATGCCATCCGAGCCAAGCAGCATTGGCAGAAACAGTACCGCAGACGATTCGCACAAAAGCGTGCGGCCGCATGCCACTACAGCGGATGTCATTCCGTTATTGAGTGCTGTAAAAAAGGCCGAGCCGAAGATATTAAATCCGCAGAGAAGGAACGCGAAGGAATACAGGCGAAATCCATGGGCAGTGAGTTCCAGAAGGTCTATATCATAGCTGACAAAAATTATTGCCATAGGATACGCCAAAGTCTCAGCCAGAACGGTAATGATTACCCCGGATGCCCCAATGACAAAAAGGCTCTTTCGCAGGACACTGCGCACCTCCATGTGATTCTTCGCTCCGTAGTGATAGCTTATGACAGGGGAAATTCCCATAGAATATCCTATAAAGAGTGCCATGAACAAGAAATCCACATACATTATGATGCCATATGCCGCCACACCGTTTTCTCCTGCAATCGCAATGAGCTGGAAGTTGTACAGAATGCTGACGAAGGACATGGATACGCTGGAAACGAATTCGCTTACTCCGTTGGATGCTGCTCTCAGTAATGGCTTAAAAGCGGCATAAGGTTTACCGAGCCGAAGTGTTCCCCCGTTTGGCATAACAAAATAAACCAGCGGAATAAGTCCTCCAACAGTCTCGCTTATGCAGGTAGCAAGCGCCGCTCCGGTCACACCCATTGAAAGGTATCCGACGAGGAATGCGTCAAGAAGCATATTTGTACAGCCCGCGGCAAGTGTCGTATAAAATCCGAGCTTCGGACGTTCCGCGACGACAAGATAATCCTGAAATGAAATCTGCAGCATAAACAACGTAAGAGAAAACAGCACTATACGCCCGTACATTACGCAGTACGGCAGCATTTCCTCCGATGCCCCAAGCATCCGGGACACCTCCGGTAGAAATACAAACCCCAGCACCGTGAAAATAATTCCGACAGCAGCAAGCACGTAAACGAGAAATGAAAAAATCCCATTTGCACGTTCTTTTTCTCCCCTGCCCAAAAGCATCGCAACGAGGGCGCTGCCTCCAGTTCCAAACATGAATCCAACTGTTGCCAGCAGCATCAAAAAAGGCATAATAAGATTAACCGCCGCGAAAGGAATCGTGCCGACATAGTTCGATATGAAAAAACCGTCCACAACGCCGTATATTGATGTGAATATCATCATCATAACGGACGGCAGTGTAAAACGCAGCAGTTTTTTATATGTAAAATGATCTGAAAGCTTTATCTGCATACTTATCTCCTTTTGGAACTATAACGCCTTCGTTCCAATTTTGCCGCAGGCAAAATTTCCTCTGTCGGCGTTTTGCTCAAGAGCACTAGCTCCGCGTCGCGCGAGGCGGGAGATATGCTCGCTGCCTGTTATTTGTCACAGCCCCCACTTATAGAAGCGGGAGACATCTTTTGCCGAGTTATAGCTGCAAATGTTACTTAAATTCTCTGTATTTAACATGAAAAACAGAACGCCCCGCATTTATGCGAGGCGTTCGTTGTTTCAAATCACAAGCTTGTTCTGAAATAGAATATGCATATAAAGAGCACTGTCAGGATGATCATGATAGTGTCTGCAATGCTTGTCCTGTAGTTGTCAGGGCTGTAATGCTTTTTCTGATAAAATGGTTTTGCGTCAAGGAACTGCATAGGATTTGCCATGAGGAACATAGACTGACGTACGCCCACTCCCCACGCGTGTCCCAAGCCACGGCAGAGGCCGAAGCAAAGGCATGCAATACCTGTAAACACCGCCTTAAGCGGACGGCGGTATACCCAGTCAGTATCAAGAGATTCCGCAGTATGCGGTTCCATACGGGGCAGGAACATCAGGAACGGAATAACTGCTATGCAGCACATTATTACCTGATTTGCTACGTGCCCGACGGTATATGGCACATATCCCACAGGACCGAAGGGCAGGAACTGATAAAGCGTAATCTCAGGGAACAGACCGATTACCGTGCAAAGCCCTGCACCGATAACCATGGCAACACTCATATTGCTTTCAATCCCGCGCTTTTCAGGCGCCATTCCCTTGTCTGGACGCAGGAAGATAAAATAAAGCATCTTAAAGCATATAGAAAGAAGCGTACCGATACTTGCAAGCTCAAGCAGAAGAGCAACTATTCCCAGGTGTGCTTCCTCTGCCGCCGTCACAGTAATCATCTTGCTGACGAAGCCGTTAAAGAGCGGTACTCCTGAGATAGAAAACGCGCCAATAGCAAAGCATACAAACACCAAAGGATATCTTTTTGCCATGCCTCCGAGCTCATTTATTTTCCTGACACCCGTCGCGTATATCAGTGCATTGCAGCACATAAAGAGCAGCGACTTATACAGGATATGGCTGAAAGCATGTGCCGTAGCACCGTTCATACTCATCATCGTACCGATGCCGACGCCTGCTACCATATATCCGACCTGGCTCACGATATGATAGCTCAAAAGCTTTATCATGTCGTTTTCCATGACAGCATAGCTTGCTCCGTACAGTGCCATCAGCACACCAAATCCGATGAGGAGCTCCGTACCTCCGAATACACGAAGCAGAGCATATACAGCAACCTTCGTCGTGCAGCTGCTCATGAACACGCTGCCTGTAAGGGTTGCCGCAGGATATCCGTCGGTAAGCCATGCGTGAAGAGGAACAACCGCCGCATTAATGCAGAAACCGATAAGTATTGTCCAGAAGGCTGCATCATGCGGCCCTGCCACAAGGTTCTGCACAATAAACTCGCCCTGCACAAGCTTCATTATTACACCGAAGAGTACACAGTTTCCGGAAAGGGTATGCACCAAAATATATCGCATTCCTGCCGCACGGCTTGTCGGCCTGGGATCATTCCAAATCAGGAAAACCGAGGACACCGCCTCAAGCTCCCAGAAGAACAGGAAGGTAATCCAGTCGTGTGCAAGCACAACTCCGACAGACGAACCGACGTACGCCATAGAGCACAGTGCCTCGATAGCGCTTTTGTTGTGACAGCTGTATATGGCACCCACTGCACCAAGTATGCAGAATATCGCACCAAAAATCCAGCTGAGCTTATCAACGTAGAGATAATGAATCGTATAATCCGAAAGAAAAGTAAACGAAAGGTCTGTCCCAAGGGAAATATTAAGCATACTTCCCACCGCAAGGAACGGGCAGCAAGCCAGAATCATTTTCCGCGCCTTTTCACCGCACAAGGATGCAAAAAAACCGACAAGAATGAAAATCAGACCTGGATGAACATTCTCAAGCATCGGTATCATCGCCTCCTTCCTCGTAATAATTCTCGCTGCGCTGCAGGAGCGGAGTCATAATCAGCTTCGCCAAAATTATAAGTACCCAGCAGCCAACAAACGAGAAAACAATCATCATACCGGGACGTTCCAGGATATTTTCTGCGTCGCTTTCATATACCCCGCAGGAAGAAGCAATCCCGAACACTATAAGTCCGAGTACAAGGAACAGGAGCATTACCTTATTGCGCTTTTTGGAGTCACCGATAAGGTCAATCACTCCAACCACCTCCCCATCCGGCTGTTATAGCAGATGAAGCCATTTCCGCCAGCCTGTAGAAATCAGGTGGGAACAGCTCCGGATTTACACCGAGAAGTACCGCAAGAATAGCCGTAAAACAGATTGGTATAAGCATGCAGTAGCTTATGAGGCCGTACCTGCGAGGATCATTTACAGGCTCAGGCCTGAAGAATGCCATTCGCACCACCGGCATTAAATATGCCATAGCCAAAAGTGCCGATGCTACCCACACCGCAACGAATAGCGGCTTTCCTGCCTGAATCGCGCCCATGGCAAGATTCCATTTACTGATAAAGCCAATGATAAACGGAGTACCCGCTATACCGAGGGACGCGACAGCAAAGGCACCCATTGTGACAGGCATCTTGTGTCCTATTCCGTTCATCTCGCTTATGTTGTGAAGATGCGTTCGGACGATTATACATCCGGCGCACATAAAGAGCGTAATCTTCATGACCGCGTGAGCCACGAGATGCAGATACGCTCCCTTAAATGCCAGCGGAGTCAAAAGCGCGCCGCCCAGCACGATATAGCTGAGCTGTCCGATTGTGGAAAACGCAAGACGGCGTTTAAGATTATCCTGACGAAGCGCTATAAACGAGCTTGCAATAATTGTAATAACCGCCGCCCATGCAAGCACATCTGCAATACCAAGCTGTGAAAGAAGCTTTGGTCCGAAAACAAAGCCAAGAACACGAAGTACTGCAAAGGCACCCGTCTTAACGACAGCCACCGCATGAAGAAGCGCACTGACAGGAGTCGGCGCAACCATTGCAGCAGGCAGCCAGCCGTGAAGCGGCATTACAGCAGCCTTAACTGAGCCGGCCATAATCATAAGCACAAAGAGCAGCTGAAGTACCCACGGCGATGCCATATCAAGAGAAAGGAATCCGCCTGCACGGAAATCCATCGTTCCTGAAATGCAATAGACACCGACAGTTCCTGCAAGGAAAAGCTGTCCTGATACAAGAGTATATGCCAGATACTTTCTCGACGCCAGCAGAGCCTCCTGATCACGCTCGTGAAGCACCAGCGGATAGCTTGAAATTGTCAGAATCTCGTAGAAAATGAAGAACGTCAGAAGATTCGAAGCCATGGCGATACCCATGGTAGAACCCATACAGAGTGCGAATGCCGCGAAATAACCTGTCTGCATCGCCTCATGGTTGTTTCTCATATACCCGATACTGTAAAAGTTAATCGGCATCCAAAGAAGCGCCGCAAGAGCCGCAAATATCATGCCTGCAGGATCCACACGCATCGTAAGCCCTATCGTATCCGTCAGGTAAAAGAGCGTGTACTCGTAGGTCACTCCATCAAGAACACCACCGGCCATACTGATTACAAGACCAAACATTATGACCGAAGCAACCGTACTCCACATCTCACGGACATTAGGATATTTATGGCTGACCGAAACCAGAAGGGCCGCCAGAAACGCTGTTCCTATCGCAAGGAAAGGACGAGGATCTATTTCTGTCATTTCAAGAGCACCTCCGGTAATCCGACTTCAACGATATTCGTAACAAGCGAGCTGCTGTAAATACCCAGAATCAGAATCGCAAGCCCTGTCACACCGATTGGAATAACCATGCTCAAAGGCATTCCAAGCTTTGTCTCAGGGTCATGTATTTCCGTCAGGGACGCCTCTCTCTGTACGAACATCTGCTCAACAATACGAACGTAATAAATGGCGTTCAAAAGCGAGCTCACAACGAGAACCGCAATAAAGATATACTGCTGTCCCTCGAAGGCACCGAGCATCAGATACCACTTACTGAAGAAGCCGCAGGTCGGCGGAATACCAATCATCGAAAGCACCGCCAGAACCGTCGCTATACTCGACACAGGCATCTTCTTGTTGAGTCCGCCAAGGCGGTACAAATTAACCTCGCCGAAACGGTATGCAATACCGCCGACGACAAGGAAAAGACTTGACTTCATAAATGCGTGGTTTATGAGGTGCAGTACCGCACCGATAAACCCGTAGATATTTCCCATAGCCATGCCCACTGCTATGTATCCGAGCTGTGCCACTGAGGAATACGCAAGCATTCGGCGGAAATCATACTGGGCAAGTGCCATTACCGAACCGATAAGAATTCCGCAGATACCCATGATACCAAGGACGTTCATGAGAGCACCCATGACCGTGTTGTGTATTCCGAACACATAAAAGAAATACCTGAGCATTGCGTATGCCGGAACCTTACTCATGCAGCCTGAGATAAAGCCTGCCGCCCCGGGATGGGAAAAAGTATAAGAATCCGGCTGCCAGCCGTGCAGCGGGAAAAGCGCCATCTTTATGCCGAAGGCAATCAAAAAGCACGCCACAACAAACGCGAAAAGCGGCGTATTGACAAAAGGCTGAATCCTCTCGCTGATATCCGCCATATTAAGCGAACCTGTCATCGCGTACAGATATCCAATACCGATAAGGTACAGCGAAGCGCCTATCGTACCCACCAAAAGATACCTGAACGCCGCCAACATAGACTTATGACCGCCCAGTGCGATAAGGCCGTAACCTGAAAGTGACATGATTTCAAGATAAACATACATGTTGAAAACGTCGCCCGTTACCGTCATACCGCAAAGTCCCACGGTCAAAAGCCCGTACAGCGTAAAATAACCGCCATAATGCAGCCAGTCCTCATTTTCAAGAAAAGGCTTGCTGTAAAAGCTGATAACGAAAGCCAAAAACGTTATCATGCAGGCAACGGCAGTATTTAGCGGATCAACGACAAACTCAATACCGATAGGAGGTGCCCAGTTGCCCATCCAATAATGAACGGATTTTGTTCCTTCAGCCAAAACATGCCTCATCGTGACAAGGGAACTGATGAGTGCTCCAAAAAGAGCCAGCTGAACGACATAGGCTCCAAGCTTTCTGTGAATCCGGCTGAATGCCAGACAAAGAAGCGAGGCAGAAAGCGGAAGCAGAACGATGAATACCGGACTATGCAGCGCCAGACTCATTTGCTCGCCCTCCTTAAGACCTCGCGCTCTTCAACGGATCCGTAAATTTCCTTAATCCGCATAAGGAGTGCAATTGCTACACCCGTAGTACCCATACTGACAACAATTGCAGTCAGCATCAGAGCGTGCGGCAGAGGATTTATATAGCTTGCAGGATCTACATTCCCCGGAACAAGAATAGGAATCATTCCGCCTTCCTTCTGAGCGAAACACAGATAGAAGAAAATAACGGCGACCTGCATGACATTCATTGCCATGAGCTTTTTCAAATAATTCTTCGCCAGAACCATACCGTAAACACCCAGGAAAAACAGAATCATAACAAGGGTGTAGATTCCGCGTCTTGCAAGAAACTCATTCAATGCATCCATCAGTCTTCACTCCTTCTTACGACAGCATCCATGATGTTCAGTATCGTCATCATAACGCAGATGGTAACACCCGTCTCAATCATGAGAATACCAAGCGCATGAAGTTCGTGTGTTTCTTCCATAGCAACCGGAAGGAAGCTGTAGTCGAGAAACTTACCGCCGCCTGCCAGTGTCAGCCATCCTGCAAGAGTGTAGATAAATGTTCCACACCCGGCAAGGGCAAGTGAATTTTTGAGCCTGATGTTGAAAATCCCGGAATCCTCTCCGAGGATAAGCCTGGCGAGAATAATACCAAAGCCCATTACAACACCCGCCTGAAATCCGCCTCCCGGCGAAGACTCACCGAGAATAAGAACGTACACGGCATAAACAAGAGAAAAGGGAACAAGAATACGAAAAGCAGTGTTCAGAAGCATGCCGCCGAACGGATCCTTCATCATTCGTAATCATCCTCCTTCTCGGGACGGCGTCCCATGGTGGACTTACTCAAAATCAGCACTGCAGTGAGCCCGGAAAGATACATAACCGTTGTCTCCCACATCGTATCAAAGCCTCGATAGTCAGCGAGAGTTCCCGTTACAATGTTAGGAGAGCCGGTATCCAGTTCACTCTGTGCAATATATACAGGAGAAATATGCTGGTTCGGTGCACTGTCCTCATCACCGATTGCCGGCAGAAAAAGTACACTGCTGCAAAAAAGTCCTGTAAGAAGTGCCAGAACCGTAACAACAAAACCACGCATTACTTACACCACCTGTCTATTTTCTTTAGAGCGATTACATAAAAGATTGTAGAAACAGTTCCTACGACAACCTCTGTAAACGCCACATCCGGTGACCCCATCATGAGGTAAAGCAGAACAGCGCCAAAGCTGAACGCACAGTATATCATGACAGCGCTCAAAAGGTCGCGTTCATAGATGATACATCCCGTAATCAAAATCAGAAACACAAGAAGAATTGCCTCAACCGTGTAAATCTGCATTTGCCTGTGCCTCCTTTTCCTCTGCCGTCGCAATCGATGAAGTCGGCTCCGTAGAAAGCTCATGCTGCACAGCCTGCTTCTTGGTCCATACCGGATGCCCTGTTTTATATGCGGCCTTGGCCAAAATATGGGAACCGATTGGATTGCCAAGGAAAACAAACACAGCAATTATAAAAATCTTCGCGGACACATTTGAAAAACCGTTAAAAACCATAAGTCCAAGAAAAACAAGAAGCGTACCCAGCGTCTCACTGTTGCCCGACGCATGGACTCTGCTGTAGTAATCAGGCAGCCTGAGCATACCAACCATAGAACCGATGAGGAAAACCAGCCCCGCCCCCATCAGGAGACAGGCAATGATTTCCTGCCCATTAAAACCGAAAATCATAACTTCTTCCCCCCAAGATACTTCGCAAGAACGACAGAACCCAAGCAACCCATCATAGCATAAGCCATAGCAAGGTCTACATACATTCCCGGCTGTTTATCCAAAAAACCGAAAAGCACAATAAGCAGAATCGTATCTGCCGTAATGACACCCAGCCCGTTCATGCGGTCAAAAATCGTAGGACCCTGAAAAAGACGCTGCAGCATAAGTCCGATAGTCATAATCAACGCCGCCATTATGACAAGGAAAAAAATCTGCATATCAATATTCCTCCCCCAGCATCTCGAAATCATAAGGCTCGCTCAAAAGCCAGCCGACCATTTTCTGCATCCCGCCGTTCAGACCATCTGCCGCTCCGTCTGTCAATGCGTGGACATAAAAAACACCGTCATCCGTGACATCTATTGTCACAGTTCCGGGCGTCAGCGTAATAGAATTTGCAAGAATAACCTTCGCCATAGGATTATCCGTCTGGTAACGGAACTTCACAATGCGCGGATTGATTTCGATTTCCGGGCGTACCGTAGCCTTTAGAACATCCACGTTCGCAAGCACCAGCTGCCACATAAGCCAGAAAAAATAAATCAGAAGCTTTATCGGATTGAACCCGAACACAAAGTACTTCTTGGTCTCATCCGCACTTGGCAAAAGCAGAAGCGGATAAGTAACCCAGGCAGAAATAACCGCCGTCAGTATTCCATAAATCAAAAATTTCGTCTGGAAGGTTCCAGAAAGCAGAAGCCAAAAGCCGAACAAAACAGCCGTCATCGCAGTAAGATGAACCACAGGTGCTCCGACAATACTTTTGTCACGAATCACATCAAACTTTCCCATATGAACCACGATCCTTTTATTGAGATTCCTGAACGATAGCTTAATTATACCTTCAAGTTATCGTTCTTATCACCTAAAGGTATCTATTCGACAAATCAAAAGAAATCCCTTTTTTATTTTCAAAAATTCACAAAAAAATGAATTAAATTTAAATTCATCTGGTTCTCATTTTATCACATCAAATCATAGGCGTAAACTGAAAAACAGGGCAGTAGACGAATTTTTGTCCACTGCCCCTGATTAAATGTATTTTATTTTCCCGGATATAACTTACTTACCGTTTTTCATTCGATTTATCGCACTTACAAGAGCCAGGATAGACGCCGTGATGATATCAGTATCCATGCCTGCACCCCATGAGGTTCTTCCATCCTCTCCTGTAATACCGATGTATGCCATAGCCCGCGAAGCCTGTCCTATTTCCAAAGCGTGCTCGCTGTAGACAAGGTCCTTATACGATACGCCCAGGTTCTCCTGAAGCGCGTTGCTGACAGCATCAAGACGTCCGTTGCCCTTCGCCTTGAAAGTCTTCTCCTGACCGTCCACCATCATAATAACCTCACCGGAGCGGATACCGTTCTGTTCCTTTCTGAGAGCGAAATCAACGAGCTTGTAAGGCTCCTCTGCGTTCACGTACTCCTGCTGGAAAATCTGATAAATCTCATCCGGCATAAGCTCCTTGTGCTTGTGGTCGGAAACGCCCTTGACACAGTAGCCGAAATCCTCACGCATATTCTTCGGCATAGCTATACCATATTTCTGCTCCATGATAAAGCCTACGCCGCCCTTTCCGGACTGGCTGTTGATACGGATAACATCAGCATCATACTGACGGCCCACATCCTCAGGATCAATCGGAAGATACGGAACAGTCCAACGGCCGGGATCCGTCTCCTCACGCCACTTCATACCCTTTGCGATAGCATCCTGATGGGAACCGGAGAACGCTGCAAATACCAGCGCTCCCGCATAAGGCTGACGCTCATGCACATGCATTCTTGTAACCCGCTCGTACATCTCAACAAGCTCTGGCATATTCGAAAAATCAAGCTGCGGATCAACACCAAGAGCAAACATATTCATTCCGATTGTCACTATATCCGCGTTTCCGGTGCGCTCGCCATTTCCGAAGAGTGTTCCCTCTATGCGGTCAGCACCGGCGAGAAGCCCCATCTCGGAATCTGCCACGCCACAACCGCGGTCATTATGCGGATGAAGGGACAGCACTACATTGTCGCGATACTTGAGATTCTGAGAAATATACGCCACCTGCATAGCGTAAACATGCGGCATGGACATTTCAACGGTAACAGGAATATTTATAATGGCCTTCTTCTCCGCTGTAGGCTGCCAAACATCCAGCACCGCATTGCACACCTCAAGAGCATATTCCGGCTCTGTTCCTGTAAAGCTCTCAGGAGAATACTCAAAGCGGTAATCCGCCCCCGCTTCCTCCGTAAGCTTCTTCAAAAGCTTCGCGCCATCCACGGCAATCTGTTTAATCTCCTCCTTCGACATACGGAACACCTGCTGACGCTGTGCGAAAGAAGTAGAATTATACACATGAACAATAGCATTCTTTACACCCTTCAGCGCCTCGAAGGTCTTTTTAATTATGTGCTCACGCGCCTGAGTCAGAACCTGAACCGTAACATCATCGGGGATAAGATTTTCATCTACAAGACGGCGGAGAAATTCGTACTCCGTATCCGATGCCGCAGGAAAACCTACCTCTATTTCCTTGAAGCCCACCTTTATAAGCATTTTATAAAACTCAATCTTCTCGTCAAGACTCATAGGAATAATAAGCGACTGATTTCCATCACGCAAATCAACACTGCACCATGTCGGCGCCTTGTCGGGATACTCCTTCTGCGCCCAGCTCATGTCGCATACCGGCGGCATATAATAACCCTTGCGGTACTTAGTGTAATTTTTCATTTCAAATCCCCCTGTCGTCAAGTTTGAGCAAAATCTACGCAAAAACAAATAAAGAAGCCGGACTCCTCTCACCAAGAGACGAAGGCCCGGCCTGCGTGTTACCACTCTTATTCGTGCATCCCTGCACGCACTTTAACGGATACTGACATATCCTGCTGCTGTAACGGTCAGCCTCCGTCCCCACCTACATATCAGCGGGCTGCTCCATGGCGAGTTCCAATCCGCTTCCTCTCCGTTTTCCACCGGCCAACGGCTCTCTCTGCATTTCACGGACTGTACTATTCCACATCTCTGCATTTCTATTGTTTGTTACAATATCACACTTACATAAAAAATGCAAGCATTTATGAAATATTTTTACATCACGTACCTATGGAAAGAATATTTGTGTTCATTCAGTAAACATTTATGCTTTGACAATCATGACAGGGACCTTTGAGCGTTCCACAACCTGCTGGCTCACGCTTCCGATAAGCGCTCCCTTGAAGATGCCAAGTCCGCGGCTGCCCATAATAATCATGCTGACCGCAAAATCATCAGCAGTCCGAAGAATCTCGTCCGCAATATTTCCCGCAGTCTCATGAGTCTGCACTATCACCCCTGCAGGTACATTTTTCGAAATTTCATCAAAGATTATACTGCTCGGAATATCCTTCTGAATCTCACTCGCAACATAAAGCAGATGAAGCTCTGCTCCACATTTGTCCGCGTAAAAAATCGCTTCCTCCGCAGCCTTTGCACTGCTTACCGAACCATCTACAGGAACAAGAATACGCTGAATCGCTGCCATAATATTTTCCTCCATTCGAAAAGAAACTGTTGTAAAAGCTTTACCGTTTTAGTATTCGTCACAAATAAGGAAAATCCTCTTTTTCAGAAAATTGTTTTTACTTTTTCATATACTGATTTACAATTTCGACCGCACAGTAATCGCCGCACATTGAGCATGCACCCTCGTCCTCGGGATTCCGCGCTCCGCGTTTCTTTTTGGCATATTCCGGGTCGATTGCGAGCTTCATCTGAGCTTCCCAGTCGAGAATCTTGCGTGCTTTTCCCATGGCAAGATCCTGTTCTTTTGCCCCCGGAATCCCTTTAACTATATCCGCTGCATGAGCCGCTATACGTGATGCCATCACACCGTCATGCACATCCTCAATGGTAGGAAGTGCAAGATGCTCAGCAGGTGTCACATAGCAGAGAAAATCAGCCCCGCTTACTGCAGCCATCGTTCCTCCGATTGCCGCTGTAATATGGTCATAACCCGGTGCAATATCCGTCACAAGAGGACCAAGCACATAGAAAGGAGCACCGTGGCAAAGCTGTTTTTCAAGCTTCATGTTAGCCGCAATCTGGTCAAACGGCATGTGTCCCGGTCCCTCAACCATTACCTGAACCCCTCTGTCCCATGCGCGAAGCGTCAGCTCTCCAAGATTAAGAAGCTCCGATATCTGTCCCTGGTCAGTCGCGTCAGCAAGACATCCCGGGCGAAGACCATCGCCGAGGCTGATGGTTACATCATATTTTGCGCAGATATCCAAAAGCTCATCATAATGCTCATAAAGAGGATTCTCCTTATCATTGTGAAGCATCCAGCCCGTGAGGAAAGAACCGCCACGGCTCACCACATCCATAACACGGCCTTCTTTGCGCAGACGCTCGATTGCATTGCGGGTAAGACCGCAGTGAAGCGTCATAAAATCCGCACCGTCCTTTGCCTGCTTCTCGATTGTAGACAAAAGATCCTCCACCGTCATATCCACGACAGCGCCATGCCTCTTTATTGCCTCCACAGTCGCCTCGTATATAGGCACAGTCCCCACCATAACAGGAGAATGTCCTATGATAGCGCGGCGCGATTCATCAATGTGATTTCCTGTCGAAAGGTCCATCACCGCATCCGCACCGCAGCGCACAGCCTCATCAAGCTTCAAAAGCTCCGGCTCAATATCAGGAAAAGTACTTGACGTGCCGATATTCGCATTTACCTTCACACGAAGCCCTTCCCCAACACCTCCGAAACGAAGATTCTTATGATTCACATTGGCAGGAATTGCAATCACACCGCGCGCCACACGCTCGCGTATAGATTCCGCGTCCTGATGCTCAGCCTCCGCAACAACCCTCATTGCATCCGTAATAATGCCATTTCTTGCATGCTCCATCTGTGTCGCCATTCCAATTCTCCTTTATCTGATACAAAATAACCCCCACCTGCTGAAGGTGGGGGAAGAACATCACAATAGCTCGCCCATGCGCTTGAAAGGAACGCTGGTATCCAAATGCCCGGAAATCGTATCAATCTCTTTTCCTTCAACAAGAATCAATACAGATGTTACCTCCGGAAACTCAGTCAAAGTATTGACGAGAGAACCCACAAGCATCTCTTCTCCCGTCGAGCCCCCGACAAAACGTGTCGTAAGCTCCTTTGTAAAATCGACAGTAGCAAGACCGTCCTTCACCTTTACGCTGCGAAGCTTTACGCCCTTCGGGAAAATCCCTGTAAGACCGCTCTGCTTCGTACCGGCAATCAAAGCCTCCACGGACGCCTTGTACTTATCCTTTGCGGGGACCTTCAGCTCAACAAACTTAAGCTTCTCGGCGTCCTCCGTCGGATAATACAGCTTGACTGTTACCTTTTCATCAGCAGGCTTCTGCTGCGGCTGTTCAGGCTTCTTCTGCTGCTCCTGTTTTTGCTGCGGCTGCTCCTTGCTCTTTTCCTGCTCTTTATCGCAGCCAACCGTCAGCAGCATAAGTGCCGCCATCATGCAGACCAAAAGACATTTAACGAAATTTCGCATAACTCTTTATCCCCTCTGCTCACTTTCCGCTTACCGCGAAATAATTTGCCAAACCTTCAGCAAGTGACATAGCCATATCCTCCTGGAACGCATCGTCCCCCAAAAGAGCCTCCTCATCATAATTCGTTATGAAAGCAAGCTCCACCAGCGCAGCCGGCATAGATGTATTCCTTAGAACATAAAACCTCGCAGACTTAACACCACGGTCATGCAGACCATTATGCTCCAGCATGGCCTCCTGGAGATTCTGGGCCAAAAGCTCATCCTGCCAGGATTTTCCGTAGTAATAATAAGTCTCTGTTCCGTGAGATGCCGAAGAACTGAATGCGTTGCAGTGTACACTCAAAAAAACCTCAGTCCCCGGAGTATTCTCACCCACATCAGCGCGGGCCTGAAGCTCCTGACCATCTGTCGCCGACGGCCCCCACACATCACGGTCATCCTCACGGGTAAGCGTCACATACGCCCCGGAATTCTCAAGAATATCACGAAGCTTCAGTGACACAGCCAAGGTAACATCCTTCTCCAGAAGCCCCGAAGGACCTGAAGCTCCCTGGTCTGTACCTCCGTGACCCGGATCAACCACAATATGATGCCCCTTGAGCCCGTCTACATACCCTCTCCGAACGTAACCTGCCTCATAAATATCAACAACGATACGGAAAGGCTTCTTATTCTTCTTGTCAGCCTCTAAAGTAGAGATACGGAATCCCTCATCCTCAGCAAGACCTGCCAGCGAGAATAACACCTGAATATTTTTATCCTTCTCGCGTATACGCGCCGACTTGGCATATGCCGCATCAAGCCGCATCTCCTTTGGCACATCTCCTGCCTTCGTATTCTCTATCTCAATACAGAGACGATTCGGATGAAGAATGCTCCCCGTCTTTACCGTATAATCTGCAGCGCCCTTGGAAAGACCTATTTCCGTCCGAAGGAATGTTGCTCCATCCTCCTCAACAATAGAAGAAGAAACCGATACAATCTCATGCATCGGAGCCGCTTCCACTCCCACCGGCATCATAAAGATGCCGAGAAGAAGCACCCAAAGGAACCGGCACACAGCTGCAGCCCTCATTCGTTATCTCCCTTAAGCTCTTTCAAAAGAGCCTCTGCCTCGGCACGGGCTGCCTCTGTTGCTTCCGTGTCTATCGAAATATCCACGGAAAGATAATCGCCCTCCTCTGCCTCCTTCGGCAAATACTCCTTTGGAAAAACAACCTTTACATCCTCGTCCTCTCCTACGAGCAATACCGCTTTATCTTCCTCAAAACGGTCAATAACTGCCTTCATGAATATCTCCTTTCAATCAATTTCCTGTCTCATCATTTTTTGTACCGCGTTCAACATTGAGAGTATAAGAATGACCGTCTGACTCAACAGTAATCATCCCGTTCACATCGGTACGATAGAAATCTATCTTATGTTTTGCGTACTTTTTCCGCGTCGAAGGATGCGGATGATGATACTCATTACCCTTACCGCAGGAAATCAGTGCCGCCTCAGGCTGCACCGCCTTCAAAAACTTATCACTTGAAGATGTCTTGCTGCCATGGTGACCCGACTTCAAAAGCGTACTCTTAAGCTCCTTCGGAGCATGGCGCTTCATAATCCCCTGTTCGGACGGTGCTTCCGCATCACCCGTGAACATCATTGAAAAATCACCGAATACCAGACGTCCAACAATAGAATTGAGATTCAGATTCACCTTTCCCTTTTCATCGTGTCCGCCCTCTTTTACCATATCCTCAGTGGGGCTCAGAACCTCAAAGGATACGCCGCCGCCGAAATCAAGACGGTCTCCGTCGCGAAGCGCCTTATATGCGATTCCCTTTGATTTAATCGTCTTCAGATAATCACGATAAAGCTTCGTGGTCGCGGTCTGTCCATTGTCATAGACAGCCTTTACCTCGCACTCATTCATCACAAGAGTCGCGCCGCCCATATGATCTGCATGCGGATGCGTGATAATCAGCTTATCAACAACCTTTACATTTTCTTTCTTCAGAGCATCGCGAAGCTTCTGTTTTTCATCAACATCACTTGTATCTATAAGCACAGTCTGCTCCGCAGTACGGATAAGCACAGCATCGCCCTGCCCTACGTCCAGCATCTTTATAGTGACCTTGCCCGCCGCCTGTGCGGATGAACCGCTCCCGGCAGAGCCTTTGCCACCGCATCCCGCGGCAAGCATCATAAACGTCATCAGAAGCGCCATCAGTGAAAGGCACATTTTATTTCGTTTCAACTGCATCTTCCTTTCTTATATATAAAGGCAATACTGAGTATAAGTATAGAGATTTAACGCTTCAATGTCAAACCTGACGCCTATTCACACGCGGTTTTAATTATTCAAGACAGCATCATTCTAAGACGAAAAGTGCCTTTTTATGTGATTAATTTATTCGTATGGAAACAAAAAAATACTGCCGTAAAGCTTACTTGCCCGGCAGTACAAAACGATTTAGTCATATCAGAAAAACGGCATTCATGCTGCCGTCTCTTTCAGCTCTTGTCGCTGTTAAGTTTTCTTGACTGCAGATACAGCCTCACCAAAAGACCGCCGCTCCACATGATGATGGCGGTAAGATAGAGTACATCCTCTACCATCAGATGAGAAAAATTCATCTGAACTAAAACCAACACCGCTACGACCATAATCAGCCAGTCCAACGGTTTTATTGTCTTAAGAAGTTTCATGCCTCAGTATCCCCTTTCCGCTTTCCATTGTATCACAGATACATAGATTTTTTCACGGGCAGGACCGAATTTTTGCATAAAAAAGACTGCAGAAAAACAGCAAATATGCTTTTCCGCAGTCTGTTTTTTAGTCTACCTGAATCTGCTTGTCCTCATGTTCTTCGGTAATTTTTCTTTCCGTATCCATGAGTCCCTTTGCCGCGCGAATCTGAAGGTCAACCTGCTCATAAGAGGTTCCTCCGAGAGAATTGCGCGTCTTTACGCAGGTTTCCGGAAGAATTGCATCCTTTATGTCCTCGTCAAACATTGGCGAAAGTGCTTTGAATTCGTCCATGGTGAGGTCAACGAGCCATTTATGATGCTCTATGCAGTAGTGAACAGCCTGTCCCGACACAGCATGAGCCTGTCGGAATGGCATTCCTTTTTTTGCAAGATAGTCTGCAAGGTCCGTGGCATTGGAGAAATCTTCATCAACCGCACGTTTCATAATGTCGCGGTTCACCTTCATGCCGCGCAGAATACGGGCATATACGGCAAGGCTGAACTTGACCGTGTCGATAGCATCGAAGATTCCTTCCTTATCCTCCTGCAGGTCCTTGTTATACGCCAGCGGCAGTCCTTTGACCGTCGTAAGCATTGCCATGAGATGGCCTATAACGCGTCCTGTTTTGCCGCGTACCAGCTCAGACACATCAGGATTCTTTTTCTGAGGCATCATTGATGAGCCTGTGCAGTGCGCGTCATCAAGCTCTACAAATGAGAACTCGCGGGAACACCACAGAATGGTCTCCTCACTGAGACGGGAGAGATGTACCATGAGCATTGACGCTGCAGAAAGGAATTCCATGATGTAGTCACGGTCGCTGACGGCATCAAGACTGTTCGTATAGATATTCTCGAAATTCAAGAACTCCGCTACGAAACGGCGGTCAATCGGAAAGGTGGTTCCCGCAAGCGCGCCGGCACCGAGAGGCATGATGTCCGCACGCTGATACACCCCGTTGAACCTTGCAAAGTCGCGGCTGAACATAGAGAAATATGCCAGAAGATGGTGTCCGAAAAGAATCGGCTGCGCCCTTTGCAGATGCGTATAGCCCGGCATGATTACATCACTGTATTTTTCAGCAGTCTCAACGAGAGCCTTCTGCATATCAAGAATGAGCTTTTCAACTTCGACTGCTTCTCTGCGGACATACATGTGAGTGTCGAGAGCGACCTGGTCGTTTCTGCTACGCGCCGTATGCAGACGGCCGCCTGCTTCACCAATTGCATCTGTAAGACGCTTCTCGATGTTCATATGGATATCCTCAAAGGCAACATCAAACTCAAAGTCGCCCTTTTCTATACGTGCGAGAATATCCTTTAATCCGCCAACGATTTTATCACGGTCCTCTTCACTGATAATGCCGCACTTGGCAAGCATTGAAGCATGTGCTATGGAGCCAGCGATATCCTCGTGATACATTCGCTTATCAAAACCGATGGAAGCCTGAAACTCATTTATCATTTCGTCGGTCGTTTTAGTAAAACGTCCGCCCCACAGCTTCTCACTCATTTCAGAAGCCCCGTTTTTTCCTGCATGAGAGCACGGACCTTAAGCGGCAGACCGAAAAGGTTTACGAAGCCAGTACCGTCAGCCTGATTGTATACATCATCTTCTTCAAAGGTTACGAAATCATGGCTGTAGAGGGAGTATTCGGATTTAGCACCTGCGGAGATAATATTACCCTTGTAGAGCTTCAGTTTAACCGTACCTGTAACTGTGCGCTGCGTGCTGTCAACGAATGCATCCAAGGCCTCACGGAGCTGGGAGAACCACATACCGTTGTAGACGAGCTCTGCATACTGATTAGCAACGAGTTCTTTATAGTGAAGTGTCGTGCGGTCGAGGCAGAGATACTCAAGCTCGCGGTGTGCATAGTAGAGAATAGCTCCGCCCGGGTTTTCGTAAACACCACGGGATTTCATACCGACAAGACGGTTTTCGCAGATATCCGTGATACCGATACCGTTCTTTGCGCCGATTTCATTCAGAGTAGTAAGAAGCTCTGTAGCATTCATCTTCTTACCGTTTACTGCAACAGGAATACCCTTCTCGAAATCAATTTCGATGATTTCGTCTTTGTCCGGTGCCTGCTCCGGTGTCTTCGTGACGAGGAACATGTCGTCCTTCGGTGCATTCCACGGATCCTCAAGATCAGAACCTTCATGGCTCAAATGCCAGATGTTGCGGTCCATGCTGTATGTTTTGTTGGCAGTTGCGATAGGAATGTTGTGCTGTTTTGCGTATTCGATAGCTTCCTCACGGGAGCGGATTTTCCATTCACGCCACGGTGTAATGATTTTGAGCTGAGGAGCGAGTGCTTTAACGGAAAGCTCGAAACGAACCTGGTCGTTGCCTTTGCCCGTTGCGCCGTGTGCGATTGCGTCGCAGCCTTCCTGCTTCGCAATTTCAACAAGCTTCTTTGCGATTACAGGACGTGCGAAGGATGTACCGAGAAGATATTTGCCCTCATAAACAGCTCCAGCCTTAAGTGTCGGCCATACATAGCCTGTGAGGAATTCCTCTGTAAGGTCGGCAATGAATACCTTGGATGCACCCGATGCGAGAGCTTTGTCATGAACAACATTGAGCTCATCACCCTGTCCGATATCCGCACAGACTGCGATGACTTCGCATCCGTCATAATTCTCTTTAAGCCACGGAATGATGCAGGACGTATCAAGACCGCCGGAATATGCAAGTGCTACCTTTGTTACTTTCTTTTCGTTTGCCATAATGTAAATCGCTCCTTATGATATGAAATACAATACTTATTTAATGTATACGTTTAATCGCCCATAGTCAAGGCTAATACTGCTTTTTGTGCATGTAAACGGTTCTCTGCTTCGTCGAAAATGACATCTGCATTGTCCTCAAATACATCCGCAGTAATTTCCTCTCCCCGATGTGCAGGGAGACAGTGCATAACGACAGCACGCTTTCCTGCCTTTTTGAGAAGCTCCTTGTTTATCTGGTAGCCTGCCAGGTCCTTTAGGCGTTTTTCGCGTTCCTCTTCTTCTCCCATGCTTACCCAGACATCAGTATAAAGAACATCCGCGTCCTTTGCGGCTTCTTTTACGTCATTTGTGAGTACAATCTTTGCGCCTGTCGCTTTTGCGTCTGCCTTTGCGTTTTTCACTACCTCCGCATCCGGCTCATAGCCTTTGGGAGTTGCTGCCGCAAAGTTCATTCCCATTTTGGCACAGCCATACATGAGTGAATTGGTCATGTTGTTGCCGTCACCGATATATGCCAGCTTCAGCCCCTTGAGGTTCTTTCCGAGATGTTCACGGATTGTGAGCATGTCCGCCAGCACCTGGCAGGGATGCAAAAGGTCTGTCAGCGCGTTGATAACAGGCACATCTGCCCATTTTGCAAATTCAACAAGCTTATCATGCCCGAATGTACGGATCATGATGCCGTCGAGATATCTTGAAAGCACGCGCGCCGTATCTTCTATCGGCTCTCCGCGTCCTATCTGCAAATCGCGGTTCGACAGGAACAGTGCCTGTCCTCCAAGCTGATACATACCTGTCTCGAATGAGACACGGGTACGTGTAGAAGATTTTTCAAAAATCATGCCAAGTGTTTTTCCTTCCAGCAGATGATGCTGAACACCGGCCTTCTGCATCGCTTTAAGCTCCGCCGCAAGCTCAAGAATTTCTTCCATCTCATCGACGGTAAGTTCATGGAGCGACAACAGGTCTTTCCCTTTTAATGTTGACATGTTGATTCCCCCTGATTATGCAAATTTCGGAAGTACCTTTTCAAGTACGGCCATAAGCTCATCAATCTGTTCCTTTGTAACGATAAGCGGCGGTACAAATCTGAGTACTGTCCCGACTGTGCAGTTGATTATTGCACCTTCCTCAAGGCAGGCGTTTACAATATCTCTTCCGGGTTTTGTAAGCTCCATACCCAGGATAAGCCCCTTGCCCCGGACCTCTTTTACAAGTGCAGGATATTTTTCTGCAAGCTTTTCCAGTCTTCCCTTGAAATATCCGCCGACTTCGTTGACGTGCTTCAGGAACTCCGGCTTTGTCATCTCATTGAGAACCACATTCGCAGCTGCACATGCAAGAGGATTTCCTCCGAAGGTTGAGCCATGATCACCTGGGGCGAAAGCCTTGGCCACCTCGTCGGATGCGATGAAGGCGCCAATGGGAACTCCTCCCGCAAGACCTTTGGCAAGCGTTACAATATCCGGCTTTATTCCGTACTGCTCATACGCAAAAAATGTTCCCGTACGGCCCATGCCACACTGAATTTCATCGAGTATGAGACAAGCATCATATTTATCACAGAGAGCCCGGACTTTCTTGTAATAGTCATCAGGCGGTACATATACACCGCCTTCTCCCTGTATGGTTTCCAGCATTACCGCGCAGGTTTTTTCACTCATGAGCTTTTCAAAAGCATCTATATCTCCGAAATCCACGTAATCAAAGCCTTCAACCAATGGTCCATAGCCCTCGTGGTAATGCGGCTGACCTGTAGCCGTCAGCGTTGCATAGGTTCTTCCGTGAAAACTCATATTTGCCGCGATAATCTGAATCTTTTCAGGATTTTTGTGCCACGCGTATTTGCGGGCAAGCTTTATTGCACCCTCATTTGCCTCAGCTCCTGAGTTTCCGAAAAATACTTTCCCAAGGCCGCTCAGCTTCACCAACTTATCCGCAGCATCTGCCTGTGCCTGCGTGTAGTAAAGGTTCGAGCAGTGAATCATTTTTCCTGCCTGCTCGGATACTGCCTTTACAAGCGCTGGATGAGCATGTCCAAGAACATTTACTGCGATACCGCCAAGGAAGTCTATGTATTTTTTTCCGTTTGAATCGTATACGTACATGCCGTCGCCGTGGTCAAGCACAATGTCATAGCGGGCAAACACCGGAAGATATGAATTCCGGTCCTTTTCATATATCTGTTCATCTGTTTCCTTCATGTGTATTCCCTCCGGATTACTTCACGATTTCTGTTCCGATACCCTGGGATGTGAAAAGCTCAAGAAGCAGTGAGTGCGGCAGACGTCCGTCTATGATAGCGGTCTTGTGCGCCCCTTCATCCAGTGCCGTAAGGCAGGATTCCACCTTTGGTATCATGCCGCCTGCTATGATACCATCTTCAATGTACTGTCTCGCTTCTTTCCCCGTAAGAGATGAGATAAATGAGCTTTTATCCTCGAAATCCCTGTAGATTCCTTCGACATCTGTTAAAAGCAGGAGCTTTTCAGCATTCAACGCACCTGCAACCTCTGCCGCAACATAGTCAGCATTAATATTGTAGGCTTCTCCGTCCTCTCCGACTCCCACAGGAGCGATGACCGGGATATATCCCTGCTCGATGAGGTCATTTACCACCTCTTCACGAATCTTTGCGACCTCGCCCACATGTCCTATATCTACCTTCTCTGTCTTCCCGTTGTCATGTACCTCAGCCAGCTTCTTTTTTGCCTGAATGAGTGACGCATCCTTTCCCGAAAGACCAATTGCGCGGTTACCGCTGCGGTTCAGAAGGTTTACGATTTCCGAATTAACCTTTCCTATGAGAACCATTTCTACGATTTCCATAGTCTCCTCATCCGTCACGCGAAGTCCGCTGACAAACTCGGATTTTTTCCCGACTTTTTTCAAAAAGCCTGTTATATCAGGACCGCCGCCATGCACGATAACAGGGTGTATTCCAACGAATTTCATCAGGGTGATATCCTGCATGACCTTCGCCTTGAGTTCAGGCGTCGTCATGGCATTTCCGCCGTATTTTATGACTATTGTTTTTCCGGAAAATTTTTGTATATATGGCAGAGCCTCGATTAAGATGTCTGCCGTATCCTGCGGTGAAAACATCCAAACCCCTCCAATCAGGTGTGGTACTCGCCGTTGATTTTTACGTATTCATAGGAGAAATCGCAGGACCATACAGTTGCATCCGCATCTCCAAGTCCAAGAGCTATATCTATGACGATATCGTGCTCAGACATAACATCTCTGAGAGCCTTTTCATCGAAGGAAGCTCCTACTCCGTTCGCGTATACCGGAATGCCGCCGAATTTCACCACTGTTTTCTCAGGTGCAATTGGAACTCCCGCATAGCCTACTGCACAGATTACACGTCCCCAGTTAGGATCCTGTCCGAAGAAGGCCGTTTTTACCAGAGGAGATTTTGCAACGCTCATTGCTACCTGCTTCGCATCAGCAAAGGTCTTTGCTCCGCTGACATTGATTGTCAGGAACTTCGTTGCACCCTCTCCGTCAGCAGCGATTCTCTGTGAAAGTCCTGTGCAGATGGATTTCAGTGCTGCCGCGAATTTCTCGTAGTCAGCATCCTTTTCCGTGATTTTCTTATTGCCTGCCGCACCGTTTGCCATGACTATTGCCATGTCGTTTGTACTCATATCTCCGTCGATGGAAATCATGTTAAAGGTAACCTCTACAACATCGGAAAGAGCAGCCTGCAAAAGCTTCTGGTCGATATCCGCGTCAGTCGTTATAAAGCAGAGCATGGTAGCCATATTCGGCTGAATCATACCGGAGCCTTTTGCGATGGCACCAAAGCGAACCTTTTTGCCGCCGATTTCAACCTCCGAGGAGCATGCCTTCGAATAAGTATCCGTCGTAACAATAGCATTGCCCGCGTTTGAACTTCCATCCTCAGAAAGCTCTGATACTGCATTTTTGATTCCTGCTGTCATTTTATCCATCGGAAGGTTAACTCCGATTACTCCTGTGGATGCAACGATAACCTCTGTATCACCGCAGCCAAGTTCCTTTGCCGTAAGTGACGCCATAGCCTTTGCATCGGCAAGTCCCTGCTCACCTGTGCAGGCGTTTGCACAGCCCGCATTAGCAACGATTGCATGTGCCTTGCCGCCTTTTACGACCTCCTTGGATACCGCAACAGGTGCAGCGAACACCTGATTCTGCGTGAAAGTTCCCGCGACAGCTGCTTCCTTTTCTGTATAAATAACTGCAAGGTCAAGATTTCCGCTTTTTTTGATACCTGCTTTCACGCCTGCAGCCTTGAAGCCCAGCGGAAATGTAACGCCTTTTTTTGCATTTTCTTCAGTGAACATAATATATACCTCCAATAGCTTTGGTTGAAATCATGGATATACAGGTGCCAGCGCAAGACCTGTCTTTTCGTCTAAGCCGCAGGCGATATTAAAGTTCTGAACCGCCTGTCCTGCAGCACCCTTAACGAGATTATCTATTGCGGAGAGCACGATAACCCGTCGTGTTCTGTTATCAATATGCCATCCTATATCGCAGAAGTTCGAGCCTCGAACATATTTTGTTTCAGGATAAGCACCAAGACCTCTGAGCCGAATGAAATATTCATCATCATACATTGTATGATATGCCTTCGTTACGGCTGCTTCATCCACGCCCTCCCTGAGCTGCGCGTAACAGGTGCTTAAAATACCGCGGGACATCGGCACAAGATGAGGAGTAAAGTTAAGCAAAACCTTTTCACCGCCGATATCGGTGAGTGCCTGCTCAATTTCCGGTGTATGTCGATGCGTCGCAACACCGTACGCCTTGAAATTATCATACAGCTCCGGGAAATGATTCGGCAGCTTTGCGGAGCGGCCTGCTCCCGATACTCCCGATTTTGCATCTATGACAATCGTATGTACATCAACAAGATGCTCTTTTACCAGCGGAGCCAGTGCAAGTATGCTTGCTGTTGTATAACAGCCCGCGTTGCCTATAATCTTCGCATTTTTTATTTTGCTTCGATTAAGCTCCGCAAGACCATAAACGCGCTCAGCATCCTTATGTGTATGAGGCACTTTGTACCATTCCTCGTAAACCGCTGTATCATGGAATCTGTAATCGGCCCCGAGGTCAATTATACGCGTCGGCATATCCGCAAGCGTACGTCCGATTTCCATTGCATGTCCTGCCGGAAGCCCAATGAATATAAAATCACTGTCTGCGCCAATTCGCTTAATATCCGAAAGGCTTTCAAGCTTTTGGTCATATATTCCTTTAAGATGCGGATATACATCAGATACAGGTACGTTTGTGTGACTTTCAGAAGTCACATGCACAACCTCTGCATCCGGATGATTCAAAAGGAGTCTCATAAGCTCTGCTCCGGCATAGCCTGTCGCTCCTATAATGCTGACTTTCATTGAGGATTCCTCCCTCTCTCAAAAGTATGTTCATAATTATACACTCTTATTGCATAAAAATGCAATACTTAAAAGCGTTATTTTTCTGTTTTTTCTTGAAATCTCCATTTTCTCTTTGTCAAAATACAATGAATGGCTGTATACTAATATACAGCTTTATATACAAAAAAGGAGTAATACAATCAATGAAAAAAATTCTGCGGTTCTTTATGAGCCTTGTCATTGTCTTTTTCATCGGTTTCTTTCTTGCAGGCGGCAGAGATGCGATGAATCCCTCCGCTTTTTCAAGAGTAATAGAGAGCGCTGTTCCGACACGTGAGTCAGTACCCGAGAAAACAAATACCCAACCAAACAATTTCGCCGCACGGCTGAAACGTTTTGTGTTTCTTCCTGATGCCGTAAACGAAAAGGTTCCTGCCAAAAATTTCATTCCAGTCAGCGACATGCCGCCACGGCTGACAGAGGCTGTAATTGCTGTCGAAGATACGCGATTTTATTCTCACCCCGGATTCGATATCAACGGAATTTTCCGCGCGGCTCTCGTAAATCTACAGTACGGAGAGGTTACGGAAGGCGCGAGCACCATCACGCAGCAGCTGGTAAAGAATCTTTTCCTATCACAGGAGCAGACAATGGGACGCAAGATTGAAGAAGTTTTACTGGCTCTTGATTTTGAATTCCGTTATTCGAAAAATGAAATTCTTGCCCTCTATCTGAACAGCATTTATTTTGGCTCGGGATATTACGGCATCTATAATGCCTCCAAGGGCTACTTTGGAAAAGCTCCATCCGAGCTCACGCTTCCCGAGGCCGCCATGCTGGCAGGTCTTCCGAATGCTCCTTCGCTCTATTCCCCCTATGAAGATTTTATTCTCGCAAAAAAGCGCCAGTTCATTGTTCTGGATGCGATGGTACGAGCAGGATATATCGACGAGAGAACAGCAAATTCTGCAAAAATTGAGCCTCTGTACCTGGCTCACTGAGCTTCTCAATATGTTGTAAAGAAAAACCACTTTCACGGTATACGCCGTCTCAACGGCCGGCTGCCGCGGAAGTGGTTTTTTATGCAATCTGTCCCTTTCTCCGGGCATTCATTTAACAACATAATATAGCAAATTTCTTATAGCTTCTATAATAATGTGTTAATCTGTTAATTGCAATAGACTTCTGTACATTCAAGCGCAAGTATACAAAAAGGGTGCCGCTATATGCGACACCCTTCATCATATTATTTCTTTGCTTTTTCAGCCTCGCGTTCAGCTTTGCGCTGTGCCTCACGGAGAGCTTTTCCCTTTTCTTTTTGCTGTTTTTCAGCAGCCCACTCAAAGTTCTTGTAGAACTTGTCTGTCATCATTTTATAGTTCTTTTCATCATCCGGATCATTCTTGTCGGCCATAATCATGTAAGCGTAAAGAAGTTCGTTTGTGCCGGATTTGAATACATCAAAATAGAATGCCGTTCCGAACTTCCTTCTCCCGTTGACAACAGTCAATACGACATAAGCATCCGCGAAATTCTCTACCTTTTTGCGGAAAATCTGCTTTGAAAGACGGCGGTCAATCTGACGGATATCCTCTCCCATCTGATGGAAGAGTTCCTCTGAAATGTAGTCGTAAGTGACAATCTTGCGCTTCGTGACGCCTTCGGTAGTGTTCTGAATACGGATAAGGTCCTGATATGAAGGAGCACCGTCCAGCGGAGTGTATTCAGGCGCAGCCAAAGCAAACGCCTTGACCGTGGTGATATCAGCACCCTCCTGCACCTCAGACTTTTCCGTATAGGCAAACGCCATCGGCACACTCAAAGCAAACATCATAGTAAAAACAAACAGCTGAAAAATTCTCTTCATTATTTAATACCTCCTGCATATATCACTCAGGCGAGAAGCCCGTGTGCCTTCAAAGCTGCTTTCAGCTTTTCCTCGTTCTTTGGCTCCATGTCACAGAGCGGCATACGCAGCGGCCCTGCAGCATATCCCATAAGACGCATTGCAGTCTTCACAGGGATTGGGTTCGTTTCACAGAAAAGAGCATCTATAAGGTCCGTATATTTAATCTGAAGCTCTGCGGACTCTTTTACCTTTCCTTCGAAGTAGAGACGGCAGATATCATGGGTATCCTTCGGGGCTACATTAGAGAGAACCGAAATAACGCCCTTTCCTCCAAGGGAAAGAATAGGCACAATCTGGTCATCATTACCGGAGTAGACGGCAAGCTTATCTCCACACGCAGCTCTCAGCCGCAGGATGGATGAAAGGTCTCCGTTGGCCTCCTTCACGGCAACGATATTCGGATGCTTCGAAAGCTCCTTGTATGCTTCGAGCTTGATGGACACGCCCGTACGGGACGGAACATCATAAAGAATACACGGAATACTGACACTGTCTGCGATTGCCTGAAAATGTCTGATAAGACCCTTTGTCGAGCATTTGTTATAATACGGCGTTACAAGAAGAAGTCCGTCAGCGCCGACCTTTTCCGCGTACTGAGAAAGCTGGATTGCATATGCCGTGTCATTCGAGCCTGTTCCTGCGATAACAGGAACGCGCTTTTTCGTATGCTCAACAGCATATTTTATCGCTTCCTTGTGCTCCTCATCGCTCATCGTCGCAGCTTCACCTGTGGTGCCGGCGATGATGATGGCATCAGTACCGCCTTCAATCTGCATATCAATGAGACGGCCCAGCTCCTCAAAGTTGATTCCTGTCTCGGTAAACGGCGTGACGATGGCAACACCGGCACCCGTAAAAATGACCTTCTTCATGGAAAATTCCCCTTTTTCTATAGAGTTCCTTTCAACCTATCTTTTGTATTATAACGCTATATAACGCCATTGTTCAAGTTTTGCCAAAGAAAAAAACTCCTGCCGCCCATTAAAGCGGCAAGAGTCTTGAATGTACAAAAAGCCTTGTTTTATTCCATTACACGGACGAGCTTCGTGAAGCAGTCCTTGTGCTCCGTGAGCTTCTCCTCGTTTCCAAATACGCAGTAGTTATTGTCCTTCATGCAGGCCTCCACAAGTCCTGCCAGCTTCTGAATATCAATGATGCCTGTCGAGAGGATTTCATCACGTGCCTTCTGACGGTCATCATATGTTACGCCGCGAAGCCAAAGCTGCGCAGCAGTATCACCCTTCATTCGCGGTGTCATCGGCATGTCAACTGTACTTATTGTTCCGATGATGTACTTCGTCATCTCACGGTCGGAGGCAGTGAAGCTCCTGATATAGTCTGCGATTGTATCATAAACATCAAGTGTTTCCGTAAGATTTGGGTCACGGTAGGATGTGAACATCATGAGTCCGTCGCGATAGAATACAGCAGATGCGCCATAAGCACCGCCCTGCACACGAAGCTTCGTCCAAAGATAACCGTACCGCATGATGGATTCCAGTACACGCATGGAGCCTGTAAATTCATATCCGTGTTTGCTGTAGTCGCCGCCCTTTCCGACGTACTGCACGCGGCTTGATGTCATAAAGCCTTCGTTTGCCTTTTCAGGAATTACCTCACGCCGTGCCTTAGGAAATTCTTTAGCCGGAAGGCCTTCAAGCAAAGGCTTCAGCGCTGTAACCGCCGAATCGTAATCTTTACCGGAAACCGTCAGCGATACCGTAAGACCGCGGCGGCTGCAGAACATCGGCAGAAGCTCTGTAAGTTTCTTTGAAAGCTCGTCAAAGCGTTCATCGAAATGCTCACTGAGGTCTTTGAGGAACCAATAGTACGGAAGGCCGCCCTTCTCATCAAAGGCTCCGGCTTTCGTGATATGCGATGCAAGCTCCTGTGCCATAAGCTGATTCGGTGTATTGAGAATACCTCGTTCAGCAGAAGCGAGACTTTGAGCAACAAGCTCCTTGAGTCTTGTCTTATCCGTAAATACAGATCCCGTAAGAATCTCCTTCAGAAGCTTTGCCGCCTCCGGAAGCTTCCGCACGAGAGCGCGCATCTTGACTGTTCCCTTTGCATCCCAGCCTTTCTCGTTCCTTTTCGTGCTGAACGAGGTAAGATTATAGGCAATACCACCCGAGGAGAGGTTTTCAAGATTCGTGAGTTCTGTATAATTATGCTCTTTTGTATCTACACCGCCAAGTACAGACACGAGGAAATATGCATACGGCTGCAGCTCCTCTGAAATCGCATCAATGTTGGTGTACAGTCCGAGGTATGCAATCCCGTGTGTATCCACATCAGAATAAAGCACCTTGACACCGCAGACATCCTTTTCCTCAAGCGGCAGCTCCTCAGCGTTCTTACGTATATCAGAAAGCTTCAGAAGCGGAATCATGGCAAGCTGCTCGGCAGTATCGGGAGTCTGCTGGAATTCCTTGAGATGTGCCGTTGTATCTATAATGTCCTGAATTTCTTCCTTCGTCATGGCAGCCTTACGAGCCGCGAGAAGCTGTGCCGTATGCTCCTCACGCTCCTTTGCCATAGTCGTGCTCGGTCTGAGTGTCACAAGCAGCTGATGCGGATTGTCAATAAGGCACCGGCGGATTAAATCCTCGAAGAAACCGTTTTCCAGACCTTCCCGCATCTTTTTCAGAGATTCCTCGTAGAACAATGCTCTTGCAGGATCTGCTCCATAAAGCCACTGCCCCATTACTGCAATATTATAGACAAGACCTTTCGGAATACGTCCCGAATCCTCCTCACGAACCTTGAACTCGATATAGTTCAGAGATGCTTCAAGAAGTGTACGGTCGATTCCATTATCTGCAAGCTCTTTGAGCTTCGTCTGCAGAATTTCATAGAAACGCTCTGTGTCCTTTTCCTCCGCATTGGTTATTTCAACGGTAAGAATTGACTGCCTAAGCTGTGTTTCGAAGGATGCCGCGACATCCTTTCCGATTCCGGCAGCAATGAAAGCCTGCCGCAATGGAGCTGCATCCGTCTCAAAAAGCGCATGTGTCAGAACGGAGAGACCGGATTTTGTCAGATAATCCTCAGCGTCACAGATAACGGCATTCCATGTAAGGAATGTTTTTTCCTTTGTATCCTCTTCCGCGCCGACAGGATATTCCTTTACGACACGTTTAACTCCGTCAAAGGGCTTCTGCTTCGGAATCTCAGAATCCACGTCAATGCGGCTGAAATGGGAAAGATACTCCTCATCAAGATATTTAAGCTTTTCTTCTATATCCAAATCACCGTAGAAGAAAATATAGCTGTTGGACGGATGATAGTATTTCTTATGGAAGGCAATAAACTTTTCCTGAGTGAGGTCAGGAATTTTTTCCGGATTACCGCCGGACTCAAAGGCATACGGCGTATCCGGCATGAGTCCCTTGAAAATTTCCGTGTCAAGAAGATCCTCAGGTGAGGAAGTCGCCCCCTTCATCTCATTAAACACAACGCCGCTGTAGCGCAGCGGTTCCTCCGGGCTTTCGATTTCATAATGCCAGCCCTCCTGCATGAGGACTTCCTTTTTCTCGTACATAGCAGGATAAAATACCGCATCAAGATACACATCCATGAGATTCTGGAAGTCCTTGTCGTTACGGCTTGCAACAGGATACATTGTCTTATCCGGGTATGTCATGGCGTTAAGAAACGTGTTAAGCGAACCTTTTACAAGTTCAACAAACGGTTCCTTCAACGGATATTTTCGCGAACCGCAGAGCGTGGAGTGCTCCACAATATGCGGCACTCCTGTATCATCCTTAGGCGGTGTCCTGAAGGAAATAGAAAACACCTTATTATCATCATCATTCTCCACAAAGAAAAGACGCGCACCGCTCTTTTCATGCAAAAACTCATATCCTTTTGATGAAATCTCCGGAACTTCCGTTTCTTTCAGCAAACGGAACCCGTATATAACTTCATTTAACTTCACTAAATACATCTCCTTATTATTCAATCCAAAACATTATAACATATTGTTATTACCTCTCGAAAGAGCGCAAGAGAGTTTTTGATAAATATTCTCAAAGGACTCAATTTCGTTTCTTTCACAATTCGTGTTATAATTAAGTTCAAAGGGTATGTAAACAAACCTTTAAGGAGGGTATGTTATATGAAACTTAAAGCGATTTTATGTGTAGGCGCCGCAGTTGTTTCACTTGCAGTTCCTGTGTCTGCAAAAGGCGATTCATCTGTTACGGAAGGCGTAACCAATCTCAGCGACTGGAACATCAGCATGTACCCGACGAAAGACGTATCGCCGGAGCAGCTCGAGGTCAACCGCTGGACGGAGCTTGTAAAGACAAAGGAAGCCGACTACGAGTACGAGGAGCTTTCCATTGACGCTGTTGAAGGACACAAGAATCTGATAAAAGTCAATCTGAAGGTATTTTTGAAGAACGGCGTTTTACTTGAACAGAAAAATCAGCAATACGCAGTTAAGCTCGACCATGACCGTTATTCACATTCCGAGGTACTCTACGTATTCAATACAAAGGAACGTACCTATTCCATCATACATACAAAGGACATCAGCTTCGGCGCTGTGCTTCTCGGCGAGACGGATACTCCGATTGAAAAAGCCGAGTTCAAGCCTATTGAAAAAGGCTCACCTGTAGAGACCGCATTCACTATGGCAAAGAAAACGTACGAGCAGATGAATCCGGTAATCTGGTAATACGTTAATGAAACACACAAATACTTGGATGGGTAAGGCACGGGAATTTTTTATAGTTCTCGTGCCAATTTTTGTGACGCAGCTTGCCCTCGTTGCGACGGGCTTCTGTGATACGGTCATGGCGGGGCACTTTTCCAGTGAAGACCTTGCAGGTGTTGCCGTAGGCGCGAATTTATATTTTCCGGTATTCACCACATGTATATCCGTTTTGTCAGGGCTCACACCGACCATTGTTCACGCTTACGGTGCAGGGAAACGGTGGTCGATTGTTTTTGCTGTGCGTCAGGGCTTTTGGCAGGCGCTTTTTATTGCCGCCGTCGTGCTCCTACTTGGATGGATTTTCGTTCCTGTTATCATCCACAGTCTGCAGCTCGAACCTCGTGTAGAATATGTCGCTATACATTGGATTCTCGCAATTTCCTGTGGCATGCCGCTGATTTTCTTGAGCGCTGTTCTCAGAAATCTTCTTGATGCACATGGCTTTACGCGTCTTACTATGCTTGTCACGCTTATTACTGTACCGATAAACATAGTCGCAAATTTCTTTCTTGTATACGGCTGGGGCGGTTTCCCCGCCCTCGGTGGCGTAGGCTCAGGTATAGGCACAGCGGTTGCCTACGGCATCAATCTTCTCCTGAATGTTTTAATCACGCTTTACGTCACGCCGTTTCGCAATTATCACATCTTCCGCCGTTTCATGCCGCCTCTCTGGGGCGCGTGCCGACGTCAGCTTGCACTTGGCCTGCCTATAGGCGGAGCCATTTTCTGTGAAGTGTCCATTTTCAGTGCTGTCGGGCTTTTCATGGCAGGCTATGGCACAGCCGTTCTCGCTGCGCATCAGGCGGCTCTGAATTTCACTACACAGGTATATATGATTCCGCTGTCCATAAGCATGGCGCTTACGATTCTCGTTGGCTATGAGCTTGGTTCAAAGCGGCCTGTTGACGCGAGAAAATATGCCCGTCTCGGACGTATCCTTTCTCTCATTGTCGTCGGTATTGTCGCAGCGCTCCTTATACCTATGCGCAGCATTATATCCGCAATATATACCGAGGACCCCGCGGTTCACGAGCTTCTTCTCGTATTCCTTGCGTACACCGTGGGAATGCAGCTGGCTGATGCTCTGAACGCTCCGCTTCAGGGAATACTTCGTGGAGCAAAGGATGTCCGCGCGGCATTTCTTTTGTCTGTAATATCAAACTGGGCAGCTGGTCTTCCAATCGGATGGCTGCTGGCTGAAAAATTTGATTTTGGCCCCTACGGCTATTGGATTGGTCTCATAGCAGGCCTTTTGCTTGGCGGTATATTCCTGAGCATGCGGTTCTACTTTGTTGAAAAAAAATGGGATGTAATGTACGGAAAATAAAAACCGCCTTGTCAATCCGTATAACCTGTGTTACAATGTCCTGGTTAAAGTTTTGCCCAAGGCAGACTTTCCTCTTTTGACGAGTTTTATTTAAAATAGCATAACGGCTGTGTAGGAGCCGTGCTGCAGCAGCAGCAGAAAATCGACGTGGAAAACGGATAGGTGTTTTCTGCCCTTTTTAGGGAACGTCGATTTTTTTATTGCTTAAAATAAATATGGAGGTATGATTATGCGCAGATTTCAAAAAATATTGGCACTATCCTTAGTGGGGACGGGAGCATTTATGCTTCCTGCCCCACTGCCGGCACAGGCAGCGGCCGTGCAGTCATGTGAGCTTCAGTCAACTGCTACAGTTCAATGCCTGCAAAAGGTTACAGCCGTAACTCACGTATATGGCAGTGGAGAGCAGGTTGACGAGGCTATACTGGAATACCCGAAGGAACTTTTGCCGTCATCCGTAAAGTCCACAGACTTTGCCGTTACAGGCAGGGAGATAGCGTCTGTAACAGTAAACGACAAGCCTGAATCTGCAGGCAAATCAAAGGCAGGACGTTATGTCATTTTGCATTTTGTCACAAAGAACAATGTTTATGACGGCGACTTGAGTCAAAAACCCGGACGTCCGGAAAAGCCACTTACGGATAAGGAGCGCAAAGGAACGGATGCCCCAAGACGCTCCAACAGGAAGCTTCCGGATTTATCCCTCCGGGTGCAGCAGCTGTGCTCCCTTACCGCAATTGACGGAACAACGCTTGCCCCACTGACTTTAGACGCAACAGCAATAAAAGAACCGGACATAGAGCGTTTCCAACAATATGAATACACCGACAAGCAGGTAGGTGCCACGATTCCCTATAGTCTGTACCTGCCCCGAAACTATGACCCCAATAAGAAATATCCGCTGCTGTTCTTCGTGGCTGATGCCAGTGCAAACATCAACGCCGTAAAAACACCGCTGTTTCAAGGCAACGGCGCCACCATTTGGACCAGCGCCGGCGAACAGGCAAAACATGAATGCATTATTCTTGCGCCCCAATATACTGCAGATTTGGTAGAAAAAATAGGCATGATGACTACTGATGAAAATGTATGGACCCCCGGTCTTACGCTTGTAACCGATTTACTCCATGACGTGATTGAACGTTACAGCGTAGACAAAAACCGCATCTACGGCACCGGCCAGTCTCAGGGCGGTATGGCCAACATCGCCATAAGTGATAAATATCCGGATTTGTTTGCCGCACAGTGGCTGGTGGCTTGTCAATGGAATGTTGAGGAAATGGCCGCCATGAAGGACAAGAAACTCTGGATAACCGTCTGTGAGGGTGATCCAAAGGCCTTTCCCGGCATGAATTCCGCCACAGACCTTTGGCAATCACTTGGCAGCAAGGTTGCACGGAACAACACCTTCTGGGACAGTCATGCTGACTTGAATGAAATCAATAGCAGGGTTAGAGAAATGGCTGCAGAAAACGCCAACATAAATTACTCCGTTTTTGCCGGAGGAAACCATATGTATACCTGGTCATTTGCCTATGATATTGAGGCTATCCGCGACTGGCTGTTTCAGCAGCGCAAAGATGACAGCCGGCAAGGTCATCGCAGCTTTCTTGCCAAAGCTTTGCATGATGCCGGACTCGCCGCCTACAACGCCGGTGACTATGAAAAAGCTCTCGAAAATTTCACTGCTGCCAACAGCAAAGGACACATGAAAGCTCCACGTTACATTGGCCTCTGCTACGAACACGGTTACGGCGTAAAAGCCAATACCAAGGAAGCCGCCAAATGGTACGGCATCGCAGCCGAACGTGGCGATATCACGGGCACGTATTATTTAGGCCGCTTATACGAAACCGGCAGCGGCGTTCCCCAGGATTACAGCAGGGCGTTGACCTTATACAAAAAAGCTGCCCAACGCGGTGACATTATCGCCGCACCGGCCATGGCAGCTTTGGGACATATGTATGAAAATGGACTTGGCGTAGAAAAAGACATGCAGAAAGCCCAGGAATGGTACGCTAAAGCTGAAGCCACCGGATATAAAATGTAATCTAAATTATTCTGCAATACCAGGAGACTAATCATAATGACCATACTTAATAAACTTTTATTAGCTATATGTCTTAGCATAATTTCTTCAAGTTCCATCTGATGACCTTTTGCCAGCCATGGAATGGATTTTGCCCAACATAAATAACAGCATAATTCATGAACCTAAAACAGTAGTTTGCCTGTTCATATTCTGCTTCATAAGTTCTCCCTGCCAGTAAGACTATCCGTCCGCAAAAATCTTCATCCAGGATTTCCCGGTCTGTCGCTTGCTCAGAAGCCTAAGCCGGCAAACCAGCTGGCTGTTTTTGTGTTTTTTTCTCCGATCAGCGGATAAAGTTGGTGGCTTGCCACGGCTCTTTTTCCGGCAGACCAAACATCGTAAACACTCCCCCATATAGCTTTTCCCGAAATACTCTTAGTGATATTTTACCAAGACTTTCCCGAAGGAAAGAGCTTTTCCTGCTATCACATAAATTTTTAGCTATAGAGAATAGCCGCGTATTCTACTGTAGGGAACTCCAACCATGTCACCTCATGATTTCCCGTGCGATGTATTTGCCTGTAATGCTGTCATTAGCAGCCGCTACATTTTCCGGCGTACCGCAGGCTACGATGCGGCCTCCTTTTTCGCCGCCTTCAGGGCCCATATCTATAATGTAATCCGCATTGATGATTACATCCAGATCATGCTCAATGACAATTACAGTAGCTCCGGCTTCCACCAGACGGTCGAAGACCTGCAGAAGTACCTGCACATCCAGGGGATGCAGACCAATGGTCGGTTCATCAAATACAAACACCGTATCTTCCTGTGTCCTGCCCATCTCACTTGCCAGCTTCAGCCGCTGGGCTTCGCCGCCTGAGAGAGCGGGAGTATCCTCCCCCAATGTCAGATAGCCAAGGCCTAAATCATTAAGGGTTGAAAGCTTCCCATAAATCTTCTTCTGTTTTGCAAAAAGCGGCAGTGCCTCCTTTACGGTCAGGGAGAGTATCTCCGGCAAAGTATAGCCATGCTCTGCACCTTCTGCCTGCCAGATAACATCTTTAACTTCCTCGCTATAACGCCGCCCATCACAATCCGGGCAGGTAATTGTCACATCAGGCAGGAACTGTACATCAAGTGAAATCTGTCCCGTGCCGTCGCAGGTGGGACAGCGCAGTTTGCCTGTATTATATGAAAAAGCTCCTGCTTTCCATTTTTTCTCTTTGGCCGCAGCAGTGCCGGCATAGAGCTTGCGCAGTTCATCCAGCACGCCACTATAGGTTGCCACAGTGGAACGGATGTTGATGCCGATAGGCGAGGCATCAATCAGATTAGCCCTGCGTATACCCTCGGCACTTATGACTTTGACCTGTGGCGGCAGCTTGTCTCCTTCGATATTGGCCGTCAAAGCAGGAAGCAGACACTCAAGCACCATGGTAGTCTTACCCGAGCCTGATACACCTGTCACCACCGTCAGCCTGCCCTTGGGAATATCCACCTGCAAGGGCCTTACCGTATGCAGCTGATTCGTTTCCAGATGGATGGTGCCCGGCTCAAACATCTTTTCCAAAGACGCACGCTTCCGCAGGTTGCAATTTGCCCCACCGCGCAGGAAGGGTGCAATCTTGGAAACTTTGCTCTCTGCTGCCGCTTGCATATCCCCGGCAAAGAGCAAACTGCCCCCTTCGCTTCCGGCCAGCGGCCCGAGTTCAATCATATAATCGGCATGCTGCAGCACATGCACATCATGGTCAACCAGAACCACGGAATTGCCGTCCCTGAGCAGGCTGTCAATCACATCCAGAAGCCCTTCGATATTAGCCGGGTGCAGACCGATGCTGGGCTCATCGAGTACATAAAGCACACCTGTGGTTTCATTTCGCACGGCTCTTGCCAGCTGCACACGCTGGCGCTCGCCGGTAGAAAGAGTACTGCTGGCACGGTCAAGGGATAGATAGCCAAGGCCCAGCTCCTTCAGCCTGCGGGCGTTATCCAAAAAGGACTCGGCGATGCTTTCGGCCATAGGACGCATTTCCTGAGGCAGTGTATCCGGCACAGCCTTTACCCAGGGAATCAGCTCATCCAAGGTCATGGCTGTGGCCTCGGCAAGATTTTTCCCTGCCAGTCTGGTGGAGCGCACCTTAGCCGAGAGCCGCGTACCCTGACATTCAGGGCAGGATGCCTCATGCAGGAATTTTTCCACCCGTTTCATGCCTTTTTCGTCCTTGACCTTCGCCAAAGCATTTTCCACCGTATATACTGCATTATAGTAAGTGAAATCCATCTCTGCCGCCACATTGGTCTTTTCATTGACATAGAGGATATGTTTTTTCTCTGCCGGGCCGTGAAAGACAACCTCCTTCTCTACGGGGGTCAAGTCACGGAAAGGTACATCAATCCGCACGCCCATCTCCTTGGCGATATCCTTCATCAACGACCACATCAGCGTCTGCCAGGGAGCCACCGCCCCCTCGGCAATGGACAGGCTTTCGTCCGGCACGAGACTTGCCTCATCAACCGTACGCACAATCCCTGTCCCTGAGCAATGCGGGCATGCACCTTCCGAGTTAAAGGCCATAGCCTCAGCTCCGGGACCATAAAACTCCTCGCCGCAGACCGGGCATTTCGTTGGCAGCATCAGCGCTACATCCATATTTGGCGGACAAAGATGTCCATTGGGACAGGTATGGCTTCCCAACCTTGAAAATAACAGACGCAGGCTGTTAAGCAACTCCGAGGCTGTGCCAAATGTACTGCGCACCCCCGGAACACCCGGACGCTGATGGAGAGCCAGAGCTGCCGGTACATGACGGATTTCTTCCACGTCGGCTTTGCCGGCTTGCGTAATGCGGCGTCGTGTGTATGTAGACAGTGCCTCCAAATAACGGCGTGAACCTTCCGCGTACAAAGTCCCCAACGCTAACGACGATTTTCCCGAGCCGGACACCCCGGCAATGGCTACCAATTTTCCAAGGGGGATATCCACATCAATATTTTTCAGATTATGCACGCGAGCACCTCTGACGATAATATTCCTTGGACGTTCTTTATCGCCCATGTCCAACCCCTCCACTTAAATTACGTTTATTGCTGCTTCTCTTCTGCCTTCGCTACGTCAGCCAGCAGGTCTTCCAACGTTATTTGTGAAAAATCTGCCAGCATATGTTCCTTGACCGTCGACAAGCGGCTTCCCAGCACCAGCTTGATATTCCTCCCCACAGGACAACGTGGATTTGGATTGTCCTGAATATGGAACAAATCCTCATCATCCTCCACGGCCTGAAAGATATCCTGCAAGGTAATATCCTGCGGCTTCTTCATCAGCTTTGCTCCACCGACTCCGGCAGCCACTTCCACCAACCCGGCGTTTCTCAGCTGCCCCAAGGTCTTGCGAATGATAACCGGGTGAACATTGACACTGGAGGCCAAAAAGGTTGATGTGGTTTTAAACATACCGCCAAATTTGGCAATACAAAGCAAAATCTGTACTGCCACCGGCATACGAAACGAAAATTGCACAGTATCATCCCCATAAAAAAATCTCATTGTAAGACATGTTATTACAATGAGATCTTTTTTGTCAATCAGGGTTTACTGTTCAATACCGGCATCGTCAGCGGTGTATTCCTCCAAAGAATTTTCCCGTACCTGTATGCAAATATAGCTTATGCCCTCATCAGCGGCTGCAGAGAACTGGCGACGGCCAGCCGGAGAAATGCGCAGCCAGTCACCGGCTTTAAGTTCCACCGTCTCACCATCAATCACAGCCTTGCCTTTGCCACCCGTGATAAAGTAGATTTCCTCATTCTTCTTGTGATAATGCACAAAGGGAACGCCGGCTCCGGCGGGCAGATTATTTACGCTTATCTCAGCGCCCGTCAACTGCAATTTGTCATGAAGCTCCGTCCGTGCATCATTTGCCACACTTACCTTCTTGAAATTTGTCATCTTACTCTCCTCCAAATACTTTACTTATATTGTTGTAATCACTTCGACTACAACAATATAGTACTATCACCTCGATGTAATGTCAATAGTTACAACAATAAAAAAATCCTTCCTCTCCTCGGAAGCTGAACTGGTTCTGATCAATCCATTCTTACCCGGCCATCGAAATATCTACTATCGAAAAAACTTGTCCCGTTAAAGTAAATTGTGACAGATTATGATATACAAAAGGATGGGCAATTTTTAATTTATTGATACCATATCAAAAATGCCCTAAACACCATAAAATGATGCTTAGGGCATTTGAGCTTAAAATTTTTCCGTATCCGAGTTAATATTTTTCTACATTATCAGCCTTTGGGCGGTGTGCTTCATCGTAATCAATATGATGATCACCGTCGTGGACAATGAGAAGATTTCCGTAGAGATTTCTCCAGTCCGCAAGAGTTTTTTCGGCGTTTTCTCTAAGCGTTTCGGCAAACTCCTCTGCCGACTGTCCTTTGGATTTTTCCACAAGCTCCATTGACTGCTTTTCATATTTCTTTGCAGTTTCAAGCACCTCGGGCTGAAGCGCGCTGTAATATCCACGCGTAAGCATCGTCACCTGCTGCGAAATCCACCATGCTTTTTCAAGGTCGAATTTTGTCCTGTCGGCTTTATTATACGCTTCAGGCATCGGGGCTACGGCGAATGGGATGTAAACGCTTTCTGCCGGTGCATTCATGGAAATCCAAAACATAGGAGCAGGAATTTTATCGTTCATCTGTGTTATCCACGTATACGCGATATGACGTCCCGTTATACTTCGCTCCCATTTACTGTCGCCGTAGCGATACGGTGAAGCAAAGAGCCCTGCCCCATATCTTTTTTTCTGTCAAATTCCGTGCCTTCGTAGGCATCGCGGTGAATATCCATAATCTCATCCAACGTCAGTAGATGGTCCGGCTTAATTGAGAACGGGTACTTATCCGTATCCCATTCCTTAACCTTGGGCGGAAGCTTGGCGGATGGAGCTGCAAGGCTCAAGGCACGCCAAACACGACGCAGTGAATAATATGGATGATAATCCTCTACGGCCCGCATAGAGAGCACCCAATCCAGATTACCTTTTTTGTCGTAAGCTGCCCAGCCTGCTTTTCTAAGCATTTCCGGAAGTCTCGGATTGTATATCTGATCAGGACTGTCTTTTTTTATTTCCCGTATCCGGAACTGGTTGGCAGCAACAAAAAATTCTCCGTCAGGAACACGCTGAGCAATCCAAAATCCACCTTTCCCCGATGGAGTCGGCTGCATCTCCAGCACCCAGCCTTCTTCCTTATCTGCCACCAGAAGTGTTTCTCCTGTTCCCCAAAGGCCGTATTCGTCAATAAGACTGCCCATAAGCTTAACGGCTTCACGTGCTGTACGGCAGCGTTCCAAAGCAACGCGTCCAAGCTCCGAGGCGTAAAATATGCCATGTCCTTCCTTAGGTTCAAGATATTCCAGATGCTTTGAGTTATTTGTACATTCACCCAGCATAAGCCCATGCTCGTTCATAACTCCGTAATCACTGTCAATATAGGCATAGGTGTGCGCAGACTCCGGAATTTCTCCCAGCGGTTTTGTCAGTTCCTTATCGGGATAGTCATATGACTCAGCACGCTCAGGGGCGACAAGACGCGGATTGCCGTAGCAATTATATTCAGGCAGGTCATCCCATGCAATAGCCGCAGGATATACCTTTCTTTTGCTGCCGGGTGCGTGGTCCTTCGCAGGTACGTAAACAATACAGGGATCACTTGCATAAGTATCGTTTGAATGAGTGACATAAGTGCTTCCGTCAGCAGCCGCTCCCTTTGTGATAATAGCCGTCGTGCATGCCTCTGACGCTGATGCTGACATAAATAACGCACAGGCTGCAATGGCCAGAACAAAGCCTTTTTTCATGCGATTAGTCTCCCTTTCATCCAATTTGTGGGAGTATTCCATCTCTTCCCTCATTTTTCATGAATATCCGTAAGAGCTGATAGGATGCATAGGCATCTGCCAGCGCGCGGTGATTTTCGGTAAGTACAACGCCATATTTCTGCAGAAGCGGTTCAAGACCGAATTTTATCACCGGCGGGTCCGCATCATCCAGCAGTCTGTGCGCCATACGTTCAGTATCCACAAAATATTTGTAAAAATTATAGCCTTTCAGCTTGAAGCGCTGTCGGGCAAGATTCAGCTGTACGATATCATTATTTCCTATGGAGTGTCCAAGCAGGATACTGTCTCCCACAAAATCAAAAAACTCGGGCAGGACCTCCTGCAGTCTGCGTTTTCCCACTAACTCATCAATCGTAATGCCGGTAATCTGTGTAACGTATTTATTCAACCTTGTTCGCGGGGTCATCATCTCATGAAACTCTTCTGTTTCCCCTGTTTTCAGGTTGATTTTTACAGCGCCGATTTCAATGATGTCATCCTCTGAAAATCCTGCGCCCTCAAGGTCGAACGCAGTCAGATAATCAGACGGCAGCATTCCGCAGTTATGTTTTTCCAGCAGTATTTCCCTGCGGTTGACCTTCGCCAGGATTCCTTTTCTGAACTCTGCCCGCGCCTGCTTGCGCTTAAGTCTTTTTTCCTTTTTCTCTTTGGCTTTTTTCTCCTCAGGAGTCAAAGCCTCCATATCATTCATCAGAGTATACTCTTCCTTTGTTTCTTATTTGTACTGCACTTTTACATTTTATCACACCGGGCCGCAAAAAACACTGCTATACTGTACCAATTACAGCTGCCCCGTTGAAAAAAGAAAGGGGCTGTGAAAAAAGCAACAAGAATGCCTTCTCCTTTAGGGGAAGGCAAGAAATACTTTTTTCACAGCCCCAACAACTGCACACATATTATTTAACAATTTTGCAAAAAAAGCTTCAATGCATACCCTGAAGCTTCAGCACCTTCAGTATATTCCCCATGACAGCGCGGAGATTGTCTGCGCTTTTGGGTGCAGCCTCCGAAAATGGAACTGCCTGTCTGTTGATACTGAATGCCGCGGATATGCCGGCTTCTTCCATTTTTTTGCGGTCTGTATCAGCTTTTACCGCTCCGGCCACAACTATAACAGGAACGTTCATCTGCTTCGCGCGGCCTGCCACTCCGCTGACAACCTTACCCATAAAGGATTGGGAATCAAAGCACCCTTCACCGGTGAACACAACATCGGTATCATGAAGCTTTTCGGTGAAGTGAACTGCCTCCAGCACAACATCTATCCCGCGAATCAGCTTTCCTCCGAAAAAAGCTGCCGCGCCTGCGCCCATTCCTCCGGCCGCTCCTGCACCCGGTATATCGGCAGCATCCATTCCAAGGTCACGTTTCACAACCGCGGCGAGATGACTAAGGCCGTCATCAAGTAAACGAACCATGGCTGCATCAGCACCCTTTTGCGGACCGAACACCGCGGCGGCACCGTTAGGCCCGCAAAGCGGATTTTCTATATCGCACATGACAGTCACACGGACATCCTTCAGAAATTCAGCACATTCCGACGAATCAATACGGCAGATATCCTTCAGCGTTGAGCCAACCGGGATGAATTCCTCATCCTTATCATTAAAAAACTTTACTCCCATAGCCGCGGCTGCTCCACAGGCTCCATCATTTGTTGAGCTTCCGCCAAGGCCAAGGATAATATGCTTTGCGCCATTTTCCACGGCGTGCCGCATAAGCTCTCCAACACCGTAGGTAGTGGTCTTCCCTACCTCACGGCGTTTTCCCACAAGAGGAAGTCCCGCTGCGGCAGCCATTTCCACGACTGCCGTTCCGCTCGGCAAGAGTCCGTAAAAGGAAGGAATTTTATCAAAGAACGGCCCTTTTACCATAATCTCCACACGCTCTCCTCCAAGTGCGTAGAGGAAAGCATCTACCGTTCCTTCTCCACCGTCGGCAACAGGAACAGAAACAACCTGTGCCTCAGGAATTTCCTCACAGACAGCAGCAGTCATTATATCCGCCGTCTGTATCGAGGAAAGCGTCCCCTTAAAGGAATCGGGGATGACTATAATTTTTTTCATCATATTCACCTATCCGTCAGCAGAAAATCAGTGACAGGATATAAACGAATACAACTGTCGTAATACCTTCAACGAATGTAACACCTGTCTGGCATTTGTACGCGATATTTGTGGACATATCAGAGAACTGCGATACAACCCAGAAGTAGGAATCATTTGCATGAGATACGCACATGGAGCCTGCGCCGATTGCCATTATAACGAGAGCCTTGCCCATTTCGCTTTCCAATCCAAGGGACGGCATCAGCGGAGCCACCATAGCCGATGTAACAATCATGGCAACTGTGGACGCACCCATTGCAGTCTTCAGAAGAGCAGCAATAATGAACGGAAGGAATACACCGATTGAAAGGGAAAGCAGCGCGCTGGAAAGAGCATCAGCCAGCGGCAGAGTCTTAAGGATTGCACCGAAGGAACCGCCTGCGCCCGTGATAACAAGAATGGAAGCAGAGTTCAGGATACCCTGGCACATCCAGTCGAATTTATTCTTGGATTCCGAAACAGGAATCAGCGTCATTGCAAGGAAAATACCGATAAGAAGTGCGATAACCGGGTCACCGATGAAGGATGCGAAGGTTTTAACCGCGCCCTCTCCCAGCGGATGGGACGGGAAATCAGCAACCGACTTAACAGCAATGAGAATAATCGGAAGAATGATTGGTGCGAAGCTATGGACAACACCCGGCAGACGGCCGTACTTTTCCATGAGCTCCTCAACTGTAAACTCAGGGTTTGCAGGAATCTCATACTTGGATGCAACCTTTTTCGCATAGATAAGGCCTGCAATCATAGCCGGTACAGAAGTAATAAGACCTACGAGAATAACAAGACCAAGATCAGCGTTGAGCGTACCTGCCATTGCAATCGGGCCAGGTGTCGGCGGTACAAGACAGTGAGTTGCATAAAGGCCTGCGGAAAGAGCAGTACCCATAACAGCCAGGGAAACATTAGAACGGTCAGCAAGAGCACGTGCAATAGGGGAAAGAATTACAAAGCCCGAATCACAGAATACCGGAATACCCGTAACGTAACCTGTAAGGCCCATTGTAAGAACGGAACGCGCCTTACCGACAATACCGAGAATAGTATTTGCCATTACAAGCGCTGCACCGGTCTTTTCCAAAATCGTACCGATGATAGTACCTGCAACAATAACGATACCAATACTTGAAAGGATACCTCCAAAGCCGCCTTTGACCGTGGAAATAACCTTGTCAGCCGGCATGCCGCATACAAGACCTACGAAGATGGATACAAGCACCAGAACAACAAACGGATGCTGTTTGAACTTGCTGATGGCGACAATCATAATAAGAACAGCTAAGAAAATAACGCCGCCCATGAACAATCCTGACATGAATAAAACTCCTCTCTTAATTAAAAGCAAACAGAAGCAGTTTCCTCACTGCACTTCCGTTTCACGCCCGATTAAAATTCGAGCATATCCCCCGTTGACAGAACACACCCTGCCGCCGTATCCTGCTCAAGACGGCTTCTGACTGCATCCCCTGAGCAGTGGCAGAGCGCCATGCGCTTCAATCCCATCCTGTGAAGCTCCGCAAGCGTCTTATCAATCCGCTCCGCGTCAGCTTCCTTCAGATGTGTTCCACCGACCACGCTGTATACAGGCAGTCCCAGCCGCTTATGAACAGCCGTTACCATGTTGAGGATTCCCGGATGCGAGCAGCCCGTAACAACTGCCACTCCGTCCCCTTCACGAAGGACAAGACAGATTTCATCCCGGAAATCGTCCCTGTGCTTATCCTCACCGCACACGAAACGCTCAGGAATCGTCTCCATTGCCTCGTTCCTCGGGAAATTTCCCATCAGCCATGCCGAATCATCAAGCTTTGTAAGCTCTCCTACTTCACATGCCTTAATGTTCCATTCCTTTAAATCTTCCGCGGAGAAACCGGCGCCGAGGTATGTATACTTATTTCCCTCAGGAGCAAACGCAAACTTTTCCTGCCAAAAGCCATGACCGATATAGACTGATGACGGAGACACATACTCTCGAAGAGCAGGAAAACCGCCTGCGTGGTCATAATGCGAATGGCTGATGACCGCAAACCCGACTTTCTTCAAATCTGCGCGCATAAAAGCCGCGTTGCGCCATGCAAGTCCGCTGGCACCGCAGTCAAACACAAACGTGGACTGAGGTGTCTCCACATACAGAGACAATCCATGCTCCTTTCCAAGAGCAAGATGCTCAGAGCCGGTATCTTCAACCAGCACCTTCATGGAAACTGTCATACAATACCCCCCTCAACATTATTTTAAAAGGATTGTCTTTCATTATAGAAACCTGTTGTGTATATGTCTATGTTATCTGTAACATATATGTGCCAACTATTTTGTTATTTATACCATAACGTAACTTCAAATTTTCATACAGTGTTGCTACGGTATGGTTTCATTTATAAGTTTTTATCTTATTCTTCAAAACTCAATAATATATTTTACGCATTTTTTCTTTTCACACACAATTTCTTTACCCTTGTCAATTCACAAAATCAACCATATTTCGTGACAAAAGTATTTTTTTGCATAAAAATAAAGACAGGTTTCTAAAATAAAGTTCTTTACATTGCACGTAAACAGAAGACTTTGCCATAAAATATTTCTAGTATTATTATATAAGCAGTCTTCTATTTAGATTAATCTTGTTATTGTCATTATTTAAGGAGTATTCTCTTGCGTAATTTAATTATAGGTTCAATTCTTCTTTCCCTTGCAGGCAGTATCTGGGGAGCAATGTTTATTGCTGTCCGTTTCACTGTTGGTGTCATCACGCCAACGGCACTTGTATGGCTTCGCTACGGAGTCGCTCTCGTTCCAATCATATTGATTATGTTGTATCAGAAGTCATCATGGAAAATAGAACCCAAGGACCGAAAGCTTCTGCTGCTGTCGGCTCTTACGGGGCACACACTGTCTATAGTAACGCAGGAATCAGGGACTATGCTGACATCGGCTCAAATGGGCTCTGTAGTAACCGCGGCAACACCTGCCTTTATGGTCGCTTTCGGCTGTCTCATACTGCACGAACGCTTCAATTTCAGCCGTCTGCTTTCTGTTGTACTGGCAACAGCCGGTGTTCTTCTTATAGTAGTTGATCCCGAAAACCTGCAGACAGGAAGCCTTATGGGCGGTATATATCTTATTGTCGCAGCAGTTACATGGGCTTTTATGTCAGTCCTTATAAAGCTGCTCCACCGCTATTCCGCTTTTACCATTACTTTTTACAGCGTGCTCATCGCATTTCTTGCGCTGACTCCATACGGGCTGTGGTGGCTCATCAGTGAGGCAGATTTTGCAGCTATGGCTGCGCCGCATATATGGGGTTCCGTATTATACGTCGGAGTTATTTCAACTACAGCAGGTTTTGTTCTCTGGAGCAAGGGACTTACCTACATGGATGCTTCCATAGGCGGACTCTTTATGTTCTTCCAGCCCATAGTCGGTACTCTTTTAGGATACTTGCTATTGGACGAAGCCATAACAAGCTATTTCGTTCCCGGTTTTCTACTGATTGCAATAGGCGTCATACTTGCCATGAAAGGCGGCAATACCACTGCCGCAGAAAAACTGGCCCGCAGCAAAACGTGATGCCGTAAAATTTTCCCACTCAGTGGGCAGTACTCCTTCAGATTGGTTGAGTTGAGCGATTGTCACTTTTGTGACCATCGTATTGGTCATAAGGCAAGAAATACATGAATGCGAAATGTGCAAAAGCTATTTCGAAAAATCCGTTATAGCAAAGCCCCGTCTGAAACATTTTTATGGTTGGACGAAATATGAAATATATCGGATTCACTTTCGGAAATCGGATAAATATCTTATGTTTCGTTATAGCGAAACCTTGTATGCGAAGGGGCTTTGCCCCTTCACACATCCCCACCGCAGGAACTACGTTCCCGCTGGACACCTTTCTTTTTAACGCTTCGCTTTTTTCTTTTCCCGCGGCGTGATTTTATTTTAAAGCGAATTGCACGTCAGCCCGCGAATTTACTGTCGTGACAGAGCCAATTAGGGACAAATCGTTGTGTAGAGATGAATAATATAGGACATGCCTCTATGTAAAAAACTATCACTAATTGGCTTCAGTAATACAGTAAAGACGCGGGAGACGGAGTGTGCAGATTGCCAAGAGCGAAAAGCCGCGGGTTCCCCGAGCGACGAAGGAGCGGTTAAATAAAGGGGACATGGGGGAATTCGTCCCCCGTGTGGGGAAGCCAGAAGGGGCAAAGCCCCGTCTGAAAGAAGTTTATGACTGAAATGAGTATGAGATATTTGGAAGTTATTTATGAAATATAGTATAAATTTTTTAAATTTCGCCATAGCTGAATATCTCTTGCAACGGGGCGTCGCCCCTTCGCCCATCCCCACCGCAGGAACTACGTTCGTTGAACGAGGGTCACTTTTGTGACCATCGTATTGGATAAGAATATTGATGAGATTTATTATCCCTTCATATTGACAGTAAAAAAGGAACAGGATACAATTTAGACGAAGCAGAAGTATATCTGTTAAGTTGCTCGCTAACGGTCATGCGAGTAATAAATGGATCGTTGAAAAGTTGCTCGCTAGCGGTCATGCGAGTAATAAATAGACCGTTAAAAAGTGTAAAAGCCTCCTGTTTTTATTCAGGAGGCTTTATTTATTGTTGTTGAACGATGGTCACTTTTGTGGTCATCGTATTGGTAGCGCATATTGTGTTTTTTAGTACACATCGCAAATATTAAGACACTTCCCCATACAAACAAAACGGAGAGCATCTTTGAAGTCTTTGCTTCGTTGATACTCTCCGTTTTTTGTTATGCCGTTTGAAATTTTATTTTTCTATCCCCACATCCTTGCCTCTCTGTGTTTCATCAAAGAACATCAGCGCCATGGCAAAGACTGCAGCTTCTCTTGGCTTTCTTATATCATATCCTGTCAGCTGTGCGATGCGGTGCAGCTTGTACTGAAGCGTGTTTTTATGAATAAACAGCATTTCTGATGCCTTGGTCAGTGAGCCGTCGGCTTCGAAGTACGCCCTCAATACCTCCATGACAGGTTTTCGCTCTTCTACGGTGTATGCGTGAAAAATTTTATGAAGGTAGTCGAATTTCGTCTGAGTTGAAATTTCCTGAAGGAACATGCCAAGGTCAAGTCGGCTGAAAAGGACTATTTTATCTTCCTTATTTGCCGCGATACGCCATGCGCGGTCTGCCTGCCCGTAGGCCTCATGCATATTGCGGCTCAGTCCGTCGATTCCCACGCGGAGGCTCTGTCCGAAGCGCTCGTGAACCATTTTCCTAAGCTCCTTCGCGAGCGCCATGAGCTTGTCGTCATCCTCCTCAGGAAGAAGCAGAATCTGACGGGCTGCATTTCTTAGTACAAGGGCAGCCGGAATCCTGTGAATTATTTCCAGTACAGCATTTTCAATGTTTTCAATGAGCTCCTGTCCCGGCAGGGAGTCAATGTAGTCCTCCACATCATCCATACTTACGACCATGACACGCCGAGGTCTTGTTATGTCGATACCAAGCTGACGTCCGCGTTCCTCCAAAAGAGTAGGCCGCAGAATACCCGCGCCCAGTACCCAGTCCTCAAGAAAGCGGCTTATTACACGAAGGTCGAGACGTTTTTCGTCCTCACGCTCACGTTCTCGTATGAGAATTTCCGTCATTTTCTTAACAATCTGTCCAAAGCCTATGACCTGTTCATAGTCACCAGTTACGCCGATTACCCCGACAATATGATGCTGGTACTCTATGGGGAGATTTATGCCGGCACGCATGGGCGGTACGGCTTTTTTTGCCGCTTCCGCAGTAACATAAAGCTCAGAAAGCTCCTCGTCTATGATGCGTTTGGCGGCTTCATGAAAGCTCCCGACACGATTTTTGTCCGTACTGGCAATGATGACTCCCTGCTCGTCCATCATGTTGATATTCTGTTTTACGATAGCACCGATTTCCTCAACTATATCCTGTGCCTGACGGGCTGCGAGAAACATTCAGAGAGCCTCCTGTTTATTCTTCCACGTTGCGGGACATCAGCAGCTCCTTGGGCTGGATTCCCTTATGACGGTAACGATGCCGTTTTTCCGTTTTTGGGCCTTTGTTTATGGCATGCTGTGGACATATATGAAGGCACGCCAGACATTCCGTGCAGTTATGCTGCCAGACGGGCTTCCCCTCAGGGCGCAGGATGTTGCCAACAGGGCAGACATGCTCACACATGCCGCAGTGAATACATTTTTCTGCGTCACATGTGAAATCCTCATCCAGCATTTTCTTCCTTCCCATCCACTCCGTTCTGAATTTCGTCATGGCCTCAGGAAGGTACTCCCAGACTGAATGCGGGCTTTCCGCTTTTACATAGGCGGTGATTTTCTTCATCATACGGCGCGCCATCCACTCGCGGATGCTTATACGCCAGCCTGAGGGGATGTCATTCATCATTATATAGTTTGAAACACGACGCACAAACCACGCCGCATCAAGCTTTCTGCCCTGAGCTTCCAATATCCCGTTCAGCGCGATAAACGGAGTCCCCATGAAAGGAACGCCACAGGTGGCGATTGCAAAAATATAACGCGCCTTTGATACGTCAACACGGCGCAAAAAATCTTCCACTACCATCGGGAGTCCGAAGTAATGCATCGGAAAAACAAAACCTACCCGCTCCGCGTCTGCAATTATCTCGTCATTTCTAAGCTCCTCAGGCATAGAGCGCAGGACGACGCCGTCAATGGCATCGCGAAGCTGTCTTGCCGTATAAAGAGAATTGCCTGTTGCCGAAAAATAATAAATGACCGTTCTGTCCATCTGTCTTTTTCCTACTCCCTAAACTCTTACACAAACCTCAAAGTATTTCTTATCCCTTCCAGCCGTGCTGGCGTTTCCATGCCTTGAGTTCTTCCATGCGTGTCTTAAACCGCGGCTCAAACCCCTGATCTGTCGGGTGATAATAGGTACGCCCGATAAGACTGTCCGGCATGCACTGCATGTTGGTAACCTTCTCCTTCGTGTCATGAGCGTACTGATACCCTTTGCCATATCCGAGATTTTTCATCAGCCGCGTCGGTGCGTTTCTGATAACGAGGGGCACAGGCTCATCAAGCATTTTCATTGCATCATCCCGTGCTGCAAAATATGCGCTCTCCATAGCATTTGATTTCGGTGCAAGAGCCATGTACACAGCTGCCTCTGTAAGATGAACGTTGCACTCAGGCATACCGATGAAGTGACATGCCTGATAGGCAGCAATCGCTATCTCCAAAGCACGCGGATCCGCCAGCCCTACATCCTCTGCCGCGAACCTTGTAATACGACGTGCTATAAACAGTGGATCCTCCCCTGCTTCAAGCATACGCGCCAGCCAGTAAACAGCCGCATCAGGGTCGGAATTTCTCATGGATTTATGAAGCGCTGATATCAGGTTATAGTGTTCCTCGCCATTTTTATCATAAAGAAGTGACTTCTTCGATGTGCACTGCTCTATAATTTCTTTGGTGACGACAATTCCCTTCTTTGTGACATCACCGTTCAGAACAACCATTTCAAGTGTTGAGAGCGCGGAACGGGCATCACCGTTGGCAAAATTTGCTATAAGCTCAAGGTCATCATCATCAATTACGACCTTTTCATTTCCGAAGCCGCGCGGATCGTGAATAGCACGCTTCAAAAGCTCTGTGATGTCTTCTACCGTGTGAGCCTGCATCACAAAAACCTTGCATCTGGACAAAAGAGCGCCGTTGACCTCAAAAGAAGGATTTTCCGTTGTCGCGCCGATGAGGACTATGCTTCCCTTTTCCACGAAAGGAAGGAACGCGTCCTGCTGTGCTTTATTGAAGCGATGTATCTCGTCTACAAATACTATAGTGCGGTCGCCATAGCGTCGATTTTCCTCTGCCTGCTGCATTACTCCGCGTATTTCCTTTATTCCGCTTGTTACGGCGGAAAAATCTATAAAAGAGGACTTGGTCGTATGTGCTATTATCCGCGCCAGCGTTGTCTTTCCGACTCCCGGAGGCCCCCAGAATATCATAGAGGATATTCGGTCAGCCTCGATAAGACGGCGGAGCACCTTGCCTTCACCAATCAGCTGCCGCTGTCCGACGAACTCATCCAAGGTCTCGGGGCGAAGCCTTGCCGCCAGCGGCTGTTCTGCCTCTGGCGCCTGAAAAAGTGAGTCCAGCTCCATTCCGCCGCCTCCTTTCTTTTTAAATATCTGATATTTGATAGTATAGCAGAAATCATTCTATTTCAAAAATTCCCGTACAGCTTTCGCGTCTTCAAGTGAAAGCGCCTTTTCGAGCTTTTCTCCCGCTTCCTCCGTAGAAACCTTTTTCAGCGCGCTTCGTACACGAGAAAGAGAGCCTGCTCCCATGCTCAGGGCAACACGCCCCATAGCCGCAAGTATAGGCGCAGCCAAGGCATCTGATGCAATCTCACCGCATATTGTCACAGGTATGCCTGCGGCATTGGCCGCTTCAATCGTATGTTTGATGAGACGAAGCACCGCAGGGTGAAGCGCATCGCCTATATCAGCTACAGCCTCATTAGTGCGGTCTGCCGCAAGTGTGTACTGCGCAAGGTCGTTGGTGCCTATACTGAAAAAGCCTGCATGCTTCGCAATATTCTCAGCACAAACCGCCGCGGCAGGAGTCTCTATCATAGCGCCGAAATTGGGAAGAACTGCTTCTTTGCCCTCTTCTTTTAATGCCATAAGCTCTTCCCCGGCAATCACCTTCACCCTGTCAATTTCCGACGGATTCGTGACCATTGGAAGCATCACGGCACAGTGACCGCATGCCGCCGCGCGAAGGAGCGCACGAAGCTGTGTTCTGAGAACCGATTCATTCCGAAGCTCTGCCCGTATGCCCCTGACACCGAGGAACGGATTGTCTTCCTTTGGTATTGGAAACGCAGGAAGCTTTTTATCACCGCCTACATCAAGAGTACGTATTATACAGGGAGCTTTACCGCACGCCTCGACTGCTTTTTTGTACGCTTCATACTGTTCTTCCTCATCAGGAAGACTGTCCCTGCCTATAAAAAGGAACTCTGAACGGAACAACCCTATTCCCGAAGCACCTTTTTTCTGTGATTCAACTGCTTCTTCCGCATTTCCGACATTGGCACGGAGTGTCACCTCTGCACCATCTCTCATGACTGCAGGTCCGTGCAAAGCCTCTTCTGAAACAGCTGTTTTCTCTGCCTTCTTTATTTCTTCTGCGGAAGGCTCGACAATAACAGCTCCACATGAACCGTCAACGAGAACCTCAATGCCTGCGGAAAGCTCTGAAAATGCCGTTTCATTTAGTGACACTGCAGGTATGCCACGCTCACGTGCCAGAATACACGCATGTCCCAGGGACGTACCTCCGCAGAGAATGATACCTGACAGCTGCTCCTTTGGAACAGCCGCAATCTGTGCAGGCTCTACATCCACCCCTGCAATAATGACCTTTCCTTCAGGTATTGCTTCACGATTGCCTCCGCAGAGCTCTGTGGCGACCTCGTGCGCAGCCTGACGCACATCAACAGCACGTTCCTTCAGATATTCATCATCAATGGCAGCAAGGCACTTCGCCTGTTCCTCCGCTGCCTGCATAATGGCATCCTGAGCACCGCTGCCCTCTTCAATCAGCTTATCTGCTGCCTCAAGAATCAAAGGATCCTCAACAATCATGGCATGTGCCTCAAGAACGTCAGCCTGAGCCGTCTCTCCTCGTTTTCTTGCATTATCTGCCAGACTGTTCATACGTTCAGCTGTGCGTTTTACGGCTGAATCCAGTTTTTCGTGCTCACGCTGTGCATCCTCTTTTTTGTAGCCTTCTGCTATTTTGCTGATTCCTTTTGCAGGAAACCACACCGCACCAAAAGCGATACCTTCGGAGGCCCCTCTTCCCTTCAATTCTTTACGCATTTGGATTCTCCTCATTTTCCTTTTTCACCATGAGCCAAAGTCCTTTGCCTTTCTTTTGCACCTCTGCCTTAAAACCGACAGGAAGTCCTTCTATCTGAACACGGCTGAAATCACCCTTGATACCCTGCTGTGCGTGAAGAATTTCCCGGGATTTCGGCTGCCATTCATTTGAGAGCACAATACGAAGCTTTCCGTCAATACGGGCCCTACCTGATACATTAATGACATCCTGCGGGCCTCCGATTGTAAACACCATAACCGAATCCTTTGATACCTCAAGAGAATTCAGGATATCAAATGGACCATTGACGCATTCAGCCATGATTCCGCCGTTCACATCTACCCTTCCGCTTCCAAAGGCTGTGCGGTCTGCCGCCTCAAGGACACCTGACTCTATTCTCGTTCCGCCTTTATAGGTGTTCTTCCCTGCCAGCACCAGAGTACCTGTTCCGCGCTTTACAAGACTTCCTTCTCCTGTGATATCATTCCCCCATGTATCACGCGCCGAAAAACCGCCATTCTGCATATTCATTGTTACGACAGTCTCAGAGAGAAACGCGCCATAGCCGTCTGCCGCCGCGAAAAGATTCAGTCTGCCCCAGCCTTCTTCATCATCACATACAGGATATCCGGAGGAAATCCCCGTGGTGTAAAGCACCGTGCGAATCTGATTCTTAGTAAGATACGGGAAACGTGTTTCCAAAAGCACCTCGGCGCCCTTAGGAACAACCATTGGCTTCGTCGTGTCCCCGACAGTCGGGAAATTATATGTCAGCCGCTCAGTATAAAGAGCACGGTTTTTCTCCTTATCAGAAAAATCATCCGGTGCATCCGGGTCCGGTACGAGATAAGACTGAGCCGCTTCGTATGCCGCTCTTTTCATCTCAGCATTCTCCGGAGCATTGAAAAATGCCGCTGCATTTGCCGTACCAATCATACGTCCGCCCACCACATCAAGGCAGTTATGACGTCCCATGCGGTTACGGCTGAATCCGATTTCCGAGGCCCGTGTCAAAAATTCCTGATAGCGCTGCGGAAACATATAGGCATATCCAAGTCCTATGAGGTAAGACCGCATCGTATGACCGCTTGTATAGCCATAGTCTTTTTCCGATTTCTTTTTAACAGCGCCTGCCACATAAGGATTAAGCTTGACAGTATCAGAACGTCGGAAAGGACGAAGATAGCGAAAGGCTTTCTTCACTACTTGCAGTGAAGGCAGGTCCGTCTCCTGCAAATATTCCGCAAATCTGACACACGCTCCCAGCTCCGAATCGGGATTGCCTAAAGGATTTTCCGTTAGGCGCTTCGGCAGCTTATCCGCCCCCTTCTCCGGAAGCTCAGTCTGAATCGTGTAAATACCGGAGCCTTCCACATAGGAAGGCAGATAAGGCCCAAACCCGGTTATCAAACTGTAGCCGTAATTTCTACGCTCATCAAAATAATCTGAAGCCTCCTGCTCCGGTGTTCGCTCGTTGGTATATTTCTCCAAAAGATGCAGATCGTAATCGAGAATATCAGGGCGCAAACGTTTCCCGGAAAACCCGTCCTCTCCCGGTTCCCAGTAATTGAAAAAATCCTTTACGATGCGCACCGCAGGATTAGTCTCCGGCGACAATCTACCCTCAGATTCACTATTGTAGGTATCAACATAAGCTCCATAGGAAAGCTGCGGCTCATAAAGATTTTCCTCCGCCTGTGCCGCAAACGACGTATTTGCAGTCAGCAATGCCGCCAATAACAATCCTGCCGGTTTCTTGAATTTCACTATCTCCCCTCCTGTTAGTCATCACAAAATCTCCCCATATTATTATACGCCAAAATCAGAAAGAGTTCTTTACTATATTATTATTAAATCATAGGGCAAAATGACCATACGGCAGAATTGACAGGGTTAAATGCCGACGTTTAGAATGAAATCAGAATCAAAAAAATACATTTACGTCACAAAGGAGGGTACCCCATGAAATCATTCGCAGCCAAATTTTTCACACTTCTATTCTTAACCCTGGTTATCACAGCTGTAATGCCCACGTCGGCACAGGCTCGTCCCACCATCAAGTTCAGTGTTGAACACGTCTATCTGCATGAAGCCGGTGAGGCAGAGATAGTCGGCTACTTCGAAAATGTCGGTGACCAGGCTGCCTACGTCAAATGGACAGACATAGACCTGAAACTCTTCGCTGACAACGGGCAGGAAATGTGGTCTGATTACGGCATCCGCCACTCTGTAGACGATGTATATGTTCCCGCGCATGAATACGTGGCGTACACCTGCTATATACAGCATCCGGATATCCCCGAATATCATGGAAAATATCGTTTCCGCAGTCATACCGTCACACATTGGGAAAAGTCAGCAGGCTGATAACAACTGAAAGGAGCAATGGTTTATGATTTTGTATGAGAAAATACGCAAATGCATTCGTCCTGCGCTTGCATTAGGATTTGCGGGATGTCTCTTCGGAGGTGTCGCCGCAGCCGAGTCCGCGCCCATCCCTCCCGAAATCGTCGTCACCGCCGCTACGAAGGCCCTCACCGCCGCTGAGAGCAGCATTCAGCCCATTGCCGGTACGTGGTATGAGGCTGACGTTCCAAACGCGCGCATGCTGACAATCTATGCGGACGGAAAATATGAAGCCGTCTGCAAGAACGGCAGCAAGTCCTTCGGTGTTGTGATGGTTACTGCTGAGGTACACCCTGACGGCTCCAAATCTCTTTGGTACTCATTCTATGAGGAAGGCGGTTTGAACCTTGAGGACGAGGGTACCGCTTCCCCATGGTTTTCCGTTTATAAAAGTGCATTCGCGCTTCGGGCGGCTTTCCCAAAGGAGAAAAATGCTGCGGTGCAGACTGATCTCCGCTCAGGTCATGACGGCGCAATACACTTCATGCGCGACCCCAAGGATGTATATCACGCCACAAGCAAAAACGTAAAGGCCGAGGATTATCTCGGAGTATGGGCATACGGCCGATGCTATGCCACAGTCAGCCGTGATAAGGAAGGCTATCGCGTAGAGCTTCAATGGGCAAACAGTGCCGCGGAGGGCAGCCGTTGGATTTATTCCTGCACCTACAACAGCTATTCCGGGCTCATGTTCAGCAACAATGACGGAACACGCATCGACTACATCTACACTGATGACGGCAGCGGAACAGACAACACGGTCTACGACGACGGCAAAGCTTTCTTCATTCTCCGTGACGGCAAGCTGACATGGCTTGACACCAAGGAAAACACAGGAGACGGCTTGGAGCTTCGCAAAATTCCACAGTAATTATGAGTCAAAAAAAGGACACGGCCAAAGCCGTGTCCTTTTGTAGTGCGTATATCAATGATTGAAGATGTTCCTGAGTGCCTGTTTGTTGACATCGCGGTTGAGCTGTGCGATATACGTCGTGAGCTTGATTCCCTTCGGGCAAGCCTCGACACAGTTCTGGCTGTTTCCGCAGCTCGTGATGCCGCCTTTTTCCATCAGGACGTTCAGACGCTGTTCTTCGTCGTACTGACCTGTCGGATTGATGTTGAACAGGTATGCCTGTGCCAGCGGAGCAGGTCCGATGAAGTCGGACTGCGGTCCGACGTTCGGGCAAGCCTCGAGGCAGCAGCCGCACGTCATGCAGTGCGAGATTTCATAAGCCGTAGCAGCCGTGTACGGGTTCTGGCGCGGAGCCTCGTGAACCTTCCACGTACCATCGACGTTAATCCAGCCCTGAATACGCTTCAGGCTCTCGAACATAACCGTACGGTCAATCAGAAGGTCTCTGATGACAGGGAACGTACGAGCCGGTGCAAGGTGAATCGGCCATTTAAGGTTATCAATAAGTGCGCAGCATGCCTGCTGAGCTTTTCCGTTGATAACCATCATGCATGCGCCGCAGACCTTCTCAAGGCAGTTGCACTCCCATACGACCGGAGCGACTTTCTTGCCGTCTCTGGTCACTGGATTCTTCTGAATCTCCATGAGCGCCGCAACAACGTTCAGTGAAGGACGATAAGGTACATCAAATTCCTGCGTATACGGTTTGCTGTCCGGGCCGTCCTGGCGCTCGATCACAAATGTTACAAATTTCTGTTCTGCCATTCCAGTATCCTCCCTTATTCTTTCTTAGCGACAGCATAGTTACGAGAACGCGGTTTGATGAGCGAATGGTCGAAGTCCTCATAAGTAATTATCGGTTCTTCAGTATTCGGATCGTAATCTGCAATCGTAATCTTCATGAACTTCTCATCATCACGGTTCGGGAATTCACGTTTGTAATGAGCACCGCGGCTCTCATCACGCATACGTGCAGCCTTCGTAACAACAAGAGCGTAGAGAATCATGTTGCGGAGCTGACGGACGAACATAGCTTCCTGGTTTGCCCAGTGGCCGTGGTCCGTAACACCGATGTTATCCCAGCGTTTGAGAATCTTCTTGACTTCCTCGAAGCAGTAGTCGAGATCCTTGTTCACGCGCTCAATCGTAACATATTTGTTCATGAGCTCGCCCAGCTCCTGATGGAGCTCATGAGCGTTTTCAGTACCGTTCATGTTGACAATCTTCTCGAACTCATCTACGCAGCGCTGGCGTGCAGCCTCAAGCTCTTCCTCTGTGAGTTCGGAGCCGCGTTCTCCCGTGTTTGCCCAATCGATAGCAGCCGGGCCGGATACCGTTCCGGAGTATGCAGCGGAGAGAAGCGAATTAGCACCGAGACGGTTAGCACCGTGGTACTGGTAATCGCACTCGCCGGATGCAAGGAGACCCGGGATATTTGTGAAGTGTTTGCGGTCTACCCAGATACCGCCCATGGAGTAATGGACTGACGGATAGATTTCCATCGGAACCTTACGTGGGTCTTTACCCATGAATTCCGAATACATCTCGAGGATACCGCCGAGTTTTCTTTCGAGGTACTCAGCAGAGATGTGCGAAAGGTCAAGGTAAACCTTGTTCTCGCCGTCAACACCGAGGTGCTGGTTGACGCAGACATCGTAGATAGCACGGGATGCAACGTCACGCGGAACGAGGTTTCCGTATGCCGGGAACATTTCCTCAAGGAAGTACCACGGCTTGCCGTCTTTGTATACCCAGATACGTCCGCCCTCACCGCGGCAAGCCTCTGACATAAGACGGTTCTTATCGGAGCCCGGGATAGCCGTCGGATGAATCTGGATGAACTCCGGATTACCGATGTGCGCACCCTGCTGATAAACTCTTGAAACAGCGGAGCCGTTGCAGATTGTGGAAGCCGTGCAGCGTCCGAATACCTGGCCCGGGCCGCCTGTTGCGAGGATTACTGCATCTGCAGCAAATGCCTTGATTTCCATGGAGTTCATGTTCTGAGCTACCATACCGCGGCATACGCCCTCTTTGTTCTTGATGATTTCGAGGAATTCCCAGAAAACAAAGGATTTGACCATGCCCTTTGCTTCCCATTTACGTACCTGCTCATCAAGAGCGTAGAGGAGCTGCTGGCCCGTAGTGGAGCCTGCAAATACTGTACGTTTATTTTTCTGACCGCCGAAGTTACGGAGGTCAAGGACGCCTTCAGCTGTACGCGTGAAAGGTACGCCCATGCGGTCGAACATGCGGACAAGCTCAGGAGCTGCTTCGCACATGCCCTTTACAGCCTGCTGGTCAGCGAGGAAGTCGCCGCCGTAGACAGTATCATCAAAATGCTCGTAAATCGAGTCATGTTCACCCTTCGTATCCATGCAGGCGTTCATACCGCCCTGTGCACAGAGGGAATGGGAACGTTTGTAAGGGCAGTAGGAGAAAATCCATGCCTCGCTGCCGGCCTCGCAGACCTTCAGTGCAGCCATGAGTCCCGACAAACCGCCGCCGATAATCGCAATTCTATGTTTCTTAACTTTTGCCACCTAAGTTCTCTCCCTTCCTGCTTACAGCAGATATACGACCATGAACGCTACAGAAACAAGGCTGAGCAGAGCGCAGAGCGCCATGGATGCTGCATTGATGACTTTCTGGATGCGCGGACCTTTCGCAATACCCCATGTCATGCAGAAGGTTGTGATACCGTTGCAGAAATGGAATACCGCCGCCAGCATACCGAGGAGATACAGTACCCAGATAACCGGGTTTTCAAAGTAGCTCTGCAAAAGCTGGAAGGAGATGTGCGCACCGCCGCCCTTTACGAGGACACGGAGATAAACAACATGCCAGATCAGGAAGGCAAGGAGATACCAAGCCGTCATGCGCTGGAGCCAGAACTGGATGTTCTGAATGTAAGAATAGTGCTGCGGATTGTTCTTTGCCTGTGCGCCGATGTATGCGCCATAAATGGCATGGAACAGGAACGGGCAGGCAACGAGAGCAATTTCAATTGGAATCATGATGTGTGGCGGGATTGACGCCAACAAATCTACCGCTGCATTGAAGGATTGCGGGCTGATGAGAACGCGTGCGTTCGTGATGATATGTTCCAAAAGGAAACCACCAACAACAACGAGACCACAGAGCGAATGCAGACGGCGAAGATAAAATGTTACATTAAACATACTAAGCCTCCTAAATTTTGCCGTACAGGAAGGCTTTCCCCTCTCTCATGTACGGATAACGCAGGTTTGGAGTAGATTACTCCTTACGATACGGCTTCTGTCCGATTTCATAGAAGTTGTTTCCTTCGGAATCGATAACAACGATTGCCGGGAAATCTTCAACCGTAAGAGCAGCCAATGCTTCCGGGCCAAGCTCCGAATAAGCAATAACCTCGTATTTCTTAATGGATTTTGCAATCAGGGCAGCAGCACCGCCAACAGCTGCAAAATACGTAACTCCATTTTTCTTCATGGACTCAACAACTTCCGGCTTACGGGAGCCTTTGCCAATCATGCCCTTGATACCCTGGTCGAGCATCTGCGGCGTGTATTTGTCCATACGGCCGGAGGTCGTCGGGCCTGCAGAGCCGATAGGATCACCCGGTTTTGCCGGTGTAGGTCCGAGATAGTACACGATCTGGTCATGCCAGTCGATTGGGAGCTTCTCACCGCGGTCGAGAGCTTCCGTCATAACTTTATGCGCTGCGTCGCGCGCGCTGTAGATAACGCCCGTGATAAGAACGCTGTCGCCTGCCTTGAGTTTGCGGGACTGTTCCTCCGTGAACGGAGTCGTAATACGAATTTTTTCTGCCATGGTTTTCTCTCCTCCCCTTTATCAAATAGTGCGGGATGCATGACGGCATGCATGGCAGCAGATTGTGACTGCGACCGGCAGGCCTGCGATATGCGTTGCGCCCCACTCAACATGAACAGCAAGTGTAGTCGTTGTTCCGCCGAGCTGAGGTCCGATACCCGTCTTGTTGATCATCTCGAAAAGCTCCTGCTCCAGTTTCGCATACTGCGGATCCGGATTGTGCTCATCGCAGCGGTGCAGAAGTGCTTTCTTGGACATGTAAGCAGCCTTGTCCATCGTACCACCGATACCGATACCGATGACCGTCGGCGGGCACGGATTGCAGTCTGCGTGTTTAATGATACGCATAACAGCAGCCTTTACACCCTCTACGCCGTCAGCCGGAACCAGCATTTCGAGACCGGATTTGTTCTCGCTGCCGAAGCCCTTCGGAGCAACAGTGATGTGAATTTTGTCGCCTTCAACAAGGCTGGTGTAGATAACAGCCGGCGTGTTATTCTGCGTATTAACACGGTTGAAGAGCGGCTCAGCAACAACGGATTTACGAAGATAACCCTCGACATATCCCTTTGCTACGCCTGCATTGATTGCATCCTCGAGAAGACCGCCTTCGATGTGGACGTCCTGGCCGACCTCCACAAACACGATGGTAAGACCCGTATCCTGACAGTACGGACGATCCTCCGCTTTTGCAATTTCTGCGTTCTTGATAATCTGATCGAGAACGTCACGACCTACCGGGGATTCTTCTGTCTCACGGCCTTTTTTAAGAGCCTCGTAGACATCCTCAGGCAGATAGTAGGCCGCTTCTTTGCAAAGCTGGGAAACAACCTCAGTGATTTCTTCTGTCTTGATAGTACGCACAACAAAAACCTCCTTTTGTGTTATGAATAATGACACAACAAATAAATACCATATATATAAATATTTGCCATCTATGCCAAAATTCCTGCTTATTTATAAAAAAATTTCTATATATTTTTTCTATAGAAATTTTTTCACCAAATGAAGGTCACGGCAAAAACTTGCTCAGCCGAGACAGTTTTTTAATATTTCAGCCATTCCGCGCAATGCTTCACCGCGGTGGCTTATTTTATCCTTTTCATCGAGCGTAAGCTCGGCCATTGTTTTATTTTCTTCCACATAGAAGTACGGGTCGTACCCGAATCCACCTTCACCGCGCGGCACAGGCTTTATCGTCCCGCTGCACACGCCGTCCGCCGTGCATTCCTTCCCGTCCGTATCCACGAACGCCAGAACACAGCGGTAGGCCGCTGGGGATTCCTTTTTGCCGACGCGCCTAAGCTCACTTAAAAGCTTCTCATTGTTTGAAGCATCGTCTGCGTGATACCCCGAAAAACGTGCAGAATACACGCCCGGAGCTCCCCCCAGAGCATCAACCTCAAGCCCTGAGTCATCAGCAAGACACGCCTCTCCGGTCTTTTCCATGTAGAAACGCGCCTTGATAAGTGCGTTTTCCTCGAATGTCTCCGCATCTTCCACGGCATCAGGCAGCTCGCCGAAAGCCGAAAGCGGAATGAGTTCCACATCAAGTCCTTCAAATGCACTCATCATTTCGCGAATTTTTCCCTTGTTTTTGGTAGCCACAACGATTTTTTTCATTTTACGCTCCCAATCCGCCAATCAAGCTCACTTCCAAGGCTGTCCTTTATGTAGGAAATCAGCTCGTTGTTTCCTTTTTCTCCAAGCGCCAGAAGTGTGTTCAGCTCATCACGCTTAAAGGGACGTCCCTCACCTGTTCCCTGCACCTCTATGAATTCGCCGTTTCCTGTCATTACGACATTCATATCAACTATTGCACTGCTGTCTTCCTCGTAGCAGAGGTCAAGGATAGGCTCTCCGGAGTTTGAAATACCGACACTAACCGCTGAAATAAAATCCTTCACCGGAAAGGTTTTATCTTTGGGGATAACACTGTCAAGAGCGAGGACAAGAGCAACAAAGCTTCCCGTCACAGAAGCTGTTCGTGTGCCGCCGTCTGCCTGGATAACATCGCAGTCCAGGATAACCGTGCGCTCTCCCAGCGCCTCCAAATCCAGCACCGACCTGAGCGACCTTCCGATAAGACGCTGAATCTCCTGTGTACGTCCCGTCTGCTTTCCACGCGCAGACTCACGAGCCGTGCGCGTTGCTGTGGCACTTGGCAGAAGTGAATATTCCGCACGAAGCCAGCCGACTCCCGTTCCCCTTTGAAAGACCGGGACACGATCCTCGACTGTTGCCGCACATATTACCTTCGTATTTCCGATTTCCATCAGTACTGAGCCTGCAGGATATTTTTGGAAATATTTTGTTATTTTGAACGGCCGAAGTTCATCAGCTGCTCGTCCATCAAATCTTTGCACACTAAGTGCCTCCCCTTCATATTTTTATCATAACGAAAAATTCTGTTAAATGCAAGAGAAAATAAATATAAGTAATAGTTGTTGTTTTGAATCTAACAAAAGATTGATAAAAAATATGAGGACGATGCCAATGCATCATCCTCGTAAATGGAAGAATATTATTCCGCCTGATATTGACGGAAATTCTTCAAAATGACGATAGGTGTCTTTTCTGAACCGTTGCCAAAGGGATTATCAATCAATGCCTTTGAAACCTTCTCTTTATCAAGCCCATCCGTTGCTGCGACGACAAAAGCACGCTTAAGGTCGTTTGCGTCAAGAATAGCAGCTCCGAAGCAGCCGATACGGTCCTTTATGCGTTTTACCACATCTTCGGGATTTTTCGGGCCCAGAACAACATGCTTGTCGTATGGCGGCATCGTTCCTGTCACGTCATCAATAAGACGCGCCTGCTCGCCTGCCAGCATGTAAAACACTCCTGCCTTGCCAACGAGACGTGCCGCAAAGCCTACAGCCATAGACATAATAACACGCAGTGTTCCCTCTGAATTCATCAGAATCTGCAAACCGTGCGGAGATGCAAGGCTTCCTTCATCCTTAAAAAAATGACAGAAGAATTTTGCCGGCCACGAAAGCTCTACCTCCTCAGGGCGGATAATATTCCCCTGGGTAACAGCAACTACACTCTCAGCAACAGAAACAGCATCATCTGGTCCGATTTTATCTTTTGTATACCTTTCAATAGCGTCGACAATATCATCCTTATGTGTAAGGATTCTGGTCGGCACCGGTATCAGTTCACAATTTGCCACGTTTCAACGCTCCTCACTCTTCTACAAGCTCTACGCCCGCAACCTTTGCGATTTCTTCGGCAGTCAGCACAATACGTGTCTTGCTTACCTTCCACGGGCTGCGTCCAAGCTCTGTATATATAATATCCACCGGGACATCTACCATGTGGCTGAGCGCCGTACGGAGATCCATATTTTTACGCGCCTTCAGGCGGATTCGTATAACGATATTAAGGGTTTTGAAGCGTTCTATAAGATGAGCTTCAAAATAATCATCCTCACGGGGGATTCCCTCGACCTCCGCTTTTCCTCTCACCTCAATACCGTCATACTGCTCATAGGGAAGCTGCGGGCGCGCTATGCAGTCAACAATGGTGGCCAGCTGCTTTCCGACATTCTCAAATGCCAGCTTTGTAGACAGCACTGCCTCTGTTTCTGTTATCTCGTCCAATTCCAGCGTTGTGCGCTTCTCCCCGTGCACAACAACACGCGGCTCGCCTTCAATCATAAAGAATATCTTCGTGATAACGGCCAGTAATATAACAGCCCCCACAACAACAGATACAATAGTAATCAACGATTTATCCTCCAGTCACTCTTTCATAGCCTTTGCAAGCTTGTCGTAATATTTCTCAGGCAGACGTGTAATCTTACCTGTTTCCATGCTTGTGAAAACGTTCTGGGTATGTCCTTCCACCATAATGGTTTCAGGGTCCGAAGCCAGATAAATGCGGTAATCGAATGCCATCTTTACCTTTGTAAGCGCTGTGGGCTTAGTCTCAATTACGAGCACATCATCAAACTTTGCAGGGTGCAGATATTTACATTTTACATCCGTAATCGGGAAAACGTATCCGTCATCCATCATGTCGTTCAGAGTAATGCCCAGCATCCGCAAAAACTCGACGCGCCCTATTTCAAACCATCTGATATAGTTGGAATGATGTACCACAGCCATCGCGTCCGTATCATAAAAATTCACCCGATGCTCCACGCGTGAAATCATGCTTTTCGCCTCCTTACACATGCTTATATAGAGTATACCAAAACAGGCGCAAAGTCAAAGAGAGAAGAAAGTATATAAAGCACCTTGGCGAGAAAAAGTTTTGTTGCCGCTTAACGCACCTCCATATCAGAAAGTGCAATAAGTTACACCGGCCTATAAGCACAGAGCCCTTGATTAACCGCTTCGTGTCGGCGCGCCCTTCGGGTTTGTATGCGCGCCTGCCAAAACTTTCACCTCGCTCTCCAGATTCTTCGGCAAAACTTAAATTTACGCGTTATAATATTATTGTTATTCATGAAAATAAAGAACCACTAATTAAGTTCGGTTGGAGGCATTTCGCATGGAATTGTCCTTATTGCAGCTCATAATCATACTGCTTACCATAGGTATTGTTATAGGCATAGGGCTTTATGCCGCACGGTCGGTTCATTCCTCTGAAGGCTACAGTCTCGGCGGGCGCTCAGCAGGCGTCCCCCTCGTAGCAGGGAGCATAGCAGGTACATGTGTCGGCGGTGGCGCCACCGTTGGTACGGCGCAGCTCGCCTCAACCATCGGGCTTTCCGCCTGGTGGTTTACTCTTGGCACAGGCATCAGCCTCATCATCATGGGGCTCTTCTATGCAAAGCCCCTCCGAAGCACCGCTCTCGAAACAATTCCACAGTACCTCACGCTGAACTACGGAAAATCTGCAGGAAGCTTTACAAGCCTTTGCTCATCTCTCGGAATACTTTTCAGCGCCGTTGCAAGCTGTCTGCCTGCTATAGCCATTATTTCCGTTCTTTTACAGGTTTCGTCATGGACTGCAGCAGTCATTCTTCTCGTGCTTGTAGCCTGCTACAGTTTCTTCGGCGGCATGAAAACCGCAGGTGTCGGAGGTATCCTCAAGATGGCGGTCATATGGGTGAGCCTTTTTGTTGCAGGCGGCTCCGCCTTTTACACCATCCATACGGAACCGGGATTTATGGAAGCACTCCCAAGCTATCCATGGTTTAGTCTTTTCGGCTCTGGTGTCCCAAGCGCCATGGCAAATCTTTTTTCTCTCATAGTCGGCATGCTCTGCACTCAGACCTACATACAGGCGCTCTTTTCCGCGTCGAACCCCGATACGGCGGCAGCAGGAGCTTTTTCCGCCGCGCTTGTTACGATACCCGTAGGGCTTCCCTGCGCTATGATAGGCATGTATATGCACGTTACGCGCCCTGACGTAGCTCCTATCCTCGTACTGCCAACCTTTCTGCTCGAGCATCAGTCTTCGCTTATAGGCGGCATAGCCATGGGGGGGATAATTCTTTCTCTCATAGGCTCTATTGCAGGACTCTCTCTCGGTATCGGCACCATGCTCTCACGGGATATATTCGCAAAACTGTTCCGTGTCACAAGCGATGCCGCATCTCTCCGTCTCACACGTTTTGTCGTCCTTGGAGTCATATTATGTGCCTCCGCTATTTCCATACTGAACGAAGGCTCACAGATTCTATTCTGGAACTATCTTTCCATGGCTCTTCGTGGCGGCGGTATATTCCTGCCTTTCACCCTTGCCATCATAAAGCCACACGCAGTCAGCCCCTCATGGGCGGTTGCTTCTATGGTTTTCTCCACAGCCGCCGCCATCATAGCCGCAGTCATGAAAGCCCCCATTCACCCACTCTTCATCGGACTCGCCGTAAGCCTTGTAATTTTGATAATCGGATACATTCGGACCACACATAAGCAGCAGTGAAATCACGGATTTCCGTACAGCACAATTTAAAATTAATACAAAAAAGCCCCTGTTCATCGGATTTAATTCCGATGAACAGAGGCTTTTTCACTTTACTTATTCAATACCCGTATATTCTCAATCTTTCCGTTCTTCACAAACATTTCGACGCCGTCTGATACGAATGGGTCATTATGTACCGACTCAAAGTGGAATACAAATGTGTAGGTTCCATCAGGCAGCGGTTCATCCTTCAGAACAGGTTCCTTTTCCAGTACGAAGGCTTCACCCTCAACAAATTTCTCGTTTGAGTCAATCGTGAAAAGCGGTGTTATTTTGTCCCCGACATGAAGCTGAACAATATTTCTGTCAACCATTCCATTTCTCAACGTGCGATACGCTCCGAGAATTTCAAATTTCTGCTGCTCCATGTCAAAGCCAGACAAAAGCTGATATTTTTTCCCGTTAATCTTTATGTTCGAGATATACAGGGCATAGTCCGGATACTGCTCGACTATATTCATTGGCAGCATATGTCCGTTCAACGCCGGCCACTGTCCGTCAAACATATCCCTGAAAACGCCCTTCTCCCAATCAATTGTAATTTTATCATCAGTTCCAAGGCGCATGTAATCATTTTCGAATGGAACATACAGCCCGCAATAAGCCAGGCTCACAGCATTCAGCAAATCGGGCTTCAGTACTGCCGTCGCAATGTTTTCGCTGTCGAGGGTAACAGGAATTCTCTCCGTCGGTGACATGTCAATGATATACCAGGGTACGTCGCTTTCTCCTCCGGACATCATCGCCTTATGCAGCGCGGAAAAATTATCGTTCGCGCCAATGAGTTTTCCGTATGCTGTGCTGCTCTTCTCAGTTCCCGTCAGGTTATAATACACGGAAAGGCCTTTTCCGTAACGGCGGTATTTTCCTTTCGCCTTGCAGATAACAGCACGGTCTACTGCGTTCACTACTGCCTCCGCGGAGCTGACCCCCTCCATGTATTCTGCAAGAGAGCCAAGGTCAACCATTTCCATGCCCCCGCCTATTACCTCGTCGCCTCCCTGTTCCCCGTATCTTTCTACAGTGTTTGCGACTCGGTCAAGAGCAGTGAAGAAATATCTCGGATTCACCTTCGATGCACTGAGGGCTTCCTCTCCCAACCTGTTTACAGCTTTGTTAAGCTCCGGAAGTGCCGAAAGATCAACAACAGAAAATGTTGCCGTTTCCTGTGTCCCTTGATTTTTACAACGTTCAAAATATGAATCACATATCACCTTTCCCAGAGCAGCGCCGTCCTGGGCAGGGTTCTTTGCAATGGAGCCAAGCCATGCGGCATAATCAATACCATGGTCAGGCATTAGTTCCTGAGAGGCCGCCAGATACCCGGTATAACCATAGAGAGAATTAGCTGTTTCCAGTGTTGCCATGAGGCATGTATCAAAGCATACAAGGTCAATGGGAGGCTGCGCCGCATTCTCGGCAAACACTCCTCCTAAAGCGACACGAAGAGCATTAAGACTGATTGATGTTCCATATTTTTCATCAAAACATACCCCGCCAAGGCTTCCGCTGCCGTGATTCCAAAATACCAGTACTTTATGATCGGCAGGATAATTTTTTACAGCAAAGCTGAGAAAATCCTTCAGAACGGCACCGCTGCCCATGTTGGAATCCGGAAGTTTTTCTATCTCATGAAATCCATTACTGTCGTAAACATATCTTGCCAGAGCGTTTGAAGGTATCCCCTTGCTGTGCCACTTTTTTGCTCCTCCTGTCTGGATAATAACCTTGACATTTTCCGGGAGCTTGACTGAGCACATATCTGCTATATTGGATGATGCACTCTTATAATCTGTCTCCAAATCAGAGCCGCAAATGTACCAGTAAACCGCCCAGGTCTCCTGTGCCGCAGCACGCGTGACTCCGCTAAGCAATACACCTGCCGTAATAAAAACAGCAAATAAAAGTCGAAATGTTTTTCTCATAATCGTACCCTCTCCTTGCTGACTTAGTCCCAGTTCCTCATTGCAGTCCTGACTGCCAATAGATAACAAGCGTTTTTCCTGTTTCCTCCTCTCGCATTAAATGATTCATATAAAGTATTATTCAACAATCATTAGAAAAATCCTTTTCTTTTATTTACAATCCATTCAAAAAAAACAGGCCGCAAATTTCTGCAGCCTGTTTTCCTTTATTGTCAGTATCAAAAAATCTAAATTTATGCTTTAAATGGTTTTACGCCTTTTACCGCATCCTCCAATTTAATTGGCACATTTCCGTGATCCGCATCAAGAAGCACGTACCGGCTGTTTCCCATGCCCAGCTCCTTCATGTAGGAAAGCTGGCGAAGGCCGTGACGTGATTCCATGCGCTCCTGAAGGTCGTGGCGGTCCTTTTCCGGAAGAGCATACACCAAATCCACCGAAGCCTGGTCAATAGCAAGAATATCCGTTGACGCAAGAATACCGATGTTAGGCGTTGTTGGGACTGCCGCGCCGGTTCCCGCGCAGTCACAGTCCACAGACATGTTCCGAAGGACATTGATAAAGGAAATTTTATCACCAAAATAATCAACAACGGCTTTAGTGGATTCAGTCATACGTTCCATGAATTCTTCCTTGTCGATCCCCCACTGGCTTCCGGTGTCACCAGTGTGAATCATTTTCTTTCCGATACGTCCGTCGGCACAGCCGATACCTATATTTTTATTTGAACCGCCAAAGCCGCCCATAGTATGACCTTTGAAATGCGTGAGTACAAAGAGCGAATCGTAGTTCGTCAGATGTCCGCCCACAGCCATTTCAGTAAACCATTTGCCGCCTTTTACAGGAAGCATTACCGTGCCTTCCTCATCGAGAATATCTACAGTTGTAAATGCAGTCCAGCCGTTCGTCTCAAGGGTTTTCCTGTGATTTTCGGTCGTATAACGGCCATAGTCATAATATGTATTCGTCTCCACAACAGTCGCGTTCGGAAGCTTCTTCTGCATAAGCTCCTTAACCCAGGGCCGCGGAATGATATTCGGTCCTTCAGGCTCCCCTGTATGAAGCTTTATGCCGACTTTTCCCGTAAAGTTTGCAGATATTTTATCATACAGCTTCATAAGCCCTGCCGCAGACAAATCACGGGTGAAGTATACCACAGATTCGCCGCCCTGCCTGTTCTTATAGGAAACATACTTGTCACCGTCAGTTCCCGGAACGGCAGGTGCCTGCTGCTCCGCAGATGCAGCCTTGATTCCATCGAGTGCAGGTACTGCCGCAGCCGCTGCAGCAAGCCCTGCCATCTTGATAAAACTACGTCTCGACATTGAACACATATTTACCATCCCTTCTTTTGTAACATATTTTCATACCTTTGCCATCATAACATAATCATACTTGCAGATTATTATAACTATAATTTAACAAATATTCCAATACTAAAAATTAATATTGAAGTATGCCTCCAAAGCATAAAAAATAAAAGCCGCACATTTTACGCCGTGCGGCTTTTGCTTGATAATTTAGATCAATATTTTTCTTCTTTCGAAGCAATCTTGTCCTGAACCAGCTTGATGAAATCATCAACTGACATCGTCTGGCTGTCCTTCTCACCGTATTTACGAAGCGTTACATTGCCATCCTGCATTTCCTGGTCTCCGATAACGAGAGCATACGGAATCTTTTTGACCTGGGCTTCACGAATCTTGTAGCCCATTTTCTCGTTGCGCTCATCAACCTCAACGCGGATACCAAGGTCAAACAGCTTCTTTCTGAGGTCGAAGGCATAATCGAAATGCTTGTCCGTAATCGGAAGAATCTTGACCTGTACAGGTGCGAGCCATACAGGGAACGCACCTGCGTAGTTCTCGATAAGGATACCGATGAAACGCTCAATAGAGCCGTAAACAACGCGATGCAGCATAATCGGACGATGCTTCTCGCCATCCTCGCCCACGTACGTGAGGTCGAATTTCTCCGGCATGAGCATATCCAACTGAATCGTTCCGCACTGCCATGTACGGCCGATGGAATCACGGAGATGGAAGTCAATCTTCGGCCCGTAGAATGCGCCGTCGCCCTCGTTAATGATGTAGTTCAGGCCGCGTGCCTCAAGAGCATGCTGCAGTGCAGCCGTTGCCTTCTCCCAGATTTCATCAGAACCCATGGAGTCCTCAGGACGTGTGGAGAGCTCTGCTGTATAGCTGAGTCCGAATGTCTTGTAGACTTCATCAAAAAGGTCGATGGTATGCTGAATCTCCTTTTCAATCTGCTCAGGTGTTACAAAGAGATGCGCATCGTCCTGAGTAAAGTTTCTAACGCGGAAAAGTCCGTGCAGCTCACCGGATTTCTCATGGCGGTGAACAAGACCTAGCTCGCCGAGACGCAGCGGCAGGTCGCGGTAGCTGTGTACATGTGTCTTATAGACAAGCATACCGCCCGGGCAGTTCATCGGCTTTACTGCATAATCCTCTTCATCAATCTGAGTGAAGTACATATTTTCCTTGTAATGATCCCAGTGACCGGAAGTTTCCCACAGCTTGCGGTTCATAATCATTGGAGTCTTGATTTCCTGATAGCCGTAACGGCGGTGAACCTCACGCCAGTAGTTTATAAGCTCGTTTCTGATGACCATTCCGTTCGGGTGGAAGAACGGGAAGCCGGGGCCCTCTTCGTGCAGGCTGAAAAGATCCAGCTCCTTGCCAAGCTTTCTGTGGTCGCGTTTTGCAGCTTCCTCCAGCATGTGCAGATATTCCGCCAGGTCTTCTTTCTTCTCGAAGGCCGTACCGTAGATACGCTGAAGCATCTTATTTTTTTCATTTCCACGCCAGTAAGCGCCTGCAACACTCTGCAGCTTGAATGCCTTCACCTTACCCGTGGAAACAACGTGCGGGCCTGCGCACAAATCTGTGAAATCTCCCTGCTCGTAAATGGAAATAAGCGCGTCCTCAGGAAGATCGTTAATAAGCTCTACCTTGTAGCTCTGTCCTTTTTCTTCAAAGAACTTCAGCGCATCCGCACGGCTGATTTCCTTGCGGATCATCGGGATATTCTGCTTTACAATGCGGTCCATTTCCTTCTCAATGTCTTTAAGGTCGCTGTCTGTAAGCTTTTTCTCCATGTCGATATCGTAGTAGAAGCCGTTTTCAATCGCAGGTCCGATAGCGAACTGGATTCCGTCCTTTGCGTAAAGATGCTGGAGAGCCTGCGCCATGACATGCGCTGCCGTGTGGCGGAGTGCCCAACGGCCATCCTCATCCTCAAATGTGAGGAACTCTATCTCTGCGTCCTTCGTAATCGGTGTCATAAGGTCAACGGTCTTGCCGTCCATCTTTGCCGCGAGAACCTTCTTCGCGAGACTGTTGGATACCTGTTTTACGAGTTCAAGGACAGTCGAGCCGTCCTCAACACTGCGGACGCTGCCGTCCTTAAGTTTGATGTTTGCCATTCTGAATTACCTCCTGTAATGCTATACAAAAAAATTGGAATTGCTGTGTCTTTTCCTTTCGGTATCAGGCACTTTGGTGTACACCTCATCCGCCTTTTTGGCACCTTCTCCTATAGAATAAGGTCAAAAAAGCCCCGTCCCAAAAGGGACGAGGCTATGCTTCGCGGTTCCACCCTGCTTGCTGCACAACGCAGCCAACTCAGCTCCTTTAACGGCGAGTACCGGATGCCTTCCTCTCGTGGCATCAGCTCAGAAGTGGTAACATAAGACCCTGTCCGAAGCGCTCACAGCCAAGGCGCCTCTCTCTGGAGGACGGACATTCTTACATCCTGTCTTCATCATTGCGTTTTCAAATTTGCATATATTATAATGCCACATGCGAAAATTTGTCAACGACAAAAAGAATTTGATTTTTTAGACGTGCCGTCTTTGAAAATCTCTTTCCCGCTCAACGGTAAATTTGCAAAAGTTTGGAATCAATTCCACATTACTGTATAAAAAAATAACAGCTCCTATATCCCCAATCGCTCACGGGACATAGAAGCTGTTTTCTCCCATATTTCACGGTAATCATCAAAGTTTTTACACTTTTTCAAGGGAGTTTTTCTCAAATTTTACATTTTTTCAAGTGAGTTTTTCGTGTTTTTTACATTTTTTCAAGGTAGTTTTCAAAAAAGCTCCATCTGGTCGCTTTCCATCATGCCCTCAAGGCTGCCATGCTCACGAAGAAGCTCGATATTTGTTTTCGATACGGAGCTTCTTTTCCTGATATCGGCAATAGATGTAAAGTGTCCATCCTTTCTTGCCTCCACCAGACTTTTCGCGGCGACGGTGCCGAAGCCTTTCAGTGATGTGAACGGTGGCAGCAGGGATTTTTCGAGAATTATGAAGTTCTCTGCATCCGAGCGATAGAGGTCAACCTTTTCCACTGAATATCCGCGCAAGTACATTTCCCAGGCAATCTGAAGGACTATCATAAGCTCCTTCTGTTTATCATCAGGCTTATCAATTGCCTCTATTCGTTTTAGCTGTTCTTTTACGGCCTCTTTGCCTGCCGAGACTATGTTGACATCGAAGGCATCGGCACGAATGGAAAAGTACGCGGCATAGAATGCCAACGGGTAGTGTACCTTGCAAAAGGCTATGCGATAAGCCATCATGACGTATGCCGTCGCATGAGCACGTGGGAACAGGTACTGTATCTTCTGGCAGGATTCTATGTACCAGTCAGGCACTCCGCCCTCTTTCAGCGTTGCGACAACATCCTCTTTGATACCCTTTCCTTTTCTGACAGCCTCCATTGTCTTGAAGGAGAGCAGCGGGTCAATCCCCTTATGGATAAGGTACATCATGATATCATCACGGGCAGATATAGCATCATGCAGCGTGCACGTGCCTGCCTTGATAAGAGTCTGTGCGTTATCCAGCCATACGTTGGTACCATGAGAAAATCCTGATATGCGCACCAGGTCGCTGAAGCAGCTCGGGTGCGTGTCATCTATCATCTGACGTGTGAAGCTGGTACGGAACTCCGGAATACCAAATGTTCCCGATGTAGCCCCCAGCTCTTCCGGAGTAACACCCAGCGCTTCCGTCGAATGGAAAAGACTCAGTGTTGCAGGATCATCGAACGGTATCGTTTTCGGGTCACGGTGCGTCAAAATCTCAAGCATTTTTATGACCGTCGGATCATCATGCCCCAGATTATCAAGCTTAACAAGACGGCTGCTTATAGAGTGATAATCAAAATGCGTTGTTATCGTTCCTGCTTCTTTTTTGTTGGCAGGATACTGCACCGGCGAGAAAAAATGGATGTCCATATTTCGCGGAACAACCATAACGCCCGCAGGATGCTGTCCTGTTGTACGCTTTGTTCCGACTACGCCGTTGACTATGCGCTGTATGAAGGCAGGGCGCTTCTTCTGTCCCTTTTCCTCATAGAATTTCTTTACATAGCCGTAGGCAGTTTTATCAGCCACAGTCGCTATAGTACCGGCACGATAAGCGTTGTCCTTACCAAAAAGTGCCTGAGTATTTTTTTGGGCACGGTTCTGGTAAACGCTGGCGAAGTTAAGGTCGATATCAGGAACCTTATCTCCGTCAAAGCCCAAAAAGACCGCAAACGGTATATCATGTCCGTCCTTTATAAGCGGCGTTCCGCATACAGGACAGTCCCTGTCGGGAAGGTCATAGCCGCAGCCATAGGAGCCGTCCGTTATAAATTCACTGAATTTGCAGTGAGGGCAGCGCCAATGCGGCGGCAGCGGGTTGACCTCAGTGATATCCGTCATTGTTGCGATAAACGATGAACCTACGGAGCCTCGTGAACCAACAAGATATCCGTCCTCGTTAGACTGACGTACCAGCTTATGCGCAATAAGATAAAGGACGGAGAACCCGTGTCCTATGATGGGAACAAGCTCCTGGTCGAGACGTTTCTGTACGATATCAGGCAGATTTTCTCCGTACCATTCATGAGCGCGGTTATATGACATATTCCTGATAGCTTCATCAGCTCCCTGAATCATCGGAGAATAGAGATTATCCGGAATCGGCTTGAAGGCTTTGACCATGTCAGCAATCTTTCTCGGATTAGTTACACATGCCTCATAGGCCAGGTCTTCACCAAGATATTCAAATTCCTTCAGCATTTCCTCTGTCGTTCTCAGGTAGAGCGGCGGCTGCTGCTCGGCATCCTCAAAGCCGTTTCCTGCCATGATAACCGTTCGGTAAATCGCGTCCTCAGGGTTGAGGAAATGCACGTCGCAGGTAGCGATAAGCATTTTATCCAGCTTTTTTGCAAGCTCCGCCACTTTAAGATTTATTTTTATCAAATCGTCATCAGTCTGCACATCAGGGAATTCACTGCTGCGCTTCAAAAATGCATTGTTGCCTATGGGCTGAATCTCAAGATAATCATAAAATGACGCAATCTCAATAAGCTCTTCATCGCTTTTGTGAGCAACAATAGCGCGGATAAGCTCCCCTGCCTCGCAGGCAGAGCCAATTATAAGCCCTTCCCTGAATTCTTCCAGAATCGGCTTTGGTATACGTGGACGGCCGCGGTAGAAAAAGCGCAGATGTGAAACAGATACGAGTTTATACAGATTGTGCAGTCCCACAAGGTTTTTCGCCAGAAGGATTATATGATTTGCAAAGCGCTGCTTGTAGTCATCGCCTGTCAAATAGCCTTCCATTCCGTAGATGATTTTGATTCCGTACTTTCCACTTGCATCCATGGCTTCCGGAAATGCCTGAACAACACCGTGATCTGTAATGGCAACAGCAGGCCAGCCCCAGCGTGCCGCTGTCTGAATCATCTTTTTGGTAGATACTACAGCATCAAGAGCACTCATCTGTGTATGAAGATGCAGCTCAACCCTCTTTTCCTCAGCATTATCCTCACGCTGAGTTACAGGCTCCTCCTTTACGCTGTCAACAAACATTACAAGGTCGTTCTGATATATATCGAAACGTATAGAGCCCTTTACTCTCACACGCATTCCGACCTTTAGGGAACCTATTACCTTTTCAAACTCATCATGATCCTTGAAAAAGGCTTTCGTGCTGATGCCCTGTGTCTCATCCGCCACATCCATGAGCAGGATTGTCGTCTCTCTTAAATCCCTGCTGTCGACAGACTCTATCTCGCCGAGTACTACAATATCCTTTGATTCATTTTCAATTTCCTGAATAGGTATTACACGCCCATCGACGCCACCGCCAAATATACAGCCCGGAGCCGTTTCTTTCTTTTTGGGACGACGTCTCGGGTGTTCTCCGCCCCCATTTGCCGGATTTATCTCCTGCTTTGGCTTCGGTTCAGGATTTGCTTCACGTACCTGCTCCTGCTTTGCAGCCTGCTTATAGGCACTCATGCGGTAGATTGTTTTCTCTATATCCGGAAGCTCCAGCATTTCGCCGTCATACGCTTCACACTCTACATCACAGTAACAGCCTGTCATTTCTCCGATTGCCTTTTGAAGTCTTTCTGCCAGAGAATGATTTTTAATAAGCGTTGCAGCCATAGCAGAGCTGAGACCTACCCTAAGCGTACCGTTTTTCAGCTCCTTTTTCGCATTTCTGAGCAGCATACGAAGTGCCGGAGCATCTGACGTCACTTTACCTGTAAGCCTTCCCCAGATATTTTCAAGCACTGAGGAAAGATCCTCTACCTTTTGGTAAAAAAGCACCTCGCGAAGTCCGTTTTTTTTGCAAATATGTGCCGATGCGCCATCAAGAAGCGCATCCTCCAAAAGCTCTTTTGTCTCCAGAAGAATCTCCCATCGGGCATCCTGAGGTGAAACCTCTACATGACGAACAAAGCAGCCCTTGAGAAGTGCCGCCTGTTTCTCCGAAAGCGTCATATCCTGTACGAGCTGCCAAAATTTATTTGATTTTTGTGGGACGATACAATATTTTTCCATTTAGTCCTCGCAATATTACAAACAGTCCTTATCTTCTTTCATATAACGACTGGTATTTCTCTTTATTTTTCAAAACCTTTACAACGTACTCACGAGTCTCGGCGTACGGAATCTCGGATATCGAGTGAAAACCTTTTTTCCATTTCTTTTCTTCCATCCACTCATGTACCATGCCGCGTCCTGCGTTGTATGCCGCCAGCGCCAGAATGTCGTTGCCGTAAAACTCCTGCCTCAGCTCTGCAAGATACCATATTCCATAGCGAATATTGGTCTCAGGGTCATGCAGCATATCCGGAGTAAACCTCTCCTCCTCAAGCTGCACCGAAATCCATTCTCCTGTTTCGGGCATAATCTGCATGAGTCCGATAGCACCCCTGTGTGATTTCGCATCAGGCCTGAATTTGCTCTCATTCATAATTACACTGGCCGCCAGGGCACTGTCTACTCCATTTGCTTCTGCATAGCGCTCGACGAATTCCTTATAGGGATACGGATAAAAATATTTTTTCTGCACCGTTTCGAATTCATAAAAGCTGCAAAAAACAAGCGTCATAAGCACGACTCCGGCTACAAACAAGAAGGCGTATTTTTTCCGCGTCTTCTTGCGTTTATTCATAATTATTGTCTGAAGCCGCGTCAAAAGCACTACCTCCTGATTTATTTCGAAAATTCTTCATTCCAGGCTTTATCTATCTGACGGTTTGTTGACTCAAGGTCCCCGTTGTTGTCAATAACAACATCAGCCCTCGCCTTTTTTTCCGCCAAAGGCATTTGCGATGATATGCGGTCAAGGGCCAGCTCTTCCGTGAGGTTGTTCCGCTCCATAAGGCGTTTTAGCTGTGTTTCGGGACTTACATAAACAACCCATACTGAATCTGCCATATTCTCCCAGCCTACCTCGTAAAGAAGCGGTACATCAAGAACAGCAGCCTCAGCTCCGAGTCTTCTGCAGTCCTCAAGCTTTCCCAAAAGCTCTTCCTTTACAAGCGGATGCGAAACAGAATCAAGCCAGGCTCTTTCATCCGGATTTGCAAAAATTATTTTTCCTATGGAAGCACGATCCAGCGTGCCATCCTCCTTAAGAGCCTTTTCTTTTCCGTAGCGCTCCACAAAAAGACGCCAAAGCGGCGCACCGGGCTCAGCAATACGGTACGCAGCCTCGTCGGCATCAATATGTGCGGCACCGTAAAGCTCATGAAGACGCTTCGAAACAGTACTTTTGCCGCTTGCAATACCGCCTGTCAATCCGATAATACGCATATGCTGTCTCCTCATTTCGCCTCTGCCCAGTTTTTACCGTAATGAATGTCTATCGGCAAAGGCACCGAAAGCGAAACTATCTTCTCCATAGCACCCCGAAGGATTTCCTGTACCTTTGAAAGCTCTTCTTCAGTCGTCTCTATAACCAGCTCATCGTGCACCTGAAGCAGTATGCGGCTCTTAAGACCTGCATCCTTAATCGCACGATATGCAGCTGCCATCGCCAGCTTTATTATATCTGCTGCAGTTCCCTGTATAGGGGTATTCATCGCCATACGCTCCGCCAGGGAACGCTGAGTGAAATTTTTGCTGTGTATCTGCGGCAGATCGCGGCGACGTCCGAAGAGAGTTGTCACATAGCCCTTTTCATGTGCCTCCGAAACAGTACCATCAATAAAGGATTTTACTCCCGGGCATTTTTCAAAATAACTCTTGATATATCCTGCCGCGTCCTTCCGCGATATCCCAAGGTCCTGTGAAAGACCGTAATCGCTTATTCCGTAGACTATACCAAAATTTACAGCCTTTGCACGTCTGCGAAGCTCCGAGGTAACATCCTCCATCGGTACCCCGAACACCTCAGAGGCCGTGCGTGCATGAATATCCTCATCGTGCGTAAAGGCGTTGACAAAGTTTTTATCCTGCGAAAGATGTGCCAGAATACGAAGCTCAATCTGCGAATAATCTGCAGAAAGAAGGTAATCATATCCCTCACCGGGCTCAAAAAACTCACGGATGATGCGTCCCTCTTCCTTACGGACAGGAATGTTCTGCAGATTCGGGTCAGAGCTTGAAAGTCTTCCCGTCGCGGTAACCATCTGGTTAAAGGTGGTGTGAACGCGCTTTGTTTCACTATCTATAAGCTCTCCGATACTGTCCAGATACGTCGATTTCAGCTTCATCCAAAGCCTGTATTCGAGAATTTTTTCAACAATCGGATGAACATAACGAAGGCTGTTCAGCACCTCTGCATTCGTAGAGTACCCGGTTTTTGTCTTCTTCTGCGCCGGAAGGCCCAGCTCATCAAAGAGCACCTCGCCAAGCTGCTTGGGAGAATTAATATTAAACGGATGCTTTGCCAGAGTATAAATCTCCTGCTCCAAATCCAGAAGCTTTTTCCCGACAGCTTCAGCCTGGGCGCTCAGACGGTCACGGTTAACATAGATACCGTTCTCCTCCATCTCGGCAAGCACAGCCACAAGCGGTTTTTCCATATCGTTATAGAGTTTTTCCATATCATAGCCCTTGAGCTTCTCAAATATTACAGGCCAAAGCTTTGATACAATTCCGGCGCCTTCTGCCGCCTTCTCTGTTTCATCTTCGTCCGCGGAAATTGCCGGAGCAGACGGAAGCCATATGCTGCGCAGCTGTTCAACGTCCGCCGTTCCTATCGACGGATCTGCCAAATACGCGGCCAGCTGCACATCCTCTACATGTGCCTCCCTGCTTCCCCCAACATGGTAAAAGCTCTTGAGGTCGATTGTTACCCAGTGAAGCGAAGCATCTTCCAAAAGAGGATACAATATGTCCCACGCCTCACTGCCGGATTCGACAACCGCATTTTCATCTCCCGTAGAGAGTCCCAATGCACGAAGCTTCAGATGAGGCACTTTTCCCTCGTATACTCCGCAAAACGCAGGAACCGATGCCTTCCGCAGCTTATCCGCAAAGACCTCTGCCTCATTTCTGCCTGCGATACGTGCCGCCTTATGCTTCTGCTCTGTTTCCTCTGTACCAAGCTCTAAAAGAAGCGTCCCCTGGGCCGGATACAGCTTTTCAAAGCCCTGACGTGCTGAGCGCATACCATATTTATCACAAAAAGCAAAAAAACGCTCATGATCCGGCGTTATTGCGTACTCCTCCGGTGTAAATTCAACCGGAGCATTGCGTTCAATCGTTGCGAGCTTCTTGGAAAGCTCCGCCTGTGCCTGATTTTCCGTCAGCTTTTCCTTGAGCTTCTTACCCGAAACCTCATCAATATGGGCATAAACATCCTCAAGAAACCCAAACTGAAGTAAAAGCTTTGTCGCAGTCTTTTCCCCGACCCCCGGAACTCCCGGAATGTTATCGGAGCTGTCCCCCATAAGGCCTTTAAGGTCAATCAGACGAATAGGCTCAAAACCATACTTTTCCTTAAAAGCCGCCTCATCATAGCGGACAATGTCAGAAATTCCCTTGCGCGTATAGAGTACGTTTACATCCTTGGATACAAGCTGCAGCGCATCGCGATCTCCCGTCACTATCAGAACCTCGTAGCCGCCTGCCTCCTCCGCGCGTTTTGAAAGCGTACCGATGATATCATCAGCCTCGTAATTATCCATTTCAAGGAAAGGTATGCCCCATCCCTCAAGAAATTCACGAAGAAGAGGCACCTGCGCAGAAAATTCCTCAGGTGCCTTATCACGATTTCCTTTGTAGTCCGCAAACATTTCCGTGCGAAATGTATGACGGCTCTTATCAAAGGCGACGACCATGCAGTCAGGCTTATATTCTGCTATCATTTTCTGAAGCATGTTGGAAAAGCCTACAACAGCATTAGTGTATTCGCCTGTCGGCGATGTCAGTAACGGAAGCGCATAGAAAGCCCTGAAGAGCAGACTGCTCCCGTCTAATATCATAAAACGCTGACTCATTTTGTTTTCCCCTGTACGATTGAAGTAATTTTCGACGGAACTCCCGCCTCAGGCAAAAACCCATTCATTTTGGATGTGCCCTTTTCTGCTGCAGGTCTTTCTGTCTGAACCACATAATTTGTTTTATTATCCGGTGCTTTTTCTTCCGGCTTTGCTTCTATCGGCTTATTAGTTACAAGTCTCATTGTTCTGTCAGCATCTATATCTCCGCTGAGACCAAACAACACTTTGCCTTCATCAGCCTTTACAAAAAGCTGGTTTCCGAAAACAACTCCCTGAGCCGTCCCAAGAACAGTGCTTACCGTCCCACTGCTGACATCACGGGTATAGTCAATCTTCGTCACATTTGAAAGCGCCTGCACCGGAAGATAAAGCGGGCTGTCCGCAGGCATTACTGCTCTTGCAGAAAGCCAGCGGTCGTCAATTTCAATGCGGAAGGTACGCGGCAAAAACGTCGGTCCGCCATCCTCGTTCTCAATCTTTTCACTTATATCCTCATTAGTCAGAAAAACGCCTACTCCGTACTCATCAAGAGCCTTACGGACGCTGCGTACATCAAGCGGCTGACGGCCGTATCCGTCAGGGTACACGTAATAAACTACAGTACCGTCGTCCATTGTCTCGATAACAAGGCGGTTATAATAGATTTCCACCTTTGTTCCGATTTCCACCTTAGGATAAAGCTGCTCAACATCCTCTTCATTAAGGCGGATGCATCCATTGGAATAATAACCGCCTATAGAGTCCGGACGGTTCGTACCATGGATTCCGTACATATCATAAAATCCAATCCAGCGCTGGCCCAATGGATTTTCCTCTCCCGGCTCAACACGCTTCTTATGGTCCTTCGGGTCAACCCAGGTCGGATTTTCTTCTTTGTCACTGACGGTAAAATTACCGACAGGAGTCGGAGTTTCGATTTTTCCTGCGCATATATGATACATATACGCCTTGCGTCCATTCTGATACAAGGTCAGAATACGACTTGCAAGATTGATGGTAATACGGTCAGGTGTGCCGGCAGATGCTCCTCCTGCCGCCTGCACGACTCCCATGCTCATCATAAGAGCAGCCGCAATAATACCTATAACTGCTTTTTTCATTCTTTACTCGCCCTTTTCCCCGCAAGTTTTGCTGCGCCGCATTAACGCATATATCCCCCATACAGCGAAAAATACAGCTCCAACAGCTGCACCGTACTTTATAACAGGCTCCACGAACGTTGCACGCCAATGAAGCTCATCCTGTACGGCCCATACTCCAAAATAATTGATAACCCAAAAGATTTCAAAACTGGTAAAAAGATAAAATTTAAGGCTTGCTTTACCAAGACGCCACATCGGAATGATGTACAAAAAGCCCATCAGCCACAGTGGCACAGCGTACAAAGCACCCCACCAAAAAGCTTCCCCTGACTCCATAAAACCCCTCCAAACACAATCTAATTTATTATAACGCCTTCGTCCCAGTTTTGCCACAGGCAAAACTTCCTCTGTCAGCGTTTCAGCGAGACAGCCTGCATTTTCGTGTTGAATTCTCTTTTCCAACACAACTGTATATACCGCAAAAACCATCTGTCGAGCTATAATGCCTTTAATCAAAGTTTGTCCACGACAAACTTTCCTATTTGGCATTTCACCGAGGCATCATCCATTTTCGGACTCAAACCTCATTTTGTCAAACTGAATTTATCAAAAAATCATCTGCCGAGGTATAACGCCTTCGTTCCAGTTTTGCCACAGGCAAAACTTCCTCTGTCAACGGACTGAAGATATTTCGTATCATCAACATTTTCCCGATGACCTTTTTCTAATGCCCTCCGGTCTCGGATGATAGAGCTGCCATCCGAAATGAATCGCACCAAAACGCAATAAAAGCACAACCGAAAATCCTACCCATGATGCAAATTCCTTGTAACCGGCATACCAAACAGCGCATAGAGCCAGCCCTCCTGCCAGAGAAGCTATTGCATACACATCCATTCTGAGGACAACAGGAACACGCTGCGCCATAAGGTCCCTAAGTATACCTCCTCCGATTCCGGTACTGACTCCCAATGTAGCCGGCAGGATATACGCTATATCCCCGCCCAGCCCCATCATGGCACCTGTAACAGTAAACGCCGCCAGCCCAATGGTGTCTGATATATTATAAATATGACCAAGCCAGATTTTCTCTTTTTTTGTCACCTTGAGCTTCACATACAGTCCTGAAACAATCAGCGCCGTCACTATCGGAAGCAAAAGGCCCGAAGGAGTACGAAATGCCAGCGGAGGTGTCACTCCCATCAAAATGTCGCGAAGTATTCCTCCTCCGACTGCCGTCAAAATGGACAGCACAGCCACCCCAAAAATGTCCATCCGTCTTGAAAGGCCAACCATTGAGCCTGAAACAGCAAAGGCAATTGTACCTATAAATTCAAACAAGAACCAGCTAAACGTCATTTTTTCCTCCTGCAAAAAAACGGACTCGGCATTATGCCGAGCCCGACTTTTTCTTATTATTTAATCCTGCCTCTCCAAAAGCTCTGCAACTTCTTCCTTTGCTGCCTGTGTCACAAGGACTGTCACGTATCCATTGATAGAATCAATATCTCTTCCGTTGATACCGACTTCCTTCATGTGCCCGCAGCATGCAATAATCTTATCAAGTGCATCCGAGCTTTTGCTTTTAGATTCTGTACGAATCAGGTTAATGATTTCCGAATTCATTCTTCATTCGCTCCTTTATGCATAAGAATAACCGCAATAAATACTTGGTTATATTATACACTTTGAAATAATGAGATACAACCAAAAATCCAAGTTATCTTTCAGCCATCTGGGGTGGCAGTTCCTTCACCAGTACAGGGATTCTGAGCTTTTGTCCGGTGCGTACAGCGCCATCTGAGGTTAAACCATTGACCTCAATAATTGCCGCGGTTAGCTTCTTTGCCTGTTTTCCGTCAACAGTATAACGTCCTGCAATATCCCATACACTTTCATTACGTGATACTGTAACCGTATCAAATCTGTCACTTCTGAGATAAGCATTATCCAGGTTAAACGGAGGAAAAAGAAACAAGTAAAGTGCAGCGAATGCCCAAATCAATTTTTTCATAATCAACATCTCCCGTAAGTTTCTCGAACACATCTTCTTGGAACTTTTGTTCGTGTCTATATTATCACAGAACAGATATTCGTGCAATACTTTCGGAACATATTTTCCAAGAAATTTTGTTCGATATTTTATCACTTCCCTCCATCATAAAAAAATTCTCCACACAGCATCGTTTTCAATGCTGTATGGAGAATTATTACTCAAATTACTCCCTGTGTCTTCAGTTCACGTTCAATCATCATTGCATTCTGTTTCCAGTCAGGATTATATTTTACTGCTTCACGGTTCCAGTTCAGCTGCCCATAGCGGTCACCGGCCAGCCTGCAGTTGTCAGCATATTCCAGACAAAGCATCCATTTTATGTCGCGCTTCGCGCCTTCCTCCATCGTGCTTTTATCCACAATCTCCCATGCACGGCCGATGCTTTGCGATGCACCTATATAATCATTCAGCCCACGGCGCATAACCTTGGAACAGGATACCTGTGTTGTCCACGCCATCTCTGTATTGCCGGCAGCCTTGTAAAGCTCTGAAGCCTTTTGATAAGCATTCACCGCATCAAAATAGCCCTGCAGATTTTCATATCCGTTACCCATTGCCTCGTAAGCGTTCGCCTTTTCACCGTCATTTGACGCAAACTCCAGCATGGCTTTGCCAAAAGCACATTCAGCCTCCCCCTGCCCAAGCATCTTTGATGCCATAGCACGGCCTCGGAGAGCCCTGTATTTCTTTTCATTTGACTGTGCCAGTTCAGCTGCATTTTTGAAGGATTCATCTGCCTCGGCGTAGTTTTTCCTGAGGAGGCTCTGATTTCCCTGCTTGATAAGATCCTCAGCCTGTGTTTCTTTTTCCTGACGGGCAGCTGCCTCACTCTGTTTTTTATCTACAGGTTTTTCTTTTTTACCCGTCTTTTCCTTGCCGCCATTCTCTGCCGGCACTCTCTTTTTATCAGTTATAAGTACGTTATAAAATTCTACCGCAGCCTTCTTTGCCCCCGCTGCCATCTCGACAACTGAATCCTTCCATGTTTTTTCCTCAGGAGGAACCTCAGTAACAACCTCCTCCTGTGCAGGCTGTTCTGCTTCCTTTTCCTCTGAAGGAAACAGAAGCTTAAAACCAAAATACCCGCCTGTCGCAAGAACTACGAGTAAAAGCAAAATCCCTATTGCTTTTTTCATTGCTCACGCCCCCTGTTCTGTCAATCATCGTACCAGCGCCCATTCCCCATACCGATACGTATTGCTCCATGTATCGAAGATCCTCCGCTTTCCTGTATTCGTTCGGGGATACTGGCAGAAATTGTGTACGGCGTATCCTTCAGAAACGCGGTAACAACAGCCGCATTGTCGCGTATTTTTTTGTAATCAGAACGCTTTATTTCCGCCTTGTAAACAACCGAATCCTTCGCTCCAACAGTTGATGACGTGAGTGCCTGCGTAAACGCCATACCTTCGGACCATTTCCAGAGCACCTTGCCCCGTTTGTCCAAAATGACAAACTCATATATCTGTCCGTCCCTATGCTCAATTGTGTACGGCGTATCGCCCTCATTTGTTATGCAAAGCTCCATGACAAGCCCGCCGTGCTTTTCTTCAACCGTCAGCTCCTGAGCTACTTTGTCAACCGTAAAGCCGGCATAGCCCACAGATGAACCTGACGAGCCGGATGAACCTCCGCCTGCCGGGAAATATACTCCTATTTCTGTACCAAATCCTGCATATGCGGTTTCTACAGCTCCTGTAATCAAAATGACTCCGACAGACAAGCCTGCAAGCAATTTTTTTATCATACGAAATCCGCCTTCTTATGTAAAAATCTGATTATATATTTCATTTTATCACATTTTCTAAATTTACTGAACAGTATTCATTAATCAAAAAAGCGAAGTCTGAATCAGACCTCGCTTTTCTTTAATCCAAAGCTTCAAAGACGCTCAAGCGCCCTGTGGGCTATATCCGTACGGTGATATTCTTTATCGAAGGAAATTTTCTTAACCCCTTCGTACGCCTTATCAACAGCAGCTTTTATGTTTTCTGCCTGTCCGACGACACCAAGTACACGTCCGCCGTTGGTTACGATTTTGCCGTCAACATTTTTTGTGCCTGCATGGAACACTATATCGCCGTCAGCCTTTGCGGCATCAAGACCCGTTATTTCCTTGCCCTTTTCATAGCTTCTGGGATATCCGCCGGATGCCATGACTACACAAACTGCCGCGCCGTCCGACCACTCGATAGGCGTCTTGTCCAGAGTGCCGTCAATACATGCAAGCATGACCTCAACGAGGTCGCTTTTCAGAAGCGGAAGAACAACCTGCGTCTCAGGGTCTCCGAAGCGTGCATTGAACTCAACTACCTTAGGACCCTTGTCTGTAATCATAAGTCCCGCATAGAGACAGCCCTTATAAGGACGTCCCTCTTTGTTCATGGCTTCAACCATCGGCTCAAGAATTTCCTTTTTGACACGGTCCATGATATCCGGCGTAATAACCGGTGCAGGTGCGTACGTTCCCATGCCGCCTGTATTCGGCCCTTTGTCGCCGTCATAGACCGCCTTGTGGTCCTGTGACGGAACCATAGGTACGATAGTCTTTCCGTCCGTAAACGCGAGAACAGACGCTTCCTCGCCCTGCATAAATTCCTCAATGACAACACGGCTTCCTGCCTCGCCGAACGCCTTGTCGGTCATAATAGTATCTATTGCCGCAACAGCCTCGTCCGCATCCTTTGTCAGTATGACACCTTTTCCGGCGGCCAAGCCGTCAGCCTTGATAGCAAATGGCTGGCGCATCTGACGTACATATACGCGCGCACGGCCCGCATCTCCGAACACCTCATAGCGTGCCGTGGGAATCCCGTAACGTTTCATGACCAGCTTTGCATAAACCTTTGAGCCTTCAAGCTCTGCCGCTTTTCCGGTAGGGCCAAACGCCTTGATTCCTTCTGCCGAAAGTGCGTCAACAACACCATTTGTCAACGGCACCTCAGGGCCGATTACCACAAGGTCAATTTCTTTGTCTTTGGCAAATTTTACGATGGCATCGTTATCCTCGATATCGATGCCCGATACACACTCAGCGATATCCGCCATTCCGGGATTTCCCGGAACAGCGTAAAGCTTTTCCGTATGCCTGCTCTGACTGAGCTTCCATGCAAGCGCGTGTTCACGGCCGCCGCTGCCAATAACTGCAATTTTCATTCTACGCCTCACTTACTGATTTGCTGCTTCAGATAGTTCTGAATGCAGTCATCATATTCCGCCGTATGAGCAAATGCTTCCTGTGCCAGCTGCATGCGGAGCATCCCCGACGTGCAGCCGTCCTTTATGATTGCTTCCGCAACCTCATCATAGCGCTTCGGATTCGTAACGACTGTAACAAACTTGAAATTCTTCGCAGCTGCACGAATCATTGCCGGTCCCCCGATATCAATGTTTTCAATAGCTTCCGCAAGAGTTACGTCCGGCTTTGCGATTGTTTCCTTGAACGGGTACAGATTGACAACGACAAGGTCAATCGGAGTTATCTTATGCTCCTTCATGGAAGCCACATGCTCAGGGTTGTCACGTACTGCAAGTATTCCCCCGTGAATATACGGATTAAGAGTTTTCACGCGTCCATCCATGATTTCAGGGAATCCCGTTACATCACTTACATACATGACAGGAATGCCTGCTTCCTTGATAGCACGCATAGTCCCTCCCGTCGAAACAATCTCAACGCCTGCCGCATGCAGTTTGCGCGCAAACTCAACAACGCCGGTCTTGTCCGATACACTAACCAATGCACGTTTAATCTTCATGAAATCCACGCTCCTCACTTATTTTAAAATACGGACCATTCGGCCCTCTACCTTCAGCTTGTTTTTCAAATAAAGTTCAATGGCACGGGGATAAATCTTATGCTCCTCTACCAAAACACGGGCTGCAAGCGTATCCTCAGTATCATCATCCTCAACGGGAACAGCCGCCTGCAGAATGATTGGTCCGCTGTCCATACCTTCATCGACGAAATGAACAGTGACTCCAGAAACCTTCACGCCATATTCCAGCACATCACGATGCGCATGCGCGCCCGGGAAGGACGGCAAAAGCGCAGGATGTATATTCAGGATTCTGCCCTTGAAGGCACGTACAAAATACGGACTCAAAATACGCATAAAGCCGGCCAGAACAACCAGCGTAACACCATGCTCCCGCAGCTTTTCAACGAGCTTTTCCTCAAACTCCTGCTTATCGGAGCATTCCTTTCTGTTGACACAAAAATTCGGAATACCTGCTTTTTCGGCACGTTCAAGTGCCATAACATCGGGTTTGTCTGTGAGAACTACACCTATAGGTGCAGGGATCTGTCCGCTTTCAACTGCAGCAATGATAGACTGGAGGTTTGTACCACGTCCCGAACATAGTACACCGATTTTCTCTTTATCAGCCATTGAACACTCCGCCTTTGATAACAACTTCATGCTTACCCTTTGTCACATGACCAAGTGTATAGACCGTCTCGCCTTTTCCTTCAAGGGAAGCACGGATTTTATCCGCATCCTCAGGTGCAGCAATGATAACCATACCCACGCCCATGTTAAACGTGCGGTACATTTCCGGCCAGTCCACGTTGCCCCATTTCTGAAGCAATTCAAAAATCTTAGGCATTTTCCATGCGCCTGCGTCAATCTCGACACCCATGTCATCAGGAAGAGCGCGGGGAATGTTTTCATAGAAGCCGCCGCCTGTGATGTGTGCCATCCCGTGCAGATTAAAATCACGGATAAGAGGCAGGCAGACACGCGGATAAAGACGAGTCGGAGTCAAAAGCTCCTCCCCGATAGTTTTTCCGAGGTCTTCGATATATTCATCACCCTTGAAGCCCTTCAGCTCAAACACGATTTTTCTGACGAGAGAAAAACCGTTGGAATGAAGTCCTGATGAAGGAAGTCCAAGAATGACATCTCCTTCTTTTACCCGCTCGCTGGTGATGATTTCGGATTTTTCTACAGCACCTACCGCAAAACCGGCGATATCATATTCTCCTACCGGGTAAAACCCGTTCATTTCGGCCGTCTCGCCGCCAATAAGCGCACATCCGGATTCCTTGCATGCGCCTGCAACGCCTTTAACAACGGATGCGACCTGCTCGGGATCTAGCTTTCCTACAGCAAGATAGTCAAGGAAAAACAACGGCTCCGCGCCCTGTACGAGAATATCATTGACACACATAGCAACAGCATCCTGTCCTACCGTATCATGCTTGTTGAGCATGAATGCAAGCTTAAGCTTCGTACCGACTCCGTCTGTTCCGGAAACAAGCACCGGTTCCTTATATTTTGTCGAAAGAGCGAAAAGCCCGCCAAAGCCGCCAAGATCTCCCAATACCTCAGGGCGGTACGTTGCCTTAACGCTGTCCTTTATGAGCTGTACGGAATAATTTCCTGCATCAATATCCACACCTGCATCGCGGTATGTAAGTTTTTTATTCTCCATGAGTTACCTCCAAAATTCCGGATAGTATGGATTGCGCCTCATCCCTTATGCCGGAATGAGGCGCAAAAAATCAGCACTTGCGCTGCTCAAAAACGTATTTGCCGGAGCCCTCAGGCTGCTTGCCCTGCTCAACCGGATAATCGCTGTTAAAGCATGCGTAACACATATTATTCGGGTTAACCGCTGTAAGAGACTCCTTGAGTCCTTCTATAGAGAGGAAATGCAGTGAATCAGCCTCTATGTACTGGCGAATCTCCTCCACAGATTTTTTAGCCGCAATAAGCTCCTTACGCACAGACGTATCGATTCCGTAGTAGCAGGGGAATCCAATCGGAGGTGAGCTGACGCACATATGCACTTCCTTTGCGCCGGCATTGCGGAGCATTTTTACAATCTTTCCGCTTGTCGTACCGCGCACTATGGAATCATCAACCATGATTACAGATTTGCCCTCGACAACAGAACGGATTGCATTCAGCTTCAGCTGAACGGCCGTATCGCGTTTCTTCTGTGTCGGCTGAATGAATGTTCGCCCGATATAGCGATTCTTCATAAGGCCTTCAACGAAAGGAATTCCTGCTTCGTAGGCATAGCCCGTCGCCGCCGTTGTACCGGAGTCAGGTACTGAAATAACAATATCGCCCTTAAACTTACTTTCGCGGGCAAGAATACGTCCCATCATAAAGCGCGCATCATGCACACTCTGTCCGTCTATGACCGAATCAGGACGCGCAAAATAGATATATTCAAATATGCAGGAAGCAAGCTGCTGCTTCGGTGCAAAATGTACGGATTTTATACCGCTGTCATCAATGATGACCATTTCACCCGGCTCAATATCGCGCACGAATTCCGCGCCTATAACATCAAGACCACAGCTCTCAGAGGAAAGCACCCAGCCGTTTTCAAGCTTTCCAAGGCAGAGCGGTCTGAAGCCCTGCGGGTCGCGTGCTCCGATGAGCTTATTCTCGGTCATAAGCGTGATACAGTATGCGCCCTTGACCTGGTTAAGGCTGTCTGCAAGACGTTCCTCAACAGTCTCCTTGCGGGAGCGGGCAATAAGATTCAAAATAACCTCAGTATCAATTGAGGTCTGAAAAATCGTCCCGTCATCCTCCAGCTTTTTACGAATCTCCATAGCATTCGTAAGGTTGCCGTTGTGTGCAAGACTGATTTTTCCACCGGAATAATTGACAATCAAAGGCTGTGTATTCTGCAGAAGGCTGGAGCCCGTCGTGGAATAGCGTACGTGCCCGATAGCAATGTACTGATTGTCCATATGGGGCACCTGATGACGAAATACCTCGTTAACAAGGCCCATGCCCCGTGTAACATCCATCCATGCTCCATCAGTAACCGCAATACCGGCACTCTCCTGTCCACGGTGCTGCAACGCATAAAGTCCGAGATACGTCAGCGCAGACACATCCTCATCGTGCGCAAACACACCATAGACTCCGCATTCTTCATGCCATTTGTTCCCTAAAAGCTCATACATCTTATCTTTCTTCTCCTGTCAGGCGGCGAAGCATTTCCTTGTATGCGCCTTCAACATTTCCCAAATCACGACGGAAGCGGTCCTTATCCAGCTTCTCATGAGTATCGCTGTCCCAGAAGCGGCAATTATCCGGAGAAATCTCATCACCCAGAACAACCTCTCCGTTATAACGTCCAAACTCAAGCTTGAAATCAATGAGGTCAACCTTTTTCTCCTTGAGGAAATCCTTGAGAATAGAATTGACTTTAAGTCCCAGCTCCTCGACCTTTGCAACCTCTTCAGGAGTTGCAAGCCCGACAGCCTGAATATGATAATGATTCAGCATCGGATCCCCGAGTTTGTCACTCTTATAATAAAGCTCAACGATAGGCTTCGAGAGAACTGTACCCTCTTCAAGTCCAAGACGCTCAGCCAGAGAGCCTGCAGCAACGTTGCGCATGACAACCTCCAGCGGAATCATATCGAGCTTCTTTACGAGCATTTCGCGTTCGCTCGGCATGCTGACATAATGTGTCTTGATTCCCTGCTTCTCAAGAAGTTCAAAGAAGAACGCCGTCATCTTGTTGTTCATGATACCCTTATCGGCAATCGTACCTTTTTTGGCGCCGTTGCCTGCCGTAGCATCATCCTTATAATAGACCAGCAGCTCATCTGCTTTGTCTGTCGCGTAGATAATCTTTGCCTTGCCCTCGTAAAGTGCTTCCTTCTTTTCCATGCTGAAAAATTCCTCCCATAAAGTACATAATCAAATGCTTCTATAAGTGGTCATAACGCAGTATAGCTGCATGCTCTGCGTTTTTTATATTAACACTGCACTCAAATCTGTGCCTGCACACGGGCCGCTTTTTCATCGACCTCTTTTGCAAGCTTCTCGCGGTACTCCTTCATCTTTGCGGATAAAGCCGCATCTCCCACAGCCAGAATCTCCACCGCAAAAAGTGCCGCATTCTTTGCTCCGTTGATTGCCATAGTTGCAACCGGAATGCCCGACGGCATCTGCACGGTAGCCAGAAGCGAATCCAGGCCGTTCAGGGCCGACGCATTGATAGGAACACCTATAACCGGAAGCGTCGTATAGCTGGCAACGACACCGGCGAGATGTGCTGCGCCGCCTGCCGCCGCAATAAAGAGGCGTACATCTCTCTCCCCTGCGGTTGTTACAAGTTCACGAACCTTTGCCGGTGTACGATGAGCGGATGCCACCGTCACCTCGGCTTCCACGCCGAACTGCTTCAGAACCTCAGCCGCCGGTTTCATAATCGGCCAGTCAGAATCACTGCCGATCACAATCGCCACTTTGCTCATTTTTCTGTTCATCCTCCTAACGAAAGTATGTACATCACAAAAAAACAAACGTTACCCAAGCAGGTATCCTGCCCGCTTTCGGGATAATTATAACATAGGGCCTAGACATAAGAAAGCGAAATCGAAAACGACCGGCTTCGAATTCGAAGTCGGCCGTTATGTATACACAATGATTTTTTATTCGATTCAACCTGCCAAAACCGAAGCAGAGCAAAGAGTTTTACCAAGTATTCCCCTGCAGAAGCACTCCGTAAGGCGAACCTCGCAATGCTCAGGCTCTGTCCCTGTCAGGGAGACACGGGACGAACGCTCCATAGCATTCAAAAGCGACGCCGCCTGCATTGCCTGTCCCTGCTTACCAAAGCAGAGCGCTGCCGCATAGCGCGCAGCATCATCAAGCACGGTTTCCCGTCCCTTTGCATCAAAAACACGGACATCCTTTGCATTTCTTCCGTCGATGACAACAAGGCGGTCGCCACCGATACCATCCCCGGCATCCATAAGGCGCATGCATCCGGCTGTCTCCGGCATTTCTCCTGCCATCTCGTCCCAAACAATATAGCGTACACCGGAAATTACGTATTTTTCTAACTGCCGCATGGTTCATCGCCTCCAAAATTTCTTTAACTAGAGTATAGCAGGCACAAAAAGAAGGAAAAATGCAATTTTGTGCTGTTTATATATCAAAAAGTGCTATACTTGAAAAAAGGAGGAAATTTCATGGACAAACCAAGGGAATCTTACGAAAAACGAGGCTACCTGAAAGAGGGCTTTCGTGTTTTCCGCCTGAGCGACGCTGCAATGGAACCTATACCGTTTCATTACCACGACTTCCATAAGATACTTGTTTTCCTCTCAGGAAACGTAGACTACACCATAGAGGGCCGCACCTGGACACTCTCACCAAGAGACCTTGTCTTTGTTCGCGCGGGAGAAATTCACCGTCCCGAACCGGAAGCAGGAGTACCCTATGAACGCATCGTAATATATGTATCACCATCTTTTTTCGAGCAGTATAAACGCGGCACCGAAGATCTCTCACTTTGCTTTGAAGGGCCTGTTGCCGAGGCAGTAGTGCATCTTGCTCCCGGCAAAACCCACGACCTTCTTTTTCATCTTGAAAAGCTTGAACAGACTACCCACGCAAAAGGCTTTGCAAATCCCCTTTACGTTGAAATGCTGTTCGTAGAATTTCTTATACTGCTTAACCGCGCCATGCTGAAGAGCGAGCTTGACCCTCTGGCACCTGTTCTCCATGATGAAAAAATCCAACAGGTCATAAAGATAATCAACGCAAGGCTTGAAGAACCTCTATCCATTGACGCGCTTGCCGCAGAAATATTTGTAAGCCGAAGCTACCTCATGCACTGCTTCAAAGAAGCCACAGGCTGTACCATCCAGCAGTACATAAAAAGCAAACGGCTTCTGAAAGCGCGTCTTCTTCTCCTCCACTCGCCCGATGAAACCCTTGATACCATCGCAAGAACCGCAGGATTTGACGGCTATCTTCCCTTCTTTAGGGCATTCAAAAAAGAATTTGGCAAAACTCCCCAGGAATGGAAGGCCGAAAACTTAATAAAATGAAGCAACGGGATGCATAAATCCATCGGATTCGTGCATCCCGTTATTTTTGCATATTACTTTTCACCGTTAAGCTTCTTGTCCCTTGTAAACTTCGTTCCGTTAAGGGATGCCTCAAGTGTGATTCCCTTGGTTGTCATCTGATATACCCAGATTCCATCCGCCAGCTTCACGGCTCCCTCTATTCCGCCGCCGCTTTCGCCATCAGTAGCTCCTGCAGATGCCGTACCGCCTCCGCAGGTCCAATCACCCGACGTAAAATGCTCCCACACGTCCTGATTCTCAAAAATAAAGACGAGAGAATACTCCTTAACGCCAAGCCCAAGCCCTGCCGAGAGTTCCTTCATATTCATGAAGCATTCCTCGCCGGTTACGTTGTTATATGCAACACCACGTCCATGAGAGCTTCCGATGATTCCGACTTTTATTCCTGTATTAAAGAACACCGCATAAGCGTGACTGTTTTCTACCTCGTACCGTGCCCCTGACTGACGCTCATAAAGCTCCTGCAGCGTTGCCTCCGCCTTATCACGCGTCTCGGTGCGCTTTTCCTCAACGCTCTTTGCAAAAACCGTTCCCGCACAAAGCACCATCATAACGCATGCCAAACACAAAATTCTCCAAGCCTGTTTCACCGAATATTCCTCCTTTATAAATGATATAACTCACATTCAGTGAAAGCTTTTCATCCTCACCGAACTATTTATTATTTTACACCATCTCAATGAAAAAACACAAAAATTCACACAATTTTTCTACCTATACAGGGTTATCTTTAATAAAAAACTGTTTTCACGCAGGATTTTCGAAATTAATATAGAAGATTTAATGTAAATCTCAAATCGTGGGGCGAATATTATGAAAAAATTTTGCGTTTGGATTTTAGGTTTCACAGCAGCTGTCATTGCGGTATTTATCCTTTACTGCGGCGGTCCTGAAAAGGCTGCAGCTCAGACCGAGGACTTTCTTGAGGACATGCTGCGTGACGAAAACACACCTTCCTACCTGACACTCTATTACAGAAGAAAGCATTTACTCTTTGCAGTAAAACCTCACGCACCTCATCCTATCGTCTTCTTCGGTGACAGCATGACCGACCGCGGGGACTGGGATGCACTATTCCCCGACGTCCCGCTTGTAAATCTCGGAATTGGCGGTGATACAACGGACGGCCTTCTGAACCGCATAGACCAGGTAACTGCCATGCAGCCGCCAAAAATTTTCCTTATGATTGGAACAAACGACCTCTGCTTCTACCACGACATACCGACCACACTTGAAAACTACGACAAAATACTCTCAATACTTCACAAGGAGCTTCCTGACACAACAATATACATAGAAAGTGTATTGCCGTTTAACGAAACCATATTCCCGGAGGCAGGCCTCCGTACCAATAAAAATATCCTGAAGCTCAACGAAGGCATAAAAAAGCTTGCCGAAAAATACAATGACACTTATCTGGACATAACTCCCGACTTTACGGACAAAAACGGAAGTCTCCCCGCCGACCTCACCGTCGACGGCCTGCACCTCAACCAAAAAGGCTACGAGCTCTGGAGAGACAAAATAAGCAATTACGTGAAATCATAAGAACAAAAATACCGTATCCCGATTTTTAGCAGGATACGGTATTTGTCTTCTCATCAATCTATCTCACGTTTATTCATGAGGTATATCAAGCATATCCAAAATTTTTATAAACGTGTCCTGCCCGTCACGGCAGGTATCAATAAGCCATCCTTTTTCTTTTCTCCATTCAGACAATCCCCGATAATAAAAAATCTTTTTCCGGTCTTCGATAATGAAAGGTATCACATTGTGGTGAAGACATTCTTTCAAAGCTATAAGCCTTCCGACTCTGCCATTTCCATCCTGAAACGGATGAATAGCTTCAAACTCGGCATGAAATGCAACAATATCTTCGAATGTTACAGCTGCGATAGCATTGTAGCGTTCAAGCAGCTTCCTCATCCGACCTTGAACCTCATCCGGCTTTGCTGTTTCTCTGCCGCCTACGACATTGGCACGTTTCTTGTAATCACCTACAGCAAACCAACTTAGTTCGGCATCCTTTGTATCATGCTTCAATATGTAATGCAGATGCTTTATGATTTCTTCTGAAAGTACGTCCTCCGCGTGCTCAATCACATAGTCAATAGCACGGAAATGATGCATGGTTTCAATGATATCATCTACAGGAACACCATCGCCCGCGTCTATTGTATTTGTCTCGAAAATAAGCCGTGTCTGAGCCTCGGATAATTTACTTCCTTCTATGTGGTTTGAATTATAGGTCATTCTGACCTGCAGTTCATGATATAATCCTCCCGAAAGCTTTATCTCCTTTTCGTCACGGAGAATCTGCAAAATTTTATTCTCCGAAACTTCTTTCAGCAAAGCTTCCGGCTTTTGTCCAAGATACTCAGCTATCTTTTTTAGGCTGCGCTGTGACAGCTTTTCTCCTTTTGCGATTTTTGCAATTGTTCGCGAAGAAAGTCCTGTGGCAGAAGAAAGCTCCGTTTTTCCAATCCCTTTTTCTTTTAATGCTTTCTCCAATCCTTCATACAAAATCATATCTGTCACCGCCAGTCTCATCTTTACTTATTTTATTATTTTTTGCGCAAAAAGTAAAGATTTCAGCAACATACACATTCAAAAGTAAAGATATTGTTAGATTTATCCAGCACCTATTAGTATCGGATAAAACCAAGCTGAATTTCGTCCTTGCTCCATAATACTGACAAAAAAGGCTGCTGCACCGGTGAGAAATCACTTATGCAGCAGCCTTTTTTGTTTTTATCAGAGTCTGAGGAATGCAAGCTCCTCTTCTATCTCCTTCGGAAGCGGTTCGCCCGGTTTCATTCTCTTGACCTTTTTCGCCATGAGGTCTACGCCGTGAAGCTTTGCACTCTGTGTAATCCCCCAGCGCTCAATGAGCTGCTGGTACTGCGGATTGATGGCCAGTGCCTTACGATACTTCTGAGAGAAGGTGCAGTAGCGGAACAGAATCTCCCGCGTTACCTTGTTCAGACGCGGCAGTCCAAAAGCTTCGTTCAGAATATATTTCTCGTAGTCCGCAACGAACACAACCTTATAGTCGTTTCTGGCTTTCTGCAGTGCAATCTTGATACGTTCCTTCATGTCAGCAGAGAGATATCCGTTCTTTTTGTAGAACTGGAGATAGTTCATGTACTCCGATGTCAGTGAAGGCTCGGAGATATCCATGTAACGCACGCCCTGGATGCGGCGGCACATCTCCCAACGGAACTGAGCGCACATGCGGACGATGGTTTCTTCCAGCTCCTCCGAGTGGAATACGGAGATAACCATGTGTGCAGGCGTCGTTCTGCGCGGGCCTTCATTCTCCTGCCACATAACTCCGCGGGCGCCGAAGTTCGGCATGAGTATGATATACGGTTTGATTTCCGTGTTATATACGAAATGCTGAATCTTAAGCTCAGGATACTGTATGAGCGCAGGTCTGTAGAAGCAGCCGAAATCAATCTCCGTAACCTTATCCAGGGCAGCCTGAACGCGTTGAATGCTTGCCAGGCATTTATCCAGCGGACGTATAACATCCTGCGCGTTAAATACAGGCACAAAGGACGCCATCTGCCCATTGGTGATTTTATTTGCGGTAACGAACATGTTATGGATCTCGAAGCTTACCATCGCATGGCGGTCATTCGCCAGCTCATCAGCCCGCTGCTGAGTCATGTTTGCAGTGCGAACCTCTTCACGAAGGTACTCCGTCCAGTCGTTGTCGAACTCGTTTTTCGACGGAACAGCTTCTCCCTTGTATATTCTGACCAGCCATTCATACATAGGAAGTATGCGTGTTCCCTCGGGCTCTTCCCAGCTCACAGCCATGTTATACAGCATTTCCGTATTCGCCTTGCCTGCCAGATTTTCATCCACAAAGCCGAACAGGAAGAACATTCTGACCTCTGCGGGAATATGGCTTGTTTCAAGGCTTTTGAAGAAAGCCGCTTCATAGATGTTGTAGTATCCTTCTGCAATGCTCATGCGCAGATGACGCATCTCGTCAGATTTTGCTCTGCGGTCCTCAGTCTCTGAGAACTGCTTGAGATCCTTGCGGAATGTGTCTGCAATCTCCTGGCTGACTCCGGAGAACGCAAGGATAACCTCCAAAGCGTTTTCGATAGTCGGAACCTCTCCGGAAGTCCCGCGGTTTTCAGTATCAACTCTTGATTTTACATCATAGAATGCATTCACAAAATCTGCAGTTCCATTTTTTACCCAGGAGGAAAATTCTGTTGCAGCCTCAAGCTCCTTACGGATACGACGCCCTGTTACCGACGCGCGCATAACGGCTTCAATGCAGAAGCTGGCTCCCAGTGAATAATAATTTGCTTCCAAAGCTCCCCGATGCTCACAGAAGGAACGGCATATCTCTGCTTCCCAGCTTGATGTTATTTCCGGGGTATCAGGTGTTGGAAGCTGCTCCACAAAAGAAAACTGTTCAGGTTCCTTTTCAAGCTTTACGCACATGAATTTATAGTCATTGTAGTTGTACTTGATTTCCTTACAAAAGTTAGCCACCGTGTCCGTAACGGAGTTAAGCGCGTCCAGCATACCATTCGCAAATTCCATGTTGGAAGCAGCCATAACCGGAGCAATGGCTGTCGCGCTTGAAACAGCATCAACAATATCATCATCTGACGTATAATCAAACACGAGAAGGGTAGTATCCTCTGCTGCGGCATAGTCGAATACATACAAATCCCCGGGATTATAAACTGCGCCTGCAATACCGCCTCCGCTCAGACGAACATCAACAGTATCCCTGTTCGTCATAGTTAGCGCTCCGGAAAGAACAATCTCGATATTTTTGACCTCGTCCCCCTTTTTATGCAGGACTTCTCCCTTTCCAATCTTTATCTTCTCCATCTGAATCCCCCTCCGGGTACAATCAATTTAGTACCCTGTATTACTCAAAATTCTTGTTTTCAGCCGCATGAACTGCACTGATATACACGTCACAAACAGCCGCAATCTTATACGCCTCAGGCTTTTGAGGCTTATCTTTTGGCTTGCTCTCCTGCTCCTCCATCAAATTTTCGGGGAGCTCCTCATATTCCTTTGATTTTATAAATTTATCATATGCATCATGAAGCGCACGTATAATCAACACCTGTGTCGGTGGAAGATCCATCCCCGAATCCTCCAAGGTCTCCATTGCCTCAAGAAGTGCCGCTGTGCTGGCAGCAGAGCCTTTGTTCGAATCAAGCACGCCTTCGATACTTTTTTCAAGTCTATGCTCTTCTGTCTGCTCCTTTTGTGCCGCCTCTGTTCCTTCAGCTGCAGACGCCGATGCTGCGGACTCCCCTGTCGCCGCAGTATTTTCATTACCGGTCATTCCCTGCGGAATCTGTGCTTCTCCTGCTGCGCTTCCTGTGTCCATTGACGACGCCGCCCCGCCCGGATTCATTGCCTCCCCGGCTGCGCCTGCTGCCTGCCCTGCAGATACTCCCCCGTTCATGGAAGAAACACCTGCGGCAGACGCATCCGCCATAGCGGCCTGTGACTCCACCTTCATGCTGGCGCGCAGCATAGCCATGCGCACCTCTGCCTTTGTCTTGCAGTGCTTCAGGTCGCGTTCCAGCTGCTCTCTGGCTGACTGTACAACCTTTGCCTTCTCGTACAGCGCCGGCTCCTTTTCCCTCAGATGCTTGAACTCTTCCGCCGAAAGCTTCTTTCCTCTTTTAAGCTTCTGCTTGATCGAATTCGTTTTGGCCTTATCCGCCATTGTCTTTGTTGTTTTCTTTGTTTGACTGGTATTTTGCGTTCCAATCTGCGCAAAGACAGACGAAAAGGACTGTCTTTTATTCAAATCGACAGTCTGACCCGTTGTGATTTTCGTTTTTGCCATGCGTTTTAGCTTCCACTGCTTCGCATAGCTTCCGATTTTACCGATTCCCTCGAACATAATGAAACCTCCGTGCTTACTGTTCCGGCGGATATCCCTTTCCGCCCCGATCGGCTCTGCAGACTGCATCCGTGAAGCCCGCAATACTACTTAATTTTATATTCTGTATTATATCATAATCGTATTTACTGCACCATCACCCAATTTGCTCAAAATCTTCTCACCCCCTTGGTAAAACGTTTTTCCTCCTCCTTCAAAAAAATTTCCTTGCTGTTTTCACGCAGAACGTTTATTCTAAAATCAGGCTTTTTCTCAAACAAAAGTTAACTATATTTCGAATAAGCCATTTTTAGTTGTTCACGGAGGATTATCATGACTGCCTCATCATATATAGCCATCGACCTTAAAAGCTTTTATGCATCTGTGGAGTGCATAGAACGCGGACTCGATCCGCTGACCACAAATCTTGTAGTTGCGGACGAAAGCCGCTCGACAAAAACAATCTGCCTTGCCGCCACCCCAGCTATTAAGACCTACGGCATTCCTGGGCGTGCACGGCTTTTTGAAGTTGTACAGAAAATAAAAGAGGCGAACATACGCCGCAGGGCAAAGGCGCCAAACCACATACTGACAGGTGAATCCTGCGACGCAAATGAACTTTCCGAAAATCCTGCCCTGGCTGTCTCATATATCGCAGCAGTCCCCCGTATGGCACTGTATATGAAATACAGCACCCGTATTTACGGGATTTACCTCAAGTATATCGCCCCGGAGGATATCCATATTTATTCCATTGACGAGGTTTTCATGGACGTGACTCCCTACCTAAAAACCTATGGTCTTACCGCCCATGAGCTTGCCCTGAAAATGATTCGCGAAGTGCTCGCGGAAACAGGCATCACCGCCACGGCAGGCATAGGGACAAATATGTATCTCGCCAAAATCGCTATGGATATCGTGGCAAAGAAAATGCCTGCAGACAAGGACGGTGTACGGATAGCTGAGCTTGACGAAATGAGCTACCGTGAAAAGTTATGGACGCATACGCCCCTGACGGATTTTTGGCGTGTAGGGAAAGGCTACGCAAAGAAACTTGAAGCCAACGGGCTGCACACAATGGGAGACATCGCCCGATGTTCTCTGGGCAGTAGAAACGAATATCACAGCGAAGCCCTGCTGTATAAGCTGTTCGGCATAAACGCCGAGCTTCTGATAGACCATGCCTGGGGCTGGGAACCATGTACAATGGCAGCCATAAAGGCTTACAAGCCTGCCTCGAACAGTATCGGCTCAGGACAGGTGCTTCAAAAACCCTATTCCCACGAAAAAGGACGGCTCATCGTCTGGGAAATGACAGACCTTCTCGTTCTTGACCTCGTAGCGAAGGGACTGGTTACAGACCAGATTGTACTAAACATCGGCTACGACATTGAAAACATGCGCAATTCCTATAAAGGCGGAGTTCATACCGACCATTACGGACGTACCGTCCCAAAACCCGCCCACGGCTCAATCAATCTCGGTGAGCACACATCCTCATCAAAGAAGATTCTCGCAGCCGTGATTGAACTCTACGAGCGTATAACAGACACGAACCTGTACGTGCGTCGTGTCACAGTTACAGCCAATCACGTGGTAGATGAAAAAAGCCTGCCAAAGCCAGCAGACAAAACAGAGCAGCTTGGACTTTTTACGGATTACAAAGCGGCTGCCGAGGAAAGAAAAGAAAACGAAGCCGAGGAGAAAAAAGAAAAATCACTCCAGCATGCCATGATTGCCATAAAAGAAAAATTCGGCAAAAATGCCATACTGAAGGGCTCAAACCTTGAACAGGACGCTATGACTATTGAACGTAATCAACAGGTAGGAGGCCACAAAGCATGAACGAAGATATTCAACGTTACGACGATATAATACACCTGCCCCACCCGGAGCCTTCCACTCATCCACGTATGACAATGGAAAACAGGGCAGCGCAGTTCTCTCCGTTCGCCGCGCTCACGGGGTATGACGAAGCCACCCGCGAAGAAGCGCGGCTGACAGACGAAAAAAAGGAACTCAGCGATGATATGATAGAAATGCTGGATGCCAGACTTGCCGTACTCGAACAGCACCTGAAAGAGCATCCCTCTATAACAGTAACCTACTTTCATCAGGACGAAAAAAAATCCGGAGGCCGCTATATAACGGTCTCCGGAAACCTTAAAAATCTTGACGGGGTAAAACGCATTCTGCACATGACAGACAATACCAAAATCCCCATTGAAAACATACGCCTCATAGAGTGCGATTTATTTAGGATTTTCGAATAATTTCTGCTGCACACGTGAAATCTGCCATATTTCCACTCAGTCTTCTATCGTCTCCAGCAGAAAACTCACCGGGCGAAAACCATCATTGCATGAAATCATGGCAGACCTTGGATTCTTCATCCATCCGTCATAAAAATTTTCCGCACCGTGAGCAAGCCCCATAACAAACGGGGACATAGTTTCCCATGCACTGTCACAAAGACCGTCAGGCTTCTGCCATCCGTCTGCTGTAAAAACCATGCCTTCTTCCATATCGCAGGCATGCTCGATAGGATTTTCATACCTCTCCATCAGATCACGATAACAAGCCTTCCGCATGACAGTTATACGTACTTTCTTCATACAAAGACACCTCCGCTCTGATTTACCCTGAAATAATTTTATCATAAAATAATGAACCGCTCATGAATTGCACTGCCAAATAAAGTCTTCATCCCAGGCATATAATTCACCCAAATATATACTTCAAAATTTCATTTGCCCCCGGATTGCCCCAAAAACTCTCTAACAACATACAACCTTTTAAGCCCCCGGCGTAAATTTTACATAAAGAAAAACGCCCGCAATCCTTTAATGATAAGGATTACAGACGTTATGCTTTCATGGTGCGACAGGAGGGATTCGAACCCCCGACCCACGGCTTAGAAGGCCGTTGCTCTATCCAACTGAGCTACTATCGCAAATAAAAATGGTCGGAGCAGCGTGATTCGAACACGCGACCCCCTGGTCCCAAGCCAGGTGCGCTACCAAACTGCGCTATGCCCCGATAACAAGCAATATTATAGCGTTCGGAGCATTTATTGTCAATATCTTTTACGAATTTTTCGCATTATCTCTATTCAATTCCATTTGCTTTATAAGCTCTATAGCCCCACGTCCCAGATGCACCTCGCGGGCTACATCATCTACGCTTTTCCCTTCGGCCAAAAGCTTACGGGCACGCTCAGATGCTCCGCCGCCGCGCAGCTGCAGTGCTTCCTCTACTGCCTGACGCTCTTTTGCGTCTTCATCCAGTTCTGTCTGCTCAGATATTTCATCTGCTTCACCGTTTGGCGTACCCTGCTCAGATATTTCCGCAGGCTGTGGTGCTTCCTGTACACCTTGTTCCCGGATAGCAGCCCCGGCTTCAGTCTGACTTTCCTGTTCAGCTGTCTCCTGCTGCCCCGTCACACCCTGCTCAGGCATCTCCGATGTCTGATATTCCTGGTGTTCCGAAGCCGGTTCTACGTATGAAATTATTTGTGATTCCGTTCTTTCACTTATCGGAAGCTCCTCACCGTAGTTCCCGGACACATATCCGGCATAGTCATTTCCCTGTGCTGATACACCATGCACAGGCACCTGCTGTTCATACATTTCCGGAATTTCTTCATAAGACTCCTGCATCATCTGAGAAAATTCGTCCGTATGAACCATGTGTTGGGGTTCCTGCGAAAATCCTGGCAAATCCTGCGGCTCCCCATCTGTCCGCATCACTTTAGGCACATTCTGCAAATCTGATGAATAGACCATTGGATATGTCACTGGCTCCGGTTCATGTTCAAGCGCTGTAGCTGCTTCAATATCAGCTGCTTCCTCAGACGTCAATGGAAGTCCCACCACATCTGCAACGCTGGGGGAAACAACAACCTCAGGCTCTGCCGCGTACGCACGCTGAGCATCATGCGCATGCTGCTCATATGCATCCGTGCTGTCCATCAATGCCATTGATTCTTCAAGCATATCCGAAAACGGCTGCATGCTGCTCTTTGCAGCAGAAACCTCATGTAAAGACTGCACCCCCACAGGAACCTGCACGGATTCATGTGAAGCAATCGGCTGCTTGACGTACGCATCCTGCCTGTTATAATCAACAGACGATGTCGAACGCGCCGACTCACGCCTTGCCTGCTGCCGCAATAGCTTCTGATATTTGTCTTCCGTCTTCCTAAGCTGCTCCTCCAGCTCACCTGAACGACGGTCTGCTTCCACAATAAGCCGTTCCAACCGATCAATATGAGAACCCATTCGCTCAATAATCTGATCCGCGGAGTGCTGCAGCTCATACCGCAGCTTCGCCGATGCCTCTTCAACATCATCAAGTCTGCTTTGCTGTGTCTCACCGGTAATCAGCTTTAACCAGTCGTTCCTTCGGAGGAGTACAAGAACCAACGCTCCCAATATGATAAAAAATCCTAAAATTTCCGTAGACATCCACCTGTCCTCTACGCGTCAAAACGAAATATCAATATTATGACCGCGGTAAGTATCCACAGCCATACGTTCTTCCTGCTGCTCTTCTTCCTTTTTGTCGCGGCGGCTTCCCTGATATCCGCCATGACCGCTGCGGTGATCGGGATCGTCTTTGATCTTTCCGTCCTCAGCCTGTTCCCTGCTCTGCACAGTTTCCATTTTCATCTGCATTTCTGATTTATCACGAAGTTCAGCAAAGCTCTGCTGAACATTCACCTGCTGATTCAGATTATGCTGTACCTGTGTTGCCTCATTGGCTCGTGGTACAATCATCTGCAGACTCATCGGGCTTACATCCATATTTCTCACTCTTTCTATTGCAGATGGTTAATATGCTCCTGACTTGATTTCGTCATCCTCTACGGTAAGAGTGCAATGCTGCTCCTCAGATTGAATATTCTTCATAACAGAATTTATGATAATCCTCGTTCCGGGGTACATCTTATCAGCGACCCGAATACGCCCTATACGCATCTGCGCAATCTGTTCCTCAAGCTCACGAATAAGCTTTTCATCACGTTCGATTTTACCTGCCAGCGGAAACTGCGAACGCGTCATCTGGCTTATCTGAGCCGCTCGTTCAGGCGGGAGTTTTGACACATCGATTTTCCCCAGCGTATTAAGAGCCTTTGTTAGCTGTGACAGCTTTTTCTTAAGCTCCGCATATTCCTTGCAGGTCTCCTGGTAACGGCGCTGCAGCATTGGATTTACTCCAACAACCAGCTTCGTTGCAACGAAAAGCGTGTTTCCGATGGTTTTTGCACGAATTTCCTCACCTGCTGCCAAATATCCCCCGGTAACAAGACCGCGTTTTCCTTCAACAGCAAGTACCTTTCCTGCGCGTAAATCAGAATGCAGTGCAACATCAGTGATAAAAATATTTCCGCCGGCTTCAATTTTGGCATTCTCCACAAACGCAGCACGCACTTCTTCCTCTGCACGAACCTCTCCGCGGTTCATGCCCTGAACGCCGCCCGCAATGTAGACATTATATCCATGAACAACGCCGCCGCTGACCATACCTTTAATATTTATATCACCGGTAGCCTTTACAATGAATCCCTGCATAACACTGCCGCCAATGTCCACCGCGCCGACAAAATCTATATTTCCTGTTCCAACTCCGACATCTCCGTCGATGGTGAGCTTAGGATCAACTGAAATCTTAGTTCCGTTATCGACAATCTGTCCTTCAATCAGTGAAACGACCAGATTTTCATCCCTAATTTCAGTATTTTTTCCTGCCGGAACCGGTTTTGGCTTACCCGGCTTCGGGCGTATCTCGTCGCCAAAAATATTCGTTCCCGGAATACCCTGTGTATGTGGAATTCTCTCAGCCAGCACCTGTCCCTTTTTAGCAAGCACGAAGAGATTCATGTTCTTGTAATCGACCTGATCATATTTATTAACTGCAGGTTTTCCTTTTTCTGCCAGACTGAATTTACGTTCAATCTTTGCATCAATACCATTTTGCGGAGCCGTTCCCTTGGCCGCTATAAATTCTGAACCATGCTCAAGGCCTGCATTGATAGCATCATTATCTATTCCGTATGTTATACGGCGGTCGGCCAATGCCTGAAGGATAGCCTCTGCTGTCGGCGGCTTCTTTGCTGCATCCCTTTCGATACGAATTTTCGCCGTCATCCTGTCCTTCGCAACATCAACCGTAAATGTCATGGTCTCACGATCGTCAACTTCCTCTGCCTTTTCTTCTACACGTACATTAGCACGTTCCTCTGCTCCGGCACCGACAGGAGAAACAAAACGGTCTGCCAGCCGTACAGGAACTCCGTCTGCAGTGCGGACTACACGCGCCAAAAGCTCAATATCATAATCGGCAACACCGTAATCCTTAAGAATCTGCCTCATATCCGAGAGCTCAAACAGGATTCCGTTGTCATCATTCGGATACACGGTCAGATAAACGCCGTCTGATTTGAATTCAAATAAATAGCCGGCCGTTTCCCCTCCGACCTCAGAGATTTTCTCGTTCTCATCCATGATGTATCCTCCCCGTTTATTTGATAGACGCACACAGAGTGCCCCTCTAAATCATTTTCAATCGACCAGATTTTCTTTATTTCGTGCCAGAAAACCGCGAAGCCTAAAAATAGCTTTCGTATGCAGCTGACAAACGCGAGCCTCGGATAAATGCAAAACCAGGCTTATCTCTTTCATCGTAAGCTCCTCGTAATAATACAAAGAGACTACCTGTTTTTCCCTTTCAGGCAGCCTGTGAATAGCCTTTGCGAGAATCTCCTGCATCTCCAGCTTTTCAATATTTGCACCGGGACTTTCAAGACCATCATTCGGAGTCTCGGCACGTATATAATCATCCAAAGGAATAATCGTCGCAACATTCATCTGCGAGACTGTCTTGTTCAGCTCATCAATAGTTATTCCCATAGCATCCGCGATTTCTTCATCAGACGCATTACGTCCTAAAGATATTTCGAGCTCGCGGACGGTATTCTCGTATTTTTTTATTTTTGCACGCACAGACGTCGGTACCCAGTCCTTCGACCGCAGATAATCAAGCATGGCACCGCGTATACGCACAGAAGCATACGTCTCAAACTTATTTTTCCTGTCCGGCTCATACCTCTCCACAGCATCCAGCAGTCCGAAAAAACCGCTGCTGATAAGATCATCCCTGTCCACATGTGGAGGCAGACTTATTGCCAGCCGTCCGGCTATAATATTGACAAGATTCATATACTGCTCGACAAGTCTGTCACGAACTTCTTTTGTATGCTCCTTCTTGTAGGACAACCAAAGGGAGTCGATGGTGCTTAGTTCTTCTAAACCTCCCAAAACGACTCCCCCCTTCATAACAAGTTATGTGTCAAATAATATATTATTCTGCTGTTTTCATATGCTGAATCGAATCATCAAGCGGAGCAAAAGAAAGCTCCTCCCCGTCATTCTCCTTTATTTCCGGTTCCTGCCCACTTGCATCAGAAGGAACCGCCTGTTCCGATGTTTCAGGAATAACGCCTGCATCGGCTGAAGACTTATCGGAATTCTCCGAAAGTCCACTCTCAGGTTCGCTGAGCCATGCCTGCTGAAGTGATTCGTGCTGACTTACATAAAGCGGAATTCCAACGTCATCCAACCACAACAGCGCCAGAAAAACGACACCTCCGGCGATAAAAAATCCAACCACCGCACGCATCGCAATAATTTCCAGCATGCGGTCCGCATATATCCCGGAGAGAACAATCACAGCCGCCGCGGAAAAGGCTGAAACAAATGCTATTGCGATTTTAAAAAGAAAATCGCCCTGATGAAAATACTGCTCCATCTGTTTCAATCTGTCCTTCGGAGGCTCCTTAGCAGCTTTGCCGGCTGCTTTCGCTTCCAATGCCTGTGTCTGAAGCCCACCCTGCTCTGCACTCTTCCCGGCTTCTGTACTGAGCCCGCTCACTTAAATCTCCTTCTCGCCCTTCACCATTGTCTTAACCGTGTACACACCATTTTCCAGATTAATCTGGACGGTACGTCCATAGTTTTCTCCGGTGTCTTCGGCAATAAGCTTAATTCCGAGCGACTTTAACTGCTCTTTTACGGCTTCTGCATTTCTTGCACCTACACGCATTATATCCGTAGCCTTCGCAAAGGCAAACATCTGCGCACCACCGGCCATCTTTGCCACCAAACGGCTTTTGGATGCTCCGAGTGCGAGAACATCCTTCAGCATTAGCGGCACACCGGTATCTGCAAACTTAGCCGGGTTTTCGCTCGCACGGGACTGTGTACTGTCCGGAAGCATGATATGCAAAAGTCCTCCGACCTTTGCCTGTGGATCATATAATGACACGCCGATACAGGAACCGAGTCCATAGCTGATAAGCGTTGAAGGAGCACGGCCGACCTTGTAATCGGCCATGCCGACTTTAATAAGATCTGCCATAATTTTACACTCCCACCGCTGTCAAAATCGTATCCAGAGAACCTGGGTCAGGTACTAAGAAGAAGTGGCCCTTGATTCCCTCCTCATCTGTAGTGAATTCGGTCTCAATAACCAGCGCATGGTCACCCATCTGTCCAAGCTGTATGAGAACAACGTTCAATATCGCACCTGCCATGTCCATAGCAAGCGCAGGAATAGACGGAAGCAGGGAAAGCTTCGTCAGATTAAAGAGTGCATTGAGATATGCTCCGGCAAGAATATTACCTATCTCCATCAATGCGGACTCATCAAGATAATCAAGATTCTGCGTTTCTCCCCGTTTCTTACCCATAAGCATATCAACCAGATAAAACGCACTTTCTGCAGGCAGAAGGAACAAAATGTTACCCGGTGCCTGACCATAAACGCGAAGGAACACACCGACTACCATTGCTTCAGGTCCGCCGACAAGGTCAGGGACATCTCCCAATGGTACTATCGATACTTCCGGCACGTTCATGTCTATACGATGATTAATAATCTGTGAAAGCGCAGTAGCTGAGTTACCTGCACCGACATTGCCAATCTCACGCAGTGCATCCATCTGCGTAGGGCTTAACTGCATAATATCGTCTGGCATGTTCTGCCTCCTCTCGTTTAAATTAGTTTATTCTTCCTGTAAACCGATAATAGCATCAAGATTCAGCATGATGATGAGGCGATCATCCTCTTTGCCGATTCCTGTAATGAAACGGTTTGTCTCATTATCAACAACCTTAGCCGCATCAATATGAGCTGTATCCAGCGTGATAACCTCGGTCACAGCATCAACAATCATACCGACCTCAATATCATCGCTGCGGACAATAACAATACGGGTATCGTCCGTATATGGTGTGTTCTGAAGTCCAAGACGTTTTTTAAGATCAATGACCGGCAGGACACTTCCGCGCAGATTGATAACGCCCTTTATGAAATCCGATGCAAACGGAACACGTGTAATGTCCGTAAGACCTTTAATCTCTTTTACATTCAGAATGTTAAAACCGTACTCCTCATCGCGGAGCTTAAAAGCAACAACCTGAACTTCATTGTCAACCTGAACATTATTCTCTGGTGTAGCCATCTTTAGGACTCCTTTCCTCACATCAATGCGCTGACATCAAGAATCAGCGCTACACGGCCATCGCCCAGTACCGTCGCACCGGAAATGACTTTAAGACCTGCAAGCAGCTTACCAAGCGTTTTGATAACGATTTCCTGCTGTCCGATAAGGTTATCAACCACAATACCGGCTTTACGTTCACCGAGGTGGACAACAACGACAAAGATATCGTCATTCTCCTCGCCTTCCTGAGTCGGAACATTAAGTATGTTGCCAAGACGTATAATCGGTATAATCTGGCCGCGCAGAACGATGACTTCTTTGTTCTGTACAGTCTTGATATCTTCCTGCTTGATGTTGATTGTGCTGTCAATGGAGCCGAGAGGAATAGCGTACATTTCCTCCTGTACCTTGACCAGAAGTGCCTGAATAATAGCCAATGTGAGCGGCAGCTTAATCTTGAATACACTGCCCTCATCAACCTTTGTTTCAACATCAACGTGACCGCCCAAAGTCTCAATCTTGCTGCGGACAACGTCCATACCTACGCCGCGGCCTGATACGTCTGTAATGGTCTCTGCCGTAGAGAAGCCCGGCAGGAAGATAAGACGTACAGCATCTGCGTCGTTAAGGCTGTCAGCCTCTTCCTGGCTTATCATGCCTTTTTCTACTGCCTTGCGGCGGATTGCATCGGCATTAATACCTTTACCATCATCTGTGACCATGATGACAACGTTGTTACCTTCATGACGGGCGATAAGTGCGACCTCACCGGAACGCGGCTTGCCTTTCGCTTCACGGTCATCCGGGTGCTCAACGCCATGGTCAAGAGAGTTTCTCAAAAGATGCATCAGCGGATCGCCGATTTCATCAATAACAGTACGGTCGAGCTCTGTTTCCTCACCCTCAATAGTAAGGTTAATCTCTTTATTCAGTTCCTTTGCAAGGTCGCGGACCATACGCGGGAAACGGTTAAATACCTGTCCAACAGGAACCATTCGAACCTTCATGACAACAGTCTGGAGATCTGTTGTAACACGGTCCATCTGCTCAAGCGTCTCTGTAAGCTCCGCCAGACGATGAGTAATACCTATCTGCTCAAGGCGAACCTTGTTGATAACGAGCTCACCTACGAGGTTCAGCAGATTATCAAGCTTTTCAATATCGACACGGACCGACTGGCTTCCTTTCGGTGCCTTCTTCTCTGCGCCCTTTGCAGGAGCCGCAGCTTTCTTTGCCGGCGCCGGTTTCGCCGCTGCCGGAGCCGGTGCGGGTGCTGCAGCCGGCGCCGCAGCAGGTGCAGGAGCAGCAGGCGCTTTCGCAGCTGCTTCCTGTGCTTTAAGCTCTTCAGCTACGTCGGTGATAACAACCTTATCGACCTCAGAAATTGCCATCAATGTCTCTTCGACTGTTGACGGCTCTGCATCCGTAACAAAAACAACGTCAAAGGAATGCTCAAATTTCTCCTGCTCAAGATCCTCAGCAGGAGGAATTGACTTCATGACATCGCCGAGCTGATCAAGTGCGTTCATTACCATGTACGAACGAGCCGATTTCAGTACGCAGCTTTCTGTGAGTGCAACATTAATATGAAGCACACGCATACCGCTTCCGAGTGCCTGATTAATAACGTCTTTATCAGTATCATCATACTCAATACTCGGTGCAGCCGGAGCCTCAGCCGCCGGTGCAGCAGGTGCCGCAGCAGCCGCTGCCGGAGCAGCCTCGCCTTTTACAAGTGCACTGAGTTTTGCTGCGATCTCAGTTACATCTACGACGTCCTCCGGGCCGCCTTCTCCAATGCTCTCTACCATCTGCTCAAGTGAATCGACACATTTGAAAAGTGTATCAACAATATCCTCAGATACTTTTAACTGTTCCTTTCGCAGGAGGTCGAGGACATTCTCCGTATCATGCGTGAGCTCAGCGATTTTCGTGTAGCCCATCGTTGCGGACATTCCTTTAATAGTATGTGCATTTCGGAAAATATCGTTTAGGATCGACAAATCCTCCGGATCATTCTCCAATCCAAGAAGTCCGTCATTCAGCGACTGCAAATGTTCACGCGATTCTTCCAAAAACATCTCCATGTACTGATTGGTGTCCATTTCTATTCCCCCTATTTCCTTAGTGTTTAACTGCTCTCACAATGGCAGAAGCTATCTCTGTCAGTGGAAGCACTTCATCTGCTATTCCTTGATCCACAACAGCCTTTGGCATACCGTAAACAACACAGGTGCTTTCATGCTCAGCTATAATATAGCCTCCTGCCTGCTTAATCTCTTTCATGCCAACCGCTCCATCCTGCCCCATACCGGTAAGGATAACGGAAACAACATCCGATCCGAACCTGACCGCCGATTTAAATAAAACATCGGCAGCCGGGCGAAGCGTTCCCAGCGGCGGATCCTGGTTTAACACAATCTCACGCCCTTGCTGACAAGGCACCACGGTCATATGATAATTACCAGGTGCAATGTATACATGTCCTGCTTCTATAATATCATGATTTTCAGCTTCTTTCACGGAAATTTGACAAATTTCGTTTAATCTTTCCGCTAGCGATTTTGTAAATCCCGGCGGCATGTGCTGGACAATTAACACACCACAGGGAAGGTCCTTTGGAAGCCCGGCTACAACAACCTGAAGCGCCTTTGGCCCTCCGGTTGAAGTTCCGAGTACCACAATTTTGTTTCGTCCATCCGAAGAACCGGTCCTGACACCCATCACAGGTGCCGCTCTCTTTATTGGCTGTTCCTGAGCCGCCGGCTGTGCCTGCCTTGGTGTAAAAACAGGCTTTCTTACAGGAATATCAACACGTCTTGACATAACCGGTCTGGGTGTCTCACCGAAAGTTTTTGCTCCCGATGCAGCCGACATACCCGGTCTGCTTTTAATTTTTGTCGATGCAGCTGCACGGCATTTCGTCAAAATCTCGGTCTCGATAGTATCAATAGCCGAAACCGAACCGCCGGTCTTATTTATAAAATCAACAGCGCCAAGGGCCAGCGCCTGTATAGTTGCATCTGCTCCCTCTTTAGTCATGCTGCTGCACATAACTACAGGAAGCGGGCACTCCTTCATAATGATCTTCAGTGCCTGCAATCCGTCCATGACCGGCATATTTATATCCATTGTCAAAAGGTCCGGATTGTATTTCTTTACCTTTTCTATCGCATCTTTACCGTTTCTAGCGGTATCAACAAGCTCAAAGTCTGACTGCTTTTTAAACATGTCAGACAAAACCATTCTCATGAACGCGGAATCGTCCGCCACAAGTACCCGAATCATATGTCCTGCACCCCTGTCAAACTAAGCCCTTTTGCAAGTTCTTTTCTTTGCAGTTCAAAAATGAAACGCACAAGGCGATTTCTAACCGGTCTTGCGAGATCGAGCATTCGCACTCCAACTTGGTAAATTTTCCCATTCTGCGGAAGCTCCACTTCCGTGCAGCGCCGCACAGAACCCATAACCTTAAGAATCCCGATATCAGGAAGATTGTGCAGTTCCATGATGACCTGACGACCGTACTGAACCGGCACATCGGAAACAAATGCAAGGCCGCTTCCGCTCAGGTCGATGAGATTCGTCATCTTCGCTGCATCAAAACCTCCATCATCATTCATAACCTGCACGGAAATCGGAAGGCTGACCCGCACTCTGACAAATTGCCGATTCTGATACCGTTGAACCACATCCGGTTTAGTAATCCACCAGCAAGGAACATTGTTCAGCATTCCTTTTTTCTTAAAAACCGAGAAAAAGCGGAACTGGCTCTGTTTCATAAGAACAGCACCGTACAGATGTGCACCGTCCGGCGGTATAATCGGTACACGCTTCGAATCCATTGGCATTGCAACGATCAACTCCGATGACTGTATGTCTTCTATACGACTCGAATACGTCTGATCGTTGTCCATATAGAAGGAAAGCCTTTGTCCTATCTCAAGAATTTTGTCGGCTTTCTCAACATCATTGTTCATGCTTTCCCTCCTTCCTTATTTACCGTTGAACTTTAAGAGTTTCTGCAGGAATCCCCGCCATCCGAGATTAACAGATTTCCTCCCTCCATAAAGGATTCCCTGCGCAACCGCATGAACACAGCGGGCTGCCAGCGTATTTGGATACACTGCCAGAAGCGGTGCCTGCTTCTTTACCGCGTTCATCACATTGCGGTCCTCATATATATATCCAAGCGAGGGCAGACGCATGGATAAAAATCTTTCTGCTGTGCGTCTGAGCTTCGCTGTGACATCCTGCCCTTCCCGTTCATCGTATATACGATTAACGACGAGCTTCATGTTTTTTACCTGCGCATGCGTATTATACGCCTTCATGACAGCGTATGCATCTGTCAGAGCGGTCGGTTCAGGAGTCGTAACCAATACAACTTCATCAGCAGCCAAAATAAACTCAATTACATTTTGACCTAAACCGGCGCCCGTGTCAATCAAAATCACATCTGCAAGCTCTCCACATGCACTCAGTTTTTCCAAAAGCACCTGTCTTTCTGCCTGTGTAAACTCAACTGCGCGCTCAATTGCGGAGCCGCCTGAAATGTAATCAACCCCATATGGACCGTGCATAATAACGTCATTCAGAGTTATTTCGGGCTGAAGCAAGTGCATCAAATGATACTTTGAAACTGTCCCCAGAACGACATCCACATTTGCCATACCGAAATCAGCATCTATGACAATAACCCTTTTACCTTCCATTCTCATGGCAATGGCCAGATTTACGGTAAGATTTGTCTTTCCTACGCCACCCTTGCCGCTGGTTATAGCAACAATGCGTGCTCCGTTTTCATGCACAGCATTCTGAAAGCTCTTACGTTCTGTTCCCCGTCCATTTCGCACCTGCACCGGCTGCGTGAGTGGTGCGGCTACGTACGGGACACTGGGTTTTGGCACATTTACAGGAGACGGCTGCGCTGTCTGCTGAATCACAGGCTGTACCCTTATCTGCTGAGCAGCAGCTCCTACAGGATTCCCTGAGTACACCATAGGCTTTCTTCCCGCTTCATTTGACGATAAATTCTGCTGAGGTTTCATCCAATAGAACGGAGGCTGTGAACTTCCACCTTGTGAATCCGCGCCCTGTGATGCCGGTTGACGAGCAGGCTGCTTTGGCTGAAGAAATACCTGGCCGCTGCCTTGCTGTGGAACATCATATTCTGTTTTATCCTGTACAAGCTTGCGGAGGCTTGATGCCTGATCATCCATATCGTTTTTACCTCAGTAAAAGTTTTGCCAAAGCTTCAGGTTTTGCCGGTTCAATGTCATCCGGTACACTCTGCCCGTTCGTAAGATATGAAAGCGCGATTCTACGGTCATAAAGAAGATTAATTATAAATCCAAGACTGTCCGTCTCATCGGTTTTTGTAAAAATCACGCGATCAGGCTTGCATATAGAAAAGCGATCCATAATAGCCTCAGCATCATGCTCCTTGGTCGTAGCACTCATAACAAGATGCTTTTCTATTGACGAATCTACCGCCAAAAATTCCTTAAGCTCCTGCATCTGATAATCATTATTCTGACTGCGGCCGGCCGTATCAATCAAGATCAGCTGTTTGCCCTTATGCTTTCGAAGCGCCGGTTTAAGTTCTGCCGCAGAATACACAATTTCAAGCGGCAGTCCTATTATATCCGAGTAAGTCTTAAGCTGGTCAACAGCAGATATACGGTAAGTATCGGCAGTGATAAGCGCAACGCTTATACCCCGCTCCAACACAAAGCGCGCCGCAATCTTTGCAATCGTCGTCGTTTTTCCGACACCGGTTGTTCCGATAAGCGCAACAATCTTTGGACGTCCGTCCTTCAGTCCGATACCATCTCCTGTCTTTATTGCAGAATGCAGATATTCCCCAAGCGACTTCAGTGCCTCCTCAGAATCCTTCGGAGCCAGAAGCTCTGCCGGTGAAATCTTGCGAATGATGTCCTGCATGACCTGCTCGTTTACAGCCTGTGCTTTGAGTGCATCCTGTAAGGTAACAAGTTCACTTTCAGTACGCGGCTGTCCCATAACCTGCTTGAGCATGAGTCTCATCTGTGCAAGCTCATCCTCGAGCGCCTGAATCTTCTCCTCGCCCTTGTCAGGTTTTATTTCATTTTGCACTTTATCCTTCGATACAGCTTCAGATGTTTCTGCCTTTATAATCTTGGAGTCAGCCTCTGTCTTTGGCGCAGACGGCTGAGTAAATTCAGGCTCATAGCCTGCAGCCTGCTGAGGATACGGCTCTGCCTGTTTAGCAGGCTGCTGCCGAAAAATCTCCCCCTGTGGTACTATCTGCTGCTGAGGCTGCATCTGTTGCGGCTGCTGCACCTGCTGAAATTGCTGTGCAGCCTGTGCTGAATACTCCTGTGAAATATACGGAAATGAATGCTCAGTCTGAGGCGCCATTGCAGGCGGCTGCACCTGTCCTGGACGGCTGACCTGCTGAACCGATGGCACCGCACGCACGGGCTTTATCGGAGCAACTGCCTCAATAGGCTGCGGCTCAATTGCCCGATTTCCGACTGTACGCGTTTCCATTTTCTCTGTTTCCATCGGAACAAAGCCCCTGCTCTCCTCCTGTGGAAAATAGTCTTCTATTCCTGAAGACGCCTGATGCACACGATCAGTGAAATCAGCAGAGCTTCGCGCCAAAGAAACTCCCTCCGGAGTTCCTGCGGTCTTATACTGTGCAAGAACCTGCCGGGGTGCCTGTGGCGTTGTCATGCGCGGAATTGAGGAAGCCGTCCGCGAATTTCGCGTAGACCTGGCCGGACGTACCGGACGAATCGGAGCCTGAACCCTTGATACCTCAGGTATTTTAACCTCAGGGCGCTGTGGTGCATCCTCCAGCGCTGCAGTCACTTCGACCACTTCTTTACTCTTATATCCCAGAAAACCACCCTGACGGTAGCGTTTAGTATGAAGTATGACGGCATCCCGTCCCATTTCATCTTTTACCATAGCCATTGCCTCTTTAAGGTCAGCGGCCTTAAATACCTTTACACGCAATTATACCTTCACCACCCCAAGAATCTGAAGCTCTACGCTTTGTTCAATCTCTGCATGAGACAAAACTATGATGCCCTGAATTGAGCGTTCAACCAAATTATGGAAATATGGACGAACTGCCGGACTTGTGAGGACAATCGGCTGATACCCCATATTTGTAAGCTTTGTAAGCTCTGTATTAAGCGCCGTAAGCAGACGCTGCATAACATCCGGCTCCATGCTGACATAAGAGCCGCGGTCTGTACGCTGTACAGCACCCGCAATACGGTTCTCTATCGCCGGATCAAGTGTTACGCATGGAATAACATTATTTTGAATATTCTGCTGCGTTATCTGACGTGCCATTGCGTGTCGGACATATTCAGTAAGAATATCTGTATCCTTCGTAGCGCGCCCGTAATCGGCCAGCACCTCAAATATTGTACCCATATCGCGTATGGAAATACGTTCCCGCAGAAGATTTGAAAGCACTTTCTGAATCTCGCCGACATTCATAAGCTCCGGAATAACTTCGTCGACCAGAGATGGATTTGCCTTCTTGAGGTTTTCCACAAGATCCTGAGTCTCTTTACGTCCAAGGATTTCATCAGCATGTGCCTTTATGACCTCAGTAAGATGTGTCGCAAGAACAGACACAGCATCTACAACAGTATAGCCATTAAGCTCAGCCTGCTCACGCTGTGCCTCAGCTATCCAAAGAGCAGGGAGACCGAAAGCAGGCTCCGTTGTCTCAATTCCGGGTACCTCTTCAAAGACAGTTCCTGAATTCATAGCAAGATAGTGATCCAGCATCAACTCGCCCTTCGCTATCTCAATACCCTTAAGCTTTATGATATAAGCGTTCGGCTTTATCTGAATGTTATCCCGAATGCGGATTGTAGGAACAACAAGACCAAGCTCCAGAGCGCACTGACGACGTATCATAACAATACGCTCCAGCAGATCTCCGCCCTGTCCTGTATCGACAAGCGGTATCAGACTGTATCCGATTTCAAGCTCCATCGGGTCAACCTGCAGAAGCGAAACAATATTCTCCGGTTTGGTAGCTTCCTGTTTTTTCTTCTCCTGCTTTGCCGTAGTAGTCGTTTCTTCCGTCTCTGCCTGAGATTTTTTTAAGGAATAACCGATAAATGCGGCAATAAGAGAGAGGCATGTAAACGGTATTCCCGGAAGTCCCGGCACAATCGCCATCAGAATCAAAACGCCGCTGACGATGAAAAATACGCGTGAATTACGAAACAGCTGGGTTACAAGATCGCTTCCGAGATTACCATCAGAAGCAGCACGAGTAACAATAATACCCGTTGCGGTTGAAATCATCAGAGCAGGAATCTGATTGACAAGACCTTCACCGACTGTCAGCAGAGTATAGTTCTGAAGCGCCTGCGTAACCGTCATATTTCTTTGTACCATACCAATGATAAATCCACCGGTAATGTTTATGATAATAATGATGATAGCTGCAATAGCATCACCTTTTACGAACTTCGAAGCACCATCCATTGCGCCGTAAAAATCTGCCTCACGCTGAATCTTTTCACGACGCTTTCTTGCCTCTGCATCTGTAATAGCACCCTGATTTAAGTCAGCATCAATCGACATCTGCTTACCGGGCATAGCATCCAATGTGAAACGCGCCGAAACCTCCGCAACACGCTCAGCGCCCTTCGTGATAACGATAAACTGGATAATGATAAGAATTACGAACACAATAAAACCGACGACAGCATTACCACCGACAACAAAGTTGCCGAATGCCGTAATGACTTCGCCGGCGTATCCTTCCAGCAAAATAAGGCGCGTGGAAGAAACGTTCAGCGCCAGCCGGAAAAGTGTCGTTAAAAGCAAAAGCGACGGGAAAACAGAAAGATCCAGCGCCTCTACGTTATAAATTGTAACAAGTACAATGGTAAGTGCCAAAGTAACATTAAGACACAACAGAAGATCAAGCAGCATTGTAGGAAGCGGGATAATCATCATCAAAACAATGGTGATTATCGCTGCTGCAATGATAACATCACTATATTGTTGTATGATTCCTCCGGCCGTACCTTTCTCTGCCATAACTGTCGAAGTCTCCTCTTTTCGAATCCGTGCAACACAGACTCAAAATCTTTATGCATAACGACGGTGTTTCAGGCGGTAAACATACGCCAGAACCTCCGCCACCGATTTATAAAGCTCCTTTGGAACCGTATCCCCGATTTCCACAGAAGCGTACAGCGCACGAGCCAGAGGGCGGTTCTCAACGATTGTCACCCCAGCCTCCCGTGCTGTGTCTTTAATTTTTTGTGCTACAAAATCCTGGCCCTTTGCAACAACCTGAGGTGCAGGCATACCACGGTCATACTTAAGCGCAACCGCGAAATGCGTCGGGTTTGTTACGACGACATCCGCATTCGGGACCTCCTGCATCATACGCGACATTGCCATCTCACGCTGTTTGGAGCGGATTTTTCCCTTAATCTGCGGATCTCCTTCCATCTGCTTAAACTCTTCCTTGACCTCCTGCTTACTCATCTTCAGAGACTGGAAAGTTGACCATTTCTGAAAAGCGTAATCAAAGACCGACAGAATGAAATACACCCCGATAATCTTAAATGCCAACGAAAAAATAACGTCAGCAATATTCGGAAGACTCGCAGCAAGCTCAAGATATAGCAGCTTAGGTATCTGCAGGATTTCATCCTTCAAAAAGTTGTAGACAAAAGAACCTATGATAAGTATTTTAAATATCGACTTCACAAGCTCCACTAAAGCGCGCTTTGAAAAAATCCTTCCCATACCGTTGATGGGATTAAGATTTTCCAGTTTAAACCCCAATGGCTCCGTTGTAAAATTGATACCCACCTGCATAAAATTGATGAAAAGCCCAACCGCCATAATCATTCCCATAATCGGAAACGCTGTTTTGGCAAGAACAATTATAATTCCTATGAACAGCTGCATGACTGTTTCAGTATCAACCCCCTGACTCATGTGGTTGAATATGTAGGTCATATAATTGCATATCTCCTCATAAACGGAAGAGCCAAGCATTTTCAAGCCCCAAAAGCCGGCCAGCATAACAAACGCGCCGCTGAGCTCAGTACTTTTGGCAATTTGTCCCTTGTTTCGTGCATCCGCCTGTCGCTTAGCAGTAGGATCTTCTGTTTTCTCTCCTGAGAAAAGCTGAAGGTCGAAGACAAACTTCCTGTCAAATTGCCCTGAGGACAAGGGAGATGTTTCCATACACTTCATTAAACAACACATCCAGGAACAAAACATAGAATGGTACAACGATGGACAGCATAAAAAGTCCTATGACAATCTGCAGGGGAACACCAACAACAAAAATATTAAGCTGCGGCATCGTCCTTGCAAGAATACCAAGCCCAACGTTCGTCAAAAGAATGGCAAACGATACAGGCAGAGCAATCTGCATACCCGTCGTAAAAATCCCCACGGTGAACCTTGTGATTATTTCTGCCAAAGAAACATCTGCCGCCAGCATCTGCAAAGGAACTCTTTGAAAGCTGTTGACCAGTGCAGTAATGAGGACATGATGCCCATTCGTCGCCAGAAATACAATCACGCTCAAATTATAAAGAAAACTTCCGATAAGCGGAATCTGCTGACCGGAAGTTGGATCCATAACATTCACGATAGAAAAGCCTACCTGCATATCCATGACCTTGCCGGCCATATGGATCGTCGCGAATGAAATGTAAGCTACAAAACCAATGAGCCAGCCGACGAATAATTCTTTAAGCACCAGAGCCGCGTACCCAATAACCGTGGGAGGTACCGGCAGCATCCCCGACGCCGCGTCAACAGACGGAAACATTACAATCGAAATCGCAATTGCCGTACCAACGCGGACATACTGAGGAATATTGATACTTCCGAGGAACGGTGCCATTATAAAAATGCCACTGATCCTCACCAATACAAGAAGAAACACAGCCGCGTGATTTTGAAGAATCTCATAAAAATCCACGATGCATTCCCCTTACTATCTGAGATAAAGCGGAATATTCACAAACATATTCATGACGTATTCCACCATAATACGGAGCATCCATGGTCCAAAAATCAGTATTGCCACAAAGACCGCAATGATTTTCGGAATAAATGCCAGTGTCTGCTCCTGAATCGAAGTCGTTGCCTGAAACACACTCACGCACAGACCGACAAGGAGACCAAGTCCAAGCATCGGTGCCGAGACCATCAGAACGACCATCAAAGCCTGCTGTCCAATCTGAACAACCACATCTCCAGACATCGTTCCATCTCCTATTTAAAGCTGACAATCAACGACTTAATCAGAAGATGCCAACCGTCAACCATAACGAAAAGCAAAATCTTAAACGGCATCGAAATCATAACAGGCGGCAGCATCATCATACCCATCGACATAAGTGTACTTGCCACAATCATATCGATAACGATAAACGGTATGTAAATCATAAAGCCTATCTGAAACGCCGTTTTAAGCTCGCTGATAACATATGCCGGAATGAGCGTAAACGTCGATACGTCATCCGGTGAATCCGGACGCGGTGCATCCGAAAGGTTAACAAAAAGTGCCAAATCCGATTCGCGTGTCTGCTTAAACATAAACTCACGCATAGGCGCCACCGTATTTTGAAGCGCCTGCTCCTGAGAAATCTGTCCATTCAGATACGGCTGAATTCCCTGCTCGTTCGCCTCGCTCCAGTACGGTGACATGATGTAAAACGTAAGGAACAGCGACAACGCAACAACAACCTGATTCGGCGGGACATTCTGTGTTGAAAGAGCATTTCGCAAAAAACCCAGCACAACAACAATACGAATAAATGCAGTTGTCATCACAATAATTGACGGTGCCAGTGAAAGAATCGTCAACACTGCAATAATCTGCAGGGTAGAAGCGACCTGCTGCGGATTTTCCGCAGTCCCGACATTGACATCCACACTTGGAATCAACGGTGCTGCTTGAACCGCAGGAACCATCAGACAAAAAGAAAGCAGGACTCCCAGGCAAATGAGAGCCCGCTGTTTATTCATCACCGCTGCACAACCCCTTCTCATCTGCGATACGGACCGTTTCTAAACATAGACGGAATCCGTTTTGCAAGCTGTTCCAACGAGCCAATCTGCGATGAAAACAAATCATCAGCGGACGGCAGGTTTCCAAGCTCGCGGCGATGCAGCCGTTCAATCTCATCTTCATCCGTTACTTCGCGGAGAAGTGTTATCGAATGCTCGGTAACTCCCAGCATGAAGACGCGTTCTGCAAGCTCAACGACACAGACGGAGCGGTTCGGGCCCAGAGGAAGATGCGCAAGGATACGCCCTCCCTGTCCTTCCGACGTTCTTGCAAATCGGCCGCTTAAAAAACGCGATGCCATATATGCCATGATTACTACAAAAGCAAACACAGCAAAAAGGCTTAAAAGATACGCAATCGTAGACCACCACGAAACAGCGGTCGGGCGCGGATCCGCCTCAGTGTAACCGGAAAGATAACCGCTTCCGGCGGCATCAGCTGCCGACACAGTTCCCGTCAGCAGGAGTACCAGCAAAAGTGCCGGTCCCAAGCACCGAAGCACACGGGCGTTCATCAACCCACAGCTTTACGAACAGCTTCAAGGACACGGTCTGCCTGGAACGGTTTAACGATAAAGTCACGGGCACCTGCCTGAATTGCCTCAATAACCATTGCCTGCTGACCCATAGCGCTGCACATAACAATCTTTGCATTCGGATCAATCTTCTTAATCTCCTTAACAGCGCTGATACCATCCATCTCAGGCATCGTGATATCCATTGTCGTAAGATCAGGTTTGAGTTCCTGATACTTCTCAACAGCCTTCATACCGTTCTCGGCCTCACCAACAACTTCATATCCGTTCTTGGAAAGAATATCCTTAACCATCATACGCATGAATGCCGCATCATCTACAACTAAGACTCTAACTGCCATGTTTCATCTCTCCTCATCTTTGCATTGTAAAAATGGCCTAATTTAACTTGTTAATATTATATAAAATATAAAGGAATTTCTCAAGAAAAACTATCACTGGAGTCGCGCCGCGCGCTCCTCAGGACTTACGATATCCGTAATTCGGACACCGAAGTTTTCATCAATGACAACGACCTCGCCCTTCGCCAGAAGCTTTCCGTTGACCTGAATGTCGACAGGCTCACCTGCAAGCTTATCCAACTCTACGATGGAACCGTTTGTAAGCTCGAGAATCTCCTTAATTGACTTCTTTGTGCGTCCAAGCTCTACTGTAACCTGAAGCGCAACATCGAGAATCAATCCTATATTTGCATCGTTGACCTGTACCGGAGCCGTAGACAAAGGCGTAAACTGTACCGGTTGTACAGGCACTCCCTGAGCTACCGCCTGACCGTAAGACGGCATCGGGGCCGCCTGCATCATAGGTGCTGCCTGTGGAGCAGGAGCCGCCATCGGAGCAGCCGGTGGTGCCATCGGCGGAGGTGCCGCAACAGGCGCAGGTGCAGGTGCCGGAGCAGGCGCAGGCGCCGGTGCGGGAGGCGGTGGAGCAACCTCTTCTTCAGCCTTGCTGCTGTTCATGAGACTCTCAACCATTTCCTCTGCAATATCCAGCGGAAGAATCTGCATTATCTGGCTGTCAATGAGACCGTCAACCTCCATACGGAATGAAATCTTTGCAACGGTATCATCTCCCCCGACAATCTCCGTGACCTTGTCCTCGGAGCCGAGATCAATCAAATTAACCTTTGGTGGTGAAATATCAATTTTTTTGTTGAACATCGTCGAAAGAGACGTCGAAACAGACCCCATCATCTGATTCATTGCCTCTCCGACTGCACTCATGTGAATCTCATTCAAATCTGTCGGCGGAGCTGTTCCGTCACCGCCCATCATGAGATCCGCAATAATGCATGCATCCGAAGCCTGTATCGCCAAAATATTATTTCCGTCGATACCAACCGTATACCCGACCTCAACAATGAGATAAGGCAGCGGATACGTGTTGCGGATAGAATTCATTGTGTCGACAGAAACCGTCGGCGTAGTAATCGAAACCTTATGACCAAGCAGCACAGAAAGCGTTGTTGCAGCACTGCCCATGGAAATGTTGCCGATCTCGCCGAGCGCGTCCTTCTGCATATCGGACAAGCAATCCTCAATAGCGGAATTACCTGTGTCCGCAGCAGCCTCTCCGGCTGCATCATCTGCAGGCGCGCTTTCTGCCGGGGGAGTTACACCGCCGCCGTTTAGCAACGCGTCAATCTCCTCCTGCGAAATCATATCATCACTCATCTGTATCTTCATCTCCCTCTGGAGCTACGCGTGTAATCTGCACGGCAGCTCTTTTTCCGAATGTACCCGGTCTGCAGAAAAACTTCCTGCGCTTTCCTATCTGGCAGGGCAGCTCATCCTTGACCTTCGTATCAAGCTGAAGCACATCTCCATATCCCAGCGTCAAAAACTCGCGTATGGATATTTCGATGGAGCCGAGCTGTACCACAAAAGGTACACTCGTTCTGGCTATCTTTCTTTGTAATATTTCAACCTGCTCCGGGCGGTTTTCCTTCGATACCGAAGAAGCAACCCAGAAGGTTGTTGTCAGTTTAGACATAATCGGTTCGAGTACAAGATACGGGATACAAATATTCATGAATCCCTCGACCTCACCGATTGTTATCTTCAGAGTGATGATGACAACCATATCACTCGGCGGCACAATCTGAACGAAAGCCGGATTGGCCTCCATGACCTCGAGCCGCGGGGTAATCTTTACCACATTTGCCCACGCCTCACGGAAATTATCAATTGCCTTGGCGAAGGTCCTGCGGATAACCGCCTCTTCAATCTCGGTCAGCGTACGGGGCTTAATGGTGTTTGCCCCTGTACCTCCAAATACGCGGTCAATAATTGAAAACGCTATGCTCGTATTGAGCTCCATGATTATATTGCCCTTTAACGGTGGAACCGCCAAAACTCCGATAACACTCGGATTGCCCAATGATTGGATAAATTCCTGATAGGTAAGCTGTTCTACGGAAGCGACTTCTATATCTACCAGGCTCCGAAGGTTAGTTGACAGATAAGTGTTCAACATACGACCGAAATTTTCATGCAGCATCTGCAGGGTACGAATCTGATCCTTTGAGAACTTATCCGGACGTTTGAAGTCATATGTCTTGACCTTTTTCTGCTGTTCTTCTGCCTTTACCTCATCCGCGGAAACATCACCGCTGGAAATTGCGGACAACAGCTTATCTATCTCGGATTGGGATAGTACGTCATCTGCCAATCTTCACCCTCCTTCCCTCTGATATGAATTCGCTTGTCACTGGAGGACAAAGCTCGTGATATACACATTGTAGATTGAACCCTCTCCCAACGTGTGGTTCACCTCGACCTTGATTTTATCCTTGAGTGCCTCCTGCTTCTGGGCATCAAAACCATCAAGCGGCTCAGACCTCAGAATCTGAAGCACTGTATCAAGCATTTTTGTTTCTGCTACAGGGTTCAGCTTACCTTCTTTGATGTTATCCTGTTTTCCGGGATTCATCTCAAGAACAATGCCAACCTTAAGGAAACGTCCTCCCTTGATACCGCCTACATTTACAAGAAGCCCTTCCTTTGCATCGCCGAGCTTAATAAAGACACCCGGATCATGATAACGAGGTGCTCCTTCCTCCGCAACAGAGTTCGACAAAATCTTCGTTGCTACGAAATAGGAAATGCCTGCAGCCAGTACAAGACCAACCAGGACTAAAACAGCAATAATAATAATGGGAGACTTTTTCTTCCCCTCCGCCGGCTTCTCTTCTTCCTTTGCTTCTTCAGCGCCCTCTGCCGGTTTCTTTTCGTCTGCCATTCTCAATCACTCCTCTGCTCTCTTTTCAAAATTTATGCGATACAGGAAGCCAGGCTTCCGAATCCCCTCAGTACTTCTGAAGTGCACGCCGATACGCCATAACACGGCGGACAACCTCATCCATAGGCTCATCAACTATAAGCTTTTTACCATTGATGAGTGTAACAACCGTATCAGGAGTTTCTTCTATTGTTTCTATTATTTCGGCATTGAGTATGAAAACTCCTTTTTTATTTACCTCAGAATTAAATTTTGTAAGCTTTATCATCAGCTTTTAACCATTCCTTTCTTCCGGCAACCCCAGGCTTACTGCCCTGCCGGAGTTATCTGAGGTTCCGTCTGGGCATTTGCAGCATCACCCGGAGAACTCATATTCGGACGCGTTCCTGCATACATAATCCTCGTCAGCCTTGCTGACTTATCCGGCTCAAACGCCGTAAGAACCTTGGCACACTGCGATTCATCCATTCGCTGCAGAATAGCGATTGTTATATCATCGTTAAGCGCATCCATTATAGCAGCCGCATCAGTCGGCTTCATTTCATTGTATAGGCGCGCAAGCTTAGTAACGCGCTTCTTCTCTGCCGCCTGCTGCTCTTTTCTCTGCTTCTCAATCTCAGCCTTGGTAAGAATCATAGGCTTGGATTCCTCAGGCTTCTGCTGAGCCGCCTTGTCTTTATCCTTATCATTCTGTGCATTATCAGCAGTCTTGGCCTCAGGAGTCTGCTCCGACGACGTTTCCGTCACCTGCCGCTTTACAAAATACTGCCCTATAACAGGCATATCGTAAAGTTTCATGCTCTCATTGATTTTATCAACATCAAAGATTCGGAGATAAATTCCTACGAAGAATCCTGCGCCAATCAATAGAACGAGCAGAAAGAGGATTGCAAGTGCCTTTAAGATACGCCGCTTCTTCGACGGCTGTTCATTTGTCTCTTCCATCTATTCCCCGTCCTTTGTTCTTCGTCATACCTTCACCTGTTTTCTAATGACAAAGTGCCTCATTTATATAAGTCAAGCACAGAGTCCACATAGGCCTCCGTCTCACCATACGGCGGTACCCCGCCGTGATCACGCACAGCCTGCGGCCCCGCGTTATATGCCGCGACCGCCTTTCTGATATCTCCTCCAAAGGTCTGGAGGAGCTGGCTCAGATACTTGGCGCCCCCGTCTATATTCTGATTTGCATCATAAGGATTAATTCCAAGAGATGCTGCCGTATCCGGCATTAGCTGCATAATTCCGACAGCACCTGCATCCGATACCGCATCCTGATGGAATCCCGACTCCACCTCGGCAACCGCCGAAACAAGTGCCGGGTCGATATTATATTTCTTCGCTGATGCAGCGATTACATCATGATAACCTGCATCCAAACCTGTTGTCTGTGAAACTCCGGCCACAGGATTAGACGGATTTGAGCGATAAGCACTGTTTACCGTGGGCGCCGTCTGCCGGGCATTATTCCCATTGGCAGTTTTTCTGGCGTCAGCGGACTTCATCTGCTCCTCCAGCATAGACTGAAAGCTTGTATTTCCTCCCGGTCTGCGCCGCATACCGAGACGATACTCAATATCCGCGACACGCTGCACAACTGCATGAAGTGACGATAGATCCATTTAAGCATGCGCCTCCTGTCTATTATTTCTCATATAAAGCTGCAGTCCAATTTCATCAAGCATCTTGCTCTCCTCAAAAAGGAGCTCATCCTTGTACTCCTGCAGCCGTTTTTCCTTGAGCTGTTCAATACTTTTAAGACGGCTCATGAGCTTCAAAAGTGCCTTCAGACACTGCTGTCTTTCCGACTGCCGCTGCAGAATCACCTGCTGCTGCTGTTCAATCTGCTGTCTTTTCCAGTTAAAAAAGCTGTTGTAGGTGGTAAGGGTGCCGACTGTTATCCGCTTTCCCTCACCGGTAAGCTCCGCATAATCCCGCTGTCCCTTTGCCATTTCCTGCAAAAGCTGCTGCAGATACTCACGGGCTTCATCAAGAAGTCTTGTTGCCTCAGCAAATTTCAGCTCAGCATCTTCCTTCTTTCGCCGCGTGACCTCCAAATATTTTTCAAGCTTAAAGCGGAACTTCTTCATTACCTTCCCCTGCTCTCATCAGATTCCCTCAAGCTGCTGTATGGTCTGTTCGAACGTCGTCTGTTCAAATACACCCTGGCAGAGGAAACCATTGATTGCATCGATTTTCTCGATTGCCTCATCAATCTTCTTGCTGGAGCCCTTTACATAAGCCCCGATATGTATAAGATCCTCAGCTTCCTTATACACTGCCATCAGTGCACGCATGTTGCGGTTTGCCGCCATGTGTTCGTCAACAACGACATCACTCATAACACGGCTGACACTTGCCAGAACATCAATGGCAGGGAAATGATTCTGTGCAGCAATTGCCCTGGAGAGAACTATATGCCCATCCAGTATGCTTCGCACAGCATCGGCAATCGGCTCATTCATATCATCACCGTCAACGAGGACAGTATAGATACCTGTAATAGAACCCTTCTCACTCGTTCCCGCACGCTCAAGAAGGCGTGGCAGAAGAGCAAACACTGAAGGAGTGTACCCTCTGGTTGCAGGCGGCTCGCCGATGGTAAGACCAACCTCACGCTGAGCCATAGCAAAGCGTGTAACAGAGTCCATCATCAGGACGACCTTCTTGCCCTGATCGCGGAAATACTCCGCAATGGCTGTAGCAGTCATTGCCCCCTTGATTCGTACAAGCGCCGGGCGGTCCGATGTCGCGACAACGACAACAGCACGCTTAAGGCCCTCCTCCCCAAGGTCTCTCTCAATAAAGTCGCGCACCTCACGGCCACGCTCTCCGACGAGAGATATAACACTGACGTCAGCCTCTGTGTTTCTGGCAATCATCGACAAGAGCGTTGATTTGCCGACACCGCTTCCTGCCATGATACCGATACGCTGCCCGGACCCGAGGGTAATGAGTCCATCAATGGCACGAACCCCAACGAAAAGAGATTCGTGAATACGCGGACGATGCAGCGGATCCGGCGGTGATGCCTGCAGCGGATATTCAAGCTTGCTCAGAATCGGTCCTTTTCCATCCATAGGGTTGCCCAAACCATCAAGCACGCGTCCTAAAAGCTGCGGTCCCACCTTGACCTGAAGCGTTTTTTGTGCCGAGACTACCTCACATCCCGGCCCGATACCTGCCATATCCCCGACAGGCATCAAAAGAACCTTGCCGTCGCGGAAGCCTACAACCTCCGCAGGAATCGGCTCGACTCCCGGAAATCTTGATTTTATATAACAAAGCTCTCCCATGCTCACGTTCGGTCCTTTGGACTCGATTACAAGCCCTATGACCTGAACGATTTTGCCGCTCATCTTAATCGGCTCACTCTCTTCAATTGCCTGGGAAAACCTTTTGAGGTTCGGTTCAATCATGACATGACATCCTGTATTGCTTTTCTCACAGACTCAAGCTGCGTGGAAACCCTGGCATCAACATCACCGTTCGGTGTCTCCAAAACGACATCTCCCGGTCCAAGATTCTCATCCGAATGCACCTCAAGAACAGCATTGCCCTCAAGAAGATTCTGCATCTCGGAACGTGCCATCAGCACCAGATCAAAGCTGTCAGGCGCAACGCGTACAGTCACAGACGGCTGATCCTTAACCTTCAGAAGTGCCTTCTGAACCAGCGGCAGAATCACCGTCGGTACATCAATAAAATGCTGAGGCAGTATCTTTTCCACAACCTCAAGCGCAAGCTGCGCAATCTGGTTTTCAGCCTGCTGCACATATACCTGTGACTCGCTTTTCGCATCTTCCAGAGTCTTCTCCGCTTTGGAGTTTGCATCAATAAGAATTTGCTTCTGTTCCTCCCGTATTTGGGCGATGCCTTCCTCACGGCCGGCCTGAATACCTTCCTCACGGCCGGTACCGCGGGCATCCTCAAGAATCACCTCGGCCTGCTGATGAGCATCCTCAAGAATAGCATTCTTTTCTTTTTCGGCAGCCGCCTTTATTGCGGCTGCTTTCGAGTGGGCTTCTTCAAGCAGTGACTCGGCTTCCTTCTTTTTTGCGAAGGCATCCTTCATCATAGCCTCACTCGTTGCTTTTTCTTCTTGCGCCGCACGATGGAGACGCTGGGCATCCTCTCGCACTGTCATACGTTTTTCGCCGCTTTTGTGAACAGCAGATTTTTTCTGCTGCGCACCGGCAGTGCCTGCTCCTCCCGGAGCATCAACCTTGACAATGCAGGGAGCCTCGTCCCAGACAGACGCCTTAATAATCTTAGGCAATCATCTCATCGCCCTTTCCGCGGGCAACCACAATCTCGCCCTTATCCTCCAGATTACGGATGACATTGACGATCTTCTGCTGTGCTTCCTCGACATCACGAATCTTGACAGGACCCATGAACTCGATTTCTTCCTTCAGCATGTCAGCTGCACGCGTAGACATATTCTTGAATACCTTCGAGGCAACCTCCTTCGGTGTTGCCTTGAGGGCCAGTGACAAATCTTTTCCGTCGACCTCACGCAGCACCATCTGCAGCGAGCGGTCGTCCAGCATAACGATATCCTCGAATACGAACATGAGTCGTTTGATTTCTTCGGTAAGCTCCGGATTGTCGACCTCGAGAGTTTCGATGATGGTTTTCTCTGTTGTACGGTCGACACGGTTCAACACCTCTACGATAGCCTTTACGCCGCCTGCCGTCGTGAAATCCTGCGTAACAAGAGACGAAAGCTTTCGCTCAAGAACACGCTCAACCTCACGAATGACCTCCGGAGAGGTACGGTCCATTATAGCGATACGCTTAGCAACCTCAGCCTGTCTCTCCTGTGAAAGAGAGGAAAGGATAGTCGCAGCCTGATCAGGATCAAGATATGCCATAATCAGCGCTATCGTCTGCGGATGTTCATTCTGTATAAAGTTCAAAAGCTGTGCAGGATCCGTCTTTCTGAGGAAATCAAACGGACGAACCTGCAGGCTCGTAGTCAGTCGATTGATAATGCTTGCGGCCTTTTCCGAACCAAGCGCCTTCTCAAGAACGTTCTGAGCGTACTCAAGACCGCCGCTGGACAGATAATTCTTAGCCATAGCCATCTGGTAGAACTCACTGAGCACCGCAGCCTTCTGTCGTGGAGTTACCTGCTTTTGGCTTGCAATCTCAAGCGTTATCTTCTCAATTTCATCATCGGCCATGTGCTGGAAAACCTTTGCGGAATTTTCCGGGCCGAGAGTTATGAAAAGAATAGCCGCTTTCTGTTGATTAGTAAGCTCCTGTTCAGTTTCATCATACATATCAGGCATATTGAATCAATCCTCCGAAAGCCAGGTCTTGACAAGCATAGCCACTTCTGCCGGCTTCTCGTTGATAAGTTTCTCGATTGCTTCGCGCTCCGAAAGAGTTCTGAGCTCGTCTTCCGTAAGCTGAGGCTCCTCGTCCACCAGCTGCTCCGGAACCTGTCCGGCAGCGATGAGTTCGGCACGTTCCTGTTCCATACGTCTCTCTTCCTCCAGACGCTCCTGTTCGGCAAGAGCAAGCTGACGCTGCTCCTCCTCGTACGCTTCGCGTTCCAGACGCAGTCTGCGGCGGCGGAGCAGTACAGCACCAATGATAAGAGCCAGAAGCAGTACACCGGCAGCAACGGACATGTAGAAGTTGCGGTCCTGACGAGCACGTTCTGCTGCTTCTTCCGCTGCACGGCGGTCTGCCAGCTCTGTGCTGAACGGCAGAGGCTCAACGGAAACCGTATCACCGCGCTCCGCATTTATGCCGACTGCAGAAGACACAGAACGCAGAATGCTGTCCTGCTGTGCCCGTGTAATATCATCATTGACGAGAACCGCGATATTCACACGGCGGATAGAGCCCGGCGATGCGATAATCTTGGATTTCTCCTCATTGATTTCATAATTCTTTGTAGATTCCTTCTTCTCATACTGCGCGTTGGCAGTTTCTGCCTGCGCAACATAGCCCGGAATATTGGACTGTACACCTGCAGGTCCGCCCGGATTGTTTGAGGTACCGTTGTAGCTCTCGCTCATATCCTGCTGGCTGCGGATAATTCCGGACTCGTCGACAACCGGAGTAAAAATCTGGCGGTCTGTCTGACGCTGATCAAAATCCAGCTCGACATTGACGCGTACGAAGGCACGTCCTTCTCCCAGTGCCTGGTCGAGAAGACTCTGAACATCCTTCTGCATACGCTCCTTAACCTTGCGGGTCATCTCAAGCTGTGAAATTGTCTGGTTGCTTACATTCTTCTCGTCATCCTCATCCGGGTCATTCAGAATCTTGCCCGTATCATCAACGATTGTAATATTCTCAGGTGTAAGCCCCTGTATACTGTGTGCAGTAAGGTTTACAATACCCTTTATTTCCTTCTTGGAAAGCTTTTTGTCCGGACGAAGCTTCAGCATGATGGATGCCGTCGCCGGCTTCTCATTCTTCTTATAAAGGCTGTCCTCCGGAAGTACTATATGCACACGAACCTTGTCCACTGCAGCAATCTGTTCGATTGTACGTGTCAGTTCTCCCTGCAGTGCCTGCAGATAATTAACCTTGTTCTGGAACTCGGTAACACCGAGCTTGCTGTCATCAAATATCTCAAAACCCTTATTGCCACGCGGCAGTCCCTGCGTAGCGAGGTCAAGACGCGCACCATGCACATCCTTGGACGGAACAAGTATTGTAACCCCCTGCTTCGTCTCCTGCACCTCATATTGGATTTTCGATTCCTTCAGCTTTGCAGCAACCTCGCCCGCGTCCTTTGCTTCCATGTTCGTGAACAAAGGCACCAAATCAGGCTTGCTGCCGTAGAAATAACTGCTGCCCAAAATCAACGCAAAAAGCAGTACGACCCCCCCGAGGATCATATACCGTTGTCGTTTGGTCGTCTTATTCCAAAGCTGCAGATATCTTTCTTTCCACTCTGCCATCTTCTCAATCCCTTCGACTGGTCTCACTTACGTCAGCGCGTTATCATACCTGCATGCGCATAAGCTCCTGATACGCAGAAATCGCACGGTTGCGCACCTGCAGTGTGAGGTTCAGCGCAATATCCGCTTTCTGACTTGCGATAACGACCTGTGAAACATCGTCGATTTCACCTGCGGCAAGTGCCGCGTTCAAAGCATCTGATTTTTTCTCTAATGCATTTGTCTCTTTCAATGCGTCGGTCAAAAGTTCCCCAAATGTTTTGACCTCCGGCTGCTGCAGTGTCTCGCCAAGATGGCTTTCAGCGCTCATCCTGACGCTCCGCACGGGGGTCATCTGTAAAGGCTCTATCTCCATGGTCTCCACCCCTTATAGGTTGATTCTCAAACTAAATTATTTGCCGATTTCCATTGCCTTCATAGCCATGCTCTTGGCTGCATTAATTGTCGTTACATTTGCCTCATACGCACGGGATGCGGTAATCATATCGACCATCTCAGAAACCGGATTTACGTTTGGGCGCTCGACATAGCCGTCCGCATTTGCGTCCGGATGCCCGGGATCGTAGACAAGCGGTCCCTGTGTCCTGTCCTCATCAATACGAACAGCACGGACACCATTGCCTCTTCCGACCCGCCGTCCCATTTTACGCTGAACAGCATCGGAAAGATACCCAGCAAACGTCTGATTTTTTTCCCACTGTTCACGGGGTTCAAACACTACATAACGACGGTGGTAAGCGCCGCCCTCTGCTGTGCGGGTAGTATTTGCATTTGCAAGGTTGTTCGAAATAACATCCATGCGGAGCCGCTCTGCCGTAAGGCCTGAAGCAGCCGCGTCAATTCCGCCGAACATACTCATAGCAATTCTCCTTTATCAGCCCTCAGTGCTGGTTATTGATGTCTTTACACGGGAAATATAGCTCCCGATTTCCGTCATAAGGGCATTGTAATAAATCTGATTCTTCGCGAGGCTTGCCATCTCAATATCAATATCGACATTGTTTCGGTCTGTACGCATTATAGTTGTGTTATCCACAACCTCCTTGGCCTGCGCGCGGAACGGCAGATGCCCGATAGGAAGATGATTATCCCTCGTGCGTACGAGCTGCAGCTTGCCTTCCTTGTCCCGGTCGCCGTAAAGCTCCTTGGCAAGCATCTTTTCAAACTCTACCTCACTCCGCTTAAACTGCGGTGTATTAACATTTGCAATATTGTGGGCAATGACTTCATGGCGCATATTCGCTGCGTTGACGCCGCGCTGCATATAATCCATCCCGCCGCCCTGCATAATCTGCTCCAGCATATAACCCCTCCTGCCTGCTTAAACAAAATCTATATGTACAGAGTATCCTTTCGCCAATAATCACAAAAAGATACATCCAACGTATTCAATACAGTTAGTTAACTATTCGACAACGAAACATGAAAACCCTTTTTTCCGTATAATTTTTTTGTATATTCGATTTCATTTTATCATTTTTTCATAATCATGTGTTAGATAATTCGCTATAAATTCAAAAATAGTCTCAATGTCCCAATTAGTCCTACTACTCAAAATTTAGCGCCTGCAAGTCCTATAACCTGCAGGCGCTGTTTACTATCTGTTAAAATTTGCAAGCTCTTCCTCAAGATATTCATTCTTGATTTTAATATGCGTTCCGCGCATACCAAGCGATTTCGATTCCATGATGTCAGCCGACTCAAGCTTTCTGAGCGCGTTGACAATAACTGAGCGTGTAATCTTGGCGCTGTCGGCAATCTTGGATGCCACCAGAGGATCATCCGGCTTGTCAAGCTCCTTAAGTCCCTCGACAATAGCCGAAACAGCCTTAATCTCGGAGAAGGAAAGGTTAGCAAGAGCAATCTGAACTGCTGTACGCTTGCGTGCCTCAATCTCAATCTGCTGAGTTCTGTCTCTGAGCATCTCCATACCAACGACCGTTGCGCCATACTCAGCCAGCAGAAGGTCATCATCAGTAAACTCCTCATTATACTTTGCAATAATCATAGTGCCGATGCGTTCGCCAACTCCGTAAATAGGAACGATGGTCGTGTTCTTTCCGTTGAACATGCATTCCTGCTCCGGAGTTGCAAAAGCGCACATACCGCTTTTTGAACGGAGGTTAGCTGATGTCTCATCAATCTTAAGCATCCATTTTACGTAATTTTTAGGGAACTGTCCCTGATTGATAACCTTATCAATCATCAGCTCACACTCAAAATCATCAACAAATGCATATCCATAAATTTTACCGCTCTTATTGGTAATGTAGACATTTGCTCCGATAACGTTGCACAGAACGCGCGAAATGCTATCAAACTCAACTGTCTCCGACCGCTGCAAAAGACGATTGATTTTCCGTGCTCTTTCCAATAATGTTGGCATATACCACCCCTTCTTTCGTTTACAGTCTAATGCGTTTTTGATAAATATTGTCTATCTATATAAGTAGATTTATGTATTCATATTATATCATAACGATTTTTGAATTGATAGTATTCAATTAAGAATTTTATGAATTTTTTATATTTTCTGTAGTCTTAGAATTACAAAATAAACTGACTTAAGTCCCTGTTCACCGTGATGTCAGAAAGCTTTTCCTCAACGTAGTCAGCGTGAATCTCGACATTTTTATCCTCAAGATCAGGCGCGTCAAAGGAGACTTCCTCCAAAAGCTTCTCCAAAAGCGTATGAAGACGGCGCGCTCCGATATTTTCTGTCTGAGCGTTGACGTCGCATGCCATCTGCGCGATACGGTCAATAGCATCATCCCCGAAGGTGAGCTTTACTCCCTCTGTAGCCAGAAGCGCGGTATACTGCTTTATGAGGGCGCTCCTTGGTTCTGTAAGAATGCGTTTGAAATCATCCTTTTTAAGCGACGTGAGCTCGACGCGAATAGGAAAACGTCCCTGAAGCTCAGGAATGAGATCCGACGGCTTTGCCGTATGAAATGCACCAGCAGCGATAAATAGGACATGATCCGTTTTCAGCGGACCGTACTTAGTCATAACAGTCGAACCTTCAACGATAGGAAGAATATCTCTCTGAACACCCTCACGGGAAACATCAGGTCCCGAGCCCTGACCGTTCTTTGCCGCCACCTTATCAATTTCGTCAAGGAAAACTATTCCGCTTGTTTCAGCAGTTTTTATGGCCTCTGCCGTGACATCATCCATGTCGATAAGCTTTGCGGCTTCCTCCTGGGTGAAAATTTTACGGGCTTCCTTTACCGGAACCTTGCGCTTCTTATGCTTCTTCGGCATAAGCGAAGAAATCATATCCTGCAGTCCGTCCCCCATGTTTTCAAGGGAGGAGCCTGAGAGCATTCCAATCATCGGACGGGAGGTATCCTCTACATCAATCTCGATAAGCTCATCCTCCAGCTCTCCCGCTTCAAGACGTTTTCTGCACCAGTCACGCCCTGCTTTGTACTTCGGTTCCTCGCCGCTTTCTTCTTTCTCCGCGACCTCTGCCGCTGCTCCGAAAAGGCTTCCCAGTGGATTTGAAAATTTCTTGGGCTCCGGAACGAACACATCAAGAATACGTTCCTCCGCCAGCTCCTTGGCCTTGTCCTGCACCTCTTCCATGCGCTGCTGCTTAACCATGCGCACGGCTACCTCGGCAAGCTCACGCACAATCGACTCAACGTCACGGCCAACATATCCGACCTCGGTAAATTTCGTAGCCTCTACCTTTACGAATGGCGCTTTTACAAGCTTTGCAAGGCGGCGTGCGATTTCCGTCTTGCCTACGCCTGTTGAACCAATCATCAAAATATTCTTTGGAATAACATCCTCGCGGATAGACTCGTCAATCCGGCGGCTTCTCCAGCGGTTTCTGAGAGCTATGGCAACAGCGCGTTTGGCCTTGTCCTGTCCGACAATGTATTTATTGAGTTCCTCAACAATCTGTTTTGGTGTCTGTTCGTTCAACGCCGTTTCCTCCTCAGTCAAGTTCTTCCACTTTGATATTATGATTCGTAAAGACACAGATATCCGCTGCTATGGACAGAGATTCCTTTGCAATCTCTCCTGCCGTCATATCCTTGGCATGCTTTACCATTGAGCGTGCAGCCGCAAGCGCGTAAAACCCGCCCGAGCCGATAGCTGCTACATCTCCATCGGGCTCGATGACCTCACCGTTTCCCGAAATCATAAGCAGCATGCTGCTGTCGGCAACAAGCAGCAGCGCCTCAAGCTTGCGGAGAATACGGTCCGTGCGCCATTCCTTTGCAAGCTCCACCGCGGCGCGCATAAGATTGCCGTTGTATTCCTCAAGCTTCGCCTCGAATTTTTCAAAAAGAGTAAAGGCATCAGCCACCGACCCCGCGAAGCCTGCCAGCACGCTGTCATGATAAAGACGGCGAACCTTTCTTGCATTCGCCTTCATGATTGTGTGCTCGCCAAAGGTTACCTGACCGTCACCGGCAATGGCAGTCTTTCCATTATGACGTACCGCAACAATGGTGGTAGCATGAAATGTAATAGAATTATCCATAACAGATTACTCCCTTTCTGTATCAGCCTTATCCAATAACCGTCGGAAGAAAATCATCAAGTGCCGCAAGTGCCGCCTCAGCGATTTTCTGTTTTTTCAGCTTCTTGTCACGAATACGCTCGGCAGGCTTCGGCATGAGACCGAAATTCACATTCATCGGCTGGAATTTTTTCGCATCTGCTGTCGTAATGTAGTGACAGAGCGCGCCGTGTGCCGTCGCCTCGGGGAATACAACAGGCTCCTTCCCCATTACAAGGCGTGCCGCATTGATTCCTGCCACCAGACCCGATGATGCCGACTCAACGTAGCCCTCAACACCTGTCATCTGCCCCGCGAAGAAAAGACACGGCTCATCCTTCAGCTGCATTGTAGGCAGAAGTGCCAATGGAGAATTTATGAAGGTATTCCTGTGCATTACGCCGTAGCGCACAAATTCCGCATTTTCAAGTCCCGGAATCATGGCGAATACGCGGCGCTGCTCAGGCCATTTCAAATGCGTCTGAAACCCGACAATATTATAAAGGGTTCCCTCCGCATTATCCTGACGAAGCTGTACAACCGCGTAGGGACGTTTCCCCGTGCGCGGGTCATCAAGTCCCACAGGCTTCAAAGGTCCAAAAAGAAGAGTATCCTCTCCTCTTGACGCCATAACCTCTACAGGCATACACCCCTCGAAGAAAATCTCCTTCTCAAAATCATGCGTAGGCGCCTTCTCAGCTGTGACAAGAGCGTTCCAGAAGGCAGTATATTCCTCCTTGGTCATCGGGCAGTTGATATACGCCGCCTCACCCTTATCATAACGCGAAGCCCGCCACGCCCGTGTCATATCCACGGACTCAAGAGTTACTATCGGAGCTGCCGCGTCATAGAAATAAAAATATCCCTGTCCGACACGCTTTTTTATATCCTCCGCCAGTGCCCCTGCCGTCAATGGGCCTGTTGCAACAATAGTAACCGCATCATCCTCCATAGGAATCTCCGTAAGTTCCTTGTGAATAACCGTCACATTCGGATGATTGGAAACCTTCTCAGTAATGCGTTGGCTGAATCCGTGACGGTCTACAGCAAGAGCTCCTCCAGCCGGAACCTTCGTCGCGTCAGCCGCCTCCATTACAACAGAGCCAAGGCGGCGCATCTCCTCCTTGAGAACGCCTACAGCATTCTCAAGCCCTGCTCCCCTGAGAGAATTGCTGCATACCAGCTCAGCAAACTCTCCCGTCTTATGAGCCGGTGTCATATGCTCCGGGCGCATTTCATAAAGCTCCACCTTCACACCGCGTTCAGCTGCCTGCCAGGCCGCTTCGCTGCCAGCCAGGCCTGCCCCTGCGATGATGATTTTCTTCACTGCGTCCGCTCCCTTCTTACTTCTTGGAATCTTTCTTGGCCGCAGTCTTTTTCACGGCGGTCTTTTTCGCTGCAGCTTTCTTGGCTGCAGTCTTTTTTGCTGTTGTTTTCTTGGCAGCCGTTTTCTTAACCGAGGCCTTAGCTGCAGTCTTTTTTTCTGTCTTCACACCGGAGGCTGCTTTTTCTGCCTTTTCCCTCAGGCGCTCAAGCTCCTTGTTAATCGGATGGTCCACACGGGAAGCGCACTTATCGTCATAGCAGTAGTTGAGAGCCCTTCCGTTTTTGAAGCGGTGCTTAAGAACAAGACCTCCGCAAACCTTGCATGGCTCCGTGTGCGGAGCGTCCCAGGTTACGAAATCGCATTCCGGATAATTCTTGCACCCATAAAAAACTCTGCCCCTGCGCGTCCTGCGCTCCACAATGCTGCCACCGCATTTCGGGCATTTTGCACCTGTATCCTTGAGATAAGGCTTTGTGTTGCGGCACTCCGGGAAGCCCGGGCAGGCAAGGAATTTGCCGAAACGTCCCTGCTTAACCACCATCATGCGCCCGCAGAGGTCGCACTTCACATCGGATTCCTCTACAGGAAGCTCCACATGACCGATGGCTTCGTCAGCCTTTTCAAGAGTCTCCTCAAAGGGATGATAAAACTCATTCAGGAGCTTGTTCTTTCCAAGCTTGCCCTCTGCAATCTCATCAAGCTCATTTTCAAGGTCAGCCGTAAATTTCACATCAACAATATTCTTAAAATATTCCTCAAGCATATCCACCACGACAAAGCCAAGCTCAGTAGGCTGGAAATGCTTATCCTGCCGAATGACATAACCACGGGCAAGAATAGTCTCTATGATAGGAGCGTAGGTACTCGGACGGCCTATCTCCTTTTCCTCCAGAGTCTTTACCAGCGATGCTTCGTTGTAGCGCGCGGGCGGCTCCGTGAAATGCTGCTCGGGAAGAACTGCCGAAAGGTCTACAACCTCTCCTGCCTCAAGCTCAGGAAGAAGGATATCCTTCTCCTTTTTGCCCTCAACGCCGACGTACACAGCAGTAAAGCCCGCAAACTTCATCTGCGAACCGGAAGCGCGGCACTTGTATTTCTCCCCTGCGGAAAGAGCAACGCTCAGAGTATCATAGACAGCAGGCGTCATCTGACAAGCCGCGAAACGCTGCCATATAAGCGTATATAGCTTCAGCTGGTCATTGGAAAGGAACGGCTCCACTTCCTTAGGCGTGCGGAGAATGCTCGTCGGTCTGATTGCCTCATGAGCATCCTGGGCATTTTTTCCTGCAGAATAAATATTCGGCTTCGCAGGAACATACGCGGTGCCATAGGTATCAGTCAAAAACTGACGCGTCTCAGCCAGCGCCACATCCGAAATACGTGTGGAATCAGTACGCATGTATGTGATAAGACCTACGGGACCTTTTTTACCGAGTGCAAGACCTTCATAAAGCTGCTGAGCCAGCATCATTGTTTTGCGAGAGGTAAACCCAAGCTTTCTCGCTGCGTCCTGCTGGAGACTTGACGTATTAAACGGTGCCGCCGGCTTTCTCTGGCGCTCCCTGCGTTTGACCTCTTCAACCTTAAAGGTCTGTTTCTCAAGGTCATCCGAAACCTTCTGTGCCTCGGCGCGGTTTTTAAGCTCAGGCTTCTTTCCGTCGACAGCAGTGAGCTCGGCTTCGAAAAGCTTTGAGCGCTTCTTGCGGAGCTTCAGCCCGATCGTCCAGTACTCCTCAGAAACGAAATTCTGCACTTCCTTCTCACGGTCGCAGATAAGCTTCACAGTTACTGACTGCACGCGTCCTGCGGAAAGCCCCTTGCGGATTTTTCTCCAGAGCAGCGGAGACAGCTTATATCCAACGATACGGTCAAGCATACGGCGTGCCTGCTGAGCATCAACACGGTCGAGATTTATCGGCTGCGGGTCCTTCACTGCCGCCTGGATGGCCGGCTTCGTAATCTCATTGAAAATAATGCGGCAGTTCTCCTCAGGGTCAATGCCAAGGATATACGCCAAATGCCATGCGATAGCTTCTCCCTCGCGGTCAGGGTCGCTTGCGAGATATATTTTACCTGCGCCCTTTGCTTCCTTCTTGAGGTCCTTGATGAGATCGCCCTTTCCGCGGATATTTATATACTTCGGCTCAAAATCATTTTCCACGTCAATTCCGAACTGACTCTTTGGCAAATCCCGAAGATGTCCCATAGATGCCCGAACGACGAAATTCCTTCCGAGATATTTCTCGATAGTCTTTGCCTTCGCCGGGGACTCCACCACCACCAGCGTTTTCTGCGCCTTCTGCGCCTTTTTCGTCGTCTTTTTTGCTGTAGTTTTCTTCGCAGGCTTCTTTACCGCTGCTGTGCTCATCATTATGCCTCCTTTATCCTGCGGGTGTATGCGTGATTTTCATCTTCCTCTACAAGACCGCGCAGCTCCATCTGCAAAAGCAGAAAAGCGACATTCGCCGCGCCGCTGCCGTGCAGAGCGTATATAATTTCATCGGCTGTCCTCGCCTCATCATGCGAAAGCAGCTCATATATTTTCTTTTCATCGTGAGAAAGCCCTTGGGGAAGGCCCTCCTCCGCATAGCTTGTTTTTCCTTCAGGTGCTGCCGAAAACGCAGGGTACTCAGAAAGAACATCCCGCCCCGAACGAACCAGCTTCGCTCCCTGCTGAATAAGCCTGTTCGTCCCTGCGCTCATGGGAGAATAAATACTTCCCGGAACAGCAAAAACGTCCCGTCCCTCGGAAAGAGCCATCTCTGCCGTTATAAGAGAGCCGCTGTGCTCAGCCGCCTCAACCACCACCGTGCCCATTGAAAGTCCGCTGATAATGCGATTTCTCGCAGGGAAAAAGCCCTGGTTTGGTGGTGTTCCCGGCGGATACTCAGAAATCACCGCTCCATTCTCAGCGATTTCACAAAGGAGCTCTTCATTCTCAGGAGGATAAGTAACATCAATTCCACAGCCAAGAACCGCAACAGTCCGCCCTGTTTTCATTGCTCCCTTATGTGAAAAGGTGTCTATACCACGGGCTGCACCGCTTACAACAGTAAGCCCTGAAGCGGCAAGCTCAGCCGAAAGCTCCTCTGCCGCGTGCCGCCCGTAGGCCGTTGCCTTGCGCGAGCCCACCATAGCTATGCGCTGAACATCGGAGACAAGCGTTCCTCTGCAGAAAAGAATCATCGGAGGCTGCGCAATCTCCTTAAGAATCGAAGGATATTCCGAAGATTCCTCTGTATAAACCTTTATCCCTCTAGCCTCTACATCATTGGCAATCTTTTCGGGAAGACCTGCCTTCTTATTTCTGAAATTCATAAGAGCTGTCTGCTCATTCTCTGTCATGAAGGTCGCAAGCTCCTTCATTGGAGCCTTCCAGACCGCCTCGGCACTTTTCATGCTGCCGAGAAGCCTCCGCACCGTGTTTTGTTTCAGCTTAGGCACTGCCAGCAGTGCCGCGAGATAAAATCTCTCCATAATATTTTGTCGTTTCCTTCTATTATATAGCATCTATTCTGCAATGCTTCTTGATAGTTCATTATCATAAAACGAATTGATTATCATGTCAATTCCAATAGACAAAAAATTGGGGCGAATGGCTGAAAATGGACATAAAAAAGCCCCGGTATATACCGAGGCTTTATGGATACAAAATAGGCGTCAGCACTGTATACCATATTCGTATATGGTATCGCTTGGTAAATCTATCTCGTCATTCCAATACACGCAGGTACGGCTTTCATCAACCTGAAAATTTTGAAAAAGTCCTTGTTCAGTCATTAGGCTGCGGTAGGTTGGAAGTGTGCAGATATCGTCTTTTACGTCGTAAAGAACACTTTTGCCGTCATCGAATATAACGTGCAGGATATAATCAGCACGCGGTTCAATATGCTTAATACGTGGAATCATTATAGACACCTCCTATTTCAACGGCGGAAGTTTATGGATAAGCTGTGTCTCCCACATTTTTTGCAGTTCATCTTGATAGGTATGCAACCATTCAGTCACTAATTCCTGTGCCTTAGGTGGAAGATCTCCTTGTATCATTTCGCATGTCAATATATTAAACTCACCTATATATTCACCATAGAGAGCATGGATATGACTTGGTTCATGTTCTTTAGGTTTGAAAAACATCTTTATTATAATTCCGTAGAACCTGGTTATTTCTGGCACAGCGCTTCATCTCCTCTATTTATATTTTATATAATACCATGTTGTGTTGCAAGTAGATAAAAAAATGGAAAAACAAAAAAGCGCACAAAAAAGCCCCGGCTTTCGCCGAGGCTTTTGTTGTTGCATTTCTGCGTATAGAGTTTTCTTCTGTTATTCCTAAGGGAATTAGAACAGGAAGGAAAGCTCTGTCCAAAGTGCATGGACTTTGTTGTTGTCATCAATTGCAATCTTCTTGCCCCAGAAGTACTGAGCTTTACCAACGATGTTCTTATCGAAGGTGTAGGAAGCACCTACCTCGAAGCCCTTCTGTCCAGCCTCAATGCCGCCGTTCTCGGAGTATGTGGAACGAACCGTAGAGAGGTTGCCAAGGTGACGATATCCGAGGAAGAGACCGAAGGAACCCTTCTGGGAAGCCTTTGCGCCCTTATAGTTGAGCTGAATGTTGTAAGATGTCTTATTCTTGCTCTCCGTACCCTCGAATGCATGCGTGTTGCGAGCGTAAGCAGCCGTAACGTTGAAGGTCGGTGTGAACTTGTAGCCGAGACCTACATTCCAGATACGCGGATTCTTGTCACGGAAATCCTGTTTGTTAGCAACCTGGGTGTAGCCAACGCCCCATGTGAATTTCTTAGCGCGGTCATTGTAAACTTCAACATTCAGGACGCTTGCTGTTACCTCATCATCAGCAACCGGAGTAGTCGTACCGTCTGCTTTACGACCCCAGACACCAAATCCTTTAGCATCGTTAAGGTTCAAACGACCAGCAGCGAGGCCAACCTTGATGTCTTTACCGAATACAACCTTACCACCGGCCATACGATAGTCGAAAATCATACCGTAGTCAGCCTGTGTCTGCTCGGGGAATTTACCGAGGTTAATCTGTGTGTTGCCATATGTACCAACAACATAGATACGGTCAACCGTTGCTTTCGTATCGTTCTTTGCAGAGTCCATGTTGTCAGACTGGCCATAGTCGATACGAGCTTTACCTACCCAATGCTTGTTAATCTGCATGGTCGGCTCGAGACGGAGAAGAACCTGGTTCGTATTCTTGTGCGGATCGTTAGCCTTGTTCTCTTCACGTTTGTTGATATAACGATAACGTACACGGCCCGTCCATTTAACGTTGTCGACTTTCTTCTCGAGAGCAGCAACGCGGACACCAAGAGCGTTCAGCTCATCAGCGAACTCAGCAGCGAGTTTGTCGATCATAGCCTTGTCAGCTGCGGAAACGCCGCTCTTTGCCATAGCGCGAGCAACCATCTGAGCCATCTCATAACGAGTGATTTCCTGGTCGCCACGATATGTGCCATCGCCATAGCCTTCGATGACGCCGTCAGCAGCGAGCTGAGCAACAGCATCATAAGCCCAATGGTCTGCAGCAACATCCTCGAACGGATTAGCTGCTGCAAAAGTTGTGGATGCAGCGCCGACTACGAGTGCAGTCGTCAGTGCGGATACGAGAGTCTTTTTCATAAGAAACTCCTCCTTTGAATAAAATAGATGTGAATGTGTGTGGTCATCATCTATCAGGAGAAGCGTGTGTGAGTGTCCATGTTTCCTCAACCATCTCCAAGACAGAATTCAACCAAAGGCATTATAGCATACATCGGATAATTATGCAAACGTTTTTTTGAATAATATCATTATCAGGAAAATTTTAAGGAATTTTTATACATGAAAAAGCTGCGGCAAGAGGTTTAAAGCCTTGCCACAGCTGGTTTTCAGAATTTCCTTATGCGTATTTTAATGCGTGGATTTTCGCAGCACATCAATCCGTTATTATCGGTAAATGTCCACCTCATTTTGCGTACCATTGGTATATGGTCTGCGTTCCGCAGTCTTCCATACCTCTTGCCGAGAGTTCGTCATAGAGGCGCTTTGCCAGCTTCAGCCCCGGAAGCTCCAGATGCATTTCTTCTGCGCTTTCGATAGCTATGCGCATATCTTTGATGAAATGCTTGATGTAAAATCCCGGTGCAGTATCGCCTTTCAGCATTCTCGGACCAAGGTTTGAAAGAGACCAGGAGCCGGCAGCGCCGCCGCTGATGGTTTCGAGGACAGCCTCAGGGTTAAGTCCTGCTTTCTTCGCGTAGGACAAGGATTCTGCCACTCCCAGCATACCTGCGGCAATCGCTATCTGGTTCGCCATTTTCGTGTACTGTCCCGAGCCTGCCGCGCCGAAATATCTGACAGTCTTTCCGAGAGCATTAAAAATCGGTGCAAGGGCGTGGAATGCTTTTTCGTCTCCTCCTACCATGATTACAAGAGTGGCATTTCGTGCGCCTATATCGCCGCCTGAAACAGGAGCATCGACAGAGGCTATGCCTTTTTTCGCTGCTGCGTCGTAGATTTTTTTTGCCAGTTTCGGGCTTGAGGTGGTCATATCTATGACATATCCGCCTGTTTTTGCCTCAAGTATTCCGTCCTTGCCAAGGTATACTTCCTCAACATCCTCCGGGTAGCCTACCATTGTGATTACGACATCCGAATTCTTCGCCGCGGCTGCAGGTGTATCCGCCCATTTTGCGCCTTTTGACAGAAGTGTTTCTGCCTTTTTCTTCGTGCGATTATATACAGTAAGCTCGAAGCCTGCTTCCAAGAGGTGCTCCGCCATGGCTCCGCCCATGACGCCAAGTCCGATAAACCCGATTTTTTTACCCATTCTGCGTTCCTCCTTGTTTTGCGTTCTTTCCTGTATTCTACAATAAATTACGCGCAAAACAAAGTGTTCTGCGCGTGTGTAATGAATTAGAATTTTCTTTTACGCAGGGCTTTGGGCTTTCCGAGAATTTCTTCGTAGATGATACCCGTTGCGAGTGCCTGAGGAGTTACAGGCGGAAGTTCAAGAGGCTTACGTGCTTCCGCAGAAAGCTTCGCCTGGGCGCGGTAGGTTTTTTCTTCTTCCTCCCGCATGATTTTTTCCTGCTCGGTCTTTTCTTTGAGGTATTTCATGTAGCGGTTCTGCTCGTCTGCCAGCTCCTCCGCCTCGATAGCAAGACTGTCCGCACTCTGCTGTTCACGATAGACTCCGTCCTGAGGCTTTGCTTCAGGAGCACGTTTCAGCTCCGGTATTTCAAAGCCGATGTCCCTTGGGTCCGACGGTGCAGGCTGCGCCTTGGGCTGAGGCTTTTTTATTGGGGGGAATTTTTTCCGTGTTTTGTTTTTCTGCGTATAGTTCATGAATATCATGAATATGAGCGCTGCTATCATCGGAAGATGGCTGAAAATCCAGCCAACTGCCTCAAAAAAGATTTCTTCTATCATGAATACATAGTATATGTAATCCATAGCTTTTCCCCGTTATTTCGTCAGAGGTCCCTGGGGCATATCAGGCGTGCCTGCCTTGCTGATGGCGCCCCGCATATCTGTGTCCGCCTGTATGTTTTTGAGATTGTAATAGTCCATGACTCCGAGATTGCCGTTTCTGAATGCTTCCGCGATAGCGTGAGGTACTTCGGACTGGGCTTCGACAACCTTTGCTTCCATTTCCTGAGTATATGCCTTCATTTCCTGTTCTTTTGCTACAGCCATTGCGCGGCGTTCCTCAGCTTTTGCCTGTGCAATACGCTTATCAGCCTCCGCCTGATCTGTCATAAGCTCTGCTCCGATGTTGCGTCCTACATCTACATCAGCTATATCAATGGAGAGAATTTCAAATGCAGTACCTGCGTCAAGGCCCTTTCCGAGGACAGTCTTTGAGATTTCATCCGGGCTTTCGAGGACGTCAGTATGTTTTTCCGAGGAACCTACTGTAGTAACAATACCTTCACCGACACGTGCAATAATGGTAGGCTCTCCCGCACCGCCTACGAGACGGTCAATGTTTGCGCGGACGGTGACACGGGCTTTGATTTTAAGCTCTATACCATTCTTCGCGACTGCGGATACAACCGGGGTCTCGATAACCTTAGGATTGACGCTCATCTGAACAGCCTCGAGAACGTCACGTCCTGCGAGGTCGATGGCCGCAGAGCGTTCAAAGGGCAGAGGTATTTCAGCACGGTGTGCAGCGATAAGGGCATCTACAACGCGGTCAACGTTACCGCCTGCGAGATAATGCGCCTCAAGCTGATTAACCGATACTGTAAGTCCTGCCTTGTTTGCTTTTATGAGGGGGAGTACGATTTTCTGCGGTACAACGCGGCGAAGACGCATACCGACGAGCTGGAAAATACCAACATTTACGTTCGCGGCAATCGCCGATACCCAAAGTCCCAGGGGCACAAAATGAAGAAATACTGCTAATGCGATAATGATGATGACAAGCATGAATCCGGAACCAAGTAATGCTCCCATAAAGTTTCCTCCTGTTTTTCAGCCTTCCCCTTCAGGGTAGGCATATTATTCTACTTTTCTTACTATCACGCGGCTGCCTTCGACAGCTGCCACGATAATGCTACTTCCTTTTACGATATAGGCTCCATCAGCTACTATATCCTGCGAAACTCCGTCAAAGCTCCCACGCCCCGAGGGCCTGAGGTCTGTCTCCGCGATACCGGTGCGCCCGACGAGTTCCTGCTTCGGTGGTGCGCTGACGTAGCCGCGTTCCTTTGTGGACGCATCGCTGAGAACAAGCTTTTTCCAGAGGCGGCTTGAAGGCATACGTTTTACAAATACCGCGAATACAAGAACCGCAATTGCAAGGGATGCCAGCAGTGCATAAACCGCATCTACATCTCCTCCCAATGTCAGGACTACGCTGTAAAGCATTGCAGCAACGCCGAGTCCCGCCAAAAGTCCGACTGTGGGAGTGAGGATTTCGATGATGATGCAGAGGACCCCTCCAAGGAACATCGCTATCTGATACATTGCGACGAGTCCCTTCATATACTGACTGCCGAAGAAAACCCCTGCGGCCACTATTCCCAGAAGAGCACCTACACCAAGTCCCCCGGTTTTTATTTCAACGAGAACGCCGAAGAAAACGACAGCCAAAAGAAGCACTTCCACCCATGCTGCTCCGACAATCTCCAAACGCATCTCCTCCTTCCCTGTTTTCATATTGTATCATCTAATAGAAATGTGGAAAAAGTCTGCAAAAGAACATTTCTTTGATACGGTATAAAAAAGGGGCTGTGAAAAAAGCAACAAGAACGCCTTCTCCTTTAGGAGAAGGTGGGCCCGCAGGGCTCGGATGAGGTGCTCCCCAAAGTGCCTACTATGTACATAAATAGCGGCTCTCCTTGGTGTACCTCATCCACCACTACGTGGTCCCCCTTCCCCAATGGGGAAGGCAAGAAATGCTTTTTTCACAGCTCCAAAAAAGGATTTTACGCGTAGTATTTTTCATGCCCAGATTGCGTGCATGATTTCCTTGTAGGATTCGTTCAAATGGTTGATGATTACGTCAAACATCGCATAGATGAGGTCGCCAAGCCTCTCTCCTTCCGCGGAGAGAATGCAGATATCGAGAACAAGAGACCCTTTGTCATCAAAGTAGTATTTGAAGGATTTATACTTTTTGTTGTATTCATTCACAACGCGGAGTACAGCAAGCTCATTTTCATCCGTGCGGGCATTCGGTGCGATAAGAATACGAATCATTCCGTAGATGCTGTTGTCAAGGATGACTCCAACAGGAAGCTTGTTTCCGCCGATGTCAATGTTCGAGCGGAAAATAGAGGATTCCCAGTCATCGTTAGGCATTTCTTCGATGGCAAATACGTTCTCAATCTTTTTTTCATCAAGGTAGTTCAAAAAAATTTCTGCTTTTTTGTTCATGATCTTACCTCCCGAATGTAGTATATATCGATTATAACATAAAAAATCTGCCGCACATAAAATATGCGGCAGATTTTATACGTTATTTCAAAAATTCGCGGACGATATTGTTTACCATTTTACCGTCAGCTTTGCCTTTGACCTTCGGCATGAGCTCCTTCATTACCTTGCCCATGTCCTTCGCAGTCTCGGCCCCGGTTGCTTTCACTGCTTCCTCTACGAGAGCACGGACTTCGTCCTCGCCCAGCTGCTTCGGAAGATAGCTCATGAGGATCCCGATTTCCTGCTCTGCGGCCTCTACCAGATCAGCGCGGCTTCCTTTTTTGAATTCTTCGATGGAGTCTCTGCGCTGCTTAACTTCTTTGCTGATGATTGCGAGTACATCATCATCACCAAGCTCGCATTTCCCGTCAATTTCCTTTTGGCGGATTGCACCGCGCACGAGGCGGATTACGCTCAGGCGCATTTTGCCGTCCTCACGTGCCTTCATGGCTTCCTTCATATCGACCGTCAGCTGTTCTTTAAGTGACATCATAATCCCTCCGTTCAGAAATAACCGAAAAGTCTCTCTACATAAACACGACTTGCCTTAATCATTGATTTCTTTTTACAAAATAAATTTGCTCCTGCCGTAATAAGACAGGAGCAAAATTTCGTCCAAATAAAAGAACGCAGATGAAACTCTTACGCTCTGAATTTGCGTTTACGCGCAGCTTCCGACTTCTTCTTACGGCGGACGCTCGGTTTTTCATAATGTTCACGTTTGCGAACCTCAGCCAACGTACCCGCTTTCTGGCATGTACGTTTGAAACGGCGGAGAGCACTGTCGATGCTTTCGTTCTTGCCAACCTTAACTTCGTTTGCCATTTATATTCCCCCCCTCCAGATTTGTTGGGAGTGTAGTATGCTTTATTCTTTGACGCAATTACACCCTGCTATTATACGCGATACAAGGGGCTTTGTCAATAAAAATTGTTTCATCTTAACATCAGCCCGGCGGCCACTGCATGGACCGTCCTCCCAAAATATGGAAATGCAGATGCTTTACAGTCTGTCCGCCTTCCTCGCCTGTGTTTGCAACTACGCGGAAGCCTTTCTCCGTAAGTCCCTGTTCTTCCGCAATCTGCGGAATGACATCACACAGGATATGAGCCGCGAGTTCCTTGTCCTCAGCCTTGAGTGCAGCAATGCTTTCGACGTGCTTTTTCGGAATAACAAGTGCATGAAATGGTGCCTGAGGCTCAAGGTCTTTGAACGCAGCAACGAGTTCATCTTCATAAACAAGCGTCGAAGGAATTTCCTTCTGCGCGATTTTGCAGAAAATACAATCAGCCATGATTCGTACCCCCTCTCCGTTGTGGAGCAACAACTACTATCTTGATTTATTCGTCATAAAATTCAAAATCCCTGCATATTTTTTGAAAATTATGCAGGGAGTTTAAAAAATTTTAGACAGGCACGCCCCAGACGCCGTCTTTGTAAAGCTTTGTCAGCTTCATCTGCGCTATTTCACCCAGCGGCAGCCTTGCATCTGTATATACGCGGATGTACGTATCTGTGAGTCCATCTATGATGCCGTCTGTTTCCGTCTCAAAAAGCACATCTGCTGTTTCGCCCAAAAAGCTCTCGTGGAATTTTTCAGCCATTGAGTCTGCAAGAGTCTGCATACGATGAACTCTGTCCTTTTTCTCCGTCTGAGATATCTGGTTGGACATTTTCGCCGCGGGAGTTCCGGGACGTCTCGAGTACGGGAATACATGCATACGGGCAAAGCCCTGCTTCGCTGAGAAGGCCAGTCCTTCCTCGAAAAGCTCTTCTGTTTCCCCGGGAAAACCCACAATTATATCTGTGGTTATTGCGACTCCCGTCACCTCAGCCCTGACCTTTTCAAGGAGCTTTGAAAATTCCTCCGCAGTGTAGTGACGGTTCATTGTCTTCAGTATGGCATCCGAGCCTGCCTGCAGCGGAAGATGCAAATGACGTGCAAAACGCTTATCGCTCCTTATGAGCGCGAAAAGCTCAGGAGAAAGCTCAATAGACTCCAGAGAACCGAGGCGCAGGCGCTTTAGCTCAGGGAACTCCAGCACCGCCGCAGCGGCATCTGCCAGAGTAACATTTTCTTCAAGGTCTCTGCCATACGCGCCGAGATGGATACCCGTGAGAACAATTTCCCTGAAGCCTGCCTTCAATAGCTTTTCTGCTTCTCTTCTTATGCTTTCAATCGGTCTTGACCTCAGAGGCCCTCTTGTATATGGGATAATGCAGTAGGTGCAGAAATTCTGACAGCCCTCCTGTATCTTCAGAAAAGCACGGGTTCTTTCCGGCGCGGAAAAAAGCGGAATATCCTCAAAGGTATCCGCGTGCATGATGTCTCCAACCTCACGCACAACACCGTCAGCCTTCGCGGCTTCCTCCACCAGCTCCACTATGCGGGCGCGGTCCTTCGTGCCTACCACAAGACGTACTCCCGGAAGCTGAGCTATAATTTCCGGAGCAAGCTGAGCGTAGCAGCCTGTAACGGCAATAAGCGCGTCCTCGTTTTCACGCCGGGCACGGCGTATGAGCTGTCGTGATTTTTTCTCCCCCAGCATTGTTACGGAGCAGGTATTTATAATATAGACGTCCGCACGCTCCGTGAAGGGAACTATCTCATAGCCTGCCTTGCGGAAAAGTCCTTCCATTGTTTCTGTTTCAAACTGGTTGACCTTGCAGCCCAAGGTCATAAATGCAGCCGTTGTCAATCTTGTCTTTCACCTTTCTATCTGAATACGATTCCCTAAATCGCCTTTTTCGTACTGCACACAAGAAAGCACGGCAAGTGCCGCGGTCTCAGCGCGCAGTATGCGTGGGCCCAATGTTACCACAGCAGCACCTGCCTTCTTTGCGGCGGCTGCCTCATCAGGTGAGAAGCCTCCCTCAGGGCCTATCAGGGCCGTATATTGCTTCTGATTTTTTTCGTTCAGCCACGTGCCGAGAGAAAGCTTTTCCTCATTTTCGTAGCAGAGAAATAATCCGTCCGCTTCAGTGCGTTCAGCGAGCCATTCCTTTATATCACGAATGGGCTCAACCACAGGTATAAGTGTCCGTCCGCACTGCTTCGCGGCTTCGTTTGCTATGCGCTGCCATTTCACACGGCGCGCTTCGCTTTTTTTCTCGTCGTATTTCACAACGCAGTTGGCGCTCTTTATGGGCTGAATAGCCGATACTCCAAGCTCTACAGCCTTCTGAACTATGAACTCCATTTTATCTGCTTTCGGCAGACACATGGCCAGGGTAAGCGCAATAGGAGATTCAGTATCCGCCTCGATTTCTTCAATAAGCTTCAGCGTAACTGTGTCTGATGTGAATCCCGTGATTTCCATTACGGCGGTTTTTCCGTCCCTGTCTGCGGCGATTACACGGTCGCCCTCTTTTGCGCGCAGAGCATAGCCCAGATGATGGGCATCACTTCCCGTCACAGTGACTTCCTCGGACAAGACGCCCTGCAGAAAAAGGCGGCGCATCAGCGGTCCTCCTCACGGATTATTTCAAGAGCAAGCCACTCTTTTTCTTCATGGCGCTGTACTATAAAAAGTCCGTGCAGCTTAGCCGCCGCAACCACATCCTCCTCGCGGCTCAGTATGATTCCGCTGGCGAGAAGTCGTCCTCCCTTTTCGAGGTGGTCATCCAGCTCGTCAAAAAGACGGATGACCAGGTCGGCAATAAGGTTTGCAGTAATGAGCTTTGCCTTTCCGGAAAATTCCTTAAGAAGGTCGCTTTGTTTTATTTCTATTATTGACTCAGTTCCGTTTTCTGCGCTGTTAAATTTCGCGGATTTTACTGCCGTTGCGTCATAGTCCGCGGCCACAACCTTCGATGCGCCAAGCTTTGCAGCAGCTATGGCAAGCACGCCTGAACCCGTACCTACATCGAATACCGTCATATCCGGCTTTACAAGCTCCTCAAGAGCGCGGAGACACATTGATGTCGTCGGGTGAGTTCCCGTGCCAAAGGCCGCCCCCGGGTCAAGACGAAGCACTATATCATCCGGCTGCGCCTCGTATTCCTCCCATGACGGCTGAATCACAAGATTTTTACCGACCTTATCCGTGTGGAAATATTTTTTCCAGTTATCCACCCAGTCTTCGTCGTTGCGGATATTTGTTGAAACCTTTGCAGTTCCCAGGTCAGCACCGCGCCCTTTCATGTACTCAAGGGATGCTTTGAGAGTCCTGACCTTTCCATCAAGCTCTTCATCATTCGCAAGATAGGAGCGTACTACCACCATACCTGTTTCAGGCTTTCGCTCCATGTCGCGGTAATCCCATCTTCCTTCGTCAATATACGCGTTTATGAGAGCAGGATCGTCGATTTCGACGCCGCCTGCTCCTATATCCGTAAATGCGGCTGTCACAAGGTCAGCAGCCTCGGTTTTTGTCTCTACGCTGACTTCAACCCATTCCATCTATTATGCTCCTCTCGTTTGCAGATAGTGATAAGGCATGGTGCACCTCATCCACCGCTTACGCGGTCCCCCTTCTCCCAAGGGAGAAGGCTGTTTAAACATTTATTCATGCGTCATAAATATCTACTACTATATCAAAAAGAATCATAAATAGCAAAGTACAAAAATATGCCGCGGGATTTCTCCCACGGCATATCTTTACTTCGAAAACATTTTGCGAATCGTATCCATGAAGCTTTTCTGCTCCGGATTTACACTTTCGCCGGATATTTCTCCGAATTTTTGCAAAAGATCCTTCTGCTCCTTCGAGAGCTTCTTCGGCGTCAGTACCTTTACACGGACATGCTGGTTGCCACGTCCGCTGCCGCGGAGGAACGGAATACCCCGTCCTTTAAGCCGCAGAACCGTGCCCGACTGGATGCCCTCAGGTATCTTCATCTCTACCTTGCCGTCGAGAGTCGGCACCTCGATGGTATCACCCAATGCCGCCTGCACAAAGGAGATAGGTACTTCACAGATAACATCGTTGCCGCTTCTCTGGAAAAGCTTGTGCTCACGGACGTAGATGTATACGTAAAGATCTCCGCTCGGACCTCCGCGGCGCCCTGCATCTCCTCCGCCTGAAATACGGATTCTGGAGCCTTCATCAACACCTGCCGGAACCTTTACACGAATTGTATGCGAGCCTTTTACATGACCTGAACCATTGCAGGTTTTGCACGGATTTTTGATAATCTTGCCTGTACCGCCGCAGCGTCCGCAGGTACGGGAGCTCATCATACGGCCAAGGGGTGTATTGACTGCATGCTGTACCTGCCCTGTACCATGGCAGTCCGGGCAGGTCTCAGGAGATGAGCCTTCTGCCGCGCCGGAGCCGTGGCAGGATTTGCATTCCTCGGTACGTGGAACACGGATTTCTTTTTCCACGCCAAAGGCTGCCTCCTCGAATTCAATTTCGAGGTCATATCTGAGGTCATCACCCTTTTCAGGTCCCTGACGACGCTGACGGCTTCCTCCGCCTCCAAAAAAGGCATCGAATATATCGTCAAAGCCGCCGCCTCCGCCAAAGCCTCCGAATCCGCCGAAGCCGCCAAAGCCGCCTGCACCGCCGCCTCCGCCCATACCGCCTTCAAAGGCAGCGTGGCCGAACTGGTCGTACTGCTGTTTTTTCTGCGGGTCAGAAAGAACGCTGTAAGCTTCGTTGACCTCTTTGAATTTTTCCTCAGCTTCCTTCGGGTTGTCACGGTTCAAATCCGGATGATATTTTCTTGCCAGCTTCTTGAAGGCTTTCTTTATATCCGCATCCGAGGCACCCTTTTCAACGCCGAGGACTTCGTAATAATCGCGTTTTTCGCTCACGTTATACCACCTTCGTAAAGAAGAAGAGTGAGCAGTTTTGAGCCCACTCTTCATACCCTATGACTTACACAGACGCATTTTCACAGCACCCGCGTAAATCCTGCTTCTTCATATAATTACTTTTTGTCGTCTTTGACTTCGGTATATTCCGCATCTACGACATTGTCGTCGTCCTTCTTTGCGTCCTGCTGCGGTGCCGCGCCCTCAGGGCCTGCCTGTGCGCCGTCTGCTGCCTGCTGAGCCTGCTGATATGCAGCCGCGCTCATTTCATAGAGCGGTTTCTGGAGTTCTTCGGAAGCCTTCTTGATTGCTTCATTGTCTCCGCCCTTCAGCGCTTCCTTAACCTTCTCTACAGCAGCCTGAACCTTTTCGACCTGTGCTTTGTCAGCTTTGTCGCCGAGGTCCTTGATTGCTTTCTCTGCCTGATATACAAGGTTGTCAGCCGTATTCTTGATTTCGATTGTTTCCTTCTGTTTCTTGTCCTCTGCTGCGTGAGCCTCAGCTTCCTTGACCATGCGGTCAATATCTTCCTTGCTCATGCCGCTGTCGGACTGAATCGTGATTTTCTGCTCCTTGCCTGTGCCAAGGTCTTTTGCAGATACATGAACGATACCGTTTGCGTCGATATCAAATTTGACCTCAATACGTGGTACTCCGCGCGGAGCCGGCGGAATATCGGAGAGCTCGAAGCGGCCCAGTGTCTTGTTGCCTGCTGCCATTTCACGCTCGCCCTGCAGAACATGGATATCAACAGAGGGCTGGTTGTCCGCAGCCGTGGAGAATACCTGGCTCTTGGATGTCGGAATTGTAGTGTTGCGGTCGATAATCTTCGTGCATACACCGCCGAGTGTCTCAATACCAAGGGACAGCGGTGTAACATCAAGAAGAAGAACGTCTTTTACTTCACCGACGAGAACGCCGCCCTGTACAGCAGCACCGACGGATACGCACTCATCCGGATTTACGCCGTGGTTCGGCTCTTTGTTCAGGTACTGCTTGATTGCTTCCTGAACAGCCGGAATACGGGAAGAACCGCCGACGAGAATGACTTTGTTGATATCGGACGGAGAAAGCTCTGCGTCTGCCATTGCCTTGCGTGTCGGCTCCATAGTTGCTTCAACAAGGTCTCTCGTGAGTTCGTCGAACTTAGCACGGGAAAGTGTAAGGTCGAGATGGAGCGGGCCGTTTGCGCCTGCCGTAATGAACGGAAGGTTGATGTTCGTGGAGAGCATGCTCGAAAGCTCGATTTTTGCCTTCTCAGCAGCTTCAACGAGGCGCTGTGCGCTCATTTTATCAGCCTTGAGGTCGATGCCGTTTTCTTTCTTGAACTCGTCAGCCATCCAGTCAACGATACGGGCATCGAAGTCATCACCGCCGAGGTGTGTGTTACCGTTTGTAGCCTTAACCTCGAATACGCCGTCGCCAAGCTCAAGGATGGATACATCGAATGTACCGCCGCCAAGGTCGAAAACGAGGATTGTTTCGTCGCTGTCCTTATCAAGTCCATAAGCCAGGGCTGCTGCCGTCGGCTCGTTGATAATACGGAGAACCTCAAGACCTGCAATCTTGCCTGCGTCCTTAGTTGCCTGACGCTGGCTGTCGTTGAAGTATGCAGGAACTGTGATAACAGCCTGGGAAACAGTCTCGCCGAGGTAAGCCTCCGCATCTGCTTTCAGCTTCTGGAGAATCATTGCGGAGATTTCCGGCGGTGTGTAGCCTTTTCCGTCGATATCTACCTTGTAGTCGTTCTCGCCCATGTGGCGCTTGATGGAACGGATTGTGCGGTCCGGATTTGATACAGCCTGACGTTTTGCAAGCTGACCGATAAGACGCTGTCCGTCTTTCGTAAAACCTACAACAGACGGTGTCAGACGACTGCCCTCAGGGTTCGTAATGACAGTCGGCTCGCCGCCTTCCATAACGGATACAACAGAGTTCGTCGTACCCAGATCAATACCAATTACTTTTGCCATTTTTATTTCCTCCTGTAAAAAAACATATGTAAATTATCTATTTGATTCACTGGTCTTTCGACCAGCGTACTGACACGATGACAATCGAACAACGCCACCGCCTATGCCGCCATCTGCTTCGTTGTCGTCAGTCGGCATAGCCACCGCTATTCCTCCCTCCTCCGCCTGGCATATGCCAACATATGCGACGTCGTTTATTGTTCAAAAATCATCATGCCAGTACACTAATTGGAAACAACCTGTACCATACTCGGGCGAACAACACGTCCCTTGACAATGTAGCCCTTCTGCAGCTCTGCCGCAATGATTTCATCCTCAAGGTCAGGGTTCTGCACCCTCATGACAGCCTGATGGAAATTCGGATCGAATTTCTTTCCCTCGGTCTCGATATATTCAAGACCGTTCTTTTTCAGGGCCTCGGCGAACTGATTATAAATCATCTCAACGCCCTTGTGGAAGCCCTCGCTGTCCTTGTTATCAGATGCCAGCGCGCGCTCGAAGTTGTCAAGAAGAGGAAGCATATCCTTAAGGATTGTCTGTGTTACCACATTTCCAAGCTCCTCTTTCTCCTGTCTTGTGCGGCGTCGGAAATTTTCAAAATCAGCCTGCAGGCGCAGGTACTGGTTTTTCTTTTCTTCTATTTCTGCCTTGAGCTTTTCAGTTTCATCAACTGCCTGCTCCTGTGTCTCAGCGGACTCCTCCACAGCTTCCTCAGCAGCCGGCTTTACTTCCTCCTGCTGCGTTTCCGCTTCGTTAATCTGCTCCTGCATATCTTCCAAATTCACTTCATCCTTTTTCTTCATTTTATCCTTCATGAATGGCATATTTCTCACCTCGTGCCGCTACCAGCGGAATTTTTTTACCACGTCGGCCAGATGGCCGTTCATGTAGTTCAAAAGTGTCATCGCCTTCCCGTATTCCATGCGTGTAGGTCCGAGAACCGCGATTGTCCCAAGAAGCTCACCGTCAAGATGGTAGGTGGCAGTCATAAGGCTGCAGTCCTGCATTCCCCTGACCTCGTTCTCCTTGCCGATTGTAACCTTCAGCCCTTCTCCCAGGTGCGCGTGGAGGATATCCTTCAAAAGCTGCTCCTCTTCAAACATGAGGAGGATTTCCTTTACCTTTTCCACATCATGGAATTCCGGCTGGGAAAGTATTTCGCTGGTGCCTCCGAGATAAAGTCTTTCATGCTTCCCCGTATCAAGTGAACGGTGGATAACCTCCTGGGCCGCTTCGAAAAGGCTTTCGTCGCCAATCTCCTCACGGATATTTTTCATAACCGCCGGAGATATCGCATCAAGGGTATGTCCTGCAAGGCATCCGTTTATGACGAGAGCCATGCGCTGGAAATCCTCAAATGCCGCACCGTCAGGCATATCGACAATCTTATTTTCGATGAAGCCTGCATCTGTCATCAAAACAGCAATTGCCCGACGGTCATCAAGCGGCAGAAACTGCAGACACCTGAAGGCTGCCTGAGTCATCTGCGGAGCAAGTACCAGCGAAACATTCTTAGTGACGTGGGATATGATTCGCGCAGTTTCCTGAAAAACTTCATCTATGCGCCGAACCCGCTCCATATACCATTTGTCGATAAGTGCCTTTTCCTCCTCGTCAAGCGGCTTTGACGGAAGAAGGTCATCAACATAAAAGCGGTAACCCTTTGAGGACGGAATGCGTCCGGATGAAGTGTGGATATGCTCAAGATACCCCAGCATCTCAAGGTCAGCCATTTCGTTCCGGATAGTCGCGGGACTCACGCCAAGGTCATGCCTGCGCGCTATCGTACGGGAGCCGACCGGTTCCGCAGACTCGATATAGTCCTGCACGATTGCCTGCAGTATTCTCTGTTTGCGTTCGTCCATCCTTTCTTCCTCCTCATTTGTTAGCACTCCATCACGTTGAGTGCTAACGTCTATAAAGACTATACCCCTTATACATCAAAAAGTCAATAAGTCAAATCAAAAAATTTAATCATAAAAAAAGACAGCAAAAGGATTTCTCCCTTCGCTGTCTCATCTTATCATTCATCAAAGTTTGCTGTGCAGAGGATACCACTGGAACTTATGATTTTTTGTATCATAACTGTCATACTCTGCATTGTTTTCAAAAGTCGGGAAAATAATCGGAGTATTGCCGTTGGCTTTGATTATAACCTCAAGGGGGATTTTGTCCTCCACGTCATCTGCCGCAAAGTCCACAACAAGTCCGACCTTGTTCCAGGTAATGCGGCGGACCAGCTCCGTCTCTACCGCTCTCTGGAGATTCGTATAACGCACACGCATCGGCACAAGCTCACGTTTTCCCTGTTTTACAATTATTTCCGCATCACGAATTGCGTCCACATCCAGTCGTCGTGATGCAATCATAACGCGAAGCTGGTATTCCTTTCCTGCCTCGGGAATAGCCTTGAAGTCACGATTGCCCGTCCGTGTCTGTGTAATCTGCTCGTTCATAACGTGACAGTAGGGAGTAATCCAGTACGCATCCGCTGTTGTCCTGATATCATCACGCATGAAGTCTCCTTCCTCTGCGTGATAGTCCTTCCATTCAGCAAAAACAAAGTTGACCTTTTTGTCCGGCACAATTTTGTTTCCCTTAATCTGTGCCTCACTTACCTGCTCAGAGGTAAGCTCAGGCGCTGCCATGGCAGGCACTGTTCCCACAAGAAGCAGGGCTGCTGCTGCCGAAGCGAAAATTTTCTTCATATTCATACTTTATCCTCCTCAAAGCAGAAATGCGCGGAAAGCGACGTTTCCAAGCTTCATGCCCTTTGGAGTCAGACGTATATATTTTTCATCAGAGGTAAGAAGCTCCTTTAATTTCAAATCGTCGATAACCTTTTGATATACGCTTTCCACAGTGCAGCCGAAGCGCTTTTCGAACTGTTCCCTGTCTATGCCGCGTACCGTCCGAAGCTCAAGGAAACAGAACTCCGCCATCTGAATCTCGGGAGTAGAGGGTTCCTCAGGCCGTGCAGGAGATTCGCCGCGCTCAATGCTTGCGATGTATTCCTCAGGTGTTCTGAGGTTTTCCGTGCGCCGTCCGCCCCAATAGGAATGAGCTGCCGCGCCGAAGCCGATATACGGCTTGTCACTCCAGTAGCCGAGATTGTGGCGGCTCTCAAAGCCGTCGCGTGCAAAATTGGATATCTCATATCGTGCAAAGCCGTAAGGCGGCAGATTGTTCACAACATAGTCGTACATGGCTTCCGTTTCTTCATCCGTAGGAAGAGTAATCTCCCCCGCTTCAATCTTTGCCTTCAGCGGTGTACCGTCCTCGACCTGAAGCCCATAGACGGAAATATGCGTCACGGCAAGATCCATGGCCGAGCCTATGCTGTCAACGAGATTCTTCATTGTCTGCCCCGGAAGTCCGTACATAAGGTCCATGCTGACATTGGTGAATCCCGCAGCGCGTGCCCAGCGCACCGCATCCTTGATATCCTGCGCTGTATGTATGCGTCCGATACGCTCAAGAATATCGTTTTCAAAGGTCTGCGCTCCGATGGAAAGCCTTGTAACACCCATGGTATAGAGCGCCGTCATATGTTCAAGCGTTACCGTTCCCGGATTTGCCTCAACGGTGAACTCCGCCTCAGGATCAAGGGGAATATTCTCACGCACGGCATCAATTATGCGCTCCAGCTGCGTTATGGGAATGACTGTCGGTGTTCCGCCCCCGATAAATACGCTGGACGCGGGACCCGCCTTTGCCAGGAAGGGCTCCTGGGCTTCAATTTCCTTGACGATTGCCTGCGTATATGCAGACATGAGGTCTTCCTTTCCTTCCCATGAAGGAAAATCACAATACTGGCATTTCTTCTTGCAGAATGGGATGTGAATGTAGACTCCGTAGCTCATCAGTGAATTTTCAAGACCGCCATAAAGGCTTCCTGTGGTATCTCGACACTGCCTACCGCCTTCATGCGCTTCTTGCCCTCCTTTTGTTTTTCTAACAGCTTACGCTTACGCGATATATCGCCGCCGTAGCATTTTGCAAGGACATCCTTGCGGAATGCGCGTACGTTTTCACGGGCGATAATTTTGCTTCCGACCGCTGCCTGAATCGGAATCTCGAACATCTGCTTCGGGATGATTTCCTTGAGCTTCGCCGCAAGCTGACGCCCACGGTAAGCCGCATGATCCGCGAAAACAATTGTTGAAAGAGCATCGACGGGCTCTCCGTTGAGGAGGATGTCGAGTTTCACGAGCTTGGCCGGCTGGTAATCGGCAAGCTCATAGTCCAGCGATGCGTATCCACGTGTCGTTGATTTCAATATATCAAAATAATCGTAAATAATCTCGCTCAGCGGAATATGATACGTCAGCATGACACGGTTCACGTCAAGATAATCCATACTCTTGTATTCTCCGCGTTTGTCCTGAGATACCTGCATTACCGCACCGACATAATCATTTGGAACAATAACTGTCGCCTTTACAAAAGGCTCTTCCATAAAGTCTATTTCCTGCGGCGTCGGGAGCTTTGCAGGATTATCAATGGCAATCATCGTGCCGTCCGTTTTATGCACATGATAGATAACGCTTGGAGCTGTAGTGATGAGCTTCAGCTTGTATTCGCGCTCAAGGCGTTCCTGAATGACATCCATGTGAAGAAGTCCCAGAAATCCGCATCGGAAACCAAAACCAAGCGCCAGGGATGTTTCTGCCTCAAACACAAGCGCAGCATCGTTGAGCTGCAGCTTTTCCAAAGCATCCTTAAGGCTGTCGTAATCCGCGCTGTCTACAGGATAAAGTCCGCAATACACCATCGGCGTAACACCCCGGTATCCAGGGAGCGGCTCGGGAGTCGGGTTCTCCTCCGTGGTTATTGTATCGCCGACACGCACGTCACGGACATTTTTCAGGCTTCCTGCCACATATCCGACATCACCTGATGCCAGCTCAGATACCTCTACAGGAGCGGGGCGGAAGCAGCCCACCTCGGTGACATCAAAAACCTTGCCTGTAGCCATCATTTTGAGCTTTGTACCCTTTTTCATTTTTCCGTCCATGAGGCGGACATGGGCTATAACACCCTTGTACGCATCAAAGTAGGAGTCGAAAATGAGCGCCTTAAGAGGCTTGTCATCATCACCATGTGGGGCAGGGATACGCTCCACTATTGCCTCAAGAATATCTTCAATGCCTATGCCTGTCTTCGCCGATGCCAGAATAGCATCAGATGCGTCAAGGCCTATGACATCCTCTATTTCTTTTTTAACTTTTTCAGGGTCTGCACTCGGCAGATCTACTTTGTTTATAACAGGAATAATTTCCAGGTCGTGCTCAAGAGCCATGTAGACGTTTGCAAGCGTCTGTGCCTCGACCCCCTGCGTCGCGTCAACAACAAGAAGCGCTCCCTCGCAGGCTGCAAGGCTTCTTGATACTTCATATGTGAAGTCAACATGCCCCGGTGTATCAATGAGGTTAAGCTCGTAGGTTTCTCCATTTTTTGCCTTGTAGTTCAGGCGGACAGTCTGTGCCTTTATCGTAATTCCACGCTCGCGCTCAAGGTCCATGGAGTCCAGTACCTGCGCCTCCATCTCGCGCTGGGAGAGTGTTCCCGTATTCTCAATCAGACGGTCGGCCAATGTTGATTTGCCGTGGTCGATATGCGCTATGATTGAAAAGTTTCGGATATTTTTTGTCTGCATGTAATTCTTTTTCCCCTTCTGTTTCTTCTATAACAATTACGAATCTAGTATATCATAAGCTTTTCATTGAGTTCAATCATGCGCAAAAAACAGCACCCTGCCTCAATACAAATGAAACAGAGTGCTGCAGTAAATTTTATTTCTTTTTCTTGTCGGATTTCTTTTCGATAGCAGCGTCGTTGTTTACTGCCGGAATTTCCTGGAAGGTCATCAGACCAAGACGGTAGGTTGCAGTATGCGCAGCCGTGATGTCAGGATTGTCGAGAAGCTCAACAGCGAAATGACCGCCCAGCTGTCCACGGAAGAACGTACGGACTGTCTGGGTATCGGAATGAAGTGTTCCGTCCGGTTTACCGTCACCGTTCTCATCAACCTCCCAGTCCTTTGCAGTAACCGCATAAAGACCGAGTCTGCCGTCACCAAGAACATCTGCAAGGCGTACGAATTCATAAGGCATGGTCTTCATGAGATTATCAAGATATGCCTGCTGCTCCTTTTCTGATTTCTGCGCGAGATTGTCAGGAATCGAAGCATCCTCAAATGCCTTGCACTGAATCGTCCATGCGTGCTTTATATCAAAACCTTCGCTCTCAAAAATAAGAACCTCGCCATAAGCCTGCTCATCAATCATGCTTGCAGGAACTACCGCAACAGGTTTTGTCGGGCAGACGATGGAAAAGCCATAGCGCTGGCTCGTGTAAAGATAACCGCTCTGTTTGTAAAGCTCAAGCGCCTCCTCTGCCGAAAGCTCTCTCGGCTCCTCAGATGCAGAAGCTGTCTCTGCTGCCGGAGCTTCCGCAGCAAAGGCTGCCATCGGAGCTGCGAGAGAAAACGCCGTCATGCCTGCCGCGATTGTCATCATTACCGTTTTTTTCAGATTCATAAGGAAAACCTCCTTGATAATTTTCTGATTTCAACTTTTTGTATTATATCAGCTTAATTTTGTATTTTAGCTGAAAACTCACTTTTCCAATTCTTCATTCAGCAGCTTCATTGCTTCATGCACCGCTGTTTTTTTTATTTCAATTCGCGTTCCGCTGAAGTTGAATTTCTTTGCGAACGCTGATGTTTCCGAAGCAAAGCCTATGAATACCAGACCTACGGGCTTTCCCTCTGAGGCTCCCGGTCCGGCATTCCCCGTCACACTCAGCGCGTAATCAGAGCACAGCTTTTTTCTGACACCCTCTGCCATTTCAACTGCTGTTTTCTCAGATACAGCTCCGAGCGAATCAAGTGTCTCCTGCTTAACACCGAGAACACCTGCTTTGACCTCGTTAGTATATGAAACGACAGCGCCCTTCACGTAAGCAGAGCTTCCGGGGGTATCAGTAAGGCAGCTCGTCAAAAGACCACCCGTGCATGATTCAGCGCAGGCAACTGTCCTTCCTTGCACTAAAAGCTTTTCTCCAATCAAAGCTCCAAGAGACTTTTCATCCTGTCCTGATATCATTTCTTTTTCTCCACCGGCTCACCTACAACATCATAGGTAAAGCCCTGTGTAACGCGGACACGTACAATATCACCCGGCTTGCTGTCAGTATCTCCTTCAATGTAGACCTGACCGTCTACCTCGGGTGCTTCCCGATAAGAACGTCCGACAGCGATTGTCTGCTGCTCCTCATCGCGGCCTTCTACGAGAATATCAAGCTCCTTTCCTTCAAGAGCCTGGTTGGTCTCCTCGGAAATTTTGCTCTGAATGCTCATGAGTTCATGGTAACGCTCCTGCATTACATCCTCTGCGACCTGTCCGTCCATGCTGTATGCCGGTGTATCCTCTTCCTTGGAATATGTGAAAATTCCCACCTTATCAAAGCGCTGCTTCAGCAAAAATTCTCTGAGAGCCTGATAATGTGCATCGGTTTCTCCGGGGAATCCCACGATAAAGGTTGAACGTACCGTAACCCCGGGTATGCGCTCACGAATCTTTTCCAGCAGCTTTTCAATGCTCTCACGTGTATCCGCACGATGCATACGTCTGAGAATCGCATCATGAGCATGCTGAAGCGGAAGGTCAACATATTTCGCAATCTTCGGCTCGGAAGCAATCACGTCTATAAGCTCATCCGTAAAGAAGCGCGGATAGGAATAAAGCGTGCGAATCCACTGTATTCCATCGATTTTGCAAAGCTCCTTCAAAAGCTCCGCAAGACGTGGCTTTCCGTAAAGGTCGCGGCCATAATTGGTCGTATCCTGGGCAATAAGGTTAATTTCCTTTACACCATCAGCGGCAAGACGTTTTACTTCCTCGACAACATCTTCAAATTTGCGGCTGCGGTAGTGACCTCGGATCATTGGAATTGCGCAGAAGGCACAGTTGTTGTCACAGCCCTCTGCAATCTTGACATACGCCGTATAGCCGGGTGTCGTCATAATGCGCGGCATACGGGCATCATATATAATCTCGGACTCTCCCGAAATGACAACACGATTTCCCTTCAGTGTTTCATCCACAGCCTCCATAATCCGCTGCCATGCGCCGGTGCCTATTATGGCATCAGCCTCAGGCATTTCATCCAACAGCTGCTGTCCGTAGCGCTGTCCGAGGCAGCCTGCCACGATAAGGGAACGGCAGCACCCGCTGTTTTTGTAATCAGCCATGTTAAGCACGGTTGTAATAGACTCTTCCTTTGCCGATTCAATAAAGGCGCAGGTGTTCACTATAAGCACCTCTGCCTCAGACGGCTCATTTGTAAGCTCTATTCCGTTCTTTTGAAGAATACCAAGCATAACCTCAGTATCCACTAAATTCTTTGCACAGCCAAGGCTGACAAATCCTGCTTTCAATTTACTTCCTCCTGCCTTACTGGAACCGGACTTCCTTGAGCCAGCGGTCCAGCATAGCTTTCCGCTGCTCTTTTGTATACTCCGGCTGCTTTTCAAACAATATAAGATTTTTTCCGGTCAGCATCTTGTAGGCCAGTGTTGCCTGATTCGCCGGAATATAAAACTGATTCTCACGCTGCAGTGCAAGCTGCGCTTCATCAGAAAGAAGCCAGTCCATAAAAGCACGTGCCTCCGGACTTTTTTCGTTAAGGAGTCCCATTCCCGTCAAAAGATACGCTGTTCCGTCAGACGGATAGACAATTTTCAATGGGTAGCCCTGATTAATGTAACGAAGCGTCTCACTTTGCACAGCAATAGAGAGATCTACCTCTCCCATACCTGCCATACGCACCGGTGTCGAAAGATATTTTACATACTGGACAACTTTCGGGTGCAGTCCCGCAAGGATACGGAACGCTGCCGGTTCTCCGTACTCGGCAGCCAGTGTAAACATAAGCTGCTGAGGCGCGTCTGCCGCAAGGAAATCCGTCATTCCGATACGTATTCCAGGATAAGCCGCAAGCTCCTCCCACGTTGAAGGAATACGTGTCATCAAAGCCAGATAATCACTGTTGACGCAGAACACAATCGGGTCATACCAGACGCCAACCCAGGCATCATCTTCCGATTTAAGGGCATCAGATACCGAATCGGCTGCCTCAGAACCGTAAGGCACAAAGGCTCCGGCGGCCGCAGCAGGCTCAAGCACCTGACGGCTTGCCAGCACGAGGTCAGCCCCTGATTTATTTACTTCTTTTTTCAGACGCGACGAAAGCTCCTCCGTCCCCATAGCCTTAAAAGCTATTCGTACGTTGGCGCTTTTTTCGTATTCCTGAGCAAGCATTTCCGCCTGCTCAACAGGCAGAGTGGTATACACGGTTATAGTTTTTCCCGGCTGCAGTCCTTTTTTATCTGCAAAGGTTCCGAGATATACCGTACACAATACCGCCAAAAAAGCGGCTACAAATGCCGTTAAAAGAAGCGGTGTATATCGTCTCATACATTTTCTCCTAACAAACAGGCGGGCCACGTCAGCGGCCCGCCTGTGAGGTTCATACTAAATGCCGGCAAAACGCCAAAAGCATTATTCGCTGTGGCGCAGCCATGTCGGAATATCAATCGTCGTCATATTCGGGATGACCGGCTGCTGCGGCTGTGGTTCCATGTTCTGCGGAGCCATTGGCTGCATCTGCGGCATACGCGGCTGCATCGGCTGTGCTGCCGGCTGCTGTGCAGGAACTCCCACAACATCATCCGAATCATCGAACCGTGTGGCAATAACCGTAACCCTGACAGTGTCACCAAGTGTATCATCAATAGCAGCACCGAAGATAATCTCCGCATCAACATGTGCCGCTTCCTGTATGGTCGTCATTGCTTCGTTGACGTCAAAAATGCTGAGCTTTTCAGTCGCGCCCGTAACATTCAGCAGGATACCCCGCGCGCCCTGAATAGATTCCTCAAGCAACGGCGACGAAATAGCATTCTGCGCTGCCAGAACAGCAGCATTCTCGCCGGAGCCCTCACCGATACCCATAAGTGCTGAGCCTGCATCAGACATAATGGTCTTCACATCAGCGAAGTCAAGGTTAATCAGGCCGTCAACTGCAATGAGGTCAGAAATACCCTGTACGCCCTGATGAAGAACATTATCCGCGATACGGAAGGCCTCCATCATCGGTGTCTTTTTGTCAACAATCTGCAAAAGCTGATCGTTTGGAATCGTAATAATAGTATCTACATGCTGCTTGAGATTGGTAATACCGCCCTCAGCATTAATCATGCGGCGGCGTCCCTCAAACTTAAACGGCTTTGTTACAACAGCAACCGCGAGAGCTCCGCACTCACGTGCACACTGTGCCACAACAGGAGCAGCACCGGTACCTGTACCGCCGCCCATACCTGCCGTTACAAATACCATATCGGCACCTGTCAGAGCGTCAAGAATATCGTCACGGCTTTCCTCAGCCGCCTTGCCTCCGACCTCAGGTTTAGCGCCGGCTCCAAGTCCGCGCGTCAGTTTTTCGCCAATCTGTATGCGTTTGGGTGCCAGTGAATGCAGCAGTGCCTGCGCATCCGTGTTAACAGCTATGAACTCTACACCCTTGAGTCCGGAAGAAATCATGCGGTCGATGGCATTTCCGCCGCCGCCGCCTACACCTACTACCTTTATTTTAGCTACGTCATTTCGTGCTGTATCGTCAAATTCAATCACGATATTGCCCTCCCAGCATATGGTTCGCTATGATATACGTATTTATTTTATCATCTATTGGCATGTTTCGCTACAAAAATTTCACAAAATCAATGCTTCTTCAAAAAATACCGTCTGATGATGGCAAGGTTTTGGAAGATTCGGAAACCAAAGGTCAGCAGAGCAACGTAATACAAATCGATACTGAGATGATCTCCGACGTAAACCAGAAATGCTGCCAGCAGTGCGTTCGTGAAGAAACCTGAAATAAAAATTGTATTATCAAATTTGTCTTCAAGGACGGAACGGTATCCGCCAAAGACAGAATCAAGGCATGCGAGAAGCGCAACCGAGAACAGCTTTGAATACGCAACAGGAATAATCAGCGGACAGAACGCGCCAAGCACAAGTCCGATGATAAGTCCGCAGACCGCACTTATCATGACGCACCACCCCCTGCCGGTTTCGCATACTGATACTGTGTCGTTCCTTTATATGCGGGCACCTCTACATTTTCCGACGCCTGAATCTCAAGTTGTATTCCCCACACGGCAAGAGTTTCCATAACTCCCCCGCGCATCTTCAGAGCATTTTCCAATGTCGCGGCATCTCCGATGGCATGAATTTCGTACGGAGGTGCAGAGCGTACATTATTAACTGAAAGTGTCGGACCGGCACACCGGATTTCAGAGGTTGCGATTATACGCTGTCCGTTTATTGATATGACCTCAGCTCCCGCCGCGCGAAGCTCATTCACCACACGGAGCAGATCATCATCATGAATGATATACAGATTTTGATTGTCGCCTGCTTTGGACTTCAGCCTGCTGTCATCAATCAGTACAATGACACCCGGACCTTCCATCGCGACAAGCCCGGCCCTCTGGCGCAGAATCTCAGACGCTTTCTGGTCTGACAGACTGTTGGCTTCTCCTTTTTCAGCCGCTTCCTCAAGAGCAGACAGCTTTTCCTGCAGTTTATCACGCTCACGCTCCACGTCCAAAAGACGCGATGACAGCTCCTCAAGGCGCTGATACGGAAGCGAGGCCTTCTGCTCCATGGATATCCTGAACTGCAGGGAAATCATAAAGCCCAGGACGGCACAAACGACCGCCACAGATATATGGCCTTTTTTGAATCTATTCATAACCTTATCCTTTACTACTGACGAAATCTGACAAAGGGCTTTGAAAAGCTCAGGTCTATATACTCCATCTGATGCTTTGTCACTCTGAGTTCATCCAAAAAGTCCTGTGTGAGCTTCGCTTTATTCTCCAAATCCTTAAGCTCTCCGATACGAACCTCTACAGCATTCGTAGTATAAGCGATTACATGCGACGGGTCCCTGAGGTTTACCTCCGTGAGTCCCGAAAGAGCGTTTTCGCTGATTTCCGAAAGATATTTGAGGGTATCAAGCACCATCGGGTCCTTCACATGGTCTCCGATGTAAAGATTTTGTATTTTTATCCCTTCCAGAAAGGGGATTGTCTGAAAATGCTTTTTACGGTATGCATTAAGAACCATTCCCTGTCTGTCCAGGTCGAGATAACCGTACTCGCAGGCTATATTCGCAACAGGTCTGCGCTCCTCAACTTCTATAAAAATACCGTTTGGGAAAACACGGCGTACGGAGGCCTTTTCAATCCGCAGATCCTTGACAAGCGTCTTTGATGATGCCGCTGTCTCAACCTCAAGAAGATGCTGCCCTTTATATATCCCGGCAATACGGCATATATCCTCAGTGGAAATATATTTATTACCAACAACAGCAATAGAATTTACCTTGAAAAAAGGAAGGTAAAATAAAGCTGCGGCGCAGGCGGCACAGACGGAGACCAGGATAATTATATCCAGAAGCCAATGTCCCTTTTTTGATACGGCTTTTTTCTTCGGCTTCACCGTGCTGCTCTTTTCCCCGTAACTCTCCAAAAGAGCAGCACGTTCCTCGTCCGTAAGATTCATATCCTCTCTGTCCATCATAACCGCCTCCCTTCATCAAAAACAGGTTCCCTTTTTCTTATTTTTCCAAAGCCATGGCGACAAGTTTTTTGCAGAGCTCTCCGAAGGAAATCCCAACGGCTCTTGCCGCATCCGGCACAAGTGATGTTTCAGTCATTCCCGGAACAGTATTTATATCAATGACAAATGGTGTTCCATCAGCTGACAGCATCATGTCGAAGCGCGCGACGCCACGGCATGAGCATGCGCAGAAGCATGCCTTTGCGGCCTCCTCTGCCTTCTTTTTCTCTTCCCCGGAAATACGTGCGGGTATTATATGCTCGGATGCACCCTTTGTATACTTGCTTTCGTAGTCATAACGTCCCGATGTCGTTGTAATCTCAATAATCGGCAAAATTGTCTGTTCCTTGTCATCACCAAGTACAGCAACAGTAATTTCTTTGCCGCTTATGAATTCTTCTACGAGAATGTCATCTCCGTAACGGAAGCATTCCTCAAGCGCGGACTCAATAGCATCCTTTTCCTCAACGATAACTACTCCGATACTCGAACCCTGGGAAGCCGCTTTTACAACAACAGGAAAGGAAAATTCTCCTGCAATCTCTCCTGCGATATCTCTTGCCCTGTCCACTGTACGGTATATATGGGAACGGGGTGTTGAAATACCTTCGCCCAGCATAAGCCGCTTTGCTGCGGTTTTATCCATCGTAACCGCAGAGGCCAAAACGCCCGAACCCGTATACGGGATTCCCAGAAGCTCCAGCACTGCCTGAATCCTGCCATCCTCACCGAAAGCGCCGTGTACAGCATTAAAAACCACGTCCGGAGCACATGTCTTTATATCTTCCGCAAAATTTTTGGGATCAAACTCAAGTCCGACCGCATTACAGCCTTCTGATGTCAGCGCGTCCAGCACAGCCTTGCCTGTCCGCCTTGAAACCTCAGCCTCAGAAGAAGGACCGCCCATTACAACAACTATTTTCTGATTCATATATTTCCCCTTATTCTTTAAGAAGCTCCGCAAGCTCCTCACCTGTTTTCCAAATATCACCGGCGCCCATCGTTATGATGAGGTCTCCCGGCTGCGCGATTGTTTTCAGATACGGCGCAACATCTTCCCTTTTTTCGATATACGAAACCTTCTGTCCTGTAAGCTCAACTACCTCAGCAAAAATCGTCTCTCCTGATACACCGGGAATTGGCGCTTCACCTGCGGCATACACATCCGTAAGAATCAAAAGGTCCGCCCCGGCAAATGCCGCACCGAATTCCTTTGCAAGCAGCTTCGTTCTGGAATAACGGTGAGGCTGGAAGGCACATATAAGACGTTTCGGCTCTGTCTGCCGTGCAGCACGAAGCGTTGTCGCTATCTCTGTCGGATGATGTGCGTAATCATCTACAATCCATACATCTTTTATCCGTGCCTTGGTATCAAAACGTCTCTTGGCTCCGTGGAAGCGTGCAAGACCTTTTGCCGCTTTTTCCACGTCAAGGCCGCAGGTTATGCCTGTAACGACTGCCGCAAGAGCATCAAGGACATTGTGACGGCCGGGAATATTAAGCTTGATTCTTCCGAGCACAGAACCGTCCTTCACAACATCAAAAGACGTTCCTGCACCTTCTGCCTTTATGTTCGCTGCCTTATAGTCGGCGTCATGGTCTATGGCGTAGGATATAATGTGACGGTCTGTCTCAGCTGCAATGTTTCTGATATTTTCATTATCAAAGCAGACGATAGCACAGCCGGTTTCTTTATCAACATTTTCAATAAACTGACGGAAAGCCTTCCGTATGTTTTCCATCGTACCGTAGTGGTCAAGATGGTCATCCTCAACATTTGTAACCACCGCAATCCGCGGATGAAGCTTCAAAAAGGAGCCGTCGCTCTCGTCCGCCTCAGATACAAGCCAGCCGCCCTTTTCTCCAAGGCATGCATTTCCCTCCAGATAATCGACCTCGCCTCCGATGACAATCGTCGGGTTTACTCCCCCATCCTTCAGAATTATTCCTGTCATCGAAGTCGTTGTTGTCTTTCCGTGTGCCCCCGCGACAGCAATTCCCTTGGAGGAGTTTACAAGGGCTGCATTTATATCGGAGCGGTGAAGCTTTTTTATCCCAAGTGCCTTTGCAGCCACAACCTCCGGGTTGTTGTCCGGAATAGCCGATGACACTACGATGGCGTCAACTCCGTTCACATTTTCCGCCTTATGTCCGAACATAACCTTTGCGCCGTGTGCAATCAGCTTCTGCGCTATCGGTGAATCCTTAAGGTCAGAGCCCGATACTTCATATCCCTGCTCAACGAGGATATGAGCCAAAGCACTCATACCCGCGCCTCCGATTCCTATGAAATGAATTTTATGAATTCCCTGAAGCATTACTGCCCCTCCTTTATTTCTTTGTAAGCGCCAGAATCATAGATGCAATTTCGTCAGCCGCCTGCGGACGTCCCAGTCTGCGGCTGGCTTCCGACATAGCAATAAGCTTTTCATCCTCAGTCAAAAGCTCCTCCATTACAGAAAGAAGCCTTTGCTCTGTAAGCTCACGGTCAAGTATCATCCGTGCCGCACCTGCCTGCTCAATAGCACGGGCATTGTGCTCCTGATGGTTTGCCGCCGCGTAGGGATACGGTATCAGCACGGCAGGAATACCTCTTGCAGTGAGTTCCGCTATTCCGATAGCTCCGGCACGAAAGACAGCAAGGTCCGTGCACGCCATTGCCAGCGGCATATTATACAGATAAGGCTTGACGAAAAGATTTCCTGCCTTTACCAAATCAATACCGGCTTCGCGAATCAGCTTTACGGTATCTTCATACCCGGCCGAACCGGTCACATGAATAATCTGCACGCGCGGATGTCCTGCATATCTGCGAAGGACTCCTATCATCGCACGGTTCATGCTGCGTGCCCCACGGCTTCCCCCTGATACGAGCACCGTCTTTTTCGCGGGATCAAGGCCGAAGGCCTCAATTCCATCCTCTCTGCGCGCATCCATGACCTCACGTCGTATAGGGTTGCCGGTAAATACTACCTTGTCCGAGGGAAAATACGGTGCGGCCTCTTTTGTTCCGATAGCCACACGGGAAACAAACTTCGATAGAAGCTTATTTGTTATTCCCGGAACAACATTCTGCTCCTGAATCAACGACGGAACACCCATGAGACTTGCAGCGAGAAGTATAGGTCCGCAGACATATCCTCCAGTCCCGACCGCAGCATCAGGCTTAAAGCGGCGCACAATCCCCATTGCCTTCAGAACTCCTCCAAAGGCTTTCGCTCCCCTCAGGAGATTTTCGGGTGACAGACTGCGCTTAAATCCACGAATATTTACAGTATCAAAGGGGATTCCTTCCTTCGGAATGATATCAGCTTCAAGTCCTTCCTCTGTTCCGACATAAAGGAACTCCGCATCAGGGACCTGTCTCTGTATCGCCCTTATAAGCGTGACGGCCGGATAAATATGTCCTCCGGTACCGCCTCCGGAAACAATAATACGCAAAATCAAAACTCCAATACTTCAAATCTATTGCAAATGCCGCAGAATTACTTTTTCAGGCGGCGTACCAGCTCCTTGAACACCCTTCCGCGTTCCTCGAAGCCTGTAAACATATCAAAGCTGGCGCAGGCAGGAGAAAGAAGAACTGTCTGCGGCGGGCGAGCGATTTTATGCGCGATATCAACCGCTTTTTCCATGGAATATCCAGCTTCATAGAGCTTTTCAGCTTCAATGCCGTTTGAAAGTGCAGCTTCCTTAAACCGCGCAGCGGCATCTCCGACCAAAATTACCGCGTCACAGTTTTTCTTTACAAGCTGCATGAACTCCGTAAGGTCAGTCATCTTGTCATCGCCGCCCGCGATAAGAATCACGTGCCCGTCAGGGAAGCTTTCCAGTGCCTTGATGGCCGAATCCGTATTTGTAGCCTTGGAATCATTGTAATACATGACCTCATCAACCTCTGTTACAGGTTCGATGCGGTGCTCCACGCCCTCAAAGCTTCTGAGAACCTCAGCCATGCGCTCAGGCTTTGCCCCTGCCAGGAAAGCAACGGCACATGCCGCCAAAGCATTCTCGACATTGTGTCCGCCTTTGATTTTCAGCTCGTTTACCGGGAGAATCCTGTGCGTTACACCGTTCCAACGCATAACGAGCTCTCCGTTCTCCACAAAAGCTCCCTGTTCAAGCTTTTCAAGACGGCTGAAGAAACATACAGTTGAAGGAGCACGGTCTGCCATCGACCGTGTCGGCTCATTATCATAATTAAGCACAACAAAATCATCCTTTGTCTGCTGTGCAAAAATTTTCTCTTTCATCTGCTGATAGACCTCAAGAGAACCATGACGCACTACATGGTCAGGTGTCACATTGAGGATAGCAGCAGCCTTCGGGCGGAAATGCTCTGTTGCCTCAAGCTGATAGCTGGAAATCTCGGCAACAGTACAGCCCTTCTTTCCTGCACGGAGAACCTCTTCGCAGAAGGGCACGCCAATATTTCCTCCAACACCAACAACAGGATATACTGTCTCCATCAGGAGTCCGAGAAGTGTTGTTGTCGTTGTTTTTCCGTTTGTCCCCGTCACCGCGTAAATCGGAGCCTCTGCCAGCTCATAGGCAAATTCAATCTCACTCTCCACGCGTATGCCGCGCTTATACGCAGCCTGTATCAATGGAATCTTTACAGGGACTGCAGGGGAAACAAGAACCCTTGTAACTCCCTCCAGCAGCGCCTCCGTCTGAGGTCCAAGTTCAAGTCCGACGCCGGCCTTCTCCAATTCAGCAAGGTCAAAGCTTATATCCTCTCTTTTTTTTGCATCACTTAAGGAAACCTCGGCACCGAATTTTTTCAAAAGCTTTGCCGCTGCTATTCCGCTGATACCGGCACCCACAACAAGTACACGTTCTTTCTTCCAATCCATCACAAAAGACTCCTTCGTTCACAAATCTCATCAATGTACAGACAGTATAAAAAGTGCCAAAGCGCTGCAGAGAACTCCGGCAAGCCAAAATACATGAACAACCTTCGTTTCCTTCCAGCCCTTAAGCTCGAAATGATGATGCACCGGGCTCATGAGGAATACTCTTTTACCTGTTGTCTGGAAAGAAATCACCTGAATAATAACAGAAAGGGCTTCCGCGACAAATACGCCGCCAATCAAAATGAGAAGCAGTTCTGTTTTTGTAAGAATCGCCGCGGCGGCAAGAGCACCACCCAGTGCCAGGGAACCCGTATCTCCCATAAAAACCTTCGCAGGATGCGCATTAAAGCGCAGGAAGCCCACGCAGGCAGCTGTAACAGCCGCGCAGAATGCCGCAAGCTCCACCTTTCCGAACCAAAGGCAGACAGCAGCATAGGCAGCCGCTGCCACGGCCACCGTTCCTGCAGCGAGTCCGTCAAGACCGTCGGTGAGATTCACCGCATTCGTTGTTCCAACAAGAACAAAGAAAACAAGAACATAGTATCCAACACTCAAATCAACGGTATGGGAAAGAAACGGAATCCAGAGATCCGTTGTCATACCGAGCCAGTTCGTGCCTATGTACGTGACGACTACCGCCATTATAATCTGTCCAAGGAGCTTCTGCTTCGCCTTGAGGCCCAGATTCCTTTTCTTTACTACCTTTATATAGTCATCCACAAAACCGATTACACAGTGCCCAAGCATAACAAAAAGTGCCAAAAGCACAGATGGCTCTCCCCCGCTCGTCAGAAGCGATGCCGCAGTAACCGCCGTTACTATCATAAGTCCTCCCATCGTAGGAGTTCCGCTTTTTTTCTGATGGCTCTTCGGACCTTCATCGCGAATGCTCTGTCCGAATTTGAGCTTATGCAGCTCCGGTATAACAAACGGCCCCATTATGAGGACAATGACGAGTGAGAATGCCGCAGCCTGCAGCAGCGTACTCAGTTCCATGAAAAATACAATCTCCTTCCGGCATCACAGTGCCTTTTACTTACAAATTTTCCTGCAAAAAATCCATTAAACAACAAGTTAATATTATAACGCCATTGTTCAAGTTTTGCCATAGGCAAAACATTCTTCTTTGCGTTTCATCAAGCAAAGCTTGATATACCTCTATAATGCAAGTTTTGCCACAGGCAAAATCTCACAGCAGGTCAATTATTTTATCCATGTGCATACCGTGGGAACCTTTGAAAAGAATCGTGTCTCCCGGCTTTAATATTTTTTTCAATACTGCTGCCGCCTCTTCATGTGTCCCGCAGCGATAAACATCCTCAAGCCCTGCACCTTCAGCACCGGCCGCAATTTCTTCCCCCATATCACCGCGTGTTACAAGAGCACATATTCCGGCCTCTGCCGCAAGCCTGCCCACCTTTCGGTGAGCCTCGACAGCTATATCTCCCAGCTCGAGCATATCCCCGAGTACGGCTATTTTTCTACCCGGCGCAACCTCGGTAAGCGTTGCAAACGCAGCCTCCATAGATGCCGGACTTGCGTTGTAAGCATCATTTATGACAGTATACTCTCCGCGCTTTTCGCACTCAAAGCGCTGCTTTGTCATATCAGGCTTCTCCAATCCATCCGCCATTTTCTCAGGAGCTATATTCAAGGCATATCCAACAGAAAGTGCCGCAAGAGCATTCAGCACATTATGGCGTCCTGCCATAGGAAGCCTGATGGGAGCAGTTTTCTTTCCTTCAAATACCGCAGTAAAGCTCTGGGAAAGGCCGTCTGTTTTTATATCCACGGCACGCACATCCGCGTCCTTTTCTATCCCGAAGGTAATAACACGTACACCCTTTGCTGCCTTCCCGGACATTGCTGCCGTATATGGATTATCAGCATTCAAAACTACAGTACCGCCGGGCTTTATTGCCTCAACCATTTCGCCCTTGGCTTTTGCGATATTTTCCATGGAACCGAGCAGCTCCATGTGTGTCTCGCCTACGTTGACAACAACACCTATGGTCGGTGCTGCCAAAGGCGCCATTGCCGCAATCTGTCCCAGTCCACGCATTCCGATTTCAACGACTGCAGCACGGTGTTTTTCCGTGAGATTGAGAAGCGTCATAGGAAGTCCGATTTCATTGTTGAAATTTGCCGCTGTCTTGAGAACAGGGAAAGCCGCCCCGATAACCGATGCGGTCAAATCCTTTGTTGTCGTCTTTCCGTTGGAACCGGTTATCGCCACAACAGGAATATCGAACCTCATACGCCATGCACAGGCAAGCTTCTGATACGCCTCAAGAGTATCAGGAACGCAGAACACCGCGGCAGGAACAGAATCAATAATTTCCTTTTTGCACGCATTGCTCACCACAACGCCCGCCGCGCCTTTTTTTGCCGCCTCTGCCGCAAAATCCTCTCCGTTGAACCTTTCTCCGCGAAGGGCAACAAAAAGCGCACCCTTAGTGATTTTCCTTGTATCAGTCGTCACATCAGTAAAGACAGTATCTTCGCCGTGAGCGCAAACAGCACCTGTCGCTTTTAAAACTTCCTCAGTCGTAAATTGTGCCATCAGACAATTCCTCCCAGTGCCTCACGGGCAACTTCACGGTCATCAAAATGAATTGTTCCCGTCTTCAAAATCTGGTAATTCTCATGGCCCTTTCCTGCAATAACAACCGTATCGCCCGGCTGTGCCATGGCAATCGCCACAAAAATGGCTTCGTGTCTGTCCTGTATCTTTTCATAGGGCTTTGTCCCAATCTTTTCCTCTACACCCTTCATAACATCCTCAAGGATTGCCGCCGGATCCTCTGTGCGTGGATTATCAGAGGTCGCAATTACCGCGTCTGAAAGCTCCGCGGCGATTCTTCCCATAATCGGACGTTTTGTCTTATCACGGTCTCCACCGCATCCGAATACGGTTATAATTTTTTTCTCTGTAATCTGACGTGCTGTACGAAGAATATTCTCAAGTCCGTCAGGAGTATGGGCGTAGTCCACTACAACAGCGAAGGGCTGTCCGCAGTCAACAAGCTCAAACCGTCCCGGAACCCCCATGAAATTCTCCAGTGCCTGTTCAATGATATTCACCGAAACATTTTCGGCAACGGCTGCCCCGACAGCGCCCAGTACGTTATAAATATTGAACATACCTGTAATATGCAGATTCAGCTTAATGCGGCCGAAGCTTCCCTGCACCGCGAGTGATGCCCCTGTCTGACGTACACGGACTTCCACTGCACGGAGATTTGCTTTCTCAGATTCTACCGCATAGGTGATATGCTCACAGGCTGCATGTTCCAGCATATAGGCTCCCGCTGCATCATCTATATTGACAACTGCCGTCTTTCCTGGCTTCAATCCCGGTCCGCCGAGCATATCAAAGAGCTTCGCCTTCGCATCACGGTAATTTTCCATGGTCTTATGGTAATCAAGATGATCCTGCGTAAGATTTGTAAACACTGCCGTGTCAAATTCGCAGCCGGAGATACGGCCCTGGTCAAGGGCGTGGGACGAAACCTCCATAACCGCATACTGCACCCCGTCCTCTACCATCTGATGCAGCGTACGCTGAAGGTCTACTACGTTCGGTGTTGTATTGTGAACCGGAAGAATTTTATCTCCTATCATTATCTGAATAGTTCCGATAAGACCTACCTTATATCCTGCCTGCCGCAGCATAGCCCGCACAAGGTAGCTTGTTGTCGTTTTTCCGTTTGTACCCGTAATTCCAATCATACGGAGCTGCTGTCCCGGATAATCAAAAAATGCCGGGACAATTACCTTAAGTGCCTCATCAAGATTCGGAACAACAAGCACAGCCACTCCGGCAGGTGCCTTTACACCCTTTCTCTGAGTTATAATGGCGGCGGCTCCTTTTTTTGCAACATCACCTATAAAGGTGTGCCCGTCCACATGAGCGCCCTCCATACATACAAACATAGACCCTCTGCCTGCCTGACGGGAGTCCTGTACAATATCAGTGATAAATGTATCAGCATTTCCGATTATTTCAGCACCATCAACAAGTGCTGCCAGATTTTTGAGTTTCTTTCGCATAATATCCCCTTCATTTCAAAATACCTATATATAATAACACTTTGTACCATAATGTATATATTATATCAAAGTTTGTTCCAAACAAAATATCCCCTCAAAAACAAAGGGGTGCCCTGAGGCACCCCTGATTTTTGTTATTTTTCCGCAGCGAAATAAACATCGCGCGGAACGCTCATCCCGAGATCATTCGTCGCAATATTTTTTATACGCTCCGGCGACCGCATCTCTGCAATCTGCAGCTCAAGCTGCTTATTTTCTCTTTCCAGCTGCGCAGCCTGATTCTGTGTCTGCACAAGCTCATACCCGCGCGTCGCATTTATAACGGTACGCGCAACCGTAATCGAAGCCGTAAGCGTCAGAGCAACTGCCAGCACTCCCACGCGGAACCGAAGATTTGTGTTTATATGCGGGCGCTCCTTTAGAGCCCGTTTAGGTGCAGGCTGCACGACTTTCGCAGGCTGTTCTTCATAGTAATAGTCTTCCCGAAGTTGTCTGGCTGGCATTCCTATTCTCCTCCCCTAAGAGCATCCCCGTCATGCTTCCTTACAGACGCCCGTCAAAGTTTTTCGGCTATTCTGAGCTTTGCGCTCCTGCTCCTCGGATTCTCAGCCATCTCATCCTTCCCCGGTTGAACAGCCTTTCCGATTTGCTTTATTTCCGGCTTATGATTGCATACGCACACCGGAAGCTCCGGTGGACATATACAGCCCCTTGCCAATTCTCTCAATGTATTTTTTGCGATTCTGTCTTCCAGCGAATGAAACGTAATAATCGCGATGCGTCCGCCCGGTTTCAAATGCTTCACGGCAGCCCTGAAGGACTTCTCAAGAATCCCAAGCTCATCATTCACCGCAATGCGTACCGCCTGAAACACTCTCTTTGCAGGATGTCCTCCAGCCGCTCTGCGCACCGCTTTTGGAATCGCCCGGCAGATTATATCCACCAGCTCGCCGGTTGTCTCTATGCGTTTTTCGCTCCTTGCCTCAACTATGAACTGAGCAATACGCTTCGACCATCGTTCCTCACCGTATTCGTGAAATATACGGTTGAGCTCATCTTCTTCCCAGTCGTTTATGATATCCTCCGCGGTCAGAAGTCCGTTCGGATCCATTCGCATATCCAGCGGCGCATCCTGCATGTAGGAAAAGCCGCGTTCCGCATCATCTATCTGATGCGAGGATACCCCCAGGTCGAACAGAACCCCGTCAACCAAAGGGGCACCCTGTGCCTCAAGGATCGCATCAAGATTACGGAAATTGTCATGGACTATATCAACACGGCACCGGCTTCCCGCGAGATGTCTTCCCGCTGCCTCGATAGCCTCGGCATCCTGATCGATACCAATGATACGCCCATTTTCAGTCAGCTGTTCGGCGATACGGCCCGAATGGCCCGCTCCGCCCAATGTGCAGTCAACATAGATACCGCTTAAGTCCGTCAAAAGTCCGCGAATGGTCTCCTCCGGCATCACGCTTACATGATGAAATTCCATCGAAGCCCCTCCTCAGATACCCAAATCTGCCAGCGTTGCCGCCATCTGTTCGACAGAAGAAGAAATAGAATCGTTGTAAGTATTCCACTCATCCTTGCTCCACACTTCGATGCGGTTTATAACACCGTTCAGCACGACATCCTTTTTCAATTTTGCGTGCTGGCGGAGATTGCTCGGAATCAGGAATCTTCCCTGACGATCACACTCAAGCTGACGCGCCCCTGAAAGGAAATAACGTACAATAGCGCGTGCCTCAGGATTCGTCGTAGGCAGAGACATAAGCTTCTTGGAAAACTTATCCCATTCCTCTTCCCCGTATACGAAAAGGCAGGTATCAAGTCCGCGTGTGATGACGAAATGCTCCCCCAGATCCGCGCGGAATTCCGCAGGCAGAATGACACGGCCTTTGGCGTCCACCGTATGCGCGTGCTCACCCATTAACATTTCATCATCACCACCTTTCAACCTTTACAACCACATTTTACCACTTTTCCCCACTTTTATCCTCATTTTATTTCATTCCTCCCACCTAATTCCACCAAGCATACGTTCCAAACATTATAAAAACCGTCACAAATCAGGATATTTTTCCTAAAATGTAACGGTTTTATATACATTTCATCTTATTAAATTTTAATTCCGGTCATACTATATTTTTGTGTTATTTTTTTCATAGACACAATATCATGTGTAATTTTGTATAACTTCTGTTATATTTAATTCAAAATAAATGCGCCGTATATATTATCGGCGCATTTGATTGGGACAATTATCTCATTTTTATTTTCTGTGGTCTGAGCGTGGTAAATGTCAGCTTTTAATCCATCCGAGACGCTCAAACACAGGGACATACTGCAGTCTCTCAAGGAACGAACGGTATGTGTCTTCCGTATGGAAAATCGGCACGCGCTCCAGTGCGTAGAGATTGCTTGCACGGTCAACATTTCCGTACTTTATGGTAAATGCTCCCTTGTACCCGGCTTCCTTCACAAGGCTTGCGATGTGAAGATTGAAGGTTCCCGTCGGGTAGGCGATAAAGCCCACTGTCTTTCCAAGGCGCTGCTCTATATCCCGTTTTGACTCAGCCATCTCGTAACGCAGCTGCTCATCCGTCTGCTCTGTCATTGAGCTGTGTGTGACTGTATGGGACTCTATGTTTATAACACCGCTGGATTCCATTTCCTGTGCCTGCCCCCAGGTAATATAGCCCGGCTGGTTTCTGTCAAGAAAGCTGGTAATTACAAATATGGTTCCCTTGAAGCCGTACTTTTTGAGAATCGGATATGCGTACTTGTAGTTGTCATCATATCCGTCATCAAATGTGATGACTACCGGATTTTCTGGAAGCTCCGCCCCCTCAGTCAGAGCAGCGTACATTTCATCCATAGTAATCGTGTGGAAGTTATTATCCTTCAGGTATTTCATCTGACGATCAAAATCCTTTGGAAGAACAGACAGAGATATATTTTGGTTATCAACCTTGTGATAATTCAGAACAAGTATTTTTACGCCGTTCACACGGTCCATTCCCCTAGATGCCGTAAGGCTTTTAGGACTGGACAGCAGAAGCGGCAGCATAGCAATGAAAACAAACAGCAGTATTTTACTGAGTAAACTTACCTGCCCCCTGTTTTTTGGTGTTTCTATTCTCATTCTCTTTCTCCTCTCAGCGGTAAACAGACCACTTTTTCACGCCGCGCCGTGTGATAAAAAGCACTGCACAGGCTGTCATAACAATGAGCGCCGCAATCTGCCCCATATGCAGTCCCGGCTTCGTAGCAAGATAAAAGAAACCGCATCCGAACCGCACCAGAGCCGCAATAAAAATCGACATCAGTGCCAGCCGCCCTGCGTTCATTATATTTCCGCGCGCCTGAAATATCGTCATAACAATTGTAAGCAGGAAAACAATCCCCATAAGCCCTGTCTGATAAAGAGCTACAGGCTTGAAATATTCGTAACCCTCAAATCCCGACGGGCGGTATGAATACTCGACATATTCTGCCAGCGCATCATCATTCGGAATATCAAGGGGCAGCGGCATTCCAACTGTCATTTGCAGGAAAAAGCCGCTGAAGGCATACAGCACCAGCATCAGTGATACAGCAGGCACCATGACATCCATCCAGCGCCAGAAGGATTCCCCCTCCTTTTTGCAGCACAGAAAAAGTGCGGCAACAAATCCAATGCCTGCTCCGTAGGGAGAAAAACCGCCCTCCCAGAAATACATGATTTTTACTGGGTCATCGGCAAAAAATTCCCAAAACCTCAGCACGTGTCCGATACGTCCGAAAATAAGGCCAAGCGGAATGCCCCAAAGTGCCACGTCAACAGCAAACGGGAACGACTCATCATAAAGCCATGCCGTCCACCTTGTCAGCATCAATCCCAGCAAAATCCCCACTGCGGCAATACTTCCGAAAAGATACATAGGAATGCCGCCAATGGAGCCTATCGTCATACTCATAAAAATCCTCCCGAAAATTACTTATCGTTTTATTCTAACGCGTCTTAAACGAAATTTCCATAGGTTTTGTTGATAAGTTGTTCTTTTGCAAATTGCATATTCCCCACGAACATGATATAATTTATTTGCTAATTCAAAAGCAAAGATTATATTAATCAGGAGGTTTATAGCATGACGATTACAAAGGACATGAGCATTATGGAGGTTGTCCAGAAATATCCGGATACCGTTGAGGTATTCATGAATTCAGGAATGGGCTGCCTCGGCTGCGCTGCTGCTCATTTTGAAAACATTGAACAGGGTGCTCTTGCTCACGGCATTGACGTTGATGTACTCATGCAGGGACTCAACGAAGCTGTTGAAGCAAAGGCTTAATTCATCTGAATGATATAACGCTCACGGAATATCCGTGAGCGTTATTTTTATGCATTTTTTCCGCCGCCATCCCTGCGTTCACTGTCAAATAAAAGCGTCACAGGACCGTCATTTACGGACTCCACCTGCATTTCTGCACCAAACTCACCGTGCTCAACATCAAAACCATGTGCGCGGCATGCCTCCATGAATTTTTCGTAAAGCGGCTCCGCAAGTTCAGGCTTCGCGGCCTTGGAAAAACCCGGGCGTCTGCTTTTCAAATCTGCGTACAGCGTAAACTGTGAGACAACGAGAAGCCCTCCCCCGACCTGTTCAAGGCTGAGATTCATCTTTCCTTCCGCATCCTCAAATACACGGAGCGCGCAGATTTTATCTGCCATTTTCTCTACAATTTCTTCGTTATCATCCGGCCCAATCCCAAGCAAAACCAAAAAACCCTGTCCGATTGCCCCGTTCACACTGCCGTCGATTTTTACCGATGCGCTCTTTACCCGCGTTACCACCGCCCGCATAAAACCCCTCCATTATTTGTTCACGCTTACGAGCTATGTTATGATTAATACATAAGCAGATTCTATTCATTTTTGTGTATTACACTAGATGATTATAACGCATTTGATCCAGTTTTGCCAAAGGCAAAACTTCCTCTGCGGCATTTTCTCAAAATGTCCTATTCACATGAGACAGGAGGATTCCCTTGAAGCGAAGGTACAGTGCCGCGCTGCTCGCGGTAATTCTTTGCGTTCTCATCGCAGCCTACAATATCATATATCATCCCGTACAGTCAGGCGTTCCTGTCACCTCATTCCCGAAGGTTACACATCGTATTCTGCTTGTACCTCTGGACAGCCGTCCGCCATGCCGCACCTTCGTAATCGACGCGGCACGTATTGCCGGCTGCGAAATTGTGACGCCTCCCACCGAAATTCTTGATTACTATTCGCAGCCCGGTGAAACTGAGGCTTTGCAGAAATGGACTATGGAGAACATAGCAGGCTGTGATGCCGCCATTCTTTCCATAGACCAGCTGCTGCACGGAGGTCTCCTTGCCTCCCGTGAAGCAAAAAAGACATCAGAGGATGCCGACAGACTGATAGCGTTTCTAAACTCCCTTCATACCGCTTACCCCGCCATACCGCTCTATGCCTTCAACATACTTCCGCGCATACTTCCGCCGGACAGCATTGACGGCCGTGATGAAAAAAAATATCTCATGGAATACTCACGTCTTGCCGACCGCATAGATATTGCAACTGCACCGTCAGAGGATGAGCTTGGCGAGCTTGAGTGGCTCCGTTCAGTTATTCCACCTGAAAGTCTCAGACGTTATGACCTGCTCTTCTCCGAAAACGCGCGTCTTAACAAAAGACTTATTGAGCTTGCCGCAGGTGGGGCACTTAACCGCCTGGTAATCGGGCAGGATGACGGAGAACGCTACGGCATACCCAACCGCGAAAAACGCGAGCTCATCCGCCACATAAAGACCTTGAAGCTTAGTGACGAAAAAGTATTTCTCACCTTCGGAGCAGATGAAATCGCCCTGTCGCTTCTCGCCTATATAGAAGCACAAAGAGACGGATTTTCTCCAGGCATTTCAATAAAATGCAACAGCGAAGCGACACCCTGGCGTATTATGCCATATATGGCCGCCACGATGGAAAACACCGCACAGGAAAAAATCATCCTTGTGGGCGGCCGCCATACCTCTGAAGCAGCGTCAGATTTTACACTGTATCTTTCCGCAAATGACCGCGAAACACTTTCCTCCCGCAGGAAAAATTCCGATGAAATCAAGACCGCAATTGACAACGGAAAACACATTGCCCTTGTAGACCTTGGTTTTGAATTCCGCGGCGATGAAGCGCTGCTTCCGTTCCTGACAAAAAACGGAACGCCTCTTCACGCTCTCTATTCTTATGCGGGATGGAACACGGCAAGCAATGCCATAGGCACTGCCGTTGCCCAGGCCGTCATATTTGAAACAGCGCGCCGCAGGGCAGAATCGCCTGAAGAGCTTGCTGCACTCGCTCATGCGCAGTTCACATATCTCGACCAGCGTTTTCTTGAGGACTATTTTTATCTGAAGGATATCATCGACAGCGTGAACTTTTCACTCATTCGCGCAGGCTATGTAAATACCTCTGACCTGGACCTCGACCATAATTCACGCTGGGCAAATGCCATGCTCCAACGGGCTATGCGTCTTCGCGCGGAATCCTTTTCCGGCTCTTATGCGTGGCGTGCTCCAGTAGAGCTTCATTCAGAAAATTCCTTCGGAACATTCTCAGCCCACCGTCTATCGCAGGATTCATGGTTCCCATGGCCCCGTACATTTGAAATAATGCTGCAGGCAAAAACAGAGCTGCTGCAAAAATAAAAATCCCGAACATATTCCACATTTTGCAATGTGATTATGCTCGGGAATTTTTATGGAATCCAAACCAGAAACAGTGTAGCACACCATCCGTGTCATTGCAAATTAAGTTGCAAATCGAAGCGCAGACTACCGGAGTTGGACGTTTTTATTAAGGTGACCGGTCCAAAAACTGCCTCTCAGACCGCGCTCTGCTCTGCCGGAACCTGCCGAAGTGACAGGCCTATACGTCCCCGCTCCTCATCCACATTGATGACCATGACGTTCAGCACGTCGCCCACGGCGACTACGTCCAGAGGATGGCGCACGCGCTTATTGCTAAGCTCGGAGATATGGATGAGTCCTGCCGTCTTGATACCGATGTCCACGAATACGCCAAAATCAGTAATATTACGCACTGTGCCGCGCATTATGGTACCGGGTTTGATATCAGAGAGCTTGACGATGGCCTGCCGTGTCAGCGGCGCAGGCAGGTCCTCACGGGGGTCGCGGCCGGGCTTCACCAGCGCCGCGAGGATGTCACGGACGGTTGGAACACCAGCGTTCAGCTCCTTAGCCAGCTTTTCCTCATTTACGAGTTTGGCCTTTGCCGCGAGGAAATCTACGGACTTACGATCACCAAGGTCGCTTGGCTCAAGTCCCAGACGGGCAAGTATCTTTTCCGCAAGCTCGTATGATTCGGGATGCACCGGAGTATTGTCAAGGGGCGATGCGCCTCCCCGGATGCGCAGAAAGCCCGCGCACTGGGTAAATGCCGCAGGGCCAAGACGCGGTACCTTCAAAAGCTCCTGCCTTTTCTTGAAGGAGCCGTTTTCATTCCGATATGCTACGATATTCTTCGCAACGTTGGCGTTAACGCCTGAGATGTGGCGCAGTAGCTCACCCGACGCTGTGTTTAGGTCGACACCAACGTGGTTGACGGCAGATTCGATGGTGGCGTCCAGCGTGTGAGAAAGCTCCGCCTGATTGACGTCATGCTGATACTGCCCGACTCCGATGGCCTTCGGATCAATCTTGACAAGCTCGGCGAGAGGGTCCTGCACGCGGCGTGCGATAGACACCGCACCACGTATTGTCACGTCATACTCCGGCAGCTCCTCCTTCGCCAGCTTTGAGGCGGAATAGACAGAAGCCCCTGCCTCGTTTGTAATCAGGTAATGAACGTCTTTAAGATCATGCTCCTTGATGAGCTTCGCGGTGAATTCCTCTGTTTCAAGAGAAGCTGTGCCGTTGCCTATGGATACCAGCGTCACATGGTGTTTCTTTATCAGTCCCAGCACCTTCTGCTCGGCCGCCTGCTTCGCGGCGTCGCTCTGCGTTACCTGAATGACACCGTGGTCGAGAACGTGGCCCGTTGCGTCCACCACAGCCAGCTTGCAGCCCGTACGATAACCGGGGTCCAGTCCCAGTACCACATGACCGGCAAGCGGCGGCTGCAGGAGCAGCTGTTTAAGGTTAGCGCCGAAGACATGAATTGCCTGCGCTTCAGCGCTTTCCGTCAGCTCCGTACGAATCTCGCGCTCCAGCGTTGGAAAGAGCAGCCGTTTATAGCCGTCCGCCACAGCGAGGCGCAGCGGCTCGGCAAAACTCGACGGCTGCTTCAAAACACCACGATAGATAGCCTCGCAGTTTGCCTCATGATCCGTCTTGAGGTGAACCTTGAGACAGCCCTTCTTCTCACCTCTGTTAATAGCCAGCACGCGGTGGGAAGGCAGTGTACGCACAGGCTCCTCGTAATTGTCATACATCAGGAAGGTCCGGCTCTCCTCTGCCTCTTTGTCCAGCTCGGTGACGATAATTCCCGTCTGCCACAACTTCTTGCGCATCTTCTGACGAAGTGCCGCTTCCTCCATAACCGTCTCAGCCACGATATCCTCGGCGCCTGTCAATGCATCCTCCGCTGTGGCAACACCCTTTTCCTCATCGATGAAATCCGCCGCCACATCAAGAGCCTCCCGCACCGTTTCCTGCTGGGCGAGCATCGCCTCCGCCAGCGGCGCGAGACCACGCTCCCTTGCTATCTGCGCACGGGTACGTTTCTTCTGCTTGTAGGGAAGGTATATGTCCTCCAGCTCCTGAAGCTTTTGTGCTTTTCCTATAGCTTCCCGAAGCTCGTCCGTCATCTTCCCCTGTTCCTCAATCTTCGCGACAATCTCCTCCTGCCGCTTCACGAGGTTGCGAAGATACGTCATCCGCTCCTCCACCGTGCGCACCTGCTCCTCGTCCAGCTCTCCCGTCGCCTCTTTACGGTAACGTGAGATGAAAGGCACCGTGTTCCCGCCGTCCAGAAGCTCCATCGCCGCCTCAACCTGCTTTGGTCTTATCTTCAATTCACGCGCGATAACCGCGCCTATATCCTCTATCCGCATCTAGTGTCTCCTTCCGTGTGCATCCGCTGACGCACTGTCATCTGACTATATCCTGCTGCAATGCCGGAATCAGTGTAGCAAACCCTATCTGACATTGCAAACCAAGTAAAAAATACCGACACCCGATAAAGGTGCCGGCATTTTTTATTCTTTACTTGCCTGCAAGCTTCTGATAACCTGCGAGACGTGTCTTTGCATCCTTTTCTGTCTTCTGATAAAGCTCCTCGGCAATATCCGGGAAAGCTCTCTTCAGTGACGAGAAGCGAACCTCTCCCTGCAGGAATTCCTGGAAATCAGCCGTCGGCTCTTTTGAATCAAGCACGAACGGATTCTTATCAGTTCCGACAAGCTCCGGATTGTAGCGGTACGTAGCCCAGTATCCGCAATCAACTGCACGTTTTTCCTCAAGCTGGCTCTTGCCCATACCTGCGCGGATACCGTGGTTGATGCACGGTGCGTAAGCAATAATGAGGGACGGTCCCGGATAAGCCTCTGCCTCCGTGATTGCCTTGATTGCCTGATTCTTGTCAGAGCCCATAGCAATCTGTGCGACATAGACATAGCCATAGCTCATTGCCATCATGCCGAGATCCTTTTTCTTCGTTTTCTTACCCGTTGCGGCAAACTGCGCGATAGCAGCTGTCGGTGTGGATTTCGAGGACTGGCCGCCGGTATTGGAGTAAACCTCCGTATCGAGAACAAGAACATTAACATCCTCGTTGGAAGCGAGAACATGGTCAAGTCCGCCGTAGCCTATATCATAGCTCCAGCCGTCGCCGCCGATAATCCACTGGGAGCGTTTGACGAAGAAGTCCTTCTTGTCATAAATCTTATTAAGAAGCTCATCTGAGCCCTTCTCTTTTTCAAGAAGCGCGGTGAGCTTATCTGCACGCTCGCGTGTTCCTTCACCGTTGTTTATATTATCGAGCCAATCCTGCAAAGCAGCCTTGAGTTCATCAGAGCCTTTTCCTGCTTCAAGCGCAGCACGGAAATCGTCTGCCAGCGTCTCACGGACAGCCTTTGTTCCGAGGAACATACCAAGACCATATTCAGCATTATCCTCAAAGAGGGAATTTGCCCATGCCGGGCCATGTCCCTGCGCGTTTTTCGTGTACGGCATGGACGGTGCGGAAGCGCCCCAGATAGAGGAACAGCCTGTAGCATTTGCAATCATCATGCGGTCGCCGAAAAGCTGCGTGATAAGCTTTGCATACGGTGTCTCGCCGCAGCCTGCGCACGCGCCGGAGAATTCGAGCAGCGGCTGCTCGAACTGGCTGCCCTTGACAGTCTTTTTGTTCATCGGATTCGGTTTTGCAGCAACTTCCTTGACAGCGTAATCGAATACCGGCTGTTTATCAATCTGCTCACCCAGCGGCTTCATAACAAGAGCCTTGCCCTTCGGTGCCGGACATACCTCTGCGCAGTTGCCGCAGCCAAGGCAGTCCTTCTGGGATACAGCGATTGTGAAGTTGAGGTCCTTTGCACCCAGCGCCGGTTTGAATTCCATCGCAGACGGTGCTTTTCCTTTTTCTTCATCCGTTGTAAGAACAGGACGGATAGCAGCATGCGGACATACGAAGGAGCACTGGTTGCACTGGATGCAGAGGTCGCTCTGCCATTCCGGAACCAAAATAGCGACGCCGCGTTTCTCGTATGCGGCAGAGCCTACATCGAAGGTACCGTCAGCATAATCAGTAAATGTGCTGACAGGAAGCTTGTCACCCTCCTGACGGTTCATAACCATCTGAATGTTCTTCACGTATGCCGGTACATCTTCCTCAACCTGCGGAGCATCAGCCGCATCCTTCCAGGAAGCAGGTACCTTGACCTCGATAAGAGCCTCAGGGTCAATACCCTTGTCAATGGCTCCGTTATTCATATCAATGACCTTCTGTCCCTTGTTGCCGTAGGAGGTAACAACGGAATCCTTGAGGTACTTGACAGCTTTATCAAGCGGAATGATATTAGCAAGCTTGAAGAATGCCGACTGCATAATCATATTGAAGCGTCCGCCAAGGCCAAGCTCCTGAGCAATCTTTACCGCGTTGATAATGTAGAATTTAATATTGTTGTTTGCAATGTAACGGCGCATAGCTGCAGGCAGATGCTCGTCAAGCTCAGCCTCAGTCCAGGTCGTGTTCAAAAGGAATGTACCGCCCGGCTTGAGTCCTGCCAGAAGGTCATAGCTCGTTACATAGGACTCCTTGGAGCAGGAGATAAAGTTAGCCTTGTTGATAAGGTACGGGGAACGAATCGGGGACGAACCGAAGCGGAGATGCGAAATCGTGATACCGCCTGATTTCTTGGAATCGTAAGCAAAGTACGCCTGTGCATACATATCCGTATTGTCGCCGATAATCTTGATAGCGCTCTTGTTTGCGCCGACAGTACCGTCTGAGCCGAAGCCCCAGAATTTGCACGCCGTTGTTCCCTCCGGTGTGAGGTCTACATCGCTCTTTGCCGGTGCAATGGAAGTATTCGTTACATCATCCTCAATACCGATTGTAAAATGATTCTTTGGAGCATCCTTCTTGAGTTCTTCAAACACACCGAAAATCTGGTCAGGAGTAACATCCTTACCGCCGAGACCGTAACGGCCGCCTACGACCTTGCGTGCTTCTCCGCTTTCAAAGAAAGCCGAGCATACATCGAGATAAAGCGGCTCACCGAGAGCACCCGGCTCCTTCGTACGTTCGAGGACAGCAATTTTCTGAGCCGTCTTCGGCAGTGCCTTGAAGAAATATTTCAGTGAGAACGGACGATAGAGGTGTACGCAGAGCACACCGACCTTTTCACCGTTCGCGTTAAGATAATCAACAACTTCCTTGGCTGTCTCGCAGAAGGAACCGATTGCGATGATTACACGGTCGGCATCGGATGCGCCGTAGTAATCGAATACATGGTGCTCGCGGCCTGTAATCTTGGCAAGCTCTGCCATTGTTTCCTCAACAAGGTCAGGAATTGCCTCGTAGTAGTTATTTACGCTCTCACGCATCTGGAAATATACATCCGGATTCGTGCTTGTACCGCGGATTACCGGATGGTCCGGATTCAGAGCGCGGTGACGGAACTCCTCAACAGCCTTATGGTCAAGAAGCTTATCGAAATCCGCATAATCAATGACCTCAATCTTCTGAATCTCATGTGATGTGCGGAAACCATCGAAGAAATTAACGAACGGAATACGGCCCTTGATTGCGACAAGATGTGCAACAGCAGCGAGATCCATTACCTCCTGCACGCTGTTTTCAGCAAGCATCGCAACACCCGTCTGACGGGCAGCCATAACATCCTGATGGTCGCCGAAAATGTTCAGCGAGGATGTAGCAAGCGCACGCGCACTGACATGGAACACGCCCGGCAGAAGCTCACCGGAAACCTTATACATGTTCGGAATCATGAGCATCATGCCCTGGGATGCCGTATAGGTTGTTGTGAGCGCGCCTGCCTGCAGAGAGCCGTGTACAGCACCTGCCGCGCCGCCCTCTGATTCCATTTCAATCAGGCGAACCTTCTGGCCGAAAAGGTTCTTCTTGCCATGGGCAGCCATTTCATCAACATGCTCTGCCATCGGTGACGATGGAGTAATCGGATAAATCGCGGCAACGTCAGTGAACGCGTACGATACATACGCGGCAGCTGTATTGCCGTCCATAGTTTTCATGTGTTTACTCATTGAAAAATACTCCTCCTTTGAGTTGCTAACGACCGGGCGGAGGCAATCCACCGCCCTCAGCGCACAGTTTGATTCTGTGCACGCCATCCCTATAATTATACACCGAGCCAAAAAGATTGTAAACGTGAAAAAAATCTTTCGTATTGTACACAAAACACAACACAAAAGATTAAATTAAAAATTTTTGCAACATATTATAACACAATGATTTTTCTAACGAAACCTTTGTTTATTTCTAAAACACAATTACCGGTCTCCTGCCATCCCCGGCACCAAGAGCTCGATATATCTTCCAATGTGAGCAAGGTCGCTGGCTTTTTCTGCCCGAAGGGTGTAGCAGCTGCCACAGTTTGCGCATGAAAGCACAATATAGTGCCCGTGAAGCTCAGCAGAAATATCGCTGTGCCCACAGGAGCATGAAATACATCCGGTGGATGCCATTTCATCCACACGGTTCAGCACTCCGAGAAGTACCCGCTGTTTCTCTATGAAATTCTTTCCGTCGCTTGGGTGCAGTGCTTCAAATTCGGCCTGATTGAAGGAAAGAAGCTCTTCAATCTTTTTTCTGCAGCCGATATAGCCCAGCTCAAAATGATCTTTCCTGCAATATATTTTCTCCAGCTGTACGGAGTGAAGCCTTTTCAGTGAGAACACAAAACGATTATTTTCTCCGCATACCACACAGTCCAGCTCAACGGAAATCCTGCCGCCATTCAGGCGTTCAAGAACAGCCTGCTCATGGCCGCACGTATCACACCGAAGCACAGTTTTTCGCGCATCGGAAAAGTACGGTATTTCATGCACATGAATCTGTCCGCAGCGCTGACAATAAAACGCCGCGCAGCACGCCTCACGAATCAGCATCGCCTTGTACCTCCCATCATTATTTCTACTTATGATTATTCGCTAAATAAAACTAAAATCCTTCTTTTTCTATATTGTATTTTATAAAAAAATACAGCCCATCAAAAAGTGATGAGCTGTATTTATTGTTCACTTACTGAATTTTAAGAGCCGCAGCGACAAAGTCCCTGAACAGCGGATGCGGATTGTTCGGACGCGACTTCAGCTCCGGATGGAACTGCGAACCGACAAACCATGGATGATCCTTTACCTCAACGACCTCAACAAGGCTGTCATCCGGAAGAGTTCCCGCAATAACAAGACCTGCTTCCGAAAGCTGCTTACGGTAAGCATTGTTGAATTCAAACCGATGGCGATGACGTTCCTCAACAAGCTCTTCACCGTATGCGCTGCGTGCGTTTGTGTTTTCTGCAAGCTTGCACGGATAAGCGCCAAGGCGCATCGTGCCGCCCTTCTTGACGACATCCTTCTGGGAATTCATGAGCGCAATAACAGGAGCTTCCGTATCTTCGTTAAACTCCGTGCTGTTGGCATCGGAAAGTCCGCAGACGTGACGGGCAAACTCAATAACAGCGCACTGCATTCCGAGGCAGAGTCCAAGGAAAGGAATTTTATTTTCACGGGCATACTGAATTGCCTTTATTTTTCCTTCTACGCCGCGGTCTCCGAAACCGCCCGGCACCAGGATACCCTTACAGTTGGCAAAAACCTCGGAAAGATCTGTTTCTCCGCTCTCGATTTCCTCCGAATTAACCCACTGGATACGAACATCGCAGTCATTTGCGATACCCGCGTGATGAAGTGCCTCCGTAACAGACATGTAAGCATCAGGCAAAGCAACATACTTGCCGACAACGGCAACCTTGACCTTCTTGGCAGGATGGTTGATTTTATATACCATACGCTCCCAGTCTTCCATGTTTGCGGGGGAAACGTCCATATTCAGCTTCTCAAGGACAATACGGTCGAGGCCTTCCTTCTGCATCATCAAAGGAACCTCATAGATAGTGCTTGCGGTGCGGTTTTCAATAACTGCATTGGCATCAACATCGCAGAAAAGCGCAAGCTTCTCCTTCATTTCCTTGGACAGTTCCTTTTCAGTACGGCATACAAGAACATCCGGCTGAATACCGATGCCGCGGAGCTCTTTGACACTGTGCTGAGTCGGCTTTGTTTTGAGTTCCCCTGCAGCAGAAATGAAAGGAACCAGAGTTACATGAATGTAAAGCACATCATTCTTTCCGACTTCTTTTTTGACCTGACGGATTGCCTCAAGGAAAGGAAGGCTCTCAATATCGCCGACAGTACCGCCGATTTCAGTGATAACAACATCAGCATTGTCAGCCTTCGCGACGTCATAAACACGCTGCTTGATTTCGTTGGTGATATGCGGAATGACCTGTACAGTGCTTCCAAGATAGTCACCTCTGCGTTCCTTGTTCAAAACGTTCCAGTACACCTTGCCTGCTGTAATATTGGACATCTTCGAAAGGTTGATGTCGATAAATCTTTCGTAATGTCCGAGATCCAGGTCTGTTTCCGCGCCGTCGTCCGTAACAAAGACCTCACCGTGCTGATACGGGCTCATAGTACCGGGATCAATATTGATATACGGGTCGAACTTCTGAATCGTGACCTTGATGCCGCGGTTTTTCAGCAAACGTCCAAGAGACGCGGCCGTGATGCCTTTACCAAGTGACGACACAACGCCGCCCGTAACGAAAATATACTTTGCCATGCTTCTCCTCCTAACCTTAAACAAATGACCTGCTTAGTCTTCCTGAATGCTCTCCAAAAGCTTCTCGCGGCGGCGGCTTGACTTGGATGCTGCCGATGCTGAAGACGATGACGAAGACGATGCATGGGAATGCTTGACTTCAGGCGGATTCCATTCTGTCAGTCCCCACATTCCCTTGCCTGTATACTGGAAACGGCTGTCCATGTTAATAAGCGTATAAACCTCTGAAATCGTCTGAGAAAGCGATTGTACCGGTTTTGCCTTCTTCTCTATGACATCCAGCACGAGGTCTTTATAATACATAGACTCACCCTTCTGTGTGAGCACATAATATGCGATATCAGTTTCCGTGCTTTTCAAAAAATCCATTCTTCTTCTTCCTTTCAATACATATTTATTTCGATGGACTTATTACATCTTTTCCGGTGCCGAGATACCAAGAATACCAAGTGCGTGACGGATGACCTGCTGAGCCTTTCCTACAAGCGCAAGACGGGCTGAAGCAAGCTCCGGCTCAATGCCCATTATGCGGCATTTCGCGTAGAAGCTGTGGAACAGCGCCGAGATATCGTAGGCAAAACGCGCAATACGCTGCGGAGCAAGGTCTGCTGCCGCCTTCTCGACTTCCTCAGGATATTCCTCTATTTTCTTTATGAGCGCAAGCTCTGTGTCATCCGTAAGAAGCGAAAGCTTCGGAGACTCCCCGACAGAAAGTCCCGCGCCCTCCGCCTGGCGGAAAATGCTTGCGATTCGTGCATGAGCATACTGTATATAATAGACCGGATTTTCATTTGACTGCTTTTTCGCAAGGTCCAAATCAAAATCAAGCTGGCTGTCAAGGGAACGCATGCAGAAGAAATAACGGGCCGCGTCTGCGCCGACTTCCTCAATAAGCTCTGCAAGCGTAACGCTCTGCCCTGTGCGCTTGGACATCTTCACAAGCTCACCGTTTCTGTAAAGCGCAACCATCTGCAGAAGCAGTACTGTAAGCTTTTCCGGATCCTTTCCGAGAGCCTTCATAGCTGCCTTCACACGGCATACATAACCGTGATGGTCCGCACCCCAGATATTTATGAGACGTCCAAAGCCACGTTCATATTTATCGCGATGATATGCGATATCCGCCGCCAGATATGTCGGAACACCGTTATCACGGATAACAACGCGGTCCTTGTCATCACCGTAATCCGTAGAACGGAGCCAAAGAGCGCCGTCCTTTTCGTATATTGTGCCGTTGGCCTTGAGCTCCTCCACAGCCTCGCGGACTTTATCCGGATGCAGTGTACGCTCGCTGTACCAGAGGTCAAAGGTTACATTAAATGCCTCAAGGTCTTCCTTGAGAGCCGCCAGCTTTTCAACAAGAGCGACCTCCTTGAATACCTTCAGACGCTCTGCCTCATCCATGGCGAGATACTTGTCTCCGTCCTTTTTGATGATACGCTTCGCAGTATCAATAATATCGGCGCCGTGGTAGCCGTTTTCAGGGAACTCAACCGTTTTACCGAACTGCTCAAGATAACGCGCATTAACAGATGCCGCAAGATTATCAATCTGATTGCCGGCATCATTTATATAGTACTCACTTGAAACAGGATATCCCGCAGCCCTCAGAAGATTTACCAGTGCACTGCCGACTGCCGCGCCGCGGCCATGCCCTACATGCAGAGGTCCGGTAGGATTTGCACTGACATATTCCACCTGCGTAGGAGCAATATCCTTTTTAGGAAGATTTCCGAAATCCTCGCCCATTTCAATCGCCTTGGCAAGGCCGTCATAAATGACATTCGATTTCAGATAGAAATTGATGAAGCCCGGGCCTGCAATCTCCGCCTTCTCAAGCTCAGCAAGCTTCAGGCGCTCAACAAGAGCCTCCGCAATCTGACGCGGATTCTTATGAAAAGCACGCGCCGACTGCATAGCAAAATTTGTCGCAAAATCTCCCATTTCCTTCTTAGGCGGAACCTCCAGCACAACGGCCGGAAGCTCTGCCTCCGGGAATACACCGTCGTCAATTCCCTGTTTTGCGGCAGCCTCTATAGCCGCCGACAGTATATCCTTGATTTCCAAAGAAAACTTCCTCCCCAAATGCTCATTCAATTCAAACGTTCAGCCTCACCGGCTGCCATACTGACCTCTATATGAAGCAGATTACGGCTCTGCGGACGGCCGTTTATTGATACATCGTATCCCACATCGACACATCCGGTTGCCGTTCCGTACTCAATAGCAAGCTCATCCGTCCTTATGACCATCTCAAGCTCACCAAAGGGAGTGCGGTACTGACTTACACTCTTTTCCTGCAGCGCAAAATGCTGCTCCATCTCGACTCCGCCGTGACGCAGAAGCGTAAGCGAATCCGGTGATATTTTCAAAACAGCAGCAGTCTTTCCTGCTTCCTCCACCGAAGTATCGTCATAAAGAACGTAATGCTTACCGCCTTTATAATAATGACGTCCTTCCGTTACCATCTCAATTGAGCTTTTTTCGCCCATGAGATCCTTCTGCTCGCCGCGTACCCGTACAATAACACGCTCCAAGCTTTAACCTCGCTTTCAAAACAAAAAGGGGAAATCCCCAAACAAACAATCTTTATTATTATAGTACACACTATCTTTCCCGTCTATGAAAAATTATTTTTTTCACAAAAAAAGAGCAGAATCCCTGTGATGATTCTGCTCCAATTTTTTATTACTGAACTGCGATGTTCAGTTCCATGTTCTCTCCGCCAAGATCCATGACTACAACCAGATACTGCTCTCCGCTGATTTTAATCTGGAAATCCTGACCGACTGTCAAGCTCGGCGTAGAAATATCTACCTCGTAGCCCATCGCCGTAAGATTGGTTGCCGCATTTGCCGTCAGCATATTAGACAGCTCCGAAAGGGCACTCTGTGCCATTTCGTCCAGATTCTCAACCGGCATTCCCATCATCATCTTCGAAGCGATAAATTTCGCGGACTGTTCAGTCATATTGTAGACAACATTGCCGCGAAGACCTTTCGTGAAACCGACGATAAGAGACACGCCAAGACTCTTGCAGGTCTGATTCTGCACGCTCATACTTACACGCTTTGGTACATCAAATCCCATCTGTGGCATGACGTTAACGAGGGCATCAATAAATGGATTAACGAGTTTAGCATCCATCAGTTCATTCCCCCTCCGCGAAACCTATATTCATACAAATATTTCCAAGGCGTGTTTCTGCCGTGATGACAAATGATGCCATCTTGAAATTCGCAATGCGGATATTGCTTCCCGCAATCGTTCCCGGCGGTGAAATACGCATCTCACTGTCGTGCAGGTCATTGATTGTAGACGCGCCGCGTCCGACAATGATGTTGGCAGCTTCCTCTACCGCATCACTTGCCTCCTCCTCGGTAAGCTCAGCGTCGCTTTCCTTACCAAGCAGCACGCACGCGAATTTGCGCATCGTATCATGATCCATATATACAATCGCACGTCCCATCGGCATTCCCGTAAGTCCGATTATGACAGCAATACCGTCAACGTCCAGGTAATTCCCTACCGCAAGATGGGACGATACCTCGCTGTGAACACCGACGAGACTGAAAAGACTCTTCTGAAGCACCTTCACAAAGGCATCAACGTAGAGATCCTTAAGTTCACCAATCTTATCCGATATATCCTGACACAGGAACATCAATGCGTCAATGAGCTCGTTAGGATTGACAGGCTTCTGCAGGAAAGAACTGATACCGGCAGAACGCCCCTGAGCAATCAAGCTGGCATCCTTCATGGCGCTTATCATCAGAATCCTCGCACTTGGATCTATATCCTTAATGCGGCGCGTACACTCGATTCCGTCAGCATCCGGAAGATTCATGTCCATCGTGACGATATCCGGCTTGAAGCTCTGATATTTATCAATAGCTTCCGCACAGCTGCACGCAACTTCACAAGTTCCAAAATTGGTTTTCGACAGAATATTCTGCAGGATTGAACAGCTCACTCTTGAGTCGTCCACGATTAAGACCTTAAGGCGTTCCATTCTTTTCACCCATTTCTTTCAGCATCGAAATATATTTTGAACTTCTAACTTGTATCATACCATATTTATATACGATTTTTCAGCATCCGTATAAAATATTTTATGTCCCAAAAATTCTGCTATTAAGATAATTCGTTAAATATGCCAAAATCCCTGCATGAAAATAAAATTTTTTTAATTTTATTTTTTGTCCATACGCGAAAGAATTGTCCTTCCGACATAAACGCCGCTCGCCCCTGCCTGCGAAAGTCCGCGAGTAACTCCTGCGCCGTCGCCCGCCGCAAAGATGTTTTTAAGCGGCATTTCAAGCTCCTTCGTAAGCGAAATACGGGAGCTGTAGAACTTGACCTCTACACCGTAAAGAAGCGTATCGTCATTTGTCATTCCCGGCGCAATGTTATCAAGCACCTGAATCATTTCCATTATGTTGTCCAGATGACGCTTTGGAAGCACCAGCGAGAGGTCACCCGGGGTAGCCGCAAGCGTCGGCCTCGTGAAGCTCTTGGCAAGACGCTTCGCATCCGTGCGGCGTCCCTTGAAGAGGTCACCGTAGCGCTGCACCAGAGCACCGCCTCCCAGCATGTTGGAAAATGATGCAATACGTTTGCCGTATTTGTACGGCTCATTAAAGGGTTCCGTAAAATGATTGCTGACGAGCAGCGCGAAATTCGTATTATGACTCTGGAGCTTCGGGTCGCTGTAGGAGTGACCGTTTACCGTAATGACTCCGTCAGTGTTCTCCGTTACCACGTGGCCGTGAGGATTCATGCAGAACGTCCGCACAAGGTCTCCGTAGCGTTTCGTGCGGTATACCAGCTTTGCCTCGTACACCTTGTCGGTAATGTGGCTGAACACCGCGTCAGGCACCTCTACACGCACTCCTACATCAACCTGATTATTAAGCAGCTTAACGCCAAGGCGTTTGCACTCGTCGCTGAACCATTCTGCGCCTGCACGTCCAGGCGTCACGATAAGATATTCCGCGGATACCTTCTCCCCGTTTTCAAGAATAAGCTGATTGTCTCCGCTGCCGTCTGACTCTATGTTTTTTACCGGCGCAAGGAAATGGAACTCAACCTTGTCCTTCAGATGCTCATATGTTTTTTTCAGCATGGAAAGATTGTTTTCTGTTCCCAGATGACGCACGCTGGCATCCAGAAGATGAAGGTCATATCCAAGTGCCAGCTTGCCAAGCTCGCTGCCTGCCGTTGTGAAAACCTGCGACGGAGCTCCGTGCTTCATGTTAATCTCATCAACATACCGGATAAGCTTCATGACCTCCTCGTCATCAAGATATTCATTGAGCCATCCGCCGAACTGTGTCGTAAAATTATATTTGCCGTCGGAGAACGCGCCGGCGCCTCCGAAGCCTCTCATGATATTGCAGGGAGTGCAGCAGATGCATGTCTTTACCTTTCCTGCAGATATAGGACACGCACGATGATAAATATCGTTTCCGCTCTCAAATACACCAATCTTCAGATCAGGCTTCTTTTCAATCAGCTCATAGGCAGCAAAAATTCCTGCCGGGCCTGCTCCAACAATAGCAACATCATACTGTTTCATTTTTCTTCACTCCATATGAAAAAATAAACAACCAATTAATGATAGCACATTTTGCCGCAAAGCACCAAATTCCGTTGATTTTTCATACTTTCTTAACATATAACCCGGCAAAAAATATCCCCCATTTCTGTAAGTGGCGACGAGAAAAACAAATGAAATTGAACATATTGCGCCTCGTTGAAATGCCACAGAAGTAAGTTTGCATATGGCAAACTTTGATTAAAGGCATTATAATATATCACGTATGCTATTTATGCCATTATATTATGGAAGGAGTGTCCATTCGTGACACAGAATATCTATATCATCATTGCATTTATTTTTTACCTCTCATGCATGATGATGATAGGCGTTTACTATTATCGCCGCACACACAACATGGCCGACTACATTCTCGGCAACCGAAAGCTTGGGGCATGGGTAACCTCATTGAGTGCCGAAGCATCCGACATGAGCGGATGGATGCTCATGGGACTCCCGGGCTACGCCTATGTCGCAGGCCTCAACGCAGGCTGGATTGCCCTCGGCCTCGCTCTGGGAACCTTTGCAAACTGGAAATTCGTTGCCTCACGGCTCCGAAAATACACCGAGCTTGCGGACAATTCCCTTACGCTTCCGGGATTTTTCCAGAACCGTTTTCACGACAAAAGCAATCTTCTGCGCATTATTCCGGCCGTATTTATCTTAATTTTTTTCATCATCTACACATCATCAGGTTTTGTCGCAGGAGGAAAGCTCTTCGAAACCATATTCGGTCTTCCATATCTCTGGTCCCTTGCCCTCGGCGCCTTCGTTGTCGTGTTCTACACCTTCGTAGGCGGATTTCTTGCAGTCGCATGGACCGATTTTATCCAGGGCGTCATGATGTTTTTTGCGATACTCATCGTACCTGCAATGGGTGCCTGGGCAATCGGAGGCTTCCAGACAACAGCAGAAGCAATCTACACAATCAATCCTTCGTTTTTCAACCCATTCACAAAGCCTGACGGCTCAATGATTGGTTTCATCGAATGCATCTCGCTCCTTGGATGGGGACTTGGGTATTTCGGTCAGCCGCATATCCTTGTACGCTTCATGGCAATCCGCTCCTCAGGTGAGCTTAAGCAGGCCATGCATATCGCCATGACATGGGTAGCCATTTCCCTTGCTGCAGCAGTTCTGGTCGGCATGGTAGGAAAAGCATATCTCACCCACGCCCTCACAGGAGCAGACACCGAGACAGTTTTCCTCGTAATGACCAACGAGCTTTTCAGCCCGTTTGCGGCAGGCATAGTTCTTTCTGCTGTTCTGGCCGCAATCATGAGCACGGCGTCCTCGCAGCTTCTTGTTGCGGCATCTGCTTTTGCTCAGGACTTTTACCACACCACAATCCGCAAAAACTCCTCTGCGAATGAGCTTGTCTGGGTTGGACGTTTTTCCGTTCTCGGCATCGCCCTCATCGCGGTAATACTTGCCATGAACCCGCAGAACCTCATTCTGGATATTGTCGCATACGCCTGGGCAGGCTTCGGAGCAGCCTTCGGCCCTGCGCTTTTGATGGCACTCTTCTGGAGACGCACCACATCCCGCGGTGTCATCGCCGGCATCGTAGTCGGCGGCCTTACAGTACTTATCTGGAAGCAGTTCGCATGGCTCGGTCTTTATGAAATCATCCCGGGCTTCATCCTCTCCCTCGCAGCGATTTATATCGTAAGCAAGCTGGACAAGGAACCGCCCAAAGAAATAACGGACGTCTTCGATGCTGTAGAGCACAGCAATATCTGATAACACGAAAAGAAGACACTGTGACAAAACGTAAAATGTTTTATCACAGTGTCTTCTTTTACTTTCCGTTTAACCAACCTTACCCCTGAAATACAAGAGTAAAGCGATTAACTCTCAAACGGTTTTCTATTTGAAAAATCAAGTACCAAATTCAAAGCTTGTCCCGCCGTAACATGCAATTCTCCATAAGCGCAAACAGGCAGTTGGCAATTATTTTTAAATCTGCGATCAGGCGAACCGTCCTTATTTACATATTGCCACGTCATTTCAAGAACTTTAGTATCGTATGTAGCATGCTCTTCTATGTATTGTATGGCGGAATACTCAACCTTAAGCTGATCATATGCCACAGTCGCGATGCGCCCATCCTTAATAATCACAATCCTGTCAGGAAAAAAAGAAACCGACTCATTTGGCAATTGCACGGATAATATCTTGATGTTTGTTTCAAAAGGCAATGGAGGCTCGGAAGATATTACGCAGCGATGAGGATCTATTGATGTTCCGGCGCCTGCTGTATAACGTATTTCACGGACCTTGCTGATACTTTTTATCCAATAAATTCTCGATGATTGTCTAACTTTTTCTATGTCGCTTATAGTTTTTCTATAAAGCGCGCTCTGTTTTGCCGTGAGACGATATTTAACCTCGACGGTCTTATAATACGAATAATAAAAAAAGTAAATGAACACCGGAATAAAAACCAGTAAAAATTCATACTTAAAGATACATAAAATACCAATACCGATAAGCACTTTTTTGGAAGAGTCGCTTTTATCCATGATTGAGATGGCTTCCTTTATGACCTTATCCACCATCTTTACATCTATCATGTCTTTATCCAATGTTTTTCTATCTATTGGCTTAGTTGCAATATTTTTGTAATACTTTGTGTCATACAGATTGTCTTGATAATTTTTATATTTCATTGCTACTCTTCCTCACATATGAAAACCTGAGTCCCCGAGCCCAATTAAAAGTCTTATGACGCCTCTACTATCTCTTCCGAGTTTCTCTTGATTTGCGCGACTCTCTCCATAATCCGCTTTACCAGCGGCATTTTATCTCTAAACAGCGTACTGACTCCACCGCCAAAATTCTTGAAAGGCTGTTGGCTGAATGTCTTTTTGACGTCCACAATATTTCCGTTCTTCACAATATAGGCAATAATCATATTCACAAAATCAATCTGCTTGCTGTTGAGATTCCCCTGAGAGATAAACTCGCTAAAAGCTTCATTTACGGCAGACTGCTCCATTCCTACAATTTCTCTGACCAGCAACCCAATGGGCTTTTCCCCGTAATCTTTAGCATACTCGTCTTTAGTACCTAACTCTTCCCACAAAATCTTTTCAAGCATCTTCAAATCCACAGAAGTCAGCGGCTTATTATTGCGGAGTTTATATACAGCCAAAGTATCCGCATGTTCTTTCAAATAGCTGGTTATACGCTCCTTGTACGGCTTCAGGTTTATGCCTCCGCCAAGAGGATCGCCTTGCGTAATATTCGTGAAAATATCATCAAAATGAGAATAATAAATCTTCTGCTCTTCCTTATCAATAAACTGCATTAACTCCCTAAGAGCTTCTCGTGCCTGTTCGTAATCCGGCAGCTTTGCTTCAGTCCAATACCCGTCAGTAATAACACGCTCAATCAATGCACGTTTAGCCGCCACTTGCGGAATAGTATATTTCTTCGTCAGCATAGTACAGCTCTGCACTACAACACTTCTTGGTTTATCTACGCTTGTCTTATTAAGATTACCAAGCATAATACTGTACATCAGATAATCAAACCGACGAGCCAGTTCGTTTCTATCTGTCGGCATTATAATTGGAGATATTTTCTTTTTTATCTCAGCAACTTTCAGCTCATTCAAATCCTGCCAATTATTTATATCCCGATAAACATCTACCTGCTCCCGACGCATCTTCACACGGAAACTGTCATCATCCAATCGCACCACAGCCTGACACATATCTTCTGCCATAGACTGCCTAAAAGCGACATAATCCGCGTCCGCTGTATACTCAGCATCCTGCAGCGAGCGCAGTATCTCAGTTTTAGTGTTATAAATCTTCTCCATCAAAGTTAACTGCTTGTTATTCTCCTGGCCATTCGTATTTTCCCTGAAGAAATCAAAGTTGCCACAGAAATCAAAGATCAGGAACTTCTCTTTGTCCTGGCTCGGTCCAAACAAATCTTTGCAAAGACGCGTACCTCGTCCAATCATCTGCCAGAATTTCGTATAGCTCCTAACCTTCTTGTAGAAAACCAAATTAAGAATTTCAGGCACATCAATTCCGGTGTCCAGCATATCCACGGACACTGCAATCTGCGGATACTTCTCCTTCGTACTGAACTCATCCAGCAGGCTATCCGCATATTTTATGCTGTAGTCAATTTCCTTGATAAAGTCGCCGCCGTACTCAGGGAACAGCTTATTAAACCGTTCAACAATAGCTTTAGCATGCAGACTGCTCCTAGCAAAAATTATAGTCTTGCCAAGAATATCTCCGCCCGCGACCTTCAATCCTTTATCCATAAGTTCTTTCAGCATATTATCAATGGTATCCTGATTAAAAAGCCACTTATTCACCGCAGTATTCGGAACTGTTTTAGTCACACTTACCATCGGATCATCAGCGAAAGTATCTTCAAAATGACGCTTCTCCGCTTCAGAAAGCTGGTCGTAATGCACGCCATTCTCTATAATCTTATCTTTGTACTCTATGGTGCTGTATGTCACCAAATAGCCTTCAGATACCGCAGAATCATATTCATAGGCAAAAGTAGGATTTCCCTTTTCCAAATCAAATACCGCATAGGTATCTTTATCAATCTCGCTCTTCGGTGTAGCCGTCAACCCCAAAAGCATTGCATCAAAATAGTTAAAAATATCCTGATACTTGTTATATACAGACCTATGAGCTTCATCCAAAATGATGAGATCAAAATGCCCCGGCGTAAACAGGCGACTTCCATCTTTGCTCTTTGTCTCATCTATAGCATTCATAATCGTCGGATAGGTAGAAAAAATCATCCGGCACTGCTCCGGGTCTTCTTTATTTTCCATCAGATTGCAGCAGGTCAGATTTGTCAAAAGATCCACAAAATTCCTTTTAGCCTGACGCACCAAAGCCGTTCTATCCGCCAAAAACAATATATTCTTTATGTAGTTATGCTTCAAAAGCACATCAACCAAGCTGATACTTACCCTGGTTTTTCCTGTACCGGTAGCCTGCACAATCAAAAACTTGCGATGACGATTGCTGATATCCTCACAGGCATTAATCACTGCATTTTTCTGGTATGGACGATTCGTTATTTTGTCATCAATTTCAATATTCGTCAAAGGAATACGGCTCGTCCGTCTGTCCATCTCAAGCTGCAATTCATCCTGAGTGAAGAACCCTGATATCGGGCGTCTTGCCTCTTGCATATAGTCATTGGTGTAAAAAATATCAAAACCATTAGTGGTGAATATCAAAGGCCTCCGCCCATACTGCTTTTCCAAGCAATCAGCATATAATTTGGCCTGCTGGCTTCCAACCAAAGGGTCTACCGAAGCCTTCTTCGCCTCCACAACAGCTAAAGGAATCTGGTCCTGCCCATAAAGAACATAATCTACAAAACCTTGTCCTGTGGCATTAGGCATGCCCTCAACAGGAACTTCAGGATAACAATTCGGGGACGTCACCCCAGACTCCGCCATACGCCACCCAGCATCCATAAGCGCAACATCGATATATTTCTTTCTTGTTTCCGCTTCACTAATCTTATCTACTTGGAAGGTGCGCTGCTGTTGATAGGTTTCCTTCATTTGCTGAAGCTGAACCATCAATTCCTTGTTTATTTTGGTCAGTTCCTCAATGCTTTGAGTCTTGCTATTCAATGTATCAGCTAACTTCTGCAGCTGTTCCTTAGTCTGACGTTCAGAATCCGATGAAGGCAAAATGCTGACATCAAATTCCGTCTGCTCATACTCGTCAGAATACGAATAATCTATCCAGTCACAGAAATTATGCAGATTTCGCAATGCCAATACCGCGTCATCACGCTTGATGGGGCTGTTGGAATGCACCGCCATATTTCCCAAATGCACGATGAACTTAATCAAGTGAAATAACTGCACGCCAATTTTACCTTTGAAGGTATAGTTATGAATCAAAGCAGACAAAGTCTCCCTGTAGGGAATGTTCAGTTCCGGCTCTACTGAGTATATAAACTTCACGCCCAATTCCAGTGCTTTTCGAGCATGGATTGCCGAACTTGCAGGAGATACCGCCAGACATTTCTCAGCTTCAACTGCTGCTTGAGCAAAGTTCTTATAGCCTTTTTTATTGATTAAATGCTCAAAATTTGATGCCATAGCGAACACTCCTATCTATACTTTATTTACATTCACTTCTACAACTTTTGATTTGAAATTTCATAGACATTTACTGTCTTCTCTTTAAAAGTCTTTGACATTACTTCCTTAAGCTTTCTCATCTGTGCTACCGACAGATATCCGGATATCTTATTCAAAATTGCGGCTACTTTTTCTTCCATGCTGGCATCCCCCATGATACCAGCATCCTCCAGCCACTAAAAATACCATAATACATCCATTAACGTCTAAATATTATCGAATATAACTCAGTCACCCAAAACACTTTTTATTACACCATAAGCATCTTTTCCAATTTCTATATCTTCTGGCTGACCTTCATAATGATATGAAATATATTTCGTATTATTCCCCTCCAATCGGCTATAAAAATAACAAGCATTTTTCGCATCAATTGGTGAATTTTTCATAACCAAAAACGGCGGCAGCTCAAAAACTCCATCTGAATCAAGCATTCTAATATAAAGTTTTCCTTCCTCAAGAGCCATATCACCTTTTATTTCACCTTTTTTGAATATAGCATTTGATCCCGTTAAAATTTCAACAGTGTTTATAAAAATACCGTCTTTTCGTTTTAAATATACCGGGCGAACCAACTGAATATTTTCATATGCTTCTCGCATTTTAGATTGAAATTCATATAAATCCTTTTCCAAAACACGCACATGTTCTCCGTATATCTTCTCACTTGTTATTCCTGAATGTCCCCGCCAAGAATTTCTATTATCAGCCGCTGTTTGCAATATTTTACATATTTCATTATTACATAACGCTTTAATAGTTCCTCTATCTTCTGTATGGAAACATTCAAGAATCATATCCATGCTTTTTTTATCATCGACTCTTTTTCTTATAGACTTAGATAGAGCTCTATTCATTTTTACCCATGATCCAAATGATGCTTTTTCAAAAAACGATGCACTGACATCAATAGAATCTTTATCTGCGCATAAATTTTTCCCATAAGCTCCAACTAAAATAGCCGTTTCAAATATAGAATACGCTTCAAAGAAGAAAAGCAGCATCTCTTGTTTTTGCGCCTCGTCAATAGCTACTTGATATTTTTTTAAAATTGTAGCCATAGGGTATGGCATTTCTTCTATCCACTGTTCAAATCTGTCACCTTTATTGTTTATATCTTTCATTTCTTTAATGACACATCTGTATGCAGCTGGCATTTTACGTAACTTCTCTCGCAAATTACTGCTTGTCGTCGCTATCTGCTGTAACTCGTCATCTAATTTTAAAATTTTAATCTGAAACTCAATGTCAGGGACTGGGATTTTTATATCTAAAACATCTGCCGAATTTAACGAAGGAATTGTTGCCGTACCTGCTCCTGTCATATATCTTAATCTAAGCTCAATACCTGCTTCTGTATTTAAAACAAATGCTAAAAATTCTGGAAAAATCTTATTATGGTCAATTATTAGTCTAAAGTAATTCTGACTTTTAAGCGTAAAATCTGCAATTCTCGTAACAACATTCGATTTGCCAATCCTAGGAATATAAATTACACTTTCTATTTCATCTTGAAACCCAGTTTTAGGAGAACGTTCTAATTTCACGTGCAAGTCGCTAAGTGACTTTAATTCTCCCTGATAATTTCTCTCTAGTTTTTGTTCAAGATTCAATATTCTGTTGTGGTTTTCATACGTTAAATAATCAGGATATTCCCCCCTAATGACCCATTTCCCCAAGTGTTCTATTTTAGAAGATTTATGATTCAAGAAATTTGTAATCACTAACTCAATATCTTGAATATTATTTACCTTCGCAAGAAAAACATCATCTTTTTCACCTTTGCTAAAAATAATAATCTTGCTTGCAACCAATGAAACCGGCGTGTACACTCCAGACGGCAAATCAATTATAGCAGAAGCAAATATACCATTCTCCTCAAGATTGTTAAGCCATTTTTTCCCTATAGTGTTTAATGTGATATCACCATTAATGGAAAAAATCGCATATTTATCAAATCCAATTTTGCAAGCCTTATCTACGATAGATAGATGCATTGCATTACACATTACACGTAAAAGAGGTAAATTCGCAATAACTACATCAAAATTTTTTCCATCTACCTCAGCATCAGGCAATGCGTCTATACCTGTTTTTTCCTTAATATAGCTACAAATTTCTGCATTTATATTTTGATACGCAACCGACAACCCTGCATCATGAAAATCAATCACATCTTTGCCTTTAGCATGTGGAATATAAATGTTATGACAATTTAATTTTTGAACTATGGTCTCAAAAAATATTCTTATCATATCTGGGTATAGTTTTTCATCACTACGTTCCTTGTTACCCCATTGTGGCATTGTATTCATATACATTCTCCTTAAATAAAGTCCACAAGTTATAAATCAAATTTCATTCACCTTATAATATATATCCCTTTTACCATGTTTATTTATTACACATTTCAGCAACGTGCGCCTTACTTTTGTAATCTTTCATAACAAAACAAGTTTTAAGCGAAATACTCCTGCATCAAACTGTCAAATAATTTTTGTGTTTCATCAAGTGCTTTTTGAACGACAACTTTTGATTTGTCGACTTGTTTTACGAAATCTGCAAACTCCCCTTGTTTCTCTTTTGAAGGAAGCGGAATTGGTAATTTTAAGAAATTTACAGTAGTAAAACTCGCTTGATTGACCGCTGGTTGAATTATATTTTGCAAATGTCTATAGTAATAATCACTCATAGCAAACCAATTATAGTAATATTCATCACAATTATCAGCAAGCTTCATTCTGAAAATATTTGTTGTATAAATGCAATCACGCCCTATATCACGATATATTGCTGTCTTACCAATCTGTGATGCACTATTAATGAAATTCACCAAAACATCACCGTCATCGAGAATATAATCCTTTGTATTTGCGCCCTGCGGATCGTCAATATACCAATATTTTACATCATCGAATATGAACAGCCCATCCCGTATATTTCCAGATCGTATAACCGGTAAACCTATATCATCATCTGACAATTTTCGTGACAATCCACTTTTTAGAAATGTAGAGACATCAGCAATTGTCACAACTGGCCATCCTAATGGATTTTTCATCAAATCGCCAAAGAACTCGACAAATCGGGCTTTGATAAGTTCATCAAAATACTCAAGTTCCTTTCTCCGAGAATCTATTACTCCTGTCAGTTTATCTAATACAGATATAATTTCAGCTTGTTTTGTTTTATCTTCTTCTATGTTTACAACGAACTCACCAAATTGTGTTTTATTTATTATTGGAACTACAGGTGAATTTGCTATGGCTACAAGCTTAGGTTTTGAATATAAAAGATTGTATGCCAGGTAACGTGGTAGAACTTTTTCATTCGACTCTATGACATTTATCTGTTGATTAAAAGCATAGTCACCATAATCCGCTATTCCTACTTTACCAATACTACCAATACAGGTAACAAATATCGCATCTTTAGATACTACTCTGGCCTTGCCACGTGCATTCTCCGATATATATTCTGATGAATCATTAATTAGTGTAATTCCTTCGTCTGCTATTCCATCTGGTTTTACAAAACATATATCTGTCGAATCCCAATATCTTGCATCTTTCTTACTAGGGGTATTTCCTGTTGTTATTTTTCCCAGTTTTTTTAATTCAATCTCCATCTATCATCCCTACAAATCTCAATTTATTTTTTCAATAATTTCTTTAATTCCGCTAATTCTGCCTGTATTTCGCTCTCAAGTGCATCAATATTGCTCAAGATTTCCTCTGTTGGAGGATATTCTACAGGTACATATTCAATTTCCTTGTACTCGTTTATCGACAAATCATAATCATTTTTCTTGATTTCCTCTACAGGCACAAAGAAAGACTGTTCTGTACGTTTTCTGCTTGATTCAGCTTCTAAATTAGAGTATCTTGCAACGATATCAGGAATATCATTTTCCTGCACAGGCTGACGTTTATCATCAAGACTGAAGCCATCAGCCTTCATATCGTAAAACCAAACCTTATCTGTACCACCAGCTCCTGTCTTTGTGAAGAACAGTATTGCCGTAGATACACCTGCATAAGGTTTAAACACGCCACTTGGCATTGATACTACTGCAGTTAGTTTGTTATTATCAATTATTTCTTTCCGTATCTGTTTATGGGCTTTACTGCTGCCAAAAAGCACCCCATCAGGAACAATTACCGCAGCACGTCCACCTTTTTTCAGTACACGAAGAAACAAAGCCAAAAACAACAGCTCTGTTTTCTTCGTTTTAGTTACTTTTAAGAGGCTTGATGCCACAGCCTCGGCATCCAAACTGCCTTTAAACGGTGGATTAGCTAAAACCAAGGAATATTTTTCTTCATCAGTATTGAATTCCGACAAGCTGTCCCTGTAACTGATATTAGGATTTTCAACACCATGCAGCATCATATTCATAGCTCCGATACGAAGCATAGTAGAATCCATATCATTGCCGTAGAACATCGTGTTATTAAAGTGCTCACGCTGAGCATCATCCATGAACAAATCACTGTGATGCTCTCTAAGATAAGTCTGAGCTTCTATCAAGAATCCGGCAGAACCCATTGCCGGATCAATAATTGTATCTCCCGGATTGGGCTGAACCATATCCACCATCATTTTTATGATGTGCCGTGGAGTACGAAATTGACCATTAGTACCAGCGGTTGCGACCTTTGACAGCAAATACTCGTACAAATCTCCTTTAGTGTCTCCACCCTCACTAGCTTCATCCAATCCCAATCCTTCAATACCATCAACAACCTTACTCAACATGCCAGGTGTCGGTATCTTAAATATCGCATCTCCCATATAACGAGAATACGCAGAATCACTATCACTATGAAGATTCTTGATAAATGGAAACACCTTGTTTTGTATAAGGGCATACATTTTAGCCGAATCGCCTAAATTTTTAAATTTACTCCATCTGTATTCCTGTGCATCATCAGGAAATATTCTGTCAGGCTCATATCCCAAAACAGCCGCATCCGCTTCTCTCTTAGTCTCTACTTCATCAAGCTGTTTGATAAACAGCAAATACGTAAACTGTTCAATAACATCCAGCGGATTCGTAATACCACCAGTCCAAAATGTCTCCCAAATCCTATCTACTTTGTTTTTCAACTCACCTGTTATCATCAAAAGACCTCTTCTCTTTTATTGTTCTTGTTAATATGGCAATAAAACCTATAATTAAATCATTTAATCACTCACAGTAACTTTTTCCTATATCCACTATAGATTCTAGTATACACCTTGTTTTTCCTGCTTGTAATGCTTAAAAATTCATCATAAATTTAACCATTTAAGAAAAACATGAAAAAACGCCTGAATCCGTCATTGGATTCAGGCGTTTAAGTAGATATTAACTTTCGGGGCTACTCTCTGTCTGTCCCGGCATTCGGTGTTTTGCTTCCGTTTGTCGGGCTGACGCAGAGATTGCGACAGAGACTATATGCGACTGTAATTCCTGTACTCTCCCGGCCGGGGATAGAAGTCACCTTTGGCAGCTTCTACAGAGTGCGGGCATTGCTGTCGATTTTTGCAATTCAAAGAGCGTTATACGGTTTTGGGACGTACTTTCCCCTAGGTCAATTTCAATACTTTTAATAATGTAAAACTTTGGTTCGTTTGTATGCCTGAACTTCCCTGCTGCGCGCGGCTCCTTGCGGAGTCTTTTAAAATACAGTTCCATCTTCGGCGGTTTGTGTGTGAAGGGTGCTTAGTAAAACATTGCTGCCTCATCAGCTGCAGCGAGAAATTACTTGTACGGTATATCGGAGTGCTGTTACGGTTGAATGTTTTTATTTAATTACCCTTTCACCTATATACATGCCCTGAAGAGGACAAAATACAAACGTGCTGTAAAAAAAGTTTAAATAGTTGATAAAAACCGTCGTTCAGATTGAAATACCACACAAAAACGCCGTGAAGAACGAAATCGTTCTTCACGGCGTTTTTCATTGTTTTCAGCACTCGCCGTTGTATTCTTTGACGTCCTTATAAGCCCAGATCATGCTTGCAATCCAGCCTGCAATGCTGCCCATTCCACCTGTCAGGAAGCTGACAACAACAGTTGCGACAACCAGAATCAGAGCGTGCTTGACATTCGCGTACAGCAGACCGATTGGTCCGAACAGGAAAGTCAGAAGCAGAGCAAGCCACATTTTCTTCTTTCCATGATACTGAAACGGCGGAACTGCCTGCGTATCAGTACCTGCTTCTGCTGCAGCACCGCATTCAGCACAGAACGCTGCTCCCTCCGCAATTTCATTTCCACAGTTTGAACAAGATTTAGCCATTTATAACGCCTTCCTTTCAAATCGTTTTCGACAACTCTGATATTGTACCACGTTAATAAAAAAATCTCCATCTTTTCAAAAAACCACATCATTTTCTTTCTCTGTACATGTAAAGAGACGGCTGTGAGTATATCCCCAGCCGTCTCCTTAAAATCACATATAATCCTCTGCCGTTTTCTTCTTTGCCCCATGCGCGCCTGATAACTTAGCCGAAATAATCTCGACAATTACGAAGAATATCGGTATCAGGAATACACCGAGCGCCGTCGCGAAAATCATTCCGCCAACAACAGCGATACCCATGTTGTTACGCGCCGCAGCACCTGCACCTGACGCAACAGCCAAAGGCAGACAGCCGATGATGAAGGCAAGCGACGTCATGATGATAGGTCTCAGACGAAGTCCTGCAGCCTCAACAGCCGCCTTAATCGGATCCATTCCCTTATCTGTACGCGCCTTTGCGAACTCAACGATAAGAATAGCATTCTTTGCGGCAAGACCGATAATCGTAATGATACCGATCTGCATGTAGATACTGTTCTGCTGATTCATTACATACTCTGAAAGCAGTGCTCCGAAAATACCTGTCGGAACAGTAAGCAGTACCGCAAAAGGTACGCTCCAGCTTTCATAGAGCGCGGCAAGACACAGGAATACGAAAATCAGCGCCATTGCAAGAACCTGGACTGTCTTGCTTCCCGAGGATTTTTCCTCACGGCTCTGACCGGACCAGTCAATGTTGAAGCCCGCAGGTGCCTTTTCACGAACAACCTCTTCGATGGCGTTCATGGCCTGACCGGAGCTGTAGCCCGGAGCAGGAGAACCCTGGATTGCGACTGCACGCGCCGCATTGAAACGGGAAATAACGGATGTACCTGTTGTTACACGCGGTTTAAGCAGTGTATCCAGCGGTACAAGAGTACCCGTGTTGCTCTTTACAAATACGAATTTCGCAGCCTCTGCCTCGTTTCTGTAGGTCGTATCCGACTGCATGACAACCTTATAGGTACGTCCGAAACGGTTGAAGTCATTGACCTCGTATCCGCCGAAGTTTACCTGAAGTGCCGTGAACACGTCGGAAAGCTGTACGCCGAGGTTCTTGACCTTTTCACGGTCAACATCGAACTGATAAACCAGTGAATTGATTTTGAAGGTTGAATAAACACCCTGAAGCTCAGGACGCTGGTTTGCTGCCGCGACTATTTCCTTGACGATTACATCAAGCTCTTCGTCAGTATGTCCCGACATATCCTGCAGCTGCAGGTTAAAGCCGCCGACCATACCAAGGCCCGGAAGAGCAGGTGGAATAAACGCGATGACAGATGCCTCAGGAGTTACCTGCGCGCCCTCACCAAAAATCCTTCCGATAGCAGCCTTTATCTGCGTTTCTGCAGTTTTACGCTTGCTCCAGTCATCGTAACCGATGAACAGCGTTCCTGCATTGGATTTCGCTGCCGAAGTCAATACATCATAGCCTGTAATGGCCATGACATTTCTGACACCCGGATTTTCTGCAATTACACTGTTCAGCTTCATCATGGATCTGCCTGTCTGGTTAAGGGAAGCACCCTCAGGCAGCTGCAGTGACGCAATTACAAAGCCCTGGTCCTCGTCCGGAACGAAGGTAGACGGCACAACCTTGAACAATGCGCCTGCCAGTACAGTCAGTATCACAAGGCTGAGCACTGCCAGCTTGATATTGCCTGTCAGCCAGCTGACTCCGCCAAGATAGCGTTTGGTAATTTTTTCAAACCATACATTGAAGGAATCAAAGAATTTATCAATTCTTCCCTTTTCCTCATTTTCCTGATGCGGCTTAAGCATAGTCGCACAGAGAGCCGGTGTCAGCGTCAATGCCACAAATGCTGAGAGCATAACGGACACTGCAATCGTAAGAGCAAACTGTCTGTACAGCACGCCCATCATACCGCCAAGGAAAGCAACCGGCACAAATACCGCCGCCAGAACAATAGCGATAGCCACAACAGGTCCCTGCACCTCATCCATAGCGATTTCCGTCGCCGTCTTCGGGTCAAGATTTCTCTCTGTCATGTTACGCTCGACGTTCTCGATAACAACGATAGCATCATCGACAACAAGACCGATTGCGAGAACCATAGCAAAGAGTGTCAGTGTATTGATTGAGAACCCAAGAATGACAAATGAACCAAAGGTTGCAATCAAAGAAACAGGCACGGCAAGCATCGGGATAACCGTCGCGCGCCAGCTCTGCAGGAACACAAACACGATAATCATAACGAGAAGCAGTGCTTCAAAGAAGGTCTCTGCAACCTCAAATATGGATGCCTTTATGAAGTCGGTAGTATCGTTGATTTCCACATACTCCATATCAGGCGGGAAATCGCGTTTAGCCTCCTCAATGACCTGTTTGACACCGCTTACAGTATCCATAGCATTTGCATCGTTGGTAAGCATGATACCAAAACCGATACCGACCTTACCGTCTGTGTTAGATTCTACGGAATTTGTACGGGCGCCCTCTTCAATACGGGCAATATCCTTCAGACGCACAAAGGAGCCGTTTGCGCCGGAACGAACAATAACATTTCCGAAATCCTCGGCTGTAACAAGACGTCCTGCAACCTTACCTGTATACTGCTTCTCCTGTGTATCAGGAGCAGGCATCATACCGACTGTACCTGCAGGAGCCTGTATATTCTGCTCCTTTACCGCAGACGTAACATCGGCTACCGTGAGCCCCAGCTCGGCAAGGCGGTCAGGATTCAGCCATACACGCATGGAATAATCAGGGCCAAAGATGTTGACATCGCCGACACCCGGAACGCGCTTGATTTTATCCATGATGTAAATATCTACGTAGTTTTTAAGGAACTCACGGGAATATGTCCCATTCGGTGAATATATAGACCCGATGAGTGCCATATCTGACGATGCCTTTTTCGTGGTAACACCACGGGTCTGAACATCGGCAGGAAGGCTGGCATTCGCGATAGCAACGTTGTTCTGTACCTTGACAGAGTCCATGTCGCCGTCCGTGCCAAGGGTAAACACGACCGAAAGACTGTATTTACCTGAGTCATCTGAGCTTGATGACATATAATCAACGCCCTGTGTACCATTAACCTGCTGCTCTATTACCTGAGCAACCGTCTCATTGATAACGTTTGCGTTCGCACCTGTATACGTTGTAGAAACCGAAACTGTCGGCGGTGAAATCTGCGGATATTGTGCAACCGGCAGACTAAATGCCGCCAGCGTTCCGACTATTACCAGAATCAGGGAAATGACAATGGCGAATATCGGACGCTGTATAAAGAATTTAGCCAAAACGCAACCCCCTTAAGATATCACGACTTGCTTTTTTCAGCCGGAGCCGCATCCAGGGTGAAGCCCATCTGTTCAGGAGTAACATCCGTAACATTCAGGTCCATGCCTGCCTGGAGCTTTGTGAGTCCCTCGACAACCACCTTGTCGGCTGCGGTAACTCCGCTCTTAACAATATAGTAGCTTCCGACCTTTTCTCCGAGTTCAACATTGCGGGTTTCGGACTTGTTGTCTGCACCGACAACAATTACAAAGGTCTTATCAAGAATCTGCTGCACTGCACGCTGAGGAATAAGAATTGCATTCGGTACAACCTCTCCCCCAAGACGGACGCGGGCGAACATTCCCGGCAAAAGGATACCCTTCGGATTCTCGAATATTGCCTTTACTGTCAGTGTACCGGTGTTCTCAGAGAGAGCGCGGTCAGCCTGCACAAGACGTCCGCGGACAGGATAAAGCTGCCCGTTTGAAAGAGTAACCGAAACAACTGCATCATCCATGCTTCCGGAGTTCAGATTATGGAGATTCATGAACTTCAGATACTCGGTCTCAGAAATACTGAACTGAACATACACCGGGTCAACAGAACCGAGTGTCATGAGCGTTGTCTGTCCTGCAACAGCATACGTTCCGATTGCAACATCATTAACGTCAACACGGCCGTCCATCGGAGCGCATACAAGCGTATCATCAAGATCCTCCTGTGCCTTCTTCAAAAGAGCGCGGTTCGCATCAACAAGCGCCTTATACTGGCTTACCTGAGCACGCTGTGTCGTGACTGTCTGCTCGGAAATCGCATCCGACTCCAGAAGAGCCTCATCACGTCGTAAGTCAATAAGGCCGTTGTTCAGAGTTGCCTCGGACTGGGCAAGATTTGCACGGGCAGAAAGCACCGTTGACTCATACTGACGGGAGTCAATCTTGTAAAGCGGCTGCCCTGCGGTTACAAACTGACCGCCTCGTACATATTTCTCCATAATAGTACCGGATACGCGGGGCATGATTTTGACCTCATCCAGGCCTCGTACCTGTCCTGCGTACTCAGAGGACAACGGAGTATCCTGCTGCAGCACCTGCATTGCCTTAACGGATACGGCGCTTGTCTGCTGCTGCTGCACTCCTCCACAGCCCGTAACAAAAAATGAGCCGGCTGCTATCATAGCGGCCAACGCAGCACCCATCCATTTTTTTTGCTTCTTCAAAATGAATATACCCTCCTTCACCGCCCGGAATCCCCATCAGGAAGCCGACACGGATGTCTGACTAAAGTCGATAATAGTAAACATCTATTTACTATCGTATAGTATATGGTATCTTATCCCATGATAAATGTCAAGAATTTTGATTGGCAAGCCAGCCGCTTTCAACGAAAACAAAAAGTGCCGCCGAATTTTCATTCATTCGAACGGCACTCTGAAATCATCTTTTACTGTGAGCGCGGTATTCGATATATGCGCGCTTGCATTCGTTGTGATAGGACTGACCGATGGGAACCCGTTCTCCGTCCTTCAGCAAAAACTCATTACGGTTCATCGACTGTATGCAGTCGAGAGCGACGGCAAAGCTTCGGTGCGGACGGATAAAATCATTCTTCGGCAATAGCTCCATGAGACTGCCCAGCCGCATATACGTCTTGATATCCTCCGCCGCGTGTATAATACACGCCTTCCCCACGACCTCAACATATCGGATGGACGAGGCAGGAATCAGAACCGGATGATAATCGCAGACTACCTCCACCATGGATTCCTGCGGCTTCGACGTATTCCGCCAAAGCCTCTCGAAGATTTTTTCTATCTCACCGAAGGTAGCAGGCTTGATGAGATAATGCAGCGCCCGCACCTCATAGCCGGACAGCGCGAACTCCATGCTCATGCTTACGAAAACAAATTCCACATCATTGTCAAGCTCACGTGCCTTACGCGCCAGATCAATTCCCAATCCGCTTCCTATATAATTATCGAAGAATATCAGCTTATATTTCTGCGGTGCAAAAGCACGCAAAAAATCCTCACCGGAAGCAAACGTGTCAAGCTCAAGGCTTATTTCATGACCTGCAGCGTATGCCTTAATTACATCCACAAGCTGCTCCATATCCTTTTTATCATCTTCAACGATTGCAATTCGCATGCTTCATCACCTTCTTTTATGGTATAATTTATCATATAATTTTTGTGTGAAAATACATTTCATGATAGAAACGAAGGGATTCGTATGACTTTTATCATAGGTATGGCTTTGGGGATTACACTGATTCAGCTCATAGGCGCGTATCTGCGCTATCTGCCCTTTGAGTCAAAGCTCAGCTTCGAAGAACGCGTCCGCCTTTGGAAATACTTTCTTCTTTGGGCTCCCGTCACCCTGACGATATATGCCATATATTTTTATCATACAGGACTCGATGCCGAATCCTTCAAGCGCGTCCAGTTTTTCGGATGGCTTCCGTTCTTCGCGTTTTCTCTCATCGTCATCCGCCACGAGGTCACACATCATATTTTCGTGGTTGGCATGCAGATGCTTTGGTATTTTTTGCTGCATACACTGAGCGGCGCTCTGATTCTTACACTGCTTCCGCCGTTTTTCGGGACAGGAGCCTATCGTCTTACGACACAGACAGCTATTTACGTCGCCCTGTTCCTTGTGTTTCTTCCGTTGGAAAAACCACTCTTTCGGAAGCTTCTTCCCCCTCATCTTTTCTCCGGCAGCAAACTGGAGAACTGGTGCTTCGCAATCTTCCCCTTCGGACTCTGCTCCACTCCGCTCATCATGCTGATCGACCGTCCGCTGATGCATACGAAATCAGATATACTTTTGCGCTTCGCCCTGTTCTTCTGGGGTGTCATACTTTATCAATATTCACTGTACGCCGGTGAACGCGCCGCGCGTATACAGAGCGACCTGCATACCAACGAGCTTGTGACGCAGCAGCTGGAAGCACTGAAAACCCACGCAGCGATGCTTCAGTCCAGAGCAGAGGATGTGCAGCGTGTACGCCACGACCTACGTCATTACAACCGCCTTTTGGCAACACTGCTTGAATCAGGAGAGGTGGAAAAAGCCCTGGAGCTGGTGAAGTCACAGGACAAAGAGCTTCTTGCGCAGCCCATAGCCGCTTACTGCAAAAGCCCTATCGTAAACGCGGCACTGACCGTCTATATCAAGCTTGCGCAAAAAGACGGCATACGTATTTCCTGTGAGGTAAACCTCAAGGACGATGCCCTCAATGAAGCAGACAACGACCTCTCAATCCTTCTCTCCAACGTAATAGAAAACGCTGTAATCGCCAGCCGCAGACAGCCTGAGGGTGAACGTGAAATCCGCATATCCCTTGCATGCACAAATCATGAATACGCGCTTGTTGTCGAGAACCGCTGCAGCACGCCGCTCCTTTTTGGGGACGACGGCCTTCCGGTAGCGAAGGAAAGCGGCCATGGAACGGGTATGATTTCCCTCAGAAGCTTCAGCAGGAAATACAATGCGGAGGTATTATTCGAGCAGACAGACGGCTGGGTGCGTCTTTTTATGTACTGGAACGAAACAAAACAGGAATCATAGCTAATATTTTTTATCTTCTACACTCCAAGCGACTCGGCAATGCTTCCGCCGCCTGACGGCGCACTGCCTAAAACAGAACCGCCCGACAGGGAGTCAGCAATACTGCTGCCGCCGGTCGGCTGCAGTCCCCCACCTGTCCCTGCAAACGGATTGCCTACATATGTAGTAATTTCTCCGTTTCTAATCGTGTAGGTGACCATTTCCGACAACGCGGAATTATTCAGCGGGTCAACAAACTCGAAGAAATACCCGTATGTGCCGTCGCCTACCTCTTCGTCCCGCACCGTAGGATTAGCACCGATAGTGAAGGTGTCCACCTCGACCTCGGTGTATTCGGTGTCCGAGCCTGAAAGAGTCATACCGTAATGAAGTGTCGTAATAACGTCACCCGGCTTCAGCTTTATCAGCTCACGGCTCGCCACCATACTGGCAATGCCTGTATTTTCGTCCCTTCTTGCGCCGAGGATTCTATATTCCTCCCGTCCGAAATCATACACTACCTGCAGATTACAGGGAACTCCGTTCAGCTTGATAGGAATGGAGTACAGATTAAAGCCGTCCTCCTCATAGGTAATCTCAACATAAACAGGATGACCGTCCAGCATAGGCCATGTGCCGTAGAAATTGTCCTTGAATACCCCCGTATCCCAGTCAGCTACGATATTCGAATCAGAGCCAAGGTCGAGTATAACATCCTGCTCTGCATCCATATAGATGAGCTGGCAGTGTACGGAACTCAAAAGGTCCGCCGCCGCCGGCGTAAGCCGTACAAAGGCTACACCATCACGGTCGACATCAACCGGCGTATCCTCCAGCTGCTGGACATTATATATCGGATGTGCCGACGGCCCCGGCGCATGCGCAGGTGCAGAGCCTGCAATCGCCGCGCCCGTCCCCGGTGCTTCCTGAGTATAGACAGGCGCGCCGGAAATATATTCCTGCGCAGCATCGGGCATATATCCGAAAATCAGGTAATAGTACAGATACTTAATCGACGCAGGCGAAACATCCAGCTCCGCGTAAGCACGCCATACATCCGCGTCGCCATCGTATGGATGATAACAGGAAAGTCCGAGACCTTTGGGACGATAATTACCGTTCACACGATACAGCACACAGTCATCCAGTGCAGAGAGCAGCCTCCCTGTAGTGGCAGGCATCGCGCTTTGCGTATTCCGTGCAAGTCCTCCCATATCCACCATATCGTAATAGCCCTGCTCACGGGTGTTGCCGCCATAGTTCTCCGCAGCCTCCGCGCCACGGGACAGCTGAGAGAACAGCTGACGGGGATTTTCCGCGGCAGCCTGAAGCGCCTCCACACCGTAAGCACCGTAAGCGTTGAACAGCTCAGGAGCTTTTGACACATCGGAAAGAGACAGCGTAGCTATATCATCCACATCATACGCCCTGCAGCCGTCCATATAGGTATCGCAGATTACTTTGCCCAGCGCGGCTCCGCCCATGGAAGGATCCCTTGCAAGAGCCCCTACCCAGCCACTGTAATTCCAGCCGCAGCCCGGCTCAGTCTCCTGTGAAGCCACCATATACCGCGAAAAGCCATGCACCGAATTAAGCGTATCAACTGTCGCCATCAGACAGGCGTCAAAGCCGATAACCTCAAAAGGCGGATTATCGGGGTTCGCTCCATATACCGAATCAAAGGCATCGTGAACCTCGTCGAGACTAATCATAGTCTGATAGCGTTCATCAAGACAGATGCCTCCGGCACTGCCGCCGCCGTGATCCCAGAAAACGAAAACACTGTGGTCTGCGGAAAAATTCTCCTTGCCAAAGCGCAGGAAATCCGTAAGCCCCTCTCCCGAGCCCATATTCACATCCGCACTCACACCGAGACTGTGGAGCCCGTCCGAATCATAAACAAAACGGCCCACAGCCCCCGTCGGGATACCATTTGTGTGCCATCTGTCCGCGCCGCCGGTCTGGATTACGACCTTCACGTTAGGCGGCAGCTGAACCTTCATAAGCTCTGCCAAATCATCAGAAGCAGCACCCTCATTCGTCTCAAGGTCAGTACCGCAGAGATACCAGTAAATCACCCACGTATCAGACGAACTGTAGGGACTTGAAAAATCAGCTCCGTAGCGCGTATGTGCCGCAGCACTGACCTCCGTGCTGAAGCCCATAAAGAATATGCACGCAGCAACGGCAGCCGCTGCAAGTTTTTTGATAAGCCTTCGTTTCATGGCAGTTTCCCCCCGATATAGAATACCTGCCTATATAATATCAGACATCCGCCTCAGTCGCCACTGCTCGGGAACATAGAACGAATCCATCCTGCGAAGCCCTCAGGATTGCGTGTCTGTATCAGCACAGTGCCAGGCCCCCTGAAACGACAGACGAGCCCCTCTCCCGATTTCAGGCTGGACAAAATACCGCCGCTTGAAGCCTTTTCGATTTCATAATGCATAGTATCAGGCCATGCCACCAAATGACCGTTGTCAATAATAACTTCCTCTCCCGCAGGAACCTCAATAGGATGTATCATCCCGTAGCTTGATACGAAAACCGTGCCCCGGCCTCTCATATTCATCACAAAGAAGCCCTCACCGGAAAACAGGCCCTTTGAAAGATTCTGCACCTTCGTATCAATATCAACGCCCTGAGAAGCAGCCAAAAATCCGCCCTTCTGAACAGTCAGCCCATGAGAACCGTCAAGCTCTACAGCATGGATACCACCCGGCAGAGGATGACCTATCAGCACGCGCCCTGCCCCACGGCTGGCAACAAGCTGCTGCATGAAAAAGCTCTCACCCGTTAGCATCTTCCTCATGAGTCCCCCCATGATACCGCCGCTTGTCTTGCCCTCAACATCAATAGTCGGCGACATGGCAATCATAGCATCAGACTCCGCCTGCAGTGATTCGCCCTTCTGCATTTCTACCTGAACGACCGGGAACGCCTCCGGGTAGAGAATTTTGTAATCCATGTGTATTCCTCCTTTGAAAATGAACTCCGAAATCTTTCCCCAAATAGGAAAAACTGTTTATCCTATGTTACCTTACACCCGTTTTTTCTATTGTCAACGATTATGCCGTAGACAGTAAATTCATTCCGTAAACAATAAAAAAATTTTCATTCACGCCATAAATTTACTATCTGCTCCCAAATCCTTGTTTTCTGAAAATTAGATGATAAACTGATAATGACAGAGATGCGGGTACACGTCATCTCACCAGGAAAATACCTATTCATCAGGAGGCGTATCCACTTATGAAGAGAATCAAATCCCTCAGAGTCTTTTTACTTGCTGCAATGTTCGTCATGGCTTTTGCCAGCGTCGCATTTGCAGGTGCACAGGATTTCGTGCTTGTAAACAACACAGGCTATCCGATTTATGTTGTCAACGTCAGCCCGGCAAGCTCCAATGACTGGCAGAACGACATCCTCGGCAGCCAGATTCTTGGCAACGGACAGTACTGCGAAGTTACTTTCCCGACAAACGGTGTTCAGTATTGGGATCTTCAGGCAGCTTTCGAGGACGGCAGCAGCCTTTCCTGGTACAACATTGACCTTCTGAGCGTCGCTCAGGTCACACTGAACGGCGACGGTACTGCATCGTTCCAGTAAGGCAATAATCGAAATTCCCTTTATATCAGAAATCCCCGTCGGTATGTACCTGCCGACGGGGATATATTTTTTTATTATTCCTTTAGAAGTTAAACGTCACAGCCACGCCGCCTGTTAAGCCGCGTTTCTTTCCTGCGAAGCCCGAGAGGTTGAAGTCCAGTGTAATCGGGCCGTCCTTCTTAGGGTTCAGGACCGCGCCCAGCTCTGCACGCAGGCTTCCGCCGCTGGTGTCAGCGCCGCGGATTGCCATGCCGTCTGCCGTACCCTCTGCCTTGCCGGAGAATTCCTGCTCGTATGCCAGTCCACCGTAAAAATTCCACTTTTCACGCTTCATGACATACCGTGTACCGAGCCTCAGAACGTCGCTGTTCACTGCGTCCAGGTCGTAGTGGCCGCCTGCATCAAAGCTTACGCTGTTCCTGTGGTTATGGAAGAATTTTCCGTAGACGTCAAGCTCACTGCTTTCATTGAGGGTGATGACCTTGCCCACACCCACATGAACGCCCCAGTATGGCGCGTCTGTCTCGTAGCTGTAGGGATTGCCCATGGCATCACGGAGAACGTTCTTCGCGTCGTCGTGAACATTTCCCGCGCGAAGGCTTCCTTCAACATAGATGCCGTCCTTCTTCTGCCATTTCGCCAGAAGTCCGCCGCCTGCGTAGTAGGTGGAGCCGTCGCCCCGCTGGTCTCCGTTGTGGGTGGTGTAGTTTCCTCTGCCGTATTCGAAGAAGGCGCCGTACTCGAAGGAGCATTTTTCCTTGTCGTTTTTATGGCCGAGAGCGATGATGGCATTCCATGTACGGGCATCCACATGGCTGCCCGTTTCCTGACGCATAGCGCCTCCGCCCATTGTTGCGAAGGAAGCAATACCGTCAGCACCAACATTGGCTGTATGCCCGAGGCCGTCCTCAGCCGCGAGAATAAAATCATCTCCGATGTCGATGGTGTCCATTCCGACCTCTTCGCTCATGACAGTATTATGTGTCTGCTCCTGTACTTCAATTTTTCCCGCCGTGGTATCGGTACGGAAAACAAGATTGCTTCCTTCAAGGGATGCTTTTCCCTCACCCTGCAGTGTGGAGCCTACCATGTATTTCGTGCCCGTGATGGTTCCCACGGTATCGCCAAAGCCCCCCACGAGAGTCATTTCTTTATTGGCTTCCAGCTCCTTTATGTTTGTGAAGTTGATGTTGGAGGTATCCACCGCCGCGCCGTTGAAGGAAACATTCGTCAGCTCCGTATTATGGTCAATCAGCATGCCGCTGTCCTTCCACTCCACGTTGCCGAAGGTCAGCTTCGAGGCGTTGTTCGCCGTTGCGGTATATTCGATATTATTTCCGTTATGCTTCACCGAACCCAATATTACGCCATCCATTGTCACGCCGGATGCAATGGACGCGTTCGTGTAGTCAACGGACTTCTCAACGTCTGACAGCGCAGCCGTCAGCGTATCATTGGCTTTAAGCAGCGTTGTTGTCCCCGTCACAGCCTGCGGATTTTTGAAGGATAGCCCATCTACATTCACGAGCGCACCATTTGTCACGCCCGCGTAGTTATAAGTCGAGTCGCCGGCATCCCGGGCCTTTCCCCACTCCATTTCTCCGAATGAAATCTTTTTGACCGTGCCCTTGATATTGTAATTGACCTTCCTTCCGACATCTGCCAGGGAAATGCTGTGTACAGTATCACATGCCAGCGTAACGCCGTTTGCTGCACTGGACGCACCCGTTTCCGTCTTGAGCTGGACACTTCCTGAAATAGCTGCCGCATCGGCATCCGAATATTTAAGCTTTAGATTATTGAAATTATTTTCTGTCCCCGACTGTAAAAGCGTCATAGTTCCACAGCCGGGTCCACTGATATTCATGTCCCTGATATCCAAAGTAGTGTTGGTTAAATCGTATGAACGAGGAGTGCTGATTACACTTTCATTATACTCAAAGGATTTTGCCGCCAGAACAGGTATTGTCTCACTCCATTTCACATTGTGCAGGACGATAGAATCAAAATTCTCTACAGACTTCACAGTATTCGTTTGCACCCAGGCACCGCTGTCATTCTTGGCATAGGCCGCAAAAACCTCTCCGTCGGTTATAACAGGTGTATAGCTGTCACCGCTTTTCGTATAGGTTTTGACGCCGCCAAGATGCAGCTCGTTGCCGCTTTGGCTGCCTGTGCCAACCTTAAAGGCTCCAAAAAGCCGAACCTTTCCACCGTCACTTCCATCGACGCCCATTGCCCCCACAAGACTAAGGGCGTTGTTGTTAGAGTCTGCATTGTTCGTAGAAGACGCGCTAACATCATAATTTTTCAAATTCACGTTCTCGCTAAAACGCAGAGTTGGGACGCCTTCCTTAATTGTTCCCTGCAGGACAAGAGTATTATATTCTGCCTTCCCAAGCATCATGCTCCTAGCGCCAGTCAAATATAAGTCGGGGGAAAGTCCTGAAGGGTAAAGTGGAAGGAGTCTCGGATTATCTAAACGCCTTGGCCCGAAGACGCAGTCCTGCAGCCTGACGGAATTACCATTAGCCTTAGCCCCGCTGCTATCAGCTTCACCACCGTAAATGTCAGTATTTACCTTCACATTTCGCAATATAACGGTATTGTCACTGGCACTTAGGTCGCTTACATTATTCATGCTCTCACTGTAGCCACCATAGATAGCGTCCTGCACCTCTCCTCCCGTGAGCATGACCTTATTGTTGTCGGCATTATTTCCCAGTGCCTCACCACCTGAAATAAACGACGTGAATATACTGTTTTCACCAATCACTGTATTATTGGAGGCAGGACCGCTGCCATTATTGCTGTAACGGCCATAGGTTGCCCCAACCGTGGAATTTTTCACGTAAACGGTATTTCCATTTTCGGAATTTCCCCTATATGCACCATAAAGTTTAAGGTAACTGTCATTGGTTTTAACAAAATTTTCTACCTGCAGCGTGTAGCCGCTGCCACTACTTTCATAGCCGCCGCAAATATACCAGAGAGCAGTGTCAGTGTTCCACTCTCCGCAGCTGACATAAAAGTACGGCTTACCGGAGGAGTCAAACCTTTTTTCCGCTGTTACTCCGGGTGGCAAGGTTCCTGTAAAAGTTGGGGTATCTGCATCATTAAGGTATAGTTCGTATGATGCATTCGCACCCGCCACACCGCCTCCCGCTATCCACAGCGATACAGCAAGCGCCAGAGCTGCCTGTGCTTTCCTGTCAAAGTTTCCGATATGCCCCATTGATGCGCAGTTGTTCTTCATTTTGAATGTCCTTTTCATCTTCATTCTATCAGCCCTCATCCTGATTTTTGCACCATTAAAACAGTCTGCCTATCCTTTAGAAGTTAAACGTCACAGCCACGCCGCCTGTTAAGCCGCGTTTCTTTCCCGCGAAGCCCGAGAGGTTGAAGTCCAGCGTAATGGGCCCGTCCTTCTTCGGGTTCAGGACCGCGCCCAGCTCTGCACGCAGGCTTCCGCCGCTGGTGTCAGCGCCGCGGATTGCTCTGCCGTCTGCCGTACCCTCTGCCTTGCCGGAGAATTCCTGCTCGTATGCCAGTCCACCGTAAAAATCCCACTTTTCACGCTTCATGACATACCGTGTACCGAGCCTCAGAACGTCGCTGTTCACTGCATCAAGGTCATAGTGGCCGCCTGCGTCGAAGCTTACGCTGTTCCTGTGGTTATGGAAGAATTTTCCGTAGACGTCAAGCTCACTGCTTTCATTGAGCTGAATGACCTTGCCCACACCCACATGAACGCCCCAGTATGACGCGTCTGTCTCGTAGCTGTAGGAATTTCCCATGGCATCACGGAGAACGTTCTTCGCGTCGTCGTGAACATTTCCTGCGCGAAGGCTTCCTTCAACATAGATGCCGTCCTTCTTCTGCCATTTCGCCAGGAGTCCGCCGCCGGTGTAGTAGGTGGAGCCGTCGCCCCGCTGGTCTCCGTTGTAGGTAGTGTAGTTTCCTCTGCCGTATTCGAAGAAGGCGCCGTACTCGAAGGAGCATTTTTCCTTTTCGTTTTTATGGCCGAGAGCAATGATAGCATTCCATGTGCGTGTATCCACATGGCTGCCTGTTTCCTGACGTATGGAGCCTCCGCCCATCGTTGCAAAGGAAGCAATACCGTCAGCACCCACATTAGACGCATGACCGAGCCCGTCCTCAGCTGCCGCGATGAAGTCGTCGCCTGCGCCAAGAGCTTCAAGAGCAACCTCTTCGCTCATGACGGTGTTGTGTGTCTGCTCCTGTACTTCCATTTTTTCCGCCGTGGTATCGGTACGGAAAACAAGATTGCTTCCTTCAAGGGATGCTTTTCCCTCACCCTGCAGCGTCGAGCCTACCATGTATTTCGTGCCCGTGATGGTTCCCACGGTATCGCCGAAGTTCCCCACAAGAGTCATTTCTTTATTGGCTTCAAGCTCGGAGATGTTGGTGAAGTTGATGTTGGAGGTATCTACAGCTGCCCCTGCGAAGGTGATATTCGCAGGACGCTCCATAAGTGCCCCTGTATCCTTCCATTCCACATTACCGAAGGTGAGCTTGTCGGCCTTGTTCTCAGTCGCCGTGTATTGTACTTCATTAGCATTTGTCGTCTTGTAGCTGCCGTTTACGGTGCCGTTGACCGTGACGCCGGCAACAGGACTGTAGGCATAGGAAACTTTCTTCTCCGTTGCCGCAATCTCAGCGAGGGTATTATTCGCCTTTAAGAGGGTCGTGCTTCCCGTGACGGCGTCGGGATTCGTGAAGGTAAACTTTGAAAAGTCAATATTGGCGTTTGTATAATCATATCCGCCTTTGGCATCCATATCCCAGCCCCATTCCATCCCGCCAAAGGAAATATTGCTTACATTTTTATCGCTCCGGGCATAGACAAGATTTTTGCCGTCAGTGGAGGCTTTCACTCCCTTGGACTCGGAGTAAGTTAATGTAACACCTTTACACGTATCAGAGCTGGAGCCGTACTCTTTATATTTCAGTGCGTCGGTAATTTGATTGTCGTTGAAAAAGTTTTCCGTGCCCGAGGTCAAAATGTTTTGTTCATTTCCCGGGGCCACGCTCGATCCATCGACGCTCACTGCCGTTATTGAGCTGTTACCAAGGGCCGATGTCCAGCCGGTAGGAACCGCTGCAGTGTTGCAGTCCCAGCCCGTAAGGTCGATACCATTAAGAGCAGTTCCCATAGCTGTATAGCCGATTTGTCCTTCAGTTTCTCTGGTCACGTTGCCGGAAAGGGTGGCCGACAAAGTTGCGCCGTTTACTTCTTTGGTAAAATTCTGGCTATGGGTAATGCTATCCCCTGTTGCTAATCCCGCTGCACTGGAAAGCAAAGTCATGGTATCATTTTTTGTGACATTCTCAGGATTTGTAAATTTGAGGTTATTGGCATTAACAACAGCATTGGTAGCAAAATCATACCCCGTGCCGTTAAATACCGTGCCGCCAGCGTTCCACGCGATGGTGCCAAGGGTGATGTTGTTGACGGGGCTGTTGGCGACAACGTAGTTTATCGCCTGGTTTGTATCGTCACGAACCACGGAGTGGGTGCTGTTGTAGCCGATGGTGACGCCGTCCGCGCCCGCGGTCTTCGCCGTGCTCTGTACCGTCACGGGACTCTCTGCACTCAACGTCGCCTCGGTCTTGCCGCTGGCGCCGGTATAGGCTACCTTTTGGGGCGGGTTAAACCCTCCCTCCGTCTTCAACAGCGTCATGGTGCCGCTGTTTGTTCCCACGATTGACTGCACTCCCGAGACGTCCAGCACCCCGCAATTATTAAAGCCCCACTTCGAGGTCAGCACCGGGGCAGTGGTATTCCATGTCAGCTTGGATGCGTCGAACTCGATGGTCTCGAAGTTATTCACACTATCATTCACTGTACTGCTGCCAGAAAGGATTAGCGTATTACCAGTGTCATCATGAAGCTCTGCGTCGCCACAAACACTTCCTCCAACTGTGGCATCATGAAGGACCACAGTGTTATTACAGCTATTTTTAAAATCACCATAGACGTCGCTATCCACCGTTCCGCCTAGAATTTCAACTTTGTTCCATCCACCATCAGAGGGATTACTCGAACGTCCACCATAGACACTGCCCGACACTTTGCCCTTTATGATAACATGATTATGCGCAGCTCCGCCAAATCGGGCATCGCCTCCATAAACATCTAATAGCACTGTGCCACTGTTGATGGTAACTTCATTGCCCGTGGCATTTTCCATAGACCCGAAGGTTTCGCCACCATAAACCTGTCCACGCACTACACCACCGCTGATGGTGACTTTATTATTCGTGGCCTGACCATTGTCTGAGTGGCCACCATAAACATGTCCACTCACTTCACCACCGCTGATGGTGACTTTATTATTCGTGGCCTGACCATTGTCTGAGTGGCCACCATAAACGTGTTCTACTTCCCCCCCCTCAATGGTCACAGTATTTTTCTCAGCATCCCCTCTGAACGAATATCCGCCATAAACATTCATGTTTATTGTGCCGCCGTTGACCGTGGCGGTATTGCCTGTAGCAGTACCATCACCTCCCCTTACGCGACCACCATAGACATTTTCGCCCACCGTGCCAGTGACGGTAACCTGATTGCCCATGACGTCGTAACCGTGGCCAGACTCGCCGCCATAAACAGCTTTTGTCACCGTGCCGTTGATAGTAACGATATTATTGGTTACTTTACCATCTTTGTTGAAGTAGTATCCCCCACGGACATCTCCCGTAACCTTAACGGCCGCATTTACTGTGACCTCATTGTCATTGGGGTCGCCAGTCCGATCCCCCCAATTATCTCCGCTATGATTTCCGTTTACCTCCCCTGTGTAATCCGTCTCGACAGTCGTAATCTGTCCCGCCACGACAACACCGCCTCCCGCTATCCACAGCGAAACGGCCAGTGCCAGAGCTGCCTGTGCTTTTCTGTCAAAGTGTCCTCTGTTCCACATTGATGTACAGTTGTTCTTCATTTTGGATATTTTCTTCATTTTCATCTCAATTTGCCCTTCTCCCTGAAATTAATGCTCCCTGCAAAAACACTCATATCCATTTTTGAACATACAATAAATTCTGAAAAAAATCTATAGCAAATCAAAAAGTGATGGAAAAAACGAAAAAGTGATGAATTTTTATACCTTTTGACTTTTTATTTTCTCATTTTTGTAGACAATTTGATAGGAAAAAGGACACAAAAAAGCCTCCCCCTAAAGGGGAAGGCAAGAAAATTACACAGTGCTTTTAAATTGATATGAAATTTATGCTCTTGGTTTGCCGCAGTTTGAGCAGAATTTTCCTTCGTTCTGCGTACCGCACTCACATGTCCACGGTCCTGCAGGCATCGGCTTTCCGCAGTTGGGGCAGAATTTCCCTGTGTTTTGCGAGCCGCATTCGCATGTCCACGAGGCTGCAGGCTGCGGCTTTGGTTTTCCGCAGTTGGAGCAGAATTTCCCGCTGTTATGTGTACCGCATCCGCAGGTCCATCCGTCAGCAGGCTGCGGCTGCTGTTGCTGCTGCGCCCCCATCTGATAAAGCTGGCCGGCATTCATGCCGCCTGCGTTCTGTGCCATACCCATACCGATGAAGGCCCCCATTGCCCCTGCTCCGCCTTCGTTGGCTGCGGCATTCTTCATTGCGTCAGCCTGAGCGCCCGTGAGATGAGCCGCCGCCATAGTCGGGTTGCGGAGAGCACCGTTGCGCTGAAGCTCCTTAATCATCTCGGCGTCTTCATCGCTCACGTTTGCACTGGAAACACCAAAGGAAACAACCTTAATTCCTCTGAGCTCTCCCCATTTCTTTGAGAGCACTTCGTTCAGCGAATCGGCAATCTCCGTCGTATGCGCAGGGAGCGCACTGTATCGTATTCCCATTTCGGAGATTTTTGCGAAGGCAGGCTGAAGCGCCGACATAAGCTCGGATTTCAGCTGGCTGTCGATTTTGTCCCGCGTGTAGATATCGTCCACGTTTCCGCAGACATTGGTATAGAAAAGAATCGGGTTCTCGATTTTGTAGCTGTATTCGCCAAAACAGCGAAGTGAAACATCCACGTCAAGCCCCACGTTGTGGTCAACTACACGGAAAGGAATCGGTGTCGGTGTGCCGTATTTGTTTCCGGGAATTTCTTTTGTATTGAAATAATAGATGCGCTGGTCTTTTCCCGGATCTCCGCCAAAGGTGAAGCGTTTTCCCATGGTTTTGAAGACATTGACTATTCCTTCACCAAGGCTTCCTGTAAACACGGAAGGCTCCGTGGAGGTGTCGTAGGTGTATTCGCCCGGCTCGGCGCAGACCTCAACGACCTTGCCCTGCTCAACTATAATCATGCACTGTCCGTCAGCAACGGCAATCAGTGAGCCGTTGGAAATAATATTGTCCTCGGCTGTCGTATTTGAACTGCGTCCCTGCGAGCTGCGGCGTTTCTCTCCCTTCGCCACGAGAACATCTGCTTCAAGCGCCTCACAGGTAAAAAATTCTTTCCACTGGTCAGCCAAGGTTCCACCTGCAGCTCCTGCAGCAGCTTTGATAAGTCCCATGAAAAATCCTCCCTTTTTAAGATTTGCATATTCTTCGTTACTGATTTGTATTTCATTTCATAATTTCATTTCTATGATAGGAGATAATTATGAAAAGCGCAAGAAAAAGGGACTAAAAAAAGCCTTCCCCAATGGGGAAGGCAAGTAAAAAACATTTTTCAAAGCCGTTCGCTGAGCATGTCCGCGGCAGCGAGAAGCGCGGCAATCATGGCAGACGGTCTCGGGGGACAGCCCGGCACATAGAGGTCTACAGGCACGACCTTGTCCGCAGCGCCCACGACAGCATAGCTCTCTCCATAGGTGTTTCCTCCTGCGGCACACGCTCCGCAGGCGAGAACCAGCTTAGGCTCAGGCATTGCTTCATAGGATTTTCTGAGTGCTTCCTCAAGGTTGCGCGTGACTACACCGGTGACCATGAGAAGGTCCGCGTGGCGCGGTGAAGCGTCAAAGTGCACGCCGAAGCGGTGCAGGTCGTAGACGGGGTTTGACATGGCACCCATCTCAAAATCACAGGCGTTGCAGGAGCCGGCATCGAGATGACGTACATGAAGGCTCCGCCCCAGCTTTTCTTTTATTATTTCCGATGTTATCTGCCGGGCGTTTTCCATGAGCACAGGCATGACGTCCTCAGAAGAATGATGAAGTCCTGCTTCCTCTGCCGCGGTCTTCATGGCTGCCTCGACGCAGCGTCCGCAGAAGATGCAGCGGCGGTAGTCAATCGTATATTCTCCGTCCCCCTTCGCCTGAAAAGCCTGCACGGGGCACGCCTTGGCGCAGTCCGAAAGTGCTTCCGCCGGGCATTTACCTTCTATACGTCCTCTGTAGCGTTCGCTGCCAGTAAAGGTGACAGGCTCGGTGGCAATTTTATCGGAAAATAGTCGTTCAAACATTTTCAGCATATTGTTTTCCTCCCCTCACCTGTCAATACACGCATAGCAAAGCTCAAAGCTCTTGTTTATAAGCGGGAAGTCAGGGATGATGTCTCCCTGCACGGCAATCGGCAGAGCAGGCCAGTTCGCGTATGAAGCGGAGCGGACAAATATGCGGTCGATGCGTCCTTCGCCGTCAAGGGCGACGTAGTGGAAATTGCTCCCCCGCGCCGATTCGGATATTCCGAAGCCTTCACCCTTTACTGAAGGAAGCTCCACAGAGAGTGTCATTTCCTGCTCCTCATCAAGCAGCGTCAGAAGCTTTTCTATCATGCGCAGGGATACATGAAATTCTTTGATGCGGATTTTGATGCGGGCCGCCACGTCTCCGTCCTTTTCCAGCGCAGGCTCGAAGGGCAGCTCCGGGTAAACTCCGTAGGAAAAATCCCTGCGGCTGTCGTGCAGGAATCCGCTGGCACGGGCGCCCACGCCCACCATGGCGAGGTCTGCCGCCGTGCTTTTGCGCACGATGCCTGTGGTGCGCACGCGGTTCCGGAAGTTCGACTGGTCAGCAAACATCTCTGAGAGGTCTTCAATGTTCTTCTTTGCGGCAGCAAGCACCTCGCGTATTTTTGCGCGAAGCTCGGGCGTGATGTCCATGGAGACTCCGCCGGGGACTATGATGCCGCGGAGGAATCTGTTCCCTGCGACGGCTTCCTGCAGACGCATGAGCATTTCCTTCGTGCGTCCGCCGAGGCTGATGGCCGGGTTAAAGCCAACACCGCCGGGGATGTTTCCAAGGTCTCCCACATGGTTCGTGACACGCTCAAGCTCTGAAAGAAGTGTACGGATAATCTCCGCTCGGCGCGGAATTTTTGTTTTCGCAATCTGCTCCACAGCCTGACAGAAGCTCCATGTGTTGGCGATGCTGCAGGCTCCGCAGATTCTTTCAACAATCGGAAGCGCCTCAAAGGGTGTTTTTCCTTCCATTATTTTCTCAAGTCCGCGGTGGGTGTAGAAAAGCTTCGCGTCAAGCTGAAGCATTGCTTCGCCTGCCTGACTGAAGCGGAAATGTCCCGGCTCTATGATACCTGCGTGTATAGGGCCGACGGGAACCTCAAAGAGTCCTTCGCCGTGGGCTACATGGATGTCATATCGGCGCTCACCCCGCGCCTCGGTGTTCTTCGCCACGTCCTTCAGAAGCGGGTGAAAGCCCTCCGGGAAGCTCTCATGGAGTACCAGTGGACGCGGGTCGGGGTGTCCCTCGGGGACTATGCCGAACATGTCCTGTATTTCTCGCTCGTACCAGGCTGCCGCAGGAAGCACGTAGGTCAGTGTAGGGAAGCGGTACGGCACTCCTTCTTTGAACACGGCTTTCAGTGCTTCCATTTCATGTGTGCCTGTATTTTCAAAGACGCAGTATATAGACAGGCCTTTTACGTTTTCGTCCCTTCGCTCGTCGCGTCCGAACATTGCTGTAAGAGGGTGTGTGCCCTCTGCCGAAAGGCGCTTTGCCGCCTCAGGAAGCTCAGAGGGCTTTACAAGTTCAATTTTCATTGGCTCCATCAGAGGGCACCTCCCATCACAATTCCTGCTGCCTTTGTCAAAAGCTCGCCAAGATACGGCAGCTCATGGATAAATCCGCTTACGATTCCGCTGCCAAGCAGGAGAACGAGCATTGCAAGGGCATCAACTCGGCCCATAAGCTCGCCTGCCGCCTTGCGCTTCGGTCTGCCTCCCAGCATTCGCATTGCATGGTAAAGGATACCTATGAGCATACCTGCCAGCAGTACAAGGGCGAGAATCCCCAGATACGGATGATTTGCCTTAAAGAAGCCGGCAAGGATATAAAACTCGCTGAAGAATACGCCCATAGGCGGCATGCCCAGGATGCCTACGATACCCAAAAGCCAGAACATTGCCGTGCGCGGCGCCTGATGTATCATGCCGTGGATACGCATAAGGTTTTTCGTCGAGTAGGTTTCTACGATAGTTCCTGCCATGTAGAACAGAATGTATTTTACGAAGGCATGGTTCATCATGTGAAGCAGGGAGGCCTCCACTGCCATCGGAATAAACAGTCCGAAGCCAGCCACCATGAGTCCGTAGTTTTCCATGGAGGAGTACGCAAGCATACGTTTGACATCACGCTGAACTACCACGAAGGGGATAGCGATACCTATGGTAAGGAGTCCGAAGAATATGCTCATGGTGCCGATGAAATCAACACCTACCGCGGGCATCAGGATGATTGTCGCACGCAGGAGGACGTAAATAACGCAGGTGCAGAGCGCTCCCGAGAGCATGCCGCTGGTAAGGGACGGCGCTTCGGAATATGTATCGGGAAGCCATGCGTGCATAGGCGCAAGGCCAATCTTTGTGCCGTAGCCTACAAAGAGGAAGCAGAATGCCATTTTTGCAAGGCGTGGATTGAGCTCACTGCCATGCTCCGCGAGATACGCCCAGTCAAGGGGCATATCTCCGCCAAGGGCACCAAGCTGCGCGTAATATACGAGGATTGTACCCAGTAGCGCAAGGCAGATACCCACGGTGCAGACCATGACGTATTTCCACGCTGCTTCAAGAGAAGTACGGGTGAATTTGAAGGCAACGAGAAGCGCGGAAACGAGTGTTGTCGCCTCAATCGTTACCCACATGAGGCCGAGGCTGTCCACCAGCACCACCAGCATCATTGTCCATACGAAGATATGGGAGAGTGCGTAGAAGCGTCCTTCAAGATGGGTGAAGCGTCTAAGATAGCCGTAGCGGATGTTTGTATCGCGCTCAAGGTAAGCCTTGCTTGTCCACGCAAAGGCGAGGTAGAGCGTTGAGATAATCAGAAGCATCCACACGCTCAGCGCGTCGATATAGAAATATCCGTCATGCACCGGCATGTCAGGATTAAATGTTATAAGGAGCAGGCCCGCGGCGCCGGCGACAAGTGTCGCGGTCAGGCGGTCAGCCCAGTGCAGAAGCGGCAGGCTCAGCACATTTGCTGCAGCCGTCACGCTGAAAATAATCGGCAGCGCCAGGATGAAATACAGGAGCTGCGTTGTCGTAAATTCCATGTTTTCTTTATCCTTTCAGTTTGCGCATAACCGTCGTGTCCGTCGTCATAAAGGAAAGGCTCATGCGGTTTGTCAGTATTACAAGCACCACCGCGGCGATGAGCACGTCCAGAAAGACGCCAAGCTCTACCACCATGGGAAGCCCTTCTGTAATGAGAAGGCCGAGAAGATAGATTCCGTTTTCCAATGTGATGAGTCCGCACATCTGTATGATGGCACGTTTTCTGAGCACCATCATGGAGAGTCCCGTCATTATCATGAGGATTGATGCCGCGATGATATCGCGCCCCTCAATGCCCGGGAAGAGTCTGTCCACCAGAAGATAGCCCATCACGAGGAACACCGCCGCCGCAAGGGATGAATAATTCACCCGGCTGGTGGAGGTGATTTCCCTGTCGTCCGTGATTTTTTTCACAAGACGGAGCATTGCCCCGGGTATGAAGATGACCTTGACAACGAGAGTCAGCAGTCCCGGAAGCACCGCATGAAGTCCTCCACCCACAGAAAATCCTACCACAAGGCAGGCACAGGCAATGATACCCGACTGAGCCGCGAGGCACACAACCGCCCGTTTAAGCCCTGTCATTCGCGTTTGCAGGAAGACGGCAAAAATAAGCAAAACAACAAGATACTGCATAATCTTCCTCCTTTACTGAGCGATGACGGCTACCGCCAAAAGAATGACGGCTGCAGAGAGATAAACACGAACCTTGAAGAGACGCATTTTGTTGTTGAGCGTCTCAACGAGACCTATGATGAGTGTTCCTGCCAGTACCTTCAACGCCATCGGAATCGGCAGCGGAAGGTAAAGCGCTCCGAACATAACGAGGAACACAAGAAGCTTTATCATGCTTCCGAGGTGGATGAATGCCAGCAGACGTCCCGAATATTCGAGAGTCATGCACTCGTGAATCATCGTAAGCTCAAGATGTGTGTCCGGATTGTCCACCGGCAGGCGGCTGTTTTCCGCCAGCATGATGAGGAAGAACGCCGCGCAGCTGAGAACCGCGGGCACGGTGAAGAAGAACTGGTCGTACTGGATGACCATCTGTGAAAGAGTCGTGGAGCCGTAGCGTGTCGCGTTGACAAGCACTGCCAGCATGACGGCAGGCTCTACCAGTACGGAGATATATATTTCACGGCTCCCGCCCATACCCCCGAAGGCTGTGGCAGCATCCATGGAAGAAAGTGTCATGAAGAAGCGGCCCAGTGCCAGCACGTAAACGAATACAAAGGCATCACCGAAGCTGAAGCTCCCTGTTAGAAGCCCCGGCACCATCATTGCGGCGATAATGCTCGTAGTGAGGTAGACGACAGGCGCCGCCACAAATATCCATCCCGTGTACTTCGTGAGAATTACAGGCTTTTTCCACCATTTATAAAGGTCAAAATACTCCTGAAGGATGCTTGCGCCCTGCCGTTTCTGGAGAACAGCCTTCGTTTTGTTGATGATGCCTGCTACAAGAGGCGCGAAAAGCACAAGGCACAACGCCTGCAGGATACCGGGAACCAAAAGCCCCGCAACAGAATTTTGCAGCATTACATCACCCCCCAAATCAAAACGGCAATCATAGCTATCATTGTGTAGCCGATATAGAGGCGCACGCTGCCCTGCTGCAGTGCGCGCATTGTGTCAGCCGAGCGCACTACGAAATGCTCCACCGGCTTATAAAGAAACTCCGAGAACTGATCGGGGATATGCAGATGATATTCCTGCTGCCGTCCGAAATACTCGTGATTTTTCTTCAGATATACACGTTTTCTCTGCGGATTCAAAATGAAATCAAAGGCACGGCGCAAAGGCTTTGAAAAGCCTGTAGCCGAATACTGCTCCCGGCGTGTCGGCACTGTACCGCAGTTCCATGTTTCCTCCTGCTCCACGAAGCACTTTTTGCCTGAAAGAGTGAACCAGAGAATGCCTCCTATAAATACCGCCAAAATCGCGAGAATCAGCGGACTATAGATGGAAAAGCTTCCGTTTCCTGCCCAGAACACCCCGAAAAGATTTTCCATGGGCATGATAATAACGCCCCCTGTGAGGGCACTCTGCATAAAGCCTACCATAGGCGCGGGCAGGATTCCGAAAAAGAGGATAAGAACTGCCTCAAGCCCCATGCCAATGAGCATGGAGGCCGGCATTTCATGTGCCTTCAGGACGAGGCTTGAGCGACGGCGTCCCAGGAAGGTCACTCCGTAAAGGCGGACGAAGCAGCCAAGAGCCAGCGCTCCTGTAAGTCCCATGAGGATAAATGCCAGTATGACAAATACGCGCATCTCCTGCGCGTCTGCCTGCCACGCCAGTGTGATGACGCTCTGCAGCGTCATCCATTCACCCACGAGGCCGCTTGTAAACGGCAGTGAAGCGAGGGACATGGCTCCAATCAGGGTAAAAAATGCCGTCAGCGGCATACGGGATGCAAGAGCGCCAAGCTGCTCGATGTTTTTCGTGCCCGTGGCATGAAGAACAGAGCCTGCCCCCATGAAGAGCAGGCATTTCATCATACTGTGGCTCAGGGAATGAACCAGTACAGCAGTAAAGGCAATGAACGCCATGCTGCCCTTCCCCGTTGCCGTCAAAAGCATACCGCAGCCGAAGGCCGTGTATATGATACCCATATTTTCAACGGAGGAATATGCGAGGATCCGTTTCATATCCTTTTCCATGGACGCGTAAAGAACGCCGAGGAAAGCGGAGACGAGTCCCACGCACATGACGATAAGTCCGTATGCAAAGGTCGAGCAGTCCAGAAACCAGAACATGAAGCGTCCGAAGCCGTAAACAGCGACCTTCAGCATGACACCGCTCATGAGGGCGGACACGTGGCTCGGCGCAGCCGGATGGGCGTTTGGCAGCCACACATGAAGCGGCATGAGGCCGGATTTCAGTGCGAAGCCGATAAAGGCCGATGCAAACACGATGTGACGCATAGGCGTGTCAAGGGTATTTGCAGCCATGGCAGCAAATGAAAAATCCTCCGAGGCGCTGCCCAAAAGATAAAACGCAACAAGTATGGCCGCCGTGCCGAGATGCGTCATGACCATGTACTGATATGCCGCGTACACGACCTCCTTCTTTTCACTCTCGTGATTCACGAGAAGGAAGGACACCAGCGCCATTACCTCCCATGAAAGGATAAAGGTAAAGGCATCTCCTGCCACGATGACAAGCACCATAGACAGTATGAAAAGGTTCCAGAGTCCGGAAAGCAGACGGATGCGCTGTCCGAGGTAGCCCTTTCCGTAGCCTATACCGTAGATGCTCACTGCCGCGCCGGAAAGCCCTGTGATAAGCAGAAAGGCAGCACTCCAGGTATCTACCATGAGAGAATATCTCCCGAACACCAGAGGGCCTACAGTCATACCGGTGACAAGAATCCCAAGGCTGAACAGCAAAACCAGCATGCTTGCCCCTGCCGCCAGAAGCATTCCCGAATAATGCGCCCCAAGCTCCAGCCTCTTCGGCAGGAACATAGTCAATACACCAAGAACAAAAAGCCCCAGCGCTCCAAATAAGTAATCCATACATCCTCCTTCAGCTATGCAAAAGGAAAACAGACAAGAGTTTCCCCTGTCTGTTTTCCTGTCATACCTATGATGTTGATATCTTGCATTAATACGCTATCAGTTTCATAGCTATAGATAAATTTAATAATATCCCTAAATGCTATAATTTGCAACTAGTTTTTGAAAGATTCCCCGGCAACTGTTATCACCGGATAAATCCATCGGAGCATGTTACCTTGTCAATTGCTTCGGTACGCGTTTTCCTACGGTAATGGCGCCCGCCGGGCATACCAGACGGCAGAGCTGGCAGCCTACGCATTTTTTCGGATTCATCTGCGCTTTGCCCTTCTCATTCATCACAATGGCCTGATGTCCTCCGTCGTAGCAGGAGAGGTAGCAGCGTCCGCAGCCAATGCATTCCCCGGGATTGAATTTCGGATATTCGATGGTGTCGCGCTCCAGGTCCTCAGCCGAAACAACATCCGGCAGAGCCTTTCCGACAAGCTCTGCTACCGAATGCATTCCATTGGCGGCCAGATAATCGGAAAGCCCTTCCTTCAGGTCATCAATTATGCGATAGCCATACTCCATGACGGCTGTCGTAATCTGGATATTTTCGCAGCCCATGGCAAGAAATTCCGCCGCGTCGCGCCATGTTTCAATTCCACCCATGCCGCTTACAGGGTAATCCTTCAATATCTCATTTTTATGGATGTCGCTTATAAATCTCAGCGCTATCGGCTTGACTGCTTTTCCTGAGTATCCTCCGACGGTGCATTTTCCGTGAATATTCGGCTCCGAGGCGAAGCTGTCAAGGTCGATATTCATTATGCTCTTGATAGTGTTTATTGCGGCAATTCCCTGCGCCCCCGACTCAATCGCAGCCACGGCAGGAACCTCCATTGCTGTTATGTTTGGAGTCATTTTGGCGAGGATGGGAAGTCCTGTGCCGCGCCGTACCGCCCTCGTATACATCCACACGAGAGACGGGTCTATTCCTATCTCTGAGCCCAGCTTGTCTCCCACCATCTGAGGACAGGAGAAATTGCACTCTATGATATCAGCGCCTGCTTCCTCCACATCATGAGCAATCTGCGACCAATCCATGACGTTTCGTCCCATTATTGAGGCGATAATAACCTTTGACGGGAAATCCTGCTTCAGACGTCTTATCATATCAAGATTTTCTTCGTACTCGCATGTTGAGAGCTGTTCGAGATTTTTGAAGCCAACGAAGGAACGTCCTTCCTTCTTCAGAACGGAGAAACGTGGAGATACCTCTCTGATGTCCAGCTTTGATATGGTCTTTACGCTGACTCCTGCCCATCCCATTCTGAACGCTTTTGCAATCATCTCATAGCCGCTTCCCACCACGGAGGATGATAGAAAAAACGGATTCTCGCAGCGCACGCCGCAGAAGTCAATTGAGAGGTCAACCTGTTTATCCGGCACCTTCAGCTCTTGGGCAGCTTCTCTCAGGTTATTCATAAGCGACTGAATGTGCACAGGATAATCCATATCCGCACGTCTGCACACTCCCTCGCATGGAGCCTCACAGCCTTCACAGCTTTTATCTCCGAGAGCGCGGGCCGCACCCATGATATTTTCAAAGTTAAGCGCTCTTATTATACGTCCTGTATCTATTTCCCGTGGGCACACCGTCGAGCACAAGGGTTCCGCGCACAAAACGCATCTCCCTGCCTCCGCCGCAATTTTTTCACGTATAAACATTGTGCCACCTCCTGCTTTTTAATTATGCCTTCAAACATTACCCTACACTTTTCATATTCTATAAAAATTTTCAAAATCCTTTTTGCATCACGTCTTTAAGTGATACCTAATCTTAAATAGTAAACATCTATTTACTATTTATTGTCCATATAGTATAATACTTAAAGAGTTTTTCATTGTATTTCATATTCAAGGAGAGATATCAGAATATGACCGCTTCTTCCAATCAGCAGGATTCCCTTTCGCAGGTTACATCCGGTTATTTTACGGAGGTCATGCGTCTTATAAGTCAAAGCTTTCTCAGGAAAACATCCCTTCTTATACCAATCAACCAGTTTTCCGTTCTGAAGGTTCTTGAAGCAGAAGGACACCTTACCATGAGTGAGGTGGGTGACCGGCTCCATCTGGTAAAGCAGCAGATGACGCCCTTGGTCGACAAGCTTGTACGCATGGGGTACATCATACGACAGGGACGTGCGAACGACAAACGGTATATTGATTTGGTGCTGACCGACGAAGGCCATGCTTTTATAAAGGAGTGCAACGAGCTTCTAAAAACAAAGATACAGGCAGGTCTTACCGCTCTTTCCAAGGATGAGCTTGCTGTTTTTGCCAAGTCAACCGAAAATCTTATTCCGCTTCTGAAAAAAATAGCTGAACATCAGTCAAAGAAATAAAAAAAGCATTCTGCATCGGCAGTTTTTCGCCGGCAGAATGCTCTTTTTTATTCAGGGCGTGTTGATTAATTCGCCTAGCTCAAGTTCATTTAATCAACACTCCCTAGTCAATTTTTATGACGTCAAGATCGTCAGGCACAAAGATATTTCCCTTGTAGTATTCCTCAGCCTCACGGGTATAGCTTTCTTTTCTTTTATCAAGGTTCTTGTCCTCCGTATGATAGAGAACAAGATTTTTCGCATGGAGCGTTTCGCCAAGCTCCGCAGCCTCCTTGACGGTGCTGTGATTTTTCTCATAGGGCTTGAAAATATCACGGTCCTCATATCTGCAGAAGGCTTCGGAAAGGAGCCAGTCAGCGCCCTCCGCATACTGTCTGTTATGTTCATTGTACGGTTCATCCCCAAGACATGTAAGACGCAGGGGAGAATCATCGAACCGAAGCTCATACCCGAACTGCTTTGCCTTGGTTGAGAGTATATCAAATGCAGTGAGAGTCACGTCAAGAAAATGTACTGTCTGTCTGTCCTTTACTTCATGAAGGAAAATGCGCTCACCAAGACATGCTGCCTCAGATTTTTTCAGCATCATCCGAACCATCGTTTCGATGATATGACACGCGGTATCATGGGCATATATATGAAACTCTCCCTCATACCCGCCCTTGTTCATCATGGCAGCGATTTTTCTCACAACCCATACGCACCCGACAATGTGGTCAGTATGGCCGTGGGTTACGAACATGTGATGAATGTCGGCAAAGCTGACTCCTGCCTGCTTCATCCTTTTAAGAATACCATTGCCGCCCCCCGCATCGGTCAGGAAATACTCATGCTCCGAAAGCTGCAGAAGGAAACAGGTGTTATAGCACTCTGTTGCCATCGCCATTCCGGTTCCGAGAAAGATAAGCTGTTTCATCGTTTTCCCTCCACAGACAAAAAGGACTCATGTCATCACCGCTGACGCGGCAACGGCAATGAGTCCGTCCTGTCATTATTTTTTATTGTATTTCTCCAATGCCGCACGGGCAGCATTCTGCTCTGCAGCCTTTTTTGTACGTCCTGTTCCTTCGCCGAAGACCTTACCATCCACGGATACAGAAAATCTGAATTCCTTGGCGTGGTCAGGGCCAGTTTCACCAATAAGGGAATAAACAGCCTTTTTCCCCGGATGACGCTGCACAACCTCCTGGAACATTGTCTTATAGTCCTTGAGATTCTCCCCAAGGTCTACTTCAACAAGCTCCTCATGGAGCTGGTCAAGAACGTATTCTCTTGCCACATCAAAGCCGCGGTCAAGATATATTGCTCCGATTACCGCTTCGAATGCGTCAGCAAGAATAGAAGGACGTTCTGCTCCTCCCGTCAGCCGTTCTCCGTGACCGAGAAGAAGAAATGTCCCGAGACTGACCTCCGCTGCACGGCGGTGAAGAGCCGGCTCGCAGACTACAGACGCCCTTGCCTTCGAAAGGTCGCCCTCCGAAAGCTGCGGAAAATGCTTGAAAAGATATGTACTTGTCGCAAGCTCAAGCACGGCATCTCCCAAAAATTCCAGCCGTTCGTTATGCTGCACCCTCGCATCATGGGCTTCATTGGCATACGAGGTATGCGTAAGTGCCTGATCCAGAAGGGCAAGATTATTAAATGAAATTCCAAGCCGAGAGGAAAGCTTCTGTAAATCGGCCTCCCTCTCGGCAGTTAATACTCTATCCATCTTATTCGCTGAATTTCTTCACAACAAGGCACGCATTGTGTCCGCCGAAACCAAAGTTGTTGGAAATAGCTGCACGAACCTTATGGGCACGGGATTTGTTCGGAACATAGTCAAGATCCATTCCATCATCCTGTGTCTCATAATTGATTGTCGGAGGCAGCATATCGTTCTCTACAGCAAGAACGGAAGCGATGCACTCCACGCCGCCGGCCGCGCCAAGAAGATGACCTGTCATTGATTTGATGGAGCTTACAGGAACATCCTTGGCACGTGCGCCGAAGACCTTCTTGCAGGCTTCTGTCTCGCCCTGGTCATTCATGTGTGTTGATGTACCGTGAGCGTTTACGTAGTCAATATCATCAGGTGTAAGTCCTGCATCCTCAATAGCGAGCTGCATGCATTTAGCCTGATATTCTCCCTCAGGAGCCGGGCTTGTGATATGGTATGCATCAGAGTTCGAGCCATAGCCCGCAAGCTCTGCATAGATATGAGCACCGCGTTTCTGGGCATGCTCAAGAGTCTCAAGTACGACAATACCTGAGCCCTCGCCCATTACAAAACCGCTGCGGTTTTTATCGAACGGACGGGAAGCGTGAGCCGGGTCATCGTTATGATCCGTGCAAAGTGCCTTCATGGAGCAGAAGCCGGCAACAGCAGCCGGGGAAACACTTGCCTCAGTTCCTCCTGCGACCATAACGTCAGCATCACCGCGCTGAAGAACACGCAGAGCATCGCCAATGCAGTTCGAACCCGTTGCGCATGCTGTAACATTACAGCTGGACGGACCGTGCAGACCAAATGTGATAGCCGTCTGCGCGGCAGCCATGTTTGCAATCATCATCGGGATGAAGAACGGGCTGATAAAGCGCTGTCCCTTTGCAAAAAGCTTCTCATACTGGGAGTGCATCGTTTCGATACCGCCGATGCCTGCACCGATATATGTACCAATACGGTCCTTGTCCTCTTTCTCAAGGTCAATGCCCGCATCCTTCAAAGCCATAGCAGATGCAGCAACAGCAAACTGTGCATAACGATCCATGCGCTTTGATTCTTTTTTATCAATGAAATCCGCAGGGTTGAAATCCTTAACCTCGCCTGCAATCTGCGACGGATAATCCGCTGCATCAAATCGAGTGATTTTATCAATACCGTTTTTTCCGTCCATCAGTGCCTGCCAAAAAGCTTCACGGCCGATACCGATTGGAGAAACAACGCCAAGACCAGTCACCACTACTCGATTCGTCAAAAAAAACACCTCACTCTTAGTTCGCAACAGCCACTTCAGCAAGCAGCTGATCAAAAATATCCTTCACCGGAATAATCTTCTTAATCCTTGAGATATACTCACCGGTGAAAACAAGTCCTGTTTCAACATCACCCTGCTGTGCGCGTATAAGAGAGCGAATAATACAGAAATTGTGCTTACATGCCTTAAGGCAGTTGTCGCAGCGTGTCGGCGGAACAGGCCCGTTCATGATACGCTCCGCGAACGGATTGCGCACCGCACGGCCCGGAAGTCCGACAGGACTGTGAATTACAACAATATCCTCAGGCTTCGATTTAAGATAAAACTCCTTCAACATAGGAGCTGAATTTGCTTCAACACTGGAAGCGAACCTGGAACCCATCTGGACTCCGCTCGCACCCATCTTTATCAGGTCAACAACATCCTGACCGTGCAGAACTCCACCCGCGGCAATAACGGGGATATCGACAGCCGCAGCTATATCAGGAATAAGCTCGCGTACGGACGTGGATGTTCCCAGATGACCGCCGGCTTCCTTTCCTTCTACGACAATCGCCGATGCACCAAGACGCTGTGATATTTTCGCTAATTTAACGGAAGACACGATCGGAACGATCGGAGTCCCCGACTCTTTACCTAATCCAAACATATCCCTGGAAAAACCAGCGCCGGCTACTACGAGGTCAATTCCCTCGTCAATTGCCGTCTTCACGACTTCACTGAACTTTTTCGCTGCCACCATTATGTTGATTCCAATAATTCCATCTGTCAGCGAGCGCGCAAGCCGGATTTCATAACGAAGTTCTTCCTCCGACATGCCTGAAGCCGCTATGAGGCCAATGCCTCCCTGATTTGCCACTGCCGAAGCCAGCCGGGCCGTTGAGAGACGAATCGCCATGCCGCCCTGTACGACAGGAACCTTTGCAATTTTGGCGCCAATTCTCAGCTCTGGAAGCTTCAAGTGTAACTCCTCCCATCTCTGTACCCTGCCTTTAGAAAATCCCGTGAATAATTCACGGGATTTTACTAAAAGAAAGGAACATACCAGAACGATTACTTGTTCTGATCAATATAGGTCACAACATCCTGAACCGTCTTAATCTTTTCGGCGGCTTCGTCCGGGATCTCGATACCAAATTCTTCTTCGAAAGCCATGATAAGCTCAACGATATCCAGGGAATCAGCACCCAGGTCATCAATGAATGTAGATTCGATTGTAACTTCATCAGCCTCTACGCCGAGCTGTTCAACAACGATATCTCTAACCTTTTCAAATGTCGACATGTCTTTCACCTCCCTCCACAGGTTCTAACTCAATATCCTAGTTATATCACATAACCATGCCACCGTCTACCTTGAGCACCTGGCCCGTAATGTAGGCAGCCTGATCTGAGACTAAGAAAAGTACCGCGTTAGCCACATCTTCCGGCTTTCCTGCGCGGCCCAGCGGAATTCCGCCCATCATAGCTTCCTTCGCTTTCTCAGGAATAACAGCCGTCATATCCGTCTCGATGAAACCAGGCGCCACCATGTTCACCGTGATACCGCGTGCTGCAAGCTCCTTGGCTGCAGATTTTGAAAAGCCGATAACACCGGCCTTTGCCGCAGCGTAATTCGTCTGACCTGCGTTACCCGTAAGTCCGACGACGGAAGCCATATTGACGATGCGGCCGAAGCGTTTTTTCATCATGAGCTTCGACACAAGCTTCGTCGTGTAGAAAATACCTTTGAGGTTTGTATTGATAACTGCGTCGAAATCTTCATCCTTCATGCGAAGCAGAAGTCCATCACGTGTGATACCGGCGTTGTTTACAAGAATATCAATCTGTCCGAACGCATCGACAACTGTCTGAATCATGGCTTCAACGGAAGCCGGGTCTGAAACATCAGCCTGTACCGTGATTGCCTGTCCGCCGGCAGCCTCAATCTCTTTTTTTACTTCCTCGGCAGCGGCTGCATTTCCTGCATAGTTCAACGCAACCTTCGCGCCCTCGGAAGCAAGCTTGACTGCAATGGCTCGCCCAATGCCGCGGGAAGCACCCGTCACAAGGGCGCACTTTCCATCTAAAAGCATATTAGCGAACCTCCTTCCATGTGTCAAGCGTTTTTTGCAGGCTCTCTACATTTTCAACGTTCATGTTTTTGAGCGTGCGGTCAATGCGCTTGTTAAAGCCGCAGAGCGTTTTGCCCGGGCCTGCCTCAATGAAGTGTGTTGCTCCGAATGCCGTCATGGCAGCAACGCAGTCTTCCCATTTTACCGGATGGTCTGCCTGCTTTACAAGGTTTTCTTTAATCTCGTCGGCTTTTGTTTCAAGCTCACCCGTGTAGTTCGAAACGACAGGGAATTTAGCGTCGCGGATTGTTACCTTGTCAAGCTCCGCTGCCAGCTTTTCTGCAGCCGGCTTCATAAGTGTGCTGTGGAACGGTGCACTTACCGGCAGAATAACGGATTTCTTGGCACCTGCTTCGGAAAGAGCCTTCACAGCTGCCTCAACACCTGCCGTAGCGCCGGCAATAACTGTCTGCCCCGGGCAGTTGAAATTAACTGCCTGCACAGGAGAAAGCTTGGAAGCCTCCTCACAGATTTTAACGATTACATCACGCTCAAGACCGAGTACAGCAGCCATTGCGCCTTCCCCTACGGGAACTGCCTCCTGCATGTACTGTCCGCGGTGATGCACCAGACGAACCGCGTCAGCGAAATCCAAAACTCCTGCCGAAACAAGGGCGGAGTATTCACCAAGGCTGTGGCCACCGGCTACTTCCGGAACCACGCCGTTTTCTTCAAGAATTTTTGCAGCAATAACACTGACCGTCAGAATTGCCGGCTGCGTATTTGCTGTGAGTTTAAGGTCATCGGCCGGTCCCTCAAAGCACATTTTGCTTATGGAATAGCCAAGCGCATCGTCCGCTTCCTCAAAGAGGCGTTTTGCGGATTCATAGCGGTCAAAGAGCTCTTTGCCCATTCCGACCGTCTGCGCACCCTGACCCGGGAAAATGAATGCAAGTTTACCCATTCAGTTTCCTCCTTTCCTTACAATTATTTCAATGCCGACTGTGCCTGTTCAATAGCCGGCTGAATACCGTTTACGAGCTCCTGCATAATCTCGTCGCAGGATTTGATATCCTTGAGCAGACCTGAAATCTGTCCAATCATTACGGAACCCATCTCTACGTCACCCTCGCGTGCGGCAAGACGGAGCGTTCCGATACCAAGCTTCTCCAGCTCCTCAACCGGCGCGCCGTTGCGCTCACGGTCAAGATAAATACGGGAAAGCTTATTCTGCAGAACACGTGCAGGATGACCTGTTGCCATTCCCGTAACTACCGTGGAACGGTCACGTGCCTTGAGAACCATGTTCTTATAGTTTTCATGTGCGATACATTCTTTGGAAAGTACAAAACGGGAACCCATCTGGACTGCCTTTGCACCCATAGCAAAAGCAGCAGCGATTCCTCTGGAATCACCGATACCGCCTGCGGCAATTACAGGAACGTCTACAGCGTCAATAATCTGCGGAACGAGCGCCATTGTCGTTACCTCACCGATATGACCGCCGCTCTCCATACCCTCGGCGATAACAGCGTCAACGCCTGTGCGGACAAGACGCTTTGCAAGAGCAACCGATGCAACGACCGGAATAACCTTTGTACCGATTTCCTTCAGGGCCGGGATATACTCACCCGGATTTCCTGCGCCTGTTGTAACAACCGCAACTCTTTCATCAACAACAACCTGCATTACCTCCTTAACAAAAGGAGACATCAGCATGATGTTTACACCGAAAGGCTTATCTGTACCGGCCTTTGCTTTCTGAATTTCTGCACGCAGAACGTCAGGCGGCATGTGACCGGCACCTATTATACCGAGTCCGCCGGCATTTGAAACAGCAGCCGCAAGCTCAGCCGTCCCCAGCCAGGCCATACCGCCCTGAAACACCGGATACTTGATGTTAAGCATTCGGCAGATTACATTCTCTTCAAACATGTTTGTTCCTCCTTAGCCCATCGTTTCATGCAGGACAACCGCATAAGTCCGGCATCGAATCCCGCCTACGCAGCAGCATTATGCCGCAAAGCGCTGTGCCCGCTGCTTAAGCCTGGGCTTTTTTGGAATCGATGCGTTGGAATTTTTTGCATTCTAAACTCTATATTATAACTTTTTCCTACACTCTGGCAAGTAGTGTCAAAAATCAGCCGTAAAATCAGCGATTCAGATTTTTTCGGTCTCCTCAAAATCATTCTGAAGAGCCTCATCCTTGATTATTGTTTCCTTTATGACCTCAAGCACGTTGCTCTTCGCAAAATCATTTGCCACGCGTATCGCGTTGCAGATTGCCTTTGCGTTTGAGGAGCCGTGGCTTATGATACAGCAGCCGTTGACTCCAAGGAGCGGTGCTCCTCCATATTCGGAAACATCAAGGCGCTTGCCGAGACGTTTAAGTGCAGGTTTTATCATGAGCGCACCTATCTTTGTGAGGATTCCCGCGCTCTTAATTTCATCTTTAATCAGCCGGATTATTGTCTTTGCAAGTCCTTCACCGAACTTCAGAACAACGTTTCCGACAAAACCGTCGCAGACAACAACATCAACCGTGCCCTTTGGAATATCACGTCCCTCCGCATTTCCAACGAAGTTCAGAAGCGATACGGTTTTAAGCCGCTGGTATGTCTCTTTTACAAGCTCGCAGCCCTTCGTATCCTCTTCCCCGATATTCAAAAGACCGACGCGTGGCTGCTTATGCCCGAAAACAAGCTCCGAATAAATTGAACCCATGACAGCGCTCTGCACCAAATGCAGCGGCTTGCTGTCAACGTTCGCGCCGGAATCCAAAAGCAGGGTTGCTCCCTTTGGCGTTGGAATCGGAGTCGCTATTGTAGGACGCTTGATTCCCCGTATGCGCTTCAGCACAAGCTGTGCAGCCGCAACCGCTGCGCCTGTGCTTCCCGCCGAAATAACTGCGTCGCACTGGCCTTCATGGACAAGACGCATTGCAACAACAACCGAGGAATCCTTTTTCTGCCGTACGGCATCTGCCGGATGCTCTCCCATTTCGACGACCTGTGTCGTATGATGAATCGTAATCGGGAGCTTTTCCCAGCCCTTTTCACGCTCCAGCACCTTGCGGATCTGAGGCTCATCACCGACCAGCACAATCTCACAATCAAACTGTTTAGCGGCGCGCACCGCTCCGAATACAATCTGCTCCGGAGCAAAGTCACCGCCCATAGCGTCAACTGCAATCTTCATCAGGAAACTCCTTCCTGTAACAACACGGGTGCACTGCATCCGCACCCTCGCATTAAGCTATTTAAGCATATGATAGACCTGCTTCATAACTGAACAGGCAATCATAGTGAATTATTATAACGACTTTTTAAATAAAATGCAAGCAAAAAGAGAGCAGGGGCAAATTCCTGCTCTCTTTCAACATTTTCTTATTCACCCTGGGAGATAACTTCTTTGCCGTCATAATAGCCGCATTCCATGCATACATGATGCGGGAGCTTCGGCTCATGGCACTGCGGGCAAGAAACATAGCCCGGCGCAGTAAGTTTCCAGTTAGAGCGACGCGAATCGCGGCGCGACTTAGACATTTTACGCTTTGGCGCTGCCATACGGGGTACACCTCCTTAAACATCCACTTCTTGAACTCAATCTTCGGTCGTCATGAAATCCTGCAAGGCAGCCAGCCGCGGATCCACCGAGCGGCGGTTACAGCCGCACTCGCCCTGGTTCAGATTCGCGCCGCACCGGGAGCAAAGGCCCCGACAATCCGTCCGGCACAGGTTTTGCATGGGCTGCGCTGTCAGAATCGTATCCCGAATCAGAGCAGCAAGATCTATCATATCTCCGGAAAAAACAGTACACCCGTCTTCCCCGACCTCAGAATCCTCTTCCGACGATTCCCGAAAATCCTCACGGAAGGGATATTCTTCCTCCCGTTCAATCTTTTCAAGACATCGGTCACAGACAAAAGAGCGGATACATTTCACCGCCCCGGTCAATCGATATGCACCGCCCGTATTCTCCATCGTTCCCTCAATGACAACATCATCCGGGATAGATGAATTCTGCGGAACAGCATCTAATGCTTTTGCTGTTGTTACGAAGCGGAAATCCACGCGCTCACCAAGCGCCGCCGCATCAGTAACCTTCAGTTTTATACTCATGTTCAGCATCAACCTCGTTCTATTATAGCGACCGACTTTCCCCTTGTCAAGAAAATCCGACAACGTGAAAGGGCACAGTCATTTGATAAGTATACCACATTTTGTCAATGAATTGCTTTTTTACGCACGCGTCCTCCGACAATATCACTGACCGCGTTAATCGTAAGAAAAGCGTTCGGGTCCTCCTCGAGAACAACCTCCTTGAGCTTTCTTAACTCAAGACGGGTGACAACCGAGTAAAGAATTTCCTTGTCTATTCCGCTGAAGCCTCCTGCACCGTGCAGCATGGTGACACCTCGTCCAAGACGGTGAAGAAGCGCCTCGCTGACTTTCTTATGCTCAGAGGTAACAATCATTACCGCATAGGATTCGTCAATACCCTTCAGAACCACGTCAATCATTTTTGCAATGACGAAGTAGGCAATGAGGGAATACATTGCTTTATCCCATCCGAAGAGGAAGCCCGCGCCTGACAGAATGAAGAGATTCATAAACATTACAATCTCACCGACGGAAAACACCGTACGCCTGTCAGCGATAATCGCAACTATTTCTGTACCATCCAGCGAGCCGCCTGCCCGCATTATGAGTCCGACACCGATACCGTCAATAATGCCGCCGAAAATGACCGCCAAAAAAACATCCTCCGTAACATTCGGTATCGGCTCAAAAACCTCCGACCAGAAGGACAGACACAAAATCGCAACGATTGTCGTGACTGCAAAGCTCTTGCCTATCTGCTTATACCCAAGATACAAAAATGGTATGTTGAGTAAAATGAGGAAAACCGTGAAGGGCAGGTCTGTGATTACACTGCCCATGATAGAAAGACCGACTATACCTCCGTCAATGACGTGATTCGGTATCAGAAATTCCTCAAGTCCTATGGCAGTAAAAAAGGCGCCGATAAAAATCGTAATATATTTTCTGATATAAACAGCGATCCTTCTTTTTATCGGTCTTTGTTTTTTCTTTATTGTAGTCATAATCTCCCCGACGACAGGGATATTATCTTCTGCCGCCTTAGGCTTCGACGCATCCTGCATCTCTGTAGGCATAATTGAAAGCCCCCCATTTATTATCATTCCATCATAATATTATCAAAAAAAATTGAAAAAAGGCAGGACACCGCCCCGCCTTTTATTTAATCCAAAACTTCGTTTGTACTTCCCATACGATAGCCCAAAAGGTCAAGGGTCACATATTGAAATCCAAGCATGCGCAGTTCTTTTGTAATATTTTCCCGCTGATTCAGTAAAATCTGAAAGGCCGCCGGTTCTGCCTCAACACGTGCAAGCTTCCCGTGATGCCTTACACGCAGCTGCCCCGAAATATACGAGCGTAGAATTTCCTCCGCGGCATCTACCTGACGAAGACGTTTCGGTGTAAGTTCAATTCCGTATTCAATGCGTGAAGCCAGGCAGGCTGCACTTGGACGGTCCCACACTGAAAGTCCCCACTCTTTTGCCTGACGTCTGATGTCAGACTTACCCCATCCGCAAATCATGAAGGGAGAAACTACTGTCGGGGCAAGCTCCTCCAAAGCGCGCATACCCGGACGGTAATCTTTTGTGTCGTCGATATTTCCTCCGTCCGCAACGAACGCAAATCCTTCTTTTTTCGCGAAATTCACAAGCTTTTGAAAACGTCCCCTTTTGCAGTAATAGCAGCGCTCCGGAGTGTTCGCGCACACGTCGGGATCATCAAGGTCATGCGCATCTATGATAATATGGCGCACGCCTGCCTTTTCAGCCATTTCTTTGGCAATCTGAAGCTCTTCCACTGACATCATTTCGGATTTTGCAGTCACAGCGACTACTTTTTCACCAAGAGCGAGATGTGCCGCATATAGAAGAGTTGAGCTGTCCACTCCCCCCGACAATGCTACGACCAGGCTCCCGCATCCACTTAGATAATCCAGCAGTTTTTGCAACTTTTCTTCCATTATATTATTTCCTCACTCTCCGAGACGACGGTTAAGCTCAGCAAGTGCCGCAAAACGGACCTTTTTAAGGGGCACCTGATTCTCCTCAGCGAGCCGTCTGCAGTCATCGTACTCTGCAGATACAGATACAATATGACCTCTGTATGCTCCGATTTTACAATTGACCTCTCCATAAGGAGTATCCACATGTGCCGTGCGGCGGGTTGCCTCAATGCGTTCGTCCACGGCAAGAACACGAATCCCAAGACTCGTTGTCTCCTGCAGGATGATTTCCGTGCAGGCTTCCTTGTTTTCCGCGTCTGTAAGAACCGACAGCATATACGCAGGACGGTTTTTCTTCATATATATAGGAGTTGACCATGCGTCAAGGCAGCCTGCCGCAAAAAGTCTGTCATAAATATATCCGAAGTTCTGCGGATTCATATCGTCAATATTGGTCTCAAGGATATACCTGTTCTGCCCGCGTGTCCCTTTGAATTCGCCAAAATATACACGAAGCACGTTTGGAATACTTAAATCCCACGAACCCGCGCCATAGGCAACTGATGAACCTTCAAATTCATAGGGAATATTATCCGAGAATTCGGCAAGTGCATGAATCACAGCCGCTCCGGTCGGTGTCGTAAGCTCCTTTTCATCTGCCGCATGATAGAACGGGAAGCCGTTCAAAAGCTCTGCCGTTGCAGGTGCCGGAACCATCATGGTTCCATGCGCGCATTTTACGAATCCGCTTCCGGTATTGACACGGGAAACAAAAATTTTTTCAATCTCAAGGTATTCAAGGCATACCGCAGCCCCTACAATGTCAACGATGGAATCTGTCGCTCCCACTTCGTGAAAATGCACCTTTTCCATCGGCATTCCATGTACCTTTCCCTCTGCTTCCGCAAGGCAGGAGAAAATTGCAATGCTTTTTTTCTTGACCGCATCGCTTAGCTCGGAATCCTCAATCATACGCCTTATATCCAGCATCGAACGGTGGACATGGGCACGGTGCAGATGCTCCGGGGTATGCCCGAAATCATGACGGTGAACATGGTCGTGTCCATCATGTTCGTGGGTATGGCCATGTTCCCCATCATCTTTGGATTTCGATTCAAACTCAGCCCCCGTCCCCTTGACCTCAACATCAACATATTTTGCCTGAATCCCATTTTTCATTACATCAGAAACATGAAGCTCAAACTCGTCTCCCGTGATAAGCTTATGAAGCTCCTGCTCCAAATGCTTCTGCGGAACTCCCAGCTGGAGAAACGCGCCGAGAAGCATGTTGCCGCTGATTCCTGCAAAACAATCCAAATAAACAGCCTTCATCAATATTCACCTCATACGATTTATCTTCCCGGCGAGTACTCCCGCACCGAACCCGTTATCAATATTCATAACAGCAACTCCTGCTGCGCAGCAGTTAAGCATAGCCAAAAGCGCGGAGACTCCGTGGAAGCTTGCTCCGTATCCCACACTCGTAGGAACAGCAATAACCGGCTTATCAGTCAGCCCTCCGACTACGCTGGCAAGAGCTCCTTCCATGCCCGCGGTGACTATAATAACATTTGCTTTGACTATCTCTTCCTTATGGGCAAAAAGACGATGGATTCCGGCAACGCCGACATCAAAGCAGGTATCCACGGCATTCCCCATGAGTCTTGCCGTGAGCGCGGCTTCCTCAGCTACAGGAATATCGCTTGTTCCTGCCGACAGCACCAAAATTCTTCGCGTTTCATCAACCGGTTCGCTTCTTTTCTGCTCTATGTAAAGTATCCTTGAGACCTCATCATAGACCGCATCAGGAAGCTCATTTCTTACAAAGTCCGCCTTTTCCGCAGACACATGGGTTGCCATCACATTATGACGGCTTTCCTCCGCAAGTGATTTCATTATGGCAAGAATCTGCTCCTTTGTCTTGCCCTCTCCGTATATTACCTCCGGAAAGCCCTGCCTGAGCTCACGATGATGGTCTATCTGCGCAAAGCCGAGGTTTTCATAAGGCAGCTGTGAAAGAGCATCCACTCCGTCATCTATTGATATTTTTCCTTCTTTATATTGCTCAAGTAATTCACGAATTGATTTTCTGTCCAATTCCTCACCTGCTTTCTCAAGGTAATATCTACAGATAAAATTCGACACTTCTTTGGCAAATCCTTTTTTCATTTGTATTTTGACCTGTGTATCACACAAATCCCCGGGATTTTCCTTCAACAGCAAAAAAGCACAGCCGCCATATAGGCTGCTGTGCTTCAGCTTCAATAGTATTATTACTGTTCCTGCTGCCCGTAGTCACGTTCCTGCGGCATCGGCTGCTGAACAGGCATGCGCTGCAACTCATCCTTTGCCTGCTGGAGAACCTGCAGGGCATTTCCTACGTTTACAATAAGGTGGTCAAATACCTGATTTGCATACTGGCTCGAATCCGTGCGCAGCTGCTGTGCAGTGGAATAGGCCGTGTTCAAAATCTCCTGCTCCTGGGCCTTTGTCTGCTCCATGATGAGTGCCGCCTTTTCCTGCGACTGCTTGACGACTTCACTTTCGTCCACAAGATGATTTGCATATTCCTTAGCCTGATTGACAATACGCTCCGCTTCCTCACGGGCCTCAGTAAGAATAGCTTCTTTATCCTGCATTACCTGTTCGGCCTGCTGCAGCTCCAAAGGAAGCTCGTTGCGGAGGTCATCAATGAGACGAACCAGGTCCGGTTCCTCGATTATACTTTTATTGGTAAATACGATATGCTTTCCATCAACAACGAGATTTTCAATTTCATCCAAGATATTGCTTACTGCCATCTGCCCCAGCTCTCCTTTTTATCCATTTAAGCTTAGTCTGACAAGACTGTCAGCTTTTCGCTTCTATTTCCATAATGCGCCGCTTCACAGCCTCTTCCACGCATTCAGGTACAAGTCCGTGAATATCACCGTGGAACATCGCAAGCTCACGAATCCCCGAGGAGCTTACGAAGTAATACTCCTGACCTGTAAGTATAAATACTGTTTCCAAATCCGGCGCGATATGCTTCAGCATCTGCGCCTGCTGAACCTCATATTCAAAGTCTGTCACCGAACGAAGTCCACGTACAATGACATTTGCTCCGTTGGCGTGCAGATAATCAGGAATCAGCCCTGAGAAGGAACTGACCTTGATATTTGGAATATGCCCGGTTGATTCCTCTATCAACCGTACACGTTCCTCCACCGAGAAAAAGGGTTCCTTCCTTATATTATGAAAAACTGCAACGGTCAGCTCATCAAACATTTTGCTGGCGCGCTCGAAAACATCAATATGACCGTATGTTACGGGATCAAAGCTTCCGGAACAAACCGCCTTCGTCATATATTCTCCTCCCCGCTTTTCAGCTCAAAAAAGCTCAGCTGCGTAGTGCGTCCATAAGTCTCATTTCGTACACGTTCAAGCCTTAAAAGCACGGGAAGCTCATTTTCATCCCGTCCATGCTCGACGACAACAAGTGCCTTCTCCGAAAGCAGCGGCATTGTATCAAGCATAGTAAGCACCTTTTCCCAAAGACCTTTGTGATACGGAGGATCGGAAAACACAAGATCAAACTCCCTGCCGTCACGGGCAAGACGTCCGAGAATGGCCTCCGAATCTCCGCGATAAACCTCGGCTCTGTCGGAAAGATGCGTATGCTCGGCATTTTCCTTTACCAGCGCGGCAGTCGTTCTGTCAATAAAAACAGCATGCTCAGCACCGCGGGAAAGCGCCTCAAGTCCGAGATTTCCTGTACCGGCAAAAACATCAAGCACCCGTGTGCCATATACACGCGTGCCGAGGATATTGAACAGCGATTCCTTGATGCGGTCAGCAGTTGGCCGTGTTTCCATTCCCTTCGGCGTTTTCAGCTTCATACCGCGTGCTGTTCCGGTAATAATCCTCATACAGCCACTCCAATCTTCGGGACTGCCGATTTTCCTACGGCATCCCAAACTAACAAACCGCTTTTATTTTAACACATTTTTCTATATTCGTGAACATATATACATATTAAGTACAAAAAAATCAAAATCTCATTGTCATCTTTACACTTTTCAGACATGATTTGAGTATTTTGCCTTTGGCAAAACACAAACAATGCCGTATAATAAATATTGTTGTTATAACCACAAACGGGGAGGAAATAACTTTGAGCGATAAAATAATTCTTACAGGCGACCGCCCGACAGGGCATCTTCACATCGGCCACTATGTCGGTTCTCTTCGGCAGCGTGTTGCGCTTCAGAATACTGGTGAATTCAAAAAAATATTCATAATGATTGCGGATGCGCAGGCTCTTACAGATAACTTTGCCGACCCAGGCAAGGTGCGCAGAAACATCACCGAGGTAGCTCTTGATTATCTCGGCATCGGTCTTGACCCGGAAAAATCGGTCATCTTCATTCAGTCTCAGATACCTGAGCTCACAGAGCTTACAATGTATTACATGAATCTTGTCTCCCTTGCACGCGTCGAACGCAACCCGACCGTCAAGGCTGAGATTCAGCAGAAAAATTTTGGTGAGGGTGTGCCTACAGGCTTTGTCTGCTATCCTATAAGCCAGGCCTCCGACATCACAGCCTTCAAGGCAACTACCGTGCCTGTCGGTGAAGACCAGAAGCCTATGCTCGAGCAGACACGTGAGATTGTACGCAAGTTCAACGACATTTACGCGCCTGTCCTCGTAGAGCCTGAAATTCTTCTCGCATCCAATGAGGCATGCCTGCGTCTTCCGGGAACAGACGGAAAGGCAAAGATGTCAAAATCAATCGGCAACTGCATTTACCTCTCGGATTCCGCAGACGACATTAAAAAGAAAATCATGTCCATGTATACTGACCCGACTCATATTCAGGTCAACGATCCCGGACATGTGGAGGGCAACACTGTCTTCACTTATCTTGATGCCTTCTGCAAGCCGGAACATTTCGGAAGATATCTTCCTGATTACGCAAATCTCGACGAGCTCAAGGCGCATTACGAACACGGCGGTCTCGGCGATGTCAAAATCAAGAAGTTCCTCAACGAAATTCTTCAGGAGGAGCTTGAGCCGATCCGCAAACGCCGTGAGGAATACGCAAAGGATATTCCCGCAGTTTATGATATGCTCAAGAAGGGCTGTGAAAAAGCAGAAGAAACAGCCGCACAGACATTGGCTGAAGTAAAGCATGCCATGCAGATTGATTACTTCTCATGAGAAAACAAAAAACGGGCCTTTGGCATTTGCCAAAGGTCCGTTTTTTACGTTAATTATTTTCCAAAAGGTCTGAAGGGTGGAATAACGCCCGAGGATTTCGAATTGAAAAAATCAGGAACCTTGATATCCTCCGCGCCTTTCTTCTGTTCCAGAGAAAGCTTTTCCGCCCCTTCCACGGCAGGCAGCGGGCGGACATTCGGTATTTCACGCACCGGAGGCTGCTGCGCAGGCATCGCTGCAGCTGTATTTTCTGTCGGAATTCTGTTTCTATCCACCGATGCAGGCTGCATAGCAACCTGCGGCGTCTCCGGAAGCTGCTGCCCAAGCATCGGCTTACGCACAATGAGACTATCTACGAAATCGGTTGCAACAATGGTTGCACGGACAACTCCGTTAAGACTTTTATCGATAACTGTTCCGAATATGATATTAACGTCGGGATGAGTATTATCATAAATGTACTGCGTTGCTTCATTGACCTCAAAGAGACTGAGCGTTTCATCTCCGCTTACGTTAAGAATGATTCCCCGGGCACCACTGAGGGAGCGCTCAATCAGAGGGCTTGCGACAGCGTTCTTTACGGCTTCGACCGCACTTCCCGTTTCGCTTTCTCCGATTCCGAGAATAGCATCACTGGACTCGCTCTGACGGAAAATTGAATTTATATCGGCAAAGTCAACATTCACGACACCTGTAGTCAGGATAACTTCGGAAATACAGCTGATTGCCTGCTTCAAAACTCCGTCCGCCAGCTTGAACGCTTCCATAAGAGGCATCTTGCGGTTGTCAATCATCTTCATGAGATTATCATTGTGAATTACGACAAGCGCATCCATCTGCGACTGAAGCTTTGCAATACCGTCCATAGCAACGCGAAGCTTTCTTCTTCCTTCAAAGGAAAACGGCGCAGTAACGACACCTATCGAAAGAATACCCATATCGCGGATGCAGCGGGCAACAACAGGAGCCGCACCGGTTCCGACACCGCCTCCCATACCTGCTGTAATAAACACAAGGTCAGCGTCGCGAAGCGCAACCTGAAGACGTCTTTCATCGCTCACCGCACTCTTTTCGCCGATTTCGGCAGAGCCGCCTGTCCCGCGTCCCTTTGTCAGGCGTTCTCCAATCTGAAGCGTCGGCACGCCTGCCAGCTGCAGTGCGCCAAGCTGCTTTGCATCCGTGTTGATTGCCAGAAGCTCAACTCCCGGAAGCTGGTCCTGCGCCAATCTGAGCAGTACGCTGTTTCCGCCTCCGCCGATACCGACTACCTTAATCCTAACGATTGCGTTGCGGATATTTCCATCAAAATCCATAGGGTTCGTCTCCTCCCCAAGGGAATAATTCCTTCACATTTCCTCAACTATATATAATTCGCGCTTTATGGATATTTTCCTTCTAAAATCTCATTAAAAACGCGATTTCATCAAATTATTCTGAAATACATGCCGCAATCGCAGCTCCCAAAGCAGATCCGTCCTTGACACACGCGACTGTAATTTTCCTTGAATCGCTTCCCAAAAGCTCCACTAACGCGTCGTGAATGGCAGCTTGCAAAAACGGAATTTTTTCGTAAACAGAGCCGTCCACCGCAATGCTCTGAGGAAGTATCATGCCGCTGCCTGCAAGATGCCAAAGCGTCCCTGCGAATTCTGCCGCCACAAGTCTTGCCGAGCGTCTGAGAACCGCCTCTGCAAGAGCTTCTGCCTCTTCGTACTCTTCTTTGGACAGACCGTCTATTCCATGAAAATGAAGAATATTTTCCGCTCCGTCGGAAAGAATACCCGAAAGCTCCGCAGCCGAAAACACAGGAACAGTTCCTTTCTCACGGCCGAGACAGTATTCCAGCGCAAGAGCATACAGCTCTCCAAGATATCTGCCCGAAGTCATTTTTTCCATCCGCTGCTCTCCCGGCTTTTCCGAGCGTGCGTCAAGAGCATTATCGTACTCATTGGGAATAAGCTTCGAAAAACCGCCTGACTCCATATTCAAAATCATCTTCGGCTGTTTTCCTTCAAAGCTTTCCAGATAGCAGACATTATGACCTGTTGCGTATATCGAGCCGATAAACACCGGACTCATACAGTATGCCGCAGCCAAAAGCACCGCGACGGTATCATTTACGACAGCCACAGGCTTTACGTTTGCAAATCCGTGACGCACCAGAGCTTCACTCAAAAGAGCGTTGACGTATTCACCCTCGACTCCCGGCACGGCAAATTCCTTTGTCCAGATAATCAGTTTTGCATCCTTCAGAGAATCCTGCTCCGAGGGGAAGGAAAAGGTATGTCCGAGCCTGCATGGCGTTTTTGTATCTCCGTCCATTGCAGAATCTACAAGTCCTGCCAAGAAATCAAAAAGCTCCTCCCGCGGGGTGTCCTGTGATGTAAAATCATATACGGCACAACGGAGCGGAGCCGCTGCCTTTTTCAGTATCTCCCATTTTCCCCCGCCCAAAAGGCGTATACGCTGCACCCGTACATTCGTGCCGCCGAAATCCAGAGCAAGAAAATCTCCCTGTTCCCCGCCGTCCGGAAGCGCGGTATATGAAGGAAGCATCCGAAGTGAGGAAACATCCTTATTTTTGAGTCCCTGTTCAATATCAAACCGGAACGACGCTGCCGTCTGTGCAAGCTCTCCGGCGCGGATGCAAAAGGCAGCTTCAGCCGCCTGCGCCCTTACACTGTCCCAGCCGCCGCTCAACGGAAGCTCCCGTGATCTGACGGGAGGATTTCCGTCCAATATCCATCGGGATCACTTATAAAGTATATTTCATGCTCAGGATCTTCATAGCAAATGCAGTTCATCTGCTCATGAAGCATGTGCGCAACCGCAAAATTGTCCACGGAAAAGGCAAGATGAACTTCATTCTCTCCAAGGTCATAAGGTGCCGTACGGTCATGCACATACGTAAGCTCAAGCTCGTGACCGGAATGTCCGTCACTGAGATAAACAAAGGTACGTCCGCGTCCTTCCACGCGGCGGCTCTCGCGAAGTCCCAATGCCTCACCGTAAAATGCGATTGAGCGCTCCAAATCAAAAACGTGCAGATTATTATGAACAAATGTAAACTGCATATCAGATTCCCCCTGTTCGCATATCAATTCCCCTGCTCTGCAACACTTTCCAAATATGTCCAGCGCTCAATGAGCGCGTCAAGTTCTTCACTGAGCCGCGTCTGCTCCCTTGTAAGCTCTGCAAGCTCCGCATAATCATCGGCCGCCACAAGCGTCATCTGCACCTCCACGCCCTTGAGCTCAGCCTCCTTGGATGCTATAACATCCTCTATCTCTGCGTATTCCTTCTGTTCTTTGAAGGTAAGCTTTTTCTTCGGGGAGGACGGCTTCACTTCCTGCTTTTGTTCCTCCGGCACGGGTATTTTTTCTGTCCTGCTTCCTTCTTCCTTCGCGGCTTCGATGCTTTCTTCTATACGGGCCTGCTGCTCAGACCAGCCTCCCGTGTAAACCACCCATTTACCATCTGCCTCCGGCACGAGCACACGATCTGCCAGACGGTCAACAAAGTAACGGTCATGGGATACGAAAATAATAGCTCCCGCAAAATCATCAATAAATCCCTCGAGAGCCTGCATAGTCTCAAGATCGAGGTCATTGGTCGGTTCATCAAGAAGCAGTACATTCGGCGACTCCATCAAAATACGAAGAAGGAACAGCCGTCTTTTTTCACCGCCTGACAGCTTTGAGATAGGTGCCCACTGCAAATCCTCAGGGAATAAAAACCTCTCCATAAGCTGCACAGCCGAAAGGCGTGTCCCGTCGGCCAGAGTAACATGACGCGCAGTCTCCTGAATATAATCAACAGAACGCATCCTTGTGTCCATTTCGGCCGTATCCTGTGTGAGATATCCGATTTTTACCGTCTGTCCTATTGTCACCGAGCCCTTATCGGGTTCAAGTCTGCCTGAAAATACATTAAGAAGTGTTGATTTTCCTGCTCCGCTTGGGCCGAGAATTGCCAGCCGGTCTTTTCTCCGCACCGTGTACGTAAAATCGCGGACAACCTGTCTGCTTCCTGCCGAGGCAGAAACATTTTCCAGCTCTATTACAGTGCGTCCGAGACGGCTTCCTGCCAGCCCGATTTCAACAGTCGGTCTGGCCAGATCAACCTTCTCTGCCTTTACAGCCTCATAACGCTCAATACGGGCACGCTGCTTTGTTGAGCGTGCCTGTGCTCCGCGGCGTATCCACGAAAGCTCGCGCCTGAGAAAATTCTGGCGTTTGCGTTCACCTGCTTCCTCCCGTTCTATACGGGCAGCCTTCTGTTCAAGAAAGCTTGAGTAGTTTCCTGTATAGGTATAGGTTTTGCCTTTATCAAGCTCCAATATGCGGTCTGCCGTATGGTCAAGAAAATAGCGGTCATGCGTAACCATAAGGAGGGCGCATTTCTGCTGTCTGAGGTATTCCTCCAGCCATACTATTGTATCACTGTCCAGGTGGTTTGTGGGCTCATCAAGCAGCAGTAAATCCACCGGACGTATCAGGGCCGCCGCAAGCGCAAGTCTTTTTCTTTCTCCGCCGGACAGCGTGCCGACCTGCTTACGAAAATCCTGAAAGCCGAGACGCGTCAGAATCATCTTCGCTCTGCTTTCGAGCTGCCAGCCGTCGAGAGCGTCAATGCGCGAGGAAAAGCGGACAATATTTTCTTCGTTTCCTTCCGCCATTGCCATCTCATAAGACCTCAGCGCCTCCATCAGAGGGCTTGTTCCCCTGAGCGCTTCCATAAGAACTGTATTTTCCGGAGAAAGCTCCTTTTCCTGTTCAAGATACTCTACTTCAAGCCCGCGCATGCGGTGAATCGTACCTTCATCTGCAGGAAGTACTCCGGCGATGGTTTTCAAAAATGTAGATTTTCCTGTACCGTTAACACCGACTATACCAATCTTGTCACCTTCGGAAACAGCAAGATTCACATCGGTAAAAAGTCTTTTCTCACCGTAACTCTTTGTCCATCCTTCCAAAGACAAAATCATTCCGCATCTTCCTCCTGTTTTCCGAGCTCGTGAATTTCGTCATGCTCCTCCTTCAGGTCATGTCCAAGCTTCACAAGCACGCGTGTGATGCGGAGATGCTCGACCTCCTCGACAAAGAACGAACTGCCTCCGAATGAAGCCTTCTGTCCGATACGCGGCGGAGTTTCCACCCTTGCATAGAGCCATCCTCCAAGCGTATCTACATTATCCTCCTGAATATTTATCTCAAGAATCTCGTTGACCTCCTCAAGCATCAGCTTGGCGTCAACAGAGAAGAGACGTTTTCCCTTGCGCTCGACTGTCGGTCTTTCCTGGTCAAATTCATCCTGAATATCCCCGACAATTTCCTCTACGACATCCTCGATTGTAACCATACCTGCTGTCCCGCCGTATTCATCAACGACAATGGCCAGCTGTACCTTCTTATCCTGCATTGTCTTCAAAAGACGCGGTACAGACATCGGCTCAGGTACAAAGAGCGTCCTCCTTGCCAGACGGCGAAGATTCGGCCTACGCCCGTGACACAGCGGATCCAGAAGGTCCTTTATGTGCAGAAAGCCTATAATATCATCCTTGCCTTCGCGGCAAATCGGATAGCGTGTCATACGGTTTTTGAGCGCAACCTGTATATTTTCTTCCACTGTATTTTCCAGAAAAAGACACACCATATCGGTACGGGGCACCATGATGTCACGCACCGCCTTATCCGAGAAGTCAAAAACATTGTCCACGAAATCGTATTCAGTCTTATTGATTGCGCCGTGCTTCCTGCTCTCCGCCATCAAAATGCGGAGCTCTTCCTCAGAATGCACATCCTCCTTTTCAGAAGTCGGCTCAAAGCCAAAAAGACGTGTTACGAAATTCGCGACATGATTCAGAAGCCATACAAACGGATATGTAATTTTCTTGAAGAGCAGCAGCGGAACAGCGAGAAACAAAAGCGCGTCCAGAGCTTTTTGTATCGCTATGTTTTTCGGGGCAAGCTCTCCCAATATAATATGGCCTGCTGTGATGAGGGAAAACGCGACAGTGAAGGAAACAGTCTCCGCAGCCGCCCCCTCAAGGCCGACCAGCTCAAAAAAGGGCTGCATGAGACGGCTCAAAAATGGCTCACCAATCCAGCCAAGAGCAAGGGATACAAGAGTAATTCCCAGCTGTGTGACAGACAGTGAAACATCCATACTGTCTACAAGCATCTTGGCATACCTGGCCCGTGTCTTTCCTGCCTTGATGAGCTCTTCAAGCTGTGACGGGCGAACCTTGACAATTGTAAACTCTGCTGCAACGAAAAAACCGTTGAGAAGAATCAGCACAGCAATCAAAAGTAAATTGCCCGAAACAAACGCAAAATCCAAACAAACAACCCCCAGAAATTTTAAAAAATCACTTCTATTGTAACATTATGTCCCGTGTCACGGCAAGACCGGACGTCCCTTGGCATCATCGTATGTAGCCGTACAGTTCGGGTAATTCGTGCAGCCCCAGAAATCACCGTTTCTGCCATGTACGAGCTGAAGGCTCCCCTCCCTGCAATGCGGGCAAAGCCAGGGGCTCTTTTCCTTCGCTTTTTCCATGTGTTCCATAGGCGCCGCGGAGGGTTTGGGCTCTGTTCCCCATTTTCGTACCTTAGGCGCCGCTGTCGTCGACAGAAAAGCCTGCGCCGAAAACTCAGGCTGATACTGCGCCGTGAATGCCGCCATTTCCTCATCACTCATCATAAAGGAATCGGAAGGCGGTGCATTGTAAACAGGTGCGGCAGTCTGCCCTGCACGGGAAGCACTGCGCCTGGATGCACCTTCAAGGTCCGGCTTTCCATCCACATCATCGCAGGTCATACGGCAGCGCGGGAAATTAGTACATCCCCAAAAATCACCGTTTTTACCGTGTCTCTTTGTCATTATTCCCTGATGACAGCGCGGGCAGGGATACTCTCCCTTTACCTCCATCTTCACTCCAAATGCTTTTTCACAAAGACGGCGCGCAAAGTCCTCCTGCTCCTTCAAAAAAGCATCAATGGTTCCGTTGCCTGCTGCCATGGAATGGAGCTCATCCTCCCACACGGCTGTTTTGTCAGGGTATGTCATGTCATCAGGAAGAGCATCCACAAGAAGCTCCGCAGACGGCTGTGGAATCAGATATTTCTTTTTCCCCTGCTGCTTCAAAAATTTTCTTTTAATAAGGTCATCTATAATAGATGCGCGCGTTGCTTCGGTTCCGATTCCGCTTACATCCTTCAGCTGTTTTTTTGCTTCTGCATCCTTGACATACTTATGAATGTCCTTCATAGCGGCAAGAAGAGTTGAAGGAGTAAAACGCTGAGGAGGTTTTGTTTCCTTCTCATCCATTTTTCCATTTTTGTACTGCACGGCATCCTGTTTCTTCATCTGCGGAAGCTGGGTGCTGTCCTCGTCCTTCTCATCATCCTTCTCCGCCTGCTTTCCGCTGTAAAGAGCCTTCCAGCCCGGCTCCTTTACCACTCGTCCGCTTGCGGCAAAAAGCTCCCCTGCATAGCGCACATTGATTTTAGTCTGGTCGTAGGTGTGCTCCGGGTAAAACTGTGCCAGATATGCCTGCGCTATCAAAAAGTAAATATCCCTCTGCATCGGTGTCAGTGAAGAAAGCTGCACACGGACAGTTGTAGGAATTATTGCATGGTGGGCCGTAATTTTTTTATCATTCCATGCGCGGCTCCGGATACTCCCATCAGCGCCCGCTGCCCACACTTTCAGCTGTTCATCGTCAATTCCGGTAAGATTTTTCAAAATAGCCTTTGAGGCAGGTATCTGATTTTTCGGCAGATATTCACAATCCGAGCGGGGATAGCTGGTCAGCTTCTTTTCATACAGCTCCTGCGCTGTATCAAGAACCTGCTGCGGGTCATAGCCGAACCTCTTGCCTGCAAGCACCTGCAGCGACGAAAGTGAGAAGGGCAGACGCTGCGGTTCCTTCTTGGCTGTCGTCTGATAGGACGAAATAACACCATCCGTGTTTGCCAACGCAAATGCCTGAAGCATTGACTCAGCCTCTGCCTTATCAACGAGACGTCCCTCGCTGTCAAGGCCCTTCTGACTCTCCTTCGGTTTCCACACCGCATCAAAGGAACCGTTCTCATGATTGAAATTCGCCTTGATTGTATAGTACGCCACGGGATGAAAATCTTTAATTTCCCTCTCCCTGCGCACAACAAGCGCAAGCGTCGGTGTTTTTACGCGTCCGATGGGAAGCGTCATATCATGTCCCGCCCGTCTTGCAGCAAGCGTATACGCTCTCGAAAGATTCATTCCGATAAGCCAGTCCGCCCGGGCACGCGCGAGAGCTGACTCTTTAAGGTGCGCAAAATCCCTGTTGTCACGTAAATCCGCGTTTGCCTCACGGATGCTTTTTTCATCAAGCGCATTCAAAAGGATACGCAGCACAGGCTTTTTATTTCCGACGTACTCAAGCACCTCATCAATGAGAAGCTGTCCCTCACGGTCAGGGTCTCCTGCATGGACGATCTCGTCCGCGCGCTCAATGAGTCCCTTGACAATTCCGAACTGCTTACGGCAGGACTCTGCCACCATCAGCTTCCACTCCCTCGGAACTATAGGAAGGTCCTCAGTACGCCATTTTTTATATTTTTCATCGTACTCCTCAGGCTCTGCCTGCCTCAGAATGTGGCCGAAGCCCCATGTCACAACACCATTTGGTGTTTCCAAAAAACCGTCGCCCTTACGCACGGGCGCACCGAGAATTTTTGCAATCTCCCTGCCCATGCTTGGCTTTTCCGCTATATATAATCGCATTATTTACACCTCATCTATGGGAAAGCGACTCACTCACGTCTGTACATCGCTTTTCTTTCCAAATACATACAGTATTTTACCATATTTTCATGGTTCTCTCTTGCATTTTCAAATCTCTCAGGTATAATATTTTTGTATATGTACACTTGTAAAGTATAACATTAAATAGATAAAAGGAGACTTATTATGGCAGACGAACAGACAAAAGAAGAACCAAAAAAGAAAGAATTCTCTGAGCGCGTAACACAGCTTATCGCGCTTTCTGCGCTTTTCCTTGCAATATGCGCCACCTTTGCATCACTGAAGGCAGGAGCCTACGGCAACAAGGCAATTCTTGCGCAGAATCAGGCCTCGGACGGCTGGTCTTATTATCAGGCAAAAAGCCTCAAGGAAAACACCTACAAGGTGCAGCTGGACCAGATGAAAATGAATCCCTCCCTTGATGCCGAAGCGAAAGCAAAAACTACGGAGAAATATAAGTCGACAATAGAGCGTTACAAAGCAGAGGAAAAAGAAATCAGCGAAAAAGCAAAGGCTGCCGAAAGCCTGCGTGATAAATCCCTTGCATTTCAGGGGCGCTTCGCCGAAGCACTGACCTATCTGCAGATTGCCATTCTGCTGGTTTCTCTCGCGGCTCTTGTAAAACACATATACTTCTGGTACATCGGCCTTGGAATAGGTTCAGTCGGTGCATACCTGTTTATCTCAACTTTAATCGACACACTCTAACCACAGGAGGCAGACAACATGACGAAGAAAACATTCCCTCTGAATCAGGCACAGCTTGAGGAAGTTATAAAAAAATATCCTACACCATTTCACATTTACGATGAAAAAGCTATCCGCGAAAATCTCCGCCGCCTTTTTAAGGCTTTTTCCTGGGCTCCGTCCTTTCGCGAATATTTCGCGGTAAAGGCAGCACCAAACCCGGCACTCCTTAAAATCATGAAGGAGGAAGGCGCCGGAGCAGACTGCAGCTCCATCGCAGAGCTTGAGCTCTCCCACATGGCAAACATAGGCGGAGAAAAAATCATGCTCACCTCCAACGACACACCCGCGGATGAATTTCAGCGTGCAATCGAGCTTGGTGCCATCATAAATCTCGATGACATCTCTCATATCGACTATCTTGAAAAGAACGCGGGCTTCCCTGAGGTTCTTTCCTTCCGCTACAACCCGGGAGCGTGCATTGCAGGCAACGACATCATCGGACGTCCTGAGGAAGCAAAATACGGACTTATGCACGACCAGCTCCTTCAGGCATATAAAATTGCCAAGGACCGCGGTGTAAAGCGATTCGGACTCCACTGCATGGTAATATCCAATGAGCTTCATTCCGATGCCTTCATCAATACCGCCCGTCTTATGTTCAATACGGCGGTTGAAATCTACAAAGAAACAGGAATTAAGCTTGAATTCGTAAATCTTGGCGGTGGTATCGGAATTCCATATCATCCTGAGGACAACGCTGTAGACCTTGAATATGTAGGAGAAGGCATTCATAAGGTCTACAAGGAAATCATAGAACCTGCAGGCCTCGGCGGTCTTGCTATCGCAATGGAATCAGGCCGTGCTATCACAGGCCCTTACGGATGGCTGGTGTCCACCGTGCTTCACGAAAAGAAAACCTACAAGGACTACATCGGTCTCGACTCCTGCATGGCAAACCTCATGCGCCCTGCACTCTACGGTGCATATCATCACATCACCGTCGTCGGAAAAGAGGATGCTATCTGTGACCATGTATATGATATAACAGGCTCGCTCTGCGAAAACAATGATAAATTCGCCATAGACCGCTGGCTTCCTGAAATCTCCATAGGAGACCGTATAATAATCCACGATGCAGGTGCGCACGGTCACGCTATGGGCTTCAACTACAACGGAAAGCTCAGAAGCGCTGAGCTTCTTCTGAAGGAGGACGGAACGGTAGAACTCATCCGCCGCGCCGAAACTCTGGACGATTACTTCGCAACCCTGAATTTCCCAGGCTGCAGGTATCAAATGAAAAAGTAAAACAGGACACGAAAAAAGAAGGCATTCCACTTAAGGAGTGCCTTCTTTTCGTATATCACGGCATATATATTTGTGCATTTTCAGGTTATTCTGATGGGGCTTGTTATCTCAAGGGAATTTTTATCGACACTGCACGTAAGATTCAGCACGTGGACACCTGCCTGCTTTGCTTGTGAAAGCGCTTCTCCGAATTCGGGATGAGTTTCCGTGTTGGGAAGAACCTCATCGATTCCATTCATCTGAATTACAAAGGCAATACCGCACCAAAATCCCTGCTTCTGTGCCTTCATAAGCTCTCTTATGTGCTTGACTCCTCTGACAGTCGGTGCATCGGGAAAATATCCTGTCCCGCCAATTTCAAGAGTGCAGCCCTTTACCTCCAGCAGATATTTTCTGTTTCCCTTTTCCATATAAAAATCAATCCTGGAGTCACCGTAGGAATATTCCGGTATGACAACGTCAAAATCCTGCTTGGTCAGCCATTCCTTTACTACCTTATTGGGAGCCTGACTGTCTATGTTAATCCAGCCAAGTTTCTTTTTTCTCACTGCAATCAGATCATATTTCGTCTTTCGGTTTGGATTATCAGATTTCTCCAGTACCACAGGTATGTTGGGAAGCAAAAGCTCCCTGCAGCGTCCCGTATTCTTTACATGCACTGTCTCCGTCCGCCCGTCAAGCTCCACATGGGCGATAAATCTGTTAGGTCTGTCAATAAACCGTGCTTCTGCTGTATCTGCATAAATCATAAACCCTCACGTTATCTCCTTCGATTTCTCCATAATACAAAATTAATTTTTATTTATCTTTATCATGAAAAAAAACTATGGATTATTTTCGATAATAATGTTATTATATAAATAGAGAAAATTGGTTTACATTACAAAATTGCATTCCCCGTGTCTGTGCTTGCTGTACACAAACCACCGAACAGTAGTCTCGGACCCACCCCTGTTTTCCGGTCCTGAGGCATTAGTTGATACCCCACTCCTAAAACACTGAACACACTCTTCAGCACAGGCACACAAAAAGGCCCCGCTCCCCGGCGGGGTCTTATTTTTTATTTATCAGCCGAAAGCACAGTCTCCCGCATTTCTTTTCCGGCTACTGCGTTGTATAAGCCTGCAAGCACCACAGACATCCTGTTTGTGCTTGTTGTCATCTGCTGAACAGAAAGCACATTTCCTTTAGCATCTATCACGGTTTCTGTCAGTGTTACCTCATAATCATAATAACCGCGCGTATTTTTTTGACGCTGAGTTTCATAGTTATGAACAACAGCATATTTGCAGCCATTTGCCCGTGCAGCAGAAGCGACACCGAATAATGTGTCAGGCATTTCACTGTCCCTTGCTACAACGAGCCCCGGAATCTGCCGATGCAAAAGGTCTGCCGCGGCACGGAAAATATACGGCGCATCTCCTGCTACGGGCTCATCCAGTCCCGCACCGGCCACAAAATATACACGAGGCTTAACTCCGGGGGCAAGACTGTAATCCGGTGGTATCGTATCGTAATATTCCCGAAGAATACCGTCAAGATATCCAACCATCTCATGCGCCCCTCTCACCGAACCTCTGGGCGGAGCAATTTTCATCTGCTCACCAAGCTGTGTGTACCCTGAACGAAGAGACTGCAGTACTGCTTTCACCGGGTCTCCTGACATGGTCACCCTGCGGATATTGAGTTTTTCATATTTTTTTGCGAAAGCGTCATTACCCACAGCAGGTGCTCCAAAGGTTACAACGTCAATCTGCTCGGGGGGAACCCCCATGTCAACAAGCCTTGCCGCAAGCAAAACAGAAACCGCGCCGCCAAGGCTGTGTCCCGTTATACAAATACGGCTTTCAGGCTGCGCAAGAAGCTCATCACGAAGCAGCTCTCCTACCGTCCACCCGTTTACCTTATTCGTAAAAAAAGCCGTCTGGGTATATGCGTTGAAGCCGCTGTGCACCAACGGCTCCTTTGAGCTCATTGTTTTCCTTGACGCTTCGGCTTCAAATTCCTCAGGTGTAGTTCCGCCGAAAGGAATCTTTGTAAGGGACAGGTCGTTCTCTATATCCTTCCAGCTTGTCGTCCCCATAACCGAAAGCATGTACTGTGCCCTGTCTCCCGGGACGTCCCGTCGGACAAGAAAATATTTGGCATCCGCTTTATCCGTTTTTTCGCGGAAGGGCTTCATGTTCCAGCCATTGGCATCAAGCTCGCTCCTTGCAATCTGTCCGAGTCTGTCATTGTAGCTTGCCAGAGACAGCCATGCACACATGTAGTCCTGCTCAATTGTCGATGCCGCCTGCACATGGGAAAACAGTCCAAAAAACAGAAAACACACAACCGCAAACGCTCTTATTAAATGCTTCTCAATCTGAAAGCTCTTTTCCATAGCTGTTCTCTCCTGTTTCTTCCGCAAACATGTCAATATTTCTGACGTTCCCTGAGGTCACGTTCCATATCGCGCTTTGCAGCCTTTTCAGCAAGGTCGCGGCGCTTGTCATAGGTGTGCTTGCCGCTTACAAGCGCAAGCTCTACCTTTGCCCGTCCACGTTTGAAGTACACCTTCAACGGAACAAGTGTGAAGCCCTTTTCCCTCGTTTTTCCGAACAGCTTGAGAATTTCTGCCTTGTGCATCAAAAGACGCTTGGGGCGGAGAGGATCGCGATTGAAAACATTTCCATGATCATACGGGCTTATATGAAAATTTTCAAGGTAAAGCTCTCCGTTTTTTATCGTTCCATAGCTGTCCTTCAGGTTCGCCTGGCCTGCACGAAGCGATTTGACCTCCGTGCCGAAAAGCTCTATTCCTGCCTCGTATGCTTCATGTATGAAATAGTCATGGCGTGCCTTACGGTTTTCACAGACCGTATGCTCAGCCAGATTTTTCTTTCCCATACTGCTACCTCCAGGTAATTTTTTTACTTGCGGCGTCCTGCTTTAGTCTTCTCAGAGGAGGCCTGCGGCTTCGGATCCGGCCATACTGCCTTGCTGGGGAGACCTTCAAGAATCGGATTGACCTTCCGTGAGGACGAACGCTTTGCCGTTTCCTTTCCGGCGGTCTTTTTTTCTGCGGTCTTTTTGTCGGCAGTCTTTTGGGAAGCTGTCTTTTTTGATTTTGTCTCAGCTTTCACAGCTTTCTTCGAAGATTTTTTTGCCGTTTCTTTTTTTTCTTCCTTCTTTTTCGATGCTGCCGTCTTTGCCTTACTCTTAGATGCTGTTTTCTTCGGAGCAGCCTCTGATTTTACTTTTTTCGCCGATGATTTTCCTTTTTGCGGCTTGTCGGACTCACCCTGAACATAGACACCGTTGTCCTTAAGAATGAAATCAATGTTTCTTTCTTCAACGCTTGCACGTACAAGAACAACCTCTACCTCGTCGCCAAGCTGGTAGGCTTTGCGTGTACGTTCTCCAATAAGGGCGTACTGTTCCTCAACGTATTCGTAGTAGTCATTGACCATGCGAGATACATGAACGAGTCCCTCAACTCCGTTTTCAAGCTCGACGAAGAGACCGAATGCCGTAACACCGCTGATAACGCCGGTAAAGGTTTCCCCCACGAACTGCGTCATGTACTCAATTTCCTTCATTTCCGTTGTCTCGCGCTCCGCCTCAACAGCAACACGCTCACGCTGTGAGGTATGATCCGCTATATCGGGAAGAATGCCTCGGGCATGATCCTGCATTTTTGCCGACATCGTGCCGCTTGCAAAGGTCTCACGCAAAAGCCTGTGAACAATGAGGTCAGGATAGCGGCGGATTGGCGAAGTAAAGTGGGTGTAGTACGTAGCCGCAAGTCCAAAATGACCGAGATTCGCGTCTGCATAACGTGCCTGCTGCATGGAACGCAGAGAAACAGCACTTACTATGCGCTCCTCAGGTCTGCCTTCAACACGCTCCAGCACCTTTTCCACATCTCTTGGCCGGATTTCTCCGTCCTCATTTGCCTGTACATGAAGACCGAACATTGCGAGAAGATTATTAAGTCTCTCGATTTTTTCACTGCTTGGCTGCTCATGAACGCGATACAGGAAAGGAAGCTCCTTCTTTTCCATATGCTCGGCAACTGTTTCATTCGCCAGAAGCATACATTCCTCAACAATTGATTCAGAAAGAGAGCCTTCACGCTTTATAAGTTCAATGGGATGACCTTCTCCGTCGAGCTTAACCTTAATCTCCGGAAGGTCAAAATCAATAGAACCGCGGGCATGGCGCACCTTTTTGCGCGCATTGCGGAGGTCTCTGAGAGTTTCCAGCATTGGGAGAAGGTCTCTGTTTTTCTCGACTACCTCAGGCTCTCCGTCCACAAGCACTTTGTTGACGATATTGTACGTCAGGCGCCGATATACACGGATAACCGCAGGAATTATCTCGTAGCTTTCCACATTTCCATTCGGGGAAATCTGCATCTCGCATGCCATGGAGAGACGGTCCTCTCCCTGATTAAGGCTGCAGATACCGTTGGAAAGCTCAAAGGGAAGCATAGGTATAACGCGGTCAACAAGGTACACACTTGTTCCGCGTGCATAAGCTTCCTTGTCAAGAGGTTTTCCCTCCCGAACATACCAGCTCACATCGGCAATATATACGCCCAAAAACCAGCCGCCGTCTTTTCTGCGCTCGGCATAGACAGCATCATCAAAGTCCTTAGAATCATCGCCGTCAATCGTAACTGTTGTAAAATCGCGGCGGTCGCGGCGTCCTTCATATTCCTGCGGCATCACCGTCTGCTGAATATGATTTGCCTCTTCCTGCACCTCCGGGGGAAATTCCTGTGAGAGGTCATACTGACGCATGACGGAAAGAACGTCAACGCCCGGATCTCCCGTTTTTCCGAGAACCTCTGTAATCTGTCCCTCTGCACTGTGACGTCCCTCAGGCCATTTCGTTATTTCGACGACGACCTTCATTCCGTTCTTCGCACCGCCAAAGGCCTTTTTCGGAATAAAAATATCCTGCCCCAGCTTCTGGTCGTCAGGTGTTACAAAAGCAAAGGAGCGCGTCGATGCAAATGTACCGACAATTTTCGTGTTCGCCCGCTCAACAATGCGGATAATCTCGCCCTCACGGGAACGTCCCGGGATAGGCGACGGCGAAACACGTGCAACAACACGGTCTCCGTGCATGGCGCTTCCAAGCATTGCCCCCGGCACGAATACATCTGTTTCAGCTTCCGTAAGCTTCACGTCAGGTATTATAAAGCCATATCCCTTCCCGGACATGCTCAGCTTTCCCACAACAAGGTTCATATGCTCAGGCAGTCCGTAAAGACCGCTTCTGTTTTTTATCACAGCGGCACGTTTTTCAAGCGCTGCAAGAGCTTCCCAAAACATATCAAGCTCCGCGCCCGAAAAATCCATCCCGGCTGCCAGCTCCTCCGCGGGCATCGGACGGTGTACCGTCTCCCTCATATAACTCAGTATTTTTTCTTCAAATTCGTTTTTCATATTTCACTCCATTACGGCTATGGTAGCCGTTCCTTCTGCTGTTATCGTCCCATCAGGCAGAGCTATTTCTGCCTTCATCTTGACGAATTTTCCTTTTTTCGAATCAATCCATCCTGCAATTGTCAGTTCTTCGCCAACAGGCGTCGGATGCCTGTAACGCACATCCATGCGTGCCGTAACCGACCTTTTGCCGCTTATTTCGTACAAATATCCGCCCATAGCTTCATCAAGCATTGTAGACACGATACCGCCGTGAACAGTTCCGCCATAGCTCTGATATTCACGTGTCAGCGTCTTTTTCGTCACGAAACGCTCCCCTTCTTCCCGAAAATCGAGATGAAGTCCGTAGGGATTATTCGGCCCGCAGCCGAAGCAATATCCGTCTCCCTCCGCCTGATTACGGTTCAGTACTTTTTCTTCCATATCAAAACATTGCCCCTGTCTTCAAAAACATTACCGTTTTTTCAAAAACGGTCTCGCGTTCGCAGTCAAGCATAAGGCGGTGTCCCGACTGCTTGAGCCATAAAAGCTCCTTGTCTGACGAGCTGACATGCTCCATTATAAAGCGCGCGCTTTCCGCGTCTACCGTATGATCCCGCTCGCTCTGCACAACCAAAAGGCGGTTTTTGACCTTGTAAAGCCGTTCCTTCGTATCCTCCATAACCGCCAAAAGCTCATGTATTGAACGAAGCGGAGTCACCCTGTAGCAGATGCAGTATTCAGGCGGTACTCCGTGCATTGTCTTTTTTACCTTCGGCAAAAATTTACCCCAGCAGTCTTCCATTGGCGGCAAAAGATGCAGCTGCCGCGCCTGTCTTATATAAATAGGAGCGGCCAGAGATACAGTCTGCCAAACAGGTTTTATCGAAGAGAGCCATAGCGCCAGCAGCGCTCCCATGGAAACGCCGACTGCAGCAGTGCGTTCACAAACCGAGGATAAAACATTCCACCCGTCAATGACAGCATTTCTCCAATCCTCAGCCGTCATGCGTTCCATATCCTCAGGTGTCGTTCCGTGTCCCGGAAGGCGCACCGCAAGCACGGTAAACCCTGCTCTGTTAAGTGCCTCACCGAAAAGACGCATCTCTGACGGTGAACCCGTAAATCCATGAATCAGCAGAACCCCGTCAGAGCCTCCCGGCATAAAAAACGACTCTGCACCCTCTTGTATCACCTGCAAACTCCTCTCTCAAAACTACTCCTTCATAGAACAAAAACGTTCCCGGCTTTACGTCGGGAACGCTTCAATCGTCTTCTTACATTGTCATTTTTGCAATGACCAGCGTAATGGCTGCGAAAAGTACCGCAAACACTACTGTAATACGAGCTAAAAGTGCATCTATTCCTCTTGCCTTCCCGCTGAAAACGGTATCTCCTCCGCCATCGAGTCCGCCCATGCCGGCTGACTTCGGCTCCTGTCCCAGGACTGCAGCAATGAGGACGATTGCAACCAGTGCGTCGAGTACCATTAAAACCGTAAGCAATGTGCTGCCTCCTCCATACTATGTAAACCTATCGCTTCATATTAACACATCTTATGAAAGTTGGCAACTTATTCTTCCTCAGGAGCAGGTGCCTCCATCTCATAGCCTACAGCACTTTCAATGAGAACATATACCTCCTGCAGATGTGCGTACGCAGAGTCAATAATCTCTGTCATGAGCTTCGCATCGAAATGTTCTGCGTCACACGGAACAACGGCATCGAGAACAAGATCTCCATCCTCGTTAACGTAGTACTTAAAGGATTTGAACTGACGGTTCATCTGATTGATGTAGTCAGCAATCTTCGTGCTGTTTTCAGCTGTCACAGAACGAAGCGCAGCCCAGATACGAACGATGGAATACACCGTGTTGTCAAGCACAACTATCATAGGCACCTGATATCCGTCCTTCACCTCGAGGCTGGAACGAAACAGCACCGTATCAAAATCGTCCTGTGTCTCCTGAATACTGAAAATGTCATTTCCCAATGTGGAAACATATTCGTTAAAAAGTTCTGCCTTCTTGTTCAAAAAAATCTCTCCTCATCATTTAGTCAATTGTATAAACACGCATTGTACTTGTTTTTCCGGCTACATTTTTTATACCGGATGTAATCACGGCAATGTCACCGGGTTTTACAAGACCATATCCCTTTGCAATGTCAGCCGCTGTTTCAAGAATTTCCGTGGTATTCTTCCAGCGTTTTTTGGTCAGCATCGGGAATACCCCCCAGTGGAGATTAAGATGACGTGCAACATTCGCATCGTACGTCATTGCTGCAATAACTGCCTTAGGGCGATACTTTGAAACCATACGGGTTGTATAGCCGCTCTCGGTCGGTGTAATAATTGCCTTGGCGTTTATTTCATAACCGACCTGCACGGTTGCATGGGCAATTGCCTCCGTTGTCGCGCGGCGCATTATGCCCCGTTCCTCGAACAGGCTCTTGTACTTCAGGGATTTTTCAATGCGAAGAGCAATACGGTTCATAGTCTGCACAGCCTCTACAGGATAATCTCCGCCTGCAGTCTCGCCGCTCAGCATTATGGCATCAGTCCCGTCAAGAATCGCATTGGCGACATCAGCCACCTCGGCACGCGTCGGACGGGGATTGGATGTCATGGACTCCAGCATCTGTGTTGCGACAATAACAGGCTTTCCTGCCTTGTTGCATTTTTCGATAATTTCCTTCTGAATCAGAGGAACATCCTCGGCAGGCACCTCTACCCCGAGGTCTCCGCGGGCAACCATAATGCCGTCGGCTGCCTCAAGAATTTCATCAAAATTTTTAACGCCTGCAAGATTTTCAATCTTCGGGATTATCTCCATGTGACCGCCGTGCTTTTGGATAAGCTCGCGGATTGCATTTACATCCTCGACGCGCTGAATGAACGATGCTGCCACAAAATCCATATCATTTTTGATTCCGAAAATTATATCCTTTTCATCCTGCTCGGAAATCGGCGGAAGTCCGAGAGCAACTCCCGGGGCTGCGACACGCTTTCTCGTGCTCATCTGCCCGCTGTTCAATATTTTCGTGACAATATCCTTGCCCTCTATCTTTTCAACCTTGAGCCCAACAAGACCGTCCGAAAGCAGCAGCGTATCTCCCGGCTTTACCTCCTGCCAAAGCTTCTTATGGTTGACGGATACGTGTGTCTCATCACCTGGTGTATCCTTATATGTCAGAACAAAACGTTTTCCCTTTTCCAGCTGTACCTTGCCGTCCTTAAATTCTCCGAGACGCATCTCCGGCCCCTTAGTATCAAGAATTAAAGAAACGACCTTATCTGCCTTCTTAGCCGCCGCGCGCACCTGATTAATACGTGCCTTGTGCTCTTCATGGCTTCCATGTGAAAAATTAAACCGTGCGCAGTTCATTCCGTTTGCCAAAAGCGCGTCAAGAACGCCCTTTTTCTCTGTTGACGGTCCCATAGTGCAAACAATCTTCGTCTTTTTCAGCATTATTCCAACCATCCTTTCCGTATCAAAAATCTTATTTCCGCAACAAGCAATAAATAGCATCTATATGTATTGTACATCAACCACACTGCAAAGAAAATGAAAAATCTATCGTTTTTGAAAATTTCAATGGACACCTCACAAAGTTCACGTTGTTCTCCAGCCTTGACAAAAGTTAGAAAAAATCGGTATGATAAGTATGCTGTTTAAGCATTGTTTAATTTTTACCTTCATATAGAAAGGATTTCTTTATGGTTCTCTTTAATTCTATTGTTTCCGATATCAATAATTTTTTATGGACATACGTTATCATTGTTGTCCTGATTGCCTGCGGTATCGGCTTCACTCTTCGCACGAGGTTCGTGCAGCTTACAATGCTTCCTGAAATGCTGCGGCTTCTTGTGAAGGACGGCCGAAGCAAACGGGTTCACGGGACGGTCAGCTCCTTTCAGGCATTCTGCGTAAGCACCGCTTCGAGAGTCGGTGTCGGTAATATCGCCGGCGTTGCCATCGCTATCGTTACAGGAGGGCCCGGCGCAATTTTCTGGATGTGGCTGATTGCATTTATCGGAAGCGCCACAGGCTTTATCGAAAGCACGCTGGCACAGATTTATAAGCTTCCCCGCGGTAAAAACAGATTTCATGGCGGCCCTGCCTACTACATTCAAAACCGTCTTCATCAGCCAGCCGTAGCAAAGCTCTTCGCGGTGCTTATCTCGATTACCTTCGGTCTGATTTATGTTTCAGTACAGGCAAACACAATCGCGCTTTCCCTTGAGACGGCATTTACCGTTCCGCCGCTTTTGACAGCGGCTGTTATCGCGATATTAACGGCAGTTTCTATTTCAGGCGGCATGGTCCGCATCGCGCGTATTACAGCGTATTTCGTTCCGATAATGGCAGGTCTTTATCTGCTTACTGCCTTTGCCGTCATCCTCATGAATCTCGACAAGGTTCCCGGAATGTTCGCCCTCATTATTCATGACGCGTTCACTCCGCAGGCAGCCGTAGGAGGAGGAATCGGAACCACGATTCTCACAGGCATCCGCCGCGGTCTCTTTTCCAACGAGGCAGGTGAGGGTTCAGTGCCTAACGCTGCCGCTACCGCCAATGTTTCCCACCCTGTAAAGCAGGGACTTGTCCAGGCATTCGGTGTTTATGTTGATACCTGGATTGTCTGCACCGCCACAGCCTTTATTGTTCTCCTTTCGGGGCAGTACACCATCGGTGGTGAGCTGACAGGCATTGCCCTTACGCAAAAGTCTCTTGAAAGCATTTTCGGCGGGCTTGCCCCGGGAGCAGTTGCCCTGATGATTCTTCTCTTTGCTTTCAGCTCTGTCATCGGCAACTACTATTATGGTGAAATCAACATCGCTTTCTTTGAAACAAAGAGCAGACTTCCGCTCACACTTTACCGCGTATTCGTCGTTGTCATGGCAGCCTTTGGATGCGTTGCCGAGCTTCCTCTCGTGTGGAACCTCGCCGACCTTTTTATGGGCTTCCTCGCCCTTACCAATCTTTACGCCATTGCACGCCTTGCAAAATATGCCTGCGCGGCTCTTGATGATTACATCACGAAAAAGAAATCAGGTATCACAGAACCCGACTTCTCATCCAACACACTTGGAGATAGCGACGGCATTCACGCCTGGAATTCAAAATAAAATAAGCACACAAAAAGAGATTCACCGGTACATATAAATTGTGCCGATGAATCTCTTTTTATTCCTCATGAACTCAAATGCAGAGCGTCACTTACCTTCGCCTGTCAACCCCTGCCGTTTTGTAGTACTCAGCCTTATCCTTGTACATTTCCTGATCCGCGTGAGCAAACATTTCATTTATGTTTTCAAACGGGCCGTCACTGCTTTTGGCTGTGCCGATGGCAACCGCCAGCTTATTAACGTATTTTCCACTCCAGCCGTCAAATCTCTCTTTCAGTCTCCGCAAAATGCCCGGCCAGTCATCTGCGCCCTTATCCAGTATCGCCGTAAATTCATCGCCGCCGATTCTGTATATCCTTCCAAAAGGTGAAAGTATTTTTTCCATGCACTCCGCGGCGCCTACTATAATTTCATCTCCGGCCTCATGTCCAAGCCCGTCGTTGATACGCTTTAAATCATTCAAATCCATAACAGCGACTACTACATTTCCCTTAGACAGCTTCTTATCCCATTTTTTCAAATCTTCATTAAAGCTCAGCCTGTTAAAGAGACCTGTCAGGCTGTCGTGATGCGCGATGTAATCAAGCTTTTTCCGCGTCCTCCTCATTATGAAGGAATATGCAGTAAGTACGCTGACAACAGCAATCACTATCCCGGATATCAACATGACAGAAGTTATATTCTGCATCAAATAATCCTTAAATGTGGGCTCATTCATCCGGCTTGCATAGGAATTTACGGAAGTCAAAACAATTTCCTGCGGTACAACTGTAACCCCACGGTTCAGGACAGACAAGAGTTCTCTGTTGCCCCGCTTTACGGCAAAGCAGCGGCGTGCACGAACCTTCAGAAGAACTGAATTCAAACCACTGTATGAGACCTTATGGAGATATGCGTCCTTTCTGAAAGCATTCAGAACCGCGCCGTCCACGGAACCATCCAAAACCGCATCAAGCATATCAGGTATGTTATCAAAGTAGACTACTTCTGCACCGGGGATAAATCTTTTTATGTACATGTCAGCAATGGAGGTTCCTCTTTTTGCCGCAATGCGGTTTTTCCTTACATCCGCAAAATCCCCTTTATATATCATGTACATAGGTGTTGCAAATACCTCATCGCTCAAAAAAATATTGCTTTTCTCAGCGAGAGCAACATCATTATTAACAGGAAATGCCACATCGACGACACCCGTCTGAAGGTCGGAAAGCATTGATTCGTATGAGTTGTAAGCCACGAAGGACATGTTCACCTTATCCTTGAGCTTAAGATCTGTCAGCATTTCGTTAATGATGTCCATCATGCTTCCGGTAGGATTTCCATTTTCATCCATGTCACAAAGCGGAAGATAATCATCAAGATAACCAACTACAATATCGGGATGGCTGCTGAGCCATTCAATTTCATCATTCTGAAGAGTTGTACTGACTGACAGCTCCGAAAAATACAGATCGGATAGTTTTTTTGCGAAATACGGATTTGTTGAGTTCAGCCGGTCAAGTGCAGCATTCAGTTCACTCAATATATCGGGTTTATTTTTACTTACCGCCAAAAAATATTCAGACTGTCCGATTTTGGTAAGCGGGACAAGGCGGCTTTCTGCGGAAATCGCATTGTCTGTATCAACGGTTGCCTCTGCCTTGCCGGCTTCAAAATCACTGTACCGCTCATCACTGCCGCTGTAGGTTTTAATGTTTATCTGACGGTTTCCCTTGTCATTCCAATCTCTCAATATACTTTCCATGATGCTGTTTCTGTTAACGCTAACAGTGCATCCGGAGATTCCGTTAATTCCCTTTGCTCCCAAAGGATTACCTTCGATAGTGTAAATATAGTAATTTTCACTGCCCATGGCATAATCAGGAAACAGCAGGGAGTCCAGACGCTCAGGCGTTTTCGAGACACCGGCCATAATATCAATTTCACCGTCATAAAGCATCTGGAGAAGATCCGCCCAGGCGCCGTACACATACTCATAATTCCAGTTGGCATAGTAAGAGATTTTTTGCAGATAATCGTAGGCAAAGCCTGATTTGACTGCGTTATCGGCAGCTCCTTCGGAAAAATTCGGACTGTAAATGTATCCTACGCGAACCTTTTTTCCTTTTATCAAGCCATTGGAATTCGAAGCACTGTTCGCGGGAGCCGCCTCAACTGCATTTTGTGGAATGAAATAAAATATGCTCAAAACAAAAATAAGCGCGCTAATCCAAAATACAGATTTGCTTGCCAAAGAAGAAAAAATTTTCGCCTTTCCTGCAACCTGAATTTTCATAGCGCACTTCCATTCTGCGTATATAATAATTTCTATCGTTTTCAGTATATCACATATTTACGAACAAAATTAAAATTTTTCAAAAATCATGAAAACAATTTTTCTTCAATCACATACCCATAATGAATGCTTTGATGTCAAAGCCGTCTCCCAGGAATACAGGAATATCATCACGAAAAATTCTCCCTGAATATCCTTCATGAGGAAGCGGGATTAGTTTTGCATGACTCCTGCCGAACGCGTTGCGGTAAAGCGGGTCGCAGATTACTGCATCGGCGGCGTTTATGTAGTCCACCAGTGCCTCCTCATCTATTCCCTCATCAGCGTCAGGAAAAAGTGCGCGGATTACAGCGTCCTTTCCAAGCACCTTTTCTGCTGCACCGGCCAATGAAAGTGAGCAGACTTCCTCACCGATAATAATGAGATTAGTTTTTTCCGCTCCCGCATATTCGTCGTTTCCTGCCTTTGCCAAATATTTTCCTCTGTCAAAGACACTGCAGTTTTGGCCGTCCTTCTCCGATTGAAGCACGGCTTCTGCTATTTTATCAGTCATAAAGCTTCCTATGGGGGTACCTTCTACGAAGGGAATTCCTGCTTTATCTGAAAGAAATTTTGCTGGAAGAAGTCCTGCCGATGAAACCACAACATTGACAGAAGCACGGCAGACCTTTTGAAGCTGTTCAAAGCTTTCGCCCATAGCGCCGACGGCGTTTACGGCAAGGCCGCGTTTTTCAAACGCCGTTTTCATCGCATCCACAAGCTCCTGCCGGGAAAAATCAATTGGTGTAACCCCAAGAAGATTTATTGTCTTAGGCTCAGGCTTTAATGAAAAATCGGCAAACCGCCTTATCCATTCCCGAAGTGCCATACCCACCCCGACGGTATACATCCTGAGTCCGTTAGTGGGAACAGGCAGAACAGGAATACCCGTTTTTTTCTCGATAAGATGAGCAACGCCCTTGAAATCAAAGGCTATGATATGCGGAATAGAAGAGCCGCACAGCGTGATAAACCGCGGTTTGTAGTCCTCCGCCGCGGCACAGACATCATTTATGAGCACGTCATCATCTCCGAGAACAGCCGTAAGCTCATCAAGTCCCGAAACAAACATCAGCGCCTTTGAGCCGTACCATCGCGGCTCATCATGGGTGGTATACGTGGAGTTGCAGCCGTCGGGGTCATGAAGAATCGTCATGCCACCAAGCTCGTACATTGCGGAGCAAACGCCCGAAACATCTGCAGTATATGTCGATGTAAAAACATGCACATGCCAGTCACGCACTCAGCAGCCCTCCTCTATATGACAGTTCCAGCCCTTTTGCTGAATCAATGTCCGCATATCCTTCGGCTCAGCGGCAGCCTCACCGATAAGCTCCATAAGATGTCTTATCCCTGCATATCCATAGAGTCCGGCATTCTCCGTCATGTTCACAAAATACGAAGTATCATTAAGGTACGCGCTCTTCTGCCCGATTCCGATTATCTTACCATCGAATTTTGTACGGGCGCGCCGCATATTCCACCCATGAGCCGCATAAATTTTAAGCTCTGGCTTCGCCTTCTGCAGAGCGGTGAAGATTTCCTCAGGCTCTGAATTTACGTCCATTATGACAGATTCAACACGAAATCCGTGCCGCAGAAGATACAGAGCAAGCTCAAGGGGACGGTCTACCGCACTGTCATCCACTGAGACAGGTACATCCCCCAGTGTTTTTTTCAGTTTTTCGACTGCAGCCTCAGTCATTTCCCGCTCTTTTTTGATTTCAGCTTCACTCAACGGTTCAAGCTCCAATGCTTCCGCTGCTTTTCGCATATCTTCATCAATTGTATCGTAATCATAGGATTCACGCATAACGAGCCACCGCTGATTGAGCCGAAGCTCAAGGTCCTTTCCTGCCCAGGCTGCCGCGTTATGAAACGTAAAATTTATACAGGAATGCTCCATTGCCTTAAACTCATCATATTTCTTCATAGTCGTAAGGTCTGAAACTCTTATATTGTTTCTACTCAGGAAATTTGTTAAATCACAGTGCTCCTTCATGGGAAAGCAGTTTCCTATAAATGAAACCTGTCCCTTATCCTTTTCCGCGGGCTTCAGAACACGGAGAATCTGCCTCCTGAGGGACGGCATGGGCGGTGTCTTTCTTCTCATGATGGGATTCATGTAGCAGTCGATAAAATCAATATCAGGATATTCCTCCCTGAGAATTTTATACACGCGCTGATAATTCACCGCAAGAAAATGGTGTATGCAGCTGGTGAAAATCATAACCATGCGGGGACGCTTTTCAAGGGTTTCAATGATACGCTCTGCTCCGTGCAGAACCTGCTCCTCAAGGTCGCCATTCAGGATATTATCCTCACCCACGGCAATCGTCGAAAGCTTTTTCATGGCTTCGAAGCCCAGCTCTGCCGTTGTCAGCACAACACCTCTCAGGCAGCTCACGGGACATACATATATCTGATGTCCCTCCGGTACCAGAGTGCCGTAGTGCACAATATTCCATGCGCCCCTGCAGGGACTTGAATACGAAAGTCCGATGTCCGCTCTGTAGACATAGTCAAGGTCTTTTATGTATTGAAAATCCTTTGAAGCTTCCATCACAAATCACACCTGTCTGCAGCCCGTTTTCCTTCCATATCCGCGCTGGCGTATAGAATACCTCTTTCATCGGAGCTTTGAGGCGCATGCTCCAGGATATAATCAGCAAGGCGGCGAATCTCCTTTGCAAAAGCAGAATCAGGAAACGCCTCCATAAGCGGCTGTCCGGTCTTCTCAGCCTCCGCTATCATGTTATCTCTCGGAAGATCTGCCACAATTTCTGACTCGATGTCACGGCAGAGTGTTTCAACCTTTTCCCTTTCATCGGGAACATCGCGGCGGTTCAGTATCACTCCGCCGAGAGAAGCATAGCCGCGCTCCTTAAAGTTCGCTACCGCCATCGCGATGTTTGCAGCCGCGTATATTGCCATATTTTCCCCGGAGGTAACAATATACACCTGCTCCGCATATCCCTCCCGTATCGGCATGGCAAAGCCGCCGCAGACAACATCCCCCAGAACATCATAGAGAACGACATCGGGCTTCAGGATATCGAAGGCATTTCTCTCATCAAGTGCCTCAAATGCCGCCGCTATTCCACGCCCTGCACAGCCCAGTCCAGGTATAGGGCCGCCTGACTCGGCGCACATGATACCCTTGCAGCCTTCAAAAACCAAATCCTCAAGCTCCGCCTGCGTTCTTTTTTTCCGAAGCGTCTCCAAAATCGTAGGAATACGCTTACCTCCGTGAAGATATAACGTGGAATCGGCCTTCGGGTCACAGCCTACCTGAAGCACGCGCAGTCCCTTTTCCGCAAATGCGCAGGAGAGTGCCGCTGCCGTTGTTGACTTTCCGATACCGCCTTTTCCGTAAATAGCAATTCTGAACATACAATGACCTCCTGTCGGTCGTATATGTATCAGTATACCTTATCCTGATTAAAACTCCTAAATGATTTTGCAAAGAAAAAGAGCACCCCGCATAGCGAAGCACTCTTTTAATTACACAGGCAAGGCTCAGAAAGCTGCTGCCCATTTCTTTAATTCTTCAACCGACATGCCTGCCTTCAGCACAGCACCATCGACAAATTCAGCGTCCTTTGCGCTTGGCTGAAGCTCTGCGGAAGATTTTCCCAGACCGCTGCCGCCTGACGTTGCGAAAACGATAATCTTTTTGCCGGAAAAGTCTCCGCTTTCAAGATACGAATTGACAATATGCGGAGCAACGCCCCACCAGATCGGGAATCCGAGATAAACCGTATCATAAGCTGATGCGTCAGCCTTCTCGGCAAGCTCAGGCCGCGAAGCAGCATCATGCATTTCAACATACGAGCGTGATGTCTTTTTCGTCCAGTCAAGGTCTTCCTTGCTGTAGACTGCAGCCGGCTTGATTTCCTTCAAATCCGCGTTCACTGCTTCAGCGAGATTTTTGGCAACCTTGGCCGTAACACCGCTTGCCGAATAATACGCCACCAATGTTTTGCTCATAAGCTATTCCTCCTTATTATCTATGAAATAATCATACCACAAATATGCTTGTCATTTTCAAAATTCTTCAAACCAAAAATACAGGGACCGCCTAAGCAGCCCCTGTATTTGAATTGATCCCTTTACATAGCCGCCGCAGTCTCAAGAATCTCCTTCTTGACCTTTTCAACGGCCTCTTTCGCTACATCACTCTTATCAATGGTAGCAGCAAGATTATTCATCGCAGTGTCCACATCTGCCTGTGTGCAGTCGAGTGGGAAAACAACATCCTGAATCTGTTCGAAGGTATAAAGATATGTCGAATGCATATCCTCAACTGCCTTCCTCTGTTTCTCCGGGAGATCCTTTGCCTCTTTGACAGCCTCCGCGCTGGCAATTACGGAAATCGTGAATTCTGCCAATTTGAGCAGAGCACGATCCGAAAGATTGATTTTGGATTTTTTTGGCATGAAAAGACTTCCTTTCTTTGCTTCGCTCTGCTTCTTCCCTCGCAAGAATTACAGAGCTTACATTGATAATTATACTGCTGTATATATTATATAACTTTATTTATGAACTTTCCATGTCGTATTTTCACATCAATTTTAACCGCATGTCGTGCAATACCGTTGAACACTGAAAAGAGCTCTTATCCGTAAAAATATTTTGAAACTTTAGTCTCTGCATAAAAAAGCAGAACAACGCCATCTGCGTCATTCTGCTTCTCCTGTATTTTTCCCGGTTCTGCGCCAATTTCGGTACTGCCGGATCTGCTCCGCGAGAATCCACGCTCCAACAGACTTCCCCCGGCAGCCGGACGGGGCATCAGCACCTGAAACCTTCTTCAAAATAGCTATGATTTCCTCGCTGCGCTCAAGATAATCAGGCAGTGTATTATGGTCGGCACGTATAATCTCCTTAAACTCCGATGCCGAAAGCGGTGAACGGTCTACAGCCAGCAAAAGGCTGACAATCTTTCCGGGCTTCCCGAGACGAGGCGCGCGCATGTGTTCACGTATCACGAAAGCGGCTGCCTGATACCACGTCTTTGGAAGCGTCATGCGGCTGTTCCACGCTTCAAGCACGTCCAGCCCCTTCAGCTCATGCCCGTAGTGGTGCGGAAGCATTTCTTCGGGCGTCACACCCTTGCCAAGATCATGCACAAGTCCCGCAAAACGCACCATTTCCGATGGTATTTTCGCTGCCACCTTGTCCACGACATCCATTATATGCTCAAAGGCGTCACCCTCGGGATGAAACTCAATGGGCTGAGTTTTTCCTATGAGTGCATGAAGCTCAGGAAAAATTTTGGCAAGAAGCCCCGCTTTTTGAAGCGCGCGGAAAAATACCGAAGGGTGCTGAGCGCGAAGAGCCCTTACCATCTCATTAAAGATTCTCTCTGCCGGCTCGTCTCCGATTTCCTCACCGCAGGCACGCATTGCCTCATATGTCTCGGGAGCGATGGAAAAACCAAGCTCTGCTGACTGGCGTGCCGCACGCAGCGCACGCACCGGATCCTCCCCAAAGTGCTCTGATACAGGACGTATTATACGCGCCTCAATGTCCCCACGGGCGCCATAGGGATCTATGATTTTATTTGACAGAAGCTCTATTGCTGCGGCATTTATAGTCGTATCCCGTCGATACAAATCCTCTTCAATGGTAAGCTCAGGCGAGCTCACTATGTCAAAGCCGCGGTAGCCGCTTCCTGTTTTTCGCTCCCTGCGTGCAAATGCCACCTCACATTTTTTCCCGTCAATACTTACAAGATACACAGGAAAGGATTTCCCGACACGCTCTGCAGTGGGATAAAGCTCCTGAAACTTTTCCTCACTGAGTCCGCATACAACATAATCCTTATCCTTGGGACGAGCGCCGCGAATTGTATCGCGAACCCATCCTCCGACAACATAAGCCTTGCCGCCTGCCTCTCGGCACACCTCAGCAAAAGCTTCCTCCTTCATGGCACTCTCCCTCCCTTCAACAGCTTTCTCTCAAAATAAAAAAGCCGCGCAAAGATGCCTCTGCGCAGCCTGCGTATATCATTACTTCTTCATATTCTTTGTCATTTCCAGCGCATTGCTCAGGAAAAACTCTCCACCCATCGGGCTCTCGCAGTCGTTCTCCATGAGCACATTCAGCGGTTCATTATGATATGCGACATGAAAAGCGTCATCCGCGATATCGTCCTGGCCTTCCAGCGCCGTAACAAGAGCATAAGCCCCAGCGCCATAGGTTTTCTTATAATAAACTCTTCCCTTCTCATCCTTCTTTTTATCGAAGCCGAGCTTAAAGCAAAAAGTATCATCAAGATTCATAAAACCGCCTCCTTTTTTATAGTATAAAAAAAAACTGCCGGAAGTGCAAAACATTTCTGTACAGCCATTATACAAATAATAAAGAAGTTTTCATTTATCACCTGTCGTAGTATAATATAATTAGAGATAAGGATATGCTGCATTTTTCCATGGAAAGGGGATTTTAAATATGGCAACAATCAGTGCGATGGCGAGACAGACAGCCACCATGTATTCAATTGCCTCCAAAGGACTGTCATATGGTGAAAGCACAAAAAACAGCTCCCTCACCGCTCTTTGGGGCGGCTCCGATACTTCAAGAACCAATTCGTCGTACAACACAAATTCCGCATACTCAACCCTCACGAACCGCTCTGAGCTTGCAGGACTTCTGAAGGAATACGACAACACGAAGGCACAGTTTAACAAGCAGTTCAGCTCCAATATGAATGACCTGGGTACAGCTGCCGCGAAGCTCAAGACGACAAACTTTAATGTCGCAGGCTCAACGGATGAAGAAACCGAGAAGAACACAGCTGCCGTTGCAGACACAGTATCGAAGTTCGTCGGCAAGTTCAACACAGCGATGTCTTTCCTTAACGGAGTGAAAGACACAAGCACAAAAATTTCGAATCTCACAAACAGCTTCAGCGATGCGAAATATTTCTCCCGCAACCTTGAGAAGGTCGGTATATCCGTAAAATCCGACGGCACACTCAAGCTCAATGAAGATCAGCTCAAAGCAGCACTGAAGGAAAGCCCTTCCTCCGTCGAAAGCATTCTCGGCAAGGATGGTCTCGCAGGGCGTATGGATAACAAAGTGAAATCGGCAAAAATGCAGCAGGACAAATTGTTCCCAAGCGCTGCACAGATGATGGGAACATCAGAGACCAACGTAACCTATTCTGTTCGCGCTACAACCGCACAGTTCGGCTACAACATGGTAGGTAATCTTTTGAACATGTACTTCTGAGACATCAAAAAACGCTTCGCATGGATAATCTCCATACGAAGCGTTTTTAATTTAACCTCACTCATTCAACAGGAAGGGACCAAAACAGCAAAAATAAGCAACAAAAAACCCTGTCTCATCGACAGGGTGCGTATTCAAATGGTGACCTGGGAGGGACTCGAACCCCCGACCCTTTGATTCGTAGTCAAATACTCTAATCCAACTGAGCTACCAGGCCATGTCTCATGCTCTCGCAATCAACGTATATTATATTAACACCGACCTCCGCATCTGTCAATACTTTTAAATTATTTTTTCAAAAAAATCTTTGGCTCTAAATTACAATCTGCTCACCCCTTCCACTTAATACAGCGCTGAGGCAGCTTCTGCCAAATTACACTATTTCGCGCACCATTTTGCAAGTACCCTGAACATGTCCTCCGGATCTATCGGCTTTGCGATATGTGCATTCATTCCCGCATCATGGCAGTGCTGAATGTCCTCCGGATATGCATCTGCTGTCATGGCAATAATCGGCACCTTCTTCGCATCCTCCCGGTCCAGTGCTCTGATACATTCTACTGCTTCATATCCATTCATACGCGGCATCCTGATATCCATCAAGATTCCGGCATACGAATCCGGCCCGGCTTCCTTATATTTCTGCAGTCCTTCGACTCCGTCCTCTGCACAGTCTACGATGAAGCCCTTATCCTCCAGAAGGGTTTTTGCTATTTCCATATTCAGCATATTGTCCTCACAGAGAAGCAGCCTCTGACCTTCGAACTCAACATCCTCTATACGGATTACATTGTCCTGAACATCTGCTTCCCTGTACTCAATCGGCAGAAGCACAGTAAACTTAGTGCCAAGTCCCTGTTCGCTCTCAACCTCTATAAAGCCCTTCATGTGGTCAACAATGCGCTTCACAATGGAAAGTCCCAGTCCCGTTCCGCCTGAAATATTCTTAGTCAGCGCATTATGCTCCTGCATGAACGGTTCAAACATCTTAGAAATAAATTCATGTCCGACACCGATACCTGTATCCTGCACAACAATTCTGGTATTGCAGCCCTGTATAGGCTCTTCCAAAATCTCAAACAGGAACATGACCGTTCCCTGCTCAGGAGTAAACTTCACCGCATTTGACAAAAGGTTCAGCATAACCTCCTGCATTTTCAGCTTATCTACAAAAGCCGAAACATTCATTCCCTGCGGAATATCCGTGACAAAATGAACAGACTTCTGCTCTGCCGAAACACGAACGGGGACAACTACTTCATCAATGAGCGAGTTAAGCAGGATTTCCTCCGGATGCATCGTATTCTTTCCGCTGTCCAGACGTGAAAGCTCAAGAACGTCATTTACAAATGAAAGCAGGAGTTTTCCCGAGGAATCAATTTTCTTCAAATAATCCAGCCTGTGCTCCATGTTTTCGGTTTTCAGTGCCAACCGTGTAAAACCAATAATTCCGTTCAACGGCGTACGCATATCATGGCTGATTCCTGCCAGGAACATCGTCTTTGCTTCGTCTGCCTGATGTGCCGACTGCAGGGCAGCGTTGAGTTTTTGTACCCGCTCAAGCTCTCTGCGGTATTCTTTTGTGATATCCTGTCGGCACAGGAATACGTAATTATGCTTTGAATCAAGATAGCAGAATCTTACAAGCTTCCTGTGAATCTGTCCATCTTCTTCGAAGTTCATCGCATACTCGTAGCTTCCGTTTTGCCTCAGCTCAGAACGCACGTGCTCCGGCGACATCGCTTCAAGAGCCTCATTTATCTCTGCTTCCGGTACATGACCTCGTACAAGCTCAGCTATATGTTCATTAAGGTCACCGCCCCACATTCTGACACTTTCATCAGGATGTGCAACGGTATCATGCATGAAATATCTGCCGCTTTCTGTATCAATAACGCCTATCAGGTCAAAATCAAGCTCCTCCAAAAGCGTCATTATCTTTTGGCTTAGTACAGATTCCGTAATATCGTAACCGTAGGTAAATGCCTCAATAGAGCCGTCCGAAAGCGTAAAGGTATTGACCGTTGCCAGTGCCCAGCTGAGACGGTTCGAAAGAGTCTTCCTCTTAAACTCCACAGAAAGTGTCTGTTCTCCGTCACGATGCCTGCGTATGACATTTTCCCTGCCGAGCGTCTCCTTTATTTTTTGACGCTCAGCCTCATCCATAGCCGACTCCATCATGGCCTCAAGAACAGTATCATAATTCATATCGGGCGTTATTTCTACGCCCTTGGCATTATCCTTCACCCAGAAAACCAGCATACGGTTATCGGTAAGATTATATCTGGACTTCGCGAAAAGATTTTCCGGACTGGTCTTCCTCAGCATCATCTTTTCACGATTATAATTTTCAATCAGTCTGAGCTCTGCAGTAATATTCTGGGACATTCCATACCACTGAACCGGCTTACCGTCCGCATCATGGGATACCAGATATGTGATTCGCTCATACCTTTTCTCTGTTTCATCCGGAATGCGCAGCTCAACGTCAATGGAGCCTGATGTGCCATTCTGCACAGCACGGTAAAACTCAATATACCTTTTTCGATCGTTGGGAGCAATGCTGTTTATCAGTGATTCAGGAACATTCACGGAATCTCCGTCCAGTCCGTGTATCTTCATTGCGGAATCAAAATGGGCTGTCTTGATAAAGTTCGCCTTATGTGTTTCCGGATTGTATTCCCACACAAGAATATGAGCCTTTTCCAGAACCCTTTCCAAAACCCTCCGCTCAGCCTTCTGCTTGCGCTCCATTTCCTTTTCTTCCGTAACATCAGTGTAGCTTACATAATAGCGCACTCCTGCCGCATAAATCACGCGGCGGACGATAACATAAAAGGAGCCAAAGCCTGTCCCTGATTTTTTGCGGATATGCAGGATTCCATCAGTTTCATCACGCTTGCTCTTATCCATCTCAACAAGAGTTTTTCTGAGCCACTCCCTGTCCTCCGGCTCAAGAAAAAGATGTATTGCATCTACAGGCTCTCCGCCCAGTGCTTCCATCGGTATTCCTGTCATTGTCGTAAAATAGCGGTTTACAAAAACGCATACGAACTCGCCCGAAAAAAGCTGATACATACACAGACCTGCGGGCACATTTTCCAAAATATGCGTAAGTCTTCCGTTTTCATTCTGCTGCCGCCGCTCCTGTGTAACATCCTCAAAGGAGCCAACAAGACCTACGATTTTTCCGTCCTCGTAAAGAGGTGCCTTGCTGGCTACAATATCGCGCACCTCTCCCTTGCGTATACAATGCCCGAACTCTCTGTATGTAGAAACACCCTCCAAAACCTTTTTCTCATCATCGCGGAATTTATCAACTTCAATATTCCAGCCCAGATCCTCATCAGTTTTCCCGAGAATCGACTGTACAGACGGAAATCCATAGTAATCAAGAAAAGCTCTGTTTGCGCCAATGAAACGCCTGTCTGCATCCTTCCAGAATATTGCGGCCTCCGTCGTGCTCAGTACCTTTTCGAGAAGCAGATCCGAACGCTCCCTTGCACGGCTTTGAGCGCGGTGCATGTCCTCCTCAGCCGACACGTCCACACAGGACACATACACAAGACGGACCCCATTTTGCGGTTCACGCGGCTTTCCTGTAAAACGCAGATGCAGACATCTATTGTCTGCTCCGCGGACACGCAAACGAACCGGATACACTGCATCCGGGTGAAGTTCCACATATGAAAGCATGTTTTCAAGTGTCGCCATGTCCTCTTCGTAGACCATAAGATCCATGCCAGACTCCGTGACACGCATGCTCTTTCGCGGCAGCTTAAGCAGCTGGCAATATCCGTCACTCACCAAAAGTACATGATATTTCCATCCCACGCGCTGGAACACGCACATAGCTACCGGGAGTTCTTCTAACAGCTTCCGTTCTGTCTCAGAGAATTCAAAAGATTTCATAGGCGCAAACAGCTCCTTGTCCTGCCGTCTCCACTGTAATACTTAAAGGGTTCCAATCATTCGTATTATTTTTTCCATACGGTCTACAACAACATCTGCCTTCGATAAATCCTGGGCTCCGGAATTTGGATTGCGGTATCCGATACAACGCATACCCGCACGCTTCGCAGCCTCAACACCCAGATGCGCATCCTCCAAAACTATGCACTCAGACGGTTCAACCCCTAGTGTCTGTGCCGCCAAAAGATATATTGCAGGATTTGGCTTTGATTCCGGAAGCTCCTGTCCGCTTATGAAAGCATCAAAATACTGCCGTATTCCTGTACGGTCAACAACGAGAGAAATAAAATCCCTGCTGCTGGATGAGGCGATTGCGGTAAGCACGCCATCCCTTTTCAGCTGCTCCAGGAGCTCAGGTATCCCCTGAATCGGCTTGAGGTCTGTTTTTTCTATCATCGCATCGAACAATCTGTCCTTTGCATCGCACATTTCCTCAATTGGCAGAGATACCCCTCGTTCCTCAGCAGCCTTTAGAAAAGCCGTCCCCCGTTTTGTTCCGGCAAAGGACGCCAGTTCCTCCATGGAAATCTCAATGCCGTATTCTTCAAATATTTTTTTCAACGCAAGTGTATGGATTTGCTGGGTATCAACCAACACTCCGTCCATATCAAACAAAAAAGCCTTCACTGTTAAATCTCCGTTCTGGCGGCAGAACGATTCCCTGATTCAAACGCAAGAACAGCTTCAAGCACTGCGCCTGAGATGCATCTCGCCTTCTCCGAAATAGAAAAGCATATTCCGGGGTCATTTCTCGAATCGACCTCTGCCACTATAATATCCTTAGACAGGCAGCGATACCCGTCATGAATCAGTCCACGCAGTATCCCCGGATAAGGAGCAGAAATCTCCACATTTCTGCCGTTTTCCTCATCATACAGCTCTGCGATGACATCACCTGTCCGAAGCACATTTGAAATAGTACGCGGACTCCTGATTACTCCAACCGCGCCTGCGGTAAAAAGAGCACCCGTCTCGCTCTCAAGATCCTTTATATTGCGTGTCTTCAAAGCATGTCCTTCATATATCAGACGGCCCAAATTGTGCCCGCGCCGTGTCTCAATGACACAGTCAACATCACGATGAGCACAGAAGCCTGAGCCGAGTCCGATTACATAGTCGGCAGGGTACTGAATTCTGTTTCCTTCAATATCTCCGTTCAGAGTATTTACCAGAATATGTGGACGAAACTTTTTTATATATCTACCGTAAGCGTCCACAAGCATTGTTATTTTTTTGCTCCTGAGAAGAGCTTCTGCTGCCTTCACATTTTCCGCGCAGTAGCACGTCAGACGCTCTACAGTCTTTTCTCCGTCATAGACGGCATCTGCGAACGAAACCTCGCGGCGGATTGCTGATGGTCTTGCTTTTTCAAGAAGCAGTACATCATATCCCGCATTATGCATACGGCAGGCAATCGCCGTAGCAATCTCTCCGCCTCCGCGAATAATAATCAAATGCTTCATAAGCTGCGTCTTTCCCTTCATATCCAATTCCAACTCTAAAAGGCGTTGTTTTTTATTTATTATTTCTATCGGACGATCAACAACGCTTTCATAATATTATTCTACAAAGAAGACTTCATTCCTGCAAGCAAATGACACATATTCTTTCGAACATAACACATACTGTTCTCGTTTCGCCATATATCCCATAAAAAAAGAAGCCTCCGAATAACGCATACGGAGACTTCTCATTTATTTAACTATCCTCATACGGGCGCACACGAAGCCTTAGCCCGCGTTCATCACATATTTTTTTGCAGAGAGCGATTTCACCGTCATCCTCCACATGATCCACAACCGTCAAAACAACCTCCGGGACATACTCCTTGACATGCTGCGCAAATGAAAGCATCGCATCAAAGGAATCTATTCCGAACTCGCTCCGCGTAAGCTCAAGATAACGCTCCGCATTGGACGCGTTGAGACTTATGGAAACAGTGTCCAAAATGCCTCCGCCAAAATCCGGCGCTGTGTCCCTTTTGAAATACAAATCTGAAAGGCCGTTCGTGTTCACCCGTGTCTTTACCTGCGGCTGCACACTTTTGATATAACGAAGAAGCTCCTTGAGGACTTCCAGTCTCATCGTAGGTTCACCGAAGCCGCAGAAAACAACCTCTTCCACGTATTCCCATGGTACTCTGCCAAGCTCACTCTTAACAAGCTCTGCCGACGGCTCCTCTTTAAGCCAGAGTGAATGCTCCTCTGCCATTTTTTTCATTGTACGGAGGCAGAATGTGCATGCACAGGTGCATCTGTTTGTAAGATTTACATAAATGCTGCGTTTCCCTTCGGGATGACGCCGCAAGCTCTCCTCAACGGTAATATATTCTCCGCCTTTGTCAACGGCATAGACAATCATATCTCATTCTTCTTTCCGAATAAACTTATTTGATTCGTTTCAGTCTTGGTCTTCCAAAAACATCAACATTTTTCGGCGGTGCCGAAGTAACAAGTGTTTTAGGCGGCGCACTCTTATGCCCGATGTTAAACAGAATGCCAACTGCACCCAGGCTGACCGCAAGCGATGAGCCTCCGTAGCTTATAAACGGAAGCGGAACACCAACAACAGGGAACCATCCTCCTACCATAAGCATGTTTGCTACAGCCTGTCCGACAATCAGACAGACAATTCCTGCCGCCAGAATCTGTCCGTAGGCATCCTTCGCCGTAGCTGCAATACGCGCTCCATAATACGTAAATGCCCCAAAAAGCAGAATAACCGCGAAGGCACCCAAAAAACCGTTTTCCTGACAAAGGATTGCGAAAGCAAAATCAGTGTGAGCCTCCGGCAGATAGTGATATTTGCTTATCCCCTGTCCGAGTCCCATTCCCCAGAAGCCTCCGGAGCCGATAGCCTGCAGCGACTGGACAATCTGATAGCCGCTGTCCGTTGCATCCTGCCAGGGATTCAGCATCGTAAGCACACGATTAAGACGATAGGGCTGAAGAATACAGATTACACCGCCTGCCAGTACAATCATGCCAATAAGAGTAAGCTTCATCTGCCTCGCCATGTTTGACATGAGCAGCATACACATAGGAACACCCAGCACCAGTGCTGCTGTCGCGCCGTCAGGCTCACGCTCAATCAGTATAAAAAGCAGCAGCAGGACGCCAAGCTGGGCATGCAACATCTGGCATTTTCCTCCGATTGACACGCGCGAGGAAATATAGGCTGCCTCGATGAATATAGCCAGCATCTTGGCAAATTCAGCAGGCTGCACAGTAATACCGAGCTGAAGCCACCGCTTTGCTCCGTTAACCTCTACTCCTACAACGAGCACAGCTATCAGCATGATGACAACAATCGCAAAAATACCGACAATCCATGAGCGCCATCTATGATAGTCAACAAGTGCGCCCACAAAAAAGCAGACACACCCCACAAATACATTGATACCGTGCCTTGACAAAAAGAAGTACGGAGTATCGTAATAGGTCTCCGAAAGCACAAAGCTGGAGCTGAATACATTTATTGTTCCGATAATAAGAAGCAGGACGACAATACCAAGGATTGCCTCCCTGTCATTCATCCAGAATTTCCAGGAGTGTTTCTCCTTAAAATCCCGGAGCTTCTCCCCATTCATGGGAAGATCACCTCACAACGGTTGATTTTCTGTCCAAGAAGGCTGAACTTATGCTCATATTCCGTTTCGATGTTATCAGGTCTGTTTTCGGCATGCAGGTCATAGGTAACATCCTGTACCTCAAGCCCGACCGCGGCAAACTCCTCAAGGGAATAATCAAACAACGGCCGATTATCTGTTTTGAAACAGATACGGCCTCCCGGCACCAGAAGTCTGCGGTATTTTTCAAGAAACGTCCGGCAGGTCAGCCTGCGCTTTGCATGACGCGCCTTAGGCCACGGGTCGCAGAAATTGATATAAAATCCCGCAACCTCGCCGGGAGCAAAAATTGTCTCGATTTCATTTATATCAAAAACCAGCAGGCGTACATTTGACAGTCCCTTATCGCGAACCTTTACCGCAGCCTGATAAAGCACATCCTGCTGTGCCTCAATACCGATAAAATTATTCTCCTGCTCACGTTCCGCAAGCTGACTTATAAAATCACCCTTGCCCGTTCCAAGCTCAACATAAAGAGGCTTTTCGCTGCCAAACAGGGAATGCCATTCTCCCTTCTGCGCCTCTGAAGCCGGGCGGTCCTTCGGGAATACAAAATCGTCAAAATCGTGGATAGCCTGGTCAATCCAAGGCTTTCTCCTCAAACGCAAATGAAACTCTCCTTCTCTTATGACTTTTCAAGTCCATATTTCTTAAGATATCTGTACAATGTAACGCGGCTGACGCTCAAAAGATTTGCGAGGCGGCTTACATTTCCTCCCGCAGCCTTCCAAGCCTTAACGAAGACCTCACGGTCTTCCTTCCATTTATTATCAGGTTTTATATCACCCATCAGGCTGATATCATCAGGCCCGATAGTATCGCCCTTCGTGTTGAAAAACGCGTATTCCAGAACGCTCTGCAGCTGCTTGATGTTACCCGGCCAATCGTAGTCGTGCAGAACCTTGACCGTCTCCGGCAGAATTTTTTTCGGCTGCATCTGATGCTGGGCTGCAAGCTCTTTTACAATATGTCCGACCAGAGTTGGAATATCCTCGCGGCGGCTTCTGAGAGACGGCACACGGATAACGCTCTTCGATACAATCTCATAGAGAGTTTTATCAAAAAGACCGCGCTCCGTGAGACGCTTCAAGTCACTGTCGCACGCGGCGACAATGCGCACATCAATTGAACGCTCTACGCGTTCACCTATGCGGCAGGAAGTACCGCTCTGAAGATTTTTTGCAAGCTGCGCCGCAATATTTTTCGGCATTTTTTCTACCTCATCAAGGAACAGAGTGCCTCCCGATGCAAGCTCAAGTCTTCCCGGATGGCTTCCTTCGGAATCAAGTACAATTCCGAAAAGCTCCTGCTCCAAAAGCTCCGGAGTAGCATCCCCGCAGCGGAGTGTGATAAGTGGGCCGGCTGCCCTCGGGCTGGCCTGATGAATACCGTGAGCAAGACGCTGTTTTCCTGTCCCTGACTCGCCCTGAATCAGCACATGATGCTTATTCTTTGCTACTCGTGCTGCCTTATCCTTCATAGCAGCAAAGGTTGTTCCCTCTCCCACCATAGAGCTAAGGCTGTATTTTGCGGTATAGCCTGCCGCATGAGCCACAAGGGTGCGGAGATCTTCAATAGGCATGGAAACAACGACAACGCTGGACACTGCCTGGTCAATATCCCGGCCCAAAGGAACTACCGTTGTGATGTCCTCGTAGGTTTTTGCCTGAGTTATCCATGTAACCTCTTTATTATGGGACGGCACACCTCGGAAGCCGTTGTAAATCGGCGTATGACGATAATTCATTACGACATCGCTGAGATTCGGCATCTCTCTTTCATTCTTCTGCGCGCCAATCCCTGCCAGTCTTGTGAGACCGAGCTTGTTTGCATATGCGACGTCTCCTCCGGGCATGACATGATACACAGCGAAAGGCGTCGCGTCGAGTATAGTTTCCTGTGCCTGAAGCCGCTGCATCTGGGAAAGATAGAATTCAAGGGATTTCCCCAAAGTCAGCAGCATCGCGATGACAGCATCCTGCGGCATTTCGGACTGCTTTACTGCAACAAGCGTCAGCATATAGCTGAGCTCTCCGTTCATATAGACAGGTGCCGAGCAGGCATCTCCACCCTGGCAATCCTTCACCCACATCTCAGGTCCGAAAAGCCAGAAGGGAGTTTCATGCTCACGTGCAATGGAGATGCTGGAGGTGCCGACCTCCTCGATGCCTACACGAACGCCCTCAATTTCTCCCGCGGTCATCTGAAAATACGGAAGCGCGTAACTCTTCAGAACAACACAGTCAGAGTCCAAAAGAAGAAGACAAAGATTATACTTCTGGAAGAATTCACGGATATTATCAACCATGATCTCCAGATAATCCACAGCCTCCTTATGCTGTGCCTGCAAAAGCCGAAAATCCTCCGTGCTGAGCTTACGTCCGGTGAACATGGTATCCGACTGAACATTGAGCTTTTTGCTCTTCATCCATGACTCCGCAACCCATGGATGGACATTCGGATCAATGACACCTTCGTTTATGTACTTATCATAGTACGTCAGCAATTTCTCACGGCTTCTGTGTTCTCGTATCATATTTGTTCCTCACTTTCCATGTGATATTTTCTGTCATTTCTCTTATTTAGAGGTATGATGTCTCATACTTATTAAAATCTATATTTCCTTTTATTGTACCAGTCTATACGGCTAACTGCAATTCTGTAAAAGTAAAAAGATTTACAAAAATGGGAATTTTTTCTGTTTTTTCAGCTGATATTGTAAAATTTCCTTTGACATGCAATTACTGCTCACCTATCACAGGTTCCCACTCCCATGAAAATCGAAAGTATGATATAATGTTACACTAGTTGATAACAAACGAAAGATTGGTGATCTAATTCATGGCAAAACAATCAAAACGTATCCTCAAAAATATTCATGCGGCACAGGAGCTCGCAGAAGAAGAAAAGCTCCCAGAGGCGCCGAAGCCGCGTCCTTGGGAGAACATCATACTCGTTGTCGTCATCTGTCTCACGCTGTTTCTTCTTGCATCAGGATGGGATTTGATGGACGCCTGGAACCGCGGAATGTACGCCTCCCTCGCTGCAGCACTCATTTTAATGTATGTGCAGCGCAAGCATGCGGCAAAAATTTCCGCTTCTGTCGCCCCCTGGATCAACCGCGGTATTTTCCTTTTCATATCCCTGTCGCTCTGTCTTTTTGGCATTGTTATCTATCTACAGCACTTTTCCGCATAACAGAGCATCTTCGGCAAAACAAAAACGCTGGCAAGGCATCCGCCTTCGCCAGCGTTTTTTTCATCAGCCAGCCAAAAATTTTTCCCAGATAATGATAATAAGGACTCCCGGTATACCGCATATACCGGCAAAGAGAGCCTTTAAAATCGTTATCTCAATACCAAGACCGAAGAAGTCAGCAACGAACAGCATAAACGCACCCACAACACTGTTCGAAACAAGCTTCATCATCAGCTCGATAGGAAGCTTAATCAGCTTCGTTATGACGCAAATGGCCAGAATGCCGACCGCACAGGCGACGACAAGTGATGAATCCGGCCCGCCCATAACAGCAGCTGCATCCATAAATATTCCTCCTTAAACGCGGAGTCAGAGCTCCACGCGGTTTTCCATGGCTTTGGCGAGAGTTACCTCGTCCGCGTACTCAAGGTCCCCGCCGACCGGCAGACCGTGCGCGATACGTGTCACCCGAAGCCCCATTGGCTTTAAGAGGCGTGCAATATACATTGCCGTTGCCTCTCCCTCCACATTGGGATTCGTAGCCATGATAATTTCCTTCACGTCACTCGACTGAAGGCGAACTAAAAGCTCGCGGATTCTGAGCTTTTCAGGACCTATTCCCTCAAGGGGCGACAGAGCGCCGTGCAGCACATGATACACTCCGTGATAGTCATGCATGCGCTCCATAGCAGCCACATCCTGGGGCTGCTCAACCACACATATAGTAGTGTGGTCTCTCTTTTCACTTGCACATATTTCGCAGGGGTTTCGGTCACTTAAATTAAAGCACGTGGTGCAAAAGCCTATCTTTTCCTTTGCCTCCATAATGGCTCCGGCAAGTGCCTTTGCCTTTTCGGCATCCATATCAAGTACATGATACGCCAGCCGCACTGCTGACTTTGGACCAATACCCGGAAGCGCCCGAAAATGCTCAATAAGCTTCGCCAGAGGCGCTATGTACTGCATCAGATTATTCCCGGCGGAAGTCCAAGGCCGCTGGTGAGTTTGCTCATTTCAGAGGTCATCATTTCATCGACCTTCTTCATGCACTCGTTAACTGCCGCAGAAATAAGATCCTGAAGCATCTCTACATCCTCCGGATCAACTGCCTCCTTTGCGATTGTAAGAGACTGCACGACCTTGTCACCGTTCATTACAACCTTTACAACTCCGCCGCCTGCGGAAACCTCAACCGTCCTTTTTTTAAGTTCCTCCTGCATCAGTTTCATCTGAGACTGGAGCTTCTGTACTTTTTTCATCATGGCGCCCATGTTGCCCATGCCGCCGCCCATTCCACCGTACATATATCGTATTCTCCCTTCCTGCATACCCTTTCGGATAGTAAACATACATATCTTAGAATATCAAAGTCTGCTTTCTCAGTCAATCCCACACTCATTCCTCCGGAGGAAGCGGCGGAAGCTCGTCCTCATTAGGAAGAGGCGCGTCATCATCTGTCGGAAGAGGAATATCGTCATCAGGAGGCAAAGGAGCTTCTTTTTCAGGTTCAACCGTCCCCGTTCCTCCATTTTCCCCCTCCGGCAGAGGCACAAAATTACTCCCGAAAACAGCCATGGCAGTATCCATCTGCTTTCGCTCGTCAGGAGTCATGGCCTCCATATCCTTCTGCACCTTTACCTGAATAGGAGATTTTTCTTCCTTCTTCTTTTTGGGCATAGGACGCGGTGCCTGCGGTGTCAGATCCGCCGCTGTTTCACATACGAGGCGCATAGGCCGCCCTGCAAGAAGCGCGAGTCTTGATTCCACAAGCTGCTTATAGTCATCACTTTCAAGACGTCTGACCAGAAACGGACTTCGCATAAACACCCTGAACGCTCCCTGAGTAATTCCCCCAAATTGTCCACGTGCCAGGAAATCGCCTATAAGCTTGTATTTTTCTTCTGCCATAAGATTAGCAAGCAATGCCTGCCACAAGGTTTTCCCGTCATCCGTCATCTTAAAGGCTCCACCCGGGACAGGGGCCGACGGCTGAGCGGCAGCCGCCCCCGTTCCGGCAGCAGGCATATTACCTGCAGGAATGACCGGAGTAATGACAGGCACCTGCTGCGAACGTGTGGCAAGAGCGGATGAAAGTGCCTGCAGCTTTGCCTCAAGCTGCGCAATCCTTACAGAATCCGTCCCCTGCTGCACAGGTACAGTTCCCGCAGGAGAAGCAGTCATCATGGCAGCCCGTGGTCTGCAAAGTGCCAGCAGTGCAGTTTCCACTGCAATACGCGGCTCTGATGTCCACCTGAGCTCCGTAAGGGCCTCATGCAAACGGTCCAGCATAGGCGCAAAGTCATCGGGGGAGAAAAATGACGCTCCCTCCTTCAAAGTCTCTTCAGAGGTCTCATAAAGCTCTACTCCCTCCGTACTTCCGACTGCCTGAAACACCATAAGGGAACGAAGCTCCGCTATCATCTCACCCACCAGCTGTCTGAGATCCTTTCCCTCCTGCATAAGCTCACCCAGCGCCTTTAGAGCTTCTGCCGCATCCTTTCGTGAAACAGCCTTTAGTATCCGCACAACCCAGTCGTGTCCCACAAGGCCCAGAACCTCCTGAACAACCTTCACGCTGACCTTTTCCTCCGCAAGAGAAGCACACTGATCAAGCGTAGAAAGAGCATCTCGCATACCGCCAGCCGATTCACGGGCGATAAGCGAAAGTGCCTCATCATCCGCTGATATTTCAGAATGGTCGGCAACGTAGCGTAGGCGCTCAGCGATATTCTTCACTGAAATACGCTTGAAATCATACCGCTGACACCTCGACTGTATCGTAGCAGGTACCTTATGCACCTCTGTCGTGGCAAGAATGAAAACGACACGTTCAGGCGGTTCTTCAAGGGTTTTCAAAAGCGCGTTGAAAGCCTCCGAGGTCAGCATATGCACCTCGTCAATTATATATACCTTATATTTCCCGTTCGCCGGAGCAAACTTTACCGTCTCACGAAGGTCGCGAATTTCATCAATACCGCGGTTTGATGCGGCATCAATTTCAAAAACGTCCATTGAGGTTCCGTCATTTACGCGGCGGCAGCTCTCACATTCGTTGCACGGCTCAGTAGACGGACCTTTTTCACAGTTAAGTGCCTTCGCCAGAATCTTCGCGGTACTTGTTTTACCTGTGCCCCGCGGCCCGGAAAAGAGATATGCGTGACCTACGCGTCCTGTCTCAACTGCCTGTGAAAGAGTACGGCTCACATGCTCCTGTCCCACGAGGTCAGGAAAAGTTTTCGGTCTCCATTTTCTGTACAGCGCAACATACGCCATATTCTCCGCTCCTTTCCGCATCATAAAGATATTATAACTTAAAGGATAATGTTTGCCAAAAAATTATCTTTTAAGTTTCGTCGAGCTTGCCTCGACATAATGCATTAGTTCAAGTTTTGCCAAAAGCAAAACTTCCTATGTCAGCGTTTCAACGAGGTTTTTACCGAGTTCTAACTTAAATGGGCTGTGAAAAAAGCAACAATAATGCCTTCTCCTTTAGGAGAAGGTGGGCCCGCAGGGCTCGGATGAGGTGCTCCCCAAAGTGCCTACTATGTACATAAATAGCGGCTCTCCTTGGTGTACCTCATCCACCACTACGTGGTCCCCCTTCCCCAATGGGGAAGGCAAGAAATGCCTTTTTCACAGCCCCTTTGCGTTTATTTTTACATGTTGCGGTCAGCAAAACGGAAAACTGTCGGAAAATATTCCTTATCCTGATAAGCGGCCGCATGAGGATATCCCTTTGCGGTGTACTGCTGCTTTCCCGGCGCCTTGCATGCCGTATAAAGCTCCTGCATCATATTATAGGGCACAAGCTTATCCTCATCACCGTGTATAAAAAGCACAGGAATCTTTACATCGGCAACGACATGCTCGGGAGATGCCTCGGCAAAGCTGAAGCCGGCACGGTTCTCACAGCACAAATCCGCAATATCCAAAAGCGGAAATGCAGGAATACCCAGAATTTTATCAATTTCCTCAGCAAAAAGCTGTTTTAATCCCGAATAACCACTGTCCTCCACAACGGCATCAACACCTGGCGCGGGCTGTGCGGCAGAAAGCATTACCGTTGCCGCACCCATTGAAACACCATGCAGCAGAATTTCCGCCTTCGAATCACGTTTTCGTATTTCCCTTGCCCAGTCGTTCACATCACGGCTCTCAAGAGCTCCCATTGTAAGATACATTCCCTCGCTGCTGCCGGAGGAACGCATATCAGGCGTTACCGCGTGATATCCCGCTTTCAGATACTCTTCCGCGTAGTCCCATATATATTCCTGTCCCAGACCGTAGCCGTGAACAATTATAACCCAGCGGTGGGATTCCGCTGCCGGGCTGAAATGTGTCGCCTTCAGTGCCAGTCCGTCGAAGGACTGCATTGTCCATTTTGCCCCTTTAAAATCCGGCCGTTCAGCTTTCTTTATTGCTTTTCCGTTGCCTTCAATAGCACTTCTGAAAACAGCCGGAGGTGCCTTGGGGTCTCCGAGTGTTCCTCTCTTCAGCGCCATATCTATAAAAAGGCTTCCCGCAATATAAACTGCTGCGGTAATAAAAAAAGCCATCGTAAGCACAAAGGTTACAGAGGCTGTCAGAATAATCTTTTTCAAAATTAAACCACCTGTCCTGCCATCTATCTGTAAACAAAATAACAGCCCAGAATGAAATCTCAATGAAATCATTCCGGGCTTCGTTAATTGTTAAATTCCTTTCGAAGTGTCTGACGGATATCTGCTTAATCACCTGTCGCAGTGTAAAAACTCCGAACATCACTCCGCTTTTTTCGCCGTGAAGCTGCCGTCTTCGACATCCACAATAACAGTATCGCCTTCCTGTACATCGCCCCTTATTATCTTCTCCGAAAGAAGCGTTTCAATTGCGTGGCTCAAAAGTCTGCGGAGAGGACGTGCGCCGAAGTTCGGATCAAATCCCTGATTTGCAAGCTCATCTATGGCCTTATCCGTCCATTCAAGATGCAGCTTGACCTGCTTTTCAAGACGTTTTCCGAGGCTTGCCATAAGATGCGCGGCAATCTCTCTTACCTGAGCCTTTTCAAGTGCCTTAAAGACGATGATATCGTCCACACGGTTCAGGAACTCCGGTCTGAAATACTCCTTCAGAAGGTCCTTTACGGCACTCTTTGCTTCTTCAAAATCCTTGTTCAGGATTTCGTGTGAGCCGAGGTTAGATGTCATGATGATGACAGTGTTTTTGAAATTCACAACACGTCCCTTTCCGTCCGTAAGACGTCCGTCGTCAAGAATCTGCAAAAGGACATTGAATACATCACGGTGGGCCTTTTCAATTTCGTCCAGCAGAATAACACTGTAAGGACGGCGGCGGACCGCTTCCGTAAGCTGACCTCCTTCATCATAGCCAACATATCCCGGAGGCGCCCCGATGAGACGCGCAACAGAATGCTTCTCCATGTACTCTGACATATCAATGCGGATCATGCTGCGTTCGTCGTCAAACAATGCCTCCGCAAGAGTTTTTCCAAGCTCGGTCTTTCCTACACCTGTGGGTCCAAGGAATATAAACGAACCGATAGGACGGTTTGGATCCTTGATACCGGCACGGGCTCTGAGTATTGCCTGGCTTACGACCTTAACAGCTTCATCCTGTCCCACAACACGCTCGTGGAGAACATCCTCAAGGTGAATGAGCTTTTCACGCTCTCCGGTGAGCATCTTAGTAACAGGAATTCCTGTCCAGCGGCTGACGACCTGAGCAATATCCTCTTCACTGACCTCCTCCTTCAAAAGGCGGCTGTCGGTCTTTTCTCCTGCCCGCTTTTCTTCCTCTTTAAGCTGACGCTCCAGCTCAGGCAGTCTGCTGTACTTAATCTCAGAGGCCTTCATAAGGTCTCCGCTGCGCTCTGCCTGCTCCATGCTGTTTCTGGCATCATCCATTTCCTTTTTGATAGCACGGACACGCAGAATGCCTTGTTTTTCAGCCTCCCAGCGTGCACGAAGCTCGGCTTCCTTCTTTTTAAGCTCCTCTTTTTCATTCTGAATGGAATTGAGGCGTGCCTTTGAGCCTTCATCGGTTTCCTTGTTAAGTGCCTGTTCCTCTATCTCAAGCTGCATTATTTTACGCTGTACCTCGTCAATAGGCGCGGGTACAGACTCAATTTCTGTTCTCAGCTTTGCTGCAGCTTCATCCACAAGGTCAATTGCCTTATCCGGAAGGAATCGGTCGGAAATATATCTGTCAGAGAGAGTCGCCGCCGCTACAAGTGCCGCGTCGCGTATGCGGACACCGTGATGTACCTCGTAGCGTTCCTTCAGCCCGCGCAGAATTGATATTGTATCCTCAAGTGTCGGCTGTCCCACCATGACAGGCTGGAATCTTCTCTCGAGCGCCGTATCCTTTTCTATATATTTGCGATATTCATTGAGCGTTGTTGCGCCTATGCAGCGAAGCTCGCCGCGTGCCAGCATCGGTTTCAGAAGGTTTCCTGCATCCATCGCGCCTTCGGCAGCTCCCGCGCCAACGACAGTATGTACCTCATCGATGAAAAGAAGAATCTGCCCGTCAGATTTCACAATCTCATTGAGCACCGCCTTCAGACGTTCCTCAAATTCACCGCGGAATTTTGCTCCTGCAACAAGAGAACCCATATCCAGCGAATAAAGTGTCTTGTTCTTGAGCGATTCCGGCACATCTCCGGCGATTATACGGCGTGCAAGTCCCTCGACAATCGCGGTCTTGCCTACACCAGGCTCACCTATGAGTACAGGATTGTTCTTCGTGCGGCGTGAAAGTATTTCAATCGTGCGTCGGATTTCTTCGTCCCGGCCTATTACAGGATCAAGCTTTCCTGCACGTGCCGCCGCGGTAAGGTCACGGCCGTACTTCTCAAGAGACTTGTAGCCATCCTCAGGATGGTCGCTGGTGACATTCTGCTTGCGGTTTTTCTTGATTGATGCCTCAATCTTTGATTTTGTCAGTCCAAAATCCTTACAGATTCTCTGTATATCCTCGCTTCCGTCTGTCACAATCGCAAGAAGCAGATGCTCCGTGCTTATGAACTCATCCTTCATATTGGAAGCTGTTGCCTCCGCCTTTGCAAGCACCCGGGAAAGGTCAATTCCCATTGTGAGCCTGTCCTGACCCTTTACGCTTGGAATTTTTGACAGCTCCTGCTCAAGACGTGCCTTAAGCATCGGAAGGTCCGTATTGGCTTCATCAAAAATTGTCTGCAAAAGCCCCTCAGGCTCCTTTGCCAATGCCAGCAAAAGATGTGCGCTCGTTATTTCCTGATGATAATGAAGCGCAGCAGTCTGCTGGGCAGACTGGAGTGCCGTCAATGTTTTCTGTGTGTATTTTTCTTCTCCCATAATCGTTCCCTCCCAAATGCAAGAACGCAAATATTCTAATCAAACCGGGCGACGTCATCCCGGTTTCTGATTTTATTATAAAGCAAAAAGACAAAAAGTCAAATATATTTTTGACTTTTTGTCTTTTATTTTTTCCGAGTTATTGCGGAACAAATTCCGCATTGGATATTTTCCAGCTTGAAATATTGCAGGCGTTTGGAGCACGGCACAAAAAACCTGCCAGAAGGCTGAAGGAGCTGCGGTCTGAAACACGGTTCACGCACATAGACATCAGCTGCATATCTATATATGCTTTTTCCTTTTTGTGCCCCTCGACGATAACCAGTCTGTCCTTCAATCCGCTTAATCCAAGCGCATCTGCATTTTCCCTGCACCACGGTATATCATCGGAAAAAAGAAAATACCGCTGTGGCGCTCTGTGCTCCTCCATCCATTTTATACGCTCCGCGAATTTCTCCGCAGGAGCTGACCAGCCGAACTGCGCCATATCTCCACGGCGGACGTGGATAGCAGTAGACTGCCTGCTGAGCTTTATTATTTCAGCAAGCTCCCTGTCCTCCGATTCCAGGGGTGGAAACTCAAAAACCTCACGAAGCTCTCTTTCGTAGAATCTGAAGAAGCCGTCACTGAGCCAGTAGCCATGAAAGTAAGCATCACGTGATGGAATAGGGATTTCGCTTTCTGACTTTGTCTCCAACACTTCCCCGTCATAATTAAGATTTTTTACCATGCGCTCGCGGACAACAGTAAGAGAGAGCCCTACATCCTTCATCATCTGTGGCAGACTTTTTCCTTCCTCATCTCTTGCCCTTACCATCATATCCCAGGTTTCCCTGTCGAAACGCTCACTCATGCGGGGTGCATGAATGCCGAATATACGCTCCAGCTCGTATCCGTTATGCGGAACCTTACTACCGAAAAAAGCCAGATCATCCAGCACACATTCATCCTTCACCTGATGCTGCAACCAGTAAAAAAACATATACTGAAACATCTGATTGCCAAGACCGCCGTTAATATATACCAGCTTAATAGGGCATCATTCCTTTCCCCGGCGAAGGGTAACAGTAAACGTCGTACCTTTTCCCTGCTCGCTCTTCAAATCAATAATACCGTTATGAAGGCGTACTATCTCCTGTGCTATGGCAAGCCCCAATCCGTTGCCGCCCATTTCACGGGAGCGTGCCTTATCAACACGATAAAATCTGTCAAAAACCTTCTGCTGGTCCTCAGGTGAAATACCGATACCCGTGTCCTGCACGTCAAATGATACCCGTGTAGGCGACGGAGTACTGAGTCTCACTGACACCGAGCCGCCGTCAGGCGTGTATTTCAGCGCGTTATCAACGAAAATCAGCACAAGCTGCTTCAGCTTCTGTTCATCGGCGCGGATGAATACTTCCTTTTCACCCTCCCGCTTCAGGGTTATATTTTTCTTTTCCGCCAGAGGCTGCATCTTGCGCATTGTCTGGTCAATGACTTCACCCAGGTCAAATCTCGTAAGCTTGAGCTTCAGTGCCTGATTATCACTTCTCGCAACTACAAGAAGGTCACTGACAAGCTTTGTCATCTTTTTGACCTCATCCCGTACATCGCCTATGACCTGCTTAAGAAAGGGTGATTTAATTGAAGGGTCATTGTCAAGAAGCTCTGCAGAAGCCAGCACTACGGAAAGGGGTGTTCTGAGCTCATGGGACGCGTCAGCCGCGAACTGCCGCTGCTTCTCATAAGCCTCCTTCAAAGGAATAATTGCCCTTCCTGCCATGTTGTAGCCTACGCCCGTCGTTATTATGAGAGCCAGAACAGCGATGCCTGCCAGTGTCCACGTAGCCTTACGAAGTCCCAGATACACAGCTGAAATTTCTTTTCCTACGAAAACAACGCCGAGAATCTCCCCGTTCAGTTCTACCGGGTGAGATGTCATCATCACGCGGACCTGTCTCTTCTTGATTTCCCGTGTGAATACCATAACCTCCCCGATTATCAGCTCATCATCCTTCCAGTCCTCGATGATATCAAGAACAAAAGGCTCGATGAGGATTGACGAACGGGAAAAATTAAGCATCCTGCCGTTATTGTCAAACACATAGAAAAAAAGCCTGTCCTGACTGCCCTTCAGCTCCGAGCGGTCATCAAGAACAAGCTCCGGATGCTCCAGAAGAAGCTTCTGTCCGTAAGCAATATTCTGCGCCGTCTCCGTAAGCTCACGCGCCTGCTCCGAGGTAACAGCCCATTTCATGCAAAAGTGCATGAGAAAAACAAGCACAATCAAAAATACCGCCATGATGACAGAATAATAAAATGTCAGCTGCTTTCGGCTCTGCCGAAAAACATTATCAGACACTGCCATTCAGCTTCACTCCGCTTCCAACTTGTACCCCACGCCGCGAATCGTATGAATCATCATCTTTCCATCCCCAAGGTCGAGCTTTTTGCGGATAAGCTTTACATACGAATCAATATTATTCGAGCTGACCTCTGATTCAAGCCCCCAGATACGGTCCAAAATAATCTCACGTGGAACAACTATGCCGATGTTCTGCGCCAAAAGGTCAAAAATCTGAAATTCCCTCGGTGAAAGCTGGATTACAGCCTCACCCTTCTTAAGCACCTTTGCCGTACGGTTCAGCGTAAACTCACCAATCTGCACCACATCCTGCTGAATCTTCTGGCTGCTGCGGCGCCCGAGAGCGCGAAGGCGTGCAAGAAGCTCCGCAAACTCAAATGGCTTTACCAGATAGTCATCTGCCCCCGCATCAAGTCCCGAAACACGGTCCTCAAGAGTATCCCGCGCCGTCAGTATAAGAATTGCTCTCTCATATCCGTGCTCGCGGAGTCTCTTGCAGGCCGCAACACCGCTTTCTCCAGGCATCATCCAGTCAAGCACAAGAACATCGTATTCCTCATAGGTAGCATAATCAAAAATTTCATCTCCGCGTTTTACCCACTCCACGGAAATTTCATTCTGCTCCAGCATATACTGTATCAGCTTTCCAAGCTTCGGATCGTCCTCTGCCAGCAATACACGCATAGTATCATCCCTTCTGAATAAGTTACCTGTATTTTGCACGATTCATCTGAAAAAGCAATGAACCCTCATTTTCTGCACAATGCTATTACTGCTTCTTCCAAAAGCTCTTCTCCGCCCTGCCCTGTTTTTAGTTTATAATCCGCGTCACACAGGAAAAGGAACACCCTTCTGAGCAGCTTCGCATCAAAGCCCTGTGCCGCCCTTCCTATTTTTTCCGCAATAACAGGATTAAGGTTCAGAGGCTGCCCCAGAGCCCTTCCCCTGACACCGCGTGCCATAAGCTCCTTTGCCTGCCAAAGCTGACGTACATGGCGTGAAAGGCCGGCAAGAATAAGCGGCAGATACGTTCCCTCAGAAAGCTGCCGCTCAAGAATCACTATCGCCTTTTTCACATCCCTTGCACTTACGGCATCCAGCATTGCAAACCCCGAAACCTCAGGTACACTTGCAAATACCCTTGATATATCTTTTTTTGTAAATCTTCTGTTCTCTGTCGAAAGAGCAAGCTTATTAAGCTCCTCATCCAGAAACTCAAGCTCGATGGACTGCATCATTGATACCGCGTTCATGAAATAAGCCATCGCCTCACGGTCAAGCTCGCGGTTAAGCTCAGAAAGCTTTCCCCGAAGCCACTCGTCAATAGTCCACGGGCGCTCGCGCTCCGCTTCAAGGACCGCTCCCACGGATTCCACAAGCTTATATATTTTCCGTCTTTTATCCGCCTTTGCGGATGTCTCAAATATCACATAGCTTGTGTCAGGCATATCTGAAAGACGGTCCATGAGCCGTTCCATCGGGTCTCCCTTCTTACGGCTCTTTGCTTTCTTTTCTTCCTTGTCTCCATCCTTGTCGCCCTTCTTTTCCCTGAACAAATTTGAATTTCGTACAAGAAGAACAGTTTTTTCAGCAAAAAAAGGAACTGTATCAATCAAACCGGTAAGCTCATCCGCGGAAACATCTCCGTCGAAGCTCTGAACACACTCGGAGCGGGCAGCTTCCTCCGGAACAAGCGCCTTCAAAACTGCCTGCTCCGCTTTTCCTATATAATATGTCTCCTCTCCTGCGAGAAGGTACACATGCTTTGCACCGTTCCTGCGCAGTGCCGCCAGAAATTGTCCGTACTTCATGCCGCCACTCCCTTCAACTCTTAAATATATAATAATATATAAATTATTTTTTATCCATCTTCCATCATAAATCAAAATTCAGTATAATATAGTCAGGTACAATATTTATAATTTATAATTTTTGGGGGAGGTATCTCGATGAAAGACTATACGTTCCACTACGGCCGCGGTGAAAAAACATTCTCTATTGATGAATCCCGTGTGCTTAAAGAAATCCGCATGCCGGAGAAATCACCGCTGACGGATATCCCGTCTGCCGTTCTCGAAGCCATCCGCAACCCGATTGGCTGCCCATCCCTTGACGAAATAGTAAAACCCGGCGACACCGTTACATTCATCTGCAACGACCCGACGCGGGTAGCAAACAGCTTCGATTTCATGCCGGTACTTCTCAACGAACTGAACCGGCTCGGTGTACCCGATGCAAACGTCCAGATTGTATTTTCCCTCGGCTCCCACCGTCTCATGACAGAGGAGGAAATGGCAGAGGGCGTAAGCCCCGAGGTGGCAGGCCGCGTAAAAATGTTCAACAGCGACTGCAACATTCCCGAGGACTTTGAATACTTTGGAACAACGAGCCGCTTCACGCCTGTTCTCATCAACAAACACATATGCCACAGCGACCATGTAATCCTGACGGGTACCATTGTCCACCATTATTTCAGCGGATACGGCGGAGGGCGCAAGGCAGTTCTTCCGGGCTGCGCCGCTATGGAGACAATCCGCCACAACCACAGCTTCATGATGGACCCCCATGCAGGTCTCGGCGCGACGACAGGAAACCCTGTTTACGAGGATCAGATGGAGGGCGTCAAGCTCTGGGCCGATGCCATGAAAAAACGAGGCACCAATGTCTTCCTCTTTAATGCTATTCTCGACGCTGAGCATCGCTTCCTCAAAATGTTCGCAGGTGATTATATTGCGGCTCACCTTGAAGCCTGCAAATTCGTTGACGAGGTTTACGGCGTTCCCATTGATAAGAAAGCCGATGTCGTTATCGTCAGCTGCGGCGGCTATCCGAAAGACATCAATGTATATCAGATGCAGAAAACAATGGACAACTCCGTACTTGCAGTGCGCGAAGGCGGCGTTGTAGTGCTTCTTGCAGACTGCGAAGAAGGCAGCGGCAGCAAGGTTCTTGAAGAAACCTTCCGCCGTCTGAAAACCCCTGAAGCAATCGAAGGAGAGCTTGCAGGACACTTTGTCATCGGCGCAAACAAGGCATACGCTGTCAGCCGTCTGATGACGAAAGCCCATTTCATTCTCGTAACAAGCCTTGACCGCCAGCTGGCAAAGGATATGCTCTTTACAGGCGCCGTCAATGAAGTTGATGAAGCCCTGAAGCTCGCCGAGGAATATGTCGGCAAAGACTACAGCATCATTCTCATGCCGACGGGAAGTCTCACCGTCCCACTTTACAAAGGCTGATTTCTCTTCCAAACATCATAGAAAAAGCACAGCCATTGCAGCGGCTGTGCTTTTTCCATGCTTAAAATGCTGTTCATTGCAGCACATATAACTCTTCCAATTTTGTTATAATGTTATTTAGCGCGATTTCTCCTTTGGAGAAAATTGGATTTGCGTCATTTTGAAACAGGACAGGAGCGATGAGATATGAAAAGAATGGCGACACTTGCTGCTTTTGTGGCGGCGTTTTCTTTTTTTGGCGGAGTGACGGCGGAAATGGGCGTCATGGATGCGCGGGCGGAGGCCCGACAAACAGTGCAGCATTCTGAGACGCGCTCCCGTGGCAGCGCGCTTCGTCCCGGAGACTGCATAGGCATCGTCGCGCCCGCTTCCTGGCTGGAACGTGAAAAATGGGAAAAGGGCGTACGGCTTTTGAAAAAGCACGGCTACCGTGTGAAGCTCGCGCCGTCCTGCACGACTGCCAACGGCTTTTTCGCAGGAACGGATTCGGCAAGGGCATCGGATCTCAACCACTTTTTCGCTGATGACGAGGTGAAGGCGATTATTTGTCTGCGAGGCGGTTACGGTTCAGTGCGCGTTCTGAACAAGCTCAATTACACGGAGATTGCCCGCCATCCGAAGCTTTTGATTGGGTTTAGCGATATCACAGCGCTGCATACCGCCCTGGGTGAAAAAAGTGGGATTGTCACCGTGCACGGGCCTATGCTCGGCTCACTGGCCGGCGACCATCTGACAGCGTATACGGAGCAGGAATTTTTCCGGGGTATTGAGTCCTACGAACCGCTGGGTGCGCTTCCGACGCCGAAAGGCGCACCGATGAAGGCCGTCATCCCCGGTGAGGCGGAGGGTGTCCTGATGGGGGGCAATCTCAGCATAGTGCTTTCATTGGTCGGGACGCCGTATGAACTGAAGGGCGACGGCGCGCTGCTCTTTTTGGAGGACGTGGGCGTGTCGTCTTACCAGATTGATCGGGCACTTTATCAGCTTTGGCAGAACGGACTGCTCCATCGGGTGAACGGTATTTTGTTCGGGGCGTTCACGGGGGGCGACGACGATCTGGACCCCGGTGATCCTACGACAGCGGAGGTTATCGACTATTACGCGCGGCTCGTGGGAAAACCCGTCATCAAAGACGTGCCCGCAGGCCATGTTTCGAACAACGCGTTCCTCCCCTTCGGCGTCCGGGCGACGATGAAGGCAAACGATGACGGCACTGCAAGCCTTGTCTTCGACGAAGCTGCGGCACTGCCGCCAAAAAACGCAAAATAATTATTCATATTCAGGAAGGAGAATCTCTTTTGAAAACAAAGTCAATGATTGCTTCCGTTGCGGTGAGTGTTCTTTGTTTCGCTGCATCCTCCGCAGAGGCCTGCACCACGGCGATTGTGACGCGCGGAGCTTCTGCCGACGGCAGCGCCTATGTCACACACTCCAACGACACCTTTTCCAGCGATCCGAATATCGTATATGTCCCGGCGAAGGACCATGCACCCAGAAGTATGCGGAAGGTCTATCCCTCCGCAATCGCATGGGACGACCTGCCGGAATACGCATGCTTCTCGAACCCGCGCCTCGTCGCGCCGGAGCGCGCCGACGCCTATGCCTGGCCCGGCAAGGAGAGGACGAAACCTCTCGGGGAAATCCCGGAAGTGCCCCACACTTACGCTTATATTGACAGCGACTATGGCGTAATGAACGAACACGGACTGATGCTCGGCGAATGCACGAACGGTTCCCAGCGTCTGGAATATCTGGAGCCGAAACCCGGCCACGGCATTTTTTACGCGTCGGAACTTGGGCGCGTGGCGCTCGAGCGCTGCCGCACCGCGCAGGAAGCAGTTCGCCTGATTGGCGGCCTGATAGACGAATATGGCCTTTGGGGTACGGGCGAGACGCTTCTCATCGCTGACAAGGACGAAGGATGGGCGCTGGAAATGCAGCCGACACCTTCGGGAAAGGGCGGATTTTGGATTGCCCAGCGAGTTCCCGACGGAGAATTTTTCGTCGCGGCGAATCAATTCCGTATTCGGGCGATAAAAGAGAACAGCCCGGATCAGATATTCAATCCGAAACTGCCCAAAATGCTGAACGAAATCGGTTGGGCTTCCTATGACAAGAAAGGCAATCTCGACTGGGTCCTTTCAATGAAAGCCGCAGAAGATTACCATCCGTATTATTCCCTGCGCCGCGTATGGCGTGCCCTGAGTCTAGTCGCGCCCTCGACGAAGCTTCCTGCAAAGGTGCGGAACTGGGACACGGACGCGTATCCGTTTTCGATTCGTCCCGACCATCTGCTGACGCTGCCGGAAATCATGGAACTTCACCGCGATGCCTGTGAGGGGACGGAATTTGACCGCACGAAGGACAACGGCGCGGGGCTTTTCGCATCGCCGTACCGATACGGAGACAGCAAATGGGAGCGTACCATCACGGCGCGTCATATCGCATATACCTGGATTACGCAGACGAATGAAAAAAATCCTGCACCATTGATGTGGCTTTCGATGAACGCACCGGCGGAAAGTGTCTATATCCCGCTGGCCGTCGCACCGCTTCCGGACGCTTACACACAGACCGACAGGACGAAATACGACGCCGAAAAGGCATGGTGGATTTCCCAGCAGGTGACGATACTGACGCGCGGTTATTACAGCGCGCTCCACCCCGAAGTGGCAGAAGCTGCCCATCAGGCAGAAAAACGTTCGATGGCGCTGGTATCGGATGCAGCCGGGCAATCGCCCGAAGACTTCGCTGAAACGCTTCGCAAAAACGCGGAGCGCACCCTCGCGGATTGGAAATCGCTCTACGGCAATCTCCTCGCCACCCATGACGGCGACCACCATATCGACTACGACAAATCCCACCGCCCGAAAGCGGACAATGTGGAAAAATATTGAGAATTGCACATAATTTACCGATATGAAATACAAAACGAGGCTGAGACAAAATGAATTCCATTTTATCTCAGCCTCGTTTTTATTTTTCTGTTATTTTTTAATCGGCGTTTACAATCTCCGAGAATACGCAGCACTGTCCATCACCGAGGCTGCGTGTAAAGTAAAGCGCCAGGTCGCACTGACGAATCAGGGCGTCTATCGGCTGCGAAGCATCTCCTGTCGTTGTAATACCCATATTGGCGGACAAGAGAATCGGATTTTTATCCTTTTCGCAGTATTCACTGATTTTATCGAGTACTTTCTTGAACTTCTGTTTTAGCCCGTCAAGAGGACATGCTCCTATGTAAGCCAGCAGGAACTCACCGCCACCGAAGCGGCATACCATAGCCTCCGAGAAAACCTCACGAAGGAAGCCCGCGACGGCGATAAGGGCGTTATCACCGCACTGAGCGCCATAGGTATCATTGAGCTGTTTGAAGTAGGAAAGGTCAATCCGCGCAATCGTAAGTGTCTGGTCAGCACGGTTCTGTTCTATGTACTCGTAGAAATAACGGCGGTTTGCAAGACCTGTCAGCTCGTCCGAGCGAGCTGCCGCCAAAAGCTCAGCTTCGTAGCTTCTAAGCTTAGTAACATCCCGGGCGATACCTACCGTTCCCATAATCGTACCGTCAATATCCCAAAGAGGAGTCTTATATGTCTGCAAAAGGCGTATACTGTCTGCATCCATTACGTGCTCGTCGAACACGCAGGTAACACCCTTTCTCATTACCTCTTCCTCTGTCTCAAGGCAGACAAACTCTCCCTTGTCGTACTGCTCCTTTGTAAGGCCCCAGATGTAGTAATGACCGCGGCCCTCAATATCCTCACGGGGTTTCCCGACAACATGACAGAACGCGTCATTGACCTTGAGGTGCGCACCCTTCTTGTCCTTGAACCAAATCATATCAGGAGAAGTATTGATTGTCGTATCAAGATACTGCTTTGTGAGCCATGCATCCATATCTTCCTTAATATCGTGATATAGACGCTCCACATAATATTGTGCCAATGCCTCATTCGGCTCAAGCGGCCAGATGTCATCCAGCACATCGAGAGATTCCTCTGACAGCTTTTCAGGGGAATCGGTACATATAATAATCCTTGTAGTCGGAGCAAAGCCCTCGCATATTTTCTCCGGTCTGCAGTTTTCGTCAGCCCGCAGTATAACCGCCGTCGTATCCTTAGGCGGATTCATCGGAATAGTGTCCGTCGTCTGAATCTCATGTGTGAACCGCTCCAACGGCTCAACTGCCTTCATAACCTTTTCCCAAACCGGTGAAAGGTCAGCCAATATAAAACGGGATGTAACGTGGTACATAGTCTGCCTCCTATGGGACTAATTGTGCAAATTCATGCTCATATAAATCATATCTTAATGATACACATATGTCTAGAAGTTTACAGCAAAATATCATATGAAATTTTCATATAGACAGCCGTTAATCCAGTTATGATTAAAGCCATGAATCCACGCGCATTACATCACCGTCTGTTCTGAATGTTACCGCGCCGTTTTGGTCAGTCCTGTACACCTTTATTCCATGATTTTCCAATGCCTGCAAAGTCTCCCGGTTCGGATGTCCGAAACTATTACCGTCCCCGACGGATATGACTGCCCACTTAGGCTGAACCGCAGAAAGAAACGGCTCTGAAGAAGATGTTTTTGAGCCGTGATGACCGACCTTAAGAACGCTGCTTCTCACATCATGCTTTCGAATCAGCTCCTTCTCCTTTTCCTTTACAAGGTCTCCCGTAAAAAGGAAGGACGCGTTCCCATATGTCACCCGGTACACATTTGAAAGCTCGTTTTCCGATGTCCTGCTGCCGGCAGCCTCCGGAGCAAAAAGCACTTCTATTTTTACACCGTCAATAATAATCTCAGTCCCCTCGGGAGGTGCAGTAAAAACAGTCTTTGCCATGTCACGGGAAGAAAGCCTCATGGCTGCCTGATACACCTCTTTACCCTCGTGGGCAGTAAAAACTGTGCCTGCCGGCAGCTTCCGTAATATTCCTCCTGCCCCTGCGGAGTGATCCTCATGGGCGTGTGTAAGGAAAACCGCATCCAGAGCGCGCACTCCATGCTGCAAAAGATAAGGAACGTCCACACGGGTACCTATATCAAAGCCGGCATCCCGCGTTCCCCCCGTATCCATCATAAAGGCCCGTCCGTGAGGCGTTATGATAAGCGCGGAGTCTCCCTGTCCTACATCAATAAAATGCACGCTCATCTCCGGTGCACGAAAAAAAGAACTCAATCCGACGAAAAAAATTCCTGCAAATACAGCAAGAGCTGCGGCCCGTCCTCTTGTTCCCCGAATAATATTAACAAGATATTCCTTGCGTTCCCTGTCCTGAAGCCAGAATACAATAACACTGTAATATAAAAGAGCAAATCCCGCGCCCATAGGAGGCAGATACACCTGACTCATGGGAAGCTCCGCCAAAAGCTTTGACAGCTCCGAGGCTCCGCCAAAAAGCAGACTGTCTCCCGCGAGTATAAATCTCGCCGCCATTGGTAAAAATGCTGCTGCCATCCCTGAAAAGAGTGCCGCAATCATTATGAGCTCCAAAACAGGTACGACGAGAATATTCGCCAAAAGAGAGCTTAACGATACTACATGAAAATACCATGCCAAAAGAGGAAGCACCGTTGCCTGTGCCGCAATGGTAATCGAAAGGCTTCCCGAAATCCATTCAGGAGCGTTTTCAAGCACCCTCAACTCACGAAGCCTTGGTGCAATATAAAGAAGTCCTGCCGTCGCCGCAAACGAAAGCTCAAAGCTTATATCAAACAAGAGCCAGGGCGACCATAGCAGCATCAAAAGACCTGTAACCGACAAAATCTGACGGGCATCCCTCTCCCGTTCCAGTACAAGTGCCAGCGCCGCGACGATGCCCATTATTCCCGACCTGACAGCAGGAGCGACTGCCGACGCCAAAAGCACATAAACGGAAATTGCCGACACAATAACAACTGCCGTTATACCCCTGCGCAGTCTCAGTGCCCTTCCAAGCCATGCGAACACAGCCGCAAGCAAAGTGATATGGGAGCCTGATACTGACAAAATATGCACAATTCCTGTTGCGGTAAAGGACTCCAGAACCTCTGCCCTGATTCCCTCATATCCGCCGAAAAGCATGGCAAAAATCGCCGCAGCATCCTCCTCAGACATTGCCTCTGAAAGTGCGCTGCGGTAATGTCTCCTGACCTCTGTCAAATATCCGCTCAAAGCCGAAGCATCTCTGCCAATAACTTCTACAGCACCTTTTTCCGCCGAAAGTCTTGCCGTTATTCCCTGACTCCGGGCCTGTCTTTCAATATCCAACTGTCCGGGATTTTTATAGCCGCGGATTCTTTTTATTCTTCCCCGTGCACGGAGAATATCTCCCTCCTGTATCTTCGGGATATCTTCCTTTCGAATAGCGTTTCCCGCCACATACAGCCTTCCTTCGGCTTTATTCCTTTCAACATCCGTCTTAATTGTCTGCGCCTCAACAAGGCAGCGGAATCTCCAGCCCCTTCCGTCCGAAGACGGCTGTATTGATAAATCTCCATGCACTGTCCCTGTTATTTCCGCATTTTTTCCTGCGGCGTAAAAAACATCCTCACGCGAAAGCTCAGCCACCGTCCAGAAGCGCACAGCACCAAGCACACAAAAAAGCAGTGCACAAAGGGCAACCGTCCCTACACTGCTCTTTTTTCTGAACAATATTATGAGCGGAAGCAGCACTGCTCCCACGCATAATAAAAGCATAAAAACTTCCGAAGAAATTCCGCCGCCCTCCAGTGCCGTCCACATTAACCGGATGCCGGCACAAAATGAAGCCAGAAGAAGGTTCAAAAAGCTGAGTGGTGCCTGTCCCTCTCTCATATAGCTATCCGATCCTTCATCTTTTCGTATTTTGAAGGGCCTATGCCCCTAACCTTCTGAATGTCCTCAGGCGCCTCAAACGGGCCATGCTCATTGCGGTAATCAACGATGCGCTTTGCCATCGCCGGTCCTATCCCCGGCAGCTTATCAAGGCCTGCGGCATCTGCAGTATTTATGTTAACCTTCCCCTCCGCCGTTTCCGACTTCGCCATCCCCGGCTGCGCTCCTCCGGATTTTACATTCTCAGGAACGCGAATCTGCATTCCGTCGGTCAGCTGCTTCGCGAGATTTACTCCCTCCATATCTGCTGTCGGCAATGCCCCTCCACAGGCTTCGATTGCCTGTCCTATCCGGTCATTCGCCGAAAGCTCGACAACACCGGGGCGCTTTACCGCCCCTGTCACATACACAGTCACCCTGGCAGGCTTTTCAGGCGCCTCTGCCCTGTCCAGCCTTACAGCCTCCTGCGGCTCAGCTGAAAGAAGCCATCCTGTAAACCCCAGCGCCCCTGCCGCAATCAGCAAAAATATGAATAACGTTTTCTTAAACACCGGCACAAGCTGCACCCCCATTCAGCCGACGCTCAGTTCTCAATTCCCTTTCGTGCTTCAATACCCTTTTGATAATAGTGCTTTATTTCCTTCATTTCTGTTACGAGATCAGCCCTTTCCGTTAGCCAGTCCGGTGCGTTTCTTCCCGTGAAAATAAGCTCTGTCCCCTCGGGAACATTGTCCAAAAATTTTTCTACCCTTTCCCTTCCGATCAGGCCGAAAAAAAGCGCGACATTGATTTCATCCAAAACCACAAGACCGTACTTGCCGGAGCATGCTTCCTCCGCTGCCTCGTCAAAGCCGTCCTCAATCATTTTTACATAATCAGCCGGCGGCTTCCCGGGAGGAAAAACAACAACGTCGTTCCCCCATGCCTCTCGTTCTTCCGGCGTAAGCATCCCCTCAGCGGCAATAAAAAAAGGCTTGCCTGTAGTCTTCAGCACGAGCCTCGGGAAAAAATCCCGAAGCACATGCTGCTCACTGTAAGCAAGCCCTTTCATAAATTGCATTATATATACGCGCATTCCTGCGCCTATCGCCCGCATGGAGATTCCTATCGCCGCAGTAGTCTTTCCCTTACCGGTTCCCGTGTACACCTGCAGCATAATTTTCTCCCCCGACTGCTCCGCCTGTCTGCAAAATAGGCGGGCATCATTTTTCAAATCATTTAATAATATTGACGATATTATCCTCCATCGAAAGCACACTCGTCGCTACGACAGTCTTTTTATAACCAAAAGCACCGACACAGAGAGGCGAATATCCACGCGGAACACTCATCTGGTCCAAAACACTCTTTCCTGCCTCAGTTTCAAACAGCTTCGGCATTGCCGCGAGCCAGCAGGAACCGATTCCATATTTATCGGCAACCAGCATCATGCTCCCGAACACCATGTTCGCCGCATCCTCGACAAACTTATTATCCTTGCGTCCCGATATAATAAGAAGCAGCGGCGCTTCAATCGGCAGAAAATCCTTTATATCCGGAATCGCAGAGGACTGCTCAGTATGCACATCGTAAAGCTGCTTTATGAGCTTGCGGTTCTGCAGGATGGTAAAATGCCATTCCTGATTGTTTACAGCATTCGAAAGCGCCTTTCCTTCCTCAAGAATCTCCATAAGGTCTTCATCCCGAATCGGCCGTTCCTCAAACTGCGAAACACTACGGCGCATCAAAACATTTCTCAAAATATTATTCATCCTGCTCACCCCTGCTTCAACGATTGTCTACTTTATCCAGACACTCAATATCATGGCGGCTGAACCGCATTTCCGCAAGTTTTTCATACTTTGTTCCCGGGCGTCCGTAATTTGCATACGGATCTATCGAAATTCCGCCGCGTGGCAGGAACTTCCCCCAGACCTCGATATAACGAGGATCTAGCAGCTTTATAAGGTCCTTCATGATTATGTTCACCACATCCTCATGAAAATCCCCGTGATTCCTGAAGCTGAAAAGATACAGCTTCAAAGACTTGCTTTCTACCATTTTCACATCAGGCACATAAGATATATAAAGGGTTGCAAAATCCGGCTGTCCCGTAATCGGGCAGAGAGTTGTAAACTCCGGGCAGTTGAACTTTACCCAGTAATCATTTTCCTGATGCTTGTTCACGAAGGTCTCAAGCATTTCCGGGGCATAATCCTGCGGATACTTCGTCCCGTTGCTTCCGAGCTTCGTCAAATTTTCTTCATCTTTCATTCTTGACATCGCGGTACTCCAAAATCTCCTTCGTCAGATACTGCTCTTCAAAGTCTGATTCACTGAAAGGCCGTCCGAACAGATATCCCTGAATACAATCTGCGCCGCAGTCCTTTGTGACAATATCATATACCTCTTTTTCCTCCACGCCTTCAATGCAGACATGCATTCCCAGTCCGTGGCAGAGCGTGACAGTATACTGTACCAGCTCACGGTCAAAATCACTTTCGGTAATATGCTTCACAAATTCGCGGTCAACCTTGACGATATCGCAGGAAAGATTCTTCAGATAAGCAAGGGAAGAATAGCCCGTGCCGAAGTCATCCATCGCTATATGGATGCCCTCCTGCCTGAACTCGTCAAACTGCTCATTTAAGAATGACCAGTCAGCAACGATGGTGCTCTCTGTAAGCTCCAAGGTCAAAGCCTCAGGCGGCAGATTGTACTCCTTGATGACGTCTCTCACAAAGCTGAAGAAAGTAATATCCTTAATCTGAGCATACGAAACATTGATGCTCATGGTGAAATCTGGCACAACCTTACGCCATTTCACACAGGTTTTCAGCGCCTCGCGGACAATCCATTTCCCAAGGGGAAGAATCATCTTCGTCTCCTCAAGAATAGGCACAAACTCCATAGGTGCTACCATGCGCCCCTTTGGATTTTTCCAGCGAAGCAGAGCCTCCGCGCCGATAAGTCTTCTAGTCGAGGCATCCACCTGCGGCTGATAAAAGAGGGAAAATCCCTCACAATCATTCTCGACACTTGTCTTGATGGTATCACGCATGGTCAGAGAACGCATCCATCGGTTATACTGCTCACGAGTGAAAATCACATTCTGATTCTTGCCGTCGCGCTTTGCGAGGTCAAGAGCCGCCTCGGCGTGCTTATAGAGCGCCTGATATTCCTTTCCGCCCTGTGGATACGCTACCGTCCCCCCTGAGACAGTACAGAAATACATCTTGCCGTCGATAAACTGCTGACGGCTCATACATTTTTGAACGGCTTTGAAAAACTTGGTAACCTGTCCTTCCCCTGCACCCGGCATAATAACACCGAATACGTCGCCGTCAAGCTTATAAAGATGCGTATCCTCCGGCAGGATATTTTGAATCTGTCCTGCCGTTATCCTAAGCACCTCATCGCCGAAGGCACGGTTAAAGGTTTCATTGATAATTTTGAAATTATCAAGTCCAAGGAGCAGGATTTCGCCGCCCATCCCCGTTCGCCGAAATTCCTCAAGAGCCTCACGAATTGCCTGTCCGAACTGCTCCTTGTTTAAAAGGCCTGTGACCTTGTCTGCCTCATTGAGCTGATCGAGCCGGGTAAGCACTCCTGCAAAAATCGGAGGAAATCCCCTGTTGCTCTCCAGCAGCTCTCCGCGGCAGCGCAGCCATACATAATTGCCATCACGGTCCTTTGCCCTGTAGTCAATATTGATCTTCTTTTCCTGTTTGTGACGGAAAATCTCATCCTTCTTCTTTTTCAGGTTATCCACATCATCAGGATGCAGATGCGGCATCCACACAGCATCTATATCGTTGATGACGCTTCTTCCCATTCCGAAATCCCTCATCCAGTTTTCGGAAAACATCGTCAGCCCGGTTTCCACATCGGTAATATAGTAATACACATCACTCGTACGTGAAAGTACATCAAAATAAGGCTTTAAACGCATCAAAGAGGCCGGAATAGTATATCTCGGCTTGTTTTTCATGCAATATGCCTCCACTTTCTTTTTCATCCATTGATGAACTTTTTATATTCATAATAATACGACATAATCGGACAAATTGCAAAGCAATCTATATACAAAAAAGGCACTGGAAACCAATGCCTTTTTTAAACATCATATTAAGTTAAACCGCAGCCTCAGCGTTCTTTCTTCTCTTCTGAAAAACTATGCAGGCCACAAGGATGGCAAGTCCGGCAGCATCCGTTACTCCGCCCGGAATAATCATCATAATTCCTGCGGCAAATAAAATCAGCCGTTCAACCATGCGCATATCGTTCGCAAGGAATCCAATCAGCGATGAGCTTACGGCAATCATTCCGATTACAGCTGTAACAAGCGTCTGGACAAGTGCCAAAGGAGTCGCGTCCACCATCAGAACCACAGGGTTCAATACAAACACGTATGGAATAATGAAGGCCGCAATCGCCAGCTTCGATGCATTGACACCCGTCATAAGCGGATTGCCTCCGCTGATGGCAGAGCCTGCGTAGGCAGCCAGCGCCACAGGAGGAGTAACATCCGCTATGATACCGAAATAGAACACAAACATGTGGGCAGCCAAAACAGGAATACCCATCTGCACAAGAGCCGGTGCAGCGATAGTGGACGTTATGACATAGTTAGCGGTTGTCGGAACGCCCATTCCAAGAAGAAGTGCTGTAATCATCGTAAAGAACATCGTCGGAAGAAGCATACCTCCTGAAAGCTCCAAAAGCGCGGAAGCAAGCTTCAGTCCAACACCCGTCTTTGTAACAACACCTATGATAATACCTGCGGAAGCACATGCAACAAGAACACCCAAAATATTGCGCGCGCCGTTTTCAAGCCCCTTAACAACCTCCATAGGCTTCATGCGCGTTGATGCGCGGAGAGACGATGCCGCAATGGAAAGGACGATTGCAAAAAGCGCCGCACGCATCGGTGTATAACCACTGACAAGCAGATAAATTATTACAACGAGAGGAATTGCAAGATGACCCCGCTCCTTCAAAATCACGCTTGCCTTCGGCAGCTCCTCTCTGGGGACGCCTTTAAGATTTTTGCGCTTTGCCTCAAAGTGAACGCCAAGCCATACTCCTGCGAAATACAAAACAGCCGGAATGATGGCAGCCTTTACGACGTCAATATAAGGAACACCCACGAACTCAGCCATAAGAAACGCCGCGGCCCCCATAACAGGCGGCATCAGCTGTCCGCCTGTAGATGCGGCCGCCTCTACGGCACCGGCAAATTCTTTATCATAGCCAAGCTTTTTCATCATAGGTATAGTAAAGCTTCCTGTGCCAACGACGTTTGCAACGGAGCTTCCGGATACTGTACCCATGAGTCCCGAGGAAAGAACAGCCACCTTTGCAGGACCGCCGCTTGCCCAGCCCGCAATAGCGTTTGCCAGATCAATGAAAAATCGTCCAAGCCCTGTTGATTCAAGATATGCGCCAAACAGAATGAACAGGAAAATAAACGTTGACGATACGCCAAGAGGAATACCGAAAATACCCTCTGTCGTGAAGAACAGATGCCCTATGAGCTGCTGCGGAGTAAGTCCGCGGTGCGCAAGCATGCCCGGCATATAAGGACCTGCGAAGGCATAGGCAAGAAACGCCGTCACCACCACAAGCATCGGGATTCCTACCACACGGCGCGTTGCCTCAATAACAAGCAGAAGTCCCACAGCCCCGACAGCAAAATCCATCGTTGTCACTGTGCCTGCGCGCAGTACAAGCTGCTGATATTCAATGAAAATATACGCCGGTGCAGCCGCTCCCAAAAACGCAAGAATATAATCCTCAATATGAAGCTCAGGCCCATGCTTTCTCCTTGTAGGAAAAAGAAGGAATACCAGTGCGAGACCGAATCCCAGATGTACCGCACGCTGCAGCTGCGCGTCAAGAACCCCGAAAACAGCCGTGTACAGCTGAAATACTGAAAATGCTATAGCAAGCGCGGACACAAACTTTGCCAGGAGACCTTTATGTGCTGCCGCGTTCGATTCCTTATCATATTTTTTCAGCACATCCTTGGCAAGCTTTTCGTTTTTTTCATCTGCCATGAATCCATCAACCTTTCCATGAGCTCAGCCGTCGAGCCCGGACCATATTTTATACCTTGGGACGACCTGAACAGTAATCGGTGTCCCCAGGGGAACCATTTCATATAAAGGGAAAATCTTATCTTTAATTCTCAGTGTAAGCTCTGTACCAACACCGGGACGAAGGACAACCGAAGAAAGCTTTCTCTCCATGCCCTCCATTACGAACCAGTCTCCATCACGCCTGAAATTACCGTCCGTTGAAAGAAACGGCAGACCGACGCCAAAGGACTGATATCTCGTCGAGTGAAGCACAACTCCGTCTATTCTCTCGTTTACCGTGAAGTACTCTTCTACAGGTGTCTTTTGCACGGAATGGATAAACCGCGTTGAAAAGGCAAGTCCCTTCTCCGCCGGAACGGAAAACAAAATCTTTTCATCCGAAGACACCACAAGACGCGGGCAAAAAATATAGCATCCGACTCCAACAAACACCAAAGCCAAAAGCAATACTGTCATTCTTCGTTTCATAATCCCGTACGCCTTTCACAGAGAAAACGGGCGCAGCCGCGCCCGTTCAAATTTTAGCCGAATCTTTTCAAGTTATTCCTTGAAGAATTTCTCAGCGCCTGCATTCATCTTAATCGGCATGCCCTTCATAGCGCCTTCCTTTGTGATGAGCTTGCCTACCGAATGAGCCGACTGAATGCGGTCGAGTGTTGTGAAGAGCGCCTTCGTAACCTCGTATCCCAGCGAATCGTTCAGCTTATCCGTAGCAACAAGCATTGCCATAACGGAGACAGCCTCGACCTCTTCATTGAAGCCTGCGTAAGTGCCTGCCGGAATTTTTGTCTTTGTATAGAACGGATATTTTGCGATGAGCTTGTCAGCAGCTGCAGCATCTACCGCCAGCAGACGAACCGGATGCTGGGATGCAATATCCTGAATAGCCGCCGTTGGATAGCCTGCCGTAACGAATGCGGCATCAACATTGCCGTCCTTCAGAGCATTGGATGCCTCACCGAAGGAGAGGTACTGCACCTGGATATCATCATAGGTGATTCCATACACAGCCAGAATCTGACGTGCATTAGCCTCAGCACCGCTTCCGCTGGCACCTACCGCAACGCGTTTGCCCTTGAGGTCTGCGATTGATTTGATACCGTTTTTCTCAAGCGTAACAATCTGGCACGTCTCAGGATAGAGAGTTGCGATACCGCGAAGGTTTTCTACCTTCTTATCCTTAAACATTTCCGTGCCGTTCATAGCATAGTACGTAATATCATTCTGAACGATTGCCAAATCCACTGAGCCGTCCTTCAGCATATTGATATTAGCAACGGAAGCTCCTGTACTCTGAGCGCTTGCGTTCATACCCGGAATCTTCTTGTTCAGAATTTCAGCCATAGCGCCGCCAATCGGATAATACGTTCCTGCCGTACCGCCCGTGGCAATATTCAGGAACTTCTTCTCGGCACTCTTGCCGTCTCCTCCGCCGCATCCTGCAAAAATCACGGCAGCAAACGCAAGCAGCACTCCGAGCACTGCAAATCTGCTCCATTTCCCCAACCTCATAGTGATTCCCCCTTTTGAAATCTCAAATATGTATATCATTATAGCATACAAGGTATGCAATTTCTATACATAGAACAAAAAATACAAAAAACATTTTCCGCTTACAGCAAAACATCAGCCGTCAGCCCATATGCGCAAAAGCCCCGGGGCAGCAGATTAACCCCGGGGCTGTACATACATTCACCTTTATTCTTCTTTTTCAGAACGCAAAAAAAGTCTCTCGAGCTCTGCCTTCGGTTCTTTATGGCAGCATACTATTTCATATACCGAACGGCTTATGGGAAGCTCCACATTATACTCCTTCGAGAGTGCCATGAGAGCCTCAGCGGTGTAAACACCCTCCGCCAGCTTCGTCGAAGGCTTGCCCAGCATGAGATTTTCTCCATAACGGCGGTTGTTGCTGTGCGGCGAAAAAAGCGTTGCTTCATAATCACCAAGATGCGACAGCCCGTAGACAGTCATAGCATCACCGCCCATGGCATCAATCAGGCGTGAAAGCTCCTTTGTTCCCCGTGCCATAAGCGCTCCCTTGAGGCTTCCGTAATGCACTCCGTCAAGCATTCCCGCAGCCAGTCCTACTACATTTTTCGCAGCTGCACCAATCTCAGTACCAAGCAAATCCTTTCCATAATAAAAACGGATAAGAGGCCCGTGAAAAATCGGAACAAGCCTTGCTGTTACCTCATCGGAATCAGAAGCAAGAATCATGCAGTTTGGAATCCCCTTAAGAAAATCCTGCACATGTCCCGGGCCAACCCATACCGCTATATCAGGCTCAGGGCCGACCTCCTCGCGCATCACAACAGAAAGCCTCTTTCCCGTGCCGATTTCAAGTCCTTTCATGCAAAGCACAAAGGTTTTATTCTTAATCGGGAGCTCAGCCAGCTGTCCCGCGAAGGACCGAAGCTGCTGCGCGCCGATTGAAATTATGATAATATCCGCACGCTCCACCGCATAGGAAAGATCGTCAGAAAGCTCAACAGACTCAGGCATCTGAAGATATTCGTTCGCATGCCTGTCACGAAGCTCCGCAAGATTCTTTGAACCCGGGCGGCCCCAGAGAACAACGTCATGACCGATTTTATCCGCATACCACGCGTGAAAAGAACCCCAGCGGCCGCAGCCCAAAACAGAAATATTCATACCCCGACCTCCCGACGGACACCTGCTGTCAAATCCTTCACAACCTCACCGGCAATTATAAGCCCCGCCACTGACGGCACAAAAGAAACACTTCCCGGAACAGCCCTGCGGACATCACAGTTCCTTGCGCTCCCCGGCGGACATATACAATTCGCTCCGCATCCCGAAACGGCAGGCTTTATCGGCTGTTCCTCGGAATAAACTACCTTGAGTTTTTTTATGCCGCGCGCCCGCAGCTCCTTCCTCATCACCTTGGCAAGAGGACATACCCTGGTTTCATATATATCTGCCACACGAAAAGCCGATGGATCAAGCTTGTTTCCTGCTCCCATACTGCTCATGACAGGAATGCCTCTCTTTTCGCCCTCCATCACGAGCCCAATCTTTGCCGTAACCGTATCCACGGCATCGACAATATAATACAGCGGTTTATCAAAGAATTTGTCCGCCGTCTCCGGCAGGAAAAATTCGTCCACAGTTTCAATCTCTGCCTCAGGATTTATTGAGAGCATTCTTTCCTTCATTACTTCCGTCTTGGATTTGCCAACAGTCTTCATTGTCGCGTGAATCTGCCTGTTAAGATTCGTGAGACACACCAAATCATTATCAACTAGAAGAAAATGTCCCACTCCTGCCCGTACAAGTCCTTCCGCAACAAAAGAGCCGACACCGCCAACGCCGAAAATTGCAACTCTGCTGTCTGCCAGCTTTTTCATGGCCGCTTCTCCCAGCAAAAGCTCTGTACGTGAAAATCTTCCTAACATAATGTCAGTCTCCTTTAATCAGCAAACTTCATCGCCTCGGCCTTTGCAAGCCTGTCGCACCGTTCATTATCCTCATTTCCTGCATGGCCCTTTACCCAGTGGAAATGCACCTCATGGCATGATACCTCCGCATCCAGTGCCATCCACAAGTCCTGATTTTTAACAGGAGTTCCCGTTGATGTAATCCAGCCGCGCCGTTTCCACGACACCAGCCATCTTTTAACAAATGCATTCTGCAGGTACTGGCTGTCAGCGAAAAAGGCTGTAGAAGCTCCCTCCGGCAAAGCCCTGAGAGCCATGATTCCGGCCGTAAGCTCCATGCGGTTATTTGTAGTCGAAGCTTCTCCTCCGCTTATTTCCTGCTTTTCCCCTGTAGCGGTCTTTGTTATAACAGCCGCCCAGCCTCCGGGGCCATCAGGATTCCTGAGACAGGAACCGTCTGTATAAATAACATAATCCTCATTAATCGGAGCATCCTTCTCTTCTCCGAAAAGCGATGTCTGCTCGCCTGTTCTTACAGGCGTACCCTTCACAGCAACCGAAGCCGCCGTGCTTCCCGAAAGCCATGCATTGGCCTCGTCTATATCCATAAAGCCCTTGTAAACAGCCCCCTGAAACCCTGCAACCTGCGCCTTGCATTCGTCCCATGTATTAAACAGCCCTGTTTTTCTTCCACGCTTTACCGCGTATATTTTTTTTGCCATAAACTCACCCCGAAAAGCGCAATACACAAAAATCTATACAAAAAAAGCAGCCCTTACGGCTGCATATATGATGATCCTTTTCAACGTCGGGCCACAGCCCTCAGGCACCCTCGCGGCACATGTGACTGACCACTTACCGCTGCTTCCTTCCGGACCTGACGGGATTCATGGGGCCCCATTGCGCGAGACCAAAGCGCTGCGGTCCGACCTGGAAAAGGAATGATAAGTAAAATGGCGGAGAGTGAGAGATTCGAACTCTCGATACAGCGTTCACCGTATACACGCTTTCCAGGCGTGCTCCTTCAACCACTCGGACAACTCTCCAAATGCTCTACCAATAAATGATATTAAATTGTATCGTCTCATTCACGACGATATATAGGATAACACATCAATCTCTGCCTGTCAATCAAATCGCCAATATTTTCCATATTTTTTTGCACCTGTTGGCATAGAATAATTTTCCATATAAAAAATCGGCAGAGGATTTCTCCCCTGCCGACGCAGATGTTCCATATTATTTCTGAGGATGGCACGAACTGCATCCGCCGCACGAATCTCCGCAGGAGCATCCACTCGTCCCGCAGCAGTCAGATTCACCCTTTATAAAGTTACGGTATATATGCCGCAGCGCAAAGAACAACGCAGCCGCTACCAGCACAGCACATACAAACGTAGCCATAATATTTCCTCCTTAGAAGCCCATCAGCTTACCGCCCTGGTAAACGATGAGCGAAACAACCCATGCAATAGCAAACATGTATACTGCCGAGAAGCCCATCCATTTCCAGGAATTTGTTTCCTTCTTGATTGTACCGAGTGCGGTCACACACGGAGTATACAGCTGAGAGAATACCATAAACGCAAAGGCCGAAAGCGTTGTAAAGCTTGTAGCCATTCCCGTACCCAGCATTGTCTTGGCAGCCTCCAGAGCCTCATCAGCTTCCGTAGAAACATCAGCAGCTCCGTAAAGAACGCCCATCGTAGCAACAACCGTTTCTTTAGCCATGATACCCGAAAGAAGAGCAGCACCTGCTTCCCATGTTGCGAAGCCATGGAAAACAAAGAGCGTGGACATCCAGCTGCCGAGAGTAGCCAAAATCGACTCGTCAATCTCGCACGGGCCGCTGAAATTATAGTTGGACATAACCCAGAGAAGCACCGACGCAGCAAAGATAATCGTTCCGGCTTTAATAAGGTAGCCTTTACCTTTATCCCATGTCTCGAGAAGAACAGTCTTCATATCCGGCATGCGGTACGGCGGAAGCTCCAAAAGGAACGTAGAACCCTCGCCCTTAAAGGTAGTAGCACCGAGAATCTTTGCGGCAATAATAGCCATAACAACACCGATAATATACATGCCGAAAACAACATCACCGGCATTATCCGGGAAGAACATCGCAGCAAAAAGCGCCATAATAGGAAGCTTTGCGCCGCATGTCAAAAACGGTGTAACAAGAATCGAAACGAGACGGTCCTTTTCAGAATCAAGAGCACGCGCGCCCATGACAGCAGGGACAGCGCAGCCATGCGCCATCATAAGAGGCATGATACCCTTACCGGTGAGACCGCAGCGGCGCATAATCGGATCCGTAATGAAAGCAATACGCGCCATGTAACCTGTACCATCCAGGAAGGACAGGCAGAAGAACAATACGAAAATCAGCGGAACAAAGGTAAGCACCGCACCAACACCGGCGATTATACCGTCAGTCACAAGTGATACCATCCAGTCAGCAACGCCCATTCCCTCAAGGGCTTCCTTGGCGAACTCAATGAAATCTTCATTGATAAGTCCATCAAGAGCATCAGCCAAGGGCTGACCAATCCACTCAAATGTAATCTGGAATACCCCATACATAATCGCAAGGAAAATCGGGAGCGCAAGGACGCCGTTTGCCAAAACCTTATCAATCTTTTCGGATTTTGTAAGACCGGCATTATCCATCGTAACAGCCTCGGACATAATGCGGTCGATGAAAGCATAACGCGCCTCAATGACGGCCTCCTCAGCCGCATCAGCAGATGCCGCGTTCTGACGGATTTCCTTTATCTTTGCAATATGCTCCTCAAGAATCTCGCTTGGATGATACTGGGACATAACGGTCGATGTAAATACATCAAGAAGCTTCTTCGTGCTCTTGCTTGAACGACCAACCGTCTCAACAACCGGCATACCGAGAAGCTCCTCCAGCTTTTTCATATCCACATGAATACCATGCGCAGAAGCCTCGTCCTGCATGTTGAGATCAATAAGAAGCGGAACACCCTGCTCCAGAAGCTGAACCGTAAGGAAAAGATTTCTCTCAAGATTTGATGAATCGACGACATCCATGACAAGATCCAGCTTGTTGTTCATGAGATAATCGATAACGATTTTCTCCTCCGGGGAACGTGCGCTGATGCTGTAGGTTCCCGGCAAATCCACGATAGAAATAGCACGGTCATTATGGTTTACATAGCCGACCTTCTTGTCTACCGTAACGCCCGGCCAGTTTCCGATCTTTTGACGGGCGCCTGTAAGCTCGTTAAAAATTGTAGATTTTCCTGTATTAGGATTACCCGTTAATGCTACTGCTAATGTTGACATATTCTTCTCCTTCCTTTACACTGCCTCGACCGTAATTTTTCCCGCATCTTCACGGCGCAGTGCGAGGTTGTAAGAACGAATACGAAGTGCCATCGGGTCACCAAAGGGTGCAGAACGCAGCACGGTCACTTTAGTTCCCGGAATAAGCCCCATCGTCATCAAACGGGTTTTCAGCGGCGAATCCTCAAGAGACACAATCCTGAGATTCATGCCGGTCTTTCCTTCCTTCAAAGTCATGCTTTTCCCTCCATCATAAATTTTTCTGCGTATAACGTAGCCTTAAATGCGCTTTAATGATAGCAGTAATGATTCTCACTGTCAAGGGTAATGATAGTACATATCATTCTTATTATTATTTTCACTTACCTGACTGAATGTCAAAAGAGCACTCCGCAGATGAGTGCTCTTTTGAGGTAGGAGTATTATGTTGTGGAAAAAGCTATATTTCAACACCGCTGCGGCCAAACAACGATGCGGAAATCAAAATCAAATCTGTGCCGCGAAATCCTTGCCAAGCTTCCTGCACTCTGCAAGCGCATCATTATCAGGCGTATTCTCTACAGCAAGTCCGTTTCCGAAAAGCTTTGCGCCGTCATTTCTGGTGCGCTCTGCCCAGTCATTCATCCAGGCGCCTCCGCCCCATCCATAGGAACCGAAAAGCGCTACCGGTTTATTTTCAAGGAAAGCCTCTGCCTCAGTGAAGAACGGTTCAAAAACACTTTCTTCAAGAACCTCTGCACCCATTGCAGGACATCCGAACATTACTCCATCATAATTTGCAGTGTCGGCTGCCGTGAAGCTGCTCACCTCAGCGAGAGTTACCTCGCTTCCGCTTTCCTTGACTCCCTCGGCACATGCCTCAGCCATCATCTCGGTATTTCCTGTACCTGACCAATATACAACAGCAATCTTACTCATGATAATATCCTCCTTTTTCAAACCGCACGCACGAGCTCAGCAAACTCTTTTCCGCATTCAAGCTCACGGCAAAAATGTCTTGAACAGCTGTCATAGATTCCAAACAGCCTGCGCGCGTCGCTTTCATTCTCATATACCTTCCAGTATCCACAGCAGCAGTAGTCCCTTCCCTTGTGACGTATAAACCCTTCAACGTCACCGGGAGGATAGCCCAGAAAAAGTCCTATTTCGTGTGGAAAAGTCTTCTCGCTCTCTACTCTTTCCCTGAGGTGCTCCAGCATCTCAAAAATGCTTCCGTTCATGGGATAACCACACCGTCTCAAAATTTCCCGGGCCTCTTTGCGGTTCAAATCACGTTCCATCGCATCCACACGGTAAAACATAATGACAACAAGACCATTCTTTTCGGAAACTCTGAAAACCGAAATTCCTTTGCAGTTAAAACATGGCGTATAAGATTCAAGCATTCCGTCGAAGTCGGCGAACCTGCTTTTCCTGAAGGTGATAAGATTGGCTGTTTTAAACCCCAGCAGCATCGGTGCGGCGTGATAGCCCAGCACATACTCGAAATCATCCTTTGCCAACCGCATCACTTCCTCAATGAGAATCTCTATCAATTACGATAGGCTTATTATATAGCGAATGATTCTCAATTGCAAGTAAATTTTGTAAAAAAAATAAATTACTGCCGTACTTTTTTTCGCACGGCAGTAATTCTGTACCAATTCTTAATATGAAATTATCCCCGGAGCTCCAGGTTGACAAGGAATGCAAGCGCGATTATCCACATAATCGGGCTGATTTCCTTTATCTTTCCAGCACCTACTTTCATGACAACATAGCTGACAAAACCGAAAGCAAAGCCGTTGGCAATGCTGGAGGTCAGAGGCATCATGATGATTGTAAGAAAAGCCGGAAGCGCATCATCGAACGCGCCAAAGCTCACATTTCGAACCTCAGATATCATCAGAGCACCGACAATGATAAGTGCAGGGCTGGTGGCAAATGCCGGAACCAGTCCGATAAGCGGTGCAAACACAAGCGAAACAACAAAGAGCACAGCAACCGTCACGGCGGTAAGGCCTGTCTTACCACCCTCGGCGATACCTGCAGCACTTTCCAGATAAGATGTAACAGTTGAAGTACCGAAAAGCGCACTGAGCATTGTACCTATAGCGTCAGTTGTCAGAGCGCGGTCAAGATTTTCGATTTCCCCGTCTTCCTTTACAAGGTTCGCTTTTGTTGTAAGACCTATGAGTGTACCCATATTGTCAAAGAGTTCAACAACCGTGAACGTGAAAATGATGGAGAAAATACCGAACTCCCACGCGCCGCGGATATCAAACTGACCAAATGTCGCTTCCATCGAAGGAATATCAAAGCTCATGATATCCCCAATACCGTGCGGCACAGGAGAAAGTCCCATGAACATGCTTGCGAGTGTAATCACAGCAATACCAATCAAAATCGAACCTTTGACTCCGCGCACAATGAGAACACCCGTCAACAGGAGCCCTACAAGTGCGAGAAGCGTCGTCGGTTCAGCAACATGACCGAGAGTTATATACGTTGCCTTATCTGCCACAATAAGACCTGTCCCGCGAAAGCCGATAAACGCAATAAACATACCGATACCGACGGTAATCGCGTGCTTCAGATTCTCAGGCACGGCTCTTATAATCGCCTGCCTGACTCCTCCGACAGTAAGGATGAAGAAAAACACGCCTGAGAAAAAAACAGCTCCCAGTGCTACCTGCCAGGGAAGGTGCAGTGTCCCAACAACATAGTACGTGAAGAACGCGTTAAGTCCCATTCCCGGGGCCAGTGCCACAGGATAATTCGCATAGAGGCCCATGAATGTCGTTGTGAGTGCCGCCACCCAGATTGTCGCCGCGATAGCAGCTTCCTTCGGTATTCCTGCATCCGCAAGGATATTAGGGTTAACAAACAAAATGTACGCTACTGAAATAAATGTCGTAAAGCCGGCGATCATTTCTGTCTGAACATTGGTCTTCTTTTCATTAAGATGAAAAAGACGGTTCAGCATACCGCCCTGTGATTGGGTTGCCATGAAAAACTTTTCCTCCTGCCCTTACGCGGGCTCAATGATATATTTTTGTATCATCCTTACAGGACGATACGATTCCTTTGCTGTTCTGAGACCTTCGAGTCCCATATCCTCCTGACGGTTCACATAAGGAAACTCAGACCACTCATGCTCCAAAAAAGACTGGTTGATTACAGTGTACGCGCCACGGATATCCGGAGCACCCTTTTCGATATGAACGACAACAGTATCCTTATTAAGCTGTTCCCCAAGAGTAAAAGCAACAATACGCTTTCCGATGCGGATAGCAGCACCCTTGAGCTTGAAATACTCCAAATCACTCAAAATTTCCATGACGGACTCACGCTCAGTTGCAATATAAGGATCATCAGGAGTCTCCTGCTGAAGCTCCTTGTACCAGCCGTTCATGTTCAGCTTGCACTCTGGAACTATATCCTCTGTAATAGGAAGATATTCTGCCTCAGGGTACTGACGCCAAAAAGCATTCAGGTGATTCTTCTTCGAATGATACTTGCGTCCCGAAAGCTTAATAAGATCCTGCGTATTGTACAAATAATCCGCCTCATCGCGGTTTGCACGGGCCGTGAGCTTTATCCCCGATGCAGCCTCATATACAGGCACCATCTTTTCCTCTATGCCATAGGCATAGAACGGAACATCATTGGACTTTGCCCACTCAATCTGCTTTTGCACAGCCTCTGCCATCTTATCCGCGGGGCCGAAAGGATTTAGCAGCATCTTTTTCCCCTGCCACTCCGCTTTCATGAAAAGCACCCCGTCTTCGATGGCCCACTGCATGTGAAACGGATTTCGCCAGATATAAACCGTCGTGAAATTATAATGAGAGTTCTCATAGTATTGTGCCCGGAAGAACGGGTCGAGAACTGCCTTGTCTTCCTTACGCACAGGTTGAAATTCTATAATAAATTACCTCCCTTTTACCTATTGAAATAATATATATTATAACGCCTTCGTTCCAGTTTTGCCACAGGCAAAATCTTCTTTGCAGCAAACCCTCAATCCCTTATTTTCAGCTAAATTTCATCCAATTTGTCAGTTTCTTTTCATAAACCTCCTGTATATTATGTATCAAGCAAGGGGGACACGAACCCCGAGCAAAAAGAATATAATCCGCTGGTTTCTTAAAACCCCTCTCCGAGAAATCGGTGAATTATATACAACACATTTTCATTTTCATTCTCTATCTCCCTGAAAGGCCGGCAGCCTCCCCTAAATCTGCCGGCCTTTCACTTTGTAAAAAAGGGCTTCAGCGCTGACAATTAAGCGCTGAAGCCCTTTTTCATCCGATATGCATTATTGAAGAAGGCTCAATATTGCAGAACCATTCTGATTGGCCTGCGCCAACATGGACTGCGATGCCTGTGAAAGCACGCTCGCTTTCGTATACTCCGCCATTTCTTTCGCCATATCCGCATCGCGGATTGTTGACTCGGATGCAGTAGTATTCTCCTGCTGAACTACTATATTTGACTCTGTCATACCGAGACGCATGTTCTGCGCACCAATAAGAGTATTTGCGTTTGTAAGATAATCAATCGCCGTGTCAAGAAGTCCCTTTTCGTCCTTCGGGATAATTCTTCCGCTGCGGGATTTGCCTGCCTTATTGCCTAAAAGCTCCTCGCGGCTTTTTGCAGTAAGCACATTAAACTCCGACAAATCCCTTGTACCTGCCTGATATCCGAAAAGATGGTCCATTGTGGTCTGAGGAATCCTCAGGCGGATATTCATGCTGGCATGGTCAGTGTCCTGAATTATGAGGTCACGGACATACACATCGCGCTCACCTATGGAAACATTATCCCAAACGCCGTCAGCTATTTTTGCGCCGCCAACATTTTCCGCATCGTCCCACTGGTATTCATAAAGGTAATTACCTTTTTTGTCCTTAGCATTCCTTAGATACGAATCAGTAAGTCTACGTTCATCATAGATAATCAACTTATCTCCATCCGCAACCAAACGCATAAAGTGATTCAAATCCGGATCCGAACCGGTAAGTTGAGGCATAGCCTGATCATAAATTGCCTTTACCAAAGATTCCGCATCCGTCACGCCTGACACATCGACATAAAGGTGTTTGATATCCTCAGCACCGGGATCCGAATTTTGTGGCCTGCCACCCGGCAATTCTTCTGTAATGAAATGAATATTAAACCATTGATTATCACAGCTGGCACAGTAAAAACGAAATCCTTTGTTATTAAGAAAATCAGGAATAGTCTTGTCAGGGTTTTCATTAAACCACTTACCATAATCCAAAGTGTAGGAGCGCAACTGATTTTGTGTCAAAAAAAGTTTCTCTTTGTTGCCGGCAGTCCCAACTCCGAAATTTCCGGCTCTAATTTTCAGGCCAATAACCTGACCTCCATCACTTGTAGCTTCTTCAATTCTACCCTGAACTTCTCTGGCAGTCGAACTCTTGCAGCAATCATAAAAAGCTTCTGCGATTGTCTTTCCGCCCGCAACAGCAGAGCGCAGAGCATCCAAATCCACCACTCCATCGCCAAATATACTATGTGGAAACTTATACATTCCATCCACAGGATTACTTGAGCCAGTATCAATAAACTCAACATAAAAGTATGGCGCATCTGAGTTAGAATACTCGTTTCGGGTAGAAAAATCGTATGGATATCCATTTTCATAATAGCTATCTTGTGCGTACCCATTTGAATAACTAAATGTAATAGCTTTTCCTTTTAAATCATCAATTAACGTTTCCACATCATCATATGCCGACACATCTACAGTTCCATATGCCCAAGGTTGGTCATTTGTGCCACTCAATGATTTTGTCGCCAAAAACTCATATTTTTCCTTTTCAATTCCGTCTTTCACATAGTAAGAAGTATTTCCGTATATACCCTCTCTCAAAGCCGTAATTTCCAATGTCCCATTTTTTAATTCCCCTGTACAATCACCAAATAAAATAGTTCCTTCATAATCTATTCCAACAGTCTGCATTCCGTTATATGGGTTATACGGAGACGGAGCTCCATTCCCATCAACAAACTTCAGACCAGCTATAGATTTACCATAATCCTGGTATATCGTGATACCAGTGTTTGCTTGCATATCAGAAAGGCTCCACGTTGCCTTTTTGCCCGGATTCGGCTCTACTGAATCTGGATCATCATCGATAGCACCTGAAGCTTCTTCTCCCCCCGAAAAATACGACGGCCCATTAAAAAGACCAGTCTTACCAACCTCTTCCATTTGGGCTGAAGAGTATCTGTACATTCTTCCACCAAGCGTTCTGACAGTTTTTAAATAATAGGCGCCATTTTCGTCCACACCATATCCTTTAACTATATTCGGCAATTTGGCCTGAATGACTTCCATAACCTCTTCTACCGAACTACAACCACTAATATCAACTTCTTTGACATTATTATTAAGCCTTACGTTACAGTAATTGACATAACCACCATATTTATTTTCTGCATTAGAACCTTTTTTCAATACGATTGCCGTATCTGAATACGATTCCGCCAGAGCCGCCCCGTCGAAATCATCCACTGTTTTGAAAGAACTGTCAAATGTATATATATTATCATCGCCGCCTTCAAGCTGAATTGTTGGCGAGAATCCCAGTTTATCCAAGGTTGCGCTCTCAATCTTCGACTTTTTAAACAAATCAAAAGGACCGACGATGCCGTTTAGGCTTTCGTATTTATCGTCAATCATATTCATGTCAATCATACGCATCTCATCGCTGCCTGGGAGCAGGCTGGATTTATCATCAACCACCCAGCTGTACACCTTTTCACCCACTTTGTCCCCAACAAGCAGGCGTTTTCCGTTGTAGGTGGTTTCCCGGGCAATATTTTCAATCTGACGGAAGCCATGATCTATTTCCTTTTGTATTGTCGCACGATCAATGTCAGTATTCGTATCGTTATCTGCGTCAATGACCTTTTCCTTGATAGTTCTCATAATATCAAGTTGAGACTGCACGCCGCCCTCGGCAACACGAAGAAGAGCCGAACCGTTTTGCACGTTCCGCTCATTCTGTCCAAGCGCACGTATACGTACCCGCATCTTCTCCGAAATGCTGTAGCCCGAAGCATCATCCCCGGCACCAACAATACGCTGTCCGGACGAGAGCTTTTTAAGCTGCTTGCCGATCTGAGAAATATTTTTATTGAGTTCGCCCAGCGTCATTGCCGCCGCAGCGTTGTTCATAATCATCATTGCCATTTGAGATATCAGTCCTTTAAGCAAATTATCCGCAATAAAATCATCATCGAATAAACTCTGTTATATATATTATCGTTCTTTTCCTCCCCAAACTTAACAGCACACAAAAAGGGACTATGAAAAAGATTTTCCATAGTCCCTCTGATATTTTCTTTTATGACTGTGCCCAGAGTCTTTGATATTTTTCAAGCTGTGAGACAGCGTAGGTAATGATTTTTTTATAAAGACTTGGATGCTGGGTAAGGATGTTTTCCATAGCTTCCTTCGATACGACCAAAATCTCAGCGCGCTCGGAAAGAACCTCAACTGAGAGTGTGGCTTTGCGTTCTTCAAGCGTGACAGTCTCGTTAATCCATGCGCCATCCTTTACGATATCCAGCGTGCAGTACCAGCCTTCGCCGTCCTCGATACTGCGTGCCAGTTTTCCTTCTGCAACGAAAAGGAAGTCTCTGTCCGTGCCTTCTATGCGGTCTCCCTCGAAGTACGTGCGAAGCGTTCCTGCCTGTACAAAATGCTGCGTTGTTCCGGAGCTTGCGCCCTGCAGAATCTGCACTGTGGATACAGCGTGCTGCAGGCGTGCCTTTTCTTCCTCCTTGTAAACGGCCTGCATCGATTTTTCGGAATGAAGACGTGCAAGAAGATTCTCCTGAATCACATCAACAGGCTTATGAATATCCGTGAGCATCTGCTGCAGCAGCAAGGTGTAGGTTTTCGCTATGCGGTCTCCAATCCCCGGTGGAAATGAAGCTTCGTCGTAAAGCATTATGATGGAAGCTTTCGTTTTTGTGTACTGGAAATAGAGACTCAGCTTCGTACTTCTGGAATCCCATGAACGCCTTGAAACCACGCCGCCATTTGCTTCCGCAGACTGCTGGGAATATGGCTTTTCTTCCGAAAGAAAGTCATAAAAATCAAGAAAATGATTGAAGGGCTTCTTTCCCTTTCCAAGGAAGGTTTCAAAGCTTTCCCAGTCAAGGCATGCATAAGGTCTTGATACAAGCATCTGCTGGAACTGCCGCTTCAGCAGGCTGTCTATTGTATCATCCTTTGCCAGTGTCTGCCGTACAGGCACCATGCTGAACGGGCGCCATGCTTCCTCCTTCTGCATGTTCTGATTCGGAACGAGCAGGCAGATGCACAAATCCTTTAAACGTCCCTCTGTCTGCAGAAGAAGTCCCCATGTGGAGGCCAGTATTGCCATCATCATCATGCGGTTGCCCTTAGATTCCTCCACCAGGCTTGAAAAGAGCTCGCCGGAGAGAACGATGTTTCGCGCTCTCTGCTTGTACGAATGCTGCGGCGCGTTCTCAAGCTCCCATGGCAGGGCATTGGACTGCGGCGGAGCGGCCAAAAGCTTCTTCCAATATTCGTGCATCTTGGATTCCATGTGCCCGCTCTGTAAAACAGGCTTCACTTCGGAATATTCGACCTCAGGCAAATTCAGCAGCTGGCTGAAAATCTTTCTGATGTCGAAGCGGTCAAGAATAATCTGCGCGGCTGTAACAAGTACGGCATATTCATCAGGCCCTGTGTGAAAAACAAAAATTCTGTGCAGTCCACCCTTTTCTACATCAAAGGGATAACGAATCTCCGCTGCCGAAAACTTGGAAAGCATTTCATCTATTTCTTCCGGCTCGCGTCCCTGCAGATTGTTGTAAATAACAGGCTCTGTATTTTTGCGTTCCTTTGTCACCACAGCCAGCACACGGTCGCCAATATCGCAGTAATTCGTCCGAAGCACATCCTCCTGCGCCTCATAATCTCTGAGGATACGGTTGAATAAAAGCGGGGAAAGTGTTCCCTTCAGCTTGTAGAGTGTCTGTGTCAAAAAGCTGGGGGACAAAAAGTTCCCACGGCCGAAAAACCATGCTTCATAAGGAGTCAGTTCACGGACGTATTCTATCCTGTACGCCGTATATCCGTTTTTCGGCTGCGACCCGTAAACTGCGCAAAGCCGCACCTGATCTTTTTTCGGAAGATCTTCAAAGCTAATTCTGTTTTCCTGCATAGCTATTCTCCTATACTCATCCGGCAGACATCAAAACGATTGTAGTTTTTCGTTTTAGTTTTCTATCTGAAGCAGTGAATCAAATCCGGTCATTGAGAAAACCTCCATGACACTCTCCTGCACATGACGCACGACGAGCTTCCCCTGCGCATTCATGCGCTTCTGTGCTCTCAGGAACATGCGAAGTCCTGAGGATGCAACGTAAGAGAGCTCAGCGCAGTCAACGATAAGAAGCGTCACATCCTTCGATACCGCATCCAGTGCCTTTTCAAAGTCAACGGCCGCGACTGTATCCAGACGCCCTGAAAGAAACATCGTAAGCTCTGTACCGTTTGTCTCCTGTTTTATGTCCATATTGAAACCCCTCTCGGATTTTTTGTTTGATATAAATATTATAATACTAGAAATATGCAAAAGTAAAAAGAGACGTGAAAAATATAAAAAATTTTCACGTCTCTTTTCTTAATACATTATTTTTCATTCAGTGCAGTTACTGCATCTGCCAAGGCGGCGAACTCACGAAGTGTAAGGGTTTCTCCGCGGCGTGTGCCGTCTACGCCCGCAGTGTTCAATACATTCTTTACATCGTCCTTGGATATTCCCACTCCTGTAAGCGCATTGCTAAGAGTTTTCCTGCGCTGCCCAAAGGATGCTTTAACAACGCGGAAGAACATTTTTTCATCCTTAACGTCCACAGGTGCTTCCTTCCTCACAACACAGTCCATAACAGCTGATTCAACGGCAGGAGCCGGCATGAAGCAGCGCGGCGGCACGTTAAGCGCAAATTCCGGCTGTGTATAATACTGAACGGCAACAGAAAGAGCACCGTAATCTTTTCCGCCCGGCTCGGCAATCATGCGCTCCGCCACTTCCTTCTGCACCATTGTAACGATTCTCGTTATTGGAAGCTTCTGTTCAAGCAGCGCCATGATAATCGGCGTCGTTATGTAGTAAGGAAGATTTGCGACCACCTTAAATGGCTCCTCTCCCATAAGTGCCGATATGTCTGTTTTCAGGATGTCTCCCGGAACTATGCGCACGTTGTCGTATTCTTTGAGTGTTTCAGCCAGGACAGCAGGCAGTTTTTTATCCAGCTCTACTGCTGTCACATCAGCACCTGCCTCTGCAAGTGCCTGGGTAAGTGTACCGATACCCGGGCCGATTTCCAATACACGGTCACCCGGTCCAATTTCGGCCGTTGCCACAATTCCATTGACTACTCCCGCATCAATAAGAAAATTCTGTCCAAGACGTTTGCTGGCGTGCAGGTTAAACGCCTTCAGTATGTGATTTGTAACTCCACGGTCTGCAATTCTTGGCATTTTCACTCCACATCGCCCCCTTTGTCCAGCGCGGCAACTGCCGCTTCGAATTCCTCACGTGTTACACCGTAGTGGTTGAGACGCTTCAAAAAGGTTTTTGCATTTGCCCAGCCAATCCCCAGTGCCGCTCCCAGCTTTGCCCTGCGGTCTGATGCTTCCGCTCCTCCGCTTAGGCGGTTGACTATCAGCTCAGTCATCGTGAAAATCTCTGTCGGATTCCACTGAAGTGTATGCACCTTTTCCAGTGCCTTTCGGATAGATTCCGGGGACGCCTGCTCCACACCCACATCATCATGGGCTGTTGCTTCTTCTCTTGGAATAAAAGCATGCTTGGCCTCCGGAAATCTTTTTGAAAGAAATCTGCGTATCCTTTCTCCGGCTCCGTCCGGATCAGTCAGAATTATTATGCCGCGCTTTTTATACGCCTCGGCAATATCATTGAGGGAGCGCTTACTAAGCGTAAAGCCTCCCGTTGTTATGCAGTCTGCCTCGACAGCCTTGTCAATGGCGACAACGTCCATTTTCCCTTCAACTACAAGAACTTCTTTTATCATACAAACTCCTTAAATATAATCGCGTACAGCGTTCCACACGTCTTCTGCAATCTCCTTGGGCGGACGGGGATTTACACCATCGCTGCATACAACATGCTTCCATCCGAATTTTTCTGCCGCGGCGCAGTAGGCTTCGTAGCAGCGGTGAAGATATGCCTTGTCTTTTTCGTGAATATCCTCGCTGACTCCTGTTTCCTTGGCCCGTGCCGCCAAAAGCTTGTCGCTCACGGCAGGTGCCATATCCAGAAAAACCACGCAGTCAGGGCGCGGCAGTCCAAGCTTTTCGTACTCAAGGTCCTGCAGCCACTCCGTGTACTTTTCACGCTCCGTTTCATCCTTCAGCTTGATTGCCTGATGAATGAGATTTGATGTCGTATATCTGTCAGACAGGATAATCGTGCCTGCCTCGTAATCCTTTTTCCATTTCATCCGATAGGACGCGTAACGGTCAACGGCGAAAAATGTAGATGCGGCATATGCGTCAACATCCTCTGCCTGCTTTCCGAATTTCCCGGAAAGATACATGCGGACAAGCACCGAGGACTCCGCTTCGTAATCAGGGAACTCTACACGTTTTACGTTTTTCCCCTCTGCATTCAGTTTTTCATAAAGAAGACGCGTCTGCGTTTCTTTTCCCGAGGCGTCTCCTGCCTCGATTATTATAAGCTTTCCTTTTTTATCTCCCATTCCTCTGCCTCCGTCAGCGAAGTACACGCAGTGTCTTGAGACTTGTATCCTGCGGTCCTGTAACACGCAGTCCAAGCGCTGCCGTTTCCTTTATGTAGTCAATCAATTCTCTTGTAATGCGTTCCCCCGGCAGAATAACCGGAATCCCGGGCGGGTAAAACGCGATTTCCTCAGCGCTAATCCGTCCCTCTGCCGCCTCGAATACAATACGCTCAGATTCACGGAACATTGCCTCGCGGGGTGTATATACCACGGCAGGAAGCGTTGTTGCCTGGAGAGGCACAGCCGGAGCCGCGTCTCCTTTTTTCTCTGTGCGCGAAAAATCCCTAAGCGCTTCAGTAAGCCTGTCAGCTGTTTCCTCCGTATCTGCCATGGACAGGATGAAAAGTACGTTTTTGGTATCTGCGAGCTCGCATTGAAGCTTATATTTCCATCGGAGAATCTGCTCCGCTTCGGCTCCTGTCATACCAAGCCCTGCCACCTGTACAGTCAGCTTCGCGGTATCCAGCGCCTCGGCTCCCGGTGCTCCCATGTATTCCTTCCCGAAGCACCACAGACCGTCCATGCGGTTGACCTCCGAGCGGACAATAGATGAGAGCCATACGGCACGTCCGACACGCTCCCGTCCCTCTGCCGCCATCTGATATCTCGCAATATCCAGCGATGCCATCAAAAGATAGTTCGGACTGGTTGAGGTCAAAAGGGACATCGTGCGGCGAACACGCTCAGGTTCAATCCTGCCGCCCTTCAAAAACAGCATTGAGGTCTGAGTCATCGAGCCAAGTGTCTTATGAGTGCTCTGCGCAACTAAATCCGCTCCGCAGGAAACAGCGTCCGGCGGAAGCGCCTCCGAAAAATGCAGATGCGCTCCATGAGCCTCATCAACAAGAACCGTCATTCCATGAGCATGCGCTGTTCTCACGATTGAAGAAAGGTCACACGCAACTCCGTAATATGTAGGATAAACGACTACAACAGCCTTTGCGGTTGGATGTCTGCGGATAGTTTCCTCCACACACTCTGTCGTGAGCCCCATGGCTATTCCAAGACGTTCATCAACTGTTGGCTGCATATAGACAGGACAGGCACCGGAAAGAACGATGCCTCCCATTATTGAGCGGTGCGCGTTTCTAGGTACCAGCACCTCATCCCCCGGAGAAAGCGCCGCCATAATCATGGTATGAATAGCGCCTGTTGTTCCGTTTACCATGAAGAATGCCGAATCAGCATCCCAAAGCTCAGCAGCAAGCTCCTCAGCCTCACGGATACAGCCCTCCGGATGATTCAGGTCATCAAGCTCGGCCATCAGTGAGACCTCCTGCTTCAGGCCTTCCTCAGTTATTAATTTTTTTAACAGCGGATCTGCCCCCAGCCCCTGTTTATGTCCCGGTGTATGAAAAGCAAGAGCGCCGCCGGCGGCATATGCTTCCATTGCAGCCGCCAGCGGCGCCCGCCGCTGTTCTTTTTTCATGCCTGCTTCCCCTGTTCATCCTTTAGTGCCTGCTGATTTTCCACCTTTAACGGGAAACGGATATGAACCCGCGTACCTTCTCCAGGCTTCGAGGTGACACTGAACTGAGCGCCTATTATAGTCGCACGCTCCTTCATTCCGAGAATACCGAAATGCTTCTTTTCAGCATCATCGCTCTTGTTCTGCTCCTCAAAGGCATCTACGTCAAAGCCCTTACCCTTATCCTCAATGAGGATGGAAACTGCGGCATCCGTATACAGCATGCGCAGCACGGCTTCCTTGACTCCGGAATGATGCAGCACGTTGTTCAGTGATTCCTGTACTATACGGAAAAGACCTGTCTTTACGTGTTCTTCAAGCTGAACCTCATCTCCGTCCACGGAGAAATGCACCACCAGCATATCTCTTTCACGAAATTTGCGGGAAACTGCCTGAAGTGCAGCCACAAGTCCAAGATCATCAAGAGACATTGGACGCATGTCGAAAATAATCTGACGGATATCCTTGAGACACTCCCGAAGATGCTTTCTCAGCTCCTTAAGGCTCATCTTTGCTTCGTCCTTGTCAATGTCCACAAGGCGTTCCACTATTGATGCTTCCAGCATGATATTCGCGACATCCTGAGCCGGTCCGTCATGAATCTCTCTTGAGACGCGCAGCCGCTCGTCCTCCTGGGCGCGGATTATTGCCGCACTCAGGTATTTATTTTTTGATGCCGCTTCAAGCTGCAGCACTACGTCGCTTATCTGCACACTAAGGTAGCTGAGCATTGAGCTTATTCTCATCGCCAGACGCTGTGCGGCTCCCACTGTTTTCTGCAGACGGGCAAGTCTGCGCTCCAGCTGATTGCGCTGATTCCTGAGCTGCTGCTCCTTTTCCCGTGCAATGCCAAGCTGAACCTGTACGTTCTTTACAGCCTCATAAGCCTCCTGTATCTTTTCCTCAGAATAATCGGAAAAGCTGGAGCTTACACGCACGAGCTTTTGTTTTTCCCGCTGCTCAAGCTGTACAAGTGCATCAACCTCATCAATGATTTCCCTCGTCTGCCGTTTTGCCGACTCAAGATTTTTCTTGCTCTGCTCCACTTCGGAATGCGCGGCTTCATAAACATCATAAAGCTGTGACTTGCTAACCTCTATTGATTTGACCATCGTATCCAGGATTCGTCGAAGAGACGGGTCTCCAAGCTCATCGAAGAGCTCCTCCTCCGGCAAATTCTCAAGCTCGGCCATTTAATACACTCCCTCAAAACAACATGCAAATATATGCATACTGCTGCAAGTTCTTTTACAACAGTCAGTCTGTCAAATGTAAAAGATAAAAAATAATTATGTAGATATTCTACATTATATAAAGCGGGAAAGCAAACTCTCCCGCTTTTCTACAGATAAAACGAAACGTATTCAGGACTTTGTAATGCCTCAAATTAATTCATCAACAGATTCCTTTGCCTTCAAAAGCACATCCATCCCGCTGTCCTCAAGCACAGCCTTGGGCATGCCATTAGCTCCGACCACCGTAAACTCCTTTGAGCTTTTACGTGCCAGCTTGTTCAGGCGGAGCATAGCACGGATTCCGGCGCTGGAAAGATATTCTACTCCCGACATGTCGAGGGCAGTCTTATCCGACTTCGCTATTATTTCCTCTCCGCGCTTATATACCTCATCAGCTGTCTTCAAATCAATACGGCTTCTGACCATCCAGACAGTCCAGCCGTTCTCCAGTTTTCTTTCTTCCTGTATCAGTTCTCCGGCCATCCTAAATTCCTCTCTTTCACACCGCTATTTGCAGTTGCAGAACAATTTTTGTTGGAGGCTCAAATATTTTTGCAACTATCATCACGCTCCAAGATATCTTATACCAAGCATCGTCACATCGTCCGAAGACTCCGCCTCACCTACGTGTTCGGCTACATCCGCACGGACTTCGGCAAGAATTGTCTCCGCATTTTTATCCGGTGTCGCCACGCGCCCAAGTGTTGCTTCAAGGCGCTCGTCTGTGTACAATTCTCCGTTTTCATTCATTGCCTCGGTTACGCCGTCTGTATATACGAAAAGCATGTCTCCAGGCTTCAGCGTGATTTTCCTTTCGTCGTAAACAGCATTTTCAACTGCGCCCACCATGTAATTTTTCTTTTCATCACTAAGTGAGCTCCATTCTGTGTGTCCGTCTTCGGTACGGCCTATATATGGTGCATTATGTCCGGCATTTACATAGGAAAATTCCCCTGTTTTTACGTCCAGAACCCCGAAAAACACCGTGACAAACATCATTTCTTCATTATTTTCGCAGAGTTGACGGTTCGATATTTCCATCATGTGTCCCAGGTCAGCTGCCTGCCCCATGGAAAGGGCCGCGTTTTTCAGAATAGTTTTCGAGATAACCATGAATAGCGACGCAGGAACACCTTTGCCTGAAACATCGGCAATAGTCAAAGCCAGATGATCGTCATCAAGGCTGTAGAAATCATAGAAATCTCCGCCCACCTCACGTGCGGGCTCCATGCTGGCAAAGAGGTCAAAATGAGGGTTGTTTGAAAACTTCGGGAAAATCTGAGGCAGCATACCCTCCTGTATTCCCTGTGCCAGTGAAAGCTCCGTAGCAATACGTTCCTTATCCGCAGTTGCCGTCGCAAGATTATCCATGTATTTTTTCAGGTCATCGGTCATTTCATTGACGCTGTCGGCGAGACCTTCTATCTCATCCCCTGTTTTTATATCCAGCTTCCTGTCTAGATTACCCTTTGCGATGTCCTTTACCCCGGCAGAAAGTGCAAGAACCGGCTCAACAAAACGCCGCGCAGCCCTGCGGCTGACGTAGACAAGCACTGCCAGAATGAAAAGCATCAGCACAGCCATGCGGATAAAATTCCCAAAGAAAAAATCATCCAGAACGGCAGCGAATTTTTTCGCCTCGCTCATGACAGTGTGTCTTATCTCCTTTGCAGGGCCGACCACTGCGTCACGTTTGACCAGTGTGCCGAAGCTCCATCCTATGGAAGGCATTGGAGCGTATGCGAGATAATATTCTTCCCCGTCAACAGTAACCAGAGCAACATCCCGTTTGCCTGCGGCCATAGAAGCAGCCTCCATGGCCAGACTCTGCTCACCCGAAAGGCGCAGATCCGTGTCTGCAGATACCGCCAGCGTTCCCGTTTTCTGCGTAGATAATACTACACAGCCCTTCCGGTTCAGAGCGAAATTGATGCTGTCCTTTCCCATGTTTTTTTCCTGAACCAGTGCATAAAGAGAATCAAGCGGCGTGCTTATTCCTGCAACTCCGGCAAATTCACCGCCATCATAATACGGTGCGGCGCATGTAACCTCAAGGTCACCCTCTACCGACACATAAACATCTGTGACGACAGGTTTTCCTTTTTCTTTTGCGGCAATATACCACGGGCGTACCAACGCATTAAATTCACGTTTCAGATAAACATCGGGCAAATCCGCATGAGTATCTCCCTTCGAAAGGCCGTCCGCCCAAATCATATAGCCGTTCTCTGACGCAACGTAGCAGGAGGTATCTGTCTGATATTCCCGGGATATAAATTCCAGTATTTCAGCTATATTAGCTGCTGTACCAAGTTCCTTCTGAAGCAGCGGATCATAAGGAAATCTCTCAGCAAATCCCGTCGTCTTATAAACATAAGCAATATTTCCGGGGATTTTTTCTTCCGTCGGGGTCGTGAGCACCCGCGCCGGATAGGTTTCCTTATCCGACATAATCCCGGTCATGGACCGTGCAAGATTGTCCGCATCCTGCAAGATGCTCTTTACTATATGCTCAACGGTTTCGGCTTTATCCTCCGCCTCATCCGAGAGACGTTTTTTTGCCTGCCTTGCGGCAAAATCCTCTGTAAAGGACGCAACGGTCTCTCCCATGTTTCTTCCTGTTTCCAGTGAATCGGAACGGCTTTGGTAAAGGCTCACCAAGGAGACAGCGGAAATAACCAAAAAGGTTGCCAGTCCCGTTGCCAGCAGTAAAAATAAAATTCGTTTTTGGATTCCCATCTTTTTAATATTCATACAGAGAGCTCCATTGTCAGGTGATTTGACATCTTACCGAACATTTCCTCGTGCGTGTAGCTCACCGAGGCGAAAAACTGCTTCACGAGAAAAATGCCGTAGCCGCCCTCCTCCTGCTCCACCGACGGAACACCGTCAGTGGGACGCATATCCTCAGCAAGAGGATTAAAGGGTTTGCCGTGGTCGACAAATTCCAGCTTAAAGAAGCCGTCCTCCTTGGATGTCCGCACCCAAAGAGAGCCACCGTTTTCATATGCGTAGGAAATAATATTGACAGCAATCTCCTCTACTCCAAGCTCAAGAGTGTTCAAACGTTTTGCGCTCAGCCCCGCTTTTTCAGCATCCTTCAGAACATCATCGCGAAGCTCTTCATAAGCACTCATATCCGCGTTATACTGACGCCATCCTTCGATACAATTTTTGTCCGCCATATCAATTCCCCCAGCTAATCAGCTCCTGCCTTGAATAATACTCAGGCATAAGCCAGATGCTTTCGTACAGGCTCCATTCCTATTGCAAATATTTCCGGCTCATCCTCACGGTACACAGTCTGTGCAAAGGCAAAGCCGTTGAATGTAGTCGCGCTTGCCGTGGTATACGAGCCGCAGTTCGGGATAAGCATAAGGTCTCCGATGGAATGCCTTGGAAGCATCACATCGCGTTTTACAAAATCAATGGAATCACAGCTCGGCCCTAAGAGAGTTGTTTTTTGTGCTTCACCTTTATTAAAGGAGCATATCTCAAATTTCCAGTGGTCGTACATTGCTCCGGAAAAAGTTCCGTAAAGTCCTTCGTCAAGAACATACCACTGCTGCCCGTTCCGCACCTTTTCTCCGATAACCGACGTAACAAGATTCACCGCCGTACCGCAGATAAAGCGTCCCGGCTCGGACCATATGGAAACCCCGGAGAACAGCCGCTCAAGCTGCCGTGCCACCGCGTCCATTATATCCCCGGCATGAGGATCTGTTCCGTCCTCTCCCGGGATTGGAAAACCCCCGCCGATGTCCAGCATCGTGAGGTGCATCCCTGCCTTCTCCGCTTCATCAAAAAGACGGCGCGTAAGAAGCAATGCCTCAATATACGCCTCCGAGGAAAGTGACTGACTTCCTACATGAAAGGCAATTCCCACAGGACTGAGTCCTGCTTTTTTTGCCATGCTTAAAAGCTCTACAGCCTCAGAAGGGTCAGCCCCGAATTTCGCGTTCAAATCAACAAGTGCCTTTGCATTCTTTACACGGATACGCACCAAAACCTCTGCCCCCGGTACATGCTCTGCCATCTTTGCTATTTCACTCGCGTCATCAAAGATAAATTTCCGTACTCCGCACTGTGAGGCAGTTTTAAGTCCCCCGATTGTTTTCACCGGGTTTGCATAAATCATACGCTCTCCCGGCACGCCCATTTGGTGCAGAGTCTCAATCTCCCCTGCGGAGGCTGTATCAAAGGATGCCCCAAGCTCAACCATTGTATCAAGAATTTTTTGGGACGGATTTGCTTTCATGGCGTAAAAAACATTTACCATCGGCATGTGCTCCCGCATAAAGCGGTAATTATAAGCAACCTGTTCCAGCGACACCACAACGAAGGGCGTCGGATATTTTTTTGCGAGGCTGACCATTTCTTTTTCAGTGAGACGAAAGCTTTTCATAACACTCTCCCATTCCGCAGGACTCCCCGGCACTGCTTTTTGACGATGGACATCATGCCGGTTTGTCTTTATTTTGCGTTCATTGTACCCCCTGTGTTTCCTTTTGGCAATAGTATTTAAGCTATTTTAAAATCTCTCTGAAAATTTCATTTTGTTGTATTTCAAAGGACCGCAAGCACTGCTACAGGCTCATCCTTTTCCCTGCCGTCCATCTCCATATCAAGCACCTCATCTACCTGCTCACGTGTCGCAAGTCCCGAAAGGTCAAGCTGCTTTTCTCCATAATAGGCAAAGAGTGACGGCAGCTGACTGCCGACGGTGCCGTATTCCGTCGTTTCTTCAAGAAGGATATCAAGGCTTTCCTGCAATTTTTCCTTTGTTGAAAGAACCGCGCCTATTCCCTCGCGCTGCAGGCGCACAACGCCGTCTCTGTCAATAACACGCACGGCATGATGATATTTTTCAAAGCCGAAGGTCTTCGTGCTCCTGATTCCGTCAAAAATATGCCAGCGCCCGAGAGCTGCGATTTCCTGTACCTGTTCCGACGGAACACCTATTGATTTGGCTGCTGTCTCCAAAAGCTCCGCCTTACTTGGAAGAGTCCCGTTTTCCTTTCCCTGACGAAGCTCCGCTGCGCCTGTTGCAACAGCACGGAGGATATTTGCCTTCTGGTCTACCTCTACGGAGACCTCGACAGTTTCCTCCTTTGCTCCCGACTTCATAACTCGCTCTATTGCTTCACGCCGAATGGATTTTACATCCTCGCCCTTAGGCTGCACGACAGTACGCTCTACAGATTCCGTAACCATAGCCATCGCAACGCCTATAGTTGAAATAATGGGGGCATTTTTCACCTCCCGCCACGGCACACCCATGACCTTTCCCAGGTAAGGCACTATTACGCCGGCACTTCCTCCGCCTCCCGCAAGCATCACCGCATCCTTCGGTATTTCATAATCCTGCACGAGGGCATCCACTATAGCACGCACCTTTGATGCTGCAATATCCATCGCCTGTTTTGCAGCTTCCTCCGCGGATATTCCCAGCGCATCTCCAAGCACCCTCCACGCCGCCAGTGCGGCTTCTCTGTCTCCACTTGCGTAGTCTCCGTCAGGCACGCTGCCCAGAAGATTCGCTGCTCCCGCGAGAGTCAGTGACACGCGCCGTCCATCTGCGCCTTCTGCCGCCGCGAAAACCGGCTCATCATCCCCACATGGTGATATCAGGACAAGTCTCGGATTTTTCAGCTTAGGAGAAAAAACCTCGTAAGGAAGGCCTGCGATATGAGCGCTTCTCGGACCTGCATCGGTAATTTTCCCGTTTTCCACTCGTATCATACTTCCGCCGGCAACTCCCAGAGTTCTTACATCCAGAGAGCGAAGATACATCTTATGCCCGCCAAGCTCTCCCGACCTTACCATAACACGCCCGTCACGTACGGCAGAAATATCCGTAGATGTCCCCCCCGCCTCGAGAAAAATTCCGTTGGACAGTTTTTCATACATAAGAGCGCCTGCAACGCCTGCCGCAAGACCGGAAAGCATAGTAAGAATAGGGCGTCTTCTCACCTCATCGGCTGTCATTACCCCGCCGTCACAGCGCATTATCATAAGCGGTGCTCCGATATTTATGCGCTTGACACATTCCTCGGTCATGTCCGCCGTCTCCATCATACGTGGGATAAGACTTCCGTTTATTACAGCTGTGCGCGTTCTGACCTTGAGCCCGTATAGATGGGATACCTCGTGGCCGCCTGTCGACGGCAGTCCCTTCTCTCCTGCAAGCTCCATTACCAGCCTTTCCGACTCCGGATGGTCAACGCCAAAGGCCTCGCTGGCAACTATAACCGCAGCCCCTTTTTCAGCCAGCTCATCAATACGCCTTGAAATTTCCGCACGCATAGGCTCCGCCTCATCCGTCTCGATGAAAGCATGTGCCGTCCGCAAATACTTTCCCGGGGCAAGTGTAATGTCTCCCACATCCGTATCGGAGGCGGCACGTCCTGCGAAGAAACCGCTTCCCATGCCTATGACACCGACCTTCGCCACGTCGCCCTCCAAAAGAGCATTCGTTGCCTGAGTGGTGCCGTGGGCGATAAACACAACCTCCTCGGGAGCAATATTATTCTCCGTCAGAATATCTCTCAGGATTTCTATGATTCCTTCCGCGACGCCTTCCTTAGCGTCATGGGTTGTGGGGCGCTTCGCCTTTGCGATTATTTCCTGCGTTGCATCATCTATTGCCACGGCATCGGTAAAGGTACCGCCAACATCAATTCCGATTCTTACACGTCTCATGCTGCAGCCCTCCTCACCATTGTGTAAGTGTCACATAAAGAAGCATGACGCAGCACTCCAGCCACACGAAGGGCAGCATTCTTTTCAGCACATCATTGACATCGACATTTGCAAAACCGCTAAGCCACACATTCTGCGAGTTCGTCGGGTCAGCTCCCTGAATTGCTCCTACCGAAAGGAAAATACCGCAGAGCACTACTCCCGGAATCGTGCCAAGAGACACAAAAAGCACCGCGATTCCTGCCCCCATTCCGAACATGTTAAGCGGGCCGCGATAAAGTGCCGCAGGTGCAAGCACCGCAAAAAAGAAAAACAGTGCCCAGTGTGACTCAGGTACGACTGATTTCAGAAGAGGATTAAGTACCGCAGCAACCTGCGGATGCATAACAGACGCCACCAGCATGCCGATTCCCATGAACAGAAAAACAACTCCCGCCACATCCTTTATACCGTCAACCAGCGCTCCTGTAAAAACCTGTACCAGCTGCTCCGGCCTAACCACAACAGCCGCGTACAGAGACGCACAAATAAAACCGAAAACTGCCGCGGCAACGGGGTCCACCATTCCGTCCTCAGCCTTGCCGAAGCCGAATACAGCTTTTGAGCCGAACACAATAACAACCGGAATAAGCGGAGCAAGAAAAGCCGCTCCCGGAACAGATCTTTTTTCTTTGAGCAGCGAAGAAGGCTTCCGTCTGAGCGCACGTACAACAGCTCCGTACAAGCTGCACGGCAGAGAAATAATTCCCTTCAAAACTCCGATAATGAAATTCCCGAAGGAGCCGCTCCCCGGCTTACGCACATAAATAAACAGGTACGAAAGAAGCAGAAGAATCGACGCCGTGAACATCGGCAAATAGTATGACGGTATCACAGCTCCGCCAAAAATTCCAATCCAGATTCCATAGCTGGCAGTATTCGCCGCCAACCCTACCCCCATAGCCAAAAGCTGAAGAACTACCGCATCCACAGGTTTTATTCCTGCTCCCGTCATAATCGGTATAGCAATCGAACCCACCATTATCACCGCGCCAAGACCGCTTACTCCCAGGAACACGAATACCGTTGCAAGGGACATAACAAGCGCAATGGTCACAGGATGATCTCCTGCAAGCTCGGCAGCGGTCTTTATAAGTGCATCGGCAATTCCTGTCTTCATAATGACACGGGCGAACATCGCGCCGAAAATGACAACAGCCATGGCACTTCCCAGTTTCATTGCTCCGCCAAGCAGCACATTATTGAGATACACCGGCAGTGAAAGTCCCGACACAGCAGATACCCACGCCGCCATCAGTGGAAGCGCCAAAAGAGTCTGCAGCTTCTTGGTTGCCATAAGCGCCGCAAAAACAACAAATCCTAAAATTATCAACACACCTGTCGTCATATCAATACTCTCCTAATCACATTGTCTGACAATATATATTCGCACAAAAATCCCAAAATCCTTCCCCATTAAAAATCCTTGCTTTTCTTTCCTATTACAAGTAAAATTTACGTATATGCAAATTTTTTATAAGGGTGATATCCAATGAGTTTTTTATCGAATCTGATTCCGGAGCGCTTCCGCAAAAAGGAAAAGGACCCGGTCGAGGATCTGAAGCAAAATCTTCCGAAGGAAAAGGCTAACATAAAGCAGTCCTTCGCAACCTACTGCAACTCCAACCACGGCACAAAGGACGGCAAGCTCTGCCCGAAATGCAACGCTCTGCTCTCCATAATCTTCCCGAAGATGAACCGCTGCCGCTACGGTGTAACGAAGCCTGTCTGCGACAAATGCGACATGATGTGCTTCGGCGAAGGCCATAATGAAGCCTTCATGGAAATCATGGAAGGCTCCCGCAAAGGAATGCTTGTCCGCCATCCTGTAATGACGGTACGCCATAAGATTATGAAAATGGGCGTTGATTACGCTAAGCAGAAGCAGAACGAAGCCGCTGCCGAGAAGCTGGCAAGCAAGCGCAAGGCAAAAAAAGAAAAAAAAGCACGCAGAGAGAATGCCGACAAATAACGCGGCTGCACTCTTAAAGGCTGCCGGCCTCCTTCACACAGAGGGAGGCCTTTCGTATGTCCACCCAAAGAAGACAAATTCTATAGATAAAGGAGAGTTCCGGTGAAAAAAGACAATCATATCTATCAAACATATCTATCAATTCTTTCCAGGGAGCTTATTCCTGCAATGGGATGCACTGAACCGATTGCGATAGCATATGCCGCAGCAAAGGCGCGCTCAGTACTTGGCTGTATGCCGGATAAGCTGCATGTCGCGGCCAGCGGAAATATCATAAAAAATGTAAAGAGCGTCATCGTTCCCAACACCGAGGGAAGACGCGGTATAGAAGCAGCCTGTGCCGCAGGTGCCTTCATGGGTGACGAGGATGCCGCCCTTGAGGTTATAGCCCATACCACACAGGAGCAGCGTGCAGGTCTCGGCAGGTACATGGAGAAAACGGAAATTACCGTCAGCGCGGCTGAGACTAATCACGTCCTTGATATAATCGTCACTGCCTCTAAAGGAAATGATTCCGCTACTATACGCGTTGCAAACGAACACACCAACATCGTCCAAATCGAAAAGAACGGAGAAATTCTCCTTCACAAGGAAGCCGAAGAAAAAGCAGACCCGGGCAAGCCTGATTACGAATGCATGACCATTGAGGACATCTACGATTTTGCCACCACCGCAGACCTTAATGACGTGAAGGAGCTTCTCGACCGTCAGATTGAATACAATACAGCAATAGCAGACGAGGGGCTTCGCAAAAGCTATGGCGCAAATATAGGAAAGGTTCTCCTTAAAGCATACGGCAATGACGTACGCATACGAGCCCGTGCCCGCGCTGCCGCAGGCTCTGACGCCAGAATGAACGGCTGCGACATGCCTGTCGTAATCAATTCCGGCAGCGGCAATCAGGGAATGACAGTATCACTTCCAGTTATCGAATATGCAAAGGAACTGGGGTCAAGCAGGGAACAGCTTTACCGCGCGCTTTTGATATCTAATCTCGTTACACTCCACGAGAAGGAGGGCATAGGACGTCTTTCCGCCTACTGCGGAGCAGTCAGCGCAGGCGCTGGCGCTGGCGCCGGAATTGCCTACCTTGTAACAGACGGCGACTACAAATCAATCATACATACCATAGTAAACGCCCTCGCTATCACCTCAGGCATTGTCTGCGACGGTGCAAAGGCATCCTGTGCAGCAAAAATTTCTGCTGCCGTTGACGCCGGAATAATGGGATTTGAAATGTACCGAAATGGACAGCAGTTCTACGGTGGCGACGGACTCGTACTGAAGGGTGTAGAGAACACCATAAGAAACATCAGCCGCCTTGGCCGTATCGGCATGGCTGAAACAGACAAGGAAATCATCAAAATGATGGTCGGCGAGTAAATCGGACCCTTTGCAATTAAATCTGCAGACAAAAAAGACAGACACTAAAAAGTGTCTGTCTTTCTGTTTATGCTTTACGGCTCTGAAAGAATCAAACGGTATGGAAGGTTGCTGGCGCCCGGAGGACTCATTTCAACATGAATCGTATCACCCTTGAAGGCTCCCAAGCTGAAAATCTCCGTACCCTTCGGAAGGAACAGACTTCCATCCTTAGAAGGAAGCGTTATGATGGCTTTTGCATTATCGCCAAAGAAGGGAGCACCCTCAGGAATCATTCTCATCCATGCTCCGGCAGGTCCGTCGGTATTCACGCGGACAGCTCCGGTAAAGACTCCTCCCATCGGGTTTGCAAAAAGCTCAACCTTTTTGCGCCTTCTTACAGGTATCTCAATGTGATACAACACGCCGTAATTACCATTGTTTTCCGCAAGGCTTCCGTCAGTAGCATCGATTCCTTTTTTATACAAGTCCTCTTTATCATTGCAGAAGGTAATGTAGGCTGCACCGTCAGATGGATTATATTCCTCCCGTGCCTTCATTATGCGGTCCATGCCTGTGAAGGTTCCCCGCAGACGTGCCTTATCCTTTGGAAGGACAGGTGCAGATTTTACAAATTCCAGAGGCTTTGCCGAAGACGGATACATTATAACGGTAACCCTGATGGGAACATTGGAGCTGAAATCATATACTCCGTAGACAAGCTGCTCTGTCAGCATCAGCGTTTCGTCCATGCTTTCAAGCATGACACGGCTCTGATGCCCTTCAAGATATATTGAGCTTTGAAGCTGCTTCTCCGAGAAATACTGGCGCTGCGTCTCACGCCCCACCTTCAGATAATCGGCGTCAGGGGCGCTTCGTCCTCCGCGCGTTATATGGACAACCGCATACTGGTCGCTTGTATTCTCAAGAACCACTGCAACCTTTGCAGGCACAGGCATCTTATTCACGTGGTAGTAAAGAATACGCGCATCGCCCTTTATCACATCAGAATAAAGTATGCCCGGCTGACTTACGTATTCGGGACTGTCGGAGAAAAGCAGCGTACCGCCCACATCAAGGGTATCAACCTCAAGTCTTTGAAGCTCCATTTCCTTCGTGGAAAGATAGCTTACAGGCTTTTTCTGCTCCGGGGCTGCCGTTTTTCCATCGGCAGGCTTGTCAGCATGTCTGCGGAGATATCTGCCCAGAACGCTTTCCCCGTCATCCTGCTTTGCGGATTCCGTTTTGTTTCCGGGAACATCCATGCTCACATGGGTTTCAGTGTTTGCAGTGCTTTTATTTTCTTCCTTGGCCTGCTGAGTATGCTCCTTTTCCCGTTCTGCAGCCAACTGCGCCGCAGCCTCAGCTTCCCTCGCCTCACGTTCCTCAGCCTCAGCTTCTGCTCTTGCCCGTTCTTCTTCGGCGCGGATTCTTTCTTCCTCAGCCTTTGCCTCAGCCTCAGCGCGCTTTCTTTCCGCTTCTATGCGAGCAGCCTCCGCCGCCTGCTTTTCAGCCAGCTCTTCCTGCTTTCTCCTTGCCTCCTGCTCCGCGGCTCTTGCTGCCTGCTCTCTTTCCATACGTTCAGCACGTTCCAGACGGCGCCGTTCTCCGTATTCCTCTGCGGCGTGACGCGCCATGACATCTGCTCCCGTACCGAAAAGAAGCATTCCTGTCAGAAGACAGGCTGTCAAAATCTTTCCTTTCATTCACTTTCCCCCGTTGAGTGATTAGCTCTCATTTATCCCTTATTCTGAAACAACCCTAATCTGGCAAAAATTTTCGCCTTCCATATACGAAGTCTGAATTCTTCGATTCCAAAGTGAGGACGTGGAATATTAATACGATGCAGGAGATACGGATTTGTTTCGAAGGTGTTAAGTCCTGCATCCCCCGTTACAGCCGCCAGATATTCAGATTCCTTCAGCATCTGCGGCATGAAGTCCTTATATTTCCCGTTTGGATAGGATAATCCGAATATCGTTTTGATTCCGTTCCATTCCAGCAGTGTCTTTGAAAGCTGCACTTCCTCACGGGCATCCGCCGGCGACATTTCTGTCAGCGGAAGGTGATTAGCCGTGTGGCTTCCTATTTCGATGCCACGGTTCTGCATATCACGCAGCATATCCCATGTAAGGTATCCGGGGAGTCCTATGTCATTTGTGACCATAAATACCGTAGCCTTCATGCCGCGGCTCTCCATGATTGGCAGCATATCCGTATAATTGTCCTTGTACCCGTCATCAAGGGTAACTATGACTGCTTTTTCCGGCAGTGTCTGCTTTCCCTTTTTTGCACGCAGAAAATCCAAAATAGATATTGTTTCATAGCCCTGGGCGCGAAGCTCATCCATCTGTGCGGCAAAATCCTCAGGCTTCACAGTATAGGAGTCTTCACTCCAGTCGTTTACCTTGTGGTATTCAAGAATCAAAACTCCCTCAGGCGGAAAAGCAGCCGTGACCCCGAAGACCGCAGCTGCAAGGATTACTAATACGGCAGCAGCTCCAAAAATACGTCCCAGCCAGTTACTGCTTTTTCGTTTAGGTCTGTCGTAACGCGATATGTACATGCTCAGTGTTCTTCCTCTCCCATCTCTGCAAGCTGTATAAGCTTTCTCATTCTATGGTTCACTCCTGACTTACCGACACCAAGAAGCTCAGCAAGCTCAGCAAGAGCGGCATCAGGATGCTCAAGCCTTGCCTCTGCTGTTTTCCTGAGCTGAAGCGGCAAATCCTTTAATACACCTTTTTCTTCAAGCCGTTGTATAGCGGCAGTCTGCCTGGCGGCTGCGTCCGCGGTTTTATTAAGATTTGCCGTCTCGCAGTTTACTATGCGGTTTACCTGATTCCTTACTTCCTTAACATTACGGGATATTTCGAAGGCCTCCACAGCCTCCTCGGCTTCCATGTATGCCAGAAGGTCTACAATGGCATCGCTTTCCTTCAGGTAAACAATGTACGCGTCTTTTCTGTCAGTAATACCTGCAGGCATGTCCATCCTTCTCATGAGGGACAGCAGAAGGTCAGCAAACTGATAGTTCGCCGTGACAAATTCCAGATGATAGGAAGCCTCAGGCCGGTTCACGCTGCCGCCTGCCTGAAACGCGCCGCGAAGGTAGGCAATTCTGCAGCAGGGGCGTCTTAGAAGTGTGCCGCCGTTTGATGCGGTGGGCATAGTACCCGGAAGAAGTCCTATTTCAGAAAGAAATGTCTCTCCGCCGCTTTCAGGGAGCACGCGCACTGTGTAGGAATTATGCTGCTTGAGCCTTCTGAACCGGCGGACGGTAATTTCTGTGTTTACCTTTCCTGCCTCCTTCAAAAGCACAAGCACCTTTCTCGCGACAGCGGCATTTTCTGTTGTAAATGTCAAGCCTACTGTATGCCGCATACCAAGCGTCATAACGGCACCCATGCGCAGAAGCCCTGAAAGCTCCGCACGCCTGTCGCAGTCTTTTTTATAGTTAAGACGGGCCAGCTCATTTTTTACATCGCCTGCAAATGAAGGCATCAAGCTTCCCTCCTATTTTGTCTTTTTCTTATCACCATGGCGGATTTCACCGGACGAAAGACCGTAAATCATCTTCATGATATTTTTTGTAAGCTTCGCAGGATCATGATGTCCTGCGTCAGTCTCACTGGTAATATCTGCCTGCACAAAGCCTACTCCCAGACGATTAAGCTCATCTCTGTCAACGTGGACAGGCTTTGAGCCCTGGGCACTGTATACCTGGATCTGTTCATCAGCGAGCTTCGCGGAATTTACCAGCACATAGTCCACTGCACCCTTTCCGGCGTGGGAAAGAATTGCCTTGACATGCATTGATGCCGTATAATCATCAGTCTCTCCCGGCTGAGTCATGACATTGCAGATATAAATTTTAAGTGCCCGGCTTTTCCGAAGGGCATCAGCAATTCCGTCAACCAGGAGATTCGGCATTACACTTGTATAAAGGCTTCCAGGCCCAAGAATTACCGCATCGGCATTTTCAATCGCCTCAAGAGCCGAGTCAACGGCCTCAACATGCTCCGGGTAAAGCTGTACATGTTCAATTCTCTTATGTGCCTCAGGGATGTGGGATTCTCCCTCCACCACTGTCCCATCATCCATATAGGCATCAAGGCGGACACGGGCGTTGCTGGCAGGAAGGACACGGCCTTTTACCGCAAGAACCTTTGAGGACTCGCGAAGCGCGGTCTCCATATCTCCCGTTACCTCATTCATTGCAGCGATAAACAGATTTCCGAAGCTGTGTCCGGCAAGCTCACTGGTTCCGCTGAAGCGGTACTGGAAAAGCTTTTCCATCAGAGGCTCTGTATCAGCTAAAGCAACGAGACAGTTTCTGAGATCTCCCGGGGGAATAATCCCCAGCTCCTCGCGAAGTCTTCCCGACGAGCCGCCATCATCCGCTACAGTCACCACCGCAGTGACATTGCTGGTGGCCTGCTTAAGACCGCGCAAAAGCACAGAAAGTCCATGTCCGCCGCCTATGACAACGATATTGGGGCCGCTTTCAAGCTTTCGCTTCTCATAGATTAAATCCACAAGACGTCCGGAATCCTCAGGAAGAAGAACCGTAATTAGTGAACGAATAACACGCCTCGTCGCGAAAAGCATAATCCCGACTCCAAGAAGCACAATAAGTGTCCCTGCCAGCGCAGTTGCCGTATAGTCATAGGAGCCGCGCCAGTTGTAAACAAATCGGAAGATTGCTTCCTCTATGTAATCAAGATATTCATAGTTAAAAATAAGTGCCAGCCCAAGGCTTACAAGCATAACGCCTGCCGCAAAAAGCAGCAGCCAGCGCTTGAATTTCATGCCCGGGTACAACCATTTCAGAAGATGCATGAGATACCCTCTTAAACCTCTTCACGTACATGCTCACGCACGTCGTTTTTCATAAGGTCGCGATGCTCCAGTGTTGTCTGGAAGCCTCTCGCGCCCAAAAAATCATAAATATGCTTAGCCACAAATACAGAGCGGTGCATTCCACCCGTACAGCCGCAGGCAATAACGAACTGATTTTTGCCTTCCTTGATATACTGCGGCATAAGAAAGGTCAGCATATCATCCAGCTTCGTCAAAAATTCCTGAGTAACCGGCCATTTTGAAATATACTCGGAAACATCGGGAACAGCGCCGCTTTTGTGGCGCAACGAATCAATATAGAATGGATTCGGCAGGAAACGTACATCCAGAACCATGTCCGCATCCATCGGTACTCCGAACTTGAAGCCGAAGGAGAGAACATTTATATTCATCTTCACTCCGTCGGGATTCCCGAAGAGCTGAATTATTTTTGTCTTCAGCTCAGCCTTTCTCAGCTCTGAGGTGTCAACGATATAAGTCGCCTTCTGCCGTACAGGCGCAAGCTGCGCACGTTCCTTTGCAATGCCTTCGGAAAGCCTTGAGCTGGGGGCCATGGGATGACGGCGGCGCGTCTCCTTGTAGCGGCGTATAATGGCAGCATCCGTGGCATCCATGAATAAAAGCTCGTATTTCTGTCCGTCGCGGTCCATATCCTCAAGCACATGAACAAATGTGTCAAAAAATTCACGGCTTCTGGTATCAACGACAAGCACGACATTTGCGATATGCCCCGCTGAATGAGCGCAAAGCTCCGCAAATTTCGGTATAAAGACCGGTGGCAGATTATCCACACAGAAATAGCCTAAATCCTCCAGGAAGCGGCATGCCTGTGTCTTGCCGCCGCCGGACATACCCGTGACTATTACAAGGCGGTAAGGATGCGGAGCTCCCTTTTCTGCCGCGCCATGTGGCATTGTATCGTTCCGTTCTTCCTCCAGTGCCTTTCTGTCATTTTCTCTTTCCATACTCGTTTCCTCCCTCCGGGAAACATCCATTTCATCAATATGTTTATTATAACGCCTTTGTTACAGTTTTGCCAAAGGCAAAACTTCATATGTAAGCGTTTCAACGAGGCATATTGCCGAGTTATAATGCCTTCAATCAAAGTTTGCCACAGGCAAAACTTGAACAGAAATCCTTCATGCCTCCAGCACGTATCTGCGTATGGCCTCGGCAACTCCGCCATTCTCACAGCTGCCCGTTACCGCATCAGCCTCGGCTTTTACATTTTCAGAAGCGTTACCCATTGCTATCCCCAGACCGCATGCCTTGAGCATTGATACATCATTCCCTGAATCCCCCAAAGCCATAATCTCGTCCGCTTCTATTCCCCTGCTTTTTGCAAGGGACAGCACAGCCTTTGCTTTTGAAACACCAGGGCTTACAACCTCAATGTACGTATCGGTGGATTTCATCACCATTATTTCATCAGGAAATGCTTCCGCAAGAAGTCTGAGTGCCTCATCTCCTGAAGGGCCGTCCTTTGTCACGACCAGAAGCTTCGGTACCTCATCGGCACGCTCCAAAAGGCCTTCCTTTCCAACAGCCTCTCCTGGCACGCCTGATGCCTTTTCATAAGCCCGTGCCGTCTCCTTCACCACTTCGTAATATAAATTTCCGTCTCTGTACAGCTGCACGTACCAGCCATTTGAAAAAACAAATTTCAAAACCTTACGTACTACATCAGGAGGAAGGAAAGAGGTTTCTATTCTTTCTCCTCCGACCGTCTTTACAATTGCTCCGTTATACGCGATAAGAGGAACATCAATCCCGAGTTCCTTGGCGTACGGAAGCGCGGAGCGGTACATACGTCCCGTAGCGATGGTTACAAGCACGCCCTTTCCCGCTGCTTCCTTCACTGCCTCGATATTTTCCTCAGGTATCTGAAACGCGGCATTCAGCATCGTCCCGTCAAGGTCTGATACAATCATACGGATTTTTTTATGCATATAAAAAGCTCCTTTTCTATCTGTTACTAATATTGTAACACAGATAGAAAAGGAGCTATGTATCTGTTCAGGGTTATACTGAAATATTCTTTCAGACTGCGGCCATATCCCGGCTTGCTACGATATCAATACCAAGTCCGAGAATATCTGCAGCCACAACGTCGCCGGCCTTTACAGGAGCCTTTACGGTTACCTTTTTAAGCTCCTTGGCACAGTCGAGGATTTTCCCCTTTGGAAGGACGCTCTTTGATACTACAGGCAGCAGCGCAAGCTGTCCGCCTTCAACTTTTACTGTAGTGGTAAGCATACGCGTCGGTGACATTATTTCATCATGTCCGTATTTTGCTCCGCGCGGGCATGTATTGCCCGTGACCTCCGTAACAGCTCCGTCCTCTATTGTCACAGTGAGCTCGCAGCCCATCGGACACATGATGCAGTTAAGCATTTTTTTCTCTGTTGCCATGCTTATGCCTCCTCAATCGAAACCGTGATATCATCCGACAGCGCGGCAGTTTTTTCCGCAGGAATTTCTACGGAAATCATTTCACTCGGCTTAACAACGGGAAGAATTTTTTTCATTACTTCCTGGCCGCCGCTCATAATAGAGAGCTTCACCTTGCGCTTAGGCTGTGCAGCACGCATAAAAAGACGGACGGCTTCGCTCTCACTGCTCAGGCGGAGATGCTGCGGAACACAGGTATTGACGCCCGCACCCGGCGTAACAGCCAGATCACGGTCAGAAGCCGCATTTTTGCCAAGTGCCGTAAGTGCCGCGTATTTTCCCGCAATCTCAGCTTCATCGGAAACAAAATCCACAAGGTCGTGTACGTGAACAACATTGCCTGCAGCAAAAATTCCCGTCATGCTGGTTTCACGGTGCTGGTCAACAACAGGGCCATTCGTCCGCGGATGCAGTTCAATGCCAAGCTCTCTGGAAATCTCATTCTCAGGGATAAGTCCGACGGACAGAAGCACCGTATCGCATTCGATATCAAATTCCGTTCCCGGAATCGGACGCATTTTGTCGTCCACCTTGGAAACCGTAATTCCCTCTACGCGGTCCTTTCCTTTGATGCCTGTAATCGTATGAGAAAGGTAAAGAGGAATATCGTAATCGTTCAGGCACTGAACAATATTTCTCGTAAGACCGTTGGAGAACGGGCAGATTTCAAGAACTGCCTGTACCTTGCAGCCCTCAAGGGACATACGGCGTGCCATGATAAGTCCGATATCACCTGAGCCAAGAATGACAATCTTGTGTCCCGGAATATAGCCTTCCATGTTGACCATACGCTGTGCCGCGCCTGCGGTATAAACACCCGCCGGACGATAGCCCGGGATACGGATTGCACCGCGGGTACGCTCACGGCAGCCCATGGTGAGGATGACTGTCTTTGCCTGAAGCTTCATAAGGCCGCGCTCAGGATTCACGGCAATGACCTCTTTGTTGTCATGCACCTCAAGAACCATTGTATCAACGAGAACCTCAACCTCAGGGCAGTCCTTGATGAGGTCGTAGCAGCGCTGCGCATAGCCCGGGCCCGTAAGCTCCTCCTTGAAGTGATGAAGGCCGAAGCCGTTATGGACACACTGCTGCAGGATTCCACCTGCCTCACGGTCACGCTCAAGCACAATAATTTTTTTCGCGCCGTTCTTTACAGCGCTGTGAGCGGCAGAAAGCCCTGCAGGGCCGCCTCCGACTATTATAATGTCATACATTTCGCTCATTCTGCCGCACCTTCCTTCTCATAGTACATATATGATTTCACGCCGTCCTTCCGCACCTCAGGCACAGAAATACCGAGCTCGCGTGAAAGAATTTCAATTACGCGCGGTCCGCAGAAGCCACCCTGGCAGCGGCCCATACCTGCGCGTGTGCGGCGTTTTACTCCGTCTACCGTACGCGCGCCGCAGGGGCGGTTGATTGCGTCTACAATCTCTCCCTCAGTGATTGTCTCACAGCGGCAGATGATACGTCCGTAGTGGGAATCCTTCTTAATGAGCGCAGCCTTTGCCTCATCATCCAGTTCACGGAATACAGGCTCCTCAGGACGGCCTTTTTTGTAATCACCGCGCTTTTCAGCGCCTGTCTCTCCGACAATGATTTCAGCAATATACTGAGCGATTGCGGGAGCAGAGGTGAGCCCCGGTGACTGTATTCCTGCTGCCTGCAGCAGTCCCTCTACCTTTGACTTGCCAAGCACAAAATCCCCTGTCGATGATGCGGCACGAAGTCCTGCAAATTCTGTGATAGCCGCACCGCCCGGAATCTCAGGGCAAAGCTTTCTCGCGCCTGCAAAAATCTCATCCATACCTGCGCTTGTAACAGACAAATCCTCTTTATCATCAAGCTCCTGTGCGTTAGGTCCGATAAAGACATTGCCATGCGTCGTCGCGCAGACGAGAATACCTTTGGAGGTTTTCGTCGGAACAGGGAAAACTATTCCGCTTACCATTGATTTCTGCGCAGTTTTGTCGAAGAGCACGTATTCGCCCTTGCGCGGTTTGACGGTAAAGCTGTTATCGCCTGCCATCGCAGAAATTTTATCAGCATAAACGCCTGCGGCGTTAACAACATACTTTGCTTTGATTGGTCCCTCGGAGGTCTCAACAGCCTCCACACGACCGTCCTTAACAGTAATCCCTGTAACCTCACAGTCGCGGAGCACCTCTGCCCCGTTAATAACAGCATTCTCGGCAAAAGCCTGTGCCGCACCGAAGGGCCAGCAGATTCCTGCAGTCGGTGCCCAAAGAGCTGCCTTGATATCCTTGCTGAGATTCGGCTCCTTTTCGCGCACCTTGGCACCGTCCCAGATTTCAAGCCCCGGAACGCCGTTCGCCTCGCCGCGCGTCTTGAGCTCCTTCAGCGTTTCGACTCCGTCATCATCAAATGCAACGACAAAGGAACCCGTCCATTTAATATCAAGGTTAAGCTCCTTTTCCAGCTCATGATAAAGAGCATTGCCCTTCACATTCATTTTCGCCTTGAAGCTTCCCGTAGGTGCATCAAATCCTGCATGCAGAATTGCACTGTTCGCCTTCGTCGTGCCTGCCGCAATATCCGGCTCCTTTTCCACCAGAACGCAGCGCAGATTATAACGCGCAAGCTCTGAAAGAATTGCTGTTCCGGTAATGCCGCCGCCGATGACGACAACATCTGCCTGTCTTTCCATGCTGTAAATCCCCTTCATTTGTAATTTTTCCACAAAACCATAACTATCTATGCTCCGCTTAACACGGGGCGTCTTGCTCCGAAATATATTGTAACGAGTCAAATGTTGTTTTTCAAGAGACACGAGGCAGGGACAAAAGGACTCAAGTCACATACAAAAACACCGCACATTTCCATTTTAATGAAATCATGCGGTGTATTTTGTATACTTATTCCTTCTTTTGAAAAATATCCCTGCGTCAAGCGTCAGCTGACAAAGCATGACGGAAAAAGGCTCGGCATATCATCCTTTAGGCTCGAATTTTACCACCACAACACTCCCCCGCGGGACAACCGTATTCGGTTCTACGTCCTGTCCAACGGCTATTCCGTGACCGTCCGCGCGCATTTTAAGCCCTGCCGCCTCGAGCTGCAACGACGCTTCCGCGGCATCAAGCCCCGAAACCTCAGGTACGACTACGCGCTGCATTTCAGCTGACTGACTTCCGTCAGATTTTACATTGTCCTTTTCGCTGCCCTGGAACGGGTCGCTGGATGGTTCAATCTGCAGATGCCGCAGAAGCTGTGAGAAAATACGGCTTGCCACAGGCGCTGCAATCTGTCCGCCGTAATAGATACCAAGCGGATCATCAATAACTACCAGAAGACATATCTCAGGATCCTCTACAGGCGCAAAGCCGCAGAAGGATGCGATGTAGTGACCGTCCATATAGCCCGCGCCGTCATGACGTGCTTTCTCGGCAGTACCTGTCTTGCCTGCAATACGGTAGCCCTTTACCTGTGCTTTTGCACCGCCTCCTGTTGCGACAACCTGCTCCAAGAGTCCCACCAGTGTCTTATCGGTAACAGACTCTATGGCGCGGCGTACCTGCTGCGGCTTCGTCTCTGAATAAACAGAGCCATCCGCGTTGTACACGCTTTTCACTATATGGGGCTTCATGAGAATACCGTCATTTGCTATGGCAGACATTGCTGTTACAAGCTGCAGCGGCGTAACAGCTATTGACTGCCCAATTGCCATCGTTGCCATATCCGAATCACGCATATCATCGGGGTCAAAAAGAATACCGCTTTCCTCACCGGGAAGCTCTATTCCCGTCGGCTCACCGAATCCGAAAAGCTTCGCATATTCCGTGAGCTTGTTGCTTCCGAGGTCAAGACCGACCTGTGCAAAGCCCGTATTAAGCGAATGCTTGACTATGTCCGTAAACGTAACCATGCCGAAGCTTTCACCGTTCCAGTTTTGGATACGGCGCTCAGACACCATTACATATCCCGGGTCATGAAATACCTGATTAGGTGTGACAATTTTTTCCTGCAGCGCTGCAGCCGCAACTATCGACTTGAATGTTGAACCCGGCTCATAAATCACTGACACCGCATGATTTTTCCAGACCTCCGCAGGATACTCATCGAATTTGTTCGGATCATAGGATGGTCTTGACGCCATGGCGAGAATCTCTCCAGTCTTCGGCCTCATGACGATTGCGGTAACACTTTCCGGACTGGTTTCCAGCATTGCCTCATCAAGTGCCTGCTCCACAATGAACTGCGCGGTACTGTCAATTGTAAGCTGAATTGTCTTGCACTGATCCCCCTCGTATCTTCTCTTGGAGAAAATAGAGCTGAGTATTGGGAAACCGTGATAGTTGTCCGTCTGAACAAAGGTCTCCTCACGGCTTCCCTTTATGAGCTTATCAAAAGCCTGCTCGATACCATCGAGTCCAACATCATCGGTTCCCACAAATCCCAGAACATTTGCGGCCAGAAGATTGTTCGGATATGACCGCTTCAGCTCATCGTTGAACCCAAGGCAGTTGTATCCCTCATCACGTATTAACTTTTTAACCGCCTGTACCTCGTCGGTCGAAAGATAATGCTTTACCCAGACAAAGCCGCCGCCCTGTGCTACGGCATCAAGAATCTTCTGCTCGGGAAGATTTATCAGTGGTGCCAGCTTTGACGCCAGCTCCTGTGGGTTCTGTACATTGTTCGGGTCTACAAAGAGTGATTTCAGCATCAGGGATACAGCCAGCTCGCGGCCGTTTCTGTCAAGAATCGGGCCCCTCGGCGTAGGATTGACCAGCTCCTCGCCTGACTCCATCCTTATTCTTGTCTCCATGGCATCGCCCTGCACCAGCTGCAGCCATCCGTAGCGCACCGTAATAACAAACAAGCCCAACCAGAGAATAAAGGCCCCTATACCGATGTGCGCGCTGACCTTTTTTTGCTCCGCTTTTCCAAGCTCTCTGCGGCGCTCCATATCCATTAGTATTGCTCTCCTTCATCAAAAACGGTTTTGGATTTGCCCGCGGCATTTTGCCGCAGTAAAGAGTCTGCCTATGGCAAACTCTGATTGAAGGCATTATAATTACATATGATATAAGTATATCATCAATGAAGGGCGGCGTAAAACATGGACGACATTGATAAAAAAATACTCAAACTGCTTTCCGCAAATGCACGGGCTACCCTTTCCGAGCTTGCCGGAGAAATTGCCCTGTCGCTTCCGGCAATCAGCGAACGTCTGAAAAAGCTGGAGGCCTCGGGAGTAATCAGGCAGTATACAACAATACTTGATCCCGCAAAGCTCAACAAGCACCTCATGGCACTCATGTTCCTCCGCTTCGACAATCCGAAGCACGGAGACCGTTTCGCGGAGCTTTCAAAGGCAGAGCCTGAGATAAAGGAATGCTACTACATAACAGGAGATTTCGATTACTCACTGAAAATCCTGACAGAAAACACCGGAACACTGGAAAAGCTTCTGACAAGGATAAAAAATGCTCCCGGCGTCGTAAAAACGCAGACCATTGTTATTCTATCGACAATAACGGACAGCCCGTCCGTACAGCCTGATTAAAAAAGAAAGCCCCGCTCATGCAGGGCTTTCTTTTTACTTATTCGGATAAAAGCCTGACGGCTTCTCCGATAAATTTATCATTATATTCTTCATCTGTGTGTAGTGGTCCAGCATAACCTTGTGAGTTTCACGGCCGATACCGCTCTGCTTGTAGCCGCCGAATGGCGCGCCTTCGGGAATCTGATTGTAGGTATTTACCCACATACGTCCTGTTTCTATGCTGCGTGCCACACGGATGGCGCGGTTTATATCCTTAGTCCACACTGCACCGCCAAGGCCGTACACGCTGTCGTTTGCCATTGCGATGACCTCGTCCTCGCTGTGGAATTTAATTACACATGCCACAGGTCCGAAAATTTCCTCCTGAGCCACACGCATATTATTTGTCACATTCGTCAAAAGCGTCGGACGCATGAAGCAGCCCTTGGAAAGCGGACCATCTGCGAAGCGTTCTCCTCCGCATGCAACCTCTGCGCCTTCTTCCTTTGCCAGCTCGATATAACCAAGAATCTTTTTAAGCTGAACCTCACTTATCTGCGCTCCCATCTGAGTACCGTCCTCCCAGGGGAGTCCGACCTGTACCTTGTTGAAGGCATCAACGAGAGCAGGAACAAACTTATCGTACAGCGTATCCTGCACGAAAATACGGCTACCTGCACAGCAAACCTGTCCCTGATTGAAAAGAATACCAAGCTGCGCGCCGTCAACTGCCTGCTCAAAATTGCAGTCATCGAAGAAAATATTAGCACTCTTTCCGCCAAGCTCCAGCGTTGCAGGAATAATCCGCTCCGCCGCAGCCAGTCCGATGCTTCTTCCTACCTCTGTGGAGCCTGTAAATGCCAGCTTGCTGAAGCCGGGATTCTCAAGCATATACTGTCCTGCCCGTGAGCCTGCGCCGGTGATAACATTAAATACTCCCGGCGGAAGAACGTCCTTGATAAGGCGCGCAAATTCCAGCACCGAAAGACTTGTCTCCTTAGACGGCTTCAGTACCGTGCAGTCACCTGCAGCCAATACAGGAGCAAGCTTCCATGCCGCCATAAGGAACGGGAAATTCCACGGAACAATCTGTCCAACGACTCCAATCGGCTCGCGGAGAATAATAGAAAGGAACTGCTCATTGAGTACAGATGCCTTATCCTCGTCGGATACCACACATGCGGCAAAATATCTGAAATGCGCGGATGCCATAGGAACATCAACATTCATCGTCTCACGGATTGGCTTGCCGTTATCCAGCGTCTCAACCATTGCAAGATGCTCTGCGTTATCGTCAATGATATCAGCAATCTTATTCAAAAGTGCCGCACGCTCCGCAGGAGTGGTATGCTTCCACGTCTTAAAGGCCTTCCACGCACTCTTTACAGCCGCCTCCACATCATCCTTTGTTGCTTCCGCACACTGCGCCAGCTTTGAGCCGTCTGCAGGATTTATTGAATCAAATACCGCGCCGTTCGACGCATCATGCCAGCCTCCATCATAAAAAAGACCGTATCTTTCCTGAATTTCTGTTTTTGCCATCATTATTCCTCCTCTTGTTTGCTTACGGCATTTATTTTATAATGATTCTGGTTCTCTCAAAAGAACCAATAAATATTATTTTCATAGCACCAAAAGGAGTCGCACATGCTTACCTATGACCTTTCAAAGCGTGGCAAAGCACCGCTTTATGATTATTTATACCAGTGCATCAGGGAAGACATCATCACCGGGGCAATACGCTCGGGAGAACGTCTTCCATCCAAGCGTACACTGGCCCGCCATCTTAATATAGGTGTCATAACCGTGACCAATGCGTACGCCCAGCTCCTCACAGAGGGCTACATAACCTCCGTGGAAAAGAAGGGTTATTTCGCCGCGGATGTCAGCAGCTACCGCATACCAAAAAGCTCCGCACCTGCTCCCGCAAAGGATAAAACAGAACCAGATTACTTCGCGGACTTTAAGGCCAACCGCATCAGTCTCAAGAGCTTTCCTATGACGGCGTGGACACGGCTGATGAGAGAAACTCTTTCCATATCCAAAAGGGAGCTTTGGCAGACAATACCATGGAATGGTCTCTTTATTCTCCGCCGGGCAATCGCGGACTATCTTCGCACAAACCGCGCCATGAACGTAGATCCTGAGCAGATTATCATAGGCGCAGGAACAGAATATCTCTACAGCCGTCTTTTACAGCTTTTCGGACCTGCGACAACCTTCGCAATTGAAGACCCCGGATATAAAAAATTCGGAGAGATTTCCCAGAGCTTCGGCAACCCGTGGAAGTATGTTCCCATTGACGATGCAGGACTCTGCATTGATGCCCTGGAGGAAAGCGGAGCCGATGTGGTTCATGTCTCCCCGGCCAATCACTTCCCCACGGGTATCGTCATGCCTGTAGGGCGGCGCATAGAGCTTTTCAGATGGGTTAACCGCATAAGCAAACGCTACATTATCGAAGACGATTACGACAGCGAGTTCCGCTACACAGGAAAATTTATTCTTCCTCTGTACGCTCAGGACACACAAAACCGGGTAATATACCTTAACACCTTTTCCAAGACGCTTGTGCCGTCGCTTCGGATCAGCTACATGGTGCTTCCCAAAAAGCTTTTGGAAAGATACAAAAAAACTCAAAGCTTTTATTCCTGCACAGTTTCCAGCTTTGAGCAGTACACTCTGGCGCTGTTTTTGAAACGGGGATATTTCGAAAGACACATAAACCGCATGAAAAAATACTACCGGATGCAGCGGACGGCAATCCTCGATGCCATCAGACGGTCTCCGCTTAATGATTTTTCCCTGGTTACAGAGCGCAAGGCAGGAACTCATTTCCTTCTCACGGTTAACACCGCGCTTTCAAAGGAATGCATAAAAAAACGTGCTAAAAAAACAGGGCTGCATCTGTCCTTCTTTGACGATTACCGTCACGCGCCCTGCTGTGAAAAAAATGTTCAGCTTGTCATAAACTACGCCGGTATTCCAAAGGAAAAAATTGACGGAGCAGTCTCGCGTCTTGCGGAAATATTCCGCTGAGCCTTCGGGGTTCTTGCACTTTCATACCGTTTTTATTAAAATGATAGGAAATCCCTAAAGAAAATGGTGAATTTCCATGAAGACACCTCTTCAGTATCAAATATCCGAATACGACTGCGGGCCCACAACCCTTGACAATGCGATACGCTTTCTTTTTGAGCGTGAAGACATACCTCCTGAAATCATAAGAAACATCACTCTTTATTGTCTCGACTGCTACGGAGACGGCGGAGTCCCGGGGAAACGCGGAACATCCCGCTCGGCCATGATGTTTCTTGCCAACTGGCTTGACGGCTACGGACGGGTCGGTTCAATCCCCGTATCAAGCCGTTACCTTTCGGGCTCGTCGGTAAACGTAAAAAACGGCGGACTTATAATTGATGCCCTGCACCGGGGCGGTGCCGTGGTTGTAAGGCTGTGGTTCGAGGTAGAGCACTACGCGCTTCTCACGGGAATCACCTCCGATGGCATCATGATGTTCGACCCCTATTACGAAACAGTGCCGGACATAGGAGATGCCACCGATATAAAAATCGTGAATGACGCGCCATTCACCCACAACCGCATCGTGCCGCTTCATTATTTTGAAAGTGAAACCGACAGTCTGTATGCTTTCGGCCCCGAAGCAGACCGCGAGGCAATGCTCCTGTTCAACAACAATACAAAGCTAACAGAAGACAAGACAATAGAATACTTCATATAAGAGAATCCCGTCGTGCAGTTTGCAGGCGGGATTCTTTTTAGAAAACGGTCTGCCCCGGAGGAAATTTAGCAATGGCAATCTTTGATTAAAGGCATTATACTTAATATAAGTGAAGTTACACTTCCACAGGAGGAGGAATATACATGAAGGGAACGAAAGGAAAACTCGCATCAATTTTACTTGCAGGCAGCATTCTTTTTTCGCCGGTATACGGTCATGCAGAGGAAAGTCTGCCATCAGCAGCGGTTGAAACCGAAGCCTCGGAATCCGCCTATGACCATGAAATCGGGAAAATGACAGTACCTATTTATTACGGCAATGCGCAGGAAGGCAGCAAGGACAAAATCGACCTTTATTTTATCGACGGTGTAAATGATGTTCCGTATATTTCTGTTACTGCTGCAAAGGATATACTTATCCGTATGGTAAGAGCGATGGATGCCCCGAAGTACAACCTGACGATGCAGTCAAAGGGTGAACGGGTTATGCTCAGCAGAGAGACACACTATCCTGTAATCTTCGACTGCGGCGAGGATACTATCTCCTTCTGGGATTATGATGCTTTTATGGTCAGGCTTCCTGACGCAACTCTTATGGATCTTGTTGCGGTTTCCGGCTATAACGACCAGGGAGAAGCAGAGCTTTTCCAGAGAAGCAATACTTCCTTCGAGCGCTACGGTGAATCAATTACCTTCCACCCCGGAGATTATGGAATCGACCTTATCTGTCAGGACGGTGAATATTACGTACCTCTCCAGCTTTTCAGTGACATCCTGCTGTCACAGAACGGGATGAACTCTCTGTATAACGGGGCAAGTGTCTTCATTCTGCAGAGCGGAAATCTCCAGCCATTCGAAGACCTTTATTACAATGTCCCACACCCGGCAAAAAGAAGTGACGCACTGGCAAAATTCAACTACAACGAACTTTGTTTTGCCCTTGACTCTCTTTACGGGTTAAAGGAACAGCATAACATAAAAAATTTTGATACGATGTTCCTTCAGGCCGGGCTCAAGGAGCAACTCCTCAGTCCTGACCCACAGACAGCAGGACAGGCACTCTGTGATTTAACATTCATTCATCTTGACGACCTGCACAGTTCCTTTGCCAAACGTTCCTACATGATGAAGGAGGCTCCCGAGCGCAGGTACGGAACCTCCTGCAGACAAAGTATCGCTGACATGAAGCGGTATGCAGAAGCCCGTAATAAACGCTATCCAAACGGTGTGCCCCAATATGAAGAGGTAGGAAACACCGCGTATATTACCTTTGACAAATTTGACGTCACCGTTGATGACTATTACAAGGAAACGGTAGCGGAGCATCTTGATGACACTATCTGTCTGATGAGCTACTCCTTCTCCAGAATCACGAGAAAAGACAGTCCGATAAAAAATGTCGTGCTTGACCTTTCAAACAACGGCGGCGGTGCGGCGCCCACCGCGGCATACACTATCAGTATGTTTTTGGGTGAAGGCTCCATAAGTGTAACAAATCCTTTAACAGGTGCTCTCGTTACTCAGAATTTCAAGGCTGATATGAATATGGACAGAAAGTTTGACGACAAAGACAATCTCCTTAATTACAATCTTTTCTGTCTGACCTCACCAAACAGCTTCTCCTGCGGCAATCTTGTTCCAAGCGCGCTGAAGAACTCCAACCGTGTCACAATACTCGGTCAGACCTCCGGCGGCGGTGCCTGTGTTGTGCAGAATATGACAACAGCTGACGGGTGTGTGTTCAATATATCCGGGCCTTATCGTCTCGCCTATACAAAAAACGGTTCATTCTATGACATAGACAAGGGCGTAACGCCTGATTTTGTTCTGCCGACCCCGGATCAGTTCTATGACAGAAAGGCTCTGACCAAATACATCAACAAAATTCTCGGTAAATAACGGCAAAAAAATTCGCAGCAGGGTTAACCCTGCTGCGTTTTTATTTTACCAGTGATATTTCTCTCCGCGGTTAATCTTGAATGCACGGTATATCTGCTCTACAAGAAGAAGACGCACCATCTGATGTGTAAATGTCATCCGCGAGAAGGATAAAAGCTCGTCTGCCGCCGCGCGGACTTCCTTTGAGAGTCCGAAGGCTCCTCCGATAAGAAATGTAATGCTGCTTTTCCCCTGAAGCCCCAGCTCATTTATACGCTCCGCAAGCTCCTCGGAGGATTTTTGCTTTCCGTATACGTCCAGCACGAAAAGATAGCTTCCCTCGGGCACCTGTTTCAAAAGACGCTCTCCTTCTTTTGTCAGAACCCTTTCGCGGTCTGCGTCAGAGGGCTCGTCCGGCATGTGCTCCTCGTTTATTTCCCGTATTTCTACACGGGCAAAGGGAGTAAGTCTTTTCATAAACTCCGCGATGCCCTGTGTAAGATATTTTTCCTTCAGCTTGCCTGCCGCAACTATCGTAATCTTCACGTTACCGCTCCGGGGCCGCGTCCAGTGTGACGTCTACAGTGTAGGTTTCGTCGCCTCTGATATATTTCACCGGGACAGTATCTCCGACGCTATGGGCGGTAACAGCGGCACGAAGCTCTCCGACAGTATTCGTCTTTTCCCCGCCAACCTCAAGAATGATGTCGCCGCGCTGGAGTCCTGCACGCCCTGCAGGCCCCTGCAGTGTTACATTCTGCACATACACACCTGCGTCTACATTGAGCTGATAGCCTGCACGGGCAGCCGTTTCTTTATCAAATACTCCGACGCCGAGGTACGGACGGATTACACGTCCGTGCTCCATAAGCTGGGATACAACTTCACGGACGGTATTGATAGGAATGGAAAAGCCCATGCCCTCGACGCCGTTAGCCGCTATTTTTGCGCTGTTGATTCCGATTACAAGTCCGTCAGCATTGGCAAGTGCTCCACCGGAGTTGCCCGGGCTGATTGCCGCGTCTGTCTGAATGAGCTTGAGCTGACGTTCGCCACCCATGGAAAGGGTACGGTTCATCGCGCTAATAACGCCGACGGTTACACTTCCCTGGAATTCAAGTCCCATCGGATTTCCGATGGCTATGGCAGGCTCTCCTACAACGATCTCGTCAGAGTTTCCGAAGGATGCTGTGGGAAGGTCTGTTTCATCAATTTTTACAACCGCGATATCCGTAAGCTCATCAGCCCCGATAAGCTTGCCCTTTACACTGCGGCCGTCGGAAAGTGATACAAGAATTTCGCGGGCGCCCTCTATTACATGGTTATTCGTGACGATATATCCGTCGCTTCTGAAAATAACTCCCGAGCCTACTCCCTGCTCTACCTGTACCTGATTGTTAAACCAGTCTCTTGCGACGGCTTTGTTTGTGATACCTACTACTGCAGGCCCCACCGCCTTCGCTACTCGAACCGTAGGAGTGTTGCGGGCATCTGAAAGATTCCCTGTCCCGGTTGATACAGCAGGCCGTGATGTCTCGGGAATGCCCGCATCAGATGACGCGACCGCGCCCAGGCCTGAGCAGCCGCTGAAAAGCACCGCGCCTGTCACAACCATTCCCATGAGCGCGCCTGTCGTATATTTTTTCCAGTCCTTCACAACGAGTTTCATATCTATCCCTCCTGTTGTCATTCACACCAAAAGTCCATGTCATTCTGACGTGCAACGGTTATTTCCATGGTCGGGGATGCTGCCCCCTGTTCCCTTAAAACCCGTTCCACTGTTTCCTTCGCCAGCTCAGGTCGGTTGTTTTCCTCGCTGAGATGTGCAAGAAAGAGCTTTTTCGGGCGTTTTTTCATGTGTACAAGCGCCCATGCAGCCTCCTCGTTTGCAAGGTGCCCCCGATTGCTCAAAATCCGCTGCTTAAGCGGCCAGGGATACGACCCTCTTTTCAGCATTGCGGGGTCGTGGTTTGTTTCCAGCACCAGCACATCAGAACCGTCTATTGCCGACTGAACTGAGGAAGTAATGAATCCTAAATCAGTTGCAAGAGTGCATTTGGAATTTGCTCCATAGAAGCTGTATCCCACAGGGTCAGCCGCATCATGAAGCGTCGAAAAGGCCTTTACTGTAAGAGGCCCCAGTTTCATTTCATCATGAATTACTTCAAGACGTTCCTCCGGCAGCTCTTTTCTTTTGGGAAGCGCTTCAAGCGTTCCCGGTCTTGTATAAACCGTTGCCTCCGTGGCACGAAGAAGCGGCCCAAGACCTTTTACATGGTCTGTATGCTCGTGGGTCAGAAAAACCGCTGAAAGCATATCAGGTGTTACCCCGATTTCCTTCAGGCCCTTCATGACACGACGTACACCGATTCCCGCGTCAACGAGAATATGCATTCCTTCCATTTCTATATAGACTGAGTTTCCTTTACTGCCGCTTCCAAGTACAGCCGTATGCATAGCCTGCGGTTACCTCCAAAAGACTTTTTGCCTTCCATCATGATAGAAAAGCAAAATGTAAATATTATGAAACTTATCTGCGGTGTTTTCTTGCGCCTGCATCACTGCCGATGAATCTGCCGATGGCATTTATCCTTGTCTCCATACATGTACGGCAGTATGCAGGTGTATCTGACACACATGCCTTGCCTGGATAGAGTGCATACTTTTCCCTTGCCTCTCCCTCTGTCACATTAGGCATTACTACATTTGCCCCGGATTTCAGAATTATCTCCCGGCCTTTATGCGGGATAAGTGTCTCCATTGCCGTCGTCGCGGGAATATTCGCCTCCGGAAGAAGGAGTCGGATAAGGGATACCATGCGCCGTGTAATCCCCATGTCACCTGTCGGCTCATCGCCAAGGGGTGTATCGGGATTAGGAATCAAAGGCCCGATTCCCACCATGTCAGCGTCGATTTCCTGAAAGAAAAGAATATCTTCAGCAAGGGCTTCTACAGTTTGTCCCGGAAGTCCGATGAGGCAGCCTGTTCCCACTTCATATCCAAGCTCCTTCAGGTCATGAAGGCATCGGCAGCGTTCGTCATAGGACATTCCCGGATCAAGCTTTTCATAAAGAGCGCGGTCAGTAGTTTCTATGCGCAGCAGGAATCTGTCTGCTCCTGCTTTTTTCAGCTCCGCATATTCTTCTCTCGTACGCTCCCCAATTGAAAGAGTAACGGCTGCCCCAAGATTTTTTATGAATCGTATAATCGGTACAAGACGCTCCGTTGTATACCACATATCCTCTCCCGACTGAAGAACGACTGTATGATATCCGTAGCCCACTGCTTTTTCCGCAAGGGCTTTTATCTCATCAGGTGAAAGACGGTATCTGCCTGCTTTTTCATTATCACGCCGCAGGCCGCAGTACATGCAGTTTCTTCTGCAATAGCTGGAAAATTCAATAAGACCGCGAAGATGCACTGCGTCCCCGACGTATTTCTTCCGAACGCGGTCGGCAGCTGCGGCAAGATGTTCTTCTGCCTCAGATGAAGAAAGAAGGAGCGTAAGCTCCTCCTTCGTTAATTTATGTGTCGTTTCCGCTTTTTCGATAAGCTTTTGAAGCTCCATAATTTCTCCTTTACCACTGCATAGCGCGGAACATGTTTCCTCCGCTTCTTTTCACCTCGTACAGTGCTTCGTCGGCGCGCTCCATCAGCGCGTTGATTTCACGCGGAATATTCCGCCGCTCGGATGCTATACCGATACTCACGGTAAGATGATCCGCCACAGGAGACGTCTCGTGCGGTATATGCGCCTCTGCCAGCTCATCCATAATAAGGCGTGCCGTTTCCTCTCCATCCTTTTCGGTAAAGTTCTCAAGGAAAATAGCAAATTCTTCTCCGCCGTACCGCATGACGTAAGCACCAAACAAATCCGCGGCATTCGTCAGAATTTCCGCAACCCTTCTCAGACACTTGTCGCCGTCGGTGTGCCCGTAGTAATCATTATACTCCTTAAAATGGTCAATATCGACCATAAGAACCGTCAGCTGATGAATATCTTTTCTGTCTCCTTCGTGTATGCGGCGAAGATAGCGCAGATAATACTTTTTATTGTAGACCTGCGTAAGAGCATCCATATCAATGTTCTTTTTCAGTGTCTGATTTTCTTTTTTCAGACCCGTAATCTCACGTGAACGCATGGTATCGAAGAATTTTCCGCAAAGCTGCTCGAACCTCAGGGCCAGATTTCCTGCCTCTATGGCATCTATCGCTTCGTCTTCCATGTGGGCGTAGTGGCATGCCGCCTCATAATCGCCTCTCAGCTCAGCTATCATGGACAGCCGCGCGTAGGCATCACGCCTGCAGCGTGCGCCGTAATGATCTGCTGTTTCGGCCAGCTTTTTGCATGCGCGCTCCGCACCGCCAAGCCGCCCCTGCCTGAGAAGCATTGAGGCCTGGAGGGAATAAAGCATGTAGTCAAACTCCGGAACAGGGAAATCATATCTGCCGTATTTTTCAAAAATTGCCAGCGCCTTTTTCAAAAACTCCTCAGCTTCTTCAAAGGTATCATCGCGTATCAGAGCAAGCCTTGCCTTGAGGTAGCATGCGACAGCGGTAAACTGCTTTCTTTCCTTTTCCCAAAGCCTCGGCAAAAATTCTTCAAGCTCAGTGATTCTCTTCTCCGCCGAAATCAGACGTCCAAGCTGGAAATCACAAAAAACAAGGCTTACCCTTACGGATGTGCATACCGAATCAGGAAGGCGCTTTCTTTCATCACCTATAATACGGCAGTACACATCTGCAGCATCGGAATATCTCTCCATCATCAGATATGTATCAGCAAGGCGTTTCATTCCCAGCTTTTCCATAAGAACCATACCGTTCATGCGGCATATCTCTATGCCACGGGTCAGATATTTTGTCCCTTTGATGTTGTCATAAAGAATATTGTTATATATCTGTGCTATTCCGAAGAGCACACACACGCTTTTCGAAGTTGTATGCCCATGACTGAAATACTCCGCGCGGCGCAGGTACTCCAGCACCTCATCCTTTTCATTTGCCAGGCGTCCCAGCTGTATGATGTGAATGTAGTGCAGCGACAGCTCATCAAAAAGCCGCAGACGTCCAAACTCGCGAAGCGCTGTTTCAGAGTGTCTGCCGGCTTTCTTTATATCACCTGTCAGGGTATAGCATACAGAAAGAATGCAATGCATTTTAGCGGCGTACACCAAAAGGCCGAGGCTTTCAGCCCCCCGAAGTGCCTTCTCCAATACGGTTATTGCACGGTCATATTCTCCAAGTCTGTAACGTGCAAGTCCGGCCGTATACATGAGCAGTACTCTGTCATTTGCGCTTTTTGAGGCCGCGCTGGCATTTTCAAGCTTTCGGAGCCAGCCCAGCACCATGTCCAGATTCATGCATTCAGTATCAGTATCTTCAAGGTATGAAATAATACTTTCTATTTCCTTAGGGTTCATGCCCGTGCCTCCATTTCACTGAAGCACACGCAGCATGCACGTCCCCGTGCTTTCGCAGAATATAAAGCCTCATCCGCTTCACGTATGAGTCTTCGGATATCTTCGGACAAATGACACCGTGATGAAGCAACCCCCATGCTCATGGTAACATACTCATCTACAGTGCTCATCTTATGTGGGATAGCCCGATGGCGCAGTGATGAAAGTATATTCTCCGCGGCTTTTTTGGCGTCCGCTTCGTCTGCGTCCCTGCGGAGCAGCAAAAATTCTTCTCCTCCGTAACGGAATACCTGCCAGCCCTTCTTTCTGAAATCCCTCAGAACCTGTCCTACGCTGGACAATATTGAGTCACCCTGCAAATGTCCGTAATGGTCGTTGTATGCCTTGAAAAAGTCAAGATCCGCCATGATGCACGCAAGGGAAACAGGGCCTTCGGCAGTCTTTCCAAGCATCTGAAAGCTCGTTCGCATAAGCGCCTTGCGGTTTCCAAGACCTGTAAGAGCGTCCACGTTCGCCTGTTCGCTCAGTCGGCGGTTTTTCATGCGGAGCTTCAGTATATTTCTCTCCTGCTCCTTTACATCGTAAAGGTCCTGAAGGAAGGCGGTATACGCCCTCTCACGTTCCCTGGAAAGATGCGCGTAAAGCGCGGTATAGTCCTTGTGAGCCTGCAGCGCTGCATAAAGCTTATTCTGCTTCTCCAGAAGTGTCATCTTTCTTCTATATAAAAGCAAACGAAGGCGCGGAGGATAGTTCCGGCTTCCGGCAACAGTATTCAGCAAAAACAGAGCGGCATCAAGTGAAGCCTCCGCCTCCTGATACATTTCTTTTTCAATATAAAGACGCATTTCCAGCAGTCTGAACAATACATCGGCATGAAGAACACCAAGGTTTACTCGTGATGAGCATTCCTTCCTGATATCCTCCAGCAGAAGCTCGGCCTCCCTGCCATGCTCTCCACAGGAGAGCATAAAAAGAAACCTTATGACTTCAATAAGGGCGGAAAATTCACCTGCAGGCCCTTTTTTCCTGCGCCCGTCGGGAACCATTTTCTCCAGCTGCCTTAAACAGCTTTTCTGCCATTCAGGCTCGCTGCCGAGATAACGGTTAACAGCGCTGATCCCCGCGAACATTACCGCAACATCCCAGTCAACGTTTTCATCCCATGCACCGGCAATTTTCCTGTAAAACTGCGCTGCAAGTTCATTTACCTGACGCACATCGCCCTGAACGAGATAAATCCGCGCAAGCTCACAAACCATGCGGCGGTATTTCATGGAAACTGTTTCCCCTGCTTCCCGCCTCATGGCATCCTGCATACGATACGTCCTGCGAAACCATTCATAATAACGCTGCTGCACTTCTCCGCCTCCTTTCTTTTTGCTCATTAGAGATAATTATACCCCAAAACTCCCTTACATATCAAACTTTTTTCCCATATATACAAAATGCAAAATTCTTAAGGGCATAAAAAAAGAGTGATGGCGCCCCATCACCCCTCTGAATTTCTTTATGGCTGCGGATAATAAATATAATCGACGATGCACTCCATAGGCGAACCGGCAGCATATCCTGTCACCTGCAGCGGCACCATCGAGCCTCCCGTTTTTTCTTTTGTATCGTACTGCCCGTTAAGCGAATCAATAATCTGATACGTCCGTTTCTCACGATTAAAATGAATGCTGTAAACGAAGAAGCGGTTTTCAGCTGCTTTCACGATTTCAACCCGGGCATCAACTTCGTTATTCCCGATAAAATTCACGCTGTTCATATCAACATAATAGCCTGTGGTGTTCCTGGCATCCACAAAAACAAAATCCGCGTCGGGAAACTCCAGCTTCTCGGCAAAGCAGACAGCGCTTAAAAAGAGCATGAATACAAACGCCATCGGCACCGTATAAAATATTTTTTTCATTCTCATTCTCTCCTGCTTACCGATATCATCAGATACCGTGAATCTTAATCATTATAACTCTAATATGAATGTTTTTCCATAGTCAGTTTTGTTATGTTTCAGAATAAAAACTTTGAAAGCAGAATCTCAAGTCCGATAGCTATCAGGAGCGCTCCCCCAAAAATCTGCGCTCTTCCTGCCAGCAGGATTCCGAAACGCCGTCCCAAAATAAGTCCAGCCACACATATAACAAAGGTTACCGCGGCGATTATGAGCGAGCAGATAAATGCCTCAGCCGCAGCATATCCGGCTATCGTAAATCCGACAGAGAGCGCGTCAATGGATGTTGCTACCCCCTGCATCATGAGAATGCCCAGACTCAGCGTCTTCACATTGCTCTCTTCTCCCTCGCCGTACACACCGTCCTTTATCATATTGATTCCGATGAGCAGCAGAAGAAAAAATGCAATCCACGGAATGTACGTCTCACAGGCTTCGAACACCTTTACAATAGAATGAACGCAAATCCATCCCAGCATCGGCATGAGAAACTGAAAACCGGCAAAGGTACCTGCGATAAGACTCATGCGTCCCTTATTCATCCCCGGGTCATTAAGTCCGTTCGCCAGTGAAACAGAAAAGGCATCCATGGCGAGGCCCACACCAAGCAGTATGCTGTTGACAACAAAAAACAAATTCATTTCAGCAATCCTTCCATATACAAATAATATCATACTACATTTATTAATAAATGTTGTCAAGGAAGAAAAAAGAGAAGGCATCACGCCTTCTCTCTGAAAATAACCGAATCAGTTTTACGCCATTGCCTGTTCAACACTGACTGCAACCGCAACTGTAGCACCTACCATCGGATTGTTGCCCATGCCGATGAGTCCCATCATGTCAACATGCGCCGGTACTGATGAGGATCCTGCGAACTGCGCGTCACCGTGCATGCGTCCCATAGTATCAGTCATGCCGTAAGAAGCAGGACCTGCCGCCATGTTGTCGGGATGAAGTGTACGGCCTGTGCCGCCGCCTGATGCGACAGAGAAATATTTTTTCCCGCGCTCAAAGCATTCCTTTTTGTAGCAGCCCGCAACAGGATGCTGGAAACGTGTCGGATTTGTGGAGTTGCCTGTGATGGAAATGTCCACGTCCTCATGCTCCATTACAGCGACACCCTCCTGCACGCTGTCAGCACCGTAGCAGCGGATAGCGCTGCGCTCACCGTCGGAGTATTTGATTTCATCCGTTATATTGAGCTTGCCTGTCTTGTAATCGTACTCGGTACGTACATAGGTGAAGCCATTCACGCGTGAGATAATCTGCGCCGCGTCCTTGCCAAGACCATTCAGAATAACCTTAAGCGGTGTCTTTCTGACCTTGTTGGCTTTTTTTGCAATACCGATAGCTCCCTCTGCTGCCGCAAAGGATTCGTGTCCTGCAAGAAACGCAAAGCATTTCGCGTCTTCTCTTAAAAGCATTGCTCCGAGATTTCCGTGTCCAAGGCCTACCTTTCTGTGGTCGGCAACAGAACCCGGCACGCAGAATGCCTGAAGTCCTTCGCCGATTGCCTCAGCTGCATCTGCAGCCTTTGTGCAGCCCTTCTTGATTGCAATAGCCGCGCCAAGGGTATATGCCCAGCATGCGTTCTCAAAGCATATCGGCTGGATTCCGCGGACGATACCTGCAACATCGAGGCCCTTGCTCTCGCATATTGCCTTCGCATCCTCTACCTTTTCCATACCGTATTTTTTCAGTGTTTCGTTGATATGGTCAATGCGGCGTTCGTATCCTTCAAACAGTGCCATTATTCTTCCCCCTCACTCTTTCCGCGGATCTACATAACGCGCCGCTTCGTCAAACCGTCCGTAATTTCCCGTCGCCTTTTCAAGAGCCTCCTGCGCCGGTGTGCCGTCCTTTATCATTTCCATCATCTTGCCAAGGCTCACGAACTCATAGCCGATGATACGGTCCTCCTTATCAAGAGCAACACGTGTTACGTAGCCTTCTGTAAGCTCCAGATAACGGGGGCCTTTTTCGAGAGTGCTGTACATTGTGCCTATCTGGCTGCGGAGTCCCTTGCCGAGGTCATCAAGACCTGCGCCAACAGGAAGTCCGTCATCGGAAAAGGCTGTCTGAGTTCGTCCGTAAACAATCTGTAGGAAAAGCTCACGCATTGCCGTGTTGATTGCATCACAAACGAGGTCTGTGTTGAGGGCTTCAAGAATTGTCTTGCCCGTGAGAATTTCTGCTGCCATGGCTGCGGAATGTGTCATTCCCGAGCATCCGATTGTCTCGATAAGTGCTTCCTGAATCACGCCGTTCTTGACGTTAAGACTCAGCTTGCAGGCGCCCTGCTGCGGAGCGCACCAGCCGACACCATGTGTGAGGCCGCTGATATCGGAGACGTCCTTCGCCTTGACCCACTGTCCCTCTTCCGGAATCGGGGCAGGACCGTGGTTCACTTCCTTCGCAATGCAGGTCATTTCCTGCACCTTCTGTGAATAGTTCATTTTACTCCCTCTCTTTTTCCATAAAATTATCCTACTCTTCAGCCGTCAATGAGGCTTTCGCCTGTCATTTCCTCCGGTATCGGAAGTCCTGCAAGAGTCAGCATCGTCGGTGCTATATCGCAAAGTCTTCCCTCATGAAGAGAGATATTTTGCGGTCCGACAAGAATGAACGGCACGGGATTTGTCGTGTGCTGGGTGAAGGGTTCACCGCTTTTACGGTCTACCATTTCCTCTGCATTTCCATGGTCGGCGGTGATACACAGGATGCCTCCAACTTTTCTTATGGCCTCCTCAACCCGTCCGACACAGGTATCTACTGTTTCAACAGCCTTGACTGCCGCTTCAAAAACTCCGGTATGGCCAACCATATCACCGTTGGCGTAGTTCAGTATTATGAAATCATATTTCCCTGAGCCTATTGCCTCCACAACCTTGTTGGTAACCTCTATGGCACTCATTTCAGGCTTCAAATCATACGTGGCAACGTCAGGCGACGGCACCAGAATCCTGTCCTCTCCTTTAAACAGCTCCTCCACGCCGCCGTTAAAGAAGAATGTGACATGCGCGTATTTCTCTGTTTCCGCGATACGAAGCTGTGTCATGCCGTTGGCTTCAATGACCTCGCCCATTGTCTTCGTCAGCTTCTGGGGAGGATAAGCTATGCGGACATTAAGCCCTGCCTCGTACTGAGTCATTGTCACGTAGGACGGCTTAAGAGCCTCGTCGCGTTCAAAGCCGTCAAAGCTCTCATCAGTAAATGCATGAGTCAGCTCTCTGGCTCTGTCAGGACGGAAGTTAAAGAAAATAACGCCGTCCTCAGCCTTCATTCCGCTGTAATCTCCGATAACCGCAGGGATAACGAACTCGTCCGTCACCCCGTCGTCGTATGATGCCTTTACAGCCGCGCCTGCGTTTTCAGCGTGGACTCCTTCCGCATGGGCTATGGCGTCATAGGCTTTTTTCACGCGCTCCCAGCGCTTATCACGGTCCATTGCGTAATAGCGTCCCGATACAGTCGCGATTTTTCCTGTGCCGATTTCTTTTATTTTTTCTTCAAGTTCAGCAATAAATTCCGCGGCACTTGATGGCGCGACATCCCTTCCGTCAAGAAAGGCATGAACAAAAACCTTTTTCATTCCCCTGCGCTTCGCAAGCTCCAAAAGCGCGTACAGATGGCTGCTGTGACTGTGTACTCCGCCGGGGGAGACGAGTCCGAAAAGGTGCAGAGCACCGTCATTCTTCTTAGTTTCATCAATAACGGCATTAAACGCCTCATTTTTGAAAAATTCACCCTCACGGATTGCCTTCGTGATACGTGTCAGCTCCTGATAAACGACACGGCCTGCTCCGATATTCGTGTGACCGACCTCGGAGTTTCCCATCTGTCCATCAGGAAGGCCTACCGCCTCTCCCGAACAGAAAAGTCTGGTGACGGGACATTCCTTCATGAGCCTGTCAATGACCGGGGTATTCCCCTGAACCACAGCATTGTTTTTGTCCTGCGGTTCACCGTTGCCCCAGCCGTCCATGATGACAAGCATCACGGGTGCATTTTTGAGTTTTGCCATAGATATCCTCCGATCAGCGGTTAAATTTCACAATCTCGCTGAAATCCTTTGCTTTGAGTGCGGCTCCTCCCACCAGCGCGCCATCCACGTCAGGTTTTTCCATGAGACCTTTGATTGTTTCAGGCTTCACGCTGCCTCCGTATAAAATACGCACGGAATCAGCCGTCTTTTTATCATACAGCTTTGCAATAGTCTTACGGATATGCTCACAGACCTCCTGTGCCTGCTCGAAGGTTGCTGTCTTGCCTGTTCCTATTGCCCAAATCGGTTCATAGGCAATGACAAATTTCGCAACACACTGCGGCTTCCTGTCAGCAAGGGCAAGCCTGACCTGACGGGAAACGTAGCGCTTATATGTCCCCTTTTCACGGGTTTCCAGCGGCTCACCAACGCAGATAATCGGAGTGATGCCTGCACGGTGTGCGGCACGGGCACGTTTATTGACCGTTTCATCAGTCTCACCGAAGTACTGTCTCCGTTCCGAATGTCCGATGATGGCATATTTTACACCAAGCTCCGCCAGCATGGCCGGGGCAATTTCACCGGTGTAGGCTCCGCTTTCCTCCCAGTGCACGTTCTGTGCACCCACAGCGATATTTTTCCCGTGAAGTGCCGTCGTCACTACTGCAAGCGCCGTAGCAGGCGGGCAGATAACAATCTCTGTGTCCTTGATACCCTTCACAAGAGAGGTCAGCCCGTTAACAAGCTTCATGCCCTCTGCGATGGTATTATTCATCTTCCAGTTGCCGGCAATGATTGGTTTACGCATGATGCATCCTCCTCATTTATCCGCAATAGCAGCTATACCCGGCAGCTCCTTACCCTCGAGATATTCAAGCGTTGCGCCGCCGCCCGTGGAAATATGGCTGATTTTATCCGAAAGCCCTGTCTTTTTGAGAGCGGCAATGGAGTCACCGCCTCCGACGATGCTTACAGCACCCTTTTCAGTCGCCTCAGCTACAGCCTCTGCAACGGCCTCGGTACCCTTAGCGAAAGCATCAAATTCGAACACGCCCATAGGCCCGTTCCAGACGATAGTCTTTGCTCCCTTGAGGGCTTCCTTATAAAGCCTCATTGTCTCAGGACCTGCGTCAAGTGCCTGCCAACCATCTTCTATGCCATCTGCGGAAACTACCTTCTTTGCAGCATCAGCCTTGAAATCATCCGCAACAACAACATCTACAGGCAGAACCATCTTTACATTCTTTGCCTTTGCTTTCGCAAGAAGCTCTTTTGCGAGGTCATATTTGTCAGGCTCGGTAAGGGATTTTCCTACTGCCTTGCCCTCAGCAGCCAGGAAGGTATTTGCCATACCGCCGCCGATTATGATGGAGTCAACCTTTTCAATCATGTTGGAGATAACATTGATTTTGTCCGAGACCTTCGCACCGCCAAGAATCGCAACGAACGGACGCTCAGGTGCTTCAAGAGCTTTTCCTATGAACTGCAGCTCTTTTCCGATAAGGAATCCAGCTACAGTTTCCTTGTATTTCGTAATTCCCTGATTGGAAGCATGTCCGCGGTGAGCACATCCGAAGGCATCATCGACTACAATATCCGCAAGCTTCGCAAGCTGCTTCGCGAATTCAGGGTCGTTCTTTTCTTCTTCAGCATGGAAGCGGAGATTTTCAAGAAGGAGCACATCTCCCGGCTGCAGCTTTTCCGCAGCCGCCTCCGCAGGTGCCCCCACACAATCCTCAGCAAAGGCCACAGGGCGCTTCAACAGCTCTGAAAGACGTGCCGCAACCGGCTTTGTGGAAAGCTCCGGCTTAACCTGTCCTTTAGGACGTCCGAGATGGCTGGCAAGAATAACCGCCGCGCCATGCTCAAGAAGATATTCGATAGTCGGAAGCGTTGCACGGATACGTTTGTCGTTGGTGATATTTTGATTTTCATCAAGGGGTACGTTAAAATCCGCACGGACAAAGACTTTCTTTCCCTTTACATCAATGTCTTCCAGTGTTTTTTTCATGAAATCTGCCTCCTTATGTGTGTAACGCAAAAAAGAAAAGAGGCCCGGCCCTCGCTATGGCCGGACCTCGCAGGATCTTAGCTCAAAAATTTTAATTACTTCAGGCTTTCGAAGTATTTGATGGTGCGAACCATCTGATTCGTGTAGCCTGCTTCGTTATCATACCATGCAACGACCTGAACCTGTGTCAGCTCGTCGTTAATCGGTGTTACCATTGTCTGTGTAGCATCGAAGAGGGAGCCGTACGTGCTTCCGATGATGTCGGAGGATACGATCAGCTCTTCGTTGTAGCCGAAGGACTCGTTGGAAGCTGCCTTCATTGCTGCATTGATTTCCTCGACAGTGACCTTGCCCTTTACAACTGCCATGAGCATAGTGGAGGAACCCGTCGGCGTCGGAACACGCTGTGCAGCGCCGATGAGCTTGCCCTGAAGCTCAGGAACAACAAGACCGATTGCCTTTGCTGCGCCGGAGGAAGTCGGAACAATGTTAAGAGCTGCAGCACGGGAGCGGCGGAAATCGCCTTTGCGCTGTGAAGCATCCAGAGTAACCTGGTCACCCGTGTAAGCATGAATCGTCGTCATGATACCGCTCTGAATCGGAGCCAGCTTGTGAAGAGCCTTAGCCATCGGAGCAAGGCAGTTCGTTGTGCAGGAAGCCGCGGAAATAATCGTATCGCTTGCCTTCAGGATCTCATGGTTGACGTTGTAAACAACCGTCGGAAGGTCCTTGCCTGCAGGAGCAGAGATAACAACCTTCTTCGCGCCGGCATCAATATGCTTCTGAGCCTTTTCCTTGGAGGTGTAGAAGCCCGTGCACTCGAGAACGACATCTACATCATGCTTTCCCCAGGGAATATTAGCTGCATCGCGCTCACCATAGCGTGCAATCTTCTTTCCGTTTACGATGAGATGGTCTTCGTCAGCGCTTGTCTCATACTTGTACATGCCCTGCGTGGAATCATATTTCAGAAGATGCGCAAGAAGCTTCGGTTCTGCCGGGTCATTAACGGCAACAACCTCATACCCCGGTTCATCAAACATGTGACGGAACGCCAAGCGTCCGATGCGTCCGAATCCGTTGATTGCTACTTTTACTGCCATAATAAGTATCCTCCTAGACAACGTTAGATTTAAGTATTGTTTTCTTATTTATCCGAAAATAATCTCTTTCCCTATAATATAATAGAAAAGCGCCTATTGTCAAATTCTTTTGGCCCAAAAACAGCGCAAAAAAACAGGCAAAAGCTTTCGCTATAAGCCTGTTTTCAAAGCATCGGGAGATTTTTAATCCGAATCCCGGGAATTCCGTTTTAACCTTCGTTGTTTTCTTTTTCAAGCTTCAAAAGTGCCTGTACAAGAATCGCACATTCGAGGCGTTTTTTCTGAATCTCGCAGCCCACCTCATACGGCTGACGGATATCGCCGTGGAACAAATCCGCATTCGCGTGACAGCCGCCGCTGCAGTAAAATCTTGCCCAGCAGTCGCGGCATTTCGGTTTGTTCAGCACGTGGCTTTCGCGGAAATACTGTGGAAGGTCTTTGCTTGTGACTCCTTCATCAAGAGAGCCGAGACGGTATTTCTCCCTTCCTACAAACTGATGGCACGGATAGAGGTCTCCGTTTTCTGCCACTGCAAAATACTCGTGGCCTGCTCCGCAGCCCGAAAGACGCTTCGCAACACAAGGCCCGTTGGAAAGATCCATGTTGAAATGGAAGAAGAAAAAGCCCTTTCCCTCGCGGTGACGCTTCATGTATGCCTCTGTAAGGCGGTCATATTCCTCATTGATTCGCGGAAGGTCTTCCTCCGTGAAACCAAGAGGACTGTCCTTTAACACTACAGGCTCCATGGAGAGAATGTCAAAGCCCGCGTCATTCATGGAAAGCACATCCTCCGTAAAGTCCATGCTGTTCTTAGTGTACGTTCCGCGCAGGAATGTGTAAACGCCGCGGTAATCATAATTTCCGCCCTTGCGGCTGTCGAGACATTTTTTGAAATTCTTCACAACACGGTCGTAGGTTCCGTTTCCGCCCACATCAGGACGCATTGCGTCATGAACCTCCTTGCGGCCGTCAAGGGACAGCACCAGGGAGAAATCGTTTTCGTTCAGCCACTTGATATTGTCGTCATTAAGCAGCATTCCGTTTGTCGTAAGGGTGAGCTTTATCTTCTTGCCAGTTTCCTTTTCGCGCTGGTGTACATACTCCGTAACCGCCTTAACCGTTTTCATGTTCATGAGAGGCTCACCGCCGAAGAAATCCATCTCGCAGTGCTTTCTCGGACCGCTCTTTTCAATGAGAAAATCAACAGCCTTTTTACCCGTTTCCGGCGACATAACAGCGCGCTCCTGTCCGTAGCTGCCGCCGTCGCCGAAGCAGTACTTGCAGCGGAGGTTGCAGTCCTGCGCAATCATAAGGCAGAGGGATTTTACAATACCCGTCTGCGCAAAGGTTGGCGGAATATCTATATCCGGAGCGAAAAGCTGCTGCATTTTCATCAGCTCATGAAGCTCCTCCAACGCCTCCGTCAGGTCTTCCTTCGGGTACTTGCCGTCGAGCGCCTTCAAAACCTCATTATCATTCGTGCCGTCAAAGGTATCCATCATATCGTAAATCATCTTGTCGATGACATGCACCGCGCCGCTGTTTATATCAAGCAGAATGTACGTCCCATTCTGTTCGAACTTGTGAATCCTGTCCTTCATCATAATCTCCTAACGAAAAAATTACTAACACAAAAAAGGAGCACCGCCGAAAAGCAGCACTCCTTTTCCCGACCTGTCTTACTTCTCGCAAACCTGATTTCCTACCGTGCAGGAAGTCTTGCATGCCGACTGGCAGGATGCCTGGCACTCGCCGCAGCCGCCTTTACCAACCGAAGCCTGAAGCGTCGGTTTGTTGACCGTCTTAATGTGTTTCATGTTCTTACCTCCTTCTTCTGAGATGAAGTAAACATCTGGTAGAATCTACTCTATTTTACCTTTTTTCGGCAGCATGCGCAAGTTCGCCCGCCTGCCTGTTTTCTTCAGCTCAGTTGTAGTGATTACGGCAGGCAAAAATGATGATTATATCATCTTCTGCCGCATAAACGATTCTGTTCGTGTCATCAATCCTACGGCTCCAAAATCCTGTCAGATTTCCCCGCAATGGTTCCGGCTTTCCTATCCCCTCAAAAGGATGCCGAAGTATGTCCTTTATCAAAGTATTAATCCGCTTGAGAGTCTTTTTATCCTGCGTTTGCCAATACAAATAATCATCCCACGCATCAACGTCCCATTCCAAATGTTTTATCTGCACGGTCATTCCTCTATCAGTTCATGCTCAGCAACCATCAAACTTCCTGCTTTGTAATCTCTCATCTTTTTCTCTAAGTAACGAATATTAGCTTCGGAATAAAAGGGATCAGCAGACACTACGAAGGGAATTCTTCTTTCCCTGCCCACCGTTTTGGCAAAAATAGTAAAAGCGGCGCTCATTGACAGTCCCATCTCCGCACACACTTCTTCCATACGTTTTTTTACATCCGAATCAAGTTTAAAATTTACACTTACTGCCTGTGCCATATAGACCACCTCTTTCTCTGTCTATATTCTATCATATATAAAGATAAACTCAATATATTTACTTTATATATTCAAGCATTTTATTATCTCACTCTCCACTGATTGCTTCCAGGGATTTCTGGCGGCTTTCGATACCGAGTCCAAGAACTACGGCGGAGACTATGACGAATACTGAAGCGAATACAACAAACACAGGACCCATTCCCACGCCTGCCGCAAGCATTGATCCCACAAAGGCAGGCGCAATCATACCGCCAATACGACCAAAGCCTGCTGCCCAGCCGCTTCCGAGAGCGCGGATTTTTGTCGGGTACTGCTCAGGCGTATACGTATAAATAACTCCCCATGCGCCAAGGTTAAAGAAGGACATCAGCGCGCCCCATATAAGAAGCGTCTGCGCCGAGCCTGCGTGTCCGAAAAAGAAGCTGCACACGCCTGACATCAAAAGAAACAGCGAAAGAGTATATCTGCGTCCGATAATATCCACAAGCCATGCCGCGGCATAATATCCCGGAAGCTGCGCAATTGTCATGATAAGAACATACTCGAAGGATTTTACTACCGCAAAGCCCTGCTGAAAAACAAGACTCGGCAGCCACATAAATATTCCGTAATAGCTGAACACAATACCGAACCACGCGAGCCAGAGCATCACTGTGCGGACACGGTATGGTTCGCTCCAGAGTGCCGAGAACGACGGCTTTTCTGCGGTTTCAGTGCCAAGCTCAACCGCGGTGAGTTTTCCTTCGAAGGGTTTGACTTCAACTCCAAGCTTTTTTTCAAGAGAAACAACTATTTCCTTCGCTTCTTCAATACGTCCCTTTGTTATAAGATAACGAACCGATTCGGGCATATGGAGACGGATGAGGAAAACATAAAGCGCAGGAATTGTTCCAATCCAGAAGGCAATCTTCCAACCAAATTGTGGAATCAAAAGAAATGCGATGCATGCAGCGCACAGCCAGCCGACACCCCAGAAGCTTTCGAGAAGAACAATAAATCGTCCGCGAAGCTTTGATGGCGCATACTCGGACATGAGCGTCACCGCAACAGGAAGCTCTCCGCCGAGCCCAAAGCCTACAATGAATCTGAAAAACAGAAGTGATTCATAATTCCATGCCAGCGCGCACATTCCAGTGGCAATACTGTACATCAGCACCGTTATGGTAAATACCTTCCTGCGGCCGATACGGTCCGCGAGCGTTCCTGCGAGAATAGCACCCAGCGCCATTCCTATGAGTCCGATGCTTCCAATCCACCCCATCTGTCCCGGCGTAAGATTCCACTCCTTCGCCAGCATAGGAAGAACAAACGCGATGAGTCCCGTATCCATGGAATCAAAAAGCCATCCAAGTCCCGTCACTGCCAAAAGCTTGTAATGAAACCGTCCTGTCGGAAGGTTTTCCAGTCGTTCCAAAATCATAAAATCTTCTCCTTTTGTTTTTACTGTCTTGACAGTTGTATATTGTACTGCAAAAACTGTGTAAATGCAAAAAAATAACTGCGAAAAGGCAAATTACCCTTTCGCAGTTCCTCAACAAAGATTTTATTTTAAGGTAAGTGTCATGACTTCCTCGGAATTTACAAGATTTTTTTCTGCGCTTTCAACCGCATCATCCTGATTTGTGACTACCAGCATGGTGATGGAGCTTTTGCCTGCCTCAGCAATTTTATTACTGTCAAACTTTAGAAGCGGCTGCCCGGCATCTACTTTATCACCGGCCTTGACTAATGCTTCAAACCCCTTTCCACGCATTGAAACGGTGTCAATTCCGACATGGAGAAGAAGCTCAACGCCATTCTTTTCCAATGCGACGGCATGCATTGTATCAGGAACAAGCATTACCTTCGCATCGCAGGGAGCACAGACTGTATTTACGCCCTCCGCCGGTTCTACCGCAAAGCCGTCACCCATCATTTTTCCTGCGAAAACAGGATCCTCAACCTCTGTGATATCCACGATTTTCCCCTCGACAGGTGCCGAGAGCACAAGCTTTTTACTGCCAAAACCAAACATCAATGTTCTCCTTTTCCGTCTGCCGAGTAGACGAGTTTTCCTCCGACGATGGTAGCCTGTACACGCACTGCTCCATCAAATACTGTAATATCCGCGCGTTTTCCGGGTGTAAGTGAACCCATCTGGTCATAAACCCCCAGTCCCTGAGCAGGAACCTTTGTTGCGTATGAAACAGTCATTGCGATACCCGCGCCTGTATTCGCGGCAAAATTCGCAACAGCGCGATCAAGTGTAAGAACACTTCCAGCGATTGTTCCGTCAGCAAGCGTTGCCACCTGCCCCGAAACACGGACTACCTGTCCGCCAAGCTCCGATTCTCCGTCGCCAAGCCCGCAGGCACGCATGGAATCTGTGATAAGTATTATGTGATGTCCCTGCTTCATACGCCACACCAGCCGCTGCGTCATGGGATGAAGATGAATGTTATCCGCGATTATCTCACAGTCAACAGGTGTATCAAGGGCCGCGCCCACAAGTCCCGGCGTCCTGTGATGGAACGGTACCATTCCGTTGAAAAGATGTGTGACATGGTCTATGCCGTACTGCAGTATCGCACGCCTTGCCGTATTGTAATCAGCGGAGCTGTGACCGAGAGAAATTACTATTCCGTATTTCTGACATTCCTCCACAAATCCATAGTCGCCTTTTAGCTCCTCGGGAGCGATTGTGATAATACGTATGACGTCCTTGTACTCCTCAATCAGCGAAAAATCCGCAGGTGCGATATGCTCAGGTGCCTGAGCCCCCCGACGTTCCATGCTGATAAAAGGCCCCTCCATATGGGCACCCAGCACGCGGGCACCATCCTCTGCAGACTCTCCCATGACCTCCCGAATATGATTAAAGGCACGGTATATCCGTGGGAAATCATAGGTCATTGTTGTGGGAAGCATTGCCGTAACACCTGTTGATGCCTGATATTTTGCAATGGCGCGAAGCGAATCCACCGTTTCGTCCATTGTATCGCAGCCTACACAGCCGTGCAGATGCACGTTTATGAATCCCGGAGAAACATATCCGCCACGGGCATCAATTACAGATTCAAGGTTGTCCCTTTCTTCCCCACGAAGGCCCATTTCAGGTACGATACGCGCAATATACTGGTCGTAGAGCAGCGCCTGATGGTCAACAATCTGAAATTCTCCGTGCTCATCCGGCAGTATAAGCCGCCCGTTGATGATTGCTTTCATTGTATCCTCCCGTCATTCGTCTTCTTTATCTCCGAGACGCGCCGCCGCCGCATGGTCAGCAAGAAGCAGCACATTGCGGTGAAGTCTCAGGATAGATGCAGGTGCCTCAGGCGTTATATCTCCGCGCACAGCCTGCCAAAGTGCCTGCGTTTTACCTGCTCCGCTGGCAAGAAGCAGGATATTCTGTGAAAACATTATCTCGCGTACTCCCACGCTTATAGCCCAGTGGGGAGGTTCCTCAGGTTTCGTAAAGAATCGGGCATTCGCCTGTCGTGTTGCTTCGCTCAGCTCTACCACGTGAGTATCCGGAACAAAGCAGTTGCCCGGCTCATTGAAGCCTATATGAGCATTGGGACCGATTCCGAGAATCATCAGGTCAATTCCGCCTACCGCCTCTATAGCCGCGCGGTAGCGCCCGCATTCCAGCGCTATATCGTCTGCCATTCCGTCAGGCGACATGATATTTTCATCACGTATATTGATATGGTCAAAAAGATTTTTCTGCATGAAATAGCGATAGCTCTGCGGATGGTCCGTCGGAAGCCCGATATATTCATCAAGATTGAATGTCCGCACGCGGGAAAAATCAACCCGTCCCTCTTTGCAGGCATCCCCAAGGAGTTTGTAAAGAAGAAGCGGAGTACCGCCTGCGGCCAGACCGAGAACACTGTTCGGCTTGTACGCGATATGGTTGATCACGAATTCGGCAGCCGCTTCACTCAGTTCTTCGTATGAGTCATTGATCCTTACCTTCATTCTTCTTCCTCCTAAAGAAAGATTTTTCTTTCGTTTTTTATATTATACACTCTCATTATTTAATATACAACGGAGCGCCCCCAACATTCCTGCATTATTGCCTAATTCAGCAAATGAAACCCTTGTGTTTTCGAACACATGCGGCAGCATAATTCCTGAAAGCTTTTCTCTAAGCCTCGGCTCCAGAAAATCCTTCTGCGCGGAAATTCCTCCGCCTATGACAAAAGCTTCGGGATTCACAACGCAGGCAGTCATCCATACACCCTGCGCCAGTGCGTCCAGCATTTCATCAATGGCTTCAAGACACACCCTGTCACCATTCTGTGCCCATTCAAAAACCTTTTTACCGTCGATGTCCTGCACGTTCAGCCCTTTTCCGTCAGAAACACGGCGTACAAGTGCCGACGTTGATGCAAGCTCCTCCAGTGTTCCTCCGGGCATAGGAAGATACCCCACCTCGCCTGCGAAATTTGACGCGCCGTGCAAAAGCTTTCCATTTGCGATAACACATCCTCCGACACCTGTGCCGAGAGTCATGCACACGAGAGGCGATGCCCCCCGTCCTGCTCCCAGCCACGCCTCGCCAAGTCCTGCGCAGTTTACGTCATTTTCAACCACACAGGGAATACCTGCAGCAGCCTCGAGAAAGCTTTTAGGCTTCGTGCCTGTGTATCCCGGTATATTATCCGACGCAAACAGGATTTCGCCTTTTTCAGCGTCAACGACTCCTGCCGTCGAAACTCCCGTACCGCATATATCAAATTCTGCCTTCATATCAAGAAGCAGCCGTTCGAGGACATCCAGCATTCCCCGAATACCTTTTTCTTTTGCGGGATTATTTACAGTGTCATTTTTTACAAAATGACCTTCCGCGTCGGACACTCCGTATTTTATTGCAGTTCCGCCAATATCAAAAAGCGCATACAGTGCCACACTCACGCCTCCCAGTTCGACGGAAGCTTATGTGGCGGAACAGGCGGCGGAAGATGTGTCGTATCCGCCTTCGGGTCTTCCTTTATCTGCTTTTCCTTCTCCTCAACCTTCGCGATATCATCCTTAAACTTTCCAAGAAGTCCGCCCACCGCGTCATCGAAATCCGAGCCGATACGAAGCCGTCCCGCTTTGTAATCCGGTTCTCCGGGGAGCTTGACCTCCTGAATTTTCTTGCGTTCGTTTGTTGCCGTGAGAAGAATTTCCTCCATCCGTTCCTTTTGTTCGTTCGGGTCCATTCTCTTTCTCCTCTGTATTTCACATACTTCATGTATCGCGATGCGTCAAAGCACACGCGCAAAATCCTTGGTAATAAGCTGAGGCCTTGTAATTGCAGAGCCTACAATCGCACTCCAGACTCCCAGCTCCATCATACGCTTCAAATCCTCAGGCGTATGTATCCGTCCCTCGCCGAAGGCCGGAACCAAAAGGTCTGACGAAAGCCGTGCCGCCAGCGCATAGTCAGGCCCCTCAATCTGAGGTGAATATGAAGTATAGCCGGAAAGCGTCGTTGAAACCGCATCCACGCCGAATTTCTCCGCAGCTTTTCCCTCTTCATATGTCGAAATATCCGCCAAAACGAGCCGACCTGCCTCATGGATTTTTTCAATGAGGGTTTCAACCTTTTCTCCATTGGGGCGCAGGCGGTCTGTCATATCGAGGGCTATCATCTCACATGGTGTTGAAAGAAGCTCCTCCACCTCACGCATTGTCGAAGTAATGTAAATCTCCGAATCCGCGTAATTTCTCTTTATAAGTCCTATAACGGGAAGCCCCGTCACCTTTTTTATTTCTTTTATATCATCTGTACCCTGTGCACGGATAGCCGCCGCGCCGCCCTCCTTTGCCGCAAGAGCCATACGCCCCATGATAAAGGCGCTGTGAAGCGGCTCATCAGCAAGAGCCTGGCAGGATACTATGAGCTTCCCTTTCACCTGTTCAAAAAAAGGATGCATTATTACACTCCCATTGTTTTAAAATACCAATAGTATATTACTTCTCCATACACGAAACATTTTCCTTCATATTTATAAAAATTTCATGAAAGTAATGCCTTTTCATAATAAACGCCTGCAGAGCCAACACTCCGCAGGCATTTGCTGTAATTTTTATCCCTTGTCTTTTCTGAGACGCTCAATGACATCTGTCACCATGCGCGGCGAGATTTTTTTCTGACACTCAAGCTCCCGTTCTTTATCGCCCTTATGCCTTGGGCAGATATCAAAAATAAATTCCGCAAAATCATCGTTTGCGCATCCGTTGCACGCAAGTCTGTTATAAACACGGTAGGGTGTATGAAACTCATACCAGTCCCTGGTAAAACCTGCAATCATAACAACAGGACAATCTGCAGAATGTGCAAGCCAGGCAAGTCCGCTGGAAAGCCCTACGAAAAAATCCGCGTGTGCCAAAAGCTCCGCACGCTGAACCAGCGGCAAATCCCCCGTAAAATCCTCCGCACCCTTCGGCATTTCCGTCACATAACCATCACGTTCCTGCCTTTTGTCACGGTCAATACAAAGCACTCTATATCCAAGCTTTTTAAGATAATCCACGAGTATATCCCAACCTTGGGGCCAAAGCCACCCTTTGTTGGGGGTTGAAGCCTGCACCGCGATACAGACATAAGGCTCCCGAATCGTTCTTTCTTCTGTCGGAGTATACCGCAAAAGCTCCGGCATGGAAAGCCCTGTCAGAAGCTGCCCGTACATCGTAAGGGAACGGCTGTCGGCAGGGATAGGCAGCGCACTTGGGAAATTAAAGCCCATATGCATATAATAGACTGCATACAGATTTTCATCCCATTTATCCGAAAGCTTCATACCTGTATCCAATTTAAGCGCAAGCTCACTAAGATATTTCGGCACGCTGCAGGTGACATCAGCATTATATTCCTCCCGATATTTCTTTATATACGGAAGAAACGCCAAAAAATCTCCCATCGCGGCATCGTTGCAGTCAAAATGCACACGTTGATTATGGGAATCAAATACATGCGCCAGCACAAGCTTTCCATCAAGAAATACCTCCACCGACCAGCGGATGTAATATTTCTCCCATGATATAAGGCAGACCTCTGATACATCCTGCTCAAAAAGAATTTCCTCAGAATCATAATCTCCAATGCGAACATGGAAATCCCCTTCAGGCACAATGAGCCTGAGCCCGCAGTTGAAATCAAGCCGAAGCCCATCAATACCTGTTTCTCCGGTCACCTCGCCGGTAAAGGAATCAAGCTCCTGCAGTGCCTTCAAAAGCCCCGGCACATTCTTTTCGTTCTCCGCAAACTCCTTGCAGACAAAATATTGTATTCTATACGGGTATTTACCCATGGTTCTACCTCCAAAGGAAGCTTCATCAAACAAGTCCTTTATCCCTTCGCAAACGCTCAATGGCATCTAGCACCATGCGCGGCGAGATTTTTTTCGAACACTCGAAAATCTTATCTGTACCCGCCTGCTGCTTCGGGCACATATTCCCCTGCCAGTTAACACGAACGTCATTGTAACAGGCATTGCAGACAAGCCTGTTATATACTCTGTAAGGATTCGGAAACTCGGTCCAATACGCAGAAAAACCTCCAATCATAACCACCGGGCAGTCCGCTGTATACGCCAGCCATGAAAGACCGCTTGCCAGCCCTATGAAGAAATCTGCATATGTCAGCATATCCAAACGTTCAATTAACGGCAAATCCCCTGTATAATCCTCTGCTCCCTCCGGCATCTCAAGCCTATACCCGCGGTCATCCATCACTTTTTCCTTATCAATGCACAGCACACGATATCCCAGCGATTTCAAATACTCCGTAACCTCGTCCCATCCGTGCGGATACAGCCAGCCCTTCCCGACAGAAGAAGCCTGTACCCCGATACACACATAGGGCTCCTTGATTTTGCGCTCTCCCTTAGGCCACGGAAGCTTCGGTGCTTCAGACGGCAGATTCATAATAATCTGGCCCGTCTGTGTCATTGGAACCTGTCTGCCGTCAATCGGCATCAGACAGGGGATATCCAAGCCAGCATTAAAATAAAATGTCGCATAGGTATCCTCATCAAAATCCTCACGCAGAGGAACATCCTTCAGAATATGCTGTGCTGCTTCCTTCATCGAATCAGGAATCCAATAATAAACATCTGCTCCATAATAATCACGGACGTAGGGCACATACGAAAGAAATGACTGCATATCCCCTAAAAGCCAGCTCTGAAAAATAAGCCGCACCTTCTGATCACGCATATCAAATACATGCTCAAAAACGAGATTTCCCTCGTAGGATATGCGGATATGCCAATGTATATAATACTTTTCCATGGAGACAATCAGCTTCTCAGACACATCAGCATCATAGAATACCATACCTGAATCATAATCACCGATAGTCACATGCCACGGTCCCTCAGTCACCTCTACACGGACACCATTGTTAAAATCCAGCCGGACACCATCAATCCCTGTCTCACCCCGTACAGGCCCTGAAAGCTTACGCCCCCAGTCTGCCATGCACATCAACATCTGCTGAATGTCCTCAGGTTTTTTATCAAAATCCTTGCAGCTGAAATACTCCACAGGATAACGAAAACCGCCCATTATTGCACCCCATATATTTATATGCTGTCAAAAAGGTCTCCGCCCCACAGCTTCCTTCCGCCTTCCTGTTCCTTCATCAGCTGAAAGCCGTCGACATAATCCCGCATTTCTTCAAAATCTGCCTTCTGAAAATGCTCTTTTAGGCTGTCATATACATCTATAAAAAAAACAAACAATGCTCCACGGTTTTCTTTCATCATATTCAGAAGCGGCAAAACAGCTAAATTCCCTTCTTCATCAATGATAACCTTATATTCCTCTCCACCATTAGGGGAAAAACATCTCATAACCTGTTCCCGCGTTTCCTGACTTCCGCAAAATATTCTTCGTTTCCCTGCTGCAACAGAAAAATAATCCCTTGCACGAACGCGACTGTCATCAGATGCGTTATGCATTTCTTCAAACAGCTTCATCACAAAGTCAGGCGAACACCATGGACTTTTCGTGAAATATTCCGCGTACAGTCGATTGTGATTATCACTAATATCAAAAGGATCCATAGCATTTCCTGCATAATGATAAATTGCAGAACGAATCGCATTTCCAAGCCTTCTGTCGGTGCTCACAAACACGTCATAATATCCGGAAAGCTTTCTATACCCCTTTGCAAAAGCATAATTCAAAATATCCTGATCAAAACAGAAGCATTTCGGGTGCTCCGTAAGCATCTTGAGTCCATTCGTCAAAAACTCAGGATGCTCACGCCATTTATCCAAATCAATAAGCATTACACCGGAGTTAAAATATCTGTTCCTTGGAATCTCCCCTGCTTCGACCAATGGCTGAGGCGCAGGATTTCCCTGAGTTGCAGAAATCTCATCAATCGCCGCCAGCCCATTTTCTCCGACCTCTTCATTCCAAAGTCTTGCAATATCCATATGTACAATAGTATCCGCATCCAGATAAATCAGCTTATGGACGGATTGTGGAAGCACTATCCCTGCCAACAGACGATAAAGCGCTGCCTGACTGAACCTTGTCACAATAGCGTCAGGCAGAATTTCCAGTATACCACTCAGTACTTCACCGCAGAGTGTCTCCATATCATAAAATAAGATTTCCTGCCCATACTTGGCCGTCAAAGCCTCAAATTTTTCCCGATTATCCTCAGTCAATGTCGCATCATGAAGTAGGTGCAGCGTCACCGGCGAATCTGTATTCTCCAACAGAGAAGTCATGCTTGAGCCGGTATATTTGCTGAAGGTTCCTTTTTTATCATATATTGCATAGCAGACATGAATCCTGTCCATCGGTCTCTCCTTCTGTAAAATCACCCTCAGGTCCACTCAGCCTGATACTGCATAGCTTCCTGCTTCGTAATAATCTTACTGCCGTACATATCAGTGAGACGATACCGTCCCTCAGAATACGTCACATGATAAATATTATCCGGCGCATTTTTCTTGCAAAGCTCCTCAAAATCACACCGTATATCCTCCTGAAGTGGGATATACTCAAGCTTTGTATATCTGGTCGTCGGAATACCAATTCCATTTTTCACAGCCTCCGCCACCAGCACAGGCTCGCTGTCCCGTGTCTCAAGATGAGTATATTCATTATTCTCCAGACGAATTCTTTTCAAAATATCAGGAGCACCGCCAAAATCCAAAATCGCCGCGCCCTGGGGAAGCTTCAAATTAACCACATCATACACGCAGTTTCTGCGCGGAGGCTGATCATCAAAGGTAAAGCTCCCATCGTCTTCATGAATCCTGTATGCTTTCATATACGTAATATCCCCCGGTCTCTCTGCGGTTTCCTTCGCAGCAGCTTCCTGCCCGTCTTCCGCTACAGCTTCCTTCTCTTCCTCAGTTTTGCCGAATATCTTCCCGGCCTTTGAAAAAAGACTTCCAAGCATCGTCTCACATCCAATCTGTCTATGAAAATAAACTCATCTTTCATCCATCGTGAACATCACCTTGCAGTACGGTTCTGTCTTTTCATGCATAATCTGAAATGCTTTTTCATAATCTTTAAGACCAAACACATGCGTAATAAGTGCCTCAGGATCAATAACCCTGTCCTTCATCGCCTCGAGCACATCCTCCCAATCGTTCTGCTTCTCAGAAAAACTACTGTTCCACGTTCCTACGAGCTTTAGTTCCTTACGGAGAATTTTCCAATAGGCATCCTGAGAAAGCGTTATGTCGCCGACCGGGTTTCCCATAGTCACCACACGTCCGAAATTTCCGGTACATTTAAGGCACAGCTCCAACGCATCACTGCTTCCTGTCCCTTCTACACAAACATCGGCACCGGCACCTCCGGTAAGCTTGGACACATACTCCTCCACATCCGTTACGCTGCTGTCAACAACGTCAATAAATCCAAGCTTCCTTGCAAAATCTGCCCGTTCTTCGCTGCGTGCCACAAGCACAACATGCTTCGCATCCGCCTCTCGTACCCAGCTTGCAAAAAGAAGCCCTATAGGGCCAACGCCAAAAATGACTACAGTATCGTTTTCATACACATCCGCTTTTCTGAACGCGTGCAGGGAAACCGCCGCAGGCTCGCACATAGCCGCCGCCATATATGAAACACCCTCAGGGATAAGTACAAGATTTTCCTTTTTCACTGCAATGTACTGGCTCATAGCTCCATCACATCGGGAGCCGTAATAATCATAATTCGCGCACTGCGCATACTGCCCTTCATTGCACGCTGAGCACTCTCTGCATGGAATCAGGGGAAACACCGCAGCACCCTTTCCAATAAGCGACAAATCATCCGCGTCGATAACCTCACCTGCAAACTCATGCCCAATAATCGTAGGGAAATGATACGTTCCCTTCGTAAACACGCGTGGAATATCGCTGCCGCATACACCGCAGGCACGCACCCACAAAAGCACTTCATCCGACTGCCTTTTCGGCAATGGAACACTTTCATAACGTAAATCGCCTATTCCATTGAGCCTCAGCGCCTGCATCATTTCCCCTTGAGCCATCTCTGTTTCTCTGCCCTTCTTCATCAGAACCTCATGTTGCGAATATCTTCCATAATTTCTTTATATGACCTGTCTTTTCCAAATAGCAGTGTCGTCCCTAAAATAAAGCCACGAACGCCTTTGGGAGCAAACTCCTTTATTTTTTCTGCCCCACAGGCCCCGTCCCAATACACCTCAAAATCCATCTCATCCTTGAGCGCCAAAAGCTTCGTAACTTTCTTCCCAACATAAGGAAGATACATCTGACCTGCATTGCCGGGATTCACAGACATAATAAGCACTTTTTTCACTATTCTGAGCATCTCATAGACAAGCTCCACACTTGTCCCCGGATTTATGGCTATCCCCGGAATCATACCTGCATCAATTATTTTCTGCAGTGTCGTCGAAGGATGATACTCTGCCTCAGGATGAATATAAACAGTATCCCCCTTACGCATCCCTCTTAAGAACAAATCAACAGTATTGTTCGGATGTTCAACCATAAGGTGAACGTCCATAGGCTTCTTCGTAAGACGTCCGATACACTCGAGGTCATTAAGCGACATAGCAAAATTCGGAACAAAACGCCCATCCATAATATCAATATGAAAAGAATCTATATCCGCGGCTTCAAGCGCCATGACCTCATTTTTCAAACTGCCATAATCAGCACACATCATTGATGCATTATACTCTACATCCACTTGCTCCGCCTCCATTGACATATACGCTGTCACACAATATCTATCTCTTTACTATTCGACGGATACTGCTCCGAATCCTTCCTTTACGCTCTCTTTTGTGCTACAAGCCACATCTCAAAGAATTTCAAGTCCGTCGGACGCGTCATTTTAATATTTTGCTCTGAACCTTTTGCAAAATAGACCTTCCATCCGAGTGCAACTTGAAGCGCCGATATCGAATCATCATGAATTTTCTTTTTGTCCGCTGCCCTGTACATATCCCGCATCCGCTTTCCTGTAACAGCCTCCGGAGTCTGTCCACGCACCATCATGCTGCGTTCCAAGACCTGCGAGGTGCCACCATCCTCCCGGGCATACATCGTATCAACGCAGTCTATCACTGCCATAGAATTCCCATGCTCGCGGCACACGCAAATTACATCTGACAAAGACTCATCTGTAACCATTGGGCGGGCGGCATCATGCACGACAATAACATCATCATCATTTACATCAAGGGACTCCATCCCATGCCTGGTAGACTTATATCTGTTTTCTCCACCGGAAACTACATTAAATAGCTTACTTATTCCTGCTTTATCCGCATAACCGCGCAGTTTTTTCTCCCAGCCGTCAATACAAACTGCCACAATCTTATCTATATCCCGATTGTTCTCCAGCACACGCATCGTATGCACTATGACCGGCTCGCCGGCAACCTGCAGAAACTGCTTAGGAATCACACTACCCATACGCGAGCCGGCTCCTCCGGCCAAAAGCAATACTATATTCATAAATCAGCTTCACTCCAAACAAAACACCCCGGAGCAATCACTTCACTCCAAGGCAAGATTGCTGTTCCCCTTTATTCCTTAATCAGTCAAACATATCCTTCATGACAAAATCCCTCTTTGTAAAATCATCCGTCACCGTCTGCTCTGCCAAATGTCGTGTTTTTATACGCGTATTTTTTTTTCGCAACAGTCCGTACATTGACTCCGCAAATTGCGGGCGTATCTCAGCCTTTCCATCTCCCCATAGCATGCAAAATTCTTCAAAAGCCCTCAGAACACCGCTTTGGACCTTGCTCAGATACTCAAAATCCTTTTCAGTTCGCTTTTCTCCCGCAAACACTGCATGCCCCTCTTTGGAATACCCTTCCAGCGAAGGCTCCGTCGACATAACGATGGTCTCCAGCGGCTCATAATTCGACGACACATACGACTTAAGCTGCATTAAATAATCCTCTTCCATATAAGCTTCACAATGAAGCTCTTTCTTTCGCTCATAATCCTCCAAAATATGGGTCAAATACAGCCCGTCAATTTTTCTTTCGATAAATTTTTCTGCACACATGTGACAGGAGCCTGATGAAACCAAATCAAAAAAAACGATCCTTTGCTCTTCGGTTATCCGCAAAGAATTCCAATATTTTTTGAATCGTTCCCTCGCCAGCCGTGCTTTTTTCAGTATAAATGCTTCATGTCGCAAAACATATTCTTCTATAGTCTCGCCTTCTTTTCTCGGCAAAACTTCATCCCGGCTCAATCCGAAACGCAGCAGAAGCATCTCCTCCGGTGTCCCTGAAAAACCAATTCCTGCCATATAAATAATATCTTCCCGACATGTTGGATAGCCAGCCATTGCGGCCATGCGCGACGTATAAAAATAAATGGGTCTTGGCAGTTTTTTCTGTTGTATGTACTTTTGATAAATCCGATGCATGCGATAAAACAAATACCCGTCCCGAGCTCCCCAAAGGATTACATTATTTACTCCTGTGCATTTATCCATTACCCAAAAGAAGACGCCCATGAGAACAGGTGCAAAAATGATTCTTCCCAATTCAAATGCTTTCCTTATCTCGGCGCGTCCCTCCGACTGATACAACGCAAAAGGAGAATTGAACCCCTCCGCCAGTATTCCACCTAAGACCGTTCGTTCCGCAAGATTCAACTGCAGTCTCAGCAGATAATCCCACGTTGAGATTTCCACCATTTCCAACGCGCTCTTAATCATGACTACATCCAAACCTGCCGTCAAAGCGGCCACTTCATCTGCCTCAGGACTGTCTCCGATATGCAACCATGAATCCACGCCTGTCTCTTTCTGAATCATCCTATATAATCCCTGTGTCTTTCCTTCGCCGTAATCACAGGAAACAAATATCTTATGGAAACCGTCAATACCACAGTTTGACAAAAATTCCCTGAGCATATCCGCCGGATAATACATATCTGAAATCAGCCATACTGTTTTACCCTCATCAACAGCACGCTTCATCAAACCAACCATGTCCTTGCGGGGAATCAGCACTTTCTTTTCTGTTTCGATTTCCTGACGGTAAAGCTCGCCAACTTTCACCTCATCCAGTAAAAGCGCTTTTTGCACTTCCCGATAAATATCCTGGAGCGTGGGCTGCTCGCCCTCCCGGTACAATCTCCGCTCTGCCTCCTGTCGCGCCTTGGAAAAATTCTCAATCCCGCTCGTCTGCTCCAAAAGAGCGAACACATCCTCAGGGTAAAGCATCCTGCGCATCAAAAGCGTATCAAAAATATCAAAACTCACAACATCATGCGACTCAATCGCATTCCAAAGCTCATCAGCACTCATTTGAAAATACGGGTGCTGAAGCTCCACCACAGAATCCGCAACGAGCATATCCTGCCCGTCCAAATCATACAATGCAATCCCGTTTTGCCTGCAAAAACTCTCTATACGCTTAGCGATGATGCGCGTTGAATTTTTCCTTGCAACAATAACAATAATATCAGGCTGAAGCTCCGCTGCCCTCGCCTCTGAAAGAACAGGATACCCAAAGCACTCTCCATCTTCACGGAATCCGTCCATAAGGCCAAGAATATTAAATCCCGTTTCATGGCTAAGAATCTCTTGCGTCCCTGGCCCTAATCCATAGATCACAAGCTTTTTCTCTTTCGAGTCTAAAAAATTATTTTCAAAAACTTTATAAACCGATATCGCTTCAGTCATATTTTAAACTCCGAACTAAATCAATCACGATTTCTCTACATGAATTATATATTTGGCAAATATTTACTTAAAACTTGTTTTAGGCGTTTTTCAAAAACTTCAATAGAAAAATCTCTTTCATAAACTTTGCGTGCTTTTTCTCCAACTTTTTTTAATTGCTCCGGATGCATTATAATTTCTTCCATATTCCGGCACAATGCTTCCACATCTTCACATGGAACTACCCAACCGTCCACACTATTATGAATATGTGATGCCGTTCCTGTTTTATCCGACACAATGCATGGAACATTATGCATCATTGCTTCAGCCGCGACAGTTGGTAAAGAATCCGTCCTTGACGGACATACCAAAACATCTATTGTTTTTGCGTACAAATCAGAAAGTTGCTGAAGAGATACTTCTCCCGTAAAAACGACATTATCTATTCCTTTGACCATTTCTTTTAAATTCTTTGCAAAGAGTGTATTGTCGTTTCCAACAACTAAAAAAAGCGAATTCTTTTTTGCGCACTCCGATAATAATTTCACTGCCTGCAGATAAACATCCTGTGCTTTATGATGTTGTATATGTCCGACAAGCGCAAACACCACAGGGTTCATTTCCTTATTGTTGGCAAGGCTTCTCCCCCTCACTTCATCAGGAATCCCATAAGGCAAATCTCCAACGAAAACACCATCACAATATTTTTTAAAGGCGTCCGCTGCTGCCGGGCTTACAGCATATGAGTATAGATTCTCTCTTGGAATTAAATCAAATGCCGCCTTTCCTATGCTGTGATAGTAAAATTCAGGATCATGCAACCACCAAACAACAGGAATCTTCGTATTACGTTTCTGTAAAAGATGGAAAAAATTAAACGTATTGCAAAAAAACAATAATGCATTCTTTTCATAGGGTGACTGAGATAATGTTTCAAGCTGAACATTAGGATCAATAATAACTTCAATTCCCATGTCTGTTATATACTCTCTCAAAGGACCATCCTCAAGCGCAACAACGCATACAGGATAATATTTTTGCATAAGCATAACAGCGTACGAAAACACAACACTCGCACCATTCCTATGCAAATCAAAAAAAAAGAAATACACTTTCTTTCCTTTTTCCTTGGAATTATACCGTATTATCGGCCTTTCAATAATCCCATGCATCCCTATCCGCAAGTCAAACTGTGTTGAAATCTTTTCCATCGGAACGCCTAAAGAAAGCAGTTGTTCTTCCATTTCATCGTAATACGCACTCAATATAAAAATACGATCATAAGAAAGCTTTATTACTTCCTGCGGAGAAAGTACAATATGCCCATCAATCCGAGTTCCCCATTTTGAAGCATCGTTGTCCAAAAGAGCCAAAACACTTGCAGAAGAAAACCATGCTTTATACCGCTGATAGTAGTCTCCGGTACCAAATAATAAAATATTCATTAATGCTTCCCCGCTTTAACTGCCCGGTTCACAAGCCGTTTAGCTGCTTCAAAAACCATTTCAGGTGTAATGGCAGTCATACACGACGGTCTCTTCTCTTCTTTTGCACAGCGATTAATATCCGTATAGTATCCATAACATCCATGACATTTTCCCGCCAACAAATTGACATTGGTCTCATATCCATAATAGCAAACAGGCGTTGGACCAAACAGAACAATACACTTTGTCCCCAGCTGTGTTGCAAAATGTACCATTCCTCCTTCAATATCAACATGAAAAAGTGCATTTTTTAAAATATGCCCCACTGTATCAAATGATGTCCCCATAAAATGATATGCGGCTTTCTCAAAACGTAAATTACCAGCAGCGCCTACCTGTACCACTGACACATCCGGATTTTCTTCACTGAAGAGCTGAATAAATCTTTCAAAATTCTCACCAGACCACGTCTTTGCAATAAGACTTCCATCCTTCGCATCACCATTTCCACCATTTACCGTAATATAATGCTTATCGCACAGAACTGAAACCACATTATCCGGCTCATTCAATGTAATTGGAACATGCCAATCTCTGATTGGAAAAATCCCATTATAACTAAATCCAGTAAAACAATTAAGCCCTTGTCGTATCCGTCGCGCATACATCAATCCCATTGCCCGATATTTGTCATAATCTTCTTCTTCGATGATTTCGCGTAAGCGATTAAATTTTTGCTGCACGTCTGAAGGAAACAATTCATTTTTCAGATTCACAATCTTTAAGAATCCGCCTCCGCATATCTCAAAAGATGCTGCATATCTGCTTTGCAATCGTTCAAATTCCTTACCGGTATTCATAATGATGCTATGAATTTCAGGCATATCTCTATATAGCAGTTCCAAGAATTCTGTATTGTGCACAACAAAAATATCCACCTTAATTTTGGGCAGAATTTCACATAACGCCATGATAAATCTTTTTTGAATAATAAAGTCCCCCAACCCTCCTAGCAAATAGCAAGCAACAGAAGGAGCATTGTTCGTATAAGCGTACACCTGTATTGCATCAGCAGATGATTGACTTTCTAAAAAAACTGAGCTTGGTTCATTTATGCGTTCGGAAATGAAAATAATCCTATCCTCCTGCACCCCCTGCTCCAAAAGAATTCGGTGAATCTCACTGTAGCCAACTTTTCCTCGCAGTGCCACAGCCACGAAATCGAACTCTAACGAATTTATTTGATCAGGCTTGTATACCGGCACAACCATGGGGGGAACCTTATCCGCAAATCGGTCAACAACCCCAACAACATTTGCATACCCGGTCATCATCAACTGTTTAAGATAAGCCTGCCCCAGGTTTCCTGCCCCGTAAATCAAAACACGCGAACCACGCTCGATATATTCAAATGGGAATAGCCAACGATATGTCTCATCCATAAACTTAACTCCCCCAAAAAATCATACGAATCAACCATTTTACCCACATTTCATAGGAATAAAAATCCTTTCCATCAACTAATCCTCTTTCCATCAACTGAGTTCTAATTTCATTTTGATAACGGTAATTTGTAATCAATACAATTTCGCCATATTTTCTCTGATAAAAAGATGGATGAGTTATCCTGACATTCCCCAGCAACATGCCATTTTTATTTTTATCATTGTCGAGAACAGCTATGACATTCGCTCCGTGCGTACGTAAAAATCCAATTACACCGCGCCCTACTTCTCCTGCTCCAAACAAAACAAACGATTTGCCATTTACGCACTTTTTAATACTCGGACAAACCCTGTTTTCCCAAAGCGATATAACAATTAATTGCAACAAATGCCATCGTATCGCACATATCTCAGGAGAACTATTGTTATACATTCGTGCATTTTTACGAATAACCCTCAAATCTTCAGTTTTAGTACGGTTAACCTGAGAATCGGTAATCCCCCCATCTTTCATAAAACAAACAAGCGGAGCACCCCCTATATAGGCAAACGCTGCCTTTTCGTAATACAATCTTTGAAGTTGATCGTAATCTGCCGCTATTCGATAAGCAAGATTAAAAGGATACCTCAATATCACGTCCCTCTTGATGAATATTGCCTGATGATTTAGTTTCATCTCATACGGCAACTTTTCACAATCTCCCATCGATACATGTTTATGTTCCCGTGTTCCATCCACGAACACGAAATAATAATCACCAAAATACACATCTGCTTTTTCTCGATGCCATGCATCAGCTACGTTCTTTAAAGCACCATCTTCAAACCAGTCATCGCTGTTTAGAAATTCTATAAGGTCACCGGTTGCATGCTGCATCCCCTTATTCATCGCATCATAAATCCCTTTATCAGGTTCGCTTACCCAATATGCAATTTTATCTTCATATTTTCTGATAATATTTTGTGTTTCATCACTTGAATTGCCATCTATAATGATGTATTCTACGTTGCTATAGTCTTGTGAAATTACACTGTTTATTGTTTTCTCAATAGTTGCTGCACTATTGTAGCAAACCGTAATAATGGAAATTTTGGGCATAATACAAATCCTCTATTCACTGGAAAAACAACCACTTATACGTCACTTCATATTCCCACCTTACGAGTTAAATCTCGCATTATATCATAACATGTAAACAACTCACTTAATAAAACAAGTAATTTGAATCATCAAGCTGTACACATGAATACCCGAACGAATTTAAATAATTCTTAACTTGCCGCGACTGTTTTGAAAAGGATTCGACCATAATGTATGGATGATATTTTCTAATTAACTCGGAACTCCCTTTTAGTACACACAGTTCCATCCCTTCAACATCGATTTTTATAAATTTTACTTCCTCGCCAAAATCAAAATCATCTAACGTAATTAAAGGAATAGAGCCGTCATTCAGTACCAATCCAGTTCCACCAATATTTTCATAGTCATATTTTTCCAATGCCGCATTTCCTTTAACATCTGCGCAACCAACATTATGAGGTATTACTTTTTCTTCCAAACCATTGATTCGAATATTCTTTTTTAATATTCTAAACGTTTCATATATAGGCTCAAAAGCAATAATTTTTTTCGCATTTACTTCATTCGCCATAAATAGCGTATGATTTCCTATATTTGCTCCAACATCAATACAAATTCCTTCGGCAGAAATTTCGTCACGAATCACGCCATCTTTAAATTCATTGAATACATAGTTTAAATTTTTCACTTCAAAGTAATCATCTGTAATAAATATTAACTGCTGGATGAAATCCGTATAAATGTATGGCAAAAAAAATACAGATTTCGTTTTTGAAGGACTGTATTGCATATTATTTTCTTCTATCCCAGTTAAATCAATCTTATAAAATAATGCCCGACTGCATCCATGATTATATTTTACATGTTCACCAGTGAATTCAGTAAATAACTCCTTATACTCTGACGACGGTACAATCTCGCAAAGCCTCCGTAGTAATTCCTCATGAATATCACGTCTATCACTTGCGATTAAAATCAAGACATCCTCTAAATTTTCTTTGGCAAGATCCTCTAATGATTTTATACGCTCCTCCGACTCTGATAAATAATTGTCCACAATCATAAATTCCTGTATACCGTATAACCCATTTAAAATGTTTTTAGTAAGCCTTCCTTGCTCTCCAAAAGGATATATCACTATTTTCTTTTTTAAATCAATCTTATCCAGTTCTTGAAGTATTATTTGATGGTATGGAATATTCATCTTATACACCTTTCACATAGCATTCATTTTTAAAGAATTATTTTACACATTCGCACATCTTAATCCAGTAATCATTATTCATAAATTCAATCTGCTCTCCGGTTACTTGTTAACTCACATTATCTATTACATTATAAGCACTTTTATTAGGTTAACTAATCCAATAACAGTGATATGACTCATATTTTCTTATAACATCAAGTGTTCTACCCGTGACTCCATCCTCAATGATGATATACTCTATTATTATTGTTTTGATTTACTGAACTTCTTATAGTCCCTGAATGGTTACTGTATTAAAACACACCGTAACCACTGATATTTTTATAATACATTGGCGCCCAACCTAAACTGTTCAAAAACGCCCCAAATGATTTATCATTTCTAGACATGCTTTCCCGCGTACTGTCGCCAAAAAATTCCACAATAACTGAAAATACTCCTCCGAAAATTCCACTACACAATTATCTGCTATATTATGCAACCGTATTGTTCCTTTAACTGTTTCAAAATTTTTAGGATGCAACCCCAACAAAATTGTAATATCCTTCGCATTTCTCAAAGATTCTATCTCGCATATGCTATGCCCCAAAAACTTACTGTTTCCCAACTGTTTTGAAACAACAAATCCTTTGATATTTACTCCATAATAATTCAACAATGCATAAATATATCTTGCATATTCTCCTGCCCCATATATATATATACTGTCTTTATGAGTCAATTTACTGAGCAGTTCCCGTATTTTATTCTTTGACGTAACTCCTTTGTTATAAACATCAGCAACGCATTGCAGCAATCTAACAGAAAAATTTTCTATTGAGTATCTTTTTACCCGCTTAATCCCTGCCTCCGACAATCTTCGGCACAATTCATCATCCACCCATAACTGCTCAAGAACCGTTGCGGCTTCTTCAACATCATACGGGTTAAATGTCAGACCAGCGTCTCCAATCTGTTCTGGCATGGCATATTTATCTGACACAGCTACAGGACACCCCGTATACATAGCTTCTAATGGTGGAATATTTGTCGGTCCAAATATTGATGGCATAACCATGGCCCTGGCATTTTTATAGAGCATATACATTTCACTATCAGGCACAAAACCCAATATCTCTATATTATCCTCTACACCCTCCGCATGGATAAGTTCATTAATATTTTTCAAATTCCCCTTATCACTGCCAACAAAGACAAACTTAACAAAAATACCTCTTTGTCTTAACAGTGATACCGCTCTAACCAGTATTTCATGATTTTTATGCTTCCAAAACTGTGCAGGATAAAACATATATTTTTCTCTAACAGGATATTCACCTTGTTCATACTTGTCATCCAAATAAAATGGCACAGAAAACGGAAGCACGTACACCCTGTCAGCTTTAGTTCTGCCATACTGATCCAACACGTGTTTCCTTCCCAGTTCGCTGTCTGTTAAAATCCCGGCGGAATATGAATAAATATCCGTATAAAGCCATTGTCTGCGAACAAAACAATCCTCATCTTCAATTTCAGGGAAACCATTCCCGCGCTCATATATATGCATTAAATCATGTATGGGTGTAATTGTTGGAATAGAAATATCCTTGCTCCAATTCATCTGATCGGACAACAATATCACGTCGCAATTACTTTTATTCAACATTTCTATATCTCTAAAGTAATTCCCAGATAACTGTTCGCCATGTATATCTTTATACCGCTGAAGATACTTTTCCCACAGCTCATCTGTGTAATACGCTCTGATGTCACTTACATAAGTACTTTCATCACTTATAGCCTCCAACATAAATGCGGCGTAAGTAAATGCCCCGCCAGCATATGGTTTTGTCGTAAGAACTATTCCTAATCTCATAACAATACCCCGTATAAACAAACTTATTTACTATTCTTCTCGCCGATAAATACAATCCTATTTTTTTCAAGCACATGACTCTCTAAAATATTAAACTGCTTCGCCATACATTTTTTAAATGTATCTACATTATACCAATCCGGAACCAGGGGCATATCATCTCCGCCTCCCCAAAGACCCAATGGCATAAACTCAACTACAATATATCTAGTGGTCAATCCCGCTAATCGTTCAAACATTATATCCATGTTTATATGTTGGCTAAGAATTAAATGATGCGTCATTGCCAAAGCCACAACCACATCATTTTTTAAGCGATTAACCAAATGATTAACATTGTATTCATCATATGCTTCATTCATAAAATCATAGTAGATTGGGTAAAGGCTCCCCCTAGCATCCTCATTATCTCTGACGATTTTATATAACGTATTCACTGCCGACTCATCAAAATCGGAACAAAAAGCGCTAATCACCTGACCTGATTCAAGCAAAATTTGCGAAAAAACGCCTTGGTTACCTCCTAACTCCAAAGATGCGCTAATTTTATATTTTCTTAGTAAATCGGCTATTTTAAATAATCTTGCATTTTCGGAATTAATCACTATTTGTTTATGTTTATCTCTAAAACCACTCTGATAGTCTCTCCATTGGGTACTTCCACTACTTAATTCAAGCGCACTTAATCTTGCTGCGAACCACTCTATTATTTTTTTGTAGTATCTTTTGTTGCCTGATACTGCAATTTTTTCTAGTATTCGCCTACATTTTTCCGCTCTCTGAAAACAATATCCTTTTCTCAGTATGCCATACTTATATATAAAATTATATGACATACCAAAATCCATACGTCTGGCTAATCTCTCACGGCCTAAATCCGGAGATAAAGCAAACAGTTCCACTATCTGAAATTGATGCGTCACAAATTCCAAAAATGTATGATAAGGAATTTTATTTGCTTTCTTAAAGCTGGTTATATCACACCAAACCGGTTCATTATCCTTATATAGGATATTCCAATAATGTGCATCCTTTAATACATAACCGTACTCTAGCAATATCTCCATCAATCGCAAAGTCATCAGGCTGGCTTTTTTTAACATATCAAAAGTCCATTCAGAAGGATATAACACAGGCGTTATAGTTTCATGCGCTAATATTAAAGGAAAATTTTCACTGTAATAATCAGAAATCCTTGTTTCAGGTATAATCTTTTCTTTAGTCAGCCTCCCCATTAACCCACTAGAAAAATAATCTTCCACAACTGAAACACTGTGATCATATATGCCACGAAAAAAGTTATTATTATATTTAAACACTCTGCCATATTCATCAAAGCAAGAATTTAAATTATACTCAATTTGATTTTCTTCTATTTTTTCTTTAGCTAAATCTGGCATCATGTTCACCCCATCACAACTGATTCAAAATTAATTTAATCTTTTCCACCACATATTCCTGATCATCATCGTTCAGATTCACACCACTAGGAATATAAAAACCGCGTCTAGCCAAGTTCTCTGCCACTGGATAACGTTCTTCTTCAAATAAATTCATTTCCTTAAACACCGGTTGTTCATGCATTCCCCAGAAAAAACCTCTGCAACCAATACCTTCCTCACCTAACCGTTTTATGAATTCATCTGCATCAATTGGCAAATCATCATCCAGCACAACACCATATACCCAATAGATATTGTCAGCGTAATCTGTCTTCTCCACTGGTATTTGTAAACCACCTATATCTTTAAGTAACTTATTATACAGAGCACCTATATGCCTTTTCTTAGCCACAGTCCTATCAAGTTTTTCCAGTTGAGCAAGACCAATAGCTGCTTGTAAATTGGTCATGCGAAAGTTATAGCCTAACTCTTCATGTATATACCTCTTTTTCGAGCTGAAAAACAAATTGCGAATTGACGCACATCTTTCCGCCAATACTTCATAATTTGTGAGAACCATGCCACCTTCACCACAGGTAATATGCTTATTTGGATAAAAACTAAACGTACTAATATCGCCAAAGCTACCACATGGACGACCTTTATAGGTTTGTCCATGCATTTCAGCTGCATCTTCTATGATATATAAATTGTATTTCTTGGCTAATTCAAGCACAGGATCCATATCTACCGGCAATCCATAGATATGGACTACCATTATTGCTTTTGTCTTTGAAGTTATATTTGACTCAATATCCTCAACCTTCATATTCCATGTATATGGATCTGAATCCACCAATACAGGCTTTGCCCCCACCCGCACCAATGGCGCTGCACAAGATATAATGGTGAAGGTAGGCATAATTACCTCATCACCTTCACCAATCTTCAATGCCAAGACGGCAGTATCCAGTGCCACCGATCCATTGGACACTGCCACAGCATATTTTCTATTAGTTAGCTCAGCCATGCCTTGCTCGAATTTTTTCACAAATGGACCTTCAAAGGAAATCCAGTTTGTATCAATACACTCATTTAGATACTTCCGCTCATTGCCATCCAAAACAGGCTCGTTCACAAATATTTTTCTCATAAATCTACTCCCGCATAACTATTTCCGCTTCACTAACAGAGGGAAATCTTGTCTTATCCCCTTCACCGGTATAAGGTCCCTGTTTAATCTCTATCATCTCTGTATCTTCCAATACCTTAAAACCATGTCCGCCGCTTACCAAAAGAATCACATCTCCAGTTTCTATGACATGGCTTTCAATATAATTTCCATTGTCATCGTAAAAATCAACTCTTAATTTTCCTTTGCGCACAACCAGCGTTTCACGAGTATACACCACACTTCTGTGCACCGGATTATGGACGTGCGCTGCTATTTCATGTCCTTTAGGATGTTGCATATATGCCATCTGCTGAGATAATTCATTTGATGTCAAAAATGAAATTCCTGGCTTGTGATATGTATGCGGAATAATTATTGCTAACAATGCATCTTTATTTCTTATTTCTCTAATCATATTAGTCATCCCCCAACACGCCAAAGCCTATTCGCAAATAATCAATTAAATCTTTTCCCATTTTATATATAGGAACATCTCCTAGTTGAATTTTTATATTGTCTTCAATTTCTTCATGATATGTTTCTGTCGTAGAAATAACAATTTTGCAATTTTTCTTTTTTATATCATTTATCGGTACCACCGGATATCCCAAATAGGTTGTTTGTAAATTATTTTTTGATACAATAAATGCCTTAAACCTATATCCCCGTTTATTCATATAATCTGCAACTAGCGCCCCAATATCCCCAGCACCGTAGCAAAACACATCTTCCCCAACCATAAAGTCGGCTATCTCATGTTCAAATTCATACACCAATTTTTCCTTAGACCCATAACACGAAATAGCACTATCTATTGCCTTCTGAGCATCATGAGACATCCCCGCATCATAAAAGCATCTTGCACAATCCAAATAATGTAAAACAAGCACCTTGAGCCCACAAAACTTTATAATATCTTCCTTGAACTTTTCACACAACAGCCACCCACCATGTGCCAATTTCCTGGATGATTTACAGATTCTATTATCGCTACCGACATAATCCTCACAATACAAAGCCAATACTTTGGGTATATATTTTACCTTGTAGTATTTAGCTATGCGCAAACAAAAATCATCATCCTGACACGCCGAGAATGCGACATCCCAGTTACCCACCTTATTCACACACTCTCTGCTAACTAACATGAATGATGGCGAAGCAATATATTTTTGTTCCAGCGCTTCTTTATACACCCAGCCCGACAAATATCGTTTTTCTACAGGGAAAATATCTCCATTTTTCTTTTTTATAGCTTTCGCACAATATACACAACCAACTTCCTTATCCGAAAAACCTTGCAACAATTCTTCCAAGAAACTAGGTAGCCAAACATCATCTGAATCCAAAAAAGCAATATATTTACCCGTTGTCATTGACATCCCATTGTTCCTAGCGACCTGAGCTCCCTGATTTTCCTGAAAAATATACCTTATTTTATCTGACTTGAATTGTTCTACAACTTCTTTAGTAAAGTCAATAGAACCATCATCAACAACTATAATCTCAAAATCTTGAAAAGTTTGATTTAATACACTCTGAATAGTATCCCCAATAACCTGACTCCTATCATATGTAGGTATAATAACTGATACTAATGGCACAACATCACCTCACATATCTGCCATATTACCTTGTTTAACAAATAACGAGTATATATTTTATCTCTCACCGCATCCAATTCATCTTGATTTCTATCCGACTATTCCTTAAAATATTCTAAATCATTAATTACAGAGACGCCGCATTATCTTTCAGTAATACTCAGGTTAAATTTGCAGCAGAGTATTTTCCAACTAACAAAAGTTCTTTATTTTGCAACATTTGATGACACAATGAAAAGACCTCTTCCAATAAAAACCAGGTGAAAATCTAAAGCGAATCAGCAATTATTTCCTAAAATGAGTAGTATAATAAAAATTTTGATCAAAATAAAAGACCACATTTACAGAGTTTTCTTAACAGTCCCGTGTTTCACACTGAACACCCGCCTGTATGCATCTCCATGAATCAGTAATCGTACAATAATCACATACAACACTTGTATCTTTTAAGAAAAAATCTCTCATCCTCTCCCTTAAGTTATCATTATTCTCTATATCTATACATTCTGCAGTAGATTCTTGTATATATCCTAAGTGAAAGAGGCTAGCCCCTCTCGCACAAGGATATATTTTCCCTCCTAACAATGTTTTACAAGTATACGACGCGCCACATTTGGTATACTCGTACTTAAGTTTATGAGATGACTTACCATGACTGATTGGTGGGCCAGGATCTATCCAATCTACATCATCTATAACCAAATGTGATATATCAAATTCCTTAATTGTTTCTATGAATTTTTCTGTTCTTTTAATACCCGGATACTTAGAAACCTTAATAAAACACTTCGGTGAACGTAATAGTTCAAGTAATTCGTTTTGGGGAACAATAGTCCCATTAGTTGTTATTTCTACCCTAAGTATTTTTTTCTCTTGAATTAATGCTACTAAAACTTTATTCAAGTCTTTATATAGAAAAGGCTCTCCACCTAACAATTCCAATGTTACACAACCATCTGCTGCATTTAAAAAATTATTTATCCAAAATAATACTTTCTCGCAAGGAAAATCTGTATATCTTTGCACCAGTGGCATTAAATTATTACATCCATTACATCTCAATGAACACCTAGTAGTTAAAACAACAACCAGACGTGGCACAACAAAGTTTTCTTTATCAGTAATCTTTTCATACCAAAATGTGGCCTGACTACTATCTGGTTGCCATTTGATAACTTCTTCAAATTCTCTATATGCCGGTTCAATTAATCTATTTATATATGGATTACTTGACATCAAAACCTTAGATTGCGACGGGAACCAAACAATTTTATCAGCCGGTATCCCCATCGAAATGATTTCATTTCGAATATCAATTGCGCACATTGAGCTGGAAACACTAATAACAATATAATCGAAATCATCTTTGTCAATTTCTGAAGGAGAATTGACCAAACATTTTTCTCCATATATAGACCTAAATCGTTTCCAGTTTTTATCTACCCATAAAATTTGTTCGGCCCATTTTGTTGTTTGTAACTGGGCATAATATTGTTTTCCGACTATACCAGCTCCCCACAAAACAATTTTCTTCCCTCGAGGTATATCTTCAAACGGGAATATCCATTGTTCCGGTAAAAAATATTCTTTATACATAATGCCCATCTTCTTTCCATCAGCAATCTACATTGTTAACAAAGCAATATCATATAAAAGACGAATATCCCTTTTGTTAACAATCATACAGTCCATTCCTCTATTTTATACTCTGTCTGACTCCACGGTATCGCTCCAAATCTATCTATTTGGTCTCTATTACAGTACCTACAAAATGGCATTGGTCTTTCCATTTTTTCTAATAACTCTTCTGCTGAATTGACAGCATATATATCTACATAATCATCAGGCCCTATCTCAAAATCCGTATTGAAATACTCAGAAAACGGTTTTATCTCTGCTGGGATAATACACGAAAAAACCTTTCCGTGCTTCAAATCAATACAATTATTAGCACGATAACACCCTAGAAAATTATTAATATAATCACGTTTCCCAGCCAAATCCAAAGGTTGATGTCCCAAAGTTCTAACAGGTTCTTCAGTAAAAAAACTCAGCTTAACCCCTCTAGTGTTAGCATATTCTACAGCCTTATCGTAATCAAAGTTCACTGGATATTTTGTTACCCATAACTCTGAATTGGTAATTTTAATAGATTCCCAAAACGCATCACTCATCTTAAAAAGTAATAAACCATTTGTAAGAATCCTTATCTTTCCTTTTTTTAAAAACTTCCTTGTTATATAAAAGAATTGTTCAACCTCTGGATGAAGTAATGGTTCTCCTCCCAATAATAGAATTTCCTCTATATTTCCTTCAAACAATATACTTAATTGTTTTATGTCTCTTTCATATTCTTTTAAATCTAAATATTCTTCTTTTGCAAGAGACGAAAAATGATAACAACCTTTACATTTCAGATTACAATGTTCAACTATATGTGTTTGCAGCTTGAATCTTTTATTAACCAAGCGCTCCATGACAACATACAATCTGTCAGAAATTGTATGATAATTGATTATTTCATGTTCCTTCAAAATCTTTTCTATATCATCGTGGTCCTTTTCTGTTGCAGCCACTATAACAACATCTGTTTTATTTATCTGAGTAGAAATATCAGTAAATCTACTGACTTTAGTTTTCAACCGTTCACTATATTCTCCTATAGAATCCATAATTATGTATATAGCCACACCATAGCGTTTTAATCTCTTAATAAGTAAATCAGCAACTGCTCCCGCACCATAAATATATACTTTTTTCCCTTTGACAACACCTAACAACTGTTCCTCGGTTAATAGTTTCATTTAATTTCATCTCCAAAGTGCACACCTTGTATTTTCTATCATCTATTTTTTACTGCATACAAGAAACCTAACTGTTCATAATCTCCTGCATAATTATCAAAGTATATAAAATTATTATCCTTTAGTATTTCTTTTAACATATTCTCTTTCCCATCATGCGTTTCTGCCAAAATCATATCAATTTTTGCTAACAATCCACTTTCATCCAAACGACGCATGATAGAATACTCAGCACCCTCACAATCCAGTTTCAGAACCGTAATTTTATCAGTGTTTAATATATCTTTTAAAACTTCATACGAATCCTTTAATTGAATGTTTACACTTATTTCATTAAAACCATGTTTCCTTTTCTCATTATCAGTACGCATATTTGTCGTATACTCAGGATTATATAAGCACGTCAGGGTAGAATCTATATCAGACAGTCCATAATTTAACGCTTGTATTTTACGACTTATCGTAGGATTTAATTTAAAATTATTCAATGCATCTTCATAGGTCATAGGAAATGGTTCATAGCCATACACCTCATCCACAATATTCATATTTGCAAAAAACAAACTAGCCAGACCAATATTCATGCCTATATCTATTACAGTACATTTTTTATTTATGTAAAAATCCCATGAATTATAAACAAATATACTATTCATAACGCCTAAATCACTTTTATTTTTTACAAGGAATTTAACCCCATCAAAATCGCACTTTAACCCCCCCCCGTAGAGTGGCACAATTTTTACATCTTTCCACATATGCCCGCCCCGATAAGGAATATTAATCTTCTCATTCGGAATATTCAGCTTCGCTAAATCATTCAAACAAACTGTGTAATCATCTATGGTAACTAACAACTTATCAAATTCAAGCTTACTCAACTGTTCTAATCCAATAACATTTATTCCCTTATATATCCCGTGTTTATCTTCATTTCTGTCTACTATCGCAACCACATCATGTCCTAAAGTATATTCTGCAAAAAATTTTTCCAAATTCCTTCCGCATCCATATAAAATCGTTTTCATAAATTTCCTCCAAAGCTAAGATATACTATTCATACACTCTCTATAAAATGATTAATATTATATAAACAACTTTCGTAAGGTATTTTTTTTGCTTCCATATACAACCTATACAAAGTATTCGAAATATCTGTTGAAAAGTTAATCCTGATTCGCTCCTTACTCTCTTCATTAAACAACAGAATATAATCTTCATCCACTTGACGAACAAATGACCATATTTTACCTGAATCATAATACGCCTCACAAAATGTCCCATCCATACCCAATGAATATTTAAAGCTACTAATCATCCCCGATTCCAAGTCAATCTCAACTAGAGAATCAGCATAAAACGGGAAGCACCGCAATAAATTATTAACCAATAAAATCTTTGAGAATGCCCATCCTCTCTTATTCTGTCCCGGCAACCAATCGACATTCTGATATAATTGCAAATAATTAACCGACTTATCTTTTATGCTATACTCCACCAATTCTAATTTATATGCTGATGAAAGATATATCTTGTCATTATGCAGTGCAACTGAATTCCAGTTTTCTCCATCATGACCGATAGTTATTAGTTCAACTTCCCAGTCATCTATATTTATTTTCAACAACTGATTTTTCTCTTTTAGAGCAATATATATATTATTTCCTACAATAACGCCTGCTGTAAAAGAATCTTTCTCTAACTCTCTTCCATATTTACTATAATATGATTGTGATATATCAATATATGAGTATTTCCCATTTTTTATATCATATGAAATTAATGTCGTTGTTTGCAAACCTTGGGCTATGATGCGATTTTTATATTTATACACATAATTGTATAATGGCCCATTTCCAAATTTATTAATCTTATCCGAAATATCAATCATTTCAAATGTATGACTTTCCAAATCATATTCAACAATCATAAAACCCAAATGAGGAAATAATATAATCTTTTTATCGTTTTTCACTAATGATACATAATCCGTTTCCCCGAGCATGCTTACTTCGAGCGGTAACAAGCACTCAATATATACCTTTTTGCTAGGTATATGTAATTTAAAAATAATCGACCAACCACTAAGCACAAAGAAAAAGAATTCTCCGATCACAACGGGGCAAGAAAACCAATGATGCGCCATCTAACTCCTCCATTTGATAGTTAACCCTACATTTACATAATATCCACAGCACTGCTACGCAACATAATAATCGCATTACTTCGTTCACTGCTGAACCCCAAATACTTTATCTTAACAAACCCTCTCTTTATAATCATAATTTCTAATCAAATCATAGATTCCACAAAATCATCTCAATCTCTTTCAAATATATCCCTGGTATAAACCTTTTCTCTCACATCGCTCAAACATTCATCAAATCTGTTGGCTATGATGCATTGACACATATTTTTAAATTCATTTATATCACCTATAACTTTGCTACCAAAGAATGTTGTATTTGCATTTAATGAAGGCTCATAAATAACAATTGTCGCCCCTTTCGCCTTGATGCGCTTCATAACCCCTTGAATGGCTGACTGGCGAAAATTATCGGAGTTACTCTTCATAGTGAGCCTATAAACACCAATGATGCATTTCTTCTCTGTGCCACGGTTATATTCGCCATGACTATAATAATCATAGTAACCGACTTTTTTCAACACTTGATCAGCTATAAAATCCTTTCTGGTTCTGTTGCTTTCCACTATGGCGCCTATCATATTTTGAGGAACATCCGAATAATTAGCTAATAGCTGCTTAGTATCTTTGGGCAAACAATATCCCCCATATCCAAATGAAGGATTATTATAGTGCATACCAATACGAGGATCCAGGCCAATACCTCTTATAATGGAAGCCGTGTCCAACCCCTTCATTTCAGCATATGTATCCAATTCATTAAAATACGACACTCTGAGTGCCAAGTACGTATTAGCAAAAAGCTTTACAGCTTCTGCCTCAGCAAATCCCATAAGCAAAACATCCACATTTTCCTTTAATGCCCCATCCTGCAAAAGTCTTGCAAAAGTATTGGCTGCTTCTTTGCATTGCAGATTACAGCCAATAATAATACGTGATGGATATAGGTTATCATATAATGCCTTCGACTCTCGCAGAAATTCCGGTGAAAAAATAATCCTATCAGTATTAAATTTTTGCCTAATACTATCCGTATATCCGACAGGTACAGTACTCTTTATAACTATGACAGCCGTTTTACTATCTTTTAGCACCTGCTCAATAACACGCTCTACCGATAGGCAATCAAAATGCTGCGTTACGGAATCATAATTTGTAGGCGTAGCAATTATCACATAATCTGTATCCTTATATGCACTATCTCTGGCTATTTTTGCAGTCAATCGAAGGTTTTTCTCCTTGAGGTACCGCTCTATGTACTCATCCTTAATAGGGGACTCTTTTCTATTTACCTTATCAACTTTATCTTTATCAACATCAACCGCAATGACATCATGATGTTGTGATATCAATACTGCCAAAGACAGTCCAACATACCCCATACCTGCAACTGCAATTTTCAAATTTTTATAATTCATCATCGTACCAACGCCTTATTAAAATAATTAATACATAGATCCAATCTCCATCAGCGGATACCCACCAATTCCATATTCTGAATCATTATAGGCTTCTTCGTTTTTTTATACAGCTCTACTACACTGCTTATATCTCCATAATATGCATCCGAGCAGATAATTGCCCTATCCAAGTCTGCTGTATCGTCGTATATTCCCCAGCCTTCTTTAATGTACTGATTTTTAAGTGCCTCATATTCTTCAAGCACTTCCGGTCTCATTGAACGCAGTGTAGATTCCATAAGCGGATGCGGACGCCACCACAGAGCTGCATCATTTCTTCCCTTGAAAACATCAAACACAAAGCGTAGTTTGTCACAAATTTTTTCAGTATGTCTCAAAGCTGTTCCTACACTTGTGTTGTACAGAACTATCTTTTTATCCTTAACTATTTCCTGCCATTCCTTCGGTAGCGTATAATCTTCACGTTTGGAGGTCATTACCTTATCAAACTTCGGGGAACCAAGCGCAAGGAACTTTCCTTTCGGCGGATTGCCTCCGGGATAATATTTCTCGTACTGCTCTTTGATATTTTCATCCTGAACGATGACATGGTCAGCATTTATAACACCGGGCTTCGTTGCAAAATCAGGATCCAGCTGCCCTCCCACCACAACAAAATAAGGGACATATATGAGCTTATCGGTATACTTTTTAAGCTCCGATGAATAATATCGCAAATCTACGGATGTGACATAGTTCGTATTATCGTAAGGATTATGGATATAAATAACATCTGGATGCATTTCTTCGAGATTAACCGTCTCATTGTCTATGACCGGAACATAGTCCGGCATTTCGTTTATATCGCAATGCCATGAGTGCAAGGCCAGCTGTCCTTGTGCATCTTGGACTAATTCTGCATATGGAATCGGTATAACATATGTGTTGCAATGCTCCTTGTCCTCATAGGCGGCTTTCCAAATGCTTTCAAGGCTATCCCACATGGATGCCTTATACGGCAAAAACACAATTTCCTTTTTGACAGGCTCATTCTTAAGCTGCTCAAGCAGCCAACCCATCAGCTGCAGGCTGAGAGTTACTATTTCTTCTGCCTCAGGATCTGCTTTAAGCTGCAGCATTGCCGTTTTTACGGTATCCATCGTGTCTTTGTACTGTTCGAACCTCTCAGCAGGAAGTTCTGTTCCGCATACATCTTCAGATACAGACAAAGCCGCAATGCACTCGTCAAGCATTGCGGCTCTTTCCTTCGTATTTTGGCACACAAGGCCCCCACGCACAGTTTCAATGAGTTCAATTATCTGACTGCGTGTCTTCCTTGATAGCATTTTATTCGCTCCAATCCTTTATAGGCTGTAGATGTCTATTATTTTATCGACAAAAGAAAAACAAAATTAAAGGTACAAAATTCTTACACACGATTATAATTTCGACATAAAGCTGTAAATCCCTGCACAAATACAAAAAAACATCAAAGAGCACATATATCATTCTCCCTGATGTTAAGCAAAATACTTGTTATTGTTTCAAATTTTCCACAATATCTCCTGATACTGCTCCCATAAAGCAGCCGGCACTCCATCGTGAGATTCCACAATAGAAGAATTCTCCTTTAACCATTTGCGTGAACGCACCCAGTCTTCCTTATCAAGCAGCGCCTTATCCTCATCAAGCAGACAGTACCACTCAATCTGATGCCAGATCCAATCGATGATGTTTATTTTTTTTCGCGATGATGTGCTGTACATTTTCTGTATCACAGCAGCTTGGGTAAGAGCTCCATCTCCTTTTGCCGGTGTGCAAAGCATACGCCATATCGTAAGCTGTAATGACCGCCCGTCAAGGAATCCGCTTTCAAGCCAGTTTCTCGATTCCATAATTTCACGACGGAACAGTGCTCCGGCAAGACCTGCAGCGGGATATTTCCCTTGTTTAAGGCAGTATTTCCAAATCTCAATACGATCTGCCATCAAAAATTCACGGTCAGCGGGAAGATTTCCCCACGGCAGCCAATTTTCAAATTTTTCGTCTCCGTTCGTAAATATGAAGTCAAACGGATAATCCGCAAATTCAATGCTTGCAACCATCCTTGTAAGCTTATCCGGAGCCAGCGTATCCCCCGGAAGAAGCCACTGCACATAGTCTCCCGATGCCTTATCTGAAAGACATGTAAAAATATTTCCGTTTTCTGCCGAAATAAGCGTGACTTTCATTTTTTCAGGGCGCACCACGCTTGAATCCCCATATGGTGGCAGCGCATTAAACTCATTTATAATGCTCCGTGACCTATCGTCAGGTTCGCAAAAGGACAAAACGAATGCTTCTTTATACGGGTATAGCTGTTCATAAATCGTCTGCAAAGATGCGCGCAATGCAGCATCATCTCCATTATATGGCACAACCGACGTAACTATACGATGTCTGGCTAGTACCCGTGCTTCAGCATGCGCTGCTGCAATCTGTATTCCAACTTCAAAAAGGCGCTGTTCAGGATCAGGACGTACATTTTTACTGTAACGCAACGTCTGAGGTGTAACTACGCCATTAAAATCAACGATTTCATATGGACCTTCAAAGGTACAGCCCTCTCCATTCCCTGCTGCAATTTTTTGATACCTGGACATCAAAAGCGCCGTCGGAGTATGAAGTGAATAATTCGCAACCGAGTTCAAACGCAGTGTGCGGATTTTGCAAAGATACTGCTCATTGCTGCGCCATAAAAAATGGGCTAAATAAATATGTTCCAAGTTGCTCCAGGCAACCTTCTCTTCCCCAGCTTCAGAAATCCAGAAACAGTAATGATTGCCCTGTGCAAGCTGAAATGGATATTTTCTGTATAATGCGCCTCCTATGATGACCTTCTGCCCTTGTGCATACCCGGTTCCACAGCGCAGCGTGCGCGACAGCATAAAACAATCTTCATCTTTATAGGGTTCTGCCGGTTCACAGACACGCATCCGCAGCCTGTACAATTTATTCGAATCAAGCTTACGAACGATATCCCGGAGTGGTTCTTCTGTCACCGTATTCACAAGAAATTCATCAGCATCAAGAGGCAAAACTATATCTGCTTCTTTATCAACTGCCGCTTCACGTAAAAGCGTGTTCATAGTCTCAAACTGGACAAAACCCGCTGTATAGATCCGCCGTACGGTTATGGGAAGCCCTTCTTCCTGCAGCTTTCGCAGAATTTCCATGGTCTTATCCGTACTGCTGTGCTCAGCAATCAGCATTTCATCCGCAAAACTCAATGTATGGCGGACAAAGCTCTCGATTACGTCCGCTTCGTTTTTGACCATAGATATTGCAATGACTTTAACCATAACTTCCGTTTCCTTTTCACTATATTGCGCTGTTTTAGTCTGATCTTAGCCCTCTACACAGCTTCAACAATCTCGCCTATTTCAAATACTTCCCTTTCAACGTTTCCCGAGACTGCCAATGCCCTTGCGGTTTCTTCATCGCCCAGCTTTCGCGCAACGAGCGCCGCGTTAATTATCGCTTTTTTATTTTCAGGCTGCATCGACAATACTTTACTGTATTCATCAAGGGCACGTGCCCATTTCTTCTGACGAAAAGCATGGTTGCCCCGTTGCATTGCCGCGAGTACTGCATCGAAAGTCGGCACTGGGCGGCTTCTAAGGCTAGGCACAAGCTCATCAGGCTCCATAAATTTATAATTTCCAAGGTTTGTCCATTTGTTTCTAAAAATCTGCGCATGCCTGTCGATAAGAGCATTATACTTTTCAGCATTTTTTTCAACATCAGCATGTGATTTCCCTGAGAGAAATGACACATTTCCAAAATGATGAATGTACGTATCCTTGCACAAAAGTATCTCATAACCTGCCTGCCAGATACGCAGGGAATAATCATCATCTTCAAAGTTTCCCGGAGTAAAGCTTTCATCAAGCGGGCCAATCTTTTCATAAACCTCCCGCTTGAACAGGAAACAGAAGCCTATAAGCAAAAGCTTGCGTATCCATTTCGATGAGTCGCTTTTATTAAATTCCCGGGTAAATTTCTCCAACCCATCTATATCCTGATAAGGGCCCTCCATCTGCTGCCCGTTAATACAGAAATTCGTCATACATCCCACCGCGCCGACAGAAGGACTGCTGTAAAGTGCCTTGCACAGATTCGAAAGCCAGTGTGGTGTTGCGATTGTATCACTGTTCAGAAGAAGCAGCTCACTTCCCTCGGCAATAGCCAGTCCCTGATTGCATCCTGCGGAGAATCCGGCATTCCAGTCATTTTTGATGAGCCGTATATCCGCCTGCCCTTCAAGCCATTCTGCAGAGCCGTCATGTGAATTATTATCCACTACAATGATTTCATAAAGTCCCTTCGTGGTATGACGGCGGATGCTTTCTATACAAAGCTTTGTAAACGAAAGTGTATTAAAGCTCAATATGATGATACTCGTCATCTGTTTCACAATTTTTCCTCCTCTGCCGTTTTTCATACCTCAGGCTGAAGCTCGTTCCCATATTCATCTAAAAACGCTTTCTGATATCCTTTGTACTCCGGTGCCAGTGGTTTTTCCTTAGGACAATGTATGCACCAAAAGCCATCTGTCTGGTTCGGCACTACTACCCGATATCCCCGCCGTGCAAACTCCTTGCACTGAGAGGTATCATAAAGATGCCAGCCTGTAAAAATATCTTCTCTCCACGGTATATCGTACTGTGTAGCAATCAAAAGGCCGTCCACCGCCTCAACAGGTGTGTATTCCCCCCGCGGCTCCTGCAGCTCGCTGTCCACGATGCTCTCTGCCTCACAGGCATGGAGCACACGGCCAAATGTACGCATGCCATCCCACCATATTCCGCTGGCAGGGAGATTCTTGCAGCCTATGACTCCTATTGCGCCAATTAATTCATCCTGAAATATACTCTTTATCCCGGATACGAAATCCTTTTTCACCAGCAGCGTATCCTGATGAAGATATACCTTATATTTCGCATCAGACTGCTGCATAGCCCGGTTATATCCTGCCGCCATGGACGCCGCACCACGGATTCCGATATATTCCGCCTGCATGCCATCCGGAATATCCAGATGCTTCAGATACAGCAGACACTCGCTGTACCATTCTTCATCATTCACACAGGTGATAAAACAAATTTTATTCTCGTCCATCTCGTTGACAACTTTCCTCTTCACAACTCAGCATCAATCACACAGTTAATCTTCAATTTCTCATCACGTCTTTTATTCAAAGCATATCCCATACATCTTCCTGAGGGCTTGTCATCATTCACCAGAATACGCTCTCCGGTAGGCAGTCCGAAAATAATGTGGTCATACCTGATTCCTGCCATTCGAAGGAATTTCTCTGTCTCCTCCCGCATATCCTCAGAACGTGCCGTAAGGAGAACCACTGTGTCCTCTTCACGCAGAGAATTGAAAAACTCTTCGACACCTTCAAGTACTTCATCTCCGCCGTTTTTGTACCCATTATGCTTCAAAAGAGTTCCGTCAATATCCAAAAGCCATGTATGTCCAAGCTCTGTCAGCCGCAATTCATTTCCCATAGCGCATCTTCGCTCCTATAGCTCCGCCCGGATGATTCGGTCTAAAATCCTCCTCCAAGGAAAGATTCAGCTTCCGCGCCAATTCATTTGCCACAGTCTGCAGCACGATAAGATTCAGCGTTGTGGAATTATTCGGCATGATGTTCCACAAGTCCCCTTCGTCCTCCAAATGAATCAGCAGCTTCTTTTCAATCATACCGCTCAATATGCTTTCCGGGTTGAAGCTTAAAAGCCAAAGCTTTACCCCTTCGCGCTTTTTCAGCAACTCTGCAAGATAAATGGATTCCTCCGTTGCGCCGCTCTTGGTAAGTATAATGACCAAATCCCCCGGACGAACCATACCCATATCACCATGAATCGCCGAATTCGTATTAAGGAAGCCTGCATTGAGCCCAAGGGAAAGCATAGTTCCCACAAACTTTTCACATATAGGAACATTTTTGCCCAGGCCAGTCGCTATAATCTTATGACGTCCGTCACGCAGCGTTTCCGCGCAGTCCTCAATTAGCCCTTCCATCTGGATACGGCTGATAGAGTGCAGCGCCGAATCAATTGTACGGATATTTTTTTCAAAATACGGTTCATAGGCGCTCTCCATCTCAAAGGCCTCTTCGAGATAATAAAGTCCCTGATAAAACGCGCCGCATATGGAGTCATAATCTTCCCACGCATAGGTCGTGAGCGACAGCCATGTGAGTGCCAAAAGAAGCTTCATCTGACTGCGCGTAACTTCGCCGGCCAAAAGATGGAAGAATTCATTCTCCATGTTTTCCCAGTTATTGGATGCTGTTTCAAGCTTGATGTCAGTTTCATTTATTTCGAGCGTGAATCTTTTAAGATTAAACTGGTCGTAATTGCTAATAAGCGAATAATAAAGCTTAACCCAATCGTACGCCGGGTCACCCAAGATCTCTGTATGTCCGAAATAACCCCGTGGATCAATCAGTACAGGCTCAGTATCATGGCGAAGCATTGTATTGCTGAATGTGCAGTCTCCGTGAATCACACGAAATTCCTTAGGGCAGTATTGCATAGTAAGACGCTCTACCTCTTCCCGGTGATAAAAAATGTTGCGGCATCTGCGCCCATTGATGGTTACATATTCATCATTGGCAAACGGAACAAGCTCCCGTACCTTTTTGAGCCTGTCAAAGGTCTTTCCGATATATGCGTTATAAAAGCTGTCTCTGTCAGCAGGCATTGTCCCCAGACGGTGTACTTCCTTCAGGCATCCGATAATCTGCTGCAGTATATCCTTCTTCTGTTCATCAGGAATAAAGGAATATTCGTAAATATTTTTGCCGTCAATCCATTCCATACAAAGCGGATCATAGCTGAATATATGGGGTATATTCTTAAATGGTGTTCCCTGTATTGTTCTGTACCAGTTTATTTCACGGACGGCAAGATCTTTTCCCTGCTTATCTATTCCGTATTTGTAGACCTTATCACCTTTGACATCTAAACGGTTGAACGGGCGGCAGCGAAGACGCGGAAGCTTGCTCCATTCACTGTAAAGGCCGTATTCCTTTGTCCCCGATAAAGGACTTTCTTCAAATGTGTGATGCTGAAACTGGAGCCAGCGGACAAATTCTCCTTCCTCCGGCAGCTTTGCTCCCTGCAGCAGCGAGTCCTTGTCACGGAATACAAACAGGCCTGCAACGCCCTGTTTATCGCTGCGTTCCTCCGCAAACTCCCCGTTTTCATATTTCCAACGACAGGAAAAATCCTTTGATATGCCAATGATATCTGCATCAGACTCAGGAATTTCATATTCCTCCGAAAGAACAAGATCGCACCAAATCAGCATGAAGCGTTCCTTCTCAGGTACATGCTCCAATGCCTTCGAAAGTCCGGCACAGGTTCCCTTATGTCCCTTTGAAACAACTACAGTATAGTCCACATCCGCAAATGCTTTAAGATATTTCTCAAGCACCTCATGCTGATAATCCCCAATGATAATGAATTTTTTATCCGGGAACTTTCGAAATAAATGGAAAATCATAGGAAGATTATTTACCGGAACAAGTGCCTTGGGTTTGTTCCTCGTTAAAATTTCAAGACGGCTGCCGCGGCCACCCGCCTGGACAATAATGTAATTGAGCATAATAATCCCCCCGCCGATAACTGAGCAAATTATACGTTTTTATTCTTTATGTTCTGTACCAAAGTCTGCACAAGCTCTTCTATTTTTTCAGGCTCCATATCCAGTATATAATCTAAACTATCTACACTTTCACTGAACACCTGATCTTCATATTCACGATGTAAATCTATAACGCCATGAACAAAATCCATACCATGAAGTTTAATGTCCCTCAATGTATACTCCCATCTTTCTTCATCACTTGTCCAAACAGGATCATACGAACCGGGCCACACAAACTGAACTAACATTTTTTTACGGGCAAGCGCGCATATTACCTCTGTCAGCCCCGTGGAAACACTTATTACGTTCTCGCACTTCTCAGCAAATTTCACCGTGTCATAAATTGAACAGAAAATTCCTGGACAGCCATATACCTCATCCTTATTATTAAACACCACATCATAATTATTTTCTCTAAGTACATCTACAAGCTGTTTCCAGAACGCGTCATTTCTTTCTCCATCCCCAAAGTTAATTCCATTATGAACAATAAACACTGTGCGTTTTTTCCTCAAGTGCATATTTTCAAATAATATATCCGCATTATTTTCTGCGCTCTGCGGTATTGTAATTTCATATTTTTCAAGTTGCGCATCCTGAGGCAATTTTAAAAATTTTTTTACAGCATCAACCATACATGAACTCCTGCTTCTTGACCAAGGGAGTTGATTACTGAAATACAATCCATTGAAATTTTTGATATGAAATTCATCGCCGTAATAAACTGAGATATAATCCCAAAATAACGAGCTTACCGTGATTACGCAAGAAACAAACGGGCATAGCTCCAGAAGTTCTTTTCGCGATTCCTGTGTACAAATAACTGCAATTGGTTGATGATTCTGTTGCGTATAGACTTTCATCCAATACAAAAAACACAATGTTTCGCCCATTCCCTGATGAAACAGTATATACTCATATTCGCCCAAAGGAATTGTTTGAAATATTTTTTCATTTAGGACTTTTTTAATCTGCGCCTTTACCTGTACAACTGCTACGGAAGGATAAAATTCGGAAAAAACATCATCTTTACACGCTGAAATTATTCCCACTCTGTTTTTGTATGCCACATCAATAAAAGCATCATTCTTAGAACTAATTCCTGAGATAAGATAATCCACTTTTTGCACCAGTTCGACTCCCCATTTGTCTAACAGTGCATACCTGATTTGACAAGCCTCAAAAGCCTTTACGCTCCAATAACAATAATATTGAAAAACCTCGCCTATATTCTCAACAACAATAATTAACAAAGCATCTGTTCCAAAGAATTTCTCAATGAACTGATGACAGACTTTATTGTACGTGTCCAAATCATTTTCAAAATCAGGTATAAACACAAATCTCTGCTTATTTATTTCTATCATATAAATTCTTCTCTTTTCATGATTACTTTACCATTTCGCAAAAAGCTACAAATCTAAGCATACAGCTCAGAAAATAACTCAATAAAGCCTCCTGACACGATTTTCAATAGAAGTCTTTTTCCCATAGAGAAGCATATCCCACAAATCGTATACGAGTATCGACCCGTTCGCAATCCTATCTGCCACATCCCATGTCGGCAAATCAATTCCAAGTTTGTTTCTGTCAAAAGAAAAAGCCGACGGCAAATCTGATTCGAAAGGCACAAAACATACCTTTTTGCCAAAAGGTAACCGGTCAAATCGCTTAAGCACCTCTTCATCCTCAGTGTACATAACTATTAAAAGATTGTACCAATTAACCCGCTGTATGCGTTCATACCACTTGCTTTTTGCTTCTTTGAAATCAGCATAATGATTCATATTTAATTCAATTCCGTTTAAGTCATATACAGGATACATGATATCTAAATTTTCCTCATGCACCGTACGAACTAACTTCAAAGGACCTGTCAAAGAACGTCTGGGATCTTGCTCAAGCATAGACAAAAAATCTTCTTCACTTAGGAACATATTGATAAAAGGAGACAAAAACTCCATTCCAAACAAATTGCACACTACCCCGCCAAAGCAATTCAGCGAAATAATTGAAAGCCTTGATGCCCTCAACGTATAATATTTTTCAAAAGTAAAGCCCGGAATGCATATAGTCACATCCCGGATAATGACATCTGCACTAAAGCCTTTCTGCTGAAGTTTTTTCGACACTTCGATATACTGCATTTTAGTTTCACTGACAATAATATAATCAGCCATCTGTGCATTTAGCCTATCCAGCGGTATAAATGGAATTGCTCCCCCATTCATGTATATGTTCTTACGCTCATTCTCACCTGTGACACCGACAATACTGCATCCGTGAACCAGACTGCCAAATATTTCTATGGCTTCAGACAGAAAAACAGTTTCATAGCCCTGTGCCCATATCAATATCCTCCTCAATCAGCTCACCTCTATTCTGTCTTTAATTTTAACGCTGCGAACAGATCCTTATTTACGAAATTTTATTATGATATCACAAATCCGTTCTGCGTCCGAAGGGTTCAAGTCCGCATAAAGCGGCAGAGTCAACACACGATTTGCAATATGCCGTGCCACAGGTGTATCATCCACATCATATTTTCCATGGAAACACTCAAAAGTATTTGTAAGTGGATAGAAATATTTGCGTGCCATTATATTCTCCCGCGCCAATGCATCAAACACTTCATTTCGAGTGGCACCAAATTCATTTTCTTCAAATACGACCGGGAAATACGCATAATTACTGACAAGCCCGTCCTGCATTGGGCTTAATTTAATTCCCTCAATACCGTCCAGATGCTCCCTATACCGTTCAGCCACAGCCTTGCGTTTTTCAATCTCCTCATCCACATGCCGCAGATTGCATATCCCCATTGCTGCAGCGAATTCATTCATCTTGGCATTTGCCCCGACAGCCTCTATGCTTTCCGGACCTCGAATTCCAAAATTTTTCAGATTGTAAATTGCCTCACCAAGTTCTTTATCATGATAGCAGACTGCACCACCCTCGATACTATGAAACACCTTCGTTGCATGAAAACTCAAACATGAAGCATCGCCATAGTCTGCGACACTTCGGCCTTTGTAGGTTTCGCCAAAGGTATGTGCCGCATCGTATATAACCTTTAGGCTATACTTCTCAGCAATTTTTTCTATGGCTTCCACATGACAGACATGCCCATAGACATGAACAGGCATAATGGCACATGTCCTGTCCGTAATAAGGCTCTCGATTTTTGTATCATCGATAGTATAATCATTCGCATCTATGTCGCAAAATACCGGTTCAAGACCATTACGGACAATAGCATGTGTCGTCGATGCAAATGTAAATGGTGTAGTAATTACTTCACCATGAAGGTTCATCGCCTGCAAAGTCATCTCAAGAGCCATGTGCCCATTAACAAGAAGTTCGATATTTGAAACCTTCATATACTCCCTGAGCTTATCCTGAAATGCCTTATGCTTTTCTCCCATATTGGTAAGCCAATGCGTTTCCCAAATACTTTTTATCTCGTTTATATATTCGTCCATAGGTGGAAGTGATGAACGAGTAACGAAAATCTTTTCCCCCATAAAATTCTCCTCAATTCAAACGATTAAACCATAAGAAGCTTTATATTATCAGCAAATACAAAGCCTTTGTAATCAAGACATTTATCAGGATTTATCAGTCAATCTAAGTTCCTTAAACCGATTAATTTTCATTTCTTTTTTATAGTCCTCTAATAACTTTTCAATCGTGTAGACCGGATTATATCCCAATTCCCGCTTAGCTTTATCAACATTCATAATGAAGCCACCCGTGTTTTCTTTTTCAGGTCTATAAACAATCTTTGATTTTTTCCCTTCCGGCGAAAAAATCCTGATAATAGCCTCGAACTTCTGCTGTAATGTTACCGGCATACCGGTTCCCACATTATACAAGCCTCCATCAATGTTGGCCTCTATTGCCTTGCAAAACATTTGACTGCAATCATAAACATGCACCATATCCGTAGCATAGTTAGGGTCTCCCCACAATTCCAGATCATCGCCTTTTTGCGCTGCATCTATAAATCTATAAATCGGTCGCAAGGTCTTTTTCCCATTGGGATAATAAAAATGGAACGGACTATATGCGTATATTGTTGGAAATCTGAACACAAAGGTCTTTAACCCATATTCAGCCTTGTAATGTTTCAACAACTCTATTGCTGTATTTTTCGAAATAACGTACATCGCATGATCGCCTGTATAACTGAAATTTGCCGGCATATCATCGTCAAGTACTTCCCCATTTTTTTCAAATAATGATATATCAAACACTGTTGTAGAAAACAATATCCTATCCGCATGGACTTTTCGACAATATTCCAGAATATTATATGTGCCCATTATATTGGCCTTTAAATATTGTTCTGAATCATATTCTTTCATGTATGAAGGAATTACCGCAGCCAAATGAACGACAGCGAAAACATCTTCCTTCGGTAGTTTTTCAAAATCATTAGCATTTGTTATATCCACGCTAACATACGAAATCCCAAATTGCTCGAATACCTTTGTTTCTCTTCGCCCGGATGCAATTACTTCATATTCGTCCCCATTAAAATATTCTTTCATATACTTTACCATATATGAACCCACATTTCCTGATGCGCCAAATACAATAATTTTTTTCATATTGCTTCCTCCTCGTATCTGTTAATTTTACTTATAAAGCATCTTTCTTTTTTAGTTTTCATTCACATAATGTGGTTAACTACACAATTCTTTCAATAATGATGTGATGCGTTATATAAACAGGGTAAATGCATAAAAATTTTCATACATCAATTCCCACTCATATATTGGTTTACTTTCCTTCTTAGACACTCCATGTCTTCCAAGCTATATCTTTGATCTACCGGCAACGGCAATATATTCTCTGCAAAATCATATTCCAGAAAATCTTTCGGCACATCATCTTTTACATTTGGCCATAAACAAGGAATATAGACCTTATCCTTTATTAATTTATTACGGATTTTACCCCCATTTTTCACGAAAAGAGGATATGCGAACGGGCCTTCAGGAATACGTATCTGTAATTTGTTGATCTCTCCAAACGCTTCATTCAAAAAAACGAAATTTTCTCTTCGCTTTTCCTGTATACAGGCGTAATCAATACCGTGCAATAGATTTAAAGTCAATTTCGACATTAATTTAATACTTGAATGATTAAACGCTTCATCATTTTCCACATATTCTTCATAAAATTCGGATGCAGCTCCCTCAAATCGCCCAAGTAAATGATTCATACGATTCCAGGATATATCTGCAGCTAACCTCTCATTCAATAATGCATCAGTATATAAAATACCTCCATCAGGCACTCCGAAAAACTTCCGACAGGTATATAATGTATCTACGTCTTTAACCGGCTGAGCAAAATACGCCTGCGCATTATCGACAATAATTCTTCTATATTGCCTTGAAAAATTGATTATTTGGCTTTGTGTCAACTGCCCATAATAATTAACAATATATAACCATTCATCGCTCGCCAGTTCTATAGATTCCGGCATGAAATTTAAATTTATTTGATAATAGCGAAGTTTCACTCCGGCCTGCAGAGAAATATTTCTGACAGCATCGCAGCAAAACCAAGGAATTACCAATTTTTTTATGCCTTTTGCCCTTATTAAATACCAAAGGCAAAAACGACCACTATTTAGTAATGTTCCATCCTCATACAACATTGGTAACTTATAAGAGTCTAATTCTATATACCCGCCAATTTCTTTTTCCATCCAAGCTACCTCTCACTCTACAACTACCTTTACATACCGTTTTATATCTTGCAAAGCTGAACGAGCCTCATCAATACCTTTAAAACTCAACACCAATGTTCCGATTGCTGCATTTGCTCCTGAAAAATCTCCGATCTGCATACCAGATTCTACCCATATATCACATTCTATAACATGTTTTTGTGCAAATTCTTCATCTATGATTAATTTCTCAAATATCCCCTGCTTATTGCTATGAATAATATACTCCGCCCATGCGCCCTTATATACCGGATCATGCAACTCCTGAATTGGCATTCCTAACGCGCCGCGTACATTAGCTTCAATCAAATCTTGCCCACAAGCATATTTCAACATTTCAGAAAGCCTATTTCCACCACCACGCGGCGACACTTCCATGATATACGGTTTTCCGTCTGTGCAAAAACGCGTTTCAACATTATAAATTGAAGTTCCAAGCTGTAATAACTTAATCAAACGCTGTAGTTCACTTCGCAACTCACTTTGAGCTGACATGGGCATATCCGATGGCCAACTATATCCAGCCGGAGTATATGGATTAAGTGAATTTTCATCAAAGTACTGACAGTCAAAGCTTGCAAAGACAAGCTTATTATCAACAGAAAAACAATCTGTATCAGATGAGCATCCAACCTTTTCCAAAAACTCTTCAATGATTACACGCCCTGATAAGGAATGATCAAAAGCCTCACTCAGCGCCGCATCCAATGCCTCATAATTATCCACACGCGATACGCCTTTACTCCCTGCTGAATCTACTGGTTTAACGATAACCGGAAACGAAAATTGTTTTATCCCCAACTTAGCATCTTCTTTTGAACTATATCCATGTGCCAAAGGAACATTAAATTTATTCTCCGACAAAAAATGTCTGAATTTATCTTTATTTTGTAAAATCTCTACAGATTTGTATGGACACCCCGGCAACCCAAGTTTTTCAGCAACATAAGCAGCTGTTACCACCCCTGGATCTGTGGCGAATGAAACAATTCCGTCAATAGTTAGTCTCTTCGCCAGTTCCAAAACTTTTTCTTTGTCCGTAATACTTACGTTATGATATTCATCAGAATACTTATGCCCAATATTATCGGGTAAATAATCGCAAGTTATCACATGCATCCCCATTACCTGCGCTGTTTTAATAACGGGAATAATATATCTTGACCCACCTAGAATCATAAGCTTCTTTTTCAAGAAATTCCCTCCTCATATTGAAACAACCTTCCAAATACGATAACCAACAAATAATATCCCTCAGGCAAAATTTATACGAACTACAATTGTGCAGAATACCTGAATTTCATCTATAGCAGAACATTCATCACTTCATTATCACAAGCCTGCTCAGTAGCGCCTTCAGCACATCTATTGAATCAGATTCATACTGTTTTTCTCGCACAGTTACGAATACAAATATCACAGTTTTCATCCAGGATATTAATGCTTTTTCAAAATCTTCCAAGGTATGAAGGTACAATTTATTTTTATACGCATATTCAATTTCAAGTCCCCAACAAATTGCACCTATAAGCATGGACCGCGGAGTCCTTTGGCTTTGTCCCTCATGCATACGAAAAAGACTCAAAGGTTCCCTTATATAGAATAAATCTCCATGTTGCAAGCAAGCGAGCCACGTTGGAAAATCGCTAATAAAATATTTCCCCTCTTCTCCGCTAAATCCTAGATCATTATTATGTAGATATTCTTTTTTTATAAGAACAGTTGTCGGTTCACCCACAAAATTCTGTCCTAACACAAAAATCTCCCTACCCATAGCTTCACCATCAGCACGGGTCGTTTGGTTGAATGCAGGCTTCCATTCCGGATTATCAAAACTCTCTCCGTGTGCTCCAATCAATTCCCGGTAGGATGTAACAAGGGCAATGCCGTCATTTTGCTCATAGCAATCCACCATTTTCTCAATCTTTTCAGGAACAAAAAGATCATCATCCATAAGCCAGTTTACATACAGTGCCTTAGGATTATTATACTGCCGAGCCCGATTCCAATTATCCATTGATTCAAAATCCGGATGATGCTCATATATAATATTGCTATATTTTTCAAGGTATTGAACCATCAGTTCTTTTGTTTTCGTATTGTGACTGTTATCAGTGATAAATATTTCAATATTTCGGTATGTCTGAGCAAGAGCACTCTCCAACGCTTCTTTGAAATATTCAGGACGATTGTAAGTCGGGATTATCACAGATACCAGCGGAAAAATGTCCTTCGAATATGTATCCAAAAATATTTCCTGACTTGCCTTGTCATACTTCTTTTGCTCATTCCAATCGGCTATACACCAGTAATCATCCTGCTTCGGGACAACCACCTTATATCCTGCATTTCTGTATTCTGTACACTGCGCAGTATCCCAGTAAACATCCGTATGAAATAAATCTGTCCTCCACGGCAAATCATACTGAGTCGCCATCCAAAAGCCATCAACTGCCATTACTTCTCTATAATCGGCTTCAAAGTTTCCTTTTTCAAACTTTTTCCCTTGATAGTCTATCGCCTTACCAATTCTTTTATTCGCCCACGTGCATACTCCATGAGTAGGAATTTTTTCCGTGCCTATTAACCCCAACACGCCTATTGTATTATCCTCATTGAATATGCCAATAATATCTTCCAAAATATTTTCGTTAATTATAACTGCCTTTGTGTCAAGATATACCTTGTATTTCGCATCAGTCTGGCTACGACCCTTTTCGTAAGCCTCTGTGCGAAAAAGTGCATCTGTAACTTCAACCATTTCTGCGCTATACCCATCAGGAATATGCAAAGCTCTTAGGTATTCTCTTTGCTTTATTCCTGCTTCTTTGTCATTTACCCATATAATTATCGCAATACTTTTTTCCTCTGCCATTTTAACCTCACCTATTAAAACAAGATATACTTTCTTAGCCCTAAAATCTCAACAGAAGTTTATAGCACAATATTGGTTCACCAAACAATGCCAGAATCCATACGCCCCTTAAAATGTTCCCGGCAATAGGCAAGAAATTTACGAACATTTTCATGATTATTCACATCAAAGGAATCTATCCATTCCCTTAATTCCTTCTGTGTCCTTTCAGCAAACTCAATTTCCTCAGGCGAAGTACCGAAAGCTATCCCCAATCTCTTATCATTTCCGGCAACATAATCTGCCCTTTTTTTCCCAGGCTCAGGAACGACTATAGATACGCAACCGCAAACAGCAGCCACAACAGAATAAAATGTTTGCGTATCAAAAGAATAACAGTATTCGCATTGGTTCATAACTTTTACTTTTTCCTCATCAGGCAGATTATCTACTATAATTCCAGGTACTGTTTCAGGCAAATCTGCACGGATATGCCCCTTTCGAATTATGAAGCAACTCCCTTCCCGATGACCATAATTTGTTCTCTTATACAGATTATAGTTAAAATGCCGCAATGTCACTTTCCGACAAGTCGGATTAAGCGTATAGTCATTAAATATTTCACGATAGCAGATGAATAAGTCATCTTTTCCATAAGGCTGTTCTCCAGCATCACCTTTGAGTCTTGTAGCCCCCAGAAACCATCTGACAACATGCTTGGCAGCCAGCGGATTCCCAAAAATGACCTCAGGGTAGACCACGATTGTGTCATCATCAACATATGGCCAGTTAGTAAGTTCACACCCTTTGACCGCACCCTCCTGAATGTCCAGCTTATGCTCTGAGCTTTTATTCATGAATGGTAAATATTGCTGCAAAAACTCCTGTCTTGATTTAGGATATCTGACATTAGGACGCAGTAAGAAAACCTTAGACTCATAGCCATAATCTGCTAACATACGGCACAATAAATGCAGAACAACTGGTCCTCCCCAGAACTGGTGTGGTGAAACTATTAAGAACTTCGGTTTCTTTATCTTTTTTTCCATATCATTCTTGCCTCCACCTAAAAATTACCTATAATCAAAGGTTTATTACTTCAGATCCGTATTTTTTCCAAAGTTCATTCTCCGTGGAAATATTCCACTCAATTGCCTTTTCAAAAAGCTTCTGTCCTGCCTGCATGCGAACCTGCCGCTCAATGTTATACTGCCTTTCGGGCATTTGCCCCTTTTCACGCAGAAGCTTATCTATTTTCTCCTGCTCCAGCATTACGAACTTCTCAAGCTTTTTCTCAAGCACAAGTTTTATTATTGCATCCTTCACCGGATAAGGCTCCCTTCCAAGTATAGGAAGCATCGTGTCCCACATTTCCCACAGATATTTTTTCGCTTCACCTTTAAGCATAGCTCTGCGAACTGCCTCCAATATCGGCTCTCTGTCAGTATCTTTAGGGAATCTTCCACGAAGCACGCCCTCCAGGGCTGCACACCACAAGAGGGTAAGCTCCTCCAGTCTTCCGTCCCACACATCATGACTTTCAGGAAATTTTGAAAGTACTTCATTCCAAAATTCTGTCAAGCGGAGACTTTCTCCCCTTTGCAGCCATCCCCATACCGGCTGCAAATCTATCACCCTACGTCCAGAAAGGTAATTATGGCAAAGCGCATGAGTATAGACAGGCAAACCGCCAGTTTTTCCCGGCATAGTGTACCCATGTTCTTCTATCACAGGCCACCAAAAATCCTGCTCTATGCGGCTCCAACCATGACATCCAAACGGACGCCATCCCCTTTGAATTTTTTTAAAGATATGACGTGTATTCTCCTGAACGGAAAAACCGAACGCTGTGTCAATATCCGCGACTTTAAATTCAATATCATCCCGTACCCCACAGTATGCAAAGAAAATATCCTCTGCGAGAATAAAAGTATGTACAAACGGAGTATCTGCAATAATCCTGTCAATGTCATCAAGAACACGAATCACGGAAGGAATCCTTCTCAGGGAAAAACCGCCATTTCCTACCCTCGCCCCGATAGCGTGCCAAAATGGTGCAAACCTTCCGATAGGAGCTCCAATATAATCAAAGCGCATATCACAGAATTCTTTAAGACGATCAGAAAATACAAATACATCCAGCTGATACAAGAGCATATATTCATATGCAGAAAACCGTGCGTAAAAATCCTTCTGCATCATAAGACAGCTGTAGGAGGTAACACTCTGAAACCAATGATCCTCAAACCGTTCAACCCCAATACCTTCTCCCAGACTTCCAAAATCGAACACCAAGGATTGGGGCGCAACGAAAACACGCGGATATTTTCCAAGAATTTTGTTAAGCTGTTTCAGCGCTATTACCTCTGTGGGCGATAATTTGTCCTTATAAATTGGAATCACAATGACAACCGATTTATCCGTCATATTTTCATCTCCGGCTCAACAGGGATTTATTCCCGAATATTCTTCGCAAACTGTTCTTTCCAAACGATGGTCTGGTCTACGAAAGCTCTTACATACGCTTCGTCAATATGCGCTGTTTCACACAACCTTTTCAGGCTTTCACGATTCTCCTTCAAATCTATACCGTACTCAATGCGGCGCAGCAGTGTTACAAGCTGTCTACGTATTTTAGGCGTATAGCGTGCCTTCAGTGAAGCAACCTCCTGCATGGAACGATGTGCTATGACAAGCCAGTTTTCCGTGTTCATGTCCTCTCTGTCAGAAAACCCTGCCCGTTCAAGCTCGTCCAACAGTTTGTCAGGTCCTGGACTGGTTTCAGGGAGAAATGACACCTCTTTGTAAAATGACGCATAAAGAAGCGTCCTGAAATCCTCTCTTGCGAAAAGACGGTGTGCCAGCGCGTAAAAATGGCCATCCCTAAGATTGTCCAATATTTTCCACCAGCGTATATTTTCAAAGCTTGTCAAAAGTGCCCCGATGGGTTTAATAAATCTGCTGAAGCCTGCCGCTATGTCCTGTGGGTTACCCGCAAGCTCAAGAAGATGCTCTGATAGGATATAATCAAAACTCTCCTTTGGAAACGGCAGTGGTTCTGCCGTATAATCGAGAATTTCCCATGAGACATTAAGGTCTTCCCACTCTTTTTCCCTCGGTGCATCCTCATTTTCCGTCACCGCAGCAAGTTCAGCATTGGGAAATGCTCTTCGAATAAGAGGAAGATATTCAAGGCTTTCCACTACTAAAAAAGAAATAGGTTCATCAGAGGATGCAAGAAATTTCATCAGTCCGAATGTCGTCCTCTTTTTCATTCCTTTACCTCCGTCCTTTTCCTTCGACACACCTCATAAAACTCCTGCAGAAGATTACCAACATCATGGGCATAACCGGGTCCATCCATCAACGGACTCTGCTGAACCATTCCCCTGAGTCTTTGATGCAGGATAAAGAGATATTCCGGTGATGATGCCAATGCAACGGCAATATCCACATAAGAGCGCATATCCGCCGCAGCAAGCTCTCCTATGCCCACATTCATGAGCATACTGTAGCCAAACCGTGCGCCGTGGCGATTTCCTATCAGTGTAACTACAGGAACTCCCATATAGAGTGTCTCACATGTTGTCAGGCCGCCTGTGTATGGTGATGTATCCAGTGCTATGTCCATATCGTTGTATTCATCCAGATAATTTGTACTGAAGCCACGGCATTCTACTGATGCAAGGTCGATTCCTGCCTGTGCAATTCTCTCCCTTGCATACTGTCTTCCTTCCTCGGAATTAAATATCTTCTGCTTCAAAAGCAGTCTTGACCGTGGTACACGCCTCAGGATTTCACTCCATGCCCTGAGCATTTCATCCGTAATCTTGGAGAAATTATTGAAGCATCCGAAGGTCACGCGCCCGCCGCGCATACATGGCGGTTTCTGTACAATATCCGGAAAAGCATAGGGCTTTGTATAGCAGAAATGTGAATGTGGAAGCCGCAGCATAGTTTCCGTAAAGAAAGCATCCCGTTCCTTAGGCGAACAGTAAATATCCGACAGAAATCCGTCAACATTTGCCATTCCGCTGCTGTTCATGTATCCAATGCCGGTAAGCTGCACAGGAGCAGGCTGATACGCAAGAACAGGGAGACAGCTGGTCTCTGTATGTCCTGTAAGGTCAAAGAGTATATCTATCTCATCCCCCTTTATTTTATCGGCAATTGACTTCCAGTCCTTTGTTTCTATGTCGCGCCATTTATCCGCGCACGCCTTCAACTTTTCGGTAATGGTATCATTTTCCTGTTTGACCGCATAGCAGAAAACTTCAAATTTCTCACGGTTCATATACCTAAGGAGCGCATACACAAACCACGCAACTGGGTGAGTTCTGAAATCCCCGGAAAGAAAGCCCACTCTCAGTCTTTTATGACCGTACCAGCACCGCTTCATCGGTTCAATATTTCGAAGCATCAACCTATACCCACGGTAATATCTGCGCATTGTCATGGCACGGATGTTGGGCTGATGGTTAAGGGTAAAAAGCGCATTGCTGTACTCTACCAACTTCAGCGAAGAGTCTCTCTCAGTCTCCGCCGCTTTTCGAAACGCACTGAATGCCAGCGAATTTTCTCCAATTGAGGAAAGAGTGCTCCCCAAAAGGCTCCACGCTGTAGATAAAAGCGGGTCCGACTGGCCTTCAAAAAGCGCAATAATCTGCTGCAAAACCGCAAGCTCGCTGATAGGACGTCCACTGTCACGCTCAACATACGCCTCCAAAAGAAACGCCGGCAGTGTTCCCACATCAGTCTGCGCCTTCATTTCTTTAAGCAGCCTTCTCGCCTCAGCCAGGTCTTTCTTTTCCCATGCAGCCAGCGCACTATCGTATAGTTTTATATTTTGCAGCAGAATCTGCCTTTTCTGCGGATCCATCCTAACATCCTTTTCCCTTGGAAATATGAATTGGTACGCTAAGTCTTCCTTCATGTTCCTAAGATAGAGAAAGCAGGCTCTGATTATTTCATCAAAACCTGCGTAACGAAGACATGCGGTAAAATGTCATTTTACCGCAGCTTCATCTTTATTATCTTAGTGTTCGGAGCAGAAGAAAATCTGCCTGCTTCATAAGGGAAGCAAATTTCAGCGCTCTTTCCCTGTTTCCCATTTCAAGCTGCAAAAGCGCCATATTGCGAAGCGTATAATCCGACTGAGCATCCGTCTTCAAAGCCTCCGAAAGCAGAAGCTCCGCGCCCTTAAGGTCACGCTCCAGATAAAGTCCTCCCGCAAAGGAGTTAAGCATCTCAATCTTGCGTGCAGCCCCTGCATTCTGTGCTTCGACCTCACGGAGCATTAACTCCGCAGCCGTATGAGACTCAGAATCCTGCGTCGCAACCTTTGGCTCTGCTGCAGGCTTAGAAACCGCCCCGGCAATTTTCTCTCCTGCCTCTTCCTTTGCCTCAGCCAGCTTTGCACGAAGTGCCTGCAGTATATCCGCAGGCTTCTTCGCTGCCGCATCTGCTGCGGCATCCGCAGCACCCGCAACGGCTTCAACAGCCTTATCCTTGACAGCTGCAGCCTGTTCCTTTACCTGAGACGCTTTTTCACTTGCCTCGGCTACCTTTGCCTTCAGGCTGCTGAGAAGAGCAGCTGCCTTATCCTCCGGTTCTGCTTTTTCTCCGTCAAGATGCAGGAATTTTGCGATATGCGGATAATCCCGAACAATTTTTGCTTTTTCGTTTCTCCCGTAGAAGGCGACGATTTCCTCAATTTCTTCCTTTTTCTCATCAGAAAGAGCCGTCCCATAATTTTCAAGTATGAAATCGAAAACAGCAAGTCCGTCATCAGGGCGGTCCTGCAAAATACAGAGTCTGGCCAAGAGGATACGGGCATCAATATGTCCCGGGTCTGCCGTTAACGTATTCGTCACCCAGTTTGCCGAACGGTCATAATCTCCTGCCATGAAATACGAGTACGCCGCATCATACATGAACTCCGGCTTTACATCCCCTGCCTGTACAAGCTCGGCGATTGTCTCTATTGCCTTTTCATACTCACCGTGCTCCATCTGCTCTCTGAGCTTTTCCTCTGTTTCCCTGTTTGCCATATTTATCGCCTGTTCCTCTTTATTTTTTTGCTTTTTCTTCATTTGACGAGATGCTTTTCCCATGATGCAGCCTCCCAGCTTTCAAATTTATCTATAATATTATTAAATTCTATAAAAAGCTGTAAATTCCTTCTTTCATTCAAGAATTGAGCCACTCTTTCCATATTTTTTCATAGGCGGCCTCAACATCACGCACATAGCCTCTTGCGTCCATCAACGGAGATTTCTGCATCATAGTGCGAAGCGATGCGTGAAGCCCCTCCAGGAGCTCTCTGTCTCCTGCCAGCGCAGCTGCAATTCGTATATATTCTTCTTCCGATGATGCCGTAAGCTCTCCAAGTCCCATATTCTTCAGCAGACTATACCCGAAACGTGAACCGTGCCGCTGCCCATAACGTGTGACCACGGGAACGCCCATATAGAGCGCCTCGCAGGTAGTACCGCCTCCAGGGTAAGGATACGTGTCAAGGGCAATATCCATATCCATATATTCGTCCAAATATGATGCAGTCCCGGGGCGTATATCAATCTGCTCTTTTTCAAACCCCATATTCAAAAGACGCTTCTTCATTCGCTCCACGCGGTCAATTGTACGGTATACATTTTTAAGCAGCAGCTTCGACCCCGGCACTATTTGCAGCAGACGCTTCCATGTGCGGAGCATTTCATCTGTAATCTTGTCGAAATTATTAAAGCTGCCAAACACAATGGGCGAATGTACATGATACTCAGCCTTGCACTTTAAAACTGTTTCAGGAGGAGTATAACAAAAATGGCTGTGCGGCAGTCGGATAAGTTTCTCCGTGAACAGCGCATCATTTTCCGGTGGATCGCAGTAATTGTCACTCAAAAAATAATCTATAGCAGAAAGTCCCGTGGTATCGAACCAGCCGATGCCGCAAAGCTGTACAGGCGCAGGCTTATACGCACATATCTGAAGTGTTGCGCCACCCTCTGTATGCCCTGCCAAATCAAAAAGAATATCTATTCCATCGTCATATATTTTCTGTGCTGCTTCATGAGCATTGAGTCCTGAAAGGTCCCGCCAGCCGTCCGTCATATTCATAAGCCAGTCCGATACCTCGTCATGACGCCCCCCTGTCTGATAAAGGTATACCTCAAAGCGTTCCCTGTCATAAGCTGAAAAAAGCTGGATGGCAAAATTCAACACAATATGTGTCATTAGATTTGGAGAAAGATATCCTATCCGAAGCTTCATTTTTGCCTGCTTTTTGTGTGGAAAAGCTATATTTTTCAAAAACATCTGATTGTATAAAGTATGGGCATCAAACATATCCTTATCTGATATTCCATCGATGTAATGAAGATTAATAAAGTAGTTGCTGGCTATCCTGCGCTGGGAAAGAAGCGGCATGCCTTCAGGTGAAAACAACGCATTTCTAAGATTTTCTACTCCTTCACGGATTTTATCTATGCCAATCTGGCACATACCTTTCGCTTCATAAAACGCCCAACGTTTTTCCATCGGAAGGTTATCTATTTGCATATCATGCAAGATCGCCAAAGCCTCTTCATATTTGCCTTCGTCATGAAGTTTCTTCGCCTTTGCATAGATTTTCTCCACGTCATCTTTATCAAACTTCTTCATACAGCTTTTCCACCTCCTTCATATATGTTTTCTCATTCATAAGATTTGAATTCTGCATCATTCCGCGTATGTTTTTGTGTAGCGCATCCAAAAGCTCCACATCGTTAGCCAGGCCAACAGCACGCTCAACATAGCCCTCATCATCCTTGGAAGCCAGCTCAGAAAGCCCCACCTCGGATAAAATCCCATAAGCAAAACGGCTGCTGTGACGAGTACCGTATTTCGTGACAACAGGTACGCCCATCCAAAGAGCGTCACAGGTAGTTGCTCCACCCGGATACGGATATGTATCAAGGGCAATATCCACGTTGAGATACCTCTCCATATAGTCAGGGCTTGCACCCTCCAATATAATTCTTCCTATATCCATTCCCAACTTTTCCATACGATCCAGCGACTTCAACACCATTTCCGGCACAGAATAGCTTTCACTCTTGAAAAGCATTATGGAATTTGGAACTATATCCATTATTTTTTTCCACACGCAGAGCATTTCATCTGTAATTTTAAGATAATTATTGAATACCCCAAAGGTTACATAACCGTTAGCCTTGCACGGCACACCTTTGCTCTCCGGCAGATTCGGTCTTGGACGATAGCAGAACTGACTTGTCAACCTCAAAAGCTTTTCAGTAAAATATTCATCATTCATCCCGAGCGGGTCAATAAATCCGTCGGTTATGAAATAATCTGTCTCAGTGAGTCCCGTGGTCGCCATATATCCAAGCCCCGATATCTGTACAGGCGCAGGCTTGTATGCAAATGCCGCAAGCCCGCTCTTTGAGGTATGTCCCCCAAGCTCAACCAAAACATCTATTTCATCCCTGCGGACTGTTTCAGCAATTTCCCATGCCGTTTTTCCTTCAAGATTATGCCAGCCCTTCGCAAAGCTCTTGAGCGTCTCTGTCCTGTCATCAATTTTCCCGGTGTTATACCCGTAAATTTCAAATTTTTCACGGTCGCAGCACTCAAAAAATGGCCAGACAAAATACTCCATGACGTGATGATTAAGGTTCGGCGACAAATAACCTATGCGCAGCTTACCGTGATTACGGTTCTTCGGCTTTAAAGGCGTTATACCATCAAAAAGCTTCTGATATCCACAGTGCTTTTGAAAAAGCTCCTTTTCATTTACATCCTTTGCGTTGAAGGACAACAGCCACTGGCCATAAGCTCCTGTCTGTGTTTCCAAAGCCAAAGGCTTTGATGCTTCAATGCGCTCAAGAAGATATTTTTCCGTATTTTCATGGTCTGCATGTCCTGCAGTGAGTGCCCTAAGGTCACACCACGCGTAAAGCTGCTCCTTGGTTAAGGTTTCTCTGAGCTTAGAATCATCCAGCCATTCTGCTGCAATATCCAGGGCATCCTGCAGTCGCTCATTTTTCCATAGAGAAACGCCGCGGATATATGCCATTTCTTCACTTTTCTCAATAGCATACGCTTCTTCTAAAAAGCGAAGTGCCGAGCGAAAATTTCCATTTTGAAAACGTTTCTTTGCATTTTTCCTGCAGAAAGCAAGCCTCTCTTCACTGCTTTCATCTCCACGGGCCAGCTTTTCCAATGCAGCTTCCCATTCGTTCATAAAACGACGAACGTCCATAACGGCCGTTTTTTGCAGCTTCGCCCTTAACGAAGCACGTTCTTTTGCCAGCATTTCCTTCCCGCGTGCCAGACGTATTGCAGCTTCCGCCTGCGTCTCAAAGGAAGCCGCGGCCCATGTCTCAAATCCATTGTCTGCCAGAAAATGATGCATCCATAAAGGTGAGGACGGCGAAAGCAGTGTCGGTACGCCTGCGTAAAGGGACATATAAAGCTCCCAGGTGCGAAGCTCTCCAAAGCCAAGCAGCACATCAACATCAGAAAGGCTTTCCCAATTCATCCCATCCTCTACCGCAAGCTCAATAGCGCCTGCAGAAATCCCTGCGGAAAGAAGCGGCTCCGCCATAGATGCATCCGGCACTGACACAGAAACCCGAAGTTTTGCGCTTGGGACATGCTTAAGAATTGTTTTCAGGCAGGAAACTTCTTCTCTTGTCATATTCTTTGGCGAACAAAAAATTCCTAAGGTAACACCTCCGCGGCTTCTGAATGGCGGAAGTAAATTTGCGATAGGCATTCCAGGAAGCACTGCCATTCCGTAAGGTATTCCGCCAAGCTTTTCCGCCATATCTGATATGGAAAGACAGCACTGCGCAGGGCGTCTCTCGAAAATTTTCTCTGCCACTCCGTTTTCTGATATATCTACCAGTATATCCAATGCATCACGACGGATAACATCTGCCGCCGTTTCATCACCGCATTTTGAAATATCTCTCCACTCGTCAGAAGCCTCACGAAAACTTTCAGTAAGCGTGTCCGCTGTTCCCGTCATATAGCATATGACCTCAAATTCATCCGAATCATGCATTCCGAAAAATGAGACCAGGAGTGGAAGCATCGGAACCTGGCAAAATTCATCCGAAATATAGCCAACCCGAATTTTATCCTTCATGCACTCTCCGCTCCTTCCATATTCTTTCGTATGCTGCCTCTACCTCAGCCATATACTGCCCTGCGTTCATCAGTGGGGATGCTTCCATCATTGACCTGAGTCTTTTATGCAGAATATCCAAAAGCTCAACATCCGAAGCAAGTCCCACAGCACGCGCCACATAATCCTCTGTTGTTTCGACAGTAAGACCTTCCAGCCCCACAGCCGCCATCATCCCATAGGCAAAACGGGAGCTTCGACGGTCACTGTACATGGTGATGACAGGCACTCCCATGTAGAGAGCATCTGCCGTTGTTCCTCCTCCGGGATAGGGGTATGTATCAAGGGCAATATCCACATCAAGATACCGCTCCATGTAGTCCATGGTAGCCGGCTCAAAAATTACGCGGTCCATATCAAGGCCTGCAGCCTCCATGCGTTCAAAGGCATCATCCACGTTCTGCGGGCTGAAAAAAATCTGCGACTTCATAAGAAGCTTGGAATTTGGAACTGCTTCAAGGATTCTTTTCCAAGCCGAAAGCATTTCACCGGTTACTTTCCGAAAATGATTGAACACGCCAAAGAGTACCCATCCTCTTTCCTTCGATGGCGCTCCATTTGATGCAGGGAATGTCCCCAGCGGCGCATAGCAAAACTGACTTGTGAGCCGCAAAAGCTTTTCGGTAAACAGTTGCTCATGAGCTCCTTCGGTGTCAACAAAGCCGTCCGTCAGGTAATAATCTACCGTAGAAAGTCCAGTCGTTGCCATATACCCAAGCCCCGAAACTTGTACAGGCGCAGGCTTATGTGCAAGCACAGGAAGGCCGCTTCCCGTCGAATGACCTGCAAGGTCCACAAGAATATCTATTTCATCATCGTATATTCTTCTTGCGACTTTCTCCCAGGGCTGCCCTGCAAGATTCGTCCATGCGTCAGCACTTTTGCGCAACGCTTCGCTGTATCTATCCTCCTGCCCCGTAAGGCTGTAGACATGAACCTCAAAACGGCTGCGATCGTATGCCGTAAGAAACGGCCATGCAAAATGCACCATGACATGCTGACGAAAATCCGAGGAAATATATCCGATACGAAGCTTTTTATGCTCCACATGTTTTTTATGCGTGTACTGCCTAACATCCCTGAAAAAATCCCCATATCGGAGATGTGCCTCAAAAAGCTCCTGCTCATTTGTATCCACAGCATTCTGCGCCAAAAGATACGAGCTGTACATCTCCACTTTACGCACAAAGGACTTGGATTCCTTAGAAGCTCTCAAATACTGCTCAGGAGCATCCGAAAGCCCCATGCTGTAGGCAAGCCAGCCGGCTATTCCAAGAGTCCAGTCCCTCATTCCGCTTTCCGCCTCGTTTTTAATTTCAGAAGCAAGCTCAGCTTTACAAACCTCATAGGCCTCGCGGAATCGTCCGAGAGATTTCAGTGACCAGATTTCCATGCAGTGAATGTCATGCGCCCATAGAGTTCTTTCCTTAATCCCTGACGCCCAATAGAGAGCATGCTCATAATCCTGCATATTATAATATGCCTTAGCAGCGAGATAACATTCAGGATCTCCTGCCACTCCCGCCGCTTCCATGCGGCTGACAATACGTACTGCTTTTTTCCAGTCTTTTTTTGCTTCCGCTTCATTCAGCAGGCGATTGGTTTTACTGTCGTTCTTTGCACAGTTATGGGGCGAATGAACCTTTTCCCATTCATGCCACACTGACGCATACGCTTCCTCAAGCTCTGTCATGTACTGTTTTTCATTCATCACGGACGTTTCCTTCATCCGCCTTCTTATAGTCTGATGAAGATGTGACAACTCTTTCTGATTCTCTGCCAAGCTGACGGCAGCCTCAACATATTTCTCACGTGAATCTGCGCAGAGCTTATCAAGGCCGATATTTTTCAAGAGACTGGTTCCGAATCGTGTATGATGATGACTTCCTGACAGAGTAACAACAGGTACACCCATATACAAAGCATCACAGGTAGTCCCGCCACCCGGATACGGATATGTATCCAGGGCAATATCTACCCTGCCGTAGGCATCAAGATATTTGTCCGTGTAACCCTCAAGCTCCACAGACTCCATAGATATTCCTGCTTCTGTCAGTCTTTTTGCAATTTCGTCCGTTCTTTCCCTGCGGTCAAAGACACTGCCCTTAAGGAAAAGCTTCGAACCCGGAACAAGCCTCAAAATTTCAGCCCAGACAGAAAGCATTTCATCCGTTACCTTATCAAACTGGTTAAAGCAGCCAAAGGTCACATGGCCTGCCTTTCTACAGGGCGCAGGATAAGACTTCGCTTTCAAAATCGGTGTAAAACAAAGATGCGAGTGAGGCAGACGAATGAGCTTTTCGGTAAACTGTGCTTCTTCTCCCGTGGGTGCGGATGCCTCATCTGCCAGGAAATAATCCACCGCAACAAGGCCTGTTGTACGAAACCAGCCAACCCCGGATATCTGCACAGGCGCAGGCTTATATGCAAGGATCGGCAGCGCGTTGTCCCCCGTATGTCCTGAAAGGTCAACGAGGATGTCTATTTCGTCTTTATAAATAATGGCAGCGGAATCTTTTGCACTTAACCCCTTTATATACCTGAAACCGTCTGCCTCAGCTGCAAAAATACGGCTGACATCGTTTTCATCGCACAGCGAATAGCCGTACACCTCAAAGCACGCTCTGTCTGCGGAGCGGAAAAAGGCACGGCTGAAGCACGCAACTATATGACGTCTGAAATCCGGGGATATATAGCCTATGCGAAGCTTATCATGCCGATGATGCTTTTCATCATGCTTATGCTGCGGCACAGTACCAAGTAGCTTTTCGTATTCCTTTGCCGCCTGCAAAAGCTTGTCATCGCTGTTTTCAAAAAACGACAGGTTCAGGAGATAATTACTGTAATCCGCCAGCTTTCCGTTTCCAATCTCCTTAAAGCCGCTGGACAGAAGATATTCCTCCGCTGCGGTTTTTCTGTCCCCCCGTGCCTTTGCAAGCTCAGCCAGGAGATGATGAACAGCTCCCTTCTGCCACTCCAAAAGGCCGCCAAAGGAAAGCGCACGCTCCGCGAAGCTCTGCGCCTCTTTCATATTCTTTTGCAGAAACCTTACAGATGCCAAAAGGAAGCAGCCATATCCGTAAGGTTTTTCTGCAACCTTTAAACACTCTGCCGCCTCAGCTGCTTTTTCAGCATCTTCCGCATCCAAAAAGAGCACACAGACCTCTTCCATAAGCTCACGGTTTTCAGGCTTTGCCTTCAAAATTTTCGCAGCCGTCTCCAACGCCCGTGCCGTATCGCCTTTGGCTGCAAATCCGCGCATTTTTTGCGCTTCTTCCCTCACCTCGCGGTACGCCATTGGCTTTTCTGATTCTTTCATTTTTTCTATCTCTGCCAAATGCTCCTTTATCTTGTCTACCTGTTCCATATCCCGGGATGCAAAAACATCAACATTTTCCCCTCGCTCACTAGCCGAAAGAAGCTCCAGTCCTTTCTTCCACTCATGTTCTGCCGTATCATAATCCTTCCGCTCCCATGCAAAATCCCCTGCAAAGAAATGAAAAACAGGAAGCTTCGGATGGCGCTCCAGCGAAACAGCCAATGCAGCATCAATTTCCTCTCTGGGCCGCCCTAATCGCAAAAGTGAAACAAGAAGCACTTCATCCGGGCGGTTTGAAAGTCCCATTGGCATAAGCCCTGTCCCTATAGCGTCCACGGCGTACTTTGCCGCATTCATATAATCCCCAAGCCCAAAATAGCAGTCCGCAAGATAATAGGCATCCATTGGCTGTGCATTACCCTTTTCCTGTTCCTCCAAAAGGATTTGAAGATTACGCTTGAATTTTTCGGGACGCACAGCCTCCGCGTAGCCGCTGTGCCAGATGGTCACATCAGGAATGAGCTGCGCCGTCCTGCCTGAACGCGCCGCGTCAACAAGATGCTCATGGATTCTTCCTTCGTAGCGGATAGAACGGCTGCATCGGAAAATGCGTATCTGATAGCAGTCTCCCTTTTCCACCTCAAGCGCCTTAGGATCATAATCCACAAGACGGCATACAAATCCCATTACCCTTGTGTCCCCAAGATAACGCTCCATAGCCTGTCTCACTCTTGGAGCGTCATTTTCACGGATTGTCTCATCGGCATCAAGAAAAACAATCCAGTCCCCTTCAGCATTATCCAGCGCGAAATTTTTTGCTGCAGAGAAATCGTTACACCATGGAAAATCAAGAACTCTTGCTCCGCCTGCCGCCGCAAGCTCCTTTGTCCTGTCCTCCGAGCCTGTATCCACAACCACCATTTCATCAGAAAGGCGACGGGCCGATTCAAGCCATAAGCCTATATTCTTTTCCTCATTTTTTACGATGACACACGCCGTCACCTTCATGAGAATAACCTCCTAAGATTCTTCTGCCTTTTTTCTTCGTCCTCACCCTTTGACGGAAGAAGCATTGAAAGCTCAGCAGGCGGAACATTTTTCGTCTCAGTAAGCCAATAGCCCAGGCCGGAGAGAGCCATTCCCTCGTCAACAGCAAGGGCACCTGCTGCTTCATAGCGTCCTGCAAGGAAGAAGCGCGTAAAATCTGTCATCATTCCATCCGTCAGCCGCTCGTAATAAAACGCTTCCTTGGAATGTCCTGTCTGCATCAGCACCGGAACAAGAAATACCGCGTCAGCCTTCTTATCGTATAGTGCGTCAAGCATCTCGATAACATCAAGCGCGTCAACACCTTTGAGAAGCCGCATAAGCGACTGCAAAATCTCGCTCCTGTGTTTATTCATCTGCAGTGCCTTCACGTAAAGCTCCACAGCTGCCTGTCTGTCCTTTTTCCAAGCCGCAAGCTGTCCAAGATACCAATATGCCGTAGGGATTAAATTTTTCGTTTCATCCACCATAAGCGAAACCGCTGTTTCCGGCTTTTTCTTACCGCTCATGGCTATGCCTTCATTAAGCTCAGCCTCCGCCCGCAAATAATCTTTGCCGCGCCAAGCCCCAAAGGCTGAAAGAAGCCGGAACTCTGCCGTGCCTGGATACTTTGCAAGGCCCATCTGCACTGCCTTTTCAATTTCTTCCCGAGGCGCGTCCAAAAGGATAAGCGATTGAATCAAAATACTGTAGGGACGGTTTTCACGTCCTACAGGAACAAGCTCCTCATCAATCGCCTTTCTGATGTATTCCACGGTCCTTTTATAGTCCTTCATATCGTAATAGCACTCCGCCAGATAATAATCATCTGACGGCTGGTGACCGCGGCGCTTCTGCTCCGCCAAAAGGATTTCAAGATTTCTCTGAAGCTTTTGATGAATGATGTGTTCAGAATATCCCGTATGATAAATGGAAAGCTCCTTTACAAACTGCATACGCGTGGGATAAGGCGCCCCGCTCTTAAGCACCTCATGAACAGCCCCATGATAACGCAAAAAGGGCTTATTTCGAAAGATTCGTATCTGATAGCCTGTGTTGATGTAGCGATAGCCACGGTCTGCATCAAGGTTAACCCACAGCGTCATAAGACCGATAACCTCACGCACGCTGTCATATTTTCTTAAAAGCTCAAGAACCGTACGGCAGCCTTCATCCGTAAAATATTCGTCAGCGTCGAGAAATAAAATCCAGTCGCCCTTGGCATGGTCAATGGCAAAGTTCTTTGCCTTGGCAAAATCGCCAACCCAGGGGAAATGGAAAACCTTTGCGCCGCCCTTTTCCGCAATCTCAACTGTGTTATCCTCTGAGCCCGTATCCACAACTACCATATCCCTGGTGAGCTTTTTCATGCAGTCCAGCCAGCGGGGCAGATTTTTTTCTTCATTTTTTACGATTACACACGCCGTAATTTTCATTTTCCTGCCGCCTCCTTCGCCCATTTAAGATAGGCCTTCAGCTCGCCTGATGTATCTCCCATGGCCATAGCTTTCTCAAGGCTTTCGGCTGCCGCCTCAGCGTCCCCGATATGATAAAGGTTTATGCCAACATTCTTCCAAAACTCTGCCGATATGAGTGCTGAATCGCCCGGAAGCTGCGCAAACAGCTCAAAGGCGGGCTTCCAGCGCTCAGCATCCATCACCTGTTTTGCCGCGTCATAAAGACATTCCTCTGAGATTCCCAGCCCAAGTGATGCAAAACGTGCAAGCTGCTCATCATCCGCATACTCTATAAACCATGGCAGCATAGGTGCAAAGCCCTCATCATCAAATGCCTCTGCACGACCTGTATATGCAAGCCATACGCCCAGCGCCGTGGGAGGCAGCAGTCTTTCTGCCGTCATACGCATAACCGAAGCAGACGGGGTATCAACCTTTTCCAAACGTATAAGTACAAGAAGAAGCTTTGAAAAGTTTTCTGCCAGACCTCCCACAATGCGGTTCCTAAGTTCTTCCAATGATATCTTTTCGACATCGTCATAAAGCGCAATGCGTGGAAGCTCCCTGCCTGTTTTTGTCTTTATCCTTTCGGCAAAAATACGGTACAAATCAATTCTCCCATGATGCTCTGCCCAGCGCGACAAAAACCGCAGCTCTTCATCCGTATCTCCTGCAATGGCTGCCATTTTCCCTGCAGTTTCCTCAGCAGCACCGGTCTGCATTTCCGCAAAGATCTCCAGTGCCTCTTCATTATGGGGTTCTATATCAAGCGCTCTTTTAAGCTCTTTCTCTGCCATGCCAAGCTCCCCCTTTTCTTTTGCAACCTCCGCAAGCCCGCGATAAAGCTCATCCTCCATATCCGAAAAGCCTGTTGCTTCTCTTTGCTTCTGCCCTGCCAGAGCTTCAGCATCACGGAATTCTTTTTCCGCCTCATCAATGCGTTTTTCCTTCAGTCGCAGCTTACCCAGAACAATATGAAAGTCCGGAAGCTTTGGAAATTCTTCCGCAGCCTTTTTAGCCCAGGAAATCCTTTCTTCCAACGGACGTCTTAAAACCTCCATAGAACGAAGCGCTATGCGGTAAAGCTCGCTTTCCGAATCCGAGGACTTCATGGGAGACTCAATTGCTTTTTTCGCATAATGAAGCGCTTCCTCAAAGAACCCAAGCCCTAAAAAGCTTGCTGCAAGGTAACGGTAGTGCTTAGGGCTCTCCCCGTTTTCTTCTATGTCCTTTTGCAGCAGCGCAAGATTTCTCCTGTGCTTTTCCAAAATTCTTCCTGCAGAATATCCCGTATGCCTGACGACAAGCTTTTCTGAGTCTACAGTTATAAGCTCACTGCCGTCTGTTTTCGTAATCGCCTCATGCACAGCATTTTGATAGCGTATATTTTCCTTATTCCTAAAAATTCTTACCGTGCGGAATCTTTGAATCTCCCTTTCCCTGTCATCCTCATCCACGTTTACAATCGCCACACGGACGGCATCTGCAGCGGGATTCCTCTTCAAAATTTCACTAAGCTCTGTCCGCACAAGCTCGGGCTCATAAAAGGTCTCGTCTGCATCAAGAAACGCGATCCAGTCTCCCGAAGCTTTTTTTATTGCCGAGTTTTTTGCCTCGGAAAAATCATTGTTCCACGGCACTTCATAAACAGAAACCCCTGCCTTTAATGCAATTTCCTTTGTTTTATCCGTAGAGCCTGTGTCTATAACGATGCGCTCGTCGGCATACCGCCTTGAGTTTTCCAGCCAAGCAGGAAGATCCTTTTCCTCATTCTTCACTATGACACATGCAGAAATTTTCACCTCGCCACAGGAAAGCTTTTCCTGCCATAGCGCAAGTCTTCCTTCAAGCACTTTTTTCATGGACTCGTCAAACTGCATAGGCTCAATGCTATGATAATTCTCATATGCGTATAGTCCCTGCTCTGCAGCACGAACGGCCTCATCAAATTTTCTTTCCGCAGCATATGCTTCCGCAAGCTCCGCATGAAATTCCGGAAGCTCAGAAAAATCCTTTACCGCCTTCTCCAGAACGCGAAGCTGCCTTTCATGATATCCCCTGAGAAGATTTATCAAAACACGGTAAGAGCGGCTGGCATAGGTCTGCGCCTGCCTTCCCCGCGCGATATCCATCTCCGCGTACTTAACCGCATTTTCTGTATCACCGACTCCTTCATAGGCCTCTGCCAGTGCCATGTAGAGCTGCTCAGGATGCTTTGCCTCTTTTAAATCCATCAGCAAAAGCCTCAGATTTCTCTCTGCCTTTTCCTTTGATAAATGTGCGGAATAGCCTGTATGAATAAGACAAAGCTCTTCCTCAGGAACAAATGCCACCCGCTCAATTATCTCTCCGTTTTCCATAAGCTGCTCATGAATACGTCCCACATAACGAAGGGACGAAAGATTTTTGAAAATACGCGGCGTATACACATCTACCAGATGGGCCCCTGTGTCAGAATCATAGTTTTTCCACTGCAGTGCCAAAAGGAGCATTCCGTTTTTGTCGGCATTCTCTACGACTGTCCGTATATTTGCCTTTGTCTCGTCAGTAAAGTATTCGTCGGCATCAAGAAATACAACCCAATCTCCGGTCACTTTTTCCAGCGCGAAATTTCGTGCGTCGGCAAAATGCTCCTTCCATGTATACGAAAAGACCCGTGCGCCATACGCCCGGGCAATATTTACGGTATCATCAGTAGAACCTGTATCGACTACAACTATCTCATCTGCCGATTTTTCCGCACTCAAAAGAGACCGTTCCAGGACGGCAGCTTCATTTTTCACAATATAACACAGAGAGATTTTAATCCGGCTGTCTTTAGTCACTTTCCCGCACCTCCATGTGCATCCGTTCCCGATTCCTTCATAAGCTGTTCGACGGCCTGATGCAGAAAACGATTTCGCGCCTCCAGAATACTTTGGTTCTTGTCATCACAGAAAAGAGCCTTATCAAAGTATGCCGCAGCCTCCTCCATATTATTTTCCATCATAAAAAGCTCTCCAAGCCTTGAATAGACAATAGCAGCTGTTTTCTTTGTAAAGTATCTGTCTACATGTATATCTTCCACAGGATTCTCAAAGTAGTAAATAGACTTCAAAAGTGCTTCCTCAGCTTCGGAAAGCCTTCCCATTCCGCAAAGAATCATCCCTCGCTCTCCGTGAAACTCGGGAATATCAGGAAATTCAGATACTGCAGCATCAGCAAGCTGCAGCATTTCCTCAAGAGAACCGTTCATCTGCCGCAGTGATTCAATAGCCATATGATACATCTCTGTCCGTCCTGTTATTGCCTGTGCCTGGGAATCCAAAGCCAGTCTTGCGTATCTGAGTGCCTCATCATACTGCTTTAAATCAAAATAGCAGGGTACAAAATACAGCCAGAGGCCCAGCTGCTCTCCGTTCTCCCTGACTTCCCTCTCCAAAAGTGCAAGATTCCTTTTCGCCTTTTCCTCAGAAATCTCTCTCCTGTAACCGGTGTGAAAAATACTCAATCTTTCATCTGCGTATGCAAACTTCGGCAGCTTTCCGTTCTTTGAAATATTTTCATGTATGCGTCCTCTATAGCGCAAATCTGACCTATTTCTGAAAATGCGGCAAATCCATATAGGCGCTGCAGCATCATCATTTTCATCAGTTCCTGTCTGATTGTATATGTGTACCATAACAGCTTCAGTATCATCATCCGCCGCAAATTCTTCTACTGCTTCCCTAACCATCTCAGGATAGCGAAAGGATTCGTCTGCGTCAGGAAAAATAATCCAATCCCCTGCTGCTTTTTCAAGTGCAAAATTTCTCGGTGCCGAAAAATCATCACACCAGTCGAAATGAAATACCTGTGCGCCGTATTTTTTTGCTATTTCAACAGTACCATCAGTTGAACCTGTATCAACAACAATAATTTCGTCCACTGCAGACTGCAGACTTTCTATAGATGCTGGCAGATTCTTTTCTTCGTTTTTCACGATATAGCAGGCGGATATTTTCATGTCAGTGTGCTCCCATGTCTTTCCATATTTCAAAAATCACATAATTTACTTAATATATATTATACGCTAATTTGGGTAAATTTCCTTTACAATCGGAAAATTTACTGCACAGAAAAAGGCAGCCACCGAAGTGACTGCCTTTGAGTTTGTTTGGTAGTGCAGCTTACTGGAGCAGGCTGAGAACAGAGGAGCTGTTCTGATTTGCCTGTGCAAGCATGGACTGTGCGGCCTGCAGAAGAACGTTGTTCTTCGTGTATTCCGTCATTTCCTTTGCCATGTCGGCATCGCGAATCGTGGACTCGGAAGCCTGGACGTTCTCGGAAGCTGTTGTCAGGTTTGCAGATGTGTACTCGAGACGGCTCTCAATAGAACCGATTGTCGTCTGCTGATCCAGTGCTTTCTGGAGAGCGTTGTCGAGAACATTGATTGCTGCGTTCGCTTTAGCCTGCGTGGAAACGTTCAGCGTTGTGCCGTCTGTACCCTTAAGTCCGAGAGCAACGGAGCGCATATCTGTCATGCTGACTTTGATAGCCTGGTTCGCTTTCGTGCCCGTCTGGAGAACAAGGCTGTTGTCTGCAGATGCGTTCTGTGCACGGATGGACTCGTTGAAGTTATCAAGAACTGCATTTGCATTCTTGTTAATCTTGCCTGTGTTGTCCGTGATGCTGATGGTGAAGCCTGCAATCTGTCCGTCTGTACCGGAGGATTTTGCCGTCAGCGTCATAGCGCAGCCGCGGTCTGCCGTGTAAACAGTGTTGCCGGAGCCGTCAGTTCCGATGACATCAGTCTTAGACGCGTTAAGCGTAAGCTGCCCAGCAATAGTCGATGTTCCGTTGTATGCCGTTCTTGCAAGAATTTGCGCGAATGTCTGTGTTCCAACGGAGAAGGTCGTCGTGTAGGTCTGACCCTGCTTAACGTAGGAAATCGTAACGTTATCAGTAGAATGGATGTAGAGACTCTCGCCGCTGCGGTTCTTAAGCTCTGTAATCTTAGATCCCTGAACCGTATCCGTGGAGAGACTCTGGTTCGTCAAAGCCGTCGTCGTAGCTGTCGTCTTGCTGTTGTGGGAACCATCAACAAGATATTTGCCGTTGTACGTTACGTTTGCGTTGTCATCAATCTGGTCGATGGACTGATCCAGTTCTTTCTGGATTGTCTGACGGTCTGCATCTGTATTCGTATCGTTGGCTGCATTGATGACTTTCTCTTTGAGAGTCTTAAGAATCTCAACTGTGCTGGAGACTGCGCCTTCAGCAACCTTCATCATGCTGTTGCCGTTCTGAGTGTTCTTGTTGTCCTGATCCAAGGAACGGATCTGAACGCGCATACGCTCGGAAATTGCATAGCCGGAAGCATCATCTGCTGCGCTGTTGATACGCATACCCGAAGATACCTTCTGCAGGCTCTTCGAAAGTGCACTCGAGTTCTTGTTCAGAGTGTTCAGCGTGTTGACTGCCGACATGTTGTTTTTTACTACCATTGCCATGATAAATTCCTCCCTGGTTTATATGTTGTTGTTTTCGGGCATCCCTGCCCGCTCTAAAATATAATAGTGAGCGCCTTTGTTTCCCTCTGGTGCTAGCGTTCCGTCCGGATTACAACGGACCGCTCACATATTATCTCTCTGTCATCTATTATATCGTTGTAAAACCATTTTTGTTAAGTCCTTTTTTGTAAAAAACCGTAGGATTTAACTCCCATCTTTACTCAAAAGCCCTTGTTAAAAATGTTTCCCTGGGGCCTGAAGCCCCCGATATTGCCGTATCCCTGGACACGATTATTGTGGGAACGTGACTTGTTCAGCCAGATTTGAGCGTCGCGAATCATGCCTTCCTCGATGGGCTTCAGCCGGGCAAGCATTTCCTGTCCCTCTTCCGAGGTGCGGAAATCATCCTTATCCAAAGCCTTAATAAGGTCATAAACAGTTTCCCTCTGGTGCTCAAGCTCAAGATACTGGTCAATATCTTCCTTTGTCAGGAATCTGCGCATTTCCTCGGTCAGTACCGAGAATTTGCCCCAAAGCGTTTTAGCATCATGCTCCATTTGCCTGCTGCCCCTTTTCCTTGCGTGCCTTAACCATTGCCTGAGCCCACGCATCACGAAGCTCCGTTATAATGGCCTTAGCCTCGTCAACCTTGGTTACATCGCTTTTCAGGTTAGCCTCGACCAAACGGTCATAGACGTAGTTATAAAGAGGTAACAGTTGATGGGATATTTCATATTCCATTTTCAGGGTAACACGGAATTCTGTAATAATTCTCTGCGCTTTCTGCAGAGCCGTGTTGGCTTCCTCAAAGTTATTTTTCTCGATAGCCTCACGGCCCTCGGTCATAAAGCGCAGCGCGCCGTTGTACAGCATCAAGGTCAAAGCCTCCGGCGTAGCCGTCAGCACCTGCTGCCGTTTATACGCCTCCGCTGCATTATTTACCATTTTTGTTCCCCCTTAGTTTTTGAAAATCAGCTGTTGCCTCCGAAGATAGCTCCAAAGAGCGCGTTCTGATTTGCAATCGCCCGTTCCATAGCGTCATATTTTTTGAAGAGCATTGTCTGATAATCGCTCAGACGTGTCTTAAGGGTATCAAGACGGTTCTGCAGGGAAACGATTGCTTTGCCCAACGTGGTCTCATCGTTTACATCAGCCGACGTTCCGGAATACGACGCCAACGTGTTCATTCCATCCGTAACTGCATCGTAGTACAAACGGTTTACAATACCGCGGGCATTGTAGTCTTCCGACTTGATGTAATCATACCGTTTATTCGGATCAAGATCCGTGTAGTTATCCTGATCGTTTGCGAAAATCTGATATACGCAGTCCGGATCAGCTGCCAAGGCTTTCTTGAGCTTATCCTCATTCAATGTAAGATGGCCCTTGTTATCCGAGGACGTTATACCAATCGCAGAAGCGGAATTATACTCACTGTTAACACTGGTAACACGTGTGGATATCGCATCACGCATATTATTGATAAGGTCTCTTATCATGCTGTTGTGATAGAGCAGACCCGATTTTGCCTTTTCATTCCAGGACTCAATCTGATCCGCGGTCATGCCTGCCTGCTGTGTCTTGGTCAACGGCTCATAGTCGTTGTCAAGGTCATCAGTAGACCAGGTCTTTGTGGAATATTTCTCCTGCAGTTTGTCCAGAACCTTATTATATTCTTCCACAAAACTCTTGACCGTGTCAATAATAGCGCTTGTATCCTGTGAAACTGAAATCGTAGTTGTCTTGCCGACCTCGGCGTTCAGCAGATTGTATGTAACGCCGGAAACCGTAATACGATTGTCCTGAACATTAGTATATTCCTTACCATCGATTTTAACCGAGCCCGTATTGCCGTAAGAATCAAGAGCATCCCCAGCCACAAACTTACCCAGTTCTTCAAGCTCCGGAGCGCCATCCTCGCCAGGCACTGATTTCTTAAGATTGAGGTTATTCAGAAGCTTGGCTGCAAATGTACCGCCGTTATGCTCCGTAGTCGTATCCTTGTCTGCAAGCAACAGTTTGATACCCGACTCTTTTCCACTGACACTGTTGTAGAAGGTAAAGGAATCAGTCACGGAATCATACGATGCCTTAACATTCGTACCCATAGCATTGACATCGGCAGCAATATCATTATAGGTCTTTCCATTCGCCAAGTCTTTGAAGGTATATGTTATGGTCTGCTTCTTTTTCTCATCATCGGTCAGAACAGTCTGCGAGTCCTTCGTTTTATCCTCGGGCGAAAGAACCGCATCCGAATCTGATACCGTAAATTTGATAGCAATATCATCGCCCCTTACCTGAACCTTCTTGTATATGGTGTTGCCTTCTTCATCCGTTTTTACCTTTTGTCCGCCATTCCCATCGTCTTCCATCTCCGGCTCGCTGGTCGTATATGTATAGATTTCAACTTCTCTTTGTTCCTCTTCCGATGCCTTCTTCGATGCCTCAGCGTCATACTGGATATCTTTGAACAGATTGTCCGACAGTTTGATACTGTCTGCTTTACCCTCACGGGTGATAGTGCCATCCGTCAGCCAGTACGCATTGGAGCTGAGGCTGGTGACCTCTACTTTATGGTTCATGGCAATAGCGGCACCGTTAGCCGTTGCCGTAACTGCCGTCGAGTCTGTTGTTGTCGCAGCCATAGCGTTCAGCTTGGACTGGGATTTAAAGCCTGACAGCGTTGTGTACTTGAAGGTTGTAAGATCGGAATAAATATCCGCCAGAGCCTCTTTCGTCCACTGCTGTTTAACTGTTTTCTGGTAAAGCTTATCATACTCGGACTGCTTGGACATCATTCCAACCTTGACGAGGGATTCCACGTCAAGACCGGAGCCGCTGAGTCCGTATATTCCGTTAACACCCATGGTACTCCCTCCTTACGCGTTCTTGTCCAGGAAAGCACCGAGCCAATCCTTGGCCTTGATCATATTCTTGATCATTTCTTCCGGTGGGAATTCCTTCAGGACTTCCTTTGTCTGCTTGTCAATCATCTTGACAGTCATCATATCAACTTCCTTGTTGTATTTGAACTGAAGGTTGCAGTTGATTTTGCTCATGAGCTCATTGAGCTCCTGCGTCATAAGCGTGACGGCCTCTTCGTCCATCGGTTTTTCCTGCTCTGCTTTTTTCTCAGCAGCCTTCTGCTGACGTTCTGCAGCGCTGGCATTTATGGCTTCATTTGCGCCTTCAGCAGCCTGAGGTGCAAGAGCCGGGGCCTGCTGAGCGTTATTCTGCGCCAACGTTTGCGTATCGCCGGTAGAAGTACCGGCTGAATTTGAACCTGTGGCAGCGCCGACTACTATAGCAGCCGACATGACATCCTGAACTTTTCCAATCATCTTTTATCCCTCCATAGATACATGCTTTATCTTTCCCTGAACCCACACGGGTATTTGGCTTAACAATTAAATCTTCGGCAGGCTGCTCAAATCGAGGTCTGCCGGCATCGCTGCCTTCCGGTTCTCCTCCTGGATTGCCCGGTAAATCTCTCCGCGATATATTTTTACATCCCGCGGTGCCTCTATCGCGATGCGGACGTTGTCGCCCTGCACTTCAACGACATTCACGACGATACTGTCGCCGATCATAATCTGCTGCCGCGGTTTTCTTGTCAATACGAGCATTACTTCTCCTCCTTTTTCTGAAACAGAGGATGCTTTGTCGTATAACGGCTCTTTTCGAGCACAACCTGCTTCGCATCAAGCGTACGGTTGTTAATAACAATCGGAGCCATAAGGTTCGTTGTCATATCTGCAATCTCACCGTTTGGTATAGTCAGAAGCGTGTACAGAATGATATCCTCCGGGTCTCGGATTCCCAATTTTTCTGTCACATCATCCTCAAGCTGGAACTCATAGTCCGGGAAGAAGATGTACGGTACTGTCATCAAAAACGCCAAATCCGGCGTTGTAAGCGACTGCATGAAATAATAGGGGCTTTTTTCATCATAAGGAATCACCACAAATTCGTGCTCCTTTTCAAAAGCCGGCATACCTTCTTCAAAGCGGACGATTTTATCCTCCGCAACCTCAATCTCACCAAACCGTACCGTACTGACTTTTCTCATATAGCTTTTCCTCCATTATGCGTAAATATCATAATGACCTTCTGTTGTCCACATTCGAATCGAACCCCGGTCTTGCAGGTAGACTTCAAATTTCCCTGGATTATACTTAACATCCGCTGTTGAGGAGGTCTCAATCTTTACCGAATGATGCCCCGGCTCCGTAGTACCGTGCAGCTCCGACGGGTGCATTGTAACTATTGGATCCGGAATCGCCCGTGCCTCGATATAGCGCTGCTTGCTGACTTCCGCGGAAAGCCTGCCATCTGCCTGTTCATCAAAGATATCGCGTCCCTTCCGGGCAGCGTTATCAATTATGGACCAGGTGTCCTGTGCATGCTTTGACGTAGACTGTCTGACATCGCTCTTTCCCTGATCTCCGCACTGCTTCGTAAAATCCTTCATTGTCGAATGACCATACGAGTGACGGCTGGGATACGAATCGACTTCCATGCTTGGCTGACTGTAGCCGAGCTTCGACTGCGGTGCCTCATAATCCCCCTGCGGCTGAGGTTTTTTTATGCGGCTCGACAGTGTCGAGATATGCATATCAATACCTATTCGCGGCAGGGTATGCCGGATGTTCAGATAGAGCATAGGCTTCCCCCCTTTCCCTGGGCTTTAAGCGTTCCATCTTCTGAATGGCACAAGAGCGGGACGCATCATGCATCCCGATCAGGTGTCAAAGAATACTATTCCTCATTTATATTATAGCGCTAAAATAAATGTTTTTCCATAAAAAAACTTTCATTCATTTTAACAGCTCAATGCCTTTATTTTTGAGTGAAAGCATTCGTCATTCTTACAAGTAATCAGCCAGTGTCGGCGGCAGGATTCTCGAGCCGACCGAGAGCGAAAGCTGATAAATTGTCTGTGCTTCCATAAGCTTCGTCGCCAGCTTCGCAACATCTGTCGAATGAACCTCAGTAATGTCCGTCAGGATAGATTCATTCTGTGTGGTCAGCATATTCTGGCAGTCAGTGTACACCTGCTGACGCGCCGCAAGCTTGGACTGGGAAGTATTTACAATCTCAAAGGAGTTGTTTGCCAGTGTCTTGCCGTCCGAAGACATCCACGCCGCATTTCCCATATCCGTCATTGCGACGACGGTAAGCACATCGTTGAATGCTGCAGCGCCCGATGATCTGTTTCCGGAGTTCGCATCATCGAAAATGCTGGTTCCTGCCAAATCTATGCCATTCATATTCACGGTATCCGTAGCCGGCTGTGTAGCTCCATTCTCCTTGACCATTGAGAAGTGATTATTGTCCCCGGAATATGTGATGATATACTGCTCAATCGTAGAAAATTTCAACGTTACAGTTTCCCCGCCAACGGTGATATCCGAACTGAAGCTTTCCCCATCTGTGTTAATCACGCCATTGGCGTCAAAATAATTGTGCACTTCAGTTGAGCCGCCCCATCCGCTTACTGTTCCTGCCTCATCGCCGGCCTTCACCGTTGCCTGTCCGGCTGCCATCTTGTCCTTGTAGCCGTTGTCCATAAAATCCTTGGAATAGACATTGCCATCCATTGTATTCAGGTAGTACTCATTGCCATCAGAACCTTTCAGTGTAAGCATCTGTGAAAGATTTCCGGAGCTTGCCGTTTTCGACGGAGCAGTTCCCTGATTAAAGAACGCTGTCTGCTTATCATCAAGGTTCTTTGTGAGCCCTCTCTGGAATTTATCATTGGACATGGAATAAGGCTGCTTCAAATCCGACTGTCCCGAGAAAAGATATCTGCCGTTGACCTGCATATTTCCATCGGCAACCACCTGCTGGACTTTTACAAGCATCTCTTTCGCAATTGCCTGCATATCTGTGGTTGTATTTGTATCCTGCGCTGCATTGGATTTTTCAACAATGGTTTTCAGCGCGTCACTTATGTCCTGAACAGCAGCATCGCTGTTTTTCATCCATGATATCGCGGATTTTACATTCGTCTGATACTGATTGTTCTCCGCATAGGAATCCCCGTAACGGAGATATTTCGAATATCCGATTGCATCATCGGAGGCACGGTGCAGCTTGTCGCCGTCACTCTGCTCCATGAGCTTTGTCTGAGCTTCATATGTACGGTTCAGCTGTTTGAGATAACGATTTGTCATCATCATGCTTGCTACGCGCATTTCAGTTCACCTTACCTTCCTACCATACCGGTACTGTTAATAAGTCTGTCGAGCATTTCGTCCATGGTCGTGAGGCAGCGGCTGCATGCGCTGTAGCCCTGCTGGAACGTAATCATGTTCGTGAGCTCTTCATCCCAGTTAACACCCGATGTTGCCGAACGCCATTTTTCAACTTCCTCAACCAAATCCTCCTGAGCCTGAAGATTTGCTTTACATGCCGCGGAATCAACACCCATGGCTGTCATAATTGAGTTGTAGTAGCTCTCGAAGGAATTTGTTCCAATCGAGCAGGTTGTCGAATTAAGCGACGTATTTCCAAGATTAAACAAGGTGCTCATAAGTACACCGTTTGTGCCGTCGGCAGTTCCGTTTGCGACAACCAGTGTCATATCAGTTTCGCTCTCAGGCTTCGTCGGATCAGTAATCGACGGCGGCATAACCCAAGCCTGACCTGCCAGCTTCTTTTCTCCGTCCACCTCATTGAGAATCGGGTTGACAGCCAGTGCCTTGATGGCGAGGATGCCTTTCAGCTCCTCCGCCGTTGCCGTGCCGCTGCCTGCCACCGTAATGCCGACCTCGAAGTTTCCATCGGCATTTTTGATGTAATTCCCGTCGGCATCCTTTTTGAGATATTTCGTCGCGGTAAGACCATCTGCATACGCCGTTGCTACTGTGCGGTAATTTCCGTTGGCATCCGCTTCCCACGTATAGATTGTCTTATTATCACCGAAGAAGTTCGTTCCTGTGGTATTATTGGCGTCCATACCGGCACCCTGCTGATGCTGTCCGTTGAACTGTACCAAAAGGAAGGATGCCATATCTGCCAGCTTGTCGATATATTTCTTGTCCTCGGCAATGGCATCAACCTCAGCAGCCAGGGTTCCATTCAGCGGGTCAAACACAACTCCTGTGTCACCCAGCTCAATATTGTAATCTGTGAGGCCGTAATCCTTGTTGTGCATGCCGATAACATTTCCGTCATCATCACGCGGCCCCATTTTGAGGTCGATTTTAGTGATACCGTTTACGATTGTTGCACCATTGCACACGATGGTGTACATGCTGGTATCCTTTTCCTCGGATATCGAAACGCTCATATATCCCGAGAGTTCATCAGCAAGATTATCCCTGGCATCGCGGAGATCATTCGCTGAACCCCCGGCAGCCTCCAGAGCCATGATGCTTCTGTTAAGAGATACGATGTTGTCTGTGATTTCATTCACCTTTGCAACATTCGCGGTGATATCATTATACAGTGAAGTAATCTGTGACTGGAGCTGTTCACCGCTGCGGTTGATACGTTCTGACAAAATGCTTGCTTTTTCAAGCACTGCCACACGCTCGCTGACATCGCTATTATTCGTAGACCAGTCGGAGAGTGCCTTGTAGAACTCTGTTACAGCATTCTTCACGCCTGTATCCTGTGAATCATTGAATATTTCTTCAACCTTGCCGTAGTTATTTTCACGGGTTGTCAAATACTTCTGTGTGCCGTTTTCTGCCCAGTATTTTTTATCGGCATATACATCACGGGCACGCGTGATGGAGAGCGAATCAACGCCCGAGCCTACATACTGCTGAGTGCCGTTGGCGTAAATCTTGTCCGGCATAACAGCCGCCTGGTTAACGCTCTGTCGGGAATACCCAACCGCGCCTGCATTCGACATATTATGTCCGACCGTATCAAGTGCCAGACGGTTTGTACTGATACCGCGGTACATTGTATTAAGTCCCGCAAATGTGGAACGTACTGCCATTGTATTTCACCCTTTCTAGACCGACCGGTCGAACAATTTCTTTCCCTGAATTGCCGCCTTGTCAGGCGACTCCGTATCATCATATCCCGGTCCTGCCTGCGACTGTGTCATCACATTGAGACTGAACGTCAGATACTCCATATCATTCTTCAAAAGAAGCTTATTGGCCGAACCGATATTTCGAATTCTTTGGAAAAGTTCCGTCATACGGTTCATATATTCCTTTGCTTCCATTTTTTCCTTTGAATACGGCTGATGCTTCAAGAGCTCCAGCATTGACTCGCATCCTGCCTTTTGCAGAAGCTCCTCCTTCTGCTTTTCAAAGACCGAAATCTGCCGTAAAAGTCCATCGACGGTCTGCGTTGTCTCCGTGACACGCCGGCCGTCGAGATTTGCTTTGAGTGCTTCCCTCTGTGCCTGCGCCGCTGCCTCAAGTTTCATACAAAGCGCAAGCTCTGCGCGCAGGATTCGTATAATTTCATCCATTCCGTGACCTCATGCCTCGAAATCAAAATTCTTATGCCGGGTTACAATTTCCTGCCCCTTCTGCCCGTACGCAGGCTCCACCGTAGAATTTCCGATACGGTTAAGATGATAATGAACGGCACCAAGGGCACTTTTAATGAGGAATTCATTTTCCTCGCTTTTCTGGCCGGCTTCCTTTACAAGCTCACCAAGCTTTTCATGAAGCTCCGCGAGCTTTACCTTGTATGGCGTAGGACTATGTTCCGTGACTTCCTTCATGCTCATTTCCGGAAGCAGAGATTTCTCCGACTTACATAACTGCAGAAGCACACTCCTGCGCTCATCCTCGAGCTTATGGATACGGTCAATAACCGTTTTTTCAACCTCCAGCAGCTTCTCCAGCTTTTCAAGCTGCACTGTAACAAGTACGCCGCGCTTCGCGCTGGCAATCTTCAAAAGCTGACTGTAGGCTTCCGTAAGTGCATCCAGCACCCTCACAAGTTCCTTCCACATATAACCGGCCCCGTTTCAATCAATAACGCATGTTCAGCATGCTGGCTGCGATTGCATTCTCATCAATCTTATAAGTGCCATTTGAAATCTGGCTTTCGAGCTCAGTTACCTTATCCATACGGACGTCGTCCTTCTTGGAACGGATCTTCTGAAGAATAGCGCTGAAATCCTGTGCCTGCGTCGAAAGCTGAACAGAGCTGGACTCAACAGCCTTTGTAACCGGTTTTCTTGTGCTTGTTCCGCTTACACTCTGTGCGCCGTATACACTTGCCAGCGATTGAATGTGATTGTTGATAAACATGGTTTCCACCATCCTTGCTAAAGGGTATTTTCCCCTCGTTTTTCTTTCTGCTCATTAATCGAAAAAAAAAGCGGGATTCTTAACTCCCGCTTTTCGTGATTTTCACCTGTTTAATTAAGATTATCTCGCTATAGCTCTCAAATGCTCTCTTTTTTGCCAAAAGATGCCTTTTGAAAAATCAGCTGAGTTTCTTACCCATATCCCTTGAATACATACCCGAGCCTTTTTTCTGCGGAGCAGCAGCTGCAACCTTTGCAGTCATCTTCTGCTGTGTCTGCTGCATCTGCTTTGCAAGGTCATCGTTGCATTTATCGCAGAAACGTCCGCTGGTAATAGGTGTGCCGCAGGACTCGCATGGATATTCAATAGAAATTCCGTCCGTAACAAAACGTCCCTCACGAATCATACGCATTACAAGCTTCTCTTTTACCTTCAGTGCCTCGCAGATCTGTTTGACCGTAGAGTGCGGGTTGTCACGCACGTAGGAAGAAATCTCCTGCATCTGATCCTGCTGCTTCTCATAGCAGTCACGGCAGACACCGATTCCGGTATCAACAAAAATGCGTCCGCATTCTGAACAGTTCTTCAATTGATTTGCCATATCTATCACTCCTGTGTATAAATTTCATTTTCAGCGTCATATATCATATATTATAACGCCTTTGATACAGTTTTGCCAAGGGCAAAACTTCCTCTGTCAGCGTTTCAACGAGGCGAGAGATATGCTCGCCGCCTGTTATTTGTCCCAGCCCCCACTTACAGAAGTGGGGGACATCTTTTGCCGAGTTATATATTTTTTTCATGAGCACGGCAAGAAGAGATTCACGACCTGTCACTTGACAGGACAAGTCCGAAAATTTTTTCCGCTCCCCCCTTGCGAAGCACCTTTGCGCATTCCCGAAGAGTTGTTCCCGTGGTACATATATCATCAACCAGCAGCAGACATTTCCCCCGCACATCAGCGCACTCCGACAAGCAAAAAGCTCCCGAAAGATTTTTTATACGCTCATCTGCGCCAAGGCCAAACTGCGGAGTAGTACTTCTCGACCTTACCAATGCACGCTGCCAGGACATCCCCTTAGAAAGCGCCCATTCCCTGAAAATAAGCTCCGTCTGGTTAAAGCCTCTTGCTTTCTCGCGTTCCTCATGGAGTGGAACAGGCACAGCCGTTGACACCTGCATCAAGATATTCACGTTTCTGTTCCCCGTTGACTCAAGAAACGTGTGCAGATACGGCAGTCGGTCACGCTTGCCGTGAAATTTCAACGGAACCAAAAGAGGCCGAAGTCCATCATGATATTTCCCCAGCGCCCACACCTCATCAAGCACGGAAATAGTTTCCACATCCATCGGGAGTCTTCTTGTATCGGAAGCACTTCTCAGGCACTCCTTGCACCAGCCTCCCCTTTCGCTGACATACGCCGAACATATCGGGCACCTTGGCGGGAAAAGAAAATCAAGAACTCCTGACAACAGATTCATTTTGCATCCTCCGGCACCTGCGCCAGCCGCTCCGCAAGCAGCGTGTAGCGTCTGCGTGTGCGGTCATTTTCCACAGCAGTCCGAAGCGCCGCACGGCTTCCCACAAGAACAACGCGTTCCTTGGCTCTTGTCACCGCAGTATACAGAAGGTTTCTCTGCAGCATGATATGATGTCCCGGCACCAGCGGCAGGATAATTACAGGATACTCGCTGCCCTGGCTCTTATGTACACTCACCGCATAGGCAGGTGCCAGCTCCTGCATTTCGCTTTTCTCATAGTCTGTCTCAAGCTCATCACCGAATCTTACTGTCACAAGCTCCGGTGTGATTTCAGTAATAAAGCCGACATCACCGTTAAACACATTTTTCTGGTAATTGTTCTTTATCTGCATAACCTTGTCACCTACGCGGTAGGTAAACCAGCCCGCAGGACGCTCGTCCCGTCCGGGGCGCTTTGGATTAAGCGCCTCCTGAAGACGTTTGTTCAGCACATCAACACCGCACTCCTGCCTGTGCATAGGAGACAGCACCTGCACATCGCGCATGGGGTCAATACCCTCCCGCGCAAGCTCGTCAGCACAAAGCTGCACGATAACCTCCGAAGCCTCCTCGGCAGAATGGGTTTCGCGAAACTCAAAGGCTGTTCCGGGTTCACACTCAGGCATCCTTCCCCTGTTTATCGCGTGAGCGTTTCGTACAATAATGCTTTCCTCAGCCTGTCTGAATACCTCAGTGAGGCGCACACTTGGAATAACTCCCGAACGAAGAATTTCACGGAGAACAGCTCCCGGCCCTACTGCAGGAAGCTGATCCACATCACCGACGAGAATCACATGACAGCCCGACGGAACTGCAGCAAGAAAATGCTGCATAAGAAGGATATCCATCATTGAAACCTCGTCCAAAATGATGACATCTGCCTCCAACGGTTCATCCTCATCCTTGGCAAACATGGAGCCGTCGTCCTCCGACACCCCCTGCGCCTCCAGCATACGGTGAACCGTCATGGCACGCCTTCCGGTTGATTCAGCCAGCCGCTTTGCCGCGCGTCCTGTCGGCGCACCCAAAAGCACTGTAAGTCCAAGCTTTTCCAGTACAGCAATCATACCGCGCACGACAGTTGTTTTTCCCGTTCCCGGGCCTCCTGTGAGAACGAAAATTCCATACTGCAGCGCGCCTGCCACAGCCTCACGCTGCCCGTCCGCCAAATCCAGCCTGTCGGTGGTCTCCCACTCGTCTATAAGCAGCGAAGAATCCTCGACAGGAAAAACCGCCGCAGCTTTTTTCAAATAAAGAAGCGTATCTGAAACCTCTTTTTCCGCCATATAAAGCTGCTGCGGGTATATGAGAGTCTCGCTTCCCAAACGCTCAGCATAAAGCCTGCACATGCGCAGAGCGCTGCGCACCGCATCGCTCACGGCTTCCCTTGGCACCTCCAGAAGCCGCGCAGCACGTTCAATAAGGAACTCAGCAGGCACGCAGCAGTGTCCTGCGGAGGATACGGAGCTCAAAGTATAATCAAGACCTGCAAGAAGCCGCGACGGGTCATCCGCCGGTACATCCGCAGAGCGGGCAATCGCGTCCGCCGTAGTAAACCCGATTCCCTGCACCTCCTGCGCAAGACGGTACGGATCCTCCTGCATTACTCCGAGAGAAAACGAACCGAACTGCTGGTATATCCGCGCGGCATACGCCCCTGATACCCCGTGTGCCTCCAGCCATAGCATAATGTCCTTCAGCTCCACCTTTTCCTGATAGGAGCGGTGAATTTTTTCCGCAGTCTTCTCTCCGATTCCCGGAATTTCCCGTAATCTGTGGGGCGCATTTTCGATTATATCCAGCGTATCCTGTCCGAATTTTTCCACAAGACGGTGTGCAACAGCAGGACCTACTCCCTCCACAGCGCCCGAAGAAAGAAACTTCTCTATCCCCTCGGCACTTGTAGGCGCCGCCACCGTGAGACTCACAGCCTTGAACTGCTCACCGAAACGCGGATGCCGAACCCACTCACCAGACAGAGTGACCTGCTGTCCCACCAGCGGAGGTTCAGCATTCACTGTCGCTGCGGCCATTCCTCTCTGTCCGTCAACACGAAGGCGGAACACAGAAAAACGTCCGTCATCACTCGCAAAAACAATCGTTTCCACGGTTCCTGTCAGTTTTTCCATGCTCCGCCTCTTCTTTCCCGTATTTCAGGCTTCACCCGAAAGCTCGCCCCAATCCTCATATCTTCTTTCAATTTCTTTTTCTTTTTCCGCGTATTCCTCTGCAATCCTAGCCGACCTCTCAGGGTCTGACTGCACCGCAGGGTCATTCATCTCATGCTCCAGCATTTTAAGCTCTGCCTCTGCCATTGCAATCTCAGCCTCAGCCCGCAGAAGAAGGTCTGCCCGTTTATCTTCACTGAGCCCTGCATACTTGGATTTTGCGGAAGAACTCTTTTCCCTTACAGGGACTCCCTTTTTCTCCTTTTCAGGAACTGCTTTTTTATCCTTCCTTGAAGCTTCCTCTGCCAAAAGCTCCTCTGCTTCCTTCAAAAGCTCTTCCTTTTTCTCCCTGTAATAGCTGTAGTTTCCACCATACTCCGTGAGCTTTCCGTTTTCCAGCTCCACAGTAAAATTCGAGACCTTGTCAAGAAAATAGCGGTCATGGGAAACCACAATAAACGTCCCGGGAAATGCCATAAGCGCTTCCTCAACGGCTTCCTTTGCAGGAATGTCAAGATGGTTTGTCGGCTCGTCAAGAACAAGGAAATTTGCGCCTGTCAGCATCAGCTTAAGAAATGCCAGACGTGCCTGCTCGCCGCCCGAAAGCTCTCCGATTATCCGAAGGGCCTCATCCCCGCGGAACAAAAACGCACCGAGATACCGCCGCGCCTGCTCCTCGTCCATATCGAAATCATACTCAATTTCCTCCAGCACCGTACGGTCCATATTAAGACCTTCATGCTGCTGGGAAAAATATCCGATTTTTACACGATTTCCGATTTTCACGCGGCCTGTCGGGGACTCCAGCTCACCCAACAGAATCCTCAAAAGTGTCGTCTTTCCTGCTCCATTCGGTCCGACAACAGCAACACCGTCGCCACGGCGTACCAACAGAGAAAGCTTTGAAAACACCGTATTCTCTCCGAAAACAGCCGACACCTCTTCAAGCTCAGCCACCCGTTCTGCACATTCCGCAGGCGGATTAAAGGCAAAATAATTAAACCTCGCCTTTTCCGGCGGCAGCACAATCCGTTCAAGACGATTCAGCTGACTCTGACGGCCCCTGGCCTGCTTCGATTTTATTCCTGCCTTATACCGACGGATATATTCCTCTGTTTCACGTATATGCTCCTGTTGCTTTTCATACGCGCTTTCAAGGGCTGCCCTCCGTGCTTCCTTTACCTTCATGTAGTAGCTGTAATTGCCGTCATAGGTCGTGACAGTTTCTCCCTCAAGCTCAATTACCTTAGTCGCTACACGGTCCAGAAAGAAGCGGTCATGAGAAATCATCAGAACACCGCCGGGATATGAAGCAAGAAAACCCTCAAGCCACTCTATCATGCCTATATCCAGATGGTTTGTAGGCTCGTCCAGGAACAAAAGCTCCGGTTCACGAAGAAGCGCCTTTGCCAGACACACGCGGGTTTTCTGTCCACCCGAAAGATGCTCAATACTGCGTTTTAAATCCTCGTCATTAAAGCCTAATCCGAAGGCAATACGGCGTATGCGGCTTTCGTAATCGTAGCCCTCCATGTGCTCAAAGCGCTCAACGACGCGGCTGTACTCCGCCATCGTCTCATCATCCGCGCCCTTTGCGATAGCCTCCTCAAGCCTTCTTTTTTTATCGGCAAGAGCTTCAATATCACTGAAGGCTCCGCGAAACTCCTCATACAGCGTTCCCGTTCCGAGAGAAGCCTGCTGCTCCACATATCCGACCGATGCGGCAGAATCAATACGCACATTTCCGCCGTCATATTCCATCTGCCCCAAAAGGCAGCGCATAAGCGTAGTCTTTCCGGCACCATTGGCACCTAAAAAGCCCACACGGTCACCCTTTTCAACACGAAAATCAACATCATGAAAAAGCTCCACGATGCCAAAGGCCTTTTTCAGACCGTGAACCTCAAGTAAACTCATCTGTAATCCTTTCCAATACGGAGCACCGCCTGCGTACTCTCATCATTCAGAGTAATCACACAGTCAAAAGGCATTCCGTAGAAGAGGTCGGCAGCACTTTCAGGCACGACAAAGACCGTTTTCTCCCTGGTCTGCGTTTCACCATTGCCCACATCCGAAATCTTAAAGCCCTTGCCTTTCAATATTTCTGCAGTCTCTGCTCCGGCTCCGTTTATTCCGCTTTCGTTCAGGACGCGGATTGTAATATCCTCAGGCTTTAAATCCTTGCGTTTATCACTGCGTGTTTCCTTGTCCTCTTCCTTTTTATTCTTTACCTCTTTTTTATTTTTTACAGAGCCCTCATCCGGCTCAGAACCATCTCCGCGAAGCACCAGCGTGCCATTTACCTCCGTAAGCCCGTCAGGGAGATTTCTGTTATACACCTCTGTATCCTTCTCTGCATCGTCCTTCATTTCCTGCGTCATCTCAACGCCCATCTGCTCTGCCAGAAGCGCTCTGGCCCCAATGATATCAGGAAGCCAGTAGCTGGTATCGTTCCACCATGCAGGCTGTCCCGGAAGCATCGTCGTCTCTACGCCGTTGCTGCGAATCTCAGGAAGATGCTTTGCCATAGCCGCCATCTCGGATATCGGCATATTCGTTTTAAGTACAGAACGAAGCTCCTCCAGAATCTTTGGGATTCTCGGAAGCGTATCCGTTGAAACAGCCTTGGTCAAAAGGGCACTCAAAAACTTCTGCTGCCTCTTGATACGGCCGATATCTCCTTCCTCGTCACGGAAACGCACATACTCCATAGCACGTTCGCCATCAAGATGCTGCATACCCGGATAAAGGTCTATTACAAGCCCACCGTCGTCATCCCACGGATCTTCATAATACATACGCTTTTCAACATCCAGATCTATTCCGTCAATGGCATCAATGATACGCTCGAAGGCATGAACATCAATCATAACGTAATAATCCACATTAACATTAAGAAGCTTCTCCACAGCCTTCTGTGTATACTCGTGACCGCCGTACGCGTAGGCGTGATTGATTTTGTCATAACCGTTATTTTCAATGACGGTACGGGTATCACGGGGTATGGACAGCACCGATGCCTTCTTCTTTTCGGCGTTCATCGTGACCAGCATCAGCGTATCGCTTCTACCTGCATCATCCTTGCGCGGGTCAATGCCCATAACCATAATTTCCTTCGTCATTTCCGAGCGAAGAGCCTTCGGCTCATCAATCTTAACCGCCTTATGCTCACCGCCAAGGAGCTTCCATCCGACAAACCCTGCCGCAAATGCCACAACCGCAACCACAACAAAATAAATCGCACGCGTGTAAATATGACGTTTCCCTCCGCGCCGTTTTCTCATTCCTCATTCTCCGTTCGTTTCTCTACTATATTAAATGAAATCTTCAACAAGTATATCAAAAATACTATCCTTCATCAATGAAGACATCCGCCGCAAACAACTAAAACGGACATAGCTCCCAGCCATGTCCGCCTGTGATTACAGTTCCCATTTTTTCTTGTCGTTTACGTCGATATCTTTTCCGCGCTGGATTTCGATCAGCTGCAGGTCTTCTTCCGCGTATATGGTGTGCTTGCAGCCTGTTGGAATCTTTATTATGCCGCCGGGGCTTACGGATTGTTCCTTCCCGTCGAGAACAGCTTTTCCCGTTCCTGAAAGGATTGTCCATACCTCATCACGCCGTTCGTGGCTGTGGTAGTTCATTTTGTGTCCTGCAAGGAGCGTGACCTTGATAGTGAGGCTGTCCTCTCCTATATCCACGACCTTGTAGCTGCCCCATGCCTTTTCCGCGTACATTATCGGCTGATGAAACGCTTCCACGAAGGGTTTTATGTAGCTTGACTGGTTCTTGTCCGTTACAAGGATTCCTTCGGGGCTTGCCGCTATTACCATATTCTTTAGTCCGAGGCAAAGTATAGGCACGTCAAGCTCGTTTATAACATGCACATCCTCACATGTATCGGCAAGGACAGCCTTTCCTATGGAGGATACCTGCATTGCTTCCGTGAGAGTGTTCCAGGTTCCGAGGTCCTTCCATTTCCCACCGTAGCGCATTACAGCTATGCTCGGTTCTTTTTCTACAACTGCATAGTCAAAGCTGATTTTTTCCAGTGTATCGTACTTGGAAAAAAGCTCCTCGTAGCTTGAAAAGCCGATATTTTCCTGCGCTTTTCCAAGCAGATATCCGAGTTTGAAGGCGAAGACTCCGCCATTCCAAAGAGCGCCTTCATCTATATATTTCTGCGCTGTTTTTACATCAGGCTTCTCCTTAAAGGAAGCAACCTCTGCAATCTGTGCCTTTGATTTTGGCAGGATGTATCCGTATTTTTCACTCGGATATGTGGGCTCTATACCCATGAGTGCCAGATTTACCTGTCCCTTTTCCGCGATTTCAGCCAAAGCCTTAAGCGCAGAAAAATAGCTTTCTTCCACATAAGGATCAATGGGACAAACGACAACCGTCTCATTTTCATCCACATGCTTCACATCATGAAGGTATGCCGCCACAAGCGCCATTGCAGGAAATGTATCCCTGCGGCATGGCTCTATTGAAAGGTCAACGTCCTCTGAAAGCTGCGATGAGAGAATTGATGCCTGGGAGCGTGATGTTGCTACGGTAACAGAAACATCGCCAAGAGCGTTTCTTATCTGCCCATAGACACGCTGCACCATTGATATGCGTCCGCCATTCTCTGAAGGAAAGATTTTTATGAACTGCTTTGAACGTATGTCGTTCGAAAGCGGCCACAGGCGTTTGCCGGAGCCGCCTGACAATAAGACTATATTCATCTCTACGCCCTCATGGGATTGTTGAGGAAGTCTTCATAGGTCATTCTGATTCCGTCCTCAAGCTCTGTTTTATACTTCCAGCCAAGCTTTTCTGCTTTTGAGACGTCAAGAAGCTTTCTCGGCGTTCCATTTGGTTTTGATGTATCCCACAGGATTTTTCCTGTATAGCCTACTACCTTTGCAACAAGAGATGTCAGCTCTTTGATGGTAAGCTCTTTTCCCGTCCCGGCATTCACTGTTTCGTTTCCGCTGTAGTTATTCATGAGAAATACACAGAGGTTTGCCAGGTCATCCACATACATGAACTCGCGGAGCGGAGAGCCGTCTCCCCAGCAGGTGACCTCAGTGAGTCCCTTTTCCTTTGCCTCATGGAAGCGCCTGATAAGCGCGGGCAGTACATGGCTGTGCTCAGGGTGATAGTTGTCATTCGGGCCGTAGAGGTTCGTCGGCATGACTGATATGAAGTCTGTACTGTACTGACGGTTCAGGTATTCGCAGTATTTCAGTCCCGATATTTTCGCCAGTGCGTATGCTTCGTTTGTTTTTTCAAGCTCAGAGGTCAAAAGACAGTCTTCCTTCATGGGCTGAGGTGCCATGCGCGGATATATGCAGGATGAACCGAGAAATTCCAGTTTCTTTACTCCGTTTTTCCATGCGGCGTGTATGACATTCATTTCAAGAATCATGTTGTCATACATGAAATCCGCCAGCGCTCCCGAATTTGCCATGATGCCGCCAACCTTTGCCGCGGCAAGGAAGACATACTCGGGCTTTTCTTCTTCGAAGAATTTTTCGACTTCTTCCTGTCTGCAAAGGTCAAGCTCCCTGTGTGTCCGCGTTATTATGTTCGTATAGCCCTGTCTTTCAAGCTCACGGACTATAGCAGAGCCCACCATCCCGCGATGGCCTGCTACGTATATTTTTGCGTTTTTTTCCATCTCAATACGCCTCAATAATTATTTTCCATAGGTTTTTCTGTCTGCATCTACCATCATTTTGACAAGGGAAGGGAAATCAACCTTTCGTTTCCAGCCCAGCTCCTTCTCTGCCTTTGTTGAGTCGCCCCAGAGAAGCTCTACCTCAGCAGGGCGGAAGAATTTCGGATCAACGTCCACAAGGAGCTTTCCTGTCTCCGCGTCATAGCCCTTTTCATCTACGCCGCTGCCTTCCCAGCGGAGCTTCATCCCTGCCGCAGCAAAGGCAAGCTCACAGAATTCACGGACGGTATGTGTCTCATTGGTCGCGAGGACATAATCCTGCGGCTTATCCTGCTGAAGAATCAGCCACATACCTTCAACATAATCGCCTGCAAAGCCCCAGTCGCGTTTCGCGTCAAGGTTTCCAAGGGAAAGATGGTCCTGAAGGCCTGCGAGTATTTTCGCAACGGCAATGGTAATCTTACGCGTTACAAAGGTTTCGCCGCGCCGCGGAGATTCGTGGTTGAACAGTATACCGTTGGCCGCAAACATTCCATATGCCTCACGGTAGTTGACCGTAACCCAGTAAGCGTAGAGCTTCGCTGCTCCGTAAGGGCTTTTCGGGTAGAAGGGTGTCTTTTCGCTTTGGGGAGCAGTTCCCGGAAGTCCGCCAAAAAGCTCCGAGGTCGATGCCTGATAATATCTGCAGGGAACCTCGTTCTGACGAATCGCCTCAAGGAGACGGATTCCGCCTACGCCGGTAGCCAGCGCCGTGTACTCAGGAACCTCGAAGGAAACGCCTACATGAGACTGTGCCGCGAGATTATAGACCTCGTCAGGGCGTACCCTGCCAACGATATTACTCAGACTGCTGGCATCGGTAAGGTCTCCGTAATGAAGAATAACTCTGTCCTTAAGCTCCGGGTTATTCAGAATATGGTCGATGCGGTCGGTGCATGGGGTACTGTGCCTGCGCACGATACCGTGCACCTCGTAGTCCCTGTCCAAAAGAAATTCCGTAAGATATGCGCCGTCCTGCCCTGTAATGCCTGTGAGCAATGCCTTTTTCATGTGCTGTTTCCTCCGAACACTAAATTAAAAATCAGTTTAATATATATGATAATACAATATTTCGGTTTTTATCAAAGAATTTTTGAATATTAACCATTTTCCTGCTCCAAAAGTGTCTGATACACATCACGTCTTGATATGCCAAGCTCCTGCGCCGCGCTGCGCATTGCCTCTTTTTTGCTCTGGCCTGCTTCTATATATTTTTCAACAAGCTCCGCAGGTGAGGCCTTAGCCGTCTGTGTTTCTTCGTTCTCCTCTGTCTTTCCCGAAACCACAATGACGTATTCGCCGCGGGGTTCTATCCCGCTGACTGACGGACGCAGAGTTCCGAGAGTTCCTCTTGAAAATTCCTCGAATTTTTTTGTAAGCTCTCTTGCAAGAACAGCCGGACGGTCGCCAAGCGCATCGAAAAGTTCATCCATTGTCGCCTTCAGATGATGCGGTGCTTCATAAAAAAGAAGCGTTTCACGATGATTTTTTACTTCATCAAGTCTTTCCTTCCGCTTCTGCTTAGTTTTCGGCAAAAAACCCACGAAGGAGAAGCGCGTTGTATCAAGTCCCGAAGAGATGAGTGCAGACAGCGCCGCATTTGCTCCGGGAAGCGGGATAACACGTATGCCGGCTTCTATTGCCTGCTGTGCCAGCATGCTTCCCGGGTCTGCAATCCCCGGAAGTCCCGCGTCACTGACACAGGCAAGGTCATTGCCCTCCAGCATCCAGTCTATAAGCTCCTGCCCTTTTTCCATTTTGTTGTGCTCATGATAGCTTGTGAGCTTCGTATGAATATCAAAATGTGTCAGAAGCTGCCGCGTATGTCTCGTATCCTCTGCCGCAATCATGGGAACTTCCCCCAATATGCGCACGGCGCGGTACGTCATATCCTCCAGATTTCCTATAGGAGTTGCGCACAAATAAAGGACGCCGGGCGCCTTCTGCGTCCGAACGTCCTCCCGCTTTTCTTCCTGCTTGCTCATTCCATAGATTCCTTCCCGTAATACTTCAAAGCCTCAGCCGTATATTTTCCTTCTTTATCATAAACCCGAAGTGTGGGCAGCCAGCGGATGCTTCCTGCCTGTCCTCCCACCATTGCTTCTACAAGCACAAGATTCGCCGGTTTTCCTTCACGGGGTTCTATAAGCTGCACCCGTTTAGGCGCCATCTGATTTGCCGAAAGCGCCACGAAAATCTCATCCAACCGTTCGGGAATATGCACCATAGCAAACCGCCCGTGATATTTAAGCACGTACCTCGCGGCACGGATAACATCAGAAAGCGTAGCTGTCAGCTCATGACGTGCCTTTGCCTTTTCGGGAACAGCCGCGGCAAGTCCGCTTTTTACAGGAAAATACGGTGGATTTGCCAGTACAACATCAAAGCTCTCAGCAGGATACAGTTCCTTTATTTCCCGATAATCTCCCTGCTTCACACGGATTTTTTCTTCCAGTCCGTTGTACTCCACGCTCCGGGCCGCACGCTCAGCCATTTCAGCATCCAGCTCCAGAGCATCAACAGTATCCGCTTCCTCTGCCATCAGAAGAGGAATTACACCCGTTCCTGTTCCAAGGTCAAGCACACGGCATCTTGCCCCATATTTTGGAAAATGTGCCAGAAGCACCGCGTCCATACCAAAGCAGAAGGCATCCGTACGCTGTATAATCTGACGTCCGAGATGATTCAGGTCGTCGAGGCGTTCATTTTCATGAAGAACTATTTTACTCATTCGCCTCGTTGGTTCCCGGGTTTTCATGGTTATCGCGGCGTTCGCGGCGCGGACGGCGGTCCTTATGGTCGCGCTGTCCTTTGTCACGGTGAGGTCTGTCTCCGAAGTCACGTTTTCCGTGACCGTGTCCCTCATTTCCGTATCCTTCCTTGCTGCCTTTGTCCCTGCGGTGCTCTCCGTCTCCTCGTGAACGGCGTCTGCGTCCGCGTGGGCGGTCACCCATTCCGTTTTCCGCAGCCTCAGCCTGAATTGCGGCAATAGCAGCAAGTGCCGCTACATTTGCGAGATCCTCTTCCTCAGGCTCCTTCTCGACAACGTCCTCCCAGGATGCCACGATTGTTTTACCGTCATCAAGAAGAATTGTCGCCGTGCGGCGCTGCTGGTTCAGCGAAATTACACGGCCCTCGCCCTCGATGCTGACAACGCGGCTCCCCTGTGCCGGTGGCTGTACCTTCTTCTGGACAGGACACTGGTCGCAGTAGCATTCACTCTCGTATTTGAGGCAGCACATGAGTCTTCCGCAGATTCCCGAAATCTTTGTCGGGTTCAGGGAAAGATTCTGCTCCTTCGCCATGCGTATTGATACCGGCGCAAACTCACCAAGGAAGGTTGCGCAGCAGAGAGGACGGCCGCAGCAGCCGATACCGCCAAGCATTTTCGCCTCATCACGCACACCAATCTGACGAAGCTCGATACGTGTACGGAAAACTGCCGCCAGGTCCTTTACCAGCTCGCGGAAGTCAACACGTCCGTCGGCGGTAAAATAGAAAACAATTTTATTTATATCAAAGGTGTATTCAACATCTACAAGCTTCATGGGAAGATTTCTTGCCGCAATCTTTTCTTCGCAGATGCGCATTGCTTCCTTCTCCTGCTCATGATTGCTCTTTACGCGCTCACGGTCTTCATCCGTTGCCTTGCGCTGTACCGCCTTCAATGGAAGCGTTACCTCAGCGTCATCAACCTGACGCGGCCCGAGAACGACATGTCCGAACTCTACCCCACGGGCAGTTTCCACGATAACATCGTCGCCCGTCTTGATTTCAAGCGGCCCTATCCCGAAATAATATATTTTGCCCGCTTTTTTGAAACGGACGCCAACAATCGTCTGCAATGTATTCCCTCCTGCCGTAACTCTTCATCTTGGAAGAATTACCGATTCTGATTATTTGCACGCAGCAGAAACGCTTCTGCCTGCAGTCTTGCATTTGCATTGGAGCCTGTAAGCCTTTTCTCCAGCTCCTTTGCCAAATCCATAATATAAAAAATCCGTTCCTCGGAAAATCCGGAAAGCAGCCCTCCCAGCTCCTCCGCAAGGTCCTTCTGGCTCACAGCCGCGCCGCTGTACAGCGCCAGCATATCGCGAAGAAGGAGCCGCATATACCTGACCCAGTCCAAAAGCTCCTCTGCCGGCAGCTTTCCCAGGCGCTCGCCCTCTGTCCACACCTCTGAGGCAGGCATTGAAGGCAGGCGTTTCAGCATATCAAGAGCGTCCCTCCTGAGGGAAAGTGCTCCTTCCCCCGCGAGTCTCAACGCCCTTCCTATACTCCCGGACGCGAGAGGCGCAATCCCCTGCGCTTCGCTATCCGAAATGCCTTTCTCCTTCATAAGCCTCAGGATAACTGTATCATCCAGCGGAGCAAACGGAAGCAGCAGACACCGGGACACAATGGTGTCCAGCAGTGCCTGCCGCGCACTCGTCACCAAAATGAATACAACATCCCCGGACGGCTCCTCCAAGGTCTTTAACAGGCTGTTTTCAGCAGCTTCATTCATACGTTCCGCTGCTTCCATAAGAACGACACGGCGCTTTGCAAGCTTTGGAACACGCCCTATTTCTCTTTCAAGCTCACGAATCTGCTCGATTTTTATACTTTTCGCGGAACGTCCGCTGCTTTCAGGCTCCACAAGGTAAAAATCCGGGTGCGTGTCATCCCTCAGGGCACGGCAGCCTGCACAGTGGCCGCATGCCGTTCCATTCACAGGATTTTCACATAGAAGCGGCGCAGCCAGTGCCTGTGCCGCTCTTCTTTTTCCCACGCCCTCAGGGCCGTAAAACAGCAGCGCATGGGGAAGCCTTTTTTCCTGCAGCATACGCCGCAGTCTTCCGACCGCTTCTTCCTGTCCGAGGATTCCCTCCCATGACGTTTCCATCAGCTGTAAAGGTCTACAAGCATTCCGCGGATTGCGTCCTGACTGGCCACAATGGAGAGCGCGTCTGCCTGTCCGAGGCGTATATCCTCTGCCATATTCTCAAGCTCACGGTCAATTTTCCTGACGGTGGTATAGACCTTCTGTCTTCCCATGCGGTCCCAGCCTGCCGAGGTATGCAGCGAATACATACGCGACACCGCCTCACCGACAAATTCCTTGACAAGTGAGCGATATTCCTTCAGCTCGTCATAGGTCGGCGTGTTGGTAAGACGCGCACCCTGCTCGTCGATTTTTTTCAAAAGCTCCTCAAGCTGCTCGCGGGACATGCTGCTCTGCTGATCTTCGAGCTCCGTGGAAAATTCGGTATTAGTGTCTGCCACATGCGCCCTTGCCCCTGAGCCTGTTTCACGGGTCATGGACTGCTGACGCTGTGTCGAAAGCGCATCAATCTTCATATTCTTCACCTTCATTTCGGAGGTTGTTAGCCGCAGGCGGCAAAAAAGAAATACCGCCCCATTCTCAATGTATTATTATACCATACAATAGCGTGGGGAAAAAGAAAAAGCCGAGCGCAAAAAGCGCCCGACAAAAATTTTAATCCAAAATATGTTTGCTGAAATATCTTTCTGCGCGGTCAACAAACACCACGACGATGTTTCCCTTCGCGCCGTCCCTGACAAGCTTCAGTGCTGCGGACATTGCCGCTCCTGCGGATGAACCGACAAAAAGCCCCTCTCTTTTTGCCAGTTCCTTAACCTCGCCGAAGGCTTCATCATCAGAAATCTTGTACACCTTATCAACGAGACTCGTATCCATAGTCTCAGCGATAAAATCATTTCCGATACCCTCTATCTCATAATCCCCGTGCTCGCCTCCGCCGATGACAGAACCGACAGGGTCCGCAAGAATTCCCTGTATAGCAGGATTTTTCTCCTTCAGATACTTTGTGATGCCTGAAAAAGTTCCGCCGGTGCCTGCCCCTGATACGAGGTAATCTATTTCCCCGTCAAGGTCCTCAAAAATCTCCGGGCCCGTCGTATCGTAATGAGCCTTCGGATTCGCCTGATTTTTGAACTGGTTCATTGTGACAGCGCCCGGGATGGAATCACGAAGCTCTGCTGCCTTCGCCTCTGCCCCCAGCATTCCCTCGGAACGCGGCGTCGATACAATCTCTGCCCCCATGGCCTTCATAAGTGTCTGCTTTTCCGCGGAGAATTTTTCAGGCACGCAGAAAATAACACGATAACCCTTGTTCAGTGCCGCAAAGGCAATACCCAGTCCCGTATTTCCTGCAGTTCCCTCGATGATTGTACCGCCGGGTTTAAGTCTTCCGCTTTTTTCTGCCTCCTCAATCATGGAGCGTCCCACGCGGTCCTTTGCGCTGCCGCCCGGGTTCCAAAGCTCCAGCTTTGCAAAAATCCGTACGCCCTCCGGAAGGTCGAAATGTGTCAGCTCAACGAGCGGCGTATGCCCGATGAGCTCCTGCATTGATTTATAATATTTCATGATATTTTCCCCCTCAGCTGTTCTGAATTGCCTGTGTCAAATCCGCAATCAAGTCTTCCTTTGCCTCAATTCCGACGGAAAAACGAATGAGATTGTCCGTGATGCCGACCTTTTCCCGTGTTTCCTTTGGAATCGCAGCGTGAGTCATGGTTGCCGGATGGCAGACGAGGCTCTCAACACCGCCGAGGCTTTCCGCCAGTGCAATAAGCTTCAGGGATTTGTAAAATTTACGGATGTCATGTTTTTCAGTAAGCTCAAAGGATATCATGGCGCCGCCGTTTTTCGCCTGACGGGCGTTAATATCGTATCCCGGATGCGTTGTAAGCCCCGGATAATAAACTCTGCTGACCTCAGGATTTTCCGCCAGCCATTCCGCAATCGCCTGCGCGTTTTCCGTGTGACGGTCAAGGCGCACCGCAAGAGTCTTTATTCCGCGGATAAGCAGGAAGGAGTCAAATGGCCCCAAAACACCTCCCGTGGAGTTCTGAATAAACGCAATCTGCTCTGCAAGCTTTGCGTCCTTCACGACGGCAAGACCTGCAACAACGTCGCTGTGTCCGCCAAGATATTTTGTCGCGCTGTGTACGACGATATCCGCGCCAAGCTCAAGCGGACGCTGGAGGTACGGACTCATAAAGGTGTTGTCAACTATTGTCAAAGCGCCGTGTCTCTTTGCCGCCGCAGCCACAGCCGCCAGGTCCGTGATTGTGAGCAGCGGATTTGCAGGGCTTTCGATAAGTACCGCCTTTACATCAGGCGTCAGCTTCTTTTCGAAGGCCTCAACATCGGTCATATCCTCAAGGGAGTATGTGATGCCGAAATGGTTGAACACCTTGTCCAGCACGCGGAAGGTTCCGCCATACACGTTGCTCGACAGGAGAATCTTATCCCCGGTCTTAAAAAGACTGAGCACAGCTGTAAGCGCAGCCATACCTGAGCCGAAGGCAAAGCCTGCGGTGCCCTTCTCAAGCTCCGCAATCAGCTTCTCAAGAGCCTGACGGGTAGGATTTCCCGTGCGCGAGTATTCCCAGCCCCCGCGCATTTCCCCGATACCGTCCTGCTGATATGTGGATGTCTGATAGATTGGCACATTAACCGCGCCTGTCTGTTTGTCATTTTCGTACCCTGCATGAATCAGGGCACTCTCAATCTTCTCATAGCTTCCCATTTTTCCCATCTCCGTTATTTATCTTTTTTATTTTTTCTCCGCCAGGATGAAATGAATGTTTTCCATAGCCCTCTGATTGTCCATACGGTCATCAAAGAAGTGACGCTGAATATCTCTCGGGCCTTCATGACGGCGGATATTGAAGCCTTCCTCGTTGAGGATTGTGTGAATCTCATCAACTGAGAATCCGTGGAGCATAGGCTCACCCAGCTTGCTGGTGATTTCCGTAAGCTCGCGGACGCGTCTCGGACGCTTTTCCGCAAAGGTTGTCTCATCAGGGAAGTCAAACACGAACTGACTTCCCGAGGAGGCGAGCTCGCCTATACCGCGCACGATGCGTCTGAAGCTCTCAGGCGTAAGATAATACGCAACACCCAAAAGCGAGAAGAAGGATGCACCTGCCTGACAGAAGCCTGCTCTGAGAAGTGCGCGTCCGAACTCTTCCTTTTCAAAATCCACAGGAGCATAGTGGACATTTTCGGGTATCGTCCAGCGCAGCTTGTGGATTCGCTGCAGCTTGTACGCCTGTGTGTCAGGATGGTCAAGCTCGTAAATCTGTATGGTTTCATCTGTGTTGCGGAAGGCAAAGGTATCCATTCCAGCCCCCAGCACTACATACTGGCTTTCCGAACGGCTCTCTGCAAAACGGCGCAGTGCACGCTCTGCAAAGGCTATACGCGAAAGTGTAATCGGTGAAAAATAACGGTCCATTTCATCAAATACCCATACACTTTCAAAGCCATAGCGCGGCTCGTAGGGTTCTGCCGCGTAATCACTCTGGAGCAGACGGCCTATTCGGTCGTATTCGTCCTTTCCGATGATGTCGTAAGCAAGATAATCATCAAATATTTTATTTTTTCCCATTGTCGAATGGTATGCGCGTGCGAAGGAGCAAAGCTTCGCTGTCATACTTTCCTGTTCGGCTATCATATTTCTTCTTCCTTTCCCATTAACCCGACTGCTTTACGGTTTCCGTCATAACTCTTATGTTATCCGCCGGAGTCGTCGTAGAAAGACCGCAGGCAGGACTTATTATGTCGATTTTGTCGCTCAAAAGCTTTTCTGTTGCCCTTTGGATGACATCAGGCGTCTGCAGCTGCAGCGCAAAGGTACTGAGATTTCCCATTACCGTGCCCACTCCACAGGCTGCCTTGATATTTTTCAGATTAACCATCGCGTCTGTGCTTATGGCATCAGCGTGGATTCCTGCGAGATGCTTTTCTACCGACTCAAGCCGTCCGCATATATGCACAATTACAGGAGTATCCAAAGCATGAATCCCGTCCACCAGCTTGTTGAGATACGGCACAGCGTAGTCACCGAACATCTTCGGTCCCAAAATTTCGCCCGTCGCCGTGGGGTCTGCGATTGTTATTACAGGGAACCCGCTTTCTACAAGGACCTTGGCGTACTCTATGAGGAAATCCGCCACATAGTCCAGAACGCGGTTCGCGTTTTCCTTATCCCTCCGAAGCTCCTTCAAAAAGGTCATCGGGTCTACAATCGAAGCCGCCGTGGACACAGGGCCTGTAAGACTTCCGATTACAGGAATATCCGGATTTTTTCTGCCGATTTCATAGCCTGCCTTGGCAATAGCCTCTATGCGGCCCTCTTTGACCAGCTTTTTCACGTCATGAATCGGAACATCCCTCGAAAACTCATAACGCTCCTTGGCAATTTTCGGCTCGCATTCCTCGTTTCCAAAATCAATCTCGCTTCCCAGCACCTCAGCCTCAACCGTCATACAGTAGGGGATGCCGAAATTTTCAAAGCCTGTCCTCGTCTGCACCGAAGAGGAGAGCCGCTCCATAGCCTCAGCACTGTGGTGCACTGTAGGGAAGGACGCGCCGCATTCCTTCATGACATCCACAGTTGCACTGTTCATCATTCCTCCCGGGCATATAACAGGCGGACGGTCTACAGTTTTCTTTTCAAGCACGCGGAAAAGACGTTCCTTAGGGGAAATATCATTCATTGCCTTCACCTCACGCGCTCTGCAGGGCGGCTTCCTCCGCCGCTGCAAAATCCTTGGCGATGCGGGCTGCTTCCGCTGCCGTAGAAGCGTATGCGTCTGCCCGTATTTTCTTTGCGAAATTCGGGGAAATAGGGCCTCCGCCAATCAGCACCTTGTATTTATCACGCTTATCCTGTTTTTCGAGAAGCTCAACAACCTCCTGCATGGATGGCATTGCCGTTGTCATAAGTGTTGAGAGCGCGATAATCTCAGCGCCGTTTTCCTCGGCAGCATCTATAAAAGCCTGAGCCTTGATGTCGCGCCCAAGGTCTATAACCTCAAAGCCTGCGCTTTCCAGCATGATTTTCACAAGGTTCTTTCCTATGTCGTGGGTATCTCCCTCAACGACACCTATAACCACCTTATGCTGCACCCTCGTTTCCTCGCGGACGATATGCGGCTTCAGAATATCAATTCCCGCATACATCGCATCCGAGCACAGAAGGAGCTCAGGAATGAAATATTCCTCCTGCTCATAAAGCTCGCCCACCTTGTCCATTCCCTTTGAGAGTCCCTGCTCTATCGCAGCGTAGGCATCATAGCCGGCCTTTACAACCTCCGACGCGAGCTCCGCCGACTGCTCTTCATCCATATCTACAACCGCGTCATAAAGTCCCTGGTGCAGTTCCTGTTCCGTTGCCATATAAATTCCTCCTCTTTCATCAGCTTCACATATTTATCAGCCAAAATTCTTCTTTGCGGCACGCCCGGCTATTCTTACCACGCTGCCCTTCTGTTTTTTTATCTCTCCGGCATCTGCCGCTCCGAAATCGCGGCAGTGCAGAATACCCTCTGCGCTTATAGCATTTGCTCCGTAGCGCTTCTTATCAAGGCCTACCGGGCAGGCCGCCGCGCACCGTCCGCAGGGATAATGAAATTCCTGCTTCAGCTGCTGGTGGTAAAGAGCACATTTGTGTTTGTCCATGTTCGCCACAGGCTCCCCCTTCTTCCATGTGAAGGCCTGCATCGGACACGCCCTGATACACGCCTGACAGCGGATGCACACATCCTCCTTCAGCATGCGGCTGGCAGGAAGCTCCGCGTCCGTGATTATTGAGACGAGGCGGATACGCGGTCCGTACTTTTTTGTTATAAGCGTATGATTAAGACCTATAGTACCCAGTCCTGCGTAATATCCTGCTATTACATGTGAGAAGGCTGCCTCAGGCCGCTTAACCAGCGCTGAAATATCTCCGTAGCAGTCCCGCGGGAAGAAATGTGCCCTATAGCCTTCCTCATTCAAAAAATTCGCTATACGGTATGAAACATCATCCAAAAGGCGGTTTGTAGTGTTATAAAGCTCCGAATACACAACCGAAGGAGTCGTCTCAATCATACCCGGGAAAATCTGCATAGCGAGAACTATAACATTTTTAGCCCAGGGCCATATATTCTGCGGCCAAAATTCCTCATCATTCAGATGCTGCTCCTGCCAGCGCTTTACCGGCGCTACACCGATTAAATTTATATCCAGCGCCTTCGCCTTTCTTACGATTTTGTCCTTTAGTCTTGCTTTTTCTGATGCCATTGCTCATTCCCCATTCCATATACTCTCTGTAATCTGTTTTCACTTCAGTGTCAGCTTATATACGCCGCCGTTGCATAACGGACAGTAGGAACGCTGTATGCATCCGTGTCCGATGAAGCGGATATCATTCTCCTGCATGACCTTTTGCAGGGCTTCCCCGTAGTTAAGCTCCCTCGGCAGCAAAATCTTTTCTGAGGTACAAAAGCCTGCTTTTTCAAAGCCCACCGAGGTTTTGTTGCACAAATGAATCACAATGTGCTCTGTTGCCGCCTCGATTTTTTTCAGTACCTCGTAGGATATCTCTCCACAAAGCTCCTGATATATCTTCGGAGAAATCAGATCGCTGGCAACCGTCGGATCTGCGTAGGAGAGAAGGTCAACTCCGTGCGCCTCCGCTTCCCTTGCGTACCGCGCGAGTTCATTTCCGATGATTTCACTCAGTTCCCTCAGCCTCTCCTTCTTTCTGTAGAGACCTTTGTATATCTGTTTGGAAGGAACCAGCTGCCCGAGCACCGTGAACGGCCCCTCGATGTTCAGCATTATTTTTTCGCCCTGCCCGTGAAGAATTGATGCCGCCCTCAGCACCTCCTTCACCCGTCCGCTGGTAAAATCAAGCTGTGGAAGCGTATCTATTTCATCAATAGTCTCGTATCTGAAATGAGTCACAGCCGGGACTCCGTAGAGAGGACTGAGCTCGACCTCAGCTCCGAAGCCTTCCGCCTCTATCGTCACGCAGAACGGCAGCTTTACCCATTCATCATGATTCAGCCGCTTTACCTCAAGCGCTGCCTTTATCATGTCCTCAGCCTGTCCGAATACCGCAGCATACCGTGCGCCCGCGTTGGAGCAAAGCTCCTCGGTGATAGGTCTGTCAGGTTCCCCGAGACATTCAAAGCTCAGTTCATCATCCATACTGCCGCCCCCTTTCCAATTCGCCAAAAAACAAAAGGAGGCTCTGCGGCAGACTAAATAAGCCTGTCACAGAACCTCCGGTGTTTCCGGTCAGTCCGTTTTCTTTTCATATATACTTGCTATGTTTTATAGACATTATATTACCCCACTGAGTTTATCTTGTCAAGAGAAAAACATAACATTTCATGATTTTTACTGCTTATCTGAGAGTCAGTTTGTAAATGTACGGCTCCTGCATTCTCAGCGGCGAACGAACCTGGCAGCCGTGCCCCACAAGCCTGCAGTCTTTTCGGTTCAGTCCCACAAGCTTCAGTGCCTCGCCATACAGAAGCCCCGGAGTTACAGGAACCTTTTCCGCGACAGCACGGTCTGCTCTCTCAAGCCCAACCGAAGTCGCGCTGCAAAGCTGAAGCATCGTATGCGGCGCTGCTCTTCTGACACGTCGTACCGCATCCACGGTAACCTCTCCGCAGACATCCCGGTAAAGCTCAGGAGAAACAAGCTCAAAGGAAATCGTTGCGTCGCTGTATGAAAGAATACCCGCACCGCAGCGCACTGCCTCTCCCGCATATTCAGAGATTCTCCCTGCAAGCTCTGCGCCCCTTTGCTTTATTTCCTCAGGATTCCGATAGACGGCCTTGTATACCTCCCGTGAGGATACAAGAAGGCTTAGTACGCTGAACACTCCTTCAAGCTCCAAAAGGACAGTCTCACCATGATGCTTTAGCCATTTGACGGCTTCAAGCACCGCAGAAATCTGCCCCTTCGTAAAATCCAGCGGCTGAAGCGCAGGCATATCCTGAAGACGCTTATAAGGAAAATTTTTGACAGCAGGGATTCTCGTCTTTTCATTTAGTGTAAGCTTTGCTCCGTACTGCTCAGCCTCCACGGAGACCGAAAACGGCAGCCGGCAAAGAGGATCGTGGTCACGGCAGCTGAGAGCAAGCGCTGCCCTCGCCATTGCCTCACCATCGAAAAAAGCATCCTCGTAACGGATTCCTGCCGCCTCACAGATATCCTCGGATATAATACATGTTGGAGGCGGCGCGTCGGGATCGCTGGCACACTCACGGGCTATGTGAAGCTTCTCTGTTTCCTCTGCCATCAGGCGTCCCCTTCCTTCAGATGTGGGAACTCGTCCTTTGCGTGAGGGATGGCAAGGGCTTCCATAAAACGTGTCTGGAAATCAGGCTCAACTGCCGTCTCAATAAACTCAACCTCACGCGCTACCTTTGCCGCTTCTTTTCTTTTTTCTACATTTAACAGAGCGATACGGGCACCGTCACCGGCTGCATTTCCAACCGCCTGAACCTTTTCCAAAGCACAGTCGGGGAACATACCAAGAGCCATAGCACTCTTTTTATTAATGTAGCTTCCGAAGGCACCTGCAAGAATGACTTCATCTACATGGTCAATTCCATATTTTTCCATGAGATATTTCGCGCCGACGTAGATAGCCCCCTTTGCAAGCTGCACCGCACGTATGTCTCCCTGCGTGATTACAATATCCTTGTGGACTGCCGTCTCAGGCGCCCACGCCAGAACATATTCGGCCTTCCCCTTGTCATCCTTTCTTACACGCGGCGTATCAAGCTTCGTATTTATGCGGCCTGCCTTTGAGATTATTCCCGCACGGTAAAGCTCGGCCACAACATCAATTATTCCGGAGCCGCAGATGCCCTGTGCCCCTGTGAAGGAAATATCAGGGAACCACTCGTCCTTTCCGATAACCTTGTAACGCGGCTCATAGGTTTCGGGGTTTATTTCAATACGCTCGATAGCACCCGGTGCGGCGCGCATTCCGAAGGCAATCTGCGCTCCCTCAAGAGCAGGGCCTGTTGCGCAGGAGGTGGAAAGAAGTCTTTCCTTATTTCCAAGGTCAATCTCTCCGTTTGTACCTATATCAATGATAAGCTTTACAGACTCGCTGTTATACGGCTCCTCTGCCAAAAGCACCGCCACGTTGTCCGCGCCTACAAAACCTGCTTCGATGGGAAGGGAATGAATATTTGCGGAGGGATTTATAAGTATTCCGAGGTCACGCGCCTTGATGTCAAGGGCATCACTGGCTGCAGGTGCAAAGGGAGAACGGCCCACATACCTGGAATCAAGTCCAAGTGTGAAATGATGCATTGCAGTGTTGTACACCAGCACCATTTCATCAACCTCTGAAGGTGTGCGGCCGATTTCACCTGTCATCTGCGCGGCAAGCTCACTCACCGCGTCCTGCATTGCACGCTGTAGCTTTTCTCCGCCGTCCTCGTTTGCCATAGCATAGGAAATACGCGCCAGCACATCCTCGCCGTAGCCGATTTCAGGATTCATCCGTGAAGCCTTTGACAAAAGCTCCCCTGTCACAAGGTCGCACAAAAATGCCGCCAGGGTTGTCGTTCCTATATCAATGGCAATTCCAAGGCTATGCGGAGCCTCCCCCGACTCCACACGTATAACCTCCTTGCCCTGCCATACAGATACAGTGACAAGCCAGTCATTTTCGCGAAGTGTACGGGGAAGCGTGCGAAGCACAGGATAATCCACGGTGAGTCCAGAAAGCCCCTCCTTTTCCTCCAGAACATCCAAAAGACGGCGGCGGTCGTCGCGGGCATCCTCAAGAGTTGGTGCAGGAAGCTTTATCGTATACTGCTTCACTGCAGGATTTATAGTAAAAGTCCTTTTCTTTCCCTTTTCAAGGATGACCTGTTTTACGCTTCGGCTCTCCTCAGGTACTGTCACCACCAGATCTCCTGTAATCTGCGTAAGACATGCCAGACGATAGCCTCGGCTGAGTTCATCCTCTGTAAAAAATTTCTCCTCTGTCTCGCCGCGTTCAGATACATGGGACGCGCCCGAAACAAGCCCAAGCTTTTCAAAACGTCCTTCCTCTACAATAATACGGCACTTTCCGCAGACACCCTTTCCGCCGCATGACGCCTCTATACCAACGCCCAGCTCCTGCGCCGCTGCCAGTACAGTCTTCCCTGCCGGCACTTCCCCGCGCCGTCCCGAGGGCTGAAAAACTATCGTGTACGCCTCTGCCATCTTCCATTCTCCCTTCAACAAAAAAGAGGCTGTGGACAGAGCACTCTGCTCCATCCAAAGCCTCTGGTTTTCCAGTCAGTTTTGTTTATTCATACTTATATGCTATGTTTTATATTTTTAACTACTATACCGCAATAGCCGCATGATGTCAAGCAAAACCGTAAAACATTGCTAATTTATCTCCTTCGTATAAATATCCTCATTAATCAATAGTAATTTCCCAAAGGAACAATTCATTTTTCAAGCCGTTCAGTTTTTGGTACTGCTCGAGGTCAAAGGCTTTGGCACTGTATATCGAAACAGGACTTTGGAAAAGGGGAATTCTCTTTACCTTAAGCCCCTGAGCTTCAATAAACTGAACAGCCTCCTCTGCATTGCTGAAAAATGCCTTGTCAAAATCTGCTGAAGCAGTTTTTTCGTACATCTCGGCAGAATTTCTGTAAATACGCTGGGCATCTGTGTCATCATAAACCACCATCGCAGACGCCTTTACAAATTCACGTGCCGAAAAATCGGAAGTGACGTACGCGCCGCCATGCTTTTTCAAAATTTCCCTAATGCTCTGCAGCACAGCTGCCTGCTCCTGTCTGCTGAGGTACATCATCAGTCCGTCCATAGTTATGCAGATACGTCCGTCAAGCTTATCAGCCGCACGCATCATGCCTGCCCCGTCCGTTGCATCAGCAACGATATAGGAAATACGCTTCTGCTGTTTTACAGGTACACACTCAGACACAATACTGCTCACTTCTGTTATTGACTGCTTAAAATCCGTGCCCACAAAATTCCGTCCCTGGCGTGCCATAGCTATGCTGCGCGGGGCAAAACCGCAGGCTATGTCAAAATTGTTTTGATAGTTATTCCCTGTGATATATTCATTAAGCGCCGCATAGCGCATTTCAATGTAGAGCTTATTTACAGGAGCCAGCTCATCATAATTGGGAATCGCATTCTTCGCCAGACTCACCTTATTATCTCCGATAGCATTGGAAAATTCTGCCGCCTCCGGAACGCCTGCCTCCCTCAGCCAATAAAGAGAAGTGTACGCCGTATAGGAAACCGGCCGCATGGAATCTTCCGCATAAACGTTTCCGCAGACTGCGCACAGAAGCAGCGCAAAAATCAACAGCCTGCCGATAAAATATCTTTTTGTTTCATGAGACATAAATAATCTCTCCTATTGATTGAAAGCAATCTTAAATTCTGTGGTTGGAAAGCTCCCTGTACCATTGCTTCATAACAGTGCCTGCCTTTGTTACCCCGTCATCAAAGGCTGCCCTGTAAAGAATTACAAAACCGTCCACGTGAACCTCGCGGACATAGTTTTCCCTGCCATCCTGCAAAAAGAAGTCAAACCGTATTTTTTCATCAGGGAAGCTGAGCGTCACACATTCTCCGGCAGGCACATCCTTCGAATCAATCATTTCATACCTTGCGTTCCTTATGAGCTGCTCCACGTATTTATCAGCTTTTACCTCATCCGAAAAAAATGCCCCCTGCCTTGACATGCCGATTGTGTAGTTTACTCTTGGCCCATAGGCGGTGCGGGCTAGATACATAGCCACGCTGCTGTTGTCATAGGCTTCACGTACAAGTCCCTTGTTGGCCTGTATAAACTCGCCCGGAAGCTCCGTTCCTGCCCACTTGTTCAGACTGCTCCATATTTCACCGTCACGGCGCATATCCTCGTTATTTTTGCGGAACAGGCGTACATCCGTCGGATGCTCAAGGATATAATGGTTCCCCTTTGCATCCTTTGCAAAGACCTCCGCTCCCGACATATCACTGCAGAGCATTTTATGAAGCTTTTTTTCACTGACGCGGCGGATTGTACAGATCCAGCCTGGGCCATTTCTTCGCTCATTCTGCAGCCATGCCGCCGTCACCGATTTCGCCTCGGTGATTGAGAAGAGTCTGCCGTCCTTGTCATCCTTAAGCACCTTCGTACGGAGCAGACTGTCATAATAACCCGGTACAAGCAGCGTCATCCCGTCGTTCTGATACGGAACCATCGCCTCGCACACCGCCGCGCCGAATACAGGCGCAGGAATAAACGACGGCGATACAGCAGTAAGTGAAGCAGTAAGTGAAGCAGCTATTGCAGCCGTAAAGATTGCTTTTCTGATTTTCATTTTCAGCTTACCCCTCTCCGTTTAAGCAATTATGTAATGCAATTTCTAATAACCTACTATCATTTTACTACATTAGAGCAGCATTGGTGAAACTTTATTTTTACAAAAAAAGACCGTCCACAAAAATTGTGAACGGCCCGGAGACAGAGTCTCCGAAGAGTTATGGGAAAGCCCCCTTGAAAGGAAGCTTAATGGGAAGCTCTTTAAACGATTGGCAGACCGAGCTCACGAAGCTCTGCCTTGACCTTGTTGTATTTTGCAAGGAACTCAGGCTTCGGCTGAACTGTCGTAAGGTCGTATGCCGTGCGGAAGTCTCCGCCGACTGTATGCAGCGTGCGGTTGTCGATGAGCGGCTGATATTTCGGCAGAATCTTATTGACAAGCTCGTTTGCCTGTACGCGGGTAAGGCGGGCCTTGCCGACTGCCCTGCCGACCTCTGCAGCAAAGCGCGCGCCAAGTCCGCATGCGTGGTCGAGGCCTGCGCTCTGATGGCCTGTGCCGCCTGCGACAAGAAAGCCGAGAGTTGCGCTGCCGATTGCGCCGGCTGCGGTCTCCCAGAAGTATTCCTCACTGTTGATGCCTGCAGTCTGCTGCCAGGAAGCACCGACGAGGGACGGGAAATGAGTATGCTTGCTGAAGGCCGCGCCGCCATAGTCCGCCACATAAAGAGCGTATTTGCTGGAGTTGCTGAAGTAAAGGGCATCTGTCGGCCATGTGCCGAGAATCGTAGGTTCATACAGCATTACGTATGCAAGAAGGTCAGCAACGCCGTTTACCGCGGAGGTCGCAGGGCCGCCTGCGGCGCCGCCGATGTAGGACTGCAGAATACCCCAGATGTTTGCGCCGTAAGAGTGCCAGAAGTACGCGCGGCTCATCTGATCGTAGTCTGTTTTAAGCTGCGGCATGATGTAGACATGGCGCACGTCACCCTTTTTAACGCCCCAGTACGGATTTGCCGCAGCCATTTCAGCCTGAAGATTAACCGGAGTTGAACCGCCGTCGGGAAGCCCAGGACGTCCGACGCGGCGTTTTACATCATTTACGATGGCGACGTGCTGCTGTTCAGCCATCATTTCAAACGGAGAGCCAGGTTTTACAGGAATACCGTTGATTTCCGTCTTGACACCCTGGAAGTGAACATAATCAATAAGAGGCTCCTGAGCGTATGACAGCGCAACCTTTTCATACAAATCATCGGAAATAGGCCCGAGAATACGTCCCATTGTGCCAACAGGGGTTTTTCCGCTGTCATAATCCTCAAAGCCGCGGTGCGGAATGGTAATAGCATCCTGTCCCTCACCCAGAGTTACCTGAGTCGGCAGGTTCTCAAGTGCTGCATCAACCTCTTCCTCGCTGAAGGTTATACGGCGTTCTGTCGATACGTTCAGAATACCGACATCCAAGAGCAGTTCCTTGCCTGCATTCCAAATAGCATCAAGCTCATCATCGTCAGTCGGGACAACCTTTCCGGGCGCGTACTCAATGCCGTATTTCTTCGTGAGCTCCTTCAGGCGAGGCCAGTAAACCTTAGTATCAAATTCCTTCTGAAATGTAATCGGGCCTGTTTCACCGCGGCCCCAGTATTCGATAAATTTTCCTTTGGATCCATGACTCATAACAATTCCCTCCAACTATATCCATTCAATTTATTTCATATAAAAGCTTGTATTCTTATGCTACGTGAAGCAGCTTCTTTGCAATCTCAACAGTTGCGATCGCATCCTGCCCGTAGCCGTCTGCCTTAATCTGGTCGGCCCACTCCTGCGTTACGACACCGCCGCCAACAAGAACGATGAAATTGTCGCGAACGCCCTTTGCCTCAAGGAAATCAATAAGGTCCTTCTGTACGGGGCGTGTGGTTGACATAAGAGATGCAGCCGCAATGATTTTCGCGTCAAGCTTCTTTGCTTCCTCAAGAAAACGGGACGGGGCGACATCAACACCCAAGTCATGCACATCAAAGCCTGCAGTCGTCAGGAATGTAGCTACCATGTCCTTGCCCACCTGATGTACGTCACCCTGCACGGTGCCGATAACTACCGGGATAGCCTTCTGCCCTTCAGTGTTTCTTTTCTTTATCTCAGGCTCCAGAACACTCAGCGCATTTTTGAAGGCATCCGAGGCCAGCATGATTTCCGGGAGGAATACCTCCATACGCTCAAATTTATCACCCAGCTCGTTGAGTCCGTCAGCAAGAGCGCCTACAGCCTCTACCGGGTCAACGCCTGCTGCCAGTGCTTCATTTGCCGCATCAAGTGCCGCGTCCTCATCGAAGTCAAGAATTGTCTGCTTGAGTTTTTCCAAAATATTTTCTGCCATGATTTATTCCTTCTTTCTTTTCTCTTTACAGTCCTTCAACTGTTTTAACCATTGCTATGATATTTTTAATCGGCGTATCCGGCGCAACCGCGCAGTCCGGGGAGACTGCGTCAACGCCGTCGGCGATGGATTTTTTCACGCCCTGGGCGACATCCTCCTCCGTGCCCTCCAAGAGAGCGCTTATGGGATGAACCGCACCGAATACCGGCGTCGAAATACCATTTTCCTTAAACTTCCTTTTGGCTTCCCTGACATCCACAGCGGACTCAACGCTTATCGCGTCCGCCCCTGTCGCAGCCACATCAAGAATTACCTGATCCAGCTTGCCGCAGATATGGATGATAACAGGAACCCTTTTGTTAATGAAGGAAATCAGCTGTTTTTCGTAGGGTGCCGCAAGCTCCCTGTACGCCTTCGGGCTAATCATATCCAGTGACGCCATCATGTCTTCAATGACGATTGCGTCAGCACCTGCATTGATGACTGCCTCCGCATACTGCTCAGCGGTTTTCTCTGCCGCCTCGAAAAAAGGAGCAAGCTTTTCCGGCTTTCTGAGGCTTGCCTTCAGAAGTGCCGAAACACCGATGATATTCGCCGCCACACTGAACGGGCCTACAATACTTCCCATTACAGCAGTTTCACCGCCAACATCCTGCTTCAACCGACGAATGGCATCGAGTACCGCAGGAATCCTTCCCTTTTCCGTGAAATTCTCCGGGATGACCGGAACATCGTCCACACTCAGGGCAGGCTTTTCAATACTGGGAATCTGCTTCTTTCCTCCATCCTTAATCTTTGAGCCGTATATTTCCGCCTCAACCGTCTGACAGTATGGCACGCGCACCGCGTCAAGATGAAGCACTGTTGCTCCGCCTGCCGCAAGCGCCGCCATTTTCTCACCGTCATAATGAGCCTCAGGCCAACAGGCTCCAGTTTTTTCCATCAACTCATAGGTAGCGTACTGACAAACGGAGAGCACAGGCATTCGGTCCGTCGCCCCGCCGCGTAATGCTGCCAGCAGCCGTTCTTTTCCATTCATTCCATCATCTCCCAAGATACTTTGGATTGCTTTTGAAAAAGAAAGGAGGCTTCAACAGTCCGCTCTTACGGTTCTGTTGAAGCCTCCGGTTTTCCAGTCAGCCATTTCATAGCTAATTGCTATGTTATATATCTTTTGGAATACTATACTGCACATGTGTAACTGTGTCAATACCTTTTTGAAAATTTTTTGAACAAATCCATAGTGTCTTCACAAAAACTTATTCGTCCGTGTTATTCCTGCTTACAGAGCTCAATATTTTTTCCCAAACAGACTCAAAAATCAATCAGTTTATGGTATACTGAAAGCATGAATGAATATTCAGAAATCGAGGCGATGGATATGCAGAATAAAAAGACCTGGTTGTTAATTTTTGCCGGAATTGTTTTGGTCGGAGGAATCATCTGGTATATGCACGAAAGCGCCGCCCAGCGCGAGGCGTCGAAGCATCTTGTATTATCAGGAAATGTTGACGTGCGCGAGGTGACTCTTGCTTTTCGCTCCAATGACCGCATTGAAGAGCTTCTTGCGGAGGAAGGCGACAATGTAAAAAAGGAACAGGTTCTCGGACGCCTCGAAACACGTAGTCTTTCCATACAGCTGGCACAGGTAAAAGCACAGGTAAAGGCACAGGAGAGCGAGGTTGCCAAGCTCCATAACGGAACACGCTATGAAGAGCTGGAGCAGGCAGCCGAAAGAGTCCGTCAGGCAGAGGCCTCCTCTGAGCTGGCTCAGAGCGTACTCGCCCGCAAACAGAAGGTTTATGATGACGTACAGGGCATCAGTGAGCAGGAGCTTGACAGCGCCATTTCAGCGGCAAACGCTGCCCAGGCCCAGACTGAAGCTGCACGCCGTGCCTATGAGGAAGCACTGACAGGACCGCGCGCCGAGGATATTGCTGCCGGTGAAGCACAGCTTGATGCGCTGAAGCAGCAGCAGGCACATATCGAATTTCTGCTTTCAGAAGCGGTGCTCAAGGCCCCGGCTGACGGCGTAATACGCTCACGCATGCACGAACCCGGCGATATGGTTTCCCCGTCCTCAGCCATCTATAAGCTTTCCATCCTCGATAAAAAATGGGTGCGTGTCTATGTAAAGGAAAGCGATCTCGGACGTATCCATGAAGGACAAAGCGCGTCAGTAACGATTGACAGCTTTAAGGATAAATCCATCAAGGGGCAGATCGGATATATTTCCTCCACGGCGGAATTTACTCCGAAAACGGTTCAGACCGATGAGCTTCGTACCTCTCTTCTCTATGAGGTACGCGTTTACCTCGATGATCCCGAAAACATTCTGCGCCTTGGTATGCCTGCAACAGTCCGGGTGGATCTCTGATGAACGCACAAACTGATTACATTGTAAAAACTGAAAATCTTACGAAGGTCTTTCCGCAAAAGGACGGAACCTCCGTCACAGCACTTGCGCCCCTTAACATTGAAGTAAAGAAAGGGGTGCTCTCTGCTCTTATAGGCCCTGACGGCTCTGGAAAAACGACGCTCATGCGCCTTATGGCAGGGCTTATGCTTCCGACTGAGGGGCGCCTTACTGTTCTCGGCAAAAATGTTGCCGAAGAGCCACAGGCAGTGCAGAACGAACTCAGCTACATGCCACAGAAATTCGGTCTTTATGAAGATCTCTCCGTAGAGGAAAACATGAATCTCTATGCCGACCTCCACGGTATCCCTCAGGATATACGTCCGGAACGCTTTGAGCGGCTTTTGAACATGACAGGGCTTTCTCCTTTTACAAAACGGCTTGCCGGAAAGCTCTCAGGCGGCATGAAGCAGAAGCTCGGGCTTGCCTGTACGCTGGTTCGCTCCCCGTCTCTGCTGCTTTTGGACGAGCCAACTGTCGGAGTAGATCCGCTTTCGCGGCGTGAGCTTTGGGAAATTCTCAAAAGTCTTGTGGCAAGCGACCCTATTTCCATTTTTGTTAACACCTCCTACATGGACGAAGCAGAAATGTGCGCCGATGTTTTTGTCATGAACAGGGGGCGCGTTTTGATGGAGGGCACACCTGCCGATATACGCGCTCTGGCGAAGAATCTCTGCTTTTCCGTTGAGCCTCCCGAAACTGTTCCCACCCGTGTTCTGCAAAGCCTTCTGCTGGATGACTCGGAGCATATAATCGATGCTGTTCCCGATGGAGGACGCGTTCATTTCATCACGCGCGGGGCGGAGCAAAGTCCCGTCCTTGATAATTTTTCACTTACTGCAGAGGCTGTTCCCGAGCGTCTTGAAGACGGCTTTATGCTGCTAATGCACAAGGACCTTAAGGAAAATCCCGACCTCTCCGCTCCTGCCGTCCAAAGCCGCGACGATAAAATCCTCAAGGAACAGAAACGCATTACCTCTGACGCAGGACTTCCTGTCGATATAGAGGTCAAGAATCTCGTTCGCAAATTTGGTGATTTTACCGCCGTTGCAAATACCTCATTTTCCGTTCATCAGGGAGAAATATTCGGCCTATTAGGTCCTAACGGCGCAGGCAAAACCACGACCTTCCGCATGCTCTGCGGACTTCTCCCTGCAACCAGCGGCTATCTCAATGTCGCAGGGGTTGACCTTTCCGTTTCCCGTACAAAGGCCCGTGAAAAATTAGGCTACGTGGCGCAGAAATTTTCTCTTTACGGAAATCTGAGCGTGCTTGAAAACCTGCGCTTTTTCGGCGGTGCCTACGGCCTCAGCGGAGAGACACTGAAAAAACGCATCAATGAGGTCATTGATGAATTTTCCCTGCACGGCAGGGAGAACGATGCCGCGGAATCTCTTCCGGGCGGCTACAAACAGCGTCTTTCCATGGCAGCTGCCCTCATGCACAAGCCGAAAATTCTGTTTCTTGACGAACCTACAAGCGGAATAGACCCCCTCGCACGGCGTCAGTTCTGGCGGCAGATTACTGATCTCTCCGCCCACGGAACAACCATCATAATCACAACCCACTTCATGGAGGAGGCCGAATACTGCGACCGAATCATGATACAGGATCAGGGAAGACTTTTTGCCATCGGAAGCCCTGAAGGGATTCGTGATGAGCTTGGGCTGAAGCATGCGCCCATGAATGAGGTGTTCATCACAATAGTTGAAAACGGCAGAAAGGAGGAGCACAAGTGAACGATTTCTCAGGCTTTTCCCGCCGTCTGCGGGCGCTCGTTTACAAAGAATTTCTGCAGCTCATCAGGGACAACAGCAGCCTTCTTCTCGGCATAGCTCTGCCCCTTGTGCTTATACTCCTCATCGGCTACGGCATATCACTGGATGTAAAAAATGTCCCCACCGCCGTAGTGCTGGAGGACCCCTCTCCAACAGCCCAGGACAGTGTGAGCTTCCTCACAGGTTCAGATTATTTCAACCCGCGCTACGTCACCTCCATGAAGGAAGCAGAAATACTCATGGAACAGCGCAAGGCAGATGTTATTCTCCGCATACCGCCGGACTTTACTGAAAAGCTTGAGCACGGCGAAGCAAAAATACAGGCGATTCTATACGGAGTCGAGACTACCACCTCCATGACTGTACAGGGCTATCTCGAAACGGGCCTTGCATCGTGGCTTGAAGCAAGACAGGGAAGTACTCACGGTGCTGTCATAGTAACCCGCATGTGGTTCAATGATGCTAATACAAGCTCCTGGTTTTTCGTCCCGGGCCTCATAATGCTCATAATGACAATTGTAGGCGTATTCCTGACTGCCGTTGTCATGGCGCGTGAATGGGAACGCGGCACCTTTGAATCCCTTTTTGTAACACCCGTGCAAGCAGCAGAGCTGATTCTCGCAAAAATGATTCCTTATTTCTGCGTTGCCATGGCAGGAATGCTTCTGTGTCTTGTTGCAGGCCATTATCTTTACGGAGTACCGCTGCGAGGCTCAATCATTTTAATTCTTGCCGTTTCCATGCTCTTCCTTATTGTTGCTCTCGGAATCGGTCTGGTTATTTCAGCACTTACAAAAAATCAGTTTAACGCCTGCCAGCTGGCACTGCTTGTTACATTCATGCCATCTGTAATGATTTCGGGATTTCTTTTCGACATGCATTCACAGCCTATAGTTATTCAGGCAGTAGGACAGCTTTTCCCGACAACATATTACTTAATACTGCTGAAATCCCTGTTCCTTTCAGGCAACAATTTTCCTCTTATCATAAAAAATTCTCTGATATTGGTAGTTTATGCCGTCTTATTCTTAGGCCTTGCCTTTCACATAACAAGAAAGAGGGTAGAGGAATGAATTTCGAGTCCCTTCGTGCATTTTTCATACACCTGCGTTTTATCTGCGAAAAGGAGCTTCTTGCAACCTTCAAGGATAAAACCGCCCGTCAGCTGCTCCTTGCTCCCGTTTTGCTCCAAGGACTTCTTTTCGGATATGGCGCTACTTACAACCTTGATCAGGTTCCCTTTGCGGTTCTTGACATGAGCCATACAAAGGAAAGCACCTCCCTGATAGCACACATTGACGGAACAACAGCCTTCTCCCGCGTAAAAACGCTGTATTCTACCAATGAGATTGCGGGAGCCATGGACAGCGAAGACGTCATGGTTGTAATCGTTATACCGTCGGATTTCGAATCAAAGCTTGCCCATAACGAGCAGGCCCCTGTCCAGCTCATCACCGATGGATGCAATACCATGACAGCAGGACTTGTTGCCTCCTACATTGGGCGAATAACTGCAGCCTGGAACGCAGAAAACATCGGCACTCCGCCAATTGAGCTTATAACCCGCACCTGGTTCAATCCAAACCAGACAACAAGATGGGCGTTCCTTCCTGGACTCATTGGCATGATAAGCTTCACACAGGTCATCATGCTTGCAGGGCTTTCAATAGCAAAAGAAAAAGAACAGGGAACCTTTGACCAGCTCCTTGTCGCGCCCTTTTCACAGCTTGAAATACTCGTTGGCAAGGCACTTCCGCCTATGCTCATAGGAATGTTTCAGAGCACTGTTCTTTTTCTGCTGGCGCTGTTCTGGTTCGAAATTCCGTTTTCGGGCTCTGTTCTCCTGCTTTATCTCACACTATTTATTTTCGTGCTGAGTTCCACAGGCATCGGGCTTACCATCTCCGCAATATCAAACAGCATGCAGCAGGTTCTCGTTTACGTCTTTGTACTTCTGCTTCCTCTGTCACTTCTTTCCGGAATTGCGACTCCCATCCATAACATGCCTGAGGCACTGCAGATTTTCACCTACGCAGATCCGCTCCGCTTTGCCACTGATGCTCTTCGCCGCATATATCTTGAGGGGGCAGGTCTTAAAAACATTTACCACGACTTCATCCCCATGCTCTGCGTTGCAGCCATAACCCTGCCATTCGCAGGCTGGCTGTTCAGGAATAAGACAACCTGATAATGTATTACAAAGCCCTCCCCTGAGAGGGCTTTTTTATTTCACATCTTCGTCAGACCAAACAACCATGAGTCGAAATCTCCAAAAATTCACACTTTCGTTGACATACGGGATACGGTATGGTATTCTTTTATAAATCATAGTTCACAGCTATGAAAGGTGGGTATATATGGCAGCAGAAAAGAAAGCCTTGGAAAGCATAAATCCTCAGGCTATGAAATACATTCGTCAGGCTCTCTCGGAAATCTGTTTCGGTGAGCTGATACTTGTGGCGCAGGATTCACGGCTCATACAGATAGAACGGAACGAAAAAATCCGCATTCAGCAGAATGCTCCCTCATGTCAGAGAAAAGCCTTTGAGGAAAAAGAGCTTTCCTTCCTTGAGGAGAAGATAAGAGCCTCATTTAAAAATCTCGATTACGGGCAGCTTGTAATCGTCATAAAGGATGGAAAGGTAAAACAGATGGACCGCACTATAAGAAGCCGTTTCACCGGAATGGACGGTGAAGGCATCTAGAAAACAGACATTAAAAGGGAGCGTGAAAAATCCCCGCCCCCTTTTAATGTCTGTTTTTCTGTACACAAAAAGACCGCGCCGAAGCGCGGTCCTTTATTATTTTCGATTCAGTTATCAGAAGAAGAAGTTCAGCTCTGTGAAGAGTCTGTGAGCCTTCGTGTTGTTCTCATCCATTTCCTTGCCTGTGAAGTACTTGACAGTACCCTGGATATTCTTGTCAAAGACATAGTCAACGCCGAACTCCCAGCCCTTTTGGTTGCGCTGAATTGCATCGTATGTTGGGAGCCATACAGAAGCCATGCCGAGCTTACGATATGCAGCGAAGATACCGAAGGAGCCCTTCTTGGACGGATCTGCGCCCTTGTAGTCGAGCTCAACAGTCCAAGCACGTTTTGCATTTTTATACGTTAACTCATCGTCTTTCTGTGTGTTGGAAGCAGCCGTGTTCCAAGCATAAGCACCCTTCAATGCAACATTGTCCGTGAACTTGTAGCCGAGACCAAGAGTCCAGATGTTAAGGTCATGGTTTTCGCCCTTGTCGCCAACTGCAATCTCCTTGTTAGCGAAGTGATGGAAGCCAACACCGTATGTGAATTTAGCATCGCGGTCGTTGTATACCTCAATGCTCTGGTAGCTTGCTGTAATGGAATCGATTTCATCGTCCGCTCCACGAACATAACCAAAATCATCATAACGAGCACGACCAACTGAGAGAGCAACCTTCAGGTTTTTGCCGAAGACTACCTGGCCGCCTGCGATATTGTCATCGAAAATCATACCGTCATCAACCATGGAGTACATTGGAAGCTTACCAAGGTTGATAGTTGTGTTGCCATACTGGCCTTCAACCCATACACGCTCAACCTGAACAGTTGTATTGTTCTTACCCGTATCCATGTTATTCTTTTCATCATCTGTGCCGTAGTCGATACGTGCATGACCTGTCCAGTGGTTGTTGATTGTCATGGACGGCTCAAGACGGAGGATAACCTGGTTCGTGTTCGTATGATCCGGGTCGTTCTCTTTACGGGAATTTATATAACGATAACGAACCGTGCCGTTCCATTTAACGTTGTCGACCTTCTTCTCGAGAGCAGCAACGCGAACGCCAAGAGCATTGAGTTCATCAGCGAACTCAGCAGCCAGCTTGTCGATCATAGCTTTGTCAGCTGCGGAAACGCCGCTCTTTGCCATAGCGCGTGCAACCATCTGAGCCATCTCATAACGAGTGATTTCCTGGTCGCCACGGTATGTGCCGTCGCCATAGCCTTCGATGACGCCGTCAGCAGCGAGCTGAGCAACAGCATCATAAGCCCAATGGTCTGCAGCAACATCCTCGAACGGATTAGCTGCTGCAAAAGTTGTGGATGCAGCGCCGACTACGAGTGCAGTCGTCAGTGCAGATACGAGTGATTTTTTCATTACGAAAAACCTCCTAAAAATATATAGAAATGAATTTGGCGTGGAATTCATTTCTCCGCTTCAGGAGGCCCCTTTACGAGTTTCCATGTTTCCTCACATGACGCCGTCCGTCCGACAGAAAAAGAAATCCAAGTGTTATTATAGTACAAACCGAAAGGAAATGCAAGTTTTTGAAAATATTTCTCAAAAATACGTATAGAGGTATACATTAAAGTATACCTCTATACATGGATTAATATGTTTCACACCGCAGGCTGCGGCTCCTTTTTAATGCTGCGTAAGCTCCAAACACCTTCCTCAAGATGAAGCTCCTGCTCATGCTGACTGAAAAGCGTGCCCCTGTGTCCAACACTTAAAATACCTGTATTGGGAAGCTCCTCCCGCAAAAGCTCATACAGCCTCTGCTCTCTCGGTTCATCAAGGGCACTGGTCGCCTCGTCAAGGAATACCCAGTCAGGCCGCGTGATGAGAATACGGGCGAAAGCAATTCTCTGCTGCTCACCGAGAGAAAGAATCCGGCTCCAGTCATCAACCGTATCAAGCTTATCAACAAAATGAGCCAAATCCACACGCTTAAGAACATCCTTAAGGCTGTCGTCAGTTATACTTCCGTCATCCGGCATAGGATAACACAACGCACGCCGCAGTGTACCGAGCGGAAGATACGGACGCTGCGGCAGGAACAATACCTTATCATCATTTTTGACGTACATTGCACCTTTCCCGAAGGGCCATATTCCTGCAAGTGTGCGAAGAAGCGTGCTTTTTCCGCAGCCTGAAGCACCTGTAACAAGAAGTCGACTTCCCCGTGGGAAAGCCAGTGAGCAGGGTGTCACGAGCTGCCTTCCGTCAGGAAGCGCAACAGCAACCTCCGCAAGCACAAGCTCTTCTCTGTCTCCGTCAATTCGTGAAACCGCAGGCTTTAGCGCTTCTACCTCATCAAGATGTTCAGTAAAGCCGTTGAGTCGGTATATAACAGCAATAAGCTGAGCGATTGTGTCATAAACTGTTACAAAATATGAAAGCGCATCCTGTACGCGGCCGAAGGCGCTGACCGTCTGCATAAGACCACCCAGCTGCATAGCCCCTCCGAAATATCTGGGTGCTGCCAGCACAAGAGGCGCGATTATGGCAAGCTGTGCATAAAAATTTGAATAGAAATTCAAAAACTTAGTCTGCCTCATTAGCGCACGGAAATTATTTATGACATTTCCGAAACGCTCCCTAAAGCCCACACGTTCAGCATCCTCGCCTCGATAAAAAGCAATGCTTTCACTGTTTTCACGCACACGTGTCATGGAAAAACGGAAATCAGCCTCATACCGCTGCTGGTCATAGTTCAGTCGGATGAGCTTACGCCCCACAAGATGGGCAAACCATGTTCCGAGTCCCGAATACAGAAGCGAAAACCAAAGCATATATCCATAAATCTGAAAATTCCAGCTCCCTACAGGGACCTCAATAACACCCGAAAGATTCCACAATACAACCGCAAATGCAGCCAATGTGGTGAGCTGCTTCAAAATGTTCACCAGAAGGCCGAGGGTCAAACTAACAAACTGGTTGATGTCATCCTGAATACGCTGGTCAGGGTTGTCCATGTCGCTCCCCACTACCTGCAGCCTGTAATAGGACTGTCCGTTGAGCCATGCACTGACATACCGCTTCGTCATCCATGTTCTCCATCGTATCTGCAAAAGCTGCTGGAGATAGATTGCGTAGACTGCAATCACAATATGAAGCAGCGCAAGCGCTGTAAATTGTCCGAGAAGCGGCCAAAAAAGTTCGTAGTTATAAGCCTGAAGCGCGTCGTAAAAATCCTTGTACCATTCATTTATAAGTACTACGAGATAGACCATAGCAAAATTCAAGGAAATAACAACGCCAAGAAGTCCGCAGGCCTTCCATTTTTCTTCTGAATGCCAATAGCCATGGAAAAGATTCCAGAAGCCACGCAGGAAATGCGCCTTTTTCATAAATTCACCTTTCTTTTCTGCTTTTTTGCAACAGAAAAGACCATGCCGTAAATTTTCGGCACAGTCTTTTCATCAGTCCTTAATATCCTTAGGAGCTATACAGACCACACTGCCATCTGTCTCCTTATAGACAGCTTCCTTTATCATCGCGTTGCGGAGCATGCGCCGGCACAAAAGACACGGTTTACCCGATGCCAGCGTTCCGTCAGAATTAAAGCCCACGATATATATAGTAGCTCCCTGCATTTTTACAGGGTCCGCATTAATTATAGCATTTTGTTCAGCATGAACAGCTACACAAAGCTCATAGTTCTGCCCTTTAGGAACATGCAGGCGCTCACGCTCACAGATACCGGTATCAATGCAGTTTGCTTCGCCGCGCGGTGCGCCATTGTAACCTGTACTGATGATAATTCTATCCTTTACTATAATCGCACCGTACTGTCTTCTCAGACACGTAGAACGGCGTCCCACCGCCGCCGCTATGTCGAGAAAATACTCTGTCCACTCAGGACGCTCCTTTTTTTCCGGCATGTATTTTTCACTCCTTTAAAAATCCCCCAGGCGTCGTGGGACTCATCTTCGATTGATTAAATAACGCTGTCCCAAAATAATGGCTGCATAATCATCTATCGGAACCGGCGGAACCTGCATGCTTGTCGGGAAAAATCGTCTCCAGCCTGTAGGAGGATTTTCCTCCCAATAGGCCCGCTTCGCATCATCCGTTGTACGGTACTCGTCCGCCTCATGGACAGAAAGCTCCGGAAACTCCTCCCGTATAGCCGCCTGTGCGCTTTTGCTTGAGGTTCCGTTGCCTATGACCAGAAGCGAGGGTTTATAACGCTCAACACGCTCCTTCAGTTCCTCCGTAAGCCAGACGGTGGCAATGACGGAATGCTCCTTAACCTCTCCGTTTTCTCTCAGAACAGCTATCCCGCATTTTTCTCTTCCGGGATCAACGGCTATTATCATTTCAGGGCTCCTTTGTACTTAGTTTGAAGAATCAGAAGTAAAGCCGGACTCCAGCTTTATATTAAGCCGCAGTGGGCCGAGAGCATCCGTATCATCACGGGCATACGCGCTCAAAATAATATCACCGGATATCGGCACAAGCGCCTGCACAACATCAAAGAACTGTGAGCCCTCCATAACACCGACGGAGCCGCGTATAGGGTCCGGCAGAATACCACGGTCTGTTGCCGCGAGGTTCACATCCTTCAGGAAACTCATGACCGTATTCTCAGCCTCTGAACTATCCCCTGCAGTGATACGGAACGGCCGAGCTATAATAAATTCATTTTTCCTGTAGATAATCGAATTTTTGAACAACTGAAGGTTTGTACGGACAGGCTCTCCGGCAATAAGATTTCCAGCTGCAACTATACGGACAACCATATCATTTTTACCTGACGAAATCGTTTCTACTGCTTTATCGTATTCAGGCTGATAAATCCAAATGCTGCTGTTTTCATCATTCACGCCAAGCCGCTGGGTCGTATTCCGGTTCGCCAGGACTATAAGAGATTCCATATCCTCACGGATCTCTTCCTTCGACCGGCCGCCCTCAATAACTCCGCTGGCAACAACCTCTCCTGCACGGAAAACAATATCTCCTTCGCGCATCGTCTGCAGGCCCTGCCGTAGAAGCTCAGAACGCTGCTCCAGTGATTTGTTGTCGGCTTCAAGCGCTGTATTTTCTGAAGAAAGCGCGTCATTCTTTGAAAGCAGCGCACCCTTTTCAGCTTCAAGTGCGGCATTGCCTGCCTCAAGTTCGGATGCTCTTGCTGCAAGCTTCTCCTGCTTTGACTGCAGCTTTTCTATTTCTTCCCGTGAATCCTTCAGCTTCTCCTCAGCCTTCTTCTGCTGCTCCTCAGCTGCAGAAAGCTTCACGCCTGCCGTATTCAGACGTTCCTGTGTCTCCTGCATTGCCCTGTTCAGTTTTTCCATACCGAAAAGTGCCGTGCGCACGTCCTTTGAGACAGCCGCCATTACGCCGAAGGTCATAGTCGTAATACAAATACCTGTGATAATGGTAACAATGACAGAGGTATGCCGCGGGCGCAGTCCGAAAAGAGACAGCTTTTTCTTGCCCACCTTTGTTCCGACGCGATCGCCGATAAAAGCAATCACACCGCCGGTTATAACAAGAACCACAATGAGCACAACTCCGTACATTGTTTTCCCCCCATTCACTGTACTTAGCTTACTTTTCTTACCTTGATGCCTTCCACATAAGATATACACCCGCTATGAGACCGACGATATTCGGAATCCAGACCGCAAACATGGCAGGAAGCGTCCCCCCCTGTGCAAAAGCGCCTCCCATAGTCATAAGCGAGTAGTATATGAAAATAATCACTATACTGAGAGCAAAGCCACGTGAAGAGCTTGCGCGGTTTGGCTGAAGGCCAAGCGGAATACCCACCAGCGCAAAGATAAAGCTGGCAAACGGTACAGTAAAGCGCTGATGGAATTCAGCCTCCATCTTTCTGGAATTTACAAACTGCCCCTTTAGAAGCTTAATTGTCTCACGAAGCTCACGGATTGTCATTTCCTCAGGTCTCTTCTGTGAACGGACAATCTGACGCGGGCTGTCATTGATTGGAAGCAGCTGCGTATCAAAGTGCATCAGGTGCTGGGCAGCGCCCTCTTCCTTCGGAATATCGTATATTACGCCCTGATGCATCGTCCATGTTCCATTCTTCCACTCTGCATACTCAGCATTTTCTACATGGCTCACCTTTCCATTTTCGAAAAGCTGCATTGTAATATTCTGCATCTGCTCGGTGGACGCGTCATAACGGCGCGCGTATATGAGACGGTTAATAACACCGCTCTTGATGTCCTTAAGAATAATATGGTCCTGTGACTGCGGTGCCGTATTACCCTTGATTTCGTAGTTCAGAACTCTTGTGTACGCCTCGTTGGACCAGGGCACAATATATTCATTGAACCACACAGCAAAAAAACTCACAACCAGACCAAGAAGAAGTCCCGGTGCCGCAATTCTCCAAAAGCTGACGCCGCATGACTTCATAGCCGTAATCTCGCTGGAGCTTGACAATCTTCCGAATGCCAGGAGCGTCCCGAGCAGCATGGACATAGGGAATGTCCAGATTACAGCCCCCGGAAGGCTGAGAACAAAAATTTTTATGCAGGAGCTAAGCGAAGCCCCATATTCTGTCATATACTGTGCGATTCGAAACAGTGTTCCGGATCCCACAAATACTGTTGTAAACGCCGCAATACCAAACAGAAAGGTGAAGAACACCTCACGGAAAATATAGCGGTCTAAAAGCCGAATATGCATTATTTCCTATACTCCTACAGGGTGAAATTGTCACCCAGATAAAATTTCTTTGCAAGCTCATCGTTTGCAATCTTGTGACGGTCGCCTTCCAAAAGGATTTCCCCGTTGTTTAATATATACGCCCTGTCAACGATACGCAGCGTCTCCCTGACGTTATGGTCCGTAATAAGGATTCCAATACCACGCTTTCTCAGATATTCAATAATTCCCTGAATATCCGCAACGGCAATCGGATCAACCCCGGCAAACGGCTCATCCAGCAGGATGAATTTAGGCTCAAGCGCGAGACAGCGCGCGATTTCAACACGGCGGCGCTCGCCTCCGGAAAGCTCCGTTCCTTTGCGCTCCCGGACATGTGCTACGTGAAATTCCTCCAGAAGATCCGACATTTTCTGCCGACATTCCTTTTTACCGGCTCCCGTCATCTCCAAAATAGCCATGAGATTTTCCTCGACGGTCAGCTTACGGAATATTGATGCCTCCTGTGCCAGATAGCTTACTCCCATCTGCGCGCGCACATGCATCGGTAAATTTCCGATTGGCTTGTCGTCCAGAAAAACCTCTCCGGAGGTCGGACGCTCAATGCCGATAATCATGTAAAAGGTCGTCGTCTTACCGGCACCGTTAGGTCCAAGAAGGCCGACTATCTCACCTGTCTTCATCTTGATTGACACATGGTCAACGGCGTTCCGATTCTTATATGTTTTTACTAAGTCTCTTGCTTCGATATACAAACCGTAAAACTCCTTTGTTCCTTAGGACTCTTACTGTGCCGCCTCTGTCTGTGCCTGTCCCTTTTCATCGAGATAAACCGTAAGACGCTGGCTCTTAAGCCTGTTATTGTCCTGAATTGCCCATGCGTTACCTGTCAAAACCACTTTTCCGCTTTCTTCTCCGAAATACTCGGCCTCATCTCCGCCGCCCTCAAAGTTTCTCTTCGGGCTGGTAACATAGGCATTACCTACACCGCGGGCATGATTTTCCTTCATCCAGCCCTCCATGTAATCTGCTGTAAAAGAGCCGTCCGCCGTGGTGATTGTACCTCCTGCGGGAAGTCTCAGATACTCATTGTCAGTGGAGTATTCCGCACGCGGTCCCTCATAGGCTTTATCTCCCTTTGAGCCATGAACATTTCCTTCAGCCACGACCTGAGTTCCTCCGAAGAAACGCACGGAATCACATGTAAGGTGCGTATCCCCCTGATTGGCGACTACTCCGCCGGTCAAAAGACCGTCCTGTGTTTTCGTATTGTATTCTGCATGGCTGCCTCTTGCAACACCGTCATTATGCTTAAGAACAACATGTCCATCTGCCGTCATGAGGCCCGTCTTCGCATTATATTCTACCACATCTCCGTTCAGTTCGGATGCTCCGTTTGAAGGCTCCGCTCCGACGATTGCAAAGCTAGAAATACCAAGCAGCACAGCTGCTGCAGCTGCAATACTTTTCTTATGAATTGATTTCATCGTGCTCATTCCTTTCCTTTCACGATATGCGCATTACCCTGCGCCTTGAAGGAATTAAATTCGTCTGCGGCTTCAATCCTGTCCGCCGTGATTGTTACCCCACCGCGCACAAGCTTCGCTTTTCCTATTGCCAAAAGCCGTCCTTCATCTGCCACCCATTCAAGGGATGCGCAGTCCAGCGTCTCGTTATCACTTGTTACGGCCTTTGCTCCGCCGTCCAGCCGCACATTGCGCGTCTTGCTGTTATAGACGCCGTGGGGCGCTGTAATGGTGATAAGCTTATCTCCCTGATAATATTTTCCTTTTACGTTCTGGAAAACCGTATCCTGAGTATCCACATTCATCTGTGACTGCTCAGCATAAATCTCCCATATGACCTTTCCATCCTTTTCTTCACGAATAGTGTTGGAGGAATATTCCATAAGTCTTGGACCGGGGTCTCCGGCTTCCTTCACATTTTCTTCCTTAGGTACGGAGAATACTACCCATGCGATTCCGCCTATAAAGGCAGCCGCTGCAAGAAGCATCACCATTTTCATTTTCTTTTCCATGATTACGGCTGCTCCTCCTCTGCCTTGACAGTATGGTGTTTAACATGCTTTTGCTCCGGAGGCGTATTCCACCTCTTCTGGAACCAAAGCCACTGAGTCGGATTTTCCTTTATAATCCCTTCAAGTATGCGTGTCATGCGCACAGTGAAATCGTAGAGGTCCTTGTCTGTATCTCCGTGATCCTCATACCGCATTGCCTCTCCGATAACAACCTTATGGGTTCCATCAGGCTTTCTGAGTATAAACGCAGGAAGCACAGGGGCATTGAACTTGCGTGAGAACACCGCAGGTCCCATTGGCGTTGACGCGGTTTTTCCGAGGAAATCAATAAAGGCTCCCCCGGGGCCCGCATCCTGGTCTGCCAGGAATCCCAGAATTTTGCCATGACGAAGTGCCCGTGCTGCCGCAAGGAGCTCGCTTGTACCCCGGCTGAAAATCTCAACATTTATAGTAGCCCGAAGGTCATTCAGCACACGTGTATACTGCTCATTCGGCTGTGGCTTTGCGATTGCAGTAACCGGAAGATCCGAAAGAGTAAATGCCGCAGACAGCCATTCCCAGGTTCCAACGTGGCCTGTAAGAACTACAACACCATGCCCTTCAGCAAGAGCATCCTTCATGCGTTCAAGATGATCAATCTCAATATATTTATGAAAATTCTTTTTATTGAGATGCGGCATGTAAAGAATCTCAAAAACATTGGTAGCGAGATTTATGAAGGATTCCCTCACGGTTTTACGGGCCTCATCCTCCGGCATGTCAAGGCATTCCATCATCTGCTGCACGGCGCGTTCACGCTGCTTCTTTATGAATTTGTAATACAGGACACCCGCTCCCCGGCCCAGAACCAGCAGGGCCGAATGCGGCAGACAGCAGACGATTCTGCTGAGCAGCATAAGGCAGCGATAAATCATACTTGTTCCTCCAAAAGCTTAACTCAAAAAAGTGTTTACTATATCCTTCCACAGGTTCTGAGATTTGAGAATAAATTCCAAAACCTCCCGAACAGCTCCGCGCCCTCCGTATGCTTCAGTGACAAAGTGAGCGCGTTCGCGCACATCACTGACCGCGTCCGCAGGAGCAGCTGCAAAGCCAACCTGTATCATAACAGGAAGATCAATAAGGTCATCACCGATGTAGGCGATTTCCTCATCCTTCAAAGAATACTTCTCCTTAATCTCCTTATAGGCATCACGCTTATCCAGGCATCCCTGTCTGAACTCCGTGATATGAAGCTCCTCAGCCCTTTTTTCCAGCATCTTGGACCTGCGCCCCGTAATGATTGCCGTCCTAAAACCGGCCCTCTGCCAAAGAGCGATTCCCATGCCGTCCTTGATGTTGAAGGTCTTAAAGAGTTCTCCCTCTTCACCGATATGAACGCCTCCATCAGTAAGGACTCCGTCCACATCGAGAATAATCATTTTAATTTTCTTTGCACGCCCGAGGACGTCTGCATCTCTTGCTTCTTCCATCATACGACTCCCTGACGTAAAAGGTCTGTAAGATGTACTATCCCTATCGGATGTTTTTTATCATCGACTACCGGCAGAACAGTTATCGGCCGTGGCTTATGCTTCTCCATAATGCTGAGCGCCGAAGCCGCCAGCTTATCCTTTGTTATAGTAATCGGATTCTTTGTCATAAAATTATCAACCGGCTCGTTCAAGAACTCGCTTCCCTGTGCAAGACAGCGGCGGATATCTCCGTCCGTAACAAGCCCGATAAATGTACCGTCCGAAGATACTACGGATGTTGCGCCTACTCCCTTTGCCGTCATGACAAAGAGCGCTTCCTTTGCCGTCTTTTCTACACCGATAACAGGATTCTCGTCTCCGGAATGCATGACATTTTCCACCGTCAGCAAAAGTTTCCTCCCAAGAGATCCGCCAGGATGAAATACCGCAAAATCCTGTGCCGTGAAATTTCTTGCAGAAAGAAGCGCCATTGCAAGAGCGTCGCCCATTGCAAGGGCTGCCGTTGTGCTGGCCGTCGGAGCAAGTCCCAAAGGACATGCTTCGCGATCGACTCCTGCATCTATAAACCAGTCAGCATTTTTTCCAAGTGTAGAATCACGGCGTCCGCAGAGAGCTATTATCTTGGCACCTATTCTGCGGATAATAGGCAGAATATTGACAACCTCGTTTGTTTCACCGCTGTTTGAAATAGCCAGCACTATATCGTTAGCCGTGACCATACCCAAATCACCGTGAAAAGCCTCCGCAGGGTGCATAAAGAAAGAAGGTGTTCCGGTACTTGCCAGCGTTGCAGCAACCTTCTGCCCCACATGACCGGATTTCCCTATTCCTGTAACGATAAGGCGGGCTTTGCATTCCAGTATACCATTTACCGCATCCTCGAACTCATCATCAATGCGGTCAATGAGCTTAGTTACCGCATCAATTTCAATTTTCAGCGTATCAACTGCTTTTTCCTTGATTAAACTCATGCTCAGGACCTTCCTCAGTAAAGTTTCTTGCGTACGATATTATAAATCGACAGGCAGTCCTTCAGGATATCCTCCAGCTTATCGAGATAAATACTGTTCGGACCGTCACAGAGTGCTTCCTCAGGATTATCGTGAACCTCCATGAAAAGTCCGTCAACGCCTGCACCTACTGCTGCACGTGCAAGATACTCCGCCAGTTCACGGTTTCCGCCGGAGCTTGTACCGCTTCCTCCCGGAAGCTGAACGCTGTGTGTAGCGTCAAACACAACAGGATAACCGAAGGAACGCATTATCGGGAAGCTTCTCATATCAACCACAAGATTATTATAACCAAAGGAAGCTCCGCGCTCCGTCAGTATGATATTCGAATTGCCGCCCTCAAGAATCTTGTCAACAACATTCCGCATATCCTTAGGCGCCATGAACTGTCCCTTTTTAACGTTTACGACTGCCCCTGTTTTTGCAGCAGCATTCAAAAGATCAGTCTGACGGCAGAGAAATGCCGGAATCTGAAGGACATCCACGACCTTTGAAACAGGCTCCGGCTGAAGCTCCGTATGGATATCAGTCACGACAGGTACCCCGAGCTCCTTTTTGATATTTGCAAGCATTTCCAGCCCCTTCTCAAGACCGGGGCCGCGAAATCCATGGAAGGATGAGCGGTTTGCCTTATCAAAGGATGCCTTGAAGATATATGGAATACCAAGACGGCTTGTAATATCGCGTATAGTACGTCCAATAAAGAGACAGCGCTCATAATCCTCCAGAACGCACGGACCTGCCATGAGCACCAAAGGGTTTCCTGCTCCCATCTCAAAATTTCCGATTTTTACTGTATTCATGATGCACAACCTTTCTTTTATCATCACTCAGTTCATATTTCTGTATATCTCATTAACCTTCGCGAGATCTTCTGCCGTATCGACTCCGACAAATTTCGCGTTGGTCGCTATCACACGGATGCGGTATCCGTTTTCAAGTGCTCTCAGCTGCTCCAGCGACTCAGCCTGCTCTAAAGGTGTCGGGGCAAGCTTTGCGTACTGCAGCAAAAAATCCCTCTTGTACGCATAAATTCCGATATGCTTATGCACAGGTGCCTTTCCTTCTACTCTCGGATAAGGCATAAGGGAACGGGAAAAATAGAGCGCATACCCGTTTTTGTCCGTTACAACCTTAACATTGTTTGGATTTTTCTGTTCTTCCTCATCCGTCATTGGAGTCATTACCGTCGCCATAAGAAGCTCACGGTCTTCCTCAAATGCCTCTGCCAGTTCATCAATGAGAGAAGGCTCAATAAGGGGCTCATCTCCCTGAACATTGATAATGAGGTCAACATCGGTATATGCAGCCGCAACCTCTGCAAGACGGTCTGTGCCTGTAGGATGATTTTTTGACGTCATCATTGCTTTGCCGCCGTTTTTTTCGACCGCCTCAATTATTCTTTCATCATCTGTAGCAACGACAACCTCAGTTATTTTCTTTGCCTGCGCCGCACGGTCATATACCCTGCATATCATAGGCTTTCCTGCAATATCCTTAAGCGGTTTTCCCGGCAGACGCGTAGATGCGTACCGCGCCGGAATAACGCAAAGTGTCTTCATGTAAAAATCTCCTTATTTACCAAGCTTTTCCTTCAAGTCCTTATGAATACAGCCCAAAATACGGTCCGCATCATCCCTGAAGGTTACCTCGACGCTGACAACATAAATAGGAACCATATGTCCAAGCTTTCCGACTATCGTGTCGCGTGTCAGAATAGGAACCTTGACGGCATCCTTTTCTGTTATTACGACAGCCTCAGCATCCATCTGAACAGCGAGATTTGCGGCATCAAGCATCTCCTGCTCCGTATAATCATGATGGTCAGGGAAACGAAGGCTCTCAACGACAACGGCGCCGAGATTTGCCAATGTCTGCTCAAAGGAAGCCGGATTTCCGATAGCAGACACAGCCATAACACGCTTGCCCTTCATCTGATTGACATCTATTCCTTCGCTTGCGATATTTGCGTGCCAGTCAGCCAGTTCAATAAAGCCTCTCGGACGGTGGACTGACTCCACAACAAGGGCATGCTCGTTCTCCTCTTCAATGACCGTATGGATATACTGCCTTGAAGTCTCGGACGCCTGGTCAACCTTTGTAAGAAGGCAGATGTCCGCGCGGTCGATATGGGATATAGGTTCGCGCAGCGTTCCTCGTGGGAGCATATATCCGTTTCCGAAAACATTCACTGCATCGATAAGTACGATATCCATGTCACGGTCCAGCTGCCAGTGCTGATATCCGTCGTCGAGAATTGCCACCTCAGCACCGAAATGCTCTATGGCGTATGTACCTGTCTGATAGCGCTCGGGTCCGATAAGCACCGGAACATCCGGCAGGTGCTTCGCAAGCATGTACGCCTCATCGCCTGCCTCCGCCGCTGTCATGTGAAGAGTCTTTCCGTCGGAAACCACGCCGACCTCGCCGCGCCATTTTGCACGGTAGCCTCTGTTAAGTATGACAACGCGGTATCCAAGATTACGGATTTCCCTTGCAAGAAGCTGGGCAGTCGGCGTCTTTCCTGTACCACCGACAGTTATGTTACCAAGACTGATTACATAGCATCCAAGCTTTTTGCGGCTGAAAACGCCGAATTTATATCCGGCAAGCTTCAGATTTACAAGACCGCCGTATATAAGCGAGAAAATATAGAGTACAGCTATAAACATCTGCACCAGAAGCCCGTGGCTCTTGCGGCTGTGAATCAAATGGTAGAAATACGTCTGGAAGTTTTCAACCTTGTTTGTAGATTTGATATATCCGCTCGCAAGACGGCGCTCCTCCACCTGCTCCAGCATTTCATGGAGAAGAATCGCGGAGCGGCGTGCCGCGCCCTTATTTTCGCTGCAGATAGCGAGTGTTTCACTTTCCATGCGGTGGCGTTCCTCATCATCGCTGAAAAGGCGCACAACCTCTTGGGTAAGCTCGGCAGAGTTCTGTACCGTGATTACCGCGCTTCGCTTTGTGAAAAGCGCATGGGTTTCCTTGAAATTGAACATGTTAAAGCCAACAATGATGGCTTTTCCGTGAGCCGCAGGCTCCAGGATATTATGGCCGCCGTGGGCAATCAGGCTTCCGCCTACATAAATAACGTCACCGACGCTGTATACCTGTCCAAGCTCTCCTATGGTGTCAAGGATTACAATATCGTGTCCTTCGGAGGGATGCTCCAAAAGCTCAGTACGCCTTGCCGTCTTAAAACCGGCACTATGACAGATTGCAATAACCTCACGTACCCTGAGCAGCTCACGCGGAGCAATAACCAGCTTAGCGTTCGGCTTTTCCTTACGAACCTCCTTAAAGGCTTGAAGCACCGGTTCTTCCTCGCCCCGGTGTGTACTTCCTGCAAGGAAAATGCCGTCATTATTCTGAATTCCCATTTCGTCAATCAGCCGCTGCTTTTCCTTTGTGCTGACATCGGTATAGGTCTGGTCAAACTTCGTATTTCCTGTTACTACGACAAGATTCGGATTCGCACCCAGACGTATGATATACTCTGCATCAATAGGCGACTGCATGGCAAACTTCGTAACAGTGCCTATCATGTCGTCAAGAAGACTGTGCAGATGATGATATCGCTTTACGCTCTTATCGCTTATTCGTCCGTTGACCATCATGACGGGGATGTTCATGGTACGGCACGCACGGAGGAAATTCGGCCAAAGTTCTGTCTCTACGGGCATAAAGACACGTGGAGTAATCATACGGACCATATGCGCAGCCAGAAGAGGCAGATCCAGCGGGAAATATATAATACTGTCCGCATCCTTTATAATGCGGTTAGCCATTTCATAGCCGCTGGTTGTTACAACAGAAACAAGAATCGGACTTTTGGGAAATTCCTTACGAAATTCCTTGATAAGCGGACTTGCCGCAACGACCTCACCCACCGATGCCGCATGAACCCATATACAGTTTTTCTTCGCTACCTTCGCAAGCTCCTCCTCCGGAACAAAACCCAGAGACTGACGGATACGCTCAACGAATCCGCGCTCACGTATTGCCCTGACCGCGAATACCGGAATAATGAGCAGCACCACGATTATGGCGGCGATATTATATAGTAACTGCATGTTTTTTCCCCTGTTATATGCTTAAAATTTATTTGCTGAACTGAATATTATACAGACTGCTGTAGAGACCTCCGAGAGCAAGAAGCTCTTCATGTGTCCCATGCTCCCTGATATGTCCTTTTTCAATGACGTAAATCTGGTCAGCATTGAATATAGTCGAAAGACGATGGGCGATAACGAAGGATGTACGTCCCACCATCAGACGGTCAAGAGCTGCCTGAACAATCTTCTCGCTTTCCGTATCCAGTGCTGATGTAGCCTCATCAAGAATAAGCAGCTGTGGATTTTTTAATATTGCACGCGCGATAGCAATACGCTGACGCTGTCCTCCGGAAAGATTAAGGCCCCTCTCGCCTATTTTCGTATCATAGCCCTCCGGAAGCTGCATAATGAACTCGTGGGCGTTCGCATCCTTGGCAGCCTGGACAAGCTCCTCATCGGTAGCGTCCAATCGTCCGTAACGGATATTTTCGCGAACCGTCGTTGAAAACAGCATCGTTTCCTGCGGAACAATACCAATCTGCTCGCGAAGGGATGACATAGTCACATCCCGCACATCCTGCCCGTCAATACGTATAGCTCCCCCATTGACGTCATAAAAGCGCGGAATAAGATTTGCTATCGTTGACTTGCCGGCTCCGCTGGGTCCTACAAAGGCAATCATCTGCCCGGGCTCTGCCTTAAAGCTGATATGCTCAAGTGCCGGGATATCGTCCTTATAGCCAAATGTCACATCATCAAATTCAACATAACCCTTAACCGCAGGCATAGCCTTTGCCTCCGGCTTGTCAGCAATCGCCTCAGGCATGTCCATTATACCAAAGACACGCTCCGCGCCTGCCATAGCCTTCTGAATGGTACCGTAAACACGGCTGATTCTCTTAACCGGATTTGCAAGGTTTACAGCATAAGTCAAAAATGCAACCAGCGCGCCTGCCGTTATATTTCCATTGACTACCTCATAGCCGCCGAACCACACGATAACAGTAACCGCCAGAGCCGCGAGGAACTCAACCGTCGGCGTCAAAAGGCTCTGAATCTGCACGCTCTTCATCTGAGCGCGGAAATTCAGGTCATTTTCCCTTGTAAAGCGCTGAATTTCAAAATCCTCACGCACAAAAGACTTTACCACGCGTACTGCGGAGATACTCTCCTGCATAAGTGCCGTAATATCTGCCAGCCGCTCCTGTATAACTGCACCGGAGGATTTCATCTTACGACCGAAAATTTTCATAGCCTCGCCTACCAGCGGCACGGTAATCAACGTCAAAAGACTGAGCTGCCAGTCAAGCAGAAACATCATAACAAGAGAGCCTACGAAAATCGAGCTCTCCGTGACCAATTCAATGAGTCTGTCCACAAGTGCGTTCTGAAGCGCCGCAACATCATTTGTAATGTAGCTCATTATTTCGCCTGTCTGATGACGGTCAAAATACGAAAGCGGAAGACGCTGAAATTTTTTAAACAAAATTTCCCTGACATCTATGATAACACGTTCCCCGACAAAAGACACGAGGTAACTTTGCCCATAGTAAAAAATTCCGCGTATAAGGAACGTAATAACAATTCCCGCTGCTATCACATTCAGCATAAGCATATCCTTCTCGGCGAGAACCTTATCAATCATGTCCTTTATAATCCATGGCAGATACAAATTCGCGCCCGCCGCGATTATAATGCATACGATGGCCTCAAAAAGCCTTCTCTTGTATGGAAGTATATATTTTAACAATCTTGTGTAATTTTTCATACAGATCCTCCGAAAGTCTGCTTATCTGCGCCAAGCCTCACAGCCGCAGCCAGGATTCGCTCTGCAACGCGTTTTGCAGCATTGGGCGGACCCAGGCGGTCACATGCCTCACGCAGTTTTTTTCGCACACCTTCAGCGTAGGATGACTCCTCCCAAAAGCGGCGTGCTTCCTTCAAAATTCTTTCAGGATTCACTTCATCCTGCAAAAGCTCCGGCTGGATTTCTTCGCCCAATAAAATATTCGGCAAGCTGAAAAACCTCACATGAACAAGGAGCTTTCCGAAAAAATACGATACCGGTGAAAGCCGATACAAAACTATACATGGAAGCCCCATAAGTGCTGCCTCCAAAACAACCGTGCCGGAGGTTGCAAGGGAAAATTCCGCCTGCGCCATGAGGTCATAGGTATGGTCATGGGTAAAACGGATATCGACACCAGCCTTCTCTGCCATTTTTTCCATATCTTCCTGCGCCATGCTCTGTGCGACAGGAAGATAAAAGACTGTGTCCTTCTTTACTTCCTTAATGCGTTTGGCAGCTTCAAGCATAGCAGGAAATAAAAGCTCTATTTCCTGTCGGCGGCTTCCCGGCATCAAAAGAACGGGATATTCATCAGCCTTTATCCCGAAATATGCCTTTGCCTCTTCATCACTCATTGAAGGGCGCACCTTATCCACAAGGGGGTTTCCTACAAAGCTTATGTTTGCTCCAGCATCCTCATAGACCTTTGTTTCAAAAGGGAAAATGGCCGCAAATTCATCGGCAAGAGCAGCGCAGCTTTTTGCGCGCCCCTTTCTCCATGCCCACGCTGATGGAGGAATATAGGAAAAAACAGGGATACCTAATTCCTTCGCCCGTTTTGCAAGTCTCCAGTTAAAATCCGGATAATCTATAAGCACCAAAAGATCCGGACGTTCCTCCTTCATCACATTTGTCAGATGATTTAACAGCCGCATAATGCGGCGGAGATTTAAGATTACCTCCCAAACCCCCATAACACTGTAATCAGCCATGTCGGCATTGAGGCGGACACCTGCCGCCTGCATTTGTTTCCCTCCAAACCCGATAAGCTCAGTTTCGGGGGAAAGTTCATGTATCGCAGCAGCTATACTTGCACCGTGCAGGTCTCCGGACACTTCTCCGGCAGAAAGCATAATCTTCATACGTCCGCCTCCTTTCGGCAAAAGTCAAAACAATATACATAATAGTATATCATAACTCACACATAACACCATTAATCAAAATTTTTGCTATGGACTGTCGGGCAAAATCTCAGTACCGCACAGCAAACAAAAAAGCGGCAGATACTTTTCGTAGTATCCGCCGCGCATCTGTTCTTTCTACGGACTACATGGCAACAATAGTTATCTTGTTCTTCTCCGCCAGAGCAATAACTTCCTCGCGGTCAACCAAAAGCGTATGTCCGGCCTCTATAGCCAGTGCCTTTGCTCCCACCGCAGCCATGTGTTCAATAGTCGTGACACCAACCGCCGGAACATCAAATCTCAGGTCCTGCTCAGGCTTAGCAACCTTCACCACGACAGCTCCGCCGCGTGAAAGCTTTCCTCCTCTGTCTATGCAGGCATCGGTTCCTTCAATTGCCTCCAGCGCCATAACCGCCAAATCCTTGACCACCGCAGTCTGCCCAACATCAAGCCGGCCGATTTCCTTTGCCATACGGAATCCGAACTCCATATCCTTGAGCTCGGCCTCCGTCGGCTCGCGCTTCGTAAGCGTTCCCTTTTCAGGCATCAGCGGACGAATCAGAAGTGTCTGGTCACAGACCTCAATTCCTTCCTTCGCAAGCTCCTCAACAAAGGTAAGCATTATAGTGTCATCCTTGTGATCCGGCAGCGACCACAGAAGCTTCACTGTGCGAAAATCAGGCAGCGCATAATTTCCGCTCATTAAAAGCTCCTTTGTGACCTTACCTATCATAGTAACCTTATGAACGTCATTTTCCTTCAGAAAATCTATGATCTTTCCGACCTTTGCGACATTAATATCAGCATAGCCGGCAACACAATCCTTCAATGTCTTATCGACTTCGGAAAGGAGCGCAACTGCATAGACCTCATACCCGAGTTTTGACGCGGCTTGCGCGCACTCCACCGGCAGATGACCTACACCTGCCAAAAGACCGATTTTTTCCATCGTATCCTCCAGTATATGGTTTTTTCCTCTCAGGCATTATCCGAATCGCTTCGGCCTCCGCGGCAGATACCACGGTCCGCGTTCCTCAGGAAACGGAGGAAATGGTCAACCTCCAGGCAGGAATCTACCTCCTGCTCAATAATTTCAATAGCTTTGGATACATTGTACCCTGAGCGGTATAAAATCTTATACGCCTGTTTAAGACGCCGGCGCGAATCCGAAGAAATTCCCGCACGTGAAATTCCTACGCTGTTTAAGCCAATAGCACGCGCAGGGGCACCGTTTACAATCGTATACGGAACTACGTCCTGCGTCAGGCGGCTCATTCCGCCGACCATGGCATTACGTCCGATTTTTACGAACTGATGGACACCTGTCATTCCGCCGATAACTACCCGGTCCTCAACCTGAACATGTCCTGCAATCATGGCTGCATTCGACATAATAACATTGTTTCCCACCACACAGTTATGCGCAATGTGAACCGTAGCCATCAGCAGGCAGTCGTTGCCAATGCGGGTTTCCTCGCCCTCGCCGGTCGCACGGTGTATCGTTACGCACTCGCGTACCTTCGTACGGTCTCCGATGACGACATAGCTTTTCTCACCGACAAACTTCAAATCCTGCGGCTCCTCGCCGACTGATGCAAACTGATAAAACTTACAGTCATTACCTATTTTGGTCCAGCCTGTAATAACAACATGCGGTCCAACTACCGTACCGTCCCCGATTGTAACATTAGGGCCGATAACCGCATAAGGACCTACCTCAACATTTTTCCCTAGCTGTGCTCCGGGATATATCACCGCGGTCTCATGTATTTTGTTTGTATTTTCATTCTCCGCGCTCATTTCCTACACTCCTCCATCGAACCTGCTTTATGAGTAAACTCTTCCTTACGTAAAATATAATCCCTTGGATACGATATTTCTTGCAGACGATTTCGGACTAAATAACCTCATTTTCCACAATCCCACAGAAACAACTCCATTTTACGACAAAAATCTACTTAATATGCTCTATTTTCTATACTTTTCCTTTTAATCTTCATTTTTCTTCAGAGCAAAAATGAAGTCTGCCTGCGCCACAAGTTTATCGTCCACGAAAGCCTCAGCATGAAGCTTTCCAAAGCTTGACTTCACAACATGCAGCAGCTTGGCCTTCATTACTAGCTGATCTCCCGGAACAACGGGACGCTTGAATTTCACATTCTCCATACCGCCAAAAAGCGCAATCTTTCCGCGGTGCTCTTCCGGATAAAGCATCGCTATTCCGCCTACCTGTGCCATTGCCTCAAGCAGCAGTACTCCCGGCATTATCGGATTGCCCGGGAAATGCCCTGCAAAAAAGGGCTCGTCAGCCGTGACATTTTTTATCCCGGTTGCCGACTCGAATGGCTCAATCTCAATGATACGGTCTACCAGAAGCATTGGTGCGCGGTGCGGTAAAATCTGCTGTATTTCTTTAATATCGAGTACCATACTTTCACTCCTCTTCAGTTCCAAGCTATTTTCAGTTCAGCGCAGTGTCTCGTATATTTTTTTTGCCAGCTGCGTGTTCAGGGCATGTGCTGATTTAACAGCGATTACATGTCCGCGGATAAGTCCTGCCAGCCTAAGGTCGCCCAACACGTCAAGCACCTTGTGGCGAACAAGCTCATCAGGAAACCGCAGCGTGTTCAGCCATTTTTCGTCGCTGTACACAATGACATTTTCAAGCGTTCCGCCAAGTCCAAGGCCCATCTGCCGCAGCGCCTCGATTTCCTTTTCATACGCAATGGTACGCGCAGGCGCAATCTCTTTCCTGTACGCATCCCCCTCAAGAATGACATCACAGTACTGTGTGCCAACCAAAGGATGCGGATTAAGCGATGTAAAGGATACGCGCAGTCCATCGTAAGGCAGAACCATGACAAAACGGTCTCCGTCATCCACACGGTAAACACGGTCAATAACAGTCTCCTTACGTTCCTTCTCCTGCTCCTTTATTCCGGCCGATTCCAGAAGCTGTAAAAAAACAAGTGCTGCCCCATCAGCAACCGGAGGTTCCTCCGCATCGAGCTCTACGCGGCAGTTATCAATGCGTGCTGCCTGAAACGAAGACATCAGATGCTCGATAGTGAAAAACTTCACTCCGTTTTCCTCTATCGTGGTCGCACGAACAGTTGCGGTTACATTTGACGCTACAGCACGAACAGTCGGCTGCCATTCGATATCCGTACGCACAAAAACAATGCCGGTATCCACCGGCGCCGGAAGAAGTCTCATGTGAACTTCTTTTCCCGAATGCAGTCCTACTCCTGTATAGACTGCTTCCTTTGCGATAGTTTGCTGCTTCAAAACAAAGCCTCCCAAAAGCCTAAGCATTAAGTCCATATTTTCCCATATTATTTATTTTAACGAAGATTTCTTTCATACGCAAGTTTTTTACTTTTACACTACTTTCAAAGAAAAAGGCAGCCCTCAAAGGCTGCCCCTCAATCATGGATTATCTTTATTCCGAACGGACTTCCATCGGTCGTGAAGCCAGAACCATTCCTCAGGATATTTTCGTATGTGTGCCTCAAGCACTTCACTTATCGCAATCATTGCCTTCCGTATATCTCCGGCTTTGTCCTTTGTTTTGTCGACAAATATAGGCGGATAAATAATAATCTTGTGATGACCGTCAGATTTCCGTGTTATATATCCCGGGAAAACCGGAATACCCTGAAAACGTCCCATCACGGCAGGTCCCTGAACAAAATTCGTCGGCTGTCCGAACCAGTCAAAAATTATCCCATCCCGAAGGCTGCTGTCCTGATCCATCAGAAGACCAATTGTCCAGCCCTTTTTCAGCATATCGAACATTTCACGTACATTATCCTTATAGGTAATATGCATGCCCACAAGGCGTCTGTACTCATTGATAAACTTATCAAAGCCGGCTTCCTTCTGACGCATTGCCACGCCTACAAGGGAAATCCCCGCGTTTGCAAGAGCGCCGCCCATCAGCTCCCAATTGCCTGAATGTGACGTTGCGATTACAGCTCCCTTTCCCTTAGAAAGACCTTCCTGAAGATACTCCATTCCCTCGATTTCCACATAGTCATCCATGTGCTCCAAAATCTTCGGAAATCTCATTACTTCCATAAGCATAGGGCCGAATCTCACCCAGCTGGCCTTTGCAATGCGGTCCGCTTCAGCTTCATCTACCCCAAGGCAGCGCATAACGTTGTCACGTGCCATGCGCCGGCGTTTCCTTGGAACAAAGCACCAGGTGAGCTTTCCAAGAGTAACTCCGAGCCATTCGCAAAATCCGGCAGGCAGAATACACAGGATAAAGCTCGTTGCCTTTGCAAAATAATATGCCAGCATAGCTTATTTCTTTCCTTCTTCATAAGCCGCGAGCTTCTTCTCAAGCGCCTTCATTTTTTTCATCATATCAGGAAGCTTTTTAAGCGCTGCCTGCATACGCAGCCAGTCGTGATGCGGCTGTACAGGGAAGCCTGAACAGAAAACACCCTCCGGCATATCTCCGATGATACCGCTTCTTGCGGCATATACCGAATGTCCTCCGATATGAATATGACCGACCGTTCCCGTCTGTCCTCCAAAGGTAACATTATCACCGACAATCGTAGATCCGGATATTCCTACCTGCGCCACAATGAGGCAGTTTGCTCCAATCCGGCAGTTATGCCCGATATGAACAAGGTTGTCAATCTTCGTGCCATGTCCGATAACCGTTGCTCCTGTAGTAGCACGGTCTATTCCAACCTGAGCGCCAATCTCCACGTCATCCTCCACAACGACGCAGCCAACCTGCGGAACCTTTGTATGAACATCGTCCTTTGTCGTAAAGCCGAAACCGTCTGACCCGATGACTGTTGAGCTGTGAATTATAACACGCTTTCCCACACGACAATGCTCACGTACAGTAACATTTGAGTAAATAAGCGAGCCGTCGCCAACCTCCGCGTACTGTCCGATATATGTGTGCGGATAAAGTGTTACGCCATCTCCGATTACCGCATGGTCATCAACCACTGCAAAGGGCATGATGATGACATCCTTTCCGATGCTTACATCCTTTCCGATATGCGCCTCGGGGCTTACACCTTTTTCAAATGACAGCGGCGGCGTAAACGTCTTAAGAAGAACAGCAAATGCCTCACGAACATCCGCAACATAAATTGATGGCTTTCCAACCTTGCCCTCGCCCTCAGGAAGAATTACAGCGGCAGCACCGCATTTGGAGGCTTCCTCAAAATGTTTTTCGTCTGCAAAGGTAATCTCCTTTGCTCCGGCCGCGTCAATATTATTTACGCCTTCAATAACAGCAGCACCGTCACCTTCAAGTCTTCCTTTGACCAATGCTGCAATTTTCTCCAGTGTTATCTTCATATCGGTTTCCCCTCAAACATCATTCTTACAAGTCATTTCAACTTCTGAATCAAATCATCAGTTATATCTACTCCACCAAGAATAACCGCCTTCTGCATATTACTGTTTGCCATAACAGCGTCCAGCTTTTTCTCCTTGCTGATAGTCTCAAGTGCCTGCTGCACCTTCTGCTGAATTTCTATCTGATACTTCTGGTTAAGCGCCTGCATCTTAAGCATCTGCGCCTGCTGTGCCTTCATGAAATCCTCATCGGACATCTCAGCACGTTTTCCCTGAAGTGCAATTGCTTCCTTCTGTGCCTCTGCCAGCTTTTCATTTGCTTCTGCTTCGATAGCCTTGAGTGCTTCACTTTCTTTATCAATACGTTCTGCATTGAAATATCCGACCGACGCCTGATTTCCTCCGCAGCCGGTCATAAGGACAGACGCCAGGAGCACTGCCCCCGCTATCAATCCTGATTTTTTACCAAACCTCATAATCTGTTAGCCTCTTTCGTTATTGTAATTCACGGATGAGTTCATCCGTAATATCCTGTGCGCTTCCGGCCACAACACGGGCATTCTTTTTCAAGACTTTGCCATTATGCAGCCATCCGGCGGAAATTGATGAAACATCCACCGCAGGCGAAGAATAAATTATGGAGAAATGATGAATGGCCGCAAGCTTTGCAGCTTTTCCTGCAATCTCCTTAAGCATGTATGCCTCCAGCGCCGCAATTTCCTGATCCTTTGCCTTCAGCATCTGCATTTTTTCCTGAATTCGTGCCCTAAGCTTAGATGCATCCAGCATATTCCTCTGCATCGCATCCACATTACGTGCCTGAGCGGAACTCTGTTTCGCTGACTCTGCGGCACGCATGCGCTCAGTCATCTGGGCGGAAGCATCCTCTTCCTGTATGCCCTCCCGTGCCGCAAGCTCAGCACGGTGCTGCTTGATTTTTTCCTCGTACGCTCTCCAAAGTGCAATCTGTCTGCGACCGCGCTCCATCTGCAGCTCGTGAAGACGGTTCTTCAGCTCCTGCAGTGTTTCCTCGGAAAGGCGCATCGCCTTTGCATTATCCAGCTTCAGTTGAATATTGAAAATTTCATTGAAATACTCGGCATTGATTTCATCCCTCGCGGCTTCAAGCATGGGGCGTGTAGCTTCACGTTCCGCCTTTTCTGCCGCATCAAGACGTTCAACAACCTCACCGTGCATATGAATGGCTTCCGTCCTGACCTTCTGACGTACAGCCGCATCAAATGGACCCTTTTCCGCTTTAGGTGCCAAAAGCTTAATAACCATACGCTGTGCAACAGCCAGATCAACAGCCATGCGCTCACGTTCCTCGCGGAGCGCTGAAAGCTGGCCATAAGCATTATGCGCCTGCATGGCCTTCTTTACATCGATAATTCCTGCCGCGTCCGATACCGCTGCCGCAGGCCTTTCAACGGGTTTATTTCCCGTAAACAGAAACGCTGCCGCTGTCAGAATACACAGAAGAACTGCGCCGCCGATGAGTATAGACCCGGGAATTTTTTTCCCGGTGCCATTGGGCATTTTCTCATCAGCCATCGCAATCCCTCCTCATCCACAAATTTGCCGAGTTAATAAAGTACCGAGCACAATAAAGGCTCGGTACAAAAATTCCTATTCAGATGTACTGCTTATTTGCCAAGCTTTTTAACAACATCCTGCGTAATATCCTGTCCGCCGTAAACAACTGCGTTCTTATCAAGAACGACCTGCAGTCCTTTAGCTTCTGCAACTGCTTTTACAGCCTCGTCAATTTTCTTCTGGATTGGCTCGATGAGATCCTGCTGTTTCTGTGCGAGGCGCTCCTGCGTCTGCTGATAGTACGCAGCCTTTTCTTCATCACCCATGTTAGCGGATTTTGTTTCGAAATCGTTCTTTGCTTCCTCAACAGCCGCCTGCATCTGCTGGTCTGCAGCAGCGAGGTCAGGAGACTGGCTCATTGCCTGACGGTAATCAATCACACCCACAGAAGAGGATGCCGCGGAAGCAACGCCTGTCATGCTGCCCATCTGGGAAACACCGAGAGCCACAACGCTTCCTACGAAAACAATTGCAATGAGAATGCTGAAGATTTTGATCTGTTTCTTTTCAAGTTTAATCATGTGAGAAGACTCCTTTTCTTTTTTATCATGATACTTTAAAAACATTACTATTATAACGCCGTTTGTCAGATTTTTCCATAGGCTGACCGAAAGAATCATATAGGAAAAACATCAGAAATTTCCTATGACTCTCAGCCAGTTGTCATCCTTATCAACAGCGTATTCAAAACTAAGGAAATCATGCATACGATAGCGTACAGCGGCCTCCCCCTTCTGGTCTGCCCATCGGTATTCATACCTGAGCATCCATCTGTCAGAGATTGCCTGCTCTCCTCCAAGGACGAATCTGTCCTTTTTCAGGTCATAGCGGACAATAGCCCTGGTCCATGGAGTGAAGTGTCTCGCATAGCCGACATCCCACTTCCATTCGACAACGTGCGGAAGGAAATCAGTCTGGAGAAAAATCTCATCCTGAGGAGTAAACCTTCGGCCAACGTGCAACCGGAATACCGTATGTTCGTCCTTGTCGCCCCTGCGTGATATATCCGTCCAGCCTTCCAGCCTTATAAGATATTTCTTCGTGTTCGAGCGGCTCATAACAGCCAAATCCTCACTTATACGCAAAAGCTTGACTTCTGTGTGCATCGAAAGCGCCCGGAAGTCATCCATACTGTCCAAATCCTTGGCAAACATTGCTTCAAATTCAGCACTGTGACGTTTTACAAACGACACCGGCACACCGATAAGTGTATTCACAGACTCCTGCATGTGCGCCCTGTGATTGAGCAGTGTGAGGTTCGGAATTGAATCCGAACGCATACTCAAGTCAACAGTACGGATAACAGGAAGACGAGGATATACTATAAGCTTTACTGAAGTTTCTTCTCCGGAAAGTATTTCAAAATCACCGCGAAACTCAGGAAGATGCTCATCAAGATACTCGTTAAGGCTGCGCTTCAAAACACCGTTTGTCCAGTCCGTGGCAGCCTCAGGAAGTCCCGAAAGCCCCCCTTCAAACACCTGACCTACATCTGCCAGATCGCGCCGCACGAGCGGTTCAACGGCAGGAGACATCCCTTCAACCGTTATATCAACATTGACCTTCCGAATCACATCTGCCCACGGAATCAACGAAACAAACACATGCGTTTCCTCCGCCGGTTCAATCCGGACACTTTGTACAGAATATCCGACAAGAACCTTGTCAAAAACCTCACGTATGACTTTTTCGTCATTGGCCCTGGATGCCTCTGCCTCAGAAATACGGCGCCCCTCCAACAGCTGTGCGCCGATTGCCGAAACAGTTGTCTCCATACGCCTCTCAATCAGCGGAGGAAGGTTCTGTCCGGATTCAACATCAGCCTTTACAGTTTCCACGAAAGCAGATGCCTGCGCTTCCGCAGCAAGCATCACCGTGAGAAGCAAAACGGCAAGACAGCAGAATACCTCACGCCGCAGCATAATCAGAAATTGCCGCCGACGCTGAAGTGAACGCGGTTGCCCTTACTTCCATGAGCAAGATCCACACGAATAGGACCGACAGGCGTCTGAACCGAAAGGCCAAGACCGATACTTTCGTGGAAATGCTTCGGAGACCAGCCGCTGTCCCATGCAGCACCGAAGTCGGTAAAGAGCGCGCCCTGTACCTTGCTGACAATCGGGAAACGATATTCAACAGAACCAATGAACATGTTGTTCCCACGGAACTGATCGTCACGATAACCGCGAAGCGTAGTCTGACCGCCGATACGGTACTCATTTGCTTCCGTTATATTACCAAAGCCGCGTCCATACATTCCCCGCAGTGCAAATACCTGGGCATGACCTGCTTTGATATAGTGATTTTCCTCCACCGTGAACTTACGGAAATTAAAGTCACCGCCGAAACCGCCAAACTCACCGCTGAAGCTCAGACGATCACCCGTCATCGGGAAGTATACGTTATCGCGCGTATCCGTTACATGCATGAGCGTAATACTTCTGGTAAGACCAAAGTTCTTGTCACGCCATTCCTTGCTGTTAACGATATTTCCCTTCGCATCCGGCGCCCATGCGTCTCCGCTTCTGTTCCATGGACCGCCTTCATGGCTTATATACCTGTCCTTGCGGTTTTTAAGGGTGATGTAATTGGTCTGATATTCATTCATCGGGCGGCTCAGCGTAATTTCTCCGCCGGAATATTTACGCATATATTCCTCGAGCTTATCGCCGTCTGTATTATAATCGTAGTACTCGTATGTTCTGTTATAGATACGGAATGTTACAGCCGTCTCACGGCGGTCAAGCCATGGCTTGCGGTACATGAAGCTGTAGCCGTGGGCATCTGTATTATCACCGCTGAACTCGAACTGGAAGTTAAACGCGTCGCCGATTCCGCGGAAGTTAGTATCACCGACACCAACCATTCCGACAAAACCGTCTCTGGAGCTGTAGCCTGCGCCGACGCTGAAGTTTCCTGTACGCTTTTCAACTACATCTACCTCAAGCACAACAGCATTCGGCTCAACACCCGGATTAAGCTTCATATTGACATCTTCGAAGAATCCGAGGTTATATACTCGCTGCATTCCGCGGCGTGCCAGCTTTGCGTTAAATGCTTCGCCCGGCTTCTGACGCATCTCGCGTATAACGACCTTATCCTTTGTTTTGGTATTTCCTTTGACAGTATATCCTTCAAGTATACCCTCGTTTATGACAATCTTGAGCTTACCGTCGCGGTCAATATCAAGGTTGCTGAGCTTGACGAGAATATATCCGTCATCATGATATTTATTTGTGATTGCCTGAATATTCTCATGAAGCTCCCGTGTGTTGAGCATTCTGCCCTCTTTAACGGTAACGAGCTTCATAAGCTTCTCTGTGGACTCTGCTTTATTTCCCGTAAGCTCAAAAGAAACCAGCGTCGGATTTTCAAGCACATGATATGTAATCACGACACCTTCCGGAATAGTCTGGAAGGTCGGGAATACATCATAGAACCAGCCTGTATCATAGATAGCGGCACGGTCATTTTCCATACGGTCTTTTTTGAACACGTCTCCGGAGCGTGTCGAAAGAGCAGCTTTCGCATCCTTCAAGGTTTCAGGACTTGCACCCTGGAATTCAACATCAACAATCGTCTGTCCTTCAAAGGAGCTGAGCCAACGATCGATTCGGTCTTCATCCGGACGGGATTTTGCCCAGCGGTCTGCAGCAGTCTGATTTGCATTGTCAGCAGCTGCAGGCTTTGCCGCTTCTGGAGCTGCTTCCTTCGGTGCTTCCTCAGGAGCCGCCTCAGCAGAAACATCCGCATTCTCTGCCGCAGCCTCAGCAGGTACTTCCGCCGGTATCTCTGTTGGAAGTGTTCCCGTCTCCTTGAGCTGTTTATCCGCAGCATTCGCATCAGCCTGTGCAGCGGCATTTTCCGCAGCCTTCGCCTGTGCAGCAGCTTCCTCAGCCTCTGCTTTTGCACGTGCGGCAGCAATCTCCTCGGGAGTAAGCTCCGGTCTTGCCACTCCAGGCGCTGTTGTCTGCTCTGCCGTGGCCTGATCCGATGGAATAACCTCGGAAGGTGCTGCTGATATATCAGGAAGATTCAAGGGATTGAATACTCCCTCTGCTGCAGGTTCTCCTTCCTCGGCAGCATACACATACTGCGCCGGAAGCGCAGTGACGCTTGCCGTAAGTGCTACTGATAAGGCCAAGGCCCGATACGATTTCTTAGTCAAAGACGAAACCTCCCAAACATGATTTGTTTCTTATCAATCTATCATTGTGCCCGCAGACTTTTACCTGCGGTATTCATAAGCTTTTGCATATCCCTGTCCGGCATTGCCGCTGCCGGCTCCTTTACCGGTTCACTTGCTTCAGCCGGCGAGCTCTCTTCAACAGCCGGTGCTTCCGCAGCAGCCGGGATATCTATTTCTCTTTCATGCAGCGTAATTTCCTGTTTTTCCAGCGGCATTATCTTTTTTGCAGGCAGTTCCTTCACTGCCTGAGTCTCAGCCGGCCTTTCAGGAACAGGCTCTGTAATGGGCTTGGGATATATAACCGTAAAAACCTGCCAGACAACGCCTAGCACAAACATCGCACATGCAACAGGAACAACACGTTTAATCAAACGCTGACGTGCTGTCAGGTGCTTTGTTTCATGAGCACGCTGAAGCTCCGCCTGAGCCAGCATGAGATTCAAATCCCCGCGAAGATCCTCTTCCTTATCCAAAGACGATTCGGCTTCGCCCAGCCACTCCTTTGCCGCCCGCACATGCTGCTTAAAATCAGTGCGTTTGTCCGACATAGCGTTTCCTCCTTCACAACATACTACAATAGTATATTCCAAAGAAAGCCGACACATTCTGCACGGGAAATTCTTTCAAAAAACCCGTTTTCACGATATTATCTTTAATTTTGTCCCAAAATTGCCCCCGCAAGGCTATTTTCCTCTGCCTTACGATTTCCAATGCTGCATGAATCGGGACATCATCCCGCGGATACGCCTTATTCCGGTTTTCTGCAGCCGGTATATGTGCGATTCGCTCACCTGAAGCTGCTCTGCGGCCGTACCCACATCAGCTGACCCTATGCATACTTCCTCAAGAACGATGCGTTCTTTTTGTGGAAGCCGCAGCAGGGCCTCTCTGACACGTGCCGACAGCTCGTGGGACTCTGCCATCTCAGAAACTGATGCGCAGGGATCTGCAATCTGTTCCTTCAATGAAAATCCGTCATCATCTACAGCACCGTCGATACATGCGAGATCCGATCTGCCCTCTTTTTTCAAAAAATTGAGCATACGCCCGCGGATGCGATGCACCGCGAAAAGGCTGAATGCAACTCCCCGCGAAGGTTCATAGCTTTCCACCGCCTCAATGAGTCCCACCGTACCCTCCTGCAGCACATCCATTATATTGTCCATGAAGCGGTACGGCAGTGCCTGTTTGAAGACAAGCGGCTGGTAAGATTGGATAAGCTCCTTCCTTGCAGCCGTGTCTCCCTTTTCTTTGAAAGCCTTCCATAGCTCAGCTTCTCTATCAGAGGTGAGCAGTTTGATTTTATTCAATTCATGGATATATTGCTCAAGCTGCTCCAAAAAAACACCCCCTGTCAAAATCTGAACCTGCCCTCAAAGCCGACAACCTTATCGTTGTTTTCACGGGTACCGGCAAACACACTCAGACGATCATCGAATTCATACCTCACAAAGAATCTGCTCACATTCTGATTGATTCCCTGAGTGTATTGCAGCATGACCTTATCTGTAATATATTTACCTAACTTTACATTATACCCTTCAGTTGAACCGTTGTCTCTAACTTTTTTAGATTTTTTGAAATCATCTTTTACAATCGCCAGCTCATCAAGCATCAAAAAGCCTCTCACAGTTTCCTGAACATCGCCCAGGAAGCTCATCTGCAGGCCCGCGCCCAAAAGTGCAGCCCACTCGCCTTTTGACGTATCCTGCCCCTTCATGTATGCGCCACGCATAGTCAGCAGCTTCAGGATTTCCTCACGGCTCATCTCAGGACTTGATGTTAGCTTAAGCTCCATTCCTTCCAGAGGTCCTTCAATGCCCAGGAATATCTTCGTCCGGCTCAGCCGTGTATCCGCATGGAAGGAAAGACTGGGCAGGAATGAGTGCACCTGGTTAAAGTAAGCCTCTCCATGACGGATTCTGAACAGCGTCTGCAGATACGTAACAGTACCGCGCCGTACCGAAATCATTCCCGACGGTGACGGATGACGGGTTGTTCCTCCATAGTGAATATTTCCCTGCAGCCACATGTCATACAGCGCAGAACTGTAGAAATGAGTATTTTTCCCAACCTCAATTCCTACATCAAGCAGCATCGGAGGAAGCTCCCCTTCGCTTTCCGGTATAGATGGAACAGATATTGTGCAGTTATCCACCTTTGCCTTTAATGTAAGCTTCGGAAATATCCTTCCGAAGAATGTTCCCTCATTGAGTTCAGCATCAAAAGAAAACGGTCCGCGGTAGAAAGGACACTGAACATCAAGCTTATCTGCATGAAGCTTCATGTCATAGCCAACCGGAGTACGGCCTTCTATGCGCATTGATCCTTCCATCGTGAAGCTTCCGTTCCCAAGTTTTCCGCGTCCCTCGCTTATTGTAAAGGTATCTCCTGCAAAGTTTATCCCAAGATTCAGCTCAGTAAACGGAACATCAAGATTCTTAAGCTTGACAGAAGCATCCTTCAATCCAAGTGTTCCAACAATTGACGGCTCCGCAAGCGAACCTCCCAGCAAAAGCGTTCCCTGTGTTTCTCCAACAGCCCAGTCTACTGAATCCGATATGACCGGAAGGAGTCCGAGATCACCGTCATCCAGGGACAGCTGCAGATTCATCTGATCATATTCCTCAAGACTTTCGCCAAAGCTGCTGGTAACCGCTCTGAGAGGAATCATTCCGTAGGCACTTGCCTTGTACAGCTTTCCTCCCTGGGTTTTCTGAACGATAAACTGCTGCACCTCAATAACAGGGCCGCGAAGCCTGAAGAGTCCTGTCATTGTATCGAAAGCAGAGGTTCCCACACCACCGCTGGAAATCTCAACAGACGCTTCCGCAGAAGGATTATTTACTGTCCCGCCAAATTGAGCTTCGATGTTCATAAGCCCCTTAAACTTATAATCGGAGCCTGCGGCTGCAGGAATCATACCTGCATCAATATTCTGTGCAGAAAATCTTCCTTCCATAGCGCCGTCCAGGTCCACGGTTCCGTTTGCGGCAAACCGGCCTGTTCCCTGCTCTCCCTCAAACCTGTCTATTGAAATGACACGGTCTGAAAGAGTTCCGTTGAAATACGTATTTGTGACCTCATAGCCCCCGATATCTCCGTCCTTCATGAAAACCGAAGCGTTTGCTGAAGGGTTGGAGAAGGTTCCGGAAACATCAATAGTTCCGTCAACGTGGCCGTGCACCGCCTGGTTTTTGACGTTGCCTATTGTCATAAGCGCGTTGACGTCGCCGCCCTTGACCTCGATTCTGCCTGAGAGCCTCTCTGTCTTAAGGTCAGCCGAAGCCGTCATAGTGTAGAGTCCGCCCTTTTGCTCGAAGCGGACAGGTTCACACACCACACGACCGTTTCGCATGCTGACCTGGCCCACTACGTTAGTAACAGTCTCACCGTTGAAGTAAAGCTCCGGGGCGGTCAGCCTGCCATCGAAGGTTGGCGACGAAAGCGTTCCTGCGATAAGTCCCTCAAACTTCCCATGTCCCATAACAGGATAAGGAAGCTGATGCTCAAACCGTTTCATGTCGATATCATGTGCCTCAACCTTAAGATTAAGCGCCTGAGTTGAACGTGTGATTGTACCGTTAAGATCCATATCCACAAGCGGTGAAAAAATATGGAAGTCATGAAGCGTCATCACGCCGTTCTTTAACGTATAATCTCCGTCCATTCCGGAAAGCAGATAACCGTTGTAGCTTCCGCGGTAGAAGTGAATGTAGCCTGTCATCTCAGGATCATCAAGAGTACCCTTAATGGTTATGATGTTATCGACATTACCGGTGATAGGAACATCAGGCGCTACAAGAGCTGCGATATCCTCCATCCGCACACCCGTCGTGTCTATTGTAAGATTTACACGGCGTGCGCCGGTAAAGCCGATCGTACCTTCCACAAGCCAGTTGACATTGCCGTCATTTTCCATTGAGAAGGAGTCAATGGAAATTCCGTCGAGATTTCCGCTGGCCGAGCCGTGCAATGACCTGTACGGCTGTTCAAAAAGCTTTCCTGCCATGGCAGCGTACCGCACCTTTACAAACGGATTTTCCACAGGACCGCGGATTGTTCCGTCAAAATCCGCAAAGCCTGTCATATTTGCGTTAGGCTCCAAATTTCTGAGCATTGAAAGATCTACGTGCAGCGCGTAATAGCTTAAGTCAAGCTCGGTCATATCCCTGATTGTACCCTCGACACCAAGCTCCCCGCCGTTTTCAAGCATAAGATCGGCATAATCAATAATGACACTGTTATCTGCAAAATAGAAGGAAGCCTCTGCCTTTGGTATCGAAATACCCTTATACCCCGCATCCTTCGCCGATACACTTCCGTATACACTCAGCATATTGGCATCGTTTCCTCTTCCTGCTATCCCGAGGTCGCCGCTGACTTTTCCCGAAACGCCCGGTAGCACATCACCAAAGCCTTCCATGCTCACATCATACAGCTTGACATGACCATTAAAGCCAAAGCTTTTTGCGTCAAATTCACCCTCTGCCTCTGCCCTGCCCCCGTAAAGCTCCGTTTTGAGAGAGCGGAGAACAATTCTCCCATCCTCATACGCTGCATAAGCCTTCGCATTGCTGAAGGTATAGCCGTATACCTCGCCGCTTTTGGCAGAAAGCTCACCCTTAACAGCAGGATTTGAAGGAGTTCCGCTGATATTCGCTACAACAGCCACAGCTCCATGATATGGGCAGTCAGGCAGAACACGGCTTGGATCAAACTCCTGGGATTCTGCCACAAGGCTGAGTCTCGGCTCACCGTCTCCGAAAATAATTTTCCCGTGAACCGCTGCCCGCTGCTCCTCTGCAACAGCACCCAGGAAAATATTGACAGTTTTCCCTGATATATCCGCAAGTCCGCGGATTTCCTTTATCTCGGTATCCAGTACCTTGACTTCTCCGCCGCTGACATTTACCTTTCCATTCGCGGAATATTCTCCGTTCTTGCGTTGTATAACAGCTGACAAAGTATCAATTTTTCCTTTTTTTATTTCAACAGACTCCGGAAGTGTTCCGGCCGGAATCCAGGAAAGATAATCTCCGATATCTACATTTTCACCGTCTACGGAAAGGCGGATTTCTTCACCCAAAGTACCCTCGGCAGAGACCTTCGCCCCGTTTATAAAGCCTCTGGCGCTCAGCTTCATCGCGTCTGTATCAGAAAAATCAACAGCCCCGCGAAGTCCCTCCGCGAGCAGTTCCTTTCCATCCATACGCACCGCGATTTCTCCGTTATCAACCCGCACGATGCCGGCAAAATCGGATTTTTCACTGTCGTCAGAAATAAGGTCCTGATAGTTCCATGTGTCATCGCCGCGTTTCTCAATAACGGCAGACAGCTTATGAATATCCACATCCTTTACGGCCTTGGCAGGATTTCCCCCAAGAACGCCAAAAAAGCTGAAGCCGACAGTTGCCGACTCAGCTTTAATGATTTCCTTACCTTTTTTGTCCCATAGGGATATGTCACGTATTGTCAACGAATGTAGAGAGTCCACCCGTACCGTACCGATTTCGGCGCGCACTCCAAGAGCATCAGATGCCTTTTCAGACACCATGCTGCCCATATTTTCCATGAATTCACGCGTACCGATATAGTACCAGACGGATACGGCGACGAAAAAGCATGCGGCCAAAACTGCACCGGCTGTAATGGTCCATCTGCGATTCATCGACAACAACTCCCCAACTCTCTAGTAAACTTTTGAAGAAGCGCCTCAGCCTTCCTCTGTTTCGGAAACCGCCGCCTCGGCAACGGCTTCCTCCGCCATCGCAGCCTCTGTTGCTACGTCCACATTTGCGCTTTCATGCTCGGACGGACGCTCCGCGTGCGGCAGCTGTATTGCATGTGTCTTTGGCATAGCAGCTTCCGATGCCGAAAGGTTCTGTGTTTTATCTGCGGATTCCCTTACAGGAATATCTCCCGGCAGCCCATTCTTGTAATAGCCTGCAACATCAAGGTCAACCTTGATGCCCATTGCCATATCGAGGCTTGCCTTGCTTGTGTTGTAGTTGTAAAGCGCCGTTATGTACGTCGTCTGTGCCGTTATAAGCGCCTGCTCCGCATCCATAACGTCAAGGTTTGTACCTACACCTGCGCTGTAACGTACCTGAGCGATTTTATAATCCTCCTGGGCTTTATCCACGGCAACCTTTGTAGTCTGGATATTTTTCTCAGCTGCCTGCAGGTTCAGGAGTGCCGTCTGCACATCAAGCTGAATCTTATCATCCATTGCCAGGGCTTCCTGCTGTGCCTTTTTAAGAGCGGCCTTCTTCTGGGCTACCTGTGCCTCAGTGATTCCATTGTCAAAAATATTCCATGTTGCTACGACACCGTAGGTGGTGCTGTTGTTATCAACACTGCCGTTTGTCTTGAACGGGCCGTCACCGCCAAGGTTTCTGGAAACCTGTGCAGTAAGGGACGGCTGCCATCCGGATTTTGCCGCGTTCATCTGTGCCTCCGCGGCCTTTACTCCGCGGTCAGCAGCAAGTCCGTCAGGACGGTGATAGAGTGCGTACTCAGTACATGCCGGAAGCGACAGCTCATACTTTGTATATGTGAGCTCATCACTGGCATTTACAATAGTATTTATCGGCAGCCCGACTATGTTATTAAAGGTTGCAACCGAAATATCGTAGTTGTTCTGTGCATTGATAAGATTCTGCTGCGCGTTGGCCAGCTCAACCTGCGAACGGAGAAGGTCGGATTTTGCGACCGTTCCGACAGTGTACTGGGCATTAACATTTTTCAGATGTGCCGCCAGTGTATCGACAGCCTCCTGACGCACCTGAATCAGATTGCGGTTCTGCAGAATGTTGTAATAAGCCGCCGTCGTCTGATAGCGGATATTCTGCTTAGTTGCTTCCAGAGTCAGGTCAGCCACATCAATTCCATATTCTGATGCCGCAATACTGTTCTCAATTTTCCCACCGGTATAAATAGGAATTGCCACAGAGAAGGAATTCGTGTAGCTCTTTGTTCCGTCGTAGTTAATGTTTCCCATCTGACGCTGCTGATCAATGTAGTCTCCGGCCTTACCCTTTATTTTACGGGCTGAGCCTTCCCATGTGAGCTGAGGACCGGCAGCGCGTCTTGCTTCATGACGTGCCCATTTTGCGGAATCAACATCCGTATCCGCTTCCTTTATTGTCCTGTTATTGTTCATGGCCATCCTTACGCTCTCAAGAAGTGTCAGGTCAACGACCGCAGGATTACCCATGGACGCGGAATTGACAGCCGCCGTTCGGGGCACACTCATTTCCTCTATACGGGTAGATTTAAGACGCTCCGTGTCATCGCGTACATAGTTCTCGGAAATCTCCGCATAGGCCGTTCCCATTACGGTCAGGCTGAAAATACTGCTCAAAACAAGAGCAGTCAGTCTTTTGGAATTATATCTCTTCACGTTAAAATACCTCCCAGCATCTTCAAATCAGCTAAAGATTGCCTTTATCATAACACTTTTATGTGAAATTATTCTTTAAAAATCATGACGTATGCCAAAATATGTTGCTCTCCGATCGCTGTCATTCACATGATTCATCTGACTGAATATCGACCAGTTATCTGTTACCTTAAAGCGCACACGCGCCTTTACCTTTGCATGATTGGGATCGTATCCATCTACTGAAAACCGCCAACGGGAACCGGCATCCACATCAAGTCCGACCCCGACCTTGCTGTCAATAACTCCGGCACGTACGCCTAAAGCGCCTCCCTGTTTCCCTACCTGAGCGTTGAACCGGTTTCCGTCACCGATGTCATTGACGCCGAGGAGAAAGAAGTTGTCCGCTGACGGGTAGAGTCGCATATCGAAATTCGTCTGCCAGTCGTGGCCTTTGCTGCTGTACATCTCTTCAAGTCCTGCCTCAAAATGTCCCTTTGAAAGACCTCCCAGCATATTGTTCGCCTTTTCCGATACTCCGCGGGCATTATGAAGAGTAGCACGCAAATCCTCCGCCGTCTGCGGGTCCGTCACAAAGCCCTCGACGGATTTTGCCATATTTTCTATACGCGCGCTTGTTGATGCCAGATTTGCTATTGCCATACGGAGATTTGCTCCTGTCTCTCCGTCTCCGGAGAAGTTCTTGACAAGCACCTCGACCTCAGCCGCTGTCTCCACAAGGCTTGCGGACATACGGTTCAAATTTTTTACCATCTGCTGAATATCAGTTTCACTATTAACCGCCATACGCGAAAGCGAACCCGTAAGATCGCGCATATTTGCCGTAATATCCTTGATGTTAACGGCAGTTTCAACCATTGAAGTCTGCAGCCTTGGATTTCCAAGTATGTTGTTTACCGACTCCAGAAGGTCATGAATCTTATTAACTGCCATATTCATGTTCGCCATCATTGAATCCATGGTGACTTCACTTATACCGTATACGTATTCCCCATCCTTGAGGTAATCGCCCCTGTCGGTTCCCGGTGAAATACTGACGAACTTCTCACTGAGAAAACCGCTTGTTCCCACCGAGAATTTCGAGCCGCGGGGAATTTTTATCTCCGGCTTTATTTCCACGTTTACCACAGCACCCATACCGTCTGTTTCAACGGATTTTACGCGTCCTACAGACACACCGGCAAACAGCACCTCCGCACTGGGATTCAGCCCGATAACCTCTGTAAAGCCAATGTGCAGCGAATAATTTTTCGTTCCGAAAAGATGGAAATTCGAAAGACCGAACAGAAATCCTGCCAGCAGCACGATTCCCGCAAGCGTAAACGCGCCTACCTTCGCCTCATTACTCATCCTTCCGCCTCCTTATCCCCTATATACAAGCCGCGCAAAAATGCACGGATGCGTTCATCCTTCATACGCCTGAATTCATCCACAGGCGCGCAGGCTATAAGCTCTCCTTCGTAGACCATAGCAATGCGGTCAGCGACAAAGCATGCTGTTTCCATATCATGAGTGACAACAATTGATGTTACGTTAAGCCGTTTCTGCATTGATATGATAAGCTCGTCAATCTTTTCCGTTGTCACCGGGTCAAGGCCTGAATCCGGCTCATCATAAAAAATAGTAGACGGCTCAAAGGCAATGGCGCGGGCAAGTCCCACACGCTTCTTCATTCCGCCCGAAAGCTCATTGGGCATCATGTCCTCAACATCGGTAAGACCAACCAGTCCGAGCTTTTCACTTACTATTGAACGTATCTTCTCCTCATCATAGTCCGTATGCTCCCGAAGACCGAATGCCACATTGTCTCCGACAGTCATTGAATCGAAAAGCGCCGAATACTGAAATACCATACCCATACGCACACGAACCTTGTCCATCTGTGCTTCATCATAGTGGGATATTTCATCATCATCAATCCAGATTTCTCCGCTTGTAGGCTGTATCAATCCAATCATCAGCCGGAGCAGAGTACTCTTTCCGGAGCCGGAGCCGCCAATAAGCGCCAGCGTCTCACCATCATTTATTGTCAAATTGATGTGGCGCAGCACTTCCTTCTGTCCGAAGGACTTATTCACATCTACCAGTCGTATCATATCTCAGCCTCATTGATATAGAATCAGCGACAAAAAGCAGTTTGCACAGAAAATCATTATAATAGCGCTGACCACCGACCGTGTCGTCGCAAGACCGACACCCTCTGCACCGTTCGGTGCCTTAAGACCGCAGTAACAGCCGAGAACCGCAATAATAATGCCAAAAACAACGGACTTTATCAGACCGCCTGTAATATCATAGGCCTCCACAAACATCGTTATGGAGTGCCAGTACAGATACGAGCTTATTCCTGACCTGAATACGGCAACGAACCAGCCGCCGACGACACCTATAAAATCTCCGAAGATTGTAAGCACAGGAACCATGAACATACATGCCAGCATGCGTGGCACCACGAGGTAGCCCACAGGATTTGTCGCCATAACGCGCAGCGCGTCAATCTGCTCGGTTACCTTCATCGTACTGATTTCCGCGGTTATAGCTGCTCCGACACGGCCTGCCGCCACGACACCCACAAGTACAGGTCCAAGCTCACGTCCAACAGCTATGGTAATAACACCGCCAATGGTTGACTGCGCGCCAAACCGTATAAATTCGTGAGCAACCTGAAGCGTCATAACCATACCGGTAAAAAGAAGTGTCAGCCCGACAATCGGAAGAGTATCGACACCGAGGTGCGCCATCTGCGCGAACATGTGGTGTATACGCAGAGGCTTCTTCATCTGGCGCAGTGTCTCAACAAAAAGAAGCACTACTTCACCGATATATTGCAGCCACTTGATTACAGCGCTGCCTAATTTTTCCAGAAAGTGCTCCATACCGCGCCTGCTTCCTCCTATAGTCACCTTTTGATTTTAACACAAAAAGAAAAATAGTAAATACCTGTTTACTATTTTTTGTTTTTACATAATTACTATAACATAAAAACGAAAACAAAAATATAGAATTATTAAAAAACAAATAGAGCCCATGCGCATGCACAGGCTCTATTTATCAATCATCTTCTTCAATTACATGGGTGCGGTCTGCCGCAAAGAGCATGTAGACCTCTCCCTCATAAATTTTGCGTCCCGGATCAAAGATATCCGCAATCCATTCCTGACCTTTACGGTCCTGAACGAAATAACGCATCTTTTCTCCGAGGAACATGCTGCGGACGACTGTCACAGGCATGATATTATCTGTTGCGCTTGGAGACGGCTTTTCCGAAAGACGGATTGATTCCGGACGAATGGAAAGCGTATGCTCTCCCTTCGGGCATACAGCATCTGCCTGAAGAACAGTATCCTCATCATAGCCAACCAAAAGAGCATCGTCTCCGTTGACCTTTATGAGATTGGTCGTACCAATGAAGTCAGCCACAAACGGCGTACGCGGAGCAAAATAAATCTCATGAGGCTTTCCCTGCTGACGAAGGAAGCCCTTCTGCAGCACGATAACCGAATCGGACATGGAAAGCGCTTCCTGCTGGTCATGGGTAACGTAAATCGTCGTAAGCCCCATCTTCTGCTGGATGCTTCTAAGCTCAACACGCACCGACTCGCGAAGCTTCGCGTCGAGATTCGAGAGCGGCTCGTCGAGAAGAAGGACATCAGGCTGCATGACAAGAGCACGTGCAACCGCAACACGCTGCTGCTGACCGCCTGACATCTGATTCGGATAACGGTCCTCCATGCCGAGAAGCTGCATAAGCTCAAGAGCTTCCCCCACCTTTTTCTTCACAACGGAATCCTCTGTGTGGCGAACCCGAAGACCGTATGCAACATTTTCAAAGACAGTCATATGCGGAAAAAGCGCGTACTCCTGAAAAACCATAGCCGTATTACGGGCGTAGGGTGGAACACGCTCAATCTGGCGCCCTGCCAGATGAATCTCTCCGCTGTCCGGCTCGTAAAAGCCCGCAATCATTCGGAGAATAGTTGTTTTACCACAGCCCGAAGGCCCAAGCAGGGTAACAAAATCACCCTTCTGCACCTTGAAATTCACATCATGAATTACCTGGGTTGACCCGAAAAATTTATTGATGTGCTTAAGCTCCATCACTGTTTCACTCATCTATATCCAGCTCCTCACAAATCGAAGATATTGATCTGGTCTCTAAGCAATAGCTTCGCCAGACCGAAGGTCGCGAAAATCGTCAGCATCATGCCTACCGCCGTTGCGCTTGCAACCGTCAAAAAGCCCTGATTTGCAAGGCTCATGATATTTACAGACGCCAGATTCCACTCGGGCGAAATCAGGAAGATAACAGTAGACAGCGTATTCATTGACTTCATGAAGGAATACACGAGGCTGATGGATAGCGCGTTTTTGAGCATCGGGACAACAATTTTGAAAAAGGTCCTTGCACTGTCAGCACCAAGGTTTGTAGACGCCTGCTCCATTGACTTATCAATCTGCGACAGACCTGCAACTGCCTGGCGGTAGCCCACGGGAAGCTGTCTCAGTGTCATACCTATGATAATAATGGTAAGTGTTCCCGTAAGCTCCACAACACCGGAATTAAATGCCATGATGAGAGCAAGACCGATGAAGGTACCCGGAAGGGATACAGGGAGCATAGCAAGAAAATCCAGAACTGCACGCCCTGGGAAGCGGCGGCGGAGTGTAAGGAATGCCAAAAGGATGCCAAGAACCGTAGTGATTCCTGCTGTTGCGATTGAAGCAATCCAGCTGTTCTTCATTGATGCCGACTGGAGAACACCCTCTACGAAATAATCCATTGTAAAGGTATAGTCATAACCAAAGGTTCTTGTAAACGCGAACATGAACACAACGCCGATAATAAGAAGAATTGTCAGCGCGATAAAAAGGCACACGCCAAAAAGCATCCAGCGTACAGCAGGACTTACCGTTACGCGGTTAAGGCCCGATACAGGCTTTCCGGTGACAGTAACGTAGGAATTTTTTTCGAGATAATACCGCTGAACGAAGAATACCAGAAGCGTCGGCACAACCAGCACTACAGAAAGCACCGCGCCCATCGGGAGGTTCCACGCTCCCACAACCTGTGCATATGCTTCTGTAGCGAGAACATGATAATTCGCACCAACCAGCATAGGATTACCGAAATCCGCCAGACTGCTGATGCCTACAAGAAGAAATGCACTTGCAAGGCCCGGCGTAGCCAGCTTCAGCGTTACAGTGCGGAAAAGATAAAAACCACGAGCGCCGAGATTCTGAGCAGCCAGCTCAAGATTCGGGCTGATTGCTTTGAGTACGCCCGAAATCGTTATATACGCAAGAGGGAAAAACGCGATTGTCTGAACAACCCAAAGACCGAACCAGCCGTAAAGGTCGGTCTTAAGACCGAGAATATTCCACGTAATAAAGCCGCGCCGGCCGAAAAGCATGATAAAAGCAAGACCTGACACAACCGACGGAGCCATCGTTGGCAAAAGCGCAACGACCTGAAAAAATCTTTTACACGGCATCTCCGTGTAATTCATCGCATAGGCATACATAAAGCCCAGCACCATCGCAGAGGTTGTCGCCAAAAGCGAGGATGCCATGGTATGCCAAAAGGCCTCATAAAATTCCTTACCGGTAAAGGCTGCCGCCCAGTCAGATGCCGACGGCACGAGAATAATCTTAATAAACGGATAAATTATAAAGCAAGCAAAAAGCACGAACAAAATCCCGATTACCAAAAGAATCTGCGGTTCGCGCGTCAAAACCTTGAGTTCGGCCGCCCAGCCGCTCTTCTCGCGGCTCACGGACTCAGTCATATTACCACCCCATATTCAAAAAAACCGCCAAAGGAGCGCACCAAGCGTCCCTTCGGCGGTCTCCTTACCAATCCTTAAAGCAGCGATTAAAGAGCTGCAAACTTAGCAAGCAGTTCGTCCTTTACCTTTCCTGCCTGTGCGAAGTCATATTTATCGAAGAGCGGAAGCTCATTCAACGGTTTCAGACCTTCCGGTACAGCAGATTTCGGATTGCATGCAATACCATTTGTCGTCTTAACCAAAATGTCTCCTGCTTCCTTCGAAAGCATGAAGTCGATGAAAGCATCAGCTTCAGCACTGTGTGCGCCGCCCTTCAGCTTGGAAACACCGCAAAGGCTCCAGCCTGCATCCTTGAACACCGTGCGATGCAGCTTCTGGCCCTTGTTATTTACCAGAGTCTGGTCAGAGAGGAAGTTCACAGTGATAAGGAACTCACCTGCGCCGCATTTCTGTGCCGGTGTGAAGCCCGACGGAGTCAGCTGTGCAACAGAGCCCTTGAGCTGTTTGAGATATGCAAGAGCCTTCTCCTCGCCCATGCTCTGTACGAGCGAGCTTACGAAGGTATAACCCGTACCGGATTTAGCCGGATCCGGCATGATGATTTCGCCCTTATAGGCAGGATTAAGAAGGTCCTCAAGAGTCTCAGGCATCTTCAGGCCCTTATCCTTGAATTCCTTTTCGAAGCGCTGCTCGTTGACACCGATGGAAAGAGTCTCAACATATGTGCCCTTCCAGAAGCCTTCCTTATCACGGTATTTTTCCGGAAGATTTTCGTCGAATTTCGATTTGTACGGAGTCGTGATACCCTTCTGCTTCATAAGCTCATGAGCATCAACCGTGCCGCCAAGCCAGAGATCAGCCTTAGGAGCATCCTTCTCAGCCTGGAGACGGGCCACAGCCTCACCGGTCGGGAGACGGATAAACTTGACCTCGCAGCCTGTCTTCTCCTTGAACAGCTTGCTAAGTTCCTTTGCCGTATCCTCATGGAAAGAAACATACATAACAAGCTCCTTGCCCTTCAGCGACTGTGCATTGTTGTCAGCCTTCGGCTTGTCACCGCCGCCACCGCCGCATCCCAGTGCACCGACCAGGCAGGCACCCGTAAGGCATGCAGCAGCAACCTTTTTGAATTTCATTGTAAAATCCCCCTTTAGTTTATGTACTTAAACCTAAATTCATTATACCCATACACGCACTCCAAAACAAGAAAAATGTCTGATAACGAAAGAAATATTTATCATGTTCAGTCGAAATCCCTGTTTTTCCAATTACTCCATCACTTATTCATACCCGAAAAAAGCAGACAACCGTTGAATTTTTGGCTGCCTGCTTAATTTTCTTACGAAAGGGCTCTCAAAAGCTCCTCGTTGTCATCCTCATTCTCCGCGGCTGCGATCTGAATGCTGCCCGGCTTCGCGTTCTCAGGCATGCTCTGCATCCAGGCACGGAAATCAATGAGATCATTCAGCTTCAGAAGGTCATAGCGGAAGGAATATGCTCCGCTTAGAACATCCTCGTTGAACTCAATCAAATCTGCGTCCTTCGGACTGTGCCATAAGCCGACTGCCGTGCGTGTCTGATCTCCTGCCAGAAGAATATCAAGCACCGTCGGCGACTCAACAGTTCCAAAATCCTGATTGATTGCATAAAGTGTAATGAGCTCGTCGGCATGGAGTCTGTCCGCCTTTGTGTCTTTATCCTTTCCGTAGTTCAAAATCATCAGGCGATTGCCGCCGTCCACATCCTTGAGGTCCATATTTCCGTTTTTCGCCATAAGCTCCAGACGCTGACCTGCCTTAAGTTCACCCGTTGCGACGATGTCTCCGCTGCCGAGCTGAGCAATGTCTATCTCATGCCCAACACTGAGTTTGCCGAGGTTCACGTTTCCATTACCAATATGAAGAACTGCACCGTCCCCGTGTATTGCAGATTCATAAAGGTTCATGCTTCCCGTTCCTCTATGAATTGCCGTAAGACCTCCCGCGTCAATTGTATTTACGGTCATATCTCCGCCGCCTGCACTCAGGAAGGTTTCTCCTGTGCTGTTAAGGCTCTTGGCGTTAATGTTTCCACCGCCTGTAATGTCGATACTGCCTGCGATAATACTTCTGTCTGCGTTAATGGCTCCACTGACAGAGGAAACCACCGCACGTCCTGCAGCATTTATATCTCCAGTGACGTTTACAGCACCGCTTACCGTCGAAAGATTAACACTGCCATTGACAGCCTCAACATCTCCTGCATTTATCTCTCCGCTCCTCGTAGAAAGATTGACATTTCCATGGGACGATTCTGCAGTGCCTACGTTAAGCTCTCCGCTTCCGGTTGAAACGGATATATTTTTCCCGGCAGTGACCGTTTCGATATTCGCCGCGCCACGGTTAGTGTAAACAGACGCATTTTCTCCTGCCGTCGCAGATGTGAGATTGATTTCTCCGACGCCCGCCGCACGGAGCTTGGCATCTTCCCTGCCTGCCCTGAGCATAAGATTCTTTCCTGCGCTGACAGTCGTAACGCCAAGCTCAAGATTCTTTCCCGCATCAAGGGTAAGGTTTCCTGCCGCAGACTCAGCAACCGTCTTTCCGCCGTCCCTGAGGGTGATATCCTCTCCTGCCTTCGCGTAGAGATCGTTGACGTTCAGACTGCTTCCAATCTCCACGGACTTTCCTGCATAAAGATTTGCCGTATCTTTTGCCGTAACTTCTGCATTCAGCGTTATATTCCCGTCGGCTGACACATTCATGATATCGGCAGACGATTTGGAAAGCACTGCATCTCCTGCTGCTGACACATTCATAATATCAGCAGACGTTTCGGAAAGCACGGCGTTACCGACTGCATCCACGTGCATGGCTTTGGCAGAAGTACCCGAGATGGATGCATTTCCTCCTGCGTCTGCACGCAGAGTATCTGCCCCACTATTTGAAACGGTCACATCATTGCCGGCATTCGCCTGCAAAGTTTCCACAGCAGAAATATCTGAGAGCTTAACATCGCCTTCGGCCTCTGCCTTTATATTATTTGCAGATGTACCGCCGCTGACGGAGATATCCTTCTGTGCAGCCAAGCCTACCGCTTCAGCCGTAAGCTTACCTGTCACTTCAATGCTTCCTTTCAGCGATTTTATTCCTATGCTTCCGTTTTCAGCCGTAAGAGCTCCATTGACGGCAATATTTTCATTGGCCGCCAGCACCATATTTTTGTCACTGGTGAGGTCAGCATTTTCAGCGAGAGCTCCGCTGCTTGTAAAGGCAATTCCTCTGTCCGTCGTTTCCAGCTTTCCGTTGATGGTAAGGTCGCTCTTTGGCGCACAGTTCTGTACAGTGACATCAATACGCTTCGCTGTTTCTCCGCCTGTGACCTTAAGCGTGTCCGCACCGTTGCCGAAGGTGACATCAAGCCCGTTCTCCGCGTTGGATATTACACGGACATTTCCTTCTATGCCTTTTTCACTGTCGGCTGCACATACCGCTGCCTTTTCGAAGGTGTTGGCTATTGCGCCGATGTCTATGCTGCCTCCTGCTTCCGAGGCTTTGCCCGTCTGCAGCAGCAGCTTTGCATTTTTTCCGGTAGATATACGGGAGTTTCCTGTATCCTTCTGTGCTATTGTATTCTCCGCTTCAAGCCTGAGTGTCCCTTTTTCCTCTTTTATGCTTCCGTCGGTGAGATTCAGATTTTTTGCGGTAATAGATGAGTCACCGTTCAGACTGATATCTGCTTTCTTTTCACCCTTGGAAAGAACAATATCTCCTTCATCATTTGAGGCATGAAGCTCTTTACTCTGAATTTTGCCGAGGACAAGATTTCCGCCGCTGTTCCCCGTTCCTGCGGTATATGCGTTTCCTTCACTTGCAGCCGCATTTATGACAACACCATTATCCAAAATGCGTACGGCAGAATCATCCGAACCGATACTTCCGCTGCCCGAGGCCAGGGAAATCATATTTCCGGCATTGATATAACCTGCTCCGTCCTTCTCCATGAGGATATCCTTTTCAGCGGAGATTTCTATATCATTATCCGCCGCAAGCGCGCGAAGTGTAAGGTTTTCTCCTGCAGTCTGCGCAATATATATGGAATCGCCGCTGTTAGCTGAAAGTGTCCCCGCCACATTTACATCAACGGCATCAGCCTTGCTTCCAATACTTCCCTGCCCTGCATACATGGAGAGATCCTTAGCTGAGACAGTACCTGTAGAATCTATGCCGTTTCCTGCATAAAGCATGACGTTCTGTGAATCAGTGCCCATATCGCTGCTGAGGTGCATAGCTTTTCCTGCGGTAGTGGCGAGGTAAATATGACCCGCAGTATCCACGGTGATTTTTCCCATATTATTCGGATTACTCTCATCTACTTCGTAGGTGAGCGGCTGGCGATTGTCCAGCGTAATGCTCACGAGCTCGCCGTTTTCGTCGTAGTTTTTCGTCACTCCTCCGATATGAGCCTGGGAAAGCTCCTGCAGATGGTTCTTGATATCCGCTTTATTGATGACGGTTATTTCGCTGTCCGCTCCGATACCTTTGGCATGAAGAGTTACATTGCGGCCTTTGACGTTTGCAGTATCAAGAAGGCTTACACGCCCCGGGTCACTGTTGATTACGCTGCTCTTAATGGCATACAGGAGCTCATTTTTCGTCCAGCCGTATGCCTGTACAGCGTCGTCCCGTACAGCTTCGGAGTACGCTATAATAGCGTTCTGCTCTTCCGCCGTGTAGTCCTTCCCGTCGAAGAACTCCTTCTGTGCCTTCTCGTAGGCAGCCTTTGCTGCTTTTTTATCCGCATCCGCTGCCGCGCTGGAACGAAGCGTCTGAACATAAGCGCTGCGTGCGGAATTTACTGCATCGGAGTATTCCGCAGCCGCGGATTTATACCCGTCAACAGTACGGTTCTCCATCTTTCCCGTAAGCTGGCTGAAACGGATTTCGAGATTCTTCTTTGTAGATTCCTGAATTTCTCCGGAAATTTTTGCTTTGGAATCATCAGCATCCTCTGCCGAAATGAGTCCTGCATCAATCCATGACTGCACGCGTGAGGGTGTATTGGAGACACTCTCTGCATCCGAAGCGTCTACGATGTTTCCATTCGGAGCAAACAGCTCAACATCGCCGTTTCTGCTTTCAATGTGGTTAACGCGCATGTCGCCGCTGCTCTGCTCAAGATAGATTCCTTCCTGCGCCAAAGCGCTGACACCGGAATCTGCCGCATTGCCGCTTAGAGCCTTAGAGCCTGCATTTATACGGAGTGCGTTTTCCCTTGTTCCGATTGAACCGCGGTCACTTGTGAGATTTATAACCGCCGCCTGAAGCGGAGCAGTATGTGCCTCAGGATTATTCGCAAAAATGCTGTCTGCAGCGTGAATATTTATCTCAGAACCAAGTTCGTCTTTTGATACTCTGGCGTCTACAAGTGTTATATCTCCGTTCTTTGAATCAAGAGAGATTTTACCGTAAGTACTGCTGAGCGATATATTCGAAGCCAGACTGTTTCCGTCTGAATCCCGGGCAGCTTTCGCGGTCTGCGTCAAATCTACGCCTTTTGTTGCGCCTGCAATAAGGTTGTTTGTTATTATTGTGCCATTTCCGGATATATTTCCCATAGAACTGAGCAACGCATAATCGTCCTTGGTTGCGGATGTAATCGTTCCGTCAACTATGAGATTACCTCCTGCATTGACATCAATGGCAGGCTTTTCACGCCCGTTAACATCAGCCCTCAGGAAACCTACACTGACATCATTGTCCGCTTTTACGCTGTAGGTAGTTGACGATGCCGTTCCGTAGGTCTCTGACCATCTTGATGTGATTTCCTTATAAATCCAGCCCAAAGCGAATTTATCTACCTCATGAGTGACAGGGCTCGTTCCGATAAGATTTTCCGAATATGTGCCACTTATAACAAATTCTTTGCTGCCGTTGCTTCCCTCTTTCAGATAGCTGCTGGTATCCAATACATTTTCCGGATTATTCGTAGAGCTGGTAGTCTGTATTTTCTCTTTTTCTGAATCCGGCATATTTTTAGTCATTTCAGTAGGTGAATCATAATCAATGCAGCCTATCCATTCTGTGGTTACATACTCATACGTTTTAACAGTCTGGCCCGATACGCCTCCCGTCCACTGATATGTCAGATTTTTCTTGGGGCTGAAACGATACATATCAGTTCCTGAGAGATTTTCCCAGGCCCCTGCTGTCTTTCCAATATCGTAGCTCCTGCCTTTGACTCCGGCATCTCCCGTATTTGAATACTCAAACACCTTGTTCTGCAGAGTATCTGTGATATTGATGTATCCGCTGCGGCTGCTGTTCGTTATATTGTTCAGCACAAGATCGCGGTAACTTACGGCTGTAGTATCCACGTCTATCTTCGCCACGCCGGATGCGGCCAAAATACGTCCGTTCCCTGTGGAACCGACATTACCGTTTATGAATATCTGTCCGCCTGATGCTTTCACATCATCAACAATGAGCTTCTGCGTTGACGGATTGTAATAAACTCCAACATGATACTTGTAGCATTTTGCGCTCTCATCATAATAAGCGCCCCTGTCAGAAACAAGATACTTCGTACCTGACATCACATCACTGTCAGAAAGATTCACCTTGGATTTAGCCCATTCACTGTCCAGAGAAATAACCTTAGCCACAGAATCATCCGTCAGCTTTACCGAGTATGTATCGTAGCCGCTCTGAACAAGACCTCCGATATTAACCTCATGGCCGCTGATAAATATACCGTTGTTTGCAATAATTCCTGCGCTGGGGTCCGAAGCTTTTTCATTCACAGGAATATTCAGCCCACTGGAGGATTTAACCCAATTGACATAATCAGAATAAGTGCTGAACGCAGGTATTGCCTTACCCGCCCTAAGCCAGTTATCCAATGCCTTTTGAATATCCTCGGCATGGTCAAGCATATATTGAGCAATCGGGTCTGCTCCTATCATGACAATACCATTCGGATTCGATTGTGTAACCGAGCCGTTATCAGCTTTCATGTAGATATTAGTGCCGCTCACCGTTGCATTCTTATCTACATAGATGTTGTATCTGTCATTGGAGATAGTGACATCGCCTGCTTTATTTGTAACGTTACCGTATATACCGATATCCGGCTGATTCAGCGGGTCAGTAGGACCGCAGACATTGGAAATCGTGATTTCCCCGGAAGCCTCGCTGCCTATAGAAGTCTTAATTTTTTTACTGCCTGTTACTCCATTTGGAACATCGTTTCCTGACAGGGATTTTCCGTTAAAGGTCACATCACCGCCTGCGGTTTCAACCACAACATCGTTGACATAGAGATACGTCGGGCTGGAATTTGTAATCTTCACTTCAGGGCTGCCATTTGCGGTGATATTTCCCGTAACGGTCAGCTTGCCGCTCTCAATCTCTACGTTTCCGCCGGATACCGTCATACCGGGCACAACAACAGCTGCTGCCTCACGGCTCTTAGCCACAGCATAGCTGCTGCCATTTTTCACAGCAAAGCCTGCCTGCACCATGACCTCGCACAATGCATCCATCTCCGCTTTGTACGAATTATACTCCTCTGTTCCGGGAGTATATGTCTGAAGCATTTTAGAAAGCTCCGTATAACGGTCATAGTAGCCGTTCTCAATAGTGATAGTTCCTTTTTGGAAATCAATGCCGGTAAGCCAGTCAGAACCTTCCTTTACATTGACTTTGACTCCGCTCATATCAGCTTTATAGCCGGAAGACTCATTACCGCTTATCTTTACATCCCCTGTAATTTCAACATTTGCCTTGTTATGTGTTCCTGCAGTAACAGAGCCGTCTATGACTACGCTGTTGTTATACTCAGGCTTTCCAAGCCCCGAATCATCTCCGTTCATTTTTGTCGTTCCCTCGCTGTCGCAATCGGTGAACCAGCGATACTCTGTCGAGGACTGACTTATGCTGTCCTTTCCATTGTCAGCAGCGAGAGCAATATTTCCGATGCTCTGAACGGTAGAATTTTTGTCGATGGCGACACTGTTTGTATTTTTTACATTGCTGCTTATGGATGCCGAAGATGAAAACGGTAAGAATGTGCGGTTATAGGAGTCGCTGAGGATCTCCAACTCCGTTCCCGTCTTTCCTCCGTTGATATTTCTGTTTGCGTAAATACCCACATTCCCGCTGCTTGAAACGGCAGAGGAGTTAAGGCTTACTTCATTGCTGCGCGTGAGATTATTTGACGCGTCTGAAACCGCAACTCCCGCCACAACGCCCTCACTCTTGGCGATGGTGTCAGAGGCCAGGCGGATGTCATCATATGCTGCGAAATCGATTTCCCCTCCCGGTACACCCAGATTCGTATAGTTCCCTTGTTCTGCTGCTCCGGCTTTGTTTACAAGATTTGTTCTAAATTTGGAATTTGATGCCTTCACCACATTCCGTAAATCCGTATCCAGACTGCTGTCTGTGACAGATACCTCCAGTCCGCCTGCTCCCGCATCAAGGAAGTTCTTGCTGTCAATGCTTCCCTTTGCGGCCGCAGCTGCCTTTATGTCTCCGTCAGCAATAAGCTCCGCACCGGAGAAATTTACCTGATTGCTGTACTTGTGAGTCTGATCCATGGTGCCCGCATTTACGCCGCCTATTGCACCGAAGCCGCTTGCAAGAATATGCTCTGTGTTATCAGCCTGAACTCCTGCAGAATATTTTTGGGTTCCTGTCGTATCAACCTTTGCCGTATTTGTAACAGACGCATTTTCCGTCGTGGTATCTGTATATCCCGCACCGCTGCCATTTACAACAGAAGCTGCAGAGGCATCTGCCTTAAGCGTCAGATTTTCTTTGTTAACTGCCGATGCAAGTAAATCTCCGTCCACTGTCCAGCTGCCGGAAAGATTCGTTTTTGTATCCGCGGTGACATCATTTTTAAGCACAGCAGCACCCTCGGCAAGCATACCGCCTCCGAAGCTGGACGACCTTGAAGCGTTGGAAACCGATGAAGCTGCCGCTGCCGATACTTCTTTAAGTACCGAACCATTTTTTGCACCCTTCGCGTTAACCGCGGTATTCAGTACATCCTTCGTCTTCATGAAATTGTTGCTGAAGGAGGCCCAAAGACCCGCATCATAACCCTGAGCCGAAGAATCCTGCGTCAGAACATTATTCCCTTTGATATCAAGATCTGTCTTTGTCTCCTCCGCTCCGTAAGCAGCTTCCTCCACGTTTACCGTCACGTTGCTGTAGGCGTCGACGTGATTCACATCTGTGATAACATTTTCTCCCAGAGACCCGGCAATAGATTCAAGTATTGCTGTCTCGGAAACGTTCGCCTCCGCCAAAAGAGATATCTCAGGCGCGACAAAGCTGCTTCCGTTTTTAACATCAAGCTTCGTCTCAAGAGGCTTGTCTTCATCACCTATGCCAACATGAACGACTGAAAGACCGCCGCTGGCTCCGAGAGATGCATTCATCATGCCCGTCTTTGCCTCTGCCTTGGGCGCGTTCTTTGCCGTCACGAAAATGCCCTTTCCGTCCTTCCTTGCCTCGGCCCGTGTATTGCTGATGGAGATTTCCGTGTCTCCGCTCATGCCCGCATCTGCCACCTGAATCGCTCCGGTAACCATGGATGCATTGACTGCTCCGGCATGAATCGCAAGCTCCTCCTCATTACCGGATGAAAGCGAAATATTCCCTCCCGCGGTGTTCAACACGCTGTTTTCCACAGTCATGGTATTATTTGCCGAGGAATTGGCAACACCCACGGCTCCGTTCAGATTCATGGCTAACGTTGCCGAACCCATATAAAGATTCAGTTCAGATTTTCCGCTTGTTCCGTTTGCAAAAGTAATATCATTACCTGCCGTAATATTTGTACCGTTTGCTTTAATGCCCGTATTGCTTTCCGCATCAAGAACACCTACGCTGCCGCCGAAGTTTGCTCCGCTTAACGCCGCATTGACGCTTGTCTCCGTGAGATTCGTCACCGCGTCTGCCGTGACCTTTACTCCGTCGCCTGCGTTTATGCTGCTGCCCGAAACATCCGCGTAGACTCCGCCGGGCTGCTGCCCCGCATCCATACCGCGGCCTGCTTCGACCTTTGGAGCATCCGAAGTCCATCCGAAGGTATAATCCGAACTCATGCGGTTCCCTTCAATGGCCTCATTGGCGCTCTTGTACACAGCTCCGAGATCCACCCCTGCATCCGCTGTCTCGCCTTCGTCAGACTCATAGGAATATTTATCCGCAACCGCATGATTGACCGTGAGCACACCCACATTAAGACCGCCGGACACACCACCGTACAGCGTATTGCCCAGCATGAGGTCAGCCTTGCGTTCATCCTTTGCGGCTACTGTCACATCGCCACTGCTCTGCACCGTACTTCCCGTCACTGCAGCCTTTGCATTGGAACCGATAGTCGCCACCTGCACCCCTGCACCCAAAGCAACAGCACCGGCGCTTCCCGACCAGTTTTTCGGAGTGACCTTCGTCTGATTTTCCGCACTGACCGTAAGGTCTTTGATTTTATTATTTTCTTCACCCAGGGTGCTGTCTAACACCTGCGCGCTAACACTGCTGTCAAAATTGCCGACACTGACAGTACCGCTGACTGCTCCTGCTCCCGCGTTCACCGCAAACATCTGATAGCTGTCGTCGGTAAGATTTTTGGCGTCAACATTTACTGCTTTGCCCTTAATGCTGCTGTTCTTTATCCATGATTCTACCTTGCCCTTATCCTGAACAACATCAACCCCGAGCCCCACATTAGCACCAAGACCTGCAATACCGCCCATTATTCCGATTGTGTGAATGTAGGATTCACGGTTAGCAAGAACATCAACGTTATTACCGACAGTCATATCCGTAAAATCAGACAGCTCTGCCGTAGTATGTCCTTTAAGCATTGTGATATTATCCACATTGCTGACTCCGCCGCCAACTCCTGTAATTCCGATTCCGACGCTCGCATTTGCCGCGCCGTATTCTGCGTCAGCGTGAACTTTTGCGTTGTTCGCGTTCAGAACAGTTTTGTCATTTCCTGCAATCGTCCCCCTAAGCGCAGCCTCCGTGTTGCGGTTGATTGTAACAGTGGCACTGCCTAAACCAACGTTGCCTCCCACTGCTGCCATATTTGCAACACCGCCTGCGGTGAAATTATTGGCATAGTCCTTGGCAATAACATTTATATCTCCTGTGCCGGCATCAAAAACTGCTCCCTCCGCTTCTGTTACAGTGGAGCCTCCGATTGTACTGACGTTGACTGTTCCGTTAACAGCTCCGCCCACAGCAGCAAAGCCGGAATTTGCACTGTAGATATCAATCTTATTCGCAGCAGACGAAGAAAGAATTATGCCCCCGCCATAGGTATTTTCCACACGGTCCATATACACGCCCGGAACTATGGCATCTCCGCCCGAAGAATAATCCTTTATCAGCTGATTATCCTCAAGTGTATCATTGAGCTTTACCTCCGGGCCTCCCTTTGCCGAAATTTCCGTCTCTTTTCCCTCTACGATAACCTTAGTATCTCCCTGAATGTCGCTGACAGCGACGGAAAGCCCGACTGCTGCACCCTCTCCTGCACCGGCTGCCGTTCCTGCCATAACATCTATTGCGCGGTCGCTCTGCGCGGCAACAACCACGTTTGAATCGGATTTCACAGTTGTCCTGTCTGTAGTGTCTCCAAGCTGCGCAACGGTATCCCCTGTTTGTACGCTGACCGCCACAGAGCCCGTAATTCCTGCATTTCCCGCCGCTGCAACTCCAATACCGATATTCATTATTTTTTCCCTGGACGCCGCTTCTACATCAAGGTCTGTTACCTTATACACACCCAACGATACGGACGCAGATGTATCAGTGCCATCATAATTCACGGACACACCTGCACCCACAGACGCAGTACCGCTGCCTGCGATAACAATTGCATTATTATAAATGCTTCCGTCTGCCTCAGACTTTGCGGTCAGGGAGTCCTTTGCACTGTCCTTTGAGGCGTTCATATCAACATCAAGAACCTCTGTCCTGACATTGCGTGCCATAACAGAAGTAGCCGCTGCGCCCTGTACTGCCGCAGTTCCCGCGCCGCCGATGCCTGCCGCTGCTGTTCCGATTCTTTCCTTGTCCTCTGCGATGACAGAAACAGCGCCGTTATTCGTATTATTATTGACAATATCCGTATGGCGCAAAGCCGCCTTTATCTGCTGGTGCTTTTCATCCTCCTCCGTCTTATCGTCATCTGCGAACCAGCTTCCGATTTCATTGTATGCAACACCGCCGCCGACGGCTGCCGTGCCTGCGCCCGAAAGGCCTCCTGCCACAGCGACCTTTACACCTGTATCCTTAGCCGATACATCAATACTCTTTGCGTTGCTGATACTGCTGCGTTTACCACTGCTGCCTTCATCCACGATGGCAAGAACGTTATTTCTGCCCTGATTTACAGCAACAGCACCCTGCACTGCCGCGGTACTTCCACCGCCGACTCCTGCCGTCACGGAAACCACCGTGCCGCTGTCCTTTGCCGTAACCTCCAGAGGAGCTTCGGCATTTTCTTTAAAGTTCAGAGTCGTCCCTTTAAGGTATGCCTCAGTATTGTTGTTCAGGTGATTATAAGCAAGCGCAAGCCCTGCTGCGTTCTTTCCTGCGGAAATCTGTCCGGATATATTAACATCAACATCCTTTGTTTCCGCTGAAATTTGTACGCCATCGTTTCCTGTAACGTTAATATCCGCGTTCTCCACAGAAGCCGTAACGTCATTACTCGTCCACTGTATGCTTGCAGAGCCCGCGCCGCTGAAGGGACCTGCAGACACCGCAGCGCCCCCTGCAATATTTACGAGAACCGCATCGGATGATGCCTCGTTTTTCAGTGACTCCGCTGTGATTGTCCTATTCTTTTTATCTTTGATAACTGCACGCTTGTCGTTATCTATGGTCGACACTGCTGCCGCGCCCGCGCCGCCTACGCTCTTCTTTCCCGTGCTTATTACAGCATCCATTGCTGCTGTAAGAATAAGCGTACTGCTCTTATCATCTGTACTGATGGTAACGGAATTTTCTACTGTTGTGGCAGCATTATCCGAAACATTGTCACTGTATGTAACACCCACAGGGTCAAGGCCGTTATCCTGAATTACCTGGTCAAAATGCTTGCTGAGATTATTCGTATCAGCCGCCTGATTTGAAATGAGTCCGCCTTTTCCCACAGACAAATCAATAATTTCCGCAGAATCATTATTCTTTATAAAGGAGCCTGCAAGTGCTCCGTTGAAGTTTGCGCCCATTTCAGCGCCTACAGATGCGCTTACACCGATTGCAGTCGTAACCTGTGTAAGGTCTGTTGCCGCGAGGTTTGAAATATCCGCCTCCTGCTCATTATGCAATGTGACGGAGTCCATTTCTGCGGTTATGTCATTGGTAATATCCGCAATAGCTGCAGAGCCTCCTGCCCCGACACCCATTTTGCCGCCCATGAGGAACGTGGTATTCGCTCCGCCCGTAACCTGAGTATCGCTGTCAAAGGCATAGTTATTAAGCCCGGCCCTGCGGTCAGTCTTATCAGTTACCTCAATATCCGAAAGCTTCGCCGTAATATCAGCCTTCGTTACGTTTATCGATGCAGAGCCTGCAGCGTCAACTGCTGCCCCCTTCGAGCCTGCCTGCTCCTTGTTTACTGCCACGGCAAGTCCTGCCGCGACAAGGGCCCCGTCCTTCTGTGCGATATTCGTCAATGAATCAAGGCGGTTGAAGGTTGTGTCTTCTACCTTTGCATTGACCGTCTGTATTGCGGAGTTGATGGCCGCGGCGCCGGCCATTGCCACACTGTAGCTCTCAAGCCCCTCGTTTCCTGCCTTATAGTCTTCTCCCGGTGCCTCGGGTTTATCGTGGTCCGGCTGCTCCAGCAGGTCATGCTTCTCTGTATCTCTTGTATTCTCAGTTTCCTTGTTTGCTATCTCTCCTGCTTCATCTACTGCTTTTGTTGCTGCAGACTGCTTCCAGTTTACAGCCGCAGAGCCGCTCCAAGCCCCCACAAAAGCGGCGTCCTCCGCTTTTACGCGCACTGAAGCTCCCGCGTCAGCGCCTGTCGCCGTTACTTTCGCATTTTTAAGCGTTGCCTCGGTTTTTGTGTTAATGATATTTACCGACGCGCTTCCCGCTCCGGATAGATAAAGCTTCGGAGCTTTTGTATCCTGCTTTGCATTTGCTTTTCCTTCTTCGTTCTGCCGGGGATTTGTTATGTTGTCATTTTCATTGACTTCGTTTACATTTTCATTTGCATCATCCTGAACGTCACGAAGCTCAATATCGATTCTGTCCTCAATACCCTCTTCATCATTATTCCCATGAATAGTCTCATCATCCCCCAGAATTTCTCCTGCGTCCTTAGCTTTGCTGTCAGGTTCTTTTGTTGTGGTAAGCGCGCCTGCCAGAGTAATAGTGTTGATTACTCCGTCAGTAAGAGCGTTTATGTCCAGCGCTGAATCCGCCGCGCCTGAGTGGGATGTGCCGTCAATGCTCAGATTGCCCCTTACATGGACAATATTATCTATGTCATAGCATGACATTCCGTCAGCAGCACCCATAGAGACAGCCCCGCTGCTCCATGCTACGGCTCCGACGAGATTCGTACCGACAACATTCATATCTCCCTCGATATCAATGCCGCGTTTTTCCGTGTTGAAATCTGAAGTCTGGGAATGCGAGTCAAGTTTCGCCGTTTCGTCAATAGAAATATTATTTTTCGCCTCTCCTCCCATCCACGAGAAAAGCCCTTCAAAGCCTGCTTTGCCTGCATGACCCGCGCTGTAGGAAACATCCGTGGTGATGTTCTGATTGTCAGCCTTTATTGTGATTCCGCTGTATTCATCCGTCCTCGTTATCGGATTGTCATCATCATCTTTTTCCCCTGTATCAATGGTCTTGCGGCCATCCATGCCGGTGATTTCCGCATCAGCACCTATGTCAACGATGTTAGTTGTGGAATGTTCGGACACACCAAGAGAGCCGCCTACGGCGACTCCATTGGATTTATCCATCTGGATTATATTTTTGACATCAAAAGCTTCTCCGTTCTTTGCCTTTTTCACTGAATCAATAAGCCCCTCGGGACTTACTGTGACATTTGCCTTGCCATTCATAACGACATTCGTCTGTTTTGCCTCGGAATTAATCACCACAGGTCCGGCATTTGCCGTCAGCACCGCTCCGTTTCCTACACTAACCCTTGCATTGTTATCAAGAAGGTTCAGATTAAACGAGCCTGCCGCGGTTATCGAGCCCTCAGCAGCCGTGCCCACCGCGCTGGATGCCGCGAAATTCGCGTATTTTTCAGGAGTCAAAAACATGAGAACCTGATTCTCAAGGGATTTTACTATGGTTTTAGCTTCAGCCTGGTATCCCTGTGAGAGACTTGCCACACTCTGCTCTATGCCGGCCGCAAGAGAAAGAAGCGTCAAAGCCGCGCCGGTAAGAGTTGTAGGGTGTGATGAGACAGAGACCGTGTAATCCGCTACATCCAGTCCCGTACTCTTTTTTATTCCGCTTCTAAGATACTGTACCGCCTCTCCGAATTTTTGTACCTTATATTCGAGGTCGTCCTTTTTTTCCTGAGGAACATCGGGGTCATCCTTGACAGCATCAATGAATTTCCCAAAATCTCCATATATCTTCTCTATGTCACCCCAAAGGCCCGCAAGACGGTCGTATTCCTGTGTGCTCTGAGCGTTGATGACTATTCCGCCGGCACCCAGGGCTGTGATTTTCGCGTGCCTGTGCTCTGCATTGTTCCTGCTGTCTATATTCACACTTGCGTTATTGTCAACAAGCCCGATAAGAATAGCGCCGTCTGCAGAAATCATCGTTTCGTCCTTGGAATTTTTATTCTGCATGTTGCCTGTCGCGGACATGTGAAAATCCTGCAGGTCTTCTTTTGCGGTTAGGGAAACGGCTCCGCCGCTGATGTCTGCAGCACTGCCAACATTTACCTTCGCGTCAAAATCCTGCTCGCCCACAGCAATACTTACCCCGGCGGTAAGCAGCGAATCATAGCCTGTTTTTTCCTTCAGCATACGGGATAGCTTGCTCCCATTACCTGCTGTATCGTCAATTTTATTATCTATGTCATCAGCAATTTCAGCGACGTCGTCCAAAAGCGGCTTCAGCCGCTCCTCATCCACGATACCGTTTTTCTCCGCCTCACCTGACAACTCTTTTGTTTTTGTTTCCTCTGCTCCGTTCATGCCGTTTGCAGCAGTAACATTGTCACGGGCAGTCTGATTTGTAGCAGAGGCCGCTACCGCACCATTATTCGCTTCAACAGTTCCCTTAAGGTCAACCTTTGAATCGCTGTCAAAGGTCATTATACTGATGGCAGTACTTCCCAGTGCCTCGGGATTTGCCGTTACCGTTGCCGCCGCATCAATACTGTTCGCCGCGGCTGCCGCTGCAGTCACGTTTCCGTCACTGCTTTTGATTGAAGAACCTTTGCCAAAGGTCACATCAGCAGAATTTGTTCCGTCCGCGTAAACTATGGAAATATTTACCTTTGGTGCTGTACCGGTATTCGTTCCCTTTGAACCGTTCGCGTTTGACTTCGCAACAACAGCATCAGTGGATTTCGCCTTTGCGTTTATACTGCCGTCAGCTTCAATCTTACCGTCCACATTTACCGTCGCCTCGCTGTGAGCTCCACCATAAACAACCGCAGCTCCTGCAATGTGCGTCGTTTTTTTCCTGCCCGAACCTGCCGGTGGGATTGGCGTGTCCTTGCTGAGACTGCCCGGCGCAAGAACCGCCGTGTCTGCGCTGCTTGTGGCTGCCTGTACCACATTTGTAGTATCGCTTGTCGCCTCAAGATTCACTGCATTCTTTGCACCGTCAAATGCCGCATCTGCCTTCAGCTCCGCATCTGCGCCAACATTTATCTCCGCCTTTGATTCGAGATGACTGTATATAACATCCACGTTCAGGATGTCACTGGCACGCTTTACGATATTATAGCCCTTGCCCCAGTGTGCCAGATGGGTGATATCTCCTGTGATATCAGTGAGCTTGGCTGTATCGTTCAGGCTGTTATACTCATTGCTGGAGGTTGCTTTTACATCAATAGCATTTGTTGCATGAATTTTGCCGTTAAGGTCAATCGAAGCCTCTGTCTTAACAATGTTTCCCAGAGGATTCTCAACCGTTATGTCAAAGTTTTCATCCATATACCAGCCGATATCGGAGTTCTTGGCAGTCGCAGAGATTTTCACATCCCCCTTGCCGGTGCCGCCATTAGCGTTAATCCGCGTTCCCGAGTCCGCCGTCACCGTCGCCTTGCGTACATCCCAGAAATCCTCCGCGTGAGCGAAGGAACCTGTCGCGCCATCAGCCACTGCAGTAAGGACAATATCTCCGTTTCCTGCCTGTGTCGCCGTAAGGCTGCCGTTTCCAAACCCTGCAGCTGTTTTCTGCTCATCAGAAAGATTTACAAGAGTTGAAAAATCTACCACGCCTGTCTCTACGAGAGCATTCCCCTTAAGATTTATATTCGCCGACTGCATATGGATGCCATCCACGGCATTCAGTCTGCCTTCAACCTGAATAGTACCCTCAGGATTTATGCTGACCATTCCGTTTGCCATCCTGCTTCCCAAATCAAAATCCGCCTTCTCAAGCGCATCTCCCTTAAGTGAAGAATAATCCCCGGAAACAGGTGTTACCATGTTGATTGTTCCGGCATTGATTACGCCTGTTGAACCCACAGTAATTCCGTTGCTGCTGATGAAAAAGATATTTCCGCCAAGATTTCCGCCGCGTATGGCATTCACTGTACCATTGATATTTATATGGTCATTTACGAAGTTGTAAAGATTCGAAGCGTTACCGTTTTTATCCAGACCAAAATACATGTTGGCGATATCGCCCTGAGTAAGATCAAACTTGGAAAAAACGCTGACGGCATTATCGCCGTTCACCTTGTCTGCGAATATAGAGTAAACACCATCTGTTCCCGTTATGGGCGCAGCGCTGCCGTCCTTCTGAATTTCGCTGGCATAAACCGCCTGCAGCATAAAGGGCTGCATGAAAATGCCCGCCGCCGCAATTCCGCACGTAACGCGGCGCGCAAGCTCATGTGATTTCCCGTATCGCTGTATTTTTCTGAGATAACCCGACATGACGATCTATCCTTTCCTTACAACACAAAACCATTCTTACTCAAAAACGCAGGCTTCCGACAAAATTCAGCCGCATGCTGTCCACCTTTTCATTTCCGTCCAAATCCCTCTTCATCGGGAAGCCCAGACAGATGTCAAGAGAAAGAGCCTTTATTTTAGCTCTTAGGCCCACGCCGGCGCTGCTCAATGTATGATGCTCCGCCAGCGCGTCGCCCCAAAGGGTACCATAATCCAAGAAACCGTACATGGAAAGTGCTCTGTCCTTTGTAACCGGCACGGAATATTCCAGGGAAAGCGAACAGCCGCTGTCGCCTCCCACTGTATTCTCTTTGTAGCCGCGCACAGTGTTCACGCCGCCGATGAAGAACTGCTTGGAAGGGCGCAGGTCGTCAGTAAAGCTGCACTGCACATTCGTCCGAAACGTGAAAAGCTGCCCATGGGCCGCCCCCTGCTGAAAGATACCCGTAAAATTATAGATATTGTAATCCGCCGACGGCTTTGCTATACGGGAAAGCTCGGACTGATTGTCCCAGTCTCCGTGTGTGAAGCTGTGCTTCTGATAAAACGCGCTGCGGTTTCCGTAGAAGGTCATCGCCAGCGCCGCGGTGTAGTCGGTAAAGACATCATCTATCATCTGTATTCCCGCGATATCTGTTACGGAGTGCATTTTCTGCCAGCCGAAGGATGCCTCTATCTTCGAGTTATCCTTTACGACAATCGGCTGTGTAAGAGTAAAGCTGTAGGACGAGGCGTGTCCTCTTACAGGAATGTCCCAATCCTTGTACTGCCCCTTGACAACCTTTGTTCCGTTGGAGCTGTAGAAGGCCGAAAGCCGCGTTCCGCTTCTCCCGACAGGAACACTGTAATTCACATTGCCGGAATCCATTCCCCTTGAGCGGAGCCATCCAAGGGACAACGCGTCACGGTCTCCGAAAAGACTTCTGTTCGCGTAGAAAAGTCCGGTGCGAAAATCCCCTGTTGTTTCGCTTCCGGCATTGTCCGTATAAATCGTGACCATGGAATTCTGCGGTTCCCTCGCTGTAAGAACATAGTCTGTCGTCCCGGCCTCTGCTCCTGCCTTAAGCGATACCCGGAGCTGCACGTCGTTTGTACCGTTGAACCTGCGAAGCTTTTCCGCAAGCTCCGCCATGCTCTCAATCTCTCCCTTTTTGACGTGCACGCGGTCCGTGATGTATGAAGCTCTGGTATGCCTGTTCCCCTTAAGGAATACCTCTCCGTTCCTGCCCTCGATAAGAGAGATATGCACAACACCATCGTGAATGGTCTGCGGCAAAAGATAAGCACGGCAGGTCAGGTACTGATTTTCCGCATAGAAAGCGTTGATGTCTGCGACTATTTTGTAGAGATCATTGACCGTGACCATTTTCCCTATGTAGGGCTTTATAATCTCATCTCTTTTTTCCGCAGGAAGCACCGCTGACTCATCAACTACAACCTCATTCAAAAGAAACTCAACACTGCCCCCCTGCTCCTCAGGCTTCTTCTGATTGTCCTCAATAGTCGTTTTCTCCCTATGCTCCGCCAGCTCCTGCTCCACACGCTCGCGCTCCATCTGCTCGCGCATGTCCTGCAGCTGACGTCCCGCCGAGCCTCCCCCGATAGGCGAATATGTCGACGCCGCATGTCCGATACCCGCCTGAGCCGTCCACAGCCCTGCAGCAAGCACCGCTGTAATTATCCTGCACAAATATTTTTTCTCAGACTCTCCTGTCTTCTGCATTTCCCCACCCCGGACTTTTTGTTCATTTTTATACCATAAAACACATTATCCTACTCATAAAATACCCCAAAAATTCAGAAAAATCTATACCCAATCAAAAAGTGATGGAAAAATCGAAAAAGTGATGATTTTTCATACCTTTTGACCTTTTCTTTATGAAAAAATAGGACTGTGAAAAAAGCAACAATAATGCCTTCTCCTTTAGGAGAAGGTGGGCCCGAAGGGCTCGGATGAGGTGCTCCCCAAAGTGCCTGCTATGTACATAAATAGCGGCTTTCCTTGGTGTACCTCATCCACCACTGCGTGGTCCCCCTTCCCCAATGGGGAAGGCAAGAGATGCTTTTTCACAGCCCCATCCGAATTTCCTGTATCTTTACACCCTGCCGCATCACGACTTTACCCATCCGCGGGTTTATATCATCGATGCACCAGATAATGCATGTAAACTGCCTTTGTCTCCTTTTTACGGCGCTGACTGATTGGCAGTCGCGTGCCATCCTTCATTACAAAATCATCTTCCTCCATGCGGTGGACGTAGTCCATATTAATAATAATGCGGTGATAACACTCGGTAAAATTCCTCTTCGTCAGCAAAAGCTCCTGACACTGTGCATATGCCATACTCGTTTCCACCTCTATATCCATGAGGTGAAATGTCAGCTTATGCCTGGTATTGATATCGGCATAAACAATCCTTCCCAGAGGTATCTCAACAGCCTCCCCGTCAATCACCGCCGGGATTCCTTTTTCTTCCTTTACCAGAGAAGGCAGAATATGATTCATTGTACGATTGAAGTCTTCTACATGCTCCTCCAGGGGTTTCATAAGATACCCTGCCGCAAATACCCGATAGCCCTCCAGCATAAAATCCTGACTCGTAGTCAAAAACACAATGGGAACCTTTTCATCCTGAAGACGGATCGCCTCCGCAGCCTCCATACCGGTCATATCTTCCATAAAAATATCTAAAATCATAAGGTCATATTTCCCCGGTGAAAAATTTTTCAGCAGCTCCTCCGCATTCGGGAATGTGTCAAGCTCAAAATTTTTCATACCGGCAGGAAAGGCTGTCTCAATGTACTGACGCAAATGTGTCTCCGCCGCCTCCAAATCCGTCACCAGGTCGTCCGCAACCGCAAATCTCATCAGCTGTTCCCTTCTTTCCCATCATATCTGCTGAATTTTTCTCCTACACGAATCATAGCACATAATCAATAATCTTTTTACCTGTAATCAAAAAGTGATGGAAAAAACGAAAAAGTGATGAAATACCATACAAATCGTATATAATATAATCATGTGTACACATAGGAGGGGGAAGCAGTCATGGATTGGACAATATTGTTGTTTGCTGTTCAGATTACGCTCGCCCGTATTGCCGATATTTACCTTAGATATTATGCTTTTCGCGAGATGATGACACCTGAAGCGAAACGTACGCTTTTGAAAAGACTGTCCGTCTTCAGTATTTTCTTCACGGCTTTCTCGGCTGCTCTTTTTACCTGCACCGAAATGACCGTCTCCAGCTATAAGGCTGTACTCCTTTTTGGCTGGATACCATATCAGTATTTTCTTGTTCAGGCAGTTCCCGATCAGAAGCTTCCCCACGTTTTTCTCGTCAGCATGTCCTTCCTGTGGAATTTTATTATACACAGCATTAGCTGCATTATTCTGGCGCTTTATTTCAGAGATGCCTCAACACCTGTAGTACTGCAGACCGAATCCTTTATCTACCTGTCGCTTTTCCTGCTGTTTCTTCCCATTTCCCGTCATTTTTTCAATTCACTTCTCCCTGCCTTCGCGCACTTTACCAGCAGAAATGTACGAATCTATATAGCTGTGCTGCCCTTCCTCATGACCGTGGGGTATATCGTTCTGATAAGCGACAATGTCCTGTGGCATTCCTGGGAGGAGCGCATAGCGAGGCTTCTTCTTCCTGCGGCCTTTGTTTTCACATACCATTACATTATGAGTACAGCCAAACAGGTATATGAGCGAAAACGTCTCACGCACGAAAAGATGCTGCTGAAGCAGGAGCTTTTGTACCTTGAAGAAGGCAGACTCCTGGCAGCTGACAACCGCGAGCAGCTGCAAAAGCATCTGGACGGACTCCTTGACACCTATTCTCAGCTTCGTCAGCTTCTTCACACAGGTGACATAAAAGAGGCGCAGGCGTACATCGCCCAACAGGAGGAAAAGCTTTCTGCCGCGGCAATTCTTCCCTACACTGACTACGCCATAGTGAACGCGGCAATTTCTATTTATCTGCACCGCGCCAAGGCAAAAGGTATAAATATCATACAAAAGATTAATCTTCCCAATGGCATGAACACCGACGAAAATGATTTGTCCGTGCTTGTCGCGAATCTTTTGGAAAACGCACTGCTCGCCAGCGCTAATGGGCAGGAGCCGCGCCAGATAACGCTGATACTCCAGCACAATGGTTCACAATGCGTGCTCGAGCTTGCCAACACCTTTCACGGCGAATTGCAGCTGGGAGAGGACGGGCTTCCAAAATCAGGTCACTCAGGACACGGTATCGGGATGCTTTCCCTGAAAAATTTCCTGACGAAGTACAACGGGTACGCGGATTTCAGCTGTGAAAACGGCTGGGTTCGCATTACAATCTACTGGGAGGACAAAGCACAATGCTGATATTTGCAATTTTCCTCACACTGAGCCAGCTCCTCATCGTGTATCTTATCTTCCGTAAGGAGCTGCACGACAACATCCAAAAAGAAGAAGCCAATGATCTTCTTCTGCTGCGGCTGAACTCCCTGAAGCACGAAGCAGAGCTGATACAGCAGGATATAAAGACCACGCGCATACTGCGCCACGACCTCCGTCATCATTACCGGATGCTCTACGCGCTCTTGAAGGACAATAACACAAAAGCAGCACTGGATCACATAACAAAGCAGGAGGAAACAATTGCCGGCATAAGGTCCGAATCAATGAAAAAAGGGCAGTGACAAAATGGTTGCATTTTGTCACTGCCCTTTACTTTGCCCCATTACTTATTTCTGTATTCCGCCACGGCTGCCATAGCCTTCTCGGCAGCGGCAAGAGTTTTATCCAAATCTTCCTCAGTGTGCGCGCCGGACATGAAAATCGTCTCAAACTGGGACGGTGCAAGGTAAATACCCTGCTCCAGCATGTTGATGAACCACACCTTGAATGCTTCCTGATCGGATGCGGCAGAGGTATCGTAATCATAGACCTCATTTTCATTGAAGAACATTCCGAACATGGAGCCTGCCTGATGTACCTGAACAGGCACGCCGGCCTTTTTCGCAATATCCGCAAAGCCCAGCACCAGTTTTTTCGTCTTGATTGTAAGCTCACGGCTGTAATCCGGGCCGCCGTCCTCAGACTGCTCTGTAAGAATTTTGAGTGTTTCAATTCCTGCCGTCATGGCAAGAGGATTTCCCGAAAGAGTTCCTGCCTGATAAACAGGGCCTGCCGGAGATACGCAGTTCATTATATCGCGGCGTCCGCCGTAAGCAGCAACAGGAAGTCCTCCGCCGATAATCTTACCGAGACATGTGAGGTCAGGAGTTATTCCATATGCAGCCTGCGCTCCGCCAAGTGACGCACGGAATCCGCACATAACCTCATCAAAAATAAGCAACGAACCGTGCTCCTCCGTAAGCTCACGGAGCTTATCAAGGTAGCCCTGCTTCGGAAGAACAAGTCCCATGTTTCCTGCTACAGGCTCAACGATAACAGCAGCGATTCCGTCGCCGTGCTCCTTCATCACCTTTGTGATTGCATCAAAGTCGTTATAAGGAACTGTAATCGTATCCGCCGCAACTCCTGCTGTCACGCCCGGACTGTCAGGCACTCCGAAGGTCGCAAGTCCGGAACCTGCCTTTACAAGGAGGCTGTCGCTGTGTCCGTGATAGCAGCCGATGAATTTTACAATTTTATCACGATGAGTATAGCCCCGTGCAAGACGCAGGGCGCTCATTGTCGCCTCTGTCCCCGAATTTACCATGCGGACAACCTGGATAGAAGGATAAACCTCCATTACCAGCTTCGCAAGCTCCGTCTCAAGAAGCGTCGGAGCACCGTAGCTCGTTCCGCGCTCTGCTGCCTCCTGCAGAGCCTTTACGACTCTCGGATGTGCGTGACCGACCACCATCGGACCCCATGAACCAACGTAATCTATGTATTCATTACCGTCGATATCAAAGATATGGCTTCCCTTCGCATGAGCAATAAACGGAGGATTGCAGTCAACGCTGCGGAAGGAACGCACAGGACTGTTGACGCCGCCAGGCATCAAGGTCTTAGCTTCTTCAAATGCGGCTTTGGATTTATCAAGCTTCAGCATATTTTCTCCTCTTTTCTGAAAAAGGCGCACCCGCGTACGGAAATGCGCCTTTATATTCACTTATTAGCCTTTGAGCCATTTTGCTGCATCAATAGCATGATACGTAATGATGATATCGGAGCCTGCACGCTTCATGGATGTAAGTGTTTCAAGCACAATACGTTTTTCATCAATCCAGCCGTTTGCAGCTGCAGCTTTCACCATAGCATATTCGCCGCTGACATTGTAGACAGCAATCGGATGCTCGATACGGTCGCGGACGCGGCGGACAATATCAAGATATGCAAGGGCAGGCTTCACCATTATGATGTCTGCGCCCTCTTCAACGTCAAGGGCAACTTCCTTCATCGCCTCATGGGCATTAGCCGGATCCATCTGATATGCGCGGCGGTCTCCAAACTGCGGAGCCGAGTCCGCTGCATCACGGAACGGGCCGTAATATCCCGACGCGTACTTGACAGCGTAGGACATAATGGAAACATTCAGGAATTTATTTTCGTCCAGAGCTTCACGGATAGCACGAACACGTCCGTCCATCATATCAGACGGGGCGATTATATCGGCACCTGCCTCTGCCTGACTTACCGCGACCTTCTGCAGCAGCGGAAGTGTTGCATCATTGTCTACATAGTGACCGTCCAGCTTTCCGCAGTGGCCGTGGGAGGTGTACTGACAGAGGCATACGTCTCCAACAATAACAAGCTCAGGTACCGCTTTTTTAATTGCTGCAATAGCACGCTGAACAGGACTCTTCATATCCCACGCGGACGAACCGATTTCGTCCTTGTACTCAGGCAGACCAAACACCTCAATGGAAGGAATACCGAGGTCATAAACCTCCTTCGCAAGCTCCACGGCTTTATCCACCGACAGGCGGCTGCAGCCTGGCATGCTTGGGATAGGCTCAGAAATATTTTCTCCCGGAATAACAAAAATCGGATAAACGAAATCCTTTACGGAAAGGCTGGTCTCGCGGACCATGGAACGCACGCCTTCAGAAATACGCATACGGCGTGGACGTAATCTTTGTTCAAACACAATAATTCCTCCTAAACTCAAAAGGAAACACTAAAAGCGGCAGCCGGCACAGCATGACTGGAAAAGACACGGCAGCTGACACAACATGACGGAAAAAGACACGGCAGCAAAAACGTAAAACAACGCCTTGCCTCTGCCGAGGTATTTTTCGTCAGGCAAGGAAGATGTCGTGAAGGCGTAGCAACGGCGCTACGTCGAACGGCATCTGACACAGCATGACGATAAACAGCCTGCATATAGCCTAAACCGCCAAGGTATTTTTTCGCCAGGCAAGGAAAAAGGCTCGACAGCGCAGTATCGCTGCGTCGAGAGCCTTTTGACACAGCATGGCGGAAAAATAACCGGCAGCTTTAAATACTGCGGAGAGCAGTTACCAACCCATCAATAGTATATTCCTCTGCAACAGCTGCAGGCGTAATACCAAGCGACTCGCATGTTTTTGCGGTGACAGGCCCTATTGCAACGACCTTCGCGTTTTTAAGAAGGGATGCGTCACCGATAAGCTTCACAAGATTTTTGACTGTAGATGAGCTGGTGAAGGTAACATAGTCTATTTCACCCGCGGCAAGCTGTTCCTTAACATTCGACGGGTCTTCCGTCGAAGCAACCGTTTCATAGACAGGAGCTACGTCAACGATTGCACCGTATTCGCGCAGGCTTTCAGGGAGTACCTCACGGGCTTCCTGTGCTCTCGGTATGAGAATCCTTTCACCGGGGGCAAGTTCCCCTTTTAGCGCCGCAAGAACGCCTTCTGCACGGTACTCTGCCGGTACTATATCCGCAAGAATTCCGTAATGCTTCAAGCGTTCAGCCGTTGCCTTTCCAATGGCTGCCACATGCGCCTTGGCAAGGTCACGCGTATCCTTATTTGCCGCAAACAATCTGTCAAAGAAACGGTCAACACCATTTGTGCTTGTAAAAATAAGCCAATCATATGAGGCAAGAAGTGAAATAGCCGCATCAACTGCTTCGTAATGGTCGGACGGTTCCACAAGACGGATTGCAGGAAGCTCAACACAGGAAGCGCCGAGGTTTTCAAGCTGCTTCGTAAGCTTGGATGCCTGTGCGCGGGAACGTGTAACAAGAACCTTTTTCCCAAAGAGCGGTCTCTGGTCTTCATTATCAAACCATGCCAGCTCTTCACGCAGCTTCACAACATCGCCAACGACAAAAATTGCAGGCGGCTTGATGCCGTTCTTTTTGACGTCCTCTGCTGCAGTTCCCACTGTCGTGACAAGAGTACGCTGCTCCGGCTTTGTACCCCAGCGGATGACGGCAGCAGGCGTATCGGCCGGACGTCCGTTTTCTATAAGCTTCTGCGTTATTTTCGGAAGATTTGAAACGCCCATAAGGAATACAAGAGTGTCAACACCTGTAGACAGCTTGTCCCAACGCATGTTGGAGCCGCCCTTTGTCGGGTCCTCATGACCTGTAATAACCGCAAAGGATGTTGCTACAGCACGGTGCGTAACAGGAATACCTGCATAGGCAGGAACGGAAATAGCCGACGTAACGCCCGGAACAATTTCAAAAGGAATATGGTTCTCACGGAGAAGCAGTCCTTCCTCACCACCGCGGCCGAATACGAAAGGGTCTCCACCCTTCAGGCGGACAACACACTTTCCTTCCTTTGCCTTGTCAACCAGAAGCTGATTGATATCCTCCTGCTTCATTGTGTGGTTTGCAGAGGCCTTGCCGACATAGATGTACTCCGCGTCCTTAGGCGCCCAGCCAAGGATGCGGTCATCTGCCAGGCGGTCATATACAACGACATCCGCAGCTTCCAGACATTCCCTTCCTTTTAACGTAATGAGCCTGTAGTCACCGGGACCGGCTCCGATAAGATATACCATTCCAGGCATAATTTCACTCTCCCAATTCTTTACTTCCACAAAACTTCCAATAGACCTGTAGGTTCATAACAGGTAAAAGAGCCCGACCGTCATTTACGGTCGAGCAGCAAGCCTATCTCATGAAGGATTTCTATACCGCCTGCGTCAAGCAGCCGATTTGCAAGCTGATGCCCAAGGGCTTCTGCATCATTCCACTCACCCTTGACCTTATCGCGGAAACGACGTTTTCCGTCAAGTGACGCAATAACCGCCTCCACCTCTACACCTCCGTCTGAAGGAACAGCGTAGACACCCACAGGCACCTGACATCCGCCCTCAACCGTTTCGAGGAAAGCACGCTCCGCCGCGGCACAGCGTGTAGTTTCATCATCCTGCAGAAAAGCCAGCATATCACGGATTTCCTTATCATCCTCACGGGCTTCAATAGCAAGTGCGCCCTGCCCCACCGCCGGAAGGCACATGGATTTTGGAAGTACCTCCGTGATACGGTCTCCGAAGCCAAGACGCTTCAGCCCTGCAACAGCAAGGATAATCGCGTCGTATTCGCCGTCATCCAGCTTTTTGAGCCGCGTATTGACATTACCGCGCAAATCAATAAGCTCCAAATCAGGACGCACAGCAAGAATCTGCGCGCGGCGGCGCAGGCTGGACGTGCCTACACGCGCTCCCTGCGGAAGTGCATCCAGCGTTTTGTATTTCGGGCACACAACCGCATCACCCGAATCAAAACGTTTCGTAATAGCCGTGATAACAAGGCCATCAGGAACCTCGGTCGGCATATCCTTCAGACTGTGTACCGCGAGGTCGATGCCGCCCTCAAGCATTTCTGCCTCAAGCTCCTTTGTAAAGAGCCCTTTTCCGCCGATTTTTGCCAGCGGCGCGTCGAGAATCTTATCGCCCTTTGTCGTCATCTTTTTTTCTTCCACGATAAGTCCCGGATATTTCTTACGCAGGCAGTCGGCGACATAATCCGCCTGCCAAAGTGCCAGCTTACTGCTGCGCGTTCCAATTACGATTTTCTGTCTCACTTGACTCTGCCTCTCCGATAACATCTAATTTGAACAGGCTCCGCATAGCCTCGATGTAAAACTGCTCCCGGTCCGTGCCTGCCGATGCATTGATTTCCATCATCGGGAATCTCAAAAGCTTCCGCACAATCATCCTGGACATCTGCTCAACTATCCTGCGGTCACTCTCCGAAAGGGCAGGAAGCTTTCCAAGGGCACGACGGAGTTCACGGCTGCGAACCATATCGGCGCGCTTTGAAAGACGAGCCATGAGCGGCTGAAATGAAAGATACTGGAACTTGTCGAGAATGGATTTTACCTCTTCATCGACAATGCCCCGTGCCTCATGTGCTTCCTTCTCACGTTCCTGCCTATGCTCATCAACAACCTCCTCAAGGTCATCTATGTTATAGACAGTAACACCCGGAATCGTATCAACCTCCGGGTCAACATCACGGGGAACCGCAATATCAATGAACACCAGCGGACGTCCGTGACGTTTTTTCATGGCAAGCTGAGTCTCCCACGGCGTCACAACGTAATGCGGCGCGCCCGTAGATGTTACGACGACATCAACGTCCGGATTATGAAGCAGCGCTTCATCAAATTCCACTGCCTCTCCGTTGAACTGTGCTGCCATCTCCTCAGCCTTATCCTTATGACGGTTTGCAACATAAATTTTCTTTACACCGCGTCCGACAAGATTTTCAGCAGTCAGCTCTGCCATCTTGCCCGCGCCGAATATAAGCGCTGCGGATTGATTAAGCTCACCGAAAATCTGACGGGCAAGCTCAACAGCAGCATAACTGACCGAAACAGCATTAAACGCAATGCGTGTTTCCGTGCGGACACGTTTTCCTGTCGTGATTGCACGATGAAAAAGCGTATTCAGTATAGTGCTGGTAGCACCCTCTTCGTGAGCCAGAGTGTATGCCTGCTTGACCTGACTCAAAATCTGTCCTTCCCCGATAACAAGAGAATCCAGACTTGAAGCAACATTGAAAAGATGCCGTATGCACTTTTCATCCTTGAAGATATACAGATACTCGCTTATATCCTCTTCATTTCCTGTCAAATCCGACCAAAAGGTTTTCAAAAGCTCGGATTCATCGGAATCCGAATCTACAACAGCATAAAACTCATTGCGGTTGCAGGTCGAAAGGACGACAGCCTCGTTAATTCCGCCGTACTCTCCCAAATGACGCAGGCCGCTGCGAATCTGTTCCTTTGTAAGGGAAAACCGCTCGCGCACCTCGACCGGCGCTGTTTTATGATTCAGTCCCAAAACGACTAATTGCATTTCTTACCAGTGCCTCCGCCTCATCATACTTCTTTTCTTTCACGAGAGCCATTACCTCGCTGTTGAGGGCCTCCCGCCAAAAAGCCTGACGCTGTGCGTGCCCCTCAAGCTTTTTCCTCATTTCCTTACGTATTGGAGTGAGTCTTTCCAGCCATGGGCCGTACACCTCAAGAATATCTGCTTCCATTGACTGACGGATTCTGCGCGAAAGCTCAGGACTTGCACCGTTTGTAGAAACAGTCAGCAAAAGCCCGTCCCGCTCAGTTTTCGCAGGAAGCGTCAAATCACTGAGTTCCATCGGCGGAGCAGCCATATTAACAAGTGCGCCTGTAGCCTTTGATGCCCATGCGGCAGAACGGTTCGCCGCCTCATCATTGGTTGCGCACACGACAAGAAACATTCCCAGGACAAGGGATGCCGTAAAAGGCTCGGCAATCCACTCGACATTTTCCTCACGCGTCAGCTTCAAAAGCTCAGAGTCAATTTCCGGAGCAATAACTCTTACCTGTGCACCCGCCTCAAGCAGTGTTTTCACACGCCGCAGTGCAACAGAGCCGCCGCCTATAACCGCACATTTTCTTCCGGCCAGCTTGAGATTGACCGGTAATACCGTCGCGCCCATCTTATTTCTCCGGCGTCCGACGCGCCAAAACAGTAGACAGATAATTCACAGGCTGATCCTTGCGGGCGAGGATATCATCTATACGTTCCTCGTCAGGCATACCGACACGGCTGACCATTACTGCATTATCTATCATTTTATTCTCTACCAGAAGGTCCGCAATCTCCGGGAAATTCTTGTAAACCTTCATAAGAACAACATTATCAGAAACTGACATAACCTTTTCGATTGTTTCTTTATCTGCTGTCGCAGGAATAATGCTCAGCACATCATTTCCTTCGACGATTGGCCATCCAAGATGGCTTCCGATAGCAATAAACGCGGGAATACCCGGGATTGTTTCGATATTTACGCCTTTTTTCTCCAGCAGACGGAACACATAGATATATGTGCTGAAGAACATGGCGTCGCCAAGTGTGAGAAAACCGACATTTTTCCCTGCTTCAAGGAAGCCGAGAATCTCCTTCATGTTGGCCTCCCATGCCTCTGTCGATTCCTCAAAATGCTTTACCATAGGGAATACCTGATAGACGATTTCCACATCGTCACGCAGATACGGCTTTGCAATATTATAGGCAACGCTGCCATCCTTTTTCTCTGTTTTCGGAGCGATAAGCACGTCAACCTTGCGGATTGTGTTGACAGCCTTCATCGTCAAAAGCTCCGGATCACCCGGGCCTACTCCGATTCCGTAAAACGTTCCTGCCATCCTATAAGCCTCCTGTTTTCAAAGCGATATACGCAAAAAGAAAAGACCTTCCCCAAGGAAAGGCCTTACGATACAATTTGATGAATCCCCTTCCCCTTCGCTCGCGGGTGCAAACGGTGATTGTTGGGCAGGCAGATATCCTGACTCGACCTCATTACCGTGTAGAAGCCTTCCCAAATACGGACTAGCGTCCCATCCTCGGTGGCATAGTTTCTACCGACTCCGTCATACAGTGGCGTGACCGCGCCGGCTTCTCACCGGCTTCCCTTTTTACTCCTAACGGATCCTTACCCCGTCAACTTTTCTTATGCAGTTCTACATCATATAGTACAACGGTCATATCCACACTGTCAACTTGTGAACAGCTTTACTCAAGAGTCATAATCTTATGCTTGAGCACGTAAATGAGTGCCTGGGTACGGTCATTAACATTGAGTTTGCGGAAGATATTTGTCAGATGATTCTTTACTGTTTTCTCGCTGACGAAAAGCGCCTGTGCGATATCCTGATTTGAGAAGCCCTTGGCAATACATGAAAGGACGTCCATTTCACGTGGAGTCAGACGCTCCGCACGTCCCTCACGCCACATCTCCCGTGCCTTTTCGTTGACATCCTCGCCCTCCTGAATACCGCCGAAAATGCGCTCGGCAAGCTTAGGATAAACAAATGCGTCTCCGTTGTTAACAACGTGAATCGCCTTTATCAGCATGGTTGGCTCAACGTCCTTGAGAAGATATCCGAGAGCTCCGTTTCTGAGCATCTCAAGAACATATTTATCACTGCCGTGAATGGTAAGCGCTATAATGCGCGTGCGTGATTTCGCTGCCTGAAGCTGCTTCGTTACCTCAAGACCGCTGAGGTTAGGCATGTTAAGATCAAGAAGAAGAATATCCGGCTGCAGCACCAGCGTACGCGCAAGTGCTTCCTGGCCATCCTCGGCCTCACCGACAACCTCCAAATCCTCTTCGAAATTCAATACGCGCTTAATTCCCTGCCGTAGCAATGCATGATCATCTGCAATCAAAATTTTTATAGACATAATAATTGTCTCCTCTCGCAAATCACTCTCATCATTATAACAAAAAAAACATATATATATCAAACGGACTAATTTCCGTATTCTAACACTTTAAAAATATAGGAATGCATTCATGTATCAGACTTTTCTCTGTATCCGGATGTCTCTCCATCCTGAAGCACATGTGCTGTGAGAAAAATCATTATTTCCGAATCGGATTTGCTTTTCCTTACACTTCTGAAAAATGCTCCGAGAACAGGCAGGTCTCCCAAGAACGGAACCTTCGAAAGCGATTTTGACTCTTCACTTCCTATCAGTCCGCCTATTACCATTGTTTCTCCGTCCTTCAGCCGGACGACTGTGTCAGCAGAACGCTTCTGAAACTGATATGCCTTCAGCGACTCAACGTACAAAGGGGAGCTTACCTCTGTATGAACCTTTGTGGTAATGCCGCCCTCAGGATTAACGCGCGGAGTACATTTAAGTATAATTCCGGCGTCCCTGTATGTAATACCGGTAGTCGTCGATGTGCTGGTCGAGGTAACTGTCGGAACAGGAACCTCCCCACCGATATTTATCTGCGCCTCACGCCCCTGGAGTGTAGTTATGTTTGGACGTGCCAGAAGCTTTGCTTTTCCGTCGGTAATCAGCGCCTGTATCTGCGCTCCGTAATAAAATTCAAAGGGATGACCTCCGGGACCCCGCCCGAAGCGTATAATTCCCGGCATTGATTCTCCGTTTTTCCACGTGCGCTCAGCAGTTTCCTTGGGAACAGATTCCGTAACGGTTCTGTATGAGCCGTCAGGATTCTGAACGGTGAAACGGCGTGTTTCATAATCCCTCGTATACTCGGGATACTGTGGAATCTTTGACCATTCCCATTCAACCCCCAGCTTTTTTGCCGCTTCCTTGGATATCGCAACAACCTTCGCCTCAAGCGATACCTGCTGAATAGGCTGATCCAGTGCTCCTACAATCCGCCTTGCGGCTTCATTTTCTGCCGCCGTTCCGTAAAGAATAAGTGTATTGGTTCCGGAATCCACCAGAACTCTCTCGTTTACTCTGTTATCCTCACCGCTTTTGGATTCTCCTGATGAGCTGCTGTCCTTCCAATCCGTTTTTCGAAGTGCCATCGAAACTGCATCATGTACCGTACCGAGGTCGGCATAATTTATTGGATATGTGTACGTACGGTAAAGGGCAGACCCCCCGGACTTCAGGGTGCTTACAACAAACACATCTCCGCGCTGTTCTACCGAAAGACCTTTTGCCGCGGCAATCAGCTCCACTGCCTCTTCGGGCTCCACCCCGTCAAGATTCATGGAAACCGTCCCGCTCACGGAATCATCCACTACAATGTTGATTCCGCCGATATACGAAACCGTAGAAAGCACGTCACTGACATTCCCGTCTGCCACATGAAGTGAAACGGGCTCTGCTCCTGCCTCCGCGTTCAAAAACAGCAGAAAAGCAAAAAACGGTGATATATATTTTGACTTACCAAAGCCACTCAAACACTTTTTCCTCCTCAACGCCCCGGAAGGCGCAGGGTGCGTACCCCTTCCGCGGTTGAAATTACTGCTTCATTTTCCGTAAGCTCAATAAGCTCCACGTCTCCACGCGTCTCACCCGGAGCCATGCTCCAGTGCTCCGTTCCCCGTGATAAAATTGCCATATCACCTGATGCCGAGCGCGCAGTCCCCACCAGTCTGACAGGCTCTTTCTTTTGTCTTGTCGGGGCCTGCTTAGGAGTCACTGCTTCAGGCTTTGCCGTCATGACATGCCTGCTGCTTTCCCTTTCTTCATGCTCCGCCGTAAAAGGCGACCTTAGAACTGCTGTGGAACCAATCGGTTTCACATGGGCGGCTGCGCCTTTATCATCAGCATAGGAAAGCTCTTCACGCTGCGGCAGCTTTATAACCGGCGCAGGCTCCGTACCATCAACAAGGCAGGTGCTCATTCCTGCGCCGGCAAGTATTCCTGCAAGAATCAGCGGAGCAAGATACCGTTTGCCTTCCGGTGTGAGCCGTTCTGACATCTGCCCCAAAACTTCATCAACAGTCATCCTTCTGATGGCTTCCTCCCCAGGGCGGCAATTCTTGGCCCCATGATTTTTTTATATACCTCTACACCAGGCTGGTCAAAGGCATCCACATCCGCCAGCTCGCCTTCATAGGCAACGGAAAGCGCCAAAAGATACATAAGCTCTCCGAGATGATAAGGCGTAAGCTCCGGCATACTGAAAAGCGCGTTGAACCTGTGATTTCCGGACAGAGCTTCCTCGTTCGCCTCACGGGCAGTCTCAAGAGCACTGCTCATAGCTGCTCCCGAAAAGGACGCGAGTTTTTCTACGGACGGGAATACATTCGGAATCTCAAAATCATTCTTCCACTTTTCAACGCGCACAAACTGAACGACCTTATTCAGGCGTCCCTCCTGATGCTGCTGCGTCTGTGCGTGCATATCGGTTGTTCCCACCGCCACAATCGGCGTACGTCCGTAATAAACCTTTTCGCCCCTGCGGTTATATGTTTTTCCAAGCGATTCCGCCAGAAGCTGTATATACCACTCCGACAGGGATTTCAAATAATCTCCGTAGGGCATCAGCACCTCTATATCCCGTCCATGCTTTTCCGATGCCAAAAATTTCAGCACGGCGTTAAGCATTGCAGGATTTTCAAAAAGCTCCGGGGTTCTGCATGCCTCATCCATTCCACGTGCGCCGGCGAGAAAAGCCTCGATGTCATAACCGAAGCAAACAGCAGCAGTGAGTCCAACCTCCGAAAAAACAGAAAAACGACCGCCTACTCCGTCAGGAACAGCAAAGGTTTCCCAGCCCTGCTCCTCCGCAAGCTTTTTCAGAAGCGTCGGCTTCTCCGTAGACGGATCCGTAACTGCCACCACTCGGACATCAATATTTTCGGATTTTCTCAGTTCATCCAATACAACCATGAAGGCTGACATCGTATCAAAGGTACTGCCGGATTTCGATATGACAATGAGGAAAACATTAAGCTTTCCCCCCTCATGGGTTCTTTTTTTCTCTGCAGAAAACCTTATGTGCTCCAAAAGGTCCTTTGTCCGCTGCGGGTCTATGTTATTGCCGCTGAACCAGAACTCAGGCCAGCCGCCGCGCTGCTTCTTCGTGCGAAGATTCCAAAATTCCCCGCAGGACGTATCAAACAATACACGTCCGCCGAGATACGAACCTCCGATACCGAAGGAAACCACTACATCTGCTTCATCATGCACCTTTTCCCCAAATTTCTTGAGCCGCGCAATGGATTCAGGTGAATTGAGGTTTCCTTCAGAAACGTACGGCAGCTTCGAAAACAGAACCTTCTCAGGCATTCCGTCCTTTGAAAGATGTCCCCGTACCTCTCCCGTTTCCCTCATATGCATCACAGCAGCATGTGCCTTTTCGATTACAGGACGAAGCTCTCTTACATCATCCTCCGTAACCTTTCCTTCTCCGAAAAGGTTAGTATAATCAAACTTGAATCCCGATGCCAGCGCAAGGTGCATGAATTATTCCTCCTTTTTGGAGCCCTCTTTCATGAGCAGCGGTCCAATGGATTTTACAAGATAAGCCATAAAACGGTCGCGAAGCTCAGGCTGCTTTAATGCCTGCTCTACAGTAGCTTCAAGAAAACCTTCCTTGTCTCCGATATCGTAGCGGCGGCCGAAGAAATTATAAGCATATACAGGCTTTCTCTGTGCCAGCTCGCGGATAGCATCCGTCAGCTGTATCTCTCCGCCGCGCCCCGGTGCCGTATGCTCAAGAATCTCAAAGATCTCCGGCTCCAGCACATAACGTCCCAGAACCGCAAGATTAGACGGTGCTTCCTCTACAGCAGGCTTTTCGATAAGGTCAACAGCCTTCCATACATTGGGCTTAATATCCTCAGGATTAACAATTCCGTAGCTTGAAACACGATCCATCGGAACTCTCTGTACCCCGAGAACGCTTCCGCCATAGTCGTTGTAAACGTCAATCAGCTGTGAAAGGCACGGCACCTTTGCATCCACCAGATCGTCGCCCAAAAGAACGGCAAAGGGTTCGTTTCCAACGAACTGCTTCGCGCACAGAACCGCGTGGCCAAGTCCCTTTGCTTCCTTCTGACGTATAAAGTGAACCTGTATGTCAGAGATTTTTTCAATCATTTTCATCAGGTCATATTTCCCCTGGGATTTAAGCTGCAGCTCCAACTCAATCGAACGGTCGAAATGGTCCTCAATGGAGCGCTTGTTGCGTCCCGTAATGACAAGAATCTCTTCTATTCCTGAGTCGATTGCTTCTTCTATTATGAACTGAATAGCAGGCTTATCTACTATCGGAAGCATTTCCTTCGGCTGCGCCTTTGTGGCAGGAAGGAACCGCGTCCCAAGTCCCGCTGCGGGGATAACCGCTTTTCTTATTTTCTGCAATGTTTGAATCCCTCTTTTATGCACGAATTTTTTTCAAAAGCTCCTCTGTCTTCTCCTCCAAAAGCTTCGCATCGCCTCTGGTTTCAACGTTCAGACGGATTACAGGCTCCGTATTTGACATACGGAGATTGAAACGCCAGTTGTCAAACTCCACGCTGAGTCCGTCAACGTGATTAACCTCACCCTTCGGGCCGTATTCAGCCTCAAGGCGTTTCAGAATTGCCGGCGCATCCTCTACATGGCTGTTGATTTCTCCGCTGCATGGGAATTTTGCCATACGTTCCTGCATAAGCTCTGAAAGAGGCTTTTTTGCTTCAGACAAAAGCTGCATAACAATAAGCCATACCAGCATTCCGCTGTCGCAATAGGAGAAGTCGCGGAAATAATGGTGCGCGCTCATCTCGCCGCCGTATACGGCATTTTCACGGCGCATACGATCCTTGATGAAGGCATGTCCGCTCTTGCACATAACAGGGGTTCCGCCCATGGCCTCCGTAATTTCGATTGTGTTCCAGGTAAGGCGCGGGTCGTAGATAATCTTTGCACCCGGATTCTTTTTAAGGAATGCCTGGGCAAGAAAACCCACCATATAATATCCTTCGATAAAGCCGCCCTTTTCATCGAACAGGAAGCAGCGGTCAAAATCTCCGTCCCATGCCACACCGATATCGGCATGTTCTTTTTTGACCACATCCGCTGTCGCGTCGCGGTTTTCCGGAAGAATCGGATTAGGCACACCGTTGGGGAAGTTTCCGTCCGGCTCAGGATGCACAGGTATAACCTCGATAGGAAGTCTCTTTGCAAGGGCCTCAACAATCGGACCGCCTGCTCCGTTTCCTGTATTTGCCACAACCTTGAGATGGGACAGCTTATCCGCGTCAATATAGGAAAGGAGATGGTCTATATAGTCATCGAGTATGTCTACATTTTCAACCTTGCCCTTTTCTGTCTCCGCCGCCTTAAAAGAGCCCTCCATAACCAGCTTTTCGATATCCTTAAGACCTGTATCGCTGCTGACAGGGCGGGCCTCCTTGCGGACGAGCTTCATTCCGTTGTATTCCTTCGGATTATGGCTTGCTGTAATCATGATACCGCCATCAAGCTTCAGATGCGCCGTAGCAAAATAAATCATTTCCGTTCCGCACTGCCCGATATCCACAACGTCGCAGCCGGCATCAGTCAATCCGTCAATAAGTGCCTTGGAAATAGACGGTCCCGAAAGACGGATGTCATGTCCCACAGCTACCTTTTCCGCGTCAAAAAGCTTTACACAGGAACGGCCTACACGGTAAGCCAGCTCCTCATTGACCTCCTCGGGATAAACCCCGCGTATATCGTATGCTCCAAACCCTTTGCTGCTCAAAACCATACTTTTCACTCCTCACATCACGATTCTATGACTTCCGTGTGCGATTACACGGGAGAAAAGACAAAAGTACCAATTCCACTTGAATAAATTCGCTATTTATAAAAAAAATCCTTCTTTTTCAAAAAATTTCATATATTTTTTACCAATTCGGAGAATTTTTCCTCACGTACCAGTACGCAATCGCCAGAGGTGTACAGGAACCAATCCATGCCAGAGGATTAGCGACACAAGCCCCGAAATATCCCCACCAGTCAACCAGTACCAGCGCTGCCAGCGCGCGCATAAAGAGCTCCATTCCTCCGGCAATCGTAGGAACAACAGTCTGTCCCAGGCCCTGCAGAGTATACCGGAAAATAAAAAGCAGTGAAAGAATAAAATAGCAACCACCGTTGACCACAAGGTACATCTGACCATAGTCAACAACCTGCTGCTGGCCCTCTCCCACAAAAAGCTCCATGAGAAACGGGCCGCAGAGAATATTGAAAACACCTACGGCAATACTGAATGCGCCCGACATCATGACACATTTTTTTACGCCCACCTTAATGCGGTCAAACTTCTGCGCGCCGTAGTTCTGCGCCGTATACGCTGCCATTGCCATTCCAAAGGACATCATTGGCATTACGGCTACCATATCAATCTTCTGCGCCGCTGCATACGCCGCCACAGCCAATGGACCCAGCCCGTTCAATGCAACCTGAAGAATTATTGCGCCAAGTGCGATTACAGATGCCTGAAAGCCCATCGGGATTCCCATGCGAAGATGCTTCAAAAGCTCCTTTCGGGTAAGCTTCCAGTCTTCCTTTCGTATCCAAAGCGCAGGAACCTTTTTGGCTATGTATATGAGGCATACCACATTCGCAACCGCCTGTGAAACCACCGTTGCAAGAGCTGCTCCGGGAATTCCCCAGCCCAGAACTATTATAAACACAGGCTCAAACACGGTATTCAGTATAAGTCCGAAGGCAAGGAGGTATGTAGGCCGCTGGCTGTCTCCCAGCGCGCGTATGAGATTCGTCTGCATCGCAAAGAACATCATCAGCGCCGCGCCGCCGTATATAATGCTGATAAAAGAAACCGCGTCCTCAAGAATTTCAGGCGGCGTCTGCATCAGAACAAGCAGCGGCCGCGCGGAAAGCCATCCAAGAAGAGTCAACACCAGTGCAATCACAAGGGTAAGCAGCGCACATGCCGCGGCGCTCCGCCGTACGCCGCGTGAATCCCTGGCCCCGAACCGCTGTCCCGTACATATCGAAAGACCTGTTGTCGTGCCCATAATGAACCCAATCATGAGAAACATCAGGCTTCCCGTACAGCCAACTGCCGCCAGTGCCTGAACACCAAGAAAGCGTCCGACGATAAGTGTATCGACGAACGCGTACATCTGCTGAAAAATATTGCCGGCTATAAGCGGCAGAGTAAAAAACAGAATGAGCCTTGCAGGACTCCCCTCCGTAAGATTTTTTGCCATAAAACTTCAAACACCTACTCAAATAAAACAGTTACCAACGTACGAAGCCTCTCCTGCAGCGCCACGGCACTTGCCGAAAGCGCTCCGGATTCAGGACGGAGTCTGGAATAATGGACGCTTCTTGCCACGACATTCGCCTGATAATCCGTTGGATAAGGCGTAACAGCCACACCCTGCTTCTCAAAGCAGAGCACGGCCCTGGGCATGTGAAAGGCCGAGGTTACAAGAATAGGTCTTGCAAAGCCCCTTTCCTTCAAAATCCTTGAAGAAAATTTCGCATTCTGTGTCGTATTAAGACTCTCCGCCTCTACAAGAATGTCATTTTCGGGAACACCAAGGCTCATAAGCACTCGCTTTTCAATAAGTGCCTCAGTACCCGTATCCGCGTATACCTGTCCGCCTGACAACAGGATAGGAATATTCAGCCTGCGGTAAAGCCTCACCACCGTCAGAAGGCGGTTTGCAGGACTGGCGCAGAGTGTCCCCGTGCCGTCCACATCAGGCGTATCCAGAAGCGCACCCCCGCCGAGCATAACAATAACGTCTCCGGAAGGATTCTCAGGAGGCGTATACTCTGCTTCAAGGCCTCGCACCAATGCATCCGACACAACGCTTGTGGACAGCAGATAGAATACGAAAACAATACCTGCCACCGCAGCGGCCGGTTTCTTTTCTCCGCGTCTCCACAGCCATGCCGAGCATAAAAAAAGCAGTACAAAAAATATTCCCGGCGGCAGCACAAAGCTCGCTCCGAATTTCAGTAAATAAATCATAAAAAAGCCGCTCCCTTCTTTAGAGCGGCTTTCGTTTCAAGTTTAATGCAAAGCCACTCAGGCATGTGCAAAATAAGCGAACGTACGCCGCAGTCCTTCTTCAAGAGGAACCTCCGGCTTCCAGCCGAGACCCCGGCGTGCCCGTCCGTTGGACAGCATGGATTTATAAATATCTCCCGGACGCTCCGCAGCGTACTTAGGGATAATCTTTCGTCCTGCCACATTTGACAGCACGCTCACCAGCTCCCTGAGGCTTGTCTGTGTCTGCGTGCTGAGATTATACGCGGCATTTACTGCCGTTGTCTTAAGCGCGGCACCGATTCCTGCTGCTATATCTCCCGCGTAAACAAAATCCCTTGTCTGCTCACCGTCGCCGAAAATCGTGATATCCTCTCCGTCGGCCACACGCTGAGCAAAAATACTTATGACGCCGCCTTCGCCTCCGTCACCCTGTCGTTCACCGTAAACATTGGCGAAACGAAGCACAACGTAATCAAGGTCGTACAGCTTCTGATAGAGGTCAAGATATTTCTCCACGGAAACCTTGCTCAGTCCGTAAAACGCCATCGGCGCCAGCTTGCGCGATTCCTTGATTGGAAGGTCACTCTCCGGAACGTTTCCGTAAGCTGCTGCCGTTGATGCAAAAATAACACGCTCCACACCTGCCTGACGTGCGGCTTCAAGAACACGGATTGAACCCAAAACATTCTGCTGCGCGTCAAAAGCAGGATCATCAATGGACTTATTTACCATTGTCTGTCCCGCAAGATGCACTATCGCGTCGAACTGCCCTGAAATCACCTTGGCTGCAAGGCCTTCATCCAAAATATCCATTTCAATCAGCTCTGCGCCCTCGGGAAGATTTTCTCTCTTTCCCACCGAAAGGTTGTCCAGCGCCACAGCCTCGTAGCCGTTCTTCAAAAGATATTCCATCAGATGCGAACCGATAAAACCGGCTCCACCTGTAACCAAAACCTTCATTTTTAAAATCCTTCCTCATCTAATATACGCATCATTCTTCCTCTTATGATAAAAGCGAACGGAAGATATGTCAATGGAATGACAGTGAAGAGGGTTATTCTCCTTTGGCTGACAGCTCATCAAGGTAACGCCTGACAGCATCCTTCCAATCGGGAAGACGTCTGAAGCCAGCCGCGTCAAGAGACTCCTTGCTTAGGCGTGAATTATGAGGACGCACGGCCTTTGTCGGATATGCCGACGAAGGAACGGGAGATACCTTTATATCTATTCCCCTAATACGGAACACCTCGGAAGCAAGCCCGTACCATGAGCACTCTCCCTCATTTGTGGCATGATATGTTCCGTATTTTTCACTTTCCGCCATGTCGCAGAGAAGCTCTGCCAAGTCCTTCGTATACGTAGGAGAGCCTACCTGATCATCTACTACAGTCAGAGCATCATGGTTTTTTGCCAAAGAAAGCATGGTGCGGATGAAATTTTTCCCATTGATGCCGAATACCCAGGAGATACGGACGATAAAGTGCCTTGCCGCTGCTTTTCTGACGGCTTCCTCACCCTCCAGCTTCGACCTCCCGTATGCATTGCAGGGACCTGTTTTGTCATCAACGCTATAAAAAGAATCTCCGGTCCCCGGAAAAACATAGTCCGTACTGATATATATGAGCTTCGCTCCTGTCTCATCACATGCTTCAGCAATGCTTTTCACAGACTCTGCGTTTATAAGTCTGCAAAGCTCCTGCTCATCCTCCGCCTTATCAACTGCCGTGTAAGCGGCACAATGAATCACTGCATCAGGCTTTGTTTCCCTTATAAATGAAGCGCATTTAAGAGGCTCCGTCAGAGGCATTTCCTTTCTTGACGCGGAAATGGCCTCTATCCCGCGCCTTTGCAGTACACGAACAACGTCAAATCCAAGCTGGCCTGAAACTCCCGTGACCAATACCTTCATAAAGTTCAATCCTTTCTAAAGGAAATCCCCTGCCCAACACCCGAAAAGATGCCAAGGCAGGGGATGATAATTACAGAGTACCGAAAATACGGTCGCCGGCATCGCCAAGACCCGGAACGATATAGCCCTTATCGTTCAGATGGTCGTCAACCGCCGCAACGTAAACAGGAACATCCGGATGCTCCTTATTGACAACACGCACGCCCTCCGGTGCGGAAACAAGGCACATGAGTATAAGTGACTTTGCTCCGTGCTCCTTCAGCATGGTAAGCGCCGCAGACGAAGAACCGCCTGTTGCCAGCATCGGATCAACAACGATGAGCGTACGGTCAGCAACGTCAGAAGGCAGCTTGCAGTAATATTCTACAGGCTTCAATGTTTTCGGATCGCGGTAAAGTCCGATATGACCGACACGGGCTGCAGGAACAATGTCCAGCATACCGTCAAGCATACCAAGACCTGCGCGGAGAATAGGCACAATACCTACCTTTTTGCCGGCAATGCGTTTTGCAGTGCATTTTGCCACCGGCGTTTCGATTTCAACATCCTCCAAAGGGAAATTACGTGTAATCTCATAACCCATGAGCATTGCAATTTCTCTAAGAAGCTGACGGAACTCATTGGAGCCTGTTTCCTTGCGGCGCATAATTGTGAGCTTATGCTGCACCAGCGGATGGTCTATGACCGTTACCTTAAGGTTTTCATTCATACTGTCTTCCTCCTCTTACTCGTAAAGCGGATATTTTTTGCAAAGAGCCTCTACACGTTTTCTTGCCTCGGCCTTTGCTTCTTCTTTCGTCGGATTGTCAAGCACGAGAGCGATGATGTCGGCAACCTCTTTCATATCGTCTTCCTTAAAGCCGCGTGTCGTGAGTGCAGGAGAGCCAAGTCTCAGACCGCTTGTTACAAACGGAGACAGCGGTTCAAAAGGAATCGTGTTACGGTTGGCGGTAATTCCTACCTCGTCGAGAAGATTCTGTGCTTCCTTGCCCGTAATATTTTTGCTTCTGAGGTCAACAAGCATCAGATGGTTGTCAGTTCCGCCTGTAACGATACGGAAGCCGTCCTTCATCAGGGTATCCGCGAGAACCTTTGCGTTCTTCAGAATCTGCTGCTGATATTCCTTGAACTCCGGCTTGAGGGCCTCTCCGAGAGCCACAGCCTTTGCGGCGATAACGTGCATGAGCGGACCGCCCTGGATTCCCGGGAATACGGATTTGTTGAACTGCTTGCCAAACTCCTCATCCTTGCAGAGTATGAGGCCGCCGCGTGGTCCGCGGAGTGTCTTATGGGTTGTTGTCGTGACAACGTCCGCATAAGGAACCGGGCTCGGATGGAGTCCTGCTGCCACAAGGCCTGCAATGTGGGCGATATCAACCATAAGATATGCGCCAACCTTGTGAGCAATATCAGCAAGACGCGGGAAATCAAGGATACGGGCATACGCGGAAGCACCTGCCACAATCATCTTGGGCTTGCACTCCTGAGCCTGCTTTTCGAGAGCATCATAATCAATCTGCTCTGTTTCTTTGTCTACACCATAAGGAACAATCTTGAAATATTTACCGGACATGTTGACCGGGCTGCCGTGTGTCAGATGACCGCCGTCGGTAAGATTCATACCCATGACCGTGTCCCCCGGCTGCAAAAGCGCGAAGAAAACAGCCATATTTGCCTGTGCGCCGGAATGCGGCTGGACATTTGCATAGCCTGCGCCAAAAAGCTTCTTTGCACGGTCAATGGCGATCTGTTCGACCACATCCACGCACTCGCACCCGCCATAGTACCGCTTTCCCGGATAGCCTTCCGCGTATTTATTCGTGAGGACGCTTCCCTGAGCCTCCATTACCGCCTTGCTGACGATATTTTCGGAAGCAATCAGTTCCAGCTTGCTCTGCTGACGTTTCAGCTCGTTATCAAGCTGCTCCTTAATCTCAGGATCTGCTTTTGCCAAAGAATCCATAATGCCCATCAAAATTCCTCCTCAACATTGCTCTCTTTTTCTATTTTATTTACTTGCCTTCCAAAGCCATGATTTTATTGACGCGGCGCTCATGACGTCCGCCCTCAAAATCCGTTGTGAGCCATGCGCGGACAATTTCTCCCGCAGGGCCAAAGCCCGTCACACGTCCGCCCATCGCAAGGACATTCGCGTTGTTGTGCTGACGTGACATGATGGCAGAGTACACATCATTGCAGAGTGCCGCACGAATACCGTGGATTTTGTTTGCAGCGATTGAGATACCGATGCCCGTTCCGCAGAGCACAATACCGCGCTCAGAACGGCCGCTTGTAATCTCTTTGCAGACCTTTTCCGCGATATCCGGATAATCTACAGAATCCTCCGTATATGTTCCCACATCGTTGACCTCAACGTCGGGATATTCGGCCAAAACCTTTTTGACTTCCTCCTTCAGTGCAAGCGCACCGTGGTCACAGCCAATGACAATCTTCATTACTAAATCTTCCGCCCTTCCAAAAAAAATACATAATCATTGTAACATATTCAAACAAACATTACACGCCCGCCTGCTGACTTTCTGAAACGGTTCATGACAGCAAGTCCGAGCCCGTCCTCTTCAGTCGCTTCACCGAAAAGAACATCAGCCTTCTTGTTATCAAAGAAACGCAGCGCTTCGTAAAGATGCGCCGCGATTTCATAGTAGTCTCCACGCGGTCCGTAAACGGCAATAAGCTCCTTCGGCACAATCTGTCCAAGCTTTTCCGAAAGCTCTTCACTTACAATTATGCCGACAGTATTTCCCTTTTCCTGCTCCCTTTGGATTTCCTCCGCAAAGGCTTTCTCCAGCTTCTCCGGCGCTCCATGAATCAGTGTAAGGGGTGCCTTGGGCGCGTAATGAGTATATTTCATTCCCGGTGCCTTTGGTACGGTATCGGCCCCCACCAGTGCGGGGTCAAGAGCAACACTTCCGCAGATCTCCTCCAGCATTTCACGGGTGACTGCACCGGGACGCAGAATAACTGCCGTATCTCCTGTGCAGTCAATTATGGTTGATTCCACCCCGAACCTGCACGGACCGCCGTCAATAATCAATGGAATGCGTCCGTCCATATCCTCCGCGACGATTTCTGCCGTCGTCGGACTCGGACGCCCCGAAATATTCGCGCTGGGTGCGGCGACAGGTACGCCTGCTGCCCGAATCATAGCGCGGGCGATGTCATTATCAGGCATGCGGACACCCACAGTCCCCAGGCCTCCCGTGATTGAATCCGGAACAGCATCCCGCTTCGGAAGAATCATCGTAACCGGCCCCGGACAAAATGCCGCAAGAATTTTTTCCGCAAGAGGTGTGACTATTGCTGCGGAGTCCACCATTTTCCTGTCGGCAACATGAAGAATCAGCGGATTGTCGGAAGGACGTCCCTTCGCCCGATAGATATCCGCGCAGGCCTCCGCGTTAAAGCCGTCTGCACCGAGCCCGTAGACCGTTTCTGTCGGAAACGCAACAAGCCCGCCTCCGCGGAGAATTTTCCCCGCGTCCTCAAAGGCCTCTGCCTGAGCATGAATATCTTCTATTTTAATTGTCCTTGTCTTCATCTTTTCACTTCTTCCACAAAACAACGACACGGTCTATACCTGAAAGATCCTGAACAATTTCTGTCTTTCCCCATTTTCCTTCTGCCAGCAGAGCGACCTTGTCCGCTTCATCAATGCCGACCTCCACAGCCAAAAAACCACCGTCCTCCAAAAGCTCTCCTGCCCCATCAACAAGGCGGCGGTAAAAATCCAGTCCGTCAGCTCCGCCGTCAAGAGCGCCGACAGGCTCTGCTTTCACCTCCGGCGCAAGTCCGTCAATGTCCCCATGGGGAATATACGGCGGATTTGAAACTATTGCCGAAAACTTCATTCCTTCAAGCGGAGCAAGAAGGTCCCCTTCATGGAAGGCTATTCTTTCCGCTACACCCAGACTTTCTGCATTCTCCCTCGCAACCGCAAGAGCATCGCCTGATATGTCAACGGCATCAGCCCTTAGCTCAGGCATGTAGTGGAGCAGCGATACCGCAACGGCACCGCTTCCGGTTCCTATATCTGCCACACGATGCTCTTTCCCGCTTTCCAGTCTGTCCATAGCCGCACCCACGAGAGTTTCCGTGTCGGGCTGCGGAACAAGCACCGCGGGGGAAACAGCAAATGTAAGGCCCATGAATTCCCGCTTTCCTATAATATAAGCCACAGGCTCACGCAGGGCGCGTCTTTTTACCATATCCCTGTAGAGTGAAAGCTCTTCCTTCTGCATCGGCTTATCAAAATTTACATACAGAAAAATACGCTTTTCGCCAAGCACATACGAAAGCAGCACCTCCGCATCAAGCCGCGGTGTATCAATACCGCGGCTCTGGAAGTACTGCTCCGACCATTTGAGTATTCTTCCGATTGTCCAAACCTGTTCGTCTGCCATATCGTCCGACCTGTCTTTTCCTTAATTCATCTGCTTCATTTTTTCTGCCTGGTCGGCAGTAATGAGAGCGTTCAAAAGCTCATCAAGCTCTCCGTTCAAAACCGTGTCCAGCTTGTGCAGAGTGAGCCCGATTCGATGATCCGTCACGCGTCCCTGAGGGAAATTATACGTACGGATACGCTCACTGCGGTCGCCCGAGCCCACCTGACTCTTTCTGTCCGCCGCCATTGCATCGTTCTGCTCCTGCTGCTTCTGCTCATAAACCCTCGCGCGCAGAACACGCATCGCCTGCTCCTTGTTTTTGAGCTGGGATTTTTCGTCCTGACACTGCACCACGATTCCCGTGGGGAAATGCGTAATACGCACCGCCGTCTCCGTACGGTTGACATACTGACCGCCTGCACCGTGGGCACAATAGGTATCTATCCTTATGTCCTCCGCCTTGATTTCAACCTCTACCTCTTCCGCTTCCGGAAGCACTGCCACCGTAACGGCAGAGGTGTGTATACGTCCCTGGGATTCCGTGGCAGGAACACGCTGAACACGGTGCGTTCCGCTCTCGTATTTCATGCGGCTGAAAGCGCCGTAGCCTTCTATGGAAAAGGCTACCTCCTTGAAGCCGCCAAGCTCCGTAGGGTTAGAATCCAAGAGAGACACATGCCATCCCTGCTTCTCCGCGTAGCGGGTGTACATGCGGAATAAATCCCCGGCAAAAAGCGCGGCCTCCTCACCGCCGACTCCGCCCCGAATCTCTACAATAACATTTTTCGCGTCATTGGGATCCTTAGGCAAAAGCAGCACAGGAAGCTCCTGCTCAAGAGCCTCCCGCTGCGGGCGAAGCTCCGCCAGCTCTGCCATGACAAGAGCGCGCATATCATCGTCAAGCTTCTCGTCATACATTGCCTCAGCATCCTCGATTTCACTGACGATTCTGCGGTATTCCCGAAACTTTTCCACCACCGGAGTCATGGCAGCGTGCTCCTTGTTCACACGCTGCCATCTGCTCATATCAGCGAGCACATCCGGATCGCTGAGCATTGACTCAAGCTCTCTGTATTTATCTTCTACTGCCTGTAATTTCTCCAGCAAGCTTACTCTCTCCAAAATCTTCCAATACTAATATGTTACTCCGCTGATACCGCTGCCGCAGCCTGAGCCTCTGTAGCTTCATCGGATTTTTCCGTCTGCTCCTCAGTCTCCTTTGCAGGAAGCCCCATCCTCACACGCTCTTCCTCAGGAAGCACAGCCGCAAGGGATGCGATTGCCACCTCCACCATCTCATCGGCAGGCGGATTGGTGGTCAGCTTCTGCAGCCATAGTCCGGGCTTTGTGGCCAGCCCTACAATAGCATTGTCCGAACGCCCGGCAAGACGGATAAATTCATAGGAAACGCCTGCCACCACCGGCATCAAAAGTATACGGCTCACAATGCGTGTCACAAGATCAGGCCATCCCAGAAACGCAAACACGAAAATACTCACAATCATTACTATCAAAAGGAATGACGTTCCGCAGCGCGGATGAAGGCGCGGAAAACGCTGCACATTCTCAACGGTCAGAGGGCCTCCTGCCTCATAGGCGTGGATTGTCTTATGCTCCGCGCCGTGATACTGAAACACACGATAGATATCCTTCATTCGGGATATACCCCAAAGATATCCAAGAAAAATCAAAAGCCTGAGAACACCCTCCATCAGGTTAAGCGCAATGGGGTCAGTGGTAATCTCCGCGAAAAGCTTCGCCGCTCCCGTAGGTATAGCCACAAAAAGCACCATTGCAAGAGCCAGGGCAAAAATCATAGTCCCTGCAAGCTCCGTATCCGAAAGCTGCTCGTCCTCTTCTCCTGCCATCTGTGCCGAATAGGAAAGGGATTTCAATCCCAAAACCAGTGATTCGCCCAAAGCAACCACCCCGCGAAGGAAGGGCAGCTTCAGCACGGGAAATCTTTCACTGATGGAATTGACAGGATGCACATCAACGGTAATGCGTCCGCCCGGCTCGCGCACAGCAGTCGCGACCTTGCCGTTTCCGCGCATCATTACTCCCTCGATAACAGCCTGTCCCCCCACCATCAGGCATGAGCCGGAATCACGCTGCACATATTTATTACTCAACAGAAACCCTCCTCAAAAGGATTGCCGATATCATATAATCAAAACAAAAAAGAGGCAGGACAACGCTGCCCTGCCTCCAACCATCAATCTTTGCTGTAACGCTGCTTGAAGCGCTCGATACGACCGCCCTTAGCCTGACCGCGCTGACGTCCCGTGAAGAACGGGTGGCACTTGGAGCAGACATCGACATGCAGCTCTTTCTGCGTGGAGCCCGTCTTGAACGTATTGCCGCAGCCGCAGACTACCGTAGCTTCGAAAAACTCCGGATGAATTCCTTCTTTCATTTTTACACCTCGCTTTCCCCTACTGGGTAAAGATACAAGCACACTATGCGTACGCTTGGTTTTCCCGTATCCCGTGTAGGGGAATCGGGTCTCCTGCGAGCGGACGACAATTCGTCTACTCGTAATTCATTATCTTACATGAAAGAGGCAAAGCTGTCAAGGAGTTTATCCTCAGCGCTGCTTCAGATATACCTCAACACGGTTGCCGCTGACGGCCTTGATGCCCTGTCCTGCACGGCTGAAATAAAGAGAGAGCTCTGCATTCTTTCCGAATTTTTCACCCTTTGCTCCTTCATGTGTCCAGGAATGGAGAGAGTATCCGGCAGCAACGAGTGCCTTCAGACGTCCCATGTCGTCATCGGCAGCAAGCTCAGCGACTGTTCTTTTTGCAGCCGCAAAATCGTTACGGACAGCGCTGCTTACAGCCGCAAATGCACGGCGGTCATATGCTTCCTTCTGGGAAAGCTTATGACGGCGGAGACGGAGAGCACTGAAAAGCTGGGAATAATAATCTGCTGTTTTCATCTGACAAAAACCCCTTTTCTGTTTTGATACACCCTTTGATTAAGTATATCCTTCTCTACATCTATATATAATACCACGGAAAATATGATTTGATAACCTGAAAGCGTGTAAATTTCCCTTGAAAAAATCACAAAAAACACCCATAATAAAATAGATTATCTATCTCTATTAAAGAGGAACAACCACATGGAGGGAAAAATATGCCAAAAGCACCGATGCAGCACGTCTGCAGCTTCTGCAAGCGCCTCGTAACGATAAAGAACCAATATGATATGCCTATCTTCGACCCGCAGTCCGGTTTTGCCATCTGCAAAAACTGTATTGAAGACATATATCATTTTCTCGAAGCTCACGAACAGGAAACTGCCGAGCACGAGAAGAAGGATTTTACCGACGCGCTTGCCACATCTCTTGAGAAAACAAAGCCGCACGTGGTAAAGGAATATCTCGACAAATACATCATAAATCAGGACCATGCGAAAAAAATTCTTTCCGTCGCCGTCTACAACCATTACAAGCGTATGAAATACGGCTATGAGCACTCCGATGGAACAGAGATTGAAAAATCCAATGTCATCATGCTCGGCCCTTCGGGCTGCGGCAAGACAGCACTTCTTTCGCACCTCTCCCAGCTTCTTGATATCCCCTTCGCCGTAACGGATGCTTCAAGCCTCACCGAGGCAGGCTTCGTAGGCGCCGATGTCGAGGTTGCCGTAAGAAATCTCTATTACGCTGCAGACAAGGACATTGACCGCACTGAGCACGGTATCATTTATCTCGACGAATTTGATAAAATTGCCAGAAAGTCAGGAGAAAATAATTCCATCACCGCAGACCCGGGCCATGAGGGAACACAGCAGGCACTTCTCAAAATGCTTGAAGGCAGTATTGTTGAGTTCACCGCACGCGGGCAGCGCAAGCACCCTGAAGCTCCGACCATCAAGGTCAACACCCAGAACATTTTGTTCATCGTCGGCGGTGCTTTCGTAGGTATCGACAAAATCATCGAAAAGCGTCTGCAGAAATCCGAGGCCAGCATCGGCTTCGGTGCGAAGGTCGAGGGAGAGAACGACAAGCCGAAATTCGACGACCTTCTCCGTCAGGTAACGCCCCAGGATCTCATGAAATACGGAATTATTCCGGAGATTATCGGACGCCTTCCTGTTATCTGCACCCTTGAAACCCTTGACGAAGATGCGCTTCTCCGCATTCTTACGGAGCCGGTCAACGCTCCTGTCCGTCAGTATCAGAAGCTTCTTGAAATGGACAACGTGGAGCTTGAATTTGATGATGCTGCCCTGCGGGCTGTCGCAAAAGAAGCCATCAAGCGCAAGACAGGCGCACGAAGCCTCAAGGGTATCATCGAGGACGTCATGCTGGACATCATGTTCGACATTCCACGCTCTGATGAACCGCGTATCGTCCGCATCACGGAGGACTGCATAACGAAGGGCGCACAGCCTGAAATCCGCCCTGCAAACAAGCAGGACACACCAAAGAAAACAAAAAAGACCGCCGCGAAGACGGAAGAATAATCAAAACGGGACAGTCATACCGGGCTAAAAGCTCAGCGTGACTGTCCCATTTTATTTTTCCATGATATTTATGCCTCAGGAAAGAATTCCTTCAGCACTTCTCTTTCCGTTGGTTTACCAAAATAAGAACCTACGAGGAAGAAAATCAGCGACACCGTGATACCGATGGCAATCTGATGAAGCCCCATTATCTTAAAGCCCAAAAACTGCGTTACGCAGTATGCAAGCGTACCGCCGCCCATTGAAAGCAGCGCGCCGAGACGGTTTGCCTTTTTCCAGAAAAGGCCGAGAAGCAATGTCCAGAAGAACGCCGTTTCAAGTCCTCCGAAGGCAAACATATTGATAATCCAGATAAGGCTTGGAGGCGTCAGCGCGATAAAGAACACTGCCGCACCGATAACAGCCGTTGCCAGCATCGAAAGGAAGCGCAGCTTTTTATCTGGAACCGCCTTCCCTTCCTTTTTCTTCTGATGAAGGTAAACGTCCTTTATGATAGCTGAGGATGCCACTATAAGAAGTCCCGATATCGTCGATACCGATGCCGCAAGAGGCCCTATAATGGCAAAGCCCACAAGATACGACGGCATTGAAGCGACTATCGTCTTTGGAATTATGTAATCAACGCCGCCGTAGCTTTCAAGAGAGCCTGTGAGAACGCCGTGGGCAAGAATGCCCGTAAAATTCACGCCGATATTCATAAAGCCCACCACAACTGTACCGATAATCATTGCACGGTGAAGGCTTTTCGTATCCTTGTAGCTGATACCGCGGACTACGGACTGAGGCAGCGCGATAGTGAAGATACCCACCAGAAGCCACTGGGTAAGATAAAGTCCGACGGGCATGTTGCCTGCCGACAGCGGTTCAAGCATCTCAGGATGATTTGCATGAATACTTTCCATAATGGCAGTATATCCGCCACCTGCATCAAGCACACAGGAGAAAAGCAGAACGATGCCGATCATCATCATGATTGCACAGCAGGTATCAGTTAAAGCAACAGCCCGGAAGCCTCCGACAGTCGTGTAAACGACGACAACAAGACCGAACAGCAGTAATCCCATCTCATAGCTGTAGCCCGTTACAGTGGAGAAAAGCTTTGCGCCGCCAACGAACTGCGCCGTCATTGTCCCACAGAAAAACAAAACTATGATAAACGCTGCCATGCCCGCGAGAAAATCAGAGCGGAAGCGCTCACGGATAATGTCAACCACAGTAACCGCGTTAAACTTCCTCGACAAAAGAGCAACGCGCTTACCAAAAATACCCAGCACGAGGAAAATTGCCGTGACCTGAACCACAGCCATGTAAATCCATCCAAAGCCGATTTTCCACGCCATGCCGGGGCCGCCCACGAAGGAGCTTACAGAGCTGTAGGTTGCGACAGTCGTCATGGCAAGAACAAAACCGCCGAGGTCATGATTTCCGATAAAATACTGCTGCACAAAATTTCCTGAACCGCCCTGCTCCTGCTTATGACGCACATAAAATCCGATTCCTATCATGGCGCTCATGAAAAGCAGCAGCGGCAGAAGCGACATAAGATTCCCTTCATTCTGCATGGCTGTCCTCCTTCTCATCCAGCGGCATATCACGGAACACGAAGGACGTGAGACACTTCACCAGAAGGATTGTAAAAATCCATACTCCGAAGCTGGACATGACCGCCCAAAGCGGCATGTGAAAGATTTCGATGGATGAATCCTTCAGCCCAAAGCCAGCAAAAAGCCAAAACACTATAAGCGCGGCGAGAGCTGCTCCGGTCCACCCGGCTTCACGGCATATCTGCCGGAACTTTTCTTTTTCAGACATAAAAATAAATCCCCTTTCCAATGTACTAAAGTGTACCTTAGAAAGGGGATTTTAGCAAATTATGCTGTCATATCAGTCAATCTTATGAATCCAGCCCTCAGGTGCCTCAACGGAGCCCATCTGGATGCCTGTAAGTGTCTCATAGAGCTTGGTGATGACAGGACCTGCTGTCTCCATTCCGCTTGCAAAGCAGATTTCTTTTCCGTGGTCGTTGATTTTACCGACAGGAGAGATAACCGCTGCAGTACCGCACATTCCGCACTCAACAAAATCCGGAACTTCCTTCAGGAATACCTCACGCTCCTCAACCTGCATGTTGAGATAATGCTCTGCAACATAGACAATGGAACGGCGGGTGATAGAAGGCAGGATGCTCGGAGACTTCGGAACGACGAGCTTGTTGTCCTTTGTGACAAAGATAATATTCGCTCCGCCTGCTTCTTCAATCTTCGTGCGTGTCGCAGGGTCGAGATAGAAATTCTCTGCAAAGCCCTCTTCATGAGCCTTAACACCTGCATAAAGGCTCATTGCATAGTTAAGACCTGCCTTAATGTGGCCTGTTCCGTGAGGTGCAGCACGGTCAAAATCACTGATTTTAACCACGTTAGGTTTAAGTCCGCCCTTATAATACGGACCTACAGGCATGACGATGATGCGGAACTGGTATTCATCCGCAGGCTTAACCCCGATAACAGGACTGGACGCGAACATGTAAGGACGGATGTAGAGAGTAGCTCCCGAGCCGTAGGGCGGAACGAAATCAGCGTTTGCCTTTACTACTTCGTGAACAGCCTCTATGAATTTATCCTTCGGGAAAGGCGGCATCTCAAGACGCTTAGCCGTATCATACATGCGCTCAGCGTTGAGGTCAGGCCGGAAGCAGACGATGTCTCCGTTCTTCGTCGTGTACGCCTTGAGTCCTTCAAAGCAGGACTGGGAATACTGCAGAACACCGGCACACTCGCTCATAACCACCATCGGGTCAGTGGTGAGGCCGCCCTCCTCCCATTTTCCATCCTTGTAGTTACAGACATAACGCTTGTCAGTTACACGGTATTCAAAACCGATATTTCCCCAGTCGATGTCCTTCTTTGCCATACATAATCCCTCCAAAAAATTTTCTGCGTAAGCAGATTTATTCAATACACTTGTCCACTCCTATTGTTCGAAAGGTGTAACCTTTCGAACAAGACTAGGTATAGTTTATTCTTTTTCGTGAAATATTGCAACATTAAACAAAGAAAAATAAAAATGACGGCAAAAATACATTTTACCGCCATTCATTTTATCCCAGAATCGGACTGAGCAGGAGCTCCGCGAAGCCCATGAGCTTTCCAATCGGACTGAAGCCCTCACCCATTGAATCATCCGCAATCATATCTATGCGGCCCATTTCCTTTCCGTCGTAAGTTATAACAAGATCGCCCACCTTATCCCCTGCCTTTATAGGCGCGTGAATGAAGCGGGGCATGTCCAGATGATATGAGCAGCGGTCCTGACGTTCATTGTCGAAAAGCACATATTTTATATCGTCCCTCGGATGTGCCGTAACCTTATAGGTCGTACCGTCATGAACCCATACATCCTTTTGAATCTGTTCCTTTACAGGCCCCTTCACCACACGGACACGTGAAAAACCATAGTCCATAAGCTTTACTGTATCGTTGAAGCGGTCCTTTGTATCAGGCGCGTTCAGCACGATACTTATGAGTGTAACATTGCCATGTGTCGCCGCCCCCGCGAAGCAGCCGCCTGCGGCGTTGGTCCAGCCTGTCTTTATCCCTGCCATGCCCGGATAAACACCAAGAAGCTCATTTGTTGTCTCTACCGAAAGAGCACGCTCACGGGGAGACTGGAAATATATATCCTTCTTCCTCTGCCCCGTAATACGCCTGAATTCCGGAATGTTCCAACCGTACCGCGCAATTTTCATCATATCCCGCGCCGTCGTTACATGATTAAGCTCAGTAAGACCGTTGGGATTTGCAAATCTCGTCTTTGTCGCGCCTATTGCCTGTGCCTTCTGCGTCATCTTTTCCGCAAACGCAGGAACAGAGGATGCCATCTGCTCGGCAATCGCCACCGCCGCGCCGTTGTCGGAAATAATCATCATCTCGTCCACCAGGTCGCCCATGCGGATGGCACGCCCTGCAGACTCATCCAGCCATGTATCCTCCGTTGCCGCAGCATTCGGACTGATAACCACAGTCGAATCCATCGACGCGTTCTCTATTGCGAGGATACATGTCATCATTTTAGTGAGACTTGCCGGATACATCAGGCGGTCAGCGTTTTTCTCATAGACCACACGCCCGGTTGACGCCTCTACCACAATCGCCGCCTCTGCCGTTAAAGAAGGCTCCCTCATCGCCGCAGCGGACACAGTCCCTGACAAAAGGCAGACACAAAGAAACACAGCCGCCATAAGGCGCCCAATATTAAAAGCTTTAGAAACCGTATTTACCATTAGTACGTATACTCCTTCAAAACATAAAAGGTACCCTGTGTTTTAAGACAGACGTCGCCGTGCTCGTCAATGACATCCGCCTCACACATCATCGTGTGATTTCCGTTGTGAATTACCCTGCCCACTGAGTAAATATGCGTCCCCTCCGGCAGTGCCTTCAGATAATTCATTGTCATGGAAAGTGTCACAACCCGTTTATTGCAGCCGAGACACGCTCCACCCATGGCGGTATCCGCCAGCACCATCGCCAGTCCTCCGTGAGCAATCCCGTAAACATTCGTCAGATTATGCGTCACGTCCGCATCCAGCCGCACCTCGCCAAAGGTAAAGCTCGTCACCTGAATACCCATTGTTTCAAGCATAGGATTCTGACTGTAAAAAACATCTATCTTTTTCCGCACCGTATCAACAATGCGCGGATCGTCCTTAAAAACCGTCATTCCCTGTTTTATGCCTCCTCGTTAACCGCTGTCACTTCAACACCATTTTCCACAGCCGTCAGAATCTGCATAAACTCATCGCCCGTTATTGTCTCCTTCTCATAGAGATAATCCGCCAGGCGGTTGAGCGCGTTGCTGTTCTCAGTGAGAATAGCCTTCGCCTTTTCATGCTGCTCCCGTACGAGAGCCACCACCTTCTTGTCTATTTCCCTCTGCATGTCGGGTGAACAGATAAGAGAGGTATCGCCTCCGAGGTACTGATTCGTCACCTGCTCCATGGCCACCATGCCGAACTCGTCACTCATACCGTAGCGCGTTATCATAGCCCGTGCCAGCTTAGTCGCACGCTCGATATCGTTTGCCGCACCCGTGGTAATCTGCCCGAAGGCAATCTCCTCAGCAGCACGGCCTCCCGTGAGAGTCGCGATTTTCTGCTCCAGCTCCTCTTTGGAAAGGAGATATTTATCCTTTTCCTCCACCTGCATCGTGTAGCCCAAAGCTCCCGAGGTGCGCGGAATAATCGTGATTTTCTGCACAGGCGCCTCGTTTGTCTGCTTCGCCGCCACAAGCGCGTGACCAATTTCGTGATATGCAACAGTACGTTTTTCCTTATCGGAAAGAATGGCGTTTTTCTTCTGGTAGCCTGCTATTACAACCTCGACGCTTTCCTCAAGGTCCTCCTGTGTAACGAGATTCCGTCCGTTTCTTACCGCACGGAGCGCCCCCTCGTTTATGATATTCGCAAGCTCCGCTCCCGAAGCCCCCGATGCCATACGTGCGATAGTGTGAAAATCCACACCCTCTGCCATCTTGACCTTTTTCGCATGCACCTCAAGTATAGCCTCACGCCCTTTCAGGTCAGGAAGCTCTACAGGCACTCGGCGGTCAAAACGTCCCGGCCGCAAAAGCGCAGGGTCCAAAGAATCAGGACGGTTCGTTGCCGCCAGAATAATGACACCCGTATTGCCCTCAAAACCGTCCATCTCCGTGAGCAGCTGATTAAGCGTCTGCTCACGCTCGTCATTCCCCATGACGTTTCCGTTTCGCTTCTGGCCTATGGCATCAATCTCATCAATAAATACAATGCAGGGAGCTTTTTCCTTCGCCTGCTTGAAAAGGTCGCGAACCTTTGACGCACCCATACCCACGAACATCTCAACGAACTCGGAGCCTGCAATGGAGAAAAACGGCACGTTTGCCTCGCCTGCAACAGCCTTCGCCAGCATTGTCTTACCTGTTCCCGGAGGGCCCACAAGAAGAACACCCTTCGGCATTGACGCTCCGATGGAGGAATACTTGTTGGGATCATGGAGATAGTCAACAATCTCAGAAAGATTCTCCTTGGCCTCGTCCTCTCCTGCCACATCCTTGAAAAGGATTCCCTCGGAGGACGGCACATAGACCCGCGCCTGACTCTTACCGAGGCCGAACATCATTGAATTTCCGCCGCCGGCGCGTTCCATGAGCTTCTTGCTCATGTACTGCCCGATAAGGAAGAAAACCGCAATTGGCAGAACCCATGTCAAAAGGAAATTCATCAATGGAGATTCCTTCGCCTTTATATCCGATGAAAACGTGACTCCTGCTTTATGCAGGCGGTCCACAAGCCCCTCGTCATTTACGATTCCTGTCTTGAACAGCTTGTTATCCGCATCCGTAAAAAGAATCTGGTTGTCCTGAATATCAGCCTTCGTGACCTTCTTTTCCTCCGTCATGCTCATAAAGGTGCCGTAATCCACCTGCTCGATTTTGGCTTCCTCCATATAAGGCTTCGCCATCGAATTAAACAACAAAATCACCAGCAGCGCGATACCATAGTAAAACGCCATAGGACGCTGTGGGTTTTTGACTTCCTTCATATATGAACAGCTCCTTTGTATGCAGTAAAAAAGTGAGAAAAAAAGACAGGCACAGCCGCCTGCCTTTATTATAATGCTTTTAATCATATTTTGTCGAAGACAAAATTTCCTATATCAGCATTTCATCGAGCATTGCTCGATATAATGCCTTAAATCAAAGTTTGCCACAGGCAAACTTTCCTCTGCAAAAATAAAAAGACTGTGAAAAATGCTCATTCCCAGCCTTCCCCTTCAGGGGTGTCAATATGCCAGTGGCATATTGGCCGGGACCGCGTCAGCGGTGGAGGAGGTACACAAGAGCTTGCCACTATCAACATAGTAGGTACTTTGGTGTACACCTCATCCGACTGCTTCGCAGCCACCTTCTCCTAAAGGAGAAGGCTTCTTTTACATTCTTTCACAGCCTTCTATTTAATTCTTAAACGCAACCCATGCCGATGGATTTTTTCGTCAGGCAAGGAAAAAGGCTCGACGGCGTAGTATATCACTACGTCGAGAGCCTTTTGACACAGCATGGCGAAAAAAGACATGGCATTAATATCTGTCATTGTCGAACATACGATAGCGGTTGCCGCCGTATTTTTTTACGGATTTCAGCGCCTGTCCCGCATGCTCAAGAAGCATTTCGCTGTTTTCTCTCGGCGAGCCTGTTACCGAGATTCCCATACTGCAGGACGCGGTCTCCGTAAGCTCCGACTGGAGATGCCGTACAGAATCCAAAAGATGCTGCGCGCGCCGCTCGATAACATCAATAGTAAGGTATCCGCGGAAGAACACAGCAAATTCATCAGGGCCAATTCTTGACAGAAGGTCAACGCCTCGGAACTCAGTCCGCAAAAGCGATGCCACTGCCCGAAGGAAGCTGTCCCCTGCCGGTCTGCCATGTGCGGTGTTGAATGCAGCGAAGGAATCCACATCAAAATAAAAGATAACGCCCTTTTCTCCCGGTGCCAGTGCACCAAGCTCGAATTCAATAAGCTTAACAAGCGTATCCCTGACATAGAGACCTGTAAGCTTGTCCTTCTCACCCTCTTTTTTGATGCGTTCACGTTCAACGGACTCGTCCGAAATATCATCCGCATAGCCTACAACCACGGCACCATCAGGACTATCAATCCTCTGGAACACGATTCTGTTGAAGCTCGCATCCGATTTCCAAAGACTTGCCATCGTCTCTATACTTCCTGATTTAGCCCCTGATTCAGATAAGACCTTCTTTATCTCTTCCACTGCATCAGGACTCTCTGCGTTGCCGCTCTTCAAAACAGAAAGAAACGGAGAAATCTCCTGCGTATCTCCATCGCCGGGCAGACGATATCTCATCGTGTCGGAGCCCACTTCATAAACAAAGTCAACCGCACCGGTGCGTATCTGCACAAGCTTACCGATCGTACGCAGCTGAACCAGCTCACGCTCAAGCTTTGCTGCTTTCTGCTCCGCTTCGGCGGCTCTCGCCTCCAAAGCCAAGTATTCTTCTGACATCACTTGTAAACGTTTCCGTCCCATTCTCCCGCTCCTTCAAAATCCCATGGCACTTTATGAGGCACCTTGCCCCGATGCAGCACAATCCATGCCGCATCCCCCGCCGGTCACAGGAAATCGCGCCTTATTTCACAACCAGAACAGGGCATTTAGCCTGCTCAACAACATACTGGCTGACGCTGCCCAGCAGCACGCCCTTCATCACACCGAGTCCGCGGCTTCCCATTACAACGAGGTCCACATCATGCTCCTCAAGGAAATCAAGGATGACAACCGCCGGAGAGCCAGTCTCAGAAAAAGCTTCCTTCTCGACTCCCTCAGGAACAGCCTCCATAGCGCGGTCGAGAATTACATCTCCGGCCTTTGTTACGGACTCAAGAATTGCCTCCGTAAGGCACGCGTTGATTGCCAGCTGATTGATATTTGCTACATATAAAAAGCTCAGCTTCGCATTGCATGCCTGAGCGAGCTCTATTGCCTTCTGAATTGCATCCTCCGAATTTTTCGAACCGTCTACAGGTACAAGGATATTTTTTGTCATGGTAATTACCTCCCGGAAATTTGAAAATATTTCGTATTTTATCTATTTCGTGATAAATGTCAAAAATCCTGCTGTTTTGAAAAATTTTCTATGTATTCATGTACAAGAAATTTGACGAACTGCCTTCATGATGTTACACTTGTAACAACTTTTGAACAAAAGTATACTACGAACGTATGAAGTTACACCCTGCGTTGTCCTTTGAGAAAAGACATTTGCTGGGTAAATGTAAAGGAGCGAACAACAACATGCCCGAAACCGCAGAAGAAATCCAGGCAATACTGGAAAAAACAACCATCGCAGATTTATACAAGGCTGCCCAGCAGCTTGACGGAGTAGCCGTAAAAACAAAGCTCATTGAAAGCCCTTACTTCTCAAGCCTTTGTGACAACACAGTCTATTTCAAGCCTGAAAATCTCCAGACCACAGGCTCCTTTAAGCTCCGTGGAGCGTACAATAAAATCAGCCAGCTCACTGCTGCCGAGAGAAAAAAAGGCGTAATCACAGCCTCCGCAGGAAACCACGCTCAGGGTGTAGCCTTCTCCGCACAGAAGCTTGGTGTCAAGGCTGTAATCTGCATGCCTGCCACCACTCCGATTTTGAAGGTAGAAGCCACAAAGGCTTACGGTGCCGAGGTCGTCCTTCACGGAGACACCTTCGACGATGCCTACGCAAAATCCCTTGAGCTCCAAAAGGAAAAAGGATACGTTTACATCCATCCATTTAATGATGTAAAAGTCATACTCGGACAGGGAACTACCGCAAAGGAAATCATTGACGACCTCAAGGACGTTGACGCAATCCTCGTTCCAATCGGAGGAGGCGGATTTGCCAGCGGTGTTGCCCTCACCGCAAAGCTGGTCTACCCGAACGTCAAGGTAATCGGTGTTGAGCCCGCAGGAGCAGCCTGCATGGAAGCAGCCTTCAAATCCGACAAGATTGTCACCCTTCCATACGTTGACACTGTGGCAGACGGCTGCGCCGTAAAAACCGCAGGCAGTCTCACCTATGCCTTCTGCAAAAAATATCTCGATGAAATCATCACAGTGTCCGAGGTCGAAATCATGGACGCTCTGCTTTCTCTCATCGAAAAGCACAAGCTCATAGCAGAGGGCGCGGGCGCACTCTCCCTCGCGGCACTTCCAAAGCTCCGCATGAAGGGCAAAAAGGTCGTCGCAATCATCAGCGGCGGAAACATCGACATATCGACCATCTCTGCTCTCATACACAAGGCCCTCGTTGCCCGCGGCCGCATCTTCTGCTTCTCCGTACCGCTGCCGGATAAACCGGGACAGCTTCTCAAGGTCTCCCAGATACTTGCCGAGGAGAACGCAAACGTCATAAAGCTGGACCACAACCCTGACCTCGTCAAGGATCTCTTCAAAAAGGTAATCCTGACAGTAACATGTGAGACTCACGGCAACGACCACATCGAGAAAATCACACGGGCACTTACGAAAAACGGTTTCAGCATAGAAAGAGTTTATTAATAGACTAATTACACCATAAGAAAAAATAATCCACAGAACTGTGCACAGCATAACCGTGTACAGTTCTTTTTTATGAATATTATTTATTGTATCTTTAAATTTACTTCTATTTATCCACAAAAATATCCACAAAGTCCAAAAAACATGTGGATTTTTGTGGATAAGGCACCCAAAAAGCCATAAATTATCCCAATATCCTGTGTATAACTTTTTTCCTGTCTTTTCACGATATACATAAACCTGTTAATAATTAGACGAATACGGTCACTCTTTTTTAAAATTTTATTCTTTTTATCTTTGGAAATTTCATGATTCAGCGGTATACTTTATTAAGAAGGATTTCTCGTGCTCCGGTTTTTCGCAGCACTGTTTTAAAAGAGGAATTTATCATGAAACACCTGAAAGCAATCTTAATGACCGCCGTGCTGTTCTTCATGCTGACGGCTGCCGCTTCTGCCGCGCCAATATTAAAGCAGGGTTCAGAAGGTCATGATGTACGTATAGTGCAGCAGTCGCTCAAGGACGCAGGCTACAACATCCGCACCGTTGACGGCATCTTTGGCAACGAAACTTACAGAGCTCTCATAGCCTTCCAGCGTGACAACGATATAAAAATCACAGGAGTCGTTGACCGCGCAACATGGAAAAAGCTCAAGGAAATTCCGTCTGCCCCCAAAAAGAACGAAGGCAGCGAAGCAGATGAAAAATCCGACAGCGGCACAAAAGCGACGCCTGCTGCACCTGCAAAAACAGAAAAGCCGGCAGCACCCGCAAAAGCGGAAAAACCTGCGGCTCCGTCCAAGACAGAAAAGCCTGTCCCCTCAGTAAAGGGCGCAGAAAGCTCTCCATTCCTTGACAAAGGAAAGGTCGATGCCGTCATACGCACCGCCAAGAAATACATCGGTACGAAATACGTTTTCGGCGGCACTACACCAAAGGGCTTTGACTGCTCGGGATTTTTACAGTATGTCTTCAAGCAGAACGGCTACACCCTTCCGCGCACCGCCGACGAGCAGTATAAGCTTGGAAAAAACATCAAAACTCAGAAGGAGCTTGTCCCCGGAGATCTAGTATTTTTCAGCACCTATGAAAAAGGCGCGTCACACTGCGGACTTTATCTCGGAAACGGGAAATTCATCCACGTTTCCTCCAGCAAGGGTGTCCGCATAGATGAGCTGAACGACAAGGCCTACTGGAAATCCCACTGGTACGGCGGCAAGCACATAGTCAAATAATTAAACTGAACACAATCAGACCGCATTTTTCGTGCGGTCTGTATTTTTTTGAAAAATTTTTCATTTTTGTTGTTTTGACTTATTGACTTTTTGACTTTTATTGCTATAATAATAACTGAAAGAAGGAAATAAAAGAAAGGCCTTCTGAAATCCAACACGACAACTGTAAACGAAAGGGGATCTGAATCATGTTTGGATTAGTACCGTTTGACACAAGAAATGACCTGATGATGAGAAACGACGACGAATTCAGCCGCCTCTTCGACTGGATGAACCGACCGATGATGAGCCTGTTCAAGGATTCCGGCTTTACCGGCAGTGCCTTCAAGGTAGATGTGAAGGACAATGATACGAACTATGAGCTCACAGCGGAGCTTCCCGGCATCACAAAGGATGACATTTCACTGACCTACAAGGACAACTACTTAACCATCGCGGCGAAAAAAGACAGCACCACCGAGGAAAAGGATGATGAAGGCCGATATATCCGCCGCGAACGCAGCTTCGGCAGCATGAGCCGCTCGTTCTACATCGACAACATCGATGAAACGAAGCTCGACGCGGAATTCAAGGACGGCGTACTTAAAGTAACCCTGCCAAAGGCAGCAGCCCCGCAGGAAGAATCACCTAAAGAAATTCCTATCCGCACCGTCTGATAACCGCGTAATCCCCCCCTATCAAAAGGAGCATCGGAAAACCCGATGCTCCTTTTTTTCGACAAAATTCAATTTTTTCCTGTATTTCTGTCCTGCGAAGCTTCCCCTGAAGCGGATTCCTCTGCCTTTTTTACGATTGCCCGGCACATTTTCTCGAACTTTACCCGCGGTATCATGACGAAATGGTCACAACCCTGACACCTCATACCAAAATCCATTCCCACGCGCGTAAGCCGCCACTCATCGCTTCCGCATGGGTGCTTTTTCTTCATGCGTACAATATCGCCAACATCATAATGTACCCGTTCCATAAAACCGCTCCTCGCCATTTCTTTTGTATATATTTAACGTCATGCTTCAGATTTTGTCAAAGACAAAATATCCGCCTTATGGTAGACTTGTCGTGAAGGAGCGTGGATGTTAATGAAGGTTTCTGTTATACAGCTTCCCGTTGTTATTGGCGACCGCCAAAAAAATCAGGACACACTTAGAACGATGCTTGAAAAAGCAATGACCGAAAAGCCGGATACTGTTCTTCTTCCGGAGCTTTGGGACATAGGCTTTTACCCAAGGCCTCTGGAAAACTATACCGATGAAGGGGCGCACTCCGCAAAGGAGCTTCTCTCGGAGCTGTCCGGGAAATATCATGTAAATATAGTCGGCGGCTCAGTGGCTGCAAAGCTTGGGGATGCCGTTGAAAACATCTGCTGTGTCTTCGACCGTGAGGGAAACTGCATCGCAGACTACAGCAAATCCCATCTCTTCTCCCCGGCAAAGGAACACAAGGCCTTCCGCGCCGGTGATAAAGTCACTGTCTTCACCCTGGACGGTGTCAACTGCGGTGTCATAATCTGCTATGACCTGAGATTTCCTGAACTGACGCGCAAGCTTGCCCTCTCGGATATAGACATTCTTTTCATCCCTGCGGCATGGCCTACGGTACGCCTTGCACACTGGCGGCTTTTGGCACAGGCCCGCGCCGTGGAAAACCAGTTCTTCGTTGCTGCCGCCAACGGAAGCGGCGCATTTGCCAACGGAATGCCTCTGGCAGGGCACTCCGCCCTCATCGACCCCTGGGGCGAAATTCTTGCCGAGGCAGATGATGGTTCCGCCATCATTACCGCAGACTTCGACCTCTCTGTAAAAGAAAAAATCCGGTCAACCATCAACGTTTTCGCTGACCGCCGGCCGGACCTCTACTGAATCATTTAGACTGCTGCTTACGGATTTCCGTGACGGGCACACCGCCTATACCCCAGTTATCCGTATCCACCTCGTCGATGGTGACTACAGTTGTCTTCGTATTCTTTCCCAGAACATCATGAAGAAGCTGCGTCGCCCCCTCGATGAGCTGCTTTTTCTGCTGGGCAGTGACATTTCCCTCACGGGTAATTTTGATATTAACGTATGGCATATTTTCCCTCCCCTCTCTTTTCCTTTTACAGGATATATTCTACATAGACACATTTTTTCCTTCCAAAGCACGGCAGGAAAATTTTGCCAAATAACTCCTTTTAGCGTTATAATAATAAAACAGGATTTATTGATTGAGAGCTTTACATGCGAAGGAAGTGTAATCATGGACACGAAAAATGTAAACGAAATACTCAAAGGCTACAACGGACAAAGCAACATCGAAAAGCCGCGCAGCATACAAAGCGTCACGGCACGGTATTATAAGGAGCTTGACCAGTACGCCGACCTCATGCACGCCAAGGTGGATCTTCGCGAGCAGCGCGTCATGCTCTACGCTGAAATAAAGGTTTTGGGCTGGATGCTGGGCAAGGCGGACAACACAATCACCCAGGATATTGATGCCGCCTGCAAAAAGCTCTGACTTGACAAGTATTCCCGAAAGCAAACGATATGTAAAATAAATAACTCTTTTCTTGCCTTCCCCTTTAGGGGGAGGGGGACCGCGCCAGCGGTGGAGGAGGTGCACAAAAGCATGCCACTATCTACATAGCAGGCACTTTGGGGTACACCTCATCCGTCTCGCAAGCTCGCCACCTTCTCCTCAAAGAGAAGGCTATTTTAATAATTGTCACCACAAGTTTTAAGGGAGAAATATATGCGAATCATTGTAGGAATTTCCGGTGCCAGCGGCGCAGTTCTTGGATACGAGCTTCTGAAGGTACTTCACGGAATGCCGGATATCGAAACACATCTCATTATGACACACGGTGCGGAGAAAACCCTCGCCTACGAAACCGACCTCACCCTCGAGGACATACACGCACTCACCGATGTCACATACGACATAGACAACCTCGCGGCAGCCGTATCCAGCGGCTCCTTCGTCACTGACGGCATGATTATCCTGCCCTGCAGCATGAAAACCGTAGCAGGCATCGTCAGCGGCTACAGCGAAAATCTCCTGCTCCGCGCGGCAGATGTCTGTCTCAAGGAAGGACGCAGGGTTGTCCTCGCTCCGAGAGAATCGCCGCTGTCAAAAATACATCTCAGAAATCTTCTGCAGGCAGCCGAAGACGGCTGCAGCATAATACCGCCCATGCTGAACTTCTACAGTGGTGCGGATACGGTACAAAAACAGATAAACCAGACCATAGGAAAAATCCTTCTGCAGTTAGGAATAGAATACAAAGGATTCGTACAATGGACCGGAAAATGAAAAAGAGGCTGCCACGCTGCAGCCTCTTTTTTACAAATATTCCTCAAGCCCTGCCTTATCCTTTATCACAATTTCCCGTCCGTTCAGGGAAATAAGACCTTCTCTCTGCATCGCCCCCAGCTCTCTCGAAAGCGCGGGGCGCGTTACGGCAAGCCATGCTGCCATTTCCTCCCTCGGCATTCTCGCCGAATCACCTGTCTGAAGAAGAAAACGCGCAAGCTTCCCTCGAAGTGAGCCTCCTGCCAAAATCCTGACACGGCGGTTCAAAAGATATGCCTTCTCCGCGAACACCCGGAGAAGCTTTCTTTGAACTACGGCAGCCACAGGAGCGATATTCGGCTGAGCCGCAGAAAAAAGCTTCTGTCCGAAGGAAAGAAGCACAGTCTTCTCCGCGGCCGCGGCATACATGTCGTATTCCTTTCCAAGAAAGAAATACACCTCGCCAAACATATCTCCGCTCTCCTCGATATCAGCGACGTATATCTCCCGTCCCGAAAGCGTGTCCTGCCGTACATGAACCCTTCCGCTCACAAGAATAAAAAGCTCATCGGGATTGTCACCCTGATGAAAAATCACTGCCCCCTGCCTGAACTCGCGCACACGCACAGAAGGGGCTCCCAGCAGCGTATCAACCGCCGCCTCAGGGAGCCCCTGTCCAATTACACTTTTCATAAGAGCCGAACGCGCAGCCCCATACTTAGCATTCATTTAAGCGTCCTTTGCACGAAGGGAGCATTTCGCGCTCAAAACCTTCTCGCCGTTCTGATTCTGACAGATGACCTGTACGGCAGCCTTGCCTGTCTCCGCGTCAAAAGCCGTCACCTTACCGTTTGTCTCAATCATGTCTCCCGGACGCACCGGAGCCGTAAAGCTCACCTCGATGGCACCGCGGGTAAGATAATCCACCCCGAAATTACGCACCATAAGCTCCTGAATGAACGCCATACTGAGCATACCGTGGGCGATAGTTCCTCCGTAGCTGGTTGTCTTCGCAAAATCCTCATCAATATGGAGCGGATTATGGTCGTCTGCCGCATCCGCGTACTCGCAGATCATCGCCTGCGTGATTTCCTTTGCTGGAAGCGAAATAGTAGCTCCCTTTTCAAAATTCTGCATTCCTCTGCCTCCTCACGCCGGGAAAATAACGGTAATCGTACTCACAACGACAAGGTCGCCTTCCGAATCATACACATCGACCTCACGCACGACAAACTTCATGCCGCGTTTTTCCTTCGCCTCTTTTACGACACCCTTGACCGAAAGCTTTTCACCCCAGTGAATCGGCTTATAATACTCGAATTTTTGTTTTGCATGAACTGTTCCGTCCGCAAGCTGCTCATCCGCTACCGCTTCCCAGCGTGCGAAAACCGCTGCGTATGCCGGCGGCACAAGCCGTTCCTTTTCATAAAGCTCCGTGTTGTCCTTTACCGCAGCCAGATATGCGCGGATGCCCTCCTCGGCAACAACAAACTCCTGCGCCGGATATTCCTTACCGACCTCCACGTCGGCAAACTTCATAATCATAGCTTCACCTCATGACTCTCGTCCATATGCTGTATATATGTATTATTTTATATTGTTTTCGTATTATAAGCAAGTTACGTGGAAAAAGCATAAAAAAGATGCCGCACTTCCGTACGGCATCCCGTGTTTTTAAAATTATCCCTGTGCCTCTGCGACCTTGCCGACACGGGTGATATCGCCAACAGATACCTGCATGGACTTGCCATTGACGTTCGCAATAATGCTCGGAGCGCCGTCCGTGACGGATACGCCTGTGACAACACCCTCGTAGGTCTGCTTCGACGTTACACTCTTTCCGCTTGCGTCCTTCTCCGTGACCTCTGTCGTCCACTGGATATCCTTGCCAATCATGCCGCTGAGCTGACCGACAAGAACGGATGTGTCGATGTTGTTAACCAGCTTGGAGATTGCCGTTGCCGTATCAGCAACATTCGTCATCTGCTCAAGTGCGGAGAACTGAGCAAGCTGAGCAACATACTGAGCGTTATCCTGCGGATCAAGAGGATCCTGGTAGCGCATCTGCGTTACGAGAAGCTGAAGGAACGCGTCCTTATCGAGCGTAGAACCATCCTTCGCCTTCTGTGTCTGCTGTGCCGCATAATCCGCAGCCGTATATGTCTGACCGTTTATGGTAATCGTATTAAGACTCGTGCTGTCTGCCATGATATTCCCTCCTGTTTCTATAAAGAACTCATTTACACCTTATAGTCTACACCATTCGCCGTCCCGATGGAAGGAGTATTTTCCCCTGCCGTGGCCGGAGCCGCTGCCGTTATACTGAGCGCCTCTGCGTCATCCTCGAAGGCTGCCGCACGAAGCGTATTGGACTGAGCGTTCCGTGCTTCCTGCTGGTACAGACCCTGCTGGCCTGCCTGGCTTCCCGCAAAGAAATCCTGAGAAAGTCCGGAATAAACCTCTACGTTGTTGACCTTGATACCCTGTGCCTGAAGCTCCTGCTTCAGCTGAATCATGGAGCTTTCAATGAGACCGCGCACCGTCGGATTATCCGTGTGGAAGGAAGCATTTACAGCCCCGTTGGTGCTGACAGAAACACGAAGAGTAAGCTCGCCCAGGTGCTTCGGGTTCAACTGAATGACCATCTCCGTATCCTCACCGGAACGGATAAGCTTTGCCTGGTCAACAATCTGCTGCATCACGTTATACGGGTCACGAACCTGCTGTGCTTCATCAAGCTGCTGTACTGCCGCCGTCTGCTGGACACCCATCGTATTCATAATATTCTGGGCTCCTGCCAAAGGCTGCTGCGCCGGCTCCTTTGTGACCATCGCCACGTCGAAATCAGCGTTCTCGGGAAGCTGAGTTCCCTGTTTTATAACAGCACCGCCGTCTTCAGCCTCATTCTGCTGCTGAGGCTGTCCCTGACGCTTGAGGAAATCCTGAAGCTGCTGCTGTGCGGAATTGTTCGCATTCGGAAGGGAGATTCTATCCTCAACCACAACCTGTGCCGCACCGAAAAGAGCTTCTGCCGCGGACTGAGTTTTTGTCTCTGCTCCTTCTGCAGGCTTCGTCTGCTGCGCTGAAAGCGCCGTCTGAAACGCGCCCTGCTGTACCGCATTCTGCTGGACTGCGACAGCCGGAGCATTTTCATTTAACGCCGATGCCGCAGCATCACCAAGGGCTGCTGCCGTACCGGGCTGCACCATTACCGCAGGTGCTTCCGCCGTTGTATTTCCCTCTGTATTCTGCTGTGCCGAAAGAGCCTTCTGCGCAAGCTCGGTAAGCTCAGGCGCCGCTTTAAGGGACGCATTCGTCGGGACGCTGTTGAGCATGTCCATGAGCTTGCCGTTCTGCGCGGCCTTTTCTGCACCCTCTTCCGTCTGAGGAAGAAGATTTTCAAGCTTCATCGCGCTCTGCCCAAGCTGAGGTTTTTCCTCTGCAGCAGGCTGAGCCTCGATATCAGCCGATTTCTCACCGACCGCGGCGGCAGCGCCCGCCAGCGATGCAAGCATCGCATCCAGCGTCGTTGCCTTTACGGTCTCGGTATCCTCCTGCATCCCTGCAGCTTCTTTTACGTCAGAATCCTTTCCGGCGCTTTCGGCATTTCCTTTGCCCTCTGTCTTCGGCGTATCCTTCGCCCCTTCGGATGCAGCCGCCTCGGCTGCCGCTTTTGCGGCATCCTCTGCTGACTTCGTATCCTTTGCCGTTTCCTTCGGCGTATCCTTTACGTCATCCCTGACATTTTTATTATCAGCTTTCGCTGAGGTATTATCTTTTGTTTCGGTCTTTGCCTTCGGCTCCTGCGCACGTCCTGCCTGGGCTTCATCCAGCGAACGCTCGAAGGAATCAGCGCCGTTCTTTGTCTGAGCGCTTTTAGCGGCTGTCACCTGACGGCTGGCTGCGGAGAGCTTTGCTCCTGCGCCTGCCTGGGGTGCTCCCGACGAGCCGAGGTTTACCATAACTTCGGTTGCCTTCATATCAAATCACCGCTTACCGTTTCATATTGATAAGAGTTTCCAGCATTTCATCGGAAACCGTGATAATCTTGGAGTTGGACTGGAATCCACGCTGTGTGACAATCATATCCGTGAACTGGTCAGCAACATCGACGTTGGACATCTCAAGAGCTGCCGGGGTAATCTTAGCGCCGATAGCAGCAGCCGTATTCGGCTCGCCGGATTTACCTGCGTTGTTGGAGTCCTCATAGAGGCTGTCGCCAATCTTCGTAAGACCTGCAGGGTTAGTGAAGCGCTGCAGAGCAACCTGTGCCTCTACCTGCTTCTTGCCGTTGGTGTATGTACCGGTGATTGCACCTGAATTATCAATGGAGATACTGGACAGAGTACCTGCCGCATTGCCGTCTGCAACCCCGGCAATAGTATTGCTGGAGGCATACTGTGTAAGCGCCGACATATCCAGAGCAAGTGTCTGTGTACCTCTTGAACCATTTGTAAGCATAAGTGTAGTTGTTCCGGTAGCGCCTGTCGCTTTACCATCAGTATCAAACTGCAGAGTTGTCGGAGTCATTTTAACGGTTGTAGTGGAACCATCATCCTCTGTTATTGTTGTCGTGTCCGATCCGTCTGTCGTTACGGCAACCTGCCATTGGTTTCCATCGGTGCTGTCTCTTTTTGTCATTTTGTAATAAATTGAAATATCATGCTTACTTCCAAGCGTATCATAAACCGTCAGCGTCGTTACAAGCGGCAGACTTTGATCTACTTCATATTTGCCGCTGGTCATTGTCACGGAGCTTCCGTCACTGAGTTTCACAGTGACCGGATTATCTACCGTTGCAGTGCCGGCAGGACTTCCTCCTGTAACAGTCGTAATCAGCGGAACCTCCGAATTAAGGTTATTGGAATATGTTGCTGTTGCGGATGCCGCCGGAGGCATAGTCTTACCTGATGGAATAGTAATATTCGTGACTGCAGCACCGGTATCAATGACACCGTTCTGTCCCATCCAGCCCTGTACGAAGTAGCCGTTACCCGTCTGGACATAGTTGCCGTCTGCATCAAACTCAAATGCGCCGTTCCTTGTATATGCCGTGCCTGTCGTCGTGTTTAAAATGAACAGGGCATTTTCACTGGAAAGGCAAAGGTCTGTATTCTTTCCTGTGGACTGTACCGAGCCATTTGTAAATATGGTCTGAATTGCGCCAACGCTGGAACCAAGACCAATCTGCTTCGGGTTAACACCACCGACATTGTCCTGCGGTGCCGCAGCGCCGCTAAGTGTCTGGCTCAGCATATCCGTAAAGGTTGCGCGGGCAGACTTAAAGCCCGTCGTGTTGACGTTTGAAATGTTGTTACCAATGACATCCATTCGTGTCTGGTGGTTTTTGAGTCCGGATACACCGGAGAAAAGGGAACGCATCATGATAAATCACTTCTCCTTTGTACGGCGTTCGTTCCGCCGTGTTCTGTATTTGCGTCTGCCTTCAGGACTGGACGACTCATGATTGACGTTCCCTGTCATCTGCCGTATTGTGCTTATCCGTGCTCGGCATGAAAATCGTTTTTGTCCGTGTCTGCTTTTGCAGAGGCTTTTTAACTTTTTCACTCTAATTATCGGAGTAATTTTTTATTTTCTTAAGTCCTTATACAATCATACTTGCATAATTACGCATTTTTTGTGCCTTTTAGACTATGTTTAATGAATATAAGATGAAAAAAGAGGAGAAATGTACTACGTGATCAGCAAAAACAGAGATGTGAAAAGAACGGTATTTGCAAAGCTGATTAGTGCTTGCTCCCCCCGCCCTTTCAGGGCACCCCCCTCCAAGATGGGGGCTTTTAACTGCCTCCCTCATGGAGGGAGGTGGCACGCTGAAAGCGTGACGGAGGGAGTGTTCTCCATGAGGTGTCAACATGCCTGTGGCATGTTGGCTTAGCGCGTAGCGTAACGGAGGGAGCGTGTATCGTCTCCCGCGTCGTAACTGTATTACTGAAGCTGATTAGTACTAATTTTTTACATAGAAGTATATTGCATATCAATAGCATTTATCTCTACATAGAGCTTGCCACTAACTGGCCCTGCCACGACAGTAAATTCGCGGGCGACGTGCAATATAGCCTCCCTCTTTGAGGTGTCAACATGCCTGTGGCATATTGGCTTGGCACGCGTAGCGTGACGGAGGGAGTGAATAAGCCACGCCGCGGGAAAAGGAAAAAAGCGAAGCGTTTAAAAAGGGTGTTGACATGCCGGGGGCATGTCAACTTAGCGGGAACGTAGTTCCTGCGGTGGGGATGCGCGAAGGGGCGACGCCCCGTCGCAAAAAAGCGGAGGAAATTTTCCATTTCCTCCGCATAACAACACACAATATTATCTCAAGAAAGGTCTACGCACTGGATATTTTCGGCCTTCATGAACTTCGCAAGCTTCGTAACGTCCTTCATGAGGTCGTAGTAGTTATCCGGAGTCAGGGACTGAGGTCCGTCGGAAAGAGCCTTTGCCGGATTCGGGTGCATCTCCATTATGATTCCGTCCGCTCCTGTTGCTACGGCAGCCAGTGCCATAGGCTTCACAAGACGCCATTTTCCTGTTCCGTGGCTCGGGTCAACGATAATCGGCAGATGTGAAAGATGCTTTACTGCCGCGACGGCGCTGAGGTCGAGAGTATTTCTCGTGTAGGTTTCGTAGCTTCTGATTCCACGCTCACAGAAAATAACATTCGGGTTTCCTTCATTTAAAATATATTCTGCAGCGTTCAGCCACTCGTTAAGTGTTGCAGCAAGACCGCGCTTCAGAAGGACAGGCTTGTTGCAGCGTCCGACCTCCTTCAAAAGACGGAAGTTCTGCATATTTCGCGCGCCAATCTGCAGCAGGTCTGCATACTCCGCGACGACCTCTACAGCCTCGACCTCAGTTACCTCGGTAACGATGCGGAGGCCTGTACGCTCCTTTGCCTCTGCGAGATATTTCAGGCCCTCTTCCTCAAGGCCCTGGAAGGAGTACGGGGATGTGCGCGGTTTGTAGGCGCCGCCGCGAAGGAACTGTGCTCCGCCCTTTTTCGCGATTTCCGCGGCCTCAAAAAGCTGTTCTCTGGATTCAACGGCACATGGCCCTGCCATAACGACGAACTCGTCTCCGCCGATGCTGACGCCATCCACGTCAATGACGCTGGACTGAGGATGAAATTCGCGGCTGACCAGCTTGTAGCTTTTGGAAATGGAAACGCTCTGCTCTACTCCCGGCAATGCGTCAATGGCTACAGAACCCAGCTTCGTTTTATCACCGATAACGCCGACAATCTGCTGCTGCGCGCCCTCCATGACCTTCGCGGTAAGGCCTGCGTTCTGAATAACCTCGATAACTCCCTTGATGTCTGACGCGGTTGCGTCCGGATTCATGATGATGACCATATTTTTCGTCTCCTTTATAATGTAGTATTTTTAACTATTTCAAAGCGTACATGATGGGAAATTCTCCCAAATCATGCAACCACAGACTGCGTTTTCTTACTGCCCCGATTGATTCCTGCAGACGGTCGTGATTATCTCCTTCTACCTCCAGGTCGAAAAAGAAAATATACCGCCCCAGCTCCGTCCTTCGCGGACGCGACTCGATACGAGTCATGTTGATGCCTCTGTCCGCAAATTCCTGCAGCACTTCCAGAAGACTTCCTGCACGGGAGCCGTCGATGTCGCATATCACAAGAGCGCGGCCCTGTTCCCCCTTCGGAAGAACATGGGAAGGCTGACGGCAAAGCTCGTAGAAGCGTGTGCAGTTCGTGTCATTGTCCTGTATCTCTTCTGCGATGACGTGAAGGCCGTAAAGCTCACCTGCGCGCTTCGTGCATATCGCGGCAGCGCCTTCCCCAGCTTTGCTCTCCGCGACCATGCGGGCAGCCTGCGCGGTGCTTGCTGCTTCTATACGCTCCGCCTGAGGGTAGTTAGCTTCCAGCCAGTCCCTGCACTGGGCAATGGGCTGTGAGTGACTGTAAATTTTTTTCACTTCATCAGCACTGCATTTTGCCATGAGATGATTGTGGACACCCCATATCAGTTCGCGGTTCACAACAAGTGCCTCGCTTCTTGCCAGCGTATCAAGCGTAATATTCACCGAGCCCTCAAGAGAATTTTCAATAGGAACAAGACAGCTGTCCAGCTTTCCGACCGCAACGGCCTGCATCACCGAATAAATATCCGAATAAGGGACAAGCTCCGATTCCTCATTTAATTTTTCCCGAAGGTAGAGAGCTGCTGCTTCGCTGTGAGTGCCAAGCGGCCCCAAAAAACCCATCCTTTTCATTTCGTTTCCTCCACAACTCAATAAAAAAAGCCCCGTCCTGTCAAAGGACGAGGCTGTTGCTCGCGGTACCACCCTGATTCATCCGCCAAAGCGGATATCTCTTCACCTGCGGACATATGTCGACAGGCTCCTTCCTCTAACGGTAAAGGCTCCGGCTCCGTCTGCTGACTCACGCCTCTGAACGGGCAGCTCCCCGGTGAACTTCCTGCGCATCTCCCCGGCCGGTTTCCACCTGCTCCGGCTCTCTGAACGGTTCCCTGCACGATACTTTTCCGGTTCTTCGCTTTTTCTCTGTACGATGTGCTCATGATAGCATACACAGTTTACAAAATCAAGATAAATTTTACACAAAATCGAATTTTAATGTGTACTAAATCATGACAACGCCCAAGAAAGCTCAATCCTAAATCAAAATTCAGACACCTCCCTCTATCCTCTCCCGATGCTCTCATATACATATTTCATTCGTGTAGGTTTACACTTATTATGGTTTTTACGCTTATATCGAATGTGATTGTATATATTCCTATGCACAAATCAGTATATTTTTTATAATAAGATTGCATATAAAGTATTCCTGTGATATAGTAGTGTTTGTATCCTACTATAGATTATATGGTATAGAGTATTTGTTGAGTGGAAAGAGAGGGCCGGACTCATGAGTCTGAAGCTGATTACAAAACGGTGCAAGGGATGCGGAATATGCACTTTTTTCTGTCCAAAGAAGGTGCTGGTCATCACTGAGCTGAACAAGGCCGCCATCGCGGAGGGCAAGGAAAACGACTGTATAAAGTGCGGTCAGTGCGAAATGCGCTGCCCGGACTATGCAATATTTGTAGAGAAGGAGGCGTAAGGATGGGCAAAGTACTTTTGATGCAGGGAAATTCTGCTGTTGTGGAAGGCGCGATTTCCGCAGGTGTACGTTTTTACGGCGGCTATCCTATTACGCCGTCCACAGAAATAGCAGAGGGCATGGCAAAACGTCTTCCTGAGGTAGGCGGAAAGTTCATGCAGACAGAGGATGAGCTGGCAGGCATGGGGGCTGTCATCGGCGCGTCTCTCGCGGGAGTAAAGGGCATGACCGCCACAAGCGGCCCGGGCTTTTCTTTAAAACAGGAGATGCTTGGACTCGCCTGCAGCGCAGAAATTCCCTGCGTTGTTGTGGATGTTCAGCGCGTAGGCCCTGCAACAGGACAGCCCACATCCCCGTCACAGGGTGATGTAATGCAGACACGCTGGGGCACTCACGGAGACCATTGGGTTATCGTCGTGTCCCCCACAAGCGTCCCTGAATGCTTCGACCTCACACGGCGTGCGGTTGAACTCAGCGAGACATACCGCTGCCCCGTTATTCTTCTTATGGATGAGATTGTAGGACACATGCGTGAGCGCATTGAGCTTCCGGAAAGCTATGACGACCTTCCGAAGTTCCCACGCAAGGTTCCTTCCTGTGCGCCTGAGGATTATCTCGCTTACAGGGACGTGGACGGAACCAAGGTCCCCCCCATGGCGCCCTTCGGCAGCGGTTACCGCTGGCATGTATCGGGACTCGTCCATGACGAGACAGGCTTCCCGAAGGGAACTCCTTCTGCGACGCGTACATCACAGGACAGACTCCGTACCAAGCTCACCGACCGCCTTGACGATATCATCATGACGGAGAGCTACCGCATGGAGGATGCGGAGTACGCTGTTATTTCCTACGGCGGCGCAGCCCGCACCGCCTACGATGCAGTTGATGCGGCACGGGAGCAGGGCATCAAGGTAGGTCTTTTCCGTCCCGTTACAATATGGCCCTTCGCAGAAAAGGAGATTGCCGGGCTTTCATCCAAGGTGAAGGGAATCCTTGTTCATGAGTTAAACTGCGGTCAGTATTTCCTTGAGGTGGAGCGTGCAGTTCACGGAAAAATCCCCGTCACGCTCTATGCAAAATATGACAACGAATCTGCATCTCCCGAAGAGATGCTTGAAGAAATCAAAAAGATGACAGGAGGTGCGCAGGCATGAAGGAAGAGCTTGTAGAAAAATATTTCCGCCCCGGACGTCTGCCGCATCTCTGGTGCCCCGGCTGCGGTCACGGCATCATCACAGGTGCTATCGTACAGGCAATCGACCAGGAGGGCTGGTCCAAGGACGATGTCGCGATAATTTCGGGTATCGGCTGCTCAAGCCGTGCCTCAGGTTATCTTGATTTCAACACGGCAAACACGCTGCACGGACGTGCACTGCCCATCGCCAGCGGCCTCAAGATGGCTAACCCGAAGCTTCACGTAATCGTCGTCAGCGGTGACGGTGACTGCACGGCTATCGGCGGAAATCATCTTATCCACGCGGCACGCAGAAACATTGATCTGACTCTTGTTGTTTTCAACAACAGCATATACGGCATGACCGGCGGTCAGTATTCACCTATGACTCCCGTAGGAAGCAAGGCAACAACCGCTCCCTACATGACAATCGAGGAGGATTTTGACCTTCCTTCCCTCGCACAGGCCGCAGGCGCTACATATACGGCCCGCGCAACGACGTACCACACCCAGCTTCTCATTGATGTAATAAAAAAAGGCATGGAGCACAAAGGCTTCAGCCTTATTGAAGCTGTATCCGCCTGCCCGACGAATTTCGGACGGCAGAACAAAATGGGCGCTCCTGCTCTTATGATGGACTGGCAGCGTCAACACGGCGTCCCTCTCGCTGCATGGAATAAAATGACAGAGGAGCAGCGGGCGGGAAAATTCCCCATCGGTGTTCTTTCGGAGCGTACGGACCGCAAGGAGTACACCGAGGCATACGACGAGGTTATCGCGCGCGCACAGGCGGCGCTTTGAGGAGGCATTGACATGAAGCAGACATTCAGATTTTCCGGTACAGGCGGTCAGGGCCTTATTACTGCAGGAATTATTCTTGCCGAGGCGGCTCTCCTTGACGGAAAAATGGCTATCCAGTCCCAGAGCTACGGTCCTGAGGCCCGTGGAGGCTCCTCCAAGGCCGAGGTAATTATTTCCGACGAAGCCATTCATTTCGGACGTGTCATGCACCCTGAGACACTTCTGGTAATGAGTCAGGAGGCCGCAGACAAATATTCGGCAGACTGCACTCCTGACAGCCTCATCATAACGGACAGCCTTTTCGTAGAGAACGTCCCTGTAAGTGCCCACCGTGTTGACCTTCCGATTACGCGCACGGCTGTATCAACCTGCGGCAAGGCTCTTTTCGCAAACATTGTCGCTCTCGGCGCCGTCGCCGCGCTCACGAACTGCGTATCCGTAGAATCCCTCACAAAGGCGGTACTGGACCGCGTACCGAAGGGAACGGAGGATGCCAACAAAAAAGCCCTTGCCGCGGGTATTGCTCTCGCAAAGGGCGTAGCAAAGGCAGCATAAAATATAAAGCATAGCGGACTGTAAAATAATGCAAAAATAGCCTTCTCCTTTAGAAGAAGGCTAGAAAAGAGCATTTTTTACAGTCCCTTTTTATTTTCACTTATGCGTGATGAATGACTCCGCTTCTGTAGGCAATCAAAAGCGCCCTCAGGTCTTCCATCTCCTCACGGATTGCCTTTCCTTTGTCCGTATCCGCAACCGTAAGGCTGTAGGACTGGAGCTCAACCGTCTCGGATACTGATTCGATATCCCTGTTCTCCCGAAGCGCCGTTCTGACATCCGCAACGTGCTGATGCGCGAGAAGCCTGAGTCCGCGGGAGTTTGATATGAGCGTGAAGCCCGAAATACCTGTTTTCTTATGGTAGGCATGACAGAAGCCGCCGTCGATTACGATTGCTTTGCCCCCGGATTTTACAGGGCTCTCGCCTTTTTTGACAGGTACATGACCGTTGATGATATGTCCCTTCTCCGGGTCAAGGCCAAACTCCTTAAGAACACGTCCACAGGCATCAGCATCATTGATGAACTGGAAATAGGGATCGTCAGGCTCCTCCCAGGTGCTCTCGTCATCTACAAACATGCGCTCAAAGGTCTTGAACTCGCGCCCTGAGAATACCGACTCACGGCCACACCAGAAGTACCACATATAATCCAAAAGGATTTTATCCCGCTCCGTCCACGCACGCCGTGCCGCCGCGTCAACAAAATCAAAATACGCCCTTCCGCTGTAGTCTCCTCCGCCTACCGTCACCTTCGTAAAGCTTCCGTCCTCATTCATTGGAACGCATGCATGGAAAAGGAGGTTGCCGTTGCAGCAGGTATAAACGCTTCCCCTGCGGTACAGGAACTCAACATGGCGGCGAAGCGGTTCGCTGGCAAGGAAGGATGCACGAAGCTCCTTAACTATATCTTCCTCCTCCTGAGAAAGCTTCAACGGATTTTCAGGGTCAATGGTCGGGAAAACCCTCTGATTCATCGCGTAGTCTTTTCCGTCAATGCGTACCGTACCCTTTTCATAGTCCACAGCATCGAGGAGCACCCTCTCGTCCATGGAAAACTCAGGATGACGGCGGATGATTTTACCCTCCAGCTTGAACATTATAATGGATATTGCCCGTTCCGCGGCCTTTATCGGAGCTTCGTCAGGATACTGACGGGCTGCCCAGAGAGTGAGTGAACGAAGCCCTATTCCGTAGCCGTTTTCAAGAACCTCTGTGTTGTTGTATCTGAGGTTGTTTCTTACGACATTGGCGATACAGGCATCGCTTCCGCAGGCTGCGCCCATCCAGAGAATATCGTGATTGCCCCACTGTATATCAAGGGACGGATAGTCTATTACTTTATCAAGGATAGCATCAGGTCTTGAGCCTCTGTCGAAAAAGTCTCCCACAATGTGAATCCAGCCGACAGCCAGACGTTTTATAAGCTCCGCGAAAACACAGATAAAGGACGGCGCGCTGCCAACCTCGACTATGGAATCAAGAAGCCTTTTGTGATAAGCAAACTGCGCGGGGTCTTCATCAGGCCGTGTGTTCATCATCTCAACAATAACCGACGTGAAAGCAGTCGGAATAAGCTCCGAAATTTTTGCCAGCGGATATTTATAGGACATAACCTTTGCCAGCTCCAGCAGCTTTCCAAGGGTTTCAACATACCATTTGGGGACAGTGCGGCCTTCATTTTCAAGAGATTCCAGCTTTTCCACCGGATAGTACAGGAGCGTGCAGAACTCAGCCTGCTCCTCCTCATCCATTCTGTCACCGAAAACATACGCTACCTTTTCACGTATTACACCGGAGCAGTTGTTCAGAATATGTGAAAACGTGCCATACTCTCCGTGAAGGTCACTCAGAAAATGCTCTACCTCCTTTGGCAGTGTCAGCCGTGCCTCAAGATGAATGAGTCTCTCACTTACCGCCTCGGGCGTCGGATATTTTTCAGAAAGCAGTCGCAGATATTTTTCCTGCTGTATCAGCTGCTCATTTTGCTGCATGCGGATTATTCCCCTTTGCGAAAAGATTTTCTTTCATTTTAACAGATTTTCTCTTTTTTGAAAATCTGTACCTCAGAAGCTTCCTCCGCCGCCTCCGCTGCTGCCGCTGTCTCCTGAGCTGCTGCTTCCGGAATCGTCATCGTCATCATCGTTTCCTCTCGATTTCGGCACAACAGTCGTAGTTGTGTAAAGGTATGTATCCTCTGACGCGGTCAGTTCAAAGGAATCCCTGTTCAGATATTCATCGGCATGCTCCGCAAAGCCAACATTGCTCATCTGGCTTATGAGTCCTCCGCATACGCAGAAGCCCACGAGTCCCGAGCAGACAAGTGCCAGAGCAGCCGCAAGGAAGCTGAAATCGTCGGCAGGGTCATAGGGCTTGCCTTCCTCCTCGTAGTACTGGAGCTCCTTCTCTGCCGCGTCAACAAAAAGCTCTGCGGCACGGTCAAATTCGTTGTCCTTCATAGCAGGAACGATTTCGTCACAGATGTACGGTATTCCCGTAGCGCTTGTAATACGCTTGTTCATGTAGTTTCCGGTTGCAACGTAATACTTTCTGCTGCCCATTGTTACATAGAGAACCATACTTCCGTTTACGCCCTGATTGTAGCTCCCGCTTTCCACGAAGCGCCTTGCTTCCGTCTCAATATTTTTTGCTCCCGGAGGAAGATTCTTTACAATATGGATACCCACATGCACGCCGTATTTGGCATTTATAGCCTCAAGCCTTTTTGTAAGCTCTTCTTGCTTGGCCTTTGAGATAAGGTACAGTCCGTCCTCCACATAGACCAGAGGCTCTTCCCCAAGCCTCACGGCATTTTTTTGCATATTTTTCTGTGTCGGTGCAGCTCCCCAGTCCGCTGTTTTTGCAGCCTCAGTAACCGAAAAACCAAAGACTGCAGGTGCAGTCAAAAAAGCCAGCAGGGCGAAAAGAGCGAAAAACCGTTTTATCAATTTCATCATTCCTTCCCCCTCAGCTCAGCACGAATTTTGCTATATAGTAGAACACCGGCAGCGTCAAAAGCACAGATGCCGCCGTAAATGCAGCTGCCTTCATCTTGCTGTAGGGCAGCTCTCCAACGATTTTTCCCGTCTGCCCGTTCATCATAAAGGTATAGGGCTTATCCTCATAGCGCGTTGTGAGAATCCACACAGGTGCCATGGCATAGGAAACCTTGCTGTTTTCCTGAAAGAATGTATGGCTCTTGCAGCTCACACGCATATATCCCTCTACAGTATTCTGCAGCTCGGACACAGCCGTGTTCACGACGCGGTTTTCTGTGCATTTGATGGCCTCATCCGCATCCACGTCGTACTTATCCGCAAGATAACCTGCAAGATATCCGGCGTTAAACTCCACAAGCTCGGAATAATCGAAGGGCTCAATGCTCTCGGTGTATTTATCGTCCATCTTTCTGCTTCCGTCGTGAGGAATTCTCTCGAACTGCATTGTTCCCTCGCGGTCCACATCATAGACCTTAGTATGGGTTATAACGGCATCGGGAGTATCAATTACGTAATCATCCTCCGCAGAAAAATTCGCGCTTACGCGAACATCTGAATCCAAAAGCCAGAATGGTACATACATCGGCTGAATATGCTCCACGCGGTTGTTCTCCGTGAATGCCCCCGGAAGCAGCAGCTTTCCCTTGTAAAACTCCTTCAGGGCATTGACTGCGTCCTGCTTCGTCTTCTTGAACGGGATTATGTAATCCGGGCGCAGCATTCCGTCAAACCTTGAAGGAATCATCGTAGGATTGCCGCAGTAGCAGCACTCTGTTGCCATGGTATTTTCGTCACTGACAATCTCCGCGCCGCAGGACGAGCATGTAAACTTACGGAAATTATCCGTCTCGCCGCTTTCCCATTCAGTGCCTGCACTCTTTGCGTCCCATTTTGCCTTTTCAGCCTTCTCTGCAAGAGCAGCCCTTTCCTGCTCTTTATCAAAGAGCTTTTTTACAACCTCGGTCTCAAGCTCCGTTCCGCAGTACTCGCAGGTAACGGTTTTCTTCCCCGGCTGGAACTCCAGCGGGCCGCTGCAGTTAGGACATTTATAGCTGACTGTTTTCTCTGCCATTTTTCAATCTCCTTTACACCAAAAGAGAGCATCCGGAACTCCCTTCAGCTTAAAAATTTCTTTGGTAGAAATTCCACGTCATGACTATAATATATACCCCGAAAAAATTTTTGCATAGCAGGAATCCATATATTTACGTCGAAATTTAAGATTAAGGTTGTGAAAAGACCGTCACAGCCATACAAGTGCATCAGTATGATTAAAAGCAATAACAAAAAGGAGTGAACGCATAATGTCGAATTTCCCGAAAATGAACCGCCGTGATTTTATCAAGACTGCCACGATGGGCTTTTTTGCCGCCGGCACCCTGGGTTTTCTGCCGTATGAAAAGGTTTTTGCGGCAGACAGCTTAAGTGTCAAAACCCGCTACGGCACCTTCAACGGTTTCCAGGGCAAAAACGGTGTGAGCACATGGCTCGGTATTCCCTATGCAAAGCCTCCTGTAAAAAAATTGCGCTGGCGTGCGCCTGAGGCTTTGAAGCCGTCAGACAAGACCTTTGACGCCAAAAAATTTGGCTATGCTGCTATGCAGGTAGATGACGCTCAGGAGCTTGCCTCAAAAAATCCTCAAAGCGAAGACTGCCTGACGCTGAATATCTGGACACGGGGCGGAAAGAAGAACAAGCCTGTCATGGTTTTTGTCCACGGCGGTGGCTTCCAGAGCGGCGGCAGCAGCGATCCCAGCTACGACGGAGCAAATATAGCGGCAGCCTATGACGTCGTTGTAGTTTCCTTCAACTACAGAATAAATGTTTTAGGGTTTGTGAACTTCTCAAGTATCGACCCCAGCTACGAAGACAGCGGCTATCTCGGTATAAAGGATCAGGTCGCGGCGCTGAAATGGGTGAAGGAAAACATAGCGGAATTTGGCGGAAATCCTGACAACATCACGATTTTCGGCGAAAGCGCCGGTGCAATCTCAAATATGATGCTGGCTGTTCTCCCTGCAGCAAAAGGACTTTTCCAGAAAACAATTCCTCAGTCTGCAAACTCGTACATGTATAATACACCGGAATCCTCCGCTCAGGTCGCGGAAACCTATCTGAAGCTCAGCGGCGAAAAGAATATGAGCGGTCTTATGAAAAAAACCTCCGCAGAGCTTGTAGAGCTTTACGTTAAGGTCAAAAATGCCCGCGCGGCTGAAACTGTAAGAGATTATCTGCCTACCTGCGACGGAAAATACCTGCCGGCCAATCCCTTCAAGGCATTAAAGAAAGGCGGAGCCAAGGGGATAAAATTCCTGACGGGTACCACCGCGGACGAGTGGCGGTATTGGCTGCTTTATATGGACAACTTCTTTGAAATTCTTCATCAGGATTATCCAAAGCTTTCACCCGTCATGCAAAAATACACCGCAAAAAGTGCAAACGCCGCACAGGTATCGGAGGAAATTTATAAAACGTGGCTTAACGGCCGCCCCCATACAGAGGAGCTTTTTGCCACCTTCGCAAATCAGCTGGATTGGCGCGTCGGACAGGAGCTTGCGTCTGAATATCAATCGTCCTTCGGTGATGTTTACTATTATCTCTTCAGTGAGCAGTCCGCTGATGAACGGCTGCGTTCGTGCCACGCGATTGACCTGCCCTATACCTTTAACACTCCCTGTGCACTGGCACCGAACCCGTCACCGCAGCTGATAAGACAGATTCAGGCCTCCTGGACGGCATTTGCGGCTACCGGCAGCCCTGACAATGAATTCATTCCTCACTGGAAAAAATATACTGCCGCCAACCGCTGGACCATGGAGCTGAACTCAAAGGGCTGCATGTGCCACAATGATTTGAATACAAAGGCTCTGCAGGATCTGCGCTATATCTACGAAACCTGAAATCAATTTAATTCCGTCGTCATATTCCAAAAATGAAGGGAGAAACCTGTATGTCAGAAGAAGCAACCTTATACGAAGTCCAGGGGCACACCGCCCTCATCACACTGAACCGTCCGAAATCACTGAACTCCATGAGTCTTGACCTTGTTGAGGGAGTGATTGAAAAGCTCAATGCCGCCGAAAATGACGAAAATGTGCGCATAGTCGTCATCACAGGAGCAGGGCGCGCATTCTGCGCAGGCGGAGACCTGGGTGCACTTGACGGTCTCAAGACTACTGATGAGCGGCGCCGTTTCATAGTGAAGGTCGGAGCGATTGTAAAACGGATTCACGACCTCACAAAGCCTGTTATTGCAATGGTAAACGGAGTTGCCGCCGGTGCCGGCTTCAATCTGGCAATCGCCTGTGACCTCTGCTACGCGGCAGACAATGTAAAGTTTATTCAAAGCTTCGTAAATGTAGGTCTCTCCCCTGACTGCGGCGGCTTCTACTTCCTGGCAAAGACTGTCGGCCTGGCAAAAGCCAAGGAGCTGATGTTCACAGCACGTCCCGTAAGCGCGCAGGAGGCAGAAAAGCTGAATCTCGTAAATGCTGTCTATGCGCCTGAGGAGCTTCACGGCAAGGTGATGGAAATCGCAAACAAAATCGGTGCCACGGCGCCGCTTGCCATTTCCATGACGAAAAAGGCTGTCAACGACTACAGCGCTTCACTTGACGAAACCCTCACCTTTGAATCCCTGGCCTCCTCGTCACTTCTCGGAACAGAGGACTTCCGCGAGGGAGTAAAGGCTTTCTCCGAAAAACGCGCGCCAAAGTTTACGGGGAAATAACGAACTTCTTGAAATGACTTAACGCCCATGGCATACAAAAAGCGCTTTGCAGTCCGCAAAGCGCTTTTTGTATGGATTATGCTATTTTCTTTCGTTTCTTTTTCCATGCTGCCCTAGCTTCATTCAACGACATCTTATTGTTTTCAAGGTCGCGGGCATCAGGATATGCTGTATTTGCGTAATCATTGCACCATCCGCAAACAGGACACTCTTCAAACGCAGAAACCATAGCTTCTCCACAGCAAGGACACGATTCTAGCTTCATTTCCCGCACCTCCTTTGTGTTTATTTTATCATCCAACATTTATAGATATTCCTGTCCTAATAAACCAGGGGCATCTTTTGCCGAGTTATATAAATATGTCAATAAGCAAACCCTTCTCACGTAATCAACGGCTCTCCTTCATCCACCCAAATCAAATCTTTTTCAACTTGCCAAAAGCTTTTCCCTGCAAAAATAGGTGCTTCCAAAAACTGCTTTTTCAACATTTCCATATCAGTTCCATGAATCTCTAAATCCTCATTATATCCCTGTGGCTCTCCTATTTTATCCTGATATGTTCTATAAAGTTTTCCATCCTGGCACTCTGCTTTCCACGAATTAACAAAGAATGTGGAAATTCTTGTATCAAAATCAGTATACCCTTCACACCAATAAACCCGACCATCATAATATAATGTAGATTCCATATACCAACCGGTATCTAAAAAAATTTCCAAGTCTCCATTTTTCATCATTCAATCCCCCTTAAATACCTGTAATATTTTTCCCGCAAATTCTCTGTTAATCTCTTCGCTTTATTTCTGGACAAGTCTTCTTCAAATGTATGATAATGCAGTATTTTTTCGTGTCGGTTTCCTGTCAGCTGCGGTTCCGCATGATAAGCTATTTCTATTATAGGAAAACCGGTTTTATCATATTCCCGAAGCTCTCTTAATGAACCATCATGATTTTCCTTAATATAAATCCTATTAGGTGTGTGAGAATAGTCCGGCAGTCCATGCTGGGTACCAGTACCAACCAGCACCTTTGCCCCCTCAACTTCCCGTATGCACCTAAACTCTTTAGTCGTTACATGCCCATTTTTCGTTCTGGCACCTCTTGATGACATTTTACATCCCTCCCGCAAATTCTGCTACCGAACGATCCCAGTTGAACATTGCCGGCTGCCAATATTTCTGATACTTGTCCCACGAACCAAAGCTTTCATCGAATAGAATATAACAAACATCGCTGTCCATCCCCGAAAAAGGATTGCCAACGCAAATCAGCTTAGAATCCGGAAAGCGCCGCCTAAGCTCATGATAACCCGTCAAAAATCCCTGTCCGTCATTTACGCTATGTGTCCCCAACGTTGATATAATGAATGTACCTCCATTTCGAAGACCGCTGAAGGTTATATCAAAATACTCCTCGGTTGTCCAGCCTACAGTAGGAATTACCTTCTTCCCATTCGCCTGCAGAAAAGCCCCTGACCATCTGTTTCTAAATGTCGCATCTATAATCTGCGCCGCCGTAAATGTATCATCCATACTGAAATCAAGGGTTGCCACAGCGTAATAACGGCCTATCTTTTGCAGAAAATTATATGGATTATTATACTGACGCATTAAAACCTCATCATTAGAAAATCCATGCACAATTTTCTTACAAGCATTATTATCATTACTACTTGCATTATTGAGATTTATCAACCATTTCCCATTATTCAAATTGGAAATATCTATTGAATCGATTTCCACAAAAGGAATACCGTAAACATCCCTATCAACATATTTAGGCAGAGGGTGAACAATTCGGACATACTCAACGTTTTCATATACTGGCATAAAATCAAGCCTCCTTGTTAGTTTTACACTTGTTCGATGATTTATTGCACAAGTTTATCAAGTAAGAACCATCTTGTCTGCAATTACGCGCAGCGATAAAGGCTATCCCATAAGAATTCTCGCTGCTACCATAGCAACATCCTGTATCTGGATGTGTATCCTCGTGTCGTTATACGTAATCAGGCCCGATAATATTTTGTTCCTAAAAACCCCCGATAGACGGTGTACTCAAATCATCTAAGGCGATGATATCACACCAAAAATTTCAACTCCTTGAATTCTGTTCAAGGACTGCGCCCATATTTATCATGGATTCTTGCCGCATCAAACCACTTTCATCTTGGTGATACGACAATTTTCCCTTGAAGAAAGTTCAATAAAATATTTTTCACGACGATGCTCCATTAAAAAATACACAAAATCAAAACCACCCGTGAAACGGGTGGTTTGCTCAGGCCCTATAAGGGCCAATTACCTGTGGTAGCACCCTAAAGGGCGCATCGAAACAATCTGGCAATCACACTATTATCACTGGCAGCCCCCTACTCGGGGGCTTTTTTCTTAGCCTTTTTTCTCTCGCTTCCCCGTAAACGGGTCCACTGATTCAAATAAACTTAATTGATCATTTGCAATATCATCCTGCAATTGGTTCTGTATATATTCTTTAATCGCGTTTTCGTATTTACCAACTGTGTCAACATAATACCCACGACACCAAAAATGCCGATTTCCATAC
>NZ_FQUG01000021.1 GCF_900129225.1 Schwartzia succinivorans DSM 10502 | reverse complement strand
CCGCATGCAGTTCTGATGGCTATCGCTGTTGCTGCATCCTGCGCATTCGCTACGCCGGTTGGTACACCGCCGAACACGCTGGTTCTCGGACCTGGTGGATATCACTTCAAAGACTATATCATCGCCGGTACGCCTTTGATTCTTGTCTGCTTCGTAGTTTCCCTTATCGTTATTCCTATCGTTTGGCCGTTCTTCCCTTGAGCAGCCTTTAATGACTGGAAATTGAGTTACATAATCCCGACCGGGTTAGCCCGGCCGGGATTTTTTATGTATACATTAATGCAATAACGGGATATTAACATAACCGTTTTGGGATAACGCTGAAAGGCGATAATATCAAGGGATAAACTGTGATTATTCCATTATATCAATAAAAATCCCGAATAGGGATAAATCATGAAAATTCCCTGAAACAACGGAAGTTTTGTGACAACTCTGAAATAGTCAGAAAAATCATACGTTAATTGACACTGAATAGGGCATGGGGTACTCTAAAGCTCGGGAATGGGAAGACTATGTCCGTCGGGCCGTCGTCTCCCGCCCAAATGAAATAGAGGCTGTCAGCGCTTTTAACCACCTGGGGAATCGTCCAATAACCCGGTGGAGCGAAGGCTGTACGATCGGTGAATGCGTCGCCCGGCAAATCGGGCGTCAATGCGGGCAGGAACCGATGAGTCTGTACGAGTTTTCTTATAAAGAAAAAAGACGGCAGGCTGTGCCAGTATAAGGCGAAAGAGAGGTGAGTTTATGGGACACCCGGTGACAACGAATCCTTTGATCATCATGCTTATCAACATGTCAATCGTGTTTGTCGTGCTGATGGGACTGAGCGCAATGATTCGTTTGATCCATCTTGCTGACCCGACAAAAAGCAAGTAATTTCGCTGTATTTGCTCTATGTCCGGAGAGGCATGGGAGTAAAAGTATTAGTTGAGGTGATTCTTAATGGGACATCCGGTTACTACGAATCCTTTGATTATCATGCTTATTAACATGTCGATCGTTTTCGTCGTGTTGATGGGCTTGAGTGCAATGATTCGTCTTATCCATCTCTGCGACCCGACAGCAAAGGCCAAAGAGGAAAAGAAACCGGCAGCTGCACCTAAGGCTGCTGCTCCGGCAGCTGCTGCACCTGCGGCTGCTCCGAAAGCAGACAACAGCGCAGTCATCGCCGTAATCGCCGCTGCAGTTGCAGCGTACGACAGCGAAGCGCGTATCGTTACGGTTCGCCCGATCGAGAGCACGGTTTGGAAGAACAATGCCCGCGCTACGGCTCTTAACAATACGGTTTGCTGATAAGGAGGAAACAACAGAATGGAAATTTGGAATGCGTTTAGTGTTTCGATTGCATCTGTCTGGAATGACAGTGGATTCTCCGCTCTGACGGGCGGACACGTTATCATGATGCTGGTCGGCTGCTTCCTGCTCTA
>NZ_FQUG01000009.1 GCF_900129225.1 Schwartzia succinivorans DSM 10502 | reverse complement strand
GAGGATCATAGCGCCGGCAAGTGCGATGAATACACCGAACTGTGCTGCAGCACCAAGAAGCATCGTATCAGGGTTTGCAATCATCGGACCGAAGTCCGTCATTGCACCGACACCCATGAAAATAATCGGTGGGAAAATTTCGTAAGCAATACCGAAGTGAATAGCCATCATGACGTTCATTTCGTCCATGAAGCCTGTCTTCGGGAAATTAGCCATGATGCAGCCGAATGCAATCGGCGAAAGGAGCAGCGGCTCGTACTCTTTGACAAATGCCATATAGAGCAGGAAGCAGCCGACCAGCATCATGATAACGTTTCCGCCCGTCAGGGCCTGGAAACCACTGTCGTTCCAGACAGATGCGATGGAAACAACAAACGCATTCCAAACTTCCATTCTGATAATTCCTCCTTGGACAGCCTGTCTAAAAAAAGACAGCCGTCGTTTTTAGCAAACCGTATTGTTGAGTGCCACAGCACGGGCATTGTTCTTCCAGACCGAGCTTTCAATCGGGCGGACTGTAACAATACGTGCTTCGCTGTCGTACGCTGCAACAGCTGCCGCGATTACGGCGATAACTGCGCTGTTGTCTGCTTTCGGAGCAGCTGCCGGTGCAGCCGCAGGAGCAGCAGCTTTAGGTGCCGCAGCCGGTTTCTTTTCCTCTTTGGCCTTTGCTGTCGGGTCACAGAGATGGATAAGACGAATCATTGCACTCAAGCCCATCAGCACAGCGAAAACTATCGTCATGTTGATAAGCATGATGATGAATGGATTCGTGGTAACCGGATGTCCCATTTAAAATCACCTCATTTTTTGCCATTTGGGAAACTGGCAGGTTTTACTTGCTTTCTTTTGTCGGGTCAGCAATATGGATCAAACGAATCATCGCACTCAGTCCCATCAGTACCGCAAACACGATTGTCATATTGATGAGCATGATAATGAACGGATTCGTTGTCACCGGATGTCCCATACTTCTCACCTCTCTTTCTTTGCAAAAGGAGCATGCCGGGGAGTAGTGCTTCCACGTGCAAGTACCTTATGCTCTGCCGCTCCGCATCCGACAGGAGGCATCCGGCATTTATCCTTTTTGGAATATTGCAGGCAAAAGCATGCGTCTTCTGCTTATCCCACAATACAAGATTATTTTATACCGTACTGGTATTAGTGTCAACGAAATTTACAGATAATTTAAGCATTATAGATATTTACACTTTAAGGATACTCTGGCATAAATATTCCTTATATGGAATCATTATGCCGGTACAAGATATTGTTTAATATTACTCTCATGCATTTCCTTTCCGTTTTGGGAATATTAGTGATATAAAAAAGCCCCCGAATCAACGGGGGCTTGTAGTACTTCAGGATTACTTTCCGAGCTCAGATTTGACTACATCGGCAATCTTATTACAGATAGTATTAAGTTCGTCTTCATCAGGACCTTCTGCCATCACACGGATAAGAGGTTCTGTTCCGGATGGGCGCACGAGAATACGGCCTCTTTCACCAAGGGCCTGATTTCCTTCATCTATTGCTTTTGTAATGGCTGTATTTTCCTCCCAGCCTTCCTTTGTTCCGACAGTAACATTGATAAGCACCTGCGGATAGCTTGTCATCATACCGTTCAGCACGGAAGCCTTCTTCCCGCTGCGTTTTACGGCAGAAAGCACCTGCAGTGCTGTTATAAGGCCGTCGCCTGTTGTAGCAAAATCAGAGAAAATAATGTGGCCTGACTGCTCTCCTCCGAGGCAGTGACCATTCTCAAGCATATTCTCCAGCACGTAACGGTCGCCAACCTTGGTGACCTCAACCTTTCCGCCTGCAGCCTTGACAGCCTGATGGAATCCGATATTGGCCATGACAGTTGTTACGATTGTATTGTTTGCAAGCTTTCCCTGCTTCATACGGTCGAGTCCGCACATAACAAGAATATGGTCGCCGTCGATGACGTCGCCCTTTTCGTCCACGCAGAGGCAGCGGTCAGCGTCTCCATCATGAGCTATTCCGAGATCAGCCTTGTATTCCAGCACTGCCTCCTTCAATGACTCAAGATGTGTCGAACCGCAGTTGTCATTTATATTTGTCCCATACGGAGCAGCATGAATAACAGTGAGGTCAGCACCAAGACGGCGCAGGACCGCCGGCATAACCTCATAAGCCGCGCCATTTGCGCAGTCAAGAACGACCTTCATTCCGTCAAGCTTTACATCCGTTGTAGAAAGAACATATTCCATGTAATGCTTTACGAGGTCGTGTCTGAACTCTACTGTACCGATATTTCCGCAGCTTGGGCGGTAAAGGTCGTCATGCATTTCAATGTGGCGAACGATGCTTTCAATCTCATCCTCTACCGCGTCAGGCAGCTTGTAGCCGTCTCCGCCGAAGAATTTGATACCGTTGTCATAATAAGGATTATGTGAAGCCGAAACGACAATTCCGGCTTTCATGTTCATTGACTTGGCAAAATACGCAATTGCCGGAGTCGGGACAATGCCTGCAACAATAGCACGTCCACCTGCAGAAGTTATTCCCGCAGAAAGAGCCGATTCAAACATTGTACCCGAAATGCGGGTATCTCGACCGATGATAATAGACGGCTGTTTGTCGTCCTCAGATTTTTCGCTGAAATAAAGCGTAGCTGCACGTCCAAGACGGTATGCAAGCTCCGGGGTAAGCTCCAGATTTGCTTCTCCGCGGACACCGTCCGTGCCAAAAAGTCGTGACATTTGAAAACCTCCATGTGTTATCTCCCATTTCTGCCTTCTTTGGAAGAGCTATGGGATTCATTCAAACTCAAATGCTGTCATTCTATATAGTATGCCCACTTTTTTTCAAAAAAGCAAGTGCCGTATTAACTCCATCTACAGCAGCACTCATTATGCCGCCTGCATACCCTGCACCCTCGCCCATCGGAAAGAGTCCGGGTGTAGACACAGATTCGTATGTATCCCTTGAGCGGACTATGCGGCATGGTGCAGAAGACCGCATTTCTACTCCTGTCATAGGTGCTCCGGCATCATCAAAGCCCTTTATTCTTCGCCCGAAGTACGGCAGCGCATCAAAAAGCGTTTTCGCTATAACATCAGGCAGGCAGTCCCTCAGATCACAGGCCGAAACTCCGGGGCGATAGGACGGAGCAGTAAGGAAATCACAGCTTCCCTTCTTGCCGGAAAGGAAATCTCCCACAGTCTGAACCGGTGCCCTGTAATCGCCGCCTGCTATCTGAAACGCAAGGGATTCGTATTTTCTCTGAAACTCAATTCCGCCAAGGACATCGTTCTTAAAATCCTCCGGTGTCACCTGCACGAGAAGTGCCGCATTAGCTGTACCTGAATCGCGGGCATAAAGGCTCATTCCGTTGGTCACCACGCGTTCCTTTTCCGATGCAGCCGCTACAACCTGACCTCCCGGGCACATACAGAACGAGTATGCTCCGCGTCCGGTATCCGTATCCTTGAACGTCAGCGCATAGTCGGCCACAGGAAGCTTATCATTTCCAGCGTCCTCTCCATACTGGCTTCTGTCTATAAGCTCCTGTGGATGCTCTATGCGTACTCCTGCCGCAAAAGGCTTTGCTTCCATAGCGACATTTTTGCCGTGCAGCATGTGGTATGTGTCCCTTGCCGAGTGGCCGATTCCAAGAAGCAGCGCCCTAGTTTCAATCCTTTCGCTTCTATTTATAATAACAGCATTTATTCCGTCAGCTGTTGTTTCAATGTCGGTAACCTCTGCATTAAAACGTATTTCACCGCCAAGACGTTTTATCCGTTCCCTTATATTTTTTACAATACCGCGTAAAAGGTCAGTTCCGATATGGGGTTTATGAAGATACCGTATTTCCTCAGGCGCGCCCTCTTCAATGAACACGTCCAGAATATCCCCCATTACAGGGTCGCTGATTCGCGTAGTAAGCTTCCCGTCAGAAAAGGTTCCTGCTCCACCCTCTCCAAACTGCACATTCGTAGATGTATCAAGATTTCCCTCACTCCAAAATGCTTCTATCGCACGCTGACGGGTATCCACATCTCCGCCGCGTTCCAACACAAGCGGAGCACACCCTGCTTCGGCCAAAAGAAGTGCCGCAAACATACCTGCCGGGCCAAAACCTACAACAATAGGGCGCTCTGAAGGAACGCTTACGGCGCGTGCACGTTCAAATACCGACGGAACCTCCTCCGGTGCCTCAGAAATGTTTTTGTCCCTCCTGCACCGCTGCAAAAGCTTCCTGTCTCCCTGCTTCACATCTACGTCAACAACATATACAAAAGAAATCGGAGCACCCCTGTAGCGTCTTGCATCGATTGTCTTACGTACTACGCGCAAGCGTGTAAAATCGGACATATCGGCATGAAGACGGCTTGCTGCAGCCTGCATAAGCTCCGTATCGTCATTCAACGGAACGGAAAGGTTTGAAATACGTATCATAGACTTCCTCCACATAAGAAGAGCACAGCCCCCGGAATTTCAAAGAGGCCATGCCCGCCTAATCATTTTATTCTTTTTCTATTTCAATATTCACAAATACCATCCGATTTGTAACTGTAATGCCATCCGGCAGATTCAGCAATACAGCCTTGCGTGTTGTCTTAGTGAGTTCAGACAACGCAATCGGCTCAGTTGTCAGCGACGCAATCTGGCTGAGTGCAGAGGATTCTCCGGCAATTTCAATACGTGCCGGCTCAATCCTTGCGGATTTTATCATGTATCCGGAAGGAAGCGTACCCTCAAACAGCGGCTTCACATCAACAATCTTCTTGGAAAGACCTCGTGCCAGCTGTACATGAACACTTACATTCTTGGGAACTACGTGAACATTTTCTATACCGATTCCGTCATCCCCGATAGCCGTAAGCGGTACAGTCAGATCAAAGTCAGTATCACCCGACTTGGAGAATCCGACATAGCCTACCACCTGTGCCACATTTTTCACAGCCGAGCTTGGACCCTCGACAGTGACCGCAGACGGTTCCGACGAAATACCGGCTACCGCCATATCCTTTGGTATCTGCCCACCGCGAATCAGAGTAACCTCCATCGTGCGCTGCACAATCGGATCAATGGTAACCTCTACAGTCTCCGGAGATATTTCAACAGCCTCAACGCCCTGAGGGATTACCGTATGAATCTTAACCTTATGAGTCCCCGGCTCAACTCCGTTCAAATTGACAACTGCCTTCAGATCATCCTCATCAACGGCAGCTATTGCCGATCTTGCACCGCGCAGCTTAATCCTGACAGATTCCTCAGCAATTTCTACCTTGCTCCCCTCCGGCGCATTCAGCATCGTCACCGGAACCCTGTAGCTAGTATCAATCATCGGATTCTGATCCTGCATAACGAACGACCAGAGAATAACGGCACCAATAAGAGCCAATATCTTAACAATCGGCTTTCTGCGAATAAGGTTCAGAAACCAGTTCATTTCTTCATCCTCCAGTTCGCTACAATTTCTTTAATGGAAACACTTTCCTGCTTAAAGATAGGACGCAGATAGGAACGCAGCTGCTCAGGGTCAAGTGAGCGGACTATACGGCCTTCCTCGCACACAGACACAATTCCCGTCTCTTCACTCACGACGACGACCAGCGCGTCGCACTGCTCAGAAAGACCAATAGCAGCGCGGTGACGTGTACCGAGCTCAGATGAAAGGGAATGATTGTCCGTCAGAGGAAGAAGGCAGCCTGCAGCAATCAGGCGCTTGCCGCGAATCACAATAGCACCGTCATGCAGCGGTGTATTCGGAATAAAAACATTCATGAGAAAATCCGCCGTAACGAGTCCGTCAATCTGAATACCCGACGCGCAGATATCATTCAGTCCCATCTCACGCTCAAGTACAATAAGAGCGCCTATCTTCTGTTTTGAAAGGCGGAACACGGCACTCTCCAGCTCCTTTACAAGAGAACGTGCCTCTTCATCATTTAAAAATACCGATTTGCCAAAAAAACGGCCCTGTCCCAAATGCTCAAGAGTGCGGCGAAGCTCAGGCTGAAACACAATAGGAAGCGCGACAAAGAGCAGTGTCACAAACTTCTGAAGCATCCAGTATATGGCATGGAGTTCCATGAGATTAGCGGCCATCGTAAGAACCATCAGAACAATCAGGCCCTTCACAATGGTTATGGCACGCGTGTCCTCGAGCATTTCATACATCTTATAAAAAATAATTGCAACCAAAAGAATGTCGAGTACATCTAACGGACCAATCGTCATGAAAATCCCTCTTAGCTGCCCCGGCAGCATAAGGGATGAAAAAGATACATCCGAAACATCCATAAACAACAACTCCAAAATAATCTATAATAAAGGTATTCGCCTTCTATAAAATCCTTGTTAAGGTTACGGGAAAAAAATGAAAAAACAGTGAAGCAGCGGCAAACCGGCTGCGCCATGCATCAATTGCCGTTAAGATTTTTTCTTACCTGTGGAAGCTTTCGGAGTATGTCTCCTGCAAGCAGTCCCTCACCGTTCTCTTCGGCAGCGAGGTCTCCTGCCGCTCCGTGCAGGTAAACGCCCAGGAGAGGAGCATTTTCAGGGCCGGCTTCCTTTATAAGACCGGCAACCGTGCCTGCGAGCACATCCCCGGAGCCTGCCGTTGCCATCCCGGCATTTCCCTTTGAAGTAAAATAAACCCTTCCGTCAGGATATACCACAATGGTGCACTCGCTTTTTACAATCAGGATTACATTCCAATCGGCAGATGCTCTGCGGCATGTAGCAATCAAATCCTTCCGAAGCTCGGAAACCTTTATTCCAAGCAGGCCGGCCATCTCCCCAAGATGAGGAGTCATTATTACAGTCTGCGAAAGGCCTTTCAGCTCCTGGGTGAAGCCCTGCCATGCATAGAGTCCGTCAGCATCAATAACTGTCGGCTTATCAACCGCTTTTACAAATTCACGTACCAGATGCATTGTCTGAGGATCGCGGCCAAGGCCCGGTCCCACAAGAACCGCATCTGCGTCAGCCGCCTGCTTTTTGAGCGGCTCCAGCGCATCGTCGCCAAGGACTCCGGGGCGAAGCTCCGGCAATGCCCGCACCATAACCTCCGTAACCTTCATCGCCAGCACAGCCGTAAGGCTGTTCGCCGTGGCAAGAACAGATATGCCTGCACCTGCGCGCAAAACTGCCTCCGATGCCATTGCAGCGGCACCTGTCATTCCACGTGACCCTGCAACAACAGCAACATGCCCGCAGCTTCCTTTATAAGCATCCATGGCACGTATCGGCATAATGAGCCTTGCCGTTTCCTCATCAAGATATTCCTGCATGATGCCCTTATCCGTCAAAAGCTGCGGCGGCAGACTTATATCATCAACCACGAGACGCCCTGTGTGCGCTGCCCCAGGGCAGAAAAACTGACCTGTCTTCGGAAGACCGAAGGTGACAGTTACGGAAGCATTTACTGCCGTATCAGCTTCTCCCGTATCCGCATTGACTCCGCTTGCAATGTCTATAGAAATCACAGGTATTCCTGCATCATTAACAATACTGATAGCCTTTTCATAGTTTTCGGTGAGCTTTCCCTTGAAACCGGTTCCCAAAAGGCCGTCCAATGCCGCATCGGACAGTCCGAGCCACAGACGCAGCTTATCCCAGTCCTTCTCCTCTTTCATTTCGTAAACAGGAATTTCAAGTGCACGGCAAATATCAAAATTCTGTTTTGCTTCCTCTGAAAAATGTGATGTACTGCCAACGCAAAAAACCGCTGTCCTTACGCCATGATTAAAAAGATGCCGGGCAGCCGCAAAAGCATCTCCGCCGTTATTTCCGCTCCCTGCCAATACGCACACAGTCTTTGCCTCAAAGCCGTCCATAACCTCTCCGGCAACACCCATAACGGCACGTCCGGCATTTTCCATCAGAATATCAGAAGGAATATGATATTTTTCCGCAGCAAGCTTATCCATTTGGCGAATTTCTTCAGACAGTGCAATTTTCATTGGCTTTTCTCCTCCTCAATGCAGCAGCTGGCCGCCGCATATTCCTTTACATGAGTCATTGAAATTGATATTCCCCTTACTCCTACGGTCTCCGCATGCCGCTCAAACCCCCCGTGCAGCGTTACCTGCGGACATCCCGCATCATCATTTATAATTTCGATATCAGTAAGAGCTCCACCTGAAAACCCTGTCCCCAGTGCCTTCACAACGGCTTCCTTCGCTGCCCAGCGTGCGGCATAGGATGCACCACGGCCCCTGCCTCTCGCATCGCAGTATTCCTGCTCTTTTTTTGTATAAACCGTATCGATAAAATGCTGCTTTTGTATCGCCTTTTCCACACGTTTGACCTCAACAAGATCAATACCCGTACGGATGTGCATACATCTCACCTCAAAAATAATAAGGGGTTGTCGTTTCTTCAATCGACAACCCCTCAGATTCCTTTTATTTTGCTACTAAGGTACCTTCTGCCATCTTGAAGCTCCGATTGATCATAATTTCGACGCGGCGATTCTGACTGCGCCCTTCCTCTGTTTCATTTGACGCAACCGGACGATATTCACTGTATCCGAGCGCGCTGAAGCGTGCCGGATTCAGATTCCGGTTCGATGCCAATAAGAACTTCATGAAATTCAGTGCACGGGCTGAGCTGAGCTCCCAGTTCGACGGGTATTGTCCTGTTGAAATAGGAACATTATCCGTATGACCGGAGATAACAACATTCTCCGGAATTGCCGCCAAAAGACCTGCAACAACAGGCCCCACAAGCTGAGATTCCGGTACAAGCTCCGCTGAACCCGACGGGAAAAGTGCCTTTTCCTTGATACGAATCATCAGTCCGTCCTCAGTCAGCGATGTCTGAAGACTTCCCTCAAGATGATTTTCCCTGATATAATTATCCATCTGACGCTGAACATGCTGAAGTGTTTCATTTTCAGCTATGTACGCGCCGTTGCCGTTATCATCACCCGACTGGGAAGAACCACCTGCGGTATACATGAAAGCAGGACCCACACCCGGGAAAAAACCTGCACCGCCGCTGAATGCCATATGAAAAGCATTTCCCATCTGCTGAACCTTGTTCTTATCCATAGCACCCATACAGAACAGGCAGAGGAACAACGCGAACAGCAGCGTAAGCATATCTGAATACGGCAGGAGCCAAGCCTCGCCTGCTTCTTCTTCGTGAGGCGGCGGAGTTTTCTTTCTTGCCATATATTAACCCTCCTTCTTCAAAGCTGCACGCTCTGTCTGCGGAATGAATACCATGAGCTTCGCCTCGATAGCCGTCGGCGAATCACCGGCCTGCAGTGAAAGGATACCCTCAATAATCATGCGCTTGAGTCCGATTTCCTCCTCAGACATGACCTTCAGCTTGTTTGCAATCGGCATCCACATAACATATCCTGTGAAGATACCGAGGAACGTAGCGATAAATGCGGATGCGATAGCATGACCGAGCTTATCAATATCGTTCAGGTTACCAAGAGCAGCAATCAGACCGACAACGGCGCCCAAAACGCCCAGCGTAGGTGCGTATGTACCTGCCTGGATAAACAGTGAACGGCCCGTCGCATGACGCTGCTGCATAACAGAAAGCTCCGCGTCAAGAACGTCGCTGACGAACTCCGGATCCATACCATCAATAACCATTCCAAGACCTGTACGGAAGAACGGATCCTGAATATCCTGTACCTTGCTCTCAAGAGCAAGAATACCTTCACGACGTGCAATCTGGGAAAGCTCGATGAAAAGCTCCAGAAGCTCAGCCTTCTGCTGGCCCGAAGGAGCATTCAATGTTTTCTTGATCAGCTTCGGGAATGTCGACATATGCTCCATTCGAAAACCGATAAACAGACACGCAAACGTACCGCCGATGATAATCATGTATGCAGCCGGATTGATCAGCGATGAAAGCGGTGCACCTTTTACGACCATTCCGACGAAGATAGATATAATCGCCAGAACAATACCTATCAATGTAGCCTTTTCCAAAATATGTCCTCTCCTTTTCCCTGATACTTCCTATTGGAAAGTAGTCTTCCATGACTATATTCAAATCATATACACTTTTATTATTCCATAAAAAGTTAAAAAATCCTACCACATTGACACAAAAAAATTTATAAAAACAAAATTTCAGACTAATATCCTATCTTTCTTATTTCGCATTTCAATCTTACTATAAACTATTTTGTTTTAATTATTCATGCTACCACCTTTCATTAAAATATGTTATAATTGAATCGAAGTTTTAAACCTTGGGGTGTATGAGTATATGAAAAAAATTCCCGTAGAACTGCGCCAGCTTGAATACTTTCAGATGGCAGCAAGACTAAAAAACTTAACACGGGCAGCGGAGCGTCTGCATGTATCCCAGCCGAATATCACCGTAGCGATTAAAAAACTTGAGTCCTCGCTCGGCATTCAGCTTTTCGACCGCAGCCAGAAGCAGCTCTCGCTTACGCCTGAGGGATCCGTATTCCTAAGCCGCGTGGATGTGGCTCTGCGCAACGTGCAGGATGCTCTTATCGAAATCGATGATTACAAACAACTGCAAAAGGGAACTATCCGCATCGGCATCCCGCCAATGATCGGGTCCTTCCTGTTCCCACGTATCTACTGCGATTTCCGACGCCAGCATCCAAACCTTGCCATCAACCTTTTTGAAGAAGGGTCCAAGAAGGCAAGGGAAAAGCTTGAGGAGGATGAGATTGATTTCGGCATCGTCATCATCTCGGATCCGTCGCCGAAGCTGTCCGTGCTTTCTATGGCTACGTGCCAGCTTGTTGTCGGTGTTCCGGTCGACCATCCCCTTGCAAAGAAATCCTCAATTACACTTGAAGATTTCGCCGATGCGGAAAGCATATTCATGAAGGAGGGTTCCTTCCTTCGGTCACAGATTCTTGAGAAATGCCAATCCCAGGGACTTGAACCGAATATCATAATCGAATCGAATCAGATTGAGACCATCAAAGGTCTGGTTTCCTCCGGTGCAGGCATAACCTGCCTTCTCGACTTTGTCCTTGAGAACACACCGGGCATCAAGGTGATTCCGTTCAGGGAACCGCTTTTCTACGACCTCGGTCTGGCATGGAAGAAAGAACGCTATGTTTCCCACGCGGCACAGGCATTTATTGATTTCTGCCGCGATCAGCTTATCCGCTGATTTGTTTCCTGTACTTAAAAGCGCTGCTTTATGCGGCGCTTTTTTTGTTTCATTTCTTAATTTTCTCCTTGCAAAATCATAGCACTATGCTAAAATATAACAAAAAGTGCATAGTAGATATAAAGGAGGCCATGTTATGGCATACATCAACGAAAATTATTTAAAACTTCCCGGCAGTTATCTTTTTGCGGAGATCGCCCACCGTGTTTCGGCATACAAGAAGGAAAATCCCTCTGCGGATATCATCCGTCTCGGCATCGGCGACGTTACGCTCCCTCTGCCTCAGGTATCCATCGCCGCAATGCAGAAGGCAGTCGAAGAAATGGCACACAAAGAAACCTTTCGTGGATACGGCCCTGAGCAGGGCTACCCCTTCCTCATAGAAGCCATTCGTAAGCACAACTATACAGACCGCGGAATAAATATTGCCGATGATGAAATATTTATCAGTGACGGCTCAAAAAGCGACTGCGGAAACATTCAGGAAATCTTTTCAGATAATAATACCGTTGCCATAACAGATCCCGTCTATCCCGTGTATCTCGATACGAATGTCATGGCAGGCAGAACAGGCAGTCTTATGGAAGACGGTCATTTTGAAGGTGTGGTGTATCTTGCCTCCAATGCGGAAAATAATTTTTCCCCTGCGCTTCCTACAAAACACGTAGATATGATTTATCTCTGCTGCCCAAACAATCCTACAGGAACTACCCTCTCAAAGGCAGAGCTGAAAAAATGGGTTGACTACGCCCGCGAAAATGACTCAATAATTCTTTTTGATGCTGCCTATGCGGCTTATATTTCTGAACCGGATGTTCCACGCTCTATTTACGAAATCGAAGGCGCTTTGGATGTCGCGGTCGAATTCCGCTCCTTCTCCAAAACCGCCGGTTTCACAGGCACACGCTGCGGTTACACAGTAATACCGAAATCCGTCACCGCAAAGGCCAAGGACGGCAGCCGCCATCCCCTTAATGCTCTGTGGAACCGCCGCCACTGCACAAAGTTCAACGGAACAGCATATATCATCCAGCGCGGTGCCGCTGCGATATATACGGACGAAGGCCAGGCACAGGTCAAGGAAAACATTTCCTATTACATGGAAAATGCGCGGATTATCCGTGAAGGATTAAAAGCAGCCGGCCTCACTGCCTTCGGTGGAATCAACGCCCCTTATATCTGGCTCAAGACTCCTAGTGGATTGAAATCATGGGACTTTTTTGATAAACTTCTTTATAGAGGAAATATTGTAGGCACCCCCGGTGTCGGATTCGGTCCCTGCGGCGAAGGCTATTTCCGCCTGACCGCCTTCGGTGACCGTGAAAGCACCGAACGTGCTGTGGAACGCATCACGAAGCTCACCTTCTGATGCACTTTTGAAAGGAGTCGATATCCATGAAATCACTGTTCCGTATCTTTTTTCTGACGCTTGCCGCGGTTTTTATCGCCCTGCCATCAGGATATGCATCACCGGTTGATTCCGTGGATGAATCGTATGACTTTCACAAAATCAAAAACGTCATGATTTATGACATTGATTTATCGGGGCAGGAATTAAGCGACTCCGATAAAACCAGTCTGCAGCAGAACTTCCGTATGCAGGCAGAAAAGCTTTTGGAGATTCCATCACTTGATAAGGTCAGGCTCAATCGCAAGATTTCTCTTGCAATCGGCAAAGATCTTGATGTAATCGAGAAAAACAACCCCGAAGAATATGCTGCTCTCGTAAATAGTAATCTACGTGTGGTTGCAGATATTTATGTAAAATCTGAACTGATTGACTATACCATCGGTACGTATACCATTCCCGCACACACTGACTGGAAAACAGTCACGGATTATGATACCTATCGCGACAAGGACGGTCATACCCACACTGTATCACACCAGCGCACGATACCTGTATATGTGCCCGAGCAGCAGGGGCCCTATACTCATGTGAAGATGCGTTTTTACTCCTATGACGCATTAACAGGCAAGGTAATTTTTACACGTGAGGAAACCCGCGAAGATGACGACTCCCGTGACTGTCTTGATACATACAACAAGATTGTCCGGTCGTATTTCAGAGACCTCAGAAAGAAAATTAAATAAGCCGAATAAAAAAGAGCAGCATCTGCAATGGATGCTGCTCTTTTTACGTGCGTCAAAAATCTACAAAATTTCCGTTTCTGAACACAGGAATCTCACGTCCGTCCTTAGTTATTCCCGTAATATTCAGGTCCTTCGAGCCAATCATGAAATCCTCGTGAAGAATCGAATCGTTGACACCATGCTGCAGAAGCTCGATGCTGTTCATATCAGCGCCGCCCTCAAGGCAGGTTGGATATGCCTTGCCAAGTGCCAGATGACATGCGGCATTTTCATCAAACAGCGTATTGTAAAAAAGTATTCCGCTGTTTGAAATAGGCGAATCAAAAGGAACAAGAGCACATTCACCGAGCCGCACCGAGCCCTCGTCCGTTGTCAGAAGCTCCTCAAGAATCTCTTTTCCTTTTTCGGCATCGAAATCAGTTACCTTTCCGCCCTTAAAGGTAAGGCGCATTCCTTCAATAAGATTACCGTTGAATACCAGCGGTTTTGTAGCAAAGACTACTCCGTCTACATGCTCCCTGTCGGGGAGAGTATAGATTTCCTCCGTCGGCATGTTTGCGACAAAAGGAGTACCGCTCTGAGTATCCTCAGAGCCTCCTGCCCATATATGACCTTCCGGAAGACCTACCACAAGGTCAGTCCCCAATGCGTTCGTATAGTGAAGTGCCTTAAAGGCATTGCGGTTCATAAACTCTGCAGCTTTTGCCAAGAATGAAGTATGCTGCTCCCATTTCTGTACAGCATCTCCGCTTCCGTCAATGCGCACAGTTGAAAAAATCGCATCCCAAAGCGCCTTGACAGCATCCTCAGATGATTTTTCCGGAAAAACCTTTTTAGCCCAGTCCTCTGTAGGAAGAGCAACGACACACCAGGCATTTTTATTCGACATAAGGCGCGCACGATACTCCAAGAGAGCCTCGCCCGCAGCCTTCTGCGAGCGTTGCAGCCTGTCAGGCTCTACATCCTTGAATATTTCCGGATTTTCCGCGTGAATAGAAATAAACACCGCATCATCTGCCGCCATATCGTCGCAGAATTTTTTCCGCCATGCAGGGAAGGTATCAAATGCCTCAGAGGGAGCCTTCATAAAACGAAGCTGTGCGAACTTCTCGTCCCCCCACTGTATCACTGCATCCTTTGCCCCTGCCTCAAAGGCTTCCCGTGCGATACGCCGTGCAAAATCGGCACACTCTATGGGCGCATTTATAACGGCAGGCTGTCCCTTCTGCAGATTAACACCCACACGCACAATAAGACGTGCATATTCATTCAGCATGGATTCATTCATCATTTACTTCCTCTCCGAAATATACAAAATCAAAAAATTCCTCATACTCAGGACTTCATATTACCACAGGAGTTCTGTCATGTATAGTAACAAAGAAAGCAAAAACCGCTCCGAATAAACGAAGCGGCTTGATATTCAGCGTATATTATTGAGCGCTGCTGTAAGCTCATCCAAAGACGGGTCTCCCGGATATACACTCAGAACAGGCTGCCTGCCGAAATAAAGAGTTTCTCCGTCGTTATATGCTTCCCCGGCAGAGCCGCTGTGATACGCAGCTGCGAGATTTCCAGCAATAAAGCAGGCCCTTTCACTTCCGCTCATCACATCATCAGGTGCAGGAGTCATGAAATCCTTTCCGTTCACCTGAATCAACGCGGCGTTATCCGCAAATTTAACCGACACCTTGCCTCCGCTGTACTCCTTAAGCTTCTTGATGTAATTATCCCGACGCTCCTTGTGGGACGGATGGTCGGACGGACTGAAAATATCCCCGACAAAATCCGATGACTTGTTGCCGTACTGCTCCATGACACGCTGCCATATAGCCGCGCAGGCACCCGGGTTGTACGCGGAATGGGTAATATAATCAAATGCGAGATTATCAGCCTCCCATTCCTTAGGCTTCGTAACATGAACAGCATTTATGTTGTTTACAAGAATATTTCCGATTGCATCTATGCCTGTAGCGCCGGCTATGACAGTTCCTGCAAGCACGGCGTTCAGCCTGCCCTTCAGACCCTTGCGTACATGCTCCTTCTGTCCGTGTCCCATCTCATGGGCGAGAACAACGGCAATTTCATCGTCATTCGCCACAAGATTAAACATACCCGTATTAACGCTCATGTTATGGCCAAGAGAGCAGAACGCATTGAAGCTGTTATCCTGATTTATGAAATAATTGTACGGCTTGTCGTAAATCGACGGGTCAACGGCGCCGACCGCATCCGTGAGTCCATACATTATATCATCCAGGCGGGCGTTCAGCTCAGGATCTTCATTGACCCCGTACTGAGCCTTCATCTTCTGAAAGAATTCCTCACGGCCGTCATTATCGTAATATTTCATAGCCTCATCGGCCTGCTGGTACTGTCCTGCTACCTGAATCGCACCTCCGATAATACTGCCCCAGCCTGCATTTGCCGTTGGCGCAGGAATCATTGAGAAAGACAATACCGCGGCTGCTGCGCACGCTGCCGCCTTCTTTTGAAAAGCCTTCAAAGTCATCAGATTGCACCTCTTTTTTTATAACGCCTTTGTTCCAGTTTTGTCGCAGGCAAAACTTCCTCTGTCGGCGTTTCAACGAGGCGGGAGATATGCTCACCGCCTGTTATTTGTCCCAACCCCCACTTACAGAAGTTGGGGACATCTTTTGCCGAGTTATATTATTATTATTATATATCTTTCTCTCTGAAAAAAAAATGATGCTTTCACCTTGCCGAAATAGTATATAATAATAAAGAATATTATTACTTTTTCATATATCCCGACTAAAGGAGCATGTTCCATGTGGAATCAGCATAAAACATCTATTATTCTGGCAATAACATTTATTGTCATACTGTCTACCTTCTGGCTCTTGCCGCAGCTTGGATTTATTGTTTTCATAGCCATTCTTATAGACCTTCTCCTGCGGCCGCTTGTAAGACGGCTTCAGACATTCCGATGCATGCCCAGAGGACTCGCCGCCGCAATCAGTCTGATTTTCTTCATCCTCTTAATCAGCAGCTTGCTGGCACTGCTTTCCACTACGCTTGCCACGTCGCTTCAAAAATTCGCATTGGACCTTCCGAGACTTACTGAAGCCCTCCGTGGAGCACTTTCATCTGTCTCATTCCTCTCAACACAGCTTGATGAGCTGTGGCAGGAGCTTGCAACAATATCCATAACGGCACTCCGTTCATCTATCGATACTCTCGTATCCATTTTTACGAAAATATTCGATACAGTCATAATACTCTTTACGTCATTTTATCTCCTAAAGGACGGAAAGCAGATTCAGCTATGGATATCAGGGCTCTTTCCTGACAAGGACCGCCGCCGTGTTTTCCGTCTCCTTACCCACATCCTTCGGTCACTTCATGTCTACATATACAGCCAGCTGATTATATGTTTCATAATGGGCTTCATCGTATTCTGCTATTTTTCTTACCGCGACCTTCCTTATCCCTCGGTTTTCGCAGTCATATCAGGAATAAGCGAATTTATCCCGGTAATCGGGCCTACAATAGCATCCGCCTTCGGAACGGCGCTTACCGCAACAGTATCACCCTGGGTTGCTGCCCAGACAATGTGCTTCTACATAATCATTACACAGCTCAATCATAACATAATATATCCGACTCTCATCGGACGTTCACTGCACCTTCATCCGATAGCTATTCTGATTGGTATTCTTCTGGGAGGATGCCTTCTTGACGCGCCGGGAATGTTCCTTGCAGTACCGGTCATGGTCATTGTACGGCTTGTAATCATTGATGTTTACCATGACGGAAAACAGCCCCAGACAAGAAAAATACCGTAAAACAGCAAATATAGCATAAAAAAAGCTGCCGCGTTTTGCGACAGCTTAATTTTTTGGTATTATGCCTGCTCTTCAACCTTCGGGTCGATGTTGAATATAAGCTTATCCATAAGACCGATAAGCTGGTTGATTTCAGGTTTTGCAATCTGACCGTTAGCACCAAGCTCCTGACCTTTGCGGCGCATTTCCTCATTGATAAGTGAGGAGAACAGAATAACAGGAACATCATGCAGACGCTCATCCTCACGAACAAGCTTCAGCAGACGGTGACCGTCCATCTTCGGCATCTCGATATCGGATACGATAAGGCTGACATGGTCCTTGATATCTCCGTCCTGCTTTGCCAGAGCCGAGAGATAATCCCATGCATCCTGACCGTTGCTGTTTGCCTTGATAAAGTTATAGCCGGACTCATGCAGCGTAGAAACCAGCAGGTCTCTGAGCATCGGGGAGTCCTCTGCGACAACGATATGCTCCTTGCTGCGCAGTTCCTTGATATCTTCCTTTGCTTCCGTAAACGTCGTGAGCTTCTGATTGATTTCCGGATTGATTTCCGCAATAATCGTCTCGAAGTCGAGCAAAAGAACAATCTTTTCGTTGTCGAACTTGATGATACCGACGACACGGGACTGGTCTCCGACCTCCGGCGTCGGCTCCATCTCTTTCCACGAAATACGGTGGATACGCGACACATTGTCAACAAGGAAGCCAATGTTATAATTGTTGATTTCCGTTACGATGATATTTTTCGGCTTCTCCGTACCATGAACATTCAGGCAGCGCGGCAGATTTACCAAAGGAATCGCACGTCCGCGCAAAGTAAAGAGGCCGTCAATATACGGATGCGCCTGCGGCATACTCGTCACAGGAAAAGCTGCCGCAGTAATAACCTCACGTACCTTTGCGACATTGATTCCATAATTTACGTCTCCTATATTGAACTCCACAATTTCGAATTCGTTTGTGCCTGTTTCAAGCAGAATACCCTTTTTCTCTTTGTTATCCTCTGCCATTTTATCGCCCCCAGCTAAATCTTTCCCTTATCTCAGGTAAAAAGTTTCCATCGTTAAATAATTATATTCGTGATTGAATTAAAATTTCCTGCTTTTTATAAAAAAATTTTTACTATGAAGATGAATCCTGTATTTTTTCCGTCAAATACGTCCATCCATCTCTTTCCTCAACAAGTCCCTGCTTCATCAGATGCCCGAGAGCACGCTTGAAAGCGCCCTTGCTTATCTGGAATTTATCCCGGATAACCTCCGGAGATGTCGCGTCGCTGTACGGCATTTTGCCGTGCCGTTCACGGAGCAGTGCCAAGATAACTTCTCCGTCGGTGGACATCGCCTTTTCCTTAATCTCACGCAGGGATGCATTCAGACGTCCATCATCTCTGACATACGTCACACGGGCTGTAACAGTCGCCCCCACGCGCGGACGGTCCTTCATTTCCTTGTTGTCTATAAATACTATATAATGCTCCTCAGAAAAAAGAAACGCTCCGCTGTCCGTGTAGTTATAAATCTGCCCCGTAACAAAGCTGCCGACCTTCACATCATTGGCTGGCTTTGATGCACGGCGCATCTCATCCTCGACCTCCATCGTCACGGCAAGTCTTCCGGATTTATCCGTATAAAGCTTTGCCCAGACGATTTCACCAATCTGCGGGCGCCCGCGCATACCGGCATACGGCATAAATATACCTCGCTCCGCGCCCACATCCAGAAACGCACCGTCACGGCTTACGTTAATTACCTTGAGCCGCGCAATCTGCCCTTCCTTCATCTTAGGCGTTCGCATGCTGGCAGTCAAGCGGCGTTTTGGATCAAGATACAGAAAAACCTCTATCTCATCCCCCACCGCCACAGGAGCAGTCTGCTGCAGCTTGTGCAGCAATATGTCATCCCCTGTATTTCCGGTGCCGGCATCAAGCCACGCGCCCATCTCTCCGAGACGGACAACCTTCAGCTTTTCTACGGTTCCGGGCTTGTACCTTCTGACCGGTCTTTCCTCCGGCTGCATTTCCTCAATCCTCATAAGGTGTTAACTCCGCGTCACCCCAAAGCTGCTCCAGTGCGTAATATTCACGGCTGTCGCGGGTGAAAACATGCGCGACCACATCACCGTAATCCAAAAGCACCCACTCGCCTTCGCGGTAACCCTCCTTGTGGTTGAACTCAATTCCCTCTTTCAGCAGCTCTTCCTCAATCGCATCCGCGATAGCGCGTGTCTGCGTGGACGTATTTCCCGAGCACACCACAAAATAATCCGTTGTCAGAGTTACCTCCGACATTCTCATCAATACGATATCCTGTGCTTTTTTTGTTCCGGCCGCAGCCGCTATTGCCTTTGCCAATTCCTCTGATGTCTGAAACACACAAATCCTCCTTTGTTCCAACTCATTTTTCCTGAACCTGCTCAGGCTCAGGGAAAAGCTCCTTTATCATTTCATGTATCTTTGCCTCATCCGGTATCCACAGCTTATCATCATAGGATGCCGTCTCCCCGGGCAGCATTATCGTCTCGGGAGGTTCCTTTCTGAAGCTTTTAACAATATTCGCAATCTGGGCAGTATCCCATATTTCCGCGTTTGTCTGAACCTCATCACGGGCTATTCTTGAAAGCTCAGGTGCTTTCTTTATGGTATCAAGCTGCAGCAGCCTTTCATACATCGCCTTTACGAAACGATGCTGCCTCTGCACACGCCCTATATCTCCCAGCTCCCCGCTTCGGAAACGCAGGAACTTCTGCGCTGTTTCGCCGTTCATATGCTGATACCCCTGAGGAATCTCTATTACAAGTCCCTCCTCAGGATCCGCGTAGCTCATGGGAAGCTCAACATATACATCAACGCCGTCCAGCGTATCAATTATGTCTGCAAGAGCCTTCATATTTACAACGGCATAATACTGTATCGAAATCCCCAGAAGGTCTCTGACAGTCTTTACAGTTTCCTTTACGCCGCCCTCTCCGTAAATCTCGGCAATCGGAACAGCACCCTTCTCACGGTTCACCCCGACAAGAGTACCTCTCGGTATAGACAGCACGCGCAAATCCCCGTTCTTATTATCAATGCTCAGAAGAATAAGCGTATCCGCCTGCCTGTTATTACCGCCGATTCCGTTATCAACGCCCAAAACCAGTAAATTCATATAGGCTTCTGAACGGTCATCCGAAGGCAGCTTCAGCTGCTCATGCCGCCGGGTGTACGCATCGTAATCAGCCCGAAGAACCTCATACACCGCCGAACCCCACAGATAGGCATGATAAGAGGCCCAGCCTATGGCACCCAGCAAAAGAATCAGCAGAATCAGCCGAAAAAACTGCCGAACGCGGTAAATCCTGCGCCGTTTTCTTTTTTCCTTTATGTTTTCGCGGGTCTGACTGTCCGCCTTTCTGCTCATGCGACTTTCCTTTCCCTGGTCTCTCTGTTCAAATCATTTTCCCATCCCTGCTCTCCCCAGCAGGATTTCATTTCTTGCTGTAACAGTATCCGGATGAATAAGATGTCCCTTCTCCACAACAAAGCTGATAGACCGGCTCAGTCCCTCAAGAAGCATATCATCAATACCGTCCTCCCGTGAAGCCCTCCGAAGCTCCTCTACCCCCGGATAATCCCTGGATGGTTCAATCATATCCGCAAAATAAATAATCTTGTCAAGAAGCGTCATATTTTCTCCGCCAACGGTATGACGCGCAATCGCCTGCAGAACATCCCTGTCCCTGACGCCGTATATCTCCTCAGCTCTCCCGGCACCCAGGGGCGCATGCAGCAGAAGCGGCATTGACCGCTCGACAGGGCCGAAGGAAATTCCTCTTTTTTCGGCTTCCTCTATCATTGTATCATTGGAGAACTCTCTCGCACAATCATGCAGCAATCCGGCAATACGGGCCTTCTCCTTATCAACGCCAAACCGTCCTGCCAGAAAAACCGCCGTATCCGCAACCCCTACGGAGTGAACAAAACGGCTGTGCTTAAGTCTTTTTTCAAGCTCTGCCTTGCATTCTTCATAATTCATCTCTGTACAAACCCTTTTGGTAAATATATTCTTCAACTTCAGGCGGTACAATGTACCGTATCGAATGACCCTTTCGCAGCCGTTCCCGAATATCCGTAGATGAAACTTCAAACTCCGGCGTTTCCAGCGTGTGGATATGCTTTGCTACCAGCTCACCGAACCGTGCCCTGAGCTCTTCGGAATCAGGTTTGCAGCCGGGACGCTGTGCCGCCACAAACTCACAAATCTCCAGCAGCTTTTCTATACGGTTCCATGTCCCCATATCAGGAATGACATCAGCTCCGATAATAAAGAAAAAATCCGTATCCTCGCCATATTCCTCAAGAAAAGCATGTACCGTATCAATAGAATAGGACGGCCCCGGACGCTTCAGCTCAATATCTGAAACCTCAAAATAAGGATTGGATTGCGTCGCCAGAAGCACCATCCGGTACCGATCCTCTGCGGGCGCAATATGGCGGTTCAGCTTATGCGGAGGAACAGCCGCCGGAATAAAAATAACCTTCTCAAGCCCGTATTCCGACCGCACCGCCTCCGCCATCATAAGATGTCCGACATGTATAGGGTCAAAGGTTCCGCCCAAAAGTCCGACACGATGCCGCTTTTGTATTTTTCCCTCTTTCGTCTCCGCGCTCATATACGTCATCCCTATTCATGAAAAAACATCCTGAGAAGCAATACCGCAAAAACCGCAGTCAGCATTATGATAAAAAGTGCCTTTCCGTAATCCTTGATATCATGACGCCCCTTCGGATTCTCCCAGTACTGTCTGAGTGTGCGGAGGAAACCAATCATCTGACCTGTCCTTCGCCGTAAATAAGATACTTGGTGCTGGTAAGCTCATTCAGCCCCATAGGCCCGCGTGCATGAAGCTTCTGTGTGCTGATACCGATTTCCGCTCCGAAACCGAACTCAAATCCGTCCGTGAAACGAGTTGACGCGTTAACATAAACAGCTGCCGCATCGACCTCTCTCTGGAACCGGTGCGCCCTTTGAATATCCCTCGTAACAATCGTCTCCGAATGACCTGTATTGTATCTGTTTATATGCTCTATTGCCTCATCCATATCACGGACGACACGAATCGAGAGAATGAGGTCATCATATTCCGTGGACCAGTCATCCTCCGTTGCCGCCTCAATATCCGAAAGAACCCCTCGTGTTCTTTCGCAGCCCCGAAGCTCAACCTTCCTTTCACGCAGCTCAGCCGCCACCTTCGGAAGAAACTCCTTTGCTTCCTTCTCATGAACAAGAAGCGTCTCCATTGCGTTGCATACTGACGGGCGGGACGTCTTGGCATTTACAGCAATCCTCACAGCCATATCAAGGTCTGCGCCTTCATCCACATACGTATGACATATACCTGCTCCCGTTTCTATTACAGGAACCTGGCTTTCTCTTACAATACGCTGTATAAGTCCTGCGCCGCCGCGGGGTATGATAACATCAAGAAGCCCCTTCAGCTTCATCATTTCCCCTACGGCTTCCCTGTCGTCACTGTCAATGAACTGCAGAGCCCCCTCAGGTATACCGGCATCGTACGCTGCCTTAGCCAAAAGAGAACTGATTACACGGTTTGACCTGAGCGCCTCAGAGCCTCCACGGAGCAATACAGCATTGCCTGATTTCATGCACAAAGCCGCTGCGTCGGCAGTAACATTCGGACGCGCCTCGTACACTATTCCGATTACGCCGATAGGAACCTTCACACGCCGTATCTCAATCCCGTTCGGGCGTACAGTCTCCCATTCTCCTTCCCCTACAGGGTCAGGCAGAGCCGCCGTCTGACGAAGCCCTTCTGCCATGGAATGAATACGTCCCTCATCAAGCATAAGACGGTCAAGAAATGACTTTTTTATTTTCTTTGCCCGTGCAGCCTCCAAATCCGCCGCATTCGCCTCGAGTATGAGCGCTGCCCCGTCCTCAAGCGCACACGCCATTGCCTCCAACGCCTTGTTTTTTATCGGTGAAGGTAAAACTGCAAGTCTCCGTGATGCTGACTTGGCGGTCTCTGCCTGTTTAACAATCGTATCGTGTAAGTCCATCGGCGTTTCCTCCTGCCTGTATCCATTCCCCAAAAAAGAAAAGGAAAACGGCCCGCGGCCGTTTTCCTTAATTATCGCACATAGCCCTTGCTACGTCAATTTTTAACGAACTGCCGCCCTCATGCCATGAGAACCATATTGTCGCGGTGTATGACTTCCTTTTTCTGCGCCGCAGGCAGCAGCATACTTATTTCATCGGAACGATGTCCCGCAATGCGTCTTAAGGTTTCGGAATCGTAATTCGTAATTCCCCTTGCGATTTCACGCCCCGAAGAATCCAGCACACGCACCGTGCTTTTCTCCTTAAACTCACCCTCAACACTCAAAAGCCCTGCAGGCAGAAGACTTGAACCTTTTTCCTGCATAGCCTTTGCGCAGCCGTCATCAACCATAAGATCTCCGTCGATATGACGTCCGAAAGCAAGCCAGCTCTTTCTTACACGGAGATGTGCTTCCTTGGCAGGGAAAAATGTTCCTGTCTCCTTCCCCTCCAATATGGAGCGGATTGTACCCGGCGCATCTCCCGAAGCTATTACCATGTGCACACCTGCGCTGCGGGCAATCTTTGCCGCTTCGATTTTGGTATGCATACCGCCCGTACCGACATCAGAAAGAACTCCTCCTGCCATCTGCTCGACCTCAGGCGTTATCTCATCTATCTCCGAAAGAAGCTCTGCCTCAGGATGCGTCTGCGGATTAGCCGTATAAACACCGTCAACATCCGACAGCAGAATCAAAAGATCCGCATCAATGAGTGATGCAACCGTCGCGGAAAGATTGTCATTGTCTCCGATTTTAAGCTCATCTACAGATACCGCATCATTCTCATTTATAACAGGAACAATATTAAGAGCCAGCATCTCAATGAGCGCATTCCTTGAATTTGCATACTGATTATGGCGCGCGGAATTTTCCTTTGTCAAAAGAACCTGCCCTGCCACCTGGCCGTATGATGCAAAGAGTGTCTCATATACATGCATCAAAATCCCCTGCCCCACAGCGGCCATTGCCTGACGCTCCGGGATAGAAGCGGATTTTTTACGGTTCATCCGATCACGCCCAACCGCGATAGCTCCGGACGAAACAAGCACAATCTCGCGCCCCTGATTCGCGAGATCCGCCAGCTCACGCACCAGCGACTCCAGACGGCTTAAATTCATCTTCCCCGTCGGATACGTAATCGTGCTTGTACCGACCTTTACGACAATACGCTTTGCATCTCTGAGTTTTGCCCTTGCATCCATTCGAGACCCCCCGGTAATAATGCCTTGAATCAGATTTTGCCGTATTACGGCAGCTCAACCCTCGGCTTGTCAAAATTACGCTTAAAAAGAAGACCATTGCGTCCGATAACCTGCACAAGGTCGGCATCAACACGCTCTGTCAGCATATTAAGAACATCCTTCGGCTCTCCCGGAGCATTTTTCTGCACCCGTACCTTGATGAGCTCTCTTTTCTTTATAACTTCCTTTGCCGACTCAACCACGGTCGGAGTTACACCCTCCTGTCCGATATTAACCACCGGCTCAAGAGCAACCCCCATGGACCGCAGGAAGCTTTTCTGTTTGCTGTTTAATGTATTGCGAATCAAATCTATTCTCCTTCATCAGGGCATCATTCCCTGAACTCAAACTCCATTTCACCGATGCGGACAGTATTGCCCTCCTGAATTCCACGCTTTTTCAGCCGCGCATCCAGCCCCTTCATTCTCCAGATATACTGGAAACGGCGCAGAGCCTCGTCATTGCCGAAGTTCGTCATGGCAACGAGCTTCTCGAGGGCCTTTCCGTGTACGATGAAATCTCCACGGTCATTACGCGTAATAGTAATCTTATCCGGGTCCTCCATCTTATCGGCATCATAGACCTTTTCCTCTTCCGTCTGCTCAGGCTCCTCAACATAATTGTCCAGAAGCTCAACAGTCTTCTGAAGAAGCTCCTTGAGTCCCGTATGAGCAGCGGCAGAAACCGCGAAAATAGGAATATGCTCCTCCTCGGCCAGCTTCTTGAGCCGCTCAAGATTCTCCTCCGCACCCGGAAGGTCCATCTTGTTGGCCACCAGAATCTGCGGACGGCGTGCAATCCTCTCGCTGTATTTCTTCAGCTCCTGATTTATCCTGTGATAATCCTCCACAGGATCACGTCCCTCGATGCCGGACGCATCCACAATGTGCAGGATAACCTTTGTACGCTCAACATGGCGCAGGAAATCATGTCCAAGGCCTGCTCCGTCGGCAGCCCCCTCGATGAGTCCCGGAATATCCGCCATGACGAAGCTCTTCTCATCATCCACCCGTACTACCCCAAGTACAGGCGTGATTGTCGTGAAATGATACTCCGCAATCTCAGGACGGGCCGCGGATACGCATGTTATAAGGCTGGATTTGCCGACGCTTGGATATCCCACAAGCCCCACATCAGCCAAAAGCTTCAGCTCGAGAAGAAGCGTCTTGCTCTCTCCCGGCTCGCCAAGCTCCGCAAAGGACGGAGTACGGTTTCTGCTTGACGCGAACTTCGCGTTTCCGCGTCCACCGCGTCCGCCCTTGGCAACCACAGCCTGCTGCCCTATCTCCGTAAGGTCAGCGATAACCTCTCCAGTATCCGCGTCCTTTACGATTGTTCCGGGCGGCACCTTCACGATGCAGTGCGGCGCGTTTGCTCCGTACTGGTTCTTTATATCTCCGTTCTCACCGTTCTCCCCCTTGAACTTGCGGTGATAACGGAAATCGAGCAAAGTATTGAGATTGGGATCAACCACAAAAATAACGTCGGCACCGCGGCCTCCGTCTCCTCCCGAAGGGCCTCCCTTCGGTACGAATTTTTCACGACGGAAAGCAGATTTGCCGTGACCGCCGTCGCCCGCCTTTACCATAATTGTTGTACGATCTATAAATTGCATAAAATCCTCCGGGCGGGCTCACCCGCACCAATTCCCTTCCAAACCTAAATAATAAAAAGAATACCTGCGCCCGAGGACGCAGGTACCTGTATCATTCGATTAAGCTTCGTCTGCCGTGTAAACACTGACCTGACGGTTGTAGCGGCCCTTACGCTCGAAAGCGACCTTGCCTGCCACCTTTGCGAACAGCGTGTCGTCACCGCCGATGCCAACATTGTGACCCGGGTGGAAATGCGTGCCTCTCTGACGAACAAGAATGCTGCCTGCCGTTACCATAGTACCGGCCTGCTCCTTGACGCCAAGGCGCTTTGCCTCACTGTCACGGCCGTTACGCGTGCTGCTGACACCTTTTTTATGTGCAAATAACTGTAAATCAAATTTGAACATCATGCTGTTTCACCTCCTGTGAACCATGATTCGGACGGCATCCGGATTCGCCTCAGAAATCTCCGCGAATCCTAAATGCATCGTCTCAAGTACTGCCTGTGTGAGATCATCGGGCTCGCCTCTGAGCTTCATATGCAAGTCACCGCTCGGATCGACCGAATAGTCCATATCCCGATGCAAATGCTCGCCTAATCCCAGAAGAGCGGTCTGTGCAAGACTCGAAATCCCTGCGCAGACAATATCCCTGCCCCGTTCTGCTGTGCCGCTGTGGCCGCAGACACGGTACTCGGATATCTTCCCGTCCTTATTTCGAAAAACGTCTATACGGATCATAGGCTTTTATGCCTCGATCTTCTCAATAACGACTTTCGTGTATGGCTGACGGTGACCCTGACGGCGGCGGTAATTGCTCTTAGCCTTGTACTTGAAGACGAGAATCTTCTTTTCCTTGCCCTGAGCCTCTACCTTGCCTGTAACCTTGGCACCTGCAACAACCGGTTTGCCGACCTTGACATCTCCGTCTGCAACGACTGCGAGAACCTCGTCGAACGTAACAGCATCGCCTGCTTCAGCATCCAGCTTCTCAACGTAGATAACTTCGCCTTCAGCAACCTTGTACTGTTTTCCGCCTGTCTTGATGATAGCGTACATTTTCTTACACCTCCCGTTTGTTTACTCGCCAACTTCGGTACGTACTAACCGTTTTGGGAACCTCGCTGTGCGGTTGGGGCTAAGCGGCCAAAGACCGCTTAAACACAGTTAAGCGCATTCCACACCTAACCCAACGTATAGTATCATACTCCATTATGCTTGTCAACGAATTTATTTTTAATTGGCTGTACGAAAAACGGCAGGCATTACGCCTGCCGTAAATTCATATCGTATTCTCAACGCAGCACGAACTCGTCTCCTGCCATAACGAGAGAAAATTCACCGAAGCTCGTATCAATCGCAAGCACAATCTGGAAATTTGCCTCCGGAACAGAATTTTCCTGCACCCTTGGCATATCCAAATCAACCTCAACGTTCTCGCTGGAAATATCAACAGCAAAAAGTCCGTTGACCACGTTCAAAAACTCGCACAGACAGTCAACTGCCAGCGCGTCAACCTCTTTTATATCCTCATGGCTGTACCTGCGCGCCATCTCGAGGAATACCCCGTTCTCCGCCTGTATGCCCGTAACCATCGTTACCCCGCCTATCAGCTTCTGGGATACCATGTGTGAAAGCGACGCGGCCTCCACAAGCACTTCCTTTGAATTAACAACAACCGGAGTATCCATAAACCGCTTGAAGGAATGCACAAACAGCTCAGCGAAGGAGCTGTATCTGTCTGCCTCGGCATCAAGCCCCACGGCAACAGCACGGTTCCTCACAATCTCACGAACAGGAGACTCACCATACTTGTCATACGCGCTGAAAAGCGACTCAAGCTTCTCCAGCGTTACGGCCTTTTCATCATACAGCACCTGAGCGAAATTCAAATCCTCATCAGGTACCAGCGAACGAAGCTCGTCCATCTGCACCGCGTTAAGAAGCCCGTTCTTTCCTGCATTGCGCAGGAACTCTTCTCCACTGGGATTCTCTGAAACAGAGGCAATCTGCTCAGCAGAAAGCAATCCCTTGCGAAGCGCCGCGATGGGAAAATCCGCCTTGCACTCCGCGCTCTTCTTCAATAAACCAAGAACATTCTCCTGCTCTATCTGCCCCTCATTGAGAAGATACTGTGCAAAATATCCGTTATTCATCTTACTCAACCTTCTTTCGGATTGCAGCAAGAGCCTTCTTTATCTGTTCAGATGTATACGGCTTCTGGATAAAATCAAGCGCACCCATCTTTAATGTCTCCATAAGCTTCTGGGGGGTTCCCGCAGAGGAAAGCATAATAACCGGTATTTCCGGGTTCACCTCCCGAATGACCTGAAGGGCCTCGATTCCACCGACCTCAGGCATAACAATATCCAGGAAAATACCGTCCGGCTTTTCCTGGAGGTCCTTCATAACAGCTTCTTTTCCATTTTCAGCCTCTATAACCTCACAGCCCAATCCTTCAAGCTCTGCACGAAGCTTTTTTCGCAGAAGCTGTGAATCATCCGTGATAAGAATCTTCAATTTCTTCTCCAAGCATAACGCCTCCCTCGATGTATTTTAGAATAATTATATCATATTTTTACAAAAATCAATATATGCATGGCATGACAATAAACAAAGAGACTGCGGCGAACTGTATTCTCCCTCCGTCACGCCTGCGGCGTGCCACCTCCCTCTCTGAGGGAGGCTCTTATTCCCCCTTTCGGGAGGGTGTCAACATGCCGGTGGCATGTTGACTTACAGCCAAAGGCTGTCGGGGGGGAGTAAGCGCAATGGGACTTGCCATGTCCGAAACTTGTACGAAAGCTAAAACAAACATAATATTCACTGCAAAAAAGCCTTCCCTTTTTGGGGAAGGCTTTTCTTCACTTCTGTTATTCCTTTTTCTCTGCAGCGCCCGCATTTTCCTTTGCGGCCTCAGGTGCTTTTTCAGCAGCATCCGCAGCCTTAGCTTCGTTCTTCACGTCAGCCTTCGCATCAGACTTTGCCTCGTCCTTAGCTTCAGCTTTTGCATTTGCCTTTGCCTCGTCCTTAGCTTCAGCTTTTGCATCAGCCTTCGTCTCGTTCTTCACGTCAGACTTTGCATCTGCCTTTGCGTCAGCTTTTGCTTCGTTCTTCGGCATGACTTTTTTCAGTATGTCATCCAGCTTGAACTCAACAGGCTCCTTCTCCGGCTCGGGAGCGTCCTTCGACACCGTTACCATAGCATGGATTACATTGTCTATGACGTAGTCCGTGAGCTTTCTTCCAACAGGCGGCTTCTGCTCTTCCTTTGCTGCGTCAGGATTCTTTTCTGCTTCCTCCTGCGCGCGGATGGCTTCCTTTATTGCCTTCTGCTGTTCCTTTTCGGACATGACAGGGCCTGCGCCCGGCTCTATAATTATCTCATTATTTGCAGGGCTTTCCATCAGATTCTTCAGCTGATCCTCAGTTGTGACATCATTATCATCAGCCGAGACAACTCCCTGTCCCTGCATTGCAGCCAGCAGCTGCTCTACGGATACAAGTCCGCCTCCATGCACATCAAGGTGCATAATTCCCTCACGCTGCACCTTCGGAACTGTAAACGGAACGGATACTGTCACCTTTTCCGCGCGGTATGGCTTCAGCGTCACCTTGAAGTTCACTGTATCTCCCGGGCGTACCTCAGGGCGGTCCGGGATTGCGGATACGAGGGATGCAGTGCGTCGCTCAGCCGCCGATGAGATATCTACAGTGATATCCATTATGTCGGCTTCCTTTTCTTTATCGCTGCAGATGAGTCCCATTGCCTGTCCAAGCTCGCCAAAGGCAGCCTGCCCGGCATCCGCGGCAGCGTAGAACATATTCGTTCTTTCGACTGTACCGCTTTCTACCGCGTTTGTACGTACAGTGAAATGAACCTCAACCGTGCTTTCTCCGCCTGTATCCACCGTGCGGTTAAGCGCGGCATAGGAGACCGTCGGGGAAAGCAGAGGAATGAAATCCTCATCGTATGCCATGGTTGCGGTGTATTTTACATCCCTGTTCAGTGTTTTGTCCTTCACGTTCAGGCGGATAGGCACAACAGAGGGAAATACGCCGATTTCACCGGAGATTCCCGCTGCGCGGTCCTGAATTATGCGGCCTATTATGTGTTTAGTATTGGCGAACTTCATTCCGTCACTGACACCGTTTACCATTCCTAGGATAGTGGCATCCGTCATGAAATAGTTGACGTTTCCGCGATGCAGGAAAGGATGTCCAAAAGCCAGCACACGGTTGTCATCTACAGCGGTGACTGTTCCTGTTGCGGCCATCGCGAAGTCTCCGTAAATGACAGCGGCACCTACAGCTTCTCCCGGCTCAAGCTCTGCTCCGTAAAGTGTCGTCGCGTTGCCTGTGGAGAAGCCTCCATAGGATTCTGCCTTATATCCCACCGACGCCAGCTTTTCTCTGAGCATGGAAAGTCCCTCTGCTCCAAAGCCGCTTGCCACGAAGGAGCCTTTAAATTCCGGTTCCTTTCCTGCGGAGGGGTATTTTTTCTCCGTATCTGCTTTGCTGCCGTAGGCCTTCCCTTTTGCTTCACCGCCTGCGTCAGTCTTGGAATCAGTCTTTTCTTCCTTTGGCTTTTCTGCCTCGTCCTTATCTGATTTTTTATCGTCTTTCTTTTCTTCTTTGTTCTTTTCGGCTTCTTTTTCTGCCTTTTTCTTATCCTTCTCGGCCATTTCTTTTTCTATCTTGGCGCGTTCTTCCGCAGCCTTTTTGATATCAATGGTCTTTACGCGGGTTTTGTTTTTCTTGTCAGGCATATCCCAAATCGGAAGCATTTCCTCTATGGGGGTAATCAAAAAGGTATGGGGATCCATATCGCTTACAGTAGCAGATGCCGCACCGATGAGAAGTCCGTCAACGTACACCGGGCTTCCGCTCATTCCCTGCAGGAGACCTCCGTCCGTATCGGCAAAAGGACCCTCGCTGCGTGCCAGGATGTACGGCATGCTTCCACGGCCCGAGCTCATAACGCCAAGGACATGCAGTGGGAAGCTTCTGAGTTCTCCGCTGCTGTCAACAACAGTGTACAGCACGCCCTGCATTCCCTCCGCGACATCCTGCAATGGCATGATATCCGGCATTGCATATACAGACGGCGTCCCCATCCATAACGCTGCGGATACGGAAAGGGCTGCCATAACCCGTTTCATTGATTTATACAAAAATCTACACCCCATTCATTTTTTATCTATACGAACGACAACAGCCCCTGAAACAATACTGTCGCCTTCCCTTACACAAACCTCGCTCACTGTGCCTTCCGTTTTTGAACGTGCAGCGGCGATTTCTCCTCCGGTAAGCGTTGAGATGCGTACAAGCTCAGAGCCTTCCCGAACCTCACTGCCCTTGGGTATAACCCATGTCACTTTTCCGCCAACTACCGCATTCACCGGAACCGGCATACATCTCCAAAGCAGTCCGCCTGCCGCTGTCAAGATGAGCAGTGCTGCTGCCAAATATATTCTTCGCATGGTTCTCCCATCCCGGTCATGAATATCTTTTATTCCATTATTATAATTATACTTTATTAGGACGCAAGTGCAAGGGAATTTCTTACTTTTTGAACACTGCCAGAGCGCTTCCCACCTTGCGCTCACTTCCGTCTGACGGGCTGTTCAGTATTTCTCCGCCAACGACCATTTCACTTGAGCCGCCGCCATCAAAATTGACTGCCTGCTGCGCTCCGAATTTTACCAGAAGCTCTGCAAATTCTTCAAGGGTACAGCCTATGCTGGATTCCTGTCTGCCGTCAACAACAGCCAGCAGCATGTGTCCGTTTTTGAGTACTGCCGCTCCCGTACGCGGTGCCCTGCCCCTCGTGATATCACCTGGGAAGTCCTCGCTTGTAACATTCACTTCGCCATTTTTGACCAAAGTCGGACCTGCCCCGATAATCGTCGGTACGTTTCCCCACTGGGCACCCAAATCCTCTGTAAATGTCACAGGGTCTCCTATTCTCACTTTTGCAAAAGCGTTTCGCGATGTCCCATGTACAGAAATCACATAGCCGTTTTTCGGTATTGGTGAATTACTTTGGCGAATATCCGCAACACGTCCGTTACGGACGATAAACTCACGGCCGTAGGCGTTCGTACCTGTCGTTGTATCGTAGTAGCGGTTGTAAATAACAAGACCGTTCTCTCCGCGCTCCGAGTTAACTCCTGAAACCTGCTGGGTTACATTTCCGATTGTGACCTTGCCGTCGTAGTACACAGGAGCGACGAAGGCTGCTCCGCTTGGTTTGATGCCAAGGGCGCTCCGTGTAAAGTAAGTCGTTCCAACGACAGTTCCGTTTATGCGCAGCATGCCAAGAATTTCTCCGCTTTTTGCAAAATAGCTGGCATTTACGGCAGCTGCCGCATTCACGCTGTCAGACATTCCGCTTACAGTGTCCCTGCCGACTACTTCTCCGTTGGCCAGTACCGGTGAAAGCTTGTACTGCTTCATATCCACATCCAGAAGGTATGCAGTCAAAAGTCCGCGTCCGTCTTTTCTTCTGTAGGTGGTCAGTTCAAGGCCCGGTGCCGGCTCTCTGCGCTCCTCGCGCTCGTACTGCTTGCTGAAGTTGATGTATATTCGGGACGGTTTTTTCAGTGCCTTTACTTCATGCTCTGCCGCTTCTTTCAGGTCAATGATGACCTTGAGTCCCTGCTCGGTTTTCTTGTATTCAACCTTACTGATAAGACTGCTTCTTACAGGCGGCTTTATCAGCATCGCATCCTCCAGCTTTGCAAATGTGAGGATGACGCGAAGGCCTCCCATCTCCTCCTTTACATCGTAGGAGGGTGTCCCGGTATTTCCGAAATCGAAAACAATCCTGTCTCTTTCCACTCCGCTTCCGAAGCGTATATTTGAAAGTGTCGGTTTTGCGGCAGCAAGAACCGTTGCCTGCATAACAAAAATCAAAAGAACGCACAGCACTGCTGCGCGGCTGAGCTTCTCTTTTATCATGTTCAATACTATCTCTCCCTACCATTGTGTTTAACACATTTTACCCGTGCAATATGAAAAAAAACGCAAAACTAAGAGGACGCAGACCAATAGTCAGCGTCCTCTTGAACCAACTCATTTTTTGTGAACCATGTTCTTTACGGCTTCAGGTGAAAGCACCGGCTGTGAAAGCTGCTGATACATCATATCCGCAAGTCCGACTCCGCCGGCCTTTGCCGCATTTTCCATCAGCGCCGTATCCAGCATGGAATGCCATATTTCCTCAGCGTTGTCATCACCGAAAAGCTCATTCTTCGGAACGGTTTTGCGCATTTCCTTGTACATCATGGAAAGAAACATGGCTTCGAAGCCTTCGCATGCATCTCTGAGGCGCTTCTGCTCATCAAGGCTCATGCCGTTTGCGGCTGCTCCTGCAGGCTTTGCCGCTTCGGCCTTCTGCTGAGCCTCACGCAATGCGGCTTCAAACCTTTTGGATTCAGCCGCGCTGCGTGTCGTTTCGAAAGCACTTCTGGTATAGGCTGCATTGGCGCCTCCTGCTCCGACGCCCGCCATTGGATCTATCATAGTCAAACACCTCAAATTATCTCAAGGTCAGCATGTAAAGCTCCGGATGCCTTGATTGCCTGAAGGATTGAAATAACATCCCTCGGTGTAGCACCCACTGCATTCAATGCGCCGACAATATCCGCTACATCAGCCGTAGCAGGAAGGACGATTGTATTCGCGTTGTCCTCAGTAACATCTACGTCCTGATTCTTCGTAACGATGGTGCTGCCGTAGCTGAACGGTGCAGGCTGGTTGGCATCCTCTTCCGTCGTGACACTGATGGATATGCCGCCCTGGGTGACTGCAATGCTGTCAACGGAAACATCTCCACCCATTACGATGGTGCCTGTACGCTCGTTGACTACAACCTTCGCAATCTTATCAGGCATAACAGGAAGCTCCTCAAGTCCTGCAATGAAGCCTACAACGTTGCCGCGGTAATACGGCGGTACAGTAATATCTATGCGTCCCGGATTCGCAGCCTTAGCTACGCTGCCAAAACGAAGATTGATTGCCTGTGCTACGCGGGCAGCTGTTGTGAAGTCGGGCTGAGCAAGGGAAAGCGACAGTGTGCCGTTTGTTCCGAGATCATCCTCAACAGTTTTTTCAACGATAGCTCCGTTCGGCGTTGTTCCTACAGTCGGGAAATTTTTCTGACGGGTATTACCGCCGTTTCCCGCAGTAAAACCGCCGGTGGATACTGCGCCCTGCGCCACCGCATAGACCTGACCGTTGCCGGCCTGAAGCGGTGTCTGAATCAGTGTTCCGCCCTGAATGCTCTTGGCATCACCCATGGAGGAAACTGTGATATCAATGGTGTCACCCTCGCGTACGAAGGGCGGGAGCGTCGCCGTGACCATAACCGCCGCTACGTTTTTCGTTTTAAGCGAGGACTGGTTAATCGTAACACCGAAGCTTCTCAGCATATTCGTTACGGACTGGAGGGTTTCCAGAGTCTTATTGGAATCTCCAGTACCGTTCAGGCCCACGACGATACCGTAGCCTACAAGCTGGTTCGAGCGGACGCCCTGCACCTTGGCAATGTCCTTGATACGGGTTATCGCCGAATCGGCAAATGCTGTATTAAAGGTGAACATGCACAAAACTGCAACAAGCAGTGCTGTAATTTTTTTCATACAAATACCCCCGGTTGTCAGAACAGGATATTGAAAATCTGTGTGAGAATGCCCTGACGCTGTTTTGCGTTGATTGGGCCCTTGCCGTCGAACTTGATTGTCGCATCGGCAACCTGTGTGGAAGGAACTGTATTATCATAGGTTACGTCATCTCTGCGGACAACACCGCGAAGCGTAATCTTATGTTCATTCTTATTGTTCCAGATTGACTGCGTTCCCTCGACAACCATGTTTCCGTTCGGCATAACCTCCGTAACGGTGACGGTAATACGACCCGTAGCACGGTTTACGTCTGTTGCCGTTCCGTTTGCCTTCCATGTATCAGAACCGCTTGCGGATGCCGCCGCCAGAAATCCGAAAATACCTACGCCGGCATTCAGATTAGTGCTTCCGCTTTTCGAGTTCGAACCGCCCTTCACCATGGATGTAGATGCGGTCTCACTGATTACAATAGTCAAAATATCTCCAACATTGCGTGCCTTGCGGTCAGCGAAAAGCATGCTTTCAGAACCGCCCGGGGAATCCGCCCAAAGGGATTGAGCCAAAGCCGGAGCCGGCATAGCCGAAAGCATCATAATGCAAAGACCTGCAGCTGCGCCTTTTTGCAATTTCTTAATCATTCTGTCGTCACCTCTTGTGCTCAAACAACCTCTACCGTTGTCGCGTCGATTACCCTTGCCCTGATGATTCTGCGGGACGAATTGTTGCGTACACGTATGATTTCTCCTTCGCGTCCGGGCTGCAGGGTAGTACCCTCCATCTTTACCTCAACACCGTTAACGGACGCTACCAGCGTTACAAGTGTTCCCGGCTGCAAAACAACCTTTGATTTAATCATGCTGCGCTCCAGTGCGCGGCCTATTGTAACAGGACGTGCGGTAACCTTTCCAAGTACCTCATCGATTCGTGTGAAAAAACGCTTTCCCTTCGTTCCTATCTCCCGTTCCTCCAGCCGAACGTCAGCCGCTGTAAGCGGAGTTTCCGGCTGAAGCGGGCGTGCCGCCACAACAATATTGTCATAAAGGTGGATACGATAGTGGCAGCGGATTGTCCTGGACGGAACACCGTCTACTACCGGTGTAATCTCAACGGACGTATTCCCCCAAAAACGCAGACCGCCCGAGGTCTGCACCTGAAAACTTACAGCCCCGAGCGGTATCTCCATCGGCCGAGGCAGATGAACACATTCCAATTCATAACGGCCTTCCATGACTGCCGCTTCCAGCGACTCATGCAGAAAAGCCTCTGCCGCTTCCTTCATCTGTTCCTGTGAAACTGTCTGCATTTCCGCAGCATCAGCCGGCGTATATGCCAGCGCCCGCAGTGGAAATGCAAAAACGCACCACAACAGAACAGCAGTAAAACACAGCTTACGCATCAGCGTTTCAAACCATTCGCAATTTCAAGCATGGAATCCGATGTCGTGATTGCCTTTGCATCGGATTCGTACGCACGCTGAGCAACAATCATGTTGACCATTTCCTCAACAACCTGGATATTTGACATTTCGATTACGGACTGTACAAGCGTACCTGCTCCGTCTTCTCCCGGGTTTCCGTCAAGAGGCTCACCTGATGCTTCTGTTTCAATGAAAAGATTCTTTCCGATAGCTGTAAGACCTGCCGGATTGACAAAGCGCGTAATCGTAATCTGTCCGACCTCGTTCGTCTGTCCGTCTACAACGTCCGAAACAAGACCTGTTCCGGAAATAGTGATGGAATCATTCGACGCGTTCTGGTCGATTGTGATATTGTCAGCCTCAGGATATCCGTCCGTCGTAACAAGGCGGCGGTTGGAATCAAGCTTGAACGAGCCGTCGCGCGTATAAGCAACCGTTCCGTCCGGCATCTCTACGCGGAAGAAACCCTCTCCCTCAATAGCGATATCCGTCGGATTGCCTGTTGCCTGCAGATTACCCTGTGTAAATATACGCTGGGTTGCGGCAAGACGGTCACCGAGACCAATCTGCAGTCCTGTCGGATACTGGGAATCCGGACCGCTGTTTCCTCCTGCCGGACGCAGTGTCTGGTACAGAAGGTCATGGAACTCAGCGCGCACCTTCTTCGCGCCGTAGGTATTAACGTTCGCAAGATTATGTGCGACAACGTCCATATTGTCCTGCTGCGTCTTCATGCCTGACGCTGCGGACCAAAGGGCTCTCATCATAATGCATTCGCTCCCATCAGATAAATCGTAAAAATACTTAACCTTATTAATTATATCGAAAAGTTTTTGAAATAACTTAACTGCTTTTCAAATATTAGGACACACGTCCGACTTCATTTACTGCATGGTCAAGCAGCGTATCCTGTGAGGTTACCGCCTTGGAGTTTGCCTCATATACACGGTGATTATTGATGAGCTCAACCATTTCATTTACGACATTAGAATTCGAGCGCTCAAGAATTCCCTGATAGATTTCTCCCGTTGCAGGCCGAGGCTGTGCCCCTTCCTGCGCAAAATAAAGGCTGTCACCCTGCTTCAAAACAGCACGGCGGTCATCAAATTCCACAAAGCCAAGCTGACCTATCTGTTCACCGCCGCCGTAGATTTCACCCTTCGAGCCGATTATTACATCCACAACATCCTGCGGAATCTGGATTCTGCGGCCACGCGTATCGAGCACCGGCTGTCCGAGTGACGTTACAATCGTGCCGTCCTGCTGACGATAGAAATTACCGTTTCTCGTATAGCGTATGCCCTGCGGCGTCTGTACCTCAAAATATCCGTTTCCGGAAATTGCGACATCCAGAGGATTGCCTGTCGTCATCATGTTTCCCTGAGCAGCATCCGTAGCAATCTCTGCGGTATAAGAACCCAGACCGAGGGTTCCCACAACCGGTGCACGGCGGTCAAGAGAAAATTCCTTAAAATCAGTTACTGCTATTTTTTTTGTATCATTTATACGGCGGATGAGCATAGGATTAAACTCCTCATCAATCGCCCGGTCACGCTTGTATCCTGTCGTATTCGCGTTTGCCAAATTGTTTGCGATAACGGCAGTACGGTTCTGCTCAGAAATCATTCCCGTCGCAGCCGTATATAATCCACGCCACATTTACGCCACCTCATTTTCAATAAATCTCATATCTATTTCAATTCGACACGCAGTATCAAAAATCCTGCTTTTAGCAAAAATCCTTTTATAACGCCTTTGTTCAGGTTTTGCCGTAGGCAAAACTCCATCTGTCGGCGTTTCAACGAGGCAGGAGATATGCTCGCCGCCTGTTATTTACCCAAGCCCCCACTTATAGAAGTGTAGAACATCTTTTGCCGAGTTACAGCTTATGAAAAAAGCTAGGTGACTCCTGCACATCTCCAAAACGGTCCACATATTCCAGAGCCTTTCCTGTGCCAAGTGCAACACATGACAGCGGATCATCTGCAATCATTGCAGGAATACCCGTTGACCTTTTGATAAGCTCGTCAAGTCCATACAGCATCGAACCTCCGCCTGTGAGTACGATGCCGTGGTCCATAATATCCGAGGAAAGCTCCGGCGGAGTTTCCTCAAGCACCTTCTTTACGCATCCAACGATTCGCCCTACCTGTCCTTCAAGAGCTTCAGCTGCATGTGCGGTAGTCATTCTTATGTTTTTGGGGAGTCCTGTCAAAAGGTCTCTGCCCCGCACATCCATTTCTGCCTGGCGAGCGTCACGGAACGCAGCAGCAATCTTTATTTTAACCTCTTCTGCAGTACGTTCGCCAATCATTACATTAAACATACGGCGGACGTATTCAATAATCGCCTCATCAAATTTATCTCCTGCTACACGAAGGCTGGCGCTTGTGACAATGCCTCCAAGGCTTATGACCGCCACATCCGTTGTTCCTCCACCGATATCGACAATCATCGAGCCTGTTGCTTCATCAACGGGAAGTCCTGCGCCGATAGCGGCAGCCATAGGTTCCTCAATGAGCTGGGTACGACGCGCGCCTGCCTGCTCCGCAGCCTCCTGCACAGCACGTCTTTCAACCATTGTAACTCCCGTAGGAACGCATATCATGATACGTGGCCTGAATACGAAACTGCGGCCAATAACCTTATCAATGAAATACCGCAGCATACTTTCAGTGATATCGTAATCAGCAATAACACCCTCACGAAGCGGACGAATAGCAACAATATTTCCCGGAGTGCGTCCGAGCATACGTTTAGCGTCTTCTCCGATTGCAAGAATCTTACCGGAATCCTTGTCCACCGCGACAACCGACGGTTCTCTGAGAACGATTCCCTTATTTTTTACATAGACCAGTACATTTGCTGTTCCAAGATCAATGCCGATATCCATATTCATTCCAAACATTTATCATGATCCTTCCCGATTTAAAGAATAACCCTTTTCCACAAAGTCAATCTGAAAACAGGCATATATATAAAATAGTAAAGCAGGCTATATATTTTGTCAAACATGAATTTCAAAAAAATATCTCCCGACCGAATGTCAGTCAGGAGATATTTCATTCAATATTTAATCAGCATGTATGACATTTATCGTAAATGCCGTGCTCTTTGAGCACCTTGACAGCGAGCTGTCCCATGGATGCAACAGTATCTGCTACCTCAATACCTGCTGCGTTCAAAGCCTTAATCTTATCCTTTGCAGTTCCTTTGCCGCCGGAAATAATCGCGCCGGCATGGCCCATGCGTTTGCCCGGAGGCGCCTGCTGTCCGCTGATGAAGCCTACAACCGGTTTCTTCATGTTCTCTTTAATCCACTCAGCAGCTTCCTCTTCTGCTGTTCCGCCGATTTCACCAATCATCATTACAGCCAGTGTATCCTCATCCTCATTGAATGCTTTGAGAACCTCAATGAAATCCATGCCCTTGACAGGGTCGCCGCCGATACCGATACATGTCGTCTGGCCGATACCCGCCATGGTGAGCTGATATGTAACCTCGTAGGTCAATGTGCCGGAACGGGAGATAACTCCGACATGTCCCTTCTTATGTATATATGTAGGCAGAAGTCCGAGACGGCACTCGTCAACTGTAAGAATACCCGGGCAGTTAGGCCCGATGAGTTTTGTCTTCTTGTCTTTGAGATAGCGGCGCACACGTATCATATCCATAACCGGAATGTTCTCAGTTATGCAGACAACAAGGTCAACGCCTGCGTCAGCAGCTTCAATGACGGAATCCGCCGCAAAACGTGCCGGTACGTATATAACTGAAACATTTGCGCCTGTTGCCTCAACAGCATCACTCACCGTATTGAATACAGGAATCCCGAGAACCTCTTCTCCTGCTCTGCCCGGAGTGACACCTGCCACAACATTCGTTCCATAGTCTTTCATAATCTGTGTATGGAAGGTCGCCTGTTTACCGGTAATACCCTGAACAACAACCTTGCTGTCTTTTCCAACGAAAATTCCCATGAATCGTTTCCTCCTTTGTCCTCAGGCTTTTATCCGTAATTCAGATTTTTTTGCTGCAGCAAGCTCTACCGCACGCTTTGCGCCATCGTCCATATCTGCTGCCATATAGACACCCGGCACATTTGCCTCTTTAAGAATTTTGCGGCCTGCTTCAACATTCGTTCCGTCGAGACGGGCAATTACCGGGACACGGAGTCCTACAACCTTCGCTGCTTCAACAATACCGGATGCAATTACATCGCATTTGTTGATTCCGCCGAAAATGTTTACAAATACGCTGTGAACCTGGTCGTCCGACTGCATTATACGGAACGCCTCCGCAATCTTCTCTACCGTCGAATCGCCTCCGACGTCGAGGAAGTTTGCAGGTTCACCGCCATAGTATTTAATAATATCAACAGTTGCCATAGCCAGACCTGCGCCATTGACCATGCATGCTACATCGCCGCCAAGGTTGACATAGGAAAGAGCCGCTTTTGCTGCCGCGCGTTCCTTCGGGTCCTCCTCACTCTCATCGCGGAGAGCTTCAATTTCAGGATGACGGAAAAGAGCACTGTCATCAAAGTTCAGTTTCGCATCAAGCGCGATGACATCATTTTCCTTTGTTACAACAAGCGGATTAATTTCTGCCAGGGAGCAGTCTTTTGCCACAAAGGCTTTGTAAAGGCAATCCATAAATTTCGTAACCTTATTCATTACCTCAGGCTTGAAGTTCATACGGAAAGCCATGCGGCGTGTCTGGAACGGCATGAGTCCCGTGACAGGGTCAATATATTCCTTGAAAATTTTCTCCGGTGTTTCTTCCGCAACCTTCTCGATTTCCATGCCGCCTTCCTCGGAACCCATCATGACAATCTGTGCAGTCTTGCGGTCGATAACGAAGCCAAGATAATATTCTTTTTCAATGTTGGAACCCTCTTCAATGAGAAGACGGTTTACCTGCTTGCCCTCAGGGCCTGTCTGATGTGTAACAAGAACCTTGCCCAGCAGTCCGGATGCGAACTGTTTGACTTCGTCAATGTTGTGGGCAATCTTGACACCGCCTGCCTTGCCTCTGCCGCCTGCATGAATCTGTGCTTTTACGACAACAACCGGTGTTCCCAGATCCTTTGCCACACGCGCAGCCTCTTCAGGACTGAACGCAGCGTTGCCGTTCGGAACTTTTACTCCGAACTCACGAAGAATCTGCTTACTCTGGTACTCATGAATGTTCATAGATTTGCCTCCTGTCTTATGTTTCACTTTCAAGCTGCATCCAATGGGGATGCTGTACAGTATTTACGCATTTTATGAAATTTACAAGTTTCATTGTAACTGTTTTTTTCACTTTCGTCTACCGAATTTTCAAAAAAATTTATCATCAAAAGTAAATTATTTCGAATTGTATACATAATCCAACTAAACAAAAGTTAAATGCCTGAAAGCTCACTTCTGACCGTAATAGGCATCTTCCCCATGCTTTCTGAGATAATGCTTATCCAGCAGAACAGGATTCATTTCCGGAAGCTTTTTGCCGGCGATAGTCTCCGAATACAGTGCCATACGTGCGACCTCTTCGAGAACCACAGATTTTTTTACAGCCGCGGCCGCATTCCTTTCCCATACGAAAGGACCGTGGGAAGCCACCAGTACAGCAGGAATCTCCATCATATCTTTTCCCGCAAAGGTTTCAACTATCACCCTGCCTGTTTCAGCTTCGTATGAGCCCTGTATTTCTTCATTCTTCATTGGCCTCGTACACGGAACAGCTCCGTGAAAGTCATCCGCGTGTGTAGTTCCCAGTGCAGGAATCCCGCGGTTTGCCTGAGCCCATGAGGTCGCATAACGGGAATGTGTATGAACAACACCGCCTATTTCCTCACAGGCGCGGTACAGCTCAAGGTGTGTGTCAGTATCAGAGGACGGGCGCAGTGTTCCTTCGACGACCGAGCCGTCCTCAAGTCTTACAACCACCATGTCCTCAGGCTTCAGCTCATCATATTCAACGCCCGACGGTTTGATTACCACCAGACCGCTTTTGCGGTCAATCCCCGATACATTTCCCCAGGTAAAGGTTACAAGTCCGTATTTCGGAAGCATGCAGTTGGCACGGCATACCTCCTCCTTAAGTTTTTCCAGCATATCATTTCCCCCTTTTTTTCTGAATAAAGAAAAAAGCGCTGTTTTCACAACGCTGTAATATCTATTTCCTTTAAGCTGTCAACAATCCAGTCAGCCCGTGAAAGATCCTGCTCACCGGAGTTCGGGTTTCGAAAGGCAATGCACCGCATGCCTGCCGCCTTTGCCGCAGCAATCCCCGATGCAGCATCCTCCAGTACCACGCAGCATGAAGGCTTTTCTCCAAGACGCTCAGCAGATATACGGTACACCGCGGGATCCGGCTTGCTTGCAGGAAGGTCGGCACCGCTCAGCACTGAATCAAAATACTGCCTGAACCCAAATTTGTCAAGTACTGCTTCAATTACCTGTCGGGCAGACGATGATGCCAACGCCATGGGAATATGCTCCTCCGACAAACGAAGAAGGAGCTCACGGGCTCCTTCAATCGGATGTATTGCATCATCATTTTTTAGAATATCGAGATAACGCTCATGCTTATAATCAGCCAGCATAGAAGGTGTAAGCTCCATCCTGCCTGCTTTTTTTATCGCATCAGAGAAGAGAATCTTGCTGGTGCGTCCCATGTACGCGGAAAAATCAATTTCCGCATCCAGTCCGAAATGCAGGAGTGTTTCGCGCTTAACGCGCGTATGAATCGGCTCACTGTCTATGAGGACTCCATCCATATCAAAAAGAAATGCCTTCATCAATCCTCAGCTTTCTCCAGTGCTTCTCCAACGACAGGGCTTCCTGCCAATCGCTCGATGTATTCGTCCTTAGGCATCGGTTTTGAGAAATAATATCCCTGAATCTCATCGCAGCCGATTTCCTGAAGGAATTCCACCTGTTCCTTTGTCTCAACGCCTTCGATAACGACCTCCATGTGGATATCATGAGCGAGCTGCACCATATGCTCCATTATCTTTGCGGCGCGGAAGGATGTGACAATCTCCTGGACAAATTTCATGTCAATCTTCAGAATGTTGACAGGCAGATTGCGAAGCATTGACAATGAGGAATATCCGCTGCCGAAATCATCCATCAGGAACTTGAAGCCGGCATCCTGGAAGCGTCTCATCATCGTCATAATCTGCTGCGGATTATCGGTATACGCGCTTTCGGTTACCTCAAGCTTTATCATCCACGGTTCAAGGTCGTATTTCTTCATAAGTCCCATGAAGAACTCCAGGAGATTTTCATCGTAGAAGTCCAGCCGTGAAACATTCACTGATACAGGAACGACACGACCGAGCTTGTCCCGTTCCTCCGCCAGCAGGCGGCAGACCTCTTCCCACACGTAATGATCGAGGCGCACAATAAAACCGTTCCGTTCAAAAAGCGGAATGAACCGTGCAGGGGAAATCATTCCCTCCTTGGGATGTACCCAGCGGACAAGAGCTTCTGCACTGGTATCGCACTTTTTCACCACGCTGTATATCGGCTGTAAATAAATCGAGAACTGTTTCTGCTCAATTGCAAACTCCATTTCCCGAAGAATCATCTGCTCATCCATCATACGTTCGCGCATCAATCCGTCGTAAACAGCATAACGCTTCTGGTAATTGTCCTTTACAACGCTCAACGCCATATGCGCGCGGTCACACATCTGGTCAACAGGCAAAAATACATCGTCAACAGGGAACACCCCGGCATAGAACATAACTGTATGCGGAAGCACAAGCGTCTGCATATCCCTGTCCAAAGCCTCGATGAGATCATCCATCATAAGCAGGTCCTCCGGCATGCAGATTGCAAAATGGTCTGCCTCCAAACGTGCACAGATGCCCATATCCCCCACGTAATGTGCCAGGCATGCCCCGGCAGTTTTAAGCACAAGGTTGCCCGTTTCCATATCACACAAATCATTTATTACCTTGAAATGACTTATGTCAAAGTAGGCTATGGCATATTTGGTATTTGAATTATGCTGCATAAGCTCCGCAGCCGCAGAATAGAACTTTTCGCGGTTATACAGCCCCGTAAGCGGATCCTCTCCTATCTTACGGCTTAACTCCAAAAGCTGTACTCTCTGCTCCGCCTGTTCAATTTTGCGCCATTCATTTTCAAGGCGCGCCATAACATTTCGGACACGGCAGCGGACAATGACCGGATGATACGGCTTCGTAACGAAGTCGGCAGCACCGAGCTCCATCATCCTTGCCTCATTCTCTTCTTCGCTGCGGGATGTCGTGGCAACGACCGGAATCGAAGAAAACCTTGAATCCTTTTTCAGGCGGGTGATCAGCTCAAAACCGTCCATAACAGGCATAACAAGGTCGAGCAAAACAATATCTACGTTGTTCTGCTCAATAATCTCATATGCCTGCAGCCCATTCTCTGCCTGCAGGATTTCATAGTCGTCCTTGAAAAACTCCTCGAGAATGCTGCGGTTGATTTCCACATCATCTACGATAAGCATACATGGCCTTTTGGCTCTTTTCTCCATAAATATTCCTCTTTCCGTCGGGGAAAAACGAAACATTCCCTTGCCATTTTAGGTTGACTATATTCTATCATATTACTAACGAAGTTTCATCTTTCCAGCAAAAGAATTTTCATAAAAAAAGACTTCGGCTGTCATTACCGAAGTCTTTTCATTGATTCTGACCGAATTATTTAGGAAGAACCTCTTCCAATGCCAATTTGGCAAGACGAATTGCTTCATCAAGCTCAGGCTGCGTTATGTTAAGAGGCGGATTAAAGTACAGCACGTCGCCTATAGGACGGAGCAGGAGGCCGTGTGCCAGCGCATGGCGGTAAACCTCATATCCTGTACGCTTTGCCGGATCCAGCGGTTTCTTTGTTTCCTTGTCAGCAACAAGCTCAAATGCATGAATAAGTCCGATGTGACGAATCTCACCCACATTCGGATGCGTAAGAATTTCATCCTGCATTCTTTTTGTGAGCCATTTCGCGTTTACAGTCATGTTTTCAAAAATGGGCTGTGTACGGAATATATGCTGTACGGCAAGCGCAGCAGCACAGGCAAGAGGATTTCCGGCATACGTGTGGCTGTGAACGAACGCCTTCCCTTCGCTGTAATCCGCGTAAAAAGCGTCATAAATTTTATCTGTAGTGACCGTAATCGACATTGGAAGGTATCCTCCCGTCAATCCTTTTGATATCGTCATAATGTCAGGCGATATCCCTGCGTGGTCACAGGCAAACATGCGGCCTGTACGGCCGAAGCCTGTCGCGATTTCATCTGCAATAAGAAGCACGCCTGTCCTGTCGCAAAGCTCACGAAGCTTTTTCAGGTAAAGAGGCGGATAAATACGCATACCGGCACTTCCCTGAAGCAGCGGTTCTACGATGATAGCCGCCGTTTCCTTCGCGTGCTCCTCAAAGGCCTTTTCAGCGTACTTAAAGCACTCGCAGCTGCAGTGCTCCCTATCCTTGCCGAATGGGCAGCGGTAGCAGTCCGGTGCTTCTACATGAATGTTCTGCATCATCATCGGCTGATACATTTTCGCGTAAAGGTCGAGACTGCCGACAGAAAGTGCTCCTATTGTTTCTCCGTGATAACCCTCGGAAAGACACATAAATTTTTGGCGCTCAGGATGTCCTGTCTGCAAATGATACTGGAAGCACATTTTAAGTGCTGCCTCAACCGCTGACGAGCCGTTGTCGTTGAAGTGAAATTTTGTGAGTCCCTTCGGAACAATCTGGGCGAGCATCTCAGCAAGCTTGATTGCCGCTTCATTTGAAAAATTGGCAAAGATGACATGCTCCAGCTTGTCCAGCTGCTCCTTTACCGCTTCATTTATAATCGGATTACAGTGTCCGAAAAGATTGCACCACCAGGAGCTTATGATATCAAGGTATTTTTTCCCGTGTACGTCATAGAGCCAGGCTCCGCGCCCACGTGCCGCCACAATCGGCGGCAGCTCCTCATAATCCTTCATCTGGGCTGCAGGATGCCAGATGTGCTTCAAATCCCGTTCTTCATAATGCTCATCCATCAACATAATAGTATATCCCCCAAATCTTATTTTTCGTCTTCAAATGGTGTGCAATACAGCCCTGCCAGAAAATCTGCATCAATATCCAGCTCGGTATCGCCTTTTTTCACTGTCGCGATAACAGGAACACCTGTAATTTTTTCAATCATCTTCAGATTATCATCTTCCATCAGGTCACCGGGATGGAAATTGTTCAGGATAACACCCTTCACGGGTATATGGCGGAATGCCAGGTGCTCAATCGTAAGCACCGCAGAGTTTATTGTTCCAAGTCCTGCATCAGCCACCACAATAGCGCCAAGGTCAAGACGTTTTACAAGGTCATCAATTATAACATGCTCTTTATCGTCCCATCTCAACGGACATATAATGCCTCCGCTTCCCTCCATCGTAAGGTAATCGTATTTTGCCAGTGCCCATTGGAAGTCCTCATCTACCTTGTCAAAGTCAATCTGCGTATGATTGATATTTGCTGCAAGGTGCGGTGAAACAGCCTCAGGGTACACATAAGTAACAAGATTTTCCACAGCCTCGCCTATATTTGCCGTCTCATTGACATATAGAGCATCTCCCGGGAGAAGCTCCCCATCCTTCCCGATTTCAGCTCCGCTGATGGCTGCCTTGTAGTAGCCTGCGTTTTTACCGCTGTCCCTCAGCTTCTTGACTATGAGGCCGGTCACATAGGTTTTTCCCACATCTGTCCCTGTCCCTGTTACAAAAATACCTTTTCCCATGATTTACGCTTCCTTTACATTGTATATATTGCGGATTTCCTTATTCTCTACCCACACTCCCGCAGTCTTGCATTTCACCGCAATACCGGCTGCAGCCGTGCAGAGAAGAAAATCCGGAACTACCTGCAGAATCCCGCAGTACAGAACAACCCACCAAAGAGAAACCGGAGCGTCAATAACATAGTTTGAAATCACATAGAACCAGCTGAGTCCAAAAAGATAAACAATCGCCATTCCACCGACGTTAACAAGCAGAAGACTCTTCATTGATATCTCTTTAAGACGGCGTGAATACCATCCGCAGAACCACGCCTGTACAATAAATCCGAGAAGATATCCGAAGGTAGGCTGCAGGACATAGCCAGGGCCTCCACCCGAAGCAAATACCGGCACACCGATGAGTCCCAGCAATACGTAAACAAAAACAGCCGTTGCTCCCAGTCTTCTGCCCAGCAGCAGTCCTGCCAGAAGCGTGAACATGAACTGCAGCGTAAACACGTCCGAACCAACAGGAATACGGATAAACGCTCCAGCAGCTACCAGCGCGACGAAAAGCGCACACAGAATCATTTCCCTTAACTCTAAGTTTTTCACGTAAACTCCCCCTTCGTTCACATAGGATACGCCCCACAGTTCATATTGTCAACCAACTATTTTAGTATGGTTAACCAAACATGCAGGCCTCTCCATCTGCAAAAAAGGATAAGCAACCGTGAAAAAGAGCCCTCCACAAATCACGAAATGTTCTGATTCATGGAAGGCTCTCTTCTATGTTTTATCCGTTCTATTTGTTCATATCTGACCGGGTGTCATGTTCCGCGCTCAGAAAGCCCAATCGTACTATTTTGCATTTCTGAAATCCGGGAAACGCCCATCCTTATAGAGCGGAGCAATCGTTTTTGACAGGGCGTATGCCACACGGAAGGCATTCAAGTCATCATAAGTGTTGCTGACAATCTGCACGCCGACGGGAACGTTTTTATCGGACAGTTCAACCGGCATAGCCACCACCGGATATCTGCTGGCAAGATTCCAAATCGGTGTCAACATAAGATTGGTGTTTGGATAGGTTTTCCCTTTTACCGGGGCTGTTTTATCCGGTGTCGCTTCAAGATCTGCCGGGAAATGAGGGGTTGCCAGCGTGGGCATAATCAGGGCGATGCAGCCCTTCTCGAAGACCTTCTGCTGGACGTCACGATGCAGCTTCATCAACAGCATTTCTGCATTAACCTGATCCTGTGGAGTCAGATTGCCTGCATACGCCTCCAGATTCTTCACGTACGAGCTGAACAGGTCACGATGCTCGTCCAAACCGTTGAATATGACGTACATGCTTGTTGACATGAGTCCCTTGAAGTAGGTAGGCATGAAGCTTTCGGCTTCGACATCGAGCTCTATCAGTTCAACCTGCGCTCCGGCCTTCTTCAACGCCGCAACAGTAGTATCCATGGCATGATTGGATTCATCGCTCAGACCGCCCTGGAGCCAGTTCCTGCAGTAGGCGACAGCGACCTTCTGCCCCTGAATCGGGGTATATTTCTGGGGATAGTCCAGCTTGGGACGAATTACGGAATGTACCTCCGGACTTGGACCGGTAATGACGTCCTGCATAAGTGCCATGTCAGCAAAAGTGCGTGCCATCGGCCCTAAGGTTTCGTAGGTGTTGTCCGACGTGGCTACGCGGCCGAAGGGAGGTTTGAAGCCATACAGTCCGTTCATGGCAGAGGGAATGCGGATGGAGCCGCCCATGTCGGAACCGGTGGCCAGCGTGCAGAAGCCGGCAGCCAGTGCCGCGCCTGAGCCGCCTGACGACCCGCCGGTGCCGTAGTAGAGGTTCCACGGATTGCGGCTGACACCGTAGAGCCGCGACCAGGTCATTGGGCTGAGATACTGCTCGGGTACCGTCGTCTGGAAGACAAATATCGCACCCTCTTTGCGGAGTTTCTGAATCATAGCACCGTCAGCGTCGCTTGGCTCATGGTCCTTCATGAGAAGGGACGCGGCATCGACACGCCATCCCTTGACTTCATTCTCGTCCTTGATGCCGACGGTAATCCCTTCAAGCCTGCGTGCAGAGCCGTTCCGATAGCGTTCATCGGCCTCCTTTGCCAGCTTTCTGGCCTCGTCAAAGTTGTCGAAGGTAATTGCATTGACCTTGCCTGCATTGAACGTGTCCAGCTCGTTTACCAGGTCCCGCCGCGATACGTTGTATTCGCCATTGTACTTCTTTACACGACTAATCTGCGCTTCCAAAACCTCGCTTGGCGTTGTTTCACCCTTTTTGAACAGTTCTATAAGCTGTACGGCCGGCATGTATGCCAGCTCGTCCTGCGTAAATTTCGACTCAGCAGGATTCGGGGCTGCCTGCGCCGCTGAAACGCAAACGGCAAAGCTGAACGCCATTAGCACAGCCAAAAGGAACCTAACCGCTTTCGGGGAATTATTCATTGTATCTCCTCCTTTGAATTTTTACCCGATATTCAAAACACCTGCAGCTAAAACCTAAACACCGGAATTTTCCTTGTCAGCTTTCTCCTCCTTTCATCATATACGGTCTTCCGTCGGTCATTTCCGGATGACAGAATACAATCGGCAGTTTCTCCCTGTGTGCGGATTTCAATATTGGCACAAAAAATTCTAATTTGCCGAACTATTTATCTGTTTATATTATCTTATTTTTCGTGTTTTCAGACAATATTTTTTTAAAGCTTCAATTAAAGTTTTCAAAACTCCCCACCTCTTTACTGTCGGCTTCTTTCTTTTGTCCATTTGCGCCAAAGGATTCTCCATGATAAAATAAGAAATATTGAAATCAATCCATAACTATAACCAAGAAAAGAGAGGAAACTACATGACAAAGATGAAATATACGCTGGGTACTGCAGTTCTTGCCGCTGCCCTTTTGGGAATGCCGGCAGCGCATGCTGAGGAGGTAAACGAGGAAGCTGCTTACGAGGAAGAGGCGGAAGCTCCCGCAGCAGCTGAAGCACCGGTAATAACAGGAATGCCTAATCCGTACATCGAGTACAAGGATGTTCCGGCGCTTGAGCGTGCAATCGGGTTCCCCGTGCTCTATCTACCTGCCAACTTTTATGCGTCTTACCATCCGGCAGTCCATGTATATGGCATCCATGGTCAGGTAGCAGATGTCAGATTCCAGAGCAAGCTTGACGGAAGCACTATTGCTCTCCGCACAGCTGTACTCCCGTTTGTAAACACAAATGACATCAGCGGCTTCTACAGCGTTGACTGGAAACAGGAAAGCGCAGGGGACATGAACAACACGCAGATTTACACCGCCGTTTCGGATAACGGGACACGCGTAGTCCGTTGGACTGCCGGCAACTTTGTATTCTCTCTTGCAATCAACAATGCAGACGATTCTCTTTACAAGGCTCTCGTAAAGAATTTTGTCATTGTCGCTGACCGTTTCAGCCACAAATACCACAATACTAACTTTGAAATGAATCCTTCAGCCAAGAGAATCCTTGCCGAAGAGAAAGCTGCTGCAGCCGCTGCGGCAATAAAATAAAAAATACAAACCGGTTTGATTTGCCGCTCACCACAGGCATTCAAACCGGTTTTCTTTTTCAATGGAAATGCCTGCTTTTGAAAAACTCACATATTGTGAAGTTTTGCCCTTGGCAAAACCTGAACAAAGGCGGTATAATGACCTTGTTTCGTAACACACGATAACCGGAAAGGGGTTTTATCCAATGAAAGGCTCGGATATTCTGAAGCACGTAGATCATACCCTGCTTTCTCCAACGGCTACATGGCCGCAAATCGAGGAGCTCTGTGAAGAAGCACTTATTTATCACACTGCTTCCATCTGCATTCCTCCTTCTTACGTATCACGCGTCCACGAAACCTTCGGAGCATCAATCAACATCTGTACGGTAATCGGATTCCCTCTCGGGGCAGATACCACAGAAGCAAAGGTGTGGGCAGCAAAGCAGGCTGTAAAAAACGGTGCCTCTGAAATTGATGCTGTAGTCAATCTGGGTGATGTCAAAAACGGAGATTTTGATAAAATCACGGAGGAGATTGCCTCACTGAAAAAAGCCGTCGGCAAGCACATCCTAAAAATCATCATTGAGACGTGTTACCTTGAGGACGAGGAAAAAATCGCCCTGTGCCATGCTGTCACGGACGGCGGTGCCGATTACATAAAAACTTCGACAGGCTTTGGCTCTGCAGGTGCAAGCCACGCTGATGTTGTGCTCATGCGTGCCAATGTCAGCAAAGACGTAAAGGTCAAGGCCGCCGGCGGTATCCGCACAATATCCGATATGAAGCAGTACCTTTCCGAAGGCTGCGACCGTCTCGGCTGCAGTGCGGCAGTACGTCTTTTAAAGGACAAAACTGACATAGAGGTCTAAAAAGGAGTTTTCTGTTCTATGGACTCACAAACAAACTCCGCGCGCGGTAATCACTTCTACCGCGCGCTTTTCATATCCACCTTCGTAATCAGCGCATTTACCGTAGGAGGCGGTTTTGTCATAATTCCCCTTCTAAAGGCAAAATATGTTGACGAATACGGCTGGATTAAAGACAAGGAAGCACTGGATCTGGTTGCCATTGCCCAGTCGATGCCCGGTGTTGTAGCCGCCAATGCGTCAATTCTACTCGGATACCGCATGGCAGGCGTCCTGGGTGCGGCAATAGCGCTTCTCGCCACGATTCTGCCGCCCCTCATAACACTTACCGCCATCTCCTTTGCTTATGAGGCCTTCGCATCAAACCCGTATATCCAGATGATTTTGAAGGGAATGCAGTGCGGAGCGACTGCGCTCATTGTGAACGTCGCAATCGACCTGCTCTCAAAACAGATAAAAAAGGGACTTCTTCTGCCCCTTATGATAATTGCAGGAACCTTCACTGCAAATTTCTTCTTTGATGTGAATATCATGCTGCTCGTATTGATTGACGGTCTTATAGGCTTATTTTTTATGCGCAGCCATAAATTTGATTGAGGAGGCATACCGTGATATATATTATTCTTTTCCTTGAATTTGCCAAGGCAGGTCTCTTCTGTGTAGGCGGCGGCTACGCATCAATGCCCCTCATTCAGGCGGTTGTGGTTGACCAGTATCACTGGCTTTCCCTCCGGGAATTTATTGACATCTTCACAATCTCACAGATGACTCCGGGCCCTATAGGTGTAAATGCCGCGACCTTTGCAGGCAACAAGATAGCAGGCATTTTAGGAGCGGTCTCTGCCACGGCAGGCTTTGTTTTCCCATCCTTCATCCTCGGCATACTGCTGGCTATGCTCTTTTATAAATACGGGGATATCGGCCCTATCCGCGGCATTTTGAACGGACTGCGGCCTGCAGTTGTTGCGCTCATTATAGGCGCAGGCTTCAGCTTTATCCTTCTGGCTCTCTGGAACTCAGAGGCAATGCCCTCCGACTGGGCTGCTGTGGACCTCCGCGGAGGAATCATTCTTCTTCTCGCCATCATCGCAATAAGAAAAAAGCAGGGAGTCATACCTGTTCTTCTCGGCAGCGGTATTCTTGGTCTTGTCATTGGAATTTTGCAGCAGTATTGACCAATCGCCATATCACTGATATAATATTACTTGCTTTTTGGAGAGGTGTCCGAGTGGTTTAAGGAGCTGGTCTTGAAAACCAGTGATGTCGCAAGGCACCGTGGGTTCGAATCCCACCCTCTCCGCCATGAAGATTCAGCCCCGATTTTCTGTCGGGGCTTTTTTGTTTCTTTTTTCATCATATCTGCCTTATCCGTTCACTATAAACCAATATATTTATTTTGAGAGTAAAGTCCCATCTTATGTTAAAAAATTCCTTCGTTTGAGCATATTGCTGCAAGTCCACTGAAATCTAACGAAAAAAGCTTAATTTGTATTTAACAGTTTTTCTTGAAAATTTGTGACTTAATTCCCACAGTCTGCTACATTTCATATAACTTTCATGAACGGCCCGTAATCCTTGATTTCATAGGCTTGCAGGCCGTTTTTGCATGCGATATAATGTAAACAGATATCCACTTACAATGTATTTTATTGCAGATTCTGCTGTAAACATTGTATGTTTACGGATGCCTGTACAACTAAACACAGGGAGGTGCTTAGCTATGAGTTCCATTCAAGCTGCGCTTTATGATCCGGCGAAGAGGATTTCTCCGTACATGATCGCAGTCACGTCAAAGGCAAATGCTTCCTCAGATAATCTTCTTTCAAAGCAGTATCGTCTGGAGAAAGGCAATTTCGAGGCAACGCTCGAGCGTTTGAGCCACGAGAAGGACGACCGCAACACGCGCGAAATCCGTACTGCTGAAAAGAAACTGGCGGAAGTACACAGGAAAATTGAAAAGATTGTTGACCGTAACAAGGCGAATCTTCGTACCGGTATTTCGCTCGATACCGAGCAGCATATCGGCCCGGCTTATTCCCTTGAGCTCAGTTTCAATTTCCAGAGCGCTGCAAATCGTATTCTCCTCAGCTAACATATCAGTCCCTGCCGGACATCGGCAGGGATTTTTCTTTGTCTGTACGCACACAAAAAAGGCTGCACCGAAGTGCAGCCCCGAAATTTTACTTTAGGAATATCGACATATAGCCTTTGACGAATATGTAAAGAACAATAAGCGGAAGGATATACGTGAGATAAAGCCTGAGCCATTTAGGAAATGCCATTCCCCGTCCTGTATCAGCTTCCCGTATGAAATTATCCCAGCCCCAGCCATAGCGCGTTACACAGAACAGCAGGTAAACAAGGCTTCCAAGAGGCAGCAGATTGCTGCTTACGAAGAAATCCTCAAAATCCAGGACTCCGCTGCCTGGTCCGAAGGGCTGAAAGCCCGACCATACGTTAAAGCCGAGAACGCAGGGCATTGACAGCAGGAATATGATTACAGCCAGTCCCGGGATTGTTCCCCGACGTCCCCTTCCCATCAGCTCAGTAACGCAGGAAATAATATTTTCAAATACGGCAATTACTGTAGACATGGCAGCGAATGACATAAACAGGAAGAACAGCGTTCCCCAGATGCGTCCGCCTGCCATGCTGTTGAACACGTTCGGCAGTGTGATGAAAAGCAGGCTCGGTCCGCCGCCCGGGTCAATTCCAAAGCTGAAGCAAGCAGGGAAAATTATAAGTCCCGACATAAGGGCTACAAAGGTGTCAAGCACAACAACCCATACTGCTTCTCCTGTCAGGCGCTTGGATTTTCCGATGTAGCTTCCGAAAATCGCAAGAGAACCTATTCCAAGGCTCAGTGTAAAGAATGCCTGTCCCATTGCAGCAAACACGACCTCGCTCACGCCGTACTTCATCAGATTATCCATGTTAGGCATCAGATAATAGGAGAGCCCTGCTTCGCTTCCAGGAAGCAGCACGGAATTCACCGCAAGCACAACCAAAAGCCCCAAAAGGCATACCATCATTGACTTTGTGATGCGCTCGACGCCTGCCTGTACTCCTAGCCAGCAGACTCCAAAGCCCATCACGACAACGGCAAGCATATGCACCGTCATAAGAACGGGGTCGGCCAGCAGTGCGCCGAATTTCTGCCCGATTCCGGCGGCATCCAGACCATCAAACCCTCCGATAGCCATCTGCCACAGATAATAAATCATCCAGCCGGAAATCGTCGTATAAAACATCATGAGAAGGAAATTTCCGGCAATAGCGCCATATTTATATAAGTGCCATTTTGTCCCCTTCGGCTCAAGCTCATCAAAGGACAGCGCAACGCTGCGCTTGCTCGCGCGGCCCACAGCAAACTCGGCAATCATAATAGGAAGGCCAAGAATTGCCAGAAAAACAAGATAAATAAGTACGAAGGATGCGCCTCCGAATTTTCCCGTAATATAAGGGAATCTCCAAACATTTCCCAGACCGATGGCACAGCCTGCGGAAACGAGAATAAACCCTAAACGGGAGGAAAAACTTCCACGTTCCAAAATGCGATACACCACTTTCTATAACGAATCGAAAATTAGTGTACTTCCATCCCCAGAAGACACTTAATAAAAAGTATATAAGAAAAACGAACCAAAATCAAATATTTTGAGATGCAAAAAAGCCTGCGGCATGAAGCCGCAGGCTTTGAAATATACTGTTAACGGGATGTGAACTGATCGCGTGGAATAACGTCGTGTGAGCCGCCTTCAACAATACTTACAGAGGATACAAGCGTAAGCTTCGCTTTATCCTGCAGTTCCTTGATGTTGAGCGCGCCGCAGTTACACATTGTGGAGCGTACCTTGCTGAGAGTGATGCCGACGTTGTCATGCAGCGGGCCTGCATACGGTACGTAGGAATCGACACCCTCCTCGAAGGAGAGCTTGGAAGCTCCGCCAAGGTCATAACGCTGCCAGTTGCGGGCACGGTTGGAGCCTTCGCCCCAGTATTCCTTATAGAATGTGCCGTTGAGCTTAACCTTGTTTGTCGGGCTTTCATCGAAGCGCGAGAAGTAACGTCCGAGCATCATAAAGTCTGCGCCCATGGCAAGCGCAAGAGTGATATGGTAATCGTGAACGATACCGCCGTCCGAGCAGACAGGAACGTAGATGCCTGTCTCCTTATAGTATTCGTCACGTGCCTGGCAGACATCGATAAGAGCCGTAGCCTGACCGCGTCCGATACCCTTCGTCTCACGGGTGATGCAGATGGAGCCGCCGCCGATACCGACCTTGACGAAATCTGCTCCTGCCTTTGCGAGGAACAGGAAGCCTTCACGATCAACAACATTGCCCGCGCCAACCTTTACCTCAGGTCCGAACTTCTTATGAATGTAGTCAAGAGTAATGCGCTGCCACTCGGAATATCCCTCAGAGGAATCAATGCAGAGGGCATCAACGCCTGCATCAAGAAGAAGCGGAACACGCTCAGCATAGTCACGCGTATTGATACCTGCGCCTACGCGATAGCGTTTGTTTTCGTCAATGAGCTGATTCTCAAACTCCTTATCCTCCGTGTAATCCTTGCGGAAAACCATATACATGAGGCGCTGGTTCTTGTCAACGAGCGGGAGCATGTTGAGCTTGCTTTCCCAGATGATGTCGTTAGCTTCCGTAAGAGTCGTGCCTGCATCTGCGTAGACGAGCTTTTCAAAGGGAGTCATGAACTCCGAAACTGGTGTATCCATGGACATGCGGGTTACACGGTAATCACGGCTTGTGACAATACCCAGAAGCTTTCCCGTCGGCGTACCATCCTCGGTAACTGCCATCGTCGAATGTCCGGTGACTTCCTTGAGTGCGAGGATTTCACCAAGTGTAGTCGTCGGCTTGATGTTGGAATCGCTGGAAACAAATCCGGATTTATAGCTCTTTACCTTTTTGACCATCTGAGCTTCCTGCTCAGGTGTCTGAGAGCCGTACAGGAAGGAAAGACCGCCTTCCTTTGCCAGCGCGATTGCCATCCTGTCATCAGAGACGGCCTGCATGATAGCCGATACCATAGGGATATTCAGGCTGAGTGCCGGTTCTTCGCCTTTCTTGAATTTTGTCAGCGGTGTTTTCAATGATACATTGGCCGGAATACATTTATCGGATGAATACCCCGGAACCAAAAGATACTCTCCAAACGTGTGCGACGGTTCTTTGTAATAAAATGCCACCATAACTCCTTCTTTCTCTTATTTTCTGAGCGCTTCCTCTTTGTGAAGCCGCTTTTGAAAGAGCACCCTATATGTGCCCCCGATTTGAATTTTTACTATTCTAGTACAACATATAGTGCATTGTCAAGGAAAAAGAACTTTGTATACATCAAAAAGAAATACGCCCATCCCAATGGACAGGCGTATATTTTTTGTTACTCAACAGTAACAGATTTTGCAAGATTTCGTGGTTTATCGACGTCACAGCCGCGGGTGATGGCAGCGTAGTACGCAAGGAGCTGCAGCGGTACGACTGCCAGAAGCGGAATCAAAAGCTCATCCGTTTCAGGAACCTTGATTACATGGTCTACATACTTCTCAAGCTCCGTATCATCTGCCGATGCAATACCGATGACTACTGCATCGCGGGCCTTGACCTCTTTTATGTTGCTGAGTGTCTTTTCATAGACGCTCTTCTGTGTAGCAAGAGCGATTACAGGAATGCTGTCAACAATCAGTGCCAGTGTACCATGCTTGAGTTCTCCTGCCGCATAGGCTTCAGCATGAATATAGCTGATTTCCTTCAGCTTAAGGGAGCCTTCAAGGGCTACGGCGTAATCGAGGGAACGTCCGATGAAGAATACATCCTCATTGAAGCCGTACTGCTTCGCAAAGGTCTTAATCGGGTCCTCGTCCTCAAGTGTCTGACCAATCTGTGTCGGGATTTCACGCAGTCCGCGGATAAGCTCCGTGATGCGCTCCTGAGGCATAGTTTCGCGGATGCCTGCCATATAAAGTCCAAGAAGCAGCATAACGATAAGCTGTGTCGTGTATGCCTTTGTGGAAGCGACAGCAATCTCCGGACCTGCCCAGGTATAAACAACCTGATCGGCTTCACGGGCGATTGATGAACCGACGACATTTGTAACCGCCAGTGTCTTCGCGCCAAGGCGTTTTGCTTCCTTCAATGCAGCCAGAGTATCGCTTGTTTCACCTGACTGGCTGACGACTATCATCAGAGTGTTTTCATCCACTATAGGCGAACGATAGCGGAACTCTGACGCAATATCGCACTCTACCGGAATACGTGCCATTTTCTCAATATAATATTTTCCAACGAGACCTGCGTGATAAGCAGTACCGCATGCAACAATGAAAATGCGGTTGAAGGAATTAAGGAAATCCTTATTCCACTTGAGTTCATCAAGAACAACAGCACTGTTATCCTTTGCTATACGGGAAGAAATCGTTGCACGGACAGCCTTGGGCTGCTCATGAATTTCCTTCAGCATGAAATGCTCGTAGCCGCCCTTTTCAGCTGCCTCAGCATTCCAGTTAACCTCGAATACTTTTTTCGTAACTGCCTCACCGGCATGGTTCGTAATCGAAACGGAATCCTTCTTCACAACAGCCATCTCGCCGTCGCTCAGGATATATGTACGGCGCGTACGCGCAATGATAGCAGGAATATCGGATGCGATGAAATTCTCTCCCTCGCCGAGTCCGATAACAAGCGGATTATCCTGCTTGGAGCAAATGAGCACTCCCGGGTCGCGGCGCGACATGAACACCAGCGCATACGAGCCCTCTATCTGCCGAAGCACCTCGCGGACAGCAGCCTCGAAATCCCCATCATAGACCTCCTCCAGGAGATGCGCGACAATCTCCGTATCCGTCTCGGACTTGAAGACATGTCCCTTCGCCATAAGCTCTTCCTTGAGGGCAAGATAATTCTCTATGATTCCATTGTGAACTACAGCGAAATCACCATGGCAGTCCATGTGAGGGTGAGAATTTGCATCAGACGGACGGCCGTGGGTTGCCCAGCGCGTATGACCGATACCCATCGTACCCACAGGAATATCATTTTCAATTTTCTCAGAAAGAGCAGCCAGACGGCCTACGCTCTTTTCCGTGCGAATCTTATCATTGTTATAAACAGCAATGCCGGCAGAATCGTAACCGCGATACTCAAGCTTGGAAAGGCCCTCGATGAGGAACTTTACCGCCTGGGCGTCACCTACATAACCAACAATACCACACATATGTAAACCTCCATTAAGTAAACGGATGCAGGTTTCCTGCTCCGATAAAACCTTATCGGCATCGACAAGGTCGTCAGTATTTATCCTTTTCCTGCTTATCGGTCCTTATACACTGCTTTGTCCCGCCCGTCACCGTTCGGATTTTACAGCTTTTTCGACCGGACCCGGCCGAGAGGCATCCGCTGAACCGGGAGCGTATGCTCCACCCTTCGACAACCTCTTCCTCGTCCTCTTGCATACGCAAGAGCTCGCGCTAAGATATAATCTTTTCCTTTGCCTCTGCCCACCTTTCCTTCGCCGTGAAACAACAGGAGATTTCACGTCGCAACATAAACAAAGCAAAGGAGCATAAGCCCCCTTGCTTTGCACGCACTTATTTTAATGTAAACAACTGGAATAGTCAAGTTTTTCGAAGGATACCATATACTCTTTCGTTTCAGCATTGACACTGTCAAGACAGATGTTAAAATAGATACAATATACGAAAGGGTGAAGCTATATGAAAAAAGCACTTATCGTCATCGACATGCAGAATGATTTTATTGACGGTGCCCTTGGCACAAAGGAAGCCATGAGCATACTTCCGTACGTTGAAAAAAGAGCAGCTGAGGCAGCAAAAGAGCCTGACACGCTTCTCGTTTTTACACAGGATACCCATAAAGAAAACTATCTTGATACAGCCGAAGGCAAGAAGCTTCCTGTTCCCCACTGCATCAAGCCTCAAAAGGGCTGGGAAATTGCTCCGTCACTTACACCGTATGTCAAGGATGCCGTTGTCATAGAAAAACCGACCTTCGGCAGCACGGAGCTTCCGAAGGCCGTCAAGGACTGTGACGAATTTATTCTTCTTGGATTATGCACGGATATATGCGTCATCTCCAACGCAATGCTGCTGAAAGCCTTCTATCCCGAGCGCCCCGTAAAAATCGACGCAAAAGGCTGCGCCGGCGTAACACCTGAAAGCCATAACAACGCTCTTGAAGCCATGAAGATGTGCCAGATTGAAATCATCCGATAAGGTAAAAATTATTAGGGGGGAGTCTACGACTCCCCCCTTAATAATTTCCATTTTATTTAACATACCCAAGCTTTTTCAGCCAGTCGGTTGCTTCCTTCTTTGCCTCATCACGGGAATTCTGTGCGACTGAGCCTTTCATGACAAGTGCCTCAGTAACCTTTGCCTTAGTTGCATTGGCAATATTGCTGTCAGTACCTGAAAGGCCGCTGCCCTCGTGAGTGCAGAAGGGTGCGATGGTCTTGCCTTCAAGCTTCACCTTGTCAAAGAAGGTATAGCATGGCATCGGAAGGTCGCCCCACCAAATCGGATAGCCTACAAATACTACATCATAGCCCGAAACATCCGGCATTGTACCGACAATCTCAGGACGTGCGTTATCGTTCTTTTCCTGCTTCGCCACCTCTGTTGCAGGTGTGTATTCCTTTGGATACGGCTTAGCCGGTTTAATCTCGAAGGTATCCGCTCCCGTTGCTTCGGCAATCATTTCAGCCAGAATACGTGTGTTGCCTTTTTCGACATTACCCACTACGTAATTTTCATCGGCACGGGAAAAATATACCACCAGCGCACGCTTTCCGGCAGGCGCAGAGCTTGCGGCGGCTTTAGGTTCCGTTTTAGGTGCTTCTGCTTTCGGTGCAGAGCCTGAGTTTTTCGCCGGTGCACTGCTGCCGCAGGCGGTAAGCGTTAATGCGCAAAGAGCCAGCACAAGCATGGTAAACATTTTCTTCATGAACAACACTCCTTTAATCAGACCAACTTAAAAATTTTTCAAAAATACACCCGCAGGGATTTCACTCCCCTTGGGAACGACAACAAAATCCTCATCAAAGCGTTCCCCCGCGATTTTGCGCAGAATTCCGCATTTTCCTTTAAGCATCGTAACTGTCCCCGACAGCACCTTTACCAGCGGTGCTACATAGTCGTCTACCTTCTTGACGTCATAGCATCCGGTGTCGATTATATAGAACTTGTTGCATGTCTTATAAAGATTGCGCAAAAAATCCTCAGCCGGTTCTTTCCCCATTTTCCCAATCAGCCTGTCAAGGTCAATCTCGGATTCCCGTGAATATTCCATCCAGCTTTCAGTGAAATAAACACCTGATATATCACGCTCAAGAGATGAAAGGCTGTCGTCCGACAAAAGAATATCCAGACAGTCTCTGGTCCGCGGTACAACAAGCTCCGCAGTGGTCGCGCGAAGTCCTGCTGTTCCACCTCCGCACCCGGTTACGCAAAGTACAATCCTGTCTACGTTCCAAAAGCTGTCAATCATATTCTGCACGTATGAATGAAGCTCCTTCGGGTCGCTGTGAAGTCCTCTGGGCAAAAAATAAACCACAGCCTCTGAGGCTTCTTCCGAAAGTATAGTCTGAAGCTCCCCCTTCAGCGTAGGACATGCCAGAATCACTGTTTTTTTCATAGCAATACCACCTCTGCGAATAATTATCTATCAAATAATTCTCCGCTTTTTTTGCAAATCCTCTTTTCACTGGCAGCGATAAAAAAAGTGAGCAGGCTCTATCCCTGCTCACAGTATATCTTTCTATCAATAATTCTGTCTAATGCTTATTTTTTATCCGCTTTCATGCTTTTAAAGCATATATTTTTCTCTCAAAAAATCCAAGAACAATCCCGCCGCACCAAAGGATGGCTGAAATCTTTTCCATGCCAGTACAACCGTAGACGTTAGTTTCGGTTCAAATCTGCGAAATGCAAAGCGTTGGGGATCACAATATGCAGCAGCTCCCTCTATGGTTATTGCATCGGCAAATCCGCTTTCAACAAGCGGAAGCGAATTGTCCACCAGATTGTGACTGGCAAACATATCCAGCTCGGACATATCACCAATCCACTGCTCCACCTCTTTACGTACAGACTGCCTTCCGGTACTTATCAGTTTTCTTCCCACAAGGTCTTTTCGGCGTATTTTTTCCTTTTTTGCAAGCTCACTGTCTGCCCTCGTAAGAATCCCCCATATCTCTCTCGTCGGCAGGCGGAAATAATCATAGTGAGCTATATCAATAGGCTCCTGTAAAATCGCAAAATCCAAAAGCCCTGCATCCAGTCTGTCCCGAAGCGTATCCGCGCTGTTTGTATATATTTCATACTGCACATTTGGGTATACAAGGGAAAAATCCGCTAGTGCGCGGATGACCTCAACACCTGCCGCATAAACACCGCTTCCTACAGCAATTGTTCCGCCGACCTCATCTCCGTGACGAAATTCAGTCTCTATCTTATCTATCAGCGCAACAGCTTCCTCCGCCCGTCTGCGGAGCATCATTCCGGCCTCTGTAAGTACAAGCCGGCGCCCGCGCACAAAAAGCGGACGGCCTATATCTTCCTCAAGCTCGGCAATCTGCCTTGAAAGTGTAGGCTGAGTTATATGAAGTGCTTCTGCTGCGCGTGAAATATTCTGTTCACGCACAACGGCAAGAAAATATCGAAGAACCCGAATCTCCATCGTATCCCCCTTTGTTTCATCAACAAAAGAACGTTTCGCTCAATTTCCGGAGCTGCAGCTTCTATCTCAGTGCTGCCACAGCTTCTCCCATAACCTCTCCTATCGGGCGCCTTATTACAAGCTCAGCGGCACGGTCTGCCTGCGTTTCACTTTTATTTATAAGCACCAGATGCTTTCCGCCAAAGTATCGTATAAGTCCTGCCGCCGGATAAACCACCAGGGATGTTCCGCCAATGATGAGCGTGTCTGCCATGCGGATAGCATCCACAGCATCGCTGATTACCTCACTGTCCAGCGGTTCCTCATAAAGCACCACGTCAGGCTTTACAATGCCGCCGCATTTGGGGCAGCGCGGTATTTCGGGAGCAGTGTCAAAAATGAACTGCATATCATATGGCGCATTGCAGTCCATACAATAGTTTCTCAGCACAGAGCCGTGCAGCTCGTAAACAGTCTTGGAGCCTGCAGCCTGATGCAGCCCGTCTATGTTCTGTGTGACGACGGCATAAAGCTTCCCCATTTTTTCCAGCTCCGCAAGCGCCGTATGACAGGCGTTTGGCTTTGCATCGGGATAAATCAGCTTCTCTCTGTAGAAGTCAAAGAACTGCTCAGGGTATTTCATAAAACAGGTATGAGACACAAGCTGCTCAGGGGTAAACTCAATCTTGAGCTTTTCGTTCCAAAGTCCTTGAGCACTTCGAAAGTCCGGTATTCCCGATTCCGTGGATACACCGGCCCCGCCGAAAAATACGATACGGCGGCTTTCCTTAAGGATATCGACAAAACGCTGCATTTCTCCGTCCATGTTTCCCATCCCTTTCATCTTATGCTTTTTACTTCTTTTTGACTCCCGAGCGCACAACCGCCTCCGCTACCTCCTTGATGGTCATTCGCTTCATCATGCTGTAGCGCTGTATACGGCGGTACGCCTCGCTTTCACTTATAGAATACGCATCCATCAGGATTCCCTTTGCGCGGTCCAGAGTCTTTCTAAGCTCCAGAGAATCCCTTGCCTTATCAAGCTCCCCCTCAAGCTCCTTCATTTCCTGCCAGCGCGAAAGAGCAATCTCCATTGCAGGGAAAAGATTTTCCTCACGCACGGGCTTTACCAGATACCCGAGAACGCCAGATCCTTTCGCCTTTTCCACTATATCCTGCTGGCTGAATGCCGTCAAAAGCAACACAGGAGCAATCCCTTCCTCGGAAATTTTTCCTGCTGCCGTTATGCCGTCCATCTCAGGCATCTTGATATCCATAAGGACGAGGTCAGGCTTATATTTTTTCGTAAGCTCCACGGCACGTTTTCCGTCCGTAGCCTCGCCTACTATCTCATGCCCCGCATCCTCCAGCATTTCCCTTAAATCCATTCGGATGATTGATTCATTATCCGCTATTACAAGCCGCAAAGGCGTCATACACTCTTTTCCTCCTTATCATTTCCACGCGGAACAATAAGCCGCGCGTGAGTACCTTCCCCATCACTTTCAAGGCGGAACTCTCCCCCCAGATCTCCCTCCACCAGCGTGCGGACAATCTGAAGCCCAAGAGATTTTGTTTTTGAAAGCTTAAAGTCATGCGGAAGCCCCAGACCGTCATCATATATATCAATCAAAAAGCATTCCGGTTTTTCATCAATATCCAGCCCGATTACTCCGCTTTTTCTTCCTTCAAAGCCATGCTCCATAGCATTAAGCAGCAGCTCATTTATGACAAGAGCAAGATTCGTTCCTTTTACAGGCGGCAGCAAAGCATTTCCTCCTGTAAATTTGCGCTCAAGCACAAAATCCGCAGGAAGCATCATCGGCTGCAGCAAATCCAAAATATTGTTCGTGACTTTTTTTACGTCGATTTCCTCAAAACCCTGCTGAGATAAAAATTCATGAACAACAGAAATGCTCATAATGCGGTTTACGCTCTCTGAAAGTGCCTCCTTGACCGCAGGCTCCGAAGAGCGACGGGCCTGCATACGAAGAAGGCTTGCGATGGTCTGCAGATTATTTTTTACACGGTGGTGAATCTCTTTGATGACCGCCGACTGTACGCGAATCTGCTTTTCCTTTTTCCTGAGCTCGGTCACGTCCTCAAGAACGATAACGCGGCACAGCAGCTTACCTCCCTCATGAATGGGGATATTTCTTTGAACAAGCACGAGATTTCCCGCTTCAAATTCCTTTTCATCAGGACGCTGCGGTGAAACTGTCTCCCGTGTGATATGCCTGGTGAGCTTATGGTCGAAAAAATGCATCCCCAAAAGATTTCCGACACCAAGCATACGGTATATATGCCCTGCCGCTTCATTCGCAAAAATGATACGGTTATAAGCATCCGTGATAAGCACACCGTCACTTGCCCCAATCGGACGATAAAGGGTTGGCTCGATAGGTTTTCTGGAATTTACAAGCATAGCGCACGCGGTCTTCAAAAGGTGGCTGCTGCCGGCAAGGTGCAGAGTCTCCTCAGCTGTTTCAAGTGTCACAACAGCCATCGGTGTATTACCGTCGTGAATGGCGTAGGTGAACATCATTATATCTGTCTGTCCAAGCTCCCATTCCCGTCTTCCGGTAAGAGGCTTGCCGGTTTCAAAGGTCTGCCTGACCAAAGGCTCCTCAAGCATGCGCACAAGGCTTCCCTGCTCCGCCCAGCTGGCAGCATGAACCGCTGTATGCGGCTCCTCATGTGCAAGCACAATAAAGCAGGGCTGTTCAAAATCCTTTCCCTTCACAGGTGCGTAAAGTGTCACCTGTGCATGAGTCAGGTCAGCCACAAACGAAAAGCATACAGCAATATGTGCAAGAATCTCTCCCTGGACAGCGGTACAGGATGTAAATTTTCGGCAAAGCTCACGTACGTCCATTGATTTCTCCTTTTGCCGACTTAACCCACATCATTAAGACCAAGCCCGGGCACCGCGTTCAGATACAAATCCGAAAAACCTCCGTCCAGAGCCTGATAATATCCGCGGCACGCTATCATAGCCGCGTTATCCGTGCAAAGAATACGGCTTGGGAAATAGAATTTGATTCCGTTTTCCTCAGCAGCTGCGCGGAGGCGGTCCTCAAGCATACTGTTTGCCGCAACGCCGCCTGCCAGCACGAGAGTATCCATATTTGTCTCACGCATTGCTTCAAGAGCCTTTGCGATAAGGACCTCAATAACCGCATCCTGAAAGGACGCCGCAACATCCGCGCGGTTGACCTCAATATTTTTCATCTTCTGAGCATTGAGATAGTTAAGCACAGCAGATTTCAGACCGCTGAAGCTGAATTCGTAATCACCGCTTTTGACAAGCGCACGGGGGAAATCTATCGCCTTAGGATTTCCCTCCTTGGCAAGGCGGTCAATCTGCGGACCTCCCGGATACGGAAGCCCCATGACACGGGCAACCTTATCAAAGGCCTCTCCTGCCGCGTCATCACGCGTCTGTCCCATCATACGGAATTTATTGTAGTCCTTGACCTCAACCAAAGCCGTATGACCGCCCGAGACAACGAGAGCCATAAAAGGCGGCTTCAGCTCCTGCGCACTCAGGAAATTTGCGAATATATGCCCCTCAAGATGATTTACACCAATCAATGGAATATCCTGCGCAAAAGCGAGCGCCTTCGCCGCCGATACCCCGACAAGAAGCGCGCCTACCAGTCCGGGTCCGTAGGTCACCGCAATCTGGTCTATATCCGAGAGCTTTACGCCTGCCGTACGAAGCGCCTCATCAACCACAGGCATTACATTCACAATATGTTTTCTCGATGCTATTTCAGGCACAACACCGCCAAACTTCTGATGAATCGGTATCTGTGTCGATATTATATTGGATAAAAGCTCACGGCCGCCGCGAAGCACCGCGGCTGCCGTTTCATCGCAGCTGGACTCAATCCCAAGTGTCAGCCGCTCCTCTGAATTATTCATACGTTCCTCCATTACAAATTCATATTCCACATGATAATGGCATCTTCGCCGTTATCCTGATAATAGCCCGGTCTTCTTCCGCAGTCCTTGAACCCGAAGGATTCATAAAGAGCTATGGCAGGAGCATTTGACGGGCGCACCTCAAGAGTCATCCGTACTGCGCCCAGCTCCTTTGACGCCTTTATAAGCTCCGCCATCAGCTTGGTTCCTACACCCTTTCCACGGTATTCCGGCGCGATTGCCACATTTGTAATCTGCGCCTCGTCTCCGAGAATCCATGTACCGGCATAGCCAATGATTTCCTCACCGTCAACCGCCAAAATATAATGCGTCTTGTCATTTGCCGCAGCTTCCCAAAATGACTGTCTGGACCAGGGAACAGGGAAAGACGCAAGCTCAACCTTTTCAACCCCTGCGGCATCCTCAGGCCGCATCCTGCGAAACGTAATCAAAGCTCTGCCTCCGGATGGCGTTTTTCCCAAAGCACCTCTGCCTCCGAGCGTCTGATATAAACAGGTTCAAGGTTCATAACATTGTCTTCTTCGCCCTTTGAAAGGCGTTCCAACGCCAATGAAGCCACCGTCGCAGCCCTTGGAAGCACGTGAGTAAAGGGGGCAATAACCACATTGGATGGAAGCTCCCTGCCTGCGAATTTTTTTACCATATCTCCGCAGAGTATCACATTTTTACTCATTGCTCCGCAACGCGAAAGGACTTCATCAATAGAAACGACCTCAACCTTTTCTACTTCCTCAAGGCCGTTTTTTCCATATTCATAGCATGCCATATAGGCATTCCCCTTCTGCGCGTCAATGAGAGGCACAATACACGCACCAGGCACAGGGAAATCCGCAGCCATCGACTCAAGCGTCGAAACCCCGACGATGGGCACGCCCCACGCGTACGCGAGGCCCTTGGCAGCGGCAAGACCGATACGAAGTCCCGTAAAGGAACCCGGTCCAAGACTTACCGCAACAGCCCCTATATCCTCTCTCTTTACGCGAGCCATCTCCATCGCCTGCTTTATATGGGGCTGAAGCGTTTCCGAATGAGTCAGCTTTGCCGCTGCAGTCACCTCAGAAAGCAGCCTGCCATCCTCGGCAACCGCCACACTTGATACAATAGTCGCTGTCTCTATAGCTAAAACCAACAATTACTTTCCCTCCTGTGAAAGAAGCTCCCTGAGCCAGGCGGCATCAATTTCGCCGGCCCTCGTAAAGCTTAAGACGCGTTCATTTTCATCCTGACCGCGTTCAATATGTATTCTTATATATGCCTCAGGCAAAGCCTCAGGGAACTTGTCCGCCCACTCAATAAGCACCAGCCCGTCATCAGGCTCAGAGTACTCATAAAAGCCGAACTCCTCAAGCTCCGACTCATCCTCAAGGCGGTAAAGGTCAAAATGACGCACGAGAAGCCTTCCCTCGTACACATTCATAAGATTAAACGTCGGGCTTGTTACATCCGAATCAATTCCGAGACCACGGCAAAAGCCTTCTGTGAAAAGTGTCTTTCCTGCTCCGAGATCCCCCGTAAGGCATATTACCGTCCCGGCAGGCACATTTTTCCCTATTCTGCACGCAAGAGCGCTCGTCTCCTCCGGCGCCTTTGTTATGATTTCCATACGGGTTCTTCCCTTCTTTCTATACTCATTTAATCATAACACAAAACTTAAGCTTTTACTCATTGCTTTTTATCTATACTGCCTATATAATCAAATCAGGAGTATGATGAACGAATTTACAGAACAATTGTTGTAGGAGGGCTATTATGAAAAAATTTGTATGCAGCGTATGCGGTTATGTCCATGAAGGTGACAATCCACCTGAGCAGTGCCCTATCTGCAAGGCTCCTGCCTCCAAATTCGTTGAGCAGTCAGGAGACCTCGTATTTGCCGATGAGCATCGTGTAGGCGTTGCAAAGGGTGTTGATGAAAAAATCATCGAGGGCCTCCGCCAAAACTTTACAGGTGAATGCTCAGAGGTAGGCATGTATCTTGCAATGAGCCGTGTCGCAGACCGCGAAGGCTATCCCGAAGTCTCAGAAGCATTCAAACGCTATGCATTTGAAGAAGCAGAGCACGCCGCAAAATTTGCGGAGCTTCTCGGAGAGGTGCTCACCGACTCCACAAAGAAAAATCTTCAGATGCGCGTTGACGCCGAGCACGGTGCATGCGCAGGAAAAATGGAGCTTGCAAAGCTGGCAAAACAGCTTAATCTCGATGCCATTCACGACACAGTCCACGAAATGGCAAAGGACGAAGCCCGTCACGGCTGCGGCTTCAAAGGACTTCTCGACCGTTACTTCAAATAATATCCGAACGCACAAAGACCGTCGGCAGCTGCCGACGGTCTTTCTTATTCTCTATAACAAAATTTCAGCTTTTATTCTTTCTTCTCGTTTTTCGGCTTGTCCTTTGCAATCAGGTACAGAGGCCTTCCCTTTGTTTCCTCAAAAATACGTCCGATGTACTCTCCCATAATTCCGAGAATAAAGAGCTGCACCCCTCCGAAAAACAGAACGCAGGCAAGAATAGTTGCCCAGCCAGGGACAGCATCGTTCTCAACATATTTTACAAAAAGCACATGCAGGAAGAGGAAAAAGCTTATGATACCTGACAGCACTCCTGCATAAAGGCCGAATCTCAGTGGAACCGTAGAAAAAGCCAGAATGCCGTCTACCGCAAGGTGGAGCATCTTCCTGAAAGAGAATTTTGACACACCTGCAAAGCGCGGCGGAGCGACGAACTCCAGCTTCGTCTGCTTAAAACCCATAGCAACAATAAGTCCGCGTATAAATCGTGCATGCTCGCGATATTTTCTGAATGCCTCCACAACAATACGGTCCATGAGTCTGAAATCCGAACCGCCGGGCTGAATCGGTACAGTTGAAACCATATTCAGCACCTTGTAATAAAGAGCCGAGGTCGTCTTTTTGAAAAATGATACTCCCTCTGTAGTCACGCGAACAGTCTGAACGACCTCGTAGCCTTCCTCCCACTTTTTGAGAAGCGTAGGAATCATTTCAGGCGGATGCTGCATATCTCCGTCCATAGTAATTACTACATCACCATCTGTATGGTCAAGTCCGCAGGTCAGGGCAAGCTGATGACCGCTGTTTCTTGCCAGAAACATCGGCTGTACCCGCTCATCCTCTTTTTCAAGCTCACGGAGAATCACACGGCTATTGTCCTTCGAACCGTCATCAACAAAAACAAGCTCAAAGGTATAATCTGTCAAGGGCTTCATGGCCTCGCATACGGCTTCATAAAAATGCCGCAGATTCGCTTCTTCATTATAAACAGGTACAACAATAGAAACTAATTTCATATATACAAACCTTCATCCCATCATCCAAATATCTTTTTAATTATAACGCCTTTTCCTCTTTACTGCAAAAAGAGGATTTGCCCCCAAAAAGGCAAATCCTCAAAAAATTCCCTTGCATTATTTATTCAGTTTCTCTACCGGGAAATTGAAGTACATATCAGGATACGGTTCATTTTTCAGGAAGAAGTGCCACCATTCCGTATCAATCGGGTTAAAGCCGTGACGCAGCATTACGTCTCTGAGCATCATACGGTTGGCGAACTGCTTCTCCGTAATTTTTCCTTCCTTTGGTACAGCATTCCCTTTGAATTTTCCTGTATATTTTCCTGTCTCAGGATCTCCGCACCAGTCGGGATGACTTTCCAGCCCAAAGTGGTCGAAGGTACCTCCCATGTCCACTTCCTTGCCTGTCTTCATATCGAAAAGTGTAAGGTCTATGGCAGAGCCGCGGCTATGACCTGATTTCGCATCAATATATCCGTCAGCGAAAAGTCTCGTTTTGTCAACCTGCGGATAGAAGTACGTCTTCATACGCGCATCTTTGAGATTTTCTGCCCAGGCAACAAAGTTGTCCACGGCCTCCTGCGGACGATACGCATCGTAAACCTTAAGACGGTAGCCCTTTTCCTTCAGCTCATCAGAGACAGCCTTCAGAGCCTGAGCTGCTTCCCTGCTCATGAGTACGCAGGGCTCATGATATCCGTTGATACGGTCTCCGACAAAGTTATATGTTGAAAAATAACGCACCTCCTGAATGATATCGGGAACTACATCGGATAACACCACAAATCCCGTGGAATCATTTATGTCCGCACTGCGTCCTGCAGTTACCGTGGCCTCAGCCACCGTTTCCGCTGCTGCCTGCACCTGTATAGGTTGAAATATACTTGCCGCAAATAATATGCCGCCTGCAATTCCGAAAAGCTTTTTGTTCATCTTTCTCATTTCGTCATTCTCCAGAAAAAATCTTTTTACGCTACTTATTTCTCCATACAAGGAAATATTCCTTCTTTTTGCTTCAAATAATCTGCATAATCCAAAGACTTTCATTTAAGTTGACAAAAGCCCTATATCTTCGGATAATATTCACTGACGAAGGGAGTCTTGTAATTGTCATCACTAATGGAACGCATTAGGCATCATTTTTTCACAAAGGAATTTTTTCTTTTTCTCGTTGTCGGCTGCATAAACACATTTAACGGAACATTTCTGGCGTGGCTGTTCCGCCATGTTATCCCCGACAGCAATATCGCATTCAACTGCGGATATATCGTAGCAAACACAATCGCATACGTGCTGAACAGCAAATTCATATTCCCTGAGCCGCTGAGCCTTCAGAGACTGGCGAAATTTGCTGTATCATACATACCAAACTATGTCATACAGAATATCATTGTCCTTATCTTCTACAACTGGCTGGGCTATCCCGACATAGTAAGCTATCTCATAGCTGCGGTTCTCGGAGTCCCCGTCACCTTCCTTTTCGTAAAAATCTTCGCCTTCGGGCGAACATAAAATGAAATTTATTCAGGGGGAATTTTAGACTACTTCTGAATTTAGCCGAACTTATCCAGGGCTATAAAAAAGAGACTGTGGAAAATGCTTTCGCATTTTACACAGTCTCTTTTGTTCTTACAGTGAACCCTTAACTACTGCATTTGCTTCTTCTATTGACTGATGGGCGAGGTCTATTGCAAGACCAAGTGTGCGCATGATACGGTCAGGATTATGGAAGCCGACACCGTTCTCGGCAGCCACCCAATCCCAATACCACTGAGCCTCACGAAGCTTCAAACGTGCCTGCGCAAGCTGTGCATCTGTTGCACCGCTGTTCATGGCTGCCTGAATGGTCAGATGCGCTTTGGATACTGTCTGTCCCGCAATGCGCTGGAGCTTGAACGTATTCTCATGAATAGTCTTGACTCGCGCGGTGAGGGTTTCAGCACTCTCATCATGACATTTAAGGCACGATTCATTGATAGTCTTCAACGGACTCGTCATCCAGTGCGATGTATATTTACGTCCGTTCTCACGTACATACGGCATGTGGCAGTCCACACAGGTTACTCCCGCATCCGCATGGACACCCGTGACCCATGCTTCAAAATCCGGATGCTGTGCTTTGAGCATTGGTGTCTTGGAATCTGCATGAATCCAATCCTGCTGGAAGCCTCCCGCCTGCCCCGACTGATAGAATTGGAATTCGGCCTCGGCATCATATCCGTTGTCATACGGCATATTAACGCGTCCGTCTTCCTTGGTGAAATAATATTCAGTATGGCACTGCGCACAGACATAAGCACGCATATCGTTATGGGATGCAGTCTTTACGTCGATACCGCGACGTGCCATGGAATCAACAAAGCCCACGTTGTAAATACGCAGCTGCATGGTTTCCGGATCATGACATGACGAACAGCCGAACCACTGATCAGCCGCAATCGGTGCAGCGATATCATCAAAAGGTTTGGAAGCAAAATCCCAACCGCTGTCCTTATAATAGACATCATACATATACGAACTCTTGCAGACGATACAGCTTCCTTTTTGCCCCGGACGGCGTTTTGAGCTCAGAATGTCTTTGCCGGCGTATGTATGACCACGGTCGTCATCATACTGAATGGCAAATTTATATCCTTTGAAATTCTCCAGCATCTCAGGCTGATTTTTCAAATGAGAATTTTCCGGCTGTGCTCCGCCAAAGCCTGTTGGTGAAGGAGCTCCTTCATTATTTTTCATAAATGACTTGTATTGCAGAGGATACGCGTCTTTATACGCTTCCGTTCCCAAATGCGCATTATTCGTCGTCGGTATCTTTGCAAGCTTCACGGTATCATCATGCGGAGCTGCTGCGATGCGGAACACCACAAATCCGAAGAACAGGGCCGATGCACCGGCAAGTCCGATGAGCCGTTTTTGCAGTTTATTCAACTTTTATCCCCCCTTCGAGATGGTTGGAGCCATGGGCCACACGGCTGTGGCACTTCATACAGTCACCCGTATCCATAGGTGCGGCTCCCATTTTTACCCTTTCTACGGTAGTCTGATGACACCGCAGGCAGTTCTTATTTACGGTCTCCTTCGCTCCCTTCGAGAGCTGAATATGCGCCGGGTAATCACGCAGGACTTCATGATATGTGTCAATCATTCCGGTTCTTCCCTTTTCTATGAGATAGATGGCCGGATTATCGTGTGGAAGATGGCACTCAACGCAGTCCCTGTCTTTGTGCGTTGCCATGGCATGGCTCGCAGCAGGTTCTTTCATCGCGTGACAGCTTCCGCAAAATGCCGGGCCGCCTGTTGCCGATACCATAACGGACCCGACCCCCATAACAAGAGCACCTATAACGAATCCACCCGCCAGGCACTTCAGCGTATGCTCGGAAACATACTGTTTGAAATCCAATTCCGCTCCCCTCCTTTCATTTATTTTCATTATATCATCATAAAATTTAATCGTATGTTGCACTAGCAACGTTTTTATAGAAAATTTTTACAACAAAACCGATTGCTTTTATTTTTACAAAACCGCGAAACGCCGGGGAATTTTTCCCCGGCGTTTTTCCTTCTTGCTATTCTTTTGCAGCTTTTATACACCCAATTGTAACAAGCATCGTGCCAAGCCACAATATCCATATTCCAGGTTTTGTGCTTACCGATGCGGTCACCGGCATAGCCTGTTCAGATTCCAGGGACGGCATGCACTCCATGCGTATAGTACGGCCATCTGAAGAAACACCTGTTAAACGTATGCGCGAGGCCCCGCCAAACACTTCAACAGGCTTTGATGTACCGCCTTCAGCAGTCGCGCGTATCCAGGGCTTAGCATGTTCTACGCGCTCTCCGTCCGTAATCTCTACATCAGCCGTCACGAGCGTTGTGCCGTCATTCTTTTCTTCGTATTCAACAGATTCAAAACGGTACGCATAAGCTTCGTCCATAGCAATTTTCCCGTGTTTAAGCAGCATTTCTCTTCGTTCCGCACTTAAAGGCGACGGAGCTATATACACATCGCCTGCGGCAAAGTGCCCTATAGCAGGTTCACGCGCCGCATCCTCCCCATTTGCGCGCAGCTTAGTCAGAGCGGAATATTCTGTTCCATCCACCCGAAAAACATAGCGCTTTTCTGAACCATCCTCAGTAAAACGCTGCCCTTCATAGATAATTTCATGACCAAAAAGCTGCTGTGGTGTCCCTGTGATAAATTCACTGGAAACCTGACGGCTACCGCTTCCGGAAAGCACAATGGCAAAAAGGCCGATTGCGACTCCAAGATGAGCAGTGAAGCCTCCCCATTTTATCAGCTGTTTTTTCTTTGCCATGCAAACACATCCAACAGCAAAGAGCGAAGCGCCGGAGAGCAAAATTGGAAGCGGCGCGCGAAGGCCTATGCCAAGTGCAGCCATAATCCCCAGTACAAAGAAAGCCATCGGGAGTATAAGCCGTTTCTTTTCTGTTTGTTTACCCCATCGCTTCAGACTTCCGATGCCCATAACAAGCATGAGTACCACTGCAAGTGGCATCAATGTCCGTACATAGAAATCTGTATTGACCGCCGCAGGTTTACTCACAAGCTGCGTCAAAAGAGGCATAGACATTCCTATAAAGACAATAGCAGAAGCAAACACAATCAAAAGCGACCCGAGAAGCATGAAAAACTCGCGGCTATTGTGGTCCGTATACATTTCACCCTGTGGAAGAAGGCCCGCACGTACAATCATCAAGATGAGTCCTGCCAGCAGCACGGTTCCGTCCGCGACCGCAAGCATGAGACCTATTCCTGTCCCACTGAAGGAATGGACCGAAAAATCTCCGAGAATACCGCTTCGAGTAAGAAACGTTCCGTAAATAACCAGTGTATACGTAAATATTACCGACAGATGCACCATAGGGATAACTGCCGGCCGGATTTTTGCTGTACATAGCACATGGAGCATGACACCCGTTACAAGCCACGGTACAAGGGAGGAATTTTCCACAGGGTCCCACCCCCAATAACCGCCCCAGCCGAGAACCTTATACGCCCAATAGCCGCCGATAAAAATACCCGCACCCAAAAACGCCCACGCACAAAGCCCCCATCTGCGCACAGAATTCATCCATCCCGTTCCCATGTCCTTTTCAATAAGCGCCCCGCAGCAGTACGCAAACGGCACGGCAAGAAGTGCGTATCCGACAAAAATTATTGGGGGATGTATTGCCATCCATGGGTCCTGCAGCAGAGGATTAAGCCCCACACCGTCAAGCACCGATTCCTCTATAGGACGGAAAGGGCTTTTTTCAACACACAACACGGTCAAGAGAAGTTGAATAAGTAGATATACTGTTAATCCACCATATTTCATTCTTCCTTTATAAACAAGCCATGCACCTGCTGTGGCATGTATTAGCAGCCATAAGAGGAAGGAACCTTCCTGTCCGGCCCAAAAAGCTGAAATCTTATACATTAAAGGAAGATTCTTTGATGAATAGGCTGCAACATATGCAATGTCAAAACGATTCGTCAGCAGAAATCCCATGAGTACGGCAGCTGCGGCAAACGCCGCAAAAAACGCCAGATATACCAGTACCCTGCCCAAGCAGCCCGTTTTTTCCCGCTCTGTTCCATAACACAGGACTGCTCCCGTAGATGCAAGAAGTACCACACACAAAAAGACAAATCCTGCCATTTTCTATTTTCCCTTCTGCTGCTCGTATTTCGACGGACATTTGATAAGCAGCTTTTCCGCATGAAAAGCGCCTGAATGATATTTCCCCACCGCAACAATATGATGTGCCTGATCGAACTGATCCGGCTTTGTGCCTTTGTAACGAACCATCATACTCTCACTTGTTTCCTCATCCTTCAGAAAAAACACAAAGGTATCTCCCTCCATGTGAGGAGCGCTTTCCCTATCATCCAAAAGCCCCTTAACCTGCACGCTGCCTGATGCGTTTTTGGCGGCTGCGATGCCGACATACGGGGTCAGTGAGTCCACGAAGCTCCATCCTGCATATCCTATAAAGGCCAATAAAAGAACAACCAGCAGAGCCTTTCGGTTCATATCTTTTCCTCCTTACGGGAACTCTTCAAAAGCAGCCAGATGTAAATCAGCGTTGCATCCGCTGCCGCCGCAAAAAGCGTAACCAGCATCACCGGATCCATATCTACAGAGCCGCTGCCGTTCAAAACCGGTGTCGGATGCAGCGAAAAAAACAGGCGTGGAACGATAAACACGAGAAACGGCACGGTCAGGAAAGAAAAAAGTGAGTATACCGCTGATACCCTGGCCCTGCGATTGTATTCCTCCATTGCAGCCCTCAGTGTAAGATACGCCCCATAAATTAAAAGCAGCACCAGGATTGTCGTCTGTCTTGGGTCCCAGTTCCAATAGGCCCCCCATGTAAGCTTTGAAAATACGGCCCCGCTGACAGTGGCCAAAAGTGTGAATACAAAGCCAAGTCTTGCCGAGGAAAATGAACGCGCATCATCCCGTATATTTCCCCTGCGAAGATATGCCGCAGCCCACCATGCACTCATAAAAAAGGCAATAACGGATACCCACGCCGCAGGAATATGCAAAAACGCGATACGGACCAGATTCCCGAGCCCTTCCGCAGGAGGCACGACGAAGAATACTGCACCGGCTACCATTACTGTCAATATCACAATACACGCACCAAGCACAAACTTCACCCCCATTTACTCCGCATACCAGAGATAATCAAACAAAATCGATGCTGCCACAGACAAAATCATATCGTACAAAACGATTCCACCAAAAAAGCTCAGTGATACCACGGTTCCTCCAAACGCCGCCTCTGTCAGCCGGATTGCCGGAAGAAAGACAGGCAGAATCACAGGAAGCATCAGAACCGAAAACAGTCCGCTTCGAACCCCTGCTCCGACAATCAGCGCGGAAAGCAGCGTTCCGGCCGCCGAAATACCCCAAAGACCTGCGCCAACCGTACAAAGCAGCAGCAGTATCTCTTTCGTTTCCACTCCAAGAAATACTATGAACAGCGGCAAAAGAAGTACAGTGATAACGGTCAGTACAAAAAACTCATAAAGCATTTTGCCGAACAGCACAGCCTGAGAAGGGGCATATACACGCAGAGCCATAAGTGTTCCTTCAGCTTCTTCATCTGAAAACACACGGTCCGACCCTGCCAGTGAGGAAAAGAACAACAGAATCCATAAAAGTGCTGCGAAAAGCTTTGGTTCTGCTGAGGTTCCGCCCAGTGCAAAGCTAATGCACACCAGCGACGTAAAAGAAAACATAAGCATTGCCGCCCACGCTGCACGAAACCTCAAACCTGTCATAAGCTCTTTTCGAAGCACCAGCTTAATTCCCTGAAAGGTCGATGGCTTCATCTGCCGCCCCCCTTTCCCTGCTGTCATTTGTTGCGAGCAATATAAGCTTTTGCTCAGATGCTCCGCGCTTTATCTCACGAAGCACCATTGCACGTCCCTCATCATCCAGATTTGCTCCCGGTTCATCCAAAAGCCATATATCCGCTTTCGATGCCAGCATCACACAAAAAAGGAGACGTTGCCGCATGCCTGTAGAAAATTCACCGACTCTGGTTCTTTTTACTGCCTCTGGAAGTATTCCGACACGTTCCAGCACCTCCTCATACTGTCTGCCATCTAACGCTATCCCCCTAAGCCCAAGAAAAAAAGAGAGATTTTCCAGCGCCGTAAGTCTCGGATAAAATCTTAGCTCCGGCGACATATAAGCGAGAGACATACGAAGTTCTTCCCCCTGCAGCACCATGTCTTCTTCCTTTATCGTGACACGTCCACTGTCAGGAAGCATGAAGTGCCCAGCCAGTTTTAAAAAAGTTGACTTTCCGCATCCGTTCGGTCCAACGACCGATGTAATCTGCCCCCCACAACATACGGCAGATAAATTTCTCAGAACCTTTCTTCCCCCAAAGGATTTATCTACTTCTTCAAACACAATCATTTTCATAAGCGCTTCTCCACGCACAGCTGCATCCAGTCATCCTCGAAAGAGATAATACCCTCTGCTTTCATAATAGACAGCTCTCGCGTAAGCGCGCTTCGATTGCACTCCAGTTCCTTTGCCATCTGTATACGTCCCGGAATATGAACCTTATCCACTCCCTGCCTCCACATCTTCTGCTGAAGGTACAAAACGATCCGCTCCCTAAGAGTCTTCTGCGATAAAAGCTGAATCTTTTCTGCCATAATGACGGTCTTCCAAGCGAATACCTGCAAAAGGTGCTTCATGACCACTCCATGAATACGGCCCATGCGGGCTCCTGAAGTCAGCAGGATATTATATGGAATCCAAAGAACAAGCACATTTGTTGTCGCAACAAGAGACAAATTCATTGCCTTATCCGGAAGAATCGCAGTAGTAATTCCTACGAGTGCCCCTCGTTCCAACGAATGGCTTACGGACTCATTTCCGTGTACATCCTCTGAGATTACCTGTATTTCACCCTCAACGATAACACCGATATTTTCGTTTTTCTTCCCCGCCTGCAAAACATATTTCCCCTTTTCATATCTCCGAACTGAGGCGTTCATTCCTGCAAGGAACTGATCTGTTTCCGCTGCTGTCAGCCCCTCAAAAAGATGCAGCAGGTGAAGATCAAGATGATACCCGGCCATTTCCACACCCCCAACATTTTTAAATTTTCATAATCTACTTACTACTATACCATCAACTGCCACACTATGATGTTGCAATTGCAACATCACAAAAAGCAATCTATGATGGACATACGCTAAAAATAAAGGGACCATGACAAAATGCTGACGCATTTTTCACAGTCCCTTTTAGTTGTACTTTACGCCGCTTCTTTGCTGTCCGTTGCAGCCTCTTTGCCAAGAACCGTTATTCGGCCCATGTCAGCTCCTACCTCAGCTCCGGAGTTCATATAATCTGCCACGACACTTTCTACAGTATCGAACTCTCCGACGACAGGCGCGCCGACCAGCATACTATAGTCGTCGCCACCGTCGCATAAATAATCTACTGTTGCAAACGTATAATCCTTCATCGGGTCAAGAGGTTCTTCTCCTACAAGGATATCCTGCACGCGCTCTCCCGGTGCTTTTGACGGGTCAAAGGAGAAGGTCAGGCCACTAAAGTCAAGAAAACCTCCGAAATTGCCCGGCACCTGTGATACCGAATGCTCAACCATAGCACGAACTACAGCACCCTTTATACGAATTGCTTTTAATGTATTGCCGAAGGGAGTAATTTCCATTAAGTTTCCACGCGTTACATCGCCCTTCGGAAGCTTTTCGCGCAGACAGCCTCCGTTGATGGCAGCAATATCTGTTTTTGCCGTTGCCCTGAAGGCATCCGCATAAAAATTCCCAAGCTCGGCTTCCCTTGAACGTACAATATCTCTTTCCGCTGTAAGCTCACGACCGCTATGAGCGACAACCTCATTCATCAGCTTGTCGCTTTCAGCGTTAAGACGTTTCAGAGTATCGGTAACGGCCTTGTCCGGCTGAGGAGCGATTTTCTTCATTTCCTCTGCCTCAATCAGTCTTGCCTTTTTTGAAACGACCTTGTGATCCTCAACCTTTACAGTTACCTCTCCGAGGCAGTAATCGTGCCAGCCGGTCTGTACAATCAGCGTCTGATTGACCAGCTCGCCCTCAGGCAGACGTGTGTGGCTGTGTCCGTCAACGATTACATCAATTCCGGGGACTTCCCTTGCAATCGTTTCGCTCTTGATTTCAGAACCAAGGTCCACTCCCATGTGCATGACTGCGACAACAATGTCGCAGGACGGGCGAAGCATGGATACCATCGCACGGGCACACTTCACCGGGTCAAGAAATTCAACCTCTGTGACATTCTTCGGATTAGTTTTGTACTGTGTTTCCGGTGTCGTAAGTCCGAATACGCCGACAGTTACACCGTTTTTCAGCTTAAAAATCTCATACGGACGGAAGGGAAGCGCACGCTCCGTCTGCCCCTCGGGCGTTTCTTTCATCGCAATATTTGCGGAAAGAACGGGAAATTTGAATTCTTTGGATATCTTATGAAGCTGCGCAAAGCCATAATTGAAATCATGATTTCCGGGAACGGTAACATCCATCCCTGCCTCATTAAGAATAGGAACCATTGCCTCGCCCTTCGTGATATTGATACGCGGCATACCGTGAATCAAATCACCTGCATCAAGCCACAGCGCTGTCTTGTGTTTTTTCCCCTCTTTTACAACAGCCGCAATTTCAGCCAATCCAACAGACTTGCCGTAGTCATCCCCGGCTTCGACACGTGCATGTATATCATTTGTGTGATAGAAGGTTACCTCTGCCGCAAATGCAGGTACAGCAAAAAGTAAAAGCACCAGCACAAATGAAAATCCTGCCGCCAATCTTCTCTTCATAAATTTCTCCCCTTTCTTTTCTTCAAAAAATTTTCACGTTGTAAGAGTTCGTCAAAGGTTTGAAAAATCCTTTTTCACGTAGAAAAAAACTCCCGCCGAGGCGGGAGTTTTTAGTTAATATCAAATTAGAAGTACATCTCAACGCGTGTGAAGATTTCTTTCTTCTTCAAATCTGTGGAGAGCTGTTTGCCGTCGAAGTATTCAGCCATGAGGAATACATTCTGCATGATTGTGTACTTGGCACCGACGCTCCAGCCCTTGTTGTCGCGTGCACCGACGTTGTATGTTGGAGCAAGGACAGCATAGTTGCCGATGTGGCGGTATGCAGCGTAGAGACCGAAGGAGCCTACCTGATTGAGTTTTGCTCCTTTGTAATCGAGCTGTGCGCTCCATGCACGGCGATGCTTGGATTCGATGTCGCCGGACGTATTCGCAGCATAAGCACCGTTCAAAGCGAAGTTCTTATCGAAGCGGTAGCCAAGTCCGACTTCCCAGATGCTTGCTTTCTTTGCGTCATAAAGCTTGCCTGCATAATCAGCATTTTCAAAAGCATCCTTGTTGCTCAGATGATAGTATGCAGCACCTGCTTTGAACTTCTTGGACTGATCTGTATCTACCTCAATACCCATGAGTGTGGAGGTTTTTCCGTCAATGAGGTCATCATTGCGATAACGGCCGGCAAAGAGCTTCAGCTGTGCCTTTTTGCCGAATACGACCTGTCCGCCGGACATCTCATCATCGAATACCATACCGCCGTCTACCGTGGAGAAAGCCGGGAAGCGGCCAAGGTCGATGACCGTAGCGCCGTAAGTACCCTCAACATAAGCACGGTTCAGGAAGATGTTGCCGTCAGCGCCTGTGGAATTCTTTGCAGAATCCATATCTGACTTGTACTCGATACGAGCCTTTCCTGTCCAGTGCTCGTTAACCTTTGCGTCCATCATGAGGCGGAGCCGGAAGTCATTCGTGTTTTTGTGGTCCTTCTGACCTTCAACGCGTGTACGGTCATAGGTGTAACGCATCAAGCCGTACCATTTTACGTTGTCAACCTTCTTCTCCAGTGCAGCAACGCGAACACCCAGTGCATTGAGTTCATCCGCGAACTCAGCAGCCAGCTTGTCAATCATTGCCTTGTCAGCAGCGGAAACACCATTCTTTGCCATAGCGCGTGCAACCATCTGAGCCATTTCATAGCGTGTGATTTCCTGGTCGCCACGGTACGTGCCGTCGCCATAGCCTTCGATTACACCGTCTGCAGCGAGCTGTGCAACTGCATCATAAGCCCAGTGGTCAGCAGCAACATCTTCAAACGGATTAGCAGCTGCAAACGTCGTGGATGCAGCGCCGACGACCAATGCCGTCGTAAGTGCGGATACAAGAGTCTTCTTCATTAAGAACCCCTCCTAAAATTTTTTTGCTTCATCTCCCCGTGAAGCATGTTGTTCATCCATTATGGACAAACAACGGGAGGATTCCTTTTGTTTTTACATAAATCCATTTAGAGTATCCATGTTTCCTCTTATAATAGACAGATGCAACAACAAAATTTCACCTATGCGTAATAGAATAACATATTCAGCTATACATAGCAAGGTATCCCTTGCAATAAAAACATGTATACAAAAGAAAAAGAGGTGCAAATGCACCCCGATAATGATTTTGACGCGGAAATTTGAATATATCAACCGTAAATTTTCTTTTGAAGCGCCAGACCTGTTTTTGTTGTTGCAAGTCCACCCTCTGCCGTCTCCTTAATATCCCTCGGCATGGCACGTCCGATACGGTCCATTGCGTCAATGACCTCATCCACAGGGATAACTGATTTCACCCCGGCAAGAGCCATATCGGCCGCCAGCATAGCGTGAACTGCAGCAAATCCGTTGCGTTTTACGCAGGGCACCTCAACAAGACCTGCCACAGGATCACACGCAAGTCCAAGGAGATTTTTTATGGCAAGTGCCACCGCGTGTCCAATCTGTTCAGGCGTTCCTCCACCAATTTCCGTAAGTGCCGCAGCCGCCATTCCTGCAGCAGAGCCGCACTCGGCCTGACAGCCTCCCAAAGCGCCTGCGATAGAAGCGTTTTCGTCAATTACCATTCCGATACCCGCCGCTGTAAAAAGCGACATGACAATATCTTCCTCCGCCCGTCCCTGCTCATACGCCTCAGTGAGCACAGCAGGAACAATTCCGCAGGAGCCTGCCGTAGGGCATGCAACAATACGCCCCATTGAAGCATTTACCTCACTTGCCGCAACAGCAAAAGCAGCTGTAGACAATCCTGCCTGCCCCAGAAATCCCTTCAGCTGATGTCTGTAAAGCTTGGGCGCGTCTCCCCCGGTCAATCCGCTAACTGAACGAATACCTCCCTTGAGTCCTTTTTTCACGGACTCATACATGACCTTCCAGTTTTGCCGCATTTCATCAATAAGCTCTTCCCTTGTACGCAGCTTCTGCTCCGACTCCACCGCCAAAACAATTTCATGCACAGGCTTCTGCCGCTCGGAAGCAATGCGGATTAGCTCCGCTATTGTATGAAAGTTATCCATAATACCCTCTCCTCACCCTATCGCCGGTATGCTGAAAGCCTGCTGAATTCCGTCTACTCCCTTTATTGCCTCGATAACAGAAGGAAGCGGCTCCTCATCCAGCTCCAAAATCGTCATTGCCTCTTCGCCGCGGTTTTTGCGGGCAACATGCATGAATGCTATATTAAGGCCTCCCATTCCGAGAATTGAGGTGATATTCATAATGACACCCGGCTGGTCACGCTGTATCGTAACAACCGCAGGATACCTTCCCGCAAGCTCAACGTAATAATCATTGATTTTCGTAATGAGGATATTTCCTCCTCCCACCGATGCGCCGCGCACCACAGCAATATTCTGATGGAGTCCCGTCAGATGAAGCTCCGCCGTATTCGGGTGTGCACCGGGAATATCAGCTTTTTGAAAAGCAAATTCCAGCCCCTGCTCCTTTGCAATAGAAAGAGAGTCCCTTATACGTTCGTCATCAGGCTTCATTCCGAGCACTCCTGCAATCAGTGCCTTATCCGTTCCATGTCCTCTGTAAGTCTGGGCAAAGGAGCCCGACAGCATGATACCAGCCCTTGTAACCGGCTCACCCAGCACCTTTCTCGCCATTAGTCCAAGCCTGACTGCACCTGCCGTATGTGAGCTTGACGGCCCGATCATGATTGGACCGATAATATCAAAAACACCGTGCATAATGTCTGCCTCCCAAAAAGAGACCTGCCCCTTTACGGAGCAGGCCCCATTGCCTGTATTTCATGCGTTCACTACATAAAGTGTACGCACAACAATATTCACATGATGAACGACCATTCCGGTCATGTACTCTATAGCTTCCTTTATTTTCTGCTGGGTTTCATGTATCAGCGTTGGAATATGCTTGCCGTAATGGAGCACGACCTCACAGGACACCTCAATACCTCTGTCCTCATCGCCATACATAAGATGGCGTACTCTAACGCTCCCTACAGAGCTGACAAATTCCTTCTCTCCGATAAGCCGCTTTACGATAGCACTTACAGCCGAATCATCAATACTGAGTTTTCCATAGTAACTGAAAACCGGACGCACAATGGATTTTTCCCCTAGGCGTCTCCGACGGGCAGGTGCCTTTTTGAAAAACGACTGAATAGGATCAATGAGATATCCCGAAAAATGAGGCTTCAGCTCAATAGTTGGAACCGGAATAATATGCTTTCCTTCCTTGAGCCGATAAAATGCCGCCTTCGCCATTTCGTCCTTCGTAGCTATATCCTCAATGTGAATAAGCTTCGAAATCGGTGGAAGGCCAAGCTTCTTCGCAATCTTGTGTGTCATATTCTCAGAGGTTCCTAAAATCAGGATTCTCTGCGGCTTCATCTCTTCCAAAGCCTCGCGAACCTCTTCGGCATGTCCGGGGAGCACAAAAATAGCGCGCCTTACCGCCATAATCTTGCTCTTTTCATGCTTTGCAGAATGTCCGGCAATAATCTTGCCGTCGCGTATCAGAATACCATCATCAATAATCGCGTCCGCTCCATATTGATGAGCAACAAGAAGGGCGCGATGGCTTTTCCCCGTACCGCTCGGTCCTACCAGGGCTATAACATCCATAAAATTTCACCTGCCGATAACTCTAAAAGTCAAATCAAATAAGTAATCTCACTCAAGCGCCTTGGGCGGATGGAAAAAAGGCTTTGCCAAATCATCATCAATCGTAACCACGCCCAGTTTTTCCGGAAAACGTGTTGAAAGCGCATGGAAATCAGAACCGCCTGTCATGAGAAGTCCATGTGATTTCGCCATATCACTGTAACGCGCCGTATCCTCCTCATCATGCTGCGGATAAAACACCTCAATACCGCCAAACGGCATCGACAGCAAATGCTCAACCATTTGATCGTCCCCAACGAGCTTTGGATGTGCCAGAACAGGAACTCCACCTGCGCCGCGAATTAAATCCACAGCTTCATTAGGCTGAATTCTGTAATGCGGGACATATGCAGGACATCCGTGCTGAAGAAGCGTATCGAAAGCCTCCCTGATTGTCGGAACAATGCCTTTTCTCACCAAAGCACGCGCAATATGGGCACGTCCTATGGAACTGCTGGTTCCCCCAATCTGGAGCACATCACTCTCAGAAAGATCGAAGCCAAGCTCCCTGAGCTTTGACAAAATCTGTGTAAACCGCATCCATCTGGATTCCGCCAGTTCTGTTACTTTGTCCGAAAGCTCCTGATTATATATATCTATATCATAACCGAGCACGTGGACATCATGTCCGTCCATCTCGGTACTGAATTCAATCCCCGGAATAATAGACAGCGTCTTTGAGGGATACAGCCCCTGCTCATAAAGATGCCGTATACCGTCTACCGTATCGTGATCCGTAATCGCGATATATGTAAGACCGGCTTCCTTAGCCGCATCCAATACCTCTTCCGGCGTCAGACGCCCATCGGAAAACGTAGTGTGGATGTGCAAATCACTGGGCATACCGTCTCCACTTCCTCTTCTCTGCTTTGAAAGCATACTTACCGAACATAATCTATATATGATATCATTTTACCACAATTTGAAGAAAAACGCACCAAATGCCAACTAAAACAAAAACAGGAGCTTTTTTCACAGCTCCTGTCCTGCGCAATTACTCTTTAATCATGATTCTTTCTATTCCGGTTGTCTTGTTTGTAGACTCATCAATGTCAAGAATAACAGCCGAATAAACATTAGGCCCCCCTGCCAGCTCAAATCTGACAGGCATTCCGGTTGTAAATTTCTGCAGTATTATATCGTTTTTGACTCCGAGCACCGAATCCCATGGTCCTACCATACCCAAATCCGTGATGTAAGCAGTACCGTTCGGAAGCACCCTTTCGTCAGCTGTCTGGATATGAGTGTGTGTCCCGACTACTGCATTCACCCGTCCGTCAAGATACCAGCCCATCGCCATTTTTTCTGATGTGGTTTCAGCGTGAAAATCCAGGAGAAGAATATCGCACTTATCCTTCATTTCCCTCAGAATATCCTCAACCTTTTGGAATGGGCAGTCCATAGGTGGCATGAACGCACGGCCTGAAAGATTCATCACTCCGATATTTTTTGCCCTCCAGGGGTATATGCACCACCCTTTGCCCGGTGCTCCTTCAGGATAGTTTGCAGGGCGAATCAAAAAAGGCTCCTGGTCAATAAACTCCAGCACATCCTTTTTATCCCATATATGATTTCCACTCGTAACAACATCCGCGCCTGCGTGCAGAAGCTCATCAAGTGCCTTGCGTGTAATACCTTTGCCGCCTGCAGAATTTTCCCCGTTCACGACAACAATATCTACCTTTTTTTCCTTACGCAGCTGCGCTGTGTATTTAGCAAAGGCCGCCCTACCCGGGCGGCCTATAACATCGCCTACCATTGCTATGCGCACAGTAATCCCTCACTTATTAAAAACCAAAACCCGGCCTTCCTCGCGGATTCCGACCATGCGGTTCGTTCCATTGCTGACCTTAAGATTGCATATCATATGGTCGATTGCATCCTCATGAGCTTCCTGCTCCATCTCATAGGCTGCTGTACCGTTATCAGGATCCATAATAAGGATATTTCCAAAATGCTCCCTCATAATAGTACTCAGCATACTAATCTCACCCTGCGATATAGTCTTCACATCGCGTATGATATGGAAAAAAGCTGTATGCCCCTGACCTTCAAGAAAAATCTCGACATCAGCATCCTGAAACCCCTCAAGCGAATGATACGACTTGATGCTCTCCTTGATAAGCATACCCACATCCTCATAAGCCTGACGCTTCGGAACCTCCTTCATCGCAAACGCAAAATGAAGCGCACTGCGTGAAGGCTCATAACTTACCGTTCCAATCTCAGGATAACATACCAAAATCGAAATCAGCAGATTGATACCATCCATATTCGGCTTTTTCTTCTTTCCAAAGCTGACCATTGGTATTCCCTCACTTCTGATAATAATCGTAATCGAATTCAGATTAACACCGATTGTGGGTGCTAGTTCTCACGTTAGAAGTGAGAGTCTTAGCATCTGTTAGCATCGGATAAAAAAGAAGGATGCTGCGAAGTGAACCTCACAACATCCTTCTGTTCATCTGACTTCACTGTTCTTTTATCATATACCCATTACTTGGCATAGTCAACCACGCGCGTTTCGCGGATAATTGTCGCCTTAATCTGACCCGGGTACTCAAGCTCGGACTCGATTTTCTTGACAATATCATGAGCAAGTCCGACAGAAGCAACATCGTCAACCTTATCAGGCTTAACCATTACGCGTATCTCACGGCCCGCCTGAATAGCGAAGCAGCTTTCAACGCCATCGAAGGATTTCGCAATCTCTTCGAGACGCGTCAGGCGTTTGAGATATGCCTCAAGGCTTTCACGACGGGCGCCCGGACGTGCAGCGGAAATAGCATCTGCTGCTGCAACCAGAACAGCCTCAACCGTCATCGGTTCAACTTCACCGTGATGCGCCTCAATAGCATTTACAACTTCCTTGGACTCATGATGCTTGCGAGCGTAGTCTGCACCAATCTGAGCATGCGGTCCCTCTACCTCATGGTCTATGGCCTTACCTATATCATGCAAAAGACCGGCACGTTTTGCCAGCATAACATCCACACCAAGCTCTGCAGCCATGATTCCTGCAAGATAGGAAACCTCTACAGAATGATTAAGTACATTCTGACCATAGCTGGTGCGATATTTCAAACGGCCGATAAGACGGACAAGCTCAGGATGAAGTCCGTTGACACCTGTGTCGAAGGTAGCCTGCTCACCGGCTTCCTTAATACGCTGATCAACCTCATGTCTTGCTTTATCAACCATTTCTTCAATGCGTGCAGGATGAATACGTCCATCCTGAATGAGCTTTTCCAATGCAATGCGAGCCACTTCGCGGCGCACCGGATCAAACCCGGACAAAATAACCGCCTCAGGGGTATCATCAATAATAAGACCGATACCGGTAAGCGTCTCAAGAGCGCGGATATTGCGCCCCTCACGACCGATAATACGTCCCTTCATCTCATCATTTGGAAGGGCTACGACTGAGACCGTTGTCTCTGCTACCTGATCAGCGGCACAACGCTGAATTGCCTGTGAAACAATATCACGGGCAATCTTGTCAGCTTCATCCTTTGCCTGCTGCTCATAATCCTTAATCATTTTAGCTTTCTCAAGCTTCATCTCATCTTCAGCCTCGGCCATCAACAAGGTCTTGGCTTCTTCTGTCGTCATCTGAGAAATCCGCTCAAGCTCAGCCTTCTGCTGTTCATGCAGCTCTGCAATCGAAACACGCTCTTTCTCAAGTGCTTCATCCCTTGCAGAAAGGTCTTCTTCCTTTTTCTCCAGCAAATCCATCTTGCGGTCCAGGTTCTCTTCCTTCTGGACAAGACGGCGTTCCTGCCTGGATAATTCATTTCTGCGGTCTTTCGTATCGCGGTCAAGATCCTGACGCAGTCTGTGGATATCCTCCTTAGCCTCGAGCAAAGCCTCCTTCTTCTTCGCCTCGCCCTTCGCCTCCGCGTCCTCCAAAATGCGTTTCGCCTGCTCCTCTGCAGAACCAATCTGCGACTCAGCCTGCTGCTTACGCATTGTGTAGCCCGCGCCTGCGCCAACAATCAGTGCAAGTACTGCTGCTAATACCAATTCTAAGATACTACACGCCTCCTCTTTGATTAAATTTGTAAAACATTTTGCTTTTTTAAGCGTTGTAAATCATGATAGTAGTGGCAACTATACAAACTTTATTGTAATGAATTTAATGTAATAAGTCAACCGTATAAGGGGTTCACGCGTTTACGAAATTAAAAAGAAAATTTAGAAAATTTCTTAGAAAAGTGAAAAATAATTTTTTAACGGGTTCCCCGGTCGGATAGGCGTATGTTTCTCTAACAACGAAAAAAGAGACATGCGTTATACATGTCTCTTTTCAACCGGCAGCTTCCTATCCTCCCGGGCCGTCTCCAGCCAAGTACTTTCGGCCTTTACGTGCTTAACTACTGTGTTCGGAATGGGAACAGGTGGAACCACGTAGGCATCACCACCGGATATATTTTGTTAAGAGATTGCTCTCTCAAAACTATACAGAAGAAGATTCGAACATTTTAGTCTTGTAAGTCAAGCCCTCGGCATATTAGTATTGGTCCGCTTCATCCCTCACGGGACTTCCACTCCCAACCTATCAACCTTGTCGTCTTCAAGGTGCCTTACCAGCTTGT
>NZ_FQUG01000006.1:88220-203787 GCF_900129225.1 Schwartzia succinivorans DSM 10502 | reverse complement strand
TTGTCCCCATCCTGAGGGCAGGTTGCCTACGCGTTACTCACCCGTTTGCCACTAGGCTCATCAAAAGCAAGCTTTTAAATCGCCCCGTTCGACTTGCATGTGTTAAGCACGCCGCCAGCGTTCGTCCTGAGCCAGGATCAAACTCTCCAATATACTTATTGAAGAACCTGTTTGGCTCTTTTTAATCTTTTGAGTCTAAAGCTTTCGCTTTTCTCTTTAGAAATTGTTGGTTCATGAAGCATTGCTTCATGCCCGACATCTGGCTTGAATCAATAGATGATTCATTTCTGCATTGTTTAGTTTTCAAGGAACACCTTGCGCTTCATCGGAGCCGTGCTCACGAGTCAGCTTGTATATAATATCAAGTTTGATTATAAAAGTCAACACCCGTGCGAAACTTTTTTCGCACGGGTGCGTTCTCATGTCATTTTCTTACCAGCAGCCGCGTCCACCACGTCCGCCATAGCCGCCGCGGCATCCTCCGCGATATCCGCGTTCGCCCTCATCTTCGCTCCAGCGTCCGGGATTCCCCCAGCAGCCGTTGCCCTGCTGCTCATAGCAGTAAGGTGCATTGCTCTCATTTGTTTCCGCAGCAGCTGCTTCAGTCGGCGCTGCCACCGTGAGCATAAAACCTGCCGCCATTACCATCAATAATTTTTTCATGATTTTCTCCTCCTCAAATTTTGTTTTGGATTTCTTTGTTGTCTGTATTATGGCATCTGTATGTGTCAATTTTGTGTCACAAAAAAATAAAAAAATTTTACATTATATTTTTAATATTTGCACAAAAGCAGTATAATTAGAATGAAACTATTTATACACGAAGAGGGGGGCTTTTATTTTGGATTCATTATCTATAAGGCAAAAGCTTTTTCTTGTATTCGGAGTGCTGATTGCGATTTTTATCGCGAACGGAGCGTATACAGGCTACAGCCTGAACAGCATCAACAGCGGCGCGCTCCGCATTGCAACCGAACATCTTTCAACGGTTCTGACCGGTGAGGAAAGCAGCCGCACGCTTTCCGATTACCGTCAGGGAGAGTACGCAGTCGTTACTGCCGTTACACTCCCAAGCCGAATTCAGGCTGCTCAGGAAACAAAAAAACGTGCTGACCAGCTTGACATCGCTTTTGACAGTCTTGAACCGGCTGTCGCTCCGGAGGTAAAGGAAGATTTCACGCAGATGCGTCAGGCCTGGGATTCCTACAAGCAGAATTCCAACCGCCTTATCCTTCTCGCCAAGAACAATCAGCAGCAGGAAGCGCTGAAGCTTTTGGAGCGTTCAAATTCGCAGTTTGCCAACATTTCCAACCGTCTGGCACGGGTTGTTGACAGCAGCAAGGATTTCATCCATAAGGAAAGCGCCGATGCTTCCGCAAAATACGAGGCAACAAAGTGGATGCTGATAGGCTGCATTGTCGTTGTTGTCCTTTTGTCCGCGTTCATGGCCTTCTATCTCAGCTCAAGCATCATGCGTTCCATCCGTTATCTTATGGAAATATCCGAGCAGGTTGCTGCCGGCAATCTTACAGTGAAAGCAGAAGCGCAGACAGATGATGAGCTTGGACAGCTGACGCAGGCGTACGGAAATACGATTCACAACCTTCGTTCTCTCATTCAGCACATTCAGCAGACGGCTGATGATGTATCAAACTTTGCTGATCAGTTGACAGAGAACGCCAATCAGTCCGCACAGGCTACACAGCTCGTTGCCAATTCCATAACAAACGTGGCCGGCAACACCAGCCAGCAGGGCGAAGCAGTTGACCGTTCTCTCTCGGACATCAAGAACATGACTGAAAGCCTGCACGGCTTTGAAGACAAGGCGGATGCCTCTGCAGGTGCCGCACGCAGCGTTTCGCAGCTTGCCTCCGCAGGAAAGGCCTCCATTGACGGTGCCGTTTCGCAGATGTCTGAGATTTCTGCATCGGTTAATGATTCCGCCCGTGTAATACAAAAACTGGCTGAGCGTTCCTCCGAAATCGGACAGATCAGCACGACCATTTCCGGCATTGCAGAGCAGACGAATCTTCTTTCACTCAACGCCGCCATCGAAGCCGCACGCGCAGGTGACGCAGGACGCGGTTTTGCCGTCGTTGCAGAGGAAGTCAGAAAACTGGCAAAGGATTCCGATACTGCGGCCCAGCAGATTGCATTAATTATTGAAGAAACTCAGAAGGATACCGCCCAGGCTGTTGAAAGAATGACCAAGGGCACGCAGGATGTTGAAAGCGGCCGCAAGGTTATCGCCGAAGCCGGACGTTCCTTTGACTCCATAGTCGATGCCGTATCCTCCCTCACAGACCACGCCGATGCGATTCTCACAGAGGCACGGGATTCCTCCGCGAAAGCAGAGGCCCTTGTCGAGGTCATGGACAGCATAAACAAATCAGGCCGTGACGTTGCCGCCGAAACTGAATCGGTATCTGCAGCGACTGAAGAACAATCCGCTTCCATGGACGAGGTCGCACATGCCAGCCAGAAGCTCGCGGACCTTTCCAGAGAGCTCACAGACTCTACGAAAAAATTCAAAATCTGAGGGGGCGCGCGCATATGATTTCATATAATAAAAAGAAGCTTTTTCCGCTGCTCTGCCTGATACTGGTTGCATGCTTTGCGGTAATTTCAGCCGGCTGCGGCTCTTCATCAAACAGCGGAGGAAAAAAAGTTGCAGTATCCTTTGCTAACTCTTCCGCAAGCTGGCAGAAAAACGGCCAGACCATAAAAACCTCACTTGAAAAAGAAGGCTATGCAGTTGACCTTCAGTTTGCCGACTCTGCCGCACAGCAGAACGAGCAGCTCAAGGCACAGATTGCCTCAAACCCGAACTGCATTGTAATCGGTGCAGTGGACAGTGAAAAGCTCGGTGACGTGCTTGCCGAAGCAAAAGCAAAAAAGATTCCGGTCATCGCTTTTGACCGTCTCATCATGAACACGGATGCAGTATCGTACTACGCATCCTTTGACAGCCGTTTTGTCGGCGAAGCAATGGGCGAATACCTTGAGGCCGTCATGAACCTCAAAAGCGGCGCAGGACCTTTCCGCATAGAGCTTTTCGCAGGAGATCCGTCAGACAACAATGCCCACCTCTTTTTCTCAGGCGCGATGGATATCCTGAAGCCTTACATAGATAAAGGACAGCTCATTGTACCATCGGGTGAAACCACCTTTGATCAGGTAGCCACAAAAGACTGGAAACCCGAAACCGCAGGCGCACGCATGCAAAAACTCCTCGCAGGCCCTGACAGCGGTGCCCCGATTGATGTAATTCTCGCACCGAATGACGGAGTCGCAGGAGGTATCCGCGACGTACTGAAAGCAGCAGGCTACACAGCAATGCCGCGCATGTCGGGACAGGATGCAGAGCCGAAAGCACTGGAAGCGGTAAAGAACGGTGAACAGACCTTTACCATCTACAAATCCCCTGATTTGCTCGTCGCAAAAACAGTACGCATGATAAAAGCCGTTGTTGACGGCACACAGCCGGATATCAACGACACGAAAACCTACAATAACGGTGTTATCACAGTACCGTCCTACCTCTGCACCCCGCTCATCATCGACCAGGGTAATCTTTCAGAGGTAAAATAACTTCCTATAGTAATGTTAAAAGCTGCCGCAGGCAATCAACCTTGCGGCAGCTTTTTTACTCCTATTGAGCCAAAATCACTTCTTTGCGCACACGCACAGCCAGCGTCCCTTTTCTCCCATCACAGACCTGCTGTCAGAAAAAACGTCCTTAAACCCTGCATTTTCAAGTTCACATACCAGCTCATCCCGTGACTTTAGCTTCATACCATCAATGAGCTTCGGCCACGTCTCATCCCCGGGACATGAACCGTCTGCCTCACACACAATCAAAAATCTTCCTCCCGGTTTCAAAATCCTTCGAACACCCGCAAAAGAATTTTCCGGCCAAAAGTATACAGTCTCAAATGCAGTCGCTGCATCAAAGGAATCATCAGAAAAAGGCAGCTCCGCAACATCTCCCTCCAGAATACTGCATCGTCCCTCGCCTATGGCAGTGGCATTTTTCTTTTTGGATGCCTCAACACTGACAGGAGAATAATCAAATCCCGTCACGTGCCCCGCAGGACACGCCTCAAGCATAGCAGAGACATTGCTCCCGCCGCCGCATCCCAGGTCAATGACATCAGCATCAGGTGCCAGTTCAAGATGCGCCAGCCCCCACTTTGACAGAGGCGTATGCGCCGAATTCATCATTCTGACAACCAGCTTTCCTATCCTGCCCTCAGGCTTCGCACAATTTTGTAAAACACCGTGTGCCATATTTTGGAATATATTTCTTTTCACGTTAGCATCTCCATATTGATAATCGTTATCAATATGGAGATGAATTCATTTTCATTGTCAAGACTGTTCAAAAACCATTTACCGCCAATTATCCTTATTTCCAAGCCGATCCCAAACGGGATTTTATATATTCACGAAGGCCTGGATTTGTACAGTAAACATAGCATCCCTTCATTCCCCGTGTCATGAGTGTACGATATGTATTTTTGATAATCTCATCAGCCCTTGCCAACGCAAGTTCATGATTTTCTTTATCCATCTTTTTCAGGCCTTTTATTGACTGATCCGTTCTTGCTCTTTTTGTATAATCCGTAACAATCTTACCATTCTCGTATCGCAAATCATCCCCGATAATTACTCCTACATAATCAAACTCCAACCCTTGTGTCGTATGAATACATCCGGCTTCATTTACCGAGGTCTCGCTGAGCGCGAAAACCTGTCCGTCATCCAGATTCCAGCTTATCTCAAAATCACCGATCTTTATATCATGCGCATTTGTATCGCCTCTTCCATCTTTAGGCCAGTCCCAACAATATCCTGCCAGAATCCTCGCTCTGTTGGCTTCTCTGTTTTTCTCAACTATCAGCTGCCGAACCTCTTCAGGATTATCAACTAATCTGAAATCATAAGCAATACCATCAAGATTTAAATTTGCTGTTTCACGAATCTCTAAAAGATTATCCAACCACGCAAGATACCCGTCGGAACCATTGCACCTAAACTGTGAAACAAGCTCCATTTCAGTTATCTCCGAACCTTCATATTCTGCCCATTTCTTTATTTCATTCACCGAGCCGATATCCGCCATAGTCACTCTCTGACTCTCATCTATAAAAAATACAGAGCAGACAGCCGCATGGATAATTTCTTTTATCTGATTTTCATTCCCGGTCTTCTTCGTATATTGACTTCTTTCCTCAAGTCTGTGTGCTTCATCTGCGATAAGCGTATTAATCTTGTTTCTTTCCACGTCCACATACACAGCCGACCCTTTGAAAAGATTAACTACGCCAGAGCGTTTATTATCTCCCTTCAGCTTCTGCAGATACACCTGCCGAGGTGCTTGATTTTTTGATACATATTGCACAAATTGATTTCTTTGCGTAAGTTCCGCCAACAGCTGCACAGCGATTACGCTTTTCCCCGTTCCTGGTCCACCCTTACAAATAACCGTTCTTTTCTTATTATCTTTTTGACATTTTAAGGACAGCTTAAGTATTTCCTCGTAAACTACACGCTGCTCATCAATCATGGTAAACTCGCGATTACCATTCATCATTGATGCAATCGCGTTTTGCAGACTTTTAGACGGTCTGATTTCTCCATGATCCAAAAGATAAAGAACCTTTTTATTATCCCCTTTCCTTACAAATTTTTTAATAAGTTCAACCAAAGCAGGAACCTGTCCTTTTGTAAAAGCGGGTGCAACAGATGTATATGTATCATATTGCGCATCATCGATAGGGTCATTATCTTTACGGACATAGTTATGGAGGAATGCACACGGAATAAGCTGAATATCCGATTCGTCAACGGCAGAATTATAATCTGCTATCAGCTGTGAGTAAGTCCATACCTGATATGATGGATGAACTACTTTCCTTATTCCATTTCCCGTATATGTCTCAACCAAAGCATCTGTATTTTCTACTTTGTTCAGTTCTTCCCATTGTTTCAATTCTATTATTACCATTCCCGGATTATCTTTATCATCATAACCGGAAATCATAAAGTCGACACGTTTTGCAGTCTGAGGAATATTATACTCTATGGCTATTCCGGCATCTTCCGGTATTGCAGGGTCACTTACGACCTTATACATGTACTGCATGGAATTATCCCATGACCTAAACTCGTTCTCTACTGTGTGTTTGTGCATTTTTTCTAAAACGCATTTTTCTATCTCAGATGCAATAGTATCATTAAGTACACTATCCAAAAATTCACGTTTCACTCCTTCGTAGACAATCACACTGCACCCCTCCATTCCTGTCAGCTGCAAAGGCCGTATATTTATCCCCCTGCATAAATCCGTTTCTCATTTATTACCAGTATAGCATGTATTTCCGGGAAAAATCGCTTGATTATAATTTATTTTATAAATATATCTCCTATTTTCCATTACATCACCATTCATCAGAAAGCGCAGAGGCCATCAAAATTTCTAACTCAATCTTATGAAGACAGTGCATTGAAAAAAATGTAAAATTTAAATAGCATCATTCGCGAAAACCGGTACAGAAACGGAGGAAATACTCATGAAACATATTATGTTATTGGCAATATTAGGTGCGGCATTACTTCTTACAGGATGTATTGGAGGACAGGTGAAAGCCGCTTACCGCCGTGTTTCTGCCGAAGAGGCGCAGCAGATTATGAAAAAAGAGTCAGGCTACCGGATTGTCGATGTAAGGACTCCTGAAGAATACGCTTCAGGTCACATCCCAAATGCAATATGCATTCCGAACGAGAGCATAGGCAAACAGCCCCCGACAGAGCTTTCCGACAAGAAGCAGCTGCTTTTCATCTACTGTCGTTCGGGCCGCCGCAGCAAAGAGGCCGCCAACAAACTCGTTGAACTCGGATATGAAAATGTCGTTGATTTCGGCGGGATTATTGACTGGCATGGGTAAATAATCAAGTAAGCAAGATAAAAAAGGCTCCGCGAAAAAATCGCGGAGCCTTGATTTCAATTGAACTCAATTAAGAATAAATTGGCGAAATGGCTTTTCTTGCTAATAATTCCAACAGCCTACTGGAGGGTCCATTAGGCTTATTCTTGCCAGACTCCCATGCTTCAACTGTCTTTTTGCTAACGCACAAAAATTTTGCCATTAGGTTTTGAGTCAAATTGTTTTGAAGGCGAATAGCTTTTATCTCACTTGGAGTAAAGGTCTTTACTTCATCAACTTCTATTATGAGCACAGTCTGTTTGAGGTTAGCACCATTTGTTTTTTCCACATCATCAATAATCTCATTCAAAGAAGCTGAAATCATATCGTATGCTTTGCTCATGTTCACACATCCTTTCTGTTGTACACAGTTTCAAGCTTATCTATTAAAACCTTGATGTTATTTTTTTCAGCAGCAGATAGATTTTCTCTCCGCTTATATTTTACCCTATTCAATAGGGTAAGTCGAAACAATTTATCAGTTGTTGGAACAGAGTAGTAACAAAATAGTAACAAATTGAATTTTTTTACTCAAAAAACGACACAAAAAAGGCTCCGCGAAAAACTCGCGGAGCCTTGATTTCAGTGGCGGAGAGGGTGGGATTCGAACCCACGGTGGCTCATCACCACACTTGATTTCGAGTCAAGCACCTTCGACCACTCGGACACCTCTCCATTGGAACGATGTGACACACGTCTGCTGTCACGCATTCTATGGTATCATTTTTATCCAAGCCCGTCAAGGTCTGTCCCTGCCGCGCACGGGTGCTCAGGCGTGTACACGCGCCTTGTCCGACACGCAGACCGCGCATCCAACTCAAAAAAGAAAGGGGCTGTAAAAAAAGCAACAAGAACGCCTTCTCCTTTAGGGGTGTCGATATGCCTGTGGCATATCGGCTTGGGCCCGCAGGGCTCGGATGATGCGCAGGGAGCAGCAATCACGCTTGGCTGATTGCTTGCTCATCGCTTATGCAAAGCTGTGCTCCCCAAAGTGCCTACTATGTACATAAATAGCGGCTATCCTTGGTGTACCTCATCCACCACTACGTGGTCCCCCTTCCCCAATGGGGAAGGCAAGAAATGCTTTTTTCACAGCTCTCTTTACAGGGACGCACAGAATAAGTCATATCCCGGGGCTTATTCCGTGCTTTTCCCAGAGGGGCTTAGTGCCAGCGGACGACTTTGCGCTCAAGCTCGGCGATCCCATAGTTCAAAACCGAAACCACGATACCGATTATGATAATACCTGAGATAACACGTGTGTAATCCGCAAAGTCCGCATAGTATCTGACGAAATAGCCCAGGCCCGACGTAGCGCCGATCATCTCGGCTGCCGTCAGAACCATGAAGGCGTTCGCCACAGAAATCGGCAGTGTCTTCATGATATTTGGCAGGCAGTACGGCCACAGTACATGAAAGAACATCGCAGGCGCGGAAAGATTCATCGTCTTTGCCGAGTCCAAAAGCTTTTTGTCGATGCCCGAAACGCTGAGTGCCGTCTGAATGTAAATCTGCCAAAAGATACTGCTGAAGATAACGAAAATGGATGCAATCTCGAAGGTCGGCAGCACCGCCACCGCATACGGCGTATAGATAATCGGCGGTATCGGGCTGATGACCTTAGCGAGAGGCAGCAGCGAATCACGAAGACGCGCCACACTGCCTGTGAGAATACCCAGCAGAACCCCCAGCACCAGTGCCAGCGTGAAGCCTACGCCCAACAGGTACATGGATGAACGGATTCCGTCGAGAATCTTGTGCCAGTCCGATGCAAAAATGGCAAATACCTTTGCAGGAGAAGGATAGAGCAGGAGATTGACACTGTCAGCCTTCGTCGTACCGAACTCCCACGCGATAAAGAGAAGATAGAGAATCGTCATTATATCGGTCAAAGCTCTGGATTTTCTGTTGATGAGAAGCGCTGCCTCGCTTATCCCCAGCACTGCCAGAAATGCGCCATGGGGAGTTGAATCATCCGCTCCCGGCGTAAAAATGAGCGCCAAAAGCACCGCAAAGAGTACATGGGGAATGAACCACTGTACCGCAGGCCACGAGAACGAAAACCGTTTCTTTTCCTCTAAAGCTGCCGTTGTCATAGTACGACCTCCTCTCCACCGATTTTTTCCTGAATGCCGCTGAAAAAGCAGCTCAATAATGACTGACGAAGATTTATGTAGTCACGGGACTGGAAGATTTCCTCACGCTTTCTCGGGCGTGAAAAGGGAACCTCAAATTCCTCAAGAATACGCTTCTTGTCCATGAACAGGATACGGTCCGAAAGCAGAATCGCCTCATCCACGTCATGAGTGACAAACACGATAGTCTTCTTTTCCTTTTCCTTGCCCAAAACCTCCAAAAGAAGGTCCTGCAGGAGAATCCTGTTCCGTGCGTCGATAGCACCGAAGGGCTCGTCAAGAAGCAGTATCTCAGGCTGCATAGCAAGCGTTCTTGCTATCGCGGTTCTTTGCTGCATACCGCCCGAAAGCTGATAGGGATACTTCTTCCCAAAGCCCGCCAGCCCCACCTTTTCCAGATATTCTTTCGCAATATCCGCAGCTTCCTTGTCCGTCGTTTCGGGGAAAGCCTGCTTGATACCGAAGGCGATATTTTCATCAGCCCTCATCCACGGGAACAGCGAATAATGCTGGAAGACAACGCCCCTGTTTCTGCCTGTTCCATGACTTACCTTTCCATCAATCAAATACTGTCCTTCCGTTGGTTCTCTTAGGCCGGCCAGTATGCTGAGAGTCGAGCTTTTGCCGCATCCGGACGAGCCTATGATACTGACAAACTCTCCCTGCTCCACCGAAAAATTCATTTGATTCAACGCGTTGTATACTGTGCCGTCGTCATCATATGTCAGCGACACATTGGAAAACTCTATTTTCTTCATTTCCATGCCGCCTCCTCTGCTGTCTTATGACCAAGCGCCGTTGTTTTTCTCGTAATCCGCTCTGAATTTGAGCCACGTCGGGTCGTTCGGTTCTTCCTTCAGAAGAGACTCCAATGCCTCACGATAGAGGGAGACATCAATTTGCTTCTTGATATCAATCTTGCCCTCGATATAGCCGACACGCTTCATGCTGTCATAAAATTCCTCTACGCGTTTGCCCGTCGGGTCCGGTTCGAGCTTCAGATGCTCATCCTCAAAGAGCTGGCTTCTGAGAACCTTTTCGTCTACCTCAATGGATTTGTTGATAAGAGCAAGTGCTTCATCCTGATGCGTGTGGAGATAGCGGTAAGCCTTGAGCTGTGCGCGCATGAAATGTACCAGATCGCTGCGGCGTGTCTTAAGAGTCTCAGGACGCGTCAGAACACGGCAGCAGATGAAATTCGGAGAAACCTTGTCCACATGAAGCGCGGAAACAAGACCTGCCTGATGTGCCGTGTCACGGAGATTTGCCTGCACATTTCCTGCATCCAGCTCACCCTTTTTGATAGCCTCAATAATTGCCGGCTCGTTTCCAAGCTCTACATACTCAATCGTAGAGAGGTCAATGCCCATACGGGAAAGTGCTCCGCGGAGAGCAATATCGCCTGATGCCGTGCGGACAACGCCGATTTTCTTGCCCTTAACCGTCTCAGCCGTGATGTTCTCCCACTCCTTGGCACGCTCAGGGAGCGTTACGATATCTGCGCCCTCACCCATCTGACCGCCGATAACAACGAAGTCAGCACCGTTTTCCATCATGCGGAGAGGAGCAGTAGAACCGACACCGCCTGTCGTCACATGCACCTTGTTGGAGCTGAGTGCGCTCAGAATATCCGCATAAGCTACATTCATAACATGAAGATTTACCTTGATATTTTCTTCCTTATTAAATCCACCATTCTCTGCCAGCACAGTCAGCGCACTGCTGACACGGTTCGTATTGATCTGAACCTCCAGCGGCTCACCTGCTCCGTCCTTGCTTGCCGACTTCGTTCCACCGCAGCCTGCAGCAAGAATAAGCCCCAGAATCACACTCACAACTGCCAAAAATTTCTTTCCCATGTTTTTTCCCCCTCTGTTCTCTCTTAAACAAAAAAGCCTGCCAAGGAGTGCAGCGCAAATGAGCACACGTCTCCCTGACAGGCTTCTGTTGTTCAGATGACCTGTATTTTCAGCCAATCACGTCATAAACCCGGCTTCCGTTTTTCAGATAACCGTTAAAACATATCGTTTATGTATGATTAACTTTTCTATATCATATCGGATTAGTATGAGATTGTCAAGCAGTTGGAGAAAAATTTTTCGGCGGGGCTAAAACTTCTTTAATATAACGGCAGGAAACGTCGAATTGGTGGAGAATTATGTATGGAGCGAAAGTTTCTTATCATCCCAACCACAGACCACAAGGAGGTCGCTGATATATGGAATCAAGCACATATACATGGATTGCATTTTATGAAGAATTTGCCTCAAAACTACTCTCGTTCAAAGGCAACCGAACAAGTGTCATAGAAAAAATTCGTAAGGTCTATACATCAGCTAAACTATCTTTGCCAACACTAGAAAATGGCAATAACATATCTGACATCGACCCGTTTACGATTTTCGGTCTGTTCAACAAAGGTATCAGTGATTCCAACCGCATAAAACTTGCGCAAAACATAAAAGCAGAATTCAGCCTTAATTCAACGGTTCCTTCAGACTTTACGGGAATTCCTGTCCTTAATAATATGTCAGCAACTTTTTACGGATTTGGCAGCGACAGGCAGGAACATGATATAGACAACCTATGGCGTGTGTTTGAAGCAGCGCTAAACCTGGCCGCCTCAGATAATGATGAAAATCGAAATCTGTTTATCAATGCGTTCGATGTTGTACGCCATCAGTATAGAATAAAATGGAATCTTACTTTTGGACTGTATTGGATTCGACCTTATGCATTCATTAGCCTTGATTCCAAGAATCGTGATTTCCTTAGAGCCAAAGCAAACGGGTTCCCCGAAGCACTCACTTCATTAAATAGCGGCAATCTGCCAGACGCCACTTCATATCTAGCTATGCGTGACGCCCTGCTAGATGTTTTCGCCAAAGAAGGAAGTCCTTATAAAAGCTTCCCTGAATTTTCTTATGCCGCATGGAAAACCCCTCAACCACATTCGCCTAGCACCGATAATAATGAAAGATCCCCTCACTATTGGATTTATGCTCCGGGACGTGATGCAGAGAAATGGGAAGAATTTTATGCTTCTGGCATTATGGGGCTTGGCTGGGACGAAGTTGGAGACCTTTCTTCGTTTCCTTCGAAAAAAGCGATCAATGAAAAAATGCAAGAGGTATATGGAGAAGGAACCAGTTATAAAAACTCCGCTCATATGACTTGGTTGTTTTCTCATGAAATGAAGCCAGGTGACATTGTCTTCGTAAAAAAGGGGCGTATGGGGACTATTTTAGGTCGTGGCATTATTCAATCCAATTATACATTCGACGCTACACGAAATTCGTACAAAAATATACTTCGCGTGAAATGGACACACAAGGGTGACTGGACAATTCCAGATACGATGTTTCCAATGAAAACATTAACAGACATCACTCCCTATAATGACTTAGTGACGAAAATACGCGAACTATTCGAAGAAGATGACACCGGCGACAGTATTACTATCTATCCGCCCTACACAAAAGAAGATTTTCTTCACGAAGTCTACATGAATAAATCACAATACGCCTCTCTCACTGCTCTGCTTAAAAAGAAAAAGAACATCATACTACAGGGCGCGCCAGGAGTCGGAAAGACTTTCATTGCGAAAAAACTTGCTTACTCCATCATGGGTGAAAAAGATACAGAACGAGTCATGCTGGTACAGTTCCACCAAAGCTATTCCTACGAAGATTTCATAATGGGCTATCGCCCCACAGAAAAGGGCTTCGATATTCATAAAGGCGCATTTTATGATTTTTGCAAGAAAGCCACCGATGATAACGAAAACGATTACTACTGCATTATAGACGAAATAAACCGAGGCAATCTTAATAAGATTTTCGGTGAACTTTTCATGCTTTTGGAAGCAGATAAGCGCGGCGAAGAGGTTCAGCTTCTCTATAAGGATGAAAATTTTTCCGTTCCGCCAAACCTCTACCTGATTGGTACTATGAACACGGCGGACCGCAGTCTTGCTATGCTCGATTATGCACTTCGCCGCCGTTTTTCTTTCTTTGAAATACTTCCCGGGTTTGATACCGACGGATTCCAATCGTATCAAAAGGAACTTTCCAGTGAAAAATTCGACAATGTGATACGATGCATTAAGAATCTGAACGATACAATTGCGAAAGACGAAACCCTTGGGGAAGGTTTTTGCATTGGTCACAGCTATTTCTGCGGATTGACACCAGAGGAATTGAATGATGAAGCCCTTTCTTCCATTGTAGAATACGATATTATTCCGCTCCTAAAAGAATATTGGTTTGACGAACCTGCCAAAGTAAGAGAATGGAGTGAACGCCTGAGGAGAGCCTTACAATGATCCCCGTCAAGAATATTTACTACATGCTGTCCTACGCATTTAGCATTTTACGTGCAGACAGTTATAAAAAGGTAAAAACCGAGGCGTTCGAAAATGCAGCAGAGCTTTTTGCGGCTATACTCATCAACGGTATTACCATTCAAGTAAAACGCGGACTCGGACGAGAATATGTCGAAGCGACAGAAAGTCTTTCGATGCCAAAGGGCAAACTGGATATTGCGGAGTCAATACGAAAGCAGACATATCTCAAAAAAAGACTTGTCTGTTCCTATGATGATTTTTCGCCCGACACCCGTATGAACCGAATCCTTAAATCGTCGGCAATCCTTCTCATTCATTCTGATATATCGAAACCACGCAGGAAAACCCTACGACATTTAATGAACTACTTCGGCGACGTAAGGGAAATAGACCTGCGGACAGTCGATTGGAGTTTTCGCTACCACAGAAACAATCAATCATATCAGATGCTCATGGCTATTTGTTTTCTTTTGTGCAGAGGACTTTTGCAGACGAAATCTCACGGAAGTACAAAGCTGATGGATTTTATTGATGAGCAGCATAAATCACGCCTCTATGAAAAATTCCTGCTGGCTTACTACCGACGTCATTTCCCACAGCTTTCTCCACAGCCATTGCAGATTCCATGGCAGCTTAACGAGGAAAGCAAGGATGCACTGCTCCCTATTATGCAGACAGATATTACCCTCTCGCATAACAACAAGCTGCTCATCATTGATGCGAAATATTATAGCCACGCCCTGCAGTCACAATACGACAAGCAAACTATACGCTCGGCACATCTTTATCAAATTTTCACTTATGTAAAGAATGCCGCTGTGCTGAAAGGAACAGCGCATGAGGTAGCTGGTCTTCTGCTATACGCAAAGACAGACGATGAGCTTACACCAAATTCCACATATTCCATGAGTGGAAATCGAATCAGCGTGGAATCACTCGATCTTAACCAAGACTTTGCACATATCAGCAACCACTTGAACCGAATCGCGAAGGAATTTTTTGGCTTAGAGCCGGCTCTCCCTTAAATCAGAGGTGTATTATGAAGAAAACGCATTCAGGCAAAAAGAAATTGAATAACATTATCTTATCTTTATTAGACAAGATAGACCAGCTCCCAGATGGTACAGAAATTTCCATTTCAGGATTAGTCAATTCGATATACGGATTCATTGATTACAAAGATGATTTTTACAACTATAAAGATTTTTCTCTTTCTGAAAAAGAGTACTTTGAACTTACCCGCCTGCTACTAAAAAAAGCTAACCATTACGGAATACGGATATATTCCACAGAAGATGACGACATAGCTTGTGGAACAGGACTCCCCTTTCATTGTTCTTTTGTAATAAAACACTTACGTAAAAAAAATAATAACCTCCTAACTCTCCCAGAGCAGAATGAGCTAAAACATGAAGTTGAAAAGCTCCGCACGGAAATTTCAATGCTTGTTTTAGAGCGCGATGAACTTCGTTATGTTGAGTGCCGTAATCTCGAAACAGCCTATATGCTTGCCGTTGGTGCTTTAGAGCATAAAGCGTATGAAACACAATGCCACATGCTCCGCTTAAAACGAAAAATCGAAATGATTCAAGCCAAACGTAATCGACAAGAGAAAATTATCTTGTCTCAAATCGAGCAAGCACTTGACGAAGAATTTTCCGAATACCAAAAGAAGCTCAATGAGCAAATCGAAAAAATGAACCAAGCCATTGAACACAGTCATGGCAAGTTCTTGTCGGACGAGGAAACAAATGAGTTCAAAAAACTTTACCGTTCTATCGTTAAAATACTCCATCCCGACCTGCACCCAGACTTAAGCGATGCTCAAAAACGCCTCTTTCAAAATGCAGTTCAGGCATATCAAAACGGTGATCTGGAAACTCTGCGCCTCATCCACACCATGAGTGAGGACGAGAGTCCATCTGACGACAAAGCAGACACCTCAACCGCATTATACAGGCAAAAGGAGAGTCTGGAAAAAGCTTTGGCCGCCATAAAAAAGGAAATCACTGTAATCAAATCCGAATTCCCGTACACAATGAAGGCCTTTTTAGCCGACCAAAGGAAAATAGAGGAAAAAAAGCAGGAATTAAACGCTGTTATCCGACAGTATCAGGATATGATCGGATATTATCAGGAACGGCTTAGTAAATTAGTGAGGTGACAATACCATGGGTGAACTGACCACATCAGAAAACACGAATCTCGTCAGCCTGCTGCACGGCAAAGGCGGCGCACTTGATATGCCAATCCCGTTTGAAAGAGATATTTTTCTCTTCACCACGACAGTAGCAGGTACAAGCCATATAGAAGGTATTGACGAGTTGGAACCGCATCTTGCTGAAAATGATAAATTAGACTTTTTCCGCGAACCGGATAATCCTCATGACAAAAGCGCCATTGTAATCAAAAATGCCGACGGCATCAAAATCGGCTATGTTCCCCAGCATGACAATATCATCTTTTCAAGGCTCATGGATGCTGGGAAACTGCTTTTTGGACGAATTTCCTCAAAGAAATGGAAGGGCAAATGGCTAAAAATTACCATTGAAATTTACTTGCATGAGTAACGCGAAAAGCCCCTAATACCATACTTTTTACAGTATTAATACCATAGATTTTAAGTTTCCAATACCACACTTTTTGCAAAAAGAAAAACTCTGCCCGCTTGAGCAGAGTTTCTTCTTGTTTTTGCTGAATCACCGATTAAATAACTTTTCATTCCCCAGTTTCAGTGTCCGATATGGGATGCCTGGATTACGGTGTAGCCGTGTTCCGTAAGCTTTGTTGTCAGCCCGTCCACGTCCTCGAAGTTGCCGCGGATGATGATATCGTATTTGCCACCTGTCTTGGGGCAGGTAACAAAGCTGTCGATATTGTTGCCCGTTTCGGTAAAGATTGTGGCGATATCCTTTACGACGCCGATTTTGTCATCGACCTCCAGGGTGAGACGCACCTTTCCTTCTTCCAGGTCCATGATATCAACAAATGCGTCAAAGATATCTGTCTCCGTGATAACACCAACAATAGCGCCGTCGTTGCTGATAACGGGAAGTCCGCTGATGTGGTTGCGGCTCATGAGAAGGGCCGCTTCCTCGATAGGAGCTCCCTCGTTGACGGAGATAACGCTCTTTGCCATTATATCCTTGATTTTTATTTTTGCCAGCAGATCGTTGATTTCAAATTTTGAAAGCGTCGTGGCATCCGACGGCATGACTCTCATAAGGTCCTTGTCCGTTATGATTCCAACCAGCTTTCCGCTTTCTTCCACAGGAAGGCGGCGGATTTTATGTACCTTTAAAAGTGCCAGCGCGTCATCGATGGATGTTTCCGGTGTAACGTTGACAGGGTCCTTTGACATGCGATTACGTACGAACATGTAATATCCCTTCCTTCATGATGATTTGTATCATGGTGAAATATTCTATGAAAATAGTACCGCGCCGCGGCATAAAAAGCAACTCAGCCGCCAAGATATGCCTTTCGGACATCCTCGCTTGCCGCCAGCTCCTTCGCATCTCCCGAAAGGGTTATGCGTCCCGTTTCAAGGACATAGGCACGGTTTGCAATGGAAAGCGCCATGTTCGCGTTCTGCTCGACGAGAAGAACCGTAGTGCCTGCCTTGTTGATGTCTACAATGATGTTGAAAATCTCACGGATAAGAAGCGGAGCAAGTCCCATGGAGGGTTCGTCCAAAAGCAGCAGCTTCGGACGGCTCATGAGGGCACGTCCCATAGCCAGCATCTGCTGCTCGCCGCCTGAGAGTGTGCCTGCCTGCTGTTCCTTGCGCTCCGCAAGGCGTGGGAAGCGCTCGAAAACCATCTGATAGTCCTTTTCGATGCCTTCCTTGTCCGTGCGGATATAAGCGCCCAGCTCCAGGTTTTCCATGACGGTCATGTTGGCGAAGATACGGCGTCCCTCAGGCACCTGGGAGATACCTGCGCGGACGATATCCTGCGCGGGGAGTCCCGATATTGTTTCTCCGAGGAACTTTATTTCGCCCTCCTTCGGTGTCAAAAGCCCCGATACGGTACGGAGCGTCGTGGATTTTCCCGCGCCGTTGGCTCCGATAAGGGTTACAATCTCTCCTTCGTTTACGGTAAGGCTGATGCCCTTTATGGCATGGATTGCTCCGTAATATACGTTGATATCCTTTATATCCAGCATCGCTGCCATTACGATGCACCTCCCAGGTAAGCGCGGATAACCTCCGGATTATTCTGTATTTCCTCCGGTGTGCCGTGCGCAATGATATGACCGTACTCAAGCACATAGATACGCTCGCATATTCCCATAACGAGGCTCATGTCATGCTCGATAAGAAGAATTGTGAGGTTGAATTCCTTGCGGATCCAGCGAATCATCTCCATGAGCTCCTGCGTTTCCTGCGGATTCATGCCTGCTGCCGGTTCGTCCAGAAGCAGAAGCTTCGGCTTTGCCGCAAGGGCACGGGCAATCTCCAAGCGGCGCTGTGCACCGTAGGGCAGGTTTTTCGCGGTCTCGTATGCCTTGTCCTTGAGGTGGAAAATCTTCAAAAGCTCAAGGCTGTCTCTTTCAATCTGCCTTTCCTCCTCAGTGTAGCGTCCCACACGGAGAACAGCCTCCAAAAGACCGTATTTTACATGGTCATGAAAGGCAATTTTTACGTTGTCCAGCACAGAAAGCTCGGAAAAGAGGCGGATGTTCTGGAACGTGCGGGCTATGCCGCGCTGCGTAATCTGATACGGCGCAAGTCCCACGATGGACTGTCCGTCAAATTCAATTTCGCCGCTGGTGGGCTGATAAACCCCTGTAAAGAGGTTGAATGCCGTGGTTTTACCGGCGCCGTTCGGCCCGATAAGTCCGATAAGCTCGCCCTGCTCAAGATATACATTGAAGTCCGATACAGCCTTGAGGCCGCCGAACATTTCAACAACATGGGATGCTTTCAAGAGCGGTTTCATTATTCGCGGCCTCCTTTCGTGCGGTCAAGAAATCTGAAGGGCTTGAACGCTGTAAGCTCCACATACCCGAAGAGTCCCTGCGGGCGGTAGAACATCAAAAGAATCAGCGCCAGAGCATAGATAATCATACGGAACTCAGGCCAGCTTGCGAGAGCCGCTGAAAGAGCCGTAACAACAAATGCGCCTGCCACAGAGCCTGTAAGCGAACCCAGGCCGCCAAGAACAACCATGATGAGATAGTTGAAGGACGCCATGAAGGTGAAGGAGCTTGGGTTGATAATGTAGAAGCAGTGAGCGAAAAGCGCGCCTGCGATTCCTGCAAAGGCTGCTCCGATAGTAAACGCCATGACCTTGTACTTCGTTGTGTTGATACCCATTGCCCCTGCGGCAATCTCGTTTTCGCGGATAGCAATGCAGGCACGTCCGTGGGTAGAATTGACGAAGTTTTTAATGAAGAAAAGTGTCACAAGCATGGTGAAGAATACCCACGGGAACGTGGTAAGATGCGGTATTCCCGTGAAGCCTGCGGCACCGCCCACATAGTTGATGTTCATGATAACGATGCGGATGATTTCACCGAGGCCAAGGGTTGCGATGGCGAGATAGTCACCGTTCAGGCGGAGTGTCGGAAGGCCGATAAGGCAGCCCAAAAGTGCCGCCGCAGCGCCGCCTGCCAGCATGCCCACGATAAGGGGCATGTGGAAATTCGTGGTCAGGATAACACTGACATAGCAGCCCACCGCCATGAATCCCGCGTGTCCCAGCGAGAACTGTCCCGTATAGCCGTTGATAAGGTTCAGACTTGCCGACATTATTATATTGATGCAGATAATGATGATATTGAGCTTCCAGAAGGAGCCTATCATGCCTCCCTCCATGAGCCCGTATACGATGCCGAAAATCACGAGCCCAAGCACCAGATACATCAGATCGTTTTTACGCTGTATATTCATAGTGCCCACCTCATACTTTCTCCTGCGTGTTCTTGCCGAAGAGACCGGACGGCTTGAACAGCAGAACCAGAATAAGGATAGCGAAGGCTGCCGCATCGCGGAAGGTCGAAGAGATAAATCCCGATACAAGAGCCTCTATAATTCCGAGGATAAGGCCGCCTGCCATAGCTCCCGGAATGATGCCGATACCGCCGAGAACCGCCGCAACGAATGCCTTGAGGCCCGGCATGATACCCATGAGCGGGTCGATAGAGTTGTAATAAACACCTACAAGAACACCGCCTGCTGCAGCGAGCGCGGAACCGATACCGAAGGTAACGGAAATGACACGGTTCGCGTCGATACCCATGAGCTGTGCAGTCTCCGTATCAAAGGAAACAGCGCGCATGGCCTTTCCGATTTTCGTGTACTGCACGATATACGTCAAAAGCACCATCAGCACAAGAGTGATGGCAAAAATCAAAAGCTGCTGTCCGTTCACCGTAAAGCCGGCAATCGTAAGTCCCTCCGTTTCGAAAACCCGTGGGAACGTGCGCGGTGTCGGGGAAACGAAATACATGCTTCCGTATTCAAGGAAAAAAGATACACCGATGGCCGTAATCAAAACGGAAATACGCGGTGCATGGCGAAGCGGCTTGTACGCCAGGCGCTCCACCACCATTCCGAGAAGTCCCGTCACCACCATCGAAACGATGAGGGCAGGAAAAATCCCCATATGTGCCACCGTAATGGCGAAAAAGCCGACGTAAGCACCGACCATATATATATCACCATGGGCAAAATTGATGAGCTTGATGATACCGTAGACCATCGTATATCCCAAAGCTATCAGGGCATACACGCTTCCCAGCGAAATGCCGTTGATGAGCTGCTGTATGAGATGACTCCCAAAGTCCATAAAAATCACTCCCATAGCAAGACGGGACCGCATCCCTGCGGCCCCGCTGCCTTTTTACTGCCTGTTCATTTGCTTATTTAGGCATAATTTTTGCAACCATCACGCGGTCGCCGTCTTTGTTTTCGAGGATGACTGCCTGTTTGATAGGATTGTGGTTTGCATCCATCGAAAGAATACCTGTACCGACCTTAAGATCCTTCGTCTCAGCGAGAGCCTTCGTGATCTTTTCGGAATCAACGCCGCCTGCGCGTTTGATAGCATCAATCAGCATCTTGCCGGCATCATAGCCGAGAGCTGCGAAAACGTTCGGAGCCTTGTTATACTTTTTCTGGAATGCGTCAATGAAAGGCTTCACGCTCTCATCCTTGTCGGAGTAGTGCGTGGAGAAATACGTGTTGTTCAGAGCGTCCTTGCCTGCGATGTCCGCAACCTTCGGGTCATCCCAGCCGTCCGTTCCGATAATCGGCTTCGTGAAGCCAATCTCACGTGCCTGTTTAACAATCTTGCCGACCTCTTCATAGTAAGCCGGTACGAACATGACATCAGCGTTAGCCGTCATGAGCTTTGTAAGAGTAGCCTTGAAATCCTGGTCCTTCTGGAGGAATGCTTCTTCCATCAGAACCTTGCCGCCTGCAGCCTCGAATTTTTCTTTGAAGACCTGGCCGAGGCTCTTGGAGTAATCGGAGCTGGAGTCAACATAGACAACAGCCGTCTTTGCCTTGAGGTTGTCCTTTGCGAAAGCCGCCATGACATCACCCTGCTGCGGGTCGATGAAGCAGCTGCGGAATACATACGGCTGAACCTTGCCATTCTCAACAGTTACCTTCGGGCTTGTTGCGCAGGGTGCAATGATAGGAACCTTGGCATCCGTAGCGATGCGGACCTCAGCGAGGACACTGCCCGTGGTAGCCGGTCCAACGAGGACGCTTACTTTATCATCGGAAATCAGCTTCGTAGCGGCATTTGCAGCCTCGGAAGCCTCTGATTTGGAGTCTGCCTTTACGAGCGTGATTTTCTTTCCGTTGATACCGCCCGCAGCGTTCGCCTCATCAATAGCAAGCTGCAGACCTTCGAAGGTAGCATTGCCGTAGTTGGCGACGTTACCCGTCATCTCGAAGTTGGCACCGACCTTGATTTCATCGCTCTTTGCCTTGTCTCCGCCGCCGCAGCCTGCGAGGACTCCGCCAAGTAACATGGTACCAAGAAGCATCCCGGCAACGCGCCGGCCTCTTTTCCCAAATAACATATAAATCCCTCCTTAAAATATAGAAGAACCATATGCTTTGCCTTCCCCGTACAGCCTATGGTTCAACTGATGAACCTTATTATATGTTACATGTTTACAATAGTCAATGGTTTTTTGTAAATTATTTCAACTTTATTTGCATTTTTGTTTTCTGCAGGCGGACAATAAAAGAAAAGCTGCCCGACGAGGCTGTACCCCATCGGACAGCCCTTCTGCTGTCAACCAATCTAAACATAATTATAGGACGCACATATCCAAGAGTCAACCGTCCATTTAGCGTATATTTTGTTAAAAATTTTACAATGTACAAAATAAGCCTTCTCCTTTAGGAGAAGGTGGGCCCATAGGGCTCGGATGAGGTAATCCCCAAATTTCCTACCATGTAGATAGTGGTAAGCTTTTGTGCACCTCCTCCACCGCTGACGCGGTCCCCCTCCCCCTGAAGGGGAAGGCAAGATAAGAGCATTTTTCTCAGCTCTCATATACCTCTATTCTGTTTTGTCGTCCGCGAAGATATAGGAAAAAGCTTCCTCTGCCGTTTCCACAGCATGAACATCGAGTCCGAGATGGTTCTCTCCGATGTCCTTTTCGTTTTCCTTCGGGATAACGAGCGTCTTTATACCTGCCTGTTTCGCGCCGTAGGCCTTTTCATTTACGCCGCCGACGGGACGCACGCGCCCGTACAGGGAAATCTCTCCGGTCACCGCCACGTCCTGACGGATAGGGCGGTTCTCCACTGCGCTGATAATAGAAGCGAGGATTGCCGTACCTGCTGATGGGCCGTCGATATTTCCGCCGCCCACTACATTTATATGTACGTCGTAATCCGCCAGATCCTTCCCGGTGATGCGCCGCATGACAGACGCCGCGTTGAACACGGAATCCTTCGCCATGCTTCCCGCGGTTTCATTGAAGCGTACCTTGCCCTTTCCCGCTTCACGGGCAGGAAAAGCCACTGCCTCTATCTCGATAACCGAGCCGATATAGCCTGCCACTCCAAGGCCGAAGATATGTCCTACCTCCGCACGGTCAGATGCCTTTTTCGTGACGAACTGATTAAGGCGGCTGACCTGAACCACAGCGTAGATGTCATCCTTTTTAATGAATACAGGCTCATCCTCCGCGCCCCCACGTCTTCTCTCGATGGCGAAGCTGTAGGCGTCGGCGAGGATATTTATTGCCTTGCGGCCTTCTATTGTATATTCGCTTATGAGCTGTGCCGTGCCTTCCTCAAGCTCCGCGGAGAGCTTTTTCGCGGCAGTCTCAATGATTTTTACTATATGTGCCGGTGTCAGCGGCTCAAAATATATTTCCGCGCAGCGTGAACGGAGCGCAGGGCTTATATCCCTGGCGTCGCGCGTAGTCGCGCCTATGAGTACGAAATCCGCAGGAGCGCCGTCCTCGAACAGCTTTTTGACATAAGGCGGAACCTTTTCGTCCGTGGGGTCGTAATACGTGGATTCAAAGAATGCCCTCTTATCCTCAAGCACCTTCAGGAGCTTGTTCTGGAGCATCGGGTCCATTTCTCCGATTTCATCTATAAAGAGAACGCCGCCATGGGCATCGCTGACAAGTCCCGGCTTCGGCTCAGGAACACCGTTGTCCGCGAGGTCCTTCCTTGCGCCCTGATAGATAGGGTCATGAACAGAGCCAAGAAGAGGGTTCGTCATGTCCCTCGGGTCCCAGCGAAGCGTCGCGCCGTCTGTCTCTACAAAGGGCGCTTCCTCCCCGAAGGGAGATTCCTTTACCTTCTTCGCTGCTTCAAGCACAAGGCGTGCCGCCGTCGTCTTGCCGACGCCCGGTGGGCCGTAAAGCAGAAGATGCTGTGGATACGGTGAGGAGAGCTTCGCCAAGAGGGAATGAACCGCCCGCTCCTGTCCCACGACCTCATCCATTGACTGCGGCCGTAAAAGCTCCATCACGGACTGGGTAAGCTTCACCTTGTCCATGGCCTCCAGCTTTTCACGCTTCTTCGCTGCCTGAGGTGTCTCCACAGGAGCTTTTTCCTCATCAAGAATCTGCATGCGGATATCCTTCACATATTCCTGATGATTTTCCTCCAGCTTCTCCGAAATCTTCTTTTCTATTTTATCCTCCAGCGTGCGGCGTGCCATCATGTCAGCCACATGCTCGGAGAGAACGGAAATGAGCTTCGGAATCTCAGAATCCGTGGGGATATGTTCTATGGTAGGATTCTCCATGATAATGCGCTGGAGAGCCAGCACACGTTCACCATGACGCGGAGAACGCATGAACTTCAGCGCGTCCATCTTTCCTGCCTTTATAACAAGCTTGTCAGGGCCTATGACATCAGAGAGCATACTGTAGAGGGCATCTATCTCCCTGTCCAGAGGATTGTCGCTCTCGCGGTACTCCATGTCCTTCGGCTGTTCATCATCTTTTTTACTGAAAAATTTAAAAAGGTTTCCCATATTTTACTCCGCGACGACGTGAACCTTGACCTTCGTGGCAACCTCAGGATGTACCTTGACGGCAGCCTCGTATTCGCCCGGAGCCGTAACCTCCTTATTAAGAGTGATTTTGCGTTTCTCGATATCGATGTCGTGGTCCTTCTTGAGAGCCTCGGAAACATCCTTGCCCGTAACGGAACCGAAGAGCTTGCCGCCCTCGCCAACACGTACCTTGATCGTGACCTCGACCTTTGCAAGCTGAGCAGCCATGAGCTTTGCCTCATCGGCAGCCATAGCCTTCTTTCTTGCCTCAGAGCCTGCCTTCTGCTTTGCGAGATTCAGATTCTGTGCCGTAGCCTCCACAGCCGCCTTGCGGGGAAGAAGGAAATTACGGCCGTAGCCCTCGGATACTTCTACGATATCTCCGGCCTTGCCGAGCTTCTTTACGTCCTGCTTCAAGATAACCTTCATATCAATCAGTCTCCTTATATACAAAATTTTGTAACACACCCTGCATGAGAGTATATTATATTATAGTATAACACAGTGCGCGCGTAAAATCCCCTAAAGGCAGGAATACGCCCGTCAAATGTCGAAGTAAGTACTATTGGCGCTATTCAAAAATCCATATCCCGAAAGGAGTACTCCAATGAAAAACTTTTCCCCGGTAAAAATTCTCTTTCTGACACTTGCTCTCATGCTGACAGCATTGTCTGCCGCGATGGCCGCCGAAATGCCGCGTGTTGCAATAATTTATGCAAATAACGCTAACACGACCTACGACGATGCCATCAACGACTGCATACTGCAAAATCTTGATAAAGAGCTGTCAGGCAAATTCAATGTTTCAAGAAGCGACGCCGTCATACAGAAGCTTGCCGACAAGGGCATGACCGACCTCTCCATGGCAGAGCGCCGCGATATAATGGACGTGGTCGCTGATGAGGGCTTTGACTACATCCTCTGCCTCACCCTTGAACCCTTCCAGCGCAAGGAAAAATTCAGCGTTTTCACCCAGGGCATTGAGATAATTGCCACTGTCCCGGTGAAAATCATTGACGTAAAGGGAGACCGCTACATCTACAACGGAAAATTTGTTGAGAAGCATTACGACAGCACATGGATCGGCACCGTAGGAAACAAATCCGTTGCCCTCGAAGCGCTTAACAAGGTAAACAAGGGACTCAACAAGGTTCTGCGGGAAAAAATGCCTGTGGCAAAAGATTCCGCAGGTGCAAAGGATAATGTAATCCGAAAGGAAATATAATTATGAAAACAACCTCTTCAATTCCAGCATCATGCTCAATCAGCGGCGCAGACTTTTCAGAAGCAGATTTGCCGCTGCTGCTTGATACGGATGTCTGCGTCGCAGGCGGAGGCACGGCAGGAACTGCAGCCGCCGTATCCGCGGCCCGCAGGGGAGCGAAGACAGTGATTGTTGAGCGCGGCATTTTACTGGGCGGACTGCAGACAATGGGCTGCGTCTACCCATGTATGCCCACCTATGTTGACGGCAGCGATACGCCGTATATAACCGACCTGAACAGACGAATGGAAAATCAGGGTGTTTCCCCGGTACTCGGCGTTGAAAGCGAACGCTACAACGGCGGCGGCAGCTCCGTCTACACGGCCGAGATTCTCTCCCTCGTTTACGAGGAAATGTGTGAGGAAGCAGGCGTATCCATTCTCTACGATGCATCCCTCATCGGCGCTGTCACAAAGGACGGGAAAATCACCGAGTGCATCGTCCAGACCGTGGAGGGCCTCGGCAGAATACGGGCAAAGACCTTCATTGATGCCACAGGCGACGCGCTTCTTTCCAGATTCGCGGGAGTTCCCGTGGAAAAAGGCTCCGAAACCACAGGACGGAACCAGCCCATGAGCCTGCGCTTTGAAATGACAAATATTGACGTGGACAGAGTTATCCGCTTCTTCGACGAAACGCTGAAGGACGGACGCATGGAGCCTTCCTTCATAGAAAAATGGAAGGACGACATGGCCCACGGACGTCCCCCATTTATGGAATTTGCGAAAATAAAGAGCAATGAAGCTTTCTTCCAAAAGGCCGTGGAAACGGGCGAGCTGACACAGGATGATGTTTTGTATATTCAGGGCTTCTCCATCCCGGGAAAGCCTAACACAATGGCCCTCAACTGCCCCGAAATGCCTCCCCTTGACTACAGCGCTGCAGACGCCCTGTCAAGAAGCCGTGCTGTAAGCTTCGGGCGCCGCATGATGCACAGGCTCGCGGCTTACTTCGTGAAGAATATCCCCGGCTTTGAAAAGGCATATATCAGCCGTGAAGCAAGCATGCTTGGGGTGCGCGAATCCTGGCGCATACGGGGAAAATACCATCTTGAGGCAGAGGACTACTGGAGCGCCCGGCATTTCCCTGATGCTGTCTGCCGCACCGCATATCCTATCGACATTCACGACGTAAAGCTGAGCTTCGGCGAAAAACTCGCAAAGGGACAATGTTACGAAATCCCATACCGAGCTCTCGTAACAAACGAAATCTCAAACCTGATTGTTGCAGGACGGTGCATCAGCGGAAGCTTCGCCGCCCAGGCCTCCTTCCGTATACAGCCCACCTGCATGAGCATGGGTGAAGCCGCAGGAATAGCGGCGGCATGGGGACTCTCCCATGATATTGAGGCAAACGCCATCCGCTGGGAGGATATTCCAAAGGAAGAACGAAGCTATTCAAGTGAAGGATAAAATCGTAAAAAAAGAACCCGCAGGAGAAATTCTTCTGCGGGCATCTTTTTATGAACAGGGGAGTTAAATTTTAAGCGGCTGATTTGCCTGATCAGACTGTGTCGATAGTTGCGATAGTACCCGGACGAATTGTTACGTGATAGATGCGGAAGAGGTCAAGACCGTACCAATATTCCTCATCACCATTATCATATACAACCTTGATGTCCCAATACTGTACGTTGTCCATCGGGTCGAAATCCAGGAAGATTTCCTGTCCCGGCCAGAGAACCTGGTTCTTGCCGAGCTCGTCCTGATAAAGCCAGGTGCTCTTGTGAGTCGGGCTGAGATAAATCTCAGTGATTGTACGGCCCGTGCCGTTCTCCAGGACGAAGTTCTGGCTGCCGCGGGAACCTGCCATAGCGACGCTGGCAAAAGCCATTGTCAAAACAAATGCTGCAATTAAAAGACCTGCAAAGCGGAATTTCTTCATGCAATTACCTCCCTTTAATAACCATCGTTTTCCTGATGCATATATTTGATTCCCCTGTCGCTGACAATATAGTATTACCATGATAACCGCAGCGATACGCTTGCGGTAATATCCCTGTCATGAGGTCCCTGTGCTACACCCAGCTCTCCGCCAACACGCCAGCGGTCACTGATGGCACGACTTCCGTAGATACCAAGCAGAACCCTTGTCTTATCCATCGAACGGCTCCGCATGGAGAACTTTTCACCGCCGCCTGCGAGACGTGCCCCGTAGCACGGATTTGCTCCGCCCAGGGTGCGTGATACTCCAAGCTCGACCTCTACATACCCGTCCTTGCCAAAGTCACGGGCAAAATCCCAGCCGATAGCAGCCGCCGTATAGGTGCTGCTTCCGCTGTCTACAACCTGACCGAACTCATAAGCGCCTGTCTCGCTGTAGGCTCCCTGACGATAATGCACCGCCTGGAAGGAAGCGAAGGGCTTATTGTGCCAGCCTTGTTTTCCATAATCCAAGTCATAACTGTAACGACCGTTGAATTCTATTGTCTTGCCGCTGTAATCAGCTTTTGCATTGTAGTTGTCCCCGGCGTAGAAGTGTCTTTTCTGGTCGTGGTTCTGCCAGCCTGCTCCAACATACAGGAACGCGCTGTGGGGACCGACTCTCCAGTCGCCGTACAGGCCAAAGCGGTGATCCTTCGTATCCCTGTGATCGCCCTGACCGCCGTAGGACTGCTTGCTGAAAGAGTAGAGAGCACCCAGCTTCCATTTCGGGCTGGCCACATAGTCAGCTCCCACAGAAGCGGTAAAGCCGTGTCCCGATACATCTCCGCCATAGCTTCCCCAGCCCTTGGCAAACTTGAACCAGAGTCCGCCGCCTTCGCTGAGCTCAACGGGAACAATCAGGCTAAGTCCAGGGTCCGCAGAGGACGCGGAGGGCTTCGGAGCTGTCGCGGTGTAGTTGTTAACAAAGCTGCTCAGCGGAACATTTACAGGTACATTCGCCTGATGAGTCAGATAACGGTGGCGCGCCGTCAGAGCGTTCATTACCGTATTCTGTCTCATGACAAGGCCCGCGCTCATTGCCGTTCCCGACGACATATCAGTGAGTGCTTCCTTGGCTGAAGCAGTGCCGAGGGAATAGACCTTTCCTACACGGCCCTTTCCTGCCGCGTCGGTGTTGTTGTAAATCATATCCAGGCTGTTGTATATCGCCTGCTGATTTCCGTCCATAGCACCGATGTTGTCGGCACGTACCAGTGATGCCGTTGTCTTACCATTTGTAGCACCGACATTCAGGAAGCCTGAGAAATAATCTCCGGGGTGGGTATCAAGCTCGCCTGTAATATTGCCCTTTACAGAAAGGAATGTGTATTCCTGTCCGGGAAGATACGACTGACCTTCTATATTCACAAGCTCTGTATCAGTAATTTTAGCATTTTTCTCGACAACAATCTTACTTGCCTGCTGCCCGTTATTGTATGTGGCAATGCCGATAGCACCATCGGAATCAAGTTTTCCTACGATTGCCATATCGTATGTGGAGATTGGTGCTATAACGCCGTGGTTGATAAACCAGCCCGTGCTGTTATCGGAAAAGCCCTGAGCCATTTTCCCGCTCATATCATTCAGGATATAGCTTCCGCCATAAAGCTTCGCGTTCTTTCCAACCTCTACGGTGACGACATCTGCGGTTCCGCCATACTCAGAGGTTCCATTGTTAAAGAACACCTTCATGTTGTCTTTACCGGTGATGAACCAGTTATACTTCATGCCGGTATTGAAATTCAGATGCGTAACAAGGTCGGGGATATAAAGAGAATACTCATATCCGTTTTCTCCCAGATGATTTTCTCCGTACTGAATCCTAAGCGGCTTATTGCCTTTATCATAACTTCCTTCACAAGCATCATCACCGAACTGTTTCCAGTCAGAGGTGATATTTCCTCTTATGCTTGCGCCCTCGTTAACATTGATATTTTTTACGAAGGCATTCTTTGCGATGTAGATGGCGTTTTCTCCGCCAACCAGAGTGCCTGACAGATTGTAGTTTTCCACCATAGCGCCATTCAGCTCATCTGCCGCGACATTATAGTCAGTTACGCTCATATCTGTCAGCTTGGCATTTTCCGGTGAATCGGTTATTTCACCGCCAGATACACTCCGTACATAACGGATATAGGAGCCTCTGTACTCATCACCGGCTCCGTTGGTACTGGAGCCGAAGTCAAAGCGTATTCCCGTCCCCCCCTGTCCGCTGGCCGTAACAGTACCTGCCTGGTTCACGGTCTGACCTCTGCCGTAGGCTACAAGGATACCATTGCCCCGATAGCCGTCTGCATGAATCTCGGTGTTCTCGGGGATAATAAGGGTATTGCCCATACCGTCCACACGTACGCCCGTTGCGCCTGTACCCCGTGTCAGGATATTGGCAGACTGGGTTACCGTGTTGTTTGAGCCGTATATATGGAGTCCTACACCCAGAGGAACAGTGCTGTAGGTATTTGCAAGATACGCCGTGCCATCGGAATTACGTGCGAAGTATCCGTTGGTATTATTTATTGTCAATCCGTTACCGTAAACAGACCTTCCGAAATGCGCCCTGCGGTCAATGTCGTATCCCAGATCCTGCATGACAGCCAGCTCTACCTCCAGGAAGGTTGTGTAGTTGCTGTATGCTCTGTGACTCATCATGCCCGCGGTCTGCAGATGAGAGCCATCAAATTTGCTTTTACCCTCCCCTTCCCAGCCATTCACAGGAAGCGCCGAGCGCCCTAAGAAGGTTGCACCGTCCAGAGCATCCCTGACATTATCCCCAACGAAATAAGCAAAGCCTTTTCCATCAGAGGTCGTAGCTTTATCCACTATAAACACATCATCTTCAGACCAGCCTGCAGGTATATCCGAAGAGGTAGAAATAATCATGCCGGGCTTTGCCATCTTCCCTGTCTGGTCCATAAGATGCAGCTGCCATGAATCTTCAGAGCGCACCTGGGAATATATTGTTGAATACTTTTTGCTGTCGATTGTCCGCTCTCCTTTTACAAGAGAGATTCCCAAAGCATGCCCCAGCTCATGACGTATTGTTCCCACATAATCTGCCGCCTGCTCGTTTGTCGGAAGCACCGTATCCGCATCCACCCACCAGCCGCAATCTGCTACGCCGGCACCTCTGGTACGTTTAGCTCCGAAATACTTGCCTACGGTTATTTCGCTGAATCCATAATCACCTGCCGGCAGAATAGTGCCATGCTGATTAATATAATCCTGGTCAATTACCAAAAGCTCTTTTCCGTCCTGAAGCTGGTCTTTAATAAATGCTTCATGCTTCAGAAAACTGTTTTTATCGCCGGTGGCTCTTATCGAATAGGAGGCGGCTCCAGCATTCTTTTCCTCATTAGTATTAAGATATATTGTCCATGCATCTTTGTTTTTTGCTCCGTCACCAATTATATCCGCCCAATATTCCGCAGCGGATACAGTTGCCTTTTTCAGCTCCACTGAAGGGGTATATTTCGACGGATCTACGAACCAGTCTTTCTCCTTGTCTAATCCTAATCCCTTACCCTCGGGGAAGAAGCTGATTTCAGCGAATTTTTCCCCATTGTGGTAAACAGTCTTAACCGACACATCTTCGGTATCATCCGCAAATGCGTGCGAAGGCAGTGCAGAAAACAGCCCTGCAAGAATCATTGCTGTCATCGCGCAAATCCTTTTGCGTGATTTCCTTCCCATTCTGCCCATTGCCCTCACATCCTTTCCGAAAGGCATCTATTGCCTTACCATCAACGAACCCCCTAAGCTTCAATGTAAATAACATTCTATACTTTTTATATAAACAATATTCGACAAAATTCAAAAAATTCCTGCAAAGTCATTCATTTTCAAAAAATTTTAGAAAAAAATAAGACTGTGGAAAATTATCTTTCCACAGTCTAATTTATCATCCGTTTTCTTCTATATACTTTTTCGCTATTTCAACTGCCTCTGCTTCTATATCCTCAAGCACAGCATCCTTTATCTGCGCTCCCGCGACGTTCTGATGCCCGCCACCGCCAAAATGCTCCATGATGACCTGCACATTAAGCTCTCCCGAGGAACGGGCACTGATACCCACCACATCCTCCTCAAGCTTGAAAAAAACAAGGCTCATACGCACTGCCTCGATACGCAGCAGCGAGTCTGCCACCTGCGCGGCGATTGCCTGGATATTCGGAATCACATCAGGGCACGTCGTGACGATAAGGCCGCCCTCGTAGAGCTTCGCCGCCGCCGTCGCCTTTGCGATGGTAGTGCTTGTCTCGTAATCCGAGCGGAAAAGATACCGTATCACCACAGGGTCCGCCCCTGCGCGCCTGAGGTACGCCGCCGCCTCAAAGGTACGGACACCCGTCTGCACCCCGAAGTTTTTCGTATCAACAACGATACCTGAATAAAGCGCTGTAGCCTCAAGTCTTGTGAGAACCAAATCATTGCTGAGATACATAAGAAGCTCAGTCACAAGCTCACTGGTAGAGGAGGAGGACGGCTCAATATACATCAGCACCGAATTCTGAATCACGCTTTCGCTGCGGCGGTGATGGTCGATAACCACCACATTCTTGTACTTCTCCAAGAGCTTCGGAGAGGCTACAAGATGCGGGATATGAGTATCCACCACGATAAGCAGCGCATTTGAAGGCGCCATCGCCACAGCCTCGTTTTCCTTTATAAAGAGGTCAGCGTACTCCGGCTTCTCCTTCAGCATATCCGTCAGCTTGTCTATGCCTTCGTTCATATCGCTCAGGACTATATGGACAGGCTTTCTGCCTTCACGGGCCATCTTCGCCACACCGAAGGCAGCACCGAGAGCATCAAAATCCTCGTTCTGGTGGCCCATGACGAAAACTTCGTCCGCCTTCGCAATCAAATCACGGAGCGCATGTGCTACCACACGTGCCTTCACGCGTGTATGCTTCTCAACGGCCTGAGACTTGCCACCGAAGAACTGCGTCTTTCCGTCAATCTGCAGTGCCACCTGATCGCCGCCGCGGCCCAGTGCCAGCTCAAGATTCGAATGAGCCTGCATTGCAAGCTCGCTGAAGGACTGCCTGTCTGCCACCGCGATTCCCATAGAGAGCGTTACAGGCAGCTTGTTGGAGCCGTGCAGCGCGCGTACCTTGTCAAGCACCTCGAACTTATCCTGCATTGCCCTCTCAAGAGCGCTCCGCTCCAGGACTGCCACAAACGTTTCATCACCGACACGGCGCAGGAAACCGCCAAGCTTGCGCATCCACTCGTCAACAGTGCGGTTTACGTCAAAGAGAAGCGCCGTGCGCTCAGCCTCGGTAAGGCCCTGCAGCACCTCGTCGTAGTTATCAATCTCAATGTAGAAAATAGCCGTACGGCTGTCATGGTATGCCTTGCGGAGCTTTGCCACATCCGTGACATCCTGCACATAGAACGCCATGAGGCCCTCTTCGGCATCCTCAATCTTTACGGGACGGTACATTGCCCGATAGCTTGTTTCGCCCTCGGTAAAAATGTATTCTCCCGTCATGCCCCAGATGGGCTTCAAAATCATATCCGGCCAAAAATCTGCCACCATAGTGCCCTGCTCGCAGGTATGGCCGACAAACTCCCTAAGGGCGGGATTTGACCACTGAAGACGTCCGTCAGGGCTGACAATGAGCACTGCCTGCGGAATATAATTTATAGCATAATTTGACACCGCGTTTACGTTGCACACGACCTCGCGGCAATACTGCTCAAACTTCTCCTGTCTGTCCCGGCAGCGCTCACGCGCGAAAACAGCAAGGCATATCCATACCACAAGGCTGATAACGCCCATGTACATATTGAACGCGGCCAAAACCAGAACCATAATGCCGTAGACTGCAAGAAAAACACAGCTGTCAATCCACGCCGATAAATTCTTCGGCAACACTGTCACCTCATTTCTTCCGCCATCCGACGGACTTCACCGCTCAGCTCCGAAAAACTTTTTGCGGTAATCAAAAACAGTATCCAGAATACCCGCTATAGCAAGAATCTGGAACAAGAGACCATTCATAAAAATCATTATGAGGAAAATCGTACTGGCCCATCTTGACCAGTTGTAATGAGCCATGGCGTACTCAAAAACCACAACGCCCTCCACGAGGCCCGCGAGAGTAGCCGCCATGTAGCCGTTCATGCCTGCCTGAAAAAGAATGGGTATCTCATTGGCATGTCCGATATATGCCGCCACAAGAGACGCACCGAACAGCCACGCGAAAGCCTGGGGCAGACGCCACTCACGGAAGGGAGGCAGCACAGGCACCTCCATGCCGAGACGCTTGAAAACCTTTCCTGCCACGATGAAATTAACCATCGTATCCAAAAGGCCCATAGTAACGACCACCAACGGCAGGAGGATTTCTATGACACCGAGATTATGCTCGAAGGACTGCTTCGCCATCTCAATCTGAACCTCGTTCATGCCCATGCCCTTGTACATCTCGGCCGCCTGGGTGTATGACTCCCGAAGCATTTCCAGCTGTCCCGAAAAAGGATGAATCCCCGTGAGGAAAAACACCATCATGAGGGCAATTCCCTTGGCGAGAACAGAAACTACAATAGCCGCGGTAACAAGCCGTATACCCGACCAGCCCAGCCTGTATCCATATCCCAGCGCAAGTCCCACGGGAGCAAACGCCAGCGCAAGACGCACGGCAACAGTCGGTTCAATGATAACAGCGATGAGCACACTCGCCACGACGGCAGCCATCACGCCCCAGCGAAACCCGTGCCTTACCACCAATACCGTTATCGGAAGCGGCCACAAAAGAATCGCCACAAGACCGAGGAACGGCACATACACGCCGATAAGCGCCATCAGCACCGTAACGGCGGAAAGAATACCGCTCTCGGTTAAGGAATTTACTCTATGCTCCATATATTCAGAAATCAATCCTTTCAAAGCTCCATGAAGGAACACTTTCCCATGGTGAAACTATCGATAATAGAGTATTATATCGCATTCGCTTAACTTTTGCCACAGGCAAAACTTCCTGCGACCGCGTTTTCCCTAAAGGAGCGGGCTTCGCGTCACGCGGGCCTGAGAGATAATTTTAGCCGAGCTATATCAAAAGCGTATTACAAATGCAAAAGGAGCTGCGTATGCAGCCCCGTCGCAATCACATAAGTATTTTGGGCAGCCCCGCAAACACGGGCTGCCATAGCCTCCCGTTTTAACGCGCCGCCACAAGAATTCTTTTCAGCGAAACCGCTTCAATGTTTCTTCGGCAGAGATGAACAAAATACCTGTCCCGCCGCCTTTTTCCCACTCCCTGATGTTTTTCTCATAATCATCTATCAGAATGCAGTCTCTCCCGGTAACATAGTTTTTCTTTTCTTCCCTGTAAACGATATTGACCTTGATGTGCTTCCCAAGGTTTCTGCGTACCCATTCACTTTTATCATCAGCGGCTGTGTCAATACCCCTTCTCGGCTTAGGAATACCGCTCAGGATTTCACAGGCACCCGGGTATTCTTTATCAAGTTGCTGAAACATCTCTTTGGCACCAGGGCATAATTCCAGCTTATTATAAAAATGGTCCACATTTTTGATGGCTTCAAAGAGACGGTCATCATCGCCTTGATTTTTATTGCTCTGATCAACAGGCTCCATGCCGCATAATTCCCTAACACCACGGTCAAAATCTGCCAGCACTCCGTCCAGATCAAAATATATCTTTTTTATTTTCATAGCCGGTCTCCTTAAGATAAATATTTTATAGTGTATATCCTCGAATATACATTTCTTGAGCAATTTTTAAAATTTTTAACTTATCTTGCAAGTCTTCATCCAAGTCTCCAATATCTTTTAGTTTATTCAATTCGTCCTGTACTCTATTTTTTCCGTCTTTTATCACGTCCATATCGGATTCGTCTGCAAAACTTTCAATGTACGCACGATAAAATTCCTCTGGATAATGAACTTTGTAATACGCCAGTTGATATGACACTGTTAAACGGCCAATGAATTGGGCACGGGAATGTAAGTAGTAAATTTTTTGGCATGAATTTATGTACCAATCAGGAATGTCGTGTGCTTTGAGCATTTTTCTCGTATGTTTGCTGATACCTTTTCCTCTGCGTACATTTTCCATTATATGAGCGGCCTTAATTGGTTCAATTCCTTTTCTGATGAGATATGTCATAACATCTTCACGAGATCCTATCGCATCATTTATGTTACATAAACCACTACTGATTAATTCCTCGGTATTAATCTTCTTAATCATCATATATTGGCGAAGAGACAAGCCATAAACTTTTACAAATTCACTAAAGCTGTTGGGCTTTATTTTTGATAGAAGTCGACTAAAATCAGGCAATCCAAAGTACACAATGTCAAATATATCAGGAGACATTATACAATCTTCATCCACAATACCAGGCGTGCCCCCAGAACATAATAAGGAAAGCGTGTCAACATCATCCAATGATATATCCGAAGCCATACATTCAGTTTTTTCTTCCAATTTTTTTAAAACATCCAGTTCACGTGCTACTGGAACACTAAGTAACATAAGCTGACATCCCAGTGCCTCCTTATCAAAAAGTGTTGTCAGCCAACCATCATCATATTTTTCGAATGTCCTTAGAAGTGGTGTAAAATCATTGGAATCCATATTCTGTGGAATAACCACTAGCTGACCATGAAGTCCATCATTTGAAACTTTTACTCCGTGGAGTCTCTTCTCCATAAACCTCTGCACGTACTCATCATCACCATTGTAATGAAATTTAGTCAAAGTATGACCAAATACTTCAGTTAGTCGTTCTTTGTCCATGTTTTCGAGGTAACTTTGAACCTCTAAGAAGATATATTTATCTGAAATGATACGAGTTAGGCCTAAATGGAACACCTTATCTTGTCCGAGGATTTGTTTTATATGTGAAAAAACAGCATCTTTCCGCTCATATGGAAAACCGATTTCAATCATCTCCGTGGATTTGATATGATCATCACCAAAAAATATCTCATAAGGCATATCATATCCATCTTTACCAAGGCGCTTGCCACAATGAGGACAATCTCGATTAGGTAAATCTGTTCCAAACATGTATGTTCCATCGGAAACGAATTCACTGTATTGACATTCTGGGCAACGCCAATGAGGTGGTAAGGGATTAATATCTGTAATCTTTACAAGATATGCAACAAACGATGAAGCTATGAACTTATATGGTATAGTATGATAACCTCTTTCATGGATTTTCTTTACAAGTGTATGCCAAATTAAAAAAACAGACGAATAGCCATGATTAATAATATTCTTCAGTTCCTTAGTGAGTCTGGTTTCCACGACAGCAGGTAGTTTTTTCCCATATAATTTGTGTGCCATTTCATATGAAATATTTTCTATACTTTCATCGGCATTAGGTAAAACCGGCAAATGTGTACCTTCAGGAATTGGAACAATATCTTCAATCATATCAACAATACGCCTCGGATTATAGACAACAGCATCAAATGCTGTTGCCTTGCCGAGATACATAAAGTTTTCCAACATATCATCTGTGGTACGTAAAAATTGTGAGCCTCTGATATCAAGATTTTCTTCGAGTTCAATGGCTATAAAATTGCGGCATACATTATCCTCAGGCCTCAGGTAACGTACATCTCCTGTAGCAACAAATGGTTTATCAAGTGTTTTGGCCAGTTCAACAATCTTTCTGTTTATTTCACGTAAATCTTCATCACTGGAAATATTTGGATAATCAACATCATCAATCAGTGCAGCATAATTATCGATTGGCTGTATTTCCAAGTAATCATAAAAATCGGCAATTTCCAAAAGATTATCATTACTTTGTTGTGAAGCTATCGCTCTTACCAGTTCGCCATCCATCCCTGCTGATCCCAGAAGTATTCCCTCTCTGTTGATTTGCAGAATTTTTTTTGAGATGCAATGGTCAATATCACAAGGTTCAAGAAGGGATAACGTAACAATTTTATATAGATTACGCAGACCAGCACTATTTTTTACTAAAATAACAGCGTGGCCTAAAACATGTTGTTCCCACGTGTCGCCTTCCATGCAAACCTTCATACCGTAAATGATTTTTATATCCAGCTTTCCCAAATCAACAACTTGTCTAGCTTCAGGAAATGCCTCTACTGTACATATATCCGTAATAGCAACAGCTTTCCACCCCCAACGGGCTGCTGTTTCTATATAATCTTTCACTGACATCACAGAGTTATTCAAACTCATTTTTGTTTGTGCATTAAGTTCCACACGCTTATTTAAAGCTGTATCTGTATTAAAAAAAGCAATATATTCATCAAAATAATAATTGTTTTTTGTAATCATAACATCATCACTCCATCTGCCTATTGATTCTGCAACATATACCTATAAAAGCCGTTATTACATAATACTTCTGCATAAATGGTCATTTTTTCCGTTGAAAATCAAGTCCGTCATATATCCGAACCGGATTCCCACGCAAACACAGAGATAAAAAATCATCAAAAGTTAAAGTTGATGCTATGTCTTCAACTTTTCTATGTAACTCTGTATATTTTTTATCCTTTTTAATCCACCACATTTTCCTACCTCATTGTTTGATAAAATTTCTACTATGGAAATATATTTGAGCAAATATATTACGGAGTACACCAGATATAGGAGCTCCCCTCCATCAAAGGTAATTAAAAATTTCAAAGAGTATATCCACGCAGATACATTTCATGTGCAATTTTAAACAAGTTTAACTTTTCTTCCCATTCTTCCATTCCTTTACCTAAATATTTAGCATCCATTATTTTATCCAATTCTTCATTCACTTTATTCTTCCCATCTTTTATCACTTCAATATCGGATTTGTCTGCAAACACCTCAATATACGCGCGATAAAAATCCTCCGGATAGTGAGCCTTGTAATACGCCAGTTGATATGCAGCCATAACACAACTTACGTCATGAGCACGAGGAACTAGATACTGGATTTTTCTGCATGAAGCAATGTACCAACCAGGGATATCGTGTGCTTTTAACATTTCTTCCGTATCCCGGTCAACCTTTTTACCCTTGCGTACAGTCTCCATTATCCTAAAAGCGTCCGATGGCTTAATACCTTTTCGAATAAGATACAGCATAACATCATCACGATTCGCCACCACATTGCTGATTGTGCACACGCCATCTCGTATTAACGCCTCAGCGTTACCCCACCAAGTGCCTGATCCATGTGATAGAGAAGAAATTTTTACAAGTTCGCTGAAACAATTGGGTTTAATTTCCGATAGAATTTGACAAACATCAGGATCTGAAAATCCCTTAATCCCCCGCATACTGGTTTCATATCTCCACTCCTCAAACCCAGGTGGTTCAGCAAAGCGAATTGATGAAAGCGTATGAAAATCGTCAAAAGATATGTCCAAAAGGGAACAATGCGTGTTATCCTCCAGCTTTTTGAGCAAATCCAACTCATTGTACTTGAGAATATACAAGGTATGCTCGCCTAAATGCACTTGAACATATGGCTTCATAGTTTCATACGGTGGTGGTTCAACAGTTTCTGTAATTGATACATTATCCTTCCCTAAAAGCAGCTGCTCGATAAACCTTTTGACAAAAGGCTGTTCATGCATGGGAATGGTTATAGCGATATACGGCTTCCTACCGCCGTCTATCCCAAATAAAACCGCATAAGGGATATCATGCCCATCTTTTGTCATAGGTTCGCCACAATCGGGGCAATCATTGTCGGGCAAATCAAAGCCTGACGCATAAGTTCCATCAGTGACAAATTCACTATGGCAGCACTTTTGACAATGCCAATGGGGCGGGAGCGGATTAACATTTGTGATTCCCGCCAAATATGCAACCAACGATGAGCCAATCACTCCGCTGTAACAAAACGGATAATCGTCATCGCGTAATTGTTGAGCAATTTCTTGCGAAATCATAAACATCTCGGAATAATCGTGCTGAATAATAATCTTAAGCTCCGTTTCAAGTCTGTCCTGTACAATTACCGGGAGATTATGTCCGTACTCTCTATGCGCTTTCTCATATGCTATATTTTTTAAAGTTTTATCGGCATTTTGTATAATCGACATATAACGCCCTCAAGTTTATACCCTATTACTTTAATCTCATGTGTAATATCGGCCCTCTCTTCGCCTACGCAATCGGTTAGCCTTCTTTTGCCGTTTAGTCATTTTAGGCAGCTTAGATAACCCGGCAAGCTCCATACCTTCATCCGTATACCAATTAGGCATCCATGACTCCCCGTAATCCCGCATCATCAAAGTCCTTTGTGACTGTAATAATAGTTCAAATTCAAGTTTTCCCTGAACAAAGTTGCTTATGGCAATAAGGAGTCTTTCTTGTCCGTATAACTCTCCCTTAAATTTCACCAAATCCATGTAATTAAACATTACTTCGTTATATACAGTACCATCGGGATCCTGAAACCATCCATAGGCGTTCATATCTGATGTATCACCATGGACACATCTCTTGATATCCTCCTCATTATTTGCGATGTTATCAAGCACAAAAACACCGCCACAGCACCTATGTTTATGCGGATTTTCCCAAAACAGATGCACCAAGTCCCCTTTTCTGAACGGAGTTGGAAAGCAGTACCAACGGCTTTCAAAAGCATCCCTATACAAGTCTTGTTCATCATCGGTTAAATTTTCCAGATATTGGTTCCGGTCAATCTGAGCCTTATGTTTCTCACAAAAATCCATATGCTCCTGCAAAAAGGCATGAAGGCTTTCCCTGGCAACAGCAAAGCGACGTTTAGGCATAGGGCAGTCAGGCATATTATCGATAATCCAGCGATAAGCAGCGTGCTTTTCTTCCATTGTCTTATCTGCACTTTGGTATACCAGCCATGCGGCTTGCATTGAATCACATTTATAATCGATTTCATGCAGATACTCTCTTATATCTTTGGAATTGACGAAAGATAAAACATCCATCTATTTTCTCCATTTTTTATCACATTTTTCCATAAATTCTTCCATATTTTCAGTTAATTCACCAAATAATTTATCTTCGTCTTTGGATACAGGATACCAGCACACCTCTTTACCAAAAATATGTAACGTGTAGCTAGGATAGTCTTTGGCACTGGTGATTGATTTTGGTTCAATTCTACGTTCACGTCGATCCTTAATCCAAAGCACGCTGTTAAAAAATTTTAATAAGGCATTCTTTGGAATTTTTCCATAACCCAATTCTTCAATAACATTGATTTTACGCCATTCTCTTGCCATAATATCAAAATGATACGTATAACCCTCGTACTGTTTCCAGGTTCCGCCCCAATAAATGTACTCAAAAGATTCAGATTCCAAAAGTTCATATACATTTTCAATAGTTAAATCATCTTCAACTACTTCATTGACGAGCTTCTCTAACGCATTTCTGTTATTAGGAAAAAATGGAATTTGAGTATAGCCATATGAAGTAACTAATAATATGATAAAGCGGAATTTATCTCTTAATACATGATTTAAAAAAACTTTATCGTATTTTTCAAATATGTTGTTATCCCACTTATCAGTTAATAAAACTACTATTTTTTCAGTGTCCTTATATCGGTCCTCTTCGACCATTTTTGAACATTGTTCCTTGATATTTCTCAAAATATTATTTAAAGTGCTTTTTCCCCTACATACTGCAAGCAAATAAGGAAATGTATCACTAGGCGTACCAAAAGGAATAGTATTAAACCATGGCTTACCACAATTACTTTTTGCCCCATCTTGAGCAATGATACTATCTATATTTTGCAATGGAATGAGCTTATCATTTTCCATCACGCCTGCACCCTGGAGCATTTCTTTGGCTGTACCGGGAATTTCTATAGGATTTTCATGCATATTTATACGGTTTAACTCATTCCGAATATCACTTATTTTCATAATGATCTCCTCCAATCTACAGCTTATACCTATTATTCATATCCTGAATCGTCTTTGCTAATTCCTTGCGTAATTCCTTGGGCGCCAATACTTCAACATTCGCTCCATACTGTAAGGCCCAGTAAAACATGGCATTGTAATTGCATTTTACACTTACTGTAATTTCGTCATCATTCTTCTCAATGATACTGAAATCCTTCCCAAACCAGTCTATAAGATCATTCATCATTGAAACGGAAGTTTTTAGCTTGACTGGAACACTTTCGCCACAAAACAAATAGGTATGTTCCGCCATGTGTTTAGGCAGATTGAATCCATTTTCCAGACCTTCCACTTCTTTTACTGGCTTTATGGGTATATCAGTCATTTTAATATCTGTAATCCGGTCAATTCTGAAATGGGTAATACCCTGATATCTGTCAATGCTGCCCAATAAATAGTATCTGCCATTACTGGCCACCATCTGATACGGGCTGACAAGATAAGGGCTGTGCTCTCTGGGATGAAGCTTAAAATCCGTGCCATAGGAATTATATGTAAACTCCACCTTCTTCTTTTCCTCTATAGCATCATTAAGTGTGTCTACAACTATCATCACCTGTTTATTGTCCGTATGATTCAAATCCGGCAAGGCAATTACATGGGAAACCTTTGGTTTAAAATATTTGTTGCCCAGGTCCTGCAGTTTATCTATTAAGCGTTTCCCCTGGGTTGGAGAAATATGTCGGGAAAACAGAACGCTGTCAATGAGCATCCGTAATTCTGCATTTTCAAAATCCCGACTGGCAAAGTAATAGCCATCATCCATGCAGATGTCATACCCCAGATCAATCAAATCAAGCACATTTGACCTAACTGATCGCCTGTCACAGGTGATATCATAATCCCTCTTTAAAATACGAAGTATTTCCTGCTGGGAAAGATGATGATCCTCATCCGTATACTGCTGCAAAACTTCCAGTATTAGGAGTATAAGTAATTTCTTCCTGTCATTTCCGTACATAGTCACTATTCCTCATTATTTAAGACACTCTCTCAACTTTTGTAGTGTATGAAGTGGAATATACACTATCAAGCATTTTAATCAATTCCTCAATACCATCAGCTGACCAATATTTAGCTACATAAGCAAAATCTCCATTTTCTAACTTTATTGCCATATTTTTATCCGAGAAAAAATAGCCTTCAAAATCCGCTATGTTTTCGGTAAGATATTTATACTTACCTTCATATTCCTTTTTATAATCCTCATAATTATTTTTTATTTTTATTATCTCGGATTCAAACAAAATCACTTCCTTCAGCCAATTACTTCTAAATTTCTCTTGTAGCCTTCTTCTTAATGATTTAATATCACATTGCTGTTCATGCTGTTGTATAAAATCACAAATTATATCTCTGGCAAGAACACCAATATTTCTTCCCCTATTATTCGATATATATTCGAGCTCATTAAATATAAATTTTGAACGCTTATTAGAGTTTTTGACTATCTCCTGCAATTTACTATCTATCTCCATAAAACGATATAAATTAGCTATGGACAGCCAAAAATCCTTTTCGCTCTCTCTTAAAATAAATCCCTTATATTGCGCCTCATTAAATATCGATTCCAATATAGGCAGAATAACTTCATGATACTTTCCCCATAGCTGTCTAGCTAATATTTGCTCATGGTTAGAAACAGCCATAATTAAGTACTCATCATTAATTTTATTATGTTTATGTTTTTTTTCGGTTTCCTTGTCCATTGATGTTATTTTCGCCTGCCCAAGACAGCGAATGTAATCATTTATTCTTTGTGTTGTTATTGCATCCGTTGAAATATGTGCCAATGGTTCAATAAGGCCATCAAGCAAGGATTGATAATTAATGGTGATATAATCCGAGGACGTTGCAAATTGCTTTAATTGCCCCGTGTTTTTCTCTTTGGCATTAAATTTAAGTTCCGTTGTTGAAAAGGCATTCAAATATACATATAGCTTTATAGCGGTTTTTATATCTGCTTCGTCAAATGGCAAATTCTCAATTATTTTCTTAACCACTTTAGGAGATTTTAAATCTGACACATATGATTTTGTCTGATTATCATGCTCATAACTATGAATTTTATTCTCAATAAGTATTAATATATTGCGAACATTTTTCTTTTCATTAAATCGTTGGAATTTCAATTGTGCGACAGCAACAATGTCAGCACGACGTTTCCCTTCAAGAACAAGCTCCGTTACAATATACTGTTTAATAATTTCATATCTCCCGTACTGAATCTCATTTAGTAAGTAATCATTATCTTTGCCAAGCAAATTATTTTCATCAGTAGGATTTTCACAAGCAGCACCTGCATAAATCTCATTATTCATAAAACATATAGTATGGAAAAAATTGCGCATAGGAATACTTCCATAACCGTGCTCGCTATTCATATCCAAAAGCCAGCGCAAAAAACTACTATGAGGATTTTCTTGACGAGCTACCCCTAATATTCCCATCATGGTTTCTTTGGAATAGTAGTCATACAATGCAATATAATCATCATCATGCAAAAGATTCATATAGGACTTATAGTCAAATGGATAATCGCTCATTTTGTCCGTCCCTCCCACATTATTAGTCAATAAGCATAGCACACTCTCTGTCAAATTCATGCCATGCAGCCGATGGTGTTTTACTGGTAACCTTGAATGTCCGACCGGTTGTAACTGAACGGACTGTATACACCTCGCCAGGTTTAACTCCTTCACGGTCAGCAATAACCATTCTTAAGTGATGTACAACGTATTTTTTTGCTATAGTGTTGCCTTCTGCATCTAACAACTCATAGCCGTCGAGAAACAATCCACCAATCATGATACTTTGCCTCCTTCATACAGATTCCGTTTCCTCTTTGTAATGTCATTATAGCAATGTGACTGTGCAAAAAATTGTACCATTTATACATATAAACAAATTTGTCATTTATATGTCTAGATTCGACATCAGATATTTTATTCCTGCACACAATTACTTACTCGGTGTACTTTCATCACATCCCTTGAATAATCGCCGTTTCGAGAATCGCAGCATGTATCCGGCAGCATAAAAAATAGACCGGCAGACGAATCTGCCAGTCTAAGAAAAGTCATATTGTTCAGTTTCTCTAATCCAATTTGGTTAGAGATGCGCATTATATTAGCTGTTTAATCAAATCACTGTAGTAAGACTTGGTGTTATTCACTTCAGAAGAAAAACTATTGGCTAAATCTATTCTTAAGTCTTTCCAAATTTTGATAAACCTTTCGCAATCATCATCATTCTTAAATTGGATTGGCTTACCGTCATGTACCCCTGTAAAGAATTTAACATCTGAAATTGTATCAACTTTTGTCAACAGAAACGTTAGATAATCGTTTGATGTCGGCTCATTAGACTTCACTTTTACACCATCAAATATCAGGCAGAAAGTAACTAATTCATTTATCCAATGATTAACATCAGGCGAATCAGGATAAGCTCCTAATAGAAAAATCCGTTCCATAAATATGTCATGGTAATCTTCTAAATTATTAAGGAATTCTCTTCTGGAAATAGCCATTTGTACTACCTCGCTCAAACAAATACCAGTTAACAACCCTTTAATCGGTCCGCCATTGCCAGTAAATCTATGCGTCTTCAACTTCAGCAGTAAAGACGTACTGCCAAAATATCATGATTGTATTTTGCGAAACTGTATCATCAGATGGCATCTCTACCCAGGGATTTTTATCATATCGTTCCAATGCGAGAAAGCTGGTCTATGAATCAAACACCGAACAAGCATTTCAAAATTATAGACAGATTGCTTCAAATAGGTGTACAATTCTCTTTGGTGCTACCATTGACGGTAGGCGGTTCGCCCTCTGCGGAGGGACTGTGACCCTTCGTTGACATAGAAACCCTTACGGGAATCTTTCAAAGGAGGGAGCTGATGCCATGTCGATATCAGAGCTTTTATCCGTTCTCGGATATACGGCTACGATATTCGCACTGGGCTACACGCTTGGTGTTAACGCCAATAAACAGAAATAACCGCCCCGGTCTGGAAAACTAGGCGGCTATCTCTGTTCTAGTATTCTGGGCGACCGTCTACCGGCAGCACCTTTTCTTTATCTAAAGCATAGCACAACGTATATCATGGTGCAAGCATCGAAAACAATCCTATCATTCTACCTCGCCAGCAAAAACACGCTGGCAAGTATAAGCGCGCTGCCTATAAAATCCATCGGCACAAAGGACTGTCCCAGAAGCAGGGATGAAATCACTATTGCTGTCACCGGCTCCACAGATGCCAGTACCCCTGCCTCACCCGGCTGGATGTACTGCGTACTCCCGAGGTAGAGCCAGAAGGCGAACACTGTTCCGAATATGAGTATATAGATAAAAGCCAGTGATGAGTACAGATTCCACACTCCCGTGCTGTCCCAGGGCGGCGCGATTATGGACAGTGGCAGGCCGCCTGCTATCATGCCCCAGCCGATGACGAGGGGCGCGTTCCAGTCACGGATAAGTCCCTTCGGTGATAGTGTATAGACCGCACCTGCCACGCCCGATATGAGTCCCCACACAAGAGCGGGCAGCGGTATCACGAAGGTCTCAAGGCTTCCATGTGTGACAAGAAGAAACGTTCCGCCCATAGCGAGCAGAACGCATAAAATTTCTATCGGCCGTGGAAGTCTGCGGCTTTTCAGCGACATGTACACAACAAGGAAAGCCGGCATTGTGTACTGCAGCACAGTTGCTGCCGCCGCGTTTCCGTATATGATGCTGACAAAGTAGGAATACTGCACGAGAAGCATTCCCACAAGCGCGAAGAATATGAGCATAAAAGCATCACGGCGGTTCTTCCATATATCAAATATGTGACCGCTGCTTCTGAAAGCGTCGATAGCGAGGAAGACAATCCCTGCAAATATCATGCGCGATGCCACCAGCCATTCAGGCTGAAAGGCACAGTCCTGCAGAAGATACTGTCCCGCAACACCCGAAGCGCCCCAAAGTGTCCCCCCGGATACTGCCATAAGGACTCCTTTGGTACGGACATTCATCCTTCTCAGACGACTCCCTTCTGATGCAGCATTTCATATCTGCGTTTTTCAAAAAACTCATGAAGCCCCTTGAGGAGCGCGTCACGGCTGGCGGATTTCAGGAAATATCCGTCAGGCTTCAGGGACACTACCTTCATTACGCTCTCACGGTCGCCCTTGCCCGTGAGGAAGATGACAGGAATCTTATCCACCTTGTATTCGCTTCTTATCATTTCAAGCACCTGCGGGCCGCTGATGACAGGCATCTCGTAATCCAGCAGTATGAGGTCGGGATGGTTGTCAGCGAGGTGCAGCAGCGCCTGAGTTCCGCTGGTGACGATGGTAACCCTGTAGTAGTTCATGAGCCAGCCCTTTACCATCTTGAGATACGCGCTGTCGTCGTCCACAAGAAGGATACTCTTGCGGCGCGAGTTATCGGAGTTAATCTCAAGAAGGTGATTGAGTTCGTCCACAAGCTTCTGCATGTCAAAGGGACGCACAAACCGTGCCGCCAGAAGCGGAGCAGGTATCGTTTTTTCGACAGTCTCAAGCTCCACAGGGTTTCCAAGCAGCACCAGCATTTTTTCCTTTTCAGTGCAGACTTCGCGGAGTTCAGCCAGTATCTCAGATTTTTCCGAGACAAATCCATCAAGGAAAAATACATAGAGATCCGTTTCGTCCTCATGCTCCTCCAGCTCACTCAGCGTCGAGGATATTTCAATCATTGTAAATCCTGCCGCCTTGAGATTTTTGCGTACCGCATTTACCATGAATGAGGTTCCGCTGTTGATAAACAAAATCTTTTTCTCTTCCATATTCTTCACGCTTTCCTTTCAAGCAAATCCTTTACCTTATCCCAGTCCAGACGGGCTGCCGCGCGCCTGATTTCTTCCATCCATGCCTTTTTGTCCTCGGGCATCCGGTATTCCTTCAGCTCCTCGAAGACGAAGCGTATGCTTTCTTCGTCAAAGGACGCCGCCATTTCACGGATAGCGCCCACGGCCTCCTCCAGCTCGTCAGCTCCGATGAGAGGCTTTTCGCTTTCATCGGCTTCTTCCTCGCCAAGAGGAGAGAGCTTTTCACGGAAGGCCTCGTACAAATTCAAAAGCGCCTCCGTGTCTCTTTTTATTTCTTCTATATACCCCGCGTTCCCCGCGTCCTCAAGGCGCATTGCGCGGTTGCTGAGCTCCTCGGCTCCTATAATGCGCGCCGTACTTTTGAGGGCGTGGACCTTGACGGTATAATTTTTCCAATCTTCATTATCATAGAGACTTCGGATTTCTGCAAGTCCCTCGGGGATGGAATCATAAAATACCCTTAGTGTCGCAAGGTACGCATCCGTCCCCCCGCAGTTAGCGAGACCGTTTTCCGTGCGTATGTCTCCCACGGCATACAACCAGTCCGGCAGGGGCTCCATCGGCTTTTCTTCCTCTGCCGCCACCCTCTGCACCTTTTCAGCAGGCAGATACTGTATCAGCATCGCCTCCAGCTGCGCGCTGTTTATGGGCTTTGTCAGATAATCCGTAAAGCCTGCCTTTATATACATTTCCCGTGCTCCCGATACGGCATTTGCCGTGAGGGATATCATGGGGATTTTTTTGTTTCTCGTTCCCTCGGAGGCGAGGAATTTTTCCAGTGTTTCTATACCGTCCATGTTCGGCATTCTGTGGTCAAGGAACACCACATCGTAGTCCCTTTCCGCCAAAAGCTTCAGCGCTTCCGCGCCGCTTCCCGCGGTATCCACCTGAAGCTCAGTCTGCTTCAGAAGCCCCTTCGCCACCTCAAGATTCATAGGCGTGTCATCCACTATGAGAATCCTTGCGCCGGGTGCCCTGAAGCTTTCCTCGTAGATGTCCGTCTGGGTGATTGATGCGGTGTATGCAGCGTCGAAATCTCCCAGAGGAACACTGTTTATTATCTCCTGGGGTATATGCACGGTAAAGACAGAGCCCTCGCCGTACACGGAATCCACACCCATCCAGCCGTGCATGAGTGTCAGGAGCTGCTTCGTGATATTCATTCCGAGGCCCGTTCCCTCAATGGTACGGTTGCGCTCCTCCTCAATGCGCTCAAAGGCGGTGAAAAGCTTTTCCTTGTCCTCCGCCTTTATGCCGATTCCTGTATCCGCCACGGATACCACCAGCATGAGCATTTTCTCCGTTTTCGGTTCGAATTTTACGGACAGGGTGATGCTTCCCTTCTCCGTATATTTTACCGCATTTGTTAAAAGATTTGTTATAATTTGTTTTATTCTGACCTCGTCGCCCCGAAGCACACTGGGGACAGCGCTGTCCACATCCACCTTCAGGGTTAGGTTCTTTGCCTCTGCCCGTCCGTGAATGAGATTTATCATGTCGTTTATAACGGATCCTACTGAATATTCTACAGGAATAATATCCATTTTCCCAGCAGCAATTTTTGAAAAATCCAAAACATCATTTATGAGTCCCAGAAGACTCTTTCCCGCGCTGGCAATCTCCTTTGCGTGCTGCCGCGTGGAGGCTTCCTTCGTCTCACGGAGAATCATTTCATCCAGCCCCAGCACCGCGTTTATCGGCGTGCGGATTTCATGGCTCATGTTGGCAAGGAACTCGCTCTTTGCTCTGTTGGCATCATCCGCCACCCGCCTTGCTTCCTCTGCGGTGGATTTCGCCCGGCGAAGCTCGTCGCTTTCCTCGGCTCTCGCCTGCTGATAGAAAAGATACATGCTGATGGCGACGAAAAGCACCATCAAAAGCACGAATACACCCAGCACCAGGTCATATATATGGAACTGGTCTCCCGCAACAGCTTCCCACGGCACAAAGCCAAGCACCCTGAGATTTGAATTGGCAATGTCCGCCGCCATAAGAAAATATCTTTCACCGCCGGCTCCGTAATAAAGCGCCGCTGCCTTTTCATTTTTCAGCTTTTCGCCGACGTCGGAAAATCCGTTATAAACAGTGTCATCAAGGAATATGTCCATGTAATCGTCGGCATAGACTTCATAGGGCATGACAGGGGTACAGTCATTCCTGCAGATAATAAAGCGGGCGGCATTTCTCTTGAACCGCGCGATGCTGAAATGCTTGGCAAGATTCTCCTGCTTGTAATATCTGTAAAAAATCCCCTGCACATTGCCTCCGCGCATGACCGGCACCGCAAAGACAAGTCCGTGGCCTCTCGCAAAGTCCATCACAGGATAGCCCAAAAAGGCATTCCCGATTCCCGGGAAAACAACTCTGTTCACCGTGCGGCTCGTATCAAAGCGGTCCTTTGCGTAGAGGATTCCAACCTCATCGGATTCACCTTTAAGATGGGCCAGCATTATGGGAATATCCTCAGGGTGCTCGGCCGCAGCCGAGGCAGCCTTTCCAAGCTCTCCTGTTTCCGTCTGAAACCGCGCCTCCATCAGAAGCGCTACATCCTCCGCCATCTGGGTAAGGCTGTCCTCCATGGAGGCGTTCAAAAGGCCGACGACCTTCGTCTGCAGCATAAAGCCAAGGCCTGTCAGCAGCAGAAACAGCAGGGCAAACTCTACAGTAATACGCCGCAGAAAACGGTTTCTTACTTCCTCAGATTCGAAGTGGATCCATTCCTTAATCAAACTTCTCCACTCCCTTCACATACCATGAAAGATTACTCATCATAGCGCTGTCAGGCATTATATCGCCGTCATTAATCCTAAGAACGCCACTGTTGTCGTAGACGGGCCCTGTGAAAATAAACTCCCCGTCATTTATTTTGCCGATGCATTCCTGTACCTTTTTACGTGCCTCGGGGGTAACACGCTCCGAATATCCGGTGAGATACACTGTTCCCGTCTCCATGCCTGTCCAGTGATTATCCACATAATTCAGATCACCCTTTTTGTAGCTTTTAAGCATGTCAATAAAATACATTTTCCAGCTGATGCATACATCAAACAGATGATGAGGAGATTTTGACGGAGACGGAGAAAATGCCCCTATGTAATCTATCCCCAGCTCATCGGCAGTCTTTTCTACATTTCTTTCAAGACGGTGATATGTGATGACATCCAGCTTATTTTCCCTGACGGCCCTTTTAATTTTGCCATCCATCAGCTCTTCGCTGCTTGCTGTGATTACCAGAATACGTGCGTCAGGCTTTACCTTCCTCACTCCCATTGCAAAGGCATTGATGTCAGCCCGCACCTCTCCCGTTTCCTTTCCTGTGCAGTAGCCTACCACATTGGAATCGGACATCATTCCTGCCGCAACACCCGCGTAGTAACGGCCTTCAAACATGCGTATGAAATATCCCGTCATGTTCTTTTTGTACTGATTTGGCGTAGAGGTGGAAAATGCTATGTCTGGATAACCTCCAACCAATGCCTTTGCCGCCTGAACGTAGCTCGGAGTTGAAAGAAAAATCATTCCGATGCCCTGCTCGGAAAGAGCACGTATATCGTCGTCAAGAAGCTCTATATCAGAATTTTTCCTGACAATGAGCTTTATATTCATCTCCTCGCAGGCCGCCTTCATCCCATCATACTGTGCGGATGCCGCCATGATTTCCCCGTAGTTGGCAGGCAGCACCATGCCCACCGCGGTCTGCTCCTTTTCCCCGGAGCCCGCAAAGCTCATGATGACACCTGCCGCCACAGTGAAAAAAACAAGAATCAAAAGGACTATGACATATCTGCCGCTCAGCATATTTCTGAAGCCTTTCATGATTATCCTCTGCTTTCTTCATCCAAAAGGCGCTTTGCTTCGTCCCAGTCAGGCTTCATGGCAGCCGCCTTCACCTTCTCCATCCAGCCCTTTATGTTTTCGGGCATACGGTACTCGGCAAGCTCCTCGAACACATAGCCCAGGCTGTCGTAATCGAACTGTTCCACAAATTCCCTTATGGTTCCTATAACCTCGGCAAGTTCATCCTTGCCAATGACAGGCTTCTCGTCAGCCTCCTCCTTGCTGTCTCCGAACATGGACAGGAGATTCTGATACTTTTTATAGAGTGTCAGCATAGCCTCCGTATCCTTCTGGATTTCTTCTATATATCCCGCGTTTCCGGCGTTTTCAAGCCGCTTTGCCCTTTCGCTCAGCTCCATTGCGCCTATGATACGCGCCGTGCTCTTCAGGGCATGAACCTTGATAGTATAGTTTTTCCAGTCGTTCTTGTCATAGGCATCCTGTATATCCCGGGCCATCTCGGGGATAGACTCGTAAAAGACCTTCAGCGTAGAAAGATAGTCCGACGAGGTTCCGCAGTTTTCTATACCTGCCTTCACATCAAGCTCCCGCATGCCAAAGAGCCAGTTCGGAAGATCCGAATCCGAGGACTTCTTCTTGTCCGCCACGGTGATTTTCACCTTTCCCGGGGGCAGGTATTTCACCAGCATTGCCTCCAGCTGATTGCTGTTTATGGGCTTTGTGAGATAGTCCGTAAAGCCTTCCTTTATATACATCTCCCTTGCTCCCGACACGGCATTCGCCGTAAGGGAAATCACAGGAGTGGATTTGTTGTGGGGAGAATCAGAAGCCCTGAACGCCTTCAGGGTTTCAATACCGTCCATGACAGGCATGCGGTGGTCGAGGAAAATAACGTCGTAATCACGCTTGGAAAGAAGCCGCAGCGCTTCCTCTCCGCCGCCTGCCGTGTCAATGACGAGCTTCGTCTGCTTCAAAAGCCCCTTAACAACAGTGAGATTCATCTCCGTATCGTCTACTACGAGAATGCGCGCGGTAGGCGCTGTAAAGCTCTCCCTGTACACCTCGTTCTGCATCATACGTCTTACGGCATCGCCGAAATTGCCCATGGGTGTTTCATCCATTATGGGCTGTGTAAGCTCAAAGAAAAACTTAGAGCCCCTGCCGTAGGTACTTGTCACCTTCAGCTCCGCCCCCATAAGCGCAAGAAGCCGCTGGGTGATATTCATGCCCAGACCTGTTCCCTCTATGGTGCGGTTTCTTTCCTCCTCTATGCGCTCAAAGGCAGAGAAAAGCTTCGGAATGTCCTCCTTCTTTATTCCGATTCCCGTATCCTTTACCTCGAAATAAAGACGCACCTCGCCGTCCTTCCTGTATTTCTCGCGCACAGTAAGAGTAATCTGTCCCTTTTCCGTATACTTGATTCCGTTGGTTATGATATTCGTGAGAATCTGCTTTATGCGGATTTCATCACCCTTTATAACACTTGGCAGGAAGGGGTCTACCTCTATGATGAACCTGAGCCCCTTGTCTCCTGCCCGCTTGCTCAGCATGTTCATGATATCGTTCAGGACGGAACTCAATGCGTACTCCACAGGGATGATATCCATGCGCCCGGACTCAATCTTTGAAAAATCAAGAATATCATTTATGAGAGACAGCAGACTGTTGCCTGCGCCACGGATATTTTCCGCGTATTCGCGGGTAAAGGGCTCCTTCGTCTCACGGAGAATCATCTCATCCATGCCCAGCACGGCATTTATAGGCGTGCGGATTTCATGGCTCATATTTGAAAGGAACTGGGACTTCGCAATATTAGCCGCATCAGCCTTCTGCACCAGATGACCGAACTCCTGCGTCTTGTCCGCCAGAGCGTGGGCCATTTCCTCAAGAGTTTCATTCTTCTCCTCCAGCTCCTTCATCGTCGCATCAAGGAAAGAAGCAAGACGGGTGGAAAAAGGAATAACGCCGACGGGCTTTTTATCCTCCGCAACGACCTCTTCCTGATAATCAGTCCGCTCATCACCCTCACGAAGACCGAGGAAGACAACAGTATTGTTCATGATACCGCCCTTTTTATGATGGCGGAACACCTCTGCCTGCCCCAAAACCCCTGCCACATCGGGAACAAGACGGCTGAAATAACCTATCTCCGTGTTTTCCAGTTCTCCCATAAACACCTGACGGTTGCTGCAGGTACACATGAAAAGCACCTGAGGCGAAAACACCTCCATACGCAGGCTCGCCCTGCGGCTCTCCGAAAGAATCTCCCGGGGATTGCCGTAGGCAAGGCGCACTCTCTCGCCCTGCCGCACATCGCCGACCATATAAAGACGATGCTGCTCATCAAAAAAGAAGGGCACACGGGCTATCCGCACATCATCACGCTCAATGACCATTGGAAACTCGACAATATTCGCAAAAAAGAGCGTTTTACCGGCCTCTACCCCAAGGTATTTTTTATAAATCTCTGTCGCAGGCTCATCATCAATCCTTGAAAGGCAGTTGTTTCCGAAAGTCTCTGTAATGACCATTTCCTTTCCGATGGGCTTCCACCCAAGTATATGCTCCCCATGAACGTGCAGACTCTCACCACTGTAAAAAATCATGAGAGCACCCATGTGTATTCCCTTTTTACCAATAACATACTGCTCCAGCTTCATGCCGAAGGTTTCATCAAGCTTCTGCAAAAATCCGATAAAAATCCGGTGCATATCCGAAGACTCCGCGGCCTTTCCCATCTCCTTCGGGAGAAGCGAATGAACAGCCTCCGCGATTTTGCGGTAATCCGAAGTGATCTTCTCCTCCGGCTCCACAGGCTGACGGATGGAAAGCTCCCGTCCTATAAGCTCAAAAATAGACTCCTGCAGAAGCTCCCCCTTATATTGGAAAAACATTCCCGACATAGCTCCGAAAACAGGTACCTCGGGAATCTCGTCCCCAAGCCTTTCAACAAAACGCGAAAAGGCTGTATTAAGCCCTGTGACGTAGACCTCGACAGCCTTGAGGTTTTCCACGGCCTTCGCCTGTTCTCCGAACTTTTTCCCCAGCTCGTCATAGTCCTCCACAAGACCGTTATAATCCATGACCGTGATTGAAGCCTGCTCCGTCGTGATAAAACAGAGCTCGATGCTTCTGCGGCCCTTCATTTTTTCATAATAGGTCTTCGATACACCGACTACCTCGATGCCCGGGAGCTGCTTTCGAAGGCTTTTTACAATCTTCTCGGCCTCAACCATAAAAATGCCCTGAAAAAGAACCTTCAAAAGGGCGCACTTCGCCCCGCTCTTTTCGGCCAGCTCCTTCATCTCTTCGCAGTAATGCTTTAATTCCTTTTTTTCTGCCGTTCCCAGAACACTCTTATCAAGGAAGAGTCTGTATATCTTCTGCTGCATAAAATTTTCTCCTCTGCAGTGACCTGAAAAAACACTTCGTCATAATTCTATAATTCGATATTCAATACCTTTTTCCTGCAAATCTAATTACAATCGCAAAACATTTCATATTTTTTTAATTCATGCGACGAGATTTTACTCAAACCTAAAATCCTTTATCGGGTTTCAGGCCTGCTGCTAATCAGCTTCACCAATACAGTTACGACGCGGGAGACGGAGTGTGCAGCCTGCCACGAGAGTAACGCCGCGGCTTCCTCGAGCGACGAAGGAGCGGTTAGAGGGGGGCCATGGGGGACTCCCCCATGTGGGGAAGCCAGAAGGGGCAAAGCCCCGTCTGAAACTAGTACTAAAGCTGAAACGAACATAGAGCACATAGAACTAAACTTGGACAATAGAATAAATTTTTATACAGCATTTAAGCTAGTCGGATATATTTCAAAACCATAAAAAACAGGAATGACCTTTTCGGTCACTCCTGTTTTCATTTTCACGGTATCATCGTTCCCACACTCGTAATCCTCTTGCAAAACGTCCTTCCGTCATCTCCCAGAAGCGCAAGACTGGAAAGAAGTACTCTGCAGGGGTACTGCATCTCTGTTCCGTTCAGTCCGCTTGCTCCACACTGGTAGAGTGCCTGAAGCACCATCGGTTTTCCTTCATGTGTTGTTCCGAGAAGCACCGAGACCTGTCCCGGCTGGAAAAGCAGGCTTCCCGGCATTGCGGAGGCAATTACGGAGTTTCTTTCATCTTCAGTAAGTATAGGCGGCAGCTCCACCCGATGGCTCATGGCGAGCTCCTGTCGGGCACTGTCTCTTGGCAGCTCTATTCCTACCGTCCGATATACATCTGCCACCAATGCCGAGCTGTCCACACTGTTATCCAGTCCGCCCCAGCCGTACGCGTCGCCCAGGAATCGGAAGGACTGACGGATGATGTTATTTGTTGTGTAGGAAAGCCATCCTTCATGGAAAATTTTCACATCATGTGGTACGGATACGCGCTTTTCCACCAGCCGTCCCGACACATCTGCTGTGGGCACGGATATCTTCCATGTCTGCCACGCGTGGTCAATGAGCGGAATGCGGCTTCCCATCTGAAATATTTCTTTTCTTCCGCCAACATCTACCATCGCAAGGTTCGCAGTGACTACGAGAAATCTCGACGGCGCGGCGTAGTTCATCCATGTTCCACGGTCAGTAAAGGCAATGTCGTCCTTCGATACCCAGCCGCGGTAGTTTCGCATCTGCACGAAGCAGAATTTCTTGTCGTCGCTGTCCATGAGTACTGCCAAAGGCTCTGCAGGGTCAACAGCCGTTCCCTGCAGACGGTCTTCCTTCCGAACGCCTGAAGCATCAACCCATGCCGTAGCCGTCGGAAGAAATCTGAGGTTTGCCCTTGTCACCGTCACAGCGTACCGCACGGGTACGACCGCAGGAACATCCTCAAGATTTCTGAGTGCAAGGAGCTCATCCACGTCCTCAGAGGTAAGACGGCTCACTGCTCCGCCCTTTCCAAGCTCAGAAAGTCCATCGGCAGATGGAGTTGCTTCCTTTATGTATGTGGAAACAACATCACCTGACAGTTCATCGGGATATGCTGAAAAATCAACGGAGAGCGTATCCTTTTCGCGGAGGGCTTCATTCATCAGCCTGATTTCATCACGACCTGCCACCTCTACATCTCCAAGGGAGCCTGCCCGCGCTTCCCAGTAGGATACCTCCATCATTGATGCTGCCTGTGCCCCTGTCGGGAAAAGCATACATAGACAAAGGAGCAAAAAACCTATCTGTTTCATCAAATCCATCCTCCCCGATATACGCAGACAATCCTCCCTGCTTGTGTGCTGCGTTATCGTTAGCATTTCTGTAACACGGATATTACATTAAAACTTCGTGCAGAAACATACGGTATTTTTCCTGTTTTTCTCCTGTGCTGTTTTTGACAGCCCAGCGGAGAATCTCAAGGCTCTGGGAATATGTCCCGGATTCAGGGTTGAGCGGCAGCACTCCGTTTACAAGGTCATCGGCAACCCTGAGGCGCACACGGTTCAGTATTTTCTGTACAGTGGACGGGCTCATGTGCATTTCCTTTGCTATTTGCCGGATAGGTTTTCCTTCATATATGTGAGCGACAAAAATTTCCTGTCCTTCCTCGGCATCCTTGTACCGTGCAGGACGTCCCGGAGAACGTGCCAGCTGGCTCTGTGCCGCGCGGATGATAAGCTCAATGCCCTCGCGGTCAATGGTATTCTCGCGGTAGATTTCACTGTAGCCCTTCTCAGGATCTGCTGCCGTGTCATCTATAAGCTTCCATGTTTCTCCCTCTACAGCCAGCACAAGAAGGTGTCCCTTTTCTCGGTTCAGATTCAGAAGATATACATCATCCACGTCTACGATTTTGCGTGCAAGACGTTTGCGGGCGCCTGTGTTGATGGCCGAAAGTGAAAGCCGTCCGACAGTCAGCTTGTGTTCTCCCGTAATTATCATTCGTATCGCCTCCGTTATTGTTACGATAACTAAAGTATAACAGAAAAGGGCTGGAGCTTCCAGCCTTGATGTTAATGAAATTGTAAAAAGGGGATATTTTTCAAAATATTACATGATGATTTTAGACATGTCATAGCCAAAGACAGTATGCGACGGGGCGTCGCCCCTTCGCCCTTCCCCACCGCAGGAACTACGTTCCCGCCGGACACTCTCCTCCTAACGCTTCGCTTTTTTCCTTTTCCCGCGGCCAACTCTACTCTATGGCTAAATTGCACGTCGCCCGCGAATTTACTGTCGTGGCAGAGCCAATTTGTGGCTGGCTTTACATAGGAGTAAATGCGTACGTCAAAACTAAATGTTTACATAGAAAACGTACAGCTTTACATAGCATTAAGTACTTTAGATATACCATAAGCCTACCACTAATCAGCTTCACCAATACAGTAACGACGCGGGCGACGTAGTGTGCAGCTTGCCACGAGAGTAACGCCGCGGGTTCCCCGAGCCGTCAGGCGGTTAAAGGGGGCCATGGGGGTCTCCCCCCATGTGGGGAAGTCAGAAGGGACAAAGCCTCGTCTGAAATAAAGTGTTAAAGCTGATACGAACATAAATTATATGGATGTAAATTTGGACAACCGAATATATTTGTACATATGATATAAAAACCTGAGGATATATTTTTCAACTTGACAAGATACTCCCAGAATATTTTGTTGCTAAATAATCGTATGCGACGGGGCGTCGCCCCTTCGCTCTTCCCCACCGCAGGAACTACGTTCCCGCTAAGTTGACATGCCCCCGGCATGTCAACACCCTCCTCAAACGCTTCGCTTTTTTCCTTTTCCCGCGGTGTGGCTTATTCACTCCCTCCGTCACGCTACGCGTGCCACCTCCCTCATGGAGGGAGGCCGTTATGCACGTCGCCCGCGATTTTACTGTCGTGGTAAGGCCAGTTTGTGGCTGGCTTTACATAGAAGTAAATGCGTATGTCATAACTAAATATTTCCATAGAAAACGTGTAGCTTTACATAAAATTAAATGCCTTAGGAGTATCTAGACTTTACCGCTAATCAGCTTCAGTAATACAGTAACGACGCGGGAGACGGAGTGTGCAGCTTACCAAGAGTGTATAGCCGCGGGTTCCTTGAGCCGTCAGGCGGTTAAAGGGTGTTGATATGCCAGTGGCATATCAACTTACGGGGGTCTCCCACCGTGTCTTCTTTAAGGAGAAGTTTGTGGCTTAACGAAATATGAAAATATCGGATTTATTTTATGGAAATCAGATAAATATCTTTAGCCTTCGCTACATCACTCCCTCCGTCACGCCTACGGCGTGCCACCTCCCTCTGAGAGGGAGGCAGTTAAAAGCCCCCTCCGGGAGGGTGTCAACATGCCGGTGGCATGTTGGCTTGCAGCCGAAGGCTGTCGGGGGGGAGCAAGCGCGACAGAGCTAGCCCCGTCTGAAACTAGTACTAAAACTGAAACGAGTGTAAATTTTTTACTGAAGTATAACGCCTACCACTAATCAGCTTCGGTAATACAGTATAGACGCGGGCGACGGAGTATGCAGCTTGCCACGAGAGTAACGCCGCGGCTTCCTCGAGCCGTCAGGCGGTTAAAGGGTGTTGATATGCCAGTGGCATATCAACTTACGGGGGTCTCCCACCGTGTGGGGAAGTCAGAAGGGGCAAAGCCCCGTCTGAAACAAAGTTAAAGCTAAAACCAAGCGTAATACACAAAAAGAAGGTTTGTCATAGACAAACCTTCTTTTTCTCCAATAAACGAAAATATCGCTGCGCCGAGCGGCCGCTGACACAGCATGGCGTAAAAATCACCATGCCTTGTGCCATCTCCAAAACTCCGGCTGCAGCAGCGCCAGTACCGTGAATATCTCAAGACGTCCAAGGAACATTGCAAAGCATGCCACTGCTTTTGAAAATGGCGGCAAAAGCGCGTATGTACTCGTCGCGCCCGCGATACCGAAGCCCGGTCCTACGCTTCCCATTGTAGATACGGCAACACTGACCGCGTCTATCATGGATATTCCGTCGAGTATCATTGCAAAGGCAAAGAGTACCGTGAGCATGACATAGATGAAGAAGTGCCGCGCGATTCCGTATAGAACATCGGGAGGCACTATGTTTCCGTTCATGCGGACGTGAGCCACTATTTGCGGATGAAGCTTCTGCCACGCGGCAGCCTTTACCATTTTCATCAGCACCACAAGACGCATTACTTTGAGTCCGCCTGCTGTCGAGCCTCCGCAGCCGCCAACGAACATCAGAAGAAGCAGCACGGATTTTGAAAATGAGGGCCAAAGGTCAAAGTCGTCGGACACGTAGCCTGTAGTGGAAAAGAGCGCTGCAACCTGAAAGGCGGAGCAGCGAAGGGAATGGGTAAAGTTAAAGCCCATTTCCGTCACAAGGTCAATCGTCACAATTATCGTAGCAATTACGAAAACAGCTAGAAATACCTTGAATTCCGTATTTTTCAGTATCACATGTCCGCCATGGCGCCATGCCATAACATACATGCCGAAGCTGCCGCTGGATATTACCATGAAAAAGACTGCCCACGCCTCGAGAAGGGAGCTGTTATAGTATATGAAGCTTTCACCGTGGGTCGAGAAGCCTCCTGTCGCTATGGTGGTGAGAGCGTGGTTGACTCCGTCATAGGGCGTCATGCCACAGACTATATACACTATCCCGCACACCACTGTAAAGGTCAGGTATATTTTGAAAAGTGCCGCCGCGTTGTCCTTTATCCGTGGAAGCTGGCGTTCCTTGGTCGGGCCCGTGGATTCCGCCTGCATCATGTAGACGGCGCCGCGTCCGAACTGGGGCAGAAGCGCCATGAATATGACGATGATTCCGAGACCTCCCACCCAGTTTGTGAGGCTTCGCCAAAGTAAAAGGCTTCTGGGCAGATGGTCGAGAACGTCCATGACCGTCGCGCCCGTACCTGAGAGTCCCGACACGGATTCCGTTATGCTGTCGAGAAGCCCCAGCCAACCGCCGTAAAGATACGGCTGCATTGACAGAACGGATACCATCATCCAGCCAAGGGTTGTGATGGCAATTCCTTCCCTGAGGGTAAAATCCCTGTCCGGCTTGTGTCCTTTCTGACGAAGTGCGCCGCCAAGAAGAAGGCTTACAAATGATGCATAGAAAAATACTCCTGCGGCATCTCCCTCAGCCGCATATACCGCATAGGCAAGAGGTATCATCATCGCCGCGCTCACACAGTATGAAAGCGCGCCCAGTACCTCTGCTACAATCCAAAAGTCCATTGAAGCACGCCCCCCTTACCATCGATTTTCCTGACGGCGCGAGGTTCCGGAGACCAATAGCAGGACTCCGAATATCTGAAGCCGTCCAAGAAGCATAAAGAAGCAGCAGCCCAGCTTTGTCCAGCCGGGCAGGTCTATAAGTGTCTCGTGTCCGTAGAGTCCTGACGCGGTGCCGACACTGGAAAGCATACCGACTGCCATTCCGGCTGCCTCAGGCATTGTAATATCCGCTATCGTCAGGAAAAGGATGAACACGTAGAAGGTGGCCAGAAACAGGAAGAAATAGGAAAGCACGCGCAGAACGCCCAGCCTTGAAACATGCTGCTCTCCCACACGGATATCCGCAACCATGTGGGGATGCAGGGTTCGTTCTGCCTCTGAAAGTGCCATTTTGAAAAGAATCAGGAAACGCTTGACCTTCAGTCCGCCGGTGGATGACCCTATACAGCCGCCGACGAATACAAGAAGCAGCAGAACGAAGCGGTCGAAGTCAGGCCAGTCCTCCACAGGAGCCGCAATAAAGCCGCTGGTAGATGCAAAGGAAACAACGGCAAAAAGGGAATACCTGAGGCTTTCAGAAATACTGTCATAGGTGCCCGTCCAGTTCAGATGCCATGCCACAATCAATGTGAACACGGCAACCATGAGAAGAAATACCCGAAGCTCCACGTCGGAGAAAAATTCCTTAAAGGAACGGTGATGCACCGCCTGCCAAAGCATAAGAAAGTTCGTGCTGGCTATGAGCATGGCAATAATCGCCGCCATCTCAAGGGCGACGCTGTTCCTCACTATAAAGCCCATCTGCTGGCTTCCGCCGTTGGTGGAAAGGGTGAGCATTGCCGCCAGCAGGGAGTCAATAGGGCCAAGATCCGCAATGTAATAAAGAAGCGTTGTGAAGGCTGTCATGGCAAGGTACACCATCGCTGCCTGTCCTGCCATACGGCGCATACGCCCCAGCACAGGGCTGAACATGAGATTCTGCTCCCTTGATATGGTGAGTCCGAAGCCCCCCACCACCTGAGGCAGTATCGTGACCAGTATCATGACAAAGCAAAGCCCGCCCAGCCAGCTTATGATACCTCCCCAAAAGCGCAGGGAATACGGACTGTCCTGGGAAAAGAAGGTAATTCCCGTAGTGGTGAGATTTGATACGCTTTCAAAAAACGAATCCACCAGTGAAAGGTTTCCAGACAGAAGATATGGAAGCATACCGCAGACCGCAAGCACGGCGGAGCCTCCGAACATAAAGGCCGCTCCCTCCATGACATTCATGCGGTCGGGGTGCTCTTTTCCTATATGAAGAAACAGCTCTCCTGCGCACATGACGATAATCGCGGACGCAAAAAAGGCCGGCATCTCTGCTGTCTTTTTCACCACTGTATATACCAGTGGAATCAGCATAGATATTCCGGCCAGAATTGTCGTCTGACCCAGAAGATATGAAATCAGCCGGATACTCATGAACGCTTAACCTCTCTTGAAATACGACATGACCTTCTGCGAAAACTTCGGCTGAATGAAGAGCACGGCGCGGTCCCCGGGCATCAGCACCGAGTTACCGTTAGGGATAAATGCCTCTCCGTTTCTGACGTAAGCGCAGACGAGACATTCCTTCGGTACACGGACTTCCTTCAGCGGACGTCCCGCCACAAGGGATTTTTCCTGTACGATGACCTCCACCGCCTCAGCCTGTGCGCCCTCAAGAAGAGACACGGATACGACACCGCCGCGGCGTACAAACGCAAGCACCTCGCTGGCTGCAAGGAGTCTCGCTGAAATAACTATGTCGATACCGACCTTCTCCATAAGGTCGTTGTATTCGCTTCTCGCAACGCGCACTACTGTCTCGCGGGCACCAAGATGCTTCGCCAGAAGTGCCATCATCATGTTCAGCTTGTCATCCTGGGTAAGGCAGACAACCACATCAGCCGCGCTTACGGATTCCTCGTTCAAAAGGTCGATATTCGTTCCGTCACCCAGTATTGAAATACCGTTGTTCTTGAGGCGCTCCGCCGCAAGCTGCGAACGTTCCCGGTCCTTGTCTATAATCTTTACATTTACACCCTGCCTGTCAAGCATGGTGGCAAGGGAGCGGCCTGTGCGGCCCGCGCCGATTATGAGAACGCGCTCCAGCTTGTGGGCCTCACGGCGTACGAAGTTTTTGCTGAAGGCCTCAATATCCTTTGTGCTTCCGATGAAATACGCGTTGTCCATGGGCATAAGGCAGTCATCACCGTGAGGAATAATCATCCGATGGTCGCGGAATATCATGCCTGCGAGAATGGACGGCGGCATATTCAGCTTTTTGAACGGCACGCCTACGTATTTGGAGTCGGCCTTTACCTTTGTCTCGAAAAGACGCACCTTGCCGTCCGCAAAATCCTCTACGTTGAGAGCAGCAGGTGTCATGAGAATGCGGTTGATTTCACGGGCAGCTATGTATTCAGGCATCAGAAGAAGGTCAATGTTGAACATTCTCTTTATCTCGTCCTTTGAACGCTCAATAAAGAGAAGGTCGCTGATACGGGCGACAGTATGGCGTATACCTGCTTTCTTTGCCAGCATGCAGCTGACCATGTTCGTCTCATCGCTTGCCGTAACCGCTATAAGAACATCCGCCTTTTTTACGTCCATATCCTGCATCGTCTGCGGATGGGAGCCGTTCGCCATGATGGTGAGCACGTCCAGGCGGTTTTTTGCCTCCTCCAGACGCGTCGCGTCACGGTCAATCAAAACGACCTCATACTGTTCGCGGGACAAAAGCTCGGAAATGCTGTAGCCCAGCTTTCCTGCACCCACAACGACGATTCTCACAATTCTTCACTCCCTGTTTCCTTCGATACATGATAATAACTCATACTCTATTCCGTACATGATAATAAATCATACTCTATTCCATGCGAAAATGCTACTGTTTTTCGTGCAGAACACGAAATGTCACGTCTGTATGTTCTAAAATCTGTCCAAAAAAGAAGCTGCCTCGTCATAATTCCTTTTTACACGGTAGAAATCATTTTACAATCAAAGAATAATATTCTATTATTATAAAAAGGTTATCATTGGAGGGGATATTATGAAAATCATTGACTGCGAATTCCACTACTACTTACCTGAAATGATGGACTATCTTTCCACACGAAAGGAGGCAATGCGATACTATCCGGAAACTAAAGTCCTGGAGGTGCGGGATAAGGTTTTTGCCCGCTTTGACGGTGTAACAAATGAATATCCTGTTATTGATGAATTATTGAATTTTGGCGCAGAAAGAGTTGCCGTTATGGATAAAAACGGTATTGATGTAAGCGTTCTGTCTTCCTCTCCGGCTCTGGAAGAGCTGCCGAAGGGACAAGCGGTTGCGTTTGCGAAGAAGTCTAATGACGCAGTTGCTGAAATAATGAAAAAATACCCCGGCCGTTTCCTTGGCGCCGCAGTTTTGCCAACTCCTTATGTTGATGAAGCAATCAAAGAGCTTGAACGCTGTATAAATGAATTAGGGTTTGAATATTGGCATACACATTCCAACTATAAGACTGAACACTTATATGAGGAAAAATATCTTCCTCTGCTTGCCAAGACTGAAGAGCTGGGCTGCGCGGTTTATGTTCATCCGCAGGCATCCGATGACGCAGATATGAAAAATATGGGTTACGTGTATTCTTCCCCGGGACTCGGTTTTGGCCTGGACGCCATGAAAACTTCATTAAGACTCATATTAAACGGGACATTTGATAAATTCCCGAAATTAAGAATGATTCTTGGTCATCTGGGTGAATACTTCCCGTTTATATTGGAAAGAGTTGATAACCGCTTTGAATGGATCAGGGATGATGAAGTAAAAATGAAGCATTCCGTTTCGTATTACTTCAAGAACAAAAATGTTGTTGTAACAACAAGCGGTAATATGTCCAAGCTTGCTTTTGAATGCACAAAGAAGGCTCTCGGTATTGACAGCATTATTTTTGCTTCGGATTATCCTTATGAATGCTTGTCTGCTATGATGAAATATATGGATTCTCTGGAATTGACCGACGAAGAAAAAGAAAAGGTATTCCACCTGAATGCCGAGAAGTATATTTTAAGGAAATAAGACTTTGCCTCAATTATTCCAATAAAAAATCCCGACACGAAAAACGTGCCGGGATTTTTTCTGCTCAGTCAGCGAAAAGCTCTGTTGAGAGATAGCGGTCTCCTGTATCCGGAAGAAGAACCACGATATTTTTTCCTTTGTTCTCGGGACGGCCTGCTGCCTGCACTGCGGCTGCCAGAGCTGCTCCCGAGGATATACCCACAAGAACACCCTCTGTCCTGGAGAACTCACGGCCATAACGGAAGGCATCCTCGTTGGCAACAGGGATAACCTCGTCGTACACCGACGTATCCAGTGTATCAGGAACAAACCCTGCGCCGATACCCTGAATCTTGTGCGCTCCGGCCTTGCCCTCGGAAAGCACCGGGGAGGATGCAGGCTCTACGGCAATCACCTTGACCTCAGGCTTTCTTTCCTTAATATACGAGCCGACTCCCGTAAGAGTACCGCCTGTGCCTACACCTGCGATGAATACGTCCACATTGCCGTCTGTGTCCTCCCAGATTTCCGGTCCTGTGGAGCCCTTATGTGCCGCGGGATTTACAGGGTTCGTGAACTGCGACGGAATAAATGAATGGGGTGTCTTCTTCGCAAGCTCGTCAGCCTTTTCGATTGCGCCCTTCATTCCCTTGGCTCCGTCGGTCAGAACAATCTCCGCGCCATAGGCCTTCAAAAGATTTCTGCGCTCCACACTCATCGTCTCAGGCATCGTGAGTATTGCGCGGTAGCCGCGGGCCGCGGCAAAGCTTGCAAGTCCGATACCTGTGTTGCCGCTGGTAGGCTCGATGATGACGGAGTCCTTCGTGAGAATTCCCTTTTTCTCCGCGTCCTCAATCATAGCCTTTGCGATGCGGTCCTTTACACTGCCTGCCGGATTGAAATACTCCAGCTTAACAAGAATGTTCGCCTCAAGCTTGTTTGCCTTGATGAAGTTGTTTGCCTGAAGCAGCGGTGTATGCCCAATCAATTCCGTAATACTTTGATAGATTTTTCCCATGCTTCTCTGCCTCCTGAAAAAATACATAACATAGTTGATTGCTATGTTTATATAGTAATGGTTATTTCATACTTTGTCAATAGGGTTTATTTTAATTTGCATATTTTCATAAATATGCAAAACAATACAATATCTGGTGTCGGAAATTTTTCACCGGGAATATCATGTATTTTTCCACAGTTATCCCCAATTTTATTCACAAAACAGCCGTTCTCTGTGCATAACTGTGGATAACCTGCCCGAAAATACGAAAAACCTTTCAAGTTATCCACACAGTATCGTGGATATCCCGAAGGGTTTTAGCTTAAATTCTCATAGATATTCAAAGAACGCCAAGAGTGTGGAAAAGAACAATCCACCCGAAAAGTGTAAGGCAGGAAAGAGCGGTGGTAAACACGACACAGTTCCCGGCGAGCTCCGCGTCGCTGTCCATCTGCTGCGCCATGGCAAAGCCTGCTACCGCGCAGGGTGACGCAAAGATTCCGATGAGAGTGGCAAACTCCACGCCGCGGAAGCCCAAGAGGGCTGCCGACGACAGCACCACTCCCGGTATGATAATAAGACGGCTCACAACGCAGGTAACGAGCTGCTTCATGTGGTCAGCTGTACTGCCGAGATGAAAGGACGCCCCCAGAATGATGAGGGCGATAGGACTCGTGGCTGCGGTGACCTGTCTGAGGGGCTTCATCACGATTTCCGGCACAGGGATTCCAATGATAAGAAACAATGCTCCGACGATTGCTCCCTGTATCATGGGATTTTTGAAAACGTTCCTCATGAGAGTAAGGGGCGCGACCTTTCCTCCCCGGAATATTTCAAGAGTCATGACACCCAGGACATTGTATATGGGCACAACAACAGCAACCATCATGGTTGTTACAGCGATATTTTCCTCGCCGAAAAGATTCGCTATTAAGGGAATGCCCAAAAGGACAAAATTGCTTCTGTATATCGCCTGTATCATGGCGCCGCGGCGTTTGTCCGATGGCTCAAAGCGCGGCACAAGCAGAAAGGGCACAATGTAGATAACGGCAAGGGAGCATAAGGCAAAGGCGATGAGCCTCGGCTGAAAGGTCTGACGGATATTAGTCGTGTAGGTGCTGTAAAAAAGCATGATAAAGAAGAATATCTGAAATACCATGCCGTTTACCCGTTTCAGCTCCTCATCCGTCAAAAGATGACGGGCGCGTATGACAAGTCCGATGCCTATGAGAACAAACACAGGGGCAACAGCCTGAAACGCAATCTGAAAGCCCGAAAAATCCATATAAGCCCCTCCTTCCCTTCTAATATACTGCCCCCGATGAAGTTTTTCCATAAAAAAATATTAAATTCAGCTGCGGCAGAGTTATTTGCAGGCAAAAAACATTTTACAGATAATTGACAATATTCTCTATTTCAGTCAAAATTTAAGTACAAAAATCTTTTTATAATGACAAAGGGGGAGTTTTTATGAGAAGAAAGCTTTCTGCTCTGCTGCTCGGCTTTTTGCTCGTGGTCTTCAGTCTAAGTGTTCAGGCGGCATCCGCCCCGTATACGCCCCACTCGAAGCCCGCCATCGCAATGATGAATTGTCTGGAATCCGACCCGGAGCTTATGGTTTTGATGGAAAAATCCATCGCAAAGGCGAAGGAAATCAATCCGGACCGCAATACGAATCCGGTTCAGAGCGTTCAGGAGCTTTATCCGTTTCTGGACTGGGCTGCTACATGTATGCCGTGGAACGTTCTGAAGGATGCTTCCTACCCCACGCTTTATAGCCATATTGACCAGAGCGTGGACTACATCTGGTTCCTTTTTGACCAGCCTCTGGAGGAGCTGGAAGGGCACGGATATTATTATCCTACCCTTCAATACCATGAGCCCCTCGCTTCATGGCTCCGTGAATATTCCATTGAATGGGGAAAATATCTTTCAACGAAGGAAAGCTGGAACGACAGCTATTATCAGAAGATAAAACAGGACCCCTCCATGAACATGCAGCACGGATGGTATGCAGAGGAAAACGTATGGGTCAGCTTTAACGACTGGTTTGCCCGTCATCTGATTGACCCGTCTGTCCGTCCGATTGCAAAATCCGAGGTGGTTTCTCCTGCGGATGCCCAGCCACAGGGAATCTGGAAAATCGACAATGAAGGCAACCTGGTGCAAAAAGAAGGCGTTGCCATCAAGTCCGCAACCTTTAATTCCGTTGCCCAGCTCCTGGGCCCGGGCTCTGCTTACGCCGACGCGTTTAAGGGCGGCACGCTGACACATACCTTCCTTGATGTAAACGACTATCACCGCTATCACTTCCCTGTCAGCGGAAAAATTGTTGAACTTCGGAAAATTCCTGCCGTCAACGGTGCCGGCGGCATCACCGTATGGGATCCCAAGAGCTCCCGTTATGTTCTCGAGGATACCATCCCCGGATGGCAGATGCTCGAAACCCGCGACTGCGTTGTGGTTGAAACTGAAAAATACGGACTTGTCGCTATTCTCCCCATCGGCATGTCGCAGATATGCTCCTGCAACTGGGAAAAAGACCTTGCTGTGGGCAAAGTCGTCAAGAAGGGCGACCCCATGGGATACTTCCTCTTCGGAGGCAGCGATATCGTAATGGTATTCCAGTCCTGCGTGGATGTATCTTTGGTTTGTCCGCCGGGAAAAGCAGCGGGAACCTTCAAGCATCTCCTCATGGGTGAGGCATACGCAAAGCTGACCCCTGTTAAACGCTGAATATACTAAATACTAAACACTGAATAGCAAAAGGCTTCCGCACTTCATGGCGCGGAAGCCTTTTCTTTGCTTATTTCATTGATTTGTATCTGCAAAAGTGTCCTTGCAGTTATTCTCTACGCCCTTTTTTTCGAGAGCCACTACATTTTCCTCGTAATCAAAGGTCACATCTGCAATGTCCTTGCTGAGCCACAGCAGGCAGATGAGGTTTGGAATAGCCATGAGGCCGTTCATTGTATCGGAGATATTCCAGACCATATCAAGTGCCATTGTTGCGCCGATGTAGGTCGCCATGCTGTAGACTATGCGGTAGCCCATGATGGCCTTGCGGTTTTTGAAAAGGTACTCGAAGGATTTTTCACCGTAATATTCCCAGCCGAGAATAGTTGAGAAGGAAAACAGTGCCAGAGCAACTGCCACGACGTATTTCGCGTATTCACCGAATACCGTGCCGAGAGCCAGGACCGTGAGCTGTACTCCCGATACAAGCTTTCCCGTTTCAGGGTCCACAGTGCCGAGAACTCCCGACGAGGAGATGGCAAGTCCCGTGAGCATACATACAATCATGGTATCGAAGAAGGTTCCTGTCATATTTACATAGCCCTGACGCGCCGGATGGTCTGTCTGCGCGGCAGCCGCAGCTATAGGAGCGGAGCCGAGACCTGCTTCGTTGGAGAATACGCCGCGGGCAACACCCCAGCGCATGGAGGTGAGGATGGTTGCGATTATGGAGCCGCCGACGCCGCCTGCCACAGCGTCAAAGGAAAACGCCATGCGGAATATCTCGGAAAGACCTGCAGGAATAGCGGAGAAATTCATAACGATAACGATAAGCGTCATGCAGAAGTAGAAAACTGACATAGCAGGAACCACTACCCCGGATACAGCGCCTATGCTTCTTATGCCGCGTGTCAAAACGATAAGAGAGGCAACCATGACAACCGCGCCCGTAATCCACGTCGGCACAAAAAATCCGCTCTCAAGTGCCGCTGCCATTGCGTTGGCCTGTGTCATGTTTCCGATTCCGAAGGACGCCGTTGCCGCAAAGAAGGCAAACATAACACCCATTACCTTGCCCACCGTACCGCCTATGCCGTTACGCATGGCATACATCGGGCCGCCTGACATCTCGCCGATGCTGTTGGTCTCACGATATTTGACCGCAAGAACGGATTCACCGTATTTCGTGGAAAGTCCGAAGGCCGCGCTGATCCACATCCACACGAGAGCACCCGGGCCGCCCAGCACCATAGCCGTAGCGACACCGACGATGTTTCCTGTACCGATGGTAGCGGAAAGCGCCGTCATCAGGGACTGGAACGGCGTAATATCGCCCTCAGTCTCTCCTTTTTTTGTAAAAATGAGCTTCATGGCGTAAAAAAGGTTTCTCCAGGGCAGGAAGTGAAGCCGAACCGTGAGAAATACGCCTGTGCCGACGAGAAGCGCCAGCATGACGGGTCCCCACACGAAGTTATTTATATCAGCCAAAAGCTTTGCAAAATCCATCTGAAACCCCTCCGATGTTAAGTATGTATATAAGTATAGGGGCGCAGCTTAATTTTGTAAACTCAATGTAACCATATAACGGCAAAATCAAGAAATCATTAAGGTATTTCAGGTATATCCCTTAAATATTTTATGTTTATTAGAAAAAGGCAAAAGAAAAGACCGTCCGTTTTCTGCGGACGGTCTCTGAAAATCTTGAGTTTTCGGGGATATTACGCAACAACCTTATGATGCTCAGTGCGGTCGATAGCGAGAGCAACAGCAGCATCGCCTGTGATGTTCAGGCATGTACGGAACATATCAAGAACACGGTCAATACCTGCTACCAGTGCAAGTCCTTCAATCGGAAGACCTACGGACTGGAGAACCATAGCGAGCATGATAAGACCTGCGCCCGGAACACCTGCCGTACCGATGGAAGCAAGCGTACCTGTGAAGACAATCATCAGCATCTGCTGTACAGAAAGGTCAACACCGAATACATTTGCGATAAAGAGGGAGCATACGCCCATGTAGAGCGCTGTTCCATCCATGTTGATTGTCGCGCCCAGCGGAAGAACGAAGCTGGTGACCTCACGGGAACAGCCAAGCTTCTCCTGAAGATTTTTCATGTTGACGGGAAGCGTACCTGCGCTGCTGCAGGTGGAGAAAGCGATAAGCATAGCCTCAGCCATGCCGCGGAAGAATTTAGCCGGAGAAATATGCGCACCGACACTTGCGATAGTGGAGTAAACGCCGACTACATGTATAATGCTTCCGACTGCCATGCAGGCAATAACGGAAATGAGCGGAAGAAGAACCTTAGGGCCGTTTGCGGCAACAACAGGAAGAAGGAGCGCGAATACGCCGATAGGAGAAACCTTCATGATTGCGGCAATAATCTTGTAGCAGACCTCAGCGGCAGCATCAAAAACCACCATCAAAAGCTCAGCCTTCTTGCCGCCTACCTCAATGATACCGTAGCCGATGAAGATAGCGAACATGATGACAGGCAGGATTTCAGCCTTTGCCATGGACTGAACAGGATTCGTCGGAACCATGTTCACCAAAACCTGCATGACTGACGGAGCCTCTTTTACCGTGACCGTTGCATCAGCGGCAAGCTGAATGCCTGTGCCAGGATGACCGAAGCTGGCAACACCGAAGCCGATTACGATAGCGACAGCCGTCGTAACGAGATAGATAAGAACCGTCTTGATTCCGATACGGCCAAGAGTCTTTGTATCTCCGAGGCTTGTCATGCCAACGACAAGAGATGTAAATACTACAGGAACAATCATCATCTTGATAAGATTGATGAAAATCGTTCCGATAGGAGCAATCCACCATTTAATGAAAGGAAGTCCCTCGGGACCTGCGGCGACACCGACGACGGCAGCCAAAACCAGAGCAATGAAAATTTTAATTGATAAGTTCATAAAACCCCTCCCTCGGAGAACTCCGGGCGGGCAGAATCCACTCTGAACATACCGCACGTCCATCTCCGATATACAAAATAAGACATTTAACATTATAAGTGGACATTTCCTAATTGTACATGGTTTTCATAGTGGTATATTGTATACATATATGTACGTATTACGCGGTCGTATATCTCCGGGACAGCAACAAATATCAGAGTGATGCTCAGAATCCCACTATTGCGTTTTGGAGTTTTCCGGCACTGAGCATAGAAAAAGGCACCGGCTCAATAAGAGTCAGTGCCCTTTAATTCATAGTACAGCTTTAGTTTTCCGAAAGCTCGAAATGCTCTCCGCCCTTCGGCAGGCTGTCGAGAGTCGGATATTTTTTAATGAACTCTACCGGACGGCTCCAGTCAACGTAGACCTCAGTCTCCTCCCAGATACGTGTGAGCGCAATCTGAAAGCTTCTTACATCCGCCAGCGGGTCAATGGTTTCTTCCTTGAAATCAACGAGATTGCTCTGAGGTACGTTGATTTTATGGGTTGTGCCGAGATATTCCTCCGCGAGCTTTTTGCCCTTTTCATCAGGCAGCGTTACAACAGCTTTATGTGTATCCTCATCATATTCGATATAGCCCAGGACATCATTGTAATGGACGGCTACGCTGAACTTGTTTGCCATTTTTTTCTTCCTTTCATCCGTAGATTCTATCTAATGATTATAACGCATTAATTCAAGTTTTGCCAACCTAAAATGAGATTCGCTCCCCCGTTCTCCCGAAATCATTGCGTTCCCGTACAGTTTTCCCAATTCTGACCGAGGTATATTAAATATGAAAAACATTTTCCGAAAATCCAATAAAAAACGCTCGAAAAGCACTGCCATAACGCTTTGTCAAGACTTGTTTTGGCCATTGCTTTGTGCTACTATACAGGTGAAGAAGGAAACGTCTGGGGTGTGCGTTGGCAGATATTGATGTCTAACCGACTTTTACCTTCAGGGAACCTGATTTGAACCATGTGGCTGATGTAGCGTTTAGGACGATGATCAAAGACACGGCTTAGGGTACCCACCTGCACATGCAGGTTTAGGCAGATATTGCCGACGGCATTTTGGACCCCATCTTTGAAAAGGACTTACTGCTTGCGGTAGGTCCTTTTTGTGTGGTCTTTTTCCTTGTCTTTTTCCGCCATGCTGTGTCAGCTGATACTCGGCGTAGACCATGCTACTCCGTAACGACCGATTCATCGTCTGACGAAAATACATTAAAATTCATCCCATTCAGACGTAATCGAAACATGATAGCCATTTTTTCTGTGTAAAATAAACATACAAAATGCTTAATGCTCTCAGCTGGTGGTCCCAGTAGCGGACATATCTGCGTTATTTTAACCTTTATTTGTTCTTAGCCACCAGTATACGGGAATATAAAGAAAGGTTTTATTTCTTAGAATGACTATAAACATTCCCCAGCAACCCACCTTATAGTGTTTTGTATGAATTATAAAACTTGTTTTTTTCCTCTTTAATTTCTCTATATTCCGTTATCATATTATAAAAAGTAGCTCTTTTTAACCCTGATTTCTCCAAGAATTCCTTAGACGTTATTATTTTCCTTTCCCATTCGTCATATAGTTCTTCCCAATTTTCAGGAAAGTCTACACGACTTCGCCCTGCATTCGATTTTCTGTTTTCCGGCATTTTTACAATATGCTTTCCTGACTGAATTAATACCGATTGCTGTATTGTTTGAAGAATAGCTTGATTCATAGGCTGGTAAATACCCCATGAGTATGTAGCCGAAAAATCGTATATCAACAATATCCTCGGCTTTTGAATAAACCACTCAATTTGCTTGACAATTTCAGCTTCATTTAGTCCTAACGATGCAGGGTTTGTTATAATACAAACATCATTCTCTTTGATTACTTCCTTTATTTTTTCAAGCTCAGTAAAGCTTCGTCTCGGTTCTTGACTAATATAAACATTATCGCACCTATGAAATGCATCAATATTTAGGAGGACATATTTCAGTTCTTCTATGTTGTCTTTCTGTTTTGCATATATGTAAATATTATCAATTTTTTTCATTGATATAATCAACCTTTCAATTATGAAAACCAGTCTTTTAATTTCGCGCGGAGGCCTGTTTCAAAATGATAATCAAGATGCTTTTCCAATGCTTTACGATTCATGCGAATTTTAAAATTAGGAAGTTTTTCTGCTTGAATTTCACCAGGGAGAAGGTTTACCCAGTTTGATATCATTTTAGAGCCTGTTCCATCATCGTTCAAGCAAATAGTAACATATCTTTCATCGATATTAAACAGCTTTCTATCCGTCTTGTATAGTTCAATTATTTTGTTTAATTCATCTTCATAAATTGATTGGGAATTTGCTGCATAATCAGTATCCCAGGATAAAATTTTCATATACTCAGGAATCTCAAACCCATATCCTTTTATTATTTCAATAATAATTTCGGACGATTTTTTCATAAGCTCCGGAGAGTATTCATCTGTAAGTCCTTCGCCTGTAGTCATTTTACGTAATTCACCCGTTACATATGGAAGCATATAGGATAAATATTTGCGATAAAACGCAGTATTTACCCGATTAACTAACTGTCTGCCTATTGTATCCATTTCGCGCGGCATTACATCACTTGGCAGTCCAATATCAAAATTCATAAATACCATTCTTTTTCGCAAAGGTTCGTCAGGTTTAGGTACATCATTGGAAGCAAATATCGTCAACGGCTGACATTCCCGAAATTCCTCTTCACAAGAATCTACTGTTCTAATCATCCCCGAAAACGATATTTTAAAAGCAGAAGTTACCTCATCAATAAAAATCGGAATACCCTTATGCTGTACTTCATCACTTTTCAAAAAAGCTTCCAACTCTTTTGATTTTATTTTTTCAAATTTATAACCAAGCTGCTTTTTACCCGTCATCATTTTCAGGAAATACCTAACCATAAAGGTTTTACCGCAATTTGCTCTAGGGGAGTTTAACAAGATATACAATGGCAGGCCCTGAGTTGCTTTATCTTTTAAAAACGCAACACAGCGAAGCTTTGCATTAAACGGTGAGGAAAATAACGCAACCATTAGTTTAAAAAAATTTTCCCTTGCTTTATTAACTTGTCCAATAAAATTATCAAAGTTTGAAAAAACTGCAAGCATCTCTTTAATGTCATTTTTTACAGCATCATCAGTTGGAGACAAATCCATCTTTTGTTTGTCTAAAAAAATCTCCTCTGTTGAGTAATCTACTATCATACGAGGATATGCCACCGATTTCTTTTCAAAATTCATTTTTTTCTTACTAATTTTATTTGCGTTAAAGCGATATTCCTCTATCATCTTAGGGACAAGCTGTATTTGATTTCTATTGTTTTTTAATTTAAGCTCCTTTAGTATCTCAGCATGAAACTGTTTTAATTTTTCCATATCTTTATCATATTCAATAATTTCAAGCTTTGTTTCCATATCATCGACTTCTTTTACAATGATAGCCTTGTCAATTACAGCTTTGGTGGCATTTTCCAGTATGGGATTATCAGATTCAACAGAATATATTTCCGTTTCTTTTCCTGATACATCTTTATCCGGAAGTTCATCAATTGATTTTTCGTTTATTTCTTTTGTGACTCGCGCATTCGGAACTACAGGTTCCGACAATTCCCAAGCAGTTTCAAATTCAGCTAAATATACATCATATAATGCCGGATCATCACTAACATTAAAGTTCTCAATTTGATTAAGTCCTGTCCAGGCACGGGCAGAAATATTAGCAGACGGCATAATTACGCGCTTTCGGTCACCATCCGATTTTAACAGATATATTTTTCGATGGTCTATCACCATCAACGGACACCGAATTTCCACTACTTCTTCAACAACCCGTTTAGCCAATTTCTTATTTCGATGAAGATTCAAGCGTAATTCATCAGCATTGGCCATTACTTCTTTCATCTGGTTTACTATCGTTTTATTCATTTTTGAAGCAATAAATTCTGCCCCAAGAATAATTTGTGATTGCTCAAATTTTTCTGTTAGCTGTGCAATAAATCCAAAATTATACGAAAATGATATAACCTTTAAATCCTGATACCCATCAAAAAGACTTAATGGACATTCCATAGTCGTGTCTTTATAATTTACCCAATGACATTTTATTTTGTTATTAATTGTAGAATTATTACCATTTACTACTTTAGGTAATTCTTCATTTCCAAATAGACTTATTACTTGATTTTCTGCCATACTATTATCCCCCTTACATTATTCCAAAAATAAAATGCAAAATTTAGACGGCTTAATATAGTGTAGCAGTAATCCAGAAATAGGTCAATATTTTTAGACAGCAAAGAATACCTATATTGAAAGGAATGTATTTATGAATGCTAAAGCTATAGGCGAAAATGTGAAGTTTTATCGTAAACTTCGCGGTTTAACACAAACAACACTCGCTAAAAAAGCACATATGACACAACAAAATGTGGGACGTATCGAAAAAGGAAAGATTATGCCTCCGATTGATACTTTGGAAGCACTTTCATCTGCCCTTGATGTTGCTTTGCCAGATTTATATTGTGACGAAAAACATTACGACTTATACATTGATTTTACCCCATATTATAAGGCTCGGATGGAACGCGAAAGCAATCAGGTTAAAGAAGTCATGAAACGAGCGCTTATAGATTGCAATAATAAAATGACTGTTATTCTAAGGCTTTCCAAAAATGAAATGGATAGCTATAAAACTTTAAATGCAGACAAAAAGGATGCGGTGAAGTTTTGGTCTGTTCTTGATGAATATGGCGTAAAATTCGCATTAGACACTCCGGCAGATTATGTTTGGTGCATAAACAAATTGAAAGAATTTAACGGGAATAAAGAACAAGTTTCGAAAGCTTGGATTGATAAAATGTTTAAGACTTGGGGATTAACTTGTTCATCAGGGATGCCGCATAATATCAATAATCCATGGCTCTCACATAAAGACTATTTACATTATCTTTCGTTAATAGGTTTCACATCCACCATACAGTTTTAAATACAACTACGAATTGTTTGTCGTCTTCGTTCTTTGATGATAATCTTAATTCATCAAAAAGCGAAGGCACCTTTTATGATGGCTAAAGATTCGGATTTAGCAATTCAAGAGGCAGGAATATAATCAACCCAATTTATTTTTTTGCAAAAGCGACTTGTTCTCGATATTTAACCATACAGGTGTCTGAAAGGGTGAAAAAGCAACAAGCATGACACAAGTTAATGAAAGGAGGTGCAGTTGATGGCTAAAGTATCAGGAAACACTCATACACAATCCCAAATGAATCACCACGCTAACCAAAGCAATCCCAACAACTCCGCACACACGGCAGCAGCCAATAACCACGCAAATCAGTGCAATCCAAACAACGCCGCACATCACAACACTCATAAGTAAAATGAGGTTTTGACCATGCATAATCCAAATCACCCAGACTGGGTAGAAAAACGCTTTGGAGATGATATCCCCGATTGAGCTAAAGAGTTTTGAGGAGACAACGATTAAACTGAAAGAGGAAGCCAAGCGACTTCCTCTTTTTCATGGTGTTCCAATGGAATTGCGGAAGTATTTACTACGGACAATCTTGATTATTTTCTTCATGCCTATGTTCCGGGCTTTTGATGTATGTGGGGGCATTTCTTGTCGTTTTCATATCTTTTTTGAGTTATTCGATTCTCCTCCGAACCCTTTCCAATAGTGGTGGTAACGTATCTCCACCTTTAGGCTTATCATTTTTAGATGTATTGCGATCTCCTACAATACTCCCCCCGCCCTTACAGGGCACCCCCCTCAATGAGGGGGGCTTTTATTGGAACTGCCGACATATTTATCATTTTTCCTTAGCACCACTAAATGAAGTGGATTTTATTGGAGCTGCCGTCATGCTGATCATCCTTCCTTAGCACTCCTCAATGGGGGCTTTTGAGGCCTCCCTCATTGAGGTGTCAATATGCCGGTGGCATGTTGGCTTGGCACGCTGAAGGCGTGACGGAGGGAGTACCACTCTTTGAGTAGAACTTTTATCTGCTTCCTTATATGTTGGGGGCTTTTGGAGCCTCCCTCGCTGAGGTGTCACTATGCCGGTGGCATGTTGGCTTGGCACGCTGGAAGCGTGACGGAGGGAGTGTCCTCGCTGAGGTGTCAACATGCCGGTGACATGTTGGCTTTGCTAAATGAAGGCGTGACGGAGAGAGTGTCCTCCATGAGGTGTCAACATGCCGGTGGCATGTTGGCTTGGCACGCTGAAGGCGTGACGGAGGGAGTACCACTCTTTGAGTAGAACTTTTATCTGCTTCCTTCTATGTTGGGGGCTTTTGGAGCCTCCCTCGCTGAGGTGTCAACATGCCAGTGGCATGTTGGCTTGGCACGCTGTAAGCGTGACGGAGGGAGTGTCAGTTGCATCACGAACCTCTTACGGAGTGGTGCTCAGTACCTGCTTTACTTTATTATCTATTGCCTGACATACATTCACAAAGTTTCTGTCAATATCCACATTAGTAAATCTGATAATTTCCAGTCTGTACTCTTGCAGAATATTGGTACGAATTTCATCGTATTCCAGTCCTTCTTCTGTGTAATGCTGACTGCCATCAATCTCAATAACAAGTTTGGCTTTATGGCAGTAAAAATCAGCAATGTAGTTATCAATGGTTTTTTGCCGTTGAAAACGTATTGGATAATTACGTAGAAAATCGTACCACAAATGTCTTTCCTGCCTTGTCATTTTTGTTCTTAATGCTTTTGCCAACGGAATGAGTTTTTTGTTGTATGTCAGTGACATTTGAAAGTCTCCATTTCGTTTTTTTGCGACCTTCGGTACTCCCCCGCCATTCAGAATACCCAAGCATGGTACTGTGCGCCCTTTAAGGGCACGCCACACACAGTGCTGCTGTACTCCCCGCACCTGGACGCTTGTAATCAACACTCTCCCTGGTACTCCCCCCGCCCTTCCAGGGCACCCCCCTCAATGAGGGGGGCTTTTTCTGCCTCCCTCATTGAGGGAGGTGGCACGCTGGAAGCGTGACGGAGGGAGTACCCTGCCATGTTTTCCCTACCTAATCAGATTTCCTTTTGTCACTATGCCTTCGCCGAAACGTGCCTTCAGGTCGTCTATCGCTCCGTACAGCTTTTCTTTTTTCTGTGTATCCCTTGCGGAGAAAAGGGAGATTTCCGAGGATGTGCCGAGGCCGCTGCCGCTTATGCCAAGAAGCCTAACTCCCATGCCTCTCGGCATTGTTACAGATGAACACAGCTCCTTTGCCGTTTCATATATTTCCTCGTCGTATGCCGTAGGCTGCTCCAGGGTTTTCCTCCTTGTATAGGTAGAGAAATCTCCGAATCGAATTTTCAGCTGAATGGTATGCGCCATTGTCCCTGCCTTCCGAAGCCGCCACCCCACCTGCTCCGCCAGATACAAAAGCGCCTTGTCTATATCTTCCCTTTTGTATATATCCTCTGTGAAGGTTTCCTCGCGGCCGATGGATTTAACCTCCCGCTCAGGCTCTACGGGGCGGTTGTCAATGCCGTGGGACAGCTCATAAAGCTGACGTGCCGCATGGGTTCCCAGATTTTCCTCAAGGATTTTTATATCCGTATTCGCCAGTTCGCCGATTGTTTTTATGCCAAGAAGGGCGAGCCTTTCGTTCATTTTCTTTCCCACGCCCCAGATTCGTCTCACAGGGAGCGGCGAAAGCACGCGCATGATGTCTTCTTTTTCGATTATTACGAGGCCGTCAGGCTTTTCCAAATCCGATGCAAGCTTTGCAAGGAATTTATTCGGCGCGATACCCACGGAGGCGACGAGTCCCGTTGCCTCAAATATTTCCTTTTTCAGTCTGAGACCGTATTCCCTGCGGCTTTCCATAAGTCCTTCCATCCCCGTGATATCCAGAAAGCCTTCATCAATGGAGAGAGGCTCTATAACAGGGGAAAATCGCGAAAGCACGGAAAAGACCTTTTTCGAAACGGCGCGGTAGGTCTCGTAGCTCCCCGATAAAAAGATTCCGTCCCTGCAAAGCCGTCTTGCGGTGGCCATAGGCATAGCCGAGTGCACGCCATAGCGCCGCGCTTCGTAGGAGGCGGTGGAGACGACGCCCCTTGGGCCGAGGCCGCCGACTATGACAGGCTTTCCCCTGTATTCCTCGTGGTCACGCTGCTCAACCGACGCGAAAAATGCGTCCATATCCACATGCAGTATCCAGCGGTCCATGCCGTCTCCCCCCTTTCCTAACCGAATTTCCAAAAATCTCTGTGTTCAGCGGAAAAGCTCCGCGATTTCTTCCTCGCTGAGCTTCGACAAAAAGCTCTCTCCCGGACGTATCATCTGGTCGATGAGGGCTTTTTTCTTTTCCTGCAGGGCAAAAATTTTCTCCTCTATAGTCCCCTTAGTTACCAGCTTCAGCACCTGCACGTTCTTTTCCTGTCCGATTCTGTAGGCGCGGTCAGTTGCCTGGTCCTCAACGGCAGGATTCCACCACGGGTCGAAATGTATGACCATATCGGCCCCCGTGAGGTTGAGTCCCGTACCCCCTGCCTTGAGGGAAATCAAAAACACGGGAACGCTCCCCGCGTTGAACTCCTTCACAAGGGTAAGCCGCGTGAGAGGCGGCGTTGCCCCGTCAAGATAGCTGTAGTCAAGTCCTGCTGCCTCAAGACGCCTTCCGATGCGCTGCAGCATAGTCGTAAACTGCGAAAAAATCAGCACACGGTGTCCCGCGGCTGCCGCATCACTGAGAATTTCCTCCAGAAGGTCAAGTTTTCCCGAGCCGCCGTCATAGTTTTCAAGAAAGAGTGATGGGTCGCAGGCAATCTGGCGGAGCCTTGTAAGGAGCGCCAGTATCTTTATGTGGCTGGCGTCAAAGCCGTGAGCCTTGAGTTCCTTTCTAAAATCCTTCTGCGCCTGGGCGAAATACGCTGCGTAAACTCTTTCCTGATTGGATGTCATTTCCGCTGTCATGCGGCTTTCCACCTTGTCGGGAAGCTCCGTGAGGACGTCCTTTTTAAGACGCCGCAGCACAAAGGGGGCGATATGACGCCTGAGGTCCTCGGAGGCTTCCCTGTCCTGCGCGCGGACAATCGGCACTTCATAATGTGAATGAAAGCGCTTGTGATTTCCGAGATAACCCGGCATAAGGAAATCAAAAATGGACCAAAGCTCCGTAAGGGTGTTCTCAATAGGTGTTCCCGTGAGAGCAAATGATACTCCGGCGCGTATACGCTTTACCGCCTTTGCGCTCTGTGTGGAGGGATTTTTTATATGCTGCGCCTCGTCAAGGAAGCAGTAGCGGAAATTTTTCTTTTCATACATATCTATGTCACGGCGGAGCATGTTGTATGTGGTAATAATGACGTCCGCATCCGTACTTGCAAGCTTTTCTCCACGCTCCCTTTTCGTTCCGTCAATGACCGTAACCATAAGCTCCGGAGCGAACCGTGCCGCTTCGTCAAGCCAGTTGTACATGAGGGATGTAGGTGTAACCACCAGCGAAGGGGCGGCACCTTCCTCTTTTTGGGACAGCAGGAAGGTCAGTACCTCAAGGGTTTTCCCGAGGCCCATGTCATCTGCGAGAATCCCTCCCAGTCCGTGGGCCGCAAGGGCCGTAAGCCACGAAAAGCCCGTGACCTGATAACTCCGCAGCACTCCCGAAAGGGATTCGGGGACAACAGCATCCGTCTCCGACGGTTCTCTTATATCACGGACGAGAGCCTTGAAGCTGCGCCCCCGTTCAAGCCTCAGAGTGCTGTCCTCACGGGCGAGGGTATCAAGGTACATCGCCTGGGCCAGAGGAATCTCCGCCTTTTCTCCCTCGCCGCCCTTAATGCCCGCGCCCTCAACGAACTCCGCAAGGGATGCCAGCTGCTGGTCGCCGAGAGAGATAAAGCCTCCGTCCTTCAGCCTGTGATAGCGCCTTCGCAGGCGGTAGGATTTCAAAATATCTATCAGCTCGTCAAAGTCAAAATCACGGTTCTGAAAGGTGACCTCAAGGAGATTTTCGTCGTTTACGCTGACGCCAAGTGTCACAGGCGGCATCTTCGAAATCGGTTTTCGCCTGAAGGTCTCCGCGTAGTAAACATCCGCCAGCTTCGAAAGCTCAGGCAGCCCATCCTCAAGAAATTCGTAAAAGGGCTCTTCCTCAGGCTGCACGAGACGATCTCCCACCTGCTCAAAGGAAAATGCGTCAAAAATGGCCCGTATCCTGCGCTCCGTTTCCGTGTCCCGTATAAGGCTCCTGTCCCCTATTTTCACAGGCGGCTCCTGCATAACAGGATTAAAGGTCTCCTCTCCGTAGCTGAAAATAAGCTCTGCCGCGGCTCCGTCCATAAAATAATCCAGGTGCACCTCTGCCGCCAACGGCATCATCTCATACCGCTCAGTAAATGATGAGGCTACCTCCACATGCGCGGCCTTTTCAAGCTTAGGAAGAACCTCCGCGAAAAAGCCTCCCATATGCTCCTCTCCAAGACGCAGTGAACGGGACTGGGTAAAGGCCCTGTCTATCGCCCGAAGCTTTTCCGCAAAATCCTTTTCTGTTCTGTATATGGTATCCTCAATGAAAACAAGCTCCCCTGTGGTGTCCAGAAGTATCATGTTCTCAGGCTCCAGAAGGGAAATCCTTCCTCCACCGTCCACGTCCTCCACCCGTATCCGCACCTCGGGGTTTTCATCCTTTATGTATACCGTTCTTTCCCTGTCTCCTGCGGCAAGCACAAAGGGAGTATCCTTCATTATTTCAAGAAACTCCCGAAGATGCGATGGAGTCAGCTTGAACCTTTTCTGCTCGAACATTGTGCTTACGTTGTTGTATGAGGAACGGAAATAGGAGCTGTAGACCTCCGTGCTGGCTACATCGCGGTACGCGCGCCTCAGAAAATCCCACAGCTTCTCCGACACTCCCTGCTCAAACCTAAAATCCTCAGGCTCAAGGGTAAGCTGCTTTCCGAACTCCACAGGAAGACCGCTGTCAACGGTATGCATGAGGTCGGGAATATTCCTCATTACGTAGAGTCTGTCACGGCCCAGCTTAAACTCCAGCCAGTTCGTCACATTGCTGTATTCATGGGAAACGAAAAGCTTCGCCTCCATACGCAGGGGCGCATCCTCTTTTCTTATTGCGGCGGCGGTATTCTTTTCACCGAAAAGAGAAAAGAGCCTGAGCCCTGTTTCCCTTCTGCTGGAAATAGTGCTCCGGCCCACGGATTTCAGCCGCTCGATTTCCTGTATCCGCTTCAAAAAAGCCACCACGTGCTTGCATGCTCCCGAATACTGCGCGGCGGCAGGGCAGGTGCAGTCCCATTCCTCAATTTCGCTGCCCCTTATAACGGCGCTTACCTCGTATGTATCAAGATTTCCGTGCACATGGCCTGTGTATGTGATTTTTCCGCCTCTTTCGGAGACCGCGGTAATATCCTTTACCGCTCCGTTCCTGTAATAACGGAGCCCTCTTGGATACGCCGCGTCGTTTGCGGCAGAGCGTATCTCAATATCCGTCAGCAATTCCCGTCTCTCCCTCTGTATTCCTCAAGACTTTCCGTCATTCTTGCGGCGTTTTCCTTCGCGGACATGTGCCTGTTAAAGGCGCGTACGGCGATTTCCTGCTCCTCGGGATTATCCACCGTTATAATCTCCACGCGGTCACCCAGTATACGCTTCACCTGACGAAGCTCAAGATTCAGCCTTGTGCCGTCCGACACCATCACGTAGGATTCCGCGAGATCGCTGTGGGCCGCATTCACCAGTGCGCCAACCGACGGCGTGTTGTCCTCGCCTCCGAGAGTAATGAGGTTCACACCCTGCTTCTGCAGTCTCTCCGCATGTGCCTCATCATAGGCAGCCGCGAGAAGCGCCACAGGCATCAGGGAATGATGGGCGAGAATCATTGCATGAGGCTCCGCCATGTTATTTATGCGTATGGACTCAAGACGTCCGAACCCGATGCATTTTTCCAGCACAAGCCCCGGGTGCGCCGTGTGAAGATGAACCTCCAGACGCGAACGGTGTCTCGTTGCCACGATAAAGCTGGCGTCTCCCTGCAGATATTCCTCAAGACGTCTGCTGTCCCCCTTTGAGTTCTCAATCCCAAAGGTCATACAGTATGGGTGCACCTCGTCCTGCCGCGGGTCGGGGATTCCCAGCTTCTGGTCCCCCGTTCCCACGGAAAAGCTCAGCACAGGAGAAACGAAATTTCCCGTAAGGCCCTTCTGACAGCCCTTGAGGAAATCCATCATTATGCGCTCGCCCACGACGAAGGGAGCATCGTCCCTGTGGCTGCCTGCCTCTATCGCCGCCGCGAGAATTTCATAAATCGGAAGATTTGCACGCACTGCCTTGTACGCGCCCTTTGCAACGGCCCGTGCCGCGGAGACAATCGGACGGTCCACATCCTCCGGCAGCACGCGCTGCGCGTAGAGAATGCCATACTGGAACGCCTTTCCGAACTCCGACGAGGTAGCGTCGATTTTACCGATGAGCCCCTTTGCTATGCCGCGGAAAAGCTGGGAAAGGACAACTCCCGACGAGCCCCGGGCCCCGAGAGCCGCTGCCGATGCCACACGCCGCGCAAGGCCGCCTATGGTATCGTCCTGAGCGTCCTCCAGCGGCATAACTGCTGCCCCCATTGTCCGCAGAATATTAGTCCCCGGCTTTGTAACAAGGGAAGGATTATCCCTGTCCGCCTGCTCGTTTATGGACTCGTATTCAAGAAGAAACTCACTGTAAGCGCCTGTTATCATGCGGCGGAAATCACTCCCCGTTATAACCTCCTGATTTGTCAGATTACGCAATGTCATGACCAATAACCCCCGAATTTTATCCGACGTGCGCAGGCACGTCCTGCAAATTTTTTTAAAAGAAATCAAATTAAAAAAAGGTATTCTTATATTTATTCGCGAATATATACTAGAATACCTCTTATTTTTGAATTTATTTTGAATTTTATTTTGATTTTTCCAGAGGAGTTATTTTAATGGCAACTGTAAAAAAGACAACAACAGAAACAGCCGCTGCCAAAACAACGAAAAAAACGGCAGCCGCCAAAGCAAAAAAAGAAACAGTCATAACCTCCGTACCGGAAGCCGCGCCCGAGGAACAGGCAGCAGCGCCGACGAGGAAAAGGGCAGCGAAAACGACAAAAACCGCAAAGAAAACAACGAAGCGCAAGACGACGAAAAAGAAAACTGCCTCAGCAGCAGAAAAGAAACCGCGCAAGGAGCGCATTTTTGCCCTCGATATCGGTACGAGAAGCGTCATAGGCATCGTGGCAGAGCAGGAATCAGACGGCTCGCTGACACTCCTTGATACGGAGCGCGAGGAGCATAAGACACGCGCCATGCTGGACGGACAGATTCACGACGTTCCGCAGGTAGCCGCTGTCATCAAGGACGTTAAGAAGGCTCTCGAAAAGAGAGTCGGCGTGCTCCATAACGTCGCTGTCGCAGCCGCGGGCCGCGCCCTCTACACCACCACCGCCGAATCCGAAATGGAGGTCAGCGGCATAATCACAGCCGAGCAGGAACGCCGCCTTGACTTCGCAGGCGTACAGGCGGCACAGACGAAGCTGGCAACAGGCGGCACAGTAGACGACCCTACGCGCTACTACTGCGTAGGCTACAGCACTATCCGCTACACCCTCGACGACGTACAGCTGAAAACCCTCGTGGGACAGCGGGGCAAAATCGCAAAGGCATCAGTAATAGCCACATTCCTGCCCCGTCAGGTCATCGACTCCATGGACTCCGCGCTCCAGTCCGTTAACCTCGGCATGCGCGCAATCACCCTGGAGCCTATTGCAGCAATCAACGTACTCATTCCGCCCACCATGCGCCATCTGAACCTCGTTCTTGTAGATATCGGCGCAGGCACCTCCGACGTTGCCATAACGAAAAACGGCTCCGTCATCGCATACGGCATGGTACCGCAGGCAGGCGACGAAATCACCGAAGCCATCTCCCAGCGCTTCCTTCTGGATTTCAACGTGGCAGAGCACATAAAGCGTGAAGCTGCCGACGGCAGAGAGGTGGAATTTGACGACATCCTGGGCATGCACTACAAGCTGAAGCCTAAGGACATAATCGAGCCGATTCTTCCGAATATCGAAAAGCTTGCGGAAGCGATAGCAAAGCAGATAATAGACCTCAACGGAAGCGAGCCCCAGGCAGTGCTTCTCGTAGGCGGCGGCGCGCTCACACCGCGTCTTTCGGACATTCTGACAGAGGTGCTGAAGCTCCCGAAGGGACGAGTGGCAGTACGCCACCCCGAAAAAATCGAAGGAGTCAGCGAGCTCCCCGACGAGCTGAAGCTGCCTGATGCCGTGACGCCGCTGGGTATTTTGAAAATCGCGTCCCTCAACACCCTGCATTTCCTCACGGTATACGTCAACGACATTGAATACCGTCTCTTTAACTTCCGCGACCTCACAGTATCGGATGCGCTTTTGAATGCAGGCATTCAGCTGAAAAAATTCAACGGCAAACCGGGCCTCGGCATCATGGTAACCGTAGAAGGACAGTCGAAATTCTTCCCCGGCACCATGGGAACTCTCGCAAAGCTCACAATGAACGGCGAAGAAGCCGCCCTGGACACGCCTATCTCCGACGGCAGCCGCATAACCATAGAACCGGGGCAGGACGGAGTCATCCCGCACATCACTCTCGCCGATGTTCTCGACACACCGCCATCCTTTGTCGTTTACATCAACGGAGAGGAAACGGTCCTCACACCGCAGGTGCTTCTGAATCAGACACCGACTCCGCTGGACCACGCTCTGAAGGACGGGGACGTAATAACTGCGAAAAAGCTCCGCACCATCGGGGAAACCCTCGCGGCAGCAGGCTTCTCCCCGACAGGCCGCAAGGTTCCCTACACCCTGAACGGCAGCAGCTCACAGTACACGGCAGCACCCGAAATCCGAGTTGACGACGAGCCTGTGACACTCTCCACAGAGGTTCATGAAGGCGACCGCATAGACTACGAGCTTCCGAAGGAACCGAAGCTGGGTGATGTTCTGGACATATCCGAGCTTGAGGCGAGCCTCGTGATAGACTTCAACGGCGAAGAAAAACACATACCTTCAGCCGTAGTAAGCCTTGAGGTCAACGGACGCCCTGCCACCACGAACACCATACTTACGGAGGGCTCATCTGTACGCTATACAAAGAGCGAACGCCGCGCTACAAACGTAGCCGACGCCATGGCCGCGGTAGGCTTCGTGCCTCCCTCCGCCACCAGCCGTGTCACGGTGGAAATACTCGTCAACAAAAAACCGGCACAGTTCACCGACCCCATAAAGAACGGTGACAGCCTCGACATCAACGTAAAACCCATCGGAGAAGGAAAAACTCCCCTTCCTGAGCCGGAGCCAAAGCTCAAGGAAAGCCTCCTTGGCGACTACCTCTCAAAGCTCAAGGACGATAAAGAAAAAGCCCCTGCACAGAAGGAAGAAAAAACTGACCCGTGGAAGAAATTCCATTCCTGAGAGCAGCAGCCGGGTTAAAATGTTCATAAACAACAGCCGACGATTCGTTTGAATCGTCGGCTGTGTTTTTTTGCGCGCTTTATTTCTACTTTCAAAGCTTCAAAAATTTTTAAGTTTTGAAAACGGCATTTTCCGTAAAAACATTTTCGGTTCGGCAGGAAATTAAATACAAAATATCGAATAAGTCCTCATTAATGAATTTCTGAGTCCGATTAAAAAATTTTGACAGAGGAGCGATAGATGATGAATCGCAGGGAGTTTTTGCGGTTGTCAGCTTTGGGAGCTGCCGGCGTTTTGGGCGGTTCCTTTTTCATGGAAACAGGGACGGCAGCGGCGCAGAAAACAGCAAAGGCAAAGGTCGGCATCATTGGCGCGATGGAATCGGAGGTCGCAAATCTGAAGAAAGCGATGCGACTCAAACGGCAAGTGAAGAAAGCGGGAATGACATTCCACGAGGGAACTATAGGGAACACAGACACCGTTATCGTCCAATGCGGCATGGGCAAGGTAAATGCGGGTATTTGCGCCCAGATTCTCATTGATGATTTCGCGGTGACGCATGTTATCAATACCGGCGTGGCAGGCTCGCTGAACCCCAAACTGAATATCGGCGATATTGTGGTTGCGGTGGATGCCGTGCAGCATGATTTCGATGTGACAGCGATTGGTTTCCAAAAAGGGGAGATTCCCTATACAGGCAAGGTCGCCTTTGCGGCGGATAAGGAGCTGCGTCAAAGAGCGGTCCGGGCAATACAGAAGACATTGCCGGGGATTGCCGCCGTGGAAGGAAGAATCTGCTCCGGTGACCAGTTTATTGCCTCCCATATGGAAAAGGACAGGATTGTTGCGGAATTTGCAGGAGATTGCGCGGAGATGGAAGGCGGCTCCGTTGCCCAGGTGTGCTTCCTCAATGAAGTCCCCTTCGTGATTTTGCGGGCAATTTCGGACAAGGCCGATGACAGCGGTCACATGGACTTCGCTGAGTTTACGAAAACCGCGGCGAAAAATTCTTCCACGCTGATTCAATTCATGCTGGAGCATTGGCAGGATTTTGCCTTCGCCGATTGATACCTAAGGTTCTCAGGTAAATGCGGCGCAGGATGTCCATAAGTGTCAACGATGAAGAAGGAACGCCCGAAGCGCGGTAAATACGGTTTAATAAAGCCGCAGGACGTAAGCCTTTTTCAATCAAAAAGGAGGAGATATGATGCATATCCGAAAAAAATTGTTGGGTCTCTTTTTTGCCGCGTTTTTGGCGTTAAGCTTCGCCATTTGCGGTTCGGCGGCGCAGGCTGCTTCATACACAGCTCCCCAAAAGCTGGATAAGTACCTGTACTACATGGAGTACACAGACTATGTTCCTGACCTCACAACAGGGGAAAAGGTCAAAACAGGCTTCGCCTGCTCCGCCGTTCGCAACGGAAACTTCTACGGCCGCAATCTGGATTTGGATTACGCAGATGTCCCTGAGTTCGTAATCAAGGTTGCCGGAGACGAGTCAAAGGGCCGTTACGCAAGTATCGGAATGGCCGCAATTCTTACGCTTAAATCCGGTGAGGTTGACAACGTTTCGGAGGCTGATCTTCAGGCAATGCCAAACATGACCTTTGACGGCATCAATGAAAACGGCGTGGCGATGAACAGCAACGTCGTTCCTGCCGAGGATCTGGACTTTGCTACATTGCAGTCAACCAATTACGGCAAACCGCGAATTCATGCTCTTGCTGTAGTCCGCTACGTTCTTGACCACGCAGAATCCGCTGCTCATGGTGTAGAGCTTCTGAAGAATATGGACATTTACGGCAGCTATGGCACGTGCGGGATTCACTGGATGCTCTCCGACCCGAAGGAAACCTACATTGTTGAGTGCATCGACGGCGAGCTTGTGGCAAGAAACAACACGGACAATATCATGACAAATTTCTATATCAACTACGCGCCGAATACTAATTACGCAAAGCATATAGCGCGGGCAGGACAGAAGGTTGTGGGAAAAACCTATGAGAACTTCCCAATCCTTACACCCCATGCCTGCGGAGTTGAACGTTACGCCATACTGAGGGAGCATTACGCAGAGGGCGGAGAGTCCGCTGAAGGAATGGCACGCCTGATGGAGCGCGTGAAATACACCCGGACCTATGAGGCTGATACAAATCCAATCTGGTACACAGAGTCCTGCGGCGGAACACTGACAATCGACAGTGCGCCGATGGATTTCAAAGCTGCTATTCAGTCCGGAGTGGATACCTACCAGCTGCGCGACAGAGAAATTCAGCCGAACAACTTCTGGCAGACATGGCACACGGCGGTTTACGACCTTAAGAACAAAACACTCCGTCTGAACATCCAGGAGGATTATTCCAAGCATTACGACTTCAAGCTGTAATTGCTGAAGGAGAAAACTGGACCCGTAGAAGAAATCACGGTCGCAGGGATTAAAGATGAAATGACAAGAGCCGCCGATTTTTACAATCGACGGCTCGTTTTTTGTTTACGGTTTGATTCTGCGTTCAAAACCTTAAAATTTTTCAGTTTTGAAAGTACCCGTTCTTTTCGTTTTCACGAATTTGACTGCAAAGGAACAATTCCTAATGTCTTTCCCAGTGGCGCGAGCAGTTTAATAAGCGTGCCAATCTGCGGGCTGATATTTCCCTTTTCGATGCGTGCAATAACAGGCTGACTCACTCCGCTCAATTCTTCCAGCTTTCTCTGAGTGATTCCTTTTTCGTTCCGTGCTTTAATCAATTCCCCGATAAGGGCAACGCGCAAATCACTTTCCGCGATTTCTTCCGGCGTAAAAATCTCTTTCTCGAACTCGTCATCCCAACTTCCACCAATTGCTTCTTCTCCACGCTGCCTTGCATCTTCCAGGCAAGCCTGTGCGTGAGCGATAGCTTTTTTATATTCTTTATCCATCATTTTCACTCCTTTCGAGATATTCCTTCAAAAGACGCTTCGCCTTCTCAATTTCAGAGAGTGGTGTTTTTTGTATTTTTTTAACAAAATGACTAATAAGTACAAAACTACTTCCTGTCCACGCCGCAAATAAAATTCTGTCCCGCAAAGGACGGAGCTCCCATATTTCGCCTTCCAGCTTCTTCATATACGGTTCCCCTATTGTAGCTCCATATTGCTTAGTGCGTTGATGTAGTCCCGAATTTTATTCAACTTTATCCTGCTGTCTTTATCTTTCTTCGCTGCAAGCTCTTTGATATATTCACGAACAGGCATATTTCCATTTTTATCTGCATAAAAATATATTTTGTACACTTCTGTTCAATCCCCCATCCCATTTATATGATAACTTAAACATCATCATAAGGCAAGAAATACATGAAGGCGAAATGTGCAAAAGCTATTTCGAAAAATCCGTTATAGCAAAGCCCCGTCTGAAACATTTTTATGGCTGGACGAAATATGAAATATATCGGATTCACTTTCGGAAATCGGATAAATATCTTATGTTTCGTTATAGCGAAACCTTGTATGCGAAGGGGCTTTGCCCCTTCGCACATCCCCACCGCAGGAACTACGTTCCCGCTAAGTTGACATGCCCCCGGCATGTCAACACCTACCTCAAACGCTTCGCTTTTTTCCTTTTCACGCGGCGTGATTTTATTCACTCCCTCCGTCACGCTACGCGTGCAAAGCCAACATGCCACCGGCATGTTGACACCCTCATGGAGGGAGGCTATATTGCACGTCAGCCCGCGAATTTACTGTCGTGGCAGAGCCAATTAGGGACAAATCGTTGTGTAGAGATGAATAATATAGGACATGCCTCTATGTAAAAAAATATCACTAATTGGCTTCAGTAATACAGTAAAGACGCGGGCGACGGAGTGTGCAGCCTGCCACGAGTGTATCGCCGCGGGTTTCCAGAGCGACGTGAGGAGCGGTTAAATAAAGGGGACATGGGGGAATTTGTCCCCCGTGTGGGGAAGCCAGAAGGGGCAAAGCCCCGTCTGAGAGAAATTTATGGCTGAATCGTGCATAGAATATATGGGAGTTATTTGTGGAAATCAGATAGAAATTTTTAAATCTCGTTATAGCTAAATACTCCATGCGAAGGGGCGTCGCCCCTTCGCTCTTCCCCACCGCAGGAACTACGTTCCCGCTGGACACTCTCCTTTTTAACGCTTCGCTTTTTTTCTTTTCCCGCGGCGTGATTTTATTTTAAAGCGAATTGCACGTCAACCCGCGAATTTACTGTCGTGCCCAAGCCAATTTGTGGCTAGCGATACACAGAACTATATGCGTTCATAAAATTTTAATGCGTACAATGGATATACGTACAGAATCGGATATATTCCAAATATGACATGATGATTTCTGGACATGTTATCCCCAAATGATTGTGCAGAGATCAAATCAAAAGGAACGTATCCTACATAAATGTACAACACGCAGCCTATGGAAAAATCCGAAAAAATACGTTATAATTAAGAGTCTGATTATGTCTACAAATCACACATACAGGGGTGAGTTTTTTGGATTTTGGCAAGGATAAAGTTTTGCCGGTAAACCTCTCGGACGTGATGTCAAACTCGTACATCGATTACGCCATGAGCGTTATCGTCGCGCGTGCGCTGCCTGACGTCCGCGACGGTCTGAAACCGGTACACCGCCGCATTCTGTACGCTATGCAGGAAGCGGGCATGGGCTCCAACAAGCCCTACAAGAAATCGGCCCGTATCGTCGGTGAGGTTCTCGGTAAATATCATCCGCACGGTGACAGCTCGGTCTACGATGCTATCGTGCGTATGGCCCAGGATTTCTCCATCCGCTACCCTATGGCTGACGGTCACGGAAACTTCGGCTCCGTGGACGGCGACCCGGCGGCTGCTATGCGATACACAGAGGTCCGCATGTCGAAAATCGCTGAGCTTATGCTTCAGGATATCGACAAGGATACAGTCGAGTTCGTTCCGAACTATGATGAATCCTTAAAGGAACCTTCCGTTCTCCCGTCGAAATTCCCGCAGCTTCTCGTAAACGGCTCGTCTGGTATCGCCGTCGGTATGGCGACGAATATTCCTCCGCACAACATGCGCGAGGTAATCGACGGTGTTCTCATGCTCATCGACAATCCTGAAACGACTGTTGACGAGCTTATGACTGTCATCAAGGGACCGGATTTCCCGACGGCAGGACAGATTCTCGGTCTTGACGGCATAAAGAGCGCTTACCGCACTGGCCGCGGCGTTATCACAATGCGTGCCGAGGCTCATATCGAGACTATGTCCAACGGCAAGCAGCGAATCATTGTTACGGAGCTTCCGTATCAGGTCAACAAGGCGCGTCTCGTGGAAAAGATCGCCGAGCTCGTCCGCGACAAGCAGATTGAGGGCATCACGGCTCTCCGTGATGAATCCGACCGCAACGGTATGAGCATTGTAATGGAGCTTCGCCGCGACGCAAACGCGAATGTTCTTCTGAACCAGCTTTACAAGCACACCCAGCTGCAGGACAGCTTCGGTGTCATCATGCTGGCTCTCGTTGACGGACGTCCCCGCGTACTGAACCTCAAAGAGGTGCTTCATTACTACGTTGAGCATCAGAAGGATGTCATCACACGCAGGACGAAATACGAACTCAACAAAGCACAGGCCCGCGCTCACATATTGCAGGGCTTGACAATAGCTCTGGACCATCTGGATGCTGTCATCTCCACCATCCGCGAAAGCCGCACGGCAGATATCGCCCGTCAGGCGCTCATGGACGGCTTCGGTCTTACGGAGAAGCAGGCTCAGGCTATTCTCGACCTCCGTCTCCAGCGTCTCACAGGTCTCGAGCGCGAGAAGATTGAGGAAGAATATCAGGAAATCTTGAAAACCATCGCATACTTGCAGGGTGTCCTCGCTGACGAAGGAAAAATCTTCGGCATCATCAAGGAAGAGCTCACGAAGGTCAAAGAGCAGTACGGCGACGACCGCCGCACACGCATCACACTTTCCGGCGCTGACATGGATATCGAGGACCTCATCGCAGAGGAAGATGTTGTCATCACAGTAACCCACGGCGGTTACGTGAAGCGCATGCCCCTCACCACATACCGCAACCAGAAACGCGGCGGCCGCGGCGTAACGGGCATGGGAACGAAGGAGACGGATTTCGTCGAGCACCTTCTCATCACTACGACACATCACACCATCATGTTCTTCACGAACCGCGGACTTGTTTACCGTCTCAAGGGCTACGATATCCCTGAGGCGACACGTCAGGCGAAGGGCACGGCTATCGTAAATCTCCTTCCCCTTGCAAGCGGAGAGACTATCACGGCAGTCATTCCTATCCGCGAATACAGAGAGGACCGCTTCCTCTTCATGGCGACGAAAAAAGGTATCGTCAAGAAAACGGGCCTCAAGGAGTACGATACAGCGCGCAAGGGCGGTCTTATCGCACTCACGCTGGATGAAGACGATGAGCTTATCGGAGTACGCTTCACCGACGGTGAACGCCGCATAATCCTCGGAACCCGCGACGGACTTGCCATCATGTTCGAGGAGGACGATGTACGCTCCATGGGCCGTCAGGCTCGCGGTGTACACGGCATCCGCCTGAACGACATGGACGAAGTCGTAGGCATGGATACTGTCAAAGAGGACAGCGAAGTCCTGACAGTCACAGAGGAAGGCTACGGCAAACGCACGGCAGCCACCGAGTACCGCGTACAGCAGAGAGGCGGTAAGGGTGTCATCAACATGAAGGTCACTGAAAAGACCGGCGCTGTTGTAGGCCTCAAGGTCGTAACACCGAACCAGGAGCTCATGCTCATCACCCAGGAGGGAATAGTAATCCGCACCAACGTGGATGAAATCTCCGTAATCAGCAGAAACACTCAGGGTGTGACACTGATGAAGACAGAGAACGGCGACAGAGTCGCGTCGTTGGCTGTAATGGATCAGAAATCGGAATAAGAAATATTAAAGGGTTATCTCACAAAGCACAAGGCTTTGGAGATAACCCTTTTTTGCTGCCTGCATACAAGCATTTAGCTATAACATATCCTGAAATCATCATGTCATATTCCCGAATATATTCGATTGGCTTAGATGCTACTCAAAAATTTTATTCGATTGGCTAAATTTATTTCCTTGTGCTCTATATTTACCTCAGCTTTAATACTTCTTTCAGACGGGGCTTTGCCCCTTCGCACTTCCCCACCGCAGGAACTACGTTCCCGCTGGACACCTTTCTTTTTAACGCTTCGCTTTTTTCTTTTCCCGCGGCCAACTCTACTCTCTCCCTCCGTCACGCTTTCAGCGTGCCACCTCCCTCATGGAGGGAGGCCGTTAAAAGCCCCCTTCCGAGAGGGGGGTGGCAGCCGAAGGCTGTCGGGGGGAGCAAGCACGACAGAGCTAGCCACGTCTGAAACTTGTACGAAAGCTGAAACGAGTTTAACTTATTTGCGGAAATATAACGCCTACCACTAATCGGCTTTAGTAATACAGTATAGACGCGGGAGACGGAGTGTACAGCCTGCCACGAGTGTAACGCCGCGGGTTCCTCGAGCCGTCAGGCGGTTAGAGGGGGTCACGGGGGTCTCCCCCCGTGTGGGGAAGTCAGAAGGGGCAAAGCCCCGTCTGAAACAAGTATGAAGCAGTAAACTAACATAAATCATAAAACGTAAAATTATCAATTTTTCCCTACTTCTCCCCCCAAATCACCATCCCGCCCTTTCTGCTGTAGCCCGTGCTCCACAGCATATCAAAGGCCAGCCAGCGCCAGGTTCCGTAGGTCACTACCTTCACCAAATCCACTCCGTTTTCGTAGCGGTAGCCCGTTATGAGGTACCAATGCCACACATAATCCGCCATTGCAGGCGCGCTGTGTCTCAGCGTAAGCGTCGGTATAGGAAATCCATCATCTATCTGTGTCTTTACCAGACTCCTCGCTGACCTGTACGGCTCCGTCCCGTCAAAGGGGGCCAGATAAAGCTTGTCTTCTCCCTTGTCAAAAAGGAAATCCTTGACACCGTTGATATATATCTTGAGAGTATCTATTCCCGTGAAGCGGGGCTTCAGATATGGCTTCATTTCCATACCGAAATCAATATAATCCTCACGGGTGATATTATTCATGTCCTTCGGATAGAGCCTGGTCCCCCTGTAAAGGTCGAAATATATGCTTGAATCGCAGGCGGTGACAGCCGCGCAGCCGCCTATATTCATCCACTTGTCGGTAAACCATCCCTGTGCTCCGCCATAACCGTTTTCTCCCACGGTAAAATACGGCAGTTCATTCTTGTCCATAAAGCACCTCCAAACACATCCTGTTACAATATATTTCTTTTCAGAAATTTTCGCAACATACAGCGTTAAAATATGGTAGGATAATAGTACATGAAAAATGCTTCCCCAGCCAACGGACGCAAAGTAAAAGGAGAAATTTTATGATACAGGCAGTCATCGACATCGGTTCCAATACCGTCCGCATGGCTCTATATGAGGTCGGCAGCGGATGCCCCGAGCAGCTTCTGAAAAGAAAACAGATAGTCGGGCTGGCTTCCTACGTAAAGGACGGTGTCATGCAGGAGGAAGGCATAGAAAAAGCCGTTTCCGTCCTAACGGAGTTCAAGGACTTCCTGAAGCGCCTTTCCATAAAAAACGTCGCGGCCTTCACCACAGCCGCCCTCAGAAACGCCAAAAACAGCCGCGAGGCAGTGTCCCGTATCGAGGAGGAAACGGGCATATCCATACGCGTGCTTTCAGGCGACGAGGAAGCTCTCTTTGATTTCGTGGGCGCAACCCATGATGTCCCGGAGGACAGCGGTCTTCTCATAGACATCGGCGGCGGCAGCACTGAGCTGGTACTCTACGAAAAGAAGGAAATAAAGCGGCAGGCCAGCCTCCCCCTCGGCTCCCTGGCTTTAAGAACAGGACGGGTAAAGGCAACTCTCCCCACACCCGATGAAATTACCGCCATGCGGAAAACCGCCGAAAAGGAGCTTGACCTCTCCACATGGTCAGGAATAGAAGCCCCCTTCATCTGCGGCATCGGAGGAACCTTCAAGGGAGCACGCGCCGTTTACAACTCATGCTTCGGGCTGCCCACAGACAACCGCACGATGGACACGGAAAAGCTATCCCAGCTTTTGTCGCGCTTCGCCCTGGGAGACAATATCCCCGAGGGCGAGCTTCTTGTACTGCTCCGCGCGGACCCCGACCGCATACACACCCTTCTCCCCGGCCTCGTCATAGCCGACACCCTCTTCCGCCATTTCGGCGTAAAGCAGGCAGTCTACAGTGACTCAGGCGTACGGGAAGGCTTCTTATACAGCGAAATACTTTCAAAAATGCAATAAACAGGAGGACACATAAATATGGGAATCGGAGACTGGATAAAAAACGCCATTCAGCCGATGCCGGAGAACCCGGATGAGCTTTTTTTGCTCGGCTTAAAATATCGCAACGGTGAAGACGGAGAACAGGACCTTGAAAAGGCAAATAAATACTTTGAGGCAGCCGCAAAGCACGGCCACACCGCCGCGGCAGACTACCTCGCGGAAAGCCTGCGCTACGGCATAGGCACAAAGCGCGACATAAAACGCGCAATAGCTATATACGAGGAAGCGGAAAAAGCAGGCAGCGCCGAAGCAGCCTGCTCACTCGGACAGATATACGAAGGCGGCGACGAAGAAGTACCTTCCGACATGGAAAAGGCTGTCAAATACTTTGAAAAAGCCGCCGAAAAGGACTACGCTCCTGCCCTGTACTCTCTTTCCCATCTCTACCTGCACGGCGACGGAGTTGAAAAAAACGAGGAAAAAGCCTTTTCCTTCATGAAGCGCGCGGCAGCAAACGGCGAGTCCATCCCGCTCACGGCACTGGCACGTATGTACCGCGAGGGCATCGGCACAGAGGTCGACATAAATGCCGCCATTGACTGCTATGAAAAAGCTGCTGCGGAGCATTTCGACATGGCAGAATGTATTCTCGGCGCACTGTACTTCGAAGGCACTGACGTTCCGAAGGACTACGAAAAAGCAAAAAATTACTTCCTGCAGGCACTTGAGCATGGAAACGACGAAGCCTACTCATGGCTCGGAAGCCTCTACACTCAGGACGATTACGCGGAAAGAGACATCAGCCGCGCCGTCTCCTACTTTGAAAAAGGCGTGGAGAAGGAGAACGAATCCTGCATGCTCCACCTGGGACAGCTCTACCGGAGAGGCTGCGAGCCGGAAATAAAGCCGGATATCGAAAAAGCAAAAAAATATCTTAACCTCGCCGCAGAAAAAGAAAACGGCGACGCCCTCTTTGCGCTTGGAAGCATTGCCCGCGGAGAAGGTCTCTACGACAGCGCGGCAGAGCTTTTCATCGCCGCAACCCAGACCGATAACGACCCGGACATTGAAGCGTGGATGGAGCTGGGCTCGCTTTTCCTTTTCAAAAAACAGGAGCCGATGAAGGCACTGGAATTTTACAAAAAAGCTCTGGAGGACGGCATAAGCGAAGGCGCGGTCATGATTGGCCGCATATACTCGGAGCCATACGCGGGAGGCCCCGAGACCGACTTCACAAAAGCCCTGGAATGGTTTAACAAAGCCGCGGAAATGGGCTCTTCCTCCGCACACTTTTTCCTCGGACGGCTTCACGAGGACGGACGCGCCCTTCCGTCATATTTCAAAAGGGCAATAGAGGAGTACAAAATCTGCGCCGCTGATGCCGACTGCATCTATGCCGAGGATGCCGCCTGCGCCATCGGAGACCTCCTGCAGTCGGACAAGACCGACAGCACAGGCTTTCACCTTGAAGCAAATCCTGAAGAAGCAAAAAAATGGTATGAAAAAGCCGCGGCAAACAGCTACGGCCCTGCCCTCTACGCCCTCAGCATCATGTACCGTGACGGCTGGGAAGGCACTGCTCCCGCTCCCGAAAAGACAGTATCCTGCCTTGAGAAGGCCGCGGAAACGGACTTTGTTCCTGCCATCTACGCTCTCGGCTGCCTCTACGAATCAGGCTTTGAGAACATACTCCCCCGTAACGGGGAAAAATCTCTCGCCTGCTACAGAAAAGCCGCCGAAAAAGGAAACCCGTCGGCACAATACGAGGTAGGACTTGCCTACTCCCGAGGAAAAGTCGTAACCGAAGACGACGCGGAAGCAGCAGTATGGTTCAAAAAAGCCGCCCAGGGCGGTCACCCCGGAGCCATGTGCGAGCTTGGCGAACTGGCATACTTCGGAGAGGAGAAGGACTTCGCCGAAGCCTTCCACTGGTTCTCCATGGCAGACGCTTCAGGCAGCAGCCTGGGAACAACCCTCCTCGGACTCATGTACGACATAGGCCAGCATGTACAGCAGGACTGTGCAAAGGCAAAGGAGCTTTACGAAAAAGCACTCTCCGCAGGAAACCTGGAAGCGCGCTTCTACCTCGCAAACATATACCGCTTCGGACGAGGCGTCCCGCAGGACTACGAAAAAGCACGTTCCCTCTACGAGGATGTCATTTCCGTCGGATATGAAGGCTACAACGCACCTTACCTTTATTACCAGATGGCAGAGCTCTGCCGCCGGGGCAAGGGAGGCCCAAAGGATACAAACCGCGCGGTCGCACTCTACGAACGTGCCGCAGGCTACGGCTATCCCGATGCCATGCAGGCGCTTGCCGACCTCTACAGAAGCGGCGACGGCATACCCGAGGATGAAGAAAAGGCACAGGAATGGGAAAGAAAAGCCAACGAAAGACTCTACGGGAATATGAAGGAAATCGCCGCAATGCAGCAGCGCATGAAAGCACTTGCGGAGAAATAACTAAAAGAACACAAAAAAGGAGCCGCATCGCGGCTCCTTTTGCATTCTATGAAGTTATGAGTATACAGCCGTTCATGGCCCTTTACCCTTCAAATCGTCCAAAGCAGGGCTTTTCATCTGCTTCCTCAGGCAGTCTTTTATGATAGTCCTCTATAACCTTCGCAAGAGTTATGGAGCGCATCTCTTTTTCAGCCGCCTTTTGTATGGAATCAAAGGATTCCTGCAGCGCAAGCTGAATATGGACTCCGACAACGCACATTTCGTTTACGTTTTCATCCAGGTGAAGAAGGGGTTTGTTCCCTTCCACGGCACGATATATATCGTAGAGGGATATTTCCTCCGCGGGCCGTCCGAGACGGGGATTAGCCGCGCCGCGCTCGCTCACCAGAAGTCCTGCTTTCTTCAGCTGCATCATGAGCTGACGCACAAAGGAAGCATTGGTATGTATGCTCCGTGCAATCTCTCCGCTGGTAAGCTTGGAGGGCATACACGCCCGCAGGCGGTCCCTCAGCAGCTCGATGAATGCCAGAATATGTACTGCGTCACTTAGTTTTGATGAATATTTCACTTTCTTCCCACACTTTCAAATCGTCCGTTGCGGCACCAATCACCTTCATGCCGCTCACATGTTATTTATATTTTACCATGTTTTTAGAAGCGTGAGAAGACCTCTCAATGGGTTCATTTTGCATATAGTAAAACTCCAACTACGGCGCTATAATTAGATGTGGGTATTACACATAATAAAATGAGGTGAACTGAAATATGAAGAATACAGAAAAAAATAACACAACCCGCGTTGTCTTGACCTCTCAAAACAGCATTGCAATAAAAGAACTTATGTCAAAGCTTTCCAAGCAGCTTATGAAAAAAAATGAAAATCTATACAGAAGGCTTGCAAGCAAATGAACGTAGAGTATTCAGTCCAACTTCTTCTTACTGATATCCTGCAATTTCATTCCGATTTAGAGGGAAGCGAAATACCTGTAGGAGAAGGTGTTAGAGATATTGCATTGCTGGAAGCTGCTGTCAACGCACCGTTTCAAACTTTTGGAGGGGAAGATTTATTTCCCGAGCTGCATGAAAAAGCTGCCCGGCTTTGCTATGGTATAGCAAATAATCATGCTTTTATTGACGGTAATAAGCGTACTGCGGTTCACGCCATGGAAATGTTCCTGCTGTTGAATGAAAAAACCTTGGAATGCACCGATGACGAATTGGAAAACATTATATTGGGTGTAGCAGAAGGAAGTATATCCTATGAGAAAATGGCTTGTTGGATTAAGGAACATATTTAAAACCACGGCATTTGCACTATCGCCAGCCTGCAAAAACTGAAAAATCTTGCGGGCGTCCGCAATTTATGGTAACATACACATTGTGAGCGCGGGCGTAGTTCATCGGTAGAATGAAAGCTTCCCAAGCTTTAGAGAGGGGTCCGACTCCCCCCGCCCGCTCCAGAAAATAAAGGGGCTGTGAAAAATGCGAAAGCATTTTATTCACAGCCCCTTAAATAATGACTAGCAATAATCAGAAGTTCCAGGTCGCGCCCATTTGAATACTGCCGCCCCGGCCATTAAGGCCAAAGTCAAGAGTCAGCGGTCCTTCACCGGGCTTCCCTCGTATAAGAAATTAAATAGTAAAGTAAAACATCCAATCACTTTATCAGCGTGGTGTAAACCGAATAGCTGCAGACTATGTACAGTACAACGAATAAAATTTTCCGAAACAGCTTCGACGGTATATGAGGAAAAACAACATATCCAAGACCAATGCCGGAGAGCAGCGCAGGCAGAAGCATCACCGCCTCCTGAAATGCCGGCATGACGTTCACCCCTGTAACAGCGTAGGAGATAAGAACGCAGACGTTGCACACGGCAAAAAAGGTAATGCTTGTCGCCCGGAGCACTGCCGGAGTCATATCCGTGCTGGCGAAATATATGAGCAGCGGCGGCCCTCCGATACCGGCACTTACAGAGGTAACACCTGCTATAGCGCCAGTTATGAGAGTATTCCTCCTGCACTGACGAACCTTCCAGTTCGCAACCAGCATAGTCGTAATCGAAAAGAGAACGATGACATTTACCCAGAGTCTTATAGCCTCCGACGGAAAGCTTCGGTAAAATAAATGCCCCAGGGGCTGTCCCGCGAGAGAGCCCACAAAAAGCCACAGTATCATGTGAAACGCAGTTTCTTTTCTCAGCACGACCGCCTGTGAAAGATTTCCAAAGGAAGCAATAAGGATTACGAGTATAACCGCAAATTTCGGATCATAAAACATCATCAGAAGCGGTGCCATAATCATGACAAGACCAAAGCCTGTAATGGACTGCAAAAAAGATGCAACAAAAACCACCATGAGCGGACCGGCATGAGCTGCCAAATACTGTTCCATCGTACTACACCTTCTTGGTTTCAATAACTATTTAAAAATATCAAGAACATTCTGCTTTGCTTCCACTGAAATTCCTGTTTACACATCAATATATGTTCCCGTCAGGTCAAATCCATGTGCCAGGGGTCCGTTTCCATGCCCGAGCTCAAGTCCTGCGGCGATTGCCCCCGTAACGTATGCCTTGGCTTTTTCCACCGCCCCGGAAAGCTCCGCTCCCTTGGCAAGATTCGAGGCGATGGCGCTGGAAAGGGTGCAGCCTGTGCCGTGGGTGTTTTTTGTGTCTATATGCTCGCCGCGGAACACCCTTACTCCTCCGTCCCATACGAGATAATCGTCAGCATTTCCAATGGCGTGTCCGCCCTTTGCAAGAACCGCACAGCCGTATTTTTCACTGATAGCCTTCGCGGCCTCAACTGCCTTATCGGCTGTTTTTATCTCATATCCCGCAAGCACCTCAAGCTCAGGCAGGTTCGGAGTGATGATTTCAGCCAGAGGAAAAAGCTCCTCCGTTAGAGCCTCCACTGCATCCTCCGCGATGAGTCTCGCTCCGCTGGTGGCAACCATCACAGGGTCCACCACCACATGCTCTGCCCTGTATTCTCTCAGGCACGCCGCGATTGTCCTGATTAGCGGCACAGATGCTACCATCCCCACCTTCACGGCTGCCGGAGGAATATCTGTAAACACCGCGTCAATTTCAGCCTTCAAAAACTCAGGAGAGGCCTCAAGAATATCCGTAACTCCCCGGGTGTTTTGCGCCGTAAGGGCTGTCACTGCACTCATGCCGAATACTCCGTTGGCCAGCATTGTTTTCAGGTCTGCCTGTATTCCTGCTCCGCCGCTGGAATCGCTCCCTGCAATAGTCAAAACAGGTTTCAGCTTCATGGAAACCACCTCTGTACTCGTAAAATTTATCTATATTTCATAACATTGATGTATTTTCGTTTCTGCATTTCTCAACAAAAAAGAACCCCACCCGATGAGAAGAATCGCCGTATCATACTTTCCTTCTCACCGTGATGGGATTCTTTTTCATTTGCGCTTTGCCATCCAACGCTTCATTTTCCAGCGGAGGAATCCCGAAACGCTTTCATTGTAGACAGCCTGGAACAGGTCCCTGTCGGATACCGAAAGTCTGTCCTCTGCCAAAAGGCGGAAGCGGTCTGCATCCGAGGCGAGCTTCTTGTTCTCACGTTCAAGCTCTTTGATACGGTTTTTCGCGGCTTCAAGCTGCGCCGCAAAGTCCGGAACCCATTGTTTTTCTGCTACGGTTCTCTTGGCAGCCTCTGTTGCCAGCCAGTCACAGCGTTCATTCATGGGGTTGCCGCTGTGCCCCTTCACCCAGAACCAGGTGATGTCGTATTCCTCTGTCAGTTCCCTGAGGTCTGTCCACAGGTCGTAGTTCAGCGGTTTTTTCGCTTCTGTGTCGTTCCATTCCGTCCAGATTTTTTTCGTCACGCCCTGATACAGATACTGGCTGTCCGTGTAGACCTGTACGCGGTCTCCCTTGTCAGCATATGTATCAAGAGTCCGAAGCGCCGCCGCTGCCGCCAGAAGCTCCATACGGTCACTGCGTGTCATATCAACGCCGCCGGAGATTTCCTTGCGGTTTCCGTTTGGAAGGCATATTACAGCGGCATATCCGCCTGCGCCGTCCTCATGTACAAGGCAGCCTCCGTCGGTGTAGACCATTATGGGCTGCGCTACACGCTCCCCTGCCCGGGCTCCGCCCTCACGGAGCTGCGATGCCGCCCCCGGATGGTTTTCAAACTGTCCGCGTATGCTGTGGGGCGCTCTCACAAATCTGCGCCTGCGAAACTCCCTGTGCCGCGAACCGTCCCGACGGTCTCCGTAGGACTCACGGTTTCGTGCGCCTCCCCGTCCGAAGGACGCGCCCCTAGACGATACCTTACCTCCGTTGTCGTCCCGTGACGACATGTACCGCTTCGCTTCCTCAAGATTCGAAAATCTCTGGCTCTCCGCGCCGTTGTATCCGCGTACCTGTTCCTCGCATTCCGCTGCCGTAAAATAGATTCCGGGTACTCGTCCACGGCGTACCGCATAGATGCCTTTTTTTACCGGATCCTCGCCGTCCATGTAGCGCTTTGCTGCCGCCTCGTCCTGAAACCGGCGGCCTTCTGCTCCCGGGAATCCGTCAATCGCCTTCTGATACGCTTCTACATCATAGTAGATTCCCGGCTTATGTCCTTTTCTTACTGCGTAAATCCATGCCATAGTTTCTTCTTTTTCACCTCCTTTTGCGTTGTAGTCCAGAGCCGCCTGCCGACCTCTGCGTACAGACGGCTCTACCCTTAATTATAATGCCTTCGCTGCTTTTTTACCATACAGAAAAGATTTTTGCAAAACCCTCCTGGTACATCGGACGAAAAATAACTGGATTAGAGACGCAGCATGAATTTTCATCTGCGAGGCAGAGGAGCGCAGTCGTAGCAGTAGAGCTACGTCAAGCGACGATAACAAAGCAGGAGGAAATTCAGGCAAGTATATAGTCCAGTTATTTTACGGATGATGTGCTAACATGGTACTATACATATATCTCTTCAATTATCACGAAATGGAACTACGTTTTCTCCATCTGAAAGGAGTCTCTTGATGTACTCATATTACCTTTTCGATTTTGACTATACTCTGGTGGATTCCTCCGAGGGCATTGTGGGCTGCTTTACGCGGACTCTCGAGCAGCTCGGCCGTCCCCACGTTCCTGCGGACAATATAACGCGCACCATCGGACTTCCCATGCCGATTGCCGTGGGACAGATTCTCGGTACAGACGATGACGCGGTGATTTCAGATTTCATCAACCGTTACAAGGTCTTTGCCGATGAATATATGACTCCCGGCACCCACTTTTTCCCCTCCACCATGAAAACGCTCTCCGCGCTCCACGCGGCAGGAAAGCATATCGCCATCATATCCTCGAAGACAAGCAGCAGGATTCAGGAAAAGTTTGACCGTGACGGCGGAGCAGAGCTTATAGATTTCATCATAGGAAATCTTGAAATAAAAAACCTCAAGCCTGACCCGGAGGGAATACTTCTGGCACTCTCCCGTTTCGGTGCAGAAAAATCCGAGGCAATATACGTGGGGGACAATATCGTGGACGCCCAGGCCGCGCAGAATGCCGGCATAGATTTCGCAGGAGTCACCACAGGAACAACAAAAAAAGAGCAGCTGGAAAGCTACCCCCATATAAGCATTATGGATGATTTGTCTATGTTGCTTAAACTTTGATTCGACATTATTTTGATCTTACTCCCCCCGACAGCCTTTGGCTGTCACCCCCTCCGAGAGTGGGGCTCAAATACCTCCCTGTATGAGATAAAAACAGCCATCTAGTTTCGAAAACTAGATGGCTGTTTTTCATAACAAGATATTCAAAGACAATTTATCCTCTGCGCAGCATCATTTCAGTACCCCGGGCAGCCATGTTGCAAGCTCCGGAACGAGGCACAGGAGAAGTATCTCCAAAGCCATGATTGCCGCGAATGGCATGGAGCCCGCGATAATCTGCTGCAGCTTGCTGTCGGGGCTGATGCCCTTGATAACGAACAGATTCATACCTATAGGCGGCGATATGAGTGCCAGCTCCATATTGATGAGCATGACCACGTTAAACCATATCAAATCGAACCCCAGCTGACGCATTACAGGGAACAGCATAGGCAGTGTTATCAATATTATTGAAATCGTTTCTAATATGCAACCCAATATTAACAACACGATATTTACCCCTACGAAGATAATCCAGCGGTTCAAATCGCTTTCTGTCACAAGGGCCATGATAGCCTGTGGCACCTGCAGAACCGTAAGGATAAATCCGAAGAGCATTGCGCCTATCATGATGGCGAAAATCATCGAGGTAGTGCGCACGGTATCCTCAAGAATTTCCGGCATATCCTTCACCGTAACCGAGCGGTACACGAAAAAGGTGATGACAAGGGAATACAGTGTGCCTACAGCGGCGGCCTCCGTCGGAGTAAAGGCGCCGGTATAGATACCGCCGACAACGAGAATCGGAAGCAGCAGTCCCCAGATATTTTCCCTCAGTATTTCCCATCGGACGTTCCACGGCGACGGTGCCTGACGTTCCATGCTCCAGGAGCGGCATACAACGTAGGCGATGAAAAAGAGGGTGAGGAGCGTTCCGGGTACGATACCCGAAAGGAACAGCTTACCCACGGATTCATCCGTAATGGAGCCGTAGAGAATCATTGGTATACTTGGTGGAATAAGGATTCCAAGTGTTCCGCCTGCGGCGACGGTGCCCAGAACAACCTCACGCCTGTAGCCCCGTTTCAGCATTTCGGGGATAGCCATAGCGCCGATGGTGACGGCTGTAGCCACACTGGAACCCGAAATAGCCGCAAAAATCGCACAGGCGAAGATAGTAGCAACGCCAAGGCCCCCGGGCAGATGTCCCAGCCAGCGGCTCCCCAGCTCGAAAAGCTGATTTCCAACCCGTCCCTTCAGGAGAATCTGACTCATGAGGATATAAAGTGGAACAGCCGTCAGGACGAAATCATCAAGAGTTTTGTAGGCGATAACAGGAATCTGCGCAAAGGAAGCAGGGCCTCCCAAAAAGAACAGCATTCCCAAAACGCCCGAAATCATAAGGGTAAAGGCAACCGGCATGCCCGACACGAGCAATACCAGCAGCAGCGCCGTAAAGCCTATCAGCATTTGCCCTCGCCTCCATCTCTTATGCCCATGACGATGCACACATCATCAAGCAGCTGACGAATCAGCTCAAGCTCCAAAAGGAATGAGCCTATGACAAGGGCGCTCTGCGGAATAAAAAGCGGAAAACGCAGGATAGACGGCGACAGCTTGTTTACCTCATAGGAAACAATCATAAGATCCGTGCTTTCCGTCATAAATACGTAGAACAACAGGATTGAAAGCACCGTCGTTACGAGCTCAAGGGCGCAGCGTGCCTTCACAGGAAGGTGGCTTGTAAGAAAATCAACGGAAATATGCGCTTTATGCCTTAGAGTTACCGCCATTCCCAAAAAGCCTGCCCCGATGATAAGATACGTTGATATTTCAAGCACCCACTCAGTAGGAGAATTGAAGATACCCCTCATAACGATTTCGTATACGACAATGAAAGCCGTCGCAAGAATGAAAAGGCCCGCAATAACAGCCGCGGCACGGCTTATCATAAGCACTGCCCTGTCATACCATTCCATCAGCTTCAACATCCCGTGTTCACCCTTCCCTTAGTTGGCCTTCAGGCACTCCTGAACGACCTTTTTACCGATTTCACCGTTTGCCTTGATGAAATCATCACGCACCTGCTTTGTAGCCTCCTGCCACATAGGAATCTCGGACTGAGGAATCTCATAGACCTCCATGCCCTGCTTCTTCAGAGCCTCCATGGACTCAAGGTCGGCAGCCTTTGTTTCCTTGCGGATTTCATCACGCGTTTCGTTGGCAGCGTCCGTCAGGATTTTCTTCTGGTCTGCGGAGAGGCTGTCCCATTTAGCCTTATTTACTGCTACAACAAACTCGCAGAATGCGTGGTTCGTCATGGTAAGATATTTCGCAACCTCATAGATTTTGCGGCTGTACATAGCCGTTGTACCGGAGGTCTGACCGTCAATCGTGCCGCGCTGAATAGCCATATAGACCTCACCGGAGCCCATTGTTACAGGAGAAGCGCCCAGTGCCTTGATGGTTTCTGCAGGAATCTGACCGTAGCCGCGGAGCTGCAGTCCCTTGAAATCCTCAGGCTTCTGCAGCGGACGTGCGTTGTTTGCGAACTGCACATAGCCGTAATCTGCCCACATCAGAGGATATACGCCCTTCTTTTCCATTTCCTCGCCGAGAGTCTTTCCAAGACCGCCGTCGATAGCCTTCGCAACGGAGTCGTAGTTCGGGAGCAGGAACGGAACATCGAGGACGTTCAGGACAGGAACCACCGTCGTCCACATAGCCGTGGAGTTGAGGCCCATATCAAGGCCGCCCGACATGATGGCATCGTTCATGCTCTTATCTGTATAGAGCTGGCCCGCAGGATACGTTGTAACCGTAATCTGGCCGTTTGACTTCTCATTTACGCGCTTTGCAAAACGCTCAATGCTCTTTGAAAGATGATGGTCTACAGGCAGATGATACGCAAGCTTAAGCTCCACCTTACCGCCTGCGCCGCCGCTCTGTGACGCCGATTTGCTTGCACCGCAGCCTGCTGCCAGTGCCATCGCCGCAACCAGCATTCCAATCAATGCCATTCGAAATACCTTAGATAACCTTACCATTTTGACAGCCTCCTCATTTTGTTGATACCTAAACGGACTTAATGTCCGCACTCCTGCTTCTTTGACCGCGCTTCTATCCAAAAAATCACATTGATTGAGTCAATCGTGTTCATGCCAATGGATTTTTCGTCAAGCTGGGAAAATGCTCGACGCCGCAGCAACACTACGTCGAGCGGCAGCTGACAACGCATGACGGAAAAAGCTCCGGCATGAAAAAAGCCCCGACCGATGTTTCCACCAGCCGGGGCGCGGATTCCGCACGGTACCACCCTGCATTTTACTCTCAGCCTGTAACGTATGCCACACGCGGCTGACTAATGATTTCATCAGCCGGATTCCCGGACGAGAACTCGCCATATCCACATCGCCTTGCACCTGCCGACGACTCTCTGTAGAGGACATTTGTCGATTGCTTCCGTTCATTACCTTTACTAAAATGTAATTATGTAAAATTCAGATTGGATACAGTATAGCATTGTTCCGTAGGATAATCAAGCATTTATTTTACAATTTTTAAAATATATCTTTTCATATAGTCTTTTATAAATATACACTTGTATTTTATGACAGGATAATGGATTTTGAGGGCATGACTTTGTGACCGCACAATATCAGGACAGCTAAAAAGCTCTGATGGCAATAAAAAAAGCACCGCATTGCGGTGCTGAATTTTCATGGCTGGGGTAGCTGGACTCGAACCAACGCATGGTGGATTCAGAATCCACTGCCTTACCAACTTGGCGATACCCCAATATTTCGCTGTTAACAGAATACATTATAGGCTCGAATTAATATTATGTCAAGGCCTTTTTAAAAATTTCTCAATATTTCATCTGAGCTGCTCTACCTCGAACCTGCTCTCCCTGCATTTCACGCAGCGGAAGCGTTCCGGGTGCTTTACCAGCGCTCCTGCCCTGAGATAATAGGACGTGTTCCCGCAGCTTTTGCAGACAACCTTGTACTTATACAGGCTCTCAGACTGTCTGATGGCGTCTTCGGGGGAATGAACCGCTATATTTATATGGAAGGCTTCGTTGAGCTTTTCCATGAAAAAATGAAATTTCTGCCCGTGTCCTTCCCTGTACGGAAGGCACGCGTGGAGCATTTCGTGGCACACGACATTTCTGAGGCGCTCTACATTTCCGTCGAAAAAGAGATGCCGGCTGAAGGTCATGGAGCAGACGTCATTTTTCCCCCGCTCCATGCGGCAGGTGCCGTATACCCTGACGCCCGATGAGATATGGATTCGCTCGGGACGGCGCATTGATATTCTCTTTTCCGCGTATCCGCTCAAAAGCTCCTCCATTGGCCTTTGATAAAACTCTATTACAGATAGAACAAGACGGCGACGTCTATAGTCGCCGTCTGCCGTTTTCAGCATCTGTTCCCAAAGGCTTTTCTGTTCCTCTGATATCACACCCGTATCAGCCATTAAGTGCCTTCCTCATAGCTTCTTCCTCTTCCTTCGTCAGGGTGTAGCTGGATTTTCCATGTTCGATTGGTTTCACATAGCTTCTGGAATCCTCACGTCCGAAAATACTGGAGAGAATGACGCCATCATCATTGGAATCCAAAAGCGCCACCGCGTAACTCAAATCGCTTCCCATGTCCTCAAAGGCACGGAACCTGATGACACCGACCTTTGTAATAGCCAGATTCAAAAGCGCGTCCATGTCCTTTGCCTTCTCATTGAGCTTTTCATTGGCTGCCGAAACCCTGCGCACCTCTTCTATGTGGTCGAGCATCATTTTTTCAAAGCTGGTACCTGTCTCCTCGCCTGTCATCATCTTGTCATAGCGCTTTTTCAGGCCTGAAATGCTTATGCTCTGATAAATAACTACAATCAGCAGAAGAACCGATACTCCGCTGAGCCCTAAAATAATATAACTGCTGTTATCCGAAATCAATTTTAAAAGTTCGTTCATCCGACTAGACTGCCTCCCAAAATCAGGTTATAAATTTTCTCGAAGCCTGACGAAGAAGCTCCGTTTTTCTTGCAACATCATTTCCGTGGAACTCATGTATCGTTTCTACTATACGGCTGAGATCCTCAGGCGAATAAAATTCTATTTCGATTTTGCTGCGCTTTTTCCCCGGCATGATCTTTACCTTTGTGCCGAAGAACACACGAAGCTGTTCCTCCGCGTCAGCCATGAAAACATCCGCCGTGCTCTGGGGCTTCTGCTTCTGTGTCTTCCCCTTTTCATCAAGAAGAGACGGATCCTTCTTCAGCTTTGCGACGAGAGACTCCGCCTCACGAGCCGAAAGCTCATGGTCGATGATATAATTTGCCGCCTTCTGCTGCAGCTCATTATCCTCCAGCGAAAGCAGCGGCTTTGCCTGTCCCATGGAGATGACCTCCTGGACAAGACTCTCCTGAACTCTTTCAGGAAGCTTCAGAAGACGAAGGAAGTTTGCGATATGGGAACGGCTGCGGCCTATCTTGCCGGACAGCTGCTCCTGCGTCATTGAAAATTCCTTCATTAAATGAGCGTATGCCTGCGCTTCTTCGATAGCGTTAAGGTCCTCACGCTGCAGATTCTCAATGAGGGCAACCTCTGTAAGCTCCTGACGGGTGAATTTACGCTCTATGGCAGGAATAGTTTTCAGCCCTGCCAGCTTCGCAGCACGGTAACGGCGCTCACCGGCAATAAGCTCATAGCCCTTATCTGACTTCTTTACAAGTATCGGCTGCAGGACACCGTACTGACGGATTGAATCCTTAAGCTCGTCCAAGGAATCCTCATCAAAGGTTTTTCTCGGCTGCTTTTCGTTGGGGCGTATATCCTTCAGGGCAAGCTCCCTTACGACCTCCCCTTCCTTCAGCTCAACAGGCGCAGGAGCAGCCGGCTGCTTTATTTCCTTTTTTGCATCTTTTTTGAGACCCAGCGCGCCCAGGCCCTTCCCGAGTCCGCTTTTCTTAGCCACGTCTGAGTACCTCCTCCGCAAGTTCCATATATACCTTCGCGCCCTTCGCCGAAGAATCGTACGCGATAACGGGCATACCGTATGAAGGCGCCTCGCTTAGACGGACTGTTCTCGGAATAATCGTATCAAACACCTTATCCTCGAAGAACTTCTTTACCTCTTCAACCACCTGCGCGGAAAGATTCGTGCGCGGGTCAAACATGGTAAGAAGCACCCCGGCAATCTGAAGGTCAGGATTTATTTCCTCATGCACCAGGTCAATGGTGTCGACAATCTGGGAGAGTCCCTCCAAAGCATAGAACTCGCACTGAATCGGCACGAGGATTCCATCGGCGGCAGCAAGAGAATTAAGACTTAAAAGCCCCAATGAAGGGGGACAGTCGATGATAATATAATCATAATCTCCCCTTGCAGTATCCAGGGCATCCTTAAGGCGGGTTTCTCGTTCCTCAGATGTGGCCAACTCCACCTCTGCTCCTGCAAGATCAATGCTTGCAGGCAGAACATCAATCTGATATTCCGTATGCTGCACAACATCCTTCAGTGTCAATTCTCTCATGATGACCTGATATACGCTTTTCTCCAATGATGTTTTGTCCAGCCCGCAGCCTGTGGTCGCATTTCCCTGCGGGTCAAAGTCAACAAGCAGTACACGCTTGCCGAGCTTTCCAAGGCACGCGGAAAGATTGACCGCCGTTGTGGTCTTTCCGACGCCGCCTTTTTGATTGGCAATCGCGATTATCTTTGCCAAAAAGTTCACCGCCTTATCTCCCCTGTACGAGTTATCATACAGATTACATATTTCTTATTATAACGCCATAGTTCAGATTTTGCCAACGGCAAAATATACCTTTTGAGCGTTTCATCAAACTTTGTTTGATATAACGCCTTTATTGTAGTTTTTCCATAATGAAACTACAATAATCGCGTTGAAATGCAGTTTAGGTGAGTTTGTCTGCGACAAACTCTGATTCAAGGCATTATAACGCATTCATTCCAGTTTTGCCGCAGGCAAAACTTCCTCTGTCAGCGTTTCAACAAGGCAGAAGATATGCTCGCCGCCTGTTATTTACCACAGGCAGCACCTATATAAGTGGAGAACATCTTTGCCGAGTTATAAGCCATAGTTCAGATTTTGCCAACGGCAAAATATACCTTTTAAGCGTTTCATCAAACTTTGTTTGATTTTTCTCTATGTAAATTTTAGACTTCTTTATAGCTATACACTCCATGCGAAGGGGCGTCGCCCCTTCGCTCTTCCCCACCGCAGGAACTACGTTCCCGCTGGACCCCTCCTTTTTAACGCTTCGCTTTTTTCCTTTTCCCGCGGCGTGATTTTATTTTAAAGCGAATTGCACGTCAACCCGCGAATTTACTGTCGTAGTAGAGCCAGTTAGTGATTAGCTTTACATATACCTAAATTCCTTTTCCGAGTTCTAGGCCTATCACTAATTGGTTCAAGTAATACAGTAAAGACGCGGGAGACGGAGTGTGCAGCCTGCCACGGGTGTAACGCCGCGGGTTCCTCGAGCGACGTGAGGAGCGGTTAAAGGGGGGCATGGGGGTCTCCCCCCATGTGGGGAAGTCAGAAGGGGCAAAGCCCCGTCTGAGAGAAATTTATAGCTGGGACGAGTATAAAGTATGTGAAACTAAATTTTGACAATCGGATAAAAATTTTTAATCCCGCTTTTGAATAGCATTTAAACTAATCGGATATATCTCTAAATATGACGTGATGATTTTAGGATATATTATAGCTAAATGTTTATATGCGACGGGGCGTCGCCCCTTCGCTCTTCCCTACCGCAGGAACTACGTTCCCGCTGGACACCCTCCTACAACGCTTCGCTTTTTTCCTTTTCCCGCGGCGTGATTTTATTCTCTCCCTCCGGCGCTACGCGCCAAGCCAACATGCCACTGGCATGTTGACACCTCAAAGAGGGAGGCTCTTATGCACGTCGCCTGCGAATCTACTGTCGTGCCCAGGCCAATTAGCGACTAGCTGTTGAGCAGTGATGAATAATATCAGATATGCTTCTATGTAAAAAGCTACCACTAATCAGCTTCAGTAATACAGTAAAGACGCGGGAGACGGAGTGTGCAGCCTGCCACGAGTGTAACGCCGCGGGTTCCTCGAGCGACGAAGGAGCGGTTAAGCAAGGGTCAAGGGAGCAAGGCTCCATTGTGAGGAAGCCAGAAGGGGCAAAGCCCCGTCTGAAAAAAGTTTTCAGTTTAAGACAATGTAATTATTTACGAAAATATCTTCAGCACAAAAACATTTAAAATAAATAAACCCTCAAAAATATGGTACAATATCCTCATCACAAAGTCTTTCAAAATGTTTCACGTGAAACATTTATTCCCCACCTCATTTCAAAAAGGAGGCTTTGGCGTGCCGATATACAACGCAAGGCTTGAACAAATCAATATAAACGAAATGCGCCGATACGCAGGCCTCCAAAAAGTCTCCTTCAGCGAGGAACGGCTTGAGGCTGCCCGCAGTGAGGCGCTCCTTTACATAGAGCCCAAGACCTCATGGGAGCTTTATGATTACGACTGCAAAAGCCAAATCATAAAATCAAATCCCACCGTTCACATCAAAGGTGAAAAAGCCGGGGCGCATCTTCGTGGTGCGACAAAAATAATCTGCATCGCGGCAACAATCGGCTCTGCCCTTACAGATACAGCCAACAGTTATTTTCAAAAGGGCGAATATACCCACGGTCTTCTGCTGGATGCCGCAGCGACTACCGCCGTGGAACAGACCGCAGATGCACTTGAGCGTATGCTTACCCCAAAAGCCGCAGCAAAGGGCTATAAAATGCACTGGCGTTATTCTCCGGGATATGGTGACTGGCCATTGGAGGAACAGGCAAAGCTTCTTCCCCTCTGCCACGGTCAGGATATAGGGATAAGCATAACAGAGCTAAACATGCTTTCACCGGTAAAATCAATTACCGCCGTCATAGGTTTATATCCTGACGGAGAAAGAATCCCTCAGGACATGCAAGGCTGCGCATCCTGTGGCAAAAAGGAATGTGTATTTCGTCGAAAGATTCTCATCGCAGACAACAGCTAATGTTTCACGTGAAACATTAGCTTATTTTTTTGACTCCTTTATCTACAAAATACACCGCAAAAATCGAAATAAATTTTCGTCAGGCTCCGATATACATATATACACTTTTTGTTATATAACTCGGCAAAAGATGTCCCCCACTTCTGCCCTAAAGGACTAGCTGCGCGTCGTAAGTGGGGGCTAGGACAAATAACAGGCGGTGAGCATATCTCCCGCCTCGTTGAAATGCCGCAGAGGAAAGTTTGCCTATGGCAAACTTTGATTGAAGGCATTATAATAATACATACTGTACAATTTTGTTTCACAGAAATGAGGGAAATATCCATGATACATATATTTGACGGCGCAACAGGTACAATGCTGCAGGCAGCAGGTCTCAAGCCCGGCGAGTGCCCTGAGCTTGTAAACCTCGAACGCCCTGAAATGATCAAGGCAGTTCACCGCGCGTACGTTGAAGCAGGCTCTACAATCGTAGAGACAAACACCTTCGGCGCAACGCGTATAAAGCTGGAGCACTACGGCTGCTCAGACAAGGTCCGTGAAATCAATATTGCCGCGGTAAAGGCTGCAAAGGAAGCCGTGGAAGGCAAAGCCAAAATCGCCGGTTCTATGGGTCCGACGGGACGTTTTATCGAGCCCCTTGGCGACCTTGATTTCGAGGAAGCATACAAAAACTACTACGAGCAGGCTTCCGCCCTTGCCGAAGGCGGCGCGGATTATATTCTTATAGAAACCTCCATTGATATACAGGAGACACGTGCGGCTCTCATCGCCGCAAAGGATGCCACGAACCTTCCTGTCATCTGCCAGCTTTCCTACAGTGAGGACGGCAGAACAGTCACGGGCACAGACCCGCAGACGGCGGCAATAACACTTGACGCCCTTGGCGCGGACATTATCGGCGTAAACTGCTCCCTCGGCCCTGAGCAGCTTCTCCCTGTTGTAAAAACTCTCGCTGAGAATACAAATAAACCCATCAGCGTTCAGCCTAACGCGGGCCTTCCGAAATTCGTCAACGGAAAAACCATCTTCCCCATGAATCCTGAGGACTTCGCAAGATGGACCCCGAAGCTCATTGAAGCAGGCGCCACATATCTCGGCGGCTGCTGCGGTACAACACCTGAGCATATCCGTGCAGTTGCCGAAGCTGCCGCAAAATGCACCGAGGCAGTAAGAAAACCTGTCAAAAAAATGCTCCGACTCACCAGCCGCAGCAAAACAGTTGAAATCGACGCCTCCCTCCCGACTGTACTTATCGGAGAACGCATCAACCCCACGGGACGCAAAAAGCTCGCCGCGGAAATCAAGGAAGGCTCACTTCTCACAGTCAAAAAGGACGCTCTTGAACAGACACGGGCAGGAGCAAAGGTTCTTGACGTAAACATGGGTGTAGCGGGAATCGACCAGGCGGCTGCAATGAAGCGCGCCATCAAGGAAATCGCCCAGATGACAACAACCCCGCTGGCAATCGACACAAGCGACGCGGAAGCATTGGAAGCAGGTCTGCGCCTGTACCCGGGTCGTGCGCTCATCAACTCCGTCAGCGCGGAGCCTGAGCGTATAGCAAAATTCCTGCCACTTGCGAAAAAATACGGCGCGGCAATCCTCTGCCTGCCTATCACGGCAGAGGGCGTTCCCGAAACAGCAGACAAGCGTATCGAAGCTGTGCGCGGAATCATCAAAGCTGCAAAGGAACAGGGACTTGATGACGGCGACTTTCTTCTCGACGCCCTTGTAATGACTGCGGCGGCAGATGCCAAAGCAGGCTCAGAGACACTCCGTACCCTCGACCTTTACCGTAAGGAATTCGGCTACCCGTCAACAATGGGCCTCAGCAACATATCCTACGGTCTGCCGTCAAGACCTCTTATCAACAGTACATTTTTCGCAATGTGCCTATCCCACGGACTTGACGCGCCTATCATGAACCCCTACAACGATGACATGCAGCTTGCCCTTCTCGCAAGCTCCGCCCTGCTTGGGAAAGACCCCAACGGACGCCTCTACAGCAAGACCATGCAGGCAAAGGGCGAAATCAAGACGCAGTTCATGTCAAACGGTACGGAAAAAGCCGCGAAGAAGGAAACAGCTCCGAAGGATTCACCTGAGGGAATCCTTGCTGAAATAAAAGAAGCAGTTACCGAAGGTTCAAAGGAAGCAATGCCTGAGCTCATAAAGAAGGCCCTGGACGCGGGTATCCCTGCGAATGACATCACCGAGCACGGACTTACGGATGCCATGAACGACATGGGCGACGACTTTGGCGCAGGACGTATCTTCCTGCCTGAGGTTCTTCTCTCCGCAGAGGCCATGCGTACAGCCTTCAACGAGCTGCAGCGCCTTGCTCCAAGCAAAACCACCGAAAAGCTCGGCACCTTCATCATCGCAACGGTGAAGGGCGACGTTCACGACCTTGGTAAAAACATCGTCGGCGCCCTCGTAGGAAACAGCGGCTTTGAGCTTATCGACCTTGGCAAGGACGTTCCAAGTGATGAAATTGTAAAAGCAGCCCTTGAGAAAAAAGCAGATATCGTCGGACTCAGCGCCCTCATGACAACCACCATGATTGAGATTGACGACGTTGTGAAGAAGCTCCGTGAAGCAGGCTCCACCGCAAAGGTCATGGTAGGCGGTGCTGCCGTTACTCCTGAATACGCTCAGGAAGCAGGCGCCGATTTCTACGCCGCAGACGGAGTTGCCGCAGTACGTCTGGCGAAGGAGCTTATGAAAAAATAAAATACATATTAATTCCCTCCGTCACGCTTTCAGCGTGCCAAGACAACATACCACCGACATGTTGACACCTCATAGAGTACTCCCTCCGTCACGCTACGCGTGCCACCTCCCTCCATGAGGGAGGCAGCAAAATCCCTATCCAAGGTGGAGGCAGTTAAAAGCCCACCTCCATGAGAGAGGCAGCAAAATCCCCATCCAAGGTGGAGGCAGTTAAAAGCCCCCTCCATGAGGGAGGTGGCAAAATCCCCATCCAAGGTGGA
>NZ_FQUG01000006.1:83028-88075 GCF_900129225.1 Schwartzia succinivorans DSM 10502 | reverse complement strand
ATCCCCATCCAAGGTGGAGGCAGTTAAAAGCCCACCTCCATGAGAGAGGTGGCAAAATCCCTATCCAAGGTGGAGGCAGTTAAAAGCCCCCCTCCGGGAGGGGGGAAACAGCCGAAGGCTGTGGGGGGAGAAAAAGAACCGGTATAAAAAAAGAGACTCGCAAAGGAGTCTCTTTTTTTTAATTGGAACAAAGCCTTCCGCCGTCCATAGCCAAAACGCGGTCGGCATATTTCCTTGCCTCATTTTCGTGTGTCACCAGCAGGACCGAAGCTCCCTCATCAGCGGCACTGCGCAGAAGCTCCATTACCAGCTCCACATTTTCATCATCAAGTCCTGCCGTTGGCTCGTCAGCCAAAAGAACCTCGGGCTTCATCAAAAGCGCCCTTGCCACGGCCATGCGGCGAAGCTCGCCTCCCGACAGAGCATTAGGCCTTTCGTCCTTCATGTCAAAGAGCCCGACCTTCTGTAGCAGCTCCTTCGCCCTGTCCTCAGGCGGCGTTTCCCTATGGTAAAGCACAAAGGGCAGCATGACATTTTCCAGAACCGTCAAAGAGCGGAGCGCCGTATGCCCCTGAGGAATCAGACCGATTCTGTCATTTCTCAGCCTTGACCGTTCCTCCTCCTTCATGGAGTAGATATCCGTATCATCAATACAGATGCTGCCACCCGTAGGCACAAGCATTCCTGCCATCATGCTCAGAAGCGTGCTTTTTCCGCTGCCCGACCGTCCTGTTATCTCCACAAGCTCCCCGGACTCCAGCGAAAAATCCAGCGGCTTCACAGCCTCGAGCACGCTGCCGCTGTTCCCCCCGCGGGCAAAATCCTTTTTAACTCCCTTTGCTTCCAGCTTCATTCTATTCACCCTCCTTGAGCACAAGGCCCGCATCCGTTTTACAAATGTACCGCACCGCAGCCATGGAGGCCGCCTTTGACGCGGCAATCACATCAGAAAGAGTATCCATTCCCGTAAACACCGCATAATCAAGCTCCGAGCCCGTCTCCTTCAGACGCGCCCCCACAGCCCAGTCCCTTTGAAACAGCGTGACCTTCTCACCATCAGCGGCAGTCGTTTCCACCTTACTGCCCACAGCCACCGTGCCAACGGGAAATGCAAAATCCACCGCCTCAAGCCACGGCCTTATGACAAAATCCTTTTCAGGCTCAATGCCAACAATCCATATATCTTTACCGTCCGGCAGAGTATCCGAAATATAAATCTGACGGGACGCCGCCTCTATATCCCCGCAGTCCTCCAGCTTTGAAAGAAGCGAGCGGCTTTTATACACCTTCACAGGAGTTCCCTGCATCAGCATGCGCTTCATATTGATTTTGCTGCTGACGGCAATGGCCTTCGGATACACAACCAGGTCAGCCCCCAGCCGCGCCTCGGCAAGCTCCATATTCCTCTGGATACCCCGCGCTGCCATGACTCCGCCGAAAACGCATGCCGCCTGCGCCAGCGCCAGCAGCAGCACGATAACCGTCCGTACAGGGTGAGCCTTTATATTCTCAATGGGAATTTTTCGTAATGACAGCATTCCCCATTTCCCTTCCTTTCCATCAATGATTACTTATATCCAGCCACAGCGCGGGACGGACAGCGTATACCATATCCGCGTTGGCACCGCTCACATGCGCCTCCCCCGAAAAATTCACGAACTGGGCGGTGAACTCATACACCCCCGGGGAACGGAGCCACCACTCCGCAAGCCCCAGCCTGTCGGTCTTTGCCCCATGCAGGACGGCCTGCTCCGAGGCCCGCGCCTTTCCTATATACTGGCGTCCCTCCGCATCACAGACGTAGATAGACATATCCCCCGCATCAGGGATAAACACATAATCCTCCGTTTCCCTGCCGCCGCTTGTTCCCACCACAGCCTGCGGCTCAGTCTGATTCCGCGTCAGCCGTATAAGGCTTCTCTCCTCCTCCGAAAATGCCCCTTTAAGAAAATCACCGTTCAGCCATCTCCGAAGGGCGCTCGTCTCCCACGTGACAGGAGCAAAGAGCGTATCATTGTATGGGCGCGCGTCTATACAGCACGCGCTCATAAGCAGAGCCTCGTCACCGATACGGTCTATCACAAGCCACTCCACAGGCTCAGGACCGTTCGCGGTATTGCCGTCCTGCTCGTACACACCGAAGGCTATCACATCACCCTTTTTTATTTTTCCATAGGGCTTTTCACCCTTCCCGAAGCCCGAAAGAAACACAGCCGTACAGCACAAAGCAAGGAGCAAAAGGAAAATCAGGCATTTTCTCCGTCCCGTCAAAAACATCAGCCCTCCGCGTCCTTCCCTCACTTACTCCGGCTCCGCATAACCCTGACAAAGCCCGCGGCTCCCGATACCACAATCACGGCAGAAACCAGCCGCACAAAGGGCTGAAAGACCTCATGACAGCGCATTGTCTTCATCATGCATAGGGGCATGATATCCCCTGGAACGAAAAAAAGCCCTACGGCACCTATTACTCCCGCCGCGAAAAGAAAGAGCTTCAGGCCCCTGCCTTTAAGAATCGCTCCAAAGGAAAACAGGAAAAATAAAACGAAGCCTCCAAGCTCTGCCACATTCTGCGCCCCGTGGCATGGCATCAGCTTACCGTGTTCTTCCATTCCGCAGGCAGAAAAAACAGTCATAACCCCGACAGAAAGCAAAATACCAAGCACCGCAGGAAGCAGCGAAAACACCCTATCCCTCGTCAATTTCATGACACCCCTCCTATTATTTGTCCCGTCGCGGCATCACAGCATTAGAAACAATGCCTTGACGGCTGTTTTAAGAATTCTCAGTCAGTATACCACCACTAATAGGAAATGACAATCATTCTCATGTGTATACTTTTAACCATATCTTGTTTCACGTGAAACACCGTGTATACACAAACTCCGTTTAATCCCGATTTCTTGACAAAAGAATCCGTCAATGATACTCTGATTTTATGAGGTCTGTACGACTGACGGAAGTGGAATTGACCACAGGGAGTACAGATATGAAGAAGCCGACCGTCTGGGCACATGAAATGAAATGACCCGGAATCCCGGGCGGCTTTTTCTTTTGCCCTGATTCAGCCGTGATGTCCCTGAAGCTTTGGCATCATAGAGCTGCGGTCTTCAGCTTATTTAAGGAGGAAATTTATAATGAATGAAATGGCTTTGAAATACGGCTGCAACCCGAACCAGAAACCGGCGCGGGTCTATATGGAAAAGGGTGAGCTCCCCTTCAAGGTTCTCAACGGAAAACCGGGATATATAAATCTTCTCGACGCCCTGAACAGCTGGCAGCTTGTACGGGAGCTGAAAAAGGCAACGGGGCTTCCTGCCGCGGCTTCCTTCAAGCACGTAAGCCCTGCAGGGGCGGCTGTGGCTGTTCCTCTCTCGGACGTGCTGAAGCAGGTATATTTCGTAGAGGGTGTGGAGCTTTCACCTGTGGCGACGGCCTATATTCGTGCCCGCGGCGCTGACCGCATGTCCTCCTACGGAGATTTCGTCGCGCTCTCCGACGAGTGCGACGCCCAGACCGCGTCCTTCCTGCAGCGTGAGGTCTCCGATGGAATCATCGCTCCCTCCTACTCCGAGGCGGCCCTTGAGATTCTCAAGACAAAGCGCAAGGGCACATATCTCGTAATCCAGATGGATCCCGACTACGAGCCTGAGCCGCTGGAGCATAAGCAGGTCTTCGGCGTATCCTTCGAACAGCAGCGCAACGATGTGGAAATCACAGAGGACTGCCTCACCGAGCGTCCCACGAAGAACAAGGACATTCCCGACGCCGCGAAGCGTGACCTTCTGATTGCCCTTATAACTCTGAAATACACCCAGTCCAACTCCGTGTGCTATACAAAGGACGGACAGGCCATCGGTATCGGCGCGGGCCAGCAGTCCCGCGTACACTGCACGCGCCTCGCAGGCAGCAAGGCGGACAACTGGTTCCTGCGCCAGAGCCCCCAGGTTCTGAATCTTCCCTTCAAATCCGAGGTGCGCCGTCCTGACCGCGATAACGCAATCGACGTGTACATCGGCGATGAATACGAGGACCTTCTCCGGGACGGCGAGTGGCAGCGGGTATTCACCGAGAAGCCCCCTGTATTCACCCGTGAGGAAAAGAAGGAATGGCTCAAAAAGGCCGAGGGTATATGCCTTGGCTCCGACGCCTTCTTCCCCTTCGGTGACAATATCGAGCGCGCACATAAGAGCGGCGTAAGCTATATCGCCCAGACAGGCGGCTCTATACGTGATGACAATGTCATCGAGACCTGCGATAAGTACAATATCGCCATGGCCTTCACGGGAATCCGCCTTTTCCACCACTGAGAAAGACTAGAAACATGCCTTCTCCTTCAGGAGAAGGCATGTTTTTTAGGAAATTTTTGCATATACCCCCATAGTTATCAACAGAACTATACACATATTACTCATTTTATCCACATTTTTGTGGATAACTTCCGATATTTACTTGTGTATAACTGAAATATTTCTGTTTTGTTTCCGAACATTTAAAGATTTTAATTTCAATGTGAGCATAACAAAAAGAGGTTCACTGACTCAAATGAGTCGGTGAACCTCTTTTTTTGTGCAGCTTTCCGAAGCCCCTTCTGAAACCGCGAGCGGTATTAGGGTGCATGCAATCGGATGTTGAAGAATTAGAGTTCGTATTGGATGCAAAGTTTCAATACCGCGAGCGGTATTAGGGTGCATGCAATAAATATGTCTGCTTGTCTGAATTCGTTCCTTGAAGTTTCAATACCGCGAGCGGTATTTGGGTGCATGCAATTGGTAATATGTACCTTGTTGGAGGTGCGGTGCGGGAGTTTCAATACCGCGAGCGGTATTAGGATGCATGCAATGCAAAAATCCGCAGGAGTGTTCTGAGAAGATTCTGTTTCAATACCGCGAGCGGTATTAGGGTGCATGCAATATAAATATGGGTATGAAGCCATGAGGAAAAGTATGGGGGTTTCAATACCGCGAGCGGTATTAGGGTGCATGCAATTACTTAAAGCACACATAGCAGCGGTAAAGTTGCAGTAGTTTCAATACCGCGAGCGGTA
>NZ_FQUG01000006.1:0-82768 GCF_900129225.1 Schwartzia succinivorans DSM 10502 | reverse complement strand
GCGGTATTAGGGTGCATGCAATCGCCGATGAAAATGGCGTAGAACTCGACCGATTTATGTTTCAATACCGCGAGCGGTATTAGGGTGCATGCAATACTGTGTCCGCGAAGCCTTGCGTACACTGCCCCGAAAACAGGGATTTGGAAAACCTCCGTAAAAATTTGCATTTTTCGGGTTCTCCCCGCGAAAATGTGTTCCAAAATTCATTGGAGCACAGGCTTCCAAGCCTCTCCCAGTAAGGCTTCCCGCGTTTTGCTTTCAAATTGGAAAACCTCAACGAGGATATGCGGATTCCGCGGCCTCCCGAAGGTTTTCCACCTGAAAAAAGATTAACGCAAATTTTCTCTGCTGTCAATACTGACGACAATTTCCCCATTCAGCTCTTCCTGACTCCACAGTCTTTCATCAGACGGAGACTCTGAACACGTCCTCCAGCACGTCTCCCGGGTCAGCGTTGTCCGGGGCGTACTGCACCACACCGTGGTATATGCGGTCCTCGATGCTCTCAGGCACCAGGTCCTCCCATTTCATGGGGTCGTACTTTCCGGCGTTTATATCGTTGTTTGGACGGCCGTTTACCTCCAGCTCACAGAGGAACTGTATCTGCTTTTTATCCTTGCGGATAAGATAGTGCTCCAGATAGTAGGTGCCTGAGCTTTCCGCTGTGCCGTCGGAGTTGGACAGCAGCTCCCGTGTCGGCACCAGCTTAATCCACACGTCCAGCATCTGCTTTTTCTGGAAGGGGATTTCCCTGCGCTTCATATTTTCCTTGTCAAGATAATATGTGTAGGAGGAATCCCTGTATATCACAACGAATTTTTCTTCCTTTGTTTCCTCTGCCGCTGTTTCGCCGTCATCAGCGTAGGCAGCCGAAGGAGCCGCAAAAAATCCTCCCGCGCAGACAAGCACGGCAAGAAGCATATTTATCCAGCGTTTTCTCATTACCCTGCACCTTCCTTACTAAATCTCGTACATATAGTATTCGACCTTGTAACAAAAAATCCTTTTTTCCCTTAAAGAATAGGATTTTTTTCAGGGGTTCCTGCTTTTCTCGGATAGACGGAGGGAGTCTTTTTTTCCTTTCTTATATATATGATTCCTCTCTTATCCTCCAGCCCCGGAAGCTTGATTTCACGGAGGTGAGGCTCGCCGCCTCCAAGAAGCTTCACGGCCTTTTTTGCTTCCTCGGCCTCTTCCTCGTATTTCGCGCCCTTCATGGCAGCGAAAAATCCTCCCACCCGTACAAAGGGCAGGTCGTACTCTGCGAGAATCGGGAGTCTTGCAACGGCACGGGATACCACGGCATCGAATTTTTCGCGGTACTGCTTCTGCCTTGCGGCCTCCTCCGCCCGGGCGTGGACGCATACTATATCAGAAAGTCCCAGCTCCGAGACAACTGTTTCAAGGAATTTCACCCTCTTGTTCAGGCTGTCAAGAAGTGTGACCTTTAGGGAGGGGCAGAGAATTTTCAGGGGCAGTCCCGGAAAGCCTGCTCCTGTTCCGACGTCGATTACGGACATGCCTTCGCTGAACCATTTTTCATCATATACGCTGACGGAGTCAATCATGTGCTTTATCGCCACGTCCTTCGGCTCCGTGAGCGCCGTGAGGTTCATCTTCTGGTTCCACTCCACAAGAAGCTCCTGATAGCGGTCGAACTGCCGGAGCTGTGTTTCGCTCAGGGAAATGCCGTATTCCTCCGCGGCCTTTTTCAGTATCTCTGCAAAGCTCATTTCTTTTCCTCCTGCATGCGGTGCTGCTGCTCAAGGTAGATGAGAAGCACGGAAATATCCGCAGGGGATACTCCCGATATACGGCTTGCCTGCCCAACAGAGCGGGGACGTATTGCTGAGAGCTTCTCCCTTGCCTCGTCACGAAGGCTGGTGATGGAGCGGTAATCAATATCCTCTGAAAGGAGCTTGTTCTCAAGGCGCTCCATGTGGTTTACCTGCTCCTGCTGCTTCTTTATGTATCCGTCATAGGTGATGGCGATATCTATCTGCTGACGTGCTTCCTTTGAAATCTCAGGGAATCCGAATACAGGCTGCAAACGGGCGTAATCTGCCTCGGGGCGGCGCATGAGGTCATAAAGCGTTGTTACAACATGGATTGGCTTCATGCCAAGGGCCTCAAGCTTTTCATTCGTCTCGCGGCTGGGATTTATGCTGTTTTCCCGAAGGAATTTCTCAGCGCGCTCTATGTCCTCTTTTTTCATCAGGTATCGGGCGTAGCGGTCGTCCTTCACTAGCCCCACGCGTCTTCCGTATTCCGTAAGACGGAGGTCGGCGTTGTCCTGACGGAGAAGCAGACGGTACTCCGCGCGGGAGGTCATCATGCGGTATGGCTCCTGGGTTCCCTTGGTAACAAGGTCATCAATGAGAACGCCTATATAAGCCTCGGAGCGCTTCAGCACAAGAGGCTCCTTCCCCTTAACATACATAGCGGCGTTGATGCCTGCCATGATACCCTGTGCCGCGGCCTCCTCGTAGCCCGACGTGCCGTTTGACTGGCCCGCGGAGAAAAAGCCCCCGATGTTCTTGAATTCCAGAGTCGGCTTCAGCTGCAGCGGGTCAATGCAGTCGTACTCGATGGCGTAGCCCGGGCGCATTACACGGCAGTGCTCCAGCCCCGGTATCGTATGGAGAAAGGCAATCTGCACATCTATCGGCATGCTGGTGGACATGCCCTGCACATACATTTCCTGCGTGTGTATGCCCTCAGGCTCAACAAAGAGCTGATGGCGCTCCTTGTCGGGGAACCTGACTATCTTCGTTTCTATTGACGGGCAGTAGCGCGGCCCGATACCCTTTATTACACCGTTTGCCATAGGCGCGCGGTGTATGTTGTCACGAAGAATCTTATGGGTTTCTTCATTGGTATACGTGAGCCAGCAGGGAGTCTGCTCCCTTGTCACCTCGTCGCTCATAAAGGAGAAATTCCTTGCCTCCTCGTCACCGGGCTGCATTTCCATCTTGTCGTAGTCAAGAGAACGGGCGTCAACGCGGGCAGGCGTTCCCGTCTTGAAGCGCATGAGCTTCACCCCTGCCTTTTCAAGACAGTCGGAAAGCTTCATTGCTGCTCTCTGTCCGTTGGGGCCTGAGCTGTAGGTTGTTTCTCCGATTATGATTTTTCCCTTCAGGTATGTGCCCGAGGCGAGAATCACGGCACGGCAGAGATACACCTCTCCCGTTTCCACCACTACGCCCTTTACATGGCCCTCCTCAAAGAGGATTTCATCTATGAGAAGCTGCTTCACGTCGAGGTTTTCCTGCTTTTCGCAGGTCTCCTTCATGGTGAACTGATAGAGCTTTTTATCTGCCTGGGCGCGGAGCGCGTGTACCGCAGGGCCTTTTCCCGTATTCAGAAGACGGAACTGTATGCAGGTCCTGTCCGCGTTTATTCCCATCTCACCACCCAGAGCGTCCAGCTCACGGACGAGGTGTCCCTTTGCAGGCCCTCCCACGGAAGGATTGCAGGGCATCAGGGCAATGTTGTCCATACTGAGGGTAGCGAGAAGCGTACTGCACCCTATGCGTGCGGAAGCAAGCGCCGCCTCAACACCCGCGTGTCCCGCGCCTATGACTATTACTTCATATTCTCCGGCTACAAACATCTAAGTATTACTCCTTAATCCAAAACTATTTTCCAAGGCAGAAACGGCTGAATATCTCGTCAATAATATCCTCGCCAACGGTTTCGCCTGTTATTTCTCCCAGCTTTTCCCAAAGGGTGCGGAGGTCTATCACCACGAAGTCGGCACTCATTCCGTTTTCGATGGTATCAAGAACCGCGTCTATATCCGAAACAGCTTCATTCAGAAGATGGGCTTCACGGGCAGAGGCGACGAAGGCCCCCTCCTGCTCGATGGCTTCATCACCGTAAACACGGGAAAGAATTTCCTGCTCAAGAGCCTCTATGCCCTCCCCTGATTTCGTGGAGATTGTCAGAACGGTTTTCCCCGGGAGAAGCTTCTCAAAGCCTTCCTTTGTAAGCTCCGCCGCAAGGTCCCCCTTCGTGAGAAGCACGATGGCTTCCTTGTCCTGAAGAAGACCTATAATCTCCTCGTCCTCCTTTTGAAGGGTTGAGGACGCGTCAAAGAGCGCCAGCACCAGGGACGCCTTTTCGATATAGCCCCTTGAGCGCTCCACGCCCATCATTTCCACGCGGTCATCGGTGGCGCGGATTCCCGCGGTATCTATTATATGGAGAGGAACTCCTGCCACATTGGCGTATTCCTCTATGCTGTCCCTTGTCGTTCCCGGTATATCCGTGACTATGGCCCTCTCCTCATGGAGAAGGGCGTTCAGAAGGCTGGATTTTCCCACATTGGGACGTCCAACTATGGCAGTCTCAAGGCCGTCGCGAAGGATTTTCCCCGTGTGCGCCGTTTTGACAAGCTTTACAAGCTTTTCCCTGATATCCGATATTCTCTCACGGACCTCGTCAATAACCACATCATCAATATCGTCCTCAGGGAAATCTATGGAAGCCTCAAGATGGGCAATCATCTCAAGGATATCATGACGAAGCCCCTTTATCTCCTTTGATACCATGCCCTCAAGATGGCCCGCTGCCATGCGGAGGGACGAGTCTGTCTTTGCCTCTATAAGGTCCATGACAGCCTGGGCCTGGGTGAGGTCAAGACGCCCGTTCAAAAAGGCCCGCTTCGTGAACTCTCCCGGTTCCGCAGGTCTTGCCCCGTGCCTGAAGGTAAGCTCAAGGACACGGCGCAGAACGAAGCTTCCCCCGTGGCACTGAAGCTCCACGACGTCCTCTTTTGTATAGGAATGAGGCGCCCGCATCAAAATGACAACAGCTTCATCCACCATGCGTCCCCCGTCCATTATTTTTCCGTAATAGGCGCGGTGGGATTCCGCCTCCGTAAAGGAAGCGCAGCTCTTCGGCCAAAAAATCTCAGCCGCAGTCTTTACCGCATTCGGACCGCTGATACGCACTATACCTATTCCGCCTTCTCCGGGCGGCGTGGCAATGGCGCTTATGGTATCCTCCTGCTGCATCATATATTCCTCCTACCAAAAAAGAGCTGCCTCCGGTATTGAGACAGCCCTTTCACAGTTCTCTCCTTACGGACCGTCCTTATCTCTTCGGACGGTTCGCTTCGATTACGACCTTGCGGAACGGCTCCTCGCCGGAGCTGTAGGTGCGCACGCGCTTATCGTTCTGCAATGCCACATGTATGATTTTACGCTCGTGCCTGTTCATCGGCTCAAGCACAATCTTGTCCCCGGAACGGGAAACCTTATCCGCAAGACGGGCTGCAAGATGGCAGAGAGTTTCCTCACGTCTCTCGCGGTATTTCTCGATATCGAGAATGAAGTAAACCCTGTCCTCGGTACGGCTCCTGTTTGCAGCAAGATTTACCAGATACTGCAGGGCGTCCAGAGTCTGCCCGTGCTTTCCGATAAGCACACCGAGATTCTCACCGACGAGATTGAAGCAGACAGCATCCTCCGTCTTCTCCTCCTCGATTTTTACATCAAGGTCCATGGAAGCAAAGATTTTCTTCATGAAATCCTTTGCTGTATCCGCCGGGGATTTCTCTATACGGGTAACACGGACCTTTGCCTCGTGTCCCCCTATGATTCCAAAAAAGCCCTTAGAAGGTTCCGCAATAATCTCTACTTTAACTTCCTCGAGAGACGCACCAAGCTCATCAAGAGCTGCCTGGCGTGCTTCTTCGATGGTTTTGCCGGTCTTTTCAACACTTGCATCCATCATATTTACCCCTTCCTGCCCTTTTTATCCTTCTTTTTCGATTCCTTTGCCGCATTCTTGGGTGCTTCCTCGTTACGGAACATCCACCACTGCTGGCCAATCTGGACGATATTCATCGTTACCCAGTAAAGGACAAGACCTGCAGCAAAGTTCATACTCATCCAGCCGATGAAAAGAGGCATGATATACATCATCATCTTCATCTGCTGATTATTGTTGTCCGCGGTAGTCTGCTGCTGTACGAGGAACGTAGACGCCATCGACAGAATCGGCAGAATGTAGTACGGATCCGGCTCGGAAAGAGTCGGCATCCAAAGGAAGGCAGGATTTCCTCCCTGATACGTCGTATCCCGCAGGGCATAATAAATAGCCATGAGAATAGGCATCTGCACCAGCATCGGAAGACATCCGGAAAGAGGATTTACACCCTTGTCCTTATAAAGCTTGGCCATTTCGGCCTGAAGCCTCTGCGGATCTCCCTGATACGTCTGCTGGAGACGCTTCATCTCAGGCTGCAGCTCCTGCATAGCCTTCATAGACTTGATCTGCTTGACCGTCAGAGGATACATCACCATTTTAAGAACAATCGTCAGAATGATGATGGAAAGACCATAGCTCTCAATCCCCGCGGAGGACTCAAGAATACCGTGAATAAACTCCACGCCCTTCTGAATCATCAGCACGAACGGTTCAAACAAGGACCACAAAAAATCCAAAAAATCACATCCCAGTTAAAAAGCAATCCGGCCGTCAAGACCGGATTCTATACTCATGGAACAGGGTCGTAGCCGCCGGCATGAAACGGGTGACAGCGCATAATGCGCTTGAACGCCAGCCAGCAGCCCTTCCGGGGCCCATATTTTTCAACGGCAATGCGCGCGTATTCCGAGCATGTCGGAACATAGCGGCAACACGGCATTTTCAGCGGAGAAATACATACCTGATAAAACGAAATGAGAAACAGGATGAATTTCTTTACCATCATTCCGCCTCCTGCCGTATAATGTCCGCCTTTCTGCCCAAATCGAGAAAGGCTTTTTCCATGACCGGCTGCTTTACAGCAACAGCAGGCTTGCGCGCCACAAGGAGAAGCCATATCTCATCCTTAAGGATGAGCTGATTTTTCCTGTAGCTTTCACGCATTAGCCTTTTCATACGGTTGCGTGTAACTGCATTTCCAAGTTTTTTTCCTGCAGCGAAGCCGGCCTTGCGTTCCAGCCCAATCGCCGGAAACACATAAAGAACCAGATAACGGTTTGCCCACGAACGTCCTTTTTTGTAAACTTCCTGGAACATCCGCTTATTGCGCAGAATCCTGCGCTTTGGCAGCTTTAGCATAGAGAACGAACCTCTTTTTCCTCAGATGGAAAAAATAGGTCACCGGAGTGACCTATGATTAAGCCGACAGCTTCTTTCTGCCCTTCTGGCGGCGAGCCTTCAGGACCAGTCGACCGCCCTTCGTCTTCATGCGGGCACGGAAGCCATGGGTTACTTTACGCCAATGCTTATTCGGCTGATACGTCTGTTTCACAATGTGCACCTCCTTTTCAGCATTCGGGTAACTATTGCTTCTATATTATAAAAAACATGAATACCACGAACGAAACTATAAAGATTATAGACTACAGCTATCGGGGTGTCAAGATTTTTACAGTCCGTCATCCACTTCATTCTGTGGATAAACATAAATCTTTTCCACCTTTTTCCAGTAAAAATTGTTGATAACTTTTTCTTTGTTTGATAAACTGTTTTTGGTGTCATTTTGAGATTTTGAAGGAAATTTTATTTTTCTTTCTATTATATATCCCTTGAAAAAGGCAAAATCTGACGCATATTTCATAAAAAAACTTAAATAACAGGAAAACGCTGATTACTTATCCACAAGTGTGCATAAAAATGTGGATAAGAATTTTTTAACTGCAGGAAGGATTTAAAGAATGGAACAGAATGAACTTCAGGTGATCTGGACAGAGATACTTGGAAAACTGCGGGAAAGCTTTGCCGAGGAAAAGTTCCAGCGCTGGCTTGAACCGATCACTCCGATTTCTCTTTCGGAGACCGAGCTCACCCTCGGAATTCCCAACAGCTTTTCAAAGGATTATATAAATAACCTGTATCTCCCCTTTATCAATGAATCTACAAAGCAGATACTGGGACATCCGGTTGATATCACTCTTCAGGTCGTTCAGAAGCAGGAGGAAAGCAAACCGGAGGAAAAGGAAACACAGCCGACGCTCTTCACTTCACCGCAGCCCGCCGCGGAAAGCACTGCGGAAGTGACAGAAGCATATCAGCAGGAGGCAGAGGCACAGCCATTGGCGCCGATTCCTCCGGGAGACCGTTCCTCGCTGAACGCGAAATACACCTTTGATACGTTCGTAACAGGCAGCTCCAACAAGCTTGCCCACGCAGCTGCCCTCGCTGTCGCGGAAGCGCCGGGCAAGGCATACAATCCTCTTTTCATGTACGGAAGTGTGGGACTCGGAAAAACACATCTGATGCAGGCAATCGGAAATCAGATTCTGAAAAACGACCCGCAGAAGCGCGTTTTGTATATTTCCAGTGAAAAATTCACAAACGAGCTGATTAACTCCATCATGGACGGTAAATCCGAGAATTTCAGACAGAAATACCGCACCATTGACGTGCTTCTTGTTGACGATATCCAGTTCCTCTACAAGAAAGAGCATACCCAGGAGGAATTCTTCCACACCTTCAACACGCTCTACGACGCGGGGAAACAGATAATCCTCTCCAGCGACCGTCATCCGAAGGAAATCCAGACCCTGGAGGAACGTCTCCGCTCACGCTTTGAATGGGGACTCATCACGGATATTCAGGCACCTGACCTTGAAACGAGAATCGCAATCCTGAAGAAAAAGGCAATTCTCGAAAACATTGACGCGCCGAACGAGGTTCTTTACTACATCGCAAGCCGCATCAACAGCAACATCCGTGAGCTTGAGGGCGCCCTTACACGCGTCAGCGCCTTTGCGTCCCTCAGCAATCAGCCGATAACAACGGAAATAGTCGCGGAAGCCATGAAGAACATCTACCCGACGACGAAAACCGTGGAAATCACCATTGAGCTGATTCAGGAAATCGTGGCACAGTACTTCAAAATCAAGGTTGAGGCACTTCTCTCCAAGAAAAGAACCCGCGACCTTGTAGTCCCGCGCCAGATAGCAATGTATCTCTGCAGGACTCTTACAGACATATCCCTTCCGAATATCGGAAGCTGCTTCGGCCGTGACCATACAACAGTCATGCACGCCTGCACCACGATAGAGGAAGAAATGAAAAAAGACAACAAGCTCGACACAACCATAAAGGATTTGAGACAAAGAATAGAACGGGTTTGAGGATATCCATATTTTCCTGTGAATATCCTCTGCAAATCCTGTGGGCCAAATGTTGATAAGATCACAAGGACGGTTATCCATGTTTATATGTGGATAACTATTCTTAGTTATTGACAACTTTTTCCACGCCGATTTTCTCTTAATTTTTCGGAGGAAAAGATATTTTTCCACATTTCCACAGGCCCTACTACTACGTCTACTATTTTTTTAAAATTTATAATCTATCATAAAAAAACGGGAGAGGTGCATAACATTGAAATTCAATTGCTCAAAAAATGACCTTATACAGGCACTTCAGATAGCAGGACGGGCTGTAGCAACAAAGCCCCAGACACCTATTCTTTCAGGCATCTACATGAAAGCCTCTGAAGGAACATTGGAGCTTCAGGCAACAGACTACGAAATAGGTGTAGTATGCAAAATCGAAGCTGACGTAGAGGAGGAAGGCATTCTCGTCGCTCCGGGACGTTATTTTTCTGAAGTATCAAGAAATCTTCCGGGAAATACTGTAACACTCACAAACGATAACAATGACAATACAATCCATATTTCCTCCGGTTCAGCACACTTCACCCTTCTGAAGATGAACTCCGAGGAATTCCCATGCATCAGGCCGCTCAACAACGCGTCGCACTTCACAATCCGCGATACGGTGCTGAAAAAGCTCATCAGAAAAACCTCCTTCGCCTGCGCGAACGACGAAACACGTCTTATCTTCACAGGCTGCCTTCTGGAGCTGGAGGAGGAAGCAGTACGCATGGCTGCCACAAACACACACCGTCTTTCCCTTGACCAGGAGGTGCTTGAGGGATACGAAGGAGATAAAAAACAGGTAATTATCCCTGCAAGAATTTTGGGAGAGCTGGAGCACGGACTTAATTCTGATATTCCGTGTGATGTTACAGTAAATATCTCATATAATGAGATTAGTTTCTCCTTCGATAATCTTTACCTTACATCACGTCTTATTGAGGGCCAGTTCCCTGACTATCACCGTGTAATACCGTCAGACTTCAAAACCCGCGTCACCATTGACACGGCGGCGTTTATGGCTGCGGTGAACCGTGTGTCCCTTATCGCCCGTTCTTCGGAATACAACATCGTAAAGCTGGATTTCAGCATGGGACAGGTACACATTTCCTCAAACAGCCCCGAGATAGGACACGCGGAGGAAACCGTGCCGGTAGTAATAGACGGACCTGACGTGCAGATAGCCTTCAACGGTACATATATCACAGACGTTCTGAAGCATGTGGACACGAAGGAATTTTACCTTTCCCTGAATGAATCCCTTAATCCTGCAGCTGTACGTGAGACAGAGGACGAGGCATTTATCTATATAGTCACGCCTGTACGTGTTTCAAGGTAAGAGGAAGAAAAATGGAAAACATAAGCATTCACACAGAGGATATTCAGCTGGACCAGTTCCTTAAAATTGCCGGAGCTGTCATGACAGGCGGCGAGGTAAAGGCATGGATAGCTGACGAAAGAATACTCAAAAACGGAGAGGTAGAAACCGCCCGCAGAAGAAAGCTGCACGACGGCGACGTGATAACGCTGATTACAGACGACGGAAAAGTGGAATACAAGGTCGTGCGTGAGGGATAACTATGAAAATCCGCTCCATGGAATTGAGAAACTACAGGAACTATGAAGCCCTGTCTCTTTCTCTCGATGAGGACATAAATGTTTTCCTCGGGCAGAACGCCCAGGGAAAAACAAACGTGCTTGAGGCCGTGTATTACTCGGCATTGGCACGTTCTCACCGCACCTCTGTTGACGGTGAGCTGATTCGTTGGGAGGAGCCAAAGGGATTTCTTTCCCTTGTTTTCGAACGCATAGGAGTCGAAAACACCCTTGAGTTTCATTTTGAACGGGGAAAAAGACGCAGAATAATGTACAATGGTCAGCCGATACGCACAAAGGAGCTTATTGGCGCGATAAACGTCGTACTTTTTTCTCCGGAGGATCTTTTTCTCATAAAGGGAGCGCCGGCAGGACGCCGGCGCTTTCTTGATATGGAAATATCCCAGGCAGACCCTGCGTATTTTCATGACCTTGCGGTCTATACGAGGGTTATTACCCAGAGAAACACGCTGCTTAAAAGGATAAGGGAGCATCAGGCTCAGCGCTCCATGCTGGATTTGTGGGATGAGCAGCTGGCACCACTTGCCGCGCGCATAGTGAAAAAAAGACAGAAGGCAGTAGGACTCCTCAATGAAATAGCCGACAGGATGCAGCGGAAAATATCAGGGGAAAGGGAAGAGCTTTCTCTTGTGTACGAGCTGCACGGCATGGAGGAGGGTACTGTGACAGAGGAGCTTTCATCATGGTATAATCAGAGGCTGAGGGAGTCTCAGGAAAAGGACATCATTAGAGGCGCCACGGGGGTAGGGCCTCATCGGGACGACCTTGCCTTTTTCGTGAACGGAATGGACCTCCGCTCCTATGGCTCACAGGGCCAGCAGAGAACGGGAGCACTGGCGCTGAAGCTCTCCGAGCTTGCGTTCTTTAAGGAGGAAACAGGGGAATATCCCGTCCTTCTTCTTGATGATGTAATGAGCGAGCTGGACCGCGGACGCCGCGAAAAGCTCCTTGATTTTATCCGCGAGGAGCATATACAGACGCTTATCACAGCCACGGACGAGGCATATTTTCCTGAAAAAGAGTTCGGACACATATATCATGTAAAGGCAGGAACCGTCGAAGCGGGGTGAGTGTATGCCAAGGACGAAAACCACAGAAAGCCTGCAGGCAATATTGCCAAGGTTCATAAACAACATGAAGGGCAAAAAGGATTATCAGATGCACCTTATGTTTTATAACTGGGAAAAAATAGTCGGACCGCAGATTGCTATGCACGTAAAGCCCGTGCGCATGGACTTTCGGACGCTTTTTCTCAATGCCGACAGTCCGGCATGGTCAACCCAGCTAAAATACATGGAGCGTGAGCTGATAGACAAAATAAACGGCTTCGTCGCAACGGAGCTTGTAACATCAATACGTTACACAAACTTTATAATAAAAGAAAAACAAATAAAAAAAGATACAAATGATGGGGAAAATGAGCCTGTCATAATAAATCCCGAGGGCTGCGATATAGAAAAGGCAGCCTCCGCATGCGGCAGCATAAAGGACGAGGACGTAAGAAAAGCAGCGGAACGGGCCTTTGCGAAGAAGGAAGCAACAGACAGGGACAAAAGGAAAAAGGGCTGTCACGTCTGTGCAGACTGCGGAGTACTGTGTCCTCCCGGCAAAAGCGTATGCGGAATATGCGAGAGAAAAAGACGGGAGAAGGAAAAGGAAGCAATCAGAAGGGCAATCCTCAAAAAGCCCTGGTGCTCCTACGCGGAGCTGTATGAGAGCTTCCACTGCAGCCCGCAGGCGGCAATGGAGCAGCGTCTTGAGCTGATAAGGAGCCTTTCAAGAAGGGTAAAGGTAGGAGACGAAACAAGCGAGGACGCGAGGAAAATAGTCATGCTGAAAACTCTTCTTCCTCCCGAAAAGCTCACAGAAGAAAAAATACATGAGGTGCTGGGCAGAATGTCCGCGAACCTCATATACGACCCCGATGCCTTCAAGAAAAAGAAAAAGCCTGAGGGCAGAAGGTTCACGCCGAGAAAGTACGAGAGAAAAAGGAAAGAGTAGGTGAAGGCAGCATGTTTCTTCATATAGGGGGAGATTACTCCGTGGCATTCGCGGATATACTGTCGATTCACGACTACGAAAAGACCGTAAAAAACGCGGCAAACAGGGATTTTCTCGAAAAGAGAAGGGAAAGCATCATAGATATTTCCGACAGCGAACCGAAATCCATAATAGTGACGCCGGATAAGCTTTATATATCTGCGATTTCAACCCTGACACTTAAGGGCCGTATGGAAAAATGGATGAAATAAATAGAAATTTAATAAATATTATTAAGTTACAGTAATTCAAACAAAGCTGTTACTTAGTCAGGAGTAAGTGCTTCACGACATGATTTCTTGATTAAAAAGCGGATTACATGGTAAAATAAAGGGTACGTGTATATATGGGATTTCTCATTTATGAGAGGGTGGCACACCCTGATTCCGGCTATTTTTCGACGAATAAACTTTAACATACTGGAGGATCGATATTGATGAACGAAGACGAAAAAATCACTGCAGAGGAAGCTGCTGCACAGGATGATTTTCGGGACGATGAGCTTGATACATCGAATGTAGAGATTCATCTCGATGCCGTTGACAAGGAAGAGGTATCGACTGTAAAGGGTCCTTATAACGCAAACCAGATTCAGGTTCTCGAAGGACTTGAGGCCGTCCGCAAGCGTCCGGGCATGTACATCGGAAGCACCTCGGAGCGCGGCCTTCATCATCTCGTTTATGAGGTTGTGGACAACTCAATCGACGAGGCTCTTGCAGGCTACTGCTCAAAGGTAGAGGTAACAATCCATAAGGACAACAGCATCACGGTCGTAGATAACGGACGCGGTATTCCTGTAGACATGCACGAAAGCGGAAAACCCGCTGTCGAGGTCGTTCTTACGGTGCTTCACGCAGGCGGTAAATTCGGCGGCAACGGCTACAAGGTATCCGGCGGTCTTCACGGCGTCGGTGTGTCCGTTGTTAACGCCCTTTCCAAGTACATGAAGGTAGAAGTCCGCCGCGCCGGAAAGATTCATGAGATTGAGTTTGAGCGCGGAAACACAACGAAGCCACTTACCGTTGTAGGAGAGTCCGAGACTACGGGAACGAAGGTAAGCTTCCTGCCTGACGACGAGATTTTCACCGATACTGTCTATAAATACGAGATTCTCCGTCACCGCCTGAGAGAGCTGGCATTCCTGAACCAGGGAATCACGATTATTCTCAGGGACGAGCGCACGGAGGAGCTTCTGGAGGAAACCTACCACTATGACGGCGGTATCCGTTCCTTCGTCGAGCATCTCAACCGCAAAAAGGAAACCATTAATCCTGAGCCGATTTACTTCAACGGCAAAAAGGACGATACGCTCGTTGAAATCGCCATGCAGTACAACGAGAGCTATCAGGAAACAATATACAGCTTTGTTAACAACATCAACACCGAGGAGGGCGGTACTCACCTTGCAGGCTTCAAGCTCGCCCTTACCCGCGCGGCAAACGATTTTGCGCGCAAATCAGGTGTACTGAAGGCGAATGACGAAAACCTCACAGGCGAGGACGTCCGCGAAGGACTTGCATGCGTCATCAGCCTCAAGATTCATGAGCCGCAGTTCGAGGGACAGACGAAGACGAAGCTCGGAAACTCCGAGGTACGCGGTATTGTTGACTCCATCGTTACAGAGGGACTCACGGAATTCTTCGAGGAGAATCCTGCAATCACAAAGAGGATTCTTGAAAAATCCATCATGGCAGCCCGCGCACGCATGGCTGCAAGAAAAGCACGCGAGCTCACACGCAGGAAGAACGCCCTTGAGGTAACGAGTCTTCCGGGCAAGCTTGCCGACTGCTCCATAAGGGATCCTGAGCAGGCAGAGATTTACCTCGTAGAGGGTGACTCCGCAGGCGGCTCCGCAAAACAGGGCCGTGACAGAAGATTCCAGGCAATCCTTCCTCTCCGCGGTAAGATTCTCAACGTAGAGAAGGCACGCCTTGACAAAATTTTCGCGAACGCGGAAATCCGTACCATGATCACCGCCTTCGGAAACGGTATCTCCGAGGACTTTGACCTGGCAAAGAGCCGCTACGGAAAAATCATCATCATGACAGATGCCGATGTTGACGGAGCACATATCCGTACTCTGCTTCTGACATTCTTCTACCGCTACATGAAGCCGCTCATCGAGCACGGCCGCGTATATATCGCACAGCCGCCTCTTTACCTTATCAAGAAGGGGAACAAGCACTGGTATACCTACAGCGACGAGGAGCTGGCATCGAAGCTCAACGAAATCGGCCGCGACAACATCAGCGTCCAGCGCTACAAAGGTCTTGGTGAGATGAACCCTGAGCAGCTCTGGGAAACCACAATGGACCCTGAGCGCCGCACCATGCTCCGTGTTGACATGGAGGACGCGGAGGAAGCAGACGAGCTCTTTACTATCCTCATGGGTGACAAGGTAGAGCCGCGCCGTCAGTTCATCGAAGAAAACGCGAAAAAGGTCAAGAACCTTGATATTTAAAAACATTATATGCCTTCCCCATTTGGGGAAGGGGGACCGCGTCAGCGGTGGATGAGGTACACAAAAGCCTGCCACTATCTGCGTAGATAGAAGGTACTTTGGGGTGCACCTCATCCGAGCCCTACGGGCCCACCTTCTCCTAAAGGAGAAGGCTTTTTTTCTTCATCATTTTTTCATTTCACAAATATAGAATCTCCATTAAAGGGAGGAATATAACAATGAATACCATAAAAACAACGCTTCTCATGGCACTTTTGATGGGTGTCCTGGTGGCAGTGGGAGGGGCCTTCGGAGGTCAGCAGGGCGCGACAATCATGCTGATTATTTCGCTGGGTATAAACTTCTTCTCCTACTGGTTCAGCGACACCATGGTTCTTAAGGCATACGGAGCAAGAGAGATAAACGAATCCCAGGCCCCGGAGCTTTATAACCTCGTAAAGAAGCTGGCTGAACGCGCCGAGCTTCCCATGCCGAAGGTCTGCATCATAAACTCTGATGTACCGAACGCCTTTGCAACGGGAAGAAGCCCGTCCCACGCGGCTGTCGCAGTTACGACGGGCATCATGCGTGCCCTGAACTACGAAGAGCTCAGCGGAGTCCTTGGACATGAGCTTTCCCACGTAAAGCACCGCGATACACTTATTTCCACGGTTGCCGCTTCCATCGCAGGTGTCATCTCATGGATTGCGAACATGGCACAGTGGGCTGCCATCTTCGGAACAGGCCGCTCCAGCGACAGGGACGACAACGGCGGAGCAATCGGACTTCTTTTCACAATCATCGTTGCGCCGATTGCAGCCATGCTCATACAGATGGCTATATCACGCTCACGTGAATACGAGGCCGACGAAAGCGGCGGAAGAATCTGCGGAAACCCACTCTACCTCGCTTCGGCTCTTGAGAAAATCGAATACTACGCAACCCATGCCCGTCCGATGGAGGATGCAACGCCGGCAACGGCACATCTCTTCATCATCAACCCGCTGAAAAACGCACGCATGACATTTGCAAGCCTTTTCAGCACACATCCGGCAACGGAAGAACGTATCCGCCGTCTGAGAGAACAGGCACGGGAAATGAAGTAAAAAAATAAGGCATCGTCTGAAATCAGACGGTGCCATTTTTATGTCATATGTGATTTTCTGTCAGCCTTACTCTGTCACACGACGGGAGGTGAGTGCCTTTATTTTTTCCACAGGCAGCATCTCCGTAAGCCCCATGATAGAAAGAATCTGATTCATTGCCTTTTCCTCTGTGGAAACATTCTTAACAACGTGGGTAGCGAACTTCCATGACTCGAACTCTCCGTTATTCTCGGCATACTCCAGATGATGCTTTATCTCTTCGTTCGTATGTCCGAGCTTAAGCATACGCTCAATCAGGGAAACATAATCCGTCATGATATAGATGGATTCGAAGCTGTCCTTCAGGAGCTTGGCGAGCTGCTTTATAGTGGAAGTATCTCCCACAATAACAGTAATCGGATAATCATTAAGAGAATCCAGCACGTCCTTCTTTACCAGCCCGTAATAATCGCCTTTATAGGTAGTCTTTACTATAAAATCACGCTTGAAAAAGTCAATTTTCTCGATAAATCTGTAGACAGACCTGTCACTGGAAAACTTGCCGGGCTGACGTGTTGTGTATGTAGGTACATAATTTACGCCCATGGCAAGAAGCTTCTTGAGAAATGTGGTTTTTCCCGCCGCATGAGGGCCTATAAAAGCATAAATTTTATTTGTCATACATAATCTCCTCTATTAAAAAAAACAATTTTTCTGTATATATAATTACATATATTTATTTGATTTTATCATAAAATCGTATTAAAAGGAAGGGAGAAAAGGACTACACTGATAGTAAAAATATCATATTTCGAATTAAATAAATTTGAAAAAATAAAAAGTATAGATAATAATAATAGTAAAAGATAATCAGCAGAATAAGATATCCACATATCCCATGTGATATGTGGAAAGGTTCATAAAAAACAGGAGGCAGCTATGGATAGAAGCCCTATGACGACACTTTGCTATATAGAGAACAAAGACTCGTACCTCATGATGCACAGAGTAAAAAAAGAAAACGACATAAACAGGGATAAATGGGTAGGAATAGGAGGCCACTTCGAGGAAGGAGAATCCCCGGAGGAATGCCTTCTAAGGGAAGCCATGGAAGAAACAGGACTGAAGCTTACATCCTACCGCCTGAGAGGAATAGTTACATTTTCCACAGACAAGTATCCGACGGAGTACATGTTCCTCTATACCGCAGACAAATTCGAAGGAGAGCTTACCGACTGCAGAGAAGGAGTTCTGGAATGGCTGCCGAAAAAAGAAGTATATAATCTTCCGGTGTGGGAGGGCGACAAAATCTTTTTCAAACTGCTGGAGGAAAATCACCCATTCTTCTCACTGAAGCTTCAATATATAGGAGAAAAACTTACAGAGGCAGTCCTGGACGGAGAAAAAATAATTAAGTGAAATTTTTATTATTGATTACTCTGATGCTGCGTAAAGATGAAATAAAAATAATGAAATTTAAATCTCCAAAATGAAATATTTTTGGAGATTTTTTTTGCATTTTTTAGGGTGAAAAAAATGACATTTTTCAGAGAAAAAAAACGCAAAAAAATATGCCTGTTTTTTTGACAGAAAAATGTAAGGAAAAACGGAAAAGCAAATGCGCAAAATTCCTGATATATCAAGCTTTACAGTATTTGCATTTTTGAAAAATATGCTCAAAAAATGCAAATAAAAAGAGGTTATTTTTGACGAAAAAAATCATCAAAAAACAGCCTCTTTTTTTGCGAAAAAAATGGAAAAAAACAGAAGAAATTTTTGCCATTTTCCTGCTTGTTTTTTTAATAGAATTTGAGCAGCGACATTATATTTTCACGGCATATCATATCGACAGTTTTTGGCTTCAGCTTATCCAGCAGAGAATAATATTTTACTACCTCATTCGGATAAGTTTTCCAGTGACCGACCTTGTCCGTACCAATCATAAAACGGTCAGGATGACGCTCGATAAGTCCCGCCCAGTCATCGAGATTGTCGCCGTCGAGATAATTATCGGGGAACAGGTCGAGAAAATAATAATCATAAACAAGCCATGAAATATCCACCCAGAGATTTTTATTCTCACTGAGAAGCTCGTCAGCGATTTTCGTCAGCCCTTTTATCTCCACACGCCGCGAGATACCGATATGCGCCCATATTATTTTGCAGTCACGGTTGTACGCCAGCGCGCGCTTCAGCTCATCAAGATAAATAACACGCTCCATATTCTGGGCGGTAATATTATGATGAACCAGAACAGGAAGCCCTTCCGCAGCGGCAATGTCATATATACCAAGGAAGCCGCCTCCGTCCATGTGGGGAGGCTCACCGTAGGTCAGCGCCGTCAGGTCATCATGACGGCTCATAATCTCCCCGATTCCGTGCCAGAACCCGGGATAAAGCCGAAGAAGCCTCTCAACATAGTCCGCCGCAAAACGGTCGTTGCAGTTAAAACCGCAGCAGAAGGGATAAAACCTCTCCCGTATCTCCCTTGGCTGCGCCAAAAGCTCCTCAGCAAGAATATAATCCGTCGCCGAATAATAATAGCATCTGCTGTCATTGGAAAGATAATAGGCAGGAGGCTCGGGCATAGTGCTGTCCCATTGCTTCGCAATACCCATACCGAAAATTACGGACTTAGAAACCCCGGACAAATCCATTGCCCTGCAGAGAGCAGGAAAACCGTCCGTCTTCTCAAGAAAATCCAGATAATGAAGATGAGAGTCGATAATATCATAGCGGATTTTTTTCCCCGGCGGCAGAATCTCTAAATTGCTGACGGAGTCTGCAGCGAGACCATGCAGCTGAGAAGCACTGGCAGAGCCGGACTCTCCCTCAGCAGCCTCAGCAGCGCCGTGAGGAAGCATGGAAGAGAGACCTGCAGCCGTTCCAAGGGCAGCAAGCTTCAGAAAATCACGTCTGCTGATTTCTGAGCCTTTTTTATCTTTGTTTCGCATAAAAAACCTCCAGTTCAGATTCTTAACATCCGCAACACAAATTTTTTTACACAAATATAATATCATCGCGCGGCATACTTTGACGATAAAAGCAAAATAAAAAAGAGACCGTAAAAAATTCACAGTCTCTTGCGTTATCAAATTTTACCAATGAGGACGGAAAATCAGGCGGCCGTGTTCATCAACAGCCCCGAGATGAGTCAGGAAAAACTTTGCCAAAACACCTGTAAGCAGCGCGGCAATAAGAGTCCCCTCACGGATGCCGTCAATAATGCCAAGATATATGACAGAAAGAACAGCGGCACAAACAACCAGAATCACATCATTTCCCGTCTTTACCTTGCTCAGATCTATCCGAAAATATCTGGACACAGCATAAACCAGTCCCTCGCCCGGAAGCATGAGAACATTGGCAATCCCCTGAACAGCAATACCGAAGGCAATAAGTGCCGTACCTATAAGCAGAGCAGCCAGCTTGAAAAAATAATTCACGGGATTAACCCATGACCATACATCCATGAACACGTCAATGAAAAATGAAAATACTATAGTCATAGGAACCTGCAGAAGCTGGATTTTGTGAAATTTGCTGCGGAGCAGCATAAACTGTGCCAAAATCAGCAGCATATTAAAAGCAAACGTCATCTGCCCCAAAGAAAAATTCGAAGCGACACTGATAACATACGGAAGGCTTGAGGTAGGGGATATACCAAGCAGACTTCTGACCACAAGAGGAATACCCGAAGACTGTACTATAACTGCAAAAATAAACAGCAAATAACGAAAAGTACCCGACATCAAAAAGCTCCTTACATAACATAATTCATGTATGTATTATAATGCCTTTAATCAGAGTTTGCCACAAGCAAACTCTCCGTAGCGGCATTTCGGCGAGGCATTTTATGCCGAGTCATAATGCATTGGTTCAGGTTTTGCCAAAGGCAAAACTTCATATGTCAGCATTTCGACGAGGCATTTATGCCGAGTCATAATGCCTTTAATCAGAGTTTGCCACAAGCAAACTCTCCTTAGCGGCATTTCGGCGAGGAACGAGCCATAACGCCATTGTTCAAATTTTGCCGAGTCATAATGCTTTTTATAGGTTCTGGAAAAATGTAAAAATAGCCTTCTCATTTAATGAAAAATGTAAAAATTTTATCAATTAAGTTGACTATTCAGAAAAATAAGAGCATAATATAGGGAACGTATATTCTAAAATATACAAAACGATATATAGTGTGGTATAATTGAGAGGGTGGACTGTGTGGATGACCTGAGAAATGCGACGATCAGCAATAATTTCATGTTTCGGCTGGTTATGGAAAAGCCGGAGCTTTGCAGGCAGCTATTGGAACGTGTTCTTGATGTGAAAATATGCGAGGTTAATTATCCTGAAGGTGAAAAAAGCCTTGAGGCGCAGTTAACCAGCAAAGGTGTACGGCTGGATATTTATGTTACGCTTGCCGATGGGACTGTCATAGATGTTGAGATGCAGGCAAGTGATTCGTTTAAGGAAGCCCTGGGAAAGAGAACAAGATATTATCAGTCTGTACTGGATAATGATGCTTTGAAAAAGGGCGAGTTGTATAGCAGACTGAGAAATACGTATATTATTTTCATATGCACATTTGATCCTTTTGATAAGAATTTTACGAGATATACCTTCAGCAGCCGATGCCATGAGGATTACGAATTATCACTGGATGATGATGTGTATAAGATTTTCTTGAATACCCAGGGTGACAGGCATCAGGTAAGCAGGAGCTTGGCAAATTTGATGGATTACATCAATAACAATGAACCAAATGATGACTTTACCCGCAGTTTGCAGGAAGAAGTAGAATTGCAGCGTGACGATGATGGAAAGAGGGCGTTGTATATGACATATAATCAGACATTGATGGAAATGGAAGAAAAAGGAAAAATCAAAGGAAGAGAAGAAGGCCGTGCTGAAGGACGTGAAGAAGGACGTGCTGAAGGACGTGAAGAAGGCCGTGAAGAAGGACGTGCCGAGGGTAAGATTGAACTGATTAAAAACATTATGAAGAATATGAAAATTTCCGCTGAGGCAGCAATGGAAGCCGCAGGCATTCCAAAGGAAGAATTTCCCAAGTACATGACTATGCTTTGAGAGTATTTAGTCTATATGCCTTTGCTCTGTGACGATGACGGAAAGAGGGCGTTGTATATGGTCTATGAGCAGACATTGATGGAAATGGAAGAAAAAGGAAAAATCAAAGGAAGAGAAGAAGGCCGTGCTGAAGGACGTGCTGAAGGCCGTGCTGAAGGCCGTGCTGAAGGCCGTGAAGAAGTAATTAATGAAGCAGCAATTGATATGCTTAAAGAAAAATTATCAGTGGATATGATTTCACGCGTGACCAAACTAACTGTCGAACAGATTACAGAGATTGGCAAGAAAAATGCTTTGCTGTAATAGTTGAGGCGAGAGTATATGACTACGCTTTAAGATAAAAAAGAGGCTGAAAAAAGCAGCCTCTTTTTTTATATAAATTTTTAAGTGAATTTTTGTCGGTGTATTTTTCAGAGAGACATTTTAATAGCCCCGATGTGGTATATTGGACATGGATAAGACTGCCGCATTAAAAATAAGAGGTGAAGGAAATGAATGTTGTGGACCGGGATTTTGCTTTTATGATGGATCTGTTTAATTGCATATTGGTTATTAAGAATAATGTCGGGCTTGATAGCTACAGTGAGTACGAGAAGGCGGTAAAAGAGCAGTTTTTGGAGAATACGCTGTATAATTTTACGCCGGACGACATTTCATCAATAAAAAGAGTTATTTATCCTGTGTGGTGTGGATTATGCAGATGCCCTGCCAATGAATTCCCGGATGAAAACGTGTTGGAAAGTATACTTCATGAGATTTACCATGAAGTATATAATAGCAGCTTTTCGTATGAAAGATGGGAAGAGAAGTATATCAAGGAACATCCGCAATGTTTGGGCTGCGATTATATTTTAGATATTGCGTACAATATGATCAGGGTATATGTGGCGCCTACTACAGATGACGATGTAAGCAGTCCGTATAGGTTGTCCGAAATTGATCAGCTGTATGAAGATGTAAAAGAGTATAAGTCTTCAAAGCATGCAAAGGATATGCTGGAGTTTATCAGCAGATTTCCCGATATTGCTCCTTATAACGCAATGCTTGTTCATATGCAGAAACCCGGCAGTCAATTTGTTGCAACGGCTAAAAAATGGAAGGATTATTATAATCGGATACCTCGTCCGGGAGCAAGGCCGTTGGTTATTCTGAAAAACTTCGGGCCTGTTGCTTTTGTGTATGAACTGGAGGATACGGAGGGTGACCCCATACCGGATAATATAAGGCCATTCAGGGCTGAAGGTGATGTAAGCCGGGTGACGCTGAGAAATTTGACAGAAAACCTCTCAAGGGAAGGTATACGAATTGTGTATCAGGATTATGGGACATCTTTTGCAGGTTTTATAAAAAAGGCAGCGGAAGCTAAAAAGACAATGCTTCATGTGAGCAAAAATAAATCAGTCCAGGTTGAGCTCAGGTACGAGATGGTTATTAATAATAATCTTGGTGACACATCAACCGCGGCGACAATATTTCATGAGATGGGGCACTTTTTTTGCGGTCATTTGAGGGAATATGAGGAAAAGTACCTGCCCAGGCGTGTTTCTAATTTATCCATAGCCGCAAAGGAATTTGAGGCGGAGGCTGTGTGCTGGCTGGTTTGCAAGAGACTTGGTATCAAGAATCCATCAGAGGATTATCTGAATGGTTATCTTGACCATAATGAAAGGATTCCGGATGGAATAAGCTTTGATGCGGTTTTGAAGGCAGCAGGACGTGTTGAGTCGATGCTGTATAACGGCTATACGATACGTAAGGAGATTATCCCGAAGTAGTGACCGTGGATATGGTAAGGCTTTGGGTGTGAAATGAAAAATTTGCCGTATGTGTACTACTCGAGCGGGAACGGAAGACGTAATCCTTTGGGTTGCGTCTTTTTTGCATGATTTTAGGAAGTTTTGTAAAATATTTATCAGAAGAATGGATTTTGAACTGGAGTGATAATTAATGGTTGATGAAGCATTACTCAGAGAACTTGATAGATATATAAAGCGGCATTATATCGAAGATAAATTTTTGGCCGAAGGGCAGCTTTCCAGAAGTGTGGATTTTGATAAACTTCAGCTTGAGCTTCAGGAAAGACTAAACGAAAATAGGCAGTCATTGGCGGAGTATATACAGGAATGGATTAAGAAAAAGGGCATGTCTGAGTCTGATGTTCGAAATGGTTCAATGCTGAGCAGAAATATTTTTTCGAAAATCCGTAACAACAGAGAATATCATCCTGAAAAAAGGACAGTATTTGCCATTGCCCTTGCACTGCACCTTTCCTATGATGAAGCCAGGGAGTTTATGTCATTTATGGGGTATACGTTCAGTAATATGCTGAAAGAGGACATAATTGTAGGGTTTTGCTTTGAGCGTAACAAGTACGATATTACGGACGTCAATGAAATGTTGAATCGGAATGGTTTTAATGTACTTGGATCAGGATTAAATCAAAAGGAGCTGTGAATCACACAGCTCTTTTTTAGTTTGCCCCGGCCCCCACTTACAAGTGGGGGCTTTTTTGACGAATTTAAAATGTATCTTTCAAAGAGACCTTTTTGAGCGGACAGGAGGATATACTATGTATCAGGCCGGGAAGATGAAGGACTGTTGCTATGAATAAAAGCGTTACAAAATGTAACAAAAGCTAACAAAAAGAAAGCTTGAAAACATACGAGAAAGTATGTACACTAACAGTGAAATTTCAAAGCTTTAAGCAGTACACTCTGTTATAAAGCTTTTGCTGTGCACAGATTTGATTTTGGTTTATGGTAACAAAATGTAATTATTCCGTGAGCGCTAACGGAGTAATCAGTTGTAAGCACAGGAGGAAATAGGTTATGGATACGTTGATGAGGGATTCGAAAGGCGTGAATCAGATTTCGATTGATGCTGCTCTCACAGAGAAGAGGATGATATTTCTCTCCGGAGAGATTAATGAGAAGGCTGCGGAAGCTATGGTAAAACAGCTTATGTTTTTCAGTATGTCAAATACAGAGATGCCGGTAAAGCTTTTCATCACAACAGATGGCGGCGAGATTAACTCAGGCATGGTTATTTACGATGCGATACAGTCGAGTCCCGTACCTGTAGAGGTTTACTGTGTGGGTAAGGCGTTCAGCATGGGGGCTGTGCTTCTGGCCTGCGGAAAGAAGGGAAAAAGATATCTTCTGCCGCATAGCAGGGTCATGATTCATGAGCCATTGATTCCTTACGGTGTCGGAGGAAAGACAAGCTCTATTCAGACGATATCTGAATCGCTTCTGAAAGCAAAACGGTCGATGGAGGAAATTCTGGCAAAGCACACAGGCAAAACCGCTGACGAAATAGCCGAAGCCACAAAAACGGATCATTATTTCTCTGCGGAGGAGGCTATTGAGTTTGGGTTGGCAGACGGAATCATGGGACTGGATGAAATGATGAAAGGATGCATGTGATATGCGAAGAAGGGTTTTGAAAGCTCAGAGCTATGATAAGTTTATTCTCGGAAAGGATAAGCGCTGCATTTTGGATACGGATTCAGTAAAGACGCAGCGCAATAACAATATCAACGTTGTGGGAGGAACCGGTTCGGGCAAGACAAGGTCCGTGCTGTATCCCATTCTTTTGCACGCGGAGCACAGCAATTTTGTAGGTGTTTTTACGAAGACGGGACAGATTGAGGAAATCATGTCCGTCATGAGGGAAAAGGGATATAAGACGCACGTTATAAATTTCACGTGTCCTGAAAAGAGCGAATGGGGATATGACCCGCTGGACTACTGCCATACAAAGGCAGATTTACAGGCGCTGGCGCAAGCTGTTGTTTCTTCTGAAACTGGAAATAACAGTTTGTTTCTTCGCTCAGATCCCTTTTGGGACAATTCAGCAATAGAGCTTTTGCGTATTTTTCTTTATGCTGTAAAAACAGGGCACTACCATGGACACGGGACGGGTATGGCTGATGTTATGGATTTTGTATCGAAGTTTCATCGGGTACCTGAAAATGACTTAGATATGACACAGCCGGAGATTTTCCCTACCGAAGAATTAAGGCTGAAGGATGTGGAGGCAAAGAGGAAACTGTATCCTGTTTATGCGACGCTGTGGGATATTGAAAAGTTTGATCCTGAGGGAGCCGGGTTCTGGAAGAATTTTATGCATTTGGTAGATAATACAGCTTCATGCATTGTTCAAACTATGCTGACTCCTTTTAACAGGGTATTTCAGCCTGAAATCAAAAAGCTTTTCCGGAAAAATAAGAAATTCAGCTTCAAGGAGCTTTTGAAGCCGAAAACGGCGCTTTTCATCTATATTTCGCCTGTGAATATGGCTCACCATGCTTTGGCGGGTGTCTTTTATCATCAGCTTTTCAAGGAGCTTTTTGAGCTTGGCGAGAAGGAAAAAACGGGAGCGCTTCCGTATCCTGTGCATGTCCTTTGCGATGATTTTGCTACAGGCTGCAAGGTTCCGAATTTTCCTGAGATGATTTCGATTTTCCGCGAGAAGGGGATAGCTGCCACGATGCTGATTCAGTCGGAAACTCAGCTTGCCTCTATCTATGGAGAGATGGACGCGCAGACTATAATAAATAACTGCGATACGTATCTGTATCTTGGCGGCATGGACGAGAAAACATGCGAAAAGATTTCAAGGCGGGTCAACGCTCCCTTGGAGGAGGTCTGCAATATGCCTGTTGGCGCGGAGTATTTTATCAGACGGGGAGAGAAGCCTTTCCTGACAGAGCGTTATGATATTGGCAGGGATCCTGTATATCTGAGGAAGATTGCAAATAAGAACCTTAAGAGATAAGGAATACGGTCGGTAAAATCAGACTGGGAAATGGGGGATTTTTCATGGGCAAAAATAAAACAGCGGCTCCTAATGCTGCGCTTGGAAATAGATTGAGAGAACTTAGGGAAAAAGAGTATGCTACTCAGTCTGCCTTTGCTAAGGCTATAGACATCGAAGTCGGTTCGTACAGAATGTACGAACTCGGGTACAGGAGACCTGATTACGAGATTCTGTTAAAAATTGCGGATGTACTCGATGTTACGACAGATGAGCTTCTCGGACGCGATTCGAGGGAAAGGAAAATTGAAAGAATTGTGAATGAGGTTCACGAGAGTCTTGAGGATAAGCATGAGGTAACGAAGCATAAGCTGCTTCCTAAATACGAGGATTTTTATTATCTTTGGGATGAGGCAGAAGAGTTGCGGGATAAATATCTGCGAAGACGAATAAGAGAGACCTGGGAAGATAAATGCAGGAAAATTGACCTTGAAAATGAACATAAGCTTCACATGCCTATGCTGCAGGGAATAGCCGGAGCAATTGGTATTCAGTTTGATATTTTCGAGAAATACTGCAATGAAACATTACATTATACAGATGTTACTACACCGTTTGAATTACTGCTTTTTATATATTTTTCGGGATTTGATCCTTACGCTGATGTAACACGGGATTTATGTGATTACATTCGCAAGGATGAGGAGAAGCCAAAAATTGGATGGAATGATGAAATTGATGAATACCTCGCGGTTAGCGCGGTTGCTGATTATTTCAGGGCTTTGAAAGATAAAACTTTGACGGAATATTATCAGGAACGCGGGATTGATACAGAAGTCAGCTATTCTGAATTTCCAAAAGAATTTTTTAGCAGATACATGGAATATGAACGCCCCAAGGAAAAACGTGTCGATTGGGTGGAGGAGGCTGCCGCGGCCTTTTTGAGGAAAGATTATACGGAGCTTCTGAAGAAGGAAAGGGCTGATAAAACACAGACTGTGTTTATGGCGTTAAAAAAACGATTTTTCCTGGAGTACGAGCATGATTATATAATTGCAGAAGATATGAAAAATCCACCTAAATTCTATTTTGAGGATAAACATATGATTTATGAAGATGATCTCGATATACCGAACGCAAATAAGAAAAATGGCAGGAAAGGAAAAGAACGTGGAAGAGAAAGATGAGAGGATGAGGTAGTAATGCTGTGGATTATTACAGACACACATATAGGACATAAAAATATAATCCAATACTGCGGAAGGCCTGAGAATTTTGGGAGTCTTGTGTGCAGGAACTGGAAGAAATGTGTTGCTCCTGAGGATACGGTAATTCACCTTGGCGATGTCGCGTGGGGAGATGAAAACCTTCAAAGGCTAACCGGATTGCCGGGACATAAAATTCTTGTGCGTGGAAACCATGATACAAAGAGCAGCCTCGGATATATGGAGAAGGGCTTTGAACTTGTGACAGAGTCGATTACGATGAATATTGACGGGATGAGTGTACTTTTTTCACACAAGCCGATTTTCGGTCACACAGAGGACATCAACATTCATGGCCATCAGCATGACCTTCACTTTGAAGACGGCATGAGGCTGTACCTGCCGATGTCCTTGGAGCACATGGATTATAAGCCTGTCGCAGTAGACTATGACTTCGTGCATACGCTAAAGAAATGGGTAGGCGCGTGGAAAAGCAGAGGCTGGGTTCCAAGTGTATGGGACGTGATTGAGTTCTGTCAGAATGGAATCGGAGAGCCGCTTGAAAGGGATTATTTCGGCACGAAGGCAAATAGAGAATTATCTCCTTTGGAAATTGAGATAGATGATGAAAACAGTATTGTGATTCCCGAGGAAGATGTCTATGACATATCCCGCAATGACAATATCCTGGCAGTTTCCTTCAGAAGAACACCCGAGAGGTCAGATTATCTCAAAAAGAAATCAGGGAGAGCCCTTTATCGGATAGGTGTCGGTGACAGCAAATACTACATAGGTGAATATCGGATAAGAGAGGAAAAGAAAAAGAATGACGCTCTTCCCGCTGATACGATTTTTGCATGGATGAGTATTTATGAGTTTTGAAGTGAGGGCTGTATCATGCGCTTGTTTATTACGGGAGACATTCACGGCAATGTGGAGCGGTTTCTCCCTGATAACATGGAGAGAAAGGGGTACGCGCCCATTACCAAAGATGATGTGGTGCTGATATGCGGTGATTTCGGAATTCCGTGGCATTGCGGAATTGGGGATTTGACCGTTCGCTGGAATGGAGTCCTGATGCATGGTGGAGATGCTAAACAGCTTTCAATTCTCAGGAAATTAGGAGCGATGTTTCTTTTCATAGACGGAAATCACGAGGCATATGATATGCTTGAGGCTTATCCGGTTGTAGAATGGCATGGCGGAAAGGTACACAGACTTCAGCCAAACGTGCTTCATCTGATGCGTGGAGAGATTTTTAACTTTGGAAAGGTAAGGTTTCTTGCCTTTGGCGGAGCAAAGTCTGTTGATAGGGAATATCGCGTAAAGGATGAAAGCTGGTGGGAGCGTGAAATTCCAAGCGAAGAGGAATTTCAGCATGCGCTTAAGAATCTTGAGAAGGTCAACAACAAGGTGAATTTTGTTTTTTCGCATACGGCTCCCGCGGGCTTTGTGGTTCCGTTCACGAAAAAGCTTGGTTTTAACCCGACAACCAGCTTCGACAGGACGATGGAAATGCTGACCGAAATTGAAAAGCGCATTTCCTATCAGATGTGGTGGTTTGGGCATTTTCATGAGAATTTTGCAGATAAAGAGCGTAATGCGAGATGGATATATGACAGTATAGACTGTGTTGATATTAACCAGGGCCCCATTAGTAATTTGAAATAAGGTTACCTTCTGGAGCTTTGATCAGCACCTTATAACAAAATGAGGGAAGTAATATGGAGCAGAAAAAATATGACCGGCTTAAAAACCTTTACGGTGACAAAGGCCCTCAAAACGATAAATATACATGGTTCTTTCCTGACGAGAATGAATTTCGTAGGATTATTGCGGTGGGGGATATCCACGGCAACCTGAACCGTCTGGAGTCCCTCTTTGAGCGTATGGACTACGAACCGCAACGGGATTTGCTTGTTTTCCTCGGAGATTATATTGACCGCGGAGAGGAAGGGGTTGCCTGCGTTTCACTGGTTCAGAAGATGGCAGAGGAAAATCCCCATGTCATTCCTCTGATGGGTAATCATGAACATGTTCTTGGGAAACTGCTCAAAGAGGATGAGTGGGGGTATAGCGGAGAAGCATTTTATGATTGTCTGGACAACGGAGGAAAACCGACCATTGAGGGGTTGGCGAAACTGCAAAGTCAGGATAAAAAGGCCTTTTATAAATGGGTACACTTTATTCTGCACCTGAAAAGGATTGCCGTGATAAGTGACAAATATATTCTCACTCATGCGGGCTTTTCGCAGACAGCAATCTCAAATCAGCAGGAGTCTATGCTCTGGACACGCGACGAATTTTACAAATTCTACAACGGCACACAGACCGTAGCCATAGGACATACACCCGTTCAGAACTTTCCCGACTCAACAGGAAAACCCATACACCGTGAGAACGATGTATGGATGGTAGATACAGGCTCATTTCTCGAAAAGGGATACATATCAGCAGTAGATATAAAAACGGGAGATTACTGGCAGAGCTCGGATGACGCGCCCTCAGAGGAAATGAAAAAGCTGAACTTCTTTATCCGTAAAATTAAGTCAGCCTCGTGTTACCGGGGAATGCGCAGATACCAGACGATTCTTGCGAAGCACCTGAACGAGTACGAAAACAAAGGCGTTATAACAGAGCAAACAAAGCAGGATATGCTGAAACAGTATGTCATAGACCTCAGCTGGGATAAGCTTCTTCTTGACCGCGAGGCAGCAAAACAGGAAGACAAAGAAATGGTTGATTTACTGAGAGAAATCAAAAAGGAGGATTGACAGCCAGATGGACTACAAAAAAATACTGGAAACCGAAGCCTATGATGTACTTAGGACAGAACCTCATCTTGGAGCGAATATCTGCTACCTGACAATTGGCGGCTCACGTGCCTATGGCACAAATAACGAAAACTCAGACGTAGATATCCGTGGCGTGTTTATTGAACGTCCATCGGACATCTTTGGCAGTACAGATTATGAGCAGTACGACAGCAATGAAACTGACACAGTCATATACTCGTTAAGAAAATTTATTCATCTATGTCAAAACTGCAACCCCAATGTCATCGAAATGCTGGGAACTAAAGAAGACCATATTTTATATCAGAATGAGCTTGGAAAAAGTATTCGCAACCACGCCGAATTGTTTCTCTCAAAACGGGCGTACTACACGTTTGCGGGCTACGCGACGGCGCAGCTCAGACGTCTCAAAAACGCGCTGGCTCATGACAGCTACCCGGAAGATGAGAAAGCAGAGCACATTCGTCAGTCGCTTGAATCCATGATGCACTCCTGCGAAGAACAATACCATTTGGAAAAAGGCAGCATCACATTCTCTGTGGACGGCGAAGAAGGCAAAAAGGATATCTATACCGATGTAGCTATCAGGCATGTCAGCCTGCGGCGTTTTATCTCTGTCAACAATGCAATGGCAAGCATGCTGCGGAACTACGACAAGCTTAATCACAGGAACAGCAAGAAAGACGAAGCGCATCTCAGAAAGCATGCTATGCACCTTATACGTCTTTACCTGATGGGAATAGACATCCTGCGTGGCAGTGGAATCAATACATATCGCGGCAAAGAGCAGAATATGCTTCTTGATATACGCTCAGGAAAGATTTCCCTGGACGAAGTCTTCAAAATGCAGAAAGATTATGACGAAGAAATGAAGGCTGCACTGAAAGCATCAAAGCTTCCTGAATACCCTGATACAAAAGCTATAGAAGCATTTCAGGTTGAAATGTATAAAAAGTATTTGAAATGGTAAACGAAAAAGATGCGAAAGATATGGTAATTGTAATGGTATTTTGAAAATATATAGAGGAGATGATGGAATGTTTTTTCCTTTTTTAGTGCTTCCTGATGGAACAAAGGTTGTATACTCCGATATTCAAAAGAAAGATGGAAAGGAATATGTTTTAGTCAAATTTAAGCGGTGGAATGATGAACGCAACGATTTTGACCGTATGGAATGTCTTTTGCCAAACGGCAAAATGACAAAGATTGTAGGTTTTACCGCTGATGAAGCAGCTAACCAAGAAGGGCATATGCACTCATTGCAGGACATGATTTTGGAGTGTTCGAGAGAAGATTCTGAATCTTAGTTTGAAGTGTTAAACGAAAGGTGTGATTTTCCATGTACAAAGAAGGTGTAACAGCCAGAAAGGTCTGCCTGTTCCTTTCTACAGCAGAGGACATGGTAGTGAAATACTTAGTTTTATGCCTTAACAAAACAACAGCAAAACGGTTTGAAGAAGTGGAGTTCGGAAATGATTCTTCAAATGATGCGCTTAGCCGATTTATTGTCAGGTCGAGAGAGAACTATGCTTATGAGCTTTATTTACAACTCAAAGACGAAGGAAAAGATGAAGCTGCAATTAAACGGACAATGCTTGATATGCTGACTCCAATCTATGAGGAAATGTACGGAACGGGGACAGGGCTTTTGAATAGATTGTTTGATAAGGACATAAAGGAAGCAAAAAAGTGGTTCGGAAAGCTCACTGAAATGCGTGAGGCTAAAAAGTGTCGTGGCTACAGTATTCGTAGGATTCCGGATATGTGATAAGAGGCGATTACGCTATTTCATAGATATGGATTCTATCCGGATCGATGAGAGTTTTAGCGGTATTAATGTTTGGAAGCGAGCAGTGAAGTTGGAGGGGGAAGTTTAAATTATAAATCTTATACAAGAGCAAATCTGTGATACTCAAGCTGAGTTGTTTGAGCTGGCTGGAAAGCGGAAATATAACATATATGACTTTACTAGACAATACCTGAACTCTCATTTCGCTAATAAAGAAATGGATTCCGGTTATTCGGTTTATCATTGTGCTGATGCAGAAGACTGTATGGATAACTTATTAAGAGAAATCAAGCCAAAATTCGGGATAAACTCAAATGAAGTAGAAATTCCTCCATTTGCGGCACATTGGATTGGATATGTTCTTCGGCAGCTTGTCCTTGAACTTAATTTAAAAAGCAGTCAATTGGCCGGAATTGATTTAAACAGGCTTATGCTGTTTATTCCAGTTGCCGAATCCGAGGACGAAGAATATCTTATTGAACGGATAAAAGTCAATCTTTTGGGTACAAAGAAAGGGTTGCGTTGAGATGCTTTTAAAAGAAGGGCAAGATTTTAAAGTTTTTGCGAAACGTGAAATTAACAAACGTAATATAAAGCATAGTCGTGATTTTTCAATGAAATTGAAAAATGATTATCTTTTACGTAAAAATACGAATCGAGGAATGTTGATAGTCGGATTGAGAAGCACAGGAAAAACATTCGGAGTGTATCAAGCGGTCACAGATTTTCCGTCGGACAGAATATTTTTTGTATCTCCTACTAGTAGAGAAGAAGGCTTAACTGAAAATTATGTACTAAAAAGAATAAAAGGAAAAGAGTATGACCTGATTTTTATAGATGAATACAGTTGGTTAAAAGAAGATAATAGAGAGAACGAATCTCTTGCGCGATATCTTGCCGGGAAAGCAGCAGAAGGTGTTAAAGTAATTATTAGTGGAACCGATAGTGCGAAAATCCACGATTTGCTTAATACGGATTTTATCCATAGAGCTGTTCAGCTTAACACAACATACTTTTCGTATAACGAATACTGTCGATTATTTGATCTTGAACGTAATGCGCGTTCAATGAATGAATTTCTTACTTGTGGAGGAATTTTTGAAAATCATGCATGTGAGACATACAGTTCTATGAAAGGTTATGTCAAAACAGCTATCGTGGAAAATCTTGGTGCTTATTATCCTCAATATGGAAAAGAATTGATAGAAGCAGCGGTTTATAGAATATTTTATGAATGTATTTGCAAAAGTTACACAAAAAAAGCTACTACGGTTCCTATCTTTAATAATGGGAAAAATAGTCGAATAGCTTATGAAGACTATCTTGAGAATTTTGGAATTCGTAGTGATATAGAGATTAAACCTAACGTATTGAAAGAAATACGCAATAAGCTTAAAGAGATTGGCGTTGTCATTATGTTTGCCGACATTGAATTAAAGAATAAATCACGAGCTTATATAACAAACCAAACTATATCCGCCCAATTAGTTAAGTGTATTTATGAACTTGACGAAATCCCCAAAACATATATTAGTAACTTATTTGAAGCTTCGGTTGTTTGTCACGAGTACATGCAATATGTATATGACATTAACAGCCCACTCAAAATGTATTATGCAGAAACAAAAAAGAACGATAATGAAATAGTTTTTATACTGTGCGATAAAAGAAAAGCGTATCTATTTGAGTGTACAATTAACGACAATGACGATATGAAGTTGGAAGATACTGCTTTTATCCTGCAAGACAGTTTGCGGAATTTGCTTGGTGACAGAGAATTGGCGGGCAGATACGTCATCTATCAAGGGCAAGACAAGTGTATAGAGCAAAAAGACTGTACCGTTATTTGTACTAATAATTGGGATATGGATTTTGAAAACTATGTTGAGAAACTTTAAGGTAAAAATGATCTAAGGATGACTAAAAATAAGAGAGGTTCTGCTTCAGTGGACGACAAATGATAAGAGAGGTCCTGCTTTAGTGGACGATTCAGAATAAGAGAGGTCCTGCTTTAGTGGACGACTCAAAATAAATGAGCTGTCGTTTCTTTGATAGCTTGTTTGTCAATCTGTGTAATAAGAGTTATTGAAAAAGGATGGTGAGCATTATGAAAAAGGCTGTATTAGAATTACCGGATAAAATGGCAGACTATCTAAAAAAACAATCTCTTGATGATGTCACGGAGTTTAAACGTGCAGCATTTCTTTTATATGCCTATATTGATGCCGGTTTAATGTCTCATGGTTATGCGGCTGAACTTCTAGGGGTTAATAAATTTAATCTCATAGATTTTTATGGAGAATATGGTCTTTCATATATTGATAAAAAAGATGTAGAAAAATATAAGGATATTGAAAACGAAGTATCCGACTTTTTGGCTGCCTGCAGTAGAACTTAATATGAATGAGAAAGAACTATCTGCAGACGCATGAACTTTTGATTTAAATCACGTTATGGTTATATCAAGTTTCTTTGAAAGATCCGAGATGATATCATGATATTTTTTAGTGGACATGAGTTAAAAAGTTATTTGGATGACTCTAAATCTAAACAATTCAGCGAAAAAAGAGACATATATGATGACATTAATAAACACATCCACGATAAAACTGCATATCATATCGCCGCATTATATGGGCTTAGGCGAACCGGCAAATCTGCTTTGATGGAACAATTGATTCGCTGCAATCAGGACTATGACTATACTGCGTTGATAGTGTGCAGCAAAAAGGATTCAATTGATGACTTATACGATGTTTTGGATAAGAACAAATGTATAAAGTTTTTCTATATCGATGAAATCACGAGAATGGACGACTTTTTTGAAGGCTGTAATGTTCTTGCGGATGTCTACGCAAACAAAGGAAAGAAGATAGTAATAGCCGGAGCAAATTCGCTGGAATTAAGACTTGCGCAGGGGCACGGACTGCATGACAAAATAGAGCTGTTTCACACAACATACATTCCTTTTGGAGAGTATCAGCGGATTTTGAATGGAACGATAGATGATTATATCGAATCCGGAGGAACGTTAACAGACGGAGAAGTTTTTGAGAGCTTTGAAAAATGTACTGAATATATCAATGCAGCCATAACAGATAATATGTTGCATGGTTTGATGCAGCTGTACAAACAGCGAGAGCTGTCATTTGCTCTGGGTGAATTGCTGTGTAACGATCAGGCGGAAACATACGTTAACAAATTCATTGAATCGTACAACCGTAAATTTGCTGAAGAAATCATTGACGGGAAATTTGACTTCCGTGACGTATTTAATGCCAGTGATTGTATGTGGTCAAACAGGAAAAACGACAGGATAGCTGAAGAATTGCAAAAACTCCTGATTGAGATGGACGTCATTTATCCAGCGGCGGATGAGGGTGAAATGATTTTTTTGCAGCCTGGAATGAGATATGCTCAACTAAAGTGGATTTTTAATTCCTTGCGCAAAACAAAAGCGTGGAAGGAAATTCCACATGATGAAAAAGCAGCAGTCGAAAAGCAGCTTAAACACAAAAGTAAAAAGAAAATGCTGGACGATATTCTTTATCTAGAATCGCTAATGAAGGTAAACAAGCAGAACGCGGATGGATAATTGGCATGGAATTAAACGTGAAGGGAGCCTTGAGGAATACCTCGGTGAATGCCTGAAATCGTCTATCGTTTCCAATAAGAACACATCAAATATTATCTTCCTGAACGAAACGTACCTGATCGAGGATAATGTTGCTGTTCTGATGGATGTCTGCAGATTGGCAGGAAGCTTCAATGCGGTTGGAAAACAAACTGTAATAGAAAAAGGAACTACCGAATCCAGGGATTTGCGAGCTTATTCGCAAAAAACAGTGAAGCAGGCCATTCAGTTCCTTGAGCAACACGGAATTTTAGCGATTAAATTCAAAGGCAGCAATACATCCGCTGTTCGGGATTTCTACAGAAATGCGGACAGGGATATTTCAGTTGATGAAATGCTGAACCGGTACGATATATGCTTTTCCCATCCGATATTTTTGGGATTATTGCTGTAAAGGATTTGAAAATGATGATTTAAGAAAAGTTACTTCAGGAGAGTTCAGGTGATGGCGATGAAAGTACCTACAGAAGAATCAAAACAATTAGCAAGAAAGGCCAAGATGGAGAAAATGGAAAAAGGCACAGTCTCCACAATGTGTCCTAAATGTCATCAAAAGATAAAGGTCGATATTTTTTACGACAATGGTATCCTCAAAAACATTTCTGTTAGGTGTAAATGCGGCTATGTATTTGATGGTGAAATTTACGATTAATTAAAATGACGAAAACCACGGCTGAAAATGCCGTGTTTTTTCAGCCAACGTTGTATTTTGCCTTGTCCAATTTTTACCCCCTGCGTGTCTAGTTTTTTGTTTACCATTTCACAACATCTTCATAGCATTTATTCAGTATTGACGGGGCTTTGCCCCTTCAAACTTCCCTACGGGGGCTCGCAGCCGCCCCTTGACCCTGCCAACGCCCTGCGGGCTATTTGTTTTTCAGCCGCGCGGAAAATGCTGAGACAGATTTCAAATTATATCCGACCGCGTCGAACTGTATCGGCTAGAAAACGAAAAGCTCAGACTCCCTCCGGCACTACGTGCCACCTCCCTCTTAGAGGGAGGCTAATAAGTCCCCCTCCGGGAGTAGTGTCAACATGCCGGTGGCATGTTGGCTTAAAGCCGAAGGCTGACGGGGGGAGAATGCGTACTCTGCGCTTTTTTAGAAATTTGTGTGAAGAGGATAACGGTGTTAAACTTAACGATGGGACAACAAAAATGTTCCTGAGCACCAAAGGAGAGAAAGATGACGTATCAAAGGCATTAAAGAATTTTCCAAATACATGACAATGCTTTGAGATTATGAAGGGGCTGTGAAAAAAGCAGCCTCTTATTTTTTGCAGTACATTTGATTTTATAAGTTATAACTGATAAAAACTAAATTAAGCATATTTTTATAGGTTATAGCTTTCAAAAAGGTGATTTTATAATAAAGGAAAAAGGAATTGACTTCATAGCACAGCGACGGGCAGATGTAATATACGTACAGGTCTGCTACCTTCTGGCACACCTGAAACGATTGAAAGAGAATTCGGTGTGTATAAAAATATCCGCGACAACTATCCCAAATATGTTCTTTCAATGGACGAATTTGATATGAGCCGTGACGGTATAATACACATGAATATCCGTGATTTTTTACTGAATGAATGACAATGTTTTGATGAATCGCTGAAAAAGTTTAGTGTTAATACGGCGGCAGGAGACATACTGATCTAGAGAAATACCCGGGGGAAACCTCGGGTATTTTTTTATGATAGACAAATAATAGCGTATATATTGATTTATATTTTATATCTAAATAATTGTATTTTAATAATGGCAACCTTAATATTTATAGCTTGAAATAGACATTTTTTACAATTTTATATAGTAATATGGAACCAAAGCGAGGATGTGCTAAAGATATGTCAAAAAAAATTAGTCCTATTATTTCAACAAATTTAAGGCGCTTTTTTGATAACAAATACGGAAATTTTTCTTATGATTCTTTTAAACCATGCAATGATACTCAGGCGGCAAATTTTCTAGGTTATGCTCGAGATAAATATTCTAAATTGCAAAGTAAAAATGATATTCTACTCTCGACAGTACTTAACTTTTCTATAAGGTTAAATATTAATTTTCCAGTATTATTTTCAAACGAAGCCGAGGAAATATTTTCATTCATCTTTGGGAGTGATTACAAAAAAGATGATTATGAAAATTACAATCGGCAACTTAAGATGCGTTCCTACAAAGCAGATTTCCGATTAGATTTTTTTATTAGAAATTTTATTGGTAATATCAACAAAACTCTTGAGAAACAGAACCTTAAAATTAATAAGATTTATAACCCAAAGGCATTCCCAAAAGAATGGACTGACGTTGGAAACGATGACTTTATAAGCCGAAGTAATACAAACAAGATTCTGCGTTATGGTTTGTGCCATGACTGTAATGTTAGTACCTTGGGATGTATCGCCTTATGCTGTGGTTATTCATGGTCTGACTTGGCGATGCTTTTTGTCAATAATAATTATTTAAGATTTTCTTATGATGAAGGAAAAATGGTTGTTAAAGATGAGTATATAGATACGTACCTTTTACAACCGGCTGAATAATTTTTTTAAAAACAAGGAGGCAAAATGATTTTTACACCAACATTTTCAGAGGCATCCGTTATTGCAAGAATTCATCAGTTCACGAATGCTGACTATACAATTATTCGTGTGACGCCTACCATGGTTGCAAAAAATAATATTGACGCAAATGATAATTTTAGGAGAATTTTTGAAGATGCCAATATTGTTGATTATTCCAGTTTGAATAATGGTGCTGTCAATAAGGTTTCGATTAAAGCAACATTTATTCAGTTTGACAAAACTTCGGACTTTACTATTAATATGTATCGGGTAACCAATAATAGAGGGGATCGTCGCTTTTCTATCGAAAAGATAGCTGAAAAAGTAAGAAACCACGAAATTGAGATAGATGATTTACTATATATTTTTATTGTTAGTGATGACAAAGATAATAATCATGTTTATATGATTAATACCACTCACAATGTTCCATCGGATGATTTTCTGAGAAGTATTTTAAGTGGTGATGAAATAACAAATGCATTGAATGAATTGCGACCAATCCTAAGTAGTATTGTTAATAATGGGCCATATGAGAATAACAAAGGAGAAGGTAAAATTGCCGATAAAGATGTCGGCGATACATTTGAATTCCTTGTTGGAATTCAAACTAACAATTTTACAGGGGCGGATTATAGAGGTCTTATTGAGTTTAAAACGAAGAGATCAAATACTCTGGACACTTTATTTTCATTACGCCCTTGCTTTGATGGTACGCCTATAGCTGAAATAGAGCATATTGATAGAAATCGTGTATCAGCATTCACTAGAAAATATGGCTATTTTTCTGATGCACATCCTGAAATGAAATCTCTATACATCACTATTGCAGCACAACCTTCACCGCGCAATAATCAGAATTTCTATCTTAATGTTAACTATGATACTCATCGTGTGGAACTGATACATATTGAGGAAAACGAAAGTGTGGTAACTGCTTTCTGGGATTTCGGTTCCTTGCGCGATGAATTGGTTAAGAAGCATCCTTCAACACTTTGGATTAATTCAGTAGTAGAACGTGAAGGAGCTGAAGGAGTAAAAGCGCTCTTTAAATACAATAAAATTTATTTCTCACGTTCTCCTAACTTTACAACTTTTATTAATCTAATTGAGAGAGGAATTATTAGTTACGATTGGCGTGGATATACTACTCCGGAAGGAAAATATTCTGGGAAAAACCATGGTAATGCATGGCGTATTAATAAGCGTTACACGAATATGCTTTTTGATAGTATGGAAGAGTTATCTCTGTAATATAAATAGGCTACTTCAATTTGAAGTAGCCTATTTATATTACAATACTTCTATGATTTTTTCCGCAACTGCCTTTGCTAATAACGGTGGTACAGCATTACCAACTTGTGTAAATTGAGGAACTTCAACTCGTCGTTTTAATCCTCCAGTTGTACGCTTACCACAGAAAACAAAAGAATCATCAAAAGACTGTAATCTAGCAAGTTCTCTTACACTAAAAGTTCTATCTTCCCAAGGACTAATATAATCATCAGCTATACTTACTACTGTCGCCGATGGTAAATCTTCACTAAAACGCTGTCTAATATTTTTTTTGGTTAATAAAACTTCTACTTGTTCAGGAGTAGCTTCTGCTTTTTTAAAGGTTTTTACTACTTCATCCGTAGTTAATCCTAACTTGTCAGAACATAGCTTAATTAGAGCAGGTTTTTGGCTTATATCAATACCTTTTTCTAAAACGCGTCTTTTTAATAGTGTACCCGTTTCACCAGGCATAAATAAACTAAATCTTTCTTCAACTATTTCAGTAATTTTAGATAGCTCAGTATTTACAATTTTTTTAGCTGCAATTGGCTGCCCATTTACTGCTGGGGTTCGGCCTATACGGCTTTCTTTTTGATATTGTGATAAAGTTACATCATCTGCTCTGTTAGTAATCAAATCTCCTATAGCTTGTTTTAAGGATATATGATTATTGGGTGTTGTAGGCTCTGGATACTCAGGTTCTTGCATATCTTTTCTATAGCCTATGAATATTACCCGATTTCTTCTTTGAGGAACACCATAGTCAGCGGCGTTTAGTATTCTAGGTTCTAAGGTATTATATCCTATCTCTTTAAGTTCACGTCTGAGAATGTCTGGAGTAACAGTTCCATCTGGATATTCTATACCTGTAATTCCTTTATATCCAATAAACTGCATATCCATAAAACCTTCAACATTTTCCAAAACAATATATTTAGGTTTTATCTCACTTATTACACGTACATATTCGCCAAATAATAAATTTCTGGGATCAGACTTGTCTCGGCGGCCTGCTCTTGAAAAACCTTGACAACTAGGACCGCCAATAATTAAATCTATATCTGGAATATCCTTGCCTTTCATTATCTTTAATGAAGAAATATATTTCTTTATGATTTTCCCAGTTAGATTTCTTATATCCGCACGTTGGAACCAAGTATTCTCTCCTTGTATTAAGCCAAGCTGTTTATGTCTGTTTTTATATGTTTCTTCAACCATTGGACTAATATCAGAACTAAATAAGATATTAAATCCAGCCTGTAATAATCCTTCAGAACATCCACCAGCACCACAAAATAAATCTATGGCATAATACATAACGTTAGCTCCTTTCACCACAGTTCATAACTATAGTATAATATCAAAAAAAATAAAAGTCCAGGCAGTAATAAATTTTACCCCCCAAAGCGAACACTAATTCTTTATATGCTATTATATAAAACGTATATTCTAAAATCAATGGTATTAACAAAATTTCTACATTTTTATGGTTAATACGTTGAACTTTTGATCTCGGAAGATAATGCGTTGCCTTCTCTGTAAGCTCCTGTTACGATGCGGTAGTTATAATTTTGATTGTGTGGTGCGTTTTACAGGCATATTACGGAGCAGGAAAAGCTGGAGTGGAATATCGCGTAGCAGGAGATTTGAAATCGGGTTAGATGCAGAAAAATTTGCATAAATTAATACTGAAAATTTAATGTTTGAAAAAAAAGTCTAATTGAACCTTAAATAAATTGATTCATCTATTGATTTTTTGTTTCACGGTGATAAAATAAAAGTAAATTAAAAAGGAACAGAAGTTCTGCAAACAGGAGGATGGGAAATGGATTTTCCAAAAAACCGTGAAATTGATGCTTTAGTGCCTGAGTACACTGAGAAGGGTGATGCGACGCATGTGTATCTCAGAGATGGGAGCGACTATGTCATTGATGTGACTCTGAAGACTGTGCTGAAGTTTCTTGCGTACCGTTCATGCAGGGATATATGTCGGCTCAGGGAGTGGTCTGCGGAGCATACGCATAAGAGGCTGAACAATCCTCTGCCTTTGGATGAGGAGCTTGTGCTGATGCCGTACAGGGCGAGACATCCGAGGGTGGCCGGGGATGCTATCATGGGGTGTGTAAATGCTGCTGCCGGTGTCAGGTTGAAGGAGGACGAGGGAACGCTGCTTCTGACTGCGGGAGGGCATAAGCTGAGGTCTCTCTGGAAGCCTGAGACTACGCAGGAGCATCTGGACAGGGCGTTCAGTATATGCAGGGAGCTTTTGGAAATTTTGGACGAAAAAATTCTGCGCCGTCTGAAAATGGTCGGCGCAGTTCGGTAACGGGTATGTGATTATTCCGCGCATTTCATCCTCTCAATAGTTTCGTGCGGAGCGAAGCAATGGCACGTTTTTTTATGGCGGCTGCTGCCTGTGGGGTTATCCCCATCAGGGCGGCGGCCTTTTTTTGTGTGCATTCTTTTTGGTACATGAGCCTCAGAAGTGTCTGCTGCCTTGGCGGAAGTGCTTTTATTATTTCTTCAAAGGTGTTTTCGTCGGCGAAGTTATCAGGTCTTGTTCCTGTGTCCTCGACCGTGTCCCAGAAGGATATTTCATCATTCGTTTCAGCGGGGTATACTTCTCTGTTCCACTGTCTTTGGTATTGTTTGAAAAGTGTCCGCAGGTCTCCGTAGATTTTTGCTTTTGCGTAGGCAGGAAAGTGTATGCCGAGGGTGCTGTCAAAGTTCAGTACCGCGTTTATGAAGCTTTCCTTCGCGGCGCATACGGCTTCTTCTTCGATGGTGAAAAGGTGCGTCTGATGCGCGGCCTTTATTATGAGTCCTTCGTAGCCGAGGTAGAGTTCTGTCATGGCGTTTTTGTCTCCTTTTTTTGCCAGGTCTATAAGCTGTTCTTCGTTTGTCAATTTCCTCACCTTGTGGTGAGGAACCGGTTCCTCTGTATTCGCGCTGGTTATACTTTAGCGGAGGGAGGTGCCGTGGACAAAGGACGAGTAGGGGCTGAGTCGGCACGGGTTTGCTTTTGAAGAGGTAATTGTTTGATAATTGACACCCTATTTTATAGGGGATACAATGTAGTTTGATTACGGCGTTTACCAAGAAAGAGCAGGAAAATCTATCTGCTGCTGAGAAGAGTGTTCTTAAAAAGCTTGTTAAGATGCTTAAAGAGGAAGCTGCGAAAAACAGGGGGCGATAAATATGGGAGCGTTATTTGATGATTTGCGCCAAGGACTTCAGGAAGCCATTGATTATGAGAAGGGCAAAGGCTCAGCTAAGGTTACAACCTATAAAATCGAACCTGTAAAAAGGTTGTCTAATCATGAAATAAAGGGTATTCGGAAAAAGGTCGGAATGACTCAAAAAACATTTGCTGACTGTATGGGAGTTTCATGTAAAACCGTTGAAGCGTGGGAAAGAGGGACCACTCATCCTACAGGCCCTGCGTGCAGATTGTTGGGGATACTTTCATCAGGTGATTTTTCCGCTATGAAGTTCATAATGTTTTGAAATATATGGATAATATATTATCAAAAGCTCGCTAAAATGCTGTAAAATGGATAAAATTTTGGCACGTTAGAACTGTTGGTTTGCATAAAATTAACCCCCATAGGCCAGGGTGTTTTCTGACCTATGGGGGTTTTTAGTGCGTTAGTGCTCCTGATACCATATTGCTTTTCCTATGATGGTTGGCAGCATGCGGCCCAGGTTCCTGCCGGGGCAGGCTGTGGCGTTGATGTCCCTGTGCCCGAGGATGTGGGTTGCGTCTATGGGGATTTCATAGCGGTATGTGAGGTGCGCTGTGAGGAGGGCGGTGCTTTCGATCTGCTGAGGTGTGGGCTCGGTGAGTTCGAAGTTTCCGCTGAGGGCTATGCCTATGGTGTCGGAGTTCCGTCCGTAGGCGTGGGCTCCTATGGCGCTGTGGGGGCGGCCTCTTTCTATTGTTCCGTCCTTTCGTATTACGTAGTGGTAGCCGATTCCGGTCCAGCCCAGGCCTTTATGGGTGCAGTCGATTTCATCGGCGGATACGTCGGCATCCTCCAGGGTGCCTGTGTGGTGGATTACTACGGCGTTTGTTTCTCTTCTCGTCATGTAGCTGTCTGCTTCTGTGTCGAGGAAGGTTTCGTTTATCATGAGCTTCCGCATTTTGTTCTCCTTTCCTTAGCGGATTCCCTGCTGGGCCGCGAGCTTTACTCCTCCCAGGTAGCCCAGAAGGCCGCTGGTGATGCTTGTTGAGAGCTCTGAGTTTTCTACCCATATGGAGGCGAAAAGGGATATGCCGAGGGTGAGTACGACACAGAGGTCAACTATGTGAAGTCGTGCTATCTGCATTTTTGATTTCTCCTTTCAATTGAAAATGCCCGAGGGCTTATCCTCGGGCATTGGGGTTAGAAGAGTTTGTGCTCTTCGACTGTTCGTACGACGGCGTCCTTGATGCTTACGGCTTTCTGGCCTTTGACAAGGATTGCTTCCTTCGTGATGATGTTTTCCATCACAGGCTTTACTTCCTCCGCGGTGATGCTCTCTTTGGGAGATGCCAGCGAGATGCTGGTTGTTTTTCCGTCTTCGAGGTTGAAGGTCATTTTAAGCGTGTCAGTCATGGTCTTTTCCTCCTTTCTTTAGTTTTGGTCCGTTCATCAGCCTTCGTTAACGAGTGCTGCCTGGTCCTGACGGTTGACGGAGTCTACAGGAAGTGTCTGCAGGCTTCCGATGCCTTCGCCGATGGCGGAGAAGTCGTCGTCAGAGACTGCCGGGTTGATGTTTCCGATGGAACGCTGGGCATATACCGGCTGCCCGTTTTCGTTGGTGCCTTTCTGGAGCTTCAGAATGAGCTTCGTGGAAAGTGCCTCTTTCTTAACTGCCATGTTCATCACCTCCTTTCACTCACATACATGCCGTGAGGGAGGGAAAAAACAACGGGGCGAAAAAACTTTTTTTAATTTTCGGAAATTTCATACGAAATTGCATTGATTTTGATTATAAAGTTTATTGTGCTATAATTACTTTTTGTATCAATGCATGTATATTAAGGAAGGATTGAAATGAGTTCTTATACGAATAAAATCAGTTTGCTGGCAGGGCTTATGCTTGTGGAGAGTATCTGCATGCCTGTGTACGCGTCTGCTGTGAATGATGAAAACGGCGAAGCGTTTCAGAATATGGATTCTTTGAACAGGCTGGGGCAGGAGGCTATAAAAAGGCAGGATTACGCGGAGGCGGAAAATTATTTCCGCCGTGCCCGTGAGGAAGCGGAGAGAAACGGCAGCCGGGATTTTATAAAGGAAATGGACGCGCGGCGGGCGGCGATGTACATAAACAGCAATGAGCCGAGCCGTGCGGAGATTATTCTCGCGCCTTATCTGGGGAGGGGCATGGACATGTACATGCTCAGCGATTATCTCATGGCTCTCCGTTTTAACAACAAGCCTGAGGAAGCCATGGCGGTGTTCGAGAGGTATGTCACGGACTGGAGCAGCATGCCTGTTTACGGACTTCAGAACGCGGGGGATATTTATCTCAGGCAGAAGAGGTATGAGAAGGCAAGGGATATTTATCTTCATATTCTGACGCGGGAAAAGGCGGAGGATGTTCCCTTTGTGCAGCTTGGCTATGCTTATGCGCTGGCGAGGCTCGGCCATTATAAGGAAGCTGTTTCTGCCTACGGGAAGATGGCGAATGTCAGTCAGCGGCTGAACAATGTCATCGCAGGGGACGGAGACGCGTTCCTTTCCGAGGGACGTGTCGGTTTTGCGCGGAGGCTCTACGGGCTTTTGGGCGCGACGGAGAGTGAGCGTGAGGAGTATCAGCTGCGCTATGCGCTGGCGTTGGTGAACGTGGGGAAGGACTACGATAATGATGCTCTGAATTTCAGGCGTGATGAGCTTCTGGGGGACAGGAATTTTTATCATGAGGCGGAGGGAATCCTCAGGAGGCTTGAGAAAAGCTCCAATCCCGATATTGCTCACGACGCGGAGGTGGGAAGGTATGCCAACAGGCTCCATAAGGGGCTTCTTGCCGACAGCCGCAGGGGGCTTAAGAAGCTGCTGGAGGCTGATGCAGGGGACGCGGCCGCGCTGGCGGTAAAGAGCGAATACGAAAGAAATCCGCAGCATGAGCTGAAGACGTTCTACAGGGAATCTCTTGATGATGATAACAACAGGGAGCGCAGCGCAGGGGCAGCCTATGAAAGCTACTGGGGAAACAACTTCTATGTAAGCCGCGAGGTGAGCCGTTTCTGGCTGAGAAACGGCGAGACGAAGGCTGTGTACTGGCAGAGTGCTTCGGGCCTCAGGAGACAGTTTGACTGGGGAAGCGTTTACGGAGAGCTGACGAGATACAGCGGAACCGGGAAGAAGTATGGTTTCAGGGCAGAGCTTGAATATGAGTTCAATGATTTGACGAAGCTGAGTCTTGAGGTGGGGCGGCGTATGCATCGTCACGCGGCTGCTGTAGCGGAAGGTGTCAGCGAAAACTACAGGAGCGTCAGACTGAGCCACATACTTACCCCGAGGCTCACTGTTGAGGGAAGCTATGAATGGGCAAGGCTTTCGGATGATAACAAGTTCCGTTCCTACAGCGCTGATGTGGAATATCTTCTTCAGGTAAGGCACAATTTCAGGGATAAGCTGAGGGCCGAATACAGCAAGGAAAAATATGCAGAGGACAGGGCCTATGATTCTCCGTGGCGCCGCGACGACTACAGCGTAGGCTTTGCCCGTAAGTGGGATTTCTCGAAGATACAGACCTCATGGGAATTGACGACTGGTTTGGGCTGGAGCCGTGACAACGACGAGAAAACGAGCTTTGCCCCCGGCATGAGGCTGGAGTATACAAAGGGCTTCGCGGATAATCAGAGTCTTGTTGTCGGGGTGACATTGGTGAGATATTTCAACAAGGAAGAATCCGATGATGAGAGAAAGCACCGCAAAAGCGGATATGCTTTGGATATAAGCTATAACTGGGGATGGTAACGGTATGCTTAGAAAAACAGCGGCACTTCTGTGCCTTCTGGTCTGCTTCCTTATGCCATTGGGCATGGCGGAGGCGAAGGTGGTTGTTCTTTGTTATCACGAGGTGGACAGGGAAAATGATGTTTTTTCCGTTACCGCCTCGCGGTTTGAAGGGCAGCTTGAGTGGATGAAGAATAACGGGTATCACTTTGTGAGCCTTGATGAGTATATTGCCTATACAAAAGGGGAAATCAGCCTGCCGGAAAAGAGTGTCATGATAACCTTTGACGACGGCTACCGCTCCTTTTATACGAAGGTTTATCCTCTGCTGCGGAAATACAGGGTGCCGGGGATGCTGGCCATAGTCAGCTCCTGGACCAACGGCGAGGAGCATCCAAGCGATGTGGGGGCGGTTGCTTCATGGCAGGAGCTTCGGGAGATGGAGCAAAGCGGCCTGGTGACGGTGGTATCCCACAGCCACGCCCTGCACAAGCAGAAGGCGGTGAATCCTCAGGGCAGCCGAAACGGTGCCGCGGGGAGCCGTCTTTATGTGAATGATGCCTATGAGACTGATGAAGCCTATACGTCGCGTATCGCAAATGATATGGCTGAGGCTCAGAGGCTTTTCACGGAAAATCTCGGTCACAGGGCGAGGGCAATGGTATGGCCCTACGGCATATACACGAAGCAGTCCGTCATGCTGGCTGTGGAGTCGGGCATGGAGGCCACATTCCTTCTTGATGGAGGGGTAAACGGACAGGGAGATGATGCACGTCTTTACGCGCGGCGCATCATCATGGAAAGGGATTCTGATATTGGAAGGCTTCTTACCGTGGACCATGATGAGTGGAATTCAAAAAATCTCCGCATGGCGCAGGTGGATCTGGACAATATCTACGATGAGGACCCGGCGCAGTACGAGCGCAATGTCCGCAGTCTTGTTGACAGCCTTCTTTCCAATAATATAAACGTGGCGGCGGTGCAGGCATTTGCCGACGGCGACGGGGACGGGAATGTTGACAGGGTTTATTTCGCGAACAGCGTGATTCCTGTGGAGGCGGATATATTCAGTGATGTGGTGACACGTATCCAGCAGCAGGGAATAACAACGCTGGCGTGGATTCCTGTGCTGAACTATCAGAGTCTTATAAGGGCTGACGGCAGCAACGCCGTGCAGTCGGCAGGGGAAAAGGGCTGGTACAACCGATTAAGTCCCTTTGACCGTGAGGCTCTCTCCCGTGTGAACAGGCTTTTTTATGATTTGGCCGCGAATACTCAGGTGGAGGGTATTCTCCTGCAGGATGATTTGTATCTTAATCAGGACGAGGATGTGTCGGAGCCTGCGCGGCAGGATTTCCTCTCGAGGTACGGGAAGGAGCTTTCCGAGGCTGACAAAGGGGAGAAAATACTCTGGAAGGTCAACGCTCTGGACGAGGCCGCGGAGGGCGCGGTCAATGCCTTCAGGTCTGTCCGTCCTTTTGGCATCATCATGAGGGACATCTACGCGGGAGCTGTGCTTTACCCGGGCGCTGAGGAGTGGCTGGGCCAGAGCTATGAGGATTATCTGAAGCGGTATGATTACGCTGTTGTGATGGCGTATCCCTTCATGGACAAGGAAGAAAAGCCCTATGAGTATCTGAAGAAAATCGCCGATATCGTAAAAGCGAAGGGCGGTTCAGATAAGACGATAATAAAGGTGCAGGCCTATGACTGGCACGGGAAGGAATGGCTTTCCGATGATGTCATGAAGCGTCAGATGAGTACTCTTAAAAAGGAAGGCATAAAAAATATGGGGTACTATCCTCTGGGGTATTTTTACTGGAATAACTGATTTTTGATTTTTTGTTTAGAGTTGTAAGGATGAATGGTTTGATATACAGTTTTATTTCATGGTTGGCTGAGTTTGTGTTTTATTATCCGCTGATTATGAGCATTTTGTGGATGATTGGCGGAATATGCTTTTATCTTAGATGGGAAAAGGGAAGAGAGGAGACAGCGCCGAAGCTTGATAAATATCCGCTGGTGTCTGTGCTTATCCCGGCGCATAACGAGGAGCGGGATATAGCCGACGCGGTTCATTCGATTTTTGCCAACAGGTACAGGCAGCTGGAGGTCATTGTAATAAATGATGCCAGCACCGACGGCACACAGGAGGTTCTGGAAGGGCTCACGGAGGAATATCCGAAGCTTCGGATTCTGAAGCTGGAGAAGAATCTCGGCAAGGCAAACGGTCTGAATCTCGCTCTTGCCATGAGCCACGGGGAAATCATACTGACACTGGATGCGGATTCCATGCTGGACGAGCATGCCATCGAGTGGGCTGTGTGGCATTTCAACAATTTCCCCCGGGTGGGCGCGGTCACGGGAAATCCGAGAGTCAGGAACCGCACATCGCTTCTGGCGAAAATCCAGACTGCGGAGTATTCCAGTGTTATCGGGTTGATAAAGCGTACCCAGCGGATACTGGGAAAGGTCATGACGGTATCGGGAGTCGTGGCGGCATGGCGGCGTACTGCCATAATCAATGCGGGCCTTTGGAGCAACAACGCCATCACCGACGATATAGAGATGACCTGGAAGATGGAAACGAAGTTCTGGGATGTGCGCTATGAGCCTAAAATGGTCTGCTGGATGCTGGTGCCTGAGACGCTCACGGGAATATGGAATCAGCGGAAGCGCTGGGCGCAGGGCGGCGTAGAGGTCATGCGCACCCATGCCGACGTGTGGCGCAGCTGGAAGGAGCGCCGTATCTGGCCCGTGTACGCTGAGTATTTTCTCGGGATGTTCTGGTCCTATTCCTTCCTTTTCTGCACGATGCTTTGGTCGGTTATGCTTTTGATGGAATACATGGGCGTAAACTATGCCGTGTATCTTCCCGATATAGGAAATCCCCTGATTAACTGGAAGGGTTCTGTCATATCACTGGTTTGCCTGATACAGTTTGCGGTGAGCATCTTTATCGACGGACATTACGACAGAACGCTGATGAAAAATTACTTTTGGGTTGTCTGGTATCCTGTGGTGTACTGGATTTTCAACGCTCTCGCGGCAGTTTCGGCTGCTCCAGCGGGGCTGAGAAGGGACATGAGCACCATGGCGGTATGGGCCAGCCCGGACAGGGGGATTAAGCCTTAATGGAAAATGTAATACATCAAAATAAAGCTCATGGGCTTGCGAAGCTGGTATACGACGCAAAGGACAGAAGGAGTATCCTGGTAAGGGCGCTGGAATCCCTTACAGCCTTTATCCTCACTGCGGCGATGTGGATATTTCTGATACATACGCTTTACATCAAGCTTTACGTTGAAGCAAATGACAGCCTTGAGCAGATTTTCTTCATACTTTTCGTGTCCTCCATCGGCGCCGCTGTGGTGCTGGGAGGCTGGCAGTTCTACAACTGGCTGCGCTTTCATAAAAAGCAGAGAAGAAAGGAATTTCCCCCGCAGTCACCTGCGGAGGTGGCGCGCATCTACGGAATTTCCGAAGAAAATATGACGCGGCTGCAGGCTGCGAAGGAATCCGCGGCAGTTGTGTTCAGGGACGGAAAATATTATTACTGCATAAAGGGCGAGGCTCCGATAGAAATCGGAATGCTGGGCAAAGAGTAAAGAATAAAAGAAAAAGCAGCATTTTTTACACTAAAATTACACTATTTTTACATGCGCAAGTAAAAAAGACCGCCGCACATTTTCGTGCGACGGTCTTTTGGTTTTTATCTGCTTTTTCCGCTTGAACCCATGCTGGGCACGTTTGTGGAAGGTGCGACGGGAGCTGATGGAGCGGATGGTGCTGTTGGAGCCGTAGGTGCCGTTGTGCGGCTGTTTTCCGTGCGGCTTTCCGTTTCTTCCTCGTCTGCATCCTCGGAAGAAGCTGCCGACGGAGGAAGCTTGGACTGCGGGCCTGCCGGCAGTGACGGAAGCGGTCTTCCGCTTGGATCTCTTAGGTCTCTGCTGTCCCTTATGTCCTTAGAATTTTTTGCGTCCCTTGAATCCCTGCGGGGATTAAGTATGCGTCCGATGCTCTTGTCGTCCTCGGGAACCTCGGAGGCTCCGTCAGGAATGGAGCTTTCGTACTCCGCATCCTCGCGTTCCATTTCAGCCAGCGCGCGCTGACTCATTGTTATGCCCAGCATTGATGCCAGCTGGCGTCTTGTCTTTGTGATGTCAGGAATCCAGTAGCTGATTCCGTCGATATACAGAGGACGTCCTTCCACCATTTCCGTATGAAGTCCGTTGACCTGTGCTTCCTTCAGCGCGCCCGCGAATTCAAGAAGCTGTCTTACCGAGAGGTCTGTATCAACGGAGCTTATTACCTCGCTGACAGCGGAGGGGAGCTTCATGATGATGGATGGAGATGTGACCTTGTCCATGACGGCGCGCATGAATTTCTGCTGCCGCGCGATTCGTCCGATATCGCCCTCTTCGTCACGGTAGCGGACATAGCTCATGGCGGTGACGCCGTCCATGTGCTGCATGCCGGGGTACAGGTCGATGACGAGGCCGCCCGGTACTGCGTCATCCCATTCATCAATGTAGTACATGCGCTTTTCTACGTTTATATCAATGCCGCCGATGGCGTCAATGATGCGCGGGAAGGCGCGGGTGTTGATGGATATGTAGTGGTCAACGGGGGTATCGAGGAAATCCTCCACCGTTGACTGGGTGAGCCGCCGTCCGCCGTAAGCGTAGGCAGCGTTGATTTTGTCCCAGCCGTAGCCCTTGATTTTTACTCGGGTATCACGGGGAATGGAGAGAAGCGATGCCTGTCTTTTCTTCGGGTCGATGGATGCAAACATCAGCGTATCCGAACGCCCCGCGTCATCGGCACGCTCATCGACACCCATAATCATGACTGTGGCCTTGTCCTTTGCCACCAGCATGGTAAATTCCTTTTTCTCCTTGCGGTCAAGCTTCTCCGTATCAAAAAGACTGGAGGAAGCAAAAAGCGCTCCTGCCGCTGCTGCGACGAGGAACACGACAACCATCAGAACCCACATCCATATGTGGCTTTTCTTTTTCGCATGTGCCGGTTTGTAGTTTTTCTTCTTGCCCAAAAAAACGACTTCTTTCTTTTCAATTTAATAATTTCAATAGAAATCTGTTATCATCATTGTTGCTATTATAGCATGTTTGTTTAGAGTTTGTCTGCGACAAACTTTTCACAGCAAAATTATGATATATAATATGAATGAAAAGAAAAAGGAAGGTACAGGAGGAAAAGATATGGCACTAGAGATTGAGCGGAAGTTTCTTGTGGATGAAAAGCTGTTCCGGCAGCCTGAGAAGGGCATCCGCGTAAAGCAGGGCTATCTTCAGGGAGACGGTACTATGCTGGTGCGCGTCCGCAGGCAGGATGACAAGGCGTTTCTGACGTTGAAGGGAAAGACTACAGGCATCACACGGGCGGAGTTTGAATATCCTATTCCTGTGGATGACGCGGAAAAGCTGTTTGAGTTCTGCAGGCGGCCTCTTATAGATAAGACACGTTATCTCATTCCCGCGGAGGACGGTGTGCACACCTGGGAGGTGGATAAGTTCTTCGGGGAGAATGAAGGGCTTATGATTGCCGAGGTGGAGCTTAAATCCGAGGACGAGGCTTTCAGCCGTCCCGAATGGCTGGGGCGTGAGGTATCGGGAGATCCTCACTATTACAACTCAAATCTCGCGGAGCATCCCTTCAGTGAATGGAAGGATGAAATCTGAGAAAAAAGCTTTCCCCAAAAAACTGTGGAAAGCTGAAAATAATCTGAACTAAATCTTGCGGTTGACAAATTTTTACTCCGATATATTGAGTTATGCACCAAGTTATTAACATTATCCACAGGCATGGGGGTAAATTATCCACTATTTTGTGGATAATGTGTATATATATGCTTGATATCCTTGATTTTTAGGCACAAAAACCGTATGATGAAAACAGAAATTAAATTATAGGTAAGGGCAGAGAGGGGGGCGAAAAATAATGATCAATGAAGAAATTATTGATACGATGATACGTATGGCAAAGGACGCAATGGCAAAAGCGCACAGCCCATACTCGGGACGTCCGGTAGGCGCCTGTGTACTCGCCAGCGACGGTACGCTTTACGGAGGCTGCAGCATCGAGAACGCAGCATACGGAAGCTCCTGCTGCGCGGAGCGTGTCGCCATTTTCAAGGCGGTTGCCGACAGCAAGCGTGAGTTTGATGCCATCGCGGTGGTTGCAGACACGGACGAGCCGTGTGTTCCCTGCGGAGCCTGCTGCCAGGTCATGGCAGAGTTCAAGATTCGCGACATCATCATGGCTAACCTCAAGGGTGACATTGAGCTGGCGGACCTGATGGATCTCGCGCCGTGTGCTACAGGAAAGGTTCGCAACTTCAAAGAGGGATGATTCCGGGGAGGAATGGACATGCGAAGGATTTTTTCAGCGTTTCTTTTTTTGTGGATAATGCTTCTTTCCATTCCATTTGGCGAAGCGGCGGAGCAGAGTACAGCTGCCCCGGCGCCCGCGCCCCTGGAGAATCGTGAAAAGCCTCTGAGGATTGCCCTGGTTCCTGTTGTGGACCGCACAGGCGGATGGATAAGCAGGGGCGAGATGGATGAGATTCTCGAGCGTATGGAGCAGGAAATTCATGTTCCCCTTAACGAAACAATGCACTGGGTTGAGCATCTGCCCTATACTGATGTGGAATATGCCTTTAAGGACGGTCTTAAAAGCGGGCGTAAAAAATCAATCTATGCCGATGCGATTCGCAGCGTTTCGGAGACAGTTCCCGCAGACCTTGTTATATGTGCCGTTGTGGAGACACATTATCAGCGGGAATTCCTTTCGATGAATTGGGACAGCAGCTTCATGGTGGAGAGTATTGCCTCGCTTTCTCTCTATGTCTATGACAAGAAATCCGACAAGGTGAAGGATTATCACGCGAGCCGCTGGGAGCGGGACGAATACAGCCTTTCCATAGATGTTCAGGCGCTGACTATGGACGCGCTGGAGGAGGTACTCCGTGACGCGGATATCCGCTCGTATATCTTCCCTATATCCAAGGAGCAGAAGAAGATTCTGGAAAAGGCGGCGGAGCGCAATGAATGATGGCCGTTTCGTCACAGTTATAACTAAAACGAAGGAGCGATTCTATGTTTGAAGAGTTCAAGAAGTTTATCATGCGCGGCAATGTCATGGATATGGCTGTCGGCGTTATCATCGGCGCGGCGTTCGGTAAGGTCGCGTCCTCATTCGTAAGCGATATTCTCATGGGGCCTCTCGGGATGCTGATGGGCCGCGTGGATTTTTCCAACCTGTTCATCAACCTGTCCTCCACACCTGCGGCAACGCTGGCAGAGGCACAGAAGGCAGGACTTCCTGTTATCGCCTACGGTCATTTCATCAATGGCGTTATCGACTTTCTGATAGTCGCCTTCGCAGTGTTCCTCATGATTCAGCAGGTCAATAAGCTCTTCCCGAAGAAAGAGGAAAAGCCTGCAAGAACATGCCCCTTCTGCAAGAGTACCATCGCGGATGATGCTACCCGCTGCCCGCACTGCACAAGCGAGCTGCCTGCGGAATGACAGAAATACGAAAATAACAAAACCCGCTGTCTTTGGACGGCGGGTTTTTGTGTTATGCACAATAGGATAGCAGCAGGACATTGTATATATATTGTAATTATTATATAATAGAACTGCGGAGGTGATTATTATGGCGACTGCTATAGTACAGGTTCGTGTTGAGAGCGAACTAAAGAAGCGTGTTGAGGAAAAACTTAAAACAATGGGATTGAACATGAGTACTGCAGTTAATATGCTGCTTCACCAAATTGATAATCAGAACCGTATTCCTTTTACTGTTGCCGGGAAGGATTCGGAGTTATTAAAAACTATACGTGAAATCGAAGCCGGAAAAGGTCTCAGCAAGGTTTATACGGACACGGAGGAGCTTTATAAGGATTTGGGGATATGATTCTAAAAGTTCAATTTACAAACAAATTTCAAAAAGACATAAAGCTTGCGAAGAAACGGAATCTGAATACTAATCTGCTTAAAGATGTTATTGAGCTTTTAAGAACCGGGCAGAAGCTGGACGGCAGATACAAGGACCATCCGCTTACGGGTAATTATGCCGGTTATAGAGAATGTCATATTCAGCCGGATTGGATTCTGGTATATAGGATTTATGAAGATAAGCTCACGTTGCTTTTAGCACGCACGGGAACTCACAGTGACTTGTTTTAATACATACGAGTTGTTTAAACAAAATAAAACCCACGGTAAAGAGATTCTCTGCCGTGGGTTTTCTGTAGTTATGATTACTTTTTTGCGCTCAGCATAATAGATACTATTACGCATGCCGCGAGGAAGAACGGGTAGAAAAGATACGGGATGATAGCGAGGCTTGCGATGCCTGCGAGGGCGGAAGCTATGAGAAGCTGCGCGCCGTAGGGGATTATGCCCTGGGCGATGCAGGAGCAGGTATCGAGAAGGGACGCGCTCTCCCTGGGCTCGATGCCGTATTCCTCGCTTATGGTCTTTGCTATCGGCCCTGCCACCACAATCGCTACGGTATTGTTGGCTGTGGCGATATCCATCAGTATCGTCAGAAGCCCGATGCCGAAGCTTCCTCCGCGCTGTCCCTTGAAATATGTGCGGATAAAGGTAAGAATTGCCTCAAATCCGCCGCCGTCGCGCATGATGGCACTTATGGAAGCGGCCAGGATGGTGACTATCATTGTCTCAAACATACCGCTTGTACCCGCGCCCATAGCCGAAAACGCGTCAGGGATTGTCATAGGCCCTGCGGCAATTCCGAGAACAAAGAAAAGAAGTATTCCCGTGCCGAGAACGAAAAACACATTCATTCCCCTGAGCGCCATAATAAGAACTATGAAATACGGCAGCGCCAGAAGCAGGGAGTAATCAAAGGTTCCAAGGTCTACATGGCTTCCGCTCATGGAAAGCCCCAAAAGCAAAATAAGAGTAAGGACGGCCGCAGGAACAGCGACCTTGAGATTCGCATAAAATTTATCCTTCATCTGAGTACCCTGTGTACGGGTGGCGGCTATCGTGGTATCGGATATAAAGGAAAGATTGTCTCCGAACATGGCACCGCCCACTACGGAACCAACCGCAAAGGGCAGGCTCAGCCCAGCGTCCTGCGCCACGGAAGCGGCTATGGGAACAAGCACCGTGATAGTGCCGCAGCTTGTGCCCATGGACATTGATATAAGACACGCGATGACGAAAAGCCCCGGTATTGCAAACGTGCCGGGAACAAAGTTCAAAAGAAGGTGCGCCGTGCTCTGCACGCCTCCCGCGGCCTTTGCGATACCGCCGAAGGCTCCTGCCATAAGGAAAATAAAGAGCATGATGGTGATGTTGTCGTTGCCTATGCTTTGGGAGCAGAGGTGAATATTTTCCAGGAACGTCCGGTTGCTGTTCTGCATGAACGCCACTATAAGCGCCAGCCCGAAGGCGACAACTACCGACATCACATAAAAGCCCATCCGTCCTTCCACCGGGGAGATATATTCATACCATATACCCGCGCCCAGATAGAAAACGAGAAATATTAGTATTGGCAGCAGCGCCGAAGCGTTAGCGCCCGGCTTGATATTTTTTGAGTCCATTCGATTCGTCCTTTACTGTGAAATGTCCGTGCATGAAATACGTTTAGAATATTATAACGCCAAGGGAAATATTTTGTCGAAAATATATCATGCGCAAAGTTGTATGCAAATGGTTTTGCCTATAGATGATTCAGTCAAACCTCTGCACACGAGCTGCCTTAAAACAGTTTCACAATCCCGTCAACAGTACTGTCATCCAGCGGTGTACGCACGGGGTAATCCAATATAAACTCCAAAACCGCGCGCCCTCTGTTTGTGTACGCGTCACCCGTACCGTTAAGAATCAAATCGGGGTTCGTAAAATACACAATGCCGTCTACCCACGCGCGGATATTATTCTTTTTCAGGAACTGCGACATGCTGTAGATTTGCTTTTTTGTCTGCTTCACAGGATTTCGAAGCGTGGCTGTATATTCTGTTCCTCCACGCCCAACCTTTTTCTGCGTCCATTCATGGTCATCGGACGGAGTAATTTCCCCGTTATGATTTTTCGTATTGATGATAAAAACACCATTCCTGCCGACAACCACAGTACCAACGAACGCTCCATCGACGTGCAGATTGCTGAATACGTGATATCCGTCAGGAAGCTCACTCAAAATATCCAGTGAACGCTCGACTCCGGTATCCCCCGAAGCTGTTTTCCTGTAGTTCTGCCAAAAATGGGTAGCCAGCCATCCCGTTGCTCCGAAAACAACCAAGTGCAGTAATTTTAATTGTATGGGATGGTCAAATGCCGTGCCGTAAATGATATCCTTCGCCCACAAAAGCCACAGCGTTATACTGACTGCCCCGAACCCAACTGCCAGCATCAAATTACGCCGTCTGGTTGAAGCATACGCTGATTCTCTCGTATGTAAATCCGCCATATATATCTCCTTGCTGTACGTATTGTCTAAACTTCTCCAAATACATACATATTGTATCATACTCAATCAAGGTGAATGGATAACACGGCAAACCACCCGTTGAACGGATGGTTTTAATTATATTGAAAACGGAATCTGCCAACTCGCCAGTCAAAAAAGTGCCAACTGGCTAGTTAAAAATGTGCCAACTCGCCAGTCAAAAATACGCTAAATGGCTAAAAAATATTTGCCAACGGGCATAAAAAACGCCGACGGGATTGTCGGCGTTTTTATTAGTGTTATAATGCCTTAAATTACGGGAGAGAACAGGTGCTTCTCTTTGTTCTTTTCTACAAATCAGTTTTGAAACATGCAGGATTTTAGGGCGTATTGTCTAATAAATACATTAGAAGCACATGCAGATGGGAGGATGCTTTATGCTTGATGAATCGTTAATAAAGTCGCTGGATTCGTATATTTCACGACATTATATCTCTACAGGTGTTAATGAACGGGTAAATATTCATTACAGCATATCCGTCGATGGCTATCAGCAGCTGGACGAAGCGATTCAGGAAGAACAGCAGTCACTGGCAGATTATATAAGGGAATGGCTGATTAAAAAAGGTCGTGAGGATATTGATGTATATAAGGAAGCGGGCCTGGACCGCCGTGTGTTTTCAAAAATCCGCAACGAAAAATCATACCATCCGGGCAAAAATACGACGATAGCTATTGCGCTGGCGCTTCATCTTTCACGAGAAGAAGCCGACGAATTTCTTTCCTTCATCGGTTATTCGTTGAACAAAATGCAAAAGGAAGACGTTGTTATACGTTTCTGCTTTGATAATCAAATCTATGACGTTATGGTCGTCAATGAACTTCTGGCGCACTACGGCCTTCCTTTGCTTGTAAAATAAAATGTCTCTATCAAAGCGACCTGTTCGGCATCTGGTTTTGCTAGACTAAAGGTAAGAAAAATAGTGTAGGCCGAAATCTCATTATGAGATGGTCACTGCTTTGAAATAAGGTGAAGTATCGGCATGAACAGAGAATCGGAGCTGCTTTCGGCAAAGGATGAGCAGAAGCTTTTGTCAGAGCTTGAGCATCTCACCTATCCGATACGCACCGGGCGAATGACGGTTGAAAACTGGCGGACATGGATGAGAAAAAACGAAAGCAGTGAAAATGCAGACGGGCGGAATCGCAGTACACAGCGTTTTGAGGTGGAAAAATGAAAGATACACGGGCGCAGATTGATATATTATATGATGAAGTAAGAGAATACAGGGAAATCGACGCATTTCAGGATATGTTGAAAAGCTTGAAGCCGCTTCCGAACCTTGCACCGTTTAATGCTATGCTGGTTCAGATGCAGAAGCCGGGGAGCAGATGGGTTTTGTCTGCCGGTCAGTGGAAAGACCGTTTTGGGCGCTATCCTAAACCAGGAAGCCGACCTCTTGTCATTATGCGTCCATTTGGGCCGATTTCATTTGTATATGAATATGGGGACACGGAGGGGCGTGAAGTGACGGATGAAATGATACGCAAGCATTTCGTGGAGCCGTTTCGTGCCGAGCAGGTAGTGGATGCGGAAACTCTGTATGATTTCACCGAAAAGCTTCACCGTGAGGGAATCCGCTACCGTGAAGAACCCTATGGAACGACAATGGGCGGCCAGATCATAAGGATGGAAAGAATAGATTCAAAACATCTCGTAAAAACGACAAGCGTAGCGAATCATTTTGTTGAGCAGCATGCCTGTATTGTCGTAAACAGCAGCCTCAAGCCTACTGAGAAATTCATAACTGTTTTGCACGAATTAGGGCACTTCTTCTGCGGACACCTAGGTACCTTCGGCATGAAGCACATTCCTGTGCGCGATGACCTGACCAAGGAAATTGAAGAATTTGAAGCTGAAACTGCATGCTGGATATGCTGTAACCGCTTGGGAATAGATAATCCGGGTACTGTAGATTATTTAGCAGGCTATAAAGAAGAGCATGGGCAGATTCCGCCGGTGAGTATTGATACGATTCTAAAAGCAGCAGGCTGCATTGAAAATGTAATACACAAAGACGGGAATATCCGTATAGGGTTGAAGGTCATCGAAAAGTTCCCTAAGGAGAATGAAAAGATTAATTAATCAATAGACGGAAAGCAGATTGTTGTTAAATCATAACGAAGGAGGCGGTTGTTATGGTAACGAGAGAAGAGTTTTACTCAATAGAAAAGAAACTGTCCGCGATGTACAAGAAGCTCTCCAAGGCGAAAACGCCGGAGGAAGTCGGAGCAATCTACAAAGAGACATATCCCGAATTGCCGGAAAAGGTTATCAAGAGCTTGATGGCTCATTAAGCCAAATTCCGGGCGAATACCGCAAGGTATCACGAAATATATGCAGGGTTAGCTTAACAGAGATATATTATTGCATGGAATATATACGGGGGCACATATATGGAAATACAAAAGATATATTTTGATTTGGACGGAGTATTGGCAGATTTTGATCGAGGTGTAAGGGAATTATGCGGAATGGAGCCTGTTGATCAGAGTAATAAAAATAAAGGCGACGATGACCGTTTGTTTGGGGCCATTAGGGCGGTAGAGCATTTTTATAACTCGGCCCCAAGATGTCCCCCACTTCTGTAAGTGGGGGTTAAGACAAATAACAGGCGGTGAGCATATCTCCCGCCTCGTTGAAATGCCGCAGAGGAAAGTTTGCCTATGGCAAACTTTGATTAAAGGCATTATAATAAGCTGGAGTTTTGCGATGGTGCCAGGGAGATGTTTCAGCTGCTTGATAAAAAATACCCGGGTGCCTGTGAAATTTTGAGCGGTATTCCTAAGCCGAGAAGGGGTATTGACACAGCCGCTGATGATAAAATCGAATGGGTACGCAGAAACCTTGGGGAGCACATCAAGGTCAATATCGTTTACAGGGAAGAAAAGAAAAATTATGTTACCGGGAGAGACTGCATTCTGATAGATGATTATGAGAAAAATATCAAGGAGTGGGAAAAAGCTGGCGGGACAGGTATTTTGTTCATCTCTGCCAAGGAAACATTGAAGCGGTTTGGCTAAAAAATATCTGCTAATGGGTACAAAAAACGCCGACGGGATTGTCGGCGTTTTTTTATCATTCATCCATAGACAGCGTACCGGGCTTCGGGCCCCAGCCGTATTCATCTCGGATTTTTTTCCATGAAGCAGCTATTGATTCCTGCTTTTTCTGTTCGGCAGGGTCGATAGGGTGTTTTTCTTTTTCCTCAGCATCCTTTCCTGTCGGTATGAGGGGGTCCGAGCCTTCTTTTTCTGCGTCCTTCAGCAAATCCTTGTTCAGCTGGCGGATGCGTTCCTTTGTACCGTCAGTTTCATCTGTCTTTTTGTTTTTGTCGAGAAGGGAGCTGAGGTCTTTTTTGGAGGAATCTTCGCTATCCCTGCCCATCATTTTATCAAGGGTTTCCTTGTCCTCTTCCAAGGACATCATTCTCAGTTCGTCAAAGGAAAGTCCGTTTTTTCCCTGCGCCTGCACCGCGTCCTTTTTCTTGTTGGGCTTGGCGTCCATTTCTTCTTCGTCCTGCCTGTAGACCTTGGCTACGGCTGTTTTGACATCTTCGTTAAACTCTTCGCTGTTGGTGTTTATTCTGTTTCCGCTCTGCACCTGGGCAATCATCTTGCGCATTTCAGCAACAAGAGCGTTGTCGCCGTCCTCCAGCTTGCTCAGCGCTTCGTCGAGCTTGGTGAAATACTCGGCATCCTTTCCAAAGACATCAAGGTAGTTGTTAAGAGCGTTTGCGAACTGACCGAAACGTCCGGGGAGATTGCCTTCGCTGTTCCTGAGATACCATGTGACGCGAAGCTCATCATCCGTGCCTAGCCATGTATTATCCTGCCCCTTAATGTAAAGCTCGTATGCCGCTTCCTCGTATGTATCGTAGGGTTTCAGGATTTGCCCTATGATGTCGCTTATGTGTCCGCTGAGGTTGTTATGAATGGCGGTGGCGGCAGTCGCCTTTCTCATTTCGATTTCTTCCTCCACGGTCATTTTTTCAACGATACCGTCTTCCTTGGTCCAGCGGTAGTGGGCAGAGTCAACCGATGTTATATCAGGCAGCCCGGCAGGATTCTTAATCGCGTCCTCGCTGATATTGGGGTTTACTCTCTTCAGTATTTCCAGGCCCTCTTTGCTGATATCAGGGTTTGACTGCTTTTGCATTTCACGTCCCTGAACGCTGATTTCTACGGCATAGGGCTGCTTGTCCCATGTGTGCTCGGTATCAAGCTTTCCTGTCATCGAAGGGGAAATATTTTCCAGCTTTCCTCCAATGCCCACAGGGTGCTCAAGCTTGTTTCCCTGCCCCGCAGGATTTTGGATGTTGTGGACTGCCCGCTCCATCTCCTGACGCTCATCCACGCGCGCCTTCTGAAGCTTTTCTGCCAGTGTCCCCGTGTATTTTCCTATGTTGTAGCCTGCTGACAGCATGGAACTCATGGAACCTGCGGAATCCTTTTCGATCATCATTATTTTTCCCTCCCTGAAAAAATAATAAATAAATAGTTCCTTATACACATGTATCGTTTTTTTTATTGTACGATAAGTGAAAAATAAATAAAAGGTAAAAAAGTCCCCGACAGGACGAGTTTTAGTCTGCCGGGGGAAGGGATAAGAGTTTATTTTACTGCATAGATGGCAAAGAGGGGTATGCCGTCGTAGTGCATTTCAAGTTAGACTCATTTACGAGAGCAAGAATCATTCTAATGTTTCTGTTTGCTTGAATTTTAGCGAGTTTTGCAAATTAGTATGATTTTACATGATAACGATAAAAGGAAAAATGAATAAAAAAGATAGCTATAAGAAAATAAGAATCAAAAATCTTGAAAAATGATTCTTATTCTGGTATAATCGAGTTGAAAGGAGGGTTAATGCTGATGAATGAGTCTTACAAAGCAAGTAAATTGCCTTTGCCTAGCGGAGTAATAGATTATTCGTATTTTGTGGAAGAATTAATTGATGCTACAGCTAAACTGGAAGTATATAAGGAAAAAATTCATGACAGCAAACTTGGTAGTGAGTGGTTTATGCCAACGCTGCAGCAGAAGGAGGCATTAGCATCCTCTGCAATTGAAGGAACTCAGGCAACTTTGGACGGTGTGCTCACATATCAGACGGAAGAAAAAACAAATGATCAAAATCTGAATGAAGTGTTGAATTATCATTATGCAACGACATTGGGGTATAGGATACTTGCGAGAGAAAAATTCACTGACGATTTTTTCTATGAGATGCATATAGCATTGATGCGTGGAAATGTAAGAAAACCAGAGCTTATTGGAAAGTATAGAGTGAAGCAAAATTATATAGGGAAAAATGATCCCGTGCATACAATTACGTTTATTCCGCCGGCTGCGGAAGAAGTTCATGAGCTGATGGCGAATTTAATTGAATATATGAATAACCCTAATGATTCGTACAGACCGTTAGTACGTACTGCGATTATACACGCGCAGTTTGAAACGATACATCCTTTCATGGACGGTAACGGGCGTGTAGGCAGAATGCTTATTCCGATGTATTTGTTCTATAAGAAGCAGATAGATTTGCCGTGCTTTTTTATCAGTGAGGCATTGGAACACGACAAACACAAATACTATACATTGCTCACGAATATAAGAACAAATAATGATTGGAACGAGTGGATTAAGTTTTTCCTAGAGACGGTAGCCAAGCAGTGCGACAAGTACATAATGATTATTTCAGAAATAAATAATCTGTATGAAAAGCACTTGAGCTTAGCGATGGAAAAATCTAATTCTCCTAATATTGTTCAAGTGATAACCTCACTTTACAAATGCCCCGTTACGACTGTGAAACAGCTTTCCAATATGCTGAAGATGCCAACGGCTACATTGAACAGATTCCTAAATATCCTTCTGGAGAACAAAATCTTATATACAAATGGCAAACAGAGAAACAGGACATTTTACTACTATGATTTGTTGGGAATAATAAGAAATTGATTAGGAGGTGAGCGGCTATGTGATTTATTTGTTTGGTGTGTAAAGCTACGGAGAAAGGGGGTTGAAATACGGCAATACCTGGGCATAGATAAACTTCGCTACTACCAATAGCAGGGTTTATTCAACAAATTTGAGGATACGGATATTCTTCAAACAAGCAGTTGAGTTTCGTATCCTCACGTAAGAAAGTGAGGAAAATAAATATGAAATCAAAAGATTACCGTAGTAATCCTCTGTTCCTTCGAAATGAATTTGAAACAGAGGGGAAATTCCAATTTCCGCGTATAAGGAAACAGGACGTTGATTTGTTCAAAATTAGGCTCATTTCCGCAACTGACGCAAAATATAATGATAGCGAGGAAAACAGGAAAAAGGGACTGCATTTTTTTGTAGATGACTATAAATTTTTAGCAGCCTATAATAATCCGGAGAAATTTTTGGAAAAGGTTTCACAATACATGTTTGCGTGCACTCCGGATTTCTCTGCTTACGCAGACATGAATTATTGGCGTCAGATAGAGAGTGTTGGTCACAGCAGATGGTGCGGTGCGTTTTGGCAAAGTCAGGGAGTTAAAGTTATTCCGACAATTGGCTGGAGCACGAAGGCGTCTTATGATTTTTGCTTTGATGCAGTAGAAAAGGGGTCAACCGTTGCAATAGGAATGATAGGATGTAAGCACGCAAAGGAGGAATTTTTGGCCGGATATAGAGAAATGCTTCGAAGAATTGAGCCAGAAGCGATTCTTTGCGTTGGCAGACCATTTGAGGAAATGGAAGGGAATATAATCGCCGTAGATTATCCTGCCTTCGGAAAGGTGGGTAGGTAATGGGTGGAAGAGGAAGCAGCTCCGGTGTGAGTGTACAGGGAAAAAGATATGGGTCAGAGTATTCATCGCTGCTTACATATGGAAACATAAAATTTGTGGTTGTTAATAACGGGAATACGAAAGCTCCCAAAGAAACCATGACAAATAACAGAGTGTACGTGACGCTTGATAGAGTTACGGGGGAGCCGAAGTATATTTCATATTACGACAAGTCAAATAAGAAGGAAAAGCAGATTGACCTTCAGCATGGACATGCGGGAATGATGCCGCATATTCATCACGGATATGAGCACAACGAAAACGATTCCCCAAAAGGTGCATCAAAACTGACGGTTAAGGAAAAGAAGCTTGCAAGTCTTATCAGTGATGTGTGGAGGGAGAGGAGAGATTATGCGTGGGCCCAATGGAAAGCACGTAATTCGAATAACAATGGATGAATATATAAAATGGCAAAGCTGGGACGAATGGCCAGAACGGGAGGATAATCCACCGCTGACAGTTGAAACATTATTTTGGTATGACGGGCAGGAGTATATGGTAACCCGTATTGGACATAGGTACGCTATTGTCACACAACCGGCTTTCAAGGAAGTTATTTCAAATGAAAATTTTAAGGACTTACTTGAAATGCCGTTTCTAAATGGGAAGTCCTTTCGTGCATTAATCCGTGAATTTCTCTTCGAGGAATAAGAAATCCCCCTGGTGCTACCAACACGCAGGGGGATTAAATTTAAGGATACGAATATCCTTCAAACAAGCACTTAAAGTATAAATTTTTTGATGACTGTAGTCAATGGCAGTTAAAAAGAAATCTTTTGCAAGTTGCGAGAGTTTTTTAATTGCGAAAGTACCAATAACAGCTTATTTTACTGCGTAGATGGCAAAGAGGGGTATGCCGTCGTAGTGCATTTCAGGGTCGTTATAGACAATGGGGGATATATCTTCTTCATATTCCACCTGCATGCCGAGATTTTTCAGCACCTCGATATCCCACGCGGGGCGGCGGTGGGTGCTGATGCGCAGGGAGTTTTTGATGCGGTTGCAGGTGTCTACAAGCTCCTGACGGATATTGGCGTGGACGTTTTCCTTATCGTCGTGGCGCGTGAAGTCAGCCTTGCCGTAGTCACCGTCGAAGTTCATGAGAAGTCCGCCGGGCTTCAGGATTCTGTGCCACTCGTGGTAGGCTTCCATTGCATCGGGGAGAGTCCACGTGAGGTTGCGGCTGATGATGGCATCAAAGGTGTTGTCGTCAAAGTCCGTTTCCTGGGCGTTCATCTTTTGGAATTTCGCGCGGACGCCGAGAGCAACTGTGTTGAGCTTTGCCTGATGAAGCATGTCTGCGGACATGTCGATACCTGTCACGTCATGGCCCAGCTTTGCGAGAAGAATCGCGAAGAAGCCCGCGCCTGTGCCGATATCCAGTACCTTGAGGGTTCTGCCCGTCGGCAGATGTTCCGACAAAAGCTTCAGCCATGCGGCGCCGCCGGGACCTGACATTTCCTTTTTACGTGTTTCGCTGAAGGTCTTGCTGCGTTCGTTCCAGTAGCCTTCAATGTCGTTCAGTATGGCAGGGTCAAAGGTTTCCTGCTGCACTTTTGATAAATTATTTTTATTCATAAGAAAGCCTCATTTCATTTTATTAATTAATATTGTAGAGAAGTTCAGTAAAATTTTTAAGCCCCCCATAGGGATTTACTATCCGCATAGGGGGCTTAAAATTTTTTTATTGGATTTTATAATGAATTTGTGCTATAAATATAACAACTTCAATATACCTAGGGGGGTATAGTGTGAAAAAATATATAGTGAAGCGGCTGCTGCACCTGATTCCGATTCTTCTGGGTATCACGCTCCTGAGCTTCGGGCTTATGCGCCTGACGAATGATGACGCGGTGGATGTGTTTTATGATAAAAACGGCGCCGTATCCGAGGAGGTCAAGGCGGCAAGGCGCGCGGAACTGGGACTTGATAAGCCGTTCCTTGTTCAGTATGGAAGCTGGCTTGGCGGTATCGTGACAGGGGATATGGGGAAATCATATATCTCTGGAAGGCCTGTCTTGGAAAGTATTATGACGAAGCTGCCTGCCACTGTGGAGCTGATGCTGGTATCTATTCTTATGACACTTGTTTTTGCTCTGCCTCTCGGCATTATCTCGGCGGTGATGAAGGGAAGCGCTGTTGACAGGGTTATCCGTTTTTTGAGCTTCGTGGGAAACTCCATGCCGAATTTTTTCGTGGCGCTGCTTTTGATTTATTTTCTTGCGGTGAAGCTGCATCTTCTTCCTGTTATGGGAAGCTCCGCCGACTGGAGGAGTGTTCTCATGCCTGCGATGACTCTCGCCGTTTCCATGGGAGCGAAGTATACGCGTCAGATTCGCGCGGTTGTTCTTGAGGAGCTGGGGAAGGATTATGTTGCCGGGGCGCGGTCCCGCGGCGTATCCGAGGCCGTGATTCTTGTAAAGAGTGTACTGAAATCTTCCCTGGTAACGCTTGTAACGCTTCTTGCCCTTTCCGTCGGCTCGCTCCTTGGCGGTGCAGCCATAGTTGAAACAATTTTCATGTGGGACGGCGTTGGAAAGCTTGCGGTGGAAGCGATTCTGTCGCGTGATTATCCTCTGATACAGACCTATGTGGTGTGGATGGCGTTTATTTTTGTCATGGTAAATCTTTTGGCGGATATCCTCTACCATTTCCTTGACCCGCGGGTGCGGCTCGGAAGGGGGGATGGGTAATGGGAAGATATCGTGGGCTTTTCCCTTACGCTTTGGCGGCAGGACTCATAATTTTGCTGGCGGTCTTTGCGCCGTATCTGGCACCCATGGATCCCTATGCGCAGGATTTATCCCTGGCTCTTCGTCCGCCTGACAGCGTGAATCTTTTGGGCACGGACCGGTACGGACGCGATGTGCTGTCCCGTGTCATTGTAGGCTCGCAGATTACTATATGCTCCTCGCTGCTGCTTCTTGTCGCGACGACGGTTTTCGGCAGCGTTGTTGGTGCTCTCTGCGGTCTTCGCGGAGGACGGCTTGATACTATCGTCATGCGCCTTTCCGATGTGTTTCTTGCTTTTCCTGAAATGGTTTTTGCCATTGCGGCGGCAAGTGTCATAGGCGGAGGCATCGCAGGCGCTGCAATGGCGCTGATTCTCATAAGCTGGCCGAAATACGCGCGTCTTGCAAGAGGGCTCGTGCTTACCATTCGCTCCATGCCTTATCTTGAGGCGGCGCGGATGAGCGGCAGCAGCGACAGGGAGATTCTTTTCGACCATGTACTGGGGAATATCGCAGGGCCCATACTCGTGACGGCGGCGCTTAATCTCGGTACTATCATCATGGAGCTGGCAGGGCTTTCCTTCCTGGGCCTTGGCGCAATGCCTCCTGCGGCAGAGTGGGGCGCCATGATGTCGAACGGCAGGAGCATGATTCAGACGGCTCCGTGGGTTATCCTTGCTCCGGGCATGGCTATTTTCGTGTCCGTGGCGGTTTTCAATATGCTTGGCGACAAGCTTCGTGATGTGTTTGATCCAAAATAACATAAAGGAGAGAAGATTATGATGAATTCGAAGAAGGCTGCAGTCCTTGCAGCGCTGGCACTGGGTGGAGCTGTTCTCCTGGCAGGCTGCGGCGGCGGAGAGAAGCAGCAGGCGTCCAAGGAAAAGGTATTCACCTACGGCACGACAGCGTACAGCGCGTCCAACGAAAACGCGGGAACAAATCCGCATAATTCCTATGTGGGCTGGACGACCATACGCTACGGTATCGGTGAGACGCTGTTCCGCTTCAAGGATAACCTGGAGCTTGAGCCGTGGCTGGCAAAGGATTATCAGCAGATTGACGACAACACTGTGAAAATCAATCTGAAGGACAATATCACATTCTCCAACGGTAAGAAGGTCACAGGCGAGGCTGTCAAGGCATGCCTTGAGGCTCTTATAAAAAATCATGACCGTGCGCCGGGAGACCTGAAAATCGAATCCATCACCGCAGAGGGACAGTCGGTAACTATAAAGAGCAAGGAAAAGACTCCCGCGCTTTTGAATTACCTTTCTGACCCGTACGGCTGCATCATCGACGTGGAGGCCGGTGAAAAGGACCGTATCGTTGTGGGTACAGGCCCGTATGTGGCTGTCTCCGTTACGGATAACGAAATCGTGCTGAAGAAAAATGACAAATACTGGGGCGCGGTAAAACCGAAGCTGGATAAAATCGTTGTCAAGGGAATCCTGGACGGTGACACGCTTACCATGGCGCTGCAGAACGGCGAAATTGACGCGGCACAGGGACTTCCCTATGCAAGTCATGAGCTTTTCAACGACACGGCGAAATTCACAAAGAGTCAGGCGAACACCTCCCGTGTCTTTGAAATCGACTTCAATTTCAAGACTCCTGAGCTGCAGGATGTCAAGGTCCGCAAGGCAATCTCCATGGCAATCGACAAGGAAGGCTTTACGAAGGTGCTGCTGAAGGGCAACGGCGCTCCTGCAGTTGGTCCGTATCCAGACAGCATGACCTTCGGCGGAAAGGCTGTCACGGCATCTGCCTATGACCTGGAGGGGGCAAAGGCACTCCTGAAGGAAGCAGGCTATCAGGATACGGACGGTGACGGTTACGTGGACAAGAATGGCAAAAACCTTGAGCTGCGCTACCTTTCCTATCCGTCCCGTCAGGAGCTGCCGCTTCTCGCGGAGTCAGCACAGGCAAGCCTGAAGAAAATCGGCGTAAAGCTAAATGTCAACGTAACGGATAACTACAAGAGCTTCCGCAAAAACGGTGAGTACGACATGTTTGCAAACGCCTTCGTAACCGCGCCTACAGGAGACCCTGAATATTATCTCTCTACTCATTACCTTACGGGCGCGTCCTATAACTACGGCTTCTACAGCAACCCCACCATGGACGCTCTCGGACGTGAGCTGCACAACGCCTTCGGTGCCGAGGCAAGAGCGAAGCTGGCTATCCGCATGGAGCAGCTGGCCCTCGACGACTGCGCGTACATCTACGCCTCCCATCTTCGCATGAGTCTCATAATGAAAAAGGGAATAAAGGGCCTCACGGCACATCCTTCGGACTATTACGAAATCACATCGGAGCTTGATAAGGAATGACAGAAGCAGAAGGAAATCTTCTTGAGGTTGAAAATTTAAAAGTTTCCTATAGAAATAAGATGGCTGTGGATGGGATTTCCTTTTCCATGAAGCCCTCTGAGGTGCTTGCCATTGTCGGTGAATCCGGCAGCGGCAAGAGCACTGTCCTGAAGGCAGTTATCGGACTTTTGGGAAAGGAAGCCGAAGTATATGGAAGCATACGCCTCCGCGGAAGGGAGCTTTTGTCTCTTTCGGACAGGGAGAGGCGCGGGCTTAACGGACGCGGCATGGCTATGATATTCCAGAATGCCGGGGCGTCCTTCTGCCCGATACGCCGTATCGGAACGCAGATTACGGAGAGCATCCGTGCCCATGAGGACTGGAGCAGGGAGCAGATACGCGCCCGTGCCGAGGAGCTTATGGACGCAATAGGGCTTGAGCATTCGGTATGGGATGCCTATCCATTTTCTCTTTCGGGAGGCATGGGACAGCGTGCGGGAATCCTCTCTGCCATGATGCTTTCTCCTGAGCTTCTCCTTGCCGATGAGCCAACCTCTGCGCTTGATACCGTTACCCAGATGAAGGTGGTACGGGAGCTTTTGAAAATCAGGAAAAAAGAGCGCTCGGCGATTCTTCTCGTCACCCATCACATGGGAGTGGCGCGGGCCATGGCGGACAAGGTGCTGGTGATGAAAAAGGGACATGCCGTGGAGTACGGCACAGCGGAGCAGATTTTCCTTAATCCGCAGGAAGCCTACACCAGATGCCTTATTGACGCGGTACCCTGTGTCCCTAGAGGAAAGGCGGTGGGCTGATGGCACTTTTGGAGCTTCATGATATAGTAAAGAGCTTTCAAAAGGACGGAAAGCCTGTGCGCGTCCTTGATAATGTGACGGTTTCAGTAGAGGAAGGAAAATGCCTGGGCCTCGTAGGACAGAGCGGCTGCGGAAAGAGCACCCTTGCAAGGATTGCCTCGCGGCTCACGGAAGCTGACGGTGGAAAAATCCTTTTTGACGGCAGTGATATCACAGAGCTTAAGGGAAACGGACTGCGGCATGTCTACGACGGACTGCAGATGATTTTCCAGCAGCCCGAAAGCTCCTTTAATCCGCGGCGGCTTCTGGGCTGGAGCATATCCGAGCCGTTGAGAAGGCATGGCGTTTCTGAAGGTGACTGCCGCGAGCGCACGGCACAGCTTTTGAGAGAGGTAGGGCTTGACACTGACTACGCGGAGCGCTATCCCCATGAGGTCAGCGGCGGCGAATGTCAAAGAGCCGCAATCGCAAGAGCGCTTGCCCTCAATCCGAAGCTGCTGATATGCGATGAAATCACCAGCGCACTGGACGTCACCATACAGCGTGAAATCACGGCGCTGATAAGAAGCCTAATAGAAAAAGGCATGACCTGCATCTTCATCACCCATGACCTGGCACTTCTTAACGACGTGGCAGACTCTGTCGCTGTCATGGAAAAAGGAAAAATCGTGGAAGCAGGAAGTACAGTGGATATAACCTCACATCCTAAGTCCTCGGCGGCACGGGAGCTTCTGGAGGCAGCCCTTTTTGAAGAAGGCTTTGAGGGGTGAGGTTGAAAGACATAAAGGGAGAGCGGTTAATGGATATTGAAAAAATGGCGCGTTACTGGTCAGAGGACGCGGACAACTATGGAAAAATCATCGAGGACGAGCTTTCGAGCTTTCGCGTGAGCGCGTGGCAGGAGCTTTTGAAAAAGCAGATGCCGAAAAACGCCTGTGAGGTGCTTGATTTCGGCTGCGGCCCGGGATTTTTCAGCATCATTCTGGCTGATATGGGCTATAAGGTCACGGCCATTGACTGCTCAGAGGGAATGCTTTCCCGTGCGCGCAAAAACGCGGAAAGCGCGGGACTGTCGGACAAAATCACATTTAAGGTGATGGACGTATCGGACATGGATTTTTCTGACGACTCCTTTGATGCCGTGCTCAGTCGGAATGTCACATGGACGCTTTCAGACCCGCGGAAGGTGTACGCTGATGTGTACCGTGTGCTTCGTCCGCTGGGGCGTGTGCTGCTTTTTGATGCCAACTGGCAGCTGTGTCTTTATGATGAAGCGCTTGACCGGGAAAACAACCGCCGTCACAAGGAATGCATACGTATTTACGGAGCAGATTTCGAAAGTGATACACCGATAAGCGAGCCCTTTGATGCGCGGGAGCTTCCCCTGAGCGGAGTCAAGCGCCCCTATTGGGACGTGGAAGCTCTGCGTATGACAGGCTTTAGAAACGCCCACGCGGTGAAGGACCTCACCGCGACACTGTGGGACGAAAAAGAAAAGCTGCTGTACGGAGAAACACCCCTGTTCGGGGTGTTCGGCGACAAATGAAAAAAGCGCGATGCTCTGAGGGGCACCGCGCTTTTTTTACGCCTTTTCAGATATTAAAGAAGTTCATTGTACGCTTTGTCAGTGTGTATGCGTCCAAATCCTTGTTTTTCAGCAGATAATCCAGCGTATATACCGCGAAGAAGGATGAAATCGGCACGAAGCGGTTGATTTTGCGGAAATTTCCGTACATCAAAAGCTTATGATATATCATATCGAAATCCTTTTTCGTCGGATTGTACTTTGCCATGACCTTCTTGAGCTTTCTGTCCTTCAGGCAGAAGGCATACATTTCGTCGATGACCTTCGGGTTTTCCGTGTCATGCTCGTAGGTATCAATGAGACGGCGCACAGTGTTGAGCTTCGTGACCTGGCGGTACATCTCGCTGAGGAAAAGTCCCAAAAGACCAAGAAGAACGACGAGTAAAATATATTCCATGAAAAACACACTCCTGTAAAAATGCTACATTACTAAGTAAACCATAATTGAAGGTTTTTTTCAACCGCGCAAAAGGTTTTGCGGTATACAGGGTTGGAAAGTTCGGGAAATATTGTAAAATATATGCGGGGTGAAAATATATGGCAATGACCGCCGAACAGCGCGCGCGTCTGCAGGCGCAGGTGGACGCGCTGAAAAAAAGACTTGAAATAGACTCAAACGATTTGGATTACGAGACACATCTGCATACTATCCGTACTTTGCAGCGGATTTTAGACAAAGAAATACAACGCGCTGATGAATAGCCGGGGCTTTTTCCGTCATGCTGTGTCAGCTGCCTAATCCAAAAGGAAAAAAATAGTTTTTTTTCTGTATTTTTTCAGATTACTGTACGAAAATAGGAAAAATAAAAGTTTTGGAGGCAGACAAATGTCAGAGCGTATGACAATGCAGGAAGTGCTGAAGGAATACGGCGTTCCTGTAATAAAACTGGACATTCATGCCACCCGCACGGAATGTGAGGCGCTGAGACGCAAGCTGCGGGAGGCTTCGGGAAACGGAGAAAGATATCTCGATGTTTCCTGCAATTTTACGATAGATGTAGAGGACATCGATCGCTATCTCACGGGAGAGCTGGACACACTCAGCGAAATTTATGCTTTCCCTGAGGATATCAAGACAGACTCGGAGGAATGACCTTTAATGACCTTGAAAAAATTTAGTGCTTTTTTGTGTGCGGTATTTACCGCATTCGTATTGATTGGAACTGTTGAAACCGCAGCGGTAAATCCATCCGTTGCGTACGCGGCAAAGGGCGGCTCCTTCCGTTCGTCGCCGTCCCGTCCGTCGACCTCGAGACCGTCGTCGCCTAAACCATCTGCGCCGAAAAATTCAACGCAGAAGAATTCAACAACGAAGCCGGCACAGTCACCGGCAAAACCCCAGACCTCTACGAACAGAAATACTTCAGGCGGTTTCGGCGGAATACTCCGTGGCATAGGAATTTTTGCAGGCGGCATGATGCTTGGAAGCCTTCTCAGCAATCTGCTGGGCTTCGGAACAATGGGAGGCTTTTCCACTATTCTCGGAATCCTCTTTAACATCCTTCTCTACGGCGCCATTATCAGCGTTGCGATATGGGCGTTCCGCCGTCTTTTCGGGAGACGCGGAGCAAGCGAGACAAGTGATCCGTACCATGCAAACAGGGCGGATTTCTCCAATAACTATGACAGGTCCTACAGTTCCGGCACGGACTGGGGAGACGACGAAATCCCCGACATCCGTCCGCCGAAGCGTGACGCAGGCGGAGCCGACTATGACCCGAAGCGTACCGCGGACTGGTATCGCCGTCACTGATAGATAAGGGGAGCAGAGATATGAAGGAAACAACCAGGAACACAGTCGGAGAGCTTATAGAGAGGTATCCTGCTCTCGAAAGCTGCAGGGCAGATATGGATGCGGCAGTTGCGGCAATCGTGGAATGCTACAGGGCAGACGGGAAAATACTGACCTGCGGCAACGGCGGCAGCGCGGCGGATGCCGAGCATATCGTCGGAGAGCTCATGAAGGGCTTCCTAAAAAAACGTCCACTGGATGAAGAAATGCAGAAGGCGCTCCGTGAAGACTGTCCTGACGCGGAATACCTCATAAAGAACCTGCAGGGTACGCTTTCCGCGATTTCACTGGTAGACCAGGTGGCAATCAATACCGCCTTCGCAAACGACCAGGCCCCTGACCTCTGCATGGCACAGCAGGTGCTGGGCCTCGGGAAAAAAGGTGATGTGCTCATAGCAATCTCCACCTCAGGCAACTCGAAAAATGTTGTCTATGCCTGCGAGATGGCCAGGGCGAAGGGCATGAAAACCATCGCGCTGACGGGAGAATCCGGCGGAAAGCTGAAGGATTTCGCAGATATCTGCATCCGCGTTCCCTCAAATGAAACCTATAAAATACAGGAATATCATCTGCCTGTATACCACATGCTCTGCATCGCCGCAGAGGAAGAATTCTTCGAGAAATAACATACAAGGCATGAAACACACAAAGCACCCCGCTCAATTTGCGGGGTGTTTTTGGTTCTGTGGGGTTCGTGTGATATCCACCACACATATTCTTTTCTTTTGTCTATCGCACAGGTGTGATATTATATTTATATGAAAGGAAGTGTTCCGCATTGCTTGAAGGATTGAAAAAGGAAGTCGTGTGCACGGCAAGGGCGGCCGAGAATATGGGGCTTTGCCGGCATCGTTCGGGAAATTTCAGCATGAGGGACAAGGAGACAGGTCTTATCTGCATGACTCCTACAGGGGTGGACAGGCAGACTATGCGCCCTGATGATGTGGTGGTCATGGATATGGATGCCCGGGTTGTGGAGTCTCTTTCAGGGCTGAAGCCAACCAGTGAGGCGCTCATGCACATCGCGGCGTATGATGAGAGACCTGATATCACGGCCATCGTGCATACTCATTCCAAATTTGCGCTGGTTTTTGCGGTGCTTCGCCAGCCTATCCCCTGCATAATGGCGGAGATGGGGCATCTCGGCCTTACTGACGGGGTGATTCCCGTCGCTGAGTACGGACGGCAGGGTTCTGAGGCACTGGCTGAGGCAGTGCGGGCGCCGCTTCGCCGTGCGGATGCGCTTTTGATGGCGGCACACGGGGTCCTGACGGTGGACAGGGAGTCTCTTGACGAGGCACTTTTGAAGGCCGCGTACGTGGAGGAAGCAGCGGAGGTTTATCTCAATGCGAAGCTTTTGAACGGAGGCAAGGAGCCGCTGTGTATTCCTGTATCGGATCTTGATCTGCAGTATCCGAAGCAGGTTAAGGGATAATTTTCTCAGATAGTTTGAATAAGGAGAGAATTGAATGGTTGATGAAAAAATGTTGTTAAAGCTTCAAAACGGAAGCGATGTCCGTGGCGTGGCCATGGAGGGTGTAGAGGGAGAAAATGTAAATCTTACGCCTGATGTGGTAAACCGCATTGCAGGTTCTTTTGTGCAGTGGCTTGAGAAACGCACGGGAAAGCCTGCCCGTGAGCTTACTGTTGCTGTTGGAAATGATTCCCGCATTACGGCTGATTCTCTCCGTTATGAGGCGCTGCAGGCAATCGCTGCCACAGGGGCACGCGCTCTTGACTGCGGTCTTGCGTCCACGCCTGCCATGTTCATGTCCATAATATTCGAGGAAACGCAGGCTGACGGCTCCATCATGCTGACGGCAAGCCATCTTCCCTTTAACCGCAACGGAATGAAGTTTTTCACGAAGGATGGCGGTCTTGAGAAGGCGGACATCAAGGAGCTTTTGACGAGTGCGGTAACTATTCTTCCCCAGTCTACTGACCGTGGAGCGCATCCCTGCGCGCTTATTACACGCTACGCAAGATTCCTCAGGGATAAAATCCGCGACGGCATAGGTGAAGATTCCCAGCCCCTCAAGGGTATGCATATTATTGTGGATGCCGGAAACGGCGCAGGCGGATTTTTCGCTACAGAGGTGCTTGAGCCTCTGGGAGCGGATATTTCGGGCAGCCAGTTCCTTGAGCCGGACGGACATTTCCCGAACCACATCCCGAATCCTGAGAACAAAGAGGCTATGGAGGCTATACAGTCTGCGGTTCGCAAAAACAGGGCTGACTTGGGACTTATCTTTGATACTGACGTTGACCGCATGAGCGCGGTGCTTTCCGACGGACGGGAAATCTGCCGTAACGCTCTTATCGCCATGATGGCGGCAATCCTTGCGCCGGATTATCCGGGCAGCACTATTGTCACCGACTCCGTGACTTCCGACGAGCTTACGGTGTTCCTGGAAAAGGAGCTGGGTCTTAAGCATCACCGCTTCCAGCGCGGATATAAGAATGTAATCAACGAGAGCATCCGTCTTGATAAGGAAGGGGTTGTTTCTCCTCTCGCTATCGAGACCTCGGGACACGGGGCCCTGAGCGAAAACTATTATCTCGATGACGGGGCGTTCCTGGCTGTTAAACTTCTGATTGCGGCTGCAAAGCTTCATAATGAAGGAAAGGATTTGGGCTCTCTTGTTGCGACACTCAGGGAGCCTGCCGAGAGCAAGGAAATCCGCCTGCCTGTCACGGCAGAGGACGCACACGCGGCAGGAGACGTGGTTCTTGTGGAGCTTGAAAAGCGCGCAAAGGCCGCAGGAATCGGCATCGCATCACCGTCCTATGAGGGTGTACGCCTGATATTCCCACAGGGCTGGGCACTTCTCCGTATGTCGCTCCACGATCCCCTTATGCCGATGAACGTGGAAGGCCGTGAAAAGGGAAGCGTTGCGGAAATCATAAAAAAGATGGCCGAGCTGCTGGACGGACTCGAAGGATTGGATATATCTAAATTGAAATAAAGGGCTGTGAAAAATGCTCTTTCTTGGCCTTCCCCTTTAGGGGTGTCAATATGCCTGTGGCATATTGGCTGGGACCGCGTCAGCGGTGGAGGAGGTACACAAAGGCTTGCCACTATCAACATAGTGGGCACTTTGGGGAGCACCTCATCCGACTGCTTCGCAGCCACCTTCTCCTAAAGGAGAAGGCTTTTTTGCATTTTTTCACAACCCTTTTATGCCTTTTGAATTTGCTTCAGATGTTTTCGAGTTTCGCTGCAATGTTAGATGGAGAATATGCAACTCGGAGAACATTCACAGTCTTGTCACTGATGACGAATATTATTGAAAAATTGTCTACAAACAACTGTCGAAATTGTATGGTCGGACGCTTCGGATCATGCATTACCTTAATTCTTTCAGGAAACTGCGAAAGGGTTTCGATGGCATCGGCAATACGATTGAACTGTTCCATTGCGGTTTGCGGCATGCCTATGGACGTTGCTATGTAATCGTATATATCGGACATGTCTTTTGCGGCTTGTTCGGATAAGTTTACCTCATATTCAGTCATTTGCGTGTGTGCTCCTGAAATCTGCGAAGAATTTTTTTGCTTTAACAACCTTGCCTTTGTCGATATCATCTAATCCCTTGTCAATGAAGGAGCGGATTTCTTCTGCGGACATGAGGTCAGTATTGAGTGAATTTGGTCCTTTTGGAAGCTTCAGGTCAAAAGGAATTCCTCCATGCAACGCTATTTGTTTCAAATAAATTGTAATTGCAGCGGACATGGAGAGTCCAAGAGAGGACAGGACGGCCTCTGCGTTTCTTTTGACATCACTATTAAGTCGAAGATTTAGTGTTGCGGTCTTTTCCATGATGGTACATCCTTTCACGACTATTATGTATGTAAATTGTAACGCAGATGTAACGAATAATCAAATAAATAAAAGCTCTGTGCCCGGATATTATGGGAGCAGAGCTTTTTGATTACCATTTTTTCGGTACGCGGTCGTCGTCGGCTTTGACGTACATTGACGCGATGGAGTGTGTCAGGGGACGCTTTGTGCCGTCGGGCATTTTTTCGAATATGTCGCAGGTGAGCACTATAGTGGAGTGGCCCCGGTGCTTCACCCGGGATTCAGCCCATGCGGTATGTCCCGCCTGAAGGTTGGATATGAAATCCGTTGTGATGTTCAGGGTGACTGTCCGCGCGCCTACTGTGCAGCAGGCGACTCCCACGGCGGTGTTCGCCAGGGTGTTCAGGGCGCCGCCGTGAACATAGCCTGTGAGATTCGTATGGATGTCGCTTTTTATATCCATGTGCAGATGCGAAACGCCGCATTCCACATCATCGATTATGATGCCGCAGTGCTTCACGAATTCGTTCGTGCTGAAAATGTCCTGTATTATGCTGAGGCAGGTTTCTTTATCCAATGCTGCTGCTCCCTTCATCCCAGATGTTGGTGAAATTCTCGTCCGTGCGCATGACAAACATTGTGGCAGTTCCTTCGCAGAGGAGCGCGCCGCTGTCGGAGACGGCATCAAATTTCATCACCAGTGTGTGGCTTCCGCTGTGGAGCACATGCACCTCCGCGTGAGCGGTATCGCCTTCCTTTATATTTTTTATGTAGCTGAGGGAGATATTCTGCGTGACTACATCCTTCCCCAGGGTGCGTCCCGCGACTCCGCAGAGATTGTCCACCAGGGTTTCGAGAGCGCCTCCGTGGAGATAGCCTGCCATGTTCACAAGCTCAGGGCGGACGACCATGTGGCTCTTTGCTATGCCGGGGCCCGCATCGTCAATAAAGATATCCAGCAGTCTCACGAAGGGATTCGTGTGATAAAGGGCACGGAGGTTTTCGATGATGGTTTCCTTTTCCAAGGAGTTCAGTCCTTTCCGAAAGTAATTGTCAGAATAATTATAATGCCTTCAATTGAAGTTTGCCATAGGCAAAGTTTCCGCGGAGGTATTTTCACTGACGGACCAGCACCTTATTCGATGAAATATTAAGCATATTTCTACGAATTAAAAAAACGCTGCCTTGATTATATGAAGATTGGATATGGCTTAATTCAATGTCAGGCAATTTAAATTACAATTAACAATAAGATACGAATATTGAATGGTATAACGATATATTATAGAATTTAGTTATGGAAATCTTGTTGTTGTCAGGAGGGGAATATGATGTTTTCATCAATAAGGACAAAATTTTTGGTAGTGCTTCTTCCGTTGTTTTTGATATGCTTTATTGCTTTATCGGGTATTAGCTACTACGTATCAAACAACGCTCTCGTGAGCAATGCTGACGAGTATGCGCGTGCGGTTGCCGGTCAGGCAGCAAAGGAGCTTGAAAAAATCGTTCAGGAAAAGGAAATACGCCTGAATGATCTTTCCTATCATCCTGTAATCCGTAACGGTACACGGGAACAGCGTGTGGCAACGCTTGCCGAAACCCGGGAGCACGAGAAGGGACTGGCTCTCGTCGGGTATCAGCCGGCAACCGGGCCTGCCATCACCGATAAGAATCTTGAGATAGATCGTTCCTCAAGTAAATCCTTCCAGAAAGTAATGTCAACCGGCAAGCCTGTTATGGGAGGCCCCAGTGTTTCACGTTCGACTGGAAAACTCATATCTGTTATCTCGTATCCGATTCTTGAAAACGGCCGTACAACGGGAATTGTTTACGGCACCATTGAGCTTGAGGCTCTTTCGGATATAGTCGGAGAGTTCAAGTTCATGGACACAGGCTATGTCTACGTGATAGATGAAAGCGGTATCTGCATCGGATATAAGCAGCTTCCTGAGGCCGTAGGAAAACTGGATCTCACCAAGTCTGATAAGGAGCAGCCTCTTGATCAGCGTCTTGTTGATGGATTCAAGGAGGTACTGGAGACTGATAAGGTTGTTTCCACTTATTATACGACACGCAAGGGCGTGCATAACAAAGCAGTTTTGACACCTGTGCATCATGCAGGCCGCAGATGGGTGGCTATCGCATGCGCACCGGTAAGCGAGGTTGAGGCGGCATCCACCATGCTTCTGAAGGCTATGCTGGGTATTTCAATTATTACGATTCTTATCGCTGTAGGAGTTATCTTCATGTTCGCGAAGAGAGTCTCCGACCCGATCAAGGCACTCCTTGAGGAATGTCGTATCATCAATGGCGGAGACCTGCGTCAGGACCGTGTTGTTGTTGACTCCAATGATGAAATCGGTGCTCTCGCAGAAGGCTTCAACGAAATGCGCCGTACAATGCGCAAGCTTTTGAAGGGCATTCACGAGAAATCCGAGAGCGTTGCTTCCTCCAGTGAGGAGCTGACAGCAGCGGCTCATCAGTCCGCTGAGGCGGCTAACCAGGTTGCAGGCTCCATTACGGAGATTGCTGCAGGTGTTACTGAGCAGTCCCATGATGCGGAGAATGCCAACAAGGTATCAGCTTCCATGGCTGAGGCTGCAGAGGGTATTGCAGACCGCACGGATTCCCTTGCGCGTGACACGCATTCTGCTGTTGAGCAGGTTGCAGGCGGACGTGCTTCTATCCAGCAGGTTGTCCAGCATATGGATACTATTAATGAAGCAACCGCTACGGTTCAGAAATCCATCGAGGAGCTGGCAAAGGGCTCTGAGGAAATCCGTTCCATCGTCGAGCTCATCACAAGCATTGCAGAGCAGACGAATCTTCTTGCGCTCAACGCTGCCATCGAGGCTGCCCGCGCAGGTGAGCATGGCCGCGGCTTTGCGGTTGTTGCTGACGAAGTCAGAAAGCTGGCTGAGGAATCCGGTAAATCCTCCAAACAGATTGCGGACCTCGTTGCCCAGAATAATATTGATATGCAGAAGGCTGTCGAGGCCGGCAAAGCAGGTACAGACAGCGTTAAGAACGGCCGTGAGGCAGTTGCGTCCGCAGATGAGGTATTCGCTAACATCAGCGGAGCCATCACGACTCTTGCAGACGGCGTAAGTGAAGTATCCACAAGCGTCCGTGAAATGGCAGGACAGACTGAGGATATGCGTAAATCCATGATTTCCATCAAGGATATCAGCACGAAGAACTCTGACGAAGCGCAGACGGTTTCCGCTGCGACAGAGGAGCAGTCCGCTTCCATGCAGGAGGTTGCTTCCGCAAGCCGCAGCCTTGCATCGCTGGCTGACGAGCTTAAATCAGCTGTTGATAAGTTCAAAGTTTAATACAGATAACTCAAAAACATCCGTGCCCGAGTGGTACGGATGTTTTTTGCACAAATATTGATTGAAGGTGGTATCATATAGGTAAACTCTATGCGGGAGATGGAAAAATGGAAATTTTTCATAACGACTGGAAAACACCGCTGGCACCTGAGCTTGAGCAGCAGTACTACCGGGAGCTCAGGAAATTTTTGATAACTGAGTACCGCACGCGGCAGATTTTCCCTGATATGTATGATATTTTCAACGCGCTTCACTACACGAGTCTTGCGGATACCAAGGTGGTTATTCTGGGGCAGGACCCGTACCACGAGCCGGGGCAGGCACACGGTCTGAGCTTTTCGGTGAAGCCGGGGGTACAGCCTCCGCCGTCCCTTATAAATATTTTCAAGGAGCTTTCCACTGACCTTGGCTGCACCATCCCCAACAACGGATGCCTGAAGCCGTGGGCTGACCAGGGAGTTCTTCTTTTGAACACGGTGCTGACAGTGCGGGCTCATCAGGCAAACTCGCACAAGGGAAAAGGCTGGGAGATATTCACCGACAGAATCATTTCCATTCTGAACGAACGTGAAAAGCCCATGGCGTTCATACTTTGGGGACGTCCTGCCCGCATGAAGAAGGCGATGATAACAAATCCGAACCATTTTGTTGTTGAGTCGCCGCACCCAAGTCCGCTGTCCGCTTATGCAGGCTTTTTCGGAAGCAGACCTTTTTCACAGGTGAATGATTTTCTGAAGCGGACGGGGCAGACACCTATTGACTGGCAGCTCCCGAATATTTGAGACTTAGGAAAAATTAACCTATAAAACGGAAATATAGGACTTTAGGGTGGAGAATACGGGAATAAAGAAGCGTGACGAGAAGCATGCAATATGATATAATTAATTCTGCACCGCTGTGTGCTTTTGAGTATAATATAGAGGAAATGCCGTGAGTATTTCCCGTTGTTAGTGTAAGTTTGGAGGATTTTTCTTGGCAAGGCAGATTGAACCGGAGGATCGCCGGGAATATACGATCAAGATTATTCCCCATCAGGGGGAAACGGTACACAGTATAAGAGTACCGCGCCGTCTGTTTAAATACGGACTTGCATCTCTGGCAGCAGGTGCGCTGCTTTTCGTAGGTGCTGCAAGCTTCGCTACCTACAGTGCTTTTTCCAAGGCAAGTGACAAGAGTGAAATCAGTGAGCTCCAGCAGGTAAATACTATGCAGCAGGAGCAGCTTTCGCAGCTTTCGAAAAAAGCAAATACCCTTCAGGACCAGATGGACCAGATTCATCAGATTGAAAAAGAGCTTCAGCAGATTTCGGGAGCCATTCCTGATGTCGAGGCGGCAGAACCGGCTCATGACGGTCAGGGCGGCCCGTGGGTAAAGCCTGATGTAAAAAATGTGCGTATGGCACTGGATAATATTGAGCAGCGTCTGGAAAAGAGCCGTGCGAATCTCGAGGCTATCCGTTCCGCGCTGGCAGAGCAGCAGCAGATTGCGGCGCTCCATGAACGCCTGAACGCGTCGACGCCTACAATCTGGCCGTCGTCCGGAGATGTAAGCTCACCATTCGGTATGCGCTGGGGCGGCAGTGATTTCCACCCAGGCATTGATATTGCCAACGACTACGGCACGCCGATTTATGCGGCGGCAGACGGTGTCGTTACTGAAGCAGGCTGGAACTCCGGCGGCTACGGCAACATGGTCGATATTGACCACGGCAACGGCATCTGGACACGCTACGGTCACGCCCAGGAGGTCGTTGTGTCGGCAGGCCAGACTGTTAAAAAAGGCCAGGTCATAGCCTATATGGGAAGCACAGGCTTCAGCACAGGCCCGCATGTTCATTATGAGGTCCATGTTAACGGCGAGATTGTGAATCCTGCGAACTATTTGTTCTAAGAAAGAGGTTATAAACCATGTTTGAGAGCATGAAAAGACGCGTGGACAATCCTAGAGATGACATCGAAACGATAATCGGAAGAAATACCGCAATCAACGGACAGATTTCCGGCAGCGGAAACATACGTGTTGACGGTCGTGTGGACGGCGGAATCGCTGTTGAGGGCGATGCTGTTATCGGCGAGTCCGGCATTGTGAATGGAGATATTAAGGCAGCCAGTCTCATGGTAGCAGGAAGTGTCACCGGCAATGCGGATGTTGACGGCAACCTCAGCATCCAGGAGACGGGCCAGCTTATAGGCGATGTAAAGGTCAGAAGCCTGAACATTTCCGACGGCGGTATCTTCAAGGGCCGCAGCGAAATGGCAGTGCGCAGCGGTTCATACGAACCGGACCCGATCGGATAAATTGAAGCTTATTCAGGGCTTTACAGGTGCCTGATATCGGATAAAGGCGTAAAAACGAAATCGGACAGGAGAAATCCTGCCCGATTTTTTTATTGGTAGCCGAATAGGCGATATTAAACCACCAGCTATGCTGGTGGTAAGTAAAAATTTCTTTTAGTAAAAAACCTCCTATGCTACAATCTGCGTGGTCTGGCAACCGCGGAGAAAAAGTATAGGAGGTTTTGTCGATGAACGACGTGAAAAGTTTATCACATAGCAAATGGCGTTGCAAATATCATATTGTTTTTGCACCAAAGTATCGTAGACAGGCAATTTATCGCCAGTTAAAACAAGATGTAGGAAAAATCTTGAGAGATTTGTGTGAACGCAAAAAGGTTAAAATTATTGAGGCAGAAT
>NZ_FQUG01000004.1:160564-356698 GCF_900129225.1 Schwartzia succinivorans DSM 10502 | reverse complement strand
CGTTCGGAAGGGATAAACGCTGAAAGCATCTAAGCGTGAAGCCTGCCTTAAGATGAGGTTTCTCACAGCACAAGCTGGTAAGGCACCTTGAAGACGACAAGGTTGATAGGTTGGGAGTGGAAGTCCCGTGAGGGATGAAGCGGACCAATACTAATATGCCGAGGGCTTGACTTACAAGACTAAAATGTTCGAATCTTCTTCTGTATAGTTTTGAGGGAGCAATCTCTTAACAAAATATATCCGGTGGTGATGCCTACGTGGTTCCACCTGTTCCCATTCCGAACACAGTAGTTAAGCACGTAAAGGCCGAAAGTACTTGGCTGGAGACGGCCCGGGAGGATAGGAAGCTGCCGGTTAATAGGCTGAGAAATCAGCCTTCTATATGGCGGGTGTGGTGAAGTGGTTAACACACTGGATTGTGGCTCCAGCATACATGGGTTCGATCCCCATCACTCGCCCCATTTTTTAGGGGTATAGCTCAATTGGTAGAGTAGTGGTCTCCAAAACCATTGGTTGAGGGTTCAAGTCCTTCTGCCCCTGCCATTTGCAATTTCTTAACTTAATATATGGTGGAGTTTTTGGTAAGCTGGAGTGGTACTCAAGTGGCTGAAGAGGACGGTTTGCTAAATCGTTAGTGTGCGCAAGCGCAGCGAGGGTTCAAATCCCTCCCACTCCGCCAGTGAAATGAACAACCCGGAATTGTTTCCGGGTTTTTTGTTTGCTTAAAATGCTTTAATAAATGTAATATGTGTACTTTAAGAATAGACTTATGTATAGTTTCGTGCTAAAATCTAATTCGTCAGACATCAGATTATTCAGCTGAAGGAGCGATATATAATGGTATCCGAGCAGATGTATGAATTGGGAACGAAAAAGTCTACAATTAGAACAATTTTTGAGTATGGCAGAAAGCGTGCACAGGAGGTAGGGGAGGAGAATGTCTACGATTTCAGTATCGGAAATCCTAATGTCCCTTCACCTGAATTTATAAAGCAGGCGCTTATCGATATTCTGAATGAAATGGAGCCTACGGCTGTTCACGGATATACTGTTGCACCCGGCAATCCTGAGGTTCGCGAGACCCTTGCAAAAAGTATAAATAAACGTTTTGGGACAAGCTTTACAGGGAAGAATCTTTTCATGACGGCAGGGGCTGCAGCCGCAATTACCATAACCTTTAAGGCACTTTCCGAGCCGGGGGATGAATTTTTGACCTTTGCGCCGTTTTTCCCTGAATACCGCTGCTTTGTAGAGTCTACAGGGGCGAAGCTCGTGGTCGTTCCTGCACGCACTGAGGATTTTCAGATTGATTTTGATTCATTTGAAAAACTTCTGAGTCCCTGTACAAAGGCCGTAATTGTAAATTCTCCAAATAATCCGAGCGGCGTAGTATATTCTGCCGAAACGATAAATCGCTTGACGGATATACTGCGCGAAAGGGAAAAGGAATACGGGCATTCGATTTTTCTTATTTCAGACGAGCCGTACCGCGAGATTGCCTATGATGGTATTGAGGTTCCTTATCTGACGAAGTACTACAGGAATACAATCGTGTGTTATTCTTACAGCAAGTCGTTTTCTCTTCCTGGAGAGCGTATTGGATACATTGTTGTTCCTGATGAGGTTGAAGATTTTGGACGTGTATACGGCGCTGTTGCAGGTGCGGCGCGTGTGCTTACGCACGTGAATGCTCCGTCTCTTTTCCAGCTTGCGGTTGCACGCTGTGCGGGAATGCCTTCGGATATTTCTTCTTATGAAAAAAATGGAAAGCTTTTATATCAGGGACTTATTGAAGCAGGTTTTACCTGCCTTAAACCTCAGGGTGCATTTTATCTTTTCCCGAAGTGTCTTGAGGAGGATGATTACGCGTTCTGTGAGCATGCAAAAAAATTCGACCTTCTTCTGGTTCCCGGAACTGATTTCGGATGTCCGGGATATTTCCGGGCCGCGTACTGTATAAAGACAGAAACTATTGAGCATTCGCTGCCTCTATTCAAAAAATTGGCTGAAGATTACAGGAAATGACCAAATTAGCTCTTGACTTTATAGGAGATATTTAATAAAATATTTGGGTGTGAGACTGCGGTCTAAGTTTCCATAAGCCCCGGAGGCGAGGACAAGGCGGTTTCCTCATGAATTTTGATGATTGAAATTTTTTAGGAGGGAATGTGCATGAAGACGACCTTCATGGCAAACGCAGCAAACGTTGAGCGTAAATGGTACGTTGTAGACGCAGCTGGCCAGACGGTAGGCAGACTCGCTGCTGAAGTTGCAAAAGTACTTCGCGGCAAACATAAACCGACATTCACACCGCATGTTGATACGGGTGATTACGTTATTGTCATCAATGCGGATAAAGCCGTATTTACGGGCAAGAAACTTACAAAGAAAATTTATTTCCGTCATTCCGGATATACGGGCGGTACAACTTTCACACCGGCCGGACAGATGATGGAGAAAATGCCGGAGCGCGTTATCGAGCTTGCTGTTAAAGGCATGCTTCCGAAGAACCATCTCGGCGCTCAGATGTATCGCAAACTCAGCGTCTATGCCGGTGCGGAGCATCCGCATGCTGCACAGAAGCCGGAAGAGCTTAAACTGAACTAAGACTGGAAGAGGAGGAACAATTTTTATGGCATTAGTCAGCTACTACGGCACAGGCCGCAGAAAAACTTCGGTTGCCAGAGTTCGCCTGGTTCCAGGTGAAGGCAAGGTTATTATCAACGGCCGTGATATGGAAGAATATTTCGGTCTCAAAACACTCGAGCTTATCGTTCGTCAGCCGCTCGTTCTTACGGAGATGACTGATAAGTATGACGTCGTTGCACGCGTTGCAGGCGGCGGTGCATCCGGTCAGGCCGGTGCAATTCGTCACGGTATTTCCCGTGCACTTCTCGAGCTTGACGCTGAACTTCGTCCGGCTCTCAAAAAAGCTGGTTTCCTGACACGCGATCCGCGTGAAAAAGAGCGCCGTAAATACGGTCTCAAGAAAGCTCGTAAAGCAAGCCAGTTCTCGAAACGTTAATATCGATTTCGAAATTACAGTCCGTCGGCATATGCCGACGGACTTTTTGTATATGTATACTTATGGTGTTTTCTCTACTGTGGTTGGCAGAGTGCGCTCAAAGTGGTAAAATAAAAAAGAATGACTTCTTCACATAGAGAAATGAGGCTGAATGTTCGTTATGACAAAAATTAAAAACTGGTTTGAGTTCGAAGCACGAGGAACAAATCTGAAGACGGAAATTATAGCCGGCGTCACGACGTTTCTGTCTATGATGTATATTGTTATCGTAAACCCGACTACATACAGCCAGGGTGGAATGGACTTCGGCGGTGTTTATATTGCAACGATTATAGCAACAATTGCCGCAACGCTTGTCATGGGTATTTTTTCGAATTATCCGATTGCTATTGCACCGGGAATTGGCATCAATGCGTACTTGGCGTATTCTGTTATTCTTTCTCAAGGGGTACCATGGCAGGATGCGTTGGGGCTTGCCTGTACAGCTTCAGCAATTTTTATTGTGCTGTCGATTTCAAGGTTTCGTCAGATGCTTATAGACTCTATTCCTGAGTCGCTTAAGGCAGCGATGGGAGCAGGTATCGGCCTTTTTATTGCTCTTATTGGTCTTGAAAATGGTCATCTTGTAATGCCGTCGCCTGCTACACTTGTTACTCTCGGAAGTTTTTCTGATCCGACGGCATATCTGACAGTGCTTGGCCTTGTTATCACTATGGGACTGATGGTTATGCGGGTTAACAGTGCTATTTTTCTGGGCATGATTTTTACGGCTGTTGTTGCTTATTTTCAAGGTTTTCTTGAGCTTCCTGCATTCCCGTTTTCGCTTCCTTCGGGTATGAATCAGACATTTATGCAGCTGAGGTTTGATTCTGTTACGGTTTTCCCTATGGTTGTGTTTACTCTGCTTCTTGTTACGCTTTTTGATACGACGGGAACAATGCTTGGTGTAGGACGTCAGGCAGGGATAATCCGTGAGGGAAAATTTCCTAATCTGCAGAGTGCTCTTCTGGCCGATTCCATCGGAAGTTTTATCGGTGCATTCGTGGGAACGGGACCTACCAGCGCGTATGTTGAATCCGGAACAGGTGTGGCAGCCGGAGGGCGCACAGGCTTTGCTTCTGTTGTTACAGCAGCCTTGTTCCTGCTGCTTGTTTTCTGTGAGCCTCTTGCAAAATCTATTTCGTCGGTTGCGGCGATTTCGGCACCGGCGCTGATTTTGGTTGGTGCTTTTATGATGGAGAGTCTTGCTGATATTAACTGGAGCGATTTGACGGAATCTTTTCCGGCGTTCTTTACCGCAGTTTTGATGCCGATGACCTACAGCATTGCAAACGGGGTAGGAATCGGATTTATATTGTTTGCTTTTCTGAAGACTGTTTCAGGAAAATGGAGGGATGTACATCCTTTGATGTATATTCTGGCAGTTCTGTTTATAATACAGCTTGCTTTTGCATGATATGAAATTCCTGTATGAAAAGGGGACACGTGAATGAGAGTAAACAAGAAACGCGCGGCGTTGACTTTTGTGATTGGTTTGACGGCTATGGTATCTGTTTTCACGGGAGCGGAAGCAGGACACAGGATTCACGATCCTAAGGTTGATACGAAGGTTACCGCGAATACGCACTTGTCAGCATCTGCTTCTACAGACAAGCAGAGCTTTAAGGAGCGCATTAACGCTATACTTCATCCACAGGCTGAGAAGAAACCTTCGTTTTCAGGTGTACTGGCACCGGTGGACTACTCCAATGAGGAAATTTTGGGAAGGCCTATGGCTACTCAGGAGCAGTGTGTTGAGTACTTATTGAGCAATAATCCGTATCCTGAGATTTCTGTATCTCCCTCTGAGCTGGTTGCATATTATTATGAAGAGGGCGAAAAAGAAGGTGTACGGCCTGATGTAGCGTTTGCCCAGGCGCTGAAGGAAACCGGTTTTTTCCGCTATGGCGGTACGGTAACACCTGATCAGAATAATTATTGTGGTCTCGGTACTACGAGCACGACGGTAAAGGGGATGTATTTCCCTTCTGCCCAGCTGGGAGTTCGTGCACATATTCAGCATCTTTTGGCATATGCGTCAACGAAGGCTCCGGCTGAGGATGTGGTAGATCCACGCTATGAGCTGGTGCGGGATATGTACGGATATCAGACACTTGATACATGGACAGATTTGAATGGCCGTTGGGCTGTTCCGGGATATACTTATGGACAGAGCATTATGAGCATGTTTCATCAGATTCTGCAGGAACCGTAACTGGAAGAGGGCCTAAGTTTAATGCTTGATACTCTTATGCATTCCAAAAAGAATATAGGGTTTGAAGATAACTCCTCGGGCCGTTTCCGCGAAATGATTCAGGTTCTTCGTCAGAGGGATTTGCTTCATGGAATTACACCTGTGAAGATTCGTCAGATTTTGGAGGATCTTGGACCGACCTTCGTGAAGTTCGGTCAGATTATGAGCATGCGTCCCGATTTCCTTCCACAGGAATATTGTGATGAGCTTATGAAGCTTCAGATGAGTGTAAAGCCCTTGCCGTTCGATGAAATAAAGCGAATCGTCGAGGAAGAGTATCACTGCCACTGGCATCAGGTATTTTCTTCGATTAGCGAGGATGTTTTAGGTTCTGCCTCTATTGCACAGGTGCATCGGGCGGTTCTTAAAAGTGGTGAACGTGTTGTACTTAAAGTGCAGCGTCCGGGGATATATGAAATAATGTCCCAGGACATCGTTCTTTTGAAGCGGGCAGCAAAGCTTTTGCAGGTAGCAGGCGGTAAGGAGCTTATAGATTTCAGCCTTGTACTTGACGAGATGTGGATGATAGCGAAGCAGGAAATGGATTTCCTGATGGAGGCAGGACATCTTGAAGAATTCCGTCAAATGAATGCTTCAGAGCCAAATATAGAATGTCCGAAAGTATACCATAAGTTGACGACTGCACGGATTCTTGTGATGGAATTTGTCGATGGGGTACGTATTGATGATATCAAGGCGCTTCATGAGAGAGGCTTTGACATGGATCAGCTGGGGCGCAGGCTTGGTGAGAATTATGTCAAACAGATGGTGGAGGATGGATATTTTCATGCGGACCCACATCCGGGAAACATTTGGATTCGTAACGGAAAGATTGTCTGGCTTGACCTTGGAATGATGGGCCGGCTTTCTACTGCGGACCGTGCTGCGCTTCGGAAAGCTGTTTTTTCTCTGGCGAATCATGATACCTATGAAATGAAATCTGCTGTTCTTGCCCTTGGCATGCCTCATGGTAAAATAAATCATACTCAGCTCTACGAGGATATTGATCTCCTTATGGATAAATACCATAATATGGATTTTGCGTCGTTGGAAATGGGTGTACTGACCAGACAGATTATGAATGTACTCAAGTCACACCATATAGGGATTGGCCCGGGACTTTCAATGTTTGCCCGCGGGGTGCTTACTATTGAAGGTGTTATGCGCCACTGTTGTCCGCGCGTCAGCTTCGTTGAGATTTTTGCCAAGAGCCTTGAACTGAATTTCCGCAAGAATATAAATTGGCGTGCGGAATGGGACAAGCTCAAGCGTGACGGATATGTCCTGATGAAGAAGACTATGCTTCTTCCGGAGCAGATTTCCGATATACTAAAAATGACTATGAGCGGTCAGACAAAGGTAAATTTGGAGCTGACCGGTTCGGAGGAACCGCTTAGGCGTATAGACCAGATGATAAATAAGCTTATTATCTGTATAATAAGTGCAGCGCTTCTTCTGGGATCGTCAATAATATGTACTACACAGATGACTCCCAAGATTATGGAAATACCGCTTCTCGGCGTGTTTGGATATTTGGCGGCTATGGTGCTTTGCGGCAGGCTGCTTTGGAATATATTGAGAGGACATTGAGGAGGAATATTAATGCGTGGAATTCGTGGTGCAATAACAATAAAAAATGACACAGAGGCTGAAATTTTTGCAGCGGTTCGCTGGATGGTTACTGAAATGTGCCGTCATAACGGCGTGAAACCCGATGATATCGGTGCGTGCATTTTGAGCGCTACAGAAGATATTACGGCGGCTTATCCTGCTACGGGAGCACGTCAGATTCCAGGATTCGACTGGGTTCCTCTTTTTGACACACGTCAGGTAGCTGTTGAGGGAGGGATTCCGCTCTGTATTCGTGCGCTTTTGCTTGTTGATACAGACAAGGCACCGAATGAAATTCGTCACGTCTATCTGAATGAGGCGGCAAATCTCCGCCCCGATTGGATGAAGAGAAAGTAATCTTTTTACATATACATTTTAATTTGGAAGGGGATTAATTTCTATGAAAAAAATAATTGCAACGAACAAGGCTCCGCAGGCTATCGGACCGTATTCACAGGCAATTGAAGCAAATGGTATGCTCTATGTTTCCGGGCAGATTCCTTTGATTCCTGAGACGGGCGAACTGGTTGACGGGAATGTTGAGGTGCAGACAGCACGTGTAATCGAGAACCTTAAGGCTATCCTCGAGGCTGCCGGTGCTACGTTGGATGATGTAGTCAAAACAACAGTTTATATAACAGATATGAACAACTTCGGAATGGTAAATGCCATTTACGAAAGATATTTTGAAAAAGACTGCCCGGCACGTGTTTGTGTCGAGGTAAGCAAGCTTCCCAAAAACGCGATGGTTGAAATCGACGTTATTGCAGTAAGATAAGCAAGATAGGAGAGAACAAAAAAGAATGAACAACCTTGAAACGATGAGTGTAAATGCAATCCGTGTACTTTCAGCGGATGCAATCCAGAAAGCGAATTCCGGTCATCCGGGACTGCCGCTTGGAAGCGCGCCGATGGCTTATGAGCTCTGGGCACACCATATGAACCACAATCCGAAAAATCCGAACTGGGTGAACCGCGACCGCTTTATTCTTTCTGGCGGACATGGTTCCATGCTGCTTTATTCGCTTCTGCATCTTTTCGGATACGGTCTTACCTTGGATGATTTGAAAAACTTCCGTCAGGACGGTTCGCTTACACCGGGACATCCGGAATATGGTCATACCGTAGGCGTTGAGGCTACCACAGGCCCTCTTGGTGCCGGTATGGGTATGGCTGTCGGAATGGCTATGGCTGAGGCTCATCTCGCAGCTATATTCAATAAGCCGGATTTCCCAATCATGGATCACTATACATTTGTACTTGGCGGCGACGGCTGCATGATGGAGGGTATTTCTTCGGAAGCATTCTCTCTTGCAGGAACACTCGGACTTTCAAAACTCATCGTTTTGTACGACAGCAACAATATTTCTATTGAAGGCGGTACCGATATCGCGTTCACCGAAAATGTTCAGAAGCGCATGGAAGCTTTCGGTTTCCAGACTATTACTGTTGAGGACGGAACAGACCTTGACGCAATCGGCAAAGCAATTGAAGTTGCAAAAGCTGATAAAAAACGTCCGTCCTTCATTACGGTCAAGACACAGATTGGCTATGGTTGCCCGGCAAAGCAGGGTAAAGCAAGCGCTCACGGTGAGCCGCTTGGCGAAGACAATGTCAAGGCTCTGAAGGAAAACCTCGGTTGGCCGACACAGGAATCGTTCGCTGTTCCGGATGAGGTCTATGAAAACTATAAAGCACTTGCTAAAGACGGTGCAGCTGCAGAAGAGAAATGGAATGCACTTTTCGAGGCGTATGCCGAAAAATATCCTGATATGAAAAAACAGTGGGATGTTTATTATTCTGCCGTAGATGCAGATGCACTGATGAAAAATGAAGAGTTCTGGGCATATGAGGATAAGGCAGCAGCAACACGCAGCCTGTCCGGTAAGATGATTAACCGTCTTAAGGATATAATGCCGCAGCTCTTTGGTGGAAGCGCTGACCTTGCTCCGTCAAATAAAACATACATGGATAATGCAGGCGATTTCAGCAAGGATAACTACGCAGGGCGCAATCTGCATTTCGGCGTGCGTGAGCTTGCAATGGCAGCAATGGCAAACGGAATTATCCTTCACGGAGGACTTCGTCCGTACGTGGCAACCTTCTTCGTCTTCAGCGATTACACGAAGCCGATGCTCCGCCTTGCTGCGCTCATGAAGCTTCCTGTTACATATGTACTTACCCATGACAGTATCGGAGTCGGAGAAGATGGACCGACTCATGAGCCGATTGAGCAGCTGGCAATGCTCCGTGCTATGCCGAATGTAAACGTATTCCGTCCTGCGGATGCAAAGGAGACTGCAGCAGGATGGTATCTTGCCGCAACAAGTAAAGAGACACCGACAGTTCTGGTTCTTTCGCGTCAGAATCTTCCGCAGCTTGCAGGTACAGGTAAGGATGCGCTGAAAGGTGCTTATGTTGTTTCTGAAGCAAAGGGTAATATGGACGGTATTTTTATCGCATCCGGTTCTGAGGTTGCTCTTGCAATTGAAGCTCAGGAGAAGCTGGCAGGAGAAGGCATAAATGTACGTGTTGTCAGCATGCCTTGTATGGATATTTTCAGACAGCAGAGCAAAGAGTATCAGGAAAGTGTTCTTCCGGGTAATGTTCGTGCGCGTGTTGCTGTCGAAGCTGCTGCGGATTTCGGATGGGGCGCATACGTTGGCCTCGACGGAGCATCTGTCACAATGCAGAGCTTTGGCGCATCTGCACCGGGCGGCACATTGTTCAAGAAATTCGGCTTCACTGCGGAGCATGTTGTTGATGTGATGAAACAGGTAATTAAATAAAATACGTAGACAAATCAAAAGATTCCGCTGTCGTTTGACAGCGGAATTTCTTTTTTAAAATAAAATTTTGATTAAAAATATTTTTTTTTAGCGACAGAAAAAATGAAAATAAAAAATGCGATACACTTTTATGCGCAAAATAATTTTTTAGACAACAAAAGTGTTAAGAATATGTTTTTAAATAATATTTTTTCTCTTTGAGGTGGACACAAATGATTGATGACACACCCGGATGAGTGGACATAAAAAATGTTGATAAATAGGAGTTGACAAGGGTTTTGGGTGATGATATTATAGTGAGGTGCCTAAAGACGGGCATGGGTATTGTCCTATAGGAGTGACGCGAATGACACTGGATAATTTGATGAAGACACGGCATGTGACCGGCGTAAAACAGGTCACTAAGGCAGTGCAGAAGGGAACAGCAAAGTGCGTGTTCCTTGCATCAGATGCAGACCAGTCTGTGACAGCTTTATTGAAGGAAGCTTGCGAAGCGAAAAAAATCGAAGTCGTTAATGACGTAACGATGAGAGAACTTGGAAAAGCCTGCTCTATAGAGGTTGGTGCTTCGGCAGCGGCAGTCCTGATGTAATACCGGTAAAAACCTGCAGTTATCTGTGGGTTTTCATAAAATCATGAATCTGCAATATGAAGGAAGGAGGTGCAATATGCCTACAATTAATCAGTTGGTTCGTAAGAGCAGACAGAGCCTGATGGAGAAATCCACTGCGCCGGCACTCAAGAACTGCCCGCAGAAACGCGGTGTGTGCACTCGTGTTTACACGACGACACCGAAGAAACCGAACTCGGCTCTCCGTAAGGTTGCCCGTGTCCGCTTGACGAATAGCATTGAGGTCACGGCTTATATCCCAGGCATTGGTCATAATCTTCAGGAGCATAGCGTTGTTCTGATCCGTGGCGGTCGTGTTAAGGACCTTCCGGGTGTCCGCTATCACATTATTCGTGGTTCGCTGGATACTGCAGGCGTCCAGGATCGCAATCAGGGTAGATCTAAATACGGTGCTAAACGTGCAAAGAAAAAGTAATTGCATGAGAAGATTTTGAGCAAGGAGGGAATTAGATGCCAAGAAAAGGTTCTGTACCGAAACGTGACGTGCTGCCGGATCCGGTATACCACGACAAGACGGTTACAAAATTTATCAATAAAGTAATGCTCTCCGGTAAGAAGGGTGTTGCAGAGCGCGTCGTTTATGACGCATTTGAGGCGATCCGCGCTAAGACAGGCAAGGATCCGCTGGAAGTATTCCAGACGGCACTTAAGAATGTTATGCCGGTTCTGGAGGTTCGTGCCCGCCGCGTAGGTGGCGCTAACTATCAGGTTCCGGTTGAGGTTCGTCCGGACCGCCGTATGACACTCGGCATCCGCTGGATTGTCAACTATGCACGACTCCGCGGTGAGAAGACGATGGATGAGCGTCTCTCGGCTGAGCTGATGGATGCAGCAAACAATACAGGCGCATCTGTTAAGAAAAAGGAAGATACGCATAAGATGGCAGAGGCAAACAAGGCTTTTGCACATTATCGTTGGTAATCCTTTGAGTAACTAAGAAATAAGGAGAGATAATAGTGGGCAGAGAGTTTTCGCTGGAAAAAACTCGTAATATTGGTATCATGGCGCACATTGATGCCGGCAAAACGACAACCACTGAGCGTATCCTCTTCTACACAGGCGTAAATCACAAGATCGGCGAGGTACATGATGGTGCTGCGACGATGGACTGGATGGTACAGGAGCAGGAACGTGGTATCACGATTACATCCGCCGCTACGACGTGCCATTGGAAGGGTCATCGTATCAACATTATTGACACGCCGGGCCACGTGGACTTTACGGTTGAAGTAGAACGTTCGCTGCGTGTACTTGATGGCGCTGTTGCAGTTCTTACTGCACGCGGCGGTGTTGAGCCTCAGACAGAGACGGTTTGGCGCCAGGCGGAGAAATACAATGTTCCGCGTATGGCTTACGTTAATAAGATGGATTCGACGGGAGCTGATTTCTTTAACGTCATCAAGATGATTAAAGAACGCCTTAATGCGAATCCGGTTGCTATCCAGATTCCTATCGGCGTTGAGGATACGTTCCGCGGCGTTGTCGATTTGATTAAGATGGATGCAATTATCTATGAGGATGACCTCGGCAAAGTAAGTGATGAGGTTGAGATTCCGGAAGATCTCAAGGAAATGGCTGAAGAGTATCACGAGAAGATGCTCGAGGCTGTTGCTGAGACGGATGATGTACTCATGGAGAAATATCTCGGCGGTGAGGAAATCACTGAAGCTGAGCTTAAGAAGGCAATCCGTAAGGCTACGGTTGAGTGTAAGATGACACCGGTAACCTGCGGTTCTTCTTTCAAGAACAAGGGCGTTCAGCCGATGCTGGATGCAGTTGTTGATTACATGCCGGCCCCGACGGATATTCCGCCAATCAAAGGCGTAAATCCGGATACGGATGAAGAGGACTGCCGTCCGTCTAGCGACAGTGAGCCGTTCTCCGCACTGGCATTCAAGATTATGGCTGATCCGTACGTTGGTAAACTCGCATTCTTCCGTGTTTACTCCGGTACGATTGACGCAGGCTCTTACGTATTTAACTCAACGAAGGGCAAAAAAGAGCGTCTTGGCCGTATCCTTCAGATGCATGCTAACCATCGCGCTGAAATTGAGAAGGTTTACAGCGGTGATATCGCAGCAGCTGTTGGTCTGAAGTTCACTACAACAGGTGATACACTCTGTGATGAAGAGCATCCAATCATTCTTGAGTCGATGGTCTTCCCGGATCCGGTTATCTCCGTTGCTGTTGAGCCGAAGACGAAAGACGATCAGGAGAAGATGGGCATTGCTCTGCAGCGTCTCGCTGAAGAGGACCCGACATTCCGTGTTCATACGGATCAGGAGACAGGTCAGACAATCATCTCCGGTATGGGTGAGCTTCATCTCCAGATTATCGTTGACCGTATGCTCCGCGAGTTCAAAGTCGACTGTGCAGTCGGTAATCCGCAGGTTGCATATCGTGAGACAATCCGCAAGACGGTTAAGGCGGAAGGTAAGTTCGTTCGTCAGTCCGGTGGTCATGGTCAGTATGGTCACTGCTGGCTGGAACTCGAGCCGCAGGAACCGGGTCAGGGCTTCTCGTTCGAGAACAAGGTCGTCGGCGGTGCAATTCCGAAGGAATTCATCGGACCAATCGAGGCTGGTGTTCGCGAGGCTATGGAAAATGGTGTCGTCGCAGGCTATCCGATGGTGGATATCAAGGCTACTGTCTATGACGGTTCCTTCCATGAAGTCGACTCCTCTGAAATGGCATTCAAGATTGCAGGATCCATGGCGTTCCGCAACGGTGCTGAAAAAGCAACGCCGGTACTCCTCGAGCCGTACTGCAAGGTTGAGGTCACAGTTCCGGAAGACTACATGGGTGATGTCATCGGCGATTTGAATTCCCGCCGTGGACGCATCGAAGGCATGGAGCCGCGCAACGGCGTCCAGGTCATCAGCGGTTATGTACCGCTCGGAGAAATGTTTGGATATTCTACGGATCTTCGTTCCAAGACGCAGGGACGTGGCAACTACTCCATGGAAGTTGCGTACTACGACGAGGTTCCGAAAAATATTGCTGATGCAATTGTTTCCAAAAATAAAGGTGAATAAGGGAGGAACAGTAAAAAATGGCAAAACAGAAGTTTGAAAGAACAAAACCGCATGTTAACATTGGTACGATCGGTCACGTCGATCATGGTAAGACAACTCTTACTGCTGCAATCACGAAGGTTCTGTCCGCAAAGGGCGGCGCTGACTTCATGGATTACAACATGATTGATAAAGCTCCGGAGGAACGCGAGCGCGGTATCACGATCAACACAGCACACGTTGAGTATGAGACGGAAAAACGTCACTATGCACACGTTGACTGCCCGGGCCATGCTGACTATGTCAAGAACATGATCACAGGCGCAGCTCAGATGGATGGTGCTATCCTCGTTGTCAGCGCTGCTGACGGCCCGATGCCTCAGACACGTGAGCACATCCTGCTCGCTCGTCAGGTTGGCGTTCCGGCTATCGTAGTATTCCTGAACAAGGTTGATATGGTCGATGATCCTGAGCTCCTCGAGCTCGTTGAGATGGAAGTTCGCGAACTCCTCACACAGTATGAGTTCCCTGGTGATGACATCCCTGTTGTTGCAGGCTCCGCTCTGAAGGCTCTCGAAGGCGATGCTGAGTATGAGAAGAAGATCATCGAGCTCATGGATGCTGTTGATGAATACGTTCCGACTCCGACACGTGACACGGATAAGCCGTTCCTGATGCCGGTCGAGGATGTTATGACAATCACAGGCCGTGGTACTGTTGCTACAGGCCGTGTTGAGCGTGGTGCTCTGAACATGGGCGACGTTGTTGAAATCGTCGGTATCAAAGAAGAGACGAAGTCCACGACAATCACTGGTATCGAGATGTTCCGTAAGACTCTGGATCAGGCTGTTGCAGGTGATAACATCGGTGCTCTTCTCCGTGGTGTTGACCGTACGGAAATCGAGCGCGGCCAGGTTCTCGCTAAACCGGGTTCCATTCATCCGCACACGCACTTCAAAGGTCAGGTTTACGTTCTGACTAAGGAAGAGGGCGGCCGTCATACTCCGTTCTTCACGAACTATCGTCCTCAGTTCTACTTCCGTACAACTGACGTTACGGGTGTTGTTCGTCTTCCGGAAGGCACAGAGATGGTTATGCCGGGCGATAACATCGAGATGGATGTTGAGCTCATCACACCGATCGCTATCGAGAAAGGTCTCCGCTTCGCTATCCGTGAAGGTGGCCATACGGTAGGCGCTGGTCGTGTTACGGAAATCATCGAAGGCTAATCCCTGAGAAAAGTTAACAATTCCTTAGTAAGGGAGGCGTAAGCCTCCCTTATATAAGGATTATTTTTAAGTACCCCCATGCGATGACGCGGTAGATTGCTCGTCGGCTATGCATGACGAGGGAACTAGCGCGGAGAATGTCTGGGTCCTGAATCCGGGCGATAAGGAGGAAAATATTTTGTCCAAGCAGCAGAAAATCAGAATTCGTTTAAAGGCTTACGACCATAAAGCTCTTGATCAGAGTGCCGTTAAGATTGTTGATACGGCTAAACGTACGGGCGCTATGGTTTCCGGGCCGATTCCACTCCCGACAGAAAAGAATGTGTTTACGATTCTTCGTTCCCCACACGTTAATAAAGATTCACGTGAACAGTTCGAGATGCGTACACACAAACGTCTGATCGATATCCTTGAGCCGTCTTCCAAGACCGTTGATGCTCTTATGCATCTTGATCTCCCGGCTGGCGTTGATATCGAAATTAAACTGTAAGAGGAGGTGGAATGATGTCAAAAGCAATTTTAGGTAAGAAACTTGGTATGACCCAGATCTTTACCGAAGAGGGCAAGGTTGTACCGGTCACGGTTGTTGAGTCCGGCAAAAACGTTGTCATCCGTAATAAGACGGTTGAGTCTGACGGCTACAATGCTGTTCAGGTTGGCTTCGGCGAAGTGAAGGAAAATAAAGTAACGAAACCGTTGAAGGGGCAGTTCGAAAAGGCTGGCGTTCAGGCAGTCAAGTTCATCCGTGAGATGCGTCTTGCAGCTCCTTCTGAATATAAAGTCGGCGATATCATCGGTGTAGATGTTTTCGCAGCCGGGGATCTCGTTGATGTAACGGGTACTTCCAAAGGTAAAGGCTTTGCTGGTACGGTTAAACGTCATCATTTTGCCCGCGGTCCTATGGGCCATGGTTCCAAATCACATCGTGAACCGGGTTCCACGGGTGCTATGATCAGCGGTCATGGTGGACGCGTGCTTAAAGGAAAGAAACTTCCGGGCCAGATGGGCGGAGATCGTGTTACGATTCAGCGTCTGACGGTTGTTAAAGTAGATACAGACCGTAATCTGATTCTGATCAAGGGTGCTATCCCGGGTCCGAAGAAGAGCCTTGTTGTTGTTAAAACTACGGTTAAGCCGAAGAAGAAATAATTTGGAAGGAGGATATGCTGAGTTATGCCTACAGTAGCAGTTTATGATATCGCACACAAGCAGGTTGGCGATGTTGAGTTAAATGATAATATTTTTGGCGTTGAAGTGAACGGCGCACTCCTTCATCAGGCAGTTGTGATGCAGCTTGCTTCGCAGCGTCTGGGCACACATGCCACGAAGACGAGAGCAATGGTTCGCGGCGGCGGACGTAAGCCTTGGAAACAGAAAGGCACGGGCCATGCAAGAAGCGGCTCGAATACTTCGCCGGTTTGGGTTGGCGGCGGCGTGGTCTTTGGACCGCATCCGCGTTCTTATGCTTTCAGCATGCCGCGCAAACAGCGTCGTCTCGCAATCAAATGCGCTTTATCGGATAAAGTTCAGAGCGGCGATTTCCTCGTTCTTGACAGCCTTGATTTTGAGGCTCCGAAAACGAAGGAAGTTGTTAAGATGCTCGAGGCTTTCGAGGTTTCCAAGAAAGCTCTGATTATTACGGCTGAGGAAGCCGAGAATGTTGAGAAGTCTGCACGCAATATTGAAGGCGTTAAGGCTATCAATACAACGGGCCTGAATGTCTATGACATTCTGAACCATGATAAGCTCTTCATTACGAAGGATGCAATTACACGGATTGAGGAGGTGCTTGCATAATGGAAGCACGCGATATCCTGATTCGCCCGCTCATTACTGAAACTTCTACCGCTTTGATGGAAGAGGGCAAGTACGTGTTCGTTGTTGATAAGAAAGCGAACAAGACCCAGATTGCAAAAGCAGTCGCTGATATCTTCAATGTTAAGGTTGAAGCTGTCAACACGATCAATGTTATGGGTAAGGTAAAACGCCTTGGCCGCAACGTTGGACGCCGTTCAGACTACAAAAAAGCAATCGTTAAACTGGCTCAGGGTGAGTCCATCCAGTTCTTCGAAGCGTAAGATTTCAGTAAAGGAGGTTAATTAAGTGGCAATTAAGAGTTTTAAACCATATTCTGCCGGCAGACGTTTCATGACGGTCGCATCCTTTGATGAGATCACTACGGATAAGCCGGAAAAATCTTTGCTTGCTCCGCTCAAGCAGCACGGCGGCCGCAATCAGCAGGGCCGCTTGACAGTCCGTCATCAGGGCGGCGGTCACAAGCGCCGTTATCGTATCATCGATTTCAAGCGTACTAAAGACGGAATCCCGGCTACGGTCGCTACAATCGAGTATGATCCGAACCGCAGCGCACGCATTGCTCTTCTGAACTATGCAGACGGTGAGAAGCGTTACATTATCGCTCCAAACGGTCTGAAGGTCGGCGATAAGGTCGTTTCCGGTCCGGATGCTGATATCAAACCGGGCAACGCACTTCCGCTTGCAAATATTCCGGTTGGTACAACGATTCACAATGTTGAGCTCAAAATCGGAAAGGGCGCACAGATGGTCCGCTCCGCAGGTACGAGCGCACAGCTCATGGCTAAAGACGGAGATTATGCACTTCTTCGTATGCCGTCCGGTGAGCTCCGTAAGGTTCACATCAACTGCCGTGCAACAATCGGTGAGGTTGGTAACCTTGAGCATGAGAACATCACAATCGGTAAAGCAGGCCGCTCCCGCTGGATGGGTATCCGCCCGTCGAACCGCGGCGTTGCGATGAACCCGAATGACCATCCGCACGGCGGTGGTGAAGGCCGCAGCCCTGTCGGACGCAAACATCCGGTTACGAAATGGGGCAAATGCGCTATGGGTGCGAAGACACGCCATGCGAAGCCTTCGGATAAGTTCATCGTTAAGAGACGCAAGTAATAAATGTAGTTCGCAGGCGCTCAGGCGCCTGACGGAAGGGAGGATATATCTTGTCAAGATCTGTCAAAAAAGGACCTTTCTGTGCAGAAAGCCTGCTTAAAAAGATCACGGCACTCAATGAGGCCAATGAGAAAAAGGTTGTAAAGACCTGGTCGCGCAGCTCGACGATTCTTCCGGAATTCGTCAGCCATACGGTTGCTGTTCATGACGGCCGTAAACATGTGCCCGTTTATATCACTGAGGACATGGTTGGACATAAGCTCGGAGAATTCGCTCCGACACGTACGTACAAAGGCCATGCCGGCGCAGAGAAGAAAACGTCGCTCAAATAATTTACGAAAGGAGAAGCTTGAATGGAAGCTAAAGCAGTAGCTAAATACGTTCGCATTGCTCCGCGTAAAGTACGGGTTGTCATGAATCTTGTTCGTGGCAAGAGCGTCGCTGAGGCCTTTGCGATTTTGAAGTTTACACCGAAAGCCGGTGCAGACGTTATCGAAAAAGTGTTGAAATCTGCAGTCGCAAATGCGGAAAACAACTTCGACATGAATGTAGACAAACTCTACATCTCTTCCGCTTATGTCGATCAGGGACCGACACTGAAACGCATTCATCCGCGTTCCCGTGGACAGGCGTTCAGCATTTTGAAGCGGACGTCGCACGTCACGGTTGTAGTTTCAGAAAGATAAGAAGGAGGGAAATGTATTGGGTCAGAAAGTAAATCCGCATGGCATGCGTCTTGGTATCGTCAAGACATGGGATGCCAAGTGGTATGCTGATAAAGATTATGCAGCAAATCTGCATGAAGATATTAAAATCCGCGAGTATTTGATGAAGGAGCTCGAAGCAGCTGGCATCGCCCGCGTCGAGACTGAGCGTTCCAAGAACCGCCTTCGTCTTACGATCCATACGGCTAAACCGGGTATGGTGATTGGCCGCGGTGGTTCCGGAATCGAACAGATCAAAGCCGGTCTGAAGAAATTCACTGACAAGCGCGTTGATATTGACATCGCTGAAGTTAAATCCCCGGATATGGATTCCAAACTCGTTGCTGAAAACATTGCAGGTCAGCTTGAGCGCCGTATCGCGTTCCGCCGTGCAATGAAATCCTGCGTTGGCCGTACGATGCGTGCCGGTGCAAAGGGAATCAAGATTATGGTCAGCGGCCGTCTCGGCGGTGCTGAAATCGCTCGTACAGAGTCCTATCGTGAAGGAAGTATTCCTCTTCACACACTGCGTGCTGATATTGATTACGGTACAGCAGAGGCTGATACGACGTACGGACGTATCGGTGTTAAAGTTTGGATTTTCAAAGGCGAAGTCCTTCCAGAGAAGAAGCAGCCGGTTGCTGCAGCTGAAGGGAGCGAAGCTTAATGTTATTACCAAAGAGAGTTAAATACCGCAAACAGTTCCGTGGCCGTATGAAGGGTCAGGCACACCGCGGTAATAAGGTTACCCACGGTACCTTCGGCCTTATGGCTCTGGAGCCGGCATGGGTTACGAACCGTCAGATTGAGGCAGCCCGTATCGCTATGACGCGTTACATCAAACGTGGCGGCCAGGTCTGGATCAAGATTTTCCCGGACAAACCGGTTACGGCAAAACCTGCTGAGACTCGTATGGGTAGTGGTAAGGGTTCACCGGAATACTGGGTAGCAGTCGTTAAACCGGGCCGTATCCTCTTCGAGATGGACGGTATTTCGGAAGAAGTCGCAAAAGAGGCGATGCGCCTGGCTGGTCATAAGCTTCCAATTAAGACGAAGTTTGTGAAACGGGAAGATGAGCAGAAAGAGGGCGGTGAAGTAAATGAAGGTTAATGAAATACGTGAAATGAGTGCTGGAGAACTTAACCAGAAAGTTGCTTCCCTGAAAGAAGAATTGTTCAACCTCAGATTCCAGCTCGCTACTGGTCAGCTTGAGAACCCGATGCGTATCAAGGAAGTCAAGAAGACAATCGCCCGCATTAAGACGGTGCAGCGTGAACAGGAACTGAAAGCTTAATTCGAATAAGCAGAGGAAGGAGGCTCCTTGATGAGCGATAGAAATGATCGTAAGACGCGTATTGGTAAAGTCGTCAGCGATAAAATGGATAAGACCGTAGTTGTCGCCGTAGAGGACATCGAGCAGCATAAGATTTATAAAAAAGCTGTCAAAAAGACAGTTAAATTTAAAGCTCATGATGAAGAAAACGATGCTCATATCGGTGATACGGTTCAGATTATGGAGACACGTCCGCTTTCGAAGGATAAGCGCTGGAGAGTAGTGCAGGTAGTCGAGAGAGCAAAATAATTTGACGTAATGTCCCCAATAAATCTGAAAAGGAGGTAAACAAATGATTCAACAGCAAACTATGCTGAATGTTGGTGATAACACCGGCGCGAAAGAAATTATGTGCATTCGCGTTATGGGCGGTTCCTACCGTAAATATGCCAATATCGGTGATGTAATCGTTGCTTCCGTTAAATCGGCAGCTCCGGGCGGTATGGTTAAGAAAGGCGATGTCGTTAAGGCAGTCGTTGTTCGCAGCGTAAAAGGTGTTCGCCGTCAGGATGGTTCTTACATCCGTTTCGATGAGAACGCAGCTGTCATCATCAAAGATGACAACACACCGCGTGGTACACGTATCTTTGGGCCGGTTGCTCGTGAGCTCCGCGAGAAGGATTTCATGAAGATCGTTTCGCTGGCGCCGGAAGTACTTTAATAGTGAGGAGGTGCTATTTTGTCACTCAACAATCATCTGCATGTAAAGAAAGGCGATACGGTTGTCGTATTGTCCGGTAAAGATAAAGGCCAGCAGGGAAAGATTCTGCTCGCTCTGCCTAAAAAAGGCAAGGTTGTCGTCGAGGGTGTCAACAAAGTGAAACGCCACACGAAACCGAATCAGAAGGCTCCGCAGGGTGGTATCCTCACGAAGGAAGCTCCGCTTGCAGCCTGCAAGGTTATGGTCGTCTGCCCGTCCTGCAAAAAGGCTACGCGTACGGCTCAGAAGCTTGTAAATGGTAAATTCGTCCGCGCCTGCAAAAAATGCGGCGAGGTTATCGACGAAAAATAATTGAGGAAGGAGGAATATAAGTGGACAGATTACAGGAGAAATACACGAATGAAGTTTGTGCTGAGCTTACGAAAAAGTTCGGTTATAAAAATGTAATGCAGCTCCCGAAGATTGAGAAAGTAATCATCAACATGGGTGTCGGCGAAGCTGTCGGAAATCCGAAGGCTCTTGATGCAGCTGTAACGGATTTGTCGATTATTGCAGGTCAGAAACCTATCCTGACACGTGCGAAAAAATCCATTGCTACATGGAAGATTCGTCAGGGAATGCCGATTGGCGCGAAGGTTACACTCCGCGGAGTTCGTATGTATCAGTTCCTCGATAAGTTTATGAACGTTGCGCTTCCGCGTGTTCGTGACTTCCACGGTGTCAGCAGCAAGGCTTTTGACGGCCGCGGCAACTATTCCGTTGGTCTCAAAGAGCAGCTGATTTTCCCGGAAATTGAATATGATAAAATTGATAAGGTCCGTGGCATGAACGTCGTCATCGTTACGACAGCAAAGACGGATGAGGAAGCTCATGAGCTTCTTAAACTGATGGGTATGCCGTTCAACGCATAACATATATAAAGGAGGTACTGACTGTGGCCAAGAAGGCTATGATTGAAAAGTGGAGCCGTGAACCAAAGTTCAAGGTTCGTAAGTATAACAGATGCAAGATCTGCGGTCGTCCGCATGGCTATATGAGAAAGTTTGATATGTGCCGTATTTGCTTCAGAGAGCAGAGCTACAAAGGTGCCATTCCTGGCGTAACAAAAGCCAGCTGGTAACAAATGAACGTGAAAGAAAGGAGGATATCGATTTATGGTAATGACTGATCCTATTGCTGATATGTTGACTCGTTTGCGCAATGCAAACAATGTCTTACACGATAAAGTTGAAATTCCTGGCTCCAAGGTCAAAACAGCTATCGCAGCTGTTCTGAAAGAGGAAGGATTCATTAAGGACTACACTTTCACGGAGGACAACAAGCAGGGTATGCTTACGCTTTCCCTGAAGTATGGTCCGGAGCGTGAAAAGGTAATTTCCGGTATTAAACGTATTTCCAAGCCGGGCCTTCGCCAGTACGCGAAGAGCGCTGAGCTGCCGCGCGTCCTCGGAGGACTTGGTGTCGCAATCATTTCCACATCTAAAGGAATCATGAGCGACAAGCAGGCTCGTAAAGCGGGCCTCGGCGGAGAGATTCTCGCATACGTTTGGTAATGAATCAATAAGCTAGGAGGTGTACAGATGTCGAGAATTGGTAGAGCACCGATTACAATTCCTGCCGGCGTTACATTTAAGCTGGAGGATGGAAATAAAGTTACGGTTAAAGGTCCGAAAGGCGAGCTTTCCCGCACGCTTCATCCGGACATGAAAATTACGATGGAGGATGGTGTCGTTACAGTCACACGTCCGTCGGAAGATAAAATGCACAAGTCCCTTCATGGACTTACACGTACGCTTATCAACAACATGGTTGTTGGCGTAACGGAAGGTTACACAAAGAACCTCGAAATCAACGGTGTTGGTTATCGTGCAGTTCGTCAGGGCAAGAACCTGAACCTTTCCCTTGGTTTCTCTCATCCTGTTATTGTTGAGCCGCCTGCAGGCATTGAGCTTGATGCACCGGCTGCAAACAAGATTGTCATCACGGGTGCAGATAAGGAAGTAGTTGGCGGCATTGCTGCTAAGATTCGTTCCCTGAGAGGACCGGAGCCGTATAAGGGCAAGGGTATCAAGTACGAGGGCGAGCATATCCGCCGCAAGGTTGGTAAAGCAGGCGCTAAGGGTAAGAAATAATCATCTTTGACAGAAAGGAGAGATCCGAGTGCTTCAGAAAGAAGATAAAAACAAGACGCGCCAGAAACGTCATCTGCGTGTCCGTAATCATATTATCGGGACGCCGGAACGCCCACGTCTTAACGTGTTCCGCAGCCTGAGCAACATTTACGCACAGGTCATCGATGATAAGAATGGTGTTACGCTGGTAGCAGCAAGCTCCCAGGATAAAGGATTTGAGTCTTACGGCGGCAACATTGAGGCTGCTAAAGCAGTTGGAACGGCAGTTGCCAAAAAGGCTCTTGAGAAAGGCATTCAGACAGTTGTTTTTGACCGCGGAGGCTATGTATATCATGGTCGTGTCGCTGCACTTGCAGAGGCAGCACGCGAGGCTGGTCTGAAATTCTAAGATTGAAGAAGGAGGTAAATGAATGGCTAGAAATATCGACAACGAAACTCCGGAATTTCAGGAGAAGGTTGTATATATCAATCGCGTAGCGAAAGTCGTCAAAGGCGGCCGCCGCTTCTCGTTCAGTGCGCTCGTCGTCGTCGGAAACCAGAAAGGTAAAGTCGGCGTAGGCCTCGGCAAAGCAAGCGAGGTTCCTGAAGCAATCCGTAAAGGCATTGAGGACGCGAAAAAGAATCTGATTGAAGTTTCTCTCCGCGGAACAACAATTCCGCATGAGATTATTGGTATCTTCGGCGCTGGCCAGGTGCTTATGAAACCGGCTGCAAAAGGTACCGGTGTTATCGCTGGCGGTCCGGCACGTGCGGTCCTTGAACTTGCCGGCATCCGTGATATCCTGACGAAATCGCTCGGTTCCTCGAACCCGAACAACATGGTTCGTGCAACGATTACGGGTCTTTCACAGCTCAAGCGTGCTGAAAAGGTTGCTGAGCTCCGTGGTAAGACAGTTCAGGAACTTTTGGGTTAAGGAGGGTATTTTTCAATGGCAAAACTGAAAGTCACCTTGACCCGCAGTGTTATCGGCCATCCGCAGACGCAGCGTCTGACGGTCAAAGCTTTAGGTCTTGGTAAAATAAATTCCTCCTCGATTCTGCCTGACAATCCGGCAGTTCGTGGACAGATTCGCAAGGTTACGCATCTTGTGACGGTAGAAGAAGTTAAAGACTGAGTTCAAGGAGGTGCAATAGATGAAGTTACATGAATTATCCCCGGCTCCGGGTTCGAGAAAGACTCGTACACGCAGAGGCCGTGGTCTTGGAAGCGGACTCGGCAAAACAGCCGGCCGTGGTATGAAGGGACAGAATTCCCGTTCGGGCGGCGGAGTCCGTACAGGTTTTGAAGGCGGTCAGATGCCTCTGTATCGTCGTCTTCCGAAACGCGGCTTCAAGAATATTTTCGCTAAGCAGTATGCAGAAGTTAATATTTCTATGCTGAATCGTTTCGACGATGGTGCAACAGTTGATCCGGTTTCTCTCGTTGAAATCGGTATCCTGAAGAATGTTCTTGATGGTGTTCGTATCCTTGGTGATGGTGAGCTTACGAAGAAGCTTACAGTCAAAGCAAACGGTTTCACGAAGACAGCAGAGAGCAAGATTACGGCGGCAGGCGGAAAAGTCGAGGTGATCTGAGGTGCTTTCAGCCCTTACGAACATCTATAAGATTCCGGAACTTCGACAGAAGGTCATTTTCACACTGATTATGTTCTCCATCTTCCGGATGGGTACTCATATTCCGGTTCCAGGCGTTAATCCGGCCGTGATTGAACAACTTTTCAACAGCGGAAACCTTTTCGGTCTGATGGATTTGTTCTCGGGTGGTGCGCTGAGCAAGTTTTCGATCTTTGCGATGAGCATCACGCCTTATATCAATGCTGCCATCATAATACAGCTTTTAACAGTTGTTATTCCGACGTTGGAGCAGTGGTCTAAGGAAGGTCAGGAAGGGCACAAGAAAACCACCCAGGTCACACGTGGCTTAACCGTAGTTCTTGCATTCCTGCAGGCGATTGGAATGTCAATCGGTCTGAAGGATGCGATTCTTAATCCGGGGATTCCTTCAATCCTCATTATTGCAATCACTTTAACCGCGGGGACGGTATTCCTCATGTGGGTTGGTGAGCAGATAACGGCACAGGGAGTTGGAAACGGTATTTCCCTTATTATTTTCGCCGGCATAGTTGCTGCTCTTCCGAAAAACCTGCAGAAGTTGTATCAGTATTTACAGGCAGGCACGATCAATGGTTTTAACATATTCCTGTTTGTATTCATAGCGCTGGCCATGGTAGTACTTGTCGTCATGATTGAGCAGGCACAGCGCAGAATCCCGATTTCTTATGCGAAACGGGTTGTCGGCCTAAGATCGTATGGCGGACATTCAAGTCACATCCCGCTGAAAGTGACTCAGGCGGGAGTTATACCAATCATCTTTGCGTCATCCGTGCTGATGTTTCCAGTAACTATTGCCCAGTTTATTGATGTACCATGGGTAAAGACAGTCGCCGGTTATCTTGCGTGGGGCACACCGCTACAGACGAGCCTTTATGCGCTCCTCATTATCTTCTTCACGTATTTTTATACCGCGGTTACTGTAAAGATATCGGATATGGCAGAGAATCTGAAAAAATACGGTGGTTTTATACCTGGCATTCGCCCGGGCAAACCTACTGAAGATTATTTGGATCATGTCTTGACGCGCATTACGCTTGCTGGTGCATTCTTCCTGGCATTCATTGCTATACTGCCAAATATGATTGCTGCTATGACTCATATTGAAGGTGTGTACTTCGGCGGTACAGCACTTCTGATCGTTGTTGGAGTTGCGCTCAACACGATGAAGCAGATTGAATCAATGGTTGTTATGCGTCATTACCAAGGGTTTATGAAATAGGAGGATTTCTAATGTATATCCTTTTGATGGGGCCGCCGGGTGCAGGCAAGGGCACACAGGCAGCCAATCTGGTAAAAGAGTTCGGCATTCCGCACATTTCCACGGGCGATATGTTCCGTGCAGCTGTGAAGGAAGGTACAGAGCTTGGCAAGCAGGCTAAGGCATGCATGGATGCCGGGAAGCTTGTCCCGGATGAGATTACAATCGGCATTGTGCGTGAGCGTCTTGCCAAGCAGGACTGTGCTAAAGGATTCATCCTTGATGGATTTCCAAGAACGGTTGAACAGGCAGATGCACTGCAGAAAATTCTTGAAGAGCTTTCCATTACTTTGACACGCGTCGTTGATATCAGCGTTCCGAATGCTTCGCTGATTGAACGTGCTGTCGGCCGCAGAATCTGTAAGTCCTGCGGAGCCACATATCATATCAAATTCAATCCGACGAAGTCGGAGGGAGTATGCGATGACTGCGGCGGTGAGCTTTATCAGCGTGCTGATGACACGGAGGAAACGATGTCGAATCGTCTTTCGGTCTATGATGCACAGACAAAGCCTCTCATTGACTACTACAAAAAAGCAGGCTTGTACAGCCTCATTGATGGAAGTCAGGAGATCGGAAAGGTCTTTTCGGATGTTGTCGAGTCTCTTAAAAAGTAAAGGTCTGCCAGTGAATGCTATAGGCAGTACCACCGATCGATACAGGCGGCTCATGGGCAGCCGTCAGCATGGGGAGCCTGCCAAAGGTAGTCTTTGGCGGCACGCCTGTGCAAAGTCAAATGTAAGGAGTAGAACTGATGTCCAAGCAAGATGTTATTGAAGTCGAAGGCAAGGTACTTGAGGCATTGCCCAATGCGATGTTTCAGGTCGAATTAGAAAACGGCCATGTCGTCTTGGCACATGTATCAGGTAAAATTCGCATGAATTTCATTCGCATTCTGCCTGGAGATAAGGTCACGATTGAGCTTACACCGTACGACTTAACCCGTGGCCGCATAACCTATCGTTTCAAATAACGCATGAAGCGTTGGTGCAGTGTACGGCAAAAAATCGTACAGGAAAGGAAAAGGAGGCAGCACGATGAAAGTTAAACCTTCCGTCAAGCCAATTTGTGAGAAGTGCAAAGTAATCAAACGCAAAGGCCGCGTAATGGTCATTTGTGAAAACCCGAAGCATAAACAGAGACAAGGTTGAGAAAAGGAGGTGCTTGATATATGGCACGTATTGCCGGTATCGATTTGCCGCGTGATAAAAGAATTGAGATTTCGTTAACATATATTTATGGTATTGGTCTGACGACCTCCCAGAAACTTCTGGCTGAGGCAGGAATCAATCCTGATACCCGTACCCGTGATCTTACGGAGGATGAGGTTGTAAAGCTTCGCGAACTCATTGATAAAGATGTCATCGTCGAGGGTGATCTTCGTCGTGAGCGTTCGCTGAATATCAAACGTCTCGTTGAGATTGGCTGCTATCGCGGCCGTCGTCATCGCATGGGCCTGCCGGTGCGTGGTCAGAACACCAAGAACAACGCACGTACGCGCAAGGGTCCGCGTAAGACGATTGCTGGTAAAAAGAAAGACTAAAGGAGGGGTAGAAATTGGCAGTTAAGAAGAGTGTTCGTCCTAAGAAAAAGGACCGTAAAAATGTCGAATTCGGCGTAGCACATATCAGCTCGACATTCAACAATACGATTGTTACGTTGACGGATAAGAACGGCAATGCTCTGTCCTGGGCAAGCGCAGGCGGCCTCGGCTTCCGCGGCTCCCGTAAGAGCACACCGTTTGCTGCACAGATGGCAGCTGAAACAGCTGCAAAGGCAGCTATGGAGCATGGCCTCAAGCAGGTTGAGGTTTATGTCAAGGGTCCTGGTGCCGGCCGTGAGGCTGCAATCCGTTCCCTCCAGGCTACGGGTCTTGAAGTCAACATGATTAAAGATGTTACACCGATTCCGCATAACGGATGCCGTCCGCCGAAGCGGAGAAGAGTATAATAGGAGGTGCAGAAATAGATGGCAATTGATAGAGTTGCAAGCTTGAAGAGATGCCGCTCCCTCGGCCTTGAGCCGGCTGTGGTAGGTCTCAGCAAGAAATCAAATCGTCAGCCGCGTCGCACTAACCGCAAGGTCAGTGAGTACGGCACACAGCTCAAAGAAAAACAGAAAGCTAAATTCATCTACGGCGTTCTGGAGAAACAGTTCCGTGGTTACTATGAGAAGGCAAAGACGATGCAGGGTGTTACGGGTGAAAACCTGCTCGGTCTTCTTGAGCGCCGTCTGGACAACGTCGTATTCCGTCTTGGTCTCGCTTCCACGCGTCGTCAGGCTCGTCAGATTGTCCGTCATGGTCACATTACGGTCAATGGTAAGCGCGTTGATATTCCGTCCGCTCTTGTTCATCAGAACGACGTTATCGCTGTTGCAGAGAAGAGCCGTTCCAACGGAATCTTCAAAGGCTTTGCTGAAAACGGAAACACGCTTTCCGCTCCGGCTTGGCTGACAGCTGATGCTGAACATTTCACGGGTACGGTAACACGTTTCCCGAATCGCGAAGAGATTGACGTGCCGGTCAATGAGCAGGCAATCGTCGAGTTGTACTCCAAATAATCTCTATTGGATTGTATTCTTAGGGAGGGTTATTCCAGATGGTCGAAAACATGGAAAAGCCGAAAATCGAGATTGTAGAAGTCAGCGAAGACAACAGATACGGAAAGTTTGTATGCGAGCCGCTGGAACGCGGCTACGGTACGACAATCGGCAACAGCCTGCGCCGTATTCTGCTTTCCTCGCTTCCAGGTGCTGCGATCACATCGATCCGCATCGACGGAGTGCTGCATGAGTTCTCGACGATCCCGGGTGTCCGGGACGACGTCACGAATATCGTTCTGAATCTTAAACAGCTTCGCCTCAAGATGTTTACAGATGAGCCGAAGGTGATTCGGATTGATATCGAAGGTGAAAAGGAAGTAACGGCTGCCGATATCACAGCGGATGCCGATATTGAGATCCTCAATCCGGAACTTCATATCGCGACCTTGAACGAAGACGCTAAGCTCCACATGGAGATGACGGTTGAGCGCGGTAAGGGATATGTTCCTGCTGAAAAGAACAAGAAACCGGATCATGTCATTGGAATTATTCCAATCGATTCGATTTTCTCCCCTGTTACCCGTGTCAACTATACGGTTTCCGATACGCGTGTCGGCAACGTCACTGACTACGATAAACTGACAATTGAAATCTGGACGGATGGTTCGATTCGTCCGGAGGAAGCAGTCAGCAGGTCTGCTAACATCCTGATTCAGCACTTCAAGCTCTTCCAGAACATGGCAGGTCTTGAAGATGAGGATGAAATTCAGGATTTAACCTTTGCTGAGGAGGAAGAGAACGATACTGCGAAAGTCATGGAAATGACGATTGAAGAGCTCGATCTCTCCGTCCGTTCATACAACTGCCTGAAACGTGCGAATATCAACACTGTTGCTGATCTCACGGAGAAGACAGAGGATGACATGATGAAGGTCAGAAACCTTGGGCGCAAGTCGCTTGAGGAAGTAAAGAAGAAGCTGCAGGAACTTGACCTGTCGCTGGCTGAAATTGAAGAATAAGGAAAGAGGGAAATAAATGGCTTACAGAAAATTAGGACGCGACTCCAGTGCGCGTAAAGCTTTATTCCGCAGCATTTTGACCTCCTTCTTCGAACATGGCCGTATTGAGACGACTGAAGCAAAGGCTAAAGAAATTCGCGGCCTGGCTGATCAGCTCATTACGCTGGCGAAACGCGGCGACCTGGCTGCACGTCGTCAGGCTATTGCAAGCCTTATGGACGAAGAAGTTGTTCGTAAGCTGTTCGGCGAAATCGCTGCTAAGTACAGCGACCGCCAGGGTGGTTACACCCGCATCATGAAACTCGGAACGCGCCGCGGCGACGCTGCTCCGATGGTTGTCATTGAGCTTGTGTAATTAAATATTAAAACGCTGTCCTTCGGGACGGCGTTTTTTTATGCCTGAATACTTATTGTTACCGTACGTAATATATTGCGTTAACGATTGTGTTTGAGTATAATTATATCGTCGCATAGGGTATTTGTGTGACGATGCTTGTATATGGGGATGAGGATTTGCCTTTCATTGAAATAAAAGACCTGACACATGTTTATCACGCCGGACAGGCTAACGCTCATGAGGCGCTGTCACGTGTGTCGCTGACGGTGGAAAAGGGAGAGTTTGTTGCTGTGCTGGGGGAGAATGGCTGCGGAAAGTCCACCCTGGCAAAGCATATAAATGCTCTGCTGCTTCCAAGTGCAGGTGTGTGTCTTGTTGATGGTATGGATACTGCGGATATGACAAAGATTTGGGATATCAGACAAAAGGTCGGAATGGTTTTTCAGAATCCTGACAATCAGATTATTGCATCTGTGGTTGAGGAGGATGTAGCCTTTGGCCCTGAGAATCTCAGAGTTCCGCGGGATGAGATAAAAAAGCGGGTAGATGAGGCATTGAAGGCAGTGGACATGGAAAGGTACCGTGCCTTTGCTCCGCATCTTCTGTCGGGCGGACAGAAACAGCGTATAGCGATTGCCGGAGCGCTCGCTATGCAGACGACATGTCTTGTACTTGATGAGCCTACTGCCATGCTTGACCCTAAGGGGCGTGAAGAAGTCCTTACGACAGTCAGAAGGCTGAACAGGGAGCAGGGCATCACAGTAATATACATCACGCATTTCATGGAGGAAGCCGCTGAGGCTGACCGTGTTGTTGTAATGGATAAGGGGAAGATATTTGCAGAAGGAACTCCGTCGGAAATTTTTGCACGGGTTGAGGATATGAAAAAGCTGCACCTTGATGTTCCGATGGCTTCTGCACTTGCATGGAGGCTCAGGAAAATGGGGATTGAGCTTCCTGAGGGAATTGTTCAGGATGAGGAGCTGGTTGAGGCATTATGTCAATTGAAATAAAAAATATCAGCTATACATATATGCCGAAAACGGCTTTTGAGCATCAGGCATTAAAAAATGTCAGCTTTACGCTTAATGAGGGAGAGGTTACGGCGATTGCCGGACATACAGGCTCGGGAAAATCGACGATTGTACAGCATCTTAACGGCCTGCTGCACCCGACAGATGGGCAGGTGCTTGTGGATGGCACAGATCTTGCCTCCAAAGGTGATGAGGCGGTGAAGGCACGTCAGCTGGTAGGGCTAGTGTTTCAGTATCCGGAGCATCAGCTGTTTGAGGAAACGGTAGCAAAGGATGTTGGATTTGGACCGAAAAATCTTGGAGTGTCGGAAGAGGAAACGGAAAAGCGTGTAAGAGAGGCATTGGAGTTTGTAGACCTTGATTATGACGTATTCAAGGATGTTTCGCCGTTTCAGCTTTCGGGCGGACAGAAGAGACGTGTTGCGATTGCCGGGGTGCTTGCGCTAAAACCAAAGTATCTCGTATTGGACGAGCCTACAGCCGGGCTTGATCCCCGCGGACGTGAGGAACTGCTGTCCAGGGTATGTGAGCTGCATAAAAAGAAAAAGGTTACTTTGATTTTTGTATCCCATAAAATGGAGGATGTGGCTCGTATAGCAGACCGTCTTATTGTCATGAATCACGGTGAGCTTGTGATTGATGCTCCGCCCCGAAAGGCTTTTCTGGAGGAAGCTGCCATCAAAGAAGCAGGTCTTGATATTCCCGTGACAGTGCGGCTGCTTACCGAGCTGAAGGAAAAAGGTTTTTCTGTTGATACGGATGCATTTACAATTGATGAAACAGCGAAGAGAATTGCAAGGGCCATAAAGGAAAGGGGGCGCCGCTGATGCTGACTGATATTACTTTGGGACAATATTTTCCGGGAACGTCCTTTTTGCACCGTATGGATCCGCGAATGAAAATAAGTCTTTTGTTTGTGTGGATTGTGGGAATTTTTGTTTTTGACATGCCGAAGGCATACGGTGTGTTCACTGCTGCTACGGTTCTTTTGGCAATTATATCCCGTGTTCCGCTGCTGACTCTTGCGAAGTCAATAAAGCCTCTTTGGATGATTCTTGTATTTACCCTGCTCATTCATATGTGCGGAACCCCTGGAGAGGCATTGTTTCACATCAGTGTTTTTGAATTTACAAAAGAGGGCTTTATGCAGGGATTTGTCATTTGTTTGAGACTTGCGCTCCTCATATTTTTGTCATCACTTTTGACATTTACGACATCTCCGCTTGAACTGACGGATGCAATGGAAAGTCTTTTGTCGCCACTTAAGTGCATAGGAGTTCCTGCACACGAACTGGCTATGATGATGTCCATTGCGCTTCGTTTTGTGCCGACCCTTATCGAAGAAACCGATAAGATAATGAAGGCGCAGCAGTCACGTGGAGTGAATTTTGAAAGCGGAAACGTGATAAAGCGTCTTTCGAGTCTTGTTCCTATCCTGGTACCGCTGTTTATATCTGCATTCAGAAGAGCTGATGAACTGGCAATGGCTATGGAGGCACGCTGTTACCGCGGAGGAGAAGGAAGGACCCGTATGAAAGAGCTGAAGGTCCGTGCTCTGGATTACGGGGCATGTGCCTGTACGGTTGTGCTCATGGCAGCTCTTGTTGTTATGAAGGTTGAGGGAATCTGATGAAAGCAGAGCATAAAGAGCTTATGAAGGCGCGCAGGAGGAATATACGCCTGACTTTGGCTTATGACGGCACGGCGTATCACGGCTTTCAGCGGCAGACACCTCCTGTTGTGGTGGTTCAGAATATCCTTGAGGAAAAGCTTGAGCTTGTATTTGGTGATACCATAGAGCTTTCCGCTTCTGGAAGAACTGATGCCGGGGTGCATGCTCACGGACAGGTCGTCAATTTTTTTACTGACGGAACAATTCCGATAGACCGCGTTTGCCGTGCTCTGAACAGTATTCTGCCTGATGATATTGTTGTTACGGAAGCAGCTGAGGCCGACAGAGATTTCAGTGCGCTTCACAGCGCAAAACGCAAAACGTACATTTATCGGATTATAACAGGAGAGGTGCCATGTCCCTTTGAAAGAAATACAGCATGGTATATTCGAAGAAGGCTTGATATTGATGCCATGCGAAGGGCGCTTTCACTGCTCATAGGGACTCATGATTATTCAGCTTTTCGGGCGGCAGGAGGAGCACCCATGAGTCCGGTGAGAACCATGGACAGGGCGGATATAGAAAAAGAGGGAAGGATTATTACTATGACCTTCCGCTCTGACGGATTTCTTTACCATATGGTTAGAAATATTGTTGGAACTGTTGTTGACGTGGGGCTTGGGGTTAAAACTCCGGAGCGCTTTGGCGAGATTATTGCTTCCCTTGACCGTCAGCAGGCCAGCGCGACGGCTCCTGCCTGTGGGCTTTACCTTGAAAATGTAGAATATTAGGATTACTTATTAGAATTGTATGATATGTGACAGAAGTCTCCCGCTATGGTATACTAGTGGGAGATTTTTTTCGGTTTTGAATGGAGTGGAATTTTTGTCGAAGAAGGCATTTATCGGAGTTTATGGCTGCCAGATGAATATTGCGGATGCGGAGCGCATGGAAGGCGTTCTGAAAACGCTTGGATATAACAGGGTAAATGAAATGCAGGAGGCCGATTTAATTATTTTGAACACCTGCTGCGTGCGCGAAACAGCAGAGGATAAGGTTTATGGTAAGATTGGCGAAATCAAGCATTTAAAGCAGCAGAACCCGAGGCTTATTTTCGGTATCACCGGATGTATGGCACAGAAGGAAGGTGAGGCGCTCATAAAAAGGGCACCTCATATTGATTTTGTGCTGGGTACAGGCCGTGTAGCTGAGCTTGGAAATGTTGTCGGACAACTTGAGGACGAGCAGATACAGCATTTTGTGGATACTACAATGGATGATGCTGTTGAGGCAGCCTCCCGCATGCCTGTGGAGCGTGAAGGTACGCTTTCCGCATGGGTGCCTATAATGTACGGCTGCAATAATTTCTGCACATACTGTATAGTTCCGTATGTGCGCGGCCGTGAGAGAAGCCGCCGCGCCGAGGAAATTCTGTCTGAGGTGCGTGATGCCGCTGCCAAGGGATATAAAGAAATAACACTTCTTGGACAGAATGTTAATTCCTATGGGAATGACCAAGAGGGCTTCATGAGCTTTGCCGAGCTGTTGAAAGCAGTAGATGAGGTCGAGGGCATCGAGCGCGTACGATACATGACATCCCATCCCAAGGATCTGAGTGATGAGGTAATTGAAGCTGTAAAAAACGGCAGGCACATCTGCGAGCATTTTCATATTCCTGTGCAGTATGGAACTGATAAGCTTTTGAAGCGCATGAACCGTAAGTATACGGTCGCTCAGTATAAGGCGCTGGTTGGACGTATCAGAAGCTCTGTACCGAATGCTTCCATCACCACTGACCTTATAGTGGGATTTCCGGGAGAGACGGAAGAGGATTTCAAGGGAATGCTGGATTTCCTTAGTGAAATCAGATACGATGCGGCTTATACGTTCATTTATTCGCCGCGCACGGGTACGCCTGCGGCTGATATGCCTGACCAGGTTCCCGAGGAGGTAAAAAAGGACCGTCTGCATAAGCTTATGGACGTTCAGAATGAAATCAGCCTTGCCATCAATGAAAAACTGGTGGGAAGCGATACAGAGGTTTTAGTTGAGGGGCCAAGCCGTACGGATAAATCGGTTTGGACGGGCCGTACCCGCACAAGTAAAATTGTGCTTTGGCCTTACGAAGGAAATGAACAGCCGGGAGAACTGCGCCGCGTACACATTACACAGGCACAGACATGGCTTTTAAAGGGAAAATTGGCAGAATGACAAGGGGGCTGCAGTGCAGCCCTTTTTCGTATAGATTGGAGGAGACACGATGGAGCTTACGCCGATGATGAGACAATATCTGGCGGCAAAGGAACAGCATCCCGACGAAATATTATTTTTCCGTCTCGGTGATTTTTACGAGATGTTTTTTGACGATGCGAAGCTGGCGGCAAAGGAGCTGGGACTTACTCTTACAAGCCGCAGCGGAGACGCGGAAAAGAATCCAATGTGCGGCATACCGTACCACGCTGCGGAAAGCTATATTACAAAGCTGATAAACAAAGGCTATAAGGTTGCTATTGCAGAGCAGATTGGCGACCCGAAGGCACCTGGGCTTACGAAGCGTGAGGTTATAAAGATTATAACCCCTGGAACGATTCTTTCTGAAAGTGCACTTACCTCCGCGCAGAATAATTATATTGCCCTTCTCTATGAGGCCGGGGAGAATGTTATTCTGGCAGGAGCGGATATTTCAACAGGTGAATGCTTCTACGGAGTTTATTCGGGACAGGACAGGACGCAGATGCTTTATGATGAGCTTTACCGTCTTGCTATGCCTGAGCTTGTTGTTATTGGCGAGCTTTCCTTTAACGAGGAGCTTTTGGCATTTATTGAACTCAGGCTTCCACGCTGCTCCTTTACACACCGTGAAAAGCCTGCAGAGCAGCCGGAGCTCAGACTTTCTCAGCATTTTCCCCGTGAGCTTTGGCCGCAGGAAAATGAGGCCAAGGAAGGTCTTGCATCGCTTCTTGATTATCTTCATGAGACAGTCAAAAATGATCTGACCAATCTCAATCGTTTGACGAAGCTTGATGTTTCTTCGAATCTTGTGCTTGATACATACACGCTTAGAAATCTTGAGGTCACGCGCAATCTCCGCGACGGCGGAAAATCCAATACGCTTTTGGATGTTTTGGATTACACAGAGACAGCCATGGGGAGCCGGCTTTTGAAACGCTGGCTTGAGGCGCCGCTTCGTTCTATAGCGGAAATCGACAGAAGGTTTGATGCAGTGGAAGAGCTGTCGGAGGGCTTCACTCTCAGGGAGTCTGTACGCTCATCCCTGAAAAGAATTTACGATTTTGAGAGGCTTTTGACACGTGCTGAGGTAGGAACGGCCAACGCACGGGATATGGTGGCGCTGAAGCTCTCTTTCAGGGCACTTCCTGAAATCAAGGAGGCTTTGAAGGATACGAAGGCAGAGCTTCTTCGGCATGCCTATGAAAATATAGAGGTTTACAAAAACCTTGAAGAGCTTCTTGAAAAAGCCATTGTGGATGAACCCGGAATAACTCTGCGGGATGGCGGAATCATCAAGGAGGGATATAATTCCGAGCTTGATGAGTACCGCGCCATAGCCCGTGACAGCAAAAAGCTGCTGCAGGAGATGGAGGAACGGGAGAAGGAAGCAACGGGAATAAAAACCCTTAAAATTGGCTATAACAAGGTGTTCGGATACTACATTGAGGTAAGAAACAGCGGAAAGGATATGGTGCCGGAGCATTATATCAGAAAACAGACGCTGGCAAACGCGGAACGCTTTATCACCGAGGAGCTTAAAAATTTTGAAACGAAGATTCTCGGTGCACAGGAGAAAATCGTAAATATAGAATATCAGCTCTTTACCGAGGTCAGGGAAACGGTGGCGGCAGAGCTTACGAGCATCCAGAAAACAGCACATGAGATAGCTGTACTTGATGTCCTGGCATCACTGGCCGAGGCTGCCGCATCGAATAACTATGTGCGTCCGCGGCTGATGGATAACGGAGAAATACGCATAAAGGACGGACGTCATCCGCTTGTTGAGCGGATTCTTACACAGGATTTATTTGTACCTAATGATGCGGTTCTCAATCATGGGGATACTGAGATAATGCTGATAACAGGACCGAACATGGCAGGTAAATCAACGTATATGCGTCAGACGGCACTTTTGACGCTGATGGCCCAGGCAGGAAGCTTTGTTCCTGCACGGGAGGCTGTTGTTTCACCGGTTGACCGTATATTTACGCGCATAGGTGCCAGCGACGATCTGGTAAGCGGGCAGAGTACCTTCATGGTGGAAATGAACGAGGTTGCGCAGATTTTGAAATACGCGACAAAGAACAGCCTGGTCATCCTTGATGAAATAGGACGCGGTACAAGTACCTTTGACGGCATGAGCATCGCCCGTGCGGTGGTTGAACATATACGGGATCACATACATGCGAAAACAATGTTTGCAACCCATTATCATGAGTTAACGGACCTTGAGGGCGGTCATGTAAAGAATTACTGCGTGGCTGTCAGGGAGAGGAACGGAAAGGTATTGTTTCTGCGCAGGATAATAGAGGGAAGTGCAGACAAGTCATACGGTATTCACGTAGCACGGCTGGCAGGGCTGCCGAACAGTGTTACTCAGCGGGCAGAAAAAATTCTTGAGGCCCTTGAGGCTGATTCGGTTAATACTGTCCCTGAGAAAAAAGCAAAGGCCGTACCGGAGCCTAAGGCTGACATGGGCATGGGTTCACTTTTTGCGGATACATTGCGTGAGGACCTCATGGCCTATGATGTTATGACCATGACTCCGCTTGAGGCGATGAATGCACTTTATAAGCTGCAGCAGCAGGCGAAAAAGGAGGCAGGAAAAGCATGAGTCTTATCCATGTACTCGATGATGGAACCATCAACAAGATTGCGGCAGGAGAGGTGGTAGAAAGACCGGCCTCCGTCATAAAGGAGCTGGTTGAAAACTCCATTGACGCAGGGGCAAAACGCATTGAGGTTGAAATCATGGCGGGCGGAACCAGCTTTATGCGCGTGACGGATGACGGCTGCGGAATGACCATGGAGGACGCGCAAATGGCTGTAAAACGCCATGCCACAAGCAAAATCCGCGAAGCTGATGATCTTGTAACGATAGGTACACTGGGCTTTCGGGGTGAAGCACTGCCGACTATTGCCTCGGTTTCAAGATTTTCAATGATGACACGACGCGCAGGCGACGAGCTTGGCACATCAGTACGTATAACAGGCGACGGAGAACCGCAGGTAGAGGAGACAGGCTGCCGTGTCGGAACAACAATCCGTGTTGAGGATCTTTTCTTTAACACGCCAGCCCGTAAGAAATTCATGAAAACAACCCACACCGAGGGCGGAAAAATAAGTGAATGTCTTACGAAGCTCGCTCTTTCGCATCCTGAAATAGCGTTTCGTTTTATTTCAAACAATAAAGTATCAATGACGACACCGGGGACAGGGCGTCTTGAGGATGCCATAACGGCTGTATATGGAACGCAGGCAGGTGAGGCACTTCTCACGGTCGGGTTTGAGGATACAGATGTTAAAATCACCGGCTTTCTTACTAAGCCGTCCATGATAAGAAGCTCCAGAAACTGGCAGACATTTATCGTCAATGACCGTCTTGTGGAAAGCAAGTCCATGTCAAAGGCTTTGGACAACGCGTATCATTCACTTCTGCCGAAGGCAGGATATCCTTTGGCAGTACTTTTCATTGAGGTTCCTCAGAGGTCTGTTGATGTCAACGTTCATCCAAGAAAAATTGAAATAAAGTTTGAGGATGAGGGCCGCATGTTCAAGGCCGTATATAAATCTGTCCTTGATGCTATCCGTCCTTCGGGGCAGAAGCTGACTGAGGTCGCGGCAGTTGTGGAGCATCCGGAGCGCCGCTACACAATGGAAGGCATGACTCTCAATACTGCGCCGGCTGTACCACAGAATTTTCACGAGGAAAGAAGCAGCGGGATGGCGCAGTCATTTTCCTCGGCTGTAGCGTCGGGGACGGTGGCGGATATGGAAGCCTTTGCCGAAGCACAGCAGCTTGTACAGATGGAACGCAGAACCGAGAACAGCAGTTATGCTCCGACGGAGGCGGCATATCAGGAAAAGGTCGCAGAGCAGCCCCTTATTGATATGGAGATGGATAGACAGCTTTCTATGGTTCCCATCGGGCAGGTCGCTCTTTGTTACATAATCGCCCAGGATCCGGAAAGTCTTTACATTATCGACCAGCACGCTGCACATGAGCGCATCCTTTACGATAAATTTTCGAGGATGGCTGATGGAATTCCGTCACAGCAGCTTCTTGTGCATCCGATTATGTCATTCGGAAGGCAGGAAATGGAGCTTTTGGAATCCCATCAGGCACTCCTGCATTCTCTGGGGTTTGATATGGAGGCAGGCGGACCGCAGGAGGTACGGCTTAAAGCAGTTCCGTCGGATATTCCTGACAGTGAAGCGGAGACAGTGCTCAGAAAAATCGTAGAGGCACTTCTCTCGATGCACTCCCCGACAGCCGCCGAGATACGTCATGCCTGTATCGCAACGACTGCATGCCGCGCGGCCATAAAACGCGGAGAGGAACTGAATCTGAGACAAATGCAGATTATCCTTGACGAGCTGGCTCATACGGAGCGTCCTTACACATGTCCTCACGGGCGTCCGACTATTCTTCGGTTTGAAAGCAAAGACCTGGCAAAGATGTTCAAGAGGACGTAAGGTATGGATTTCAAAAAATATATCGTTACGACCGGAGGAAAGGAAAAGGACAGCCAAATACGGCTGGCAAAGGAAACTGCCGAAAAACTCGGCATCGCGTACATACCGCGTGGCAAGCTCTCTTTGGAAGATCTTCGTGAAAAGACGGGGGCAGATAACATACTGGTGGCCCGAAGCGGTCAGCTGCTTATCGAAACACCGGAAGGGGAAATGTTCTTTCATCCAAGCATGGCACATCTTCGTATAAAAAACATCAGGCAGGGTAAGGGCGATCATCTGGTAGAGGCTCTTGCGATTGAGCCTGGGATGCGTATTCTTGACTGTACCCTGGGGCTTGGCTCGGATGCTATTGTTGAAAGCTATGCGGCAGGGGAAACAGGACATGTTACGGCACTTGAAGCGAACGCTGTTATGGCGGAGGTAGTCCGCTATGGACTTTCCAACTGCGAAAGTGAAAATCCTGCGACAACGGCGGCTATGCGACGCATTGAGGTAGTGGCGGAGGAGCATCTTTCTTTTCTGCGGTCATGTGAGGATAACTCCTACGATGCAGTTTACTTCGACCCGATGTTTCGTCACCCTTTTCAGGAGAGCAGCAGCATGGCGCCTCTACGGAGCCTTGCAGATCCTATGCCGCTTTCGGAGGAAGCCATCAGGGAAGCACTGCGTGTTTCAAAAGGCCGCGTTGTATTAAAGGAAACAAGCAAAAGCACAGAATTTGACCGTCTGGGCTTTCAAAGCACCGTCGGAGGGAAATACAGCAAGGTAAAATACGGTATTCTCCAATCCCTTGCGCTGTCTGAGGGAAAAGACTAAAATAATAAAAAGACTTTTTGAGGAAACGCTGAGATTGGTGGCAGTTTCGTCGAGCGGAGGAATTCAATGGGAATAGAGTTTACTAAATGGCAGGGCTGCGGAAATGATTTCGTGCTTGTAGATGACAGAAGCGAAAGCATAAAGGATCCTGCAGAGCTTTCGAGAAAAATGTGCGACCGTCATTACGGCATAGGTGCGGATGGTCTTATTATCATACGTCCGTCAGACAAGGCGGATACACGTATGCGCATATATAATACCGACGGCAGTGAGGCAGAGATGTGTGGTAATGGAATCCGCTGCTTTGCAAGATGGGTATATGAGCTTGGACTTGTGCCGGTAGAAGAATTTACGGTAGAGACCGGCGCAGGAATTTTAGTGCCCAAGATTATCAAGGAAAACGGCAGGATTACCGGAGTACGGGTAGATATGGGACAGCCTGTGCTTGATGCCGAAAAGATACCTACAAAGGGGTTCGGTACGGGACGCGTTGTGGACAAGACAATAGAGGTGCTTGGTGAAACCTATCATGTTACATGTGTTTCAATGGGAAATCCGCACTGTGTTGTTTTGTGGGACGACCTCAGTACGCTGGACATTGAAAAACTGGGGCCGGCATTTGAAAATCATCCTGCATTTCCAAACCGCGTAAACACGGAATTTGTTTCCGTACGTGATAAAAACCATGTGCGCATGCGCGTATGGGAACGCGGAGCCGCAGTAACTATGGCATGCGGTACGGGCGCCTGCGCGACGCTCACGGCATGTGTGCTTAATGACAGAACCGAAAGACAGGCTGAGATAGAGCTGGACGGCGGGAAGCTGTTCATAGAGTGGTCTGAAAAGGACAATCATATCTATATGACAGGTCCTGCGGAAGAGGTTTATAAAGGAACATATATTTAAAATTCGGATAGGGGCGAGCGTATGCTGAAGAGTATGACCGGATTCGGTGCAGGTGCGGCAGAGGATGACAGCTACCGTGTTCTGATTGAAGTCAAATCTGTGAATCAGAGGTATCTTGAAATCGGATTTCACATGCCGCATAAGATAGATGCCTTCGCGGAGGGCATGAAAAAGAAGATAAAGGAATATGTATCCCGCGGAAAGCTTGATGTGAACGTCTCCTTAACAGAGAAAAAGGACAAGACTCAGAGTGTACGGGTTGACAAAAATCTTGCTATTGCTTACCATAAGGCATTGAACGAGCTCAGTGACCTTCTTCATCTGCCAAGACCTGATGATATCACGCAGGTGGCGGCCTTTCCTGACATCATAAAGGTAGAGGATAATGAGGAGTCCTTTGAAGGACTTGAGGCTGTTTTGGCTGAAGCAATGGACGGGGCATTGAGAAACCTCACGCACATGCGTGAGGAAGAGGGCGCTAACCTTAAGCAGGACTTCATTGACCGCCTTGAACGCATGGAGAATATGGTTGAAAAGATTGCCGGGCTTGCACCGCAGATTGTGGCGGCATACCGCGAACGTCTGCAAAAGACACTGGGTGAGCTTCTCTCTGCAGAGGAGATTGACCAGAACCGTATTATTCAGGAGACGGCAATTTATTCCGACAGAGTAAACTTTACAGAGGAAATGGTACGGCTTAAGAGCCATTTTGCACAGTTTCGCAAAATTCTTGAGTCAGACGAGCCTGTGGGACGCAAGCTTGACTTCTTAATACAGGAAATGAACCGTGAGATTAACACAACTGCTTCCAAGGCGAATAATGCCGAGGCAGCCCAGATTGTCGTTGACGTAAAAAGTGAGATTGAGAAGCTGCGTGAGCAGATACAAAATCTGGAGTGAGGTGCCATAATGGAGATAAAGCTTATCAACATCGGGTTTGGCAACATCGTTATGGCAAACCGCATCGTTGCAATCGTCAGTCCTGAGTCTGCGCCAATCAAACGCATTGTGCAGGAAGCCAGAGAAAAAGGTTCGGTAATCGATGCCACATACGGAAGGAGAACCCGCTCGGTAATAATAACCGACTGCGGACATGTTGTCCTTTCTGCTGTACAGCCGGAGACAATCGCGCACCGTATTTCAGGCACTGATGACCAGGACTTTAAAGCAAAGGATGTGGATGAGAATGAGTGAAGGATGTCTGATTGTTATATCAGGTCCCTCCGGTACAGGGAAGGGAACTGTCTGCAGCGCTCTTCTTGCAAAGCATCCTGAAATCGCATATTCTATTTCAGCGACAACACGCAAGCCCCGTGAAGGGGAACAGGACGGAGTCAACTATTATTTCAAGGAAAAGACTGTATTTGAAGAAATGATTCAAAACGGTGAGCTCCTTGAGTGGGCTGAGGTCTACGGAAATTACTACGGAACTCCTCTGGCACCGATTCGCGAAAAGCTTTCTGCGGGTAAGGACATCCTTTTGGAGATAGATACCCAGGGCGCGCTGAAGGTCATGGAAAAATTCCCGGAGGGAGTATTTATATTCATACTTCCGCCTTCACTGGAAGAACTGGAAAAAAGAATCCGCGGACGCGGAACCGATGCAGAGGACAGCATTAAAAGACGCCTTAATGCGGCGGCAGGAGAAATAAAGCTTGCTGAAAAATATCAGTATGCCGTTATCAACGAATCCGTAGAGGAAACGGTTGAGACAGTAGCTGCAATTTTGAAAGCGGAGCATTTCAAAAGCAAAAGATGCACCGCAATTATAAATGAAATTTCAAAGAGTAAAGGAGAATGAATAGAATGGATATCGTAACACCACCACTGAAGGAACTTTTGAAAAGAGTAGACAGCCGCTACACACTGGTTGTACTGGCTGCAAAACGCGCACGTCAGCTTCTGGACGGTGCTGAGGTAAAAGTCGAAGTAAAAACCACGAAAAACGTAACAAAGGCTCTTTCGGAGGTAGCTGCAGACCGTATCAGCTATTCCCGTACAAAAGCAAGCATTAAGTAACAGCATTACAACAAACCTCGTGTACAGCACAGGGATAACGAAGGAATGGAAAAGATGCTAAAAGGGAAAAAAATCGTTTTGGGAGTGACAGGCGGCATTGCTGCCTACAAATCCGTGGAGGTTGCCAGCAAACTTCGTCAGGCAGGGGCGGAAGTACATGTCATCATGACAAAGGAAGCAAAGGAATTCGTTACGGAGCTTACCTTCCGTGAAATTACAGGACAGCCGGTGACAAGTGATATGTGGGCTCCTATAACGCATTTTAATGTGCAGCATATAGCGCTTGCGCAGCTGGCGGATGCCTTTCTTATAGCACCGGCAACTGCCAACATAATTGCAAAGGCAGCCGTTGGAATCGGTGATGATATGCTGACCACAACCCTTCTGGCAACGAAGGCACCTGTTTTCTTTGCGCCTGCAATGAATTCTAATATGTACATGAATCCCGTTGTACAAAAAAACATTGAGACGCTGAAAAAAGCAGGAGCACATATTATAAATCCTGCAAGCGGACATCTTGCCTGCGGAACAGCAGGTCCGGGAAGACTTCCTGAGCCTGTGGAGCTTGTGCGTGCAATGGATGATTTTTTCAAAGAAAACGAATCCCTCAGGGGAGTAAAGGTCCTTGTTACCGCGGCAGGAACAGTTGAACCGATTGATCCGGTGAGATATATAGGAAACCGTTCCAGCGGAAAAATGGGCTATGCCATTGCAGCGGAGGCGGTATCCCGCGGAGCTGATGTTGTTCTCGTGTCGGGGCCGTCGGCGCTCATTCCGCCGGAAGGTCTCAAAGAGTTTATACCTGTGGAATCAGCAAGGGAAATGATGGACGCGGTACTGCGTGAGGCAGAGGACAGCCGCATTGTAATCAAGGCGGCCGCCGTGGCGGACTATCACGCCAAGGAAGTCGCAGACCAGAAAATCAAGAAGAATGACAAAGAGCTTACGCTGGTGCTGGAGAAAAATCCGGACATTCTGTTTGAGCTTGGCAAACGCAAAAAAGAGGGGCAGGTTCTCGTGGGATTCGCCGCAGAGACACAGAACCTTATTGAGAACGCAAAGGCAAAGGTTGAGAAGAAGAATCTTGACTATATCGTGGCAAATGATGTCACGAAGCCACAGGCGGGATTTAATTCGGAAACGAACCTCATAAAGCTCATCAGAAGAGACGGAAGCATAGAGGAATTTCCGCTTCTGTCCAAGCGGGAACTTGCGGGTATTATCCTTGACCGGGTAATAGAAGAAAAAAAGATTCAAAAAATCTAAAAAACTTTTACAAAAGCCCTTTACAAACCCTGCGACATATACTATAATCTTTACTTGTCAGCCAGTGATTAACAAGGCAGACAAACATCGCGGGGTGGAGCAGTCGGTAGCTCGTCGGGCTCATAACCCGAAGGTCATAGGTTCAAGTCCTATCCCCGCAACCAAAGCATTTTCCAGCGCTTAGGTGCTGTTGCATGGGTAGGTGCCCGAGTGGTTAAAGGGAACGGACTGTAAATCCGTCGCCGTAGGCTACGATGGTTCGAATCCATCCCTGCCCACCATTTTTTATCGCGGGATGGAGCAGTCGGTAGCTCGTCGGGCTCATAACCCGAAGGTCATAGGTTCAAGTCCTATTCCCGCAACCAAATGCTCAGCGTGCTGATGTAGCTCAGTCGGCAGAGCGTATCCTTGGTAAGGATAAGGTCACCGGTTCAATCCCGGTCATCAGCTCCATATAATTTAACATGGCGGAATAGCTCAGTTGGCTAGAGCATGCGGTTCATACCCGCAGTGTCGAGAGTTCGAATCTCCCTTCCGCCACCATTTGTGAGACCGCCCCAGAATCTGGGGCTTTTGTTTTGCTCGATACGTCCTATGAGAAAATCCTGTGAGCGGTAAAAAATACCGCGGGGGTTTGTTGACACACAGGGACAAGTATGATAAATTATATTAGTGACGTTTCGAAGGTTTACTATTATTTTGCGCGTAAGAATAAGCAGAGAGTCAGCGCTCCGGTGCTTTCCAGGCAGCTTATTCGCAATGAAGTAAAGGAGTGCATAGGATGCGTAACGCAGTTACATTGGCCTGCACAGTTTGCAAAAACCGCAACTATCAGACCAATAAGAACAAGAAAAACGACCCGGATCGTTTGGAATTCAACAAGTACTGCAAATTCTGCAAAAAGCATACGCCGCATAAAGAGACGAAGTAATAGCTTTTTGAAGGTGCAGGATTGTGAGGATGTGAATTGAGTTTGGCAGATGAAAAGGCATCAGCTGTACAGTCTGAATCTGGGTTCAATCCAAAGCGGTTTTGTGAGGAAGTCGTCGCGGAGATGAAGAAAGTTTCATGGTCTTCACGACGTGAACTTTTGGTGAACACGGGAGTTGTCGGAGTTGCGGTTGTTATCGTTTGCGCGCTCATTTGGGTGTGCGATACGGTATTCGCCCGGCTTTTTCAGCTTCTTCTACGATAAACGACTGGAGGTGGGGGATGCAGCGCATCCCTTGTGATGGAATCAGAGAAAAAGTGGTATGTAATACATACATATTCCGGTTACGAGAATAAAGTAAAGACGAATTTGGAACGCAAAGTGCAGTCCATGGGTATGGAAGACGAGATTTTCAACGTCGTTGTCCCGATGGAGGATGATGTTGAGGTTCGCGACGGCCGTAAAAAGGTCATGAAGAAAAAAGTCTTCCCGGGATATGCTCTTGTGGAGATGATCGTAAATGACCGCTCCTGGTATGTAGTTCGGAATACGCCGGGTGTGACCGGGTTTGTAGGTTCAGGTACAAAGCCGATTCCATTGACGGATTCAGAAGTCAAGCGTATTCTTCGTACATCAGGAGATGAAGAACTGCGTCCGGTGCTCGATGTTGAGCCGGGACAGGCGGTTCACATTCATTCGGGAGCATTTGAAAATTTCCCTGCGACAGTCACGGAAGTCGATCAGACAAAGGGCAAGCTGAAAGCGCTTGTTGATATGTTCGGACGCGAGACAGTCGTGGAATTGGATTTTGACCAGGTAGAAAAGATCTGAGTTCCTATTAAGGAGGTGTAAAAACTACATGGCAAAGAAAGTCGCTAAACTTGTTAAATTACAGGTTCTCGCAGGCAAAGCTACTCCGGCTCCTCCGGTTGGCCCGGCTCTGGGTCAGGCAGGTGTCAATATCATGGCATTTGTTAAGGAGTTCAACGAAAGAACAGCAAAACAGGCTGGCCTCATCATTCCGGTTGAGATTACAGTCTTTGAAGACCGCTCGTTCACATTCGTTACGAAGACCCCTCCGGCAGCTGTTCTTCTTAAGAAAGCAGCAGGAATCGAGAAGGCTTCCGGCGAACCGAATAAGACGAAGGTTGCTAAGGTTCCCCGTGCTAAAGCACAGGAAATCGCTCAGTCGAAGATGCAGGATTTGAATGCAGCTGACCTCGAAGCCGCTACTCGTATGATTGAGGGCACGGCTCGCAGCATGGGTATTGAGATTGTCGACTAAGACGTTTCAGCTCGTGGGAGGCAAATACCGTTTGTACCACGAAAGGAGAATTTTTGAATGGCAAAATTAGGCAAGAAGTATCAGGACGCTCTGAAGCTTGTTGAAGCGGATAAGATTTATCCGGTCAAGGAAGCTATGGAGCTTGTAAAGAAGACAGCAACAGCTAAGTTCGACGAGACAGTTGAGCTTCATGTACGTCTCGGTGTTGATCCGAAATACGCTGACCAGCAGGTTCGCGGTGCAGTTGTTCTTCCGAACGGCACAGGTAAGACGAAACGCGTTGTTGTTTTTGCAAAGGGCGATAAGGTTGAAGAGGCTGAAAAGGCCGGTGCAGACTTTGTCGGCGCTGAAGAGCTGGTTACGAAAATCCAGGGTGGATGGACTGACTTCGATGTAGCAGTTGCTACTCCGAACATGATGGGTCAGGTCGGCCGCCTCGGTAAAATCCTCGGTCCCCGCGGACTCATGCCGAACCCGAAACTCGGTACGGTTACGATGGACATCGAGAAAGCAATCAAAGAAATCAAAGCAGGTAAGGTAGAGTACCGTACGGATAAAGCCGGCAACGTACACTGCCCGATCGGCAAGGTTTCCTTCGATGCTGACAAGCTGGCTCAGAACTATGCTACACTCATGGATACGCTTATCAAAGCAAAACCGTCGGGAGCAAAAGGACAGTATGTCCGTTCCATCACGGTTGCATCCACAATGGGTCCTGGTATCGCTGTTCAGCTTTCCACAAAAGTTGACTAAAAGTACATACGTTTTTGGCTGAAGACAGCAGGCAGGAGCAATCCTTTAAAACTCGCCCGCCGAGGTCGGAACATCGCAAGATAATCCTGCGGTCTCCGGGTCTTCGGCCAGAGACCGCATTTTGTTTTGTGATTATACCTTGAGAGGAGGTGTAGATATGGCAGTAACTACAGAAAAACAGGCAATTGTTGCTTCTCTGAAAGAACAGATGACGTCCGCAAAAGGCGCTGTCTTCACAGGATATAAAGGACTGACTGTTGCACAGGATACGGCACTCCGCCGCGCATTCCGTGAAGCAGGCGTGTCTTACCATGTCGTAAAGAACACTCTCTCCGCTATCGCAGCGAAGGAGGCAGGTCTTGATTCCCTCGTTGACCACTTCAACGGAACGACAGCTTTTGCATTCTCCAACGATGATGCAATCGCTCCGGCAAAGGTCATCAGCAAGTTCATCAAAGACAATAACCTTGAAAAGGCTGAGGTTCTTACAATCAAAGCAGGTCTCGTTGAGGGCAAGGTTATCAACGCAGATGAGGTTAAGGCTCTTGCATCCCTGCCGTCCCGCGAGGTTCTCATCGCGAAGATTCTTGGCAGCATGCAGGCTCCTATCAGCAATACGGTCAACGTTCTCCAGGGCGTTATCCGCAATGCTGTCTATGTGCTTGACGCTGTTCGTCAGCAGAAAGAAAAAGCATCTGCTTAACATCGGGTTTCCTAAATTAGAATATATAACTATATGATTTTTGGAGGTATTTATAATGACTAAAGAAGAAATTATGCAGGCTATTGAGGGCATGACTGTCCTCGAACTCTCTGAGCTCGTTAAAGCTATGGAAGAAAAATTCGGCGTTTCCGCTGCTGCTCCGGTTGCAGTTGCTGCAGCTCCGGCTGCTGGTGCTGCTGCTGGCGGCGAGGAGAAATCCGAGTTCGACGTTATCCTGAAGGATGCTGGCGACAAGAAGATCGGCGTTATCAAAGTTGTCCGTGAAGCTACGGGTCTCGGCCTGAAAGAGGCTAAGGCTGTTGTTGACGGCGCTCCGGCTCCGGTTAAAGAGAAAGTTTCCAAGGCTGATGCTGATGCTCTCAAGGCTAAACTTGAAGAGGCTGGCGCAGTCGTTGAGATTAAGTAATTTCTTTCAACACATCAAAAGGCACCGCGTTTGCGGTGCCTTTTTTGTATATTGCATTAAATTTCCGGTATCTTGGTAAAAAATAATGGATAAAAATATTAGCGGTGACTATTGACGTAATTCATGGCTTATGCTAATATATTTAATTACAGAAAGCGTGGTAATGTTTGCGCAGCCAGGCGCATGACGAACGTACCGCTTCAAGTTTCTCGGGAGAGAAAGGCGGACGCATGGAGTCGTGATAGGTCAATTGAATATGAACAACAAACGAACAAAAACAAAATAATCAATACTTATTGACAAGGTTCAAATCCATAAGGAGGCCTTGTCTTTTCGTGTTTTTATTTTTGTTTACATAGAGTGATCCAGTCCAAATTTTGGGGAGGTGAGCGCAGTTCGTTCAACAAACAGGACAAACGGTTTGGTTTGCCCTGGGTTTGTGCGCTTCTGTTGGGTTTGTCAAATATTGGAGACATGAATGTTGTCTTTGCATTCATGGTCCTTAGGCTAAGGAGTGAAGGATTTAATGTTTAATCCTGTGCCGGTAGGCAAGAGAACCAGGTATAGCTATGCGAAAATCAAAGAAGTCATGGAGATGCCGCATCTGCTTGATATCCAGAGAAATTCCTACAAGTGGTTTCTCGATGAGGGCATGCAGGAAATCTTCAGGGATATTTCCCCGATAACGGATTTTACGGGGAATCTTGTTCTCTCTTTTGAGAGCTTCTCTTTGGGTGAGCCGAAATACGGGCTCGATGAATGTAAAGAACGTGATGTCACACTTGCTGCTCCGCTTCGTGTAAATGTCCGTCTCATTAATAAAGAGACAGGCGAAATCAAGGAGCAGGAGGTTTTCATGGGAGACTTCCCGCTTATGACGGATACAGGCACCTTTATTATCAATGGTGCTGAGCGTGTCATTGTCAGCCAGCTGGTACGTTCTCCTGGTGCTTATTATGGAATGGAGATAGATCCGTCGGGCAAGAAGCTCTTCAACGCACAGGTTATTCCTAACCGCGGTGCTTGGATTGAGCTTGAGACAGATGCGAACGATATTCTGTCAGTCCGTATTGACCGTACGCGTAAAATGCCTGTTACGGTTCTGATTCGTGCGCTGGGCTATGGCACAAATCAGGAAATTCTGGATCTTTTTGATAATCATCCGCTTATCAAGACGACCCTTGAAAATGAAAAAGATAATGTAACATCCAGAGAAGAAGCTCTGGTTGAAATTTATAAACGTCTCCGTCCGGGCGAACCGCCGACGGTTGACAATGCGCAGCAGCTCCTGAATGCGCTGTTCTTTGACCCGAAACGCTACGACCTCGCGACAGTCGGCCGTTATAAGCTGACGAAGAAGCTGGGATGGAAGCGTCGTGTTCTCGGTCAGATGCTTGCAGAGCCGATTGTTGATAAAGAAACCGGTGAGATTGTTCTGCCGGCTGATACAGTCATCGAGGAGTCAATGCTCGATGAGATTGATGAGGAGCGCGAGAGAGCAATCTTCGGTGAGGAAGATGCTGTTGTCGTTTACATTAAAGTAAAGACGGAAGAGCTTGATATTCCGCGTATGAAGCTTATCTGTTCTCCGACGCTTGAGTATCATCACCGTACGATTACACGCAATGATATAATGGCATCCATCAATTATCTGCTGGATCTTTTTGATGGGGTAGGCAATACAGATGATATTGACCATCTCGGCAACCGCCGTGTTCGTTCTGTAGGCGAGCTTCTGCAGAATCAGTTCCGTATCGGTCTTTCCCGTATGGAGCGTGTTATCCGCGAGCGTATGTCGATTCAGGATACAGATGTTATCACACCGCAGGCGCTTATCAATATCCGCCCGGTTGTGGCAGCTATAAAAGAGTTCTTCGGTTCTTCACAGCTTTCGCAGTTCATGGATCAGCACAATCCGCTGTCTGAGCTTACGCATAAGCGCCGTCTTTCGGCTCTTGGCCCGGGCGGTCTCTCCCGTGAGCGTGCAGGCTTTGAAGTCCGTGACGTACATAACTCTCACTACGGCCGTATGTGTCCGATTGAGACGCCTGAAGGTCCGAACATCGGTCTTATCGGTTCTCTGTCGAACTATGGACGTATCAACCGTTTCGGTTTCATCGAGACACCGTACCGCAAGGTTGACAAGGTTAATCACATAGTTACGGATACTGTCCGTTATCTGACCGCAGATGAAGAGGACAATATCACAATCGCTCAGGCAAACGAGCCGCTGGATGAAAATGGATGGTTTGTAAATGAGCGTGTTACGGCACGCCGTCACGAGGATACAATCCTCGCTGCGCGTGAGCGCGTTGACTACATGGACGTTTCGCCGAAGCAGGTTGTTTCCATTGCTACGGCAATGATTCCGTTCCTCGAAAATGATGATGCTAACCGTGCCCTCATGGGTGCGAACATGCAGCGTCAGGCTGTTCCTCTGCTCCGTACGCAGGCACCGCTCGTCGGTACAGGCATGGAGTATAAGGCTGCCTGCGACTCCGGCGTTATGGTTCTTGCTAAGCGCCCGGGTACTGTCGAGGAGGTTACGGCAGACCAGATTCAGGTACGCACGGAAAAGGGCGACCTGGATATCTATAAGCTTCAGAAATTCCAGCGTTCCAACCAGGGAACATGCATCAATCAGGTACCTATCGTCTACAAGGGTGAGCAGGTAGTTGAAAAGCAGCCTATTGCTGATGGTCCTTCCACAGACCACGGCGAGCTGGCTCTCGGCTTCAACATCATCGTCGCATACATGCCTTGGGAAGGCTATAACTACGAGGATGCTGTGCTTCTAAGTGAAAACCTCGTAAAACGTGACCTCTATACATCCATCCATATTGAAGAATATGAGTGCGATGCCCGTGATACGAAGCTCGGACCTGAGGAGATTACACGTGATATTCCGAATGTTGCTGAGGATGCGCTCCGCGACCTTGATGATGACGGTATCATCCGCATCGGTGCAGATGTACGCCCCGGCGATATTCTCGTAGGTAAGGTCACACCGAAGGGTGAGACGGAGCTTACTGCTGAGGAGCGTCTCCTGCGTGCTATCTTCGGTGAAAAGGCACGTGAGGTACGCGATACTTCTCTCCGTGTTCCGCACGGTGAGGCAGGTAAGATTGTTGACGTTAAAATCTTCAAACGTGAGAACAACGATGAGCTCGCTCCGGGCGTAAATCAGCTTGTCCGCGTATATATCGCACAGAAACGTAAGATTTCTGTCGGTGACAAGATGTCCGGCCGTCATGGTAACAAGGGTGTCGTATCCCGTATCATGCGTCAGGAGGATATGCCGTTCCTGCCGGACGGTACACCGGTAGATATCGTTCTGAATCCGTTGGGCGTTCCGTCCCGTATGAACATCGGGCAGATTCTCGAAGTTCATCTCGGTATGGCGGTTCGTGAGCTGGGTAAACAGATTAAGGCAAACGATCCTACAGTCGAGCAGCGGCTCAGAGATGCTGGATACGATTTCGATAAATACGGTATGCCGAAGCCTGATATCGCAGGTATTCATATCGCAACTCCTGTCTTTGACGGAGCCGGCGAGGATGATGTGTTCGGTACGGTCAAGGCTGCAGGACTTCCTGTAGACGGAAAGACTGTTCTTTACGACGGACGCACAGGTGAGCCGTTCGAAAACCGTGTAACGGTCGGATGCACGTACTTCCTTAAACTGCATCATCTTGTTGCCGATAAGATTCATGCCCGTTCCACGGGTCCGTACTCCCTCGTTACGCAGCAGCCGCTGGGTGGTAAAGCTCAGTTCGGCGGCCAGCGCTTCGGTGAGATGGAGGTTTGGGCTCTCGAGGCTTACGGTGCTGCTTATACACTGCAGGAAATTCTCACGGTCAAGTCCGATGATGTCGTCGGCCGTGTGAAGACTTATGAAGCAATTGTGAAGGGCGAAAATATCCCTGAACCGGGTGTGCCTGAGTCCTTCAAGGTTCTTATAAAAGAACTCCAGAGTATCGGTCTTGATATCAAGGTGCTTTCGGAAGATGCACAGGAAATTGTTATTCAGGACGATGATGATGATATCAACGAGACGGCACGCGAGCTCGACATCGACGTTAACGGCGTTGACCCGACGAGCGGCGCACCTGCTCCGCAGGCATCCTCTGAGGAAGCATTTGATGATGCTGAATCAAATGACGATGCTGATGATGCAGATATTATCGCAGACCTGGGCAATATGGGTCAGGATGACAATGGGGAAGTCGATCCTGATGACAACTCGGAAGAATAAGAAGGGAGTGACAACCCCTTGTTGGATGTAAATAATTTCGATTCTATGCGAATCGGTCTGGCTTCGCCGGACAAAATCCGCGAGTGGTCCTACGGCGAGGTAAAGAAGCCGGAGACTATCAACTATCGTACACTCAAACCGGAGCGTGACGGACTTTTCTGTGAGCGTATCTTCGGACCAACACGCGATTGGGAGTGCCATTGCGGTAAGTATAAACGTATCCGCTATAAGGGCATCATCTGCGACCGCTGCGGCGTAGAGGTAACACGCTCAAAGGTTCGCCGCGAGCGCATGGGTCATATTGAGCTTGCTGCACCGGTATCTCATATATGGTATTTCAAGGGAATCCCGAGCCGTATGGGACTGATTCTCGATATTTCTCCGCGTTCTCTTGAAAAGGTTCTTTATTTTGCATCGTATATCGTACTTGACCCGGCAGATTCGCCGCTTATCAGAAAGCAGCTTCTGACGGAAAGCGAGTATCATGATGCACGTGAAAAATATGGCGCAGGCTTCCGCGTCGGCATGGGCGCTGAGGCAGTCAAGGAGCTGCTCCTTGACCTTGACCTTGACAAAATGAGCGAAGAGCTCTGCAAGGAGCTTGAAGAGGTCAGCGGCCAGCGTAAGGTTCGTGCAATCCGCCGCCTTGAGGTAGTCGAGGCTTTCCGCAAATCCGGAAATGATCCGTCCTGGATGATTATGGATGTTGTACCGGTTATTCCGCCGGAACTTCGTCCGATGGTTCAGTTGGACGGCGGACGTTTCGCAACGTCTGACCTGAACGACCTCTATCGTCGTGTAATAAACCGTAATAACCGTCTGAAGCGCCTTTTGAATCTCGGTGCTCCGGATATCATCGTACGCAATGAGAAGCGCATGCTTCAGGAAGCTGTCGATGCTCTTATCGACAACGGCCGTCGTGGACGTCCTGTCACCGGACCGGGCAACCGTCCTTTGAAATCGCTTTCCGATATGCTCAAAGGTAAACAGGGCCGCTTCCGTCAGAACCTTCTCGGTAAACGTGTCGACTATTCAGGCCGTTCCGTTATCGTCGTAGGTCCTGAGCTGAAGCTGCATCAGTGCGGTCTGCCGAAGGAAATGGCGCTTGAGCTCTTCAAGCCTTTCGTTATGAAGAAGCTCACCAACAGCGGCGTGGCAGGAAACATCAAGGCTGCAAAGCGTATGGTTGAGCGTGTACGTCCTGAGGTTTGGGACGTACTTGAGGAAGTCATCAAGGAGCATCCGGTTCTGTTGAACCGTGCACCGACACTTCACCGTCTCGGTATTCAGGCTTTTGAGCCTGTGCTCACAGAAGGCCGCGCATTGAAGCTTCATCCGCTGGCTTGTACGGCATACAACGCCGACTTCGACGGTGACCAGATGGCTATTCATCTTCCGCTTTCAGCGGAAGCACAGGCAGAGGCACGTATCCTGATGCTTGCTGCCAACCATATCCTTGCTCCGAAGGACGGTAATCCGATTATCGTACCGACGCAGGATATGATTCTCGGCTCCTACTACTTGACGATTCTTCGCCCGGGAGCAAAGGGCGAGGGCAAATATGTTACGGGTATTGAGGAAGCACTGCTTGCATATCAGCAGCATGAGCTTTCACTGCAGGCTGAGATTCAGGCTCCGATTGAGGGCTACGGCGTAGTCAAGACCTCCCTCGGACGCATGATTTTCAACGAAATCCTGCCACCTGAAATTCGTTACTTCCGTAAGGACGAAGAAACAGGTCAGTGGTGCTACGGTATCCGTATTGACAAGAAAGAAATGGGCAGACTCGTTGCAAACTGCTTCAAGCACTTCGGAGCAGGCAAGACGGCTGTCGTAATTGATAATGTAAAGAACCTCGGTTATCATTATGCCTGCATCGCAGGTATGACGGTTGCTATCTCAGACGTTATCGTACCGCCTGAGAAGCCGGCAATGATTGAGGCTACGAAGAAGGAAGTCAACAAGATTGAGCGTCAGTTCAGCCGCGGTCTTATGACAGAGGATGAACGCTATAAGAAGGTTATCGCACTGTGGCAGAAGACGACGGATGATGTCGGTAAAGCCATGATGGATAACATGGATGCTGCAAACCCAATCTTCATGATGGCTGACTCCGGTGCCCGCGGTAATGCTCAGCAGATGCGTCAGCTGGCAGGTATGCGCGGACTTATGGCTGATCCGTCAGGTAAGATTATCGACCTTCCGATTACAGCAAACTTCCGTGAAGGTCTTACGGTTTCCGATTACTTCATTTCTTCACACGGTGCCCGCAAAGGTCTCGCTGATACGGCTCTCCGTACAGCTGACTCCGGTTACCTCACACGTCGTCTCGTTGACGTTGCGCAGGATGTCATTGTCCGTGAAGAGGACTGCGACGTTGTCGGAATCAACCTCGTACGTGACCGTGCAAGACTTGCTGATTCCTCTGAAGAAGCAGTCGCTATCCTGCATGACATGCTCTTCGGTCGTGTTCTTGGTGCAGATATTGTTGACCCGGCAACGGGCGAGATTATTCTGCCGCGCGACACGGTTCTTTCCGAAGATGACCTTACGACAATCGGTGAAAACGGTGTGCCTGAGGTCGTTATCCGCGGCTCTTTGGCACTTTCCGAGGCAGTCATCAGCAACGCTATGCTTTCAGAGACTGTCGTTCTCGGCGTAACCGACGAGGATGAAAAGGCTGCAATCCGTAAGTCCATCATCCGCGAGATGGTTGGCAAGAAAACGACAAAGGATGTCGTCACGAAGGACGGCGAGGTACTTATCGCTGCCGACACCATGCTCACAGAGGAGCTTGTCAACAAGGCTCTTGAAAGTGACGCACGTGAAGTCAAGGTCAGAAACAATAACGTACGTGGTATTGAGGTCGAAGCAATCCGCGAGGGCAACCGTGTCATCGAGCCGCTGGAAGAGCGTATCGTTGGACGTGTCCTTGCTGAGGATATCGTCGATCCTGAGACAGGTGAAACAGTCGCATGTCTCAATGATACCGTTGACGAAGATATGGCAAAAGCTATCGTCAAGGTTCGTGACCATGTATCCATCAGAAGCGTGCTGACATGTAAATCTCAGTACGGCGTCTGCGTCAAGTGCTATGGACGCGACCTTGCTAACGCAACGGAAGTCGATGTTGGCGAGGCTGTCGGTATCATCGCAGCACAGTCCATCGGTGAGCCGGGTACACAGCTCACGATGCGTACATTCCACTCAGGCGGTGTCGCCGGTGACGATATTACACAGGGTCTTCCGCGTGTCGAGGAGCTTTTCGAGGCACGTAAGCCGAAGCACCATGCTATCATCGCCGAAGTTGAAGGTGTTGCAGAGGTTACTGATGTCAAAGGTATGCGTAAGGTCACGATTACGCCGGAAGAGGGCGAACCGCGTGAATACGCTGTTCCGTATGGCGCACGTATGGCTGTCCATGACGGCGACCATATGAAACCAGGTGACAAAATTACCGAAGGTTCCATCAATCCGCACGATATCCTCCGTGTATGCGGTCTTAAGGATACACAGCGCTACCTTGTATACGAGGTTCAGAAGGTATATAAGGGACAGGGTGTTGAAATTAACGATAAGCACATCGAGGTCATGGTACGTCAGATGCTGCACAAGGTTAAAATCGAGGAGTCCGGAAATACAGGATTCCTGCCCGGTGAATATATTGATATCAACTCCTTTGAGGCAGTCAATGCACGTGTCATCGAAGAGGGTGGCGAGCCTGCAGTGGCAAAACCGATTCTCCTCGGTATCACGAAAGCATCTCTGGCGACGGATTCCTTCCTGTCGGCAGCTTCCTTCCAGGAAACGACTCGTGTCCTGACAGATGCTGCAATCAAGGGTAAGGTAGATCCGCTCATCGGACTTAAAGAAAATGTTATCATCGGTAAGCTGATTCCTGCCGGAACAGGCATGGGCCGCTACCGTAACATTAACGTAGTAGATCCTGATCATCCGGAGGGTACGGCAGAGGCTGTACCTGCGGAAGAGCTTGAACCTGCTGCAGAATAAAAAATATAGAGACTGAGCATAAATTTGTGTTCAGTCTCTTTTTTATTGAGAAAATTTGTCATTGACAAACTTTGATTTCAGGCATTATAATAGACCACGCAGGTATAGTAGGTATGCTAAATAGACAGATTAGTCATACTTTCTGAACCGGAAACAGTGAACGTAATGTTCCGATGATAAAGGAGACTGAAAGAATGAGCATCAAAATTGGTATTTTTGGTTATGGTAATCTGGGGCGTGGCGTTGAATATGCAGTAGAGGCAAATCCTGACATGGAGCTTGCGGCTGTTTTTACGCGTCGTGACCCGTCGCAGGTAAAAATTCGTCTTGCGGGAGTTCCGGTTGTCAGTGCGGCTGATGTCGCACAGTGGAAGGATAAAATTGATGTTATGATTCTCTGCGGCGGCAGTGCGACCGACCTTCCTGAGCAGACACCGAAGCTTGCAGAGCTTTTCAATGTAGTGGACAGCTTTGATACACACGCAAACATTCCTCAGCATTTTGATGCTGTTGATGCTGCTGCAAAAAAAGGCGGTAAGGCAGCTATTATTTCCGTAGGCTGGGATCCGGGAATGTTCTCCCTCGCACGTCTTTACGGTAATGTTATCCTCACGGAAGGAAAGGATTATACCTTCTGGGGCAAAGGCGTCAGCCAGGGCCATTCCGATGCTATCCGCCGCATCAAAGGTGTAAAGAACGCAAAACAGTATACTGTTCCTGTAGAATCTGCGCTGGAAGCAGTAAGAAGCGGCTCGCAGCCTGAGCTTACAACACGCCAGAAGCACACCCGTGAGTGCTACGTGGTCCTTGAGGACGGTGCTGATGCAGCACAGGTAGAAAAAGAAATCAAGACAATGCCGAACTATTTTGCCGACTATGATACGACAGTCCATTTCATTAGTGAAGAGGAGCTTTTGAAGAATCACGGCGGTCTCGCACACGGCGGATTCGTTATCCGTTCAGGTGCTACCGGCAACAACAAAGAGCATAAGCACGTTATTGAGTTCAGCCTGAAGCTTGATTCCAATCCTGAGTTCACTACAAGCGTTCTTGCCGCTTATGCACGTGCGGTTGTCCGCCTTGCAAAACACGGCAAGAAGGGCTGCATGACTGTACTGGATGTACCGCCTGCATACCTCTCTCCGAAAACAGGAGAAGAGCTTCGCGCATCTCTCGTCTAATTACATATTTAACCTTTGATATTAACTCCGCATAAGCTCGATTTATGCGGAGTTATTTTTGTCCTTAAATAATTAAATTTTCAAAAAATATATTAACATTTACATAATTACATGATACTATAGAAATAAGAAATGGAATCGTAAATACGGGTGGTTTTCGGCTTCTGCGCAAGTATTCGGGGTGCCTTACCATACCGGGTCATTATGAATAACAAAGGAGATGTTTGACATGAAGGTCCGGCAGAAAGCAATAATAGGGTTTAACGTATTTCTACTCCTCGTAAGTATTCTGATAGGCATATTGAGCTACCAGAATGCAAGCGATGGGTTTGAGGTTGCGCTTGAGTCAAAGGCGTCCAGAGACCTGACGCAGTGTATGGAAGTAGTGGACTTGACGCACAAGGGCGAGTGGAGCGTCAAGGACGGTGTTCTTTATAAGAACGACGCAAAAATGAACGACAACAATGACCTGGTAGACCATCTTGGACAGCTCAGCGGTAACAACGTGACTCTGTTTGCCGGTGATACACGTGTTGCAACGACATTCAAGGACGGGAGCGGAAAACGTCCAACAGGAACAAAGGCATCTGAAGCGGTTATTCAGCAGGTGATAAAGGAAGGCAAAAATTTCACAGGCATGGCAGAGGTCTTGGGAAACCGCTACCTTTGCAGCTATGCTCCTCTGAAAAACAGCAGTGGGCAGGTAGTCGGAATGATGTTCATGGGTATTCCGATGGAGCAGATTGAAGGAATCCAGAATCACTTCATAAAGGTAAATGTTATCGCTGCGATTATTTTGCAGATTATCGCGGGCGGACTGTCCTGGATGTTTATTGGGAAAATGATTAAGCCACTGGAATTTGTAGCCGATGCCCTTAAAAAGGTTGCAGACGGAGACCTTCGCGGCAGTGACATTCCCATTGATACTGATGATGAAATCGGAGATATCGCAAAAGGCACGAATGAACTGCAAAGGAAGATACGTGCTCTTATGAAGAACGTATCCCAGTCTGCACAGCAGGTAACGGAGTCCAGCAATACGCTTGCTCTGAACGCAGCTGAAACCTCCAAGAGTGTTCAGACAGTTGCTGAGAGTGTTGTTAAGATGGCAGAGGGGGCAGGCGAACAGGCTGATGAGCTTGATGAGGTCGCACGCCAGACGGACAACATGGGAGATCAGATGACAGAGCTTTCCAATGCTTCGCAGGAAATGCAGACCGCGGCAGACGGAAGCCGTGAAGGTGCTGCCAATGGCCGCAAGGCAATAGACAACGCTGTTACCTCCATGAACGAGCTGGCAGAAGAAATACAGAATGTATCCCGTGTCGTTCAGTCCCTTGGTGAGCGTTCTACGGAAATCGGACAGATTATCGACACCATATCCAACATTGCTGCCCAGACGAACCTTCTTGCACTTAACGCGGCTATTGAGGCAGCACGTGCAGGCGAAGCAGGACGCGGATTTGCAGTCGTCGCAGAGGAAGTCAGAAAGCTTGCCGAGCAGTCCGGCGAGGCGGCAGGAAACATCGCAGCCCTCATCAGCGCAATCCAGAAGGATACTGAAGAAGCGGTTCAGGCTATGGCGAAGGGCAACGCGTCCGTTGAAAAGAATACAACCCTTGTCAACGAAGCAGGACAGGCATTTACCACTATCGAAGAAATGGTAAATGTTCTCTATCTGAATATCGAGCATGCTATTAAGGACATTGACAATGTCAACGCAAGCAGCCAGACGGTTGTGGAGTCTGTGAACAGAATTCGTGAGGTCAGCATAAAGACGTCCCACGAAGCACAGTCTGTATCGGCATCTACGGAAGAACAGTCCTCCATAATGCATGAAATGTCCGAAGCCAGCATGGCGCTCAAAGCAATGTCCCAGGACTTGCAGAAGCACATGGCACAGTTCAAGATTTAACCGTAATAAAAAAGCAGGGCTTCGTGTTTTTCACGAAGCTCTGCTTTTTTGTGTGGTTCAGAGATTTTTTATTTTCTCGCGTATATCTGCGAGGTCTTTTTCTGTGGGAATATTTGCAATGCGGATGGGGTCAAGTATGATGTCGCAGCCTGCGGCTTTAAGCTCCGCATCAACCTGTGCAATACTCTGTCCTCCCCAGCCGTATGAGCCGAAAGCAAATGCTTTGCGCCCTTTGGGTACGAAGCCCTTAAGATAGCACAGGAAACCGGCTACAGGAGGCAGCATCTGATTGTTCAGCGTAGGAGAACCTACAGCGAGATATTTGCTGGTCAGAATATCCGTGATTACGTCGGAGAAGGGCGCAACACGCAAATCATGGAAATGAACCCGTATTCCTTTTTCCGTGAAGGCATCTGCTATTGCATCAGCAATCTTTCGGGTGGATTCCCACATGGTATCGAAAACCACAACAGCGCTGTCTTCTAACTCACCCTCGCTCCATTTCTCGTACGCGGCTATAATATCCAGAATATGAGAACGCCACATTACACCGTGACCGACGGCGATAATTTCTATATCCAATTTACTCAGGGCTGCGAGTGCTGACTGAGCCTGTTTGCCGTAGAGCATAAGGATATTTGCGTAGTATTTTTTTGCTTCCTCCATTACTGTATGAAGATCGTTTTCATCGTCAAAACGCTGATTGGATGCAAGGTGCTGTCCAAAGGCATCATTGGAGAAAAGAATCTTTTCCTCAGGGCAGTAGGTCACCATGCTGTCGGGCCAGTGCAGCATAGGCGTAGCTACGAACTGAAGGGTGCGTTTTCCTATGGAAAAGGAATCTCCTGTTTTGACGGTCTTATATGGAAGGTCGCCGTAGCGGGATGTAAGACCCTTCAGTCCCTGCGGAGTACTGGTAACAATCGTTGCATTGGGGCAGCAGTGATGGATCAGAAAATCAAGACAGCCGGAATGGTCGGGTTCTACATGGTTTGACACAATATAGTCGATTTTTTCCGGCGGAATGACCGACGAAATACGTGAAATAAGCTCGTCGCGGAAAGGAGCCTTGACTGTGTCAATCAGAGTGATTTTCTCGTCAATGATGAGATAAGCGTTGTATGACGAACCACGGCTTGTAGTATAACCGTGAAAATTGCGCAGAGACCAGTCTATTGCGCCTACCCAGTATATTCCGGGTTTGATTTCGATTGCCTGCATAAGATACACCTTCCTTTTGTCGGGATTATTTTATTATGTATAATTATTGCTTGAACCATTCATCTGCGGCCTGTACTGCAGTTTCCCATTCAGCATTGACGCGTGCCGCAATAAGCTGCTTTCCTATTACATCTTCGTGAAGTCCATCGTAGCCGAGCCATTCCGGAAGTTCACCGGTTTCACTGCTGTAGGCAGCGAAGGATTTTGCCACATCGATATGGGGCTTGGTTCGCAGAAAATCGTTAAAGCGGGCGAATTTATTCTTCCACCCGGGATCAGTCTGTTCATCAAAGGCACGTATGATATTTGCCGGATTGATAGGCGGAAGTGTGAGGAAAATCGGCTTAATGCCGTACCTGCGGCATTTTTCCTCAATTGCATTCATATTCTTTATTGTACTTTCAAGCGTGTATTCATCAGAGCGGAGGTCGTTGGTGCCGCCCATGATGATAAGGTATTCCGGATGAAAGGGAACAACATCGCGCTCGAACCGCGCCAGCATATCTGATGTCAGATTGCCGCTTTGGGAAAGATTTACGGCATTGCTGTCCAAATAATGAAGCCAGCTGTATTCAAGATCCTCCGGGCCAAAGGAAAGACGGCCGCCGCCGTGGCTGATGCTGTCTCCGAAAACCGCAATCTTCCAGTGGTCGGAAGGAGAGGTGCGAAAGCCGGAGACCTTCGACCAGTCGCCGAGAGGTTTTCCGTCTTCGCCCAGAGAACGTACACGCCAGTAATACGTTGTATCGCCCATGCGTGGTTCTGTGTCGTAAAGCTCGGCAATAGGAGCTGTATATACGGAAATAGGTCTTGCAAGTGAATTTTTATCAGGATCCTCCGCGAAAATCTGCACTTCAAAGTAAGATGCATTAGTTGGGCGAATCCAGCCGTAAACCGGATAAAGCATGGCTGCACCCTTCGCCATCGGGCTAGTCTTACGTGGAATAGGTGCGTTCATGTGAGGCAGTGAAGCATCCGTATAGAGCGGTACAAGCTCCGAAAAGGGGCTTATTGCCTGTTTGCCGAGCTTTAATGCACGGACGCGCCAGTAAACCGGCCCATTCTTTGGAAGCTTATCCGATATTTCGTAAAGCGGAAGCTCATAAAAATTTGTGTAAATTGCCGTGGTACGGTATATGGCGCGGGAATCGTTATCCAGCGGATCCAAATTTTTGATGTTGTCACTGAAAATCTCGATTTCGTACGCAATAGCGTCAAAATTTTTATTCCATGACAAAAGCGGAGCATCTGAAAGCGGCTCCTGAGGTGATGTCATTGTAAGTCCAGATGGCGCAGGCTCAGAAAGAGTTGAGCCTGATACTGTCATTGCAGGGACAAAGAGCAAAGATCCCGTGAGCAGAACGCTCATGATTCTTGATTTTATACGGCGTATCTTTCGAATATGTGCGGCTTCTTTTCGTGTTTGCCGCTTTTCATGCTTTCCTATGGTCTCCACCTTCTCTTAGGGTCACTTCCTGGCTGTACTCTTGGACGGCGGCTTTGTTTCAGCTGACGTGTGCGCTCCTTTTGCGCCAGGTCAAAGACTTTTTGTTCAACCCATGCGGGAGGCACCAGCTCGCCTTTTTCCCATTTATCTACCACAGGCGCGGGGATACGGAGCTTACTGATAAGATCCTGCGATGAAAGCCCTGCCTGTCTGCAATATCTCGAAACATTGTTCATGTGAATTCACATCCTGTTCATAAGGACATTATACAACATTGGTTTCGGTTTTGCCTTAGGCAAAACTTCCTCGTTACGACAGGCGCAGAGAGCATAGCTTTTCAGCGTTCTTTTTGTGCTTTACAAGAATCACGATTTGAATAACGAACGCGGCAAGTGCCACTACAATTCCCATGCCGGCTCCGATCATCTGAATGTTTTCATCTGCATCGGTCAGAAATTTATTGTTTGCGGTGAAGGTATCGTAAAGTGTGTGCATCAGCATAGGCACCAGTAACGCCAGTACGTATTCCCGTGTTGGTGAGCCTTGAGCTGTGAGTTTTTTGTATTTTGCCATGCCAAGGAAATAAGTCATTAAAATTCCGAATATCATATGCCCGGCGATGAAATCAATTCTGAATAATAATCCCAGCAAATCAGAGCCGTAAAGTATTTCTTCAGGCAAGGTAAATCCCATGCCGACGGCTGCGCCTATCAGCGTGTATTCATAGACGTTTCTGACGGTGCGGCTGAAGATTGCAGATGAAGCCAAAATCATAAGAAATTTGGCCAGTTCTTCTGTAAGTCCGGCAAATAAAAAGGCTGAAACTACGGACTGCGTGATTAGGGAATGGTCAGCAGGGGTATATCCATTGGTCGAAAGGAAGTAACCGCACGTCAATGTAAAAATGAAGGACAGCGGTGCAGAAACAACTCCAAGTAAAACAGGAACGACAGCCTGCATTCGGCCGATGGGCTCGGGTACGCCACGTGCAATCATTCTACGATACAGGATTCCTAAAACAATGAGTGAAATAAAAAAAGCAATAATTCCCATGACAAAGCACTCCTTTCAGGCGGATTGGGGTTATCTGTCTTGATGAATATGGCGGACAGAAGAAAGCTTTTGTGAAATCATTTGTTATTAGATAATTATAATGCTGTGAATTACAGTTTTCCACATTTATGATATGCAGAACAGCAGGCTGTTTATATTAGTTGTGCTGTAGAGCATAGACGCTATATTTACGAATGAGTCGGTAATTGCCGGCTCGTTCAATTTTGCCGAAAGCATAAAAATCTTAAAGTGTCTATTTTTTTTGAAAAAAACTATAGACAAACATGAATCGTGGTGTTATACTCTCCTTGTAATTGAAAAACGAAGGCAATGGAGCCTTACGAGCCTGTGCTGTGCGCGGGTGTCGTAAGGCTCTTTCTTTTTTCAAAAATAATGAAAAGGTGGTAATTACAATGGAAGATCTGCTTTATGTAATCCCTGCAAACACTCCGAAAGAAAAAATTCTCGAATCCCTCAGAGAACACCCGGAAATCAAATTCGTTTCCCTCGTCGGTGTTGACCTTGCCGGAAACGATACGGATGAGAAAATTCCGATGCGTATTTTCCTGAAGGATATTGATGATTTCTATGCCGGCACTGCAGTCCAGACAGACGGTTCTTCTGTTGTTCTCCCGGGCATTGCTACACTGAATAACGCGAAGGTAGACATGCCGATTGACCCGTCAGTTAACTGGTTCGTAGATTATAACTATGAAAACTATGACGAAGGGCTTGAGAAACCGGTCGGTACACTCCGTATCCCGGCATTCCTGATTCATGAAGGAAAGCATGTCGATTCCCGTTCTGTTCTGAAAGATACCCTTGAATTCGTAAAAAATGAAATGCTTGCACTTTTCAAAAAGCATCCGACGGTTTCAGGTCTTGAGCATGTTAACGGGAAAAATGTTGAGGATATCGTTTTTACCTCGGCAACAGAGCTTGAGTTCTGGGTTAAGACACCGTTGGAGGAAGCAGATATCGCTGAGATGAGTGCTTCACAGGTTATGCAGGAGCAGTACTGGCAGCGCACACGCGGTGCAGTCCGCACAGCTCTTGAGCAGAGCGTAGCGATGCTTGATGATTACGGCCTTAGCGCAGAGATGGGTCATAAAGAGGTTGGCGGTCTCAAGGCACACATTGATGAATCCGGCAACATGTCCCATGTATGCGAGCAGATTGAGATTGACTGGAAATTTGCCGATGCACTGCAGGCCGCGGATAACGAGCTTCTCGTCCGCACACTTGTAAAAGAGGTTTTCCGTGAAAACGGTCTTGAGGTTAACTTCAAGGCGAAACCTATGATTGGTCTTGCAGGCAACGGTGAGCATACACACATCGGAATGGCTGCACGCATGAAGGACGGCAGTCTCGTCAATCTCTTTGCTCCCAAGGAACTCAAGAAGGATTTCATGAGTGCCATCGGTTACGGTGCTATCATGGGTATTCTGAAAAACTACGAGGTTATCAATCCGTTTGTTTCCGCAACCAATGATGCATTCAACCGTTTAAAACCGGGATTTGAAGCTCCTGTATGTATTGTTACGTCGATTGGCACTACACCTGAGGTTCCGTCCCGTAACCGTACGATTCTCGCAGGTCTTATCCGTGATGTAGGCAATCCTATGGCTACACGTTTCGAACTCCGCGCATGCAATCCGTATACGAATACATACGTCGCGCTGGCCGCTATATATTCCGCAGTTCTCGACGGCGCGAAGATGGCGGCCGAGCACACAACCGAAGAGCTTTTGAAGGAGCTTTCCAAAAAGCCGGGTGAAGAGGGCTTCTACCTTGAAAAAGACCGCGCTTACAGAAGTGAGGAGGATGTATTCGAGGATTACACGCAGGAAGAACGTGACCGCATGTTCGGTGCTCCCCCTGCAACTGTTTGGGAGAATATGGAAAACCTGACAAACTTCCCAGAGAAACGTGCTATTGTAACGGCAGGCGGTGCTTTGGATGAAGCAATCGTCAATTCCTTCGTTGAAGGCGCACTTCTTCGCTGGAAGACAGAGCTTGAGAGTCGTATCATCCCTGAGAACAGGGACATCGTCCGCAAGGCAAAGGAGATTGAAGCCGACACTGTCACAGATCAGGATTCCTATAACTGGACGAAAATCAGCGGCATCCGTGCATATCTCGCAAAGGACAGCATTGATGAAAAATCCCTCTTTACGCTGCTCGTAAATGCTCTTGAGTCCGGTGACTATGCAACGGCATCCGGTCTGCAGGTCGAAATGTACGACAAGATGGAAGAGCTCAAACATCTCTATGTCGCTTATAAACAGAATATGATTTAATCCAATAGTGATGGTTAACAGCTCCTGTGCGAAAAGTGCGGGAGCTGTTTTGTATTTAGAAAATATTGGAACAATACATTCTATATTTATTGTAGGAAAAAGAATTGCGTAATAGCTTTATTTTTCGATAAAAACATGTATAATAGTAAAGAATGGGTGCATGGGCTCGAGATGGTTTTCGGGCTTTTTTGTTGTGGGTCTGTGCATGCTAGTACAGGGTAGGAAGGAAATGTTCAATGCAGGATCAGTGCATTATCAATCTGGTAAATCTTACGAAGCAGTTCGAGGATCATACCGTTTTAGATAAAATCAATCTTTCGATTCGAAGGAATGAGTTTTTGACGCTTTTGGGGCCGTCCGGCTGCGGAAAGACGACTACGTTGCGTATTATCGCAGGATTTGAGCAGGCGACGTCTGGGCAGGTTCTTTTTGATGGTGAGGATATCAGCAAAATGCCTCCTTATAAAAGGCGTGTAAATACGGTTTTTCAGAAGCATGCGCTGTTTCCGCACATGAACGTGTTTGAGAATATTGCATTCGGGCTTACAATAAAGAAGACTCCGAAGGATGAGATGCGCAGACGTGTTGAAGAGATGCTGAAGCTTGTGAATCTTGAAGGCTTCGGCGAGCGTGCTGTGGAGTCTCTTTCGGGTGGTCAGCAGCAGCGTGTCGCTATTGCACGCGCACTGGTAAATGAGCCTGAGGTTCTTCTTTTGGACGAACCGCTTTCTGCGCTTGACTTGAAGCTCAGGAAGGGTATGCAGGTAGAGCTGAAGCGTATTCAGCAGCGTGTAGGTTCGACATTTATTTATGTCACTCATGACCAGGAGGAAGCTCTTACTATGAGTGATACTATCGTCGTCATGAACGGCGGACGTATTCAGCAGATCGGGCGTCCTGAGGATATTTATAATGAACCGAAAAATCCGTTCGTCGCGGATTTCATAGGTGAGAGTAACATTTTGCCGGGACGTATGGTGAGAGATGAGCTTGTTGAGTTTGCCGGCCGCGAGTTCGTATGTGTGGACCGTGGGATTGGCGAAGATTTGCCTGTAGATATTGTTGTAAGACCTGAGGATATTGTTCTTGTTTCTCCTGAGCAGGGGATGCTCACAGGTGTTGTCCGTGAGGTTACCTTCAAGGGTGTTCATTACGAGATGGTAATTGATACTGCCGACGGTTTCTCATGGCTGGCGCAGAGTACGGCGATGACTCCTGCGGGGCAGGAGGTCGGAATCAATATTGGTCCGAATGAGATTCATGTTATGCTCCGTTCGGATGATGTGAGAGGGGCAGTCTGATGGAGAGACGGTGGCTGGTGTATCCGTACCACATCTGGATGCTTCTTTTCACGGTGGTACCGCTGGCACTTATTTTTTATTTTGCTTTTACGGTCAAGGGCACATACGCCTTTACTCTTGAAAATATTCAGCAGGCGGCATCGCCTGTATATCTGAAGGTCTTGTGGCATTCTGTATGGCTTGCGGCTGTTTCAACCTTCGCCTGTTTTATAATCGGGTATCCGATGGCGATGATTCTTGCTACATGCCGCGTGAAATACCGTAATATGCTGGTTGTTATCACTATCATTCCTATGTGGATGAACTTTCTTTTGAGGACATACGCGTGGATGACGCTCCTCGAAAAGAAAGGTCTTATAAACACTGTTCTGTCGTTTTTCAACATAGCTCCGCTGCAGCTTCTTTATACGGACGGAGCGGTGCTTTTGGGAATGGTGTATAATTTCCTGCCGTTCATGATTCTCCCGATTTATTCGGTTCTGATGAAGATGGACAGAAGCCTTCTGGAGGCGGCGGGGGATTTGGGAGCGGATGCGTGGACTTCCTTCAGGCGGGTGACATTTCCTTTATCGCTGCCGGGTGTTTATGCCGGTATGCTGATGGTGTTTATGCCGGCAGTGACGACCTTCGTTATTTCGAGGCTTCTTGGCGGCGGTCAGTACATGCTTATCGGAAATGTTATTGAGCAGCAGTTCCTGGCTATAGGCGACTGGAATTTCGGCTCAGCGCTTTCGGTTTTCATGATGATTCTTATTATAATAAGCATGGCACTTCTTTCACGCTATAATAAGAACGGGAACGGAGGGATGCTGTTATGATGAGATTCCTTCGACGTTCCTACACGGCTTTGATATTTGCCTTTTTGTATCTGCCGATTTTTATTCTTATCGTTTTTTCGTTTAACGATTCGAAATCCCGTGCTGCCTGGGGCGGGTTTACTCTGCGGTGGTATGAGGAGCTGTTCAGTAACAGCGCCATTCTTGACGCTGTTTATAACACGCTTACAATAGCTGTGCTTTCGGCAGTTTTGGCGACCATTATAGGTACGCTTGCAGCCTTTGCTATGCACAAGGATATGCGGCAGTGGGAAAAGAAGATTGTGATGAATCTCACATATCTTCCTATCCTGAATCCTGACATAGTGACGGGTATTTCACTTATGCTGCTGTTCATCTTTGTGAAGATGAATCTTGGGCTTGGTTCCCTGCTTCTGGCACATACGATATTTAATGTTCCGTATGTTATTTTGACTGTACTGCCGAAGCTAAAGCAGTTTGACCAGTCTCTTTACGAGGCGGCACTTGACTTGGGAGCGAGCCCGTCCTATGCGTTCCGCAAAATTGTTCTCCCGGAGATTTTGCCGGGCATTGTGACAGGCGCGCTGTTCGCATTTACGTTGTCTATTGATGATTTTGTTATCAGCTTCTTTACGACAGGATCGGGCGTGAATAATCTGTCCATCCTGATATATTCTATGGCCCGAAGGGGTATTCACCCGACCATTAATGCACTGTCAACACTGCTGTTCCTTGTGGTGCTGGTGCTGCTGCTGGCGGTTAACCGCAGGGTGACCGGGGAAAAGAAACAGAAACATGCCTGAAACGGCAGATAGGGGGATTTTAAATGAAAAAGATTGTAAAATTTCTTTGCGTTGCAATGGTATGCGTAATCGGGGCTGCGCTCCTGACCGGCTGCGGAGGAGAAAAGAAAACTGCCCAGCGTGAGCTCAAGGTTTATAACTGGGGTGATTTTATTGCTCCTGATGTTTTGAAGGATTTTGAGAAGGAAACAGGTATTCATGTCATTTACGATACCTTCGCAACGAATGAGGACATGTACGTCAAAGTGAAGTCCGGCGGAAGCGATTATGATGTCGCTGTTCCTTCAGAATATATGATTAAACGAATGATTAAAGAGGGTTTGGTTGAGAAGATTGATACCTCCAAGCTTTCCAATTACAAGGAGATTGGTGACCAGTACAAAAATCTTCCCTATGACCCGAAGAATGAATATTCCATTCCGTACATGTGGGGTACCCTCGGAATCATTTACAACAAAAAGATGGTGACGGAGCCTGTGGACAGCTGGGGTATGCTTTGGAACAAGAAATATTCCAAGCAGATTTTCATGCTGGACAGCCCGCGTGATTCCATCGGTATTGCTCTTAAATATCTTGGCTATTCGATGAATACGGTAAATGAGAAGGAGCTTGATGCGGCAGCCAACAAGCTCATCGAGCAGAAGCCGCTGGTTCTTGCTTATGTTGTAGACGAGGTAAAGGACAAGATGATAGCCGGAGAGGGAGCAATGGCTCTTGTATGGTCCGGTGATGCTATGTTCATGAAGGAAAAGAATCCTGACCTTGAATATGCTATTCCTAAGGAAGGCACGAATCTCTGGTTTGATTCCATGGTAATTCTCAAAGGCACGAAGCATATGGCAGAGGCTGAAGAGTTCCTGAATTTCATGACGCGCCCGGATATTGCAAAGAGAAACGTTGAGTACATTGGTTACGCGACACCGCTGCCGAGCGTGCAGAAGCAGCTGGATGAGGCTGTACAGAAGGATATCGCTGCATATCCGGCGGCAGATATTTTGAAGAACACAGAGGTATTTGATGACCTCGGAGACAATCTCCCTAAATACGATAAAGCATGGACAAAGGTGAAGGTAGCACAGTAATGAGTGAAGAATTAACCCGTGAAATAAAGAAACGCCGTACATTCGCGATTATTTCCCATCCGGATGCCGGTAAAACAACGCTGACAGAGAAGCTTCTTTTGTACGGAGGAGCTATACATCTGGCAGGTTCCATCAAATCAAGAAAAACTCAGCGCCATGCGGTCTCAGACTGGATGGAGATAGAGAAGCAGCGCGGTATTTCTGTTACGTCCTCTGTCCTGCAGTTTGATTATGACGGCTGCCGTATCAATATTCTTGATACTCCTGGACATCAGGACTTCAGTGAGGACACATACCGTACACTGATGGCTGTTGACAGCGCTGTCATGGTTCTTGATGCTGCCAAGGGTGTTGAGACTCAGACCAAAAAGCTTTTTAAGGTCTGCAGCGAGCGTCATATTCCTATTTTTACGTTTGTAAATAAGCTTGACCGCTTCGGTAAAGCTCCGATTGACCTTATGGACGAGCTGGAAAATGTTCTTGGAATCCGTTCCTATCCGATGAACTGGCCTGTAGGTTCTGACGGACGCTATCGCGGTGTTTACGACCGCCAGACCAAGAAGGTAGAGCTTTTTGAGGCAGATGAAACCCACGGACAGAAGGCCCGTGAATCCGCCGTCTATGAACTGGATTCAGATGAGCTTAAAGAAAAGCTGGATGAAGAAACATATCAGGCACTTTTGGATGATATTACGCTCCTTGATGAAGCAGGCGAGGACTTTGACCTTGAAAAGGTTGCGCATGGTGACCTTACTCCGATGTTCTTCGGCTCTGCAATGACGAACTTCGGCGTGCAGAACTTCCTTGAAGAATATCTGAGACTTGCGCCGCCTCCTGCGCCACGGCTCTCCTCTGAGGGTGTGATTGAGCCTGAGGATGAGAAATTCTCTGCATTCGTCTTTAAGATTCAGGCAAACATGAATCCTGCACATCGTGACCGCCTTGCGTTTATCCGTATTGTTTCGGGGAAATTTGAGCGCAACATGAGTGTATGGCACGCGCAGGAGAATAAAGCAATCAAGCTTGCTCAGCCTCAGCAGTTCCTGGCTCAGGACAGACAGATTATAGATACCGCATATCCCGGAGATATTGTCGGCCTCTTTGACCCGGGCGTGTTCGGAATCGGGGATACGCTTTGCGATGCAGGGAAAAAATTCAAATTTGCTGATTTCCCTGTGTTCCCACCGGAAAAATTTGCCCGCGTTCAGGCCAAGGATACCATGAAGCGCAAGCAGTTTGTAAAAGGAATAGAGCAGCTCACCCAGGAGGGCGCTATACAGCTTTTCCAGCAGGCGGGAGCCGGCACTGAATCCTATATTGTCGGTACAGTCGGTACCTTGCAGTTTGATGTTTTGCAATATCGCCTCAAGAGCGAGTATAATGTAGACATAGAACTCACTATGCAGCCGTACGAGGTTGCACGCTGGATGCAGTATGAGGACGGACATGAGGTGACGCCGACGTCGCTCCGGGGAGCAGATAGAGGTATGTTCGTATATGACCGTCACGGATATCCTGTGCTTTTGGTGAGCAATGAGTGGGCTTTGGGCTGGATAACAGATAATAATCCTGACCTTCAGCTCTATCCGGTACCGCCTGACCGTAAAGAAGTCTGACGCGGAAGATGTAAGCAGGGGACGGTTCTCGTTCCCTTTGTGAAGTATGAGGAGGAAACCAAATGGTAATGAGCACGATGATTCTCGTCCTGGCCATGATTCTTTTGGCCGTTGCCGGCTTTATAGCATATACAGACCGGCGGGAGATGCAGAAATCGCTTCGTTGTCTGGCTTATTATTATATGCAGGATCCCAGTGGTGGGACGGATAAGAACGCACGCCTCAGTTACGCTGTTGAGAGCACATTGAAAAGCCTGGATCCGACAGGTGAGTTTACGGAAGAGGAACGCAATGCGCTATGGCAGAAAACGAAGAATTACGCGTTCCGTTACGGAGGATCGTTACGATGAACAGCGTGCGGATATATACGTACCTTGTGAAGCAGGATGCAAATCTTACAGATGCACCGCTGCCGCAATATGATTTAAACAATCTTATAAGAGATGCAGAAAAAAAGTTTGTAGAGGAGCTCGATTCAATAGACCATCCTGTTTTCCATGTGGAAACGTTTGGTCAGCAGGCGGCGCTGGTTGAGACACTTCTTCCGCCTGAGCGGTTTCATGGAGAAGTTGCATATTTGCTTTCTCTCTTGTGCGAAGAAAAGGGAACGAAGGATATGGATACTGAAAATGCTCTTGCAGATGAAAACAGCTATGATGAAATGGAAGGCTTCTGTGTAATCGAAAACGGTGACAATCTTCGTGACCGTTTTGCGGAGATCAATGCGTTTAATAAATTTGAGGAAGCAAAAGGCTTTTTCAATAGGCGTGTTGGCATGTTTGGCGGCGGAAGTGAGCAGGTCAAAGAGGCAATCGAGGATCCTGAATGCAAATACTTTTTTACAGCAGGCTATCGTATAATGATTGAGCGTATAAAGTATCACAATAAAATAGGCGGCTGACACCCGTATTATTGTATGATGGGTGTTTGAATCACGCCGAAATCGAATGAAAAACGGTCAGTGCATTTTGCATTGACCGTTTTGTGGTTTATTCCTGTATGGATTTGCGAAGAGCCTCACAGACATCCTCGAAGTTTGTCGACATAAGCCGTATGTTGTAGCCCACGTAAAATGGAGAGGTCGGGTAGCGCGGCATGAGCTTTGCTGCAACCTTGTCGTCGAAATGATAGAAAAAGATGTTATAGCTGTCCTGACTTTTTTTGAACCGCTTGGTAATGAATCCTACCGTTGTCTGGATGTAATCAGCGAAGGTATCGGGAGGCTCTTTGGGGGAAATGACATTAAACTCCCCGAAGCCCAGGCGCGGATGCGTTGATGCATTCAAAAGAACGCCGTCCTTTTCCGCAATAGTTATTCCCTCGAAGCTTTCGGGTTCAATCATGAGAGAGGAGTCTATATGATGAAATCCGACAATCTGCATGTGGGGATGGCGCATCGTTCCACCGGAAAAATGTCCGTGGTTTTTGAAGAAAACAACATGCTCGTAGAGACCGGAGTCCTCAAGCTTTTGCCACTGTCTCAGACCGAAGTCTATAAGCCGCCGCATGTGTTCCTTTGAGTAGTCGGGCATATCTATGCCGCATCTGTCAGCTTCAACGAGAACAAACTGATCCGCGTCTTCGATGACGTTGTATTTATTTCGTAGAAAAATCATACTGTCTTCAGTTTCGATTATGTCTGTGAGAGTGTCAGGACTGCAGAACGGGCAGCTGTTTTCGGTATGAATGATATTTTCGGGTTTGTTTTTCCCGATTGATACATTAAAACGTGCGATATTAATCGTCATATGAACCCTTCTTTGATACTGGGATTATTGAAATATTATTCTAACTCTTTAACAGTATTGATGATGGCATCTGTCATCATATCTTCTTCAAAATAAATTTCTGACGCATCTACATGTGGGACGTTTAGCTGCACCTCTGTCAGATCATCCGCATTCATTTTTCGGGCGTTTTCCAATACAGCCTTGTAGTGTCCGGCGTAATAAAACGCATAGCTTTTTTTGTAAGGGAAATTTTTCCTCAAGTCGTCATGCCAGTAATCAACGTATAAAATACATAAAAGCTCTGCGTCTGTGAAGCACAGCAAATCGAAGATACCGCTGCGTCGGCCGATAAAGCATTTCACTTTGCCTGCGGCATAGACAAGCTCGGGGAAGGTAAGCTTTATACGCATAGTTCCCTTGATGGGGAGTTCTTTTCCCGCAACGTTTGTATATACGATATATCCAAGTGCTTTTAGTTTATTCACCAGCCCAAACCAAACTTCATCAGAGAAGAGCTGTGTTGAGCTGTTGGCATAGGGCGTTATTATAACAGTTCGTTTGCTGAGCTGATACATTGCATGTAGCTTTTGCTGCTGCTCAACTGAAATATCTTCAATAATTGGCGGAAGTATTTCAGTTCCAAGTGGAAGCCCGAATACATTTTCACGGTATCTGTCAAAAAAGTGCAGCGATGTATTCCAGTCATAGCCGCCGTTTTTGACATGGAAGTGACCGTATATGTAATTGTCTGTCTCATAAAGTGAGTTCTCACGGATATAATCCTTTATCATTTCCATTTTTTCTGATGGAATATAAATGATTTGTGATACTCCGATAAAATCAATTTGTGAGTCTTTGAATTTTTCGCAAACAATCAAGGCACAGGAGGTTTTACGCTTTTTTATCTGCAAAGCGTAGCATAGGCCGCCGTTTACTAAAAAGTCGCCGATATTAAAAGGGCAGATTACATATAAAAGCTTTGGATTGTCGGTGAGTGAAGCCAGCATCTGCTTTGCTTCACTGATATTCGATGATGGGGTATTGCCCACAGTCATATTCCATACTCCCTTTCACGTAAATTTTACCATACATCAGAGAAAAATAAAGCTATGTTAAAGTAGAATAAGTAATGTTTTGAGAATTTCATAGTATATGAAAATGCCTATATATACGCCGTATAAATTGACAAACTACCTGTTTCGGCTTAATATTTCTATGTATGGGCATTTCTATGCCTTTCTATTCGTGCGCCCTGTTTTTGAAGGGGCGTCAGGACGGTGTTTATTATTAACGAACAAAATGATTCCGCAAAGGAGAAGTCTAACAAAGGCGAATCCTTAATGAAGGGAACATTTATCCTCACAATAGCAGGTATTGTGGTAAAAGTCATCGGTTCTCTGAACTGGATTTTTGTGTCACGCGTACTTGGCGGCGAAGGCATCGGGCTTTACCAGATGGCGTTCCCGATATATTTCTTCGCGCTTTCCGTTTCTACGGCAGGAGTACCTGTTGCTATATCCATAATTACGGCAGAGCGTGTGGCAGTGAAGGATATTTTCGGAGCCCGGCGTGTGTTCCACATATCTATGTGGTTGATGCTTTTGACGGGTATTGTGTTCTCTCTTTTGACGTATTTTGGAGCAGGCTGGCTCATCGACTATCAATTCATCCGCGACCCGCGGGCATATTACTCTGTAGTTGTTTTGGCGCCTGCCATCTTCTTCGTAACACTTCTGGCCAGCTCAAGAGGATATCTGCAGGGCTGGCAGCGCATGACTCCGACAGCCATGTCTCAGATCGTTGAACAGATTTTCCGCGTCATCACTATGGTGGTGCTGGCAGATTTGTTCCTGCCATGGGGCCTTGAGTTTGCGGCGGCAGGAGCCAGCATGGGTGCATGTGCCGGTGCCGTGGCAGGTCTTATTGTACTTGTTTATTATCACTGGAAGCTTGACCGTGATATTAAGGAGATGTATACCCCGGAGGAACTGAAGCCCCGTCCGGACGAGTACGATACTCCGTGGACACATATTATTACACGTCTTTTCAAGCTTGCGCTGCCGGTTTCTGCGGCAAGCATTATGCTTCCGGTTGTTTCAAATCTCGACCTTGTAATAGTACCGCAGCGTCTTGAGGTTGCAGGCTACACTGTAAATCAGGCTACCGAGCTTTTTGGTTATCTCACCGGTATGGCTGTACCGCTTATCAATCTTTCTACGATAATCACGGCATCTCTCGCGGTGAGTATTATTCCTGCGCTCTCCGAGGCGAAAGCACTGAACGATACAAAGCGCGTATATGAGCAGACGGCAGCAGGAATCCGTATTTCAAACTTTGTATGCTTTCCGGCTTTTGTTGTGGTTTGCGTGCTGGCGACGCCTATTTCCTCACTTATATACAGCGCCCCCGGGGCTGGACCTGCTGTATGGGCATGCTCCTTCAGTATTGTTTTGCTCGGACTGCATCAGGTATCGACAGGCATTCTTCAGGGACTCGGACATCCTTCGATTCCTATGGTCAACATGATTCTTGCGGCTGTGGCAAAGGTTGTGCTGAACTGGACACTCACGGCTATTCCTGCGTTGGGTATTCTTGGTGCTGCTTTTGCTACGGCAGCTGATATGGGTGTTGCCGCGATAATCAATATGTTTTTTATTTATAAATATATTGGTTATGGTATGGAGTGGGGACATCTGGCGAAAGCAGTCGGCGCTTCGGTTGTTATGGCAGGCGCTGTAAAGCTCTTTTACGATTTCACTATGTCCGCATGGGCAATCAACGCCGTATCCACATTTGGCGCGACATTTTTCGGGTGTGCCGTATACATTGCTGTTATGCTTATTATCGGCGGTATCGGCGAGGAGGATATGGCACGCGTGCCAATGCTAGGGCGTGTGAGCATACGTTTCCTGCGCCGTATCGGTGTATTTAAGACACCGGCGGAGGAAGTATCTGCAAATAAGGAGGAAGCACATTGAAGCGCTTTGTACTTGTATATAATCCTGTTTCGGGACATGCGACATTTCCGCGCCAGCTTGATGAAATAATAGAAGCTTTTGATAAGCGCGGCGCTATGCTTATTCCTTACCGTACCAAGATAGACAACTCAGGTCTTCCTGATTTTATACGTGAAGCTGCTCCTGACGGAGTTATTGCTGCAGGTGGTGACGGTACTCTGGGCGAGGTGGTTGACTATGTCGTCCGCCATGAACTGAAAACTCCTATTGCCGTCTATGGCAGCGGAACCTCAAACGATTTTGCGACCTTTCTTAATCTTACCGGTGGTATGGACGTAAAGAATGCGTATTTTGACCGCATTGTGTCTGGCAAGACTATGCCTGTAGATGTGGGATGTGCCAACGGAAGATATTTCATAAATGTTGCCAGTGCTGGAATGCTGACGACGGTAGCTCATGAGGTAAATGTGCGTATCAAAAACGCGATTGGAAAAATCGCGTACTACATCCGCGGGATCGGTGAGGTTCCGAATTTCCGCGCGTTGCCGCTGCATATAGAGGCAGACGGTTCAGAATATGATGTGCATGCTTATTTCTTTGTTATTGTCAACAGCGGTACCGCAGGAGGACTGAAAAATGTTGCGCCTCTTGCAAGGCTTGATGACGGAAAGCTGGATTTGATTGTTGTAAAAAAATGCAGTATTCCGAGCTTTGTTGCTTTGGCAAAGGATGTTGTTTCGGGAAATGTGCGTCCTGATGACCCGAACCTTTTGTATGTTCAGGCGAAAAAAATCACAGTCGATGCGGGTGAAGCTGTTGAGGGCGACCTCGACGGAGAGAAGGGACCTTCTCTTCCAATGACAGTGGAGACACTTCCTCATGCGATTGAAATGTTTTATTAAGTGAAACGCTTAAAGGGAAAAGCTGTTTTCGCGTTTCAAAATCAAGGAGCTTTTGGATGCGTGCTTTTTTTATCGGACTGCAGTTTTTGACGCGTCTTTGTATCGTAAAACAGGATAACTGGACGGAGCAGGACTTCGGAGAAAGTGTAAAATACTTTCCGCTTATAGGTGCGGTTTTGGGGGCAATTTACGCCGGTGCCGCATATCTTATGACTGTGTTTTTGCCTTCCTGCGGAGTGACACTTCCAACGCACCTCGTGACTGTTGTGCTTTTGGTACTCCCCATACTCATGTCAGGGGGGATTTTCTGCGACGGTTTCATGGATACTATGGACGGAGTTTTCTCCGGACGTTCCCGTGAACGTATGCTTGAAATCATGAAGGACAGCTGCGTCGGCTCAAATGCCGTATTCTGCTTTGTTGCACTCATGCTTTTGGAGTGGGGGACTCTTTTGGATATGGAGCCGTCTGTGCTTGTTCCTGCACTTTTCATAATGCCGATTATAGCAAGGCTTATGGTTGTCATAGAAATACGCCGCTTCCCTTTGGCGCGTCCTGACGGGCTTGGCAGAATGTTTTCCGATTATTCGACAGCCAACACTCTGATAATAGCACTTATATCAACGCTTATTCTGCTTGTTCCATGCGGCATACTTGCATATATATGTCTTGCTGTCGGTACGGCGTTTTCATATTTCTTTGCAGGCTACGTGACCAAAAGAATCGGTGGAATGACAGGAGATGTATACGGCGCGACTGCTACGCTTACTGAAGCACTTGTGCTGTTGACATATCTTATCGCAGGAAGATTTATTCAATAGAACGAATGGGAGAAGAAACTCCATGAAGCTTACAGTAAAAGTGCCGGGATCATGCGGCGAGCTTGTACAGGGGACGCGGGAGGGCGTTCCTTTCCTCGTTACATGCCCGGTGAATTTATATACGACAGTAACCGTAACAGATGAAAACATGGCACACCGCGGTCTTGGAGCAAAGGCTGAAAAGGCCCTCGAACGTACCCTGCACTATCTGGGAGAAACGTCGTTTCCCTATGGTATAACTCTTTCCTCTGAGCTTCCAATCGGAAAGGGGATGGCTTCATCAAGTGCTGACATAGCTGCAGTATGCTACGCTGTAGCAGCGGTGTTCGGACATGAAATCACAGCGCCTGAGGTATCTCGAATAGCTGCAGGTATTGAGCCGACGGACGGTATTTTTTTTGACGGAGTCGTCCGCCTGAATCACATGACCGGAGAGTGCTATGAATCACTGGGAGTATTGCCCCGTATCCAGATAGCCATATTTGATACAGGCGGAGCAGTAGATACCCTTGACTTTCATCAGAGAAAGGATTTAGGGGAGCTCAGTGAGAAAAATGAGCGACAGACGGATGCTGCGCTGGCGCTTTTGTCTGAACCGCGTACAGCTGCGTCCATAGCTGCGGCTGCCACAAAGAGCGCAGTAGCAAATCAGTCGATTCTTCACAAAGCAAAGCTTAAGGAAATCATAGAGGAAGCAAGAGCTCTAGGAGCACTTGGCATAAATGTTGCGCACAGCGGAACGATACTCGGAGTATTGTTTTCACCTGACAGGAAAAAACTTTTTGTGGAAAAACAGGCAGCTGTCTTACAGCAGAAATTCCCGCACCTTACATTCTTACAGAGCGCAGAGCTTATATCGGGCGGTGCGGACATAGAAAAGGGGTAACCTATGGAAAACAGATTCGTGCATGGTGGAAACGTATATCGTGAAGGAGCACCTGAGGGCGGCTGGAGAGATTTCAGTGCCAATATAAATCCAATGGGATTGGCTGCATCTGTACGGTCTGCGGTGGCAGATTCCATAGATGATATTATTCATTATCCTGACCCGAACGGAAAAGAACTAAAGGAAGTGCTCTCAGACTTTTACGGAGTTCCTGCCGAGTGTTTTGTACTTGGAAATGGCGCGGCAGAGCTTTTTTATGTGCTTTTTCATACAGAGCATCCGAAAAAGGTTCTGCTACCGATACCCTCCTTCAGTGAGTACGAGCGTGCGGCACTGGCGGCAGGGGCAGAGGTTGTCTATCATACACTGAAGGAGGATGAGGATTTCGCTCTTTCCGTGGATTCGATAGAGCTTGAGGGCATTGATTGCATTCTTTTAGGCAATCCGAACAACCCAACAGGTAATATGCTAAAAAGTGCAGAACTGGAAAAGCTCATTAAAAAAGCAGAATTAACCGGAACGATTGTTGCCGTAGATGAATCATTCCTTGATTTTCGTGAGGACGAGGATGAGTATTCTGTTCGGGCGCTTACGGAGAAATACGACAACCTCATAATACTCCGCTCGCTGACGAAATTTTACGCTCTTCCTGGACTGCGCCTCGGTTTTGCAATTACAAACCCGAAACGCGTGAAGAAGATGGACATGGGAAAGGACCCGTGGAACGTGAACCTTCCCGCGCAGCGGGCAGGTGTCGCGGCACTTAAGGATATGGAGTATCAGAAAAAATCGCGTAAGCTTGTTGCGGAGGAGTGTGTACGATTTGCAAACGAGCTTCGCACGATTAAGGGCTTCAAGGTCTTCGAACCAACGGTCAATTTTATCCTTATCCGCCTGGGAGAAGAATGGGAAAGCTCCGCGGCGTTCTGTGCCCGGATGCGCAAAAAAGGCTTTCTCCTGCGTGATTGCTCTAATTATCCGGGACTGGATAATATGTTTGTCCGCGTCGCGGTCAAAACAAGAGAAGAAAATGAAGAACTTTTGGCGGCCTTGCGGTCGCTGTGATGAGTGAAAAATAAACCCTCCGATAAATCAGGAAGTACCTTGATTTATCGGAGGGTTTTGTGTTGTGGAGAATTATTGAAAGATATACTATATTTACAGAATACATCATAACTGATGTATTTTAAACAAAAGTAGAAATATTGAAGAATAATTGACATAAATAGCAATGATGTAGTACGATGTACTAAAAGGGGTGATGGTTATGGCATTTTCAATCAGACTTAGCGATGAAGAGCGTAAACTCGCGGAGAGCTACGCAAAGCTTAATTCACTATCATTAGGCGAAGCATTCAAAAGAGCATTATTCGAAAAAATTCAGGATGAGTATGATGTCATTGTTGCTAAAGAGGCTCGCGCAGAGTACGTAGCCGGCGGAAAGAAAAGTCATCCTATTGAAGAACTGTGGGAGGAACTTGATATATGATTTATCAAGTAAGAACTACGCTGCGATTTGATAAGGAGTTTAAAAAGCTGGACAAGTATACTCAGCGTATCTTAAAGCAGTGGATTCAGAACAATCTTGTGAATTGCGAAAATCCGCGTTTACATGGTAAAGGCTTAACTGCGAATCTTGCCGGACTATTGCGGTATAGAATCGGGGACTACAGAATAATTTGCGATATACAGGACAGCAATCTTGTCATATTGGCCTTGACTGTTGGACATAGACGAGAAATTTACGAGTGAGTCGGTGATTTTGCCGACTCTTTTTTTACGCCCACATTGTTTTTTCCCCGGTTCAGGGCATGTATATAACTGAAAACACAAAAGACATCGTTTCACTGCTGATTGGCAGATGAAGCGATGTCTTTTAGTTTGGAGAAAATTTTTCCAATAATCATAGATAATTATCAGGTCTTGTGCGAAAAGATTGGTAAAGGTCCGGATAAGTTTAACTAAATGAAGCGGCAGGTATCTTAGGGTATCTGCCGCTTTTACTTATGAATAAGATTAAAAAGAAGGAAATTCTTTTTTTGTGTCAAATATATTCCTAGTGTAAAAATTATTTTGTTCAAGTTGAACGGGAGGGAAAAGAATGAGATTTATTCAGGCTAAAGGGGTTAAAAAAGCGGCAGGTATTTTGGCTGCTGCGGTCATTTTTGGGGTTTCCTGCGGAACAGCATATTCAGCTCCGACCTCGGAGGAACAGGCGGTACTTGATAAATATGCTGAGTACATTGACACGCACAAGGCGTATGATTTCGGCTATCCTGCCAATCATGACATTCATCTGACAGAGTTTTACAAATGGTATCTGGACTCTCATTCGTACAGGGCTATGGTAAATAACGCCGGAGACCCGTTTGAGATTCATGAAGGCGGTCACCTCAATGCGCTGAAATTCGAGCGTGCTGTCATTGATTTCTTCGGACCGCATTATGGCTTCGATTTGAATAATCTTTGGGGTATTGTCACGTTTAGCGGAACCGACGGCAACAGCCACGGAATTTATTTCGGCTCCAAATATCTTGAGAAGAAAACACAGAAAAAGCCTGTTATGTACGTATCGGATGCGGCGCACTATTCCAACATGCGACTGGCCGATGTGCAGAATATTGACCTTGTGCTTGTACCTTCAGATGAGCACGGCCGCATGATTCCGGAAGAGCTTGAAAGCAGACTTGTTCCGGATCGTCCTGCACTTATGGTTTATGCAATGGGAACAACCTTCAAGGGCGGTGTTGATGATATGGATGCATTGAACGCTGTCCTGGCAAAATATCCTGATATTGAGGTATATCGGCATGTGGATGCTGCGCTTTTCGGAGGGTATCTCCCATATACACAGTATAAGGATGCTGTTAACCGTAAGGTTCATCCGTTCGATTCAATAGCAGTCAGCGGTCACAAGTTCTTCGGAATGGACGAGCCCGCGGGTATTTTCCTCACTACAATGGAGGTCAAACAAAATCAGAACCCGTACAATGTCACGTATTTAGACGGCAGCATGCCGATGATTAATTGTTCCCGTTCAGCTTTATCCCCGCTGAAGCTCTTATGGATTATACGTAAGTATGGAGATAAAGGGTTCACCGAGCAGGCACAGGGTATGCTGGAGCGCGCTGCATGGCTTAAGGCTAAGCTGGATGAGATGGGATGGCAGGCATGGCTTGAACCTATGTCAAACACAGTTTATTTCAAACGTCCGCCAAAGGCCATTGTAGAGAAATATGACCTTGCACCGGATTTTGATGCGCGTCTTGGAGGCGAGTTGTCCCATATCGTTGTTATGCAGCATGTAAAACTTGATAAGCTTCAGGATTTCCTGAACGATCTCAGCGCACAAAAGTAAAATGATATTTATTCCGGCAGATACGATTATGTGTCTGCCGGTTTTTTATGTTGTACTGTAACAGATAACTTGGACGTATGATTCCTTTATTTTTTATGACAATGCGGCTTTTTGGGTGCAAAGTCTATTGAAGCGGCAGATTTGAATGTGCTATACTTAAAAAGTTATAGGAAGTGGACAAATGTTTATATACGAAGGTGATTATGTGACAAAGGAAGAAATGAAACAGCTTATTTGTGAGAAGATTGATGCAGCGCGGAGTGAAATCGAGGCATTGGCGGCAGATATAGAAAGCACGCCGGAGCTGGGATATAAGGAAACAAAGACTGCTGCAAAGATTGAGGCATATATGAAAAAGCTGGGGCTGTCTCCGGAAACAGGACTTGCGCTTACAGGAGTTAAGGCGCGTGTAAAGGGGAAGACAGCAGGTCCGACGGTTGCAGTCATAGGTGAGCTTGATGCCATAGGAACTCCTGACAGCCCAAAGGCTGATCCTCTTACAGGAGCAGCGCATACCTGTGGTCATTTTCTTCAGACCTCGGCTATGCTGGCTGCGGCACAGGGCCTTATACAGTCGGGAGTTATGCAGGAGCTTTCGGGAGATGCGGTGTTTTTTGCCGTTCCTGCAGAGGAATATGTAGAAATCACATACCGCCAGAAGCTTCGTCAGGAAGGTAAGCTCCATTACCTCTGTGGAAAGGATGAGCTTATCTACCGCGGCGCGTTTGATGATGTAGATATGGCTATGATGATGCATTCCCGTGACCATACACCGGGAAAAACCGTTGCTATCGGACAGTCCAGCAACGGCTTTGTTGTGAAGCTTGTACAGTACGTGGGACGCTCTGCTCATGCTGCTAATGCTCCTCATGAAGGTGTAAATGCCCTGAATGCGGCATGTCTCGGAATTATGGGAATCAATGCTCTGCGTGAGACATTTCAGGAGAAGGATGTCGTGCGTGTACATCCGATTATTACAAAGGGCGGAGACCTTGTGAATAATGTTCCTGAGGATGTACGCATGGAGCTTTATGTCCGCGCGGCAACAATGGATGCTATTGACAGCACGCATCCAAGAGTTGATGCTGCGCTCCGCGCAGGCGGCGCAGCAGTAGGTGCGAAGACGATTATCGAGACAATGCCGGGAATGCTTCCGCTTAACTGCTCTGCTGAGCTGAACGAGCTTTTTGTGGATAATGTAAAGGAACAGGTTCCTGAAACTGAGATTATTGACGCAGGACATTTCAAGGCTTCGACAGACATGGGAGACCTTTCTCATATCATGCCGGCGATTCATCCGTTTATCGGCGGCGTTGACGGCTCGCTTCATACGAAGGACTTCACTGTAACGGATTTCGACGCGGCAGTTCTTACACCTGCGAAAGCATTTGCCTGCACTATTGTAGACCTTCTTTATGAGGATGCAGCCAAGGCAAAGAAAATTCTTGCGGATTATAAGCCGCTTCTGACTAAAGAAGAATTCATCGAAAAACTCGACGGATACTTCGAGAAAACAGAAGAATAACCCGGACAACAGGATTTTTCCTTTGTCTGTTATCATATATAAAAAATAAGGGGGTATTCTTATGAAGAATTTACGGCTTCATCTGATTGTTCTGGTGTTAGTCGTTGTTGCGGAAAAAATCGGCAACATTGCGTTCACTCTGGGAGTTGGAAAAATCGTCCTGCTGCCGATGATGTACGCGCTTTTGATGGGTGTTCTCACGGCACCGCGGTTTTTGAAAATTTCCCGTGATACTGAAATCAACGCTGCAAGCTCACTGCTTGGAGTTACTCTGATGCTGCTCATGGCAAAATACGGTACGCTCGTAGGACCGAGTCTGCCTAAAATCCTGGCCGCATCACCTGCACTTATTCTTCAGGAGTTCGGAAATCTCGGTACGATTCTTGTTGGCGTACCTGTCGCAGTTTTCCTCGGACTCAAACGTGAAACAATCGGCGCGGCGCACTCCATTGCCCGTGAGCCGAATGTCGCTCTTATCGGTGAGCGCTACGGTCTTGATGCTGCGGAAGGTCGCGGCGTTATGGGCGTTTACATTGCCGGTACTGTTATCGGCACGATTTTCTTCGGACTCATGGCGAGCTTCGCGGCCGCGTATCTTCCGCTTCATCCGTATGCATTGGCTATGGCTGCAGGTGTCGGCTCTGCCAGCATGATGTCAGCAGCTGTGGGTTCGCTTTCTGCGATGTTCCCTGAAATGGCAGACCAGCTCGCTGCTTTCGGTGCGGCATCGAATATGCTTTCAGGACTTGATGGTCTTTACATGAGTATCTGGATGGGCCTTCCGCTCTCTGAGTGGCTGTATCGCAAGGTGTACCGTATAAAATACGGTGAACCTGCACCTGAATCTGAAAAGGAGGCGCATGCAGAATGAAAATGACAGAAACACTTGAGGCGCTGGTAGTTTGCGGAATTATGTCTCTGGTTGCAAACGTCGTTGGAACAAAGTTTGCTTTTGTTGAAGCAATCCCCGGCATGCTTATTCTTATTGCGCTTGCCTTTGTCGGAATTTGGCTCGGCAAGGTGATTCCGGGAGGTATTCCGGGTGTTGCTTATGTCGTTACCATCGGATGTATTTTGACATATCCGGCACTTCCGACAGCAGCTTTTATTAACGCCGCTGTATCAAAGGTAGGCTTCCTGCAGCTCTGTACGCCTATACTTGCTTACGCCGGTATCGCAATTTGCAAGGACCTTGATGTTTTTGCAAAAAGCAGCTGGAGAATAATCGCTGTTTCCTGTGTTGTATTTATCGGAACATACATCGGTTCCGCTATCATCGCGCAGGTAATCCTGAAATCCATCGGACAGATTTAATTTGTTTTGTAAATATGTAACAAAAGCTTCGGTTGAATTATCAGCCGAAGCTTTTGCTGTTTTAGGGGTGAAGTAAGTACATTGGAGATGGACTAAAATAATGCTTTCCTTGTAGTATGGCTTGAGAAAAATAGATTATTTACACCGGAATTCTTTATATTTAACGGAAATCGAGATTGTTATTGATAAGTTGTAAAGAAAAATGGTATAGTAATTGAGTACAAAATGTGTTTTATAGGTAGACATCTTTAGTATATGATAAGGTTTGCTTATAGAACATATGAAATGATTCGTAGGGGGTATTTTTATGTTGATTGCCGGAATAATTCTGGTAATTCTAACCTTTGTGCTCATTGTGAAAAAATATGAAGCACGGCTCATACTATTCTGTGCAGGTCTTATTATGTGTCTTATCGGAGGCCTTCCGGAGGATATCATGAAGGCGTTTACCAAAGCGATGGTAAACAATTCATTAGTACCGACAATTTGTACAGTTATGGGTTTTTCGTATGTTATGAAGCTTACTCAGTGCGACCAGCATCTTGTTCAGTCCATATCCGGTGTGCTCAATAAAGGCCGTGGATTGCTCGTACCGTTGTCCTTTTTGCTGACCTGGTGGATCAGCTTGGCAATTCCTTCAGCGGCGGGCTGTTCGGCAGCAGTTGGAAGTATAATGATTCCGACCTTGATAGCTGCAGGTGTACATCCGGCAATGGCTGCTGCTACTGTTCTTGCGGGAACGTGGGGAAGCGCAATCAGCCCGGGCAACGCGCATAACCCGTTTGTTGCCGAGCTTGCAGGTACGGATATGATGACAGTCATTATCAACGAAACCCCTGCCTCGGTGGTTGCATCTATAGCCTGTGTTATCGTGATGACTGCTTACGCGCATTTCATGAAGGAAGGCGCGTCTGACGAAAGAAGAAAAGAATATCTTGAGAAGGTAGCTGAGGAAGAACACCTTCAGATGAGCAATTTCAAAGTCAATCCGCTTCGGGCGATTGTGCCTGTAGTTCCATTGCTCCTTTTGGTTCTTGGCTCAAAACAGGTTGGCATTCTGCCTGCAATGGGAGTTCCTCTTTCAATGATTATCGGTGTAGTTCTTGGTCTTCTCGTTACCTGGTCCGACGCACAGGAGGTATGCCGCAACTTCTTTTCCGGTATGGGCGCCGCTTATGCTGATGTTATCGGTCTGATTGTCTGTGCAAGCGTCTTTACTACAGGTATGGCAGCCGTTGGTCTTACAGGCGCACTGACCGAACTTATGAAGGGCTCTCAGTCCATTGCTGCTGCAGCGGGCACCTTCGGCCCATTCTTTATCGCGGTTATCTCCGGCTCCGGTGATGCGGCTGCATTTGCCTTCAACGGCGCGGTTACACCCTTCGCCGAACAGTTCGGAATGACTATCATGGACCTTGGTTCTCTGGCGCAGATTGCGGGAGCTATGGGACGCTCTATGTCTCCTGTCGCAGGTGCGGCTATTATCTGCTCAGGGCTTGCAAAGGTCAATCCGATTGAGGTATCGAAAAGAAACTTCCTTCCATGCCTTGTTTCGGCTATTGTACTTATGATTTTACTTTGATCGGACGTTAAGGAGAGAATGTCATGCCGCAAACCGCTGTGATTGATGAAAAACGAGTATTGGACGAATTCTTTGAGCTTGTTAAAATCTGCTGCTCCACACATGACGAGCGCGAAATCGGAGACCTTTTGACGAAGCGTCTGACCGAGCTGGGCGGCATGGTGCATGAGGATAATGCAGGAGAAAAGCTTGGAGGAAACTGTGGGAATCTTGTTGCGGATTTTCCAGCCTCAGATGCTGCCCATGAAAATATACAGACAATAATGCTGACAGCGCACATGGACTGTGTTGAGCCGTGTGAAGGGGTAAAGCCTGTTCTGGATAACGGAATAATACGCTCGGATGGAACAACCATACTTGGCGGAGATGACAAGGCCGGAGTAGTGGCTGTTCTTGAGACACTGCGTCAGCTCAAAGAAAAAAATATTCTGCACGGTCCGCTGCAGGTGGTTTTTACAACCTCTGAGGAAAACGGAGTACATGGTTCGCAAAATCTTGATACAAGCCTGTTGCATTCCGACTGCGGCTTTACCTTGGATACTCATGGTCATCCAGGTTCTATGACCTTTATGGCTCCCGGGAAGAATCAGCTGCACATTCATATAGAAGGCAAAGCAGCTCACGCGGGAATTGCGCCTGAAAACGGAATCAATGCAATAATCGCGGCAGGAAAGCTCCTGGCGGATGCTCCGCAGGGGCGCATAGACGAAGAAACAACCTGCAATGTAGGGCGCATCGTCGGCGGCAGTGCCACAAACGTCGTCGCAGATACCTGTGATATTTATTATGAAAGCCGCAGCCGCAATAAGGCAAAGCTTGATAAAATCACCCAGGATATTGTAGAACACTTCGAAAAAGGTGCTGCCTCCGTGAACTGCAAAATCACTGCAGAGGTCAGTCCTGATTACGGGCCGTATGTGTTGGAAAAAGATTCACCGGCAATTCAGCTTGCGAAGAAAGCTGCAGAAAAGCTTGATTTCCCTGTATCCCTTGAAGAATCCGGCGGCGGCTCTGACGCTAATCATTTTAATACATACGGCGTTCCCACAGTTGTCCTTGCCGTCGGTATGGAAAATGCACATACAAAGGAAGAATACATAAAAGAAAAAGACCTCTATGACGCTGCCCGCTGGGCACTCCAGATTGTCATAGAAGGCGCGGAGCTTAAAAAGTAAAAATTAACGGAGCCATGACAGAATGTAAAAGATTTTGATTATGGCTCCGTTTTGTTGTGTGATAAGATAAATTGTCATAACTTAAGATTGTTAAGCGGCTTTTTCTATTTTCGGAATAAAGTATATGTTTACTTGCTAAATTGCAAGAGCAAATGGAACGCCGCCAATATCAATGGGATTCTCGACAACGAGAAGTATACGGGCTGCGCCCGCATCCAAAAGACCTTCACGCCGGACTTCCTCACGAAGAAGGTAGTGAAGAACACCGGGCAAGTCCCCAGCTACTTCGTGGAGCAGAGCCATCCCGCCATTCTCATAATTTTGGTAAAACAGAGCGCAGTTGTTACGCTCTGTTTCTGCATTTCACATCATTTCCGCGCATAACTCCCGCATCATGCGGGCAAATTCCTGCGCCACGGGAGTCAGATCGGCTAAATCATAAGCAAGGAGGCCAATCTGTGTGTCAAGTGTCGGCTGTATTTGACAAATCCGCAAATGGTGCGACATGGAAGATAGTGTAAATTTGGAGATAAGCCCCACTCCGTTACCCTCATCCACCATACGCACTACAGTTTCGGCATTCTGCACCAGCAGACTTCGGCTAAAATCAATCCTCTGTTCGGAAGGCAGACGCTCCATCACCGTTTCCATTCCGGCACGACAAAGAATCATATGTTCTGTCTCTTTGCCGATTTCCATAATTTCCGTATCTGAATCCGGAGGCAATATGCCCACCATTTCATCCCTAATGAGAATTTCGGCATCCAAGTTGCCGAAAGGAGCGTAAGTAACGGCAAAATCAACGGCGTGTTCCTCCACCATCTTCCGCACAACAAGGGGACTGCCCTCTTTAATTTCCACCGTAACATAAGGGTACGCCTCCCGGTATTGCCGCAGAACCTTGGACAGCAGCACCGTTGTGGTGACGGGGACAGACGCAATGCGGAGTTTTCCGCCGATGAAGTTGTTCTCCCGGAAGGCAGTCTGGTAGATACGGTTCTCCAAGTCCTCCATTTGCCGCGCCAGCAGGAGGATTTTCTTTCCCGCTTCCGTGGGTATCATGCCGCTTTTCTTGTCACGATGAAAAAGTTTCAAACTCAGTTCTTTTTCCAGCGACTGAATGGCCTTGCTGACAGCGGGTTGGGAGATGTAGCGGGCATTGGCTGTCTCGGTGATGCTCTGTCGATTGGCCACCTCAAGGAATATTCGCAGATTATGTGTCAACATAACTTTTTAGTTATCCTCCTATAAACAAAAATATATTTTTCTTTATGTGGATTCTACCATACAATAGACACAGATACAATCAAGGCACAAAATTGAGAGGAGAAATTTATCATGGAGAAGAAGTTGGCTGTTGTGGTAGGTGCAGGCAAGGGAATGGGCGTAAACATTGCCAAGGTATTCGGTATGCACGATTTCAAGGTTGCAATGTTGGCGAGAAACCTTGACAAACTTGAGCCTCTGACAGATGAACTGAAAACCCAGGGGATTGAAGCCTATACCTATGCGGCAGATGCCGCCAGCACCGAGTCCCTGACAGCGGCTTTTCAGAAGATACGGCAGGAGCATGGAAGCGTAGATGTGCTTATTTACAATGCCGCAATCCTGACGGCGGGATTTCCCACAAAACTCCAAAGCTCCGACCTCATGGAACATTATCAGGTGGATGTGGCCAGCGCACTTCATTCGGCAAATCTTGTATTGCCAGAGCAGATTGCCAAGGGAAGCGGGGCTATTCTCTTCACCGGCGGCGGTTTCGCCCTCTATCCCATGGCAGAATACACTTGCGTTTCCGTGGATAAGGCAGCCCTTCGGGCACTCACATTTGCTCTGTCGCAGGAAGTGAAGGAAAAGGGAGTCTATGTGGGCATCGTCACTATCATGGGCAGCATTGCACCGGGCACTCATTATGATCCTGCCGACATTGCGGAGAAATACTGGGAGCTTTATGAGAAGCAGGAGGATATCGAGTATGTTTTCAAATGAAGGTCAGGAAAATTCCTTGTATGAATTGGTACGTCACCGCCGTTCTATTCGCCGTTACACGGGAGAGAGAGTTCCGGACGATGTGGTGAAAGAAATCTTGAAGATTGCACTTTTAGCTCCCTCATCTTGGGGACGGCATCCCATAGAATTTGTTGTCCTGCGTGACCGGGCGACCATTGAGGCCGTTGCACGTTGCAAGCGCATGGGTGCAGGGCCGCTTCCCACGGCTGATGCCGCCATCGTGGTCATGGCCGATACGGCAGACTGCGAACTCTGGATTGAGGATGCGGCCATTGCTTCCACCTACGTTCTGCTGGCTGCTGAGAAGTTTGGTGTGGGGGCTTGCTGGATTCACATGCGGAATCGGCAGGGACAAAGGAAAAGTGCCGATGAGGAAATCCGACAAATCCTCGGTGTGCCGGATAATTTCTCTGTACTAAATGTGGTGGCCTTGGGACAAAAAGGCGAAACAAAATCCCCTCGTACGGAAAAAGATTTGGTTTGGCAAAATGTTCATTACGAGAAGTATGGGCAAAAATAAAAGATATTCGCCAGGAATTTCACAATGAATTTTTTTGATAGGAGAGATGCGAGATGTCAAAAATTCTTTTAATCAACGGCAGTCCAAATGAAAAAGGCTGCACTTTTACCGCGCTGAAGGAAGTTGCTGACAAGCTGGGCGAGCTTAATGTGGAGTCCGAAATCCTCTGGCTTGGCAAGAAGCCAATGCAGGACTGCATTGCCTGCTACAAATGTCAGGAAACGGGAAAATGTGTGTTCAATGATCTGGTAAATGAAACAATTGCCAGATGGGATGAATTTGACGGCATGGTTGTTGGCTCGCCGGTTTACTACGACGGACCGAACGGTCGGCTCACGAGCTTTCTCGATCGCTTCATGTTCAGTGCAAGCGGACGGTTCGCGGGAAAGATTGCCGCAGCCGTGGTGTCCTGCCGTCGCGGGGGCGCATCAGCGGCATTTACGCGGCTCAATATGTATTTTCAGATGACCAATATGGTAGTAGCGACCTCTCAATACTGGAATCAGGTACACGGCTTCACGCCGGAGGATGTGGCCAAAGATGCCGAGGGACTTCAAACCATGCGGACACTGGCACAGAATATAGCGTGGCTTCTGAATGGAATCAAAGCCGGAGGCGCATCCCCGGAATATGAGAAGATTACGCTCACCCACTTCATACGCTGAAAAAGAATGAAATATTCAACGGTTCGTTCGATAGGAGAAAATCATGCTGTCACTTGTCTCATTGCTACGATACGTATCATTTGATGATTGTGGGTATATGGAGGAGTGTTTATGAAGAAGATTTACGCGATCAACGGAAGTCCGCGCAAAAACAAGAATACGGCGACCTTGCTTGACAAGGTACTGGAGGGAGCAAAAAAAGCCGATCCTGATGTGCTGGCAGAACGGATCGACCTTTACAGCCTGAAATACACCGGCTGTCGCAGTTGTTTTGCTTGCAAGCGCAAGGATGGTGCAAGCTATGGGAAATGCGCTGTTCGCGATGATTTGTATGACGTGTTGGAAAAATTGCGTGATGCCGATGCGGTGGTATTTGGCTCTCCCATTTATTACCGCACCATCACGGGGCAACTTCACGCATTCTACGAGAGATTCTTCTTTCCTTATATGCAGTATAAGCACGGCTACCCCAACCTTGTGCAAAAAAAGATTCCCACGGCTTGCATTTACACAATGAACGTGAAGGAAGATGAGATGCTGCGCGACGGCTATCGGGAGTATATGGGGCTTTTTGAGATATTCCTCGAAAATTATTTTCAGAAGCCGCTGATTCTTCACTCCTTCAATACATATCAGTTTGACGACTATGGCAAATACGTCTGTGAAGTGTTCTCCCCAGAAGAAAAGGCAGCATGGCGGGATGTGCATTTCCCTGAGGATTGCAAAAAAGCCTTTGCTATTGGCGAAGAACTCATGATTAAATCAAAGTGAGATGACAATCCCATGAAAAGTCAATGTTTCTTACGGCTGATACTTGTAGTAGGCGTGGCGGCTTTTGCGGTCACCTTTACGGCTTGTGGGAATAGAAACGAACAGGCTATGGCAAATAGTGCCGTGCCTTCCGCAAATTCAATAACTGAATCTAAGGACAGTATAGATTCCAAGCCGTTAGTTATTTATTTTTCCCGTGGGATTAACACAGCATCTGACCAAAATATAGACGCTGTTACCGGACCGAGCCTGAAACCGGATGGCGTTGGTTTTCGTTCGGATGAACAGGTTCTGGCAGAATGGATTGCAACAGAAACAAAAGGAGATTTGTTTCCTATCCAAACCGTCAGAAAATATCCTACCGGGTATGAGGAAATCTTAGAAGTCGGTAAGCGTGAAAAAACGGAGGACACACGCCCCGCATTATCGTCTCATTTGGAAAACCTGAATGACTACCGGACGATATATTTTGTATATCCAAATTGGTGGGGTGACTTGCCGATGCCGGTATATTCCTTCTTCGATACCTATGATTTTTCTGAAAAGAAAATCATTGCCGTTGTTATTTCCGGTGGAGGAGGATTTGCGGGAACTGTATCATATATTCAGCATTTGGAGCCAAATGCTGATGTTGTTGACGGGATAAAAATATACAAAAGAGACATGGACAAGGTACGAGAACAGATTGTTTCGTGGCTACGCTCTGAAAGATGAATCAAAAGTTTAAACAGACTCAATAAGTTATTACCTGTCCATCTCGCGGCATATCATAATTGGTCACACCGCGCTCTGCCAAACTTCCTTTTAGCGTATGGCGTGTAAGAGCAGCATGGGCCACATTGTCCAAGTGAGTCAGATAAAGTCTGGCCTCCGGGGCAGTTTTGGCTACGCAATGGACATCTTCAGCATCCATGATAAGCCTGCCATTTTCCACGGTCTCGGCAGCACAGCAGTTGAGCGCCACCACCTCCGGCTGGTAACGCTTTAACACATCAGCCACTACTGGATACCAAACCGTATCGCCCGCCAGATAGAATGTCTTTTCTCCTTCAGCGGCAAACATTACCCCCATCGCATCGCCACAAGGAACCACGGTTCCATGGCGTGCTGGTAGTTTTGTCAGCTTTGCCTGCCCGCACATCATGCCATCTTCAGATAACACCATCACCTCACAGAAGCCTGACTTCTGAAAAGCTTCCGCGTCTTGTTGATTTTGGCAAATGACCGGAACATTTTTGTCCAGCGGCGCACCAACGGTACCGTCCATGCCCATATCGATATGGTCAGGATGCAAATGTGTTACCAGATAGTAATCCACCCCTGTCAGGATCTCTTCCATCGACATAGGTAAGTCATAAAAGGGCATGAGAAGATGCTCCTTCATCTCATCCGGCACATGATAAGGCCTGCCAGGCACATCAATAAAAGAAAACTGATGTTTCGGCATCAACCATGGATCTATAAGAAAAACCTTGCCTGCGTATTCGAGGCGATTGGTAGCATTACGGATTTGTGTCATCTTCATGGTCATACTCTCCTTTGCGTCACTAATAAGTTGCGTTCGTGTTGTTATAGGTCTAGTATAATTCCCTTATTACACCGCGACAAGCAAATAAGTTCTCTATTGTAGCAACTAAAATATTGCTGTAAAATAAAAACAAACGAAAGGAGTGCCTATTATGAATCAAAAACAAATGGAATATTTCTTGGAAGTATACCGACAGGGCAATATCCAAAATGCCGCCAACCAACTTTATGTATCACGACAGGGAGTCAGCAAGATAATAAAGACACTTGAAGACGAGCTGGGGCAACTGCTTTTTATCCGCAATCCTCACGGCCTTGCCCCCACAGACTATGCCACTGCACTTCTTCCCCATGTCCAGCGCTTGTTAGAAGAATACCGCAGCATTGAAAGCATGCGTACGTTAGCCTCGCAATCCAAAAGTGTGGTTACGGTCTATGCTCTCGACCATGTCTTTGCCTTTTTAGGAGCCAAATTCCTTTGGGATTTTCATCGTACCTTTCCGGATATAATTCTCAGCACAGTTGACACCACAGATGACACAGCCTTAAAAGGAGTCCTGGAAAAGCATTGCAACTTTGCCATTGTAACGGGAGAACTTGACCAAACCCGCTTTTACGGCGAACCGCTGTTCTTCTCCCATTACTGCGTCCGTCTTCATTGTGACCATCCCCTGGCCAAGAAGGATAGAATCACGTATAAGGACCTTGATGGCACAAGAGTTGTCAGTAAAGGGCGCGCTTATCATTGCTTCCGTCACAATATGGACAAATACATACTGCTTCCCGGGCTGAAAATAGATCTTGTAGCCGAAACAGCCGATGAGCAGCTTATTGCTGACCTGATCCTACAGCAACAGGTTGTAAACATAGGTTATGACTACGCCGCTATGCTGAATCCACATCCAGATATTGTTGTGAAACCACTGGGCACAGAAGATGACCAAGGTCAGACCATATACCTGGCCTGGGATAAGACCACTGTACTCACTAACGCCAGCCATAATTTCCGCGATTTCCTGCTTAGATGGCTTCCTGAAAATGGTAAAGATAGAATAGCTTAAGTGCTGTTCATTCTTCTCACCGGAATTGATCTACATTTTCCCGGGTGATTTCCGTAAAGGGAACCATGATAATCTATGCCTTTTTAGTATTTAATGTCTGCTAAATAATTCATAAAGCATTGTACGGCAACGCGACTATGTGCTTAGACGCTCCCTTAACCGCATACGAAAATAAGAAATCTGTCCAAAAGCCGTGTATTTTCCGTGATGATCATGTGAAAAATGGCTTGGTTTCATGCGTATAATACCTTGAAACAGGCCAATCAAGAGCATGAAATGCGGATATAGCATTTATTTAGCAGACATTATTTAGGGGGTGCAAAATCCCAATCGAGGGGGTGCAAATGCACCCCCTTCTCTTTTTCTCTAAGCCTTGTCCCGTGCGGCTTCCGAGGTATACTTGCTTAACGATAAGTAGGGGGGTGCAAGGGGGTTCATCGTTATTTTGTATCAAAATTACTGGTAAAGGGGACCTGCTGATTATGATAAAGAAACAGAGCAAAACGGTGAAACAACGACAATAACGCGTGTGATGGCCGATGGTTCTGTTATCATCACAGTTATGAAGGGGGAGCAGATTGTTTCGCAAAGCAGAACCTGCAGCCCACACCCGGAAGAAAATGCTGCAATGCTGAGCATAACTGCAACATCTGCTGCAAACTTGGAGGAACTGATAAAATAATATCAACGGAATAAACAGGATTGCAAAATGATTACGTTTGATTTTATTGGTTTTGGTTAGGAAAACCTTATATGGTCATATTTCTGGAATGCAGTGAAAGAATATTTCGCTGCATCCTTTTTTTCAAATTTTTAGTAAAAAATTAGAAGGATTTTTTTTATGTACATAGAATTATACTAGTAAGGGTTTACAAAATCGTTTTTACAATAAAATTGGTTTTGTAAACTTTGGATTCATAAATTATGCTCTGTAAGAGCCGTGCGCTTCGGAATATTACAGAGCAATATCTTTTAAGGGGGAGTGTGGAATGTTTAGTTTTTCTTCAATGAAGACGCGTTTCATCGCGATAATCGTCGGTGTTTCACTGGTGTCGATATTTGTGCTGGGCGCAATCTTCACCTATGAAATGATTCAGATGAAAAATGGTGAAATCAGGGATTTCCGCAAAGAGGCAGAGGCAGCTGTTGAGATGAGGCTGAAGCAGGAAACAGAAATTGCTGTCAGTGTTATTGACCAGATGCACAAAGCTCAGGTTGCCGGAAAGATGACAGAGGAGCAGGCAAAAAAGGCTGCTGCCGACATCGTACGCGATATGCGCTATGATGATGGAAAAGGATATTTCTGGATTGATACTGATCAGGGTGTGAACGTTGTTCTTCTCGGACGCGACACGGAAGGAAAATCCCGTATCAATTCAAAGGATCCAAGCGGACGCCTTTTTATCCAGGAAATGATTCAGAACGGTAAAAAAGAAGGCGGCGGATTTACAGACCTCATGTTTGCTAAGCCCGGCGAATCCACACCGCTTCCAAAGCGCAATTACACTGTCGAGTATAAGCCATTCCACTGGGTTCTTGGTACAGGCGTGTGGATTGATGATATTGACACCATGTGCGCAGCAAAGGAAGCTGAGGCCGCAGCTGAGCTGAAGGCTCAGGCAATCCAGATGATTGCGTGCCTTGTTGTTCTCATGGTTGTATTTATCGCTTTTGCTATCTGGATTGGTGCCCGCATCTCCGGTCCGCTTCAGTATGTAGAGGGACGTCTTGCTACTATGGGCGGCGGTGATTTCCGTAAAAATCAGGGCGATAAGGCTATGGAGCAGGAAATTGTTGACAGACCTGATGAAATCGGAAGCATGGCGCGCGCGATGCGTAAGATGCAGGATAATATCAGTGATTTGATGAGAAAAATCAGCGAATCGACAGAATACGTTGCTTCCGCATCCCAGGAGCTTACCTCAAGCGCAGAGCAGTCCTCGGATGTCAGTGAGTCCGTTGCAAATTCCGTCGTAAATGTTGCCAGCGCATGCGCAGAGCAGACGACGCTGGTTGCAGATGCATCTGAGCAGTCCGAAAATCTGCAGAAATATATGGACGACTTTGCTGTGCGTCTTAATTCGTCCACGCAGCAGATTCAGAAAACAAGCGACGCAGCCGCAAATGGCGGAGCGACAATCAGCGAAGCTGTACAGCAGATGCAGCAGATTAAGGAAGCAGTCGGTAAGACTGCCGCTGTAATAGGTTCCCTTGGTGAATCCTCCAAACAGATTGGTGCGATTGTTGACGCAATCTCCGCTATTGCTGAGCAGACAAACCTCCTCGCACTCAACGCAGCAATCGAGGCCGCACGTGCCGGCGAGCACGGCCGTGGATTTGCAGTTGTTGCAGATGAGGTGAGAAAGCTTGCTGAACAGTCCCGTGAGCAGGCAGGCGAGATTGCAAACCTTATCCATGGCATCCAGAACGAGTCTCAGAATGCTGTAGATGTTATGCAGCAGGGTATTGAGAAGGTCGACGGAGGTACTGTTGCGGTAGACAGCGCAGGTGCAACCTTCAATGAAATCGTTACAATGGTATCCGAGGTTGCTGAGTCCTCCAAACGCATGGCAGAACTCGTTGGAGACCTGAAGAGTGGCGCAGACCACATCACAGAAGCCATTGTTTCTATTGACGACAAGAGCAGAGGTGTTGCTTCCGAGGCTGAGTCAGTATCTGCAGCGACAGAAGAGCAGACGGCATCCATGCATGAAATTGCAACGGCGAGCCGTAAGCTTTCGGAAATGGCCGGAGATCTTCAGAATGCCGTCGTCAAATTCAAAATTTAAATAGAATTTCAAGAGAAGTCATCGCTATATACAGCGGTGGCTTCTTTTTTATGCATATCGATATTGTTTCAAAAGTAAATACTAAACTTATGATAGAAAATAAATTGTTGACAGAAATTAATAATATTTTTATACTAATGACTTGGTTATAGTTCGATAGTCTTAAATAAATGAACATGTTTAGAATTGCTTCTGAAATTTATCAATTTTTCAAGGAATTTCGCTTTAAAATGCATGATGCGGGATAGGTTATTTTTCCTAAAGATTGTGATGAAATTATAGAAGGAGTTTTACAGTGCTTGTCGAATTATCATCATTAGGGGAATCTATTCATAATAAAATACATGAGTGTTGTTAAAGTTTTTTATGCGAAGGAGAGATGTGGAATGGAAGAAATTTTGTCAAGGTTTAGTGTCAAGCAGAAGATTATGGTACTCATATCGATATTGTTTGTTGCCGTAATGCTTGGTTTGGGTATCGTGCTTGACCGTGTAATCACAAAGGGTGAAATTGCAAAGTTTGAGGAGGAAACGGAACTGCAGGCAGCGCAGGTAGACGCCTCCATGGATTTGTTCCTGCGTGGTCTTAGAGATACCGTTGTGAACATGGCAAATGACCCGGTACTGCGCAATGGCGGCAATATTACTGTATATATTGACGGTGCGGCAGGTCCTGACGGCATGATTGCCATGGAGCCGGAAGCAAAGGGCGGCTTCGAGCTGCAGGCTTATCAGATGTTCAAACGCCTTGCTGATGCAAACAAAGGCACAATTTCCGTTGTCAGCTACGGTACAACGGACGGCGGCTATCTGCAGTATCCGGCAGTAAAGCGCAAAAAAGGTTACGATTCCCGTCAGCGCGGCTGGTACAAGGACAGCATGGCTGATGTGAATGCTGTTCGTATCACAAAGCCGTTCAAGACATCAAAAGGTACTCCGACGGTTGGTATCTTTGCGACAGTCAAGAGCATGAGCAATCAGCCGTTGGGTGTTATTGGTATCAATATCGACCTTCCGGTTGTTACCAACATGATCAGTGAGATTAAAATCGGTGAAACAGGCTACATCATGATGCTTGATGCTGATGATGTCATTGTCGCGGATCCGAAGCATCAGGATGCAAACTTCAAGAAGCTGGCTGAGTCCGGACTTGGAGATTTGGCAGCATTGGATACAAAATCGCAGGGTCTTCGCGAGATCGAGCTTGACGGTGTATCAAAATTCGTCAACGTATATATCTCTGATAAAACGGGCTATAAATATCTGACGATTGTTGATAAATCCCAGCTCATGGCAAGCGTCAACAGCATGCGTATGACACTTGGAATTGTCCTGGTTGTTGCATTGGTTCTTATTTTCTTTGCAACCATGTGGATTTCCAATATCATCGTTGCTCCGCTTCGTACTCTTGAAAAATCAGCTGACCGCATCGCAAACGGCGACCTTCGTCAGGATGATTTGATTGTCGAAACTGATGACGAGATTGGACATCTTGCACTGTCCTTCAATAAAATGACTAAACAGCTGAAAAATCTGCTCAGTCAGATTAAAGGCAGTGCCGATGAGGTATCCAACTCCTCGGCTCAGATGTCACAGGGTGTAGAACAGGTTGCACAAACCATTACCCATGTGGCTGAGCGCGTCGGAGACATCGCCGAATCTGCAAGCAAGCAGAATGAGACGATGAACGGCATGGTGGATAATATCCGCGACATGGCAGACCAGGTCACGAATATCGCAGAATCCTCCGAAGAAATCAGCAAGTCCTCCGGCAAGGCAGGACAGGCTGCTGCTGACGGCGTAGTTGCTATTGATTCCGCAGTTGAGCAGATTCGTGATGTTCTTGAAACAGTAAACGAGTCCGCGAAGGCTGTCGGAGAGCTTGGCCGCCGCTCTGAGGAAATCGGAGAGATTATCGGAACGATTCAGAGTATCGCAGAGCAGACGAACCTCCTGGCACTGAACGCGGCTATTGAGGCTGCCCGTGCAGGTGAGCAGGGCCGCGGCTTCTCGGTAGTTGCTGATGAAGTCAGAAAGCTTGCTGAACAGTCCGCAGGCGCGGCACAGGAAATCGCTGAGAAGATTGGCGGCGTCCAAAAGGTTACAAGTCAGGCTGTTGAATCCATGAACGCAGGTACGGAAAAGGTCCGCGTAGGCAGCGAAGCTGTTACCAACGCAGGCAAGCAGTTCAATGTAATTGCAGACCATATCCGTCTCGTTGATGAAATGGTCAAGGAATCCGCAGTTAATGCTACTAAAGTGGCCGACAAGAGCAGAGATGTTCTCGCTGATGCAGAAAACGTCGAGCAGTCTACGCAGAAGGTCACGGAAAATATCACATCAATTTCGGCGGCTACGGAAGAGCAGTCCGCTTCCATGGAAGAGATTGCGGCATCCAGCCACCATCTTTCCAACATGGCTGATGACCTCCAGAAGGAGTCCAGCATGTTCAAGTTCTGATTTGACATTAAGTCAGATTCATACCGTTAATTTGAATCACCTCTCAACGAGAACATCGTTGAGAGGTGATTTTTATCATTCCACAACATAAGTTTTTTCGGATACATTGATTTATTGGGAATTGAAGCAGTGGTAAGTCGAATATGGACTTTCCGTTATCGTATTAATGTAACTATTTAGGTATAATAAAGATGCTTGAATAAATCAAAAAACTGTATGAGTCAAAGGAGGCGGTTCTTTTGCTGAAAAAGCTGGCTTTGGGACTGATGATGTTTTTGCTCCTTGGGGAGTGCTCAGAGGCATGCTCGGTAATCGTGGTGACGAAGGGAGCCTCGGAGGACGGGAGCGTGATGGTCTCCCATTCCAACGACGGGTACGACGGTGAGGTAAATCTCGCTTATGTGCCTTCAAAGGACCATCCGGCAGGCAGCATGCGCCCGGTATATGCTTCTGCGGCGGCGCTGGGTGCCATGCCGGAATACAACACTTACGACCAGCCGAACCTTGTTGCGCCTGAACGCAGCGCAGATTACGACTTCCCCGACAGGTCACGCACGCGGGCAATCGGCTATATTCCTGAGGTCGGGCACACTTATGCCTATTTGGATGCCGATTATGGCATAGTCAATGAGCACGGCCTGATGATGGGGGAATGTACCGATATGTCTGCGCACTTGCCCGAAGTGCCGTTCAAAAAAGGTGGAGGGATATTTTACGCCTCCGAGCTCTCCCGAGTAGCCCTCGAACGCTGCAGGACCGCCCGTGAAGCCGTCGAACTGATGGGCGCGCTGATTGACGAATACGGACTCTGGGGCTCCGGTGAGACTTTGGCCGTCGCAGACAGGGAAGAAGCCTGGGTTTTCGAGATGCAGATGTCGCCAACGGGAAAAGGCGGCTTTTGGATTGCGGAAAAGATTCCTGACGGGGATTTTTTCATCGCGGCGAGCCAGTTTAGGATTCGCGGTATCCGTGAGGGCGATTCGAACCAGATTTTCAATCCCAATTTGCCGCAAATGCTGAAGGACGCCGGCTGGGCTGCATACGACGAGGAAGGCCGTGTGGACTGGGTGAAATCGCTGCAGTCGCAGGAGTTCTACCATCCGTATTATTCAAAGCGTCGTGTCTGGCGAGGCATGAGCCTCGTTGCGCCGTCGAAGAAGCTTCCGTCCCGTGTTGGGGGATGGGATGAGAAAACCTATCCCTTCTCTGTGCGTCCTGACAAAAAGCTGAACGTCGAAGACGTCGCGCGAATTTACCGCGACTATTATCAGGGAACCGAGTTTGACAAGACGAAGACCACGTTGGCGGGCATGTACGGCTCGCCGTACCATTACGCGTCAGAGATAGGCGAGCGCCCATTTCTTTCATCGAATACCAGCTACACACATATATCGCAGGTCAGTGATGCACTCCCGTCTCCGGTGGTCTGGATGTCCATGAACACGCCCTACGAGAATCCTTTCGTTCCCTTCGCGGTTTCGGAGGTGCCTAAGGAATATCGTGCGCTGCGCGATACCTACGATTCCACGAAAATGTACTGGACCTCAAATGAAGTCATGGCACTGACACAGGGTTACTTCAATATTATGTCGCCTATTGTAAGGGATGCGGTGGAGCGGTCTGAGGCAAATTCCGTGCGTCTGATTAACGCCTCCGCGGTTTTTTCAAAGGAACAGTTCGCTGATGCTCTGCGCGGCAACGCGTTGAAAATCTTTGAAGACTGGAAAGAGCTTTCAAGGCGGCTCATGATGAAATTTAATGCCGCTGCGGGTGTGAAGTACGAACGTCTGCCGGCTGCCGATACGCCGAAGAAATATTGACGGTCGCAAAAGTCCCTTTGCGGAATATTGCGCGCTGTCGAAATACCGGGGCATGATAAACGAGAAAGTGCATATATTTAAAGCGTGTGAACCTTTATGTGTTTGCACGCTTTTTGTTTTCTATTTTTACAGAAGTAGAAACAAAAACGAATGTAAATGCAAAAATACTTTATTTGTCAGATTATTTATAATAGAATAAGAAAGTGAATAAATCATTAAATGGGGGAATGCTTATGAAATTGGGGAATCAGAAGGGTTTCACGCTGTTGGAGCTTCTACTCGTCATGTCTATCATCGGCGTGTTGGCCATGGTTGCCGTACCACGGTTTACAGGAGCGGTAGCACTGGCGAATACGAGCAAGATTCAGGCAGACCTGAATGTTTTAAATTCTGCTATCGTGCTGTATGAAGCAGAGCATGGCTCATATCCCAAGAATCTTACAACGGATATGAAGGATTATATTCAGGATGCGGAAAAATTGAAGCCGCCAAAAGGAAAATGTCTTTTGCGTGATGGTACGACCGTGGAGATAACCGAGACCGGCTACACACTGTCGGAGGATAAATCACAGGCACTCTGCCAGTCACATACCATTACGGATTTCGGACGCAAGGATAAATGAAGGAAGCAGAGCTGAAGCTGACCCGGGAGCTTTTTAAACGTCACATGGTGTGGATACTGGTGGGGACGATTATAGGGCGCTTTTGGTCAGCGTGTGTATTCGAAACGCCGATGGAAATAATTCATGGAACGGTCTTTGCTTTCTTTTTGAGCGGAATAGCTGTCTTTGATGTAAAGTACGGACTTATTTTTGACCGTTGGCTGTTAGGGATGCTTGGCTGTGCGGTACTGCTTCATTTTATGAAGGGTTATGACGGATGGATTTCTTCTTTTGTGTGTGCTGCTGCAGCGCTCGCACTGCTTCTTTTTCTGCGCGCAATCACCCGTGGAGGAATGGGCGGCGGTGATATCAAGCTGGCATTTGTGCTTGGCTTTTGGCTTTCATGGCCGAAAACATTGGCTGCGCTTGTTTTCGCATTCTGGCTTGGAGGAGCAGCTGCTGTTTTCCTGCTGATGAAGATGAAAAAGACTATGAAATCCCGGATTCCATTTGGTCCTTTTCTCGCTGCAGGGGCATGGCTTGCTTTTTTATACGGAAACACAGTATGGGCTTGGATACAGGGGATATAGCATGAAACAGAAGGGCTTTTCGCTGCTTGAAATACTTGTCGTAATGGCTCTGCTTTCCTTGGCGGCTGCAGTGGCTGTACCGGTATTTACAGGGATTTCAGACAAACTCGTTCTTCGGCGTGAGGCAGCAGCTCTTGTCTCTGAGCTAAGGTATCTCAGGGAGATCTCAATGGGGTATCCGTCGCAGAGTGAGAGATTCAGCGACATAAGGGCTGACTCATATCCTACATTTCGCGGAGGCGGCAGCGAATATTATATCTATGTAAACAGGACAAGCTATGAGCGGCACAGTCTTCCCGAGGGTATGAGGATTACCGGAGATATAAAACGTGTCAGCTTCGGAGTCCTTGGAACTGCAAACCCTGCTACGCTGAAGCTTGATTATCATGGATTGTGGCAGTATGTCATCATAGATGTCGAGGGGCGTATACGCGTGTCGGACAATCCGCCGGAGGATTAGATGGAAAAAGGTTTTTTGCTTTTGGAAACAGCTGTTACAGGATTTTTGCTCGTCACGGCATCTTTGCTGTGCTTTTCATACGGAATGCTGAATCGGCAGAGAGCAGAATCAGAGGCATCGCACGCTGCGGTATATCTTGCCCGTGAACAGATGGCGCGTATTGAAGCGAATGCAGTCTTTTACCGCGGGTACACGGGAGATATTCCGTGGCTTGGAGACAACGGACCGGATATAAAAAATCTGAACGGCAGGGAATATGAAGTCGAGACGACCATGAGGGGCGCCGAGGAAGGAGCAGGCCTTCGTGAGGTGACGGTCTGTGTCAGATGGAAGGGCGCTGCAGACAAGCGGGAGGAAAAATTCAGGAAGCTGGTGGACTGTGGTGGATAAAAACCTGCATTGGCTGCGGCAGGAAAAAGGATTCAGCATGATGGAGCTGTCCGTATCCCTGCCGCTTTTTGCTGTACTCCTGCTTTCACTGACTGTCATTTTCGGGTGGGGGATAAAATCATATTTTTTCATGGTTAGTGACTGGGCCCTCCAGCGTGATGTCCAGTTTTCAATGAAACGTATATGCAATGACGTTATGTTTGCCGACCGTGTAGAATGTGACAGCGGACGCATAACAATCTACGGAAAAACCTCGGATAACAAAACAACAAGAGTTAATTACGAGCTTACGCGGGAAAATTTCCCAAGGATACGCAGAAACAGTCAGCCTCTTACCGGAGAAAGCACTCTTGGAACGATTGAAATCGAGGAAATGGATTTTGATGCTGTAGGAGCAGCAGGACTCTATATACATATAAAGGGAAGAAATCGGGCGACAGGACATGAATACGAGCTTCGTACTGTTGAGTACATGATGAATAATACTCGTGGTGGCATATAATGGGAAATCAAAAGGGCTTTGCGGCTTTATCGGGAATATGTGTTATTTTGATTCTTTCGCTTCTTGCCATGTCTGCCTATATAGTTGTTCGCAGAGAAATGAAGGAAACGCGTCATTTTATAGCATCGGCAGCACTTCAGATGGAGGCGCAGAACGGTATCCGTGGGGCTTTGGAGTACCTGAGAGCGCATCCGGAAACAGTGAACACCCTTTCGGCGGCCAAATCCAAAAGCATATGGTCAGGAAGGAATACAGAGAACGGGATATCCTGCGCGGTTTACGCGCGGAAACAGGGAGAGATAATTTATCTCATGGCAGAGAGTAAAAAGGAAAAAACAAAAACAAGACTGTATGCGAAACTTGCTAAAAAGGACGAGCCGGGATACCGCATAGAGCGCTGGGGTGCGGTTCAATGAAACGTTTTTTTCGCAGTGAGGTCAAAAGCTGCATAGGGGTGTTTTTGAATCAGGATGCAGTTTATTATTCTTTCCTGCAGCGCGCGGAGGCGGATAAGCTGCACATGCTGCACACGGATTCCTGCAGGATTTTTCTGGAGGATAAGCAGGAATATCCGACTCACTTTGAGCATATCGGTCAGCTTGCGGAAGAATTGGCAGTCAGGTGTGCTGAAAATGGAATAAAGGAAAAGAAGGTCGTGCTCTCTGTGCCGGAGAATATGATTTTTTCCTATGAAAAGCAATTCCCGCCCCTTGCCGATAAGGAAATTCCTGAGGCAATGCATTGGGAGATTGAAGCCAACTCGCCCTTTGTAAAGCATGTCTATACCTACCGCAAGGGAGCTGATAATACCTACGAAATAGGTATTATGGAGTATCAGTTAATGGATGAACTGTATAAGGCCTTCAGAGATAACGGCTTCAGGGTTATTGCTGTGGTAGAGAAATCTGAGCTTCTTTTTGAGGAAAGAGAGCAGTGTGCAGTATGGGGAAATGAGACTGCATCCCTGCCTGTATTTTTTACATGGGAAAAAATGGGAGACGAAAAAGAACCGCTTCAGCAGGCTTTTTTCGCTGCTTGGCGTATTATGCGCGGCCTTCCCCAAAATGAAAACTTTCTTCCGAACTTCAGGCAGGAGGGAGCGTGGGACTGGCGAAAGACATCAGCATGTCTGATTCTCCCCATGCTTTTTATTTTTGCACTGGTATACGGAACAGGAGAATGGAAGCTCATGCGGATTGAGAAGGAAAAGAAAGCTGTTGAACAGGAGCTTTTTCTTCGTTCGGGTGAGCTGGAGCTGCAGAAGGATTTTTTGAATAAGAAAAAAGAAATAAAAGCATCTTCGGACACGCTGAAGACACTTGGTGAAAAACGGATATCCTGGTACGCTGTTTTTACTGCTCTCGGAGCTAAAACGGTTCAGGGTGTCGCGGTTGACGGTATAGAAACAACGGGAAAAGGAGCTGTACGCGTAAAGGGCACAGCAAACAGCTATGAGCTGGTATCCGAGTATGTAGGGATATGGGCGGAGGAGCCGCTTCTTCTGAAGGAAGCTCCCAGACTTGAAACAGTGGAGACAGAAAAGGATGGACGTGTACAGTTCTCCCTGATAATGAAATTTTAGGAAGTGGAGATATGACACTTACGCGCGGAGTGCAGAAATTCGTGACGGTGTTTTTTATTTTTGCCGTACTGGCGGCAGGCTTTATTTTTTATCTTTATCCAAAGCAGAAAGAAGAAACCGCATCCGCAGAACGCGAGCTTGAGCTTTTGAAGCAGCATAAAAAGCAGCTTGAGCGCTTTGCATCGCTTCATAAAAACGCCGCAGATGACGTGAAGCGTATGGGAAAACAGGAAAAAATTGTTTCAGGACTGCTTCCGAAGCAGATGGATTCGGCGTCATTTTTGACATCGCTGCAGCAGTGGAGCAGGAAAAGCGGAGTGAAAATAAAGAAAATACTTCCGGGGGACGAAAAATCCTTTGAAGCCTACAAGGAGCAGCAGATTGTCGTATCTGCGTCGGGAACATATTTTGAATGGCTGGATTTTCTGTATCTGCTTGAGCAGGACGGAAGATTTACAGATATCCGTGAAATGCAGGGAAAAACTGACAAAAACGGACAGTTTGAGGGAACTGTTATGGTTTACATTTTTTCATCTGTTTCATAAAGATTGTTTGCGTTATTGCACAGGATAGATTAAACTGTTTTGTAAAGTAATCGCACACTATGGAGGAATAAAGATGGGAAATCTTCGTTTTATGACTGCGGGAGAATCTCACGGACCGCGTCTTACCGCGATTTTAGAAGGTATTCCGGCAGGACTCGGACTCTCTGAGGAAGCAATAAACAAAGACCTCGCACGCAGGCAGCAGGGATACGGCCGCGGCGGGAGAATGAAGATAGAAACTGACCGTGTGGAGATTTTGTCAGGAGTCCGTTTCGGAGAGACACTTGGCGGACCTGTAACCCTTTCGGTAATAAACAAGGATTGGACAAACTGGACTGACCGCATGGCGGCATTCGGCAATCCTGCAGGTGAAAAAGTTACGGCGGCACGTCCGGGACATGCGGATTATGTTGGCGTGCAGAAATATGACAGAGAAGATATCAGGGATATACTTGAGCGCTCCAGCGCAAGAGAGACAGCTATGCGCGTTGCAGTGGGGGGAGTATGCAAGGCTCTTCTTTCAGCATGCGGCATGGAGGTTGTATCTCACGTCGTAGAAATCGGCGGAATAAAGGTAAATGAAGATAAAATCAATCGTGATGAAATAGGTAAAGGAAGCTCTGAGCTTAACTGCTATGATGCCGAAGCAGAAGAAAAAATGAAGGAACGCATCCGCGGGGCAAAGGAAGCAGGAGATACTCTTGGCGGCGTATTTGAAGTAATAGTACGTGGCGCGCCTATAGGGCTTGGAAGCCATATCCAGTGGGACCGCCGTCTTGACGCGGCGCTTGCCGGTGCAATGATGTCGATTCAGGCAATAAAGGGCGTTGAAATCGGAGCAGGCTTCGAATACGCAGAACTCCCCGGCAGCAAAGCCCATGATGAAATGTACTATGATGAGAACAAGAAGGTATACCGCAGGACAAACCATGCAGGCGGACTGGAGGGCGGCATGACCAACGGAGAGGAAATCACAATCCGTGCAGTTATGAAGCCGATTCCAACGCTTATGACACCGCTTCATTCAATAGACATAGAGTCAAAGGAAGCAGTGCTGGCATGCAAGGAGCGCAGCGACGTCTGTGCTGTTTCCGCGGCATCTGTTGTAGGTGAGGCTATGGCGGCGTTTGTCATCGCCCGTGCCGTTGTAGAGAAATTCGGCGGAGATGCTATGACAGATTTACTGTCGGCAATGAATGCTTATAAGGCGCGTCTTGCAGGTGAATGATATGAAGAAAAATATCGTTCTTATAGGCTTCATGGGGACAGGGAAATCCAGCACGGGGAGAGTGCTGGCAAACCGTATGGGCTTTTCCTTCGTAGATATGGACCAGTATATCGAGGCAAAGGAAGGGCGGAAGATTCCTGAAATATTCGCTTCAGATGGAGAAGCGTACTTTCGGCGTGCAGAGCGTGAAGCGGTCGAGGAGCTTTCGGGACGGCGCCACGTTGTTATCGCTACGGGCGGAGGCACCGTAAAGAGCGAGGAAAACAGAAAAATCCTTCACGAGAACGGGATAATTATCTGCCTCACAGCAGATGTGGAAACAATCCTGGAACGCACACGGCGTCCTGGGGTACGTCCCGTTCTTGACGGAAAGGACGAGGGAGACAGACGGGCTGCAATTTGCGCGCTCCTTGAAGAACGCAGGGAGATGTACAGCCATGCGGATTATTTTGTGGACACCAGTGAACAGTCTCCGCTGCAGATTGCGGATGAAATCGTACATTATGTAAAAAGAGAGGGCTGCTGCCATGCGTAAAGTAAAGGTTGCGCTTCCTGTAAATGGATATGACATAACAATAGGAAAAGGATTGGCTGAAGAGCTTGAAAAACAGATTGGAGAGCATAAATTTTCTTCGAGAGCTCTTTTGGTTACAGATTCAAATGTTGGAAAGCTTTACACCGAAAAAGTAAAGGAAAGTATCACCAAAGCCGGACTGCAGGCAGACGTGTTTGTTGTTCCTGCCGGAGAAACCTCAAAATCACTGGAAACAGCTGAGAAAATATACACCCGTGCCATAGAGCTCGGCCTTGACCGCAAATCTCCGATTTTTGCTCTCGGCGGCGGTGTCGTGGGAGATTTGACGGGATTTGTAGCGGCAACATATATGCGTGGAGTTCCCTTCATTCAGCTTGCCACGAGTCTTCTTGCCCAGGTGGATTCCAGCGTTGGCGGCAAGGTGGCGGTCAACCACCGCCTCGGTAAAAACATGATTGGAGCGTTCTATCAGCCGAAATTCGTACTGATAGATATATCCTGCCTCGAAAGCCTTCCTAAACGTGAAATATATACAGGACTCGGTGAAATAATAAAATACGGAGCGATTTACGACGAGGATTTCTTCAGGTACCTTGAGGACAACACGGAAAAAATTCAGGCATTGGCAGAGTCCTCACTGGAGCATATCATAGGACGCTCCTGCGAAATTAAAGCCGACGTCGTCACGCAGGACGAAAAAGAAAAAGGACTCCGCCGTATCCTGAATTTCGGTCATACAATGGCACATGCGATTGAGAAAGAAACAGGATATTTGAGGTATAATCATGGTGAGGCCGTTGCAATAGGCATGATTGGAGCGGCTAACATAAGCCGTGAGCTCGGATTGCTGAAGGACGAAGAGGTACAGCGTCTTACAGCGCTTATAGAAAAGCTGCATCTGCCGACAAAAGCAGAAGGAGTAAGCCTTGAAGCGATGTTCGAATCCACACTTCATGACAAAAAAACGGTGAACGGCATCGTACATTGGGTTCTTCTGGACAGAATAGGACATGTTTCGGATATTACGGAAGCTCCCGACGACGTAGTAAAGAAATGTATGCGTATGGTATTAGCTGAGTAGGTGAAAAAATGCGGATACTTATATCGAATGACGACGGAATCGAGGCAGAGGGACTGCAGGCTCTTGCAAAGGCACTGGCAGGACAGCATGAGGTTGTGTTGGCGGCCCCTGCGAGACAGCAGAGCGGTATGGCGCATGCCTTGACAGTACACAGTGATATCGAGGCAGCTCAATACAAGGACCTTGAGAACATGGGAATTACCGGCTGGAAAATTGACGGTACTCCCACAGACTGCGTGAAGCTGTATCTGGAAGCACTTTGCGAAAAAGACAAAAAGCCCGACCTTGTATTATCCGGAATAAATCAGGGAGCAAATCTCGGTTCTGATGTATTGTATTCAGGTACTGTAGGTGCTGCTATGGAAGGCTATATGCACGGAATATTTTCTATAGCTGTGTCACTGGACTTCTTTTCAAAAATGCCCTTTTCCGAAGCAGCAGCGATTTTTGCCAATGAGCTTCCGAAGCTTATGGAAAGAGAAGCAGAGCCTGCTTTCCTCAATGTGAACTTTCCGCAGATACTCGCCGAGGGCGAGCCGAAATTTGTCTATGGAAGTGTAGGACACCGTGACTATCTGAACGCCTTTGAACGCATAGAACGTGACGGGAAGCTTTTTTTCCACGTAGGCGGAGAAATCTACGACGGTTACAACGCCATGGACTCGGACATATCCATCTGCAATCACGGCCGGATAGCCGTATCGCCGCTCATGATTGACATGACGGATTATGAGGCGTTGAAAAAGTACCGGGAAAATGATTAGCGTAATTATCCTGCAGGGAGATGAATGTCTATGTCATTTGTAGTTTTGATTCTTTCCGCAGCTTTTATTGGATACTGGGCATCGAAGCGCGGCAGGAACGGATGGCTGTGGGGAGGATTGGCGTTTTTTTTTACTCCCTTGATTGCGGGGCCTGTTCTGGCGTTTTTGCCTAATCTTGCAAAGCCAAAGATGATGCCTTCAAATGAGCATATGCATAATGAGACTGCTGATTCCTTAGAAAATAGGGAAGCAGCTTCACCTGCAGCAGCTAATCCCCTGATGTATACGGGCGGAAGTGACGGCTATGTTTCATGTGATGAATGCGATGATTATGGCTGCGAGTTTCGGAACGATGCCGGAGGAGTGCCCGAGGAGGACTGTCCTAAATATTGGGACGGGGACCCGGATGACGATGATGAGCCGGAGCTTCCCGGCGGCGGTACCTTGAGATACTATGAGTCTGATGATGCGATTTTCCCGGGTGACCATCATTGATGATATGTGTTGAATTAGTAATGGAATGGCGTGCTCTTGGAGGAGCTGTCATTCCATTGTTTTTTTAGAGCGGTTGTTTCGTTGAAACGCTGATAGAGGAAGTTTTGCCCTTGGCAAAACTGGAACAAATGCGTTATAATTAAATATCTATGGAATTGAAATAACATTGGGAGGTCATATAAATGGATTCAATGATTAAAGACATTAAACTCGCTCCGTCGGGGCACGATAAAATTAAATGGGTTGAGAATTTCATGCCTGTTCTGAAGCATATTGACGAGGAGTTCTCCAAGACGAAGCCGTTCGCAGGCAAGCGTATTGTTATGACGATACACCTTGAGGCAAAGACAGCATATCTTGCGCTTGTTTTTAAACATGCCGGCGCAGAGGTTGCCATTACGGGTTCAAACCCGCTTTCAACGCAGGATGATGTTGCTGCTGCGCTTGCTGAGGAAGGAATCCATGTATTCGCTACCCATGCATGCTCTGACGAGGAATATGATATGTACCTCAACAAGGCATTGGATATCAAACCGCATTTCATCATGGATGACGGCGGTGACCTTGTGGCTATGCTTCATGAGAAACGCCGCGAGCTTCTTGGCGAGCTTATGGGCGGTTCTGAGGAAACGACAACAGGCGTACATCGGCTGCACCTCCTTGAGCATAAAGGCGAGCTCGATTTCCCGATGATTGCGGCAAACGATGCTTACTGCAAATATCTCTTTGATAACCGTTACGGAACAGGCCAGTCAACCTGGGACGGCATCATGCGTACTACGAATCTCGTAATCGCAGGCAAAAATGTTGTTATCGCTGGCTACGGCTGGTGCGGTAAGGGCGGTGCTATGCGTGCCAAAGGCCTTGGTGCAAATGTCATCATCACAGAGGTTGACCCGATTAAGGCTATTGAGGCAGTATTCGACGGCTTTCGCGTTATGCCTATGGATGAGGCTGCGAAAATCGGTGATATTTTCCTGACACTAACAGGCGATAAGGATATACTACGCAAACGTCACTTCGAGGATATGAAGGATGGAGCAATCCTTGCAAATTCCGGTCATTTTGATGTTGAAATCAATATTCCGGAGCTTGAGGCACTTTCTGTTTCCCGTAAAACAGTCAGAAATAATATTGAGGAATTCCTGCAGAAGGATGGACGCAAGATTTACCTCCTGGCTGAGGGCCGTCTCGTAAACCTCGCAGCAGGTGACGGACATCCGGCTGAGATTATGGATCTTTCCTTTGCTGTACAGTTCTTCTCGGCACTTCACCTTTTGAACCATTACAAGGAAATGGACAAAAAGGTTTATCTGATGCCGGATGAAATCAATACTAAGATTGCAGAAATCAAGCTTGCTTCGATGGGAATTTCCATTGATACGCTGACAGCTGAGCAGCGTGCATATCTCGGACTGGACTAAAGCTTAGGAGGCGCAGGGCATGAAGACTCTGATTAAGGACACAATGGCTGTACTCCCCGACGGGAGCGTTAAAGAGGTAAGTATTGCCGTAGACGGACAGCGTATTGCTGCGGTTGGTGATGTTCCGGAGAATTTTTCTGCGGATACCGTTATCGACGGTAAAAATCATCTTGCAATTCCGGGACTTGTCAACGCACATACCCATGCGTCTATGACTCTGCTCAGAAGCTATGCTGACGACATGAACCTCATGGATTGGCTGCAGAATAAAATCTGGCCTATTGAGGCGAAAATGCGCAAGGATGACATTTACTGGGGTGCCATGCTGGCAGCAGTCGAAATGGTTCGTACAGGTACAACTACCTTTGCGGATATGTACGGCGACATGGAAAAGGTTGCTGAAATGACTATCGAGTCAGGTCTGCGCGGCGTACTTGCCAGAGGAATTATTGGTGTTGCTCCCAACGGAGAGCAGGCTTTTGAGGAAAACAAGACACTGTTCAAGGATTTTCACGGTGCTGCTGACGGCCGTATCACGGTTATGTTCGGACCTCATGCTCCGTATACATGCCCTCCGGATTTCCTGCGCCGTGTCGCTGAGGCGGCAAAGGAGCGCAAGGCGGAGGTTCATATTCATCTTGCCGAGACAAAGGGCGAGGTGGAGAACTGCCTGAAGGAACATGGCAAAACTCCATTCGGACTTATGGAGGAGACCGGTATTCTTGACTGCGGCGTGCTTTCGGCACACAGCGTCTGGCTGAATGATGATGATATTGCGCTCATGAAGAAGTATCATGTACGCGCTGCCCATAATCCGGGAAGCAATATGAAGCTTGCCAGCGGTATTGCCCCTGTTCCGAAGCTTCTGAAGGCAGGGGTCTGCACGGCACTTGGAACAGACGGTACGTCCAGCAACAATAATCTTGATATGCTTGAAGAGGTGCGTTTGGCAGCACTGCTTCATAAGGTTGACGCTCTTGACCCGCTTGCTGTGCCTGCAGGCGAGGCTCTCAAGATGGGAACCGAGTACGGTGCAGAAGCGGTAGGTGTGAAGGACGCAGGCAAGCTGGAGAAGGGTGCTTTGGCGGATATTGTTCTTTACAACATGCACGGGCCGGAATGGACTCCGAAATTTGACCTTGTATCTCTGCTTGTTTATTCGGCTCCGAGCCATTCTGTTGATACGGTAATGGTTGACGGAAAGCTCCTGATGGAGAAAGGCGAGCTGAAAACACTCGATGAAGAGAAGATTCTCTTTGAAGCAGAGAAATGCGCTAAAAGGATTACGCAGTAACGATTTGTTTTAGGTGGTTGTATTGGATAAAAGAAGGAGAACACGGAAGAAAAAAATTGCTGCAAAGCCTGCGGCTGCAGATGCAGGACGGCGTTATGAGTTGGGCGGAATCGCAACGGTTGCGGTTTCCGCCGTTTCTCTTTGCGGCCTTGCAGGTCTTAATGTCGGCTTTATAGGGTTTTATTTTGCACGCTTCCTGCGTTATTTTTTTGGCGTAGGGAGTTGGTTTTTTGCGCTTTTGCTGCTTCTTGTCGGGGCACAGCTGATAGTTAACCACCGCGGGTTCAAGCTTTCAAAACGCTTCTTGGGTGTGGCTGTCTTTTATACGATGCTTTTGGCGGTTTATCATCATCTTGCGATTCCGGTGGGAGAGGAGATTCTGCCGCCGAGTCTGCCTGAGGGCGGGGGCCTTCTTGGAGGAGGTATCCTGCTGCTTGTTCGAAAGTTTTTCGGTGTGGACGGGGCACTTATTGTTTTGATTGCCTGCGGAGTAGGTTCGGTTCTTCTTGCTACTACCTGGTCTTTGGCATCGGGAGTAAAAAAGACCGAAAAGCATGCCCAGGAAGGGCTTATGAAAGCACAGTCAGCCATGGAAACGACCTATGACAAGGTCAGGGAGATTCGTGCTGCCCGGGCGAAGAAGGAGTCCTTCTACAATCAGGAGGAGGATACGCGGTTCTCGGGAGGAGCGGCAGTTCCCAAGTCTAAACAGTCTTTAAGGGAGCAGCCTGTTCCTGAGCCTGAACCGGAGCCAGTGGAGGAAGAGCTGTTTTATGAAGAAACGTTCCCGGTTGAAGAGCCTGTGGAAAGCGTTCCTGTTTCAGTGACTGAATCAAAACCGCAGGAGGCAGTGCAGCCGCAGACGGCAGTACCGGAATCTGTACAGGAGCCTGAGCTTCCTATGCCTCCAAGCTTTACTATCGAGTACAGTGAGGAAAAGCAGGGGCAGGGAGAGGTCTATGCACCTGAGACTCCTGAGGATGATGAACCTTCGACATCTGTTCCTGTGCCGCCTGCACCAAAGGCAGCCCCTGTAGCTGAAGCGGCAGCCGCATCTAAGCAGGAGCCTGCTGCTGTGTCAGCGGAAGCACCGGCGGAGCAGGTATACCGTATTCCTCGTGTTGAGGAAATACTTACAAAGCGTCCTCATGTGCGCAACGCTGCCCTTGAGCAGGAAATTGCCGATAAGGCGCAGGTCTTGAGCCAGACACTTGAAAATTTCAAGGTCAAGGCGACGATTTTGAACGCATGCCACGGCCCTGCTGTAACGCGGTACGAGCTTGAGCCCGCACCGGGAGTAAAAGTGAGCAAGATAACAAATCTTGCCGATGATCTGGCGCTGGCATTGGCTGCTTTTTCCGTACGTATAGAGCCGATTCCGGGAAAATCCGCAATCGGAGTTGAGGTTCCGAACCGCGAGCTTGAAGGTGTAGTACTTCGCGATGTTTTGGAGGATGCAGCCTTCGCAAAGGCAAAATCCAAGCTTACAGTAGGTCTCGGAAAGGATGTCAGCGGAAAGGCAATTTTTGCCGACCTTGCGAAGATGCCGCATCTTTTGATTGCAGGTGCAACAGGCTCAGGTAAATCTGTGTGTGTTAATACACTTATTACGAGTATTCTTTTCAAGGCAGCTCCTGACGAGGTCAAGTTTATTCTTATTGACCCGAAGATGGTCGAGCTTTCCAATTATAACGGTATTCCTCATCTCATGGTTCCTGTTGTCACTGATATGCGCAAGGCGGCATCTGTTCTTAACTGGGCTGTGCAGGAGATGGAAAAACGCTACGGCAAATTCGCCGAGCATGGAGTCCGCAATATCGAGGGCTATAACAACAAACTGCCTGATGATAAAATGCCGTCCATTGTTCTCGTCATCGACGAGCTTGCCGACCTCATGATGGTGGCTCCGCATGATGTGGAGGATGCAATCTGCCGAATCGCGCAGAAGGCACGCGCGGCGGGTATTCATCTCGTGGTTGCAACCCAGCGTCCGTCCGTTGATGTTATCACGGGTATCATAAAGGCAAATATTCCGTCCCGTATATCCTTTGCTGTTTCTTCACAGGTTGATTCACGTACGATTCTGGATATGAGCGGAGCGGAGAAGCTGCTTGGAAAGGGCGATATGCTCTTTTACCCGGTGGGTTCATCCAAGCCGCAGCGCGTTCAGGGTGCGTTCATTGGCGATGATGAGGTAGACAGACTTCTCGAATTTATCCGCGCCCAGGGACAGGAAGCTGAGCCGAACGAGGAAATTATAAATTTCACGGAGCAGGCAGCCCAGGCGGCAGATGAAAAGGAAAACGGCAAGGGTAAATCCTCAGGCCCTGCGATGGATGAGCTTCTTCCAAAGGCTGTTGAGCTTATCATGCAGAGCGGACAGGCATCGACCTCAAGCATACAGCGCCGCTTCAGGATTGGCTACACAAGAGCCGCACGTCTTATTGATACGATGGAGGAGCTTGGTATTGTAGGTCCGAACGCCGGAAGTAAACCAAGGGAGATTCTTATGACAGAAGCAGAGGCAAGAGAAACTGTTGACTCTGTTATGTAGCACTAAAAATATATTGAATAGTCTTCAACCACATTCATGGTTGGAGACTATTATTTTTTTATATTGACGCGGTTTATATTTGTGTGATACCATACATACAAAGCTGAATATGAACTGAACTCATCCAGAGCAGCAGAGGGACTGGCCCGATGAAGCTGCGGCAACCATTGATTATTTCAAAACGGTGCCAATTCCTTTAGGCAGATACCTAAAAGATGAGAGAAATGCAAATTACTCTCTTCTTTGTGGAAGAGAGTTTTTCTATTTAGCAGAAGATACGTAAATTTAAGGAGGAAAAAACATGAGCAAAGAACGTTTGTTGTTTACATCCGAGTCTGTTACGGAAGGTCATCCTGACAAGATGGCAGATCAGATTTCCGATACGATTCTTGATGCGATTCTTGCACAGGACCCGAACGGCCGTGTTGCATGTGAGACACTTGTTACGACAGGACAGGTTCACGTTGTAGGTGAGATTTCGACGGAGTGCTACATTGATATTCCGAAGATTATCCGCAACACGGTAGAGAACATCGGTTATACAAAGGCTGAGTACGGCTTTGATTCCAATACCTGCGGTATTCTTGTTTCTATTGATGAGCAGTCCGCTGATATTGCTATGGGCGTTGACAAGGCTCTTGAAGCAAAGGAAGGCAAGGACGATTCCGCAGAGGCAATCGGCGCAGGCGACCAGGGTATGATGTTCGGCTATGCTACGAACGAGACGGAAGAATATATGCCTCTCCCGATTGCGCTTGCACATAAGCTTGCACGCCGCCTGACTGAGGTCCGCAAGAGCGGTGAGGTTCCTTATCTCCGTCCGGACGGAAAGACTCAGGTAACGGTTGCTTACGAGGATGGAAAACCGGTTGCGATCGATACAATCGTTATTTCCACACAGCATGACCCGGATGTTACGCAGGAGCAGATTCGCAAGGATATGATTGAAAAGGTCATCAAGGCAGTTGTTCCGGCAGAGCTTCTCAATGATGAGACAAAATATTACATCAACCCGACGGGCAAATTCGTCATCGGCGGTCCACAGGGTGATTCCGGTCTTACAGGCCGTAAGATTATCGTTGATACTTATGGCGGTATGGCACGTCATGGCGGCGGCGCATTCTCCGGTAAGGATCCTACAAAGGTAGACCGTTCCGCAGCTTATGCAGCCCGCTATGTTGCAAAGAATATCGTTGCCGCAGGTCTGGCTGACCGCTGCGAGATTCAGCTGGCTTATGCTATCGGTGTTGCACAGCCTGTTTCCATCTTTGCTGAAACATTTGGTACAGGCAAGGTTTCGGATGCAAAGATTGTCGAGCTCGTACGCAAGAACTTCGACCTTCGCCCGGCGGGAATTATCAAGACTTTGAATCTCCGTCGTCCTATCTATGCTCAGACAGCTGCTTATGGTCACTTCGGCCGTACTGATGTTGACCTTCCGTGGGAGCATACTGACAAGGCAGAAATTCTTCGCAAAGAGGCTGGTCTTTAATAGGACTTAAGTTTTATCGAGGCGTTTTGCTTTTGAGGTTTATTTGAAAGCTTTATAATCCATAAGTTCTAAATAACAAATCGGTGCCCTTGTGGCACCGATTTTTGTGTGTGTAATACTTGATTGTTTATTCCATTTTAGGTAAAATATAATTGAAAGTTATATGTGGGAGTATACTCCCATTTGCAAGGAGATGGTAATAATGGCTATTAACGGATTGGGTTACTTGAATCAGGTAAATAGCACTGATAAAGCAAGGCAGTCACTGATAAAGCAGATTTCTACGGGCAGCGCGCATCCGTCTGCATCGTATGGTCCTTCTGATTATGCGATTTCGGTTCGTATGAATTCGAATATCGGTGCGGCAGAACAGTCCAACAACAACACGCAGACGATGAATTCGCTCCTGAATGTCGCTGCCGGCGGCGTAAGCTCTACGGTGAATGCGCTTTCTTCCCTTCGTTCGCAGATTCTTCAGGCTGCAAATGGAACAAACAAGGATACGGATGTCGCTGCAATTCAGAAGAACGTAAATCAGACGATTGCAACCGTAAATGACAACGCGAGCGTTGAGTATAACGGCAAGAAGCTTCTGGACGGCTCGGCTTCGCTCACTGTAGCAGGAATCGACGGCTACAAGAATGTTCAGCTTGGCAACATGACGGCACAGGGCCTTGGACTTACTGATGAAAACGGAAATTCCAAGATTGACCTTTCCACGAACGAGGGAATTGCTGCAGCACTTGATACTGTTGATTCAGCTTTGAATGCTGCGCTTGATGAGGAAACGAATATCGGTGCGGTACAGCAGAATCTGACATTCGCATCTGCAAACTACACGACTCAGACCGAGGCGCTGATGAATGCAGAGTCAACAAGTGATGATTTGGATATTGCCAAGGCTGTAACACAGCTGAGCTCTGCAAATACGCAGAATCAGATGGCAATTTACGCACAGAAGCTTTTCATGCATAACAATGCAAGTGTACTGAAGCTTTTGCAGTAATTTAATTAAGACGTTTAGAGCTATTGTCTTTCGGGACGATAGCTCTTTTGTTTTACATGGGGTTCGTGAGTTTTGTCTGTGGAAAAACCTGAATAAAGGTGTTAAAATAGATTAGTTAATGTTTTCTATAGTTGTTGTTTGAAAGGAAGTTGTTCATGGCTTTATTGGATATAAAGAAAGCGGGCGCGCCTGTACTCAAGGAGGTATGCGCTCCGGTTCAGAGAGTAGATGCAAAGCTCAAGGCTTTGCTTGATGATATGGCAGAAACAATGTACAAATCAAACGGTATCGGACTGGCAGCTCCACAGATTGGAAAGGCAATCCGTGTTGTTGTTATTGATGTGGGAGAGGGATTGATTGAAATGATTAACCCGCTGATAACACATCGTGAAGGAAAGGTCATAGACTCGGAAGGTTGTCTTTCCGTACCGAATATTTTTGGCGACGTTGAGCGCGCCGAAAAGGTTACGGTGGAGTTCACCAACCGTTTCGGAAAGAGGAAAAAGCTGAAGGCAGAGCAGCTTTTGGCACGCTGCATCCAGCATGAGCTTGACCATCTCGATGGAGTTCTGTTTATTGATATTGCAAAGAGCCTGCGTCAGGAGGCAGCCAATGAGTAAGTTACGTACAATTTTTATGGGGACGCCTGAGTTTGCTGTTCCGTGCGCAAAAAAACTGACTGAGATATCAGATGTCATTGCAGTTGTAACCCAGCCGGACCAGCGTTCAGGTCGGGGACAGAAGTTTACTGCAACTCCTGTGAAGAAATTCGCGCAGGAGAAGGGGATTCCTGTCTATCAGCCGATTAAGGTCAAAGCTGATGATTTCGTGCCTATTCTTGAGGCGCTGAAGCCTGACCTTATTGTGGTTGTTGCCTTTGGACAGATTCTTTCGCAGCGGATTCTCGATATCCCCAAATATGGATGTATCAATGTTCACGCTTCGCTTCTGCCGCGCTATCGCGGTGCCGCTCCGATGCAGTGGTGTCTTATCAATGGCGAAAAAGAAACAGGCGTAACGACTATGTTCATGAATGCAGGGCTTGATACAGGAGATATGCTTCAGAAGTCGGTTGTTGAAATAACTCCTGATATGAACCTGGAAACCCTTCATGACACTCTTTCGGAAAAGGGTGCAGAGCTTTTGGCTTCCACTGTTCAGGCACTTCAGGAAGGTACTCTGGAGCGTACACCACAGGATGATTCGCTGTCGAATTATGCTCCGATGATTACTAAGGAAACAGGTCGTATCGACTGGAAGAAATCCGCGCAGGAGATTCATAATCTTGTTCGTGGACTGGATTCCTGGCCCGGGGCGTATACTACCCTGGATGGGAAGCTGTTCAAAATATGGCGTACACGCTGCACTGAAGCAAGCGTAGATGCAGCCCCCGGAGAAGTGGTTAACCTTACAAAAAAAGGTTTCATGATAGGGACAGGCGACGGCGCGCTGGAAATCCTTGAGCTTCAGGCACCGGGAAAGAAGCGCATGAGTGCCGCCAACTTTGTGTGCGGTCATTCGCTTGATGAGCATACGAGATTTGATGTTTTAGATTGAGGGACGTATATGGTAAAAGCATTTGAGGTTGAAAGACCGAAGAAGCGTCTTTTTGTTGCACTTATGTCACTGAGCCTTCTGGTTGTCGGTGTGATGGTTTATGCCGTGTGGCGCGTAAGCTATCTGGGACTCCAGGAGATAAGTGAATATCTGCCGTTGATATTAGGGGCGCTTCTGGCAGGCATCTTCCTTTTTACCGGGCTTGGTATTGTAGGTATAGTCGGGGCGATTATGGGTGTGCCGTTTTTGTCTGTATTTCAGAGAAAGACGTATGCTTTAATCAATCTTTTATTTCCTATTGCTATCATGATGGGAAAGGTGTTCGGCTTTGACCGCAGGAAAATTGAATGTTCCTTTGTGGCGGTCAGCAACCAGATTATTCATCATCAGCATATAAAGGTCAGACCGGAAGAGCTTCTTGTTGTCACTCCTCACTGCCTTCAGCTTGCCAGCTGTCCGCATAAAATAACGCGGGACCCGATGGCAAACTGCAAACGCTGCGGTCAGTGTGATATCGGCGCGCTTGTCACTCTGGCAGAGGAAATGGGATTTCATTTCTTTGTTGTCACGGGTGGAACCCTGGCGCGGCAGACAGTGAAAAAAATACGCCCGAAGGCAGTTTTGGCAATCGCATGCGAACGGGACCTTACAAGCGGCATACAGGATGTTTATCCGCTGCCTGCGGTTGGCGTTATGAACATAAGACCAAACGGTCCCTGCTACAATACTCATGTCGATATCAATATGGTGCGCAGTGAAATCGAATCCATGCTGATAAAAGAGGAGAATGTGAATGGATAAGGTACGGGCTGCAGCTGTTGAGGTTGTGCATGACGTATTTGAAAATGGCGCCTATGCCAATGTTGCCCTCGTAAATGCGTTGAGGAACGGAAGCTATTCTGATATAGACAGGCGGTTCATGACCGAGCTGGTCTATGGAACGGTGAAGGCCGCAGGAACGCTGGACTGGATTATTCGTCAGTATGTTTCAAGGCCTGTATCGAAGATGAAGCCCTATATCCGTGCAATCCTCCGCGTGGGAGCATATCAGCTCAGGTATCTGGAAAAGGTTCCTGATGCTGCGGTATGCAATGAATCAGTTGAAATTGCAAAAAAATACGGGAATGCCGGAGAAGTGAAGTTTGTTAACGCAGTTTTGCGCAATTTGGCGCGCAGCCCTGAGAAAGCCGCTTTCCCTGAGGGAAAGGGCAAGGCAACGCAGCATCTGGCACTTTCCTCTATGCATCCCGAGTGGATTGTTCGCAGATGGATTAAGCAGTTCGGATATGATGCTGCGGAACGCCTTTGTACCTTTGATAACGCGCCTGCGGTTCTGTCGGTCAGAACGAATACACTGAAAACGACGAGGGACGGGCTGCTTTCCAAACTTCTTGAAGAAGGCTGGGACGCAGAAGCATCCGAATTTGCGCCTGAGGGCATCGTCTGCAGGGGCAGTCACGGTTCACTGGATGCGTCAAGGCTGTTGGCGGAAGGGTATTTTCAGGTACAGGATGAAAGCTCAATGCAGGTCGCGCATGTTCTTGAGCCTAAGCCCGGAGAGTTTGTAATAGATGCCTGCAGCGCGCCGGGAGGAAAAACGACGCATATAGCGCAGCTCATGCAGAATAAAGGCCGTATCGCGGCATTTGACCTCTATGAGGTAAAGCTCAAAAAAATAAATGAAAATGCCGAAAGACTCGGTATCACTTGTATTGAAACCCATGAGGGAGATGCCAGAAATATCGGTAAGCTGTACAGTGGTATGGCAGACAGGCTTCTCGTAGATGCTCCATGCTCAGGTATGGGTGTTTTGCGCCGTAGGGCCGACGCACGCTGGAGCAAAACTGAGAAGGGCAATGCAGAGCTTCCGGCCCTTCAGCTTGAAATCCTTGACGGTGCTGTTCCTGCGCTGAAAACAGGCGGTATTCTGGTTTACAGCACCTGTACAATCGAGCCTGCCGAAAATCAGGACGTAGTTACGGAATTTCTGAAGCGTCATGATGAGTTTGTTCTCGAAAAAACAGGAAGCTTCCTGCCATTGAAAAAAAGACCGGATGAGGATATGGTTCAGTTCTATCCGCACAAGGATGGAATTGACGGCTTTTTCATAGCCAGAATGCGGAAAGTGAAATAAATGAAGACAAATATTTTTGGACTTGATACAGAAGGTTTGGCAGAGGCACTGAAGCCCTTCAAGCTTCCTGCGTACCGCACAAAGCAAATAGCAGAATGGATGTATCAAAAGGGTGCGGTGCATTTTTCTGATATGACGAATCTTCCAAAGAAGCTCCGCGAGGAGCTGGAAGCAGCCTTTGACATAAATCGGGCCAAGCTTGTGGAGCAGTGGGATTCAAGTGACGGAAAAACCTCGAAATATCTCCTTGAGTTTAATGACGGGGTTGCGGTAGAGACCGTACTTATGCGGCAGCCCTACGGAAATAGCGTATGCATATCTACCCAGGCAGGGTGCGCCATGGGCTGTGCTTTTTGCGCGTCTACGGTGAACGGCGTTGCCCGCAGCCTTACCCGCGGTGAGATGCTTGCTGAGGTTTTGTTTATTGACGACCTGTTGAAAAAGGAAGATAAAAAAGTTGATACTATGGTTTTGATGGGTTCGGGAGAGCCCATGATGAACTATGATGAGGTCATGGCTTTTCTGCATCTCATGCACGAGCCATACTGCAAAAATTTCAGCTATCGGAACGTTGCCCTGTCTACGTCAGGCGTAGTACCGGGGATTTACCGACTGATGGAGGAAAATCTTCCGATTACGCTTTCTATTTCCCTTCACGCGCCCAATGATACTGTCCGTGACAAAATCATGCCTGTGAACAAAAAATGGAAGATTGCCGAGGTAGTAAAGGCAGGAAAGCTTTACGGTGAGAAAACGAAACGCCGTGTCACATACGAATATATACTTATTGAAAATGTCAACGACGGCGAAGAACATGCCAGAGAGCTGAGCCATCTTCTGCACGGCCAGCTTGCAAATGTGAATCTGATTCCCATAAATCCTGTGACGGAGCGTGCGCTGTTCAGGCCGTCTGCTGAACGTATACAGCGTTTTTTGGATATTTTGACGCGGCAGCATATTTCGGCGACAATCCGCAAGGAGATGGGGACGGATATTCAGGCTGCCTGCGGTCAGCTCAGGAATCAATACATGAAGGAAAACGATGCTTAATCTGTGATTTTTGACGAACGTACAGGATTGCCGTACAATATACCTTTGGAAGGGAGGCGTCTCTATGGGGCTGCCTGATTGGGAAGCATTTCTTGAAAACCATATCGAAGGCTTTTTCAACCGCAAATTCAGCAGTGAGCTGGAGCCGGTTGAAGTCCGCAAGGCACTTGAGCATGAACTTATGCGGAAAAGGAAAAAGAGCAAAAGAGGCGACTTTGTTCCCAACGTATATGAGGTTCTCATGGGCATTGAGGATTATCAGCGATTATCGTCGAGACGCTTTATCGAGGATTTGTCTGTTTTCATGCAGAAGCTGCTCATAACATCGGATGTCTACATGGATGGAATTTTTTCTATCCGCCTGATTAAAAGCGAGGATATAACGAAGAGTATTTGTCAGGTCACTTCATATTTCGAAGACGCAGAGAAATCGAAGAAAAAGGATGTGGAGGACGGTACTCTGGTGCTGGATAAGAAATCCTTTAACGTGCCGCTGAATCTTCCGCCTGTCAGGCTCTTTGCTTCTCTGGCTGTTGAATCCGGAGATGATGAGGGCGCGCGTCTGGAGCTTGGAGAGCAGAAGATATACATAGGAAGACGGAGTGAGAACGAATTCCTGCTTACGGACCCTAAGGCATCAAGGCTGCACGCGTACATCGAATACGTCCGCCACCGTCATGTGCTTTACGATGCCCAGAGCACGAACGGAACCTTTGTGAACGGCGAACGCATTGAAAGCACTGTCCTGAATCAGGATGACATAATACAAATCGGAAATACAATACTCCGCTACGAGGTGCCGGAATGAGCAGTTCTTTTGCGATAACATTTGCCCAGGTGCTTTTGCAGTATGGTATTTTGTTTTTCCTGTTTTATTTCCTGTGGAAAATGGGAAAAAGTCTTTCTCCTGCGCTGATAATAAACAAGCAGGAGGACAGAGCCGCCGGGAATGAGCCTGATGAAGCCGTTCTGACGATTCTGGACGGACCTGATGCATACAAGGGAAGACGGTTTGCATTCCGTGAGTCCCTGACAGTGGGCAGAGCCGAAGATAATGATCTTGTCATTTCAGATAATTTTGTTTCACATCACCATATAGTATTCCGGCGTGTACAGACTCTTTATACGGTTCAGGACCTTGGCAGTTCTAACCATACGTATGTAAATGAAGAGGTCCTGAGTGAACGCAGGATATTAAGAAATGGTGATCACATCCGCATCGGGATGATTACAATCCTTTTTGAGAGGTGACTGTGGTGTCAAAGGTTTATGCAGCAACCGATATAGGCTCAACAAGGCCTATGAATGAAGACAGCTTTGCCTGCATGGCATCGGATACCTATGTGGTAGCTGACGGTATGGGAGGTCATGCTGCCGGTGAGGTTGCAAGTCATATATTTGTTGATACGGTGCAGGAGGTTTTAGACGGAGCGTCCAACATAGATGAGCTCGCTTTGAAGAATGCTGTTCTGAAGGCAAACGATGAAATCTTGCAGAAGGTGTCCGTTCATCCTGAATACGCAGGTATGGGAACGACTGCAACACTTTTTCATGCAGATGTGGATGTCTGCGTATTTGCGCATGTGGGAGACAGCAGACTGTATCATATACATGATGGAAATATTACACAGCTCACAAAGGATCATTCCTTTGTGCAGGATTTGATAGAAAAGGGTAAGATTACTCCTGAGGAGGCGCGTAATCATCCCAAGAGGAATATGCTTATGCGTGCCGTCGGAGTTGAGGAAAACCTCAAGGTTGATACCGGGCGCTTCGGTACATCGGACGGTGATATTGTACTTCTTTGTACAGATGGCCTTTATACCGTTGTATCTGATGAGGATATATGCCGTATCCTGACTGAAGAAACATCTCAGGACAAAGCTGCACTTCTTGTAAAGGCAGCGCTGGATGCAGGAAGCCGCGACAACATAACGGCTGTGGTAGTGGATTATCATGCTTGAACGCAGTGGAATAAATCTGCTTCTTTGGCCGCTTTTGGCACTTGGCTGCGGGATTGGCGTATTGATATTGGGACACCGCCCCGGAGTTGATAATGTAACTCTGGGACTGTTCGGGGCTGTCAGCCTTGTTATGCTCGTAACAGAAGGAGTCCTGTCACACAGCTTCGGTAAAACCGCCAGGTTTTTTCCGATTGCCGTCTTTCTTTCTGCGATAGGGCTTTTGATGACGGCACGGCTTGTTCCGCAGATGCTGAAGATGCAGCTTTGCTGGGTTATCCTTGGTATAGTAGTATTTTCTGCAGCAGTGCTCCTGAAAAAGCACGTCCTTGTTCTGCTCGACTATCCCTACAGCCTGGGTATTCTCTGCCTTGTATTGCTGATTCTTCCGCTGATTATAGGCACAGAGATTGGCGGCAGCCGAAATTGGATAGCCATTGGCTCATTTACGATTCAGCCGTCAGAATTCGGTAAAATCGTTCTGATTCTGTTTCTTGCCGCGTATCTCGCTGACCATAGGGATGTTCTGACAGAAAACCTGAGACAGTTTTTTGTTTTCAAGATGCCGCCTCTGCGCTTTATAGCCCCGTTGCTTCTGATTTGGGGAATGGCCATGCTGCTCTTTGTGGTAGCAAGAGATTTAGGCTCGGCGCTGCTGTTTTTCGGCATTGCTGTTTTTATGACTTATATGGCAACGGGGAGTAAATCCTACGTTGCGGTTGCGATGCTTTTCTTCTCGGCGGCTTCATCAGTGAGTTATATGCTTTTCTCGCATGTAAGGGTGCGTGTGGCGATATGGCTGCATCCCTGGCAGGACCCGTCGGGAATGGCATATCAGATTGTTCAGTCCTTATTTGCCATTGGGACGGGCAGTATCTGGGGCGTGGGCTACGCGCACGGAAATCCTGATATAATACCGGCAGTTCACACCGATTTTGTTTTTTCGGCTATTGCCGAGGAACTCGGATTTTTAGGAATGACAGCCGTTTTACTTGGATATTTGTATTTGTTTTACCATTCGATACGAACGGCGCTCTCTCAGACGCGCCTTGTATATACACTGATTGCCGCAGGCTGCGGAACCGCGTTTATGCTGCAGGCGTTTATAATTGCCGCAGGAGTTACAAAGTTTCTTCCGCTCACCGGCATCACGCTGCCCTTCATAAGCTACGGGGGCAGCTCAATGATAGCAAGTTATTTGATGCTTGCGCTTCTAACGATTTTAGAAAAAGAGGGAAATGAACGTGTCGGGTAAACCGAGCGATTCCATCAGAAGAAATATACTTCAGACAGCATGGATACTCATAGGTATGCTGCTTTGTCTGTTTTGCTATATTTTATATATTGAAATTGCAGAAGGTCAGATGCTTACACATCATCCGCTTAACTCAAGAGGTCTTCAGGAGATATCAGGTATTTCCAGAGGAAGTATTGTTGACAGCAAGGGAAGAACCCTTGCGAAAACAGATGATGGCGTAAGAAGCTACCCTTACGGGGAAGCTGCGGAACCTGTAACAGGATATGTCGGAGTTGAGACCGGCTCTGCCGGAATCGAGCATTATGCGGCTATGGCCCTTACAGGGCGGTCCGCAGCCGACAGTCATATGGGCCCGATGGCGCAGCTTTTTTCGGATTCATCCGGCAGCACCGTAAAGCTGACTATTGATGCCGAGCTTCAGCAGACAGCCTACGAAGCGCTTGGCGGAAGAAAGGGCGCTGTCGTGGTTTTGGATGCCGATACCGGAGCAGTGCTCGTCATGGCAAGCTCACCGTCCTTTAACCCGGAGGATGCCGCAGAGCATTGGGATGAAATATCAACAGATAAGGACAGCGTTCTTCTGAACCGTGCGGTTCAGGGGCTTTATCCGCCAGGCTCCACAATAAAGCCGCTGGTTGCGGCCTATGCCTTGAAGGACGGCAGGGTGAAGACTGATGAGGTCTTCGATTGCAGCGGTGTTTTGGACGTGGGCGGCGGATATACAATCGCTGAAAGCCACGGAGAGGTGCATGGCAGGGTAACGCTTAAGGATGCGCTGACAGAATCCTGCAATGTTACCTTCGGAACACTTGCAGGCCGACTGGGAAAAGGCGGACTTAAAGAAATGTTTTCAGGCGTTTCCTTTGATGAAACACTTTCCGGAGATATAGAGAGTCACCTTGCGGAGCTTCCTGATTTTGACTCATTGTCGCCGGGAGAGCTGGCACAGATTGGCATAGGCCAAAGCAAGCTTCTGGTTACACCGATGGCTATGGCTATGCTGGCGGAGGGCTTTGTAAATGAAGGTAAAATCATGAAGCCCTATCTGGTCGACGAGATAATCTCTCCCAAGGGAATAAGAACCTCTAAAACAATGCCGACGGCGTGGAAGGGAAGTATTCCCAGGTCGGAGGCAAAAATCATAAATTCCTATATGGAGGCTGTTGTCCGTGAAGGTACAGGAACAGCGGCCTATGTTGACGGAGTTCGCGTCACGGGAAAGACAGGAACCGCGGAAAATGCGTCAGGCAGTGATCATGCCTGGTTCATTGGAACGGCAGTAATAAAAGGAAAAAAGACAGCATTCGCTGTTTTGATAGAAAACGGCGGCGGTGGCGGCAGTGTGGCTGCTCCTATTGTCCGCGATTTGATTTTGCAAATGATGTAAGGAGGATACAACCATGTTACAGGGCGTTTTGGACAATCGATATGAGATTCTTGAACGCATCGGCGGTGGCGGTATGGCAGATGTGTATAAAGCACACGATAAAATTCTTGACCGCGTGGTTGCTGTAAAAATTCTGCATGCACAGCTTGCAGGAGATAAAGAATTCTTGGCAAAATTCCAGATGGAGGCACAGGGCGCGGCGCGTCTTTCCCATCCGAACATAGTCAACATCTACGATGTCGGTGTAGAGGACGGAATGCACTATATCGTTATGGAATATGTTGATGGCGAGACTCTTAAGGATAAGATAACGAGAGAAGGCCATCTGTCTATTCCCGAATCCTTGAAGATTGCAAAGGAAATTGCAGAGGCATTGTCCCACGCGCACAAAAATAATCTGGTACACTGTGACGTTAAACCGCATAATATCCTTGTAATGCAGGACGGGCGTGTCAAGGTAGCAGACTTTGGAATAGCAAGAGCAGTTACATCAACGACTATGACCTATAACGGAAATGTAGTCGGCTCTGTTCATTATTTTTCGCCTGAGCAGGCAAAGGGAACGAAGATAACTCCCAAATCCGATGTATATTCTCTCGGCGTTGTTCTCTATGAGATGCTGACGGGACACCTGCCGTTTACAGGAGAAACAACAGTAAGCGTTGCGCTGAAGCATCTTCAGGACCAGCCGAGGTCAATCCGCTCTATTGACGCACAGATTCCTGCTGTTGTAGAAGCGATTGTCTTCAAGGCAATGTCGAAGGACCCCAACGACAGACCGGATGCCAGCGGAATGGCAGAGGATATTGCCTCAACTGAACGCCTGCTTGGCTTTAAGCAGGAAACAGTACCGGCGGTTGACCCCTTCGCCACACAGATGATGCCCCGTGTCACCGAGGCTGACCTTGAAATTGCAGAAGATGAAGAGCCACAGCAACCGGTTTATAAATCAAGAAAATTTATCTTCAGCATAGTTGCCGTTCTCGTATTGGGATTCGCCATTGGAGCATTCCTTTCCTTCGGCAAATTCTGGAGCTCGGCAGAGATTACGGTTCCTGATGTTACAGGACGTCCTGTAGCTCTTGCAAAGCAGCTTTTGGAGGCACAGAATCTCAGGGTAAATATCGCGGAAACCTATGACGCGAATGTGCCTGCAGGGCAGGTTGCCAAGCAGTCGCCGGAGGCAGGCTCTGTAGTTAAGGAGCAGCGTGTCATAACCATATATGTGAGCAAGGGCGGAGAAGAGCTTACAATGCCTGACCTGAAGGGACTGTCAAAATCCGCGGTAGAAGAAAAGCTCCGTAAGATGGGACTTGTGGTAGGCAGCGTCTACATGAAGGAATCAGATAAGGACGTTGGAACTGTTCTTGACCAGGACCCGCAGCCGGGAAGCAAAATCAACAAGGGGAAATCCGTTGATATCACGGTAAGCAAGGGCAAAAAGGTTCAGCTCGTTAAGGTTCCTGACTTTACCGGCGGAACTATCGACGCAGCGAAATCAAGCCTGAAATCTCTTGGACTCAAGGTCGGCTCGGTATCAAAGCAGAACAGCAAACAGGCGCCGGGCACGATAATAAGCCAGTCGCCAAACGGCACCTCTGTTGAAGAAGGAACAAGCATTGATTTCGTAGTATCGAACGGAAAAGCTCCTTCAACAGGGAAGAATGAAAACACGACTCAGTCCTCAGGGCCGAGCAAACAGAACGAATCAGGAAAAAGCAATAACTAAAGGAGAAAGACATGATATATATAGCACCATCAATTTTATCGGCAGACTTCGCAGCATTGGGTGAGGAGGTTAAACGAGTAGATAAAGCAGGAGCAGATTACATTCATATTGATGTAATGGACGGCACCTTCGTACCGAACATCACACTGGGCTCTCCTGTTGTTGAAAAGCTTCGCCCGCATTCCGAAAAAGTTTTTGATGTGCATCTTATGGTTGAGCATCCGGAAACACAGATTGACGCGTTTGCAAAAGCCGGCGCGGACATAATCACATTTCATGCAGAGGCGGCAAAGCACGCCCACAGAATCGTGCAGCAGATTCATGCTCACGGTCTGAAGGCAGGACTTGCGCTCAATCCGGGAACCTCGGTTTCGGAGGCTGACGCGCTTCTTGATGAACTGGATATGGTTCTTATCATGACGGTAAATCCGGGCTTTGGCGGACAGAAATTCATTCCGTCCACGGTCAGAAAAATACAGCAGCTTCGTGATATGATGAATGAGCGTAAGCTGGATTTTGATATTGAGGTTGATGGAGGAATAAATCCGTCAACAGCAAAAGAAGTTATTGCGGCAGGAGCAAATGTACTTGTAGCAGGTTCGGCTGTCTTCGGCAGTGACAATCTGGCAGCGGCAATCACTTCGCTTCGCGGATGACAAGGGGGTTCAATATGGAAAAGGCAGTTGTTCTCCTTTCAGGAGGACTTGATTCGACGGTTTGCATGGCTGTGGCTCACAGCAAAGGCATGGAGCTCTATCCTATAAGCTTCAACTACCATCAGCGTCATAACATAGAGCTTGAAAGTGCCAAAAAGGTTGCAAAGCATTTCGGTGTAAAAAGACACTTAATCATAGAGACGAATATGGATGCCATCGGCGGCTCGGCGCTTACGGACGAGAATATAGACGTTCCGGCAGGCAATCCTGACCGTGAGGATGTTCCAATCACCTATGTTCCTGCAAGGAATCTGATTTTCCTCAGCTATGCTATGGGATATGCGGAGGTTCTCGGAGCGCAGCATGTATTTATCGGTGTAAACGCAGTGGATTATTCTGGATATCCTGACTGCAGACCGGAATTTATCGCCAAATTCCAGGATTTGGCAAATTACGCCACAAGAGCTACGGCGGTGGAGCATAAAGGCATTACAATCGAAACACCGCTGCAGGACTTGTCAAAGAAGGAAATCGTACTTTTGGGAACGAAGCTTCATGCTCCGCTTGAATACACGCACAGCTGCTATAAAGGCGGCGAGAAGGCGTGCGGTGTCTGCGACAGCTGCAGACTGAGACTGCGCGGCTTTGAGGAAGCAGGAGTCAATGATCCCGTACCCTATGAAATTCAGAAATAAATTTCTCTGTTAAGGAGCTTTCGTGGATGAGTAATTTCTATAAGCGTCTCGCAATACTTATATTGCTGGTGCTTGTTATATCCGGTTCGGTTATTTATTTCACCGTGGATATCCATACGCTTACGAATTTAACAGTGTTTCAGCCGTGGTCATTGGCACTGGCGGTATTATGCGTATCAATAGGTCTGTTCCTTGATGGCAGCAGGCTTATGCATCTTGTGCATATATCCCATGAGGAAATCACTCTTGGTGAAGCTGTTCAGGTCGTGTTCGGCAACTATTTCCTTGCGCTGCTGACGCCGGGAGCAACAGGCGGAGCCGTTGCCCAGCTCATGTTTTTGCGGCATGCGGGAGTACCGACAGGAAAGGCAACAGTATTGGTGTTCGTGCGGACAGTCGTGTCAATCCTGTTCCTTATTCTCTGTCTGCCGTTCATCTTCATGCATGACTCTCATATACTTCCGGGAGTATCGAACGAATATCTGGCAGGAATATCTATTGCGGCCTTTCTTATTATCTTATTTTTGATTCTTGGAATGAAATCCAAAATGCTGAATAAGATTGCAGTGCGCATCGCAAAAAAACTGTCGCCTGCACGCCGCAGAACATTCCTTAAAGGCTATCGTGACACGCAGAACGCAGTACGTCTTCTTTACGCTTCACCGTGGGCGATGCTTCTCGTGTTTCTCGAATCAGGCCTTTCGCTTATCGCCATTTACGCCATAGTGCCGTGCCTCATGCTTGGACTTGGCGTTACGGATGCTGACTGGTATGCCGTAATGGGAAAAATGATTTTCCTCAATATGCTCCTGTATTTCATGCCTACGCCGGGAGGCTCGGGCATAGCAGAGGGCGGCTTTGTTTTGCTCTTTACGGATATTGTACCGGCAGGAACTGTTGGAATTGTTGCTGTCTGCTGGAGATTTATTGCCGAATATATACCGTTCCTGATTGGCTTTTACTATACAATCAAGGTATTTGGCGCAGGTTTCCTGAATAAAAAATAAATCATAGAAAATATAGGCATTTTGCGCTATAATGTTTACGTAAATGAAATTCAGCTGATTTTCATTTAAAGGCTGAGAATTTCTTAAATTCTTTGATTATGTAGTCCGCCCGCGGGAAGCGGGCGGGATAATTATTCCGGATACAATCGGGTTAGAAACAAATCAGGTGGTGTTATTTTTCCCATGGGAGCGGCATTAAACGTAGGTATTGATATCGGTTCGACGACAATAAAGGTTGTCGTGCTGAATCAGGCAAAGGAAATAGTCTACAAAACCTATGAACGCCATTTTTCTGAGATTAGCAAGGCTTTACATGACAATTTGACTGCTCTGCGTGACGTTGTCGGGGGACAGCGTTTTTCTTTTGCTCTGACAGGGTCAGCGGGTATGGGTGTAGCCCAGCGTGTAGGTCTTCCTTTTGTGCAGGAGGTCGTAGCGTGTGCTTCAGCGGTCAAATCGCTGATTCCTGAGACGGATACTGCAGTAGAGCTGGGCGGCGAGGACGCAAAGATTACATATTTCGGACGCGCGTCCGAGCAGCGCATGAACGGAGTGTGCGCCGGAGGAACGGGCGCTTTTATCGACCACATGGCGGCACTTCTTTCCACAGATGCTTCAGGACTTAATGCGCTGGCGGAAAAGGGCAAGCAGGTCTATACGATTGCGTCACGCTGCGGTGTATTTGCAAAAACAGACATTCAGGCATTGATAAATGACGGCGCTGAAAAAGCAGACATAGCTCTTTCAATCTTTCAGGCTGTTGTCAATCAGACTATAGGAAACCTTGCTCAGGGACGTCCTATCGCAGGCAACATCGCTTTCCTTGGCGGGCCGCTTTATTTCCTGTCTGCCCTCAGAAAGCGTTTTATTGAAACGCTTAATCTTGAACCTGATGATGTCGTCGAGGTAAAGGACGGCTGTTATTTTGTTGCGGTTGGAGCAGCACTTTCGGATGAGAGCAAGGTGCTGGATATCAGCCATCTTACAGAGAGCATAGAAAAGGTGCGCAATGACGTTGTCATGGACCACCACAATTCGACCTTTGTATTATTCAACAATGATGAAGAATACAGGGCCTTCAAGGCACGCCATGACAAAAACCGTGTACCTAAGGGAGATTTTGCGTCCTATGAGGGACCGCTTTACCTTGGTATTGATGCAGGCTCGACTACTACGAAGCTTGCTGTTATCGGAAAAAATAAAGAGCTTCTTTACACGGCTTACGGCAGCAACGGCGGTTCTCCGTTGAAGTCCGTGATTGAAGAGCTGAAAAACTTCTATAAGACGAAGACAGAAAAGCAGTATGTTGCCTCCGTGCTGACCACAGGCTACGGAGAAGGCATAGTAAAAGCCGCTGTCCACGCTGACGCAGGCGAGGTTGAGACCTTCGCCCATCTTCGTGCGGCTCAGGAATTCTGTCCTGATGTCACATTTGTAATGGACATTGGCGGACAGGATATGAAATGCTTCTTCGTCAATGACGGCAATATCGGAAATATAACATTAAACGAGGCATGCTCCGCAGGCTGCGGCTCGTTTATTCAGAATTTCGCCCAGGGACTCGGTATGACCTCCGAGGAATTTGCAAAGAAAGCAATCGACTCCCGTGAGCCTGTGGATTTGGGTACACGCTGTACCGTATTCATGAATTCCAGAGTAAAACAGGCACAGAAGGAAGGCGCGGATGTCAGCGACATTTCCGCGGGCATAGCTCTGTCTGTCATAAAAAATGCCTTGTTCAAAGTGATGCAGCTCCGTGATGTGGACAGTCTCGGAGAGCATATCGTTGTTCAGGGCGGTACATTCTATAACGACGCGGTTCTGCGTTCCATGGAGGGGCTTCTGCACCGTGAGGTTATCAGACCGGATATTGCAGGACTTATGGGCGCATACGGCGCTGCGATTTTGGCATTGGAATCGGGAAATACAAAATCAACCCTTCTTTCCGAAGCTGAGCTTGATTCATTTACCGTAGATACGAAATCCTATCACTGTCACGGATGCGGCAACCAGTGCCTCGTAACCATGTCCACCTTTGCCGACGGAACACGGTACTTCACCGGAAACCGCTGCGAGCGTGGAGCAGGGCAGGAGCGCAGGGACGACAAGGCTCCCAATATCTACGAATATAAGTATCATCGTCTCTTTGAATATTACAAACCGTTGGCGCATCCGAAACGCGGTCAGATCGGAATACCGCGCGTTCTCAACATGTACGAGGATTATCCATTCTGGTTTACCTTCTTCACTATGCTGGGCTATGAGGTAGTTCTGTCGGATAAAACAACGGCAAAAACATACTTCAAGGGAATGGCGACAGTTCCGTCGGATTCCCTCTGCTATCCTGCCAAGCTGGTGCACGGCCATATAATGAATCTGGTAGAAAAGGACGTCAAAACCATTTTCTATCCGTGCATACCCTATAACATGGAGGACAAATTCCATCCGGGGGACAACCATTACAACTGTCCTGTAGTTGCTTCCTACGCGGAAAATATCCGTGGCAACATGGACATCCTCAAGGAAAAAGGAATTACCTTCCTGCAGCCGTTCCTGCCAATCAATGACCCGGCACGGCTTGTAAAGCGTCTGACGGAAGAGCTTTCTGTTATTGGCATACCTAAGGAAGAAATAGCAGATGCAGTTGACGCTGCATATATTGAGCTTAGATATTACAAAAATGATGTAGAAAAATATGGAAGGAAAATACTCAAGAAGATTGAGGAGGAGCATATCCCGGCAGTTCTTCTTGTTGGCCGTCCGTATCATATTGACCCGGAGATTAACCACGGTATTCCTGAGATGATTCAGTCCTATGGACTGGCGGTGCTCTCTGAGGATATGGTCTACCATATCCCTGTCAAGGGTGATCCGCTGGATATCGTCAATCAGTGGAGCTATCATGCGCGCCTCTACCATGCGGCAAGCTTTGCGGCAGAGCATGACAACATCACCCTGATTCAGTTCAGCTCCTTCGGCTGTGGCCTGGATGCAATCACCACTGGGCAGGTCAAGTCTATACTTGAATCCCACAACCGTCTTTATACCATGATAAAGCTGGACGAGGTCTCGAACCTCGGTGCGGCGCGTATTCGTGTCCGCTCGCTTCTTGCGGCGCTTTCAAGAAGAAAAGCAGCACCCTATGAGCCTGTAAAACCTGCTGAGCGTCCGCACTTCACAAAGGAATGCCGTAAAACGCATACCATACTTGCTCCGCAGATGGCGCCTGTTCAGTTTGAGCTTCTTAAAACCGCGCTGAACAGACACGGATATAATCTCGTAATCCCTGATATGCCTGAGAAAACAGCGATAGATTTGGGACTCAGATATATCCATAACGACATGTGCTATCCCTGCATAGTCGTGGTAGGACAGCTTCTCGCCGCTATCAAGAGCGGTCAGTGTGACCCTGAGCATACCTCGGTCATGCTGTTCCAGACCTGCGGCGCGTGCCGGGCTACAAACTATCTCAATCTCATGCGTGCGGCGCTGAAGGACGCGGGCTATCCGCAGATTCCTGTATTTGCATGTATAGGACGTCCAAGCGAAACGGATGCCTTCAACATGACACGGAGCTGCTCGACAGACATAACAAAGGCAATCGTGTACGGTGACCTTCTCGTGCGTGTGAAAAACCGCATGAAGCCCTACGAGATGGAAGCAGGCTCCACGGAAATACTCTATCAGAAGTGGCTGCAGCGCTGTAAGGATGAGCTGACACACAGCAACTACTTCAAATATTGCAGCAACATCAAAAACCTTGTCAAAGAATTTGATGCGCTTCCGATTGATGAAACAATGTGGAAGCCTAAGGTCGGTATCGTCGGTGAGATTCTCGTAAAATATCACCCTGTTGCAAACAACCATCTTGAGGAGCTTCTGATGGACGAGGGTGCCGAGGTCGTCATGCCTGACCTGCTGAACTTCATGGAATACATGGCCTTCGACGATATCGTGAAGCACAAGATTCTCGACGGAAAGCTTGTCGCGAAGCTGAAATCCCAGATGTCCATAAAGGTACTTGAGTTCTTCCGCAGTCCTGCGACACAGGCACTGAAAAAGAGCAGGCACTTCAAGGCACCTGCAAACATCTTTGAGCTTGCGGCGCTCGCGGAAAAGCTTGTTTCTTTGGGAAACATGGCAGGAGAAGGATGGTTCCTTACAGGAGAAATGCTTGAGCTGGTGGATGATGACGTACCGAACGTCGTATGTCTGCAGCCATTCGGCTGCCTGCCGAACCACATCACAGGAAAAGGCGTAATGCACGCCCTCAGGAAAGAATATCCTGACAGCAACATCATCGCTCTTGACTGTGACGCAGGAACAAGTGAAGTAAATCAGGTCAACCGAATAAAGCTCATGCTTTCAGTTGCAAAAGAAAAAAATCCCGCTGCACAGGATAACGCAGTATAAAAAATATCTTGGCTGTTAAATAGTCCTCTTTTCTGGGGGCTGTGAAAAAGTATTTCTTGCCTTCCCCAATGGGGAAGGGGGACCACGTAGTGGTGGATGAGGTACACCAAGGAAAGCCGCTATTTATGTACATAGCAGGCACTTTGGGGAGCACCTCATCCGAGCCCTGCGGGCCCACCTTCTCCTAAAGGAGAAGGCACTCTTGTTGCTTTTTCACAGCTCCTATTTTTGTGTTTTTATTGTCGGAAATAAAAGCATCCGCCGAATAAATTTCCTTTTGCGCGTTGTTAAAATGTTTGCTTATGGCATGTATAGAGATGGAGGGGTATACATGGATAATATATTCGGATATGTGCGTGTAAGTACGAGAGAACAGAACATCGACAGACAGCTGGCATCAATACGGGACATGGGAGTACCGGAGAAAAATATCTTCATCGACTACATGTCAGGCAAGGACTTCAACCGTCCGAAATACAAAAAGCTGATACGCCGTATGGAAAGAGGTTCGCTGCTATACATCCATTCCATCGACCGTCTTGGGCGCAACTACAAGGAAATCATAGAGGAATGGCGGCGGATAACAAAACAGAAGGGCGTAGACGTCGTCGTACTGGATATGCCGCTTCTGGATACCCGACGGGGAAAGGATTTGATGGGAACATTTTTGGCGGATATAGTGCTGCAGGTGCTTTCCTTTGTAGCTGAAAATGAACGCTCGGCAATACGTCAGAGACAGGCGGAGGGCATACGGGAAGCCATGAAAAGAGGCGTGCGCTTCGGCAGGCCAAGAAAACCAATGCCCACAGGCGCGGTAGAGCAGTATGCGCGGTGGAAAAGAGGAGAAACTACACTGAATGAAGCTGCCAAAGCATGCGGAATGCCCAGGACTACATTCTATGTAAAAGCACGGGAAGCCTATGTGAACCAGCTTCATCAGGCAAAATAACAAACATATTTACTTTCTCGCTATAAAAATTTCAAAATGCAGCGAATTGGTAATTGATTTATGAAAAAAGCATCCTGCCATTGCAGAAATCTGCAGTGGTCAGGGTGCTTTTTTTATGAAGAAAAATTTCTTATTAGTATACGTTTCTAAATGAAATTTTGAATCTCTTGAATCTTCAACGGTTTCAAGGGTTCATTCAGAAATCATTATAGCATAATCCCACGTTTCTAAACGTATGCTTTTTTGAATTGAAAATTCAATAGGCGTACTGACGGGGGACTATGAAGATGACTGCAAGCAGTGCCAACATTGGATTTGAGAAGCAGATTTGGGATGCGGCGTGTGTTCTTTGGGGACATATCCCGGCGGCTGATTACCGCAAGGTTATCGTGGGATTGATTTTCCTTCGGTATATTGGCAGCGCCTTTGAGAAACGCTATAACGAGTTGGTGGAGGAAGGAGACGGGTTCGAGAACGATCCTGACGCATACGAGGAAGAAAATATATTCTTCGTACCTGAGCAGGCACGTTGGCAGACTATCGCTGCGGCAGCTCATACCCCTGAGATTGGTACGGTCATTGATGACGCTATGCGTGCTATCGAGACCGATAATAAAAAACTGAAAAATGTACTGCCGAAAAACTACGCAAGCCCTGACCTGGATAAGCGAGTCCTGGGTGACGTGGTAGATTTGTTCACAAACATGGATATGAGCGATACAGAGGAAAATAAAGACCTTTTAGGGCGAACCTACGAATACTGTATTGCGCAGTTCGCTGCCTATGAAGGAGTAAAGGGCGGTGAATTTTATACGCCCGCAAGCGTTGTAAAAACCATAGTTTCCATACTTCGTCCGTTTTCAAACTGCCGTGTGTATGACCCGTGCTGCGGCAGCGGAGGTATGTTCGTACAGAGCGCAAAATTCATACAGGCGCATAGCGGCAATAGGGGAGCTATTTCCGTTTACGGACAGGAGTCGAATGCAGATACATGGAAAATGGCAAAGATGAACCTTGCCATTCGTGGAATAGATGCAAATCTTGGAGAGTACCAGGCAGATACGTTTTTCAACGATTTGCACCCTGCATTGAAAGCAGATTTTATTATGGCTAATCCGCCATTTAATCTTTCCAACTGGGGACAGGATAAGCTGAAGGAAGATAAGCGTTGGAAATATGGTTTGCCCCCTGCAGGAAATGCCAACTACGCGTGGATTCAGCACATGATTCATCATCTTGCGCCCAACGGTAAAATCGGTCTGGTACTGGCAAACGGCGCGCTCTCCACACAGTCTAGCGGTGAGGGAGAAATCCGTAAGCGAATTATCGAAGATGACCTTGTGGAAGGTATCATTGCTATGCCAACGCAGCTTTTCTACAGCGTAACCATTCCTGTAACCCTTTGGTTCATATCGAAGAATAAAAAGCAGAAGGGTAAGACGCTCTTTATTGATGCCCGTAAGATGGGACACATGGTGGACAGGAAACACAGGGATTTCACGGACGACGATATTGCAAAGCTGGCTGATACCTTCGAAGCATTTCAAAAGGGAACTCTTGAGGATGTAAAAGGCTTCTGCGCTGTGGCTGACTTAGAGGATATCGCAAAGCAGGACTATATCCTGACACCGGGGCGCTACGTTGGCATTGAGGAACAGGAGGACGACGGTGAGCCATTCGATGGGAAGATGAAACGATTGACGGGAGAGCTTTCAGGCTTGTTCGCTAAATCCCATGAACTTGAAGATAAGATTCGAAAGAATCTGGGGGCGATTGGGTATGAAGTATAATAAATATTTGATAGGAGATATTTGCAACTTCATTGACTATAGAGGGAAAACGCCACCTAAGACATCTTTTGGAATACCTTTAATAACAGCAAAAATCATAAAAAATGGTATTATTCAAGAGCCACAGGAATTTATTGATGAAGCATTATATGATGAATGGATGAGAAGAGGAATCCCTAAAAAGGGTGATATAATTCTTACAACAGAAGCTCCCTTAGGAGAAGTGGCTAAAATAAAGACCAATGAAAAAATGGCATTTGCACAGAGGGTTATTATACTTGAACCCAACAATAGTATTTTAGATTCGGACTACTTGTTTTATGCGTTACAAGATAGAGTGTTGAAAGGAAGAATAGAAGCACGTTCAAGTGGAACCACAGTATTTGGAATAAAGGCCAAAGAACTGAAGAAGGTGGAAATTCAAATACCATCTATAGAGATACAAAGAAAGATTGGTAGTATATTATCTTCAATAGACGATAAAATCGAAACAAATACGGCGATAAACAAGAATTTAGAGGAGCAGGCACAGGCGATTTATAAGTCGTGGTTTGTTGATTTTGAACCATTTGGTGGTTTGCCTCCGTCATCATGGACGAAAGAGGATATTTATTCTATTGCGAAAATTATATATGGAGCCCCTTTTTCATCTAAGTTATTCAACACTGAAAGAAAAGGTATGCCCATAGTTCGCATTAGAGACCTTAAAGGACAAAATTTGGAAACTTATACTACAGAAAAACATCCCAAAGGGCATTTAATAAAACCAGGAGATATTGTTGTTGGTATGGATGGTGAGTTCAGACCACACATATGGGGTAATAGCGAAGCTTGGCTGAATCAGCGAGTCTGTATTTTTGAAAATTTGAGACCTAAAGGAAAAGCGTTTCTTCTTTTTTCAATAAAACCGTTATTAAATATTATTGAACAAACGCAAGTAGCAACTACAGTTATTCATATAGGTAAAAAGGATTATGACGCTTTTGAAATTACCATGCCATCTTCTGAGGTCCTTGATCGTTTTGATGAAATGACAAATCCAATAATTAAACAAATTGTTAATAATCAATTAGAAAATAAACAATTAAAAGAACTTCGAGACACGTTATTACCTCGTCTTATGTCAGGTGAAATTGACGTATCAGATATAGAAATCTAAAACCGAAAGGAGCGAACTTCCTTGCCAAACGCATATACAGAAGCGGATTATGAGCAGTCTGTAATGGAGCTTTTCAGCGGAATGGATTATGACATAGTATATGGGCCTGATGTTGAGCGTGATGTCAAAAGCCCGCTTTATGATATCGTTCTTGACGAGCAGATTCACAGGCTTAATCCTGCATTGCCCGAGGACGCTATTGCAGATGCTATGTTTAAGCTGTGTAATTTTGAGAACGGCGAGCTTGTAAAGCGGAACGAGACATTCATGGATTATCTGCAGAACGGCGTTCCTGTGCGTTATTTTGTCAAGGGAGAGGAACGCTCGTCTATAGTATATCTGGTGGATTATGAGAACATTGAGAATAACTCCTTTATTGCCGCCAACCAGTGGACATTCGTTGAGAACAGTACGAAACGGCCTGATGTTATCCTTTTTTTGAACGGGATTCCTGTTGTTATTATTGAACTGAAATCTCCGTCCCGCGAGGAAACGGACGCAAGCGAAGCGTATCTGCAGATTAGGAACTACATGAAGGAAATCCCGTCAATGTTCGTCTATAACGCTATCTGTGTTATGAGCGATATGATGACTTCAAAGGCAGGAACTATAACCTCCGGGGAAGACCGTTTCATGGAATGGAAAACCAAGGACGGCAGCTATGAAAATACCCAATATGCTCAGTTCGATACCTTCTTTGAGGGTATATTCGAGAAAAAACGGTTACTGGATATAATCAGGAATTTTATCTGTTTTTCCAATGAAGGGCTGAATCAGTTCAAGATTCTTGCAGGGTATCATCAGTATTTTGCTGTCCGCAAGGCTGTGGCGTCTACTGCCCGTGCTTCGGGTACAGACGGCAAGGGCGGTGTTTTCTGGCATACCCAGGGCAGCGGCAAGTCTCTCTCTATGGTGTTTTATGCTCATTTGCTGCAGTCTGCTTTGAACAGTCCGACCATAGTTGTTCTTACGGACAGAAATGACCTTGACGACCAGCTTTACGGACAGTTTGCAAAGTGCAAGGCGTTTTTGCGGCAGGAGCCGATACAGGCATCAAGCCGTGAAAATCTGAAAAGCCTGTTGGCAGGCCGCAAGGCTAACGGCATTATTTTTTCTACAATGCAGAAATTCGAGGAATCGGACGAAGCTCTTTCTGAGCGGAGAAATATTGTAGTCATGGCGGATGAGGCTCACCGTGGGCAGTATGGGCTGACAGAGAAAATAAAGATGACTCATAATGAGGCCGGGGAGAAAGTCGCCAAGCGTGTTATAGGTACGGCCCGTGTCATAAGAAACAGTCTGCCCAATGCAACGTATATAGGGTTCACGGGAACGCCTATATCCATGAAGGACAGAAGCACGCGTGAGGTATTCGGTGATTATATCGACGTATACGATATGACTCAGGCTGTGGAGGACGGCGCGACACGCCCTGTTTACTACGAAAGCAGGGTTATTAAGCTGCATCTGGACGAGGAGACTTTGAAGCTTATTGATGCGGAATATGATTTGATGGCGCAAAACGCCGCGCCTGAGACAATAGAAAAGAGCAAGAAGGAGCTTGGACAGATGGAAGCCGTACTTGGAAATGATAAAACAATCAATTCCCTTGTTACGGACATTGTGGAGCACTATGAGAATTACCGTGCAGACCTTTTGACAGGAAAGGCAATGATTGTCGCGTATTCCCGTGCTATTGCAATGAAGATTTATCATCAGATTTTGGCGCTGCGTCCTGAATGGAAGGAAAAGGTTGCCGTGGTTATGACGGAGAGCAACAAGGATCCTGAGGAATGGCGGCAGTATATCGGCAATAAACACCACCGCGAGGAGCTGGCAAAGGTGTTCAAGGATAACGACAGTCCGCTTAAAATTGCCATTGTTGTTGATATGTGGCTGACAGGCTTTGATGTGCCGTCCCTTGCTACTATGTATGTTTATAAGCCTATGAGCGGTCATAATCTCATGCAGGCTATCGCCCGTGTCAATCGTGTATGGAAGGATAAAGAGGGCGGTCTTGTTGTTGATTATGTAGGCATTGCTTCTGCACTGAAGCAGGCAATGAATGATTATACTGTCCGTGACAGGAAAAACTACGGTGAAACGAATATTGCCAAGGTCGCTTATCCCAAGTTCCTTGAAAAGCTGTCTGTGTGCCGTGATATGTTCCACGGCTATGATTATACGAAGTTCAAGACAGGCACGGATTTGGAAAGAGCGAAAACTATTACGGGGGCCGTGAACTTTATCGTTGCCCGCGAGAAGGACAAGGAGAAGGATATCTTTATAAAGGAAGCACTGCTGCTCCATCAGGCACTTTCTCTTTGCTCGTCCATTGCTCCTGAGGATTTGCGTTTTGAGGCGGCATTCTTTGAAGCTGTCCGCGTTCTTGTGCTGCGTCTTACTCATCAGGGAACGGGGCAGAATATTTCTCTGCCGGAGATGAATAAGCGTATCAATGAGCTTTTGAAGCAGAGCATCAAGAGTGACGGAGTAATTAATCTTTTCTCTGATGTGGAGAAGGAATTTTCTCTGTTTGACCCGAAGTTCCTTGAAGAAATTTCAAAGATGAAGGAAAAGAACCTGGCAGTAGAGCTTTTAAAGAAGCTTATTGCGGAGCAGGTACAGATTTACCGCCGTACAAATGTGGTAAAATCCGAGAAGTTCAGCGAGATTATCCAAAGGGCTATGAATGCTTATCTGAACGGAATGCTGACTAATGAGCAGGTCATAGAAGAGCTTTTGAATCTGGCAAAGCAAATCTCAATGGCGCAGAAGGAAGGAGAGCAGCTTGGTCTTACGGCAGATGAGCTGGCATTTTATGACGCGCTTACAAAGCCGCAGGCGATAAAGGATTTCTACGAGAATGAGGAGCTAATCGCGATAACTAAGGAATTGGCAGACACGCTTCGCCGCAATCGGACGATAGACTGGCAAAAAAGGTCGAGCGCACGGGCGAAAATGCGTATGCTTATAAAGAAGCTGCTCAAGAAGCATAAATATCCGCCTGAGGGCATGGAGGATGCCGTTCAGACTGTTATGACGCAGTGTGAGCTATGGACAGACGTGCAGGATATGCCTGAGAATACTTATGAGTGCGAATTTGATTTGCCGATGGCCGCAGAAGAACGGGCTAAATATGACTGATATTGCAGATGATTTGTGGTTTTGATGAAAACGTGAAAAACGGGGCTGTGAAAAAAGTATTTCTTGCCTTCCCCATTGGGGAAGGGGGACCACGTAGTGGTGGATGAGGTCCACCAAGGAGAGGCGCTATTTATGTACATAGCAGGCACTTTGGGGAGCACCTCATCCGAACCCTGCGGGCCCACCTTCTCCTAAAGGAGAAGGCATTCTTGTTGCTTTTTCACAGCCCCTGTTTTTTCTTTTTGCGCTTCTTTGTGTCTTTTTCTATTGCTTCCTTCCATTTCGCGTCGAGGGGAGCGTCAAAGCAGCGGATTTGCTTGACTGCCTCGTTAAGTACTTCGTAGTTCAGGGCAGTTCCTGCTTCGTCACACAGATATGTGGCGGCGCGGTCAGCGTCTATGCCAATACTTCCTGCGGTTTTAATGGCATCCATGTTGGCGCCGAGAAAGAGAAACTCCCAGCCGTATTTTTTCTTCTGCCGCTCTATCATCTTTTTTACTTTGGGGTAGCTGTAGATGCGGCTGGAGTTTTCCATGCCGTCAGTGGTGATGATGAAGAGCGTTTTTTCGGGACGGTCTTCGTCACGGGCGTATTTGTGGACGTTGCCGATGTGATGGACGGCGCCGCCGATGGCATCGAGAAGTGCGGTGCTGCCGCAGACGAAATAATCATCCTCGGTAAGAGGTTTTACGTCCCCGATAGGAACGCGGTCGTGGATGACATCGCAGCTGTCGTCGAAGAGAACTGTGGAGACAAGGGCTTCGCCGTTCTCCTTTTGCTGCTTTTTCAGCATGGAGTTGAATCCTCCGATGGTGTCTTTTTCGAGGCCGCTCATGGAACCGCTGCGGTCAAGAATGAATACGATTTCTGTTAATCCTTTTTTCATAATAAAACGCCTCCCGTGCTTTGCTGTTTTGCATTGAGTACCGTTTGCGGTGCTCCTTATGCTTTGAGTTTAGCAGAGCAGGGGAGGCGTATGGTCGCATGAGAGGCGACATTTTGCGGTCAATCTATCCCAGACAGGGCTGGTCGAAGGCGAAAAGGGTTTCGTTGATGGTAAAGATATCGTATTCCTCACGTGTTATGAAGTATTCTATGATGATATCTGTTTTGCTGCTGTGGGAGAGCGCATAGCCTGCGCGCCCTATGAAATCCTTCGTTTCGTCAAGGTTCAGCTCGAGCGCCACGGCGAGAGCCAGAGCGGTATTCTTGCTTGGCTGATAGTCGGGATTATTTCGTATCTTGGAAAAGTGCCTTCTGTCGATATTCGCCCGCTTGTATACCTGGGAATCCTTCATTCCCTTCGCATCAATGAGACGAAACAGCGCTTCGGAAAATGTGTCATCTACTTCATCCAGAAGGTCGGAAAGGCTTCGGTCCTTTACGTTTTTTGCGATGGTGTATTTTTCCATCGAGGGAGCTTCGATAAACCTTGATTCTTCCTCGTATATATCGAATTCGCGGAGTTCATACGCCTTCGCATGCTCAGGGCATTGCAGGATTTCATCTGATAGCCCTTCTTCAATGTAGTATTCGTCAATATATTTTTTTACATCATCCAGCAGCGCGGCTGAAACAGAAGACATAAAAATCACTCCGTTAATGGTGCTAGAATCCCCGGGCGCAGAAGGTCAGTGCTGCACCAATACTTCTTTATGGGCGTTGATGATTTCTGCCATGAGCATTTTGCCTCTGATGTCGGGGTGGAGACCGTCGATGCTGAGGTTTGTTGCAAGATACTGACGCTTCTGGTCATAGAAGTACGGTTCAAGGTCTATGAAGTATTCCTGCTTTCTTATGAAGGCATTGATTTTTCTCATTTTGGTGTACCAGTTTTCATCGCTTGGCGTACGGAACGCGGTGTAGATGTTTACCGGATGAATAGGCATGAGTGTGAGAAAAATCGGGCGTATGCCGTTGGCTTCGCATTTTACTCTTATGATATCCAGGTCAGCGATTATTGATTCTGCGCTGAGGTTTGAGCGCAGGTCGTTGGAGCCTGTGAGTATCAGAAGGTTTTTCGGCCTGTAGGGCAGTACGTCTTCCTCGAATCTGAGCATGGTATCATGCGCCGTGTCTCCGCTGCGTCCAAGGTTCAGCGCAGGGAAATCAAGATATGTTGTATATGAGTATTCGAGGTTTGCCGGCGAGTAGGAGATAGCTCCGCCGCCGTGGGTTATGCTGTCTCCGAAGGCAGCCGCGTATATGGGGGCTTTTTGTTCGGGGACGGTGAAGGTGGCTGTATCCGAGTACGTGCCGATGGTTTTTCCGTTGTTGTCTATGGCACGGACACGCCAGTAATATTTTCCTGCATAGGGACGCGGATATTCGTCGTAGCTGCTGAAGGAATCCTCGGCTATGCGGTACCATTCGCGGTCCTTGCTGGGTTCAGTTCCGTTTTCGCTTTCAGGTGGATGAATCAAAAGCTCCACCTCATAGCGCATGCTGTCGTGAATCGGAATCCACTGGTAAACGGGATAGAGCAGCGGCGCAGGCTGTTCCATCTGGTCAAAGGTGTTTATCAGCGGTGCTGTAGGCGCAGGAAGCTCTGTATCGATGACGAGTTTTTCCGCTTTTGAAAATTCGCCTATCGGGCGTCTTTGAAGGTCAAGCGCACGCACACGCCAGTAGATTTCTTTTTTGTTTTTCCATTCCTTGAGGTCTGCCTGCCATCCGTTGGTGAAGACCTTGGAGGTGCTGTAGAGGTGCCCATTGGCGGAGGCAGTTATGCCGCCTTCCGTTTTTGGCGGTTCAGAGAGAAGCTCGACCTCGTACATGACTGCTCCCGGTACTGAGTGCCATACGAGAAAGGGCTTCAGGCTTGCGGGATTGTCTTCTGTGTAGTGATATATGGATACAGGTGAAACGGGATTGGGAAAGTCCGGGTTTGCCGCGTGAGGGTACGGGCCTCCGAGGAATGAGAAAAATCCGTAGGCTGTTACTTCGTAGAATGTGGGAACAGCCGAATCCGGCACCTGTATATGGTCGTCTGTAGTGTAGTCTGTATGGAAAAGATGGAAGTCCGGCGAGTCCTTTACCATTCCTGTTGTTTTGGCATAGGTTTCTATTTTATATACGCACGGATAGGGAAGCTTTTTCCAGTGCATTGTGACGTGTCCGTCTTTTTCTGTGAAGGAAAATTCCGGTGTGATATCCTTTACGCCCAATACATCGGTTTTTTCTATAAGGTATGCGTTGGCAAAGCAAAGACCTGCAATGAGCAGGGTAAAGAGCAGAAATTTCTTCATAAATTCACCCTGAAAATGTATAATATGAATAACGCTATTAGTATACCATTTTTTTCTGTAGATTTATACATGTTTTCGGGAGGACAGAGATGGAAGAGAATCTTCACGGCCTTGTTCTGGTTCACACAGGAGAGGGCAAGGGTAAAACGACTGCTGCAATCGGACTCGCGGTAAGAGCCTGGGGAGAGGGACTGCGGGTTTTGATTCTGCAGTTTATAAAGGGCGGCTGGAAGTACGGAGAGCTGAAGGCAATCGAGGCGCTTCGGGCTGCAGAGCCGCATATTGAGGTGCGTCAGTGCGGTCTTGGATTTACCCAGAGGGACAAATCCGATATGGATAAGCACATAAAGGCGGCACATGAGGCTTTGAAGGAAGCTGAGGCAGAGATAACAAGCGGAAACTGGGACCTTGTTATTCTGGATGAGATTAACTACGCGGTGAAGTTCGGACTTCTGGAGGAGCAGGAGATAGTGGAGCTTTTGAAAAAGAAGCCTGCCGGACTTCATGTTGTGCTTACGGGACGGGATGCACGTCCTGATATTATTGAGCAGGCGGATCTTGTTACGGAGATGAAGCTCGTCCGCCATCCGTTCCAGAAGGGAATTAAGGCGCAGAAGGGGATTGAATTTTAGTTGCAATACCCGCTGGCGTAATGTAAAATATATATTTGATGTTTCTTTAGTTAGGGAGGGTTTGTTATGCCTGATACAGAAATGCTTGAGCTGTTAAAGCAGCGGCTTCAGCGTAAGCAATATAAGCTGACTATGCAGCGTCGTACCGTTCTTGAAATCCTTCTTGAGCATCCGGGTGAGCATTTGAGCGCGGAGGATGTTTATGGTGCTCTCAGGGATAAGTCTTCTGATATCGGATTGGCGACAGTATACCGTACGCTTGAGCTTCTTGTTCAGCTGGGGATTCTGCAGCGCATGGAGTTCGGTGACGGCTGCAACCGCTATGAGATTGCCGATATTGAGAAGAATGAGCATCAGCATCATCATCTTATCTGTATTAAATGCGGAAAGGTGACGGAGTTTTTTGATGACCTTCTCGATGAGCTTGAGGCTGATGTAGCCGCGAAGTCAGGCTTTAAGATTACGGACCATCAGGTGAAGTTCTACGGATATTGCAAGGAGTGCCAAGACGAGCTTGAAAATAAGTGATTTTCGGTTGAACCGGGATGAACAGGTAATTGTCAAGGTTTCAAAGGAAATTTTGACCTTGTATCATATTGCTATTGAAGAAGGCAGCGATGATGCAGATTATGAGGTTTTTGATCTGCATCACGATATAGATGAAGAAAAGGCTGTTGTACATACTGTGCTTTCTATTATAAAGAGAGACGGAACGCGGATGAATGCTGAGTGTACGACAGAGGGAAGCGCGGATGAGGCGCCTCGGGCAGAGGTGCACCGCCTTGTAAAGCTGAATTTCTACCATCTGCTGCATCAGCTCATAGAGCTTCCGCCTGCTCCGTGGGGAATACTTCACGGTGTGCGTCCGACGAAGATTGTTCACAGGTATATTAAGAAAGGTCTTGCCAAGGAGGCTGTAATCCGCCGGCTGATGACGGATTTTGAGGTGAGTCGTGAGAAGGCAGAGCTTATTACGGAGCTTGCGTATTATCAGAGGCCTTTCCTTGAGCAGACGACTCCAAGGACTGTAAGTATATACGTCGGTATTCCTTTTTGTTTGTCCCGTTGTCTTTATTGCTCGTTCCCGGCCAATGTTCTGCCGGCAAATAAGGAACTGGACAGGTTCATGGCCGCGTTTCAGAGAGACCTTGATGCTGTGAAGCGGGCAGTGGATACCTACGGCTTTACTGTGCAGAATATTTATATCGGTGGCGGTACTCCGACGAGCCTGCCTGATGATTATTTCGAGGATATGATGCAGCGTGTCGTGTCGGCTCTTTATCATCCGGGGGTTAAGGAGTTTACTGTTGAGGCAGGACGTCCTGACAGTATGTCCCCTGCGAAAATCGCCTGTATGGTGAAGTATAAGGTGGACAGGGTAAGTGTTAATCCTCAGACTATGCAGCAGCGTACGCTGAAGCGCATAGGTCGGCAGCATACGCCGGAGGATATTGTTACCATGTACCGTGATTTGAGAGAAGCGGGTATTCCTTCTATAAATATGGACCTTATTGTCGGGCTTCCCGGTGAAGGCCCGGAGGATATGAGGGATACTATTGATAAGGTTCTGGCTCTCGGCCCTGAGGATGTAACTCTTCATGCGCTGGCTTTGAAGCGTGGTTCACTCCTGAAGATGAATCTTGATGAGACAGAGCTTCCTGATGATAAAACGGTGCAGGAAATGTTTGATATCGCGCTTTCGTCGGTTGTGAAATCCGGACGGCGTCCGTATTATCTCTATCGCCAGGGCTATCAGAGCGGTCAGATGGAAAATATCGGCTGCTGTGTTGCGGGCGCGGAAAGTCTCTATAATATACAGATTATGGAGGAACATCAGACGATTTTGGGTATCGGAGGAGCGGCAACCTCGAAGATTGTCAATCCAAGGACGATGCGCCTGAAGACGTCGTTTAATGCGAAAGACCTTGCGGTTTATCTCGACCGCGTGGATACATATATAGAAAAACGTGATGCGCTTCTCGCGGAGGCGTATGGCGGTGAGGAGGAATAATCATGGAGCTGCTTACACAGGGCCCTCGCGGAACTAAGGATATTCTGCCGGGTGAAGTAGATGCATGGCTTTATGTAGAGAAAAAAATTCGCGAGCTTTGCGAAAGGTTTGGATTTCAGGAAATACGTACTCCGATATTTGAGCATACGGAGCTTTTTCAGCGTGGTATCGGTGATACTACTGACGTAGTGGAAAAAGAGATGTATACCTTCACGGACCGTGGTGACAGAAGCATCACGCTGCGCCCAGAGAATACGGCTGCGGCTGTCCGTTCTTATCTGCAGAATAAGCTTTACGCGGATAATTCTCTTACGAAGCTTTTCTATATCGGCTCCATGTTCCGTTATGACCGTCCACAGAAGGGCCGTTATCGTGAGTTTCATCAGTTCGGTGTTGAGGCTCTCGGCGAGCAGAGTCCTGCTGTAGATGCGGAAATCATCATTCTTGCGGTGCGTTTTCTGCAGTCCCTCGGACTCAAGGATCTTGAACTCAGTATCAATTCGGTAGGTGACCCGAAGTGCCGTCCTGTTTACAGGGAGAAGCTGCAGGAGTTCTTCAAGGATAAGCTTGATGGTCTCTGTGATGTATGCCGTTCGCGTTATGACAGGAATCCGATGCGTATTCTTGACTGCAAGAGTGGGGAATGTCAGCGTCTTTCCGTCGGAGCGCCTGAAATTACGGACTGCCTGTGTGATGAGTGCAATGAGCATTTTGAAAAGGTCAAGGAGTATCTGACTGCCGCAGGAATTTCCTTTACCTGCGATCCGCGTCTTGTTCGCGGCCTTGATTACTATACAAAGACCGCTTTTGAAATCAAGTATTCTCCGCTGGGAGCGCAGAGCGCTGTTGCAGGCGGCGGACGCTATGATGGTCTTATTGAGGAAATCGGAGGTAATCCGACTCCGGCTGTTGGCTTTGCGGTAGGTCTTGAGCGCGTTATGCTGGCGCTTGAGCAGCAGAAGCTTTTCAATGCGGAGCCGCACAAGGCTGACGCATTTATTGTTGCTCTTGGAGAAAAGGCGCAGTCCGTAGGCTTCAAGCTTTTGGTTGAGCTTAGGGATGCAGGTCTCAAGGCAGCCATGGATTATGCGGGCCGCAGTATGAAGGCCCAGATGAAGCAGGCTAATAAGGCAATGGCTCATTATGCTGTTATTCTCGGTGATGACGAGATTGCAAAGAATGTCGCGGTGCTTCGTGATATGGAGTCCAGCGCACAGACTGAAGTGCCTATGGAAGAAATCATAAAAAAGTTAACTGATGAGGTGAAAGGTTAATGGAAACATTAGAGGGAATGAAGCGTACGCATCACTGTGGCGACATTCGTAAAACGGAGGTCGGACAGGAGGTTATCGTCTGCGGCTGGGTATCACGCCGCCGCGACCATGGCGGATTGATTTTCGTCGATTTGCGCGACCGTTCCGGTTATGTACAGGTTGTTTATGATGAAGCTGCAATGAATGAGGGAACGTTCCACAAGGCGGAATCCCTGCGTTCTGAGTTTGTTATCGGTGTACGCGGCAAGGTTCGTGCACGTTCTGAGGAGACTGTCAACCCGAAGATGGAAACGGGCGATATCGAAATCGTCTGCACGGAGCTTCGCATTCTGAACAAGGCAAAGACACCTCCGTTCTACATTCAGGACGGTATTGATGTTGATGAAAAGGTTCGTCTTAAATACCGTTATCTCGACCTTCGCCGTCCGGAGATGCAGAAAAATATCATGCTTCGCCACCGCGTTGCAAAGGTTATGCGTGATTATTTTGACCGCAACGGCTTCCTTGAAATTGAGACGCCGATGCTCTGCAAGAGCACGCCTGAGGGTGCCCGTGACTTCCTGGTTCCGAGCCGTGTAAACCCGGGACAGTTCTATGCTCTTCCGCAGTCGCCGCAGATTTTCAAGCAGATTCTGCAGGTTGCAGGCTTTGAAAAGTATTTCCAGATTGTCCGCTGCTTCCGTGATGAGGATCTCCGTGCAGATCGTCAGCCGGAGTTTACGCAGCTTGATATTGAGATGTCCTTCATCAGCCAGGAGGATATCCTGACTATGATGGAAGGCATGATTAAGGAGCTTTTCCAGAAATCTATCGGTGTTGATGTCCCGACTCCGTTCGAGCGTATGGATTGGGATACCGCAATGGATAAGTACGGCTCCGATAAGCCTGACCTCCGTTTCGATATGCCGCTTATGGATATTTCCGAGTATGTTAAAGGCTCTGAGTTCAAGGTATTCAACGCTGTTATTGAAAGCGGCGGAATGGTTAAATGTATCAAGGTTGACGGCTATGCAGATATTCCGCGCCGCCGTCTTGATGACCTCGTTAAATTCGTTCAGATTTACGGCGCCAAAGGTCTTGCTTGGATTCAGTATTCCGAAGAGGGTATCAAGAGTCCGTTCAAGAAGTTCTATTCCGATGAAACCTTCGCAAAGATTGCCGAGGCTACGGGCGCAAAGACAGGAGACCTTCTCCTTGTTGTTGCTGACAAGCGTCTTGTTGTCGATACTGCACTTGGACAGCTTCGTCTTGAGATGGGCAAGGAGCGCGGCCTTATTGATCCGGATGCGCTTCGTTTCCTCTGGGTTGTTGATTTCCCGATGTACGAATGGAGCGATGAGGAGAAACGCTGGAAGGCTATGCACCATCCGTTCACGGCTCCCCGTGATGAGGATATCGAGTACCTCCTGTCTGACCCGGGCCGCGTAAAGGCTAATGCTTACGATATGGTTCTTAACGGTGTCGAAATCGGCGGCGGCTCGCTCCGTATTTATAACGCTGAGCTTCAGGAGAAGGTTTTCGAGTCCCTGGGACTTACTCCTGAGCAGGCACATCAGAAGTTTGGCTTCATGATGGATGCGTTCCAATACGGCACACCTCCGCATGGCGGACTTGCTTTCGGTCTCGACCGTCTTGTAATGATTATGGCAAAATGCGATTCTATCCGTGATGTCATTGCATTCCCGAAGAATCAGAGTGCGCGTGATGTCATGTCGGAAGCTCCTTCCGAGGTTGATGAAAAGCAGCTTCGTGAGCTTTCTATCCGCGTTTCCGCGCCTAAGAAAAAGGACAAGAACGAGAACAAAGATAATTAAAAATTTTCGGAAGGCCCGGAACTCTCTCCGGGTCTTCTTTATTGCATTATTTCAAAGTTATATGATACAATTGACGCTGTATCTTATAAGCAGGAGGCAGAAGTATGGCCTATCAGACAGTAAATATTTTGAATGTTCCTGTTGCGGCGCTGACAATGCGTGAGGCTGTCGCACAGGTTCAGAGATTCATTGATGATAAAGAAAACGCGCTGATTGCTACGGCGAATGCGGAAATGATTATGAACGCCCAGCATGATGCCGCGCTTCGTGAAATTCTTCAGACGGCAGAGCTCGTTGTGCCGGATGGTGCGGGAACTGTGTGGGCCGCGCATCATCTCGGATATGAAATGCCTGAGCGTGTCGCCGGCTATGATTTGGTGCAGGCGCTTTTGAAGGAAGCGCCGAAGCGCGGAGACAGGGTGTTCTTTTTCGGCTCGGCTCCGGGAATTGCCGAGTCTGCAAAGAATAAGGCTGAAAAGCTTTATCCGGGAGTTCAGATTGTGGGTGTCCGCAACGGGTATTTCACTGCAGAGGATGAACCGGAAATTATAAATGAAATCCGCGAAGCAAAGCCTGATATCCTGCTTGCGGCGCTTGGTGTACCGAAGCAGGAAAAGTGGCTCAAAAAATACCGTGAGGAGCTTGGTGTACCGGTATCCATCGGAGTCGGTGGCACACTGGATGTAATGGCAGGAAACGTGCGCCGGGCACCGAAATGGATGCAGAAGGCAAAGCTGGAATGGCTGTTCCGCGGGCTTTTGCAGCCTAAAAGGGCTGGCCGCCTTGTAGCGCTCCCGAAGTTTGTTTTGCGTGTGCATAGGGCAAAAAAAGGCAGAAAAAGGTAATATCAACAGGCGGTGAAGTATATCTCCCGCCAGTTAAAGCGCATAAAGAGAAAGTTTTGTCTTTGCAAAACATGAACGAATGCGTTATAATATCTTAGGCATCGCACAGGGTATGCGTTATTTTCGTGTGCCTTAATTTGTTTTAAGGAGGCGTCGTGGATTGATCGTACGGGATGGATATTCCTATATACTGACAGCACTTTTACTGGCGGTTCTCTTTGCTTTTACGATTCATCCGTATGCAGCGGTAGTACCGCTTGTTTTTGCTGTATATTTTGCTTATTTCTTTCGGAATCCTGAACGTACAAGTGATCAGGATGATTCTCTGCTGGTGTCGCCGGCAGACGGAACTGTTATGGAAATCATACCACTGGACCACGACGACTTCGTTACGGGGCCATGCAATAAAATTGTTATTTTTATGTCTGTTTTTGATGTCCATGTCAACCGCAGCCCTATGACGGGCAAGGTCATGGTACAGCAGTATATCTGTGGACGTTTTAAGCCGGCGTACAAGGATTCAGTCGGTTTCGTAAACGAACGTCACATGATTGGAATAGCAAATGACAAGGTGCGGATTTCGGTAATTCAGGTTGCCGGTATTCTCGCACGCCGTATTGTATCATGGGTTACACTTGATGATGAGCTCGAAAAGGGAGAGCGCTACGGCATGATTAAGTTTGGATCCTGCCTTGAGATTGTTGTACCACAGAACGTTGAGGTTATGGTGGAGCCCGGTCAGAAGACCAGGGCAGGAGAAACTGTTATCGGGAGGATTAACTGATGTATAGAGCTTTAATACCTAATATGCTGACATCATCGAACCTTGTATTTGGTTTTTGTTCGATTCTTTCGACGCATAACGGAGACCTTTTTTGGGGGTCGATTTTCATTCTGCTGGCTTTGGTGGCTGACGGACTTGACGGACGCTCGGCGCGTTTCTTCGGCGTGAGCAGCGAAATGGGCAAGGAAATGGATTCTCTTTGCGACCTTGTTTCCTTCGGTGTTGCTCCGGGATTTCTTGCGTATAATTTCTGCCTGCACGCTTTTTCGTGGTTCGGGTGGGTTGTCGCGATTTCCTTTGCGGTATGCGGTATGCTCAGACTTGCAAGGTTTAATGTTAACGCGGATGTTGTCCATGGATATTTCATGGGGCTTGCTATTCCGGCAGGCGGATGCTTCGTCGCGACCTCCACTCTTTTGCTGAAGGGTATCGGTTTTGACCCGCTAGCACTCGGCTGGGTCTATCCCATTGTAATGTTTATAGTTGGGCTGATGATGTACAGTACCGTCCATTATCCTGATTTCAAGGGTAAGGGCGAGAAGGTTTATCTTGCAACAAAGATTATTTCTGCTTTGATTTTTGCATTGATTCTTTTCATTGGACGTGAAGCGATTGTGTTTGCTGTTCTTTTCGGCATATTCTGCACATATACGCTTTTGGGTATTATCAATTCTACGATTGCCGCTGTCAGTGGCAGCAAATGATGACCTTTGTTTTGCTTTAAAGGAGTTTGATTCATGAATTATTGGTTTGACATCGTTATGATGCCAATACAGATATGTATTCTTCTTTTTACTATTTATTACTTCGTGCTCAGCTTTTGCGGCTTGTGGGTAAGGAGAGAGAAGAAGATTCTCACACCGAAGACGACATTTGCTGTTTTGGTTGCGGCTCATAACGAGGCGGCGGTAATCGGACCTTTGGTAAAAAATCTTCAGGACTTGGATTATCCGAAGGAATTTTATGATATTTACGTAATTGCGGATAACTGCTCCGATAATACGGCAGAGATTGCTGCCGAGGCAGGTGCTATAGTCTGCGAGCGTACAAATGATGTTGAAAAGGGCAAGGGCTTTGCTCTTGAGTGGATGTTCAACAAGCTGTTTTCTATGGATAAGCAGTATGATGCTGTAGCGGTTTTTGACGCGGATAATCTTGTTCATCCGAATTTCCTTAAGGAAATGAATAACCGTTTCTGCAAGGGCGACCAGGTCGTCCAGGGTTATCTTGACGCAAAGAATCCGTATGATACGTGGGTATCCGGAACCTTTGCTATTGCTTTCTGGGTTATTGACCGTCTGTATCATCTGGCAAAGACAAATATTGGTCTGTCCTCTGTTCTCGGAGGCACGGGAATGTGTATTTCTACAGATGTACTTCGCCGTCACGGCTGGGGCGCAACCTGTCTCACCGAGGATATGGAGTTTACAATGAAGGCTCTTTGTGAGGGAATCAAGACGACATGGGCACAGGACGCTATTGTCTATGATGAAAAGCCTTTGACCTTCATGCAGTCCTGGAATCAGCGCCGTCGTTGGGCGCAGGGACAGTTTGATGTCGGACAGCGTTTTATTCCGCGCATGATTCGTGAGGCATTCAGACAGCGGGATATACGTCTTCTGGATGGATGTCTGCATCTTTTGCAGCCGTATTTCCTGCTTATCTCGACAATCTTCGTCATCATAAGCTATATACAGTTTGCATTTCCGCCGTTCTATACTAATATTTACAATTTCCTGCCGCATCATTTGATGCTGTTCATCATGTTCGGTCAGTATATTCTGCCGATTATAGTGCTGGCTATTATTCATGCAAAATGGAAGGCATGGCTTTACATGCTGCTGTATCCGGTGTTCATCTATTCATGGATTCCTATTGTGTTCCTTGGTTTCCTGCACCGCAACGAGCATGAATGGAGCCATACAAAGCATACGCGGGCGCTTAGCTATGATGAGCTTATCGGGAAAGAAAAGGCGTAAGAAGCTTTTGAATGCTGATGGTAAAAACTCCCTCTTATGAGGGAGATTTTTTTAGAGAGAAACGACAAGAACAAAAGAGGTTATTATATGTACGAATTAGAAGTGTTTGATACCTTCGACGCGGCACACCGTGTCGTCGGATATCCCGGAAAGTGCGACAGACTGCATGGCCACACATGGAAGGTTGCAGTGCACGTTGCCGGAACAGAGCTTGATTCTATAGGGATGCTGGTTGATTTCAAAAAGCTCAAGGAAATTCTCAAGGGTATTACAGAGGAATTCGACCATACATTTCTTAACGAGCATGAGGCATTCAAGGGGAAAAATCCTACAGCTGAAAACATTGCGCGGTATATCTATCAGGTATATGCGGAGAAGCTTCGCGCGGAAAATCCTTCGGTAAGGCTGTCGGATATCCGTGTATGGGAGTCTCCCGGCTCCTCTGTTACTTATCGGGAGGATTGACAGGGTCGTGAAGGAAAATGTCATTGAGATTTTTTCTTCTGTACAGGGAGAAGGAAAATATGCCGGGTGCCGCCAGGTCTTTATCAGACTTGAGGGCTGTAATATTTCGTGCAGATACTGCGATACAGAGCATATGACGGGGAAGCATGATGTCTGCATCGTGGAGAGTGTGCCCGGAAGTCATGAATACGTTGAAATTTCTAATCCGATGACGGCTGAAGCTGTCGCGGCTGAAGTTAAGCGGTTTACTGATAATGTTCCGCATCAGGCAGTCAGCATTACCGGCGGAGAACCTCTTCTGCACGCGGAATTTGTACGTGAGCTTGCAAAGCATGTAGATGTGCCTGTTTTTCTTGAAACAAACGGGACTCTTCCTGAAAAGCTGAAGCAGGTCGTTGACTGCGTTGACATCATAAGTATGGATATAAAGCTGCCGTCCGAGCTCAACGGAAAAACGTATTGGGCGGAGCATAGGGATTTTTTGTGTACTGCAAAGGGTAAGGATATCTACTGCAAGATAGTGCTTACACAGGATACAGCAAAGGAAGAATTTGAAAAGGCGTGCAGAATTATTTCTGACGTTGATGATACAATTCTGCTTATTTTACAGCCTGTTACACCGTTCGGTGGGGCTGAACCGCCAAGCGCAAAGGAAATGCTTCAATGGCAGGCGGAAGGGCTTAAGTTTTTGAAAAATGTTCGGGTTATACCGCAGACTCATGTTATGATGGGACAGCTGTGATTTTTGAGCAGTGTCTGCGTTCGGTTTAAGGGGGAAATCCGGTTAAATGTTTCTGAAGCTTTGGGGCAGGATACAACGCTGCTTTACGAGGAACAGTGGCTTTATTCTGCTCTTTTTCATATTGAACTATTTTACGATGGCGTGGTCGCTCACACATCAGCACCAATTTGAGCTTTTGATTGAATCGGCTGCTATGCTTTTGCTGGGAACGATGATTTTCTCTGCGGTTCTGGAAAAGCTGACTCCGCAAAAAATACTTCCATACGTTAAAAAAGTAATCCTGTTTTTGTGCTTCATTCCTTTTGTGGTGGAGCTTTTCGTCATGTATAATTACCGTGCGCTGATTGGCGCAGGAATTATAAATTCACTGCTGGAAACGAATTTTAAGGAATCTCTTGAATTTCTTAAGATGTATATTGGCGTGAAGGAGCTTTGTGCGATTGCGGGAGCCGTTGCGGTTATTATAATCGGGTGGCGGCTTCACCTCTGGAAACGAATCCAGATCAGCTACCACAGGCAGAGCCGTCTTCTTGGTCTGTCATTGATTCTTTGCATCGCGGCAGCCATACCTGCTATGGCAGTGTACTCTGATTTTATTCTTTATCAGCTGCTTCCGATGCAGAGAACGTACACGGCTATGGGAACCGCTATAGATAATATGAAGGCATATCACCGTCTTTCTGAGAAAATGACGTCTACTGTAAGCCTTACGCGTAACGAAAGTAAGATAAAAAATGTAATATTCATTTTGGGCGAGTCAACGAACAGGAATCACATGCAGCTTTACGGATATTATCTGCCCAATTCGCCTCATTTGATGAAGCTGCAGGAAAAAGGGGAAATTGCGGTATTCAAGGATATCGTAAGTCCTCATTCAACGACGATTGCAGTACTGAGTGAGCTGTTTACCTTCTGCGACCACGAATCAGGCAAGCCCTGGTACGAGTATAATACGCTGATTGACGTAATGCATGCAGCAGGGTATAAGACCTTTTGGCTGTCGAATCAGGAAAGCTCCGGAGCATGGGGAAATGTAGCGCAGATTTATGCGAACCACAGCGACTATCATAAATTCACCAGGATTCGTGATTCGCTGGAGGATACCGGTATTTTGGACGGAGAGCTGTTCCCGTTGATTGATGAGTCAAAGGCACTTCGTTCAGATGACAAGAATTTCTTCGTTGTTCATTTGATGGGCGGTCATGGCCTGTATTACAACAGATATCCGTATGAGTTCAATAAATTTACCGGCAAGGATATAAAGCTTAATGTGTCGGAGCGCTTTAAGGAAGTTGTGGCGCAGTATGACAATGCTCTCTATTATAATGATTATGTGGTAGATGAAATCATCAACCGGTTCAGGGATGATGAAGCCATCGTCATATACGTACCTGACCATGCTGAGGCAGTTTATGATGAAGGAAGTGTGGCAGGGCATATAGAGGAAAATCCGAACCGCCACATGATTGAAATTCCTATGATTGTATGGGCGTCGAATAAGTTCAAGGAAAAGTATCCCGATAAATGGGAACAGATACAGGACGCTGTGGACAGACCGTATATGACGGATGATATGATTCACACGATTTTGGATTTGACGGACATAGCAACAGAGGATTATCGTTCTGACAAGAGCTTGATTAACGAAGAATTCGATGCTTCGCGTCCGCGTATTTTTAATGACCTCAATTATGATACGCAGATTCGTGAGAAAAAGCTTTGAATAACGTTTAAGGGGAACACGCACATACACAGTTTTGTCGTGTTCCTCTTATTTTTTTATTGACATAAGCAGAAATTATCCATTAACATATTTATATAAAAATGTAAATAGAGAAAATCATAATATAAACAATAAGAAAAAGCTATTGGTTATGAAACCATTATTTTAATTTATGAAATTAAATGATATACTTAAATAAAAATAGGGGAGTGAATGACCGTGATTGACGAGCATGAGTGGAAAAGTGTTTTGCAGGTTGCAGCGGATGGCAGTTTTTCTGCCGCGGCAAGACATCTTTTTGTTTCACAGCCTTCTCTTTCACAGTGCATTAAAAAGATTGAGGCTGAGCTGGGAACGAAGCTGTTTGATCGAAGCCAGACGCCTTTGAAGCTGACGGCTGCCGGTGAAATATATCTTAAGAATGCCAAAATAATCCAGCACTTGAAAAGTGAGATGGTAAAGCAGACAACGGATCTGCAGCATTTGAAGGCCGGAGTGCTGACAATAGGGAGCTCGAGGACACGTTCATCCTGCTTCCTTAAGCGTCCTCTTATCGAATTTCATCGGAAATATCCCGGTATTCGTCTTGTGGTTCATGAGCATCCTGTAGCGAAGCTCATGGAAGATATTCTTAACGGCAGTGTGGATTTTGCCCTGCTTTATGAGCCGCTGGATGACGGCAGCTATCAGAAAATCCATTTGCTAAAAGAGAAAACGCTGATTGCTATGCCTTGGAGTGCATGGATTGAGGAGGAATACGGAGATAAACAGGTATATCCGTATCCGAAGATTTCATTTGCCAAGCTTCATAATCAGCCGTTTATCACTCTGCAAAAGGGACGTCGGATGAACGAAATATATGAAAAGCTTTGTCAGATGACAAAGGCTGAGCCGGATATTGTGTTTGAAGCGAACAGCATACTGGATGCTGCTGAATATTGTGCGGAGGGCATGGGGGCCGCGCTTGTAACGGATATGCTGGCTGAGAATTGGAATTGGAAGACAGCCCCATTCTTCTTTGAGATAGAAGAACCTGTCGAAGAGCGGCATCTGGTTGCAGCCTTTGGGAAAAATCAGCATTTGTCTGAGGCGGCAAAAAAATTTCTTGAGTTATTGAAAAAAGAATAATCATATCGGCTATTTATAGAGGAATGCAACTTGCATTCCTCTTATTTATTATTCAAAAATCAAATGGTTCTTATAAGGAGCAAGTATTTTCTTGATGAGTTTCCTGCATGTTAAACTCGGACTAAAGGTGGAAAAAGAAACTGTTTCATTGACTTCAAATGAGGAGGAGTATTACATGTCGAACGGAATCTCACGCCGCACCTTTTTGATGGGTGCAGCGGCTGCGGGCGTGGCCATCGCCGCAGGAACCTATTTTTCATGGAACGGAAAGAATATTCCGGAGGAGGTAAAGAAGGGCGACGTTACTTATGACGTTCTTGTAATCGGAAGCGGCGGCGCAGGAATGCGTGCGGCACTTGCTGCAGCCGAGAACAAGGGGCTGAAAGTAGCGGTAATGACGAAGCTTCAGCCGACGCGCTCTGCTTCTACGATGGCACAGGGTGGTATGAACGGTGTCACTAAGGTAACTGACAAGGAAGACAGCGTTGAGTCGCACATGTTCGATACCATTAAAGGTGGAGACTATCTTTGTGACCAGGATGCTGTAGAATACTTCGCTGAAAATGCAGGAAAGAATATTTATGAGATGGACTATATGGGCTTCCCATATAACCGTCAGAAGGATGGCTGCTTCCATCAGCGTAAGATGGGCGGTCATGCGCACGCAAGAGCTTCTTACTTTGAGGACCGTGCAGGTCATGCCATGGTTCATACGCTCTTTGAGCAGTGCCTGAATCACGGAATTGATTTTATTTCTGAATGTATCATGCTGGAAATCAGTATGAACGGTGATAATCTCAACGGTGTTATCGCTATGGATATGCGCAGCGGAAATATTTTGGGAATACCTGCGAAAACAATCATTATCGCGACAGGCGGTTATGGACGCGCATACTGGGTTCGTACGTCCAATCCGTACAGCTCTACAGGTGACGGAATTGTCGCCGGCATGAATGTAGGTATTCCGTTTAAGGATCCTGAAATGGTCCAGTTCCACCCGACAGGTCTTTCCGCGAACGGCGTACTCCTTTCAGAGTCGAGCCGTGCAGAGGGCGCAATTCTGGTAAATAAAAACGGTGAGCGCTTCATGGCGAAGTACGCTCCGGAGAAAAAAGAGCTTGCAACACGCGATATCGTAGCACGTGCTATTGCTACGGAAATCGAAGAGGGCCGCGGTATCGGTGAAGGCATCCGTGCAGGTGTCTACATGGACTTCCGCCCGATTCCGCCTGAGAGAATCCGTGAGCGTCTCGGTCAGGTCTGGGAGCTCTCGAAACGGTTCGCGGGAGTAGATATCACGAAGGAGCCTGTTCCAATCAGCCCGACGTGCCATTATTCCATGGGCGGACTTGAAATGGCAGATTTCCACACCGGCGCGTCCCGTGTTAAGGGAATTTATGTTGCCGGCGAGTGCAGCTGTGTTTCTGTACATGGAGCAAATCGTCTTGGTGCAAATTCTCTGTCTGAGGTTCTTGTGTTCGGTCATACAGCAGGCGACGGCGCTGCTGCGTTTGCAAAGTCCAATAATTACGCAGGAAGTCAGGATAAGCTTGCTGAAGACTGCAGCCGCTGGAAGGATACCTTCGAGGAGGTAACGAACCGCAGACGTACAGTCGGCAAGACTGTGCCTGAAATTCGCGACGCTATGGTCAATACTATGTGGTTCAAGGCCGGCGTTTTCCGTGATGAGCAGCATCTGACAGAGGCAAGCAAAGAGCTTGAGGCGCTGGAAAAGGAATATTCGCACTGCTATGTGGGTGATAATTCCCACGTGTTTAATACAGCTTTCTATCAGTATATTGAGCTTGGAAATCTCCTTCAGATTTCGCATGCCATCGTGCAGGGTGCCCTTGCACGCAAGGAGAGCCGCGGCGGTCATTCCCGCCGTGATTATCCGAAACGCGATGACAAGAATTTCCTGAAGCACACGCTTATCTTCAAGGATAAAAAGACAGGAAAATATCGTGCCGAGTATAAGGATGTCGTTATTACGAAGTATCAGCCGAAGGAGAGGAAGTACTGATCATGGACATGAATTTAAAAATCCATCGCTTTGTCGAGGGCAAAAAATGGGTTCAGGATTATAAATTGACAGTTAAAACCGGTATGACAGTGCTGGAGGCTCTGACGGAGGTCAAGGAAAAGCAGGACCCGACTCTTTCCTTTACATGCTCTTGCCGCTCAAGCATCTGCGGCGCCTGCGCTGTCCGGGTTAACGGGAATGCGGAGCTTTCCTGTGAGGTTCTTGTTGAAACGCTCATGAAGCGTTACAAGACAGATACGCTTGTCATTGAGCCGCTGGGAAATTTCAAGGTCATTCGTGACCTCGTTGTTGATTGGGACCCGAAATACGCTACAATCAAAAAGATTAAGCCGGTTATCGAACCGAAAAAGGAATTTTCTCTGGAAACGGGCTGCAAGCAGTCGCCTGAGGAGTTCAATAAGTTCAAAAAATATGCCAAGTGCATTCTCTGCGGTTCTTGTGTTTCCGAGTGCAACAAGAGTGCGCTTAATCAGGAGGATTTCCTGTCGCCGTTTGTTTTTGTCAAGGCTGAGCGTCTTGTCGCGGATTCCCGCAACCGCAGTCCGCAGGAGCAGCTCAAGGCAATAGTCGAGGCAGGCCTCTGGCGCTGCTTCAATTGTCAGGAGTGTACTGCGAAATGCCCGAAGGGACTCGATCCTGCGGGAGCTATCGAAAAACTCAAGGAAAGCACATTCGCGCATAAGCTTGATGACAATGTCGGTGCCCGCCACGCAAAGGCTATTTACGACGATATCTCGGATTCAGGTACACTTGATGAGTCCAAGCTCAATATCAAGTCGGAAGGTCTTATCATGGCCGCACTGCGCGCGCCGATGGCAGTCCGCCTCATGAGAACAGGTAAGATGAACCCGATGAACGGGCATCCGGTCAATCCTGAAATCGAAACGATACGGAAAATCGTCAAAAATGCGGAAGCCGCATCGAAGGAGGCAGAATGAACATGAAATATGCATTATTCCCGGGCTGCGTCCTTGAGGGAGCGGCAGCTGAGGCGTATACATCCCTTAAAAAGGTCTGTGAGAAGCTGAATATCGGCATCGAGGAGATTCCTAACTGGACTTGCTGCGGCGCATCCCATGCGCAGGGCGTCAATGACCTTGCGGCACTTGCCGTCAACGCACGAAATATTTCTATCGCGGAGCATATGGGACTGGATATCATGACTGTATGCAATACCTGCACGCTGCAGCTGCGTGTAGCTAAAAAACGCCTTGATGAAGATAAGGCTCTTAGGGAAAAGGTCAACAAAATCCTGAAGGATTCAGGCCATCCTTATGAGTACAAGGGAACAAGCAAGGTAACGCATTTCCTTTGGATTCTTGATGAGCATCCTGAGCTTCTTAAAGGCAAGGTTGAAAAACCGCTGTCAGGAGTAAAGGTTGCTGCTTATTACGGCTGTCATATTCTCCGTCCTGAGGAAGTAATGAAGCATGGTGAGAGCAATCAGAACGCGGTCTATATGGAAAACCTCATTAAGGCTCTCGGTGCTGAGCCGGTACCCTTCAGCGCAAGCCATAAGTGCTGCGGCTTCCACGCACAGCTTGCAGCTGAGCATGATGTGCTGACTGTTACGGGGCAGATTGTGGACAGCGCTGATAAGGCAGAGGCTGCGGCAATCGTAACGCCGTGTCCGCTTTGTCAGATGCAGCTTGATATGTATGAGCCGGAGGGCCGCGATGCTGTAGGCTCCAAGGCTGAGGTACCTGTACTTCACCTGCAGCAGCTTGTGGGCTTTGCGCTTGGACTCAGCAAGGCTGATATGGGCTTTGACCGTCATGTTTCGGGGCAGAAAAAGCTGAAAATCGGATAAAAGAAGACACAGAAAAGAGGCAAATCCGGACGGGTTTGCCTCTTTTTGGGGAAATAGGGTAATGGGTTAATCCTGTATAATTGTTTCAAGCGCGATTCGTGCCATATCGTCAAAGGTACGTTCTCTGTCACGGGCAGGAGTAGATTCATGTGTAAGAAGGTGATTGCTGACGGTGAATATTGCAAGTGCCTCTACGTTCTGCTTTGCTGCGGCAAGATAGAGGGCAGCTGCTTCCATTTCGGCGGCCAGAACACCATAGCTTGCAAGCTTTTTCAGGTCAAGCTCATCATCGTAGAGTTTATCCTGAGCCAGAACATTGCCGACGTGGAAAGGAACCTTTAGCTCGCGTGCCGCATGGACAGCCTTTTCCAGCAGATTGAAGGAAGCACAGGGGGCGAAGGAGATACCTGCGCCGAAGGTATTTCGGCATATATTGGAATCAGTCGTTGAGGCGGTTGCCATGACAACGTCACGTACGTTGATGTATCGCTGCAGCGCGCCACAGGTACCTACGCGGATGATTTTTTTTGCGTCATAGCCGGAGATTAACTCCGATGCGTAGATGTGCATGGAGGGCATGCCCATACCTGAACCCTGTACTGATACAGGAACGCCTTTGTATAGTCCTGTATATCCCAGCATGTTTCTGATGTCAGAGTACAGCATGGGTTTCTCAAAGAATGTTTCCGCTATATGCTTAGCTCTGAGCGGGTCACCCGGCATTAAAACGCGTTCTGCTACTTCTCCCGGTTTGGCGGCAATATGATGACTCATGTTAATCCTCCTCAAAGAGTTTAATTTACTTGTGTCTTTTATTATAATGCCTTTAATCAAAGTTTGCCATTGGAAAAACGAAGAGGAGGTGTCATAACGTGGAGTAATGTTTTAGTACAATGCCTACGGATATAATATTTTTTATCGAATATACGGGATATGTGGATTATACGGGGTTTTTTTGATATAATGCAGATATGTATTGAGTGTTCACGTATGATTTCAAGTTATTGGGAAAAGTGACTCTGATAATTATAAACTATAGGGAGGCATAACGTTGAAGATTTCAACACGAGGGAGATATGCGTTGAGGTTGATGATCGACATCGGTATGAACGATAAGGATAATCCGGTGCGTATCAAAGACATCGCGCAGCGGCAGGAGATTTCCGAAAAATATTTGGAGCAGATAGTGTCTGTTCTGAACAAGGCCGGCTATGTGAGAAGCAGCCGTGGCCCGCAGGGAGGCTATCGTCTTGCGCGTGCGCCGAAGGATTATACGGTAGGGGATATTCTGACGCTTATCGAAGGAAGCCTCGCTCCTGTGGCGTGCCTTGACACCCCTGTCAATGAGTGTCCGAGAGAAGCTGTTTGTCCTACACTTATCCTTTGGAAAAAAATCGATGACGCTGTTCATGGTGTCGTTGATTCGATAACCCTGGAGGATTTGTTGAAGTGGCAGAATCAGCTTTTGCCGGAGGAAAAATAAAAATTATGATTTTTCAACGGGTGGGTGAATGATGCGAATTGCACAGGCAGGTTTGTTTCGTTCGATAAAAAAAGATTTGGAAATTCTGGAAGAGGATCTTCTTGAGTCAGTGAAATCGGATGTTCCTCTTGTTACTGAGGTCGGAACGCATCTTGTTAAGTCAGGCGGAAAGCGTCTGCGGCCTGCGCTGCTTCTTGCGGCTGCACACGCCAGCAGGAATTTTTCCCGTGACCGTGTGATGCCGCTGGCAGCTGCCGTGGAAATGATTCACATGGCGTCTTTGGTTCATGATGATGTCATCGACCATGCGGATACACGCAGAGGAACTCCAACGGCGAATGCCAAATGGGGCAATCAGGTTGCTATATTGAGCGGCGATTATTTTTTTGCACAGGCGTTTTCAAAGGTTGCCCATGCGCGTTACGGTGAAGAGGTCGGGATGCGTCTTGCAAAGCTGGTGTCTGAGCTTTCTGTCGGTGAAATACAGCAGGACGCTATGATGTTTACGGCAGAGCACAGCATCGAAGAGTATTATCAGCGTATCGAGAAGAAGACGGCAGATTTTCTGGCTATATGCTGTGAGCTTGGAGCAATGGTGTCGGGAGCGGATGAAGAGGTCTGCAGAGGTCTTTATTCATACGGACACTGTATCGGTATGGCTTTTCAGATTACGGATGACCTTTTGGATATTGTAGGTGACGCGAAAAAGCTTGGAAAACCTGCGGGAAATGATATTCTTCAGGGTGTTGTTACGCTGCCTGTTATCCGTGCGCTGGAGAAGTCACCGAATCGTGACGAACTGGCGGCAATCATTACAAACCGTCATATGACAGATGAGGATGTAAAACGTGCATTGGAAATTGTAAAGGCAACGGACGGCGTTGATTTTGCAAAGTCCAAAGCAGATGAGTTTTTGGCAGAGGCAAAAAAAGCGCTGCCTAAGGAGCTGCCGGAGGATATTCGTGAAACCTTTGTTGCAGCTGCGGATTATATAGGAAAAAGAGATTTTTGAGAATCTGATGATGCACACAGGTTTTACTGTGAGTTTGCATTCAGGTTATGAAGGAGAGAAATACCATGTTTGGAATTGGCGTACCTGAACTTTTGTTGATACTTGTTATTGGCTTAGTGGTATTCGGTCCCGGAAAGCTGCCTGAAGTCGGAAGAGCAGTTGGAAAAGGAATAAGGGAATTTAAGAAGGCTACAACGGCACTTACTGCGGAGGATGAGCCGGCAAAGGAAGAGCCGAAGAAAATTGTTGCTAAAGAGGATAATGAGGTAATATCAGCAGATGAGCAGAAGAAAAAGTCAGGAAAATCGGAAAAATCCAAGAAGGCGAAAAAAGCCTGAGGAACGTATCGAAGAGCGGCTGAATGCGGAAACAAAGCCTTCTGACGATAAAAATGCTTCCACTGCGGCTGCTGCTCCGATAGGGAGCGTAGTTCATCCGATTGCGTCGGATGATGATACTCCCATTGATGAACGTGAGGAAGCCCCGGGACTTCCGATGGAAGAGGAGCCTGAGGAGGAAGTAAAAGCATCGGATGACGAATCAGAGGATGAAGCTGATTCTGAGGATGAGGACGAAGAGGATGATGAAGCCGATGATGCTGAAGAATCCGATGAGAATGAAGATGAGAATGAAGATGAGGGCAGCATGTCCCTTATACGTCATCTTGAGGAGCTTCGTACACGTATCATAAAAGCACTTCTGGCCGTAGCTGTAGGAAGTGGAATTTCATATTTCTATATAGAAGAAATCATGCACTATATAACCATGCCGTCGGGAAAGCTGTATTATCTCCAGCCGGCAGAGGCTTTTTTTACGTATTTGAAGATTGCGTTTTTCGCAGGATTTCTTTTGGCGCTCCCGGTTATTTTCTATCAAATCTGGCGGTTTGTGCTTCCTGCACTGACTGTCCGCGAAAAGACGGTAATAGCGCTCTTGGTGCCAACATCCGTTGTGCTTTTTTTCAGCGGTCTGGCATTTTCATTCTTCCTCGTTCTGCCTGCGGCAATGCAGTTCTTTGTCGGATTCAGTACCGAGGACCTGCAGCCGATGTTTTCGCTGAACCAGTATTTTAGTTTTGTCATATCGTTTATTTTGCCATTCGGTGCGGTGTTTGAGCTTCCTCTCATTGTCGTAGTGATGGCAAAGATGGGATTTATTTCATCGGAATTTTTGAAGAAGAAACAGAGGATTGTTCTGTTTCTGGCCTTTGTTGTCGGTGCGATTGTTTCGCCGACACCGGATATTTTTACGCAGTCAATGATAGCGATACCGCTTTTCCTGCTTTACGAAGTAAGCTATCTTATTGTTCGCTTCATACTGCATAAGTAATGACTAATCTTTGGGAGGTCTGACCTTGGCTTATAAGGATTTAAGGGAATTTATTGATGTACTCGAAAAGAAAGGTCTTTTGAAAAGAATTACGGCAGAGGTTGATCCGGAGCTGGAGATTACGGAGATTACTGACCGCATATCGAAAAAAGAGGGGAAGGAAAATGTTGCCCTTCTCTTTGAAAATGTAAAAGGCTCATCAATGCCTGTGCTTATGAACGCTTTCGGAAGCTATGAGCGCATGGCACTTGCACTTGGGGTAGAGAAGCTTGATGATGTGGCAGATGAAATCCGGAAGCTTATGCGTCTTCCGTATATTTCGCTGTCGCATAAAATGGACCTTCTGTCCATCATCCCTCTTGCGAAAAACGCAATCAATTTTCCAAAATATGTAAGCCATGCTCCGTGTCAGGAGGTTGTCGAGATGAATCCTTCTCTCGACGACATTCCTATTTTGAAATGCTGGCCGCAGGACGGCGGGCCTTTTGTAACGCTTCCGCTGGTCTTTACAAAAAATCCGGCGACAGACAAGCGCAATGTTGGAATGTACCGTCTGCAGAAATACGACTCAAAGACGACGGGTATGCATTGGCACATACATAAAAACGGAGCGGAGAATTATCGTGACGCAAAGGCAAGAGGCATGAACCGTCTTGAGGCAGCTGTTGCAATCGGAACAGATCCTGTACTGACATACGCAGCGACAGCGCCGCTGCCACGGGATATTGATGAAATGGTTTTTGCGGGCTTCCTTCGCCACAAATCTGTAGAAATGGTGAAATGCAAGACTGTTGATATTGAGGTTCCTGCGACAAGTGAAATTGTGCTTGAGGGCTATGTTGATGTTGATGAAAAACGCAGGGAGGGGCCTTTCGGCGACCATACAGGGTATTATTCCCTTGCAGATGATTATCCTGTATTTCATATCACCTGCATAACTCACCGCAAGAATCCTATCTATGCGGCAACTGTCGTTGGTCGTCCCCCCATGGAGGACTGCTACATTGCAAAGGCAACAGAGCGCATTTTCCTGCCGCTTTTGCAGCAGATGATTCCTGAGATTGTTGACATCAATCTGCCGCTCACGGGCGTGTTCCATAACTGCGCTATGGTTTCAATCAAAAAATCCTATCCACAGCAGGCCAAAAAGGTCATGCAGGCAATCTGGGGGATGGGCCAGATGATGTTCACAAAGATGATTATCGTTGTTGATGAGCATGTTGATGTTCAGGATGAAAAAGAGGTCTGGTGGCGTGTCTTTAATAATATTGACGCACGTCATGACCTTGTTTTTGTGGACGGTCCGCTGGATGTTCTCGATCATTCGTCTCCGATGCCGAAGTGGGGCACAAAGCTTGGTATTGACGCAACGAAGACGTGGCCGGAGGAAGGACATACCCGCGAATGGCCCGATGAAATTACTATGACTGATGAAATAAAGGAACGTGTGACGAAGCGCTGGAAGGAGTTTGGGTTTGAATAAGCTTAAGGCTCATATAGAAAATATTGCACTGCATCATACTATCTTTGACCTGCCTTTTGCCTACATGGGTGCTTTTCTTGCAGCAGGAGGTTTCCCAGATGTATGGGTACTGCTGTGGATTACTCTTGCAATAACAGGAGCGCGAAGCGCGGCACTGGCAATAGATAATCTGGTGGACCTGAAGTATGACCGTGTTCATCCGCGTTTTACGCGCAGACCTATGGTCACAGGTGAGGTACAGCCCTGGGAGGCAAAGCTTTTAATCGCGGTAAGTCTCCTTGTCTGTATCTTTGCGGTATATAAGCTTCCGCCAATATGTATAAAGCTTTTGCCGCTGGCTGCGTTTCCTTTTGTGATTTATCCCTTCATGAAGAGGATTACCTTTGCCTGCCACGCTGTTTTGGGGCTGTCTATTGCCATGGCGCCTGCAGGCGGATGGGTTGCGGTGCGCGCGTCGATTGACTATGAAATGATTGTTCTCTGTGCTGCTGTCGGTATATGGATTGCGGCCTTTGACGCTGTTTACGGCGCTCAGGATGAAAATTTTGACCGGGAGCACGGTCTGCATTCTTTGGCGACTGCTATGGGTGCAGCGGGGGCTATGCGTCTGGCAAAGGTTTTTCATGTTGTGTGCATAGGCTGCTTTATATGGCTTGGAGTCATTATGAACCTTGCATGGCCGTATTATCTCGGTGTCGCTGTTGCCGCAGTGACGCTTGTTTATCAGCACAGTCTGTTAAAGCCAAATGATTTTCACAATCTCACACAGATGTATTTTATGCGTAACGGTATTGTATCGGTTGTCATATTTTTATGTACCTGTGTGAGCTTTTATATTTGATTCAAATATTCTTTAGTGAATGGAGTGTTGGGTATGACGGCAAGAATTTTATCGGGGAAGGAATTTGCTGCGCGTATCAAGGCTGACGCAAAGGCAGAGGCAGAAAAGCTTCGTGAAGAAACGGGTGTTATGCCCGGGCTGGCGGTTGTGATTGTCGGAGAGGATCCCGCGTCACAGGTTTATGTCAGAAATAAGCATAAGGCGTGTGAGGAGCTGGGGCTTCACAATGTAAGCGTAGAAATGCCTGAAACGACGACACGGGAAGAGCTTTTTGCGAAAATTGATGAGCTGAATGCGGACCCGAAGATACACGGCATCCTTGTTCAGCTTCCGCTTCCTAAAGCTTTACAGTCAGCTGAGGCTGAGGTGCTTGAGCGGATTGATCCAAATAAGGACGTAGACGGATTTCATCCCGTTAACGTGGGCCGCCTGTCCAACGGAGCAGGTTCCCTTGTTCCGTGCACTCCGGCAGGCTGTATCAGAATGCTTGAACTGGCGGATATTCCAATGGACGGAGCGAAGGCTGTGGTTATCGGACGAAGCAATATCGTCGGAAAGCCTATGTTCAATCTTCTTTTACAGCATAATGCGACAGTAACAGTTGCCCATTCACATACGAAAAATCTCGCAGAGATTACAAAACAGGCAGATATTCTTGTCGCCGCTGTCGGTAAACCGGGGTTTGTTACGGCAGATATGGTAAAACCCGGCGCTGCCGTAATTGACGTGGGAATAAACCGTATAGCTCCCAAAAAACTCGTTGGCGATGTGGATTTCGACGGGGTTTCGGAGGTTGCCGGGGCTATAACACCTGTTCCGGGCGGAGTTGGTCTTTTGACAGTTGCCATGCTCATGCAGAATGTCGTTACAGCTGCGAAGCTGCAGCTTAAAAAGTAAGAATAGAAAAGTAAGCATCAAAAAGATTTTACCGGTTTTTCCTTGATTCACATAATAAAGAAATTTGAGGAGGAAATTGTAATGAAATCAGATGTTGAGATTGCACAGGAGGCTGTGATTCAGCCTATCACGGAGATTGCGGAAAAGCTTGGCCTGACTGCTGATGAAATCGAGCAGTACGGCAAGTACAAGGCAAAGATTACGCTGGATGCCTGGAACCGTGTTAAGGACCGTCCTAACGGAAAGCTTGTCCTCGTTACGGCAATCAATCCTACACCGGCAGGAGAAGGCAAGACAACGACCAGCGTAGGTCTTGCGGATGCTTTCCATGAGATGGGAAAAAATACCGCAGTCGCACTGCGTGAGCCTTCTTTGGGACCATGCTTCGGATTAAAGGGCGGTGCAGCCGGCGGCGGCTATGCCCAGGTTGTTCCTATGGAGGATATCAATCTGCATTTCACAGGTGATTTCCATGCCATTACTACAGCCCATAATCTTCTTGCAGCCGTAATTGATAATCACATCCAGCAGGGGAATGCTTTGGATATTGATGTTCGCCGCATCGTCTGGAAGCGTGTTCTTGACCTCAACGACCGCGCGCTTCGTCATGTTGTAATCGGTATGGGCGGAAAGCCGCACGGTGTACCGCGTGAAACAGGATTTGATATTACAGTTGCCTCTGAAATGATGGCTATTCTCTGCCTCGCTGACGGCCTTGAGGATATGAAAAAGCGTCTTGGAGAAATTGTTGTTGCTTATACCCGCGACGGCCGTGCAGTACGCGCCAAGGAGCTTAATGTTACCGGCGCGCTGGCACTTCTTTTCAAGGATGCTATCAAACCGAACCTTGTGCAGACTCTTGAGGGCACACCGGCATTTATCCACGGCGGTCCGTTTGCAAATATCGCCCACGGCTGCAACAGTATAATGGCAACAAAATTCGCACTGAAATTTGCGGATGTTGTTGTTACCGAGGCAGGCTTCGGTGCTGACCTCGGCGCGGAGAAATTCCTCGATATTAAATGCCGTTTCGCAGGCTTCCATCCTGATGCTGTAGTCATAGTCGCGACAGTACGCGCGCTCAAGATGCATGGCGGCCTCGCCAAGGCTGACCTTTGCAAGGTTGATATGGAAGCTCTCGACAAGGGCATGAATAATCTTTTGAAGCACATTGAGAATATTCAGCAGTTCGGACTTCCTGCAGTCGTTGCTGTCAATGCTTTCCCCACGGATACAAAGGAAGAGCTGGATTTCGTCAAAGAAAAATGCATGGACCTTGGAGCTGAGGTTGCAATTTCCGAGGTTTGGGCAAAGGGTGGAAAAGGCGGTCTGGAGCTTGCGGAAAAGGTTTCCGCTGCAATGGACAGACCAAGCTGCTTCGGATGCCTCTATGATGTCAATGATTCGATTCCTGACAAGATTGGCACCATCGCAAGAAAAATTTACGGTGCAGACGGGGTTGTCTTCACCAATGACGCGAAAAAGCAGCTCAAGGAGATTGAGGAGCTTGGCCTTGATAAGATGCCGGTATGTATGGCAAAGACGCAGTATTCCCTTTCGGATGACGCGACGAAGCTTGGATGCCCGACGGGCTTTACTATTACGGTACGCGAGCTCAAGGTTTCGGCCGGAGCAGGCTTCATTGTCGCGCTTACCGGCAATATTCTCACAATGCCGGGACTTCCTAAGCATCCGGCGGCGGAGAATATGGACATTGATGAAAACGGAAAAATTACAGGACTCTTTTAACTGGGGGATTTCAGTATGAAGCGTTTGTCGATAGAGCTTGTTCCACGGAGCGTTGAAGGGCTGAAGGAAGACCTTTCGATGCTTAAAAAACTGGATCTGAATATTGATGTTATAAATATTCCTGATCTCCTCAGATTTGAAACAAGAAGCTGGGAGGGGGCTGCTGCGGCTCAGGAGTTTTATCCTGCCGCTATTCCCCATATCCGCGCTATGGATATTGACCTTACCAAGCCGCTTCCTATGGCAAAGTTTTTCAAGGAAAAGCATATTCATGAAGTCCTTGTTATAGAGGGTGATCCTCCGCAGGACATGAAGCATACTGTTTATCCGACAGTTACGACGGATGTCATCCGCAAGTTTCGTGAGGAGCTTCCGGGAATCCGTGTATATGCAGGTATAGACCAGTACAGAGGCAGTATGCAGCAGGAGGAATACCGCATACGCCGCAAGCTTCAGGCAGGTGCCGCAGGCTTTTTCACTCAGCCGTTTTATGATATGCGGTTCCTTGAGATGTATCAGGATATGCTTGACGGTCTTGAGGTTTACTGGGGTGTTTCGCCTATCCAGTCAGAGCGCTCGCAGAGCTATTGGGAGCTCAAGAATCATGTTGTGTTCCCTAAAAAATTTGTTCCTACGCTTGATTGGAGCATTGATTTCGGAAGACGTGTTGTTGAAAACGCAGACAAGATGAACAGCAGCGTCTATATAATGCCAATAAAAGGAAATCTTGAGGAATATTTGAACGGTATTTTTCATTAAAGGTTAAGAGGTGGGAGCCGTATGTTTAAGATTCTGGAAAAGAAAGAGCTTTCTCCCGGAGTTTTTCGCATGGTGATTGATGCACCGAGGATTGCAAAAAAAACACAGCCAGGGCAGTTCATTATTGAACGCGTTGATGAAGAAAGTGAAAGGATTCCGTTGACGGTAGCTGATTTTGACCGTGAAAAAGGAACGATAACTTTGATTTTTCAGGCTGTAGGAGCTTCTACGGAGCTTTTGGCAGAGAAAAAAGAAGGAGAATCTATCCTGAACCTTGTCGGCCCTCTCGGCAAGCCTTCCGAGGTGGCTGAAGGGATTGGAACGGTAGTCTGCATAGGCGGCGGAATCGGTGTCGCGCCTGTATACCCGATTGCCCGTGCAATGAAGGAAGCCGGGAACAAAGTCATTTCAATCATGGGTGCCCGCAGTAAGGAAATCCTCATTATGGAGGATGAGATGCGGGCCGTGTCTGATGAGACAATCGTAACAACCGATGACGGAACATACGGAATCAAGGGCTTCGTTACGACAGCTCTCGGACAGCTTGTTGAACGCGGTGAAAAGATTGACCGTGTGTACGCAATAGGCCCTGTGGTCATGATGAAAAGTGTCGCGGACGCGACACGTCCTCTGGCACTTCCAACTGTAGTGAGCCTGAATCCTGTTATGGTAGATGGCACGGGAATGTGTGGCGGCTGCCGCGTTCAGGTTGGTACGGAAACAAAGTTTGCATGTGTAGACGGCCCGGAATTTGACGGCCACCTCGTAGATTTTAATGCGCTTCGTACGCGGCAGGGAATGTACCGCGATATGGAAGCTGAGGCTGAAAAAGAACACAAATGCCGTATCGGACTGGGGAGGGATTCATGATGGCACTGTCACTGAAGAAACATCCTATGCCTGAGCAGGCGCCTGAGGTTCGGGCACATAATTTTGAAGAGGTTGCCCTCGGATATGACGAGGAAACTGCAGTCGCAGAAGCTGAAAGATGCCTTCACTGCAAAATCCCGCAGTGCCGCAAGGGCTGTCCTGTCGGGATTGATATCCCTGAGTTCATAGCCAAAATCAAAGAGCGTGATTTCGACGGCGCGATTGCAAAAATCAAAGAATCAAGCTCCCTGCCTGCAATCTGCGGACGTGTCTGCCCACAGGAAAATCAGTGCGAGAAGTACTGTGTTCTGGCAAATAAAGGAGAGGCAGTAGCGATAGGAAGGCTTGAGCGCTTTGCGGCAGACCGTGAAATGGCGCAGAACCGTCCTGTTGAGCCGATACATTATGCGGAAGATGCGAAAAAGGTTGCGGTAATCGGAGCAGGTCCTGCAGGTCTTGCCTGTGCAGGAGATTTGGCGCGCAAGGGCTACCGTGTGACTATTTTTGAAGCGCTTCATACCGCGGGTGGTGTTCTGTCCTACGGTATTCCTGAATTCCGTCTGCCGAAGGAAAAAATTGTCAAAAAAGAGATATCGAATCTTGAGGCAATGGGTGTAAAGATTGAGCTGGACAGTGTAATCGGTCAGCTCTACACGGTAGATGAGCTTATGCAGGAGGAGGGCTTTGATGCGGTATTTGTTGGCACAGGAGCAGGTCTTCCAAGATTCATGGAGATTCCCGGAGAGAATCTGAACGGTGTTTATTCCGCAAATGAATTCCTCACACGCTGCAATCTCATGAAGGCATATCAGTTCCCGAAATACGGTACGCCAATCCGTGTCGGGAAAAAGGTAGCTGTTGTAGGCGGCGGAAACGTCGCAATGGATGCGGCACGCACCGCGCTCAGGCTTGGCGCCGAGCACGTGTATATCGTCTACCGCCGTGGTGAAGAAGAGCTCCCTGCAAGGCGTGAGGAGGTTCTTCATGCCAAAGCGGAGGGGATTGACTTCCGGCTTTTGAACAATCCTGTTGAGGTTGTGGGAGACGATAAAGGCTGGGTAAAGGCAATAAGATGTATAAAAATGGAGCTTGGTGAACCAGATGCATCAGGCCGCCGCAGTCCTAAAGCGGTTGAAGGCTCAGAGTTTGATTTGGAAGTTGATACCGTAGTTATGGCTATAGGTCAGGGACCAAATCCAATCGTTGCTTCCACAACTCCGGGTATGGAGACAAACAAGCGCGGAAATATTGTTGCGGACCCTGAGACAGGTGCAACAACAAAGCCGGGCGTGTTTGCAGGCGGTGATATTGTCACGGGTGCTGCTACTGTTATACTTGCTATGGGAGCAGGCAAAAAGGCGGCAGCAGCTATTGATGAGTACCTTAAAAATAAGTAGTATCTTTGCCTCCTTCGGGAGGCAATTTTTTTGGAGGGGAAATTTTTGCTCAATTTTACAGCCATAGATTTTGAAACAGCGACCAGATATAAAAATTCGGCGTGCAGTGTAGCTGTTGTAGACATTGAGGATGGAAAAATTGTTGATAAATATTACACGCTGATTCGTCCTCCGCGTATGGAGTTCGATTCATGCAACATAATGATTCATCACATTACGCCTGATATGGTTGAGGATGCCGAGGATTTTTCGGGTATATGGCCTGAGCTTGAAAAGCATCTGTCGGGAAGGGTGGTGCTCGCGCACAATGCACCCTTTGATATGGGGGTGCTGCGTTCATGCCTCCTGACACATAAAATTGATGCACCTGAGTTTATTCAGGGCTGTACGGTCCAGCTTTCGAGGAAGGCATGGCCTGAGCTGATGAATCATAAGCTTGATACAGTAGGGCGATTTTTGAATGTAGATTTCAGGCACCATGACGCGTTGGAGGATGCCCGTGCCTGCGCGGCTATTCCCTTGGCTGCAGCAAAGGCTGTGGGCGCATCTGATATACATGAGCTTTTTTCAGCGTTCAATGTAAAGCTTGCGGAATTTGACCCGAATCCGCATGTAAGCTGGCAGAAAAGAAGACCGTGAGTTCTGCCTGCAGCACGAAAGGTTGTTTTATGTGTCTATTTGCGGTAGAATATTTCTATTAGTGCTTTGCCGCTTTTTTCCTTTCGTGCGGTAAAGAAAAAGGGAGATATGCATGGATAAGCTTATGGAAACAACTCTTTCGATTCTTGCCGGATCGAAGATTACGCTGGAGATTTTTGCAGCGACATTGGCGATGTCACTTCCGCTCGGACTTCTTGCGGCTTTGGCGCGCCTTTCAAAAATCGGAGTTATCAGCCGCCTGACGGAGCTGTATATTTGGATTATGCGCGGTTCTCCGCTGATGCTGCAGCTTTTGTTTGTGTATTTTGCGCTGCCGCTTGTCGGTATCAAATTTGACCCGCTTCCGTCAGCACTTTTGGCTTTCACACTGAATTATGCCGCATATTTCGCTGAGATATTCCGCGCAGGCATTCAGTCTATTGAGCGCGGACAGTACGAGGCAGCGAAGACCTTGGGTATGACGTACATACAGACGATGCGGCGTATTATACTGCCGCAGATGATTCACCGTGTGCTTCCGCCGGTCAGCAATGAGACAATCAACCTTGTTAAGGATACATCTCTTATATATATCCTGGCGATGAATGACCTTCTGCGTGTTGCGCGTACTATCGTGCAGCGTGATTTTGACATGACAGCATTCTTTATTGCCGGTGTATTCTATTTGGCTATGACGGCAGTGCTTACATGGATGTTCAAGAAGCTGGAGGCACATTATGGAAAATACGATTTCTAATGGCGAGCTTATGCTCGAAGTAAAAAATATACATAAAAAGTTTGCTGATGCTGATGTGCTTCACGGTATCAGCTTTACCGTCCGCCGCGGTGAGGTGCTTGTAATAATCGGTCCTTCCGGTTCAGGTAAAAGCACAATGCTGCGCTGCCTCAACCGCCTGGAGGAAATAGATAAGGGTTCGGTTCAGGTTCGCGGTGAATATCTCGCCAAGGAAGTTGACGGCAGTACAGTATACGCTGAAGGCGATGAGCTGAGGCATATTTTGGGTTCAATGGGAATGGTTTTCCAGCAGTTCAATCTGTTTCCACATATGACTGTATTGGAAAATCTGCTTGAAGCACCTATGCAGGTAAAAAAGATGAAACGGGAAGAAATCCTTCCTGTTGCCGAGGAGCTTCTTCGTAAGGTGGGCCTTTACGATAAAAAGGATTCGTATCCTGCACGTCTTTCAGGCGGTCAGCAGCAGCGTGTTGCAATAGCCCGCGCGCTGGCGATGAATCCTGCAATAATGCTTTTCGATGAACCGACATCTGCGCTTGACCCTGAGCTTACGGGAGAGGTTCTCAAGACTATGCGTGAGCTTGCGGCCGAGCATATGACTATGGTAGTTGTGACCCACGAGATGGCTTTTGCCCGTGAGGTCGCAAATCGTGTTATATTTATGGCAGATGGAAATATTGTAGAACAGGGGACACCTGAGGAACTGTTCGGAGCTCCGAAGGAGGAACGTACGAAGGCGTTTCTTAACAATATGCTTTGAGTAAGGAGCAGGAAAAATGATTCTTCGTCTTATTATGATGATGGCTGCTGTCTTTATGATTTTACTGCAGCCGGCATGTGCGGGGGCTAGTGCCTTCGGTGATAAGGTTGCGAATCTCGCTGAAATAAAAAATATCCGTGTCGGAATTACCTCTGAACGCGTGCGCATTGTTGTGGATGCGGATAAGGAGGTAGACTACAGCACGATGGTGCTGTCGAATCCGGGACGTGTTGTGGTTGATTTATCAGGCGCATGGCTAAGTCCCGGTGCTGTGCGCAGCCAGACTATTGACAGTACATTTGCGTCCAAGGTCCGTGCAGCACAGTTTGATAAAACCACGGTGCGGATAGTTATTGAAACGGATGCAAAAAAAGGCGGTTTTGATGTTTTCTCTGTTGAAGGCGGTCCGTCACCGTATCGTGTTGTGATGGACTTTGGAAAGATATCCGCAGGGGAGAAGGCTGAGCCAAAGAAGCCTGCCGCAGAACCCAAAAATGAAGAAGAGTCAGAAGTAAAGACTGGTGAAACGGAGAAAGAGACAGAGCCGGTAAAGGAGAAGGAAACTCCTGCAAAGACTGAGGAGAAAAAGGAAGAAGTTAATATACCTGAGGAGAATCCTGACGAAATCGAAGAGCCTGAATTTTCGGGACTCAAGGGTAAGAAAATATGTATAGACCCTGGACACGGCGGAGAAGACCCGGGAGCTATCGGACCCAGCGGAATAACCGAAAAAAGTATTACGCTGAAAATCGGAAAAGAGGTCAAGCGGCTTTTGGAGGAGGCCGGAGCCAAGGTTATAATGACACGTACTACAGATACAGAGGTATCGCCAAAGCATAAACAGGCGACGGATGTAGATGAGCTGCAGGCACGCTGCGATGTTGCGAACAAGGCAAAGGCGGATGCTTTTGTGTCCATACACATGGACTCCTTTTCCAGCCGCAGTGCCAACGGAACAACGGGCTACTATTATATCAAGGGTTCGGCATCCAGCCGGAGACTTGCCGCGGCAATACAAAAGAATCTTGTAAAACAGATATCGACGGAGAGCCGCGGAGTAAAGACCTGCAATTTTTACGTCGTAAAGCATACGAATATGCCGGCGACACTTATTGAGGTCGCGTTTGTATCAAATCCAAAGGAAGAAAAACGACTGTATTCCGATGCCGGAGCAAAAAAAGCAGCCATAGGAATAGTTCAGGGAATATCGGATTTCTTTGATAAATAACAGGCGGTGAGCATATATCTCCTGCCTTGCGTGACGCGAAGCCGGTGCTGTTGGCAAAACGCCGGAAGAGGAAGTTTTGCCTTTGCAAAACCGGCCTGAATGCGTTATAATAGCGTCGTTTGAGTATATTGAAAGTGGGGATTTTTTCTATGGGTAAGGAAGCAAAAACTCATGCTCTCGAAGAGATGCAGAAGCTTTTGAAGGAAGAAGCTGAAAAGCGCCGTAAGCAGATTATGCGCAGGGATGTGCCGGAGGACCGCACCCTTGCAAATGCGCTTATGACACTGACGCGTCAGGAGCTTGATGATATTCGTTATAACGTAGGTGTTTCAGGCACAAGCAATCTCAATAAGGGAGAGCTGGTTGAAAAGCTGATACCTGCTATAGTTGAGTTTTCAGGTAAATGGTTCGTTTCCATTGTGGACGAGCAGTATCAGGCTTTGCGCCACGTAGTTCAGCATGATGGAATTTCTACAGAGTTCCGCACAGATGAAATACGTCTTGATTATTTCCAGAGCATCGGTGTGCTCATGTCGGGCGCATATAAGGACAAACCGGCTTGGTATATGCCGACGGAAATCATGGAGGAGTTCCAGCGTCTTGACAGCGGCTCCTTTACAAAGGCCGTGAATTGGAACACGGATATGCTCCGCGTTGCGTCCGGTATGCTTTTCTACTACGGCGTGTTGGATTACGACCAGCTTTTTGCAAAGATTAAGCCATATCTTGAGGTCGCGGAGGACACATTTGAATTTGTCGACTTCATGCGTGTCATGTTCAACGGTGCCTGCTGGCAGCATAATGTCGTAACAGCAGAAAAAATCATGTACTATTACACGGTTATGGCACCGGAGGAGCTTTATAAGAGCATTCAGGAAACGGATCTTCCGTATGCAAAGCTTTCTTATACCAAGATATATGATGCAGGTGATGAGAACTACATTGAGGCTACTGATGCCTATAAGACACTTGCGCAGTTCTTCATGAGTGCTTATGAGATGGATGTTCTTCGTGCTGCGAATGTCGTTGGAGAGATCACAATCATCTTCCAGAACGGCGGCAAAATGAAGGATGTTCTCAAATATATAGAAACACTGGGAGCACAGAAGGCCAATGATGAAGAGCATGCTATGGCACCGCTTCTCATTGCGTTCCATAACTCTCTGCGCATGTGGTCGCTGAAGGGACATACTCCTGCCGAGGTGGTTTCGGGCAAGCTTGATACTCCTGAGGACAATGTAGTTTCCTTCTCTGAACACCGTCGCAAAAAAATCGGAAGAAATGATCCATGCCCGTGCGGAAGCGGTAAAAAATACAAGAACTGCTGCCTGCATAAGGATGAAAAATAATTCCTGCTTTAATAAAATAAAAAATGCTTGCTTTTTGAGTCGGCATAGACTATAATAATTCGTGCAGCGCGTGATGTGCTGTTAATTCCATGATAGCTCAGTTGGTAGAGCAATCGGCTGTTAACCGATCGGTCGTAGGTTCGAGTCCTACTCATGGAGCCATGGCGCCATCGTCAAGTGGTTAAGACACCGCCCTTTCACGGCGGGTTCGTGGGTTCAAATCCCGCTGGCGTCACCAGAATTTTCTGCCGCTCCGGTTTGGAGCGGCTTTTTTCTTTATCGTATAGTTGCATTTTTTTAGGGCAGTCTTTACAATAGAAAGGTCAGGGAGGTGACTTCTATGCGGACAGAGGAACGACGAAATAAAGTTTTACAATCCCTTCAAAACAGCAAAGAGCCTTTGACAGGAACTCAGCTGGCGGCGGAATATGGTGTCAGCAGACAGATTATTGTCGGAGACATAAGTATTCTCAGAGCAATGGGAACCCCGATTTATGCTACGCCGAGGGGATATATTTTACCTGAAAAAAAGCAAAGCAAAGGTACCGTGATTGCAACGATAACCTGTCGTCATGATGGCCGTGATATGCGCAGGGAGCTTGAAACTATAGTAGATGAGGGCGCGTGTGTCAGAGATGTCATCGTAGAGCACCCTGTATATGGGGAAATTCACGGGCATCTTATGCTTTCAAGCCGTCATGATATTGATGTCTTTATCGAAAAGATGGAACAGAGCAAGGCAAAACCGCTTCTGGATGTTTCATCCGGCGTTCATCTGCATACGCTTGAGGTACCTGATACGGAGGCACTGAACCGTATTGTTGAAAAGCTTAAAAAGCTTGGGATTCTTGCGGAGGGCGGTCAGGTATGACGGAGGAGTTGCTTCATGCTTTAACCCGCCTGGAAACGTGGATGCGGCAGTATATGAAATCCTGGTATAACGAAGCAGAGGATATACAGCAGGCAATCCGCATGAAGGAAGAGCATACGGCCAGAGTCCGCGGATATGCCCGTGAGCTTTCCGAACATCTTGGCCTTACAGGAGACGATGTGGTTCGGGCGGAGATAATGGGACTTCTGCATGATGTAGGCAGATTCCGTCAGTTTACAGTATACCGTACGTTCAATGATGCCCAGTCAGAGGATCATGCGGCATTGGGGCTGAAAACCATTGCTGCTGAAGGGCTTATAAGCAATCTGCCTGAGAAAGACCGGGAGCTTATAAAATTTGCCATTTGGAATCATAATAAGAAAGAAATAGAGGCTGCTCCGGACAAAACGTCTCTTATGTACGCAAAAATATTACGCGATGCTGACAAGCTGGATATTTACCATGTTCTTGAACCGTTTCTGCATCCGTCAGACGGTTCAGGCGTCAGCCCTGATTTTGTTGACAGGTTTGTCGCAGGTGAGCAGTGTGATTATACTATGATACGCACTATGGACGATCGCAAGCTTGTTCGTCTTATGTGGGTATATGACATAAATTACGCGTGGACAATGCAGCGCGTGCTTGAGCGGGGCTATGTTGACAAAATTGTCAGCTGTCTTCCGAAGGGCAGTGCCGGCATTGATGAAGGTGTCAGGAAACTGCGCCTGTATGTAAAAGAAAAATGTGCTTCTGTCGATAAGGCCGAGTGACGGACAGAGGCAGTTTGTAAGAAATGAAAATGTGAGCAGGAGGTAATCAAGCATGCTTGAGAAAGAAAACATTGGCTCAAATTTTGTAGAGAATGCAATCAATGAAGACTTGAAAAATGAAAAATACACCGAGGGAATTCATACACGTTTCCCGCCTGAGCCGAATGGATATCTCCATATCGGACATGCAAAATCAATTTGCCTGAACTTTGGATTGGCACGTAATTTTACAGGAAAATGCAATCTGCGTTTTGATGACACGAATCCGACCAAGGAAGACACGGAATATGTTGACTCCATTCAGGAGGATGTTAAATGGCTGGGCTTCAAGTGGGATGAACAGCATTATGCTTCTGATTATTTCCAGCGTCTTTATGACTTCGCAGTAGAGCTTATCAAGCGCGGAAAGGCCTTTGTCTGTGACTTGTCCTCCGATGAAATCCGCGAATACCGTGGAACGCTTACGGAGCCCGGCAAGGAAAGTCCGTACCGCAACCGCACTGTTGAAGAAAATCTTGACCTTTTTCAGCGCATGAAGGCAGGAGAGTTTCCTGACGGCTCTCATGTTCTCCGCGCAAAAATTGACATGGCTTCGCCAAACATAACGATGCGCGATCCTGTACTTTATCGTATTGCCCATGCAGAGCATCATCGTACAGGAAACGAGTGGTGCATCTATCCTATGTATGATTTTGCGCATCCTTTGTCTGATGCTATTGAGGGGATTACACATTCGGTATGTACTCTTGAGTTTGAGGAGCATCGTCCGCTTTATGACTGGCTTCTTGAGTCCCTGGGCTTTGAGGTTGGCAAACGTCCCCGTCAGATTGAGTTTGCACGTCTTAATCTTACAAATACTGTCATGAGCAAGCGTAAGCTTCGTCAGCTTGTAGAGGGCGGCTATGTAAGCGGTTGGGATGACCCGCGTATGCCGACTATATCGGGACTTCGACGCAGAGGCTATACGCCGGCAGCACTTCGTGATTTCTGTGAGCGAATCGGCGTAGCAAAGAGCAACAGTCTCGTTGACGTTGCTATGCTTGAGCATTGCGTCCGTGAGGACCTTAATGAGCAGGCTGACCGTGTAATGGCTGTACTTGAGCCTTTGAAGGTAGTTATTACCAATTATCCTGAAGGTCAGACAGAATACCTTGAGGCAGAGAATCATCCGACACGCGGAGGACACCGTTTTGTTCCGTTCTCCCGTGAGATTTATATTGAGAGAGAAGACTTCGAGGAAAATCCGCCGAAAAAATTCTTCCGTCTGAAACCGGACGGAGAGGTACGTCTGAAGCACGCATACATAATAAAATGCGAAGAAGTTATCAAGGATGCAGATGGCAATATTGTGGAGCTTCACTGCACCTATGACCCTGAGTCCAAGACAGGCGGCGCAACGGCAGGACGCAAGGTCAAGGGAACCCTGCACTGGGTAGATGCAAAATCAGCTCTGCAGGCAGAGGTTCGTCTTTATGACTATCTGCTTTTGACGGACGAGAACGGAAATACGCCTGATGATTTCCTTTCGGCGCTTAACCCGAATTCACTTCGTGTTATCAAGGATGCTATGGTAGAACCGAGCCTCAAGCATATCGCTGAAGGCACCAGATATCAGTTCCTTCGCAAGGGCTACTTCTGCGTAGACAAGGATACGACTCCTGAGCATCTTGTTTTCAACGAGGTTGTAGGTCTTCGTGATACATGGGCAAAAGTAAAGAAGGATTAACATGAGTAAAATACCAAAAAACTTATCCGACAAGGATATGCTCAAAAACTTTGTAGAAGAGCCTACGCTTGAATCCATGTTCATGGAGGCAGGCGAAAAGATGGAAAAGAAGGCAGCAAAACGCGCCGCCGATGAGCACCCCGGTAAGGATATACGTATTGCTTACCTGACACAGGATGTCATCGACAAAATCGGCAAGCTGCTGCTTGAGCTTAAAGTCGACCTCTACAAAGAGGGAATTGTCGATTACCGTATGAACGTACATCGTGAAGGGAAAAATATTATTCTTTCACCCGTTGAACATAAGAATAAGTAACCGTACATAAGAGGGGGAGCCGGAATGGAGAAATATACTCCGCATGAAATAGAAAAGAAATGGCAGACAAAGTGGGAAGAAGAAAAGACGTATAAAACGGAATATGACCCTGCGCTTCCGAAGTATTATGCTTTGGAAATGTTCCCGTATCCTTCGGGAAATCTGCACATGGGACACGTCCGCAACTATTCTATCGGCGATGTTATGGCCCGCTACAAACGTATGGAGGGCTTTAACGTTATTCATCCGATGGGCTTTGATGCCTTCGGTATGCCTGCTGAAAATGCTGCCATCAAGCATGGTGTACGTCCGTCTGACTGGACATATTCAAATATTGAAAATATGATTCGTCAGCAGCGTGAAATGGGCCTCTCCTATGACTGGGACCGCGAGGTGGAAACCTGCCGTCCTGAGTATTATCGTTGGACACAGTGGCTGTTTGAGCTTTTCTATAAGCGTGGACTTGCTTATAAAAAAGAGGCATCGGTCAACTGGTGTGATACCTGCGGCACAGTTCTTGCAAATGAGCAGGTTATTGACGGAAAATGCTGGCGCTGCGATGATGAGGTTCATAAAAAAGACCTTTCTCAGTGGTTCCTCAAGATTACGGATTACGCTGATGAGCTTTTGAAGGATCTTGACCTTCTGAAGGGCTGGCCTGAGCGCGTCAAGACAATGCAGGAGAACTGGATTGGACGCAGCGAAGGTCTGGAATTCCAGATGGAGGTTCCTGAGCTTGGTGAAAAATTTGCTGTATATACGACACGTCCGGATACGGCATACGGAATCACGTTTGTAGCGCTTGCCGCAGAGCATCCGCTGGTTGACAAGATTATCGAAAACAACCCGAAGGCAGAAGAAATCAAGGCATTCTGCGAGAAGGTCCGTAACGAATCCGAGATGGAGCGTACCTCCAGTGAATCCGAAAAAGAGGGTATCTTCACGGGTATTTACGCAGTAAGCCCATTCACGGGAGATAAAGTACAGCTCTGGATTACGAACTATGTACTTGCTGATTACGGAACAGGCGCGGTCATGGCTGTACCGTCAGGAGACCAGCGTGACTGGATGTTCGCAAAGAAATACAATCTTCCGATTATCCTCACGCTTCAGCCGAAGGACCGCGAGCTCAAGCTTGAGGAAATGACTGAAGCTTATGTTGAAAAAGAAGGTGTCCTCGTCAACTCCGGCAAGTTCACAGGCATGGAAATGCACGAGGCACAGAAGGCAATCATTGACGAGGCTGAAAAACAGGGCTTCGGCGAGCGCAAGGTAAACTACCGTCTCCGCGACTGGCTCATCTCCCGTCAGCGCTACTGGGGTGCTCCGATTCCTATCATCCACTGTGAGCACTGCGGCCCTGTTCTCGTTCCGGAGGAGGACCTTCCTGTTCGTCTCCCGGAGAATGTAAAATTCGAGCAGGGTTCTGTTTCTCCGCTGGCACAGTGTGAGGAATTTGTAAACTGCACCTGTCCGAAGTGCGGCGCTCCTGCAAAGCGCGAGACAGATACCATGGATACGTTCATCTGCTCCTCATGGTACTATCTCCGTTATACGGACCCGAAAAACACGGAAATGCCTTTTGCAAAGGATAAAGTAAACTACTGGGCACCTGTTGACCAGTATATCGGCGGTATCGAGCATGCAATTCTGCATCTGCTCTATTCCAGATTCTTCACAAAGGTTATTCGTGATGCTGGACTCGTAGACTTTGATGAACCCTTCAAGAATCTTCTCACACAGGGCATGGTCATAAAAGACGGCTCCAAGATGAGTAAGTCCAAGGGCAACGTAGTATCTCCTGAGGAGATTATCGCTAAATACGGCGCAGACACAGCCCGTCTGTTCATTCTGTTCGCTGCGCCTCCTGAACGTGACCTGGAGTGGAGCGATCAGGGTGTTGAAGGCGCGTTCCGCTTCCTCGGACGCGTATGGCGTATTGTACAGCAGTTTGAGGGAGCTGTTAAGGGTGCTTCCGATACCTATGATGTATCGAAGCTCACGAAGGAAGAAAAAGACCTTCGCCGTATCCTTCATGTAACCATTGATAAAGTAACCGAGGATATCCGTGACCGCTTTACCTTCAATACAGCTATTTCGTCCATCATGGAGCTTGTAAACGCATTCTATGCGTTCTATCCGGAAAACGGCAAGGATGTTCCTGAGCTTAATGCAGGACTTGCCCGTGAGGTCGTACTGAACCTTATCAAGATGCTCGCTCCTTTTGCTCCGCACATTACAGAAGAAATGTGGAGTCAGGTCGTAGGAGAGGGCAGCGTACACGCGCAGAAATGGCCGAAGGCTGATAAATCCGCGCAGGTACAGGATGAAATCGAAATCGTTCTGCAGATTAACGGCAAGGTGCGCGACAAGATTGTCGTAGCCGCTTCCCTTGGAAAAGACGAGATTCAGGAAGCTGCACTGGCTCAGCCGCGTGTTAAGGAACTCATTGAAGGCAAGACTATCGTAAAGGTCATCGCTGTTCCGAAAAAACTTGTAAATATCGTTGTGAAATAATAAAAAAGGACGCTGTACAGTGAAAGCTGTGCAGCGTCCTTTTTGCTGTGAGTCAGGCATGGGCGCACTCTAATTGATGAAAGTTCTTTGAAATATTTGGAAAATATGAAATTTTTGGAAGGATATCGGGAAAAATAGTAGAATAATAACAAAGTGTGAGGACTTTTGTGTGGTATGGAGGGGTATAGATGAATGTTGACATAGAATTTTTTGACGAAGACCCGATGAGTAACATTCTTTCGTGTACGAAATTTTCCTTTTCCAAAGTGATTTTCCTGGGCTATGTCGAGGAGGACATGGACAGGGTGGCTACAAGCACCGTTGCGGCTTTTTTGAAATCCCCGGAAATCGGAGTTGAGGAGATAGAATTTGTTGCAGTTCCTGAGGGACGGCTGGATGACATTGAAAAGAAGCTGACCGAAATCGTTGTACGGGAAAAAGAGGCCGGCAATCAATGTTATTTCGATTTGACCGGAGGCGAGGAACTGGTACTTGCTGCTGCGGGAGTGGTGGCAGACCAGGAGAATATCCCAATGCACGAGATTGATTTGGCGGAGGATAAGGTCAGGATACAGGCTATGCCTGAGTGCTATGAGACACTTCCTAAGCGGAACTACAGGCTCAATATCGAGGAATACCTGAATCTGCATGAGGGCGTTATTGAGCTGGGAATGCATAAAAAGATAAACACTGATCTAAATCAAAAGGTAGAAAAAGAACGGTTATTCGAACTGAAAAAATTTACAGACAGATTGGAACTTCGGTGGAATGGGATTTCTACAGGCATAGCATATTATTGCAGCAGATGGCAAGGCGTTTTCTTAAAAGACAGAGCGATAATGGCTCAAGCGGCAAGAGTTGCACACATGAAACTTAATAAGTTTTTGGAAAAATTGGAGACGATGCGTGATGAAGGAATCCTTGAAGATTTTATCTACAATGAGCGAATGATTCGCATCCAGTTTTACAGTGAAATGGAACGGGAACTCCTTTGCAATCCAGGGGCAATTCTCGAACATGCAGTTTACTGGAAAATCATGGAGGACCCTGAGGTTAATGATTGTGTAATAGGATATCATATTAATTGGGTTGGAGACGGAGATCCGATGTCTGTTTATAAACCTGGACCGGATGTCGTGAATGAGGTAGACGTTATCTTTATGAAGAAGAATATCCCTACCTTTGTTTCTTGTAAAAATTTTATTGTGTCGAATAATCACCCTCTTTATGAATTAGAAACCATAGCGGATAGGTTTGGAGGGGCTCTGGTGCGTAAAGTGCTGGTCACCAGGGGCGGAGTTAGTGAAAACGTTGCAAATAGAGCACGGGAAATGGGCATAATCGTAAAGGACGCGCTTTGAGGGGAGTAGGATAGAATGGGGCAGGGCGAAAATAAAATGGCATACAGCTATCACAACTTTATCTTTCCGTTCATCTGGCAGTTGAATAAAGAAAAATTTGACGACATTAGAAATTTTTTTAAGAATAACGGAGTGTGGGTAGATGATGATTTAATTGAAAATGAGTGGTCGCAAATAAAAACAAGTAATCACAGTATTAGGGCAGATGGATTAAATGTTAATAAATTGAAATATGCTACATACCAATATTTCAAGCCTGCAGTTCGTGATGCTATCTTTGGTGGACATAATACGGATAATCAAAAGGAAATAGTACAGAGCTTTTCATTTAATCCGATTAAAGAGAAAAACGCGAGATACATTATAAAAAAGAATGATAATGAATATAACCTTAAATTAGCTGATATAAAGCTGAGACTATATAATACCGGCGTAGGATTATTAGTTTTCGTATGTGAAAACTTTCAATGTAAACATTTGGATGACATAAAGTGTATAAATGAATATGGCAGACATATTACCTTGCCGTTCATACCGGATGATGCAAATAATTCGATTTTTGTAGACTCTATCCGAGTAAAATTGGATCAAAAGGAAGATGAAACAGAGGAAAATTTTAGAGCAAATATAGAAGCATTCAATAAAAGTGAAGGCGAAGAAGGAAAAAATAATCCCAATCCTAATCATATTGCTGATTTTATAAAGAAGATATTGAATTACGCAGCAGAAGCAGATAAAAAAACATGGACTTTTACGACAAATAAGGAGAATAAAAATCAAAAAGGTTATTGGTATATTGAACCTGCTCTTGATGACCGCATGTTTGTTATGTGTGTCGTAAATGAAGATTATCAGATATTCTTTAATACCGGCGGGCGTTGTTCGCCGTTTGAGTACATAAATGCTCTTGGATTAGGGAGAGTGTGTTCTGAGGAAAAATGTCCTGATTATGAAAATTTTGAGAAATCCCTGTATGAATTTATTTTTTGCGATCCTCCAGAAGGCTGTTCCTGTTCATTTAGGCCAATGCGGCAGCAGCTTATAAAAGACCATGTGTATTATAGGTGGATAAGTCAGGCGTATGGAACATTTTACTCTGTTGCGGCCCAGGCATTTACCTGTGTTACAAATTGGGATGTGGGTATAAACTATTTTCGCACGGAATATTATGAAATGGTTTGTCTGGTACTGGCTCAAAGGGCATCCATCAGAGCCATGCAAAACGAAGCTTCTGAGCTATCTGTACAGATGGATAAGGATGACCAGCGTAAGGAGATTGCTAACCTGCAGGAGAAGCTGATCATGTTTCAGAATCAGATCAACCACTACGAGGTTTCCTCGCAGGAGCAGGCTATTGAGCTATACGACATGATACGTGAAATCTTCCTTGTCAATAAATATACAGGGATGCTGCAGGAGCAGCTGGACGGGCTGTACAATGTAGCAAATATCCGGCAAAATGTCAAATTCAGCAAAATGGGCTGGTTCATAGCAGTTGTTGCTCTCTTTTTTGCGTTGCCGTCCTTTATCAATGATTTTGCTGCATTCCCTGAAGAGTGGAAGATGGGAGATAATTCTCTCGTGGAATATCTGTCTATCTCTGAGAAGTATTGGATAGGGATAATCGTAGGGAAATTTGTACTGTTATTTTTAGTGATTGCAATAGCAATATGGAACTATAAAAAGAAATAGAGGGGAGAAAGTAAAATGGAGTTTACGGGATGCAAGCTTGAGTTCAAACTAAATCCACAGTCTCCGCTGATACATTTTCAGCCTGATGAAGCAGGCGCAACGGTCAGGGCGACTGAGCTAAAACCTAAGCTGGATAAGTTTCTGATTGAAAAATTTAAGAGGAAAAACATACAGTATAAAGCTTGGGTGTCAAAAGAAAATGACAATACTAAGGCTGAAGCCCTGGACTACAAGGTAAGGATAAGTGCAGGTGCTACATTATACAAGGTAGCTGTGGGAATCTCTTATAGTAAGAAAAAAAATACGACAGAGTCATATTCCATCTACTATGGAAACATGGGAGATGATACTATCCCAAAGGCCGGAATTATTTCATATCCTATTGTGACCATTATATGTTTTAAAAGCGGACTGCGGGAACAAATTGTAAGGTACATACATGAGTTCTTTTATGTTACGAACTTCGGTACAATGCAGAATAAGGGCTTCGGCGGTTTTCTTATTGATGGGGATACTCCATCGGAGGAAAAGCTGATTAAAGCATTTAGAAGCAAAGGCGCAAAGGGAATATATCGGATGGATTTCAAAGGGGCTCCAATCAGTCTGGGAGGAGCTGAACCGAACTATGCCATATCCATAAAAATGTTCGAAAATATAAAACGATTTTACAGTGTTATGAAGTCGGGACAAAATTTTAGTGGATTTGGCAGGGGCTATGCAAGGTCGTATCTTTTTAAATATATGCACGAAAACTTTGAAATTGATAATGAAAAGGCGTGGATGAAGGAAAAAGGAATATCGCCGAATGTTGAAATAAACCATACTAGAGATGTATATCAGGAAAATCCAAGGCCGAGGTATGTGAGAGCATTATTTGGGAAGGGGGACAAAGTTGATTACTTTAAAAACCGGAATTTAAGAAAGGATGAAAAAGTTTCGATTGAGATAAAATCAAATACAAAATCTATTGAACGTATACCATCTGTAATTCAATTTAAGGTTATAGGTAGATATATATATATTTTAGGCATGAAGGTGCCTGAAATCCTGTACGATAAAGAGTTTGTTTTCGATGGATATACAAAAGACAACAAGCTGAGAACTCCGTCACATCAAGACTTTGAGAAAACAGCTGGAGAATTCCCAATGAAGGATTTTCTTGATAAATATGTTGATTACTATAACGGACAATGTAGAAATGACTTGAATGATATGAGGAGATACGAAAAGGTGGTGAAGTGTGAATGATATATCATATAGGACTTACCAATGGACCGATTCTTGAAGTCCTGCAGGAGGCAGGCAGTCCGGCGGCACTCTGGTTTGCCAGTGCGTTCTTTTCGGATTTTACCGCCAGACTCTGTCACTCCTTTAAAGAAAAATACGGAACGGGTGTGGATATTCTTTCACCGTATTATGAAGAAACCGGGGAAGATTATATCAGCGACGGTGTGGGAAAATATCATGACCGTGTGATTATGACGCTTCAATCGGACAAAACTAAGGATGAGCTGAGTGCGGAAATAAAAGAGCTTATCCGCGCTGTGAAACGGGAAACGATAGAAAATTTCCCAAAAGAAGAGCATGGAAATGAGGGTGCAGCTCATTTTTTGGAAAAGTATATTCAGAGTCATTTTGTTCTCATCCCTGAGGACGTATGGGAAAACATCAAAAAAGAAAATGTCTTGCTCACTCTGTCACCATATCTGGACAAGCTGGAGCTTATGCGGACAATGCCGGATGATGACAGTGGGAATCTGTTCAATCACTTCCTTCCGGGACAGGGCAGTAAACAAAATCCGAGGCTGAAAAATTCGGGACTGTTCAAAAGAGTTTCATCAGCAAATAATCAGCTATATATTAAATCTGCTGCAGAACCAGAGGAAGAAAACGAGAACGAGACAAAACCTGATTCTGAATCAGCTGAAGTAAAAAGTATCCGAAGCATTGAGGATATTGCCGGAAGCAAACGCAACGACAACGGACTGAAAAAATACCACTATTATGCTGTTGTACAGGCAGACGGAGACCGTGTTGGCAAGCTGTTGGAGAAAATCAATGAAAACAAGGATGTCAAAGATTTTTCCCACAAATGCATCGACCATGCAGCAGCGGCCGCGAAAATGGTAGGTGGATTTGGCGGTATGACAATTTACGCAGGCGGAGAAGACTTACTATTTTTGGCACCGGTGGAAAATGCTGAAGGTAAGACAGTCTTCGAGCTGTGCGAGGAATTGGACGAAATGTTCAAGGAAGCGATGAACAAGGAAAGTACAACTCCGGATAACGAAAAAACATCCCTGTCCTTTGGCATAGCGATACAGCATAAGAAGTTCCCGCTTTATGAGGCATTGCAAAAGGCAGCTTATTTATTGTTCTGTGAGGCAAAGCAGGGGCCAAAAAATTATATGGCAGTGGAGCTGCAAAAACACAGCGGACAGACGCTGGGACTTCGTATTCCGGTACCTGCACATAAGGTCTTGCGTGAAAAATATTCAGAGGCTAAAAAGAAGCTTGAAGAATGTAAAAGCGGTAAAAATATCGAGACCGTTGGAAACAGCGTGATTCAGACGTTGTCTTTAAACAGTCGAATCCTTGCTGCTTTGGATAAAGCGGTAAAAGAAAGAATCAGTCGGAATGAAGATGCACGCCAACAGCTTTTGGACGGCTGGCATAATTTCCAGGATAATGCAGGGCAGGCGCAGCTGGCATCATATTATGAAGCCGTTGGAAATCTCTATTATGACTGTTTCCTTGAGCACGGTAATCAGATAAACGTACTGGACGATATGGCTGCTGCAGGAGAGGATAATGACCTTATAGCTCTTCTGGCGTATCTGAAGCTCAATAAATTCCTGATTGAACAGGCAGGGGAGGAGGCATAAAATGGGAACCTATTTAGCAATCATGACACCGGAAGCACCATATACCTTCTCTACCGACCAAAAAAGTAAATATGCAAATGCAAAGGACGGCTCGACAGGAAAAGAATCGTATTACATTACATCGAACCTTTTTCCTGAGCAGACGACACTATGGGGAATGATGCGTCTTTTGCTCTTGGAGCAGGCGGGGAAGGTTAAATCTGATTTTAACTATGATGGGGATGAACTTGAAAAGATTAAGAACCTTATAGGAGAGGAAAGCTTTAAATTTGAAAGCCCCAAAGAACAGGATTTTGGTAAATTGAAGAGCATATCGCCGGTATTCCTTTGCGAGACCGGTAAGGGAGGGGAAATTCAGTATATCGTCAAAAATCCCATGTGCAATACAAGTAAAGAGTGCTTTGAAGCGCTGGCTATGGAAAAAACAGACGTATGCACGGATTTCGGAACTATCTCAATGCCTGTTGAATTTGATGCAAAAGAAGGGGCTGCAGGGGGATATGTGAACCTGCATGCAAATAAGTGCTACAGTGATGATGACCTGTTCATATCCATTGTGCAGGCAGGCAATCAAAAAAATGAAAATGGAAAGCTGAAGAAAAAAGACCGTAATGACGGAGCCTTTTTCAGACGTGTCCGTTATATGCTTAAAAACGAGGGAACTACCGTAAGAAGTTTTGGCTTTTTTGTGGATGTTGAGGATGATGTGAAGCTTTCGAGTGATCTCGTTACTGTCGGAGCGGGAAAGAATGTATTCTCTATACGCTTTGAGAAAAAAGAAAAAGGAGAAGACCTGACAGAGCAGCTCAAAGAGTGGGGAAAAACGGAAAAGAATCGGTGGGGGTATGCACTCTCCGACATTGTAGTGCGTGGGCTTCCGGAATACACCGACTTTACCATTGTTTCCATGCGTACAATGCGTAACCTGGAAACGAAATCCTACAGAGAAAAACACAGCTATCATGAACGTTTTTCGAGGCGAAAGGACAGAATTCTCCTGATAGAGCGCGGCAGCGTGTTCTTTGGGGACTCTTTTAAGCCTGCAGAAGACAAAAATCTGGAAAAACTCGGATATAATCAGATTATACCAATCGGAGGGGAAGACAAATGAAAGCTATTCTAGTTAAAATGCAGTGCCTCACCAATATGCATGTGGGCAATGGAGATATAAACTACAACATCATTGATAACGAGGTTGAGCGTGACCCGGTTACAGGGATGCCAACAATAAATTCCTCAGGAGTAAAAGGTGCGCTTCGTCAGTATTTCGGTGAGAATGGAAATGAAAACGTGAGCAAATGGTTTGGCGATGAAAAAGAAAAGATCGAAGGCACACTGAAAATACTACCGGCAGACATGATGGCAATGCCCCTCCGTGCATCCAAAGGAAAGAAAGCCTTTTATCTTGTGGCATCAGAGTCCTCTGTTAACAGATTTGAACAGCTTTTGAAAAGCTTCGACGTAAAAGAAACCTTCGCGGGAGAGGATTATACGGATACCGGCGAGGTGATGGTAGAAGGAATGCAGGTTAATAAGACGGAAACAGTCGCAGGCGATAAGGTTTACAAGCTGGAGGATGATAAATTTAGGAGAGTAGAGCTTCCTGTCATGGCGAGAAACTGTCTTGAAAACGGAATAAGTAAAAACCTTTGGTATGAGGAGGTTGTTCCACATCATACCACCTTTGTATTTCCTGTTGTGGTGCAAAATAATGAGAAAGATACTCTGAAAAGCTTCAAGGCTGCCATAGACGGACAGATTGTCCAGTTCGGCGGCAACGCGTCAATCGGCTATGGACTTTGCCTGCTAACTGCGGTAGGGGAGGTATAAGACATGAACAAAAACATCATCAATGATGAGATTGAACAGGCATACACCCTGCTGGCAAAACATGAGGTAGCAAAGGGAGGAATTATAAAGAAAACCTTCCGTGGACAGATATCCTCTTTCGGCGCTGCAATCGTCATGGGAAACCTTTTGGCGGCAATTGCATATTTCTCGGAAAAGGGCGGTGCCGCAGTTGAACGTCAGAGACTGATGGATATCATATACGATATCATCAGGAGCCGTCATACGAACGAAGACATGCCGCCTGACCTCTTTTCCTATGCAAACAGGAAAAAGAAGAAAGGGGTGTCTGAGGAAAGCAGCTGTAAGGAGGAAATCCTTAATGCAGCTATAGCAGTCAAGCTTGCAATGAATCTTTATAAGCTTGAAAAGGAGGAAGACCATGCTATCTCCTAATATGAACTATCTGTATAACGTGGAGTATTTCGATGGACTTGAATCATCCGGAGAAGGGTTCGGCGTCAGCGGGATGTCGATGAAGGAGCGGACGCGTAAAATCGTAGAGTTTCCGTTCGAAGCAGATACATCTCTCGGCGCACTCGAAAAAGCGAAGGGGATACAAAGCTTCGAGCTTTACACCGCATATCCCGGACTCATGATTGGAACGGGAGCCATGCATGATATTGATATGGAAGAAGCTTTGAAAAACGGTTTCACCTTTGACTATGTAACCGGACTTCCGTATCTGCCCGGCTCATCATTGAAAGGAATACTGCGAAGCTTTTTTCCGCAAAAGGAGAAGGATGAGGAAAAGAAGGAATACATCCGCTCTTACCTTTCAAATAAAGAGACAGACATTAAAGCCTTTATGCAATGGATATTCGGAGATGAAAAACCGGGGAATATAAACTTCATAGGTGCGTTCCCCAAAATAGACGGCCAGGCAAAGAGGCTTTTGGCGATGGAATACATAACGCCCCACGCAAGCGAGTTTCTTAATCCCATTCCCATCAGCATGCTGAAAATCAAGCCGGGAGTTAAGTTCAGATTTGTCTTTATATGTAAGGATTACAAGGTCGGAGACAGGGTAATCGTGTCCGCTGAGGAAATGACAAAGCTGTTTAAGAGTATCATCCTTGACATGGGCATAGGAGCAAAGACGAATGTCGGCTTCGGCGTTATGAGCGAACAAATGCCGAAGGAGAATAAGACCTGCAACAGTACGGGCTCAGGACAGGCGCAGAGCAATATAGGAAATACTTCGACCTCAACGACAGGGGATGTTATAACCTGCAAGGTCTGCAAGCGAAATTATCAGCGTGTGTTTCATGGGGAGATTATGACTGAGTGTCCATATTGTAAAAACAAGAAAGGGAAAAAAAGTGGCGGAGGAAAACCTGTTCAAAAACGAAGATAAAGCGCTGTATCTTTTCGTGGACGCAGAGACGAACGGATTATACGGCACATTTCTATCCGTTGCCATGATTCTCACGGACAGCGAAGGCAATAAACTTGAGTCATGCTATATAGGAAGAAAAGAGCCGGAAAAGCTCGTGACAAACAGCTGGGTTCGTGAAAACGTCCTTCCCTACATGGGAACGTACGAGGAATATGACGACGAAGAAAGTCTTTTGGAGCGGGCGTGGAGCTTTTGGAAAAAGCATGCGGAGAACACTTATGTCATAACAGACATCATGCATCCCATTGAGAGCTGTCTGTTTTCACGATGTGTTATCAGTGATAAAGCTTCAAGAGAATTTCAGGGGCCGTTTCCTATGCTTGACCTTTCATCTATGTTATATGCCATAGGGATAGACCCGCTGAAAGCGCGCGAGGAGCTGGCGGAGCCTGAGGAAAAGGGAAGAATCCACAATGCCCTGTATGATGCGGCGATGACGCTGGCGGTGTGGAAAAAATACATTCTTCACGGACAGAGGGAGCGGTAAATAGGAAACAATGGATATCGGAAGAATCATATATAAAATGCAGGCTGTGAAAGCAGGAAGCGTACCGGAGTTCAACGGGAAGCTGATTCATGGAGCGGTTTTTCATATACTGAAAAGCCATTCCGCCGAACTTGCGGATACCCTGCACGATGAAACGAGGCAAAAGCCATTTACAGTGAGTCCTCTTCGGCTGTTTGGAGGTTCCCGGAAGGATAAGCGAAACTGGCAGATTCGTGTGGCGGAAGGGCAGGAAGCGGAAATATGTATCACGGCGTTTTCCGAGGCTCTGCTGGACGTATTCCTGGCGCAGCCCATAGGAGAAACTATTGCAATCGGGAGAACTGAGTTCAGACTTCGGGAGATATGCCAAACGCCTGAGCAGCATTACGAGGCAATTCTTTTGAAAAAGGAAGAATTTATGGAGAGCATGCCGCCCAAAGGGCCGGAGCTTGTTACATTAAGGTTCGATACACCGACCACATTCCGTATAGAACATAGCGACTATCCATTCCCTGAGCCGAAACTGGTATGGAGTTCACTGGCTATGAAATGGAATCAGGCTGACATGCCTGAGCCTGTAGAGTTTGACACATGCAGAGCGCTTTCCGAGCAGGTAGTGCCGTGGAAGTGGAAAGGGGAAACGGTGCGGCTGAAGCTGAACAACGCCATCGCAGTGACAGGATTTAAAGGGACGTTTACCTATTCGCTTTACAACCTCTCCGAGGAACAAAGAAGACTGTTTTACAGACTGGCATGCTTTGCCGAGTTTGCAGGAGTAGGCCGCCTGACCGCACAGGGTATGGGGCAGACGCGGCTTGCGTGAACGGCATAGATAAACGCATGCGCAGATGAAAAATCTGTCTGCATTACTCAAAATGAATATTTGCAAAAGACTCGTCCTGTGATGAGTCTTTTCTTTTTTGTGATAAATAATGAATGTAAAATAATTTATTCATAAACCTCGTTTTTTTCTACATGAAAAATTTTTTTATGCTGCAATACGATACACGATAAAAAGGGAACGAAGATTACAATAGAGAGAAGAGCGCTCGGCGTGCAGCCGGGCGCTTTTGAATAGAAAAATATGTGTAGAAGGATTTCTTGACAAAAATGGAGAATTACGATAATCTGTCCACAGATGGAAAACCTTTCGAAAGCTGCGGAATCCGCATATCTTCGTTGAGGTTTTCCAAAATGAAAGAAAAACGCGAAAAGCCTTATGGGGAAAGGCATAGAAGCCTGTGCTCCAATGAATTTTGGAACACATTTTCGCGGAGAAAACCTGAAAAGTACAATTTTTTCGATAGGTTTTCCAAATCCCGGTTTTCAGGGCAGTGT
>NZ_FQUG01000004.1:0-158373 GCF_900129225.1 Schwartzia succinivorans DSM 10502 | reverse complement strand
GTTTTCCGAGGAAAAGAGGGAAGAGATTTTGACACGTTATTATGACCCGCACCACGGAAGACTTGCCGCTGCTGTGGCAGAAAGGCTGAAAACTCACGGAGAATGTCTCATCATCGACGGCCATTCCTTCTATCCTGTGCCGCTGCCCTATGAGCTTGACCGCGAGGATAACCGTCCTGATATCTGTATCGGTACTGATGACTTCCATACTCCGAAGGCTTTGGTGGAGAAATGGGTAGATTACCTGAAGGGCTGCGGACTCTCGGTGAAAATCAATTCTCCCTTTGCAGGGGCTCTTGTTCCTATGGAGTATTACATGCGCGATGCCCGCGTCGGTTCCGTAATGATTGAGGTAAACCGCAGGCTTTACATTGATGAGAAAGGACAGAAAACCGCTGATTTTGACAGGGTGAAGAAGGTTCTTAATGACATGATTCTGATGGCGGAATAAGAGACGCGTAAGATATACAATAGTAAGAAAAGATAGGAAAATAGCCAATGATGAATGTTTCGGCTGCAATGCGTATGGTAAAATAAGAAAGAATGAAAGGGGGACGGGTGTATTGCCCGTGCTTGATATGAAGAGATTGTGTATGATTATGATTGCCGCGTGTGTCCTGTTTTTGGGGCACACGGCGGAGGCTTACAGGCTGGATGTCCGCACGCCCGGCGGGCAGACAGTATCTATCCTCAGACTTAGGATTGTGCTTTTTGTCAAGGATTATTATGGCGACAGCAAGTTCAGCCTGTTTTATGACGAGAATGAGCGTGCGCTTTATTTTGATTGTCATGGAAGCAATGACGGGAAAATTCATTTTCAGGAGAGGAGGGAGTCTATCCCGGACACGGTAGACAGGAAGATTCTTGAGTTTTATTCTTCTGTAAGCGACCTTCCGATTGATAAGATATATTTGATGTCCTGCTATCAGGCATCACGTCATAAGAAGAACCCGAAGGAGCTGTATATCGGGGAGTCAAAGGCTTTCCGCTGTCCTATCGTAGAGATGTTTCAGTTTTACGGTGTGCTGACTTCTGTATGGGAGAGTAATAAAACGCATTTCTATGCAATCTGCTATGACGGTGATTATAACGATTTGTCGGATAAGTATTACAGGAAAAATTTCAATGCAGTAATGGATGCTGCGAAGGATGCCAAACTGAAGTGGGCAGTCAGAATGCTGCGGAATATCAAAAAGGGCAGACTGAAAAATCATGATTTTGAGGAAGCTTATTAAAAAAGGACTCGCAATGAATTGTTCATTGCGAGTCCTTTTGCTGTGTTCAGTTTTTCGGATTGTACTCGATAATTTTCATATCAGGGTACTGGTTGAGGTCGAGGATATCGTCCTGTGTCAGGCGGACGAGAGGCCGTGCCGCGAAATCGTTTCTGTAGCGTACGATTGTTCCGACTAAGCCGTTCTGGAGCATGACACGGGAGCCGAGGAAGGCTTCTTTGATGTGTTCGAGGAAGGGAACGCAGACAGTCGGGTCAAGCTTCGTATACATATCGGCTGTTATGCGGTCAATTGCCTCGAACGGGGTGCTCTTGCGTGCTCCTTCACGTTCTGTTGTGATATTGTCGTACAGGTCGCAGACTGCGACAATGCGCGCGTAGAGGTGGATATTATCCGCACCGGACAGATTGAAGGGGAACCCTGTGCCGTCCATGCATTCATGATGCTGCATTGCTGTAAGCTTTACTCCGTCGGAGAGGTTGGGGCTTGAGTTCAATATCTGCTGACCGTCCATAGTATGCTGAATATATGCATCAAGGTCGTCTCCGCGAAGGTTTTCTATCTGTTTGTCAATGAGGCGCTGCGGGAATTTTGTTTTGCCGATATCGTGAAGGAATCCGGCAAGAATGATATCCTGTGTTTCTGCAGCACTTTTGTGCATCCATTTTGCAAGAACGCCGGCAAGTATGGAAACACGTACGGAATGGTTATAAACATCTGTAGCCAGATGATTTACCTCAAGCAGGTAATCAATGGCGCCGCTTTCCTTTGCCATTGGAGCCAGAGTGCTCGCGACCATTTCACGTGATTTTTCTACAGGAGCCTGATTTGATTTTGCTGTCTCATCAAAAATAGAACGCGCAGTGCTAAGAACCTCTTTGTACTCAGTTACGAATGCGTTGCTGGGATTGAACATTGCTGAAACATTCTGGAATGTTTCACTAAGCTCATATTCGTCCTTAATATAGACAGTAGGTATGTCCAAAAAACCTAAACGTGTGATGTGAGCTTTTGTCAGGAGTGTTCCTTCCGAAAGCACGACGACCATGTCGTCATTGATGATGGAGCGTGCGAGGATCATACCGGGACTGAGTTCTTCCAGAGATACAGAACGCACAATTATTCCCCCTTTATGAGATATATTTTCACTAGCTTCAAAATAAAAACACTTCAACAAATACTATATTCGTCAGAAATTTAAGAATTCCTTTTTTTATAATAAAATTTTTTGTAACTTCATAAATATCACTAAAATAATTGTATCGAAACAATAAGACAAACATATTCTTGTTTGTTAAAATTCTATGTGATAGAATGGTACGAGTTGTTTATTATCATAAGGAGAGTGCAAGATGCTGACATCAATTATTACGTCCGTAATATCACTTGTGGTCGGATTTATGTTTCTTATTAAGGGGGCAGATGCTTTTGTAGATGGAAGCTCTGCTGTTGCAAAGAGGTTGAATGTCCCGCCGCTTATTATAGGTTTGACTATCGTATCTCTCGGCACAAGCCTTCCGGAGCTGGCGGTAAGCGTTACGGCTGCGCTTGCGGGAAGCAATTCACTGGCAATCAGTAACGTTATCGGCTCTAACATGTTTAACACGCTCGTCGTTTTGGGAATGAGTGCTGTTTTTGTGCCGCTTGTTGTTGATGGCTCCACGCGGTCCTTTGATATTCCGTTTTCGATTTTAGTTTCTGTCGCCATGATTGGTCTTGCTCTGACCGGTGCGGCACCTGAGGACGGCTCGGCAGGTATGCTTGACCGCATGGACGGTATCGTTCTTTTACTGCTTTTTGCATTCTTTCTTGTCAGGACGGTATATTCTGCATTGAAGTTCAGAAGCGCAAAGATGCAGATGGAAGCAGAACAGATGGAGGAGGATATAACCTCCGAGGGCCCGAAGTCCATGGGTACGGCTGCTGTTTACATCGTACTTGGAATTATTGCGATTATTGCCGGCGGTGACCTCGTTGTCGGTGGAGACCGTATGGTGTTCGGGATGGAATTTCACTATGGTGCAACAACTCTTGCCCGTCTCTTCGGTTTGTCGGAAACGCTTATCGGTCTTACTATTGTGGCCTGCGGCACAAGCCTTCCTGAGCTTGTTACATCCGTTGTTGCCGCAAAAAAGGATGAGGTGGATATGGCAGTAGGAAATGCCGTGGGTTCAAATATTTTCAACGTATTGGGAATCCTTGGCGTGGCGACGGTAATCCAGCCGGTTGCTCTTATTGCTGAAAATATTATTGATGCAGGGGTTCTGCTGGCAGTCAGTGTGATGCTTCTTGTGTTTGCATGGACAAAGGGAACAATTTCACGCAATGAAGGTATTTTGATGCTGGCCACATATATGATATATTTAATGTATATCTGTATGCGTTGATTTGCGCTGCGGTTTTAACATATTTGTAAAAAACGGACTACTGATAAATTTATCAGCAGTCCTTTTGGTGTTTCGGGAGGAAAGTAATGAAGGCTCTTTTTGCTGCGATGCGGCAGGATAAAAATATAGCTGAAATATGTGAGGCATTTGCAGGGAAAAACCGGCAGAATTTCGTGTACGGTCTTGCAGATGCTCCGAAGCATGCGGTTTTCGCTGCTGCCTATGATGAGGCTGACCGCCCCTGGGTTATAATTACTCCCGACCAGGCGGCTCTTTCCGAGTGGAGGGAGAATCTGGCGTGGCTGCTTCCGAAGACAAAGGTAGTGGAGCTTCCTGAGGTGGATCAGGCAAATTTTGCGGTTGCCGCAAAAAGTATTGAGCTGATGGCAAAAAGGATGGATGTTCTCGGACGTCTGATGCGTCATGAGCCTGTCGTTGTGCTGTCAACGGCGGCTGCTGCTGTTCAGAAGGGAATGTCAAGGCAGGAATTTGCGCGGCTCAGTCTTTCGCTGAAGCTGGGAGACGTCATGAAAAGAGAGGAGCTTATGCGGCGCCTTTCAAATCTTGGGTATGAGCATGCGCCTGAGGTTGAGCGCATGGGACAGTTCAGCGCCCGCGGAGGTATTGTTGATGTTTTTCCAATCAATCTGCTTCGTCCTGTACGTATTGAGTTTTTTGATGATGAAATAGATTCTTTAAGAGAGTTTGAAATAGATTCGAAGCGCTCGACAAATAATATCGGTGAGCTTCGTGTTCTTCCACTGGCTGATACTGATGCCGCCGGGCGTCCTGAGATTTTTCTTTCATATCTTGAAGGTAACGGAGTCGTTCATTTTGACGAGCCGATGCGCATACGTGAAAGCATCCGTCAAAGTGTGCGTGAAAATCCTGATATCAAATCCCGTATATTTTCATGGGAAGAGCTCATCGAATCAAGTGCCCCGAACAATGTTTTCTTTTCCGCGCTCATGCTGCAAAAGGTACACAATGCGGAGCCTGACGCAATCTACAGTGTTGTAGTAAAAGCAGTCGCACCGTATCAAAAGCAGTTTGACCTTTTTACGGGAGACGTAAGAGAGTGGCACGGCAATGGCGGAAAAGTACTGATTCTCCTCGGTGACAATGTAAAATGCTCCTCGATGAGAGAGCTGCTGGCTAAAAACAGGATTCCCTCGGCGGTGATTCCAAATCCCGATACCATTGAAGCCAAGCTTGTAAATGTGGCGGAAGGATTCTTGTCGGGAGGCTTTGAGTTTCCTGATGCAGGTCTGGTTGTTATTACTGAAAAGGATATTTTCGGGCATCAGAAAAAGAAGCGCAGAATTTCGTCTTCCTCAGAGGGAAGTAAAATATCCCACTTCCGGGAAATCCGTGTCGGGGATTACGTGGTACATGTAAATCACGGCATAGGAAAATATCTCGGTGTAATCACGTTGGATGTAGGAGGAGTGAAGAAGGATTATCTCCACATAAAATATGGCGGAGATGATAAGCTCTTTGTACCAACGGACCAGGTGCAGCTTCTCCAGAAATATATAGGTTCGGAGGGTGAAACACCGCGCCTGCATAAAATGGGTGGCACGGAATGGGCAAAAGCCAAGGCGAAGGCAAAGGCTTCAGCGGAGGATATTGCCCAGGACCTTATAAAGCTTTATGCAAAGCGCAGAGAAACTACGGGTTTTGCATATCCTGAGGATACGCCTTGGCAAAAGGAGTTCGAGGATGCATTCCCGTACGAGGAAACACCTGACCAGCTTGCAGCCATACGGGATATAAAACAGGACATGGAAAAGCCTGTTCCTATGGACCGCCTTCTTTGCGGTGATGTTGGTTTCGGCAAAACCGAGGTTGCAATTCGTGCGGCATTTAAGGCCGTTATGGGCGGAAAACAGGTAGCTGTGCTTGTGCCTACGACTGTTTTGGCACAGCAGCATTATCAGACCTTCTCCGAGCGCTTTATGAAATTCGGCCCGAATGTTGATGTTATCTGCCGTTTCAGGACTGCAAAGGAACAGAAGGAAACGCTGGAAAGAACTGCAGAGGGACGGGTAGATATTCTCATAGGAACTCATGCGCTCCTGAACTCCCGAAAAGTAAAATTCCGTGAGCTCGGTCTTTTGATTGTGGACGAGGAACAGCGTTTCGGTGTTAAACAGAAGGAAAAGATAAAAAAATTATCCGCAGGGATTGATGTACTTACCCTGTCGGCTACTCCGATTCCGCGCACGCTGCACATGTCTCTGGTGGGGGCAAGGGACATGAGTATTATTGAAACGCCCCCTGCAGAGAGGTTCCCTATACAGACCTATGTCATTGAATCCAACGAAAGCATTATCGCAGGAGCTATAAGACGTGAGCTCAAGCGTGGCGGACAGATTTATTTCATATACAATCGTGTTGAAACAATAGACCGTATGAGGCAGAAGCTGGAAGAGCTGGTTCCTGAAGCAAGAATACAGACTGCACACGGGCAGATGCCTGAGGACATGCTTGAACGGGTGATGATGGACTTTTACGAAGGAACCTATGATATTCTTCTGGCAACGAGTATTGTTGAAAACGGTCTCGATGTTTCAAATGCCAATACTATTATTGTATATAATGCTGACTATTTCGGATTGTCACAGCTTTATCAGATGAGGGGACGTGTCGGACGAAGCAGGCGCATGGCGTTCGCGTATTTCGTTTATCAGAGGGATAAGGTGCTCACTGAAACGGCTGAAAAAAGACTGCAGGCAATGAAGGAATTTGCTGAGCTTGGCGCAGGCTTCAAGATTGCCATGAGGGATCTGGAAATACGCGGAGCAGGAAATCTTCTGGGTTCTCAGCAGCACGGTCATATTGCCAGCGTAGGCTTTGAGATGTACTGTCAGCTTCTGGATGAAGCCGTGCAGCAGCTTCGTACAGGAAAACCGATTGTTGAGAAGCCTGAGCCTGTGATAGAGCTTGCGGTTGAGGCTTATCTTGATGGCGGATATATTGACGATGCCATGCACAAAATAGAAATCTATCAGAGAATTGCTGCTGTAAGAAATGAAACTCAGATTTCACGCCTGATAGATGATTTGATAGACAGATTCGGAGAGCCTTCAAAGCCTGTTATGCGGCTTATTGAGGTTGCGCGCATAAAAAATTATGCAAGAGAGCTTGGAATCCGTTCAATGGTGCAGAAGGGAGTTTTGCTGGAGCTTGTTCTTCTGCCTGAGCATAAAATCGCACCTGAGCATCTGATGGGGCTGAAAAACAAACTTGGTACGGCACTGAAGCTGCTGCCGCTCCAGCAGACGCTGCGGATACGCATGACTGAAAATCAGAAAGCAAACGTGTTGTTCTTCCTGAAGGCAGTTATTCTGAATCTGTCAGGTGAAGAAGCAGAGCTTTCAAAAAGAAAGGAGAAACGGTGAATGGGAAGTATTACGGTAGTCGGAATGGGCCCCGGCTCCTTTGGGCTTATGTCGATGGAAGCCTGGGAGCTTATGCAGAATGCCCCTCAGCTTGTGCTTCGCACGGCAGTTCATCCGACAGCGGATGAGCTGAAAAAGAAGGGAATACGTTTTTCTTCATTTGACGAACGATATGAAAGCGCAGATGACTTCGAATCTCTGTACAATTCTATAGCCGAGGAGCTTACAGACAGAGCTGCTGAAGGAGAGGAGCTTGTTTATGCTGTGCCCGGAAGCCCGCTTGTTGCGGAACGGACTGTTGTTTTGCTGCGGGAAAAAGCGGAGAAGAAGCATGTTGAGCTTAAGATTCATCCTGCTATGAGCTTTGTAGAGGTATTGTATACGCGCCTTGGAATTGATCCTATCAGCGGTCTTACAATTGTGGATGCTGCGGACCTGGAACGCCTGCCGCTGGATATACCGACAGGCATTGTTATTACTCAGGTATACAGCCCGATGATCGCATCTGAAGCCAAGCTGAGTCTTATGGAGCTTCTGCCGGATGAGTTTGAGATAATTTATACGCATAATCTCGGTCTTCCTGATGAATCAATCCGTAAAATTCCTTTGTATGAGCTGGACCGTCAGCCGGATATAGATCATCTCACGAGTGTCTACATTCCTGCAAGAGAAAAAGATGAGCGATTCGATTTCGCTCCGTTTACGGAAATAATGCGCCGTCTGCGTGAACCTGGCGGATGTCCCTGGGACCGTGAGCAGACACCTGAATCTCTGAGAAAGCATATTCTTGAGGAAGCCTATGAGGTAATCGAGGCAATCGACAAGGGAGATAAGGAGCTTCTCTGCGAGGAGCTGGGAGACCTTCTTCTGCAGATTGTTTTCCAGGCGCGTATTGCCGAGGAAACAGGACATTTTTCAATGCAGGATGTAATCGATGGAATTGCAGATAAAATGATACGCCGCCATCCCCATATTTTTGGAGATATTGAGGCGTCTGACGCGGCGGCTGTTATGGTGAATTGGGAAGCTATCAAACGCAGGGAGAAACCTGAAAGAAGCTCCGCTATTGACGGACTTCCTCCTGAGCTTCCGGGGCTTATGGCTGCGGCCAAGCTTCAGCAGAGGGCGGCAAGTGTGGGCTTCGAGTGGCCGGTCATAGATGATGCCTGGGCAAAATGCAGGGAAGAAGCAGAAGAGCTGAGGGAGGCTGTCAAGAACGGCGAGAAAGCCCATATTGAAGAAGAAATGGGAGATCTCCTGTTTGCATGTGTCAATCTGGCGAGACTTCTTGATGTTCCGGCTGAGCTTGCGGTAAACAAAGCGAACAGGAAATTCAGAAGCCGCTTCTCATATGTTGAGAAAAAGGTTCATGAACACGGAAAACGCTGGGAGGATTTTGACGTTGATGCTTTGATATCCTTTTGGGAGGAAGCAAAAGCACAGGAAAGGATTTCCATTTAAGGGATAGTGATATGATGGAAAGAAAAGCGGTTTTAATCACCGGGGGGACCTCCGGAATAGGTCTTGCTGCCGCAAAAATTTTTCTTAAAAAAGGCTATGCGGTATCTATCGCCGGACGTGATGAGAAAAAGGGGCAGGATGCGGAAAGTTTGTTGAAAACTGAATCCGAGAATGTCAGCTTTATAAGACTCGATGTCAAAAATCCGAAGGAATGCGAAAAAGCCGTTCGGGATGCGGAAATAAAGTGGGGACGGCTCGATTGTCTGGTGAATTCGGCAGGTGTCTATCTTGAAGAAAGTGCTGAGGAGCTTACGGAAGAATCCTATTCCCATATTATGGACACAAACATAAAAGGGACTATGTTCATGTCAAAATATGCGCTGCCGCTCTTAAAAAAGCAAAAGGGAAATATAGTCAATGTTTCATCCGACGCAGGGCTTCACGGCAATTTCGGCTGCAGTCTTTACTGCGCCTCCAAGGGAGCAGTTACGCTTTATACCAGGGCACTGGCATTAGAGGCGGCGCCTTACGGCGTGCGTGTTAACTGCATCTGCCCGGGGGATATTATGACACCGCTGACGGAGAAACAGATTGAGAATGAACCGTCGAAGGAAGAGGCGCTGCGTGAAATGGCTTCTGTATATCCCGTTGGCCGTATAGGTACCGCAGAAGAAGCTGCAGAGGTAATCGTGTTTCTGGCATCGGCAGAAGCGGCCTTTGTGACAGGTGCGGCATGGTCGGTAGACGGCGGTATAACCGCATGACTATATATTAAGTTTCTGTTTACGTGCTTTGCGTGATTATGCTAAAATTACTTGGCGGAATTTTTGAGTTTTACGGAGGAAAGCATGAAGAGAAGAAGTATTCTCATCATTGCCGCTTCAATCGGTTCGGGACATATAAAAGCAGCCGAAGCAGTTTCTGATGAACTTAAAATACAATATCCGGATGCATCAATTGAGATAGTTGACTTCACAAAATGGAAGATATCCTGGGCAACAGCCTTCATGAAGGCGTGCTATCTGTTCATGCTGAGATTTATTCCGAATCTTTACGATTTAATGTACCGCTTCACCGGCGGAAAGTCGGGCGGTATTTCTGTTCAGAGCTTAATATCCGCGATAACCTCTGCTGATATTGCATCACTTGTAAAAAAATATCAGCCGGATGTTATACTGTGTACCCATCCTTTTCCGGCAGGCGCAGCCTCATGGAGAAAGAAACGTCATCCCAATGAGTTTCTTTTTTCCACGGTGATAACAGATTACTCGGTTCATCAGATGTGGATTTACAAGAACGTAGACTGTTATTTTGTGGCACGGGAAGCAATGAAGACTGACCTTATAACAGCAGGTCTTCCGGCAGAAAATGTATGGGTTACGGGGATTCCTGTAAAGGCGGGCTTTCATCAGGCGGCTGATAAAGCTGAGGTGCTTTCTGACCTCGGTCTTGAGGCAGGTATTCCAACAGTACTGATTATGGGCGGCGGTCTCGGCCTTGGAGGAATGGAATATACTCTAAAGACTCTTGGGAAAATCGAAACAAAGCTGCAGCTTATTGTAATTGCCGGGCGGAATGAAGAACTGAAACGCCGTATGGAAGAATCATCAAAGGACTGCCGGCACTCTGTCTGTGTGCTTGGATTTACCCAGCGTGTACGGGACTATATGATGGCGGCAGATTTGCTGATAAGCAAGCCCGGCGCTCTTACCATAACAGAAGCTCTTTCAGCGGAGCTTCCTATGGTGCTTCATGAGCCTATTCCGGGGCCTGAGACTGAGAACGCGGTTTATATCGCACGTCTGGGGGCTGCGGTCTGGGTTAATAAAGAAAGCCGTCTCGAAGAGGAGCTGAAAAATATTTTCGCTTCTCAGGAAAAGCTGACAGAGATGCGTAAAAGAGAGCATCTGATAAAACGTCCTCTGGCAGCAAAGGAAATCGCAGAAATATTATCAAGGGAATTGGAAAATTTTATAAATTGACATAAAAAAATCGTATTTATAAAAGGTTTTTTTGCACGGATAGCGAATAATATATATTGCGAGTAGTTTTGCAGGATACATACTTTATATCAGGAAATTATTCGGGTGAGATTATGACGCTAAAAAAGCTTCAGCGAAATGATGATACATATCAGTGCCCCAACTGCGGAGGTCCGTTGGAATATTCCGACGGAGGTTTTGTTGCGATTGTTAACGGACGGCTTGATATGGAAAATTATAAGCCACGTTACAACTGTAAAAAATGCGGTGTTTTTTACAGAGAAGTAATGTCAACAGGATATTATGATGTGTTTCCTATGGAAGCAGCACAGCAGGAGCAGCCGGAGGAGTCCGGGGACACGGCCGGGGCAGAAAAAACTGAGCCTGTGGCAGAGGAAAACACCCTTGCGGCCAAATCGGGACCTGTCGCGCTGGAAAAGGATGCGGATGGAAAACGGCACTGTCCGAAGTGTGGAAGAGAATTTCGTGTCGTTGACGGCGGAGCTGTACGCGTCGTGAACGGCAAGGTTGACATGGAAAATACAAAGCCGAAATATGAGTGTGATTCCTGCGGCGTATTTTATCGTGAGGTTCTGACATCCGGCTTTTATCTTCCGTACCCGCAGGAGGAAGAAGATAAACCGAAGCAGAGCACAAAAGCAGAAGCTTCAGGTGCTTCCCCGAAAAAGATGGTTGCCACGGGTGAGTTGTCTCCTATGCAGCTGAAGCGTGATGAAAATGGTCAATGCAAATGCCCACGCTGCGGAGAAATGATGAAATACGTTGAGGGTGGTGCTGTAACACTGGTTGACGGCAAACCCAACATGGATGACGTTTTGGATCGTTTTGCCTGTGATTCCTGCGGCTCGGTATACCGCCGCATAGTTAATACAGATTATTTTCAGTGGTTTGAAAAATAAGAAATTACTATTTTATCCTTGCATATTGGGACAAATATTAGTATGATTAAATTGATATTTTATTTTAAAAAACGTGAAGTGAGTTTGCGGAGCTGAGAGGATAAAAATGGAACGGAAAAAGAATACGCTTTGTTTCAACTGGTTTGTTGCAGCGCTTCTTGTAATCACTGTATATTTTTCCTATACCTTCATAGAGCAGCAGATTCATCTGAATGCTTTGAACAGGGATTATGAGGCAGCACAGGCTCGTCTTGAAGCAGCAAGGCTTAGAAACGCAGAGCTTAAGGAACAGCGTGCGGGACTGGAAGACCCGACATATATAGAGAAGGTTGCACGAGAGGATCTGGGCATGACACGTCAGGGTGAAATGCCGTATATATCCGCGCGCAGATGATTTGTATATTTTCTTGACACTCAAAGAGCGGCAAGAGTATAATAAATTCAACTTTTAGCTTAAGGGGGAAAGAGTATTTTGGCCATTGAAGTTGGCGGAGTAGTGGAAGGCACAGTTACCGGTATTACAAAATTTGGTGCTTTCGTGGATTTAGGAGACCACAAGGTAGGTCTTGTCCACATCTCAGAGGTTGCAGATGTTTATGTAAATGATGTTAAGGATTTTCTCAATGAGGGCCAGAAGGTAAAAGTCAAGGTTCTCACAATTGATGAAAACGGGAAAATCGGTCTTTCTATAAAAAGACTGCAGCCAAAGAAACCTGAACAGACACAGCCGCAGGCACCACGTGCGGCAGCCGCAGGGACTGGCAATCGTTTTTCACATGCACCGCATGCAGCACATGCGCCGCATCGTCCAATGGGTGGAGGAGATTTCCATCGTCCTGCAGGACGGTTCAGCAGCGGGCCTCTTTCCTTTGAAGATAAGCTGTCTAAGTTCTTGAAAGACAGTGATGAGCGGCTTACGGATTTGAAGAAAAAAACGGATTCCAAGCGTGGAGGACGTGGCGCTCGCCGTTCGAGTTAAGCCTTTAAGAAAGGGAGAAATTAAGCACTCTGCAAAGGGTGCTTTTTCTGATTATGGGGACAGCATGGAAGATTTAGAATCTTTAGTCGAAAGATATGCAAAGAAATGGAAGCTGTGGGAGAAAAATGCACAAATTCTTGTTGCCTGCTCAGGCGGACCTGATTCTATTGCACTGCTTTCCATTCTTGATGCTGTATCCCGAAAAGGTGAAAGCTGTATAAAGGTTGCCGCGGCTCATTTTAATCACGAAATACGCGGCAGGGAATCAGATGCTGACGAAGAATATGTAATGACGTTCTGTCGGGAGCATGACATACCATGCTATACAGGCAGGGGAAATGTTCCTGCTTACGCAAAGGAACACCGCATATCAATAGAAACAGCAGCCCGAGAAATGAGATATGCCTTTTTGTACGCGACTGCTGGAAATATAGGGGCGTCCTGCATCGCTGTTGCTCATCAGGCAGATGACCAGGCTGAGACGGTCCTGATGCGTGTTTTGCGCGGCACCGGTATCGACGGGCTGGCTGCAATCAGACCTAAAAACGGCAGGCTGATAAGGCCGATTCTCTTTGCGTCACGAAGGGCGATAGAGGATTACTGTGAGCAAAAGGGCATTGTCCCGTGTCAGGATCTGACAAACAATGAGGAGACGGCAACACGCAACCGCCTGAGACTTTCACTCATCCCACAATTAAAAAAAGAATATAATCCATCCCTTGGAGAGGCATTGTGCCGACTGGCATCAATTGCCGCTGAGCAGACAGATTATATTGCAGAGCAGGCGCGTGCCGCATGGAACAGGGTTGTATGCGGCAGCGGAGATGATAAGATTGTTATCTCACGGGAAGAATTTCTTGCCCTTCATAACACTATGCAGATGGCTGTTTTGAGGGAAGCGGTTGACAGGCTCGGCGGACAGATGAATTTTTCGTACGTTCAGTATGAAGCAATACAGGAGCTCTTTCTGCCGGAGCATAAAGGAAAGGCTCTGCATCTTCCGGGAGGACTGTTTGCTTCATCATCGTACGAGAAAATTACTCTTTCAAAGGGTGAGGAACAGCCGACGCTTTGGATTGAAAGACCTCTTGAGCCTTCGGGAATTACACGGATTGATGAGCTGGGACTGTCTATTGTCTGTGAGCCTGCAAAGCCTAATGAAGAAGTCAAAGGCCGCATGGAAATACTTGTTGATGCAGGCGGCTTTTTGAATCCGCGTGTACGTCCAAGAAAAAATGGCGACCGCTTTGCAGTGGGGAGCGGCAGTCAGACTGTAAAAAAGCTTTTAATAGACAGAAAAATACCAAAAGAGAAAAGAACGGAAATTCCAATCATAGAATCCGAAGGAACTATATTATGGATTGCCGGAATACGTCAGGCGGATACTGCGCGTCCGATAAACGGAAAAGCCGCGCTGCGTCTGAAGCTTATATATGACAAACTGCCTGAATGGCTAATGGATTAGTAGAAAAAGGAGTTGTAATCTATCATGATGGAAGATTTAGAAAGTATTATGTTCACAAAGGAACAGCTTGCCAATAAAACAAAAGCAATGGGCCGTATCATCAGCCGTGATTATGAGGGAAAAGACCTTGTCGTTGTCGGAATACTGAAGGGCGCAGCTATGTTCACGATGGACCTTGTTCGTGAAATCACATGCCCAGCACGTCTGGACTTTATGTCCCTTTCCAGCTATGGAAGCGGAACAACTTCCTCAGGTGTCGTCAAAATCAGAAAGGACCTTGAGGCAGATATAAAAGGAAAAGACGTCCTTATTTGTGAAGATATAATTGATTCCGGACTTACAATGAAAAATCTTTTCCCGATGCTCATGAAACGTGAGCCTGCAAGCCTGAGACTCTGCGCACTGCTTTCAAAACCGTCCCGTCGCGAGGTAGATGTCAATATTGACTATCTTGGCTGGGAAGTTCCTGACGCTTTCCTTGTGGGATACGGACTTGATTATGCGGAAAAATACCGTAATCTTCCGTTGATTGGTGTTCTGAAGCGAGAGATTTACGCGTAAAGTGAGATTTATTCAGGTGGAGTTTCAGACTCCATCTGGATTTAGTCGAACTTATCCAGAACTTTATAGGTGCTGACTCCCACCCTAGAGGTGGGAGTCTTAGCACCTGTTAGTATCGGATAAATATTTCATTTTGTCGAAGCATTGACGTATTTTATAGTAGCCAAATATTATTTCTAGCATTATACTAATATCGACTATGAAAATGCATTTCGGCGTAAGGAGGAAACTCGTTTGAACCGTTTTATACGTAATGTATTGTTTTACGTTATGGTTGTATGTGTCGCTGTGATGATTATCAACTACTTTCAGGCACAGACCACAACAAAGCAGGAGATTGGCTATACGGCATTTATGCAGCAGGTCAATCAGGGGAATGTAGCGAAGGTTACAATCACGAACAACGTTATAGAAGGCGTTATGTCTGATGGTACGGACTTCATGACAATAACACCGAACGTACCGAATATTGATGTAACGCTGGTGCAGCAGCTCAATGAAAAGCATGTGGATATCCGCGCGAAGAATCCGCCTGAACCGCCATGGTGGGCGACTATGCTTTCCTCCATGCTTCCTGTGCTGGTACTGGTCGGCGTACTCTTCTTTATCATGCAGCAGACGCAGGGCGGCGGAGGACGAGTGATGTCCTTTGGCAAGAGCCGCGCAAGAATGAGCGGAGCAGACAAGGTAAAGGTCAACTTCGGTGATGTTGCAGGTGCTGATGAAGCGAAGCAGGAGCTTGAGGAAGTAGTTGAATTTCTCAAGCAGCCGAAGAAATTTAACGATTTGGGAGCACGTATTCCTAAAGGCGTGCTGCTTTTCGGGCCTCCGGGTACAGGCAAGACACTCCTGGCACGTGCTGTAGCAGGTGAGGCAGGAGTACCGTTCTTCTCTATCAGTGGTTCTGACTTTGTAGAGATGTTTGTCGGTGTTGGTGCTTCCCGTGTCCGCGACCTTTTCGAGCAGGCCAAGCGCAATGCTCCGTGTATCGTATTTATTGATGAGATTGATGCTGTAGGACGTCAGAGAGGCGCAGGCGTCGGAGGCGGTCATGATGAACGTGAGCAGACACTCAACCAGCTGCTTGTCGAGATGGATGGCTTTGCCGCGAATGAAGGAATAATCATCATCGCCGCAACTAACCGTCCTGATATCCTTGACCCGGCACTGCTTCGTCCGGGACGTTTTGACCGTCAGATTGTCGTTGACAAACCGGATTTCCGTGGACGTCAGGCAATCCTTAAGGTACATACAAAAGGGAAACCTATTGATAAAGACGTGGATTTGGAAATCCTTGCACGCCGTACACCGGGCTTTACAGGTGCAGACCTCAGCAATCTTGTCAACGAAGCGGCGCTGCTCTCGGCACGTCACGATAAAAAGACGATTGCCATGCATGCTATGGAGGAATCCATCGAGCGCGTTATGGCAGGGCCTGAGCGCAAGTCTCATATCATGAACGATAAGGAAAAACGCCTTACCGCATATCATGAAGCAGGACATACGCTCGTTGGAATGCTTCTTCCGAACGCAGACCCTGTTCACAAGGTCACCATCATTCCGCGTGGACGTGCAGGCGGATATACGCTCATGCTCCCGAAGGAAGACCGTTCCTATGAAACCCGCAGCGAGCTGATGGATGAACTCAAAACGCTGCTGGCAGGACGTGTTTCAGAAGAAATCATTCTGAAGGAAATCAGCACCGGAGCACAGAGTGATATCCAGCGCGCATCACAGATTGTCCGCAAGATGATTACACAGTACGGAATGAGTGACGTTCTCGGACCGATTTCATTTGGCGAGGGAGCAAACCATCAGGTATTCCTTGGCAGAGATATCAACAATCAGCGCAATTACTCCGAAGAGGTTGCCTGTGAGATTGATAAGGAAGTACGTAAATACATAGAAAGTGCTTATGAAGAGTGCCGCAGCATTCTTAATGAACACATTGAACAGCTCCATCTGATAGCTCAGGCACTCATCGAAAGAGAAACTCTTGATGCCTCCGAGCTTGAGCAGCTCATGACAAAAGGAAAGATTTCTGATGATGCAGAGGTCAAGGAAGAAAAGCCGGATGATAAAAACGGAAACGAACCGCCTTTGACACCGATACCTGTTGATGAGCCTGCTTCGCAAAATGTAACGGAGCAAAAGACAGAATCAGTGCCAACAGCTCAGGAGCCTGAACTGAACCTGAACATTACAAAACATAACGTCTGACCGACGATAACAAAAAATGCGATGTCGTATAATCGGCATCGCATTTTTTATGTCATGAATCAGGGTACATATAGCTTTTATAGACATCCGCCATTTCCTTGCGCGTCTTTGAAGCAGGCCAAAGCTCTCCAACATTGTTCTTTCGCATAGCAGAAGCCAGATGGTCGTACAGGGCAGGATTATCCTTGCTGAGAGAAGCAATCAGCTCTTTAATCGTCTGACGTGTGGTTTTTCCGTCATGTGGGCAAGGTGACGGCACAGGCTGAACCTTGTGGTATTTGACGGCCTCGCGTGTTTCGTATTCACGAAGATATATGAGAGGACGTATCACAGTAAGTCCCGTGCGGTCCAAGTAAGTTTTGGGAGTGAAGGTCTGAATCTGCCCAGAGTAAAAGAGTCCCATAAGAAGCGTTTCCACGGCATCATCATGATGGTGGGCGTATGCAATCTTGTTGAAATTGTGCTCCAGCGCATAGCGGTTGATAGAGCCCCGGCGGAAAAAAGCACAGCTGAAGCATGGACTTTTTTCAGGATGTTTTTTGATGATATCATTGATATCTACATCAAATGACTCAAAAGGAATATCCAATGAACGGCAGAAATCGGAGAGACGGGCAGTATCGAAATCATCGCTGAACATGGGATTGATAGTGAGCACCCCAAGAGAAAATTTCTTCTTCAGACGCTCACGCATCATAGCCATAGCATACGTCAGAAGAAGACTGTCCTTGCCACCGGAAAGCCCTATAAGAATACGGTCGTTATCCTGAATAAGGTCAAACTCTACAATAGCACGCATGATTTTGCTGAAATAAATCTGCGGCAGCTCAAATTTCATATAAAAACACTTCCTAAACAAGAATGGTTATATTATAAAAGAGTTAAGTACAGCCCAATGTGATTTTTTGAATCCCATTGGGCTGATTTTATTTGTCGAACATGCGGTTCAGAGGGTTTTCTTTGAATATATTTCCCTGTTCTATATAGCGGTGAACCATTTTTTCGGATTTATGACGTGTCTGACGCATGATGGAGAGGGCGTCTACATCATGCTGTGCGGCGCTGGTAGCGAATCCACGGCGCAGGCTGTGCCCCGCAAAATCTTTTGGGTTGAGTCCTGCGGCAGCAATGTATTTTTTTACAATCAACGCCACGGATTTGTCGGACATCTGTATATCACGAAGCTCGTGGTTTTTTTTGAAGGGACGGAACAGGGGGCCTTCCTTAAGTCCTGCGGACTGAATCCATTCCTGTACAGCACGGACCGCGCATATGCTTTTGTCGGGGGCATAGGGGATAGCTATGGTACTTCCTTTTCCCAGCTGGTCCCCCTTTGCACGGGGGATGAAAACAATGAGTCCCTGGGGAGTGAAGGTAAGATCTTCAATCTGTACGTTTACCAGCTCCGAACGTCGGAACGCGCCTGCGAATCCGAGGAAAAGGAGTGCACGGTCACGAAGCCGGGCAAGGTCGTCAATGTTTTCAAAGCAGCCTGCAAGAAGGTGTATTGTTTCAAGAAGTATAGGAGCTTTTCCGTGCTGAAAGGTTCCCTTCTCGCGACGTATTGAGGCTATCGCGGCGCGGACGAGCGCACTTTTCGCCGGGTTGTTTTCACGGGAGTAGCCAGCGGCGATATGGTTCTCGGAAATCGCTGTGATACGTCGCGCAACGGTGTTGGCTTTTGCGTTGTCTGCCAAATCGTTTACATAGTTGACGATGGTTTCAGGAAGTGCTGGCAGAGCCTCGACTTTATTGTAGGCACACCAGTCAACGAAATCACGCCAGTCGGAGTTATATGCTTTTATTGTATTTGCCGCCTTTGCGTTTCTGAGGCGGCGTTTGCTTTTTAAGGAAAGTCCGTCATTTTCTTCAATATTTTCATTGTTGGTGAGGACAAAGGAATCGTTCAAATTTGTTCACTTCCCCTTTGAATATATCAATGTAATCATATCGCTATCACGGTGGAAGCGCAAGATGAAAAGGGGTTAATAGAAAACTGATGGAAATGCTGTAAAATAAAGCCCTAGGGGTAAATTGTGTGGACACTTTTGTGTTGAATTTGACAAAAAATTTGGTAAAATTAAGGTAATAGACTACGGGTAGAGAATGTATTGCCGTGGCAGGAAGGGGCCGGTTATGGAAAAGAAAGCTATATTGATACGAAATGGTTCCCCGTTTTTGGTTAATGCGGTGCAAAAAAATCTGGAGGAGGCAGGCTATGAGGTTTTGCCTGCAGATGCTACGGTAGCCTCGGTGAGCGCAAAACGCAAAGAGGCAGATGTGTTGATTTTTTACTTGGGCAGCTTCGTGTCTGATGCTGCTGAGCTCCTTGTTTATCTGAAGGATCTCTGTGTTGCGGAGGACAAGCTTCTTGTTCTTATAGGCAATCCTGACGAGCTTGCAACGGTGAGTGCGACAATTCCTGCGAGACTTACTGCGGCCAGGTTTGAGCGTCCGTTTGATGTTAATAAACTGATTGACGGACTTGACCGTCTGGTACGTGTCAATGATGAAAGCTCACGAAGGAAAAGTATTTTGCTTGTGGATGATGATAATGTCTTCCTGAAAACAATCAATGAATGGCTGTCCGTTACCTATCGCGTAACTATCGTAAATTCCGGCGCACAGGCGTTGATGTACCTTGCTGAGAATAAACCTGATCTCATCCTGCTGGATTATGAGATGCCGGTGACAAGCGGCCCTCAGGTATTGGAAATGATTCGAAATGAGACAAATGTAGATTCGATTCCTGTCATCTTTTTAACAGGAAAGGGAGACAGGGAAAGTGTCATGAAGGTTCTTGAACTGAAGCCGGACGGATATCTCCTGAAATCTACGGAAAAGGCGGCTCTGTTAAAGTCCATTGCGGATTTCTTCGAGAAAAAGAAATATGAGCAGCTGCAGGAGATGCAGAGTGAATAAAAAGAGTTGTGACAGATGCGAAAGCGTTTGTCACAACTCTTTTTTGATTATTCTTCAAAGATTTTTTTCAATGCATCCCAGTCAGGTTTTTTGGCGGCGTTAACAAGCCGGTTGTGCCGTTCAGCTAATTCAGCGGGCACGCGTGTCTTTTCCAGCTCTGCCAGAATCATTTTGATACTGTTGTAATCAAAGGAGGAAGCGAGCTCTTTTATCGCTTCATAGGCTTCGGTCAGAGATTCACGGTCGATTTCCGGCAAATCTGCATCGTTATTGTCTGCTGTTTCGAGCATTGGCAGGAGTTTACTGCAGCTTCTGTAGAGTTCCAGCAATGCAGGTGTTTTTTGTGTGATTTCTTCGATTTGAAGCCTGTTGCCTGCGTCCTCCAAATGCATTGCCTGTTCTGAAAGCTCTGCTGCGCCTATGATACGTGCTGAGCTTTTGAGGGCGTGTACCTTCGTGGTGTAGTTTTTCCAGTCCTGCGCTTCAAAAAGCTGTTGGATTTCATCAGCTTTTTCTTCGGCGGATTCCAGGAATATACGAAGTACTGACATATAGTCCTCTGCCGAGCCGCAATGCTGTATGCCTGCGTCAATGTCCAGTGGAATGTCTGAATAACGTATTTGCTCCAAGGTTTCATTTCCTGTATAGTTTTTGTTTTTGACATTGTTTTCCGCTGCTTCATTATCCTCCGAAAGAGAAACAAGCTCCTCGGGCAGGTATTTTATAAGCATGGCTTCGAGGTGGTCGCTGTCTACAGGTTTTGTGATATAGTCGTTGAAGCCGCGTGCGAGATACCATTCTCTTGCGCCTGAGATTGCGTTGGCAGTCAGACAGATTACGGGAGTTTCTTTGTTTTTCCCGTTTGTCTGGGCACGTATTGCTTCGAGAGTTTCTACCCCGTCCATATCCGGCATACGGTGGTCGAGGAATATGATGTCGAATTGTGTGGCATCAGTCAGAGCCAATGCTTCGCGACCGCTGTTGGCGTCAGACAGCTGTACCTGAGTTGTTTTAAGAAGTCCCTTTATTACTGTGATATTCATTGCCGTATCGTCTACGACCAGCACTTTTGCATTTGGTGCGGTAAAGCGTTCTTTGTAGACTTTTTGTCTGGCGACAGCACGGCGGAACGCATTTTCAAAATCTCCTATAGGAGTCCAGTCTATTACCGGCTGCGTCACAGTAAAGGAAAATTTGGAGCCTTTGCCGTAAACACTTTCGACCTCAAGATGGCTATCCATAAGCTCAAGCAGGCGTTTGGTGATGTTCATGCCAAGCCCTGTGCCCTCAATTGTGCGGTTGCGTTTTTCTTCAATACGCTCGAAAGGATTGTAAAGCTTTTTGAGGTCTTCGGGCTTGATGCCGATTCCTGTGTCTTCAACAGATACCTTCAGTCTTATAGTTTTATCGTCTGTTTTTTCGGAGGAAATACTGAGGGTAACTGAACCTTCCTCCGTGTATTTTACTGCGTTTGTCAGTATGTTGGTTATAACCTGTTTAAGGCGTATTTCGTCGCCGTAAAGCAGTGTCGGAAGCTCAGAGGAGGCCTTAACATGGAGGGCGAGTCCTTTTTTGTCGGCGCGTGTCTTTACCATGTTTACAAGGTCGTTCAGCAGAGAGCTGATTTCATATTCCACAGGAATAATTTCTATTTTTCCTGCCTCAATTTTTGAAAAATCAAGGATGTCGTTGATAATGCCGAGAAGGCTGGAGCTGGCCGTGCGTATGTTTTCCGCATATTCACGGATGTTGGGAGCACCGGCTTCGCGGCAGATCATTTCATTCATGCCCATTATCGCGTTGATAGGTGTCCTGATTTCATGAGACATGTTAGAAAGAAACTGGGATTTTGCAACATTTGCCGCCTGTTCCTTCTGGGCGGCCTCAGCGAGTTTTTTGTTGGAGGCTATAAGTGCCTGCTTGTTTTCGTCAAGTTCTCTGTTCTTGGCTTCAAGGATCTTCCCGGCTTCTTCTTTTTCTTTTATGCGCTGTTTTGCATTTCGGGATTCACGTGCGAAAAATGCTATTATCAGCAGTGATATTGCTGCCAAAGCCAGTCCGGCAAGCCACATGTTATCCATGAGCATATCGTACATGCTGCGTTTATATAGTCCCTCAAGGTATTTGTAGGCGAGGGGTTCTATCTGGTCTCGTCCTATTACATTCACTCCCCGGTTAAGGAGCTTCAGCAGTCCTTCGTTGCCGATTGTTACACCGAAGCAGCGGGAGTCCAGAGCACTTAGCGGTTTTATGGAAAGCCCGCGGAACTGGCGGTTTTTGAGGAGGTCATTTACTCTTATTCCGTTTACTGTGGTACAGTCTACGGTTCCGTCTACGACTGCCTTCAGACATTCGTCAATTGAGGAGTAAAAGTAGATTTCTGCGTCGGGGTAGTTTGTCTTTATGAAATAATATTGCATGAGATTGTTCTTGTTTGCCGAGAAGCTCTTGGGGTTTTGGCTGGCATTTTCATCAGCAAAAACAAGGTTGGGGTTTATTGGGAGAACAGGATTTGATTGGAAAATACCTCTTTCCTCCGTAAAAAACAGGCCTCCACCGACAGGAAAAGCTACGTCTATATAGTCGTCGCCTAAATCCATGAGCATATCGTCGTAGCTGTCGTAGCCGCTATAGGTCACCTTGAGACCGGAAATCTCCAGCTGCCCGAGAATCTGAGGAATGAGGTCCTTTATAAGTCCCGTAACCTTTCCTTTGCCGGTCGTATCGCTGTATGGAAGATAATTGTTGAGATAACCTATACGCAGGGTATCATGCTCTGCAAGCCAGTTTTTTTCTTTCTCTGAAAGGTTACGGTTAACGACATCATATTTTATTTTGAGGGAATTGATAAAATGTGGTTCCTCGACCATGAGCTGCACTTGTGCTTTATTCAAATCTTCCAGCAGGTCAGGGCGGGAATGGCTCACACAAAGGTAATAGTCTGAAGTACCGAAGGCATACAGAAGCTCTGTATCGTGTCGTTCGCGGCTTCCATCGCTTTCAGCAACCATTGCATCCACATTGTTTTTTTCAAAGGCGGTGAGCATGCTTGAATAATCATTGAATACTACAAGATTCGCATTGATGTTATGGTCGTTTAAAAATTTTTTCAGCACCTGTACGATGGCACTGTCCAATACGCCGATACGTTTTTCGTTCAGCGTTTCATAGGCACTTGTGATTCTTTCGTCGCCATTGTGCTTTATGAGGTTATATGTCTCGTTGCCCATAGGGAAATCAGGGTAACCTATAAGACCAATTCTTTTATCAGTCTTTGCAAGCCCGGCCAGCAGGTCAATCTGACCGTCTAAAAGCATTTTATATAAATCGGTAAAGGTTCCGTATACGTATTCATAACGCCAGCCCGTATATTCTGAAATTTTCCTATAGTATTCATAGGCATAACCGCGCCGTATGTCACCGGGATTTGCGCCTGTTTGAAAGGCACCGTTTTCGTAATATCCGACACGTATCCGGGAGGAATTTTTTTCGGCGGATATCGGCTGCGCTGCTGTAAGCAGAATCAAAAGAACAGTGGATAAAATGAATAAAATTTTACGCACGAAAATCACTTCCATTCAGCTTTATTCACGACCGGGCTTAGATAAGTAATGCAGTATAGTCTGTTTTACATAATTCGACAGGGCAATTTAAATTCCTGCATGTAAATGGTTGTGTAATTCTTAAAAGCTTCATTAAATAAACAGAAATATTAAGTCCTGATGAAAGAATGGAAAAGGGTAAAAAATGTTTGCAGCATGCATGCTTCGGGCTTGTTTTATTGTAAAAAGTGTGATAAAATATTTCGCGGTGTTATAAATCACACGCGTTCTGAGGTCTGTGCTGTGCTTTGCGGTTTCGCAGAGTTGATCAGACGATGAGGGGTGCGGAGGAAAAAAACAGGAGGTGCACCAATCATGGCTATGATTTCCATGAAACAGTTATTGGAGGCTGGTGTCCATTTCGGTCATCAGACGAGACGTTGGAACCCGAAGATGGCAAAGTACATCTTCACGGAGCGCAACGGTATCTACATTATCGACCTGCAGAAGACAGTTCGCAAGGTTGATGAGGCGTACAATTTCGTACGCAGCGTTGCTGAGTCCGGCAAATCTATCCTTTTCGTAGGAACGAAGAAGCAGGCTCAGGAAGCTGTCAAAGAAGAAGCTATCAAGGCTGGTCAGTTCTTTGTCAACGAGCGTTGGCTCGGCGGCATGCTGACGAACTTCCAGACAATCCAGAAGCGTATCAAACGCCTTAAGGATCTCGAGAAGATGGAAGAAGACGGAACGTTTGAGGTTCTGACGAAGAAAGAGGTTCAGGGTCTCCGTCATGAGATGGAGAAGCTGGAGAAGTTCCTCGGCGGTATCAAAGATATGAACAAACTTCCGGGTGCTCTTTTCATCGTTGACCCGCGCAAGGAGCGTATTGCTGTTGCTGAGGCACGCAAGCTCAACATTCCTATCGTTGCTATCGTTGACACGAACTGCGATCCGGACGAGATTGATTATGTTATCCCGGGCAATGATGACGCAATCCGTGCTGTCCGCCTGCTGACGGGCCGTATGGCTGATGCTGTTCTTGAAGGCCGCCAGGGTCAGGGCGAAGAGACGACTGAGGCTGAAGCAGAAAAAGCTGCAGAATAATCGTTTACTCACTTAATAAGTACAGTTTAAAGAGGGGTAAGGGAGTTTATCCCTTACCCTTTATTTTTGAGAAAAGGGGATTTATTCATATGGCACAGATTACGGCTGCTATGGTTAAAGAGCTGCGCGAGAAAACGGGCGCAGGCATGATGGACTGCAAGAAAGCTCTTGCAGAGACTGACGGAGATCAGGCAAAGGCTATTGATTATCTGCGTGAAAAGGGAATTGCTAAGGCCGGCAAAAAAGCAGACCGCGTTGCTGCTGAGGGTGTTGTAGGCGCTTATGTTTCCGATGATGCAAAAGTTGGCTCCGTTGTTGAGGTTAACTGCGAAACAGACTTTGTTGCAAATACGGACAATTTCCATGCAATGGTTGATAAGATTGCAAAACACATCGCTGATACGAACCCGGCTGATGTTGATGCGCTGAACGACAGTGTTATGGACGGTAAGAAGGTTTCTGATTTCATCACTGAGCAGATTGCTACAATCGGTGAGAAGATTTCTATCCGTCGTTTTGCACGTTATGAGACTGCAGGCCGCGTTGCAAGCTATATCCACATGGGCGGCAAGATTGGCGTTCTCGTTGAGCTTACCGGTGGCGAGGCTCAGCTTGGCAAGGATGTTGCAATGCAGATTGCTGCAGCAAATCCGTCCTGCGTTGACCGCGCAGGTGTTGATCCGGCTGCTCTTGCACATGAGCGTGAGGTTCTCAAGGCTCAGGCTCTTGAGGAAGGCAAACCGGAGAAAATCGTTGAGAAGATGGTCGATGGCCGTATCAACAAATATTACAAGGAAGTCTGTCTTGTTGAGCAGTCCTTCGTTAAGGACCCGGAACAGACAATTAAGCAGGTTCTCGGTGATGTAGAGGTTAAGGGCTTCGCTCGCTTCATGCTTGGTGAAGGTATCGAGAAGAAACAGGAAGATTTCGCTGCTGAGGTTATGTCTCAGATTAAGCAGTAATTTCCAATTTGATATTTAAGAGAGGGGACACGTACTGTGTTCTCTCTTTTTTTTGCGGAAATGATAATAAAAACTCATTGCAGGCAAGGTTTGAGAGGTGCTATACTAATAAAAGGTATGGATTCAGAAAATGGAGGTCTGACTTTTGGCAAAATATAAGCGTGTTATTTTAAAGCTGTCCGGTGAATCGCTGGCAGGAGATCAGGGATTTGGAATAAATCCGTCTGTCGTAGAGGATATTGCTCTTCAGATTCGTGAGATTCGAAAGGCCGGAATAGATTGTGCTGTTGTTGTCGGCGGCGGCAATATCTGGCGCGGTCTTGCCGGAAGCGCAAAAGGAATGGATCGTGCCACGGCAGATTATATGGGAATGCTTGCAACGGTTATGAATGCGTTGGCTCTCCAGGATGCGCTGGAGAAGGCAGATGTTGATTCCCGCGTACAGAGCGCCATTGATATGCGCCAGGTCGCAGAGCCGTACATCCGCCGTAAGGCTATCCGTCATATGGAAAAGGGACGTGTCGTAATCTTTGCAGCCGGCACGGGCAATCCGTATTTCTCTACGGATACTACGGCAGCATTGAGGGCTGCTGAAATCGAGGCAGAGGTAATTCTTATGGGTAAGAAGAATACCGATGGTGTATATGATTCTGACCCGAATAAGAATCCTGATGCGAAGAAGTTCGATGAGCTTGACTACATCGAGGTTCTGCAGCGCGGTCTGCAGGTAATGGATTCTACTGCGACAAGCCTTTGCATGGATAACAAAATACCTATTGTTGTATTCAATATTGATAATCATGAGAATATTGTAAAGGCCGCAATGGGTGAAAATATTGGCACAACGGTGGGAGGAAACCAAAAATGATTCAGGACATTATGAATGAGCATGAAGAGCGGATGAAGAAATCTATTGAGGCTTTGAAACGTGAATTTGCTTCTCTTCGTGCAGGTCGTGCAACGCCGTCTCTGCTTGATAAGGTAATGGTCGATTATTATGGAACGCCGACACCTGTTAATCAGGTTGCGAAGGTTGCTGTTCCTGAGCCGCGCATGATTTTGATTCAGCCGTGGGAAAAGCCGATGCTTCATGAAATCGAAAAGGCTTTGATGAAATCTGATCTCGGACTTACTCCGAATTCCGATGGAACGGCTATCCGCCTTACGATTCCGCAGCTTACGCAGGAACGCCGTGAGGAGCTTAAGAAAAGCGTTAATAAGAAAGCTGAGGATGCCAAGGTTGCTCTGCGTAATCTTCGTCGTGATGCAAATGATGCCATCAAAAAGCTTGAAAAGGCCAAAGAGATTACAGAGGACCAGTCCAAAAAGGGACAGGATGATATCCAGAAGCTTGTCGATAAATACGTGAAGCTTGTTGATGCATCCAAGGCAGCAAAAGAAAAAGAAATTATGGAAGTCTGAGATGCAAGAGATTGATGTACTTGGGAGACTGTTGGAGGAAGCGGAGGCTTTGCTTAAAGCATCCGGTATACCCTATGTTGTCGATAGAACAGAACCGACACACCATAAGTTTCCCGTTGATGAAACACACCTATATGTTGTGCGACAGATAGCTGTGCCCGAGGATGGGCTGATTCATATTTTAGCAGCTGCAAAACAACGAAAGGAGGTGTTTGACGATGGCATACAAAATCAACGATGACTGCATTTCGTGCGGTTCCTGCGCTGCAGTATGTCCTGTAGGTGCTCCTGTAGAAGGCGATTCACATTATGTGATCGATCCGGATAAGTGCGTTGAATGCGGTGCTTGCGCTGCCGGATGTCCGGTATCTGCAATCAGCGCTCCGTGATGGAGAGGGCCCCTCTTGGGTTTTGGAGGGGCTTATTTTTTTGTAGGAGTTATTCTTTATGTGGGATAAGTTATTTGGGTCAAAGGCGCCGACAGGGGAAAATGCGGCGCAGAGCCCACTTTATAATGATATAGATAGGTCAAGACTTCCGCGTCATACTGCAATAATAATGGACGGAAACGGCAGATGGGCGGAAGGAAAAGGCCTCATAAGGACAGCAGGGCATACAGCGGGGGTGGATACGCTAAAGCAGGTTCTTAAGGTTGCTATTGACCTTGAGCTTCCGGCGCTTACGGTGTATGCGTTTTCCACGGAGAACTGGAAACGGCCTCACGCTGAGGTGGATTTTCTCATGAATCTGTTCTCGGATTATCTTGCCAAGGAAATCGACGAGATGGATGAGGACAATGTGAAGCTGCGTTTTCTTGGACGCATTGATGAGCTTTCACCTGCCCTGAGAAAACAGGCCCGAGAAGCAGAGGCACAGACTGCGGATAATACCGGAGTTCATTTTAATGTTGCAATGAATTACGGTGGGCATGACGAGCTTATTCGTGCAGTGAGGGCTGTTTCCGGGAGAGTTCTGTCAGGGGATTTGAAGCCTGAAGACATTGATGAGGCTTGTCTTGAAGGTGAGCTTGATACGGCAGGGCTTCCGCCTGTGGATTATGTTATCCGCACAAGCGGAGATCAGAGGTTAAGTAATTTTCTCCTGTGGCAGACTGCTTATGCGGAGTTTTATTTCACTGATGTAAACTGGCCTGATTTTACACCGGCATGCTTTGTGAAGGCGCTTCGTGAGTTTGGAAATCGTGACCGCAGATTCGGCGGATTAACTAAGAAATAAAAGGGGTATTATTTTGGCTATCAGAGTTGTTACGGGAATTGTCGGCATTGCTTTAGCCGCTTTTATCATACAGACAGGCGGAGTCGTTTACAGTGCGGCAGTTCTTTTGCTCATGCTCATCGGATGGCATGAGTATGCTAAGGCTTTTTCTTCCTTTGGAAAGCCGCTTGCTTACTTCAGCGGAATGCTCGCCATGCTGAGCTTTTGGGCGTGCGCGTGGAAGGGAAATGCAGATGAGTTCATGGCTCTTTCTACCTTTTGGATACTTTGGACTCTGCTGCAGGCTGTTTTTTTTCATCGTTCCTTCTCTGTAGAGCAGGCATGCTACAGTGTTGCGGGAATTGTTTATTTGGGTTTTTCGTTTTCGCATCTGATTCTTTTGCGATTCTTTGATACAGGAGAAATGATGAGTACCCCGGTTGGCAATATGGATGCAGGCTGTGCATGGCTTTGGATTGCCCTGATCGGAACTTGGGCAAGCGATTCCTTTGCGTACTTTGCCGGCTGTACTATGGGGCATGTAAAGCTGTGTGAGGCAATCAGTCCGAAGAAAACCGTTGAGGGACTTATCGGCGGCGTGGTTGGAACAATGGCATCTGTTGCGGCTTTGGGATATGCGCTTTCGCTGCCGATTGTATATATGGCAGTTCTTGGTTTCTTTATTGCTTTGGTGGCAACAGTGGGAGACCTTGTTGAGTCTGCAATGAAGCGGTATACGGGTATCAAGGATTCCGGAAATATCATTCCGGGACATGGCGGCGTATGGGATCGTTTTGACAGTGTGCTGTTTGTAGTCCCGTTTGTTTATTATTTTGTTCAGGTATTTACTTTCCTTAACAGGTGATTTGATGAAAAATATTGCGATTTTAGGTTCTACGGGTTCGATTGGAACACAGACTCTTGACGTAGTTCGAAGGAATCCTGATGAATTTCATGTGTCTGTAATTGCGGCAAATTCTTCCGATGAGATGCTTGAAAAGCAGATTGAAGAGTTTTCGCCTGAAGCGGCGGTTCTTTTTGATTCTGCGGCTGCGGCGCGTCTGCGTTCACGGTATACTGGCAAGACAAAAATTTTAGACGGTAAGCAGGGCCTTATTGATGGAGCTGTTTATCCCGATGTTGATACTGTAGTGACATCTCTTATGGGATTCGCAGGTCTTGCACCGACACTGGCCGCGCTTGATGCCGGAAAGAATATTGCTCTTGCGAATAAGGAGACACTGGTAGTCGCAGGAGAGCTTGTTATGCGCCGCGCCGAAGAGAAGGGAGTATCAATCCTTCCCGTAGACAGCGAGCATTGTGCGTTGTTTCAGTGCCTTGTAGGAGAAAAACGGGATACTGTCGAAAAGCTTATTCTGACAGCATCAGGAGGTCCGTTCCGCGGTAAAAAGCAGGAAGAGCTGAAAAATGTTTCGATAAAAGACTGCCTCAGCCATCCTACCTGGTCTATGGGAAAAAAGATAACCGTGGACTCAGCTACGCTTGTTAATAAGGGCCTTGAAGTTATTGAGGCGCATTGGCTGTACAATATGCCCTATGAGAAAATAGATGTTGTGGTGCATCCGCAGAGTATTGTTCATTCGATGGTTGCTTTCCATGACGGTGCTGTTATGGCGCAGCTGGGTATGCCGGATATGCGCCTTCCTATTCAGTATGCGCTGACGTATCCGAATCGTCTTACGTCTGCGTTTCCTCGGCTTGATTTCAGCGAAATCAGCAGTCTTACCTTTGAACAGCCGGATACAGATACTTTCCGCGGGCTGAAGCTGGCGTATGAAGCAGGTATGACCGGAGGAACTATGCCGTGTATTCTCAACGGCGCAAATGAGGAAGCCGTTGCTGCTTTTCTGCAGGGAAAAATCGGATTCCTTGATATTTATGAATTGATTGAGCAGGCAATGAATAAACGTGAGGTCAAATATGCACCTACGTATGAATTGCTTTGCGAAGAGGATGAATGGGCAAGGGAATTTGTTAAGGCACGTATTGCCGGGAAATAAAATCTCTTGGCTCAGTTCGGGTTATATTTTGAAAGGGAAAAGGTATGGTATATACAATAGCCGCATCAATACTGGTTTTTGGTTTTCTTGTGCTTTTTCATGAGTTGGGACATTTTGCGCTCGCAAAGTGGACAGGAATGCGCGTGGATGAGTTCGCAATAGGGTTTGGACCAAGAATCTGGAGCAAAAAATACGGTGAAACTGAGTATTCGATTCGCTGCATCCCTTTAGGCGGATTTAATGATATTGCGGGAATGAATCCGGCGGATAACGATGCAGGGGATAGAGGCTACTGCGCAAAACCTGTATGGAAGCGAATGCTTACAATTCTGGCAGGACCTGGAATGAATCTGATTCTTCCTATTTTTATTTTCGCAGTTATTTTCTTTTCGGTTGGTGTGAGCACACCGTCTACACGTCCGGAGCTGGGTGATATTCTTCCTGACAAACCGGCAGCAATGTCGGGATTGAAGAAGGGCGATACCATCCGCAGAATTAATGATGTGGAGATTCACGAGTGGAGTGATATTGTCCGCGAGATTCTTGCCAACGGGCAGAAGTCCATGACGGTTGATTACGTTCGTGACGGAAAAGAATATCAGACTACAATGGTGCCTGAATACGATAAGCAGAACAACCGTCCTGTTGTCGGAATCATGAGTTCGTCGGATATCCGTCAGCCGGGCTTGTTTGAGGCTGTTTATCTCGCTGTATATAAGAACGGCGTTATTATCTATGAAATGCTGAACGGTCTTGTGAAAATTTTTAGCGGCTCAGCAGCTGCAGAGTTGGCCGGACCTATTGGCGTTATGCAGATGACGGGTGAGGTTGCGCAGATTGGTTTTGTTCCGCTGCTTCACTTTGCGGCGGTATTGAGCCTGAATCTCGGCATAATAAATCTTCTTCCTGTTCCTGCCTTGGACGGTGGGCATTTCGTGACGCTTATAATTGAAGCTCTGAGAGGAAAGCCATTGGGCGATAAAGCACTCCATTATACACAGATGGTAGGCATTACTCTTTTGATTGCGTTGATGCTTTTCGCAACGAAAAACGATATTGTTCGTATTTTCTTTGCCGGGTAAAGGAGATTTATTGGGATGGATAGAAAAAAGACCCGTCAGATTCATATAGGGGATGTTTTGATTGGCGGCGGCGCGCCTGTTTCTGTGCAGTCAATGACAAATACAAAGACACAGGATACAGAGTCAACAGTCCGACAAATACGCGCTTTGGCTGATGCCGGATGTGATATTGTACGTCTTGCTGTGCCGGATATGGACGCGGCACAGAATCTCGGTAACATAATAAAGCAGTCTCCTGTGCCGCTGGTGGCAGATATACATTTTGACTATCGGCTGGCCTTGGAGGCAATTCATCAGGGGATTGCGGCACTGCGGCTTAATCCCGGAAATATCGGCGGGGAAGAAAATGTACGAAAGGTTGTTACTGAAGCCAAGGCTGCAGGAATACCTATCCGTATTGGCGTTAATGGTGGTTCTTTGGATAAAAAGCTTTTGGCGAAGTATGGACATGTGACGGCTGAGGCTTTAGTGGAATCTGCCATGCAGCACGTAAGGATTCTGGAAGCTCAGAATTTTTATGATATGAAAATATCGCTGAAGGCCCATGATGTTCCTTTAACATTGGAAGCATACCGCCTTATGAGCAAAACTGTAGACTATCCTTTGCACCTGGGAATAACGGAAGCAGGAACTCCGCATACGGGAATGATTAAGTCGGCGGTTGGAATAGGAGCGCTGCTTGCAGAGGGAATCGGTGATACGATTCGTATTTCTCTTACCGGTGACCCTGTGGTTGAGGTAAAGGTTGCCAATGAGATATTGAAGTCTCTTGGGATGAAGGAGTACGGGCCGACTTTGATATCTTGTCCGACCTGCGGAAGGACAGCCATCGATCTGCCTGCGATAGCCTCTGAGGTAGAAAAGAGACTTGACGGAATAACAGAGCCGATATCAGTGGCTGTTATGGGTTGTGTAGTCAACGGTCCGGGAGAAGCCCGTGAAGCTGATGTGGGAATTGCCGGCGGGAAAGGCGAAGGACTGGTATTCCGCAAGGGTGAGATTTTGCGAAAGGTCAGCGAGGAAGATTTGGTTTCTGAGCTGTTCAAGGAAATAGATAAGATTTTGGAAGAAAGACACGCGTAATTCGCGAAAAATCATTTAATGGGGGTTTTTGTTTTGCGTACAACACAGCTTTATGCACCAACATTACGTCAGACACCGGCGGAGGCAGAGGTTGTAAGCCATCAGCTTATGCTTCGTGCAGGTATGATTCGTAAGGTTGCCGGAGGAATTTATACATATCTTCCGCTTGCATGGCGTACTTTGAAAAAGATTGAGCAGATTACTCGTGAGGAGATGGATGCGGCAGGCGGACAGGAAATCATGATGCCGATTATCCAGCCGGGAGAGCTTTGGGAAGAAAGCGGACGCTGGGGCGCATACGGTGATGAAATGATGAGAATTAAGGACCGCCATGACCGCGAATTTTGCCTCGGACCTACACATGAGGAAATGATTACGTCCCTCGTGCGTGATGAGGTCAAATCCTACAAGCAGCTTCCTCTTATGCTGTATCAGATTCAGGATAAATTCCGTGATGAGCGCCGTCCGCGTTTTGGTCTTATGCGCGGCAGGGAGTTCATCATGAAGGACCTTTATTCTTTTGATAAGGACGAGGCAGGTATGCTTGAGTCTTATCAGAAAATGTTTGATGCTTATACAAAGATTTTCACACGCTGCGGCTTGAAGTTTCGTCCTGTTGAAGCAGACAACGGTGCTATCGGCGGTGCTCATTCCCATGAATTTACGGTTTTGGCTGAATCCGGTGAATCCAATATCGTTTACTGTGAGTCCTGCGATTATGCGGCAAGTGATGAAAAAGCAGAGCTTAAACCCATTGAGGCACAGGCTGAGGAAGCGCAGGAGCTCAAAAAGGTTTCGACACCTGACGCACACACGATAGAGCTTCTCTGCAAATGTCTGAATGTTCCTGTTGAGAAAACAATCAAGGCTGTCGCTTTTCAGACGGAAACGAACGAGGTTGTTCTGACGTTTGTCCGCGGCGACCACGAGGTTAATGAAACAAAGGTTCAGAATGCCGTAGGCGCGCTTGAACTCCGCATGGCAGATGATGATGCTATCATTGCTGTTGGAGGCTGCCCGGGCTTTATGAGTCCTATTGGTATCAAAAAGGGAACGAAGATTCTTGTTGATAATACGGCAATGAATATCTGCAATGCTGTTTCGGGCGCGAACGAAAAAGATGTTCATTATACAGGAGTAAATCCGAAAAGAGATTTCACGGACGTAGAAGTTCTCGATATCCGCCTTGTCCAGAAGGGCGATCCGTGTCCGCACTGCGGAAAGCCGCTTGAAATGACACGAGGAATAGAAGCAGGACAGGTATTCACTCTCGGTACAAAATACAGTGAAGCAATGCATGCAACATTTTTGGACGAGAACGGAAAAGAGAAGCCATTTGTTATGGGCTGTTACGGCATTGGCGTAAGCCGTACAATGGCTGCAGCAATCGAGCAGAATAATGATAAGGACGGAATTATCTGGCCGCGTGCAATAGCACCTTTTGAAGCTGTTATCGTACCAATCAATGCAAAGGTTCCTGAACAGCTTGAAGCCGGAGAGAAGCTTTATGATGAATTGAAGGTATCCGGTGTTGATGTTCTGTTGGATGACAGAAAGGAACGTGCAGGAGTCAAGTTTAAGGATGCTGACCTTATAGGTTATCCTGTTCGTATCACAGTAGGTCCTAAAACAGTTGAGGAGAACACGGTAGAGGTTCGTATCCGCCGCACGGGAGAAACTGTTGTCTGTGAGAAGGAAAAAGTAAAGGAAACTGTTTTGAAGATGTTGGAGGAGCTCTGATATGATAAAAAGGCAGGGGTAACGTAATAATGCCCTTGCCTTTTTTCTATGCAGAAAAGCATTTAAGGTTCCTTTTGTTCGGGAGGAGTATGAATGGGAATGTCATGGGAAGATACGATTGACAAGGTCAAGGGTGTTGGCCCGAAAAAGGCACAGGCATTGAAAAAGCTTGGTATATCAACGCTTTATGACCTTCTTACATATTATCCCCGTGCATATATCGACCAGAGTCACAGGACACCGTTTGCAGAGCTGCGTGCAGGGGAGACCGCTACAGTATCGGGTGTAATAACAAATTTGAACGAGAGGCGCGGTTCAAGGCGCGGCATGACTATCCTTACCGCTGTTTTATCGGATGGGACGGGCTGGCTGCAGATGACCTGGTTCAATCAGCCTTTTTTGAAGAAAAAACTGCTTCCGGGCAAAAGGGTGCTGGCCACAGGAAAACTGACCTATGCTTTTGGCGGTCGCGGCGCTCTGGCTATGTCTCAGATGCAGACCTTTGAAGTATTGGAGGCAGAGAATAATACGTCCTTTGGAGTTTTGCCGGTATATTCGTCTACAGAGGCGCTGAATCAGAACTATTTCCGTAAGATTATACATGAGCTTCTGACAAATCATCCTGAACTGCCGGAGGTCATTCCCGGAGCAGTAATAGAACGTTTCGAACTGATAGATCGTTGGAAGGCTTTTGCTGCTATCCATTTTCCTGAATCGATGGAACAGCTTCGCAGGGCAAGAGCACGATTGGCTTTTGAGGAGCTGTATGTTATACAGTGCGGATTGCTGTTGATTCGCAAGGAAACTGTAGAAAAGGAAAAGGGAATCCGTCATTTGATGGACAGCCGTCTTATGAAGCAGGTATATGGTCTGCTTCCCTTTAAGCTGACTGCCGATCAGGCTGCAGTCTGGAAAGAAATTTCTGCAGATATGGAGAAAAACGTCCCTATGCGTCGGCTTGTGCAGGGTGATGTGGGCTCAGGAAAGACGGCTCTTGCTCTTCTGGCGCTTGCGAAAACAATAGAGAACGGCTATCAGGGCGCATTTATGGCGCCTACGGAAATACTGGCAAGACAGCATTATGAAAAAATAAGTGCGCTTCTAAAAGATACGCAAATCCGTGTTGGACTTCTTGTCGGTTCGCTTACTCCCAAAAAGCACAGGGAGATTCTGGAGCAGATTGGGAATCACGAGCTTGACCTGATTGTCGGAACTCATGCTTTGATACAGGAGAAGGTTGTTTTTGACGCTCTTGGTCTTGTGGTTACAGATGAACAGCATCGTTTTGGTATTTCTCAAAGAGCTGCGCTGTCGAAAAAAAGTGATGTTACTCCTGATGTTCTGGTAATGACAGCGACACCGATTCCAAGAACCATGACCTTGACTGTGTATGGTGACCTGGATGTTTCGCGTATAGAGCATCTTCCGCCGGGACGGCAGCCGATTCGTACCTTTCTGCGTCATTCTGACAGGCGCGGGCTTATATATGATTTTGTTCGAAAGGAAATCGAGTCAGGACGTCAGGCATACGTTGTATGTCCGCTTATCGAACATGATGATGAAAACGCGGATAACCGCCTGTGTGCGGCTGTTGATGTGTTTGAGGAGTTGTCACACGGAGTTTTCTACGGAATTCCCTGCGGCCTGGTTCATGGGCGGCTTCCTGCAAAGGAAAAAGAGCAGGTAATGACTGATTTCCATGACGGGAAGCTTAAGCTTCTGGTTTCTACCACAGTTATTGAAGTTGGTGTGGATGTTCCGAATGCGAGTATCATGGTAATTGAAAATGCTGACCGTTTCGGCCTTGCTCAGCTTCATCAGCTGCGTGGACGTGTAGGACGCGGAACAGCGAAATCATACTGTATTCTTGTCTCGGAAAATCGTTCGCCAAAGACGCAGGAACGATTGAAGATTATGGAACAGACATCAAATGGCTTTGTTTTGGCAGAAGAAGATTTAAGACTCCGCGGGCCAGGACAGTTTTTTGGCGCGATGCAGCATGGTCTTGGCGATTTGAAAATAGCAAACGTATTGACTGATACGGATATTCTGATGAAAGCCAGAAGAGCTGCCAAGGAGACAATGATTACAGATGATGAACGGCGCTATATGGAGCAGCTTCTTGCAATCCGATACAAAATGAATTTTGAACATATAACGGATTCCTGATATTTTCATTTTCGAATTCTATATTATAGTAAAAATATTCTGGAGGGAATTTGGACTTGCATGTAAAATCAGAAAGAATGGTTCAGATAATTTCAGGAATACTGCTTTTTGTTCTGCTTGGCGGAATATATATTCTAAATCCGGCTATATATCGTGATTTGTGGCATGTCATGACCTGCGGAAGTATGGAGGAGACTATTGCGTACATTAATCAGTTCGGTATATGGGCAATGGTTGTGAGCTTTTGGGTTGATGTGCTGATTAACGCATTGAGTGTTCTGCCGTCTATTTTCATCTCGACTGCCAATGGCGTGCTGTTTGGAGTAATTCCGGGAATTATTCTGTCCTGGCTGGCTGAGACGACAGGTGTAATCATCAGCTTTTTGTTGATGAGGACACTGCTCAGGGAAAGTGCTGAGAGGCTTATTAAAAAGAGCCCGTATTTAAAAAAGCTCGACGATTTCAGCGGCAAGAACGGTTTTAAGGTAATGCTGATTGCGAGAACTATTCCTTATTTTCCGTCAGGAATCCTGACTGCGCTGGGAGCTGTATCGAAAATAAGTGTTCGGGATTATGCTTTGTCCAATCTTATTGGAAAGTTTCCTTCTACCGCACTTGAAGTCATAATCGGGCATGACCTTGTTATGCTTGAGGAGAACATGATTAGATTAACCGTTATTGTTATACTGGCAACGGCAGTTTATGGCGGCATGTGGTACTGGCATAAAAAGAAAAATTGTTAAAATACACAATGAGAAATGTTTTGCACATGAAACACATATTGATTTTTAGAGTGTACATGCTGTACAATAAAGTTACTTTTTGGTGGAGGGGATATCGTGGTAAAGGTATTGGTAACAGGAGCCTGTGGGCGTATGGGACAGGCTGTAGTAAAGGCTGTTTTGGATGACAAGGATTTGGAGCTGGTTGCTGCCGTTGACCTCAAGGGCGGAATGGATGCAGGTACAGCGGCGGGAACAGCTCCCTGCGGTGTTGTTGTCAGCACAGAGCTTTCAAAGGCTATACAGGAGACAAAGCCTGAGGTTATGGTAGATTTTACACGCCCTGACGTTGTCTTTGAAAATGCAATGACTGCAATAAAACTGGGGGTTTCTCCTGTAATTGGTACGACAGGATTATCGGAAGAAGCCAAAAATGAGATAAAAAAGCTTGCAGAGGAAAAGAAGGTTCCGGTGTTTATTGCACCTAATTTTGCTATCGGTGCTGTTCTCATGATGCTTATGGCACGGCAGGCTGCCAAATATTTGCCTGATGTTGAGATTATTGAGCTTCATCATGATAAAAAGCTTGATGCACCATCCGGAACTGCAGTTCAGACGGCACAGCTTATCCAGGAGGTTCGCGAAGCGCATAAACAGGGGCACCCTGATGAGAAAGAAAAAATGACAGGAGCGCGTGGTGCAGAATATGAGGGTATTCGCATTCACAGTGTAAGACTTCCGGGTTATGTCGCGCATCAGGAGGTTATTTTTGGTGGACTTGGACAGACTTTGACAATCCGTCATGATTCACTGGACAGAGAGTCATTTATGCCGGGCGTTGTTCTGGCATGTAAGAAAGTCAGGGCGCTTTCCGGACTGACGGTTGGATTGGAAAAGATATTGGATTAATTCTGAAAAAGGAAGGGTTGGCATCATGAGGACATATAACACGGCGATTTTGGGAGCTACAGGAGCAGTTGGACAGGAATTTATCAATCTGATTGAGGAAAGAAATTTCCCGTTTAAGAATTTGAAGCTTTTGGCCTCAAAGCGCTCTGCAGGAACGAAATTGATGGTCAAGGGAAAAGAGTACGTTGTAGAGGAAGCTACGGACGATTCCTTCAAGGATGTAGAGATTGCTTTGTTTGCCGGAGGATCGATAAGCAAGCATTTTGCTCCGGTTGCCGTTAAAGCAGGTGCTGTTGTTATCGATAATTCCAGCACATTCCGCATGGACCCTGAGGTTCCTCTGATTGTCCCTGAGGTAAATCCGGAGGCAATTAAAGACCATAAGGGAATCATTGCTAATCCTAACTGCTCAACTATCATTATGGTAATGGCTTTGAAGCCGCTGGATAATATCGCAAAGATGAAACGTGTTGTTGTATCTACGTATCAGGCGGTTTCCGGTGGAGGAAAGGAAGCTATGGAGGAGCTTGAGGAACAGCTTCGTGCCATTGCAGAGGGGACTCCTATCGAGCCGCATATTCTTCCGGGGGCAAGCATGCCGAAGCATTACCAGATTGCCTCGAATCTGATTCCGCAGATTGATGTTTTTCAGGATAATCTGTACACAAAAGAAGAAATGAAGATGATCAATGAGACCAGAAAAATCCTTTCTGACGATAAGCTGCGCGTAACAGCGACAACAGTTCGTGTTCCGGTTTTGAGAAGCCACGCTGAATCAGTTAATGTAGAGTTTGACGATGCAATATCTGTTGAAGAAGCAAAGAAGGCACTTCAGGCATTCCCGGGGGTTGTTGTCAGGGATAATCCGGATGAAATGGAATATCCTATGCCGCTCTTTACTTCCGGCAAGGATGATGTTGAGGTTGGACGTATACGCCTTGACGAATCCGTAGAGTATGGTCTGAATTTTTGGGTTTGCGGAGACCAGATACGAAAAGGCGCGGCATTGAATGCTTTGCAAATTGCCGAATACATGATTGAGCATGATATGATATAATGTAGTGTAATAGAATGTCAGACAGATGAAATAAGCAAAGGATGGCTTATGAGAGGAGGCAGCGCCATGGTCACTGATGAGACAATGATGTTTCGCCTTGGAGCGGATGAAAACAAAGCACAGTCTATAATTCGTAAGGTTTGCGCGGCAATGAAAGAAAAAGGGTATAATCCTACAAATCAGCTTGTCGGATATATTCTTTCCGGAGATCCCGCGTATATTACCAGCTATAAGGATGCGCGGAGTATGATTCGGTCGCTTGAACGTGATGAACTTTTAGAGGAGCTTGTTCGTTCATATCTCAAGGAAACCGGAGCGGAGGAAGCCTGAGATGATAAAAAGGTATCTCGGGCTTGACGTAGGGGACAGGACAATAGGAATCGCTGTAAGTGATGCGCTTGGATTAACAGCACAGGGTGTTGAAACAATTCGACGTACTTCATTGAAGGATGATCTTGCCCGTCTTAAAACTCTTATGGATGAATACGATACAACGTCCCTTGTGATAGGATTGCCGAAAAATATGGATGGCACAGAGGGTGAGCGATGTGCTATTGTTAAGGCGTTCTTTGAAGAGGTAAAAAAGGCTGTACCGGAGTCTGATGCGGTTTTTTGGGATGAAAGACTGTCAACTGTTGCAGCTGCAAAATCTTTAATTTCTGCTGATGTGAGCAGACGAAAACGCAAAAAGGTTATTGATAAGATGGCTGCGGTATTTATCCTGCAGGGCTTTTTGGACAGCGGGGCCAAAGGTTGACAAAACCTGTAAGCGTACGATACAATCATGAGAGATTTGAAGATTTTGTATGTGAGGTGATTTCTATGGCAGACGAAGTAAAAGAAGCTTTAGAAGATGATGAAATCATCGTAGTGATGACAGATGATGAAGGAAATGAATATTATTACCGCCAAGAGATGATTCTGCCGGTAAACGGTGAGAATTTTGCACTGCTTGTTCCGACAGCTTCTGATGAAGAAGTAGAGCATAATCATGAGCATGGAGATGGCTGCGGCTGCGGCTGCGAAGATGAGGACGAAGCATTCTTCGCAAAAATTGTTCCGGGCGAAGATGGCGAAGATGAGTACATCGAGCCTACCGATGAAGAGTTTGATGCCGTTTGTGCTGCTTATGATGCCTTGGTTGATGAAGAAGATAAGGACTGAAATTTTTGATTTTTAAGCCTCGGCCTGGGATGTCCCGGGCAGGGGCTTTTCTATTGAAGGAGATGAGAGATGTGCCGGAGTGGCTTCGTGATAAGCTTGACAGGCTTGCGGATGCGATAGGTGCATTTGAATGGCCTGATAAGATGAGTAGAAAGATTGTTGCCGCTGCTGCTTTGTTTTTATTGCTGGCAGCTGTTTTGACTGGCTGTATTCTGGCAGGTTCAGGAAAAAGTCCTATTTCTGATCAGGTAATATATGTCCGTATTTCTCCGGGTATGACATCAAGCTCGATCGGGCGGGTGCTTGAAGATAAAAAAATCATCGGAAGCCGGCACTGGTTTTGGCTTGCAGCCAAAATGAAAGGGGCAGATGATAAATTTAAGACAGGTATGTACAAATTTAACCCGGGAATGGATTCGTCTGAGGTTATGCAGATTTTACTGGATGGACGGACTTCCACGGTTAAGTTTACTATTCCGGAAGGATATAATGTAAATCAGATTGCTGAACGCCTTGAAGAAGAAGGAATTGCCAAGGCTGCGGATATAAAATCAGCAGCCCGGGATTTTGCACCATACAGCTACATGGAAAAAAATAAAAATGCTGTTTATCGTGCAGAAGGCTTTTTGTTCCCGGATACCTTTGAGGTGGAGGATGAGCTTTCCGCCAAAGAGATTCTGTCGTTGATGACGAACGACTTTGATACACGTATGACAGCGGGGCTTAGGGCACGTGCAAAGGAAATGGATTTATCGATTTATGAGCTTGTAATCCTTGCATCACTTGTGGAAAAAGAAGCCCGCTATGACGAAGACAGGCCTATTATTGCACAGGTGTTTTTGAAGCGCCTTAAAATGAATATGCCGCTGCAGTCGGATACGACAATCCAGTATCTTTTGGATGCACCCAAGGAAGATGTGACATACGCGGATACGGAGATAGACTCTCCGTATAATACATATCAGCATTATGGGCTTCCTCCCGGACCTATTGCCAGCCCGGGAATGGATGCTATAGAAGCGGTACTGTACCCGGCAGATACGGATTATTTATATTTTGTTGCAGATCGTCAAGGCCATAATCATTACTCGAAAACTTACGATGAACACCTTGAGATTGTTGAGAGGGTTCGTTAATGAAATCCGGTGGTGAAAAATGGGATAGGCTTCTTGGCGAGATGGAGCAGTATGCGGAGGACAATCATATTCCAATCCTGCGTTCTTTGGAACGGGACAAGTTTCTTGAGATTGTAGGGGCTTTTCGGCCACACCGCATTTTAGAAATCGGAACCGCAATCGGGTATTCGGCGCTGCTTACCATGTCTATTGCGGCGGAGGATGCGCGGCTTGTAACGATTGAAATAAATGATGATGATGTGAAACGTGCAAGGGAATTTTTTGCACGGTCTCCGTATAATGGCAGAATTGAGCTTTTTGAGGGAAATGCGGGGGAAGTACTTCCACAGCTGTGGGGCCCGTTCGACTTTGTGTTTATTGATGCGGCAAAAGGTCAGTATCCTGATTATTGGCGTAAAATCCAGCATCTTCTTACTCCCAATGCTTTGGTTATTGCTGATAATGTCCTTTTTCAGGGGATGGTTGAAGGGCCTGATTTTGTTCCGCATCGTTTTCGCACACTTGTGTATCGTTTGAGGGAATTTATTAAAACTGTAAAATCTGCTCCGGGTTATCACACTGAGTTGTATCATATTGGAGACGGAATGACAGTTTCTTGGAGGAATGCAGAGAATAATGAGAATTAAACCGGAACTTCTGGCGCCGGCGGGCACAATGGAAAAAATGAAAATGGCTGTGCTCTATGGTGCGGATGCAGTATATATGGGCGGCCCGTCATTCGGACTGCGCGCTATGGGCGGGAATTTCACAAAAGACGAGCTTCGTGAAGCTGTAGCTTTTTGCCATGAAAAAGGGAAAAAAGCTTATGTCACTGTGAACATTTATGCGCATAATTCAGACCTTGAGGCTCTGCCTGATTATATGAAGTTTCTGTATGAAATTGGGGCAGATGCTGCGCTGGTGGCTGATTTGGGTGTTTTTTCAATCGCACGTGAAGCTGCACCGAAGCTTCCCCTTCATGTCAGCACTCAGGCTAACAATACGAACTGGCGGACAGTGCAGGCATGGGCGGCTATGGGCGCCGAACGTGTAGTTCTTGCCCGCGAGCTTTCGTTGAACGAAATCCGTGAAATTCGTGAACGTACTGATGTAGAGCTTGAAATGTTTGTTCACGGTGCTATGTGTATGTCATACTCAGGCCGATGCCTCGTGAGCAATTACCTTACGGGACGTGATGCAAACCGCGGCACATGCGCACAGGCGTGTCGTTGGAAGTATTCGCTGGTAGAGGAGACACGTCCGGGACAGTACTTCCCTGTAGAAGAGGATGAGAGAGGGACGTACTTCTTTAACTCGAAGGATTTGTGCCTTATGCCGTATCTCAAGGATTTGATGGATGCGGGAGTTAACAGCCTGAAGATAGAAGGACGCATGAAGAGTGTTCACTATGCTGCAAGTGTAACGAAGGCTTATCGTGAAGCGATTGACTCATGCTGGGAAAATCCTGAATCCTATGAGGTAAAACAGGAATGGGCTGATGAACTGAATAAGGTATCCCATAGGGCCTATACCACAGGATTCTTATTCGGAAGGCCGGGGGCTGAAAGTCAGATTTACGGTTCGTCCTCCTATGAGCAGACATCTGATTTTGTCGGCCTTGTATTGTCGTATGATGATGAATCTAAGCGTGCTAAGGTAGAACAAAGAAATCACATGGAGCTTGGTGAGGAAATAGAGGTTTTCCAGCCCAGGGCAAAAGGATTCCGTCAGAGTCTTTCGGATATGCTTGACGAAGAAGGAAATCCCATTTCCGCTGCTCCTCACCCGCAGCAGATTATATACATAAAAATGGAACAGCCGGTTGAACCATATACAATTTTGCGCCGTGATGTGAAGTCTTGATTAGGAGATGGCTATCTTGAAAAAAATATTAGTGCTGCATGGACCGAACCTGAATCTCTTAGGGACTCGTGAACCACAGATATACGGAAGTACGACATTGAATGATATTGATGTAATGCTCAAGGAGCGTGCGAAGGCCGCAGGTGTTGAGCTTGTTTCTGTTCAGTCAAACTATGAAGGCAAACTGATTGATGAGATACAACAGGCAGGAAAGAACGGCTATGAATTTATACTTTTGAATGCAGCGGCATTTACTCATTACAGTATCGCAATCCGTGACGCCATTGCTGCTGTGGATGTTCCTGTTATAGAGCTTCACATTTCAAATGTCCATAAACGTGAAGAGTTCCGCCATCATTCAGTTATCTCTCCTGTTGTCATGGGGCAGATTGCGGGCTTCGGTGTCGACAGCTACATTGCTGCTCTGGATATTGCTCTCAGGAAAATGGGGGCGGCAAAATGATTGAGGAGCGTCTTGCAGGCCTTAGAAGCTTTTTGCGTGAAAACGGTGCGGATGCCGTTCTTATTAACAAAGAGGTAAATCTTCATTATTTCAGCGGATTTCGCGGTGATGATACATTGCTTCTTGTTTCTGCGGATAAAGCATTTTTGCTGACTGATTTCAGATATACCGAACAGGCAGCGGAACAGGCAGCGGAATTTGAGATTGTTGAGCAAAAACACGGACTTTGGAAGGAAGCTGCTGCAGTCATAAAAAAAGAAGGCTGGAAGCAGATTGCCTTCGAGGGCAACGCCATTTTGTTTAATAATTATTCGCAGATGGAGAAAGAGCTGAGGGGAGAGGCTTCCTTTGCAATTCCTGTTTCGTTGGACTCTTTGCGTGTGATTAAAGATGAAAATGAAATTGAGTACATACGCAAAGCTGTTTCAATAAGTGATGCTGCATTCGAGGACATTATTTCGTATATTAAACCCGGAATGTCAGAAATAGAGGTTGCTGCCCGCATGGAGCAGAAAATGCGTGAGCTTGGCTCGGAAAGACCTGCATTTACGACTATTGTAGCTTCGGGAGCAAGAGGCAGCCTGCCGCACGGAGTTGCTACGGAAAAGTTGATTGTTTCAGGAGAATTTGTTACAATGGATTTTGGTGCGGTATACAAAGGATATCATTCTGATATTACCCGTACCGTTTGTGTTGGAAAAGCGGATGAAAAACAGAAGGAGATTTATTCTCTCGTACTGAATGGTCAGCTGCTGGGAGAGTCGCTGGTGAAACCGGGGGCTTCAGGTAAGCAGATTGATGCGGCGGTGAGAGGGCTCTTTGCTGAAAAAGGGTATGAAAAGTACTTCGGACACGGGTTGGGACACAGTCTCGGGCTGGAAATACATGAAGAACCTCGTTTGTCACCCTCAAGCTTATGTGAGCACCTTGAACCAAATACGCTTGTAACCGTTGAACCGGGGATATATATACCGGGTTGGGGCGGTATCCGCATTGAAGATACAGTGTTAGTGACAGCTGAGGGAAGTGAACCGCTTACCCGAAGCGACAAAAAACTTATAGAAATTTTTAATTAAGGGGAGAAATTTATGATTTCAAGTACAGATTTTCGCACAGGTCTCACCATCGAGATTGATAACAGCGTATGGCAGATTGTTGAGTTCCAGCATGTAAAGCCGGGCAAGGGTGCTGCTTTTGTCCGCACAAAGATGAAGAACGTTGAAACAGGTGCAGTTGTTGAGCGTACCTTCAATCCAAACGAAAAAATGCCTCCTGCTCATCTTGATACCCGCAATATGCAGTATCTCTATGAAGCTGATGGAATGTACACGTTCATGGATTTGGAATCCTATGAGCAGATTGAGCTCAGCAAGGATCAGCTTGGCGATGCTCTCAATTACCTCAAAGAGGAGATGGAGGTAAGCGTTCAGTCCTTCAAGAGCCGCATTATTGGTGTAAATCTTCCGAATGCAGTTGTTCTCCAGGTAACGGAATGCGAACCGAGCGTTAAGGGAAATACTGCAACGGGTGCAACAAAAATGGCAACTGTTGAGACCGGCTATCAGGTCAAGGTTCCTTTGTTTGTCAATGAAGGCGATAAGCTCCGCATTGATACACGTACAGGTGCTTACATCGAGCGTGCTTGATTTTTCAGACCATTGCACAGTTTAAGTGCAATGGTCTTTTTATGTTAAATTTTACTGTCTGAACTATATCGCATAGAATTTCAGAAAGTTTGTATGTTTAGCCGTGAATATGTTATAATCAGAATAAATACATTATGGGAGGGTTCTTAAATGGCAGAGGATACGAAAGTCTTGGACAAAAAAGGTGTTTTGGGTGCGGTTCGTATTGCAGACGAGGTTGTCAGCATCATCGCAGGACTTGCAGCAACTGAAGTCGATGGCATTGCAGGTATGAGCGGCGGCCTGGTGGGCGGAATTGCTGAAATGCTCGGAAAAAAGAATTTTGCCAAAGGTGTTAAGGTTGAGGTCGGCGAAAAGGAAGCAGCAATCGACCTTTATATTATTGTGAAGTATGGTGTTCGTATTCCTGATGTTGCGCTTTCCGTTCAGGAAAATGTCAAACAGGCAATTGAAACCATGACAGGTCTTTCCGTTGTTGAAGTTAACATTCATGTACAGGGTGTTGGTTTCCCTGAACCGGAAAAAGAAGAAGAAGAAGTACGTGTACGTTGAAATGAATGAGGCATAGAATGGGATATTTTAACCGTTTTTTGCTATTTATTTATTCCTTGGCGATTGCAGCTGTGTCTTTGGGCATTGTTGCCCTTTGCCTGCATGTTCTGCCGATGAATGAGATTTTAAACGAAATAAAGTTTGCTTTATCAAGATGGGAAACAATCGCGGCAGCTGTGTTTGTTTTCTTCTTTAGTGTGCATATTTTGGGATGCGCATTGTCATCCGGAAGCAGTGAAGGAAGCACTCGTGGTGAGATGCTGCTTCTGTCGGGAGTTACCGGTGCTGTTTCTGTTTCTGTTGAAGCAGCTCGCAGTCTGGTTGAGAAAACAGCGCTTTCTGTTTCAGGTGTTCGTAGTGTGAAATCGAAAGTTTGGGCCAAGAAAACCCAGGATGATATGTCTGAGCTTGATGTTCGGCTGAAGCTTGCCGTTGGTCAGGAAAATAAGGCAACGGAAATAGCAGATGAGGTACGTCAGAGTATTATTGACAATGTAGAAAAAGTCCTCGGGCTGAAGACCTGCAATATTGAACTGGAGATTTCGGAATTTGTTAAAGGTGCTCCTTCAAAAGGACCACGAGTAGTCTGAGAAGAGGCGTAATGTGTCATGAAAGAGGAAGCAGTTGCTTTTATTAAAATGCTTTGGGACGAACAGCGCGGAGCATTTATCGGAACGGTAGTAGGTGTTTTGTTTGCTCTCTTTATACTTTTATTCGGACTATGGCGCGTCCTTTTCGTCCTGCTCTGCGCGGGAGCCGGACTTTGGCTGGGACGTAAATTTGATAAGGTCGGTGCGGCTTGGGCGGACGAAAGAAGCCATTGGAGCCGTAATGATTCATTTAAGTAAATAATGTGTCTTTCAAGACATATTAAAAGATAAGGAAAGAAGGATTGTATGAGTCGTAGATACGCTCGCGAAGCGGCGATGCAGGCACTTTTTCAACTGGATATGATAAAACCTGCACAGGACAACGAGGATAAGGCGCAAAAGGAGGCGCTGGATTCTTCATGGCAGGCTGGTGATTTTAAGAAAGTTTCAGAGATTGACAAAGGATACGCGGCGGCCTTGGTTAAAGGTGTCAGAGCGGGATTGCAGTCAATTGATGAAATTATTTCGAAAAAATCGCACGGTTGGAAAATATCACGCATGGCAGCTATTGACCGCAGCATTTTACGCCTTGCTGTATACGAGATGAAGTATATTGAAGATGTAACACCGGGAATCGTAATTAATGAAGCGGTAGAGCTTGCAAAGAAATTTGGTACAGATGAGTCAGCTCGTTTTGTTAACGGTGTGTTGGGTGCAATGGTAGATAAATAATAAAAAAGGGCCAGGCACAGGGCTTGGCCTTTTTCGTATGATATGGGGGTGCCTGATGGTTCATTCTGTAAGTGAAGTAAATCATTTTATAAAAGGATTGCTGGATCATCAGGGCCTTTTGCAAAATATGGCAGTTCGCGGCGAGGTTTCAAATTTCAAGAGATATCCGTCGGGACACTGCTATTTTTCGATTAAAGACGATAAATCCAGCCTTAAATGTGTAATGTTCAGGAATAATGCTGCACGACTTCTGTTTGAACCTCAAAACGGCATGCAGGTTGTCGTGACAGGAAGTATTTCTGTTTATGAGCGGGATGGGGTATATCAGTTATACGCTGAAACAATGATGCCTGAGGGAAAAGGCTCTTTGGCTGCTGCCTTCGAACAGCTTAAGGAAAAGCTGAAAAACGAAGGGCTTTTTGATGAAAGCAGAAAGAAGCCGCTGGTTAAATTCCCGCAAAAGATAGGTGTGGTTACATCACGGGCCGGAGCTGTATTACATGATATTTATCGGGTTGTAAAGAGAAGAGAACCTTCTGTACAGCTTATTTTGTACCCGGTGCAGGTACAGGGGGATATGGCATCAAAGGAAATTTCTGAAGGTATTCGTTTCTTCAACAGTGAGTATCCCGTAGATGTTTTGATTGTCGGGCGTGGTGGAGGCTCAATGGAGGATTTGTGGGCCTTTAACGTCGAGGAGATTGTCAGAGCGGTTGCGGACTCTGAGATACCTGTTATTTCAGCTGTTGGACATGAGACCGATTATACACTGTGCGATTTTGCGGCAGATGTCAGAGCTGCGACTCCGTCGCAGGCGGGAGAGCTTGCCGTAAGAGACCGGAATGAGCTGATACAGTACGTTGACAGCATAGCAGCCAGATTGGACAATGTACGAAAACGTTGGATGGATATGAAGCGTCAGCGGCTTACAAAGGCGTTATCAAGTCCGATATTTAAAGCACCAATGCGTCAGATTGAGCTTCGTACTCAGCGGCTGAAAGAACTGCAGGGAAGTCTGGAAAAGATTCGTGAATTATACATGCAGAAAAAGAAGCATCGGCTGGAGTTTGCTATGCAGCAGCTGGATAGCATGAGTCCTGTACATGTACTGCGCCGCGGTTATGGATTTATCTCGGATGCAAATGGGAAAAGCATTCGGAAGATTACACAGGTAAAGAATGATATGAAGTTGAAAATAACGCTGGTGGATGGTACATTTACGAGCATTGTTGAATCTGTAGGTCAGGAGGGAAAGCATGGCTAAAGCAAAAGAACCTTCATTTGAGGAGGCTTTGGAAGAACTTGAAAGTATTGTGCAGGAAATGGAAAATCAGGAGCCTGAGCTTGCAGAATTAATGGAGAAGTACAGCAGAGGTGTTATTCTCTCTCAGAAATGTATGAAATCACTGGAACGTGCCGAGAAGGCAATGGATCTTATGGTGAAGAAAGAAAAAAATACAGTACAGGAACTTGAACTCAAAATAGAAGGGGATTAAATCTGATGTTGAAAGAAGAGTGGGCTGCAAAGCGTGCACTTTTGGAATCTGAACTCGAAAGGGAATTGAATCTTGAAAATGCGTTGGATAAGACGCTCGCAGAGTCCATGCGATACAGTCTTATGGCAGGAGGCAAGAGGCTTCGGCCTGTTCTTCTCATGGAAGCTGCAGAGGCTGTGGGCGGCCGTGGTGAGGACTATATTCATGCTGCATGTGCACTCGAAATGATACACACATATTCTTTAATCCATGATGACCTTCCTGCTATGGATAATGATGATTATCGCAGAGGAAAGCTTACAAATCACAAGGTGTATGGTGCAGGTATTGCGACTCTGGCAGGTGATGCGCTGCTGACACTGGCGTTTGAGGTAATCCTCCGGCAGAAGGCTGACTCTGAAACACTTTGCCGTGTAATACGTGAAATTAGTCAGGCAGCGGGCCCTGATGGTATGGTCGGCGGTCAGGCAATTGACATGGAGTCAGAGGGCAAGAGCATTACGATGGATGAGCTTCGCAAAATGCATATGGGTAAAACCGGTGCATTGTTCCGTGCGGCGATTCGTTCAGGTGCTATACTGGCAGGTGCAGGTGAAACAGAATTAAATGCTCTGACACGCTACGCAGAGGCATTTGGACTTGCTTTTCAGATTACTGATGATATTTTGGATGTTATCGGTGATGAAAACGAAATAGGAAAGCCGGTCGGAAGTGATGAAAGAAATCATAAGTCGACGTATGTCACGCTTACTTCGTTGGAAAATGCAAGACAGCTTGCTAAGGATGCTGTGGATGAGGCCGTGCTTGCACTTGAACCTTTCGGAGATAAAGCGTGGTTTCTCAAGGAATTGGTTGAGTTTTTGATTTCAAGAAAAAAATAACGGAACGGAAGATTATGTTATGCTGCTCGAATATATAGATAAACCGGAACAGTTACATACTTTAAATATAGACCAGTTAGAACAGCTTGCGGGCGAATTAAGAGAATATATTATAAAGACGGTATCACAAACAGGCGGACATCTTGCACCCAGTCTTGGTGCAGTTGAATTGACACTTGCTTTATACAGTACGTTTCACCTTCCTGTTGATAAGGTGGTTTGGGATGTAGGGCATCAGGCTTATGCCCATAAAATTCTTACAGGACGCAGGGAACAGTTTAAAAAGCTTCGGCAAAAGGGCGGCATTACAGGTTTCCCATGCCGCAAAGAATCCGCTTATGATGCTTTTGGTGTAGGACATGCAAGCACGTCCATTTCGGGAGCGCTGGGAATGGCAGCTGCACGCGATATTCTGGGCCGCGGTGAGCATGTTATTGCTGTAATCGGTGACGGAGCAATGACCGGCGGGGAAGCCTTTGAGGCATTAAATCATGCCGGTGATTTGAAGAAGAATTTAATTGTTGTACTCAATGATAATGGCATGAGTATTGACTGTAATGTCGGTGCTATGTCAGAGTATTTGTCAAAAATTCGTGTTGCTCCGCAGTACAGACAGGTGAAGGAAGATTTAAAAGGTTTTTTGAGGAGCATTCCGCATATAGGTGATACGGTAGTAAAAACTGCAGAGTATCTTAAAGATGGAATGAGAGCAGTTTTAGTTCCCGGCGAAATTTTTGAGGAAATGGGTTTTGTCTACGTAGGCCCTATTGATGGACATAATATTGCTGCTATGAAGGATGTCTTTGAAAGGGTACGTCTTGTTGACGGACCTGTTTTAGTGCATGTTCATACAAAAAAGGGAAAGGGCTATCTCCCTGCAGAGCTTCAGCCTGATAAATTTCACGGCGTAGGAAAGTTTGATATTCCAAGCGGCAAGGTGATTAAGGCGAGCGGAAAGCCGCCAACATATACATCGGTATTCAGTGATGCAATAGTTACCTTGGCTGAGAAAAATACCCGTATAGCAGCTATTACGGCAGCTATGCCGGAAGGAACAGGGTTGAAGCGCTTCTCTGAGCTTTATCCTGAACGTTATTTTGATGTAGGTATTGCTGAGGAACATGCGGTCACACTGGCTGCAGGTATGGCAACTGCAGGAATACACCCTGTCGTGGCGATTTATTCTTCCTTTGCGCAGCGTTCGTATGATCAGCTGATGCATGACGTATGTCTGCAGAACCTTCCCGTTACGTTGTGCCTGGACAGAGCAGGACTTGTTGGTGCAGACGGAGCTACGCATCATGGCGCGTTTGATTTGTCATATCTTCGTACTATGCCGGGAATGGTAGTAATGGCACCAAAGGATGAAAACGAACTTCGCCACATGCTTTACACAGCCGTGAATTATGAAGGACCGGCTGCTGTTCGTTATCCGCGCGGTGAAGGAATCGGAGTTCCTTTGGACAGTGATTTCAATGAGCTGGAGATTGGAAAAGCGGAAGTTATTCGGGACGGGGGAAGTATTGCGATTCTGGCTGTGGGAACAATGGTGTCTGCTGCCTGCAAGACCGCAGAGCTTCTTTTGAAGCGCGGAATAAATTGCACTGTAGTTAACATGCGCTTTATAAAGCCTTTGGATAAAGAGTGTATTTTGCAGGTGGCTGACAAGATGGAAGCAGTTGTGACTATGGAGGAGAATGTCCTGAACGGTGGATTTGGTTCTGCTGTAGTTGAGTTATTGGCTGACGAAGGCCGAAGCATTCCGGTTTTACGTTTTGGAATACCGGATGAATTTATTGAGCAGGGAACACAGAGTGAGCTTAGGGAGCAGTGCGGACTGACTCCTGAGCAGATGTCTGAAAAGATAAATGATATGTTGAATAGGGATTGATTATGGCAAAAGAACGTTTGGATGTTTTATTGGTAGAAAGAAATCTTGCAGAAAGCCGGGAACGCGCAAAGATAACGATAATGGAAGGCCTGGTTCTTGTAAACGGGCAGAAGGTTGATAAGGCCGGAACTATGATAAAGCCTGATGCGGAAATACGTATTTTGGGGAATACTCTTCCGTATGTCAGCCGCGGTGGGCTTAAGCTGGAAAAGGCGCTGAAAACATTTCCGATTATCCTCGAAGGTAAGGTTATGGCGGATATTGGAGCATCTACCGGAGGATTTACAGACTGTTCTTTACAAAATGGCGCTTCGAAGGTATATGCCATAGATGTCGGATATGGACAGCTTGCGTGGAAGCTCAGACAGGATGCCCGGGTTATAAACATGGAACGTACCAATGTCCGTTATGTTACTAAAGAGGATGTTGGTGAGCTGATTGATTTCGCTTCAATTGATGTGGCGTTTATCTCACTTACAAAGGTACTCGGTCCTGTAAAAGAATTGCTTAAGCCTGCGGGAGAGCTTGTGGCGCTTATTAAGCCGCAGTTTGAAGCCGGACGTGAAAATGTTGGGAAAAAGGGTGTAGTAAAAGACCCGAAAATACATGAAAAAGTAATTGAAGAGGTTATCTCTTTCGCAAAGGAAATAGGATTTGTTATTTGCGGATTGACTTATTCTCCGGTAAAAGGTCCGGAAGGAAATATTGAATATCTGATGTGGGCTTCGAATAATTCGGAGTCAGAAGAAGGAGATATTCAAATCAAGGATGTCGTCAGTGAGGCACATAAGACACTTGATCATTGAGGAGAGAGTAAAATGTTGAATGTAGCAGTTTTTCCAAACATTGACAAAGAGAATGCTCCCATGGTGTTAAAGCGTATTGTCGATTTTTATCATGACAAGGATGTTAAAATTCTAATGCCTATGGATGGAGCAAATTTTTTTGATTATGGAAAATACGGGGTTGAAGACATTGAAAATCACCCTATAGATATGGCACTGTCGATTGGTGGAGACGGTACGCTGCTTGGTATCTGCAGACGTCTTTACGAACGTGATATCCCTGTTTGCGGAATAAATATCGGTACGTTCGGCTTTTTGGCTGATATTGAACTTCCTGAAATTGAAAGCAAATTAGAAAAAATTATGCAGGGGCAGTATTATATTGAGGAACGTATGCTTGTGTCGGGTTTTGTAAAGAGCGGAGAAGATGATGAGCGTTTTTTGGGACATGCGATAAATGATGTTGTTGTTACAAAAAGCGGCGCGGCAAGAATGCTTCATCTTGGTTTGATGGTTGACGGCTGCAGGGTTATGGATTATAAGGCTGATGGACTCATTGTTTCCACTGCCACAGGTTCTACCGCGTATTCACTTTCTGCAGGCGGCCCTTTGATAAATCCTAAAATAAAGGTATTGCTTCTGACACCTATATGCCCGCATACTTTTAATGCGCGTCCGATGGTCATTGATGAAAATGATGAGGTAAAAATAAATGTAGCCGCGTTTCATCAGGATATAATTGTGACATTTGACGGTCAGGAAACCTTTAAAATTAAACCGGGAGATACGGTTATAGTCCGTAAGGCACCGCTTCCTGCCAAAATTGTCAAGTTTGATGACAAAAACTATTATCAGACAATACGTACGAAGCTTTTGTATAATGCGTAGTTAAGAGGTGAGATGGTTGAAGTCGGCACGTCAGGCAAGGATTAAGGAAATTATTGAGACTGAAATTATCGAAACGCAGGAGGAGCTTGCGGCTTCACTGCGTGCGCATCATATAGCGGTTACCCAGGCTACCGTATCAAGGGATATTAAAGAGCTGATGCTCATTAAAATTCCAACCGGAGACGGAAGGTATAGATACGCGTTCCCGAAGGATAACAAGCCGTTTTTCTCCAAAGACCGTATGGAGCGCATGTTTCATGACTCGGTTACCAGTGTTGATTACAGCGAAAATATTATTGTGCTGAAGACACTGCCGGGAACAGCAAATGCGGTGGCTTCCACCATTGATGGCGCGTCGTGGCCTGAAATTATTGGAACCTTAGCCGGTGACGATAATATTCTGGTTGTGGTGAAGCCCAAGGAAGCAGCGCCTGCTATTGCTGATAAAATGAAAACCATGTTTAAGTGAGGGGATGAGCATATGCTCAAGACTTTAACTGTATGGAACTTCGCTTTGCTTGAGCATGTAGAAATAGAATTTTCTGCAGGGCTTAATATTCTTACAGGTGAAACAGGCGCCGGTAAATCAATCCTGATTGACGCGCTTGGAGCGGTATTAGGCAGACGGCTTACCGGAGACTTTATCCGCACAGGATGTGAATGGCTTCGGGTTGAAGCTGTTTTTGATATAAGTGGACAGAAGGATGTAAAGGAAATTTTATCAGAACAGGCAATTGATGCAGATGAAGACACTCTGATAATTACAAGACAATATACGACCAAGGGGAAAAACAGTATATTGGTAAATGGATGCCATGTAACAATTGCTTTTTTGAAAAGTCTGGGAGAGGCTCTTGTAGATATTCACGGGCAGCATGAAAATCTTTCTATTCTTAAGCAGGATAATCAAAGATATATCGTAGATCATAGCAATACTAAGGTTTATAACCAGCTTAAAAGCTATGAAATGGTATTCAGCAAATGGAAAGAGCTTTTAACAGAGATTGAAGAAAAAAAGGAAAAAGCAGCTAATCTGAATGAACGCCTTGATATGCTGCGTTGGCAGGATCAGGAAATCGAGCAGGCTCAGCTGACTGCAGGCGAGGAAGTAGAGTTAGAGGCTGATATAAAAAGATTATCGAATTCTGAAAGAATCACCGAAAATGTTGAAAAGGCATACTGCTTATTTGATGGAACTGAGGAGAGTGAGGGTATTCTTTCAGCTGTTGCACGTGTGCGTCAGTGTCTGGAGCAGGCAGGGCGGTTCGAGGAACAATTGTCCGAGCTGGTGCAGCCCCTGGAGGATGCGTCTTATCAGCTGCAGGATATATTCTATTCGGTTCGTAATTATAAGGATGCTCTGGATTTTGACCCTAAACGGTTGGATGATATTCAAAATCGTATGGATCAAATCGACAAGCTTCGAAAAAAGTATGGAAGCACTGTCGAAGAAGTATTACAGTATCAGAAAAAAATCCGGCAAGAGCTTGAGGATATGGAAAACTTTGATGCTAATCTCGAGGCAGATGAGCAAAAGCTACAGGTTTTGCATGACAGCCTCATGGATGAAGGAAATAAACTTACTGAGCAAAGAAAAACCGCTGCGGAGAAGCTTTCATCATCAATACAGCGCCAGCTTAAAGCTCTTGGTATGCAAAGCTCTCAATTCAGAATCATGATTTCCGAATCAGAACCGACATTGAACGGGTTGGATGAGGTGTCGATTCAGTTTTCTGCCAATGAAGGAGAAAAAGAAAAATCATTGGCAAAAACGGCTTCAGGCGGAGAGCTTTCCCGTATAGCGCTGGCAATTAAAACTGTTTCAGCCCAGAATGATGATTCGGTTGGAAGCATGGTTTTTGATGAAATTGATACCGGTATCGGCGGTGAAACTGCCCAGATGGTGGCGGAACGTATCGCATGGGTTGGTTTCTTTAAGCAGGTGCTTTGTATTACACATCTTCCACAGATTGCGTGTATGGCAGATGCGCACTATCATCTGTACAAAGAAGTAAATGAAGGAAAAACAGTAACGTCTGTAAAAAAACTTTCAAGAGATGAACGTATCCGTGAGGTTGCGCGTATGGCATCAGGAAAGGATATATCCAAAGCTGCACTCACAAGCGCAGAAGAGATGATTGAGCATGCTTATGCCCGCAAGGAATCCTTTCGCAAAAGGAAATAATGGTGATGACAGATAAAATGAACAATAATGACAATGACCTGATTGAAAAGAAAATTGACAGCAAAAATGTTTTTGACGGACATCTTTTACATGTACGTTGTGACTCAGTACGTCTCCCGAATGGAAACGTAACAACACGTGAATGGGTTAAACATCCGGGTGCTGCGGCAGTTCTTCCCATACTTCCGGATGGCCGTGTTATTTTGGTGCGGCAGTACAGATATCCGGTTCAGCGGGTTACACTTGAGATACCGGCAGGAAAGCTTGATTCGCCGGATGAAAATCCATTGGATTGTGCAAAACGCGAGCTTGCGGAAGAGACGGGTTATCATGCGTCGGATGTGGAAAAGATTTTAACGCTGGCTACAACAGTGGGCTTTTCAAATGAGTTTATTCATATCTATACAGCCAAGGGACTCGTTCCGGGCAAGCAGCATACTGATGATGATGAATTTATCCATGTGGCTGAGGTTCCGCTTGAAAAGGCGTATGAAATGGTACAAAACGGCGAAATTATAGATGCGAAGACCATTGCGGCTATTCTTTGGGAATTCGCACGTCGCTGACAGTTATTTGTTGTTTGGAGGAAATTTATGTTTGGTTTTGATTTAATGTCAATGGTAGCAAGTATTCCGGGGTTAATCCTAGCTTTGTCGCTTCATGAATACGCACATGCACGTGTTGCGGTCGCTATGGGTGATTTTACGCCGCGCATGATGGGACGGCTGACGTTGAATCCGCTTGCGCATATTGACCCGATTGGATTGATTATGCTGCTTATAGCAAGATTTGGATGGGCGAAGCCTGTTGTGATTAATCCGTCAAATTTCAGGGACCCCAAAAAGGGAGAAATCCTCGTGGCGCTGGCAGGGCCGGCGATGAACTTTCTGATTGCGTTTCTGGCCATGCTGTTCATGGTTTTGTACACTGTGCTCTTTAACGAGAGAATGTCAGTTGGACTTCATAATGTTTTATGGCTGATTGTTCTGTATAACATCAATTTTGGCGTTTTCAATCTGATTCCGATTCCTCCATTGGACGGATCAAAGGTTCTTATGCAGCTTTTGCCGCATGATTTGCAGTACAGATTTCTGGAATTGGAGCGATACAGCTTTTTGATTTTTGTTGTCATGATAGCAACTCCGATTCTTGGATATATTCTTGTGCCAATTGCAAGCTTTATTGTTAATGCTTATGCGACGATTCTTTATGGTGTTGTCGGAATTATGATATGATGGGTTGTTTTCCTGACTGAAATATCCGATGGAAACCTTATCCTGTTATTAAGGCTTATACTTTATGGAAAAATATGAAGTTCGATTAGAAGCATTTGAAGGGCCGATGGACCTTTTGATGCATTTGATAGAAAAAAATAAAATAGATATTTATGATATTCCAATATCTAAATTGACAGAACAATATCTGGATTATCTGACGCAGATGAGAAGATTTGACATTGAAATAGCCAGTGAGTTCCTTGTTATGGCAGCTACACTTCTTGTGATAAAATCCAGGATGATGCTTCCAAAATCCAATCAGGATGAAGAAAAGGAAGAGGAAGACCCGAGGCAGGAGCTTTTGGAACGTATCCTTGAATATCAGCAGTTTAAACAGGTCAGTGCGGTGCTGGAGGATAAAGCACAGGAGCAGAGCAGATTTTTTTCACGTGAGCCTGTGGAACTACCGATTCACCACAGCCCGCCGGAGAATCTTTCTGTAACGGAGCTTTGGGAAGCATTTCGAAGAGTTGTTGCTGTTCGCAAGGAACTGACAATTCCACCGGTGATTGTTGCACAGGAGGAGTACCGTATTGAGGATCAAATGCTCAGGATTATGAGTCTTTTAGCAGAAAGACCGGAGGGTGAAATTCGTTTTGAAGCTATTTTTGTTTCAGGAATGCGCAGCGAGCTTATAGCATCTTTTTTGGCGCTGCTTGAGCTGATTCGCCGCCATCGTGTCGTTGTCAGGCAGGATATGCTTTTTTCATCCATAAATATTTGTCTGCGTAAGGACTGGATGCCATCCATGGAGCGTGATGAAGAGGATTATGTTTTTGAATGAAATGAAAAAACCGCTTGAGGCAGTATTATTTGCCGGTGGGGAACCTGTTTCAGAAAAACAGCTTTGTTCTATTCTGGAAGTGGATGAAGAAGCACTTCATGAACTGCTTGAAGCGTTGGAGCGTGACCTTGAAACGCGTGGAATTATGCTTCAGGAGACAGCTGGAGGCTGGCAGCTTGTTACCAGGCCCGAGTGCTTTGCGTATGTAGAGAAGCTGGCAGAGGTATCAGACAGAAAGCTTTCAAAAGCGGCTATGGAAACCTTATCAATAATTGCATTCAAGCAGCCTATTACAAAGCAGGAAATCGAAAAAATCCGAGGCGTCAAGGCAGAGCGTGTTCTGGCACAGCTGATTGCCAGGGAGCTTGTTACAGAGGTTGGCAGGAAAAACGTAATCGGCAGACCTTTTCTTTACGGCACAACGGATATTTTTCTGCAGTCCTTTGGTTTAAAATCATTGGATGAGCTTCCTGCTCTTCCTGAACCGGATATAGATAATGAACAGGCAGAGCAGCTTTTGCTGATGAATTTGGGAGATAAGGAAAGCATTTCCTCTGATGAGGGAAATGAATAATATTAAATGAGATTTCAACACACTCTGCGGCAGGGTGTGTTTTCTTGCCAAAATCAGTACAGAAATTTGAGACTTCGAGAATTGCATTTTAAACGTGTTTTTAGGCAAAATTCAACTTTTTTAGTACATTCGTGCGTTAAAAAAATCGAAAAACGCGAGAAAATGCAATACAGTAAAACTTTTTTGTTACCTTTTTGTTACCTAAAAAACCCGCGTGAAATCGCGGGTTTTTGTGTTTTTGCGTTGTTATTTTTTCGAGTTGAAATAAGTTTTTGTTATAATATAAATAAGCCCTCTGAATAGCTACCAACTACTCAGAAGGCACATGATGAAGAACAACCGAACTTGCTTTCATCTTTCTATATAACATTATAGCAAAAAAATCAAAAAGATACGAAAAATAAAAGCAGGTTCGGCAATGATTCTTTATCATTGCCGTTTTTTTATTGTAAAGAAAGGAAGTGCCAACTATGGCAAAGAAAAACAACTTCAAAATGCAGAACAGTAATGTCAATAAGAATCTCACTTCGACTGATACGCGCGTGAAAATCAGCGGAACGCATGGTGGAATCTACACGAAAGTCAAGCTAATTTTCGAAGAAGATTTAAAAAAGAAAAAGGAACAAAAAATAATCAAATCAGACGAACCATGGAACCCGTCAGCAGTAGTAAGCAAACGCTTAACACCAACTGACATGCGTATATTTCAAGCAGTTTGCACACTAATTAAAGAAAAGAAAGATGATAACTACTCATTTTCTGCGAATGAGATACTTTTGAAAAGCGGTCTTGGTCGCGGAGAAAGAAACCTTTTAAAACTCGATGCTACTATGCGAAAGCTTTCAACAACGTTTATTTGTTTGAATATCTGCGACGAATACGCACGAAGAGAAGAAACGGGCAAAGACTATTCTTTAATAAAGCCGTACTTTTTCAATGACACTTTTATTATTCGAACACAGATGATTCAGCTTACAACTGGGTTCAGAACATGGCGCGGTGAGCAGAAAATACGCTATAAAATTGATAAGGTTCCCATTTTAATGAGGTATAACGAGATTTGGAACACTTTTATTAATGTTCCAGTGAAGTTACTTAAATCAAACTGTGCAAATGATGTTCAAATAGCTATAGCTGATTATCTTATTCAGAGAATTGGTGGCATTAAAAAAGGTAAAATGCAAGATACTATCACAATGATAGACTTGCAGAAGAAAGTTGAAGAAATGGCCAGCGAAAAAATAACAAAAGCACATTACGACAGGTTTGTAAAAAGGGTTTTTGATTTTCTTGAATTAGCAAAAAAAGAAAAAGAAATCATAGACTACACACCAATAAAACTAAAGAAAAAGCTATTCTCAATTAAATTGATTGTTAACAAACAATCTCAAAAAGAAAAAGATAACAAGAAAATTGCAGCGATAGAGAGCGGAGATTTAAAATTATAAAATATGTGCAAACTGGTGAATACGAGCAATATAAATGGCAAAAAATATGTGCAAACTGGTGAATACGAGTAAAAAATATGTGCAAACTGGTGAATACGAGCAAAAATAATATGTGCAAACTGGTGAATAGCAAATTCTGTAAAACTGCGAAAAATCAGCATTTGAAAGCATTTTTGCGTTTGCGTATACGCTTTTAATATATATATGTATATACTGCGGAGCAGAAGCAAACTTAATGAGTAATAAAGTGGTGACCTGAGCATGATTTTGAGTGATAAAGTGGTGAGCTAACTTAAAAAAACTAGTAGTAAAGTGACGACCTACACAGTTGTACATATAAATACTAATTACAAGCGGAATTGATATGAACGCATCTAGTCGTTAACTTAATATACGCTACTCGCGATATTAAATAAATAGTTCACCAGACGCTAGTTTTTATTAAAGAAAACTTCGGAGAAATCCGTCCCGGGGCAACGGCTCTTCCTTTTGCCATAGAGAAGAGAAAAGCTGAGGTTCTTTTTACAAGAAAAAATCAACTTTAAGAACATATTCAAGTTTAACCGCGAATATCTTAAAGTACCAAACTAAACAGATGCGGTTATATCAATTCCGAAAAAAAATATATATATACTAGAAAGGAGTTGGCAACTATGCCATCAGATAAAATAACAAAAGCAAGAAAAGCAAGTTTATATAAGTTTTGTGAAAAAAATCATAGCGATTTGTTTAAATCAGTGAGTTTGAACTACATAGAAATGAAGTCAAACCCAGCTATACAAATATCTAAAACCGGGTACGGTTATATCGACCTCACAAGTGGTAAACAAATAAACAAAGCTGGTACTTTTGCAAGTGCTAACGCTATCGATTTTCTTGTGCGATATTTGAACTATGACTTTTATTCAGCAGTTTGCGAACTATCGAAAGACGAATATCAATTTTCTGAAAAGAATAAACCTCATCAATTCAGTATTCCAAGTAAATTAAACTATGATGACGCATTAGTTAACTACTTAACGATGAAGAAGATATCGAAGGATTTAATCAATAAATTAGAATCTGACAATTTGCTTTATCTTTCTGACAACTACGGATTTGATAACATAGTTTTTTTGAATAAAGAAAAAAACTACGGGGAGCGTGTTGGAACAGATTTAAGAAACGAATTCTATAGATTATTGTATGGCGTATCACCTTCCGAATGTTGGTCTTTCGCAGACATAGAAAACTATGATACTGCTTACATATGCACTACTGCTTTAGAAGCTATGAGCCTTTACGAACTAAATAAAAGATTTAATAAAATACGCAATGGCTTATTTGTAAGTATTGGTAATCCGCAAAGAATCCGAGCGATAAATAAAATCTTATTGAATGAACAAATCAAAGAAGTAGTCATAGCTTCAAAATGTATTAATGACATCTCAAACGAAAAAATTTACAGAAGAATATCACCGTCTAAAGCGAGTTGGAATAATTGTCTTGCAACTATATGATATTTAAGCGTGAATAGCTCTATTTCGCGAGATTATGCTAATCAAGTAAAAATATACTTGATTAGCATAAAAATGCGAAATAAAGCGAATTAAACGCAAAAAACGATGATTTAGTTTTTCGTTTATTTTGCGTTATAATTTGTAATTTTGATAGAATTACATATAATTATAGCGTCCCTTAAATCTTCGCAACACTTGTAAACACTAAGAAGGAGATGAATCAATATGCTAAAAAGTATAAACAAACATATAGCAGTTCTGTTGACTACACAGATGTTCTTTTCACCGCTTGCGTATGCAGCCGAGTCCTCCGCTGATGATACTTTTGCAGTTAAAGCTTCACAAGCATTAACGAAAAACGATTTCAGCGACTTAGACAATGGTTCTGCTACTTTCTCTTATTCTGATAACAGTAAAGCGTATGTTAAAGTATCAGATTTGACTGTCGAAACTACTGCAAGCGACAATAGCACAAGCACTGTAAGCCTCGGTAAGCAATATGAAGTATGCTCAGTTTCAAGCGATTCTCGCACAGTATCATGTAACTATACAACAGTTCGTAACGATAACTCAAAAGAAGTGAAATCACTAAATATAGACAACACAGCAGAGCATCAAATTTATTCAGTACCAGCAAATGCAGTATATACAGATAGCGACAAGAAATACTTCGTAACATCTTTTGATAATCCATACTACAAGTTCCGTTCTATAGATGCGGACGGGCATATCAGCGGAACTAATTGCATAAAGCTTTCCGATAGTCGCATGGTCTGCTCTGCCGACTCAAGTATAGATATGAGTAAACTTTCTGCAAGCGACTTCGCTCAAATAGATAATACAGAAAAGTATCAAATTAACCGCGATACCCTCACTAATGCTACTCTCGCTACAAGCGACGGTTCCTGCGCTATCGATGGTTGGGTGCAAGCAGATGCTACGCATTGTTGTCCACCAAACGACGGAACATATTCTTATAGTTGGGACACAGCACAACAGCAATGCAAAGTAACGAAACATAATTCCGTAAAAGAAAATAAAAGCAATATCTTAAAAGACCTGTTGTCTGCTGGTGCTATCTTCGCCGGGGGTATAAATAACAAAAAAGACTCTAAAAAACAAGATTCTGCGGGTACTGACACAACAACACATCTTAGCAAAGATTTAACATTTCAACAGTCTAATATAGATAAGAACGCAAAAGTAGACATCAAATTTAATCCAAAGATACCTACTGCTTACGAAAAACTCAGTGCGACTATTAATGTTAAAGATACAGAAAGCGACAAACTTGTTGTTCGTGTTCAAATGCCATCAAAAGAAATAGAAACACTTACTACAAAAGAAAACAAAGAATTTCTTCTTAGTAAAGAAGCAACACCGGGACAGTACAATATCGTTATATATGTCTATGACAAAGATATACGCAAAGCTACATTTAAGACGAGTTTTAAAGTATATGACGAAGTTACAGTATTAACGGACGAGCAAAAGAAACAGTTTGCAGACATTAAATTAACGCAAATATCCGAAGAAATAGAGCAATTTTCTATAGCTGGCGATGTATCGAATGTACGCTATGACGAAGAAAACTCTATTTGTTCATTTGATGTTAACAATGGTTATGCACAAATGCTTAATGAAGAAGCTTTTAAAGTAACTGAATCAATGCCTGCTGAAGTTAAAATGAGCAAAGAGACTTGCGAGGATATTAAAGCATCTTCAAAAATTTATATTGAAAATGCGTTACTTCATAGCGATGGTGGCAGACTTGGAGTTGTTATTGATGATTCTTCTGTCATCTTAACAGATAAGCAAGACGCAATATTTAATATTGAAGATGAAGCTACTATAAACACATACAAAGATATTGTTAAAAATAATATCGTGCAAGATGATGTATCAACAATCGCAGTAAATGACGGTAATATAGTTGTTAGTACTTCTTTTGATGAAAACAACAATGCACTGTTAACTGATGTAGCAACAAACGAAACATATACATTAGCTGAATTTGCAGATGCGTTTAATATTAACGAAGATGCTTTAATCGTTGAAACAAAAACAGTTGATGATACGACAATAACGCGTGTTTATGTAAGTGATGAAAACACAAAAAACATCTACATAAAAGAAGCTTTCAACAATATCATGCAAAATCTTTCAAGCACAAATAAAAAAGCTTCGCGTATTAGCGATTTTACTGTTAACACCTTAAACACCGCAAAAGTTAAACGTACACAGAAAGAAAATAAAACACAACAAAAAAGCAGCGGAAGAAGCTTTGGAAGTTGTGTAGACGATTTTACAAAAGAAATACAAAAAGAAATAGAGCAACAAGTAAAAATCAATGTTGCGTTATTAAATCAAATTTTTGATACATGAAATAAAAAGGGCGGTTTTTACCGCCTTTTTTATACAAAAAATGATAAAATGTTAACGAAGGAAGTGATACTATGAAGAAGATTTTTCTCTTTGTTTTTATATGTTTATGCTTTTCAAATATCTGCTTCGCACAAAGAATTGATGCAAAAATAGATGCGTCAGGCTATAAAGTAGTGATGCTTAAAGCGAAGCTTTTAAAGCAATACGACAGAAGTGCAGAAAACAAAATGCTCAATTTTGCATACGAACCGAGCGAACAAGCAGTTTACATTGAAGTCCACGGAGATTCACGCGGACGCTTGTATTTACAAAAAAACAGACATACAAAAGAAACAGTCGAACAATGTATCGACCGTTTGATTAAAGAGAATGAATACCTTTTTACTTTGCCAGTTAAAAAGATTGTCTTAATGTCATGCTACGAAGAAAGTAGACATCAAGACAATCCGCAAAATCTGTACATCGGACATTCAGATACATTAAACGCAGATATATATGAAATATCGCGTTATTGTTCGCTTCTTGAAAATCTCTACAAAATAGAAAACGGATATATATATTCAATTAGCTACGACCAGACAAACTCAAATCCGCTTCAAGATAAGAATATATACAAGCTTGCAAAGAATGCAGCCGAATCCGCCGGGGCTGATTGGGCTGTCGAAATGCTCAAAAACAATAAACAGTTCTAACATACTATAAACAAATTTATACTAACACAATAAAAAAGCACTAATCAATTAATTTGATTAGTGTTTTTTTATTGTGCGCGAGCAGATTTTTTTAAATTTGCTCGCTGATTTTCGTTTTTCGCATTCAAAAACACGCTTAAATTCGCGTCATATCGCGTTTTTTCCGCTCGTTGAGTGTATTTATACCTTTAGCGGTAGAAAATGCGAAATAGACGCAAATAAACGCAAAAGTGCAGTAAAATGTTGATTTATTAAGCTTTCAAAAGCACACTTCAGCTTTGAAGTGTGCTTTTTTGCGTAGCTGAATTTTGAAAATTAGCGTAGCTGATTTTTAGATTTCAGCGGAGCAATCGTTGCCCGGGAGCAGAGGTACCGCCACGGGCGGTTCTTCTGCTCGTTCTGCTATTTTTTTAAAAACATCAAGCACAGCATTTTCAACCTCCCGGGGCGGTTCTACCGCTGGCGGTTGAACTATCTGTTCTTGTGCTATATTCTTTTCTCTTCGCCACGCCAGATAGTAGCGATTCATCATCTGCGCTGTAGGCTTCTGTCCCCAGAAGTCGCTTCGATGCTTCGAATACAATACTTCGATAGCATCTTTCGTACTCATTCCGCCGAGCTTCAGTTGATGAAGCTCGGACATATACATCGCACAGACTGTCTTTTGATTTGCTCTTCGCTTCTTGTTTTTGCGTTTAACTTCGCGCTCTTTTTTTACTTTGATTTGTTCTACTGTCGAGAAGTAATTATGATTTTTCTTCTTGACGAAATACATCGCTATTGCGAATACTTCTGCCATTTTTAAATTTAAAGCTTTCTTGAAATTTAAGTTAATCTCTAACTGAAGATTTAAAACTTTAGTTCTTTCTGTTGATGTACGTTTAGCAAAATACTTCCAAAGTTCATCTTTTACTAAATCATCTGACACGATTTTTCGTGCTTCTTCAATCTCAGAAATAGTAAACATTTTCTTTTGCGTACTAGCATCAAAGCGTTCTTTCATGTGTATCAACCTCCGAATTCATACAATTCATACTAAATTGGTGGGTGCTTTTTTTAGTGCTACGAAAAAAGCAGAAACGCATTTTTTCAAAAACGAGCAAAGCTCGTTTTTGAAAATTTTTGTGAGCGCAAATTCTGCGGTCACAAAAATTTATTTCGCGTAAGCGAAAATGTGGGCGAAGCCCACGGTGACGCAGTGCGTCACCTAAAGGCGGGGCGAAGCCTCGCCCAGCGTGGAGCGAAGCGTAGTGTATTTTGTTGCAAGTGTAGCGTGTGACAGCTTTGTATATGCTCGCATATACAAAGCTGGTTACAGCTTTCGACCTCGTCCGCGGTGCGAGCGTGGAGCCTTGCGTCGAGCGCCGAGGACGACTCTCCGCCGGCAAAGCCGGCGCGCGTCGGTTTTTAAAATTATACTAAATTTTTTTTGCAAAACTAAATCTTTAAATTTGAAATTCGAAAAAAGTTGAATATAATTCATGTGTATCAACCGCCAGTTTTTACTGGCAAAAAGATGTAGCACAGCTTTTCCCAAGCGTTAGTATTATCTATGATAATACAGGGTTTAGTGCTGAGCACTGCTGTTCCCCAGTAAATAAGCGTGCTTCTGGACGCAGGGATAGTGCTAAATTCGTATGTCTATGACATACACACAAAGACATTAAGTTTCAAAGACGCATCAAATGAAAAAAACGAAAGGGTGATTTTTATGTATCAAATTTTCAAATTTGTGCGGTCTGTAAGACCGCCGAACGACATTAAGCTTTTCAGACGTACCATTTTTCAAAGACATTAAGCTTTTCAAGATGCACTAAACGAACACGTTTCTGCCCGTGTAATGACAGAAGTTGACTGTAGTACGGCGCGCGGAAGCCGTTACCTCTTTTTTAAGAGAACCGTGATGACGAATACTTGAGATTATAGCGAATTAGTCACTCGCGAAGTAGTCTCGAAAATGCAATACTGGGGTTGGTCGCCAGTATGAAGTTGTAAATTACAAGTTACATCACCGTCAGACCTGTAAGAACGGTCAGGTTGCTTACCTGCGCTGGATTGTAGCAAAAAAAGCAAAAAAAACAAGCTTAAAAGCATACTAAAGTACGCTAAATATCGCAATTTAGCGTGTTTTCGTGTGCTTTTAAGCACTGAAAAAACAAAAAAGAGGTGATAATATGTCGCAGAAATTCATGTCTGTAAAGAGCGAAGTTGACAATATTTTTCACGAATCAGAGTACATTAAAATCAACGATTCGCAATCTCGCAGGGAAGAAACCGCGGAAGCAAAACAAGAACTACGAGATGAGGGACAAAAATGCGATAGGCAGAATTTAATGGGGAAAGTCGGCATTCACAACGACAAGACGCTAGCTAACTACAAAAGTTCGTGCAGACAGTTTTTTAAGTTTTGCCGGGCGGAGGGCCTTGGGCGAAATCATTACACATATAAACCAGAACAAATCCGCGATTTTGTAGCGTACAGAATAGAGCAAAATTGCTCGTATGAGACGATAATGAGCGATTTAACTGCATTTAACAAGTTAGATGATATGCTTAACGCATCGCAAATCGAGCGTTTCGGCGAAATGCGATACGAAAAGCAAGATTTTTCAAAAGTAATCGCGGAAATCAGAGCAGATTTAAAGATAGAGATGAACGAAACGCACGAAAACAGAGCGTTTAAGAACCCAGAGAATGTCATAGCAAACTTAAAAACAGACGAAGCGAAGCTCTGTGCAACTCTCCAGTTAAACTACGGCTTACGCGTAATGAATACAAGCAATATCAAGCTAAATTCGAATAATACGCTATTCGTAGTGTCAAAAGCTGGGTATACTGTCAAAGAATTCAAAGTATCAAAAGAAATATACGACAAACTGAAAGAGTTCAGTGGCGGAAAAACAAGCTTTCAGCTTATCGACTACAAAAAATATTTAGCAGAAATTAAAGAAGCTTGCGAAAAGACCGGCGAAAAGTATAGTGGAAGTCACCCGTTCCGCTACAATTTTTGTCAAAATTTATATAATGTTTGTCGTGCCAGCGGTAAAACGCATGATGAAGCACGCGCAATATGTGCAAATGCGCTTTTCCACGGTCGCCTCGACATTGTTGATAGATATTTAGGAATTAAATAAATAAAGGAGTGATAATATGTTAAGAACACGCATCAAAGCGATGCTAAAACAAGCACGAAAGAACAACGTTGCAGCGAAACCGTTCAAAATGACATATAAAGAAGCAAATTTAATGTGGGAAAAGTGGATAAACATGTGCGAAGACTTGTTAGAAATTGACGAATACGCAAGCACATTGTCGTTAAAGTTTGCATTAGCGAATAATCGTGAAGAATTGTACAACCTTGGATATACATACAAAGAACAGAAGACTTTGCGGAGATTTTTGCGAAAATGCAAAGAAATCATAGAATTATAAAAAAAAACCGCTCATCAGAGCGGTTTTTTTTGAGTCGCGTATGCGACAAACTGCTATCAAAGATAGCAAAAGACATTAAGCTTGGGGCGACGCACCAAACATCTGCAATACTCGTGAGTATTGCAGACAACGATGAGTTGCCCCGAACTCATTAATATTATAACAAATTTTTCGTCCGCGACAAATTTTAAAGCAAAACGAACAAAAAATTCAGGATTTTAATTCACAATTTTAATTGTCAATTTGAATTTAAAATCCAGAATTAAAATTTTAAATTCAAATTCACAATTTTTATGTCAGAATTAAAATAAAATTAAAAAATACGCTAGAAATAGCGTTTTTTTGTCGTTTATTTAGCATTATTTAGCAATGAATAGTAGTGTTTAGCAGTATTTAGCACTACTTCGCAGAAAATGCAGCTACTTTTGATTACTTAATACTACTTTTTACTATTTCATATTATTTCATATCATTTAATACCACTTGATACTACTTTTAAGTATTTAATACTATTTCGCACTACTTGATACTACTTAACATTACTTTTAAGTATTTAATGCTCTTTTTGACTATTTGATAGTGTTTTTCCGCCATGGTATAAATATTCCAGAACGGCATAAAATAAACAAAAAAAAAGAGCCAAAAGGCTCTTTGTCACCTATTCGGTGAATAACTCGATGCTACTGCAGATTTGGAAACACTTGAAATTCTAAGTCACCTATGCGGTGAATAACAAATAGGCGCGTGATGAAGAACAACAGCACTTATTCTAAATCACCTATGCGGTGAATAATAAGGAAGAAGTTGAAGCTTTATGCTTCATTCATATTATAGCAAAAATTTGCTATTGCAAAAATTTTAACTATAATATTAAAAAATTTAGTTAGGAAAGGAAGTGATACTATGTACTCGTTTCGCAGACTTTATCAAATGACAGAAGAACAACGCGCTGAATTTCAAAAAAATCCGCTTAAGTATATTATCGAAAATCCAATGAGTAACGATGATGATGATGATTCAAGCGTTGATTCTGTTGATTCAAGCATCAATGTTGATGTTCCGTTTTAACGCAAAGAGCCGAAAGGCTCTTTTTTTTGCGGTTTTTCTGGGTATACTGAAAAATTTAGAATCAAATTTATGTTTTGCTATAATATATACATAGACATTAGTTATATGATTTATAACTAATAAATTTTAAGTTCTACGACAAATAACAGACATTCTAAATGTAAAAGAACAAAAAGGGGTAATCAGTATGATAAAAGCTTATGTGAGAGTATCGACAAAAGAACAGCATCTTGCACCGCAGATTAAAGAAATTATTGACTACGCAAAAGACAAATTTAACGAAGAAATCGCATCTGAAAACATATATTCAGATGAAGCAAGCGGAACGACAACAGACAATCGCCCAAACTTGCAGAAGATGTTAGACGACTTGCAAGAAAACGATGTATTAATCATTCGTGAATTTTCTCGTTTAGCAAGAAGCACAAGAGATTTGCTAACGATAGTTGACGCTATTAAATCGAAAAAAGCTAAACTGTACAGTATAAAAGAAGGAATAGATACAGCAGGCCCATTAGGTGATTGCATAATCGCAATTCTCGGTGCAGTGTATCAATTAGAAAACGATATTCGCAAAGAACGCCAGCGCGCTGGCATAGCATTGGCGAAAGCACAGGGAAAATACAAGCGTCCAAAAAAGAAGCAGCCGAAATTTTGGCCACAAGTTTATAAAAAATGGCTAAATCGTGAGACAAGTTTTGAGCGCATGGCTAAAGAATGCTCAGTTAGCAAGACAACGATACAAAAGTGGGTTGCAGAAGAGCGTAAAAAACTCAAAAAAGAAGCATAAAACAACCGCCAAAGAGCCGAGGAATCGGCTCTTTTTTTTACTGCAAAAGTGCTTAAAACCCAGTAATATCAAGGATTTCAGCGATTTCGCGTTTAAATGCGTTTTTTAGCGACTTTTTTAAAACGCAAGTATAAATATAACTCTCGATTTTCAAAAAGCGTCTTAAAACGCGAATTTGAGCGTATTTTTTTTACGCAAAAATTAGCTTGTCGTCTAAATTTACGCAAAAAAAACAGCTTCAACGATTGAAAACACACTTTTTACAGGATAAAATAGAAAGAATAAGAAAGGTTGTGAATATATGTCTGTCCAATCTTATTCTACAAAAAAAGGGAAAAAGTGGATGTTTTTCGCGCGTGATGCTGAAAAAAGACTCGTTAAGAAAAGTGGATTTAAGACAAAGCACGAAGCGCAGGAAGCAGAACGACGCTTTCTTATGCAATATAAAGTGAGTTCAAATCACTCGTTTTGGGAATTCTACGAATTAAACTATATTCCGTACATTAGTAATGTAAAAAAACTAAGAATTTCGACGATTGATACTATTAAATCAGCGTTTACGACTCGATTTAAAAAAGAGTTTGGCGATAAAGAATTATCTTCGTTTACACCGATGTTTTTCAATCTTTATTTGCAAAGACAGATAAAAGAACGCTCGGAATCGTATGCAGCGAATTCGTACATGTATTTACATGCTTTTTTTGCGTATGTCGAAAGAATGCTCGACCTGAAGAATCCGCTCGATAAGATTGACAAACCTCAGTCACCGCTAAAATATTCACCACGGTGGACAATCGACGAATTCAAAAGAGCGATGAACATTATGAACACTAGCGAAAGACCGAGTTATCATTATTATAAACACATTTTTGAGTTGCTTTATTTGACTGGTTGTAGGATTGGCGAAATATTAGCGTTAACACCTGACGATGTTGTGTGTGAAAGCAACATATACAAGCTAAAAATCAATAAGACATTCAACTCAAAGAACGAAATAACGCTCATACACACGAAAAATCATAAAGATAGAGAAGTATTTATTAATCAAGATTTGTATGATAAAATTAAAAGATTCGTTGACGAACATGAAATATCAGATAACGAACGCATTTTCAAGAAAACCGAGAATGCAACTTTGCGATTCTTGAAAGATTTCTGCGATAGAGAGCAGTTAAAAAAAGTAACATTACATTCGTTTAGAAAAGCACATGTATCGTATTTAATACTAAAAAATATGAATCCGGCAGTTGCAGCCGATAGACTCGGTCACTCAACAAAAGTTATGTTTGATTACTATGTCAAAGTCAAGCAAGACAAACAAGAAATCGAAAATCTTTTAGATGAGTTGCAAAAGTAAATGTTACTTTTCGGTTACTTTTTTCGATAATGAATTGCTAGAATCCTTATAAATAAAGGGGTATAGACTCAGAATTTGTTTTCTTGCCAAGTTGGAGGTTAATATTTTGGATAAAATTTTGAATTCATGGTGGAGTATTCTTGATGATCCGCAGCTTATGATTTTATATATTGCTGCAGCGCTTCTTTCAGCGGTTGCTTTCTATCTGATGTATAAGGACGGAAAGAAAGAGAAGATATTGATGCAGGAAAAAGAATTGGAAAAGGCGAAGCTTGAGCTTGCCAAGAAGGAAAAACAGGAGAAACGAAAATGATTGAACTTTTGGCTCCGGCAGGGAGCAGAGAAGCTCTTACGGCAGCAATCGAAAATGGAGCAGATGCAGTCTATCTTGCGGGAAATCTTTTCGGAGCCAGAGCTTACGCGGATAATTTTGACCGTGAAAATTTACGTGAAGCCATTCAATTCGCGCATTTGCGCGGGGTGGCAATCCATATAACAGTCAACACTATTGTCGGAGACAATGAAATGGAGGAGTTGGCTGATTATCTGCGATTCCTGTACGAAGCAGGTGCTGACGCAATCCTTGTGCAGGATTTAGGTGTCGCGCGTGTTGCAAAAAGTGTTGTACCGGATTTACCAATGCATGCGAGTACGCAGATGACAGTACATAACCTTGAAGGGGTATTGGCATTGGCGGATATGGGCTTTTCACGTGTTGTTTTATCCCGTGAAATGTCACTTAACGAAATTCGGGAAATATGCAGAAAGAGTCCTGTGGAGATAGAGTGCTTTGCTCACGGCGCGTTATGTGTCTGCTACTCAGGGCAGTGTCTTATGAGCAGCATGATTGGCGGACGCTCCGGAAACCGCGGACGCTGTGCCCAGCCCTGCCGCCTTCCTTACACCTTGGTAAATGACGAAGGAAATGACGTTTTAGGAGATACTGCAGGAAATTATTTATTGTCTCCGAGAGATATGAATACTATTGATATACTCCCTGAGCTTATTCAGGCAGGAGTAGCTTCCCTGAAAATTGAAGGACGTATGAAACGCCCTGAGTACGTCTCGGTCGTTGTAAGCACCTATAGAAAAGAGCTTGACCGTATATACGGCATTGAAAAAAGCAGCGATAAAGAAGAAAGCCACCGTCGTCTTGCTCAGATATTTAACAGGGATTTCACAACAGGCTTCCTTTTGAATAATCCGGGGAAAAATCTTATGAGCGACCGCCGTCCGAATAACAGAGGACTCCTCATAGGCCGTGTAACAAAATATGATTTTTCATCAAAAAGGGTTTTTGTAAAATTATCGGCTGACGTGACCGAAGGTGACGAGCTTGATTTTTGGGTTAAGGTCGGTGGACGTGTAACGACAGCACTGACCGATATTAAAGATGAAAAAGGACATTCCGTCACGGAAGGAAAGGCCGGAGAAGAAATCAGCTTTCCGCTGGCAAAAACAGTAAAGGTTCATGATCGTGTTTTTCGGGTATATGACGCGAAGCTGATGCAGGAAGCCCGCAGTACGTTTCAAAACGGAGCGCCTGTGCGGCGTATTCCTGTTGACTGCAGTGTGACAGCAAGAATAGGAAAGCCTGTCATGGTTTCCTTCAGGACTGCGGATGGCGCAGAAGCAGAAATAGTATCGGATTTTATTTGTGAAAAGGCGCAAAAAACGCCTGTTTCCGTTGAGGTATTACAGAAGCAGTTATCGAGGCTGGGTACAACCGTATATGAATTAAGAAATTTTGCAGCAGAGCTTGATGACAATGCAATTGTTCCTGTGAGTGTTTTGAACAATCTGCGCAGACAGGCATCAGAAATATTGGATGGAAAACGCTTGGAAAAATACAAGCGGGTTTCTTTGAGCGAAACCGGTGCAGTTAAATCACTTCCTTCCTGTGATATCAGAAAGAACAGAGAAAAGTCTGCAAAGCTTGTCGTGCGTGTCGATTCTGTGGCAAAGGCCAAAGCTGCTGTAGATGCAGGCGCCGATGGAATTATTTTTGGCGGTGACTCTTATTCACATCACGTTTTTTCACTGAAGGAATATAGTGATGTGTTTGAGTATGCAAAAAAATATAACAGGACTGTGGATTTCAACACTCCGCGTATTTTACGGGCAGCCGCCGCAGAAAAAATGCAGAAAATGATGCAGGAATGGGAGAAAATAGGAGCAGATACAGTTCTTGTTCATAACATAGGCTCTCTGTACATGGCCCAAAAAACAGGGCTTCCTGTTCAGAGTGATTTTTCCCTTATATCCTACAATGAACAGACGATACAGCATCTCAAGGAGCTGGGCGTTGTAAGGGCGACACTTTCACCTGAACTAAATCTGCAGCAGGTAGCTTCAATTGCCGAAAAAGCACCGCTTCCTTTGGAATGTATTGTCTACGGACGATTGGAGCTTATGGTCTCTGCTTATTGTGTTCTTGGAAGCTTTCTTGGAAATGTTGATTCCGGTGCGTGCAGTGCGCCATGTATGTGCGGCGGATTTAAGCTGACTGACAGAATGGGAGCAGAGTTTCCTGTGGTTAACGACGCAGACTGCAATATGCATATTTTGAATTCAAAGATATTAAGCATGCTGCCGCATGCAATGAAATTTGCAAAAATGGGAGTTGAACGTCTTCGGATTGACGGCGCGTATCTGAATGAAGAAGAGATACGTCGTTCTGTCACTATTTTTAGGGATTTCATGAAATATAACGAAGAGCTGACTGAAGACCAGCAGATTCGCTGTGATTCATTTGAAGGGCAGTCCTTTACACGGGGACATTATTTCCGTGGTGTTTTGTGACCTGACAAAAGATTGCTCTTATGCTTCGTTGGAATAAAGCATTAAAAAAGGTGTTTTGATGAAGGAAAAAGAAGAAAAAACGCTGGAATTTGATAAATTCCGCAAACTATTGGTGGATAAAGCCGGTTCTGTTTTGGGAAAAGAGCTGGCTGAAAAGCTGCGCCCTGCGGAAGATTTTGATGATGCGCTGAGGCTGCTTGATGAAACAGAGGAAGCATTCATTTTGCTTCAGTCAGGAGCAATGCCGCCAATCGGAGGTATGCGTGATATCAGAAAGCAGCTTGAGAAGGTAAAACGCGGTGCTTTCCTGGATATGGAAGAACTGCTTCTTGTGCGGGACTCAATGTATGTTATGCGTGCCGTGAAAAAATATTTCAAGGAAATCGAGCAGGAAGTCCCGATTTTGAAGAGCTGGGCACATGACATTGAGCTTTTGGGGCAGCTTGAACGGCGTCTGGAAAATACGGTAGATGAAAACGGGACAATTCGGGATGAAGCTACAATCGAATTGGCAAGAATACGGAAAAGCATAAGAAAGACCGAGCGCGATGTAAAAACTCAGCTATCCGCAACGCTTCATAATCCTTCTTATCAGAAGTTTTTTCAGGACAGCATTGTTACTATTCGTGACGACCGCTACGTTATCCCTGTTAAGCAGGAATACCGTTACGCATTTCCCGGTATCATTCACGACCAGTCGGCAACAGGGGCAACACTGTTCATTGAGCCTATGGCAATAGTTAATCTGAACAATGATCTGAAGCAGCTGACATTGGAGGAAAAACAGGAGATTGAACGTATATTGCGCAGAATTTCACAGGAGATAGGTAAAGTTTCCTCTGAACTTTCGCAGAATATGCAGATTCTGGGCAGAATGGATTTTACGATTGCAAAGGCAAAACTGGCTGTGGATATGAACGGTACACGTCCAAAGCTGAATAAATCCGGCCTGACCGACATTAAACAGGCAAGACATCCGCTGATCAGTAAGGATACAGTTGTTCCTGTAAATATTGCTCTGGGCGGGGAATATTCAATGCTTTTGGTAACAGGACCGAATACAGGCGGAAAAACTGTAAGCATGAAAACACTGGGATTGCTTGCGCTTATGGCAAAATCCGGCTGCTTCATCCCTGCGGAAATTGATTCTGATGTTGCGTTTTATGAGAATATTTATGCTGACATAGGGGATGAACAAAGCATAGAACAAAGCCTCAGCACATTTTCTTCACATATTCGGCATATTGTTGATATATTGGAAAAAGCAGAAAGCGGAGATCTGATACTCCTGGATGAGCTGGGAGCAGGGACAGATCCTGAGGAAGGTGCCGCGCTTGCGATGTCTATTCTTGAGACACTGCATGAGCGGAATATTTCTGTTGTTGCTACAACACATTATTCCGAATTGAAAACATTTGCCTACACACATGACGGCATCGAAAATGCGTGTGTGGAGTTTGATTTGAAGACACTTCGTCCGACATATCGTCTTCTTACGGGTATTCCGGGAGCAAGTAATGCTTTTGCAATCAGTCGCAGGCTGGGTTTGAGTAAAGCATTGATTTTGCGTGCTCAGGAATTGATTCGGGAAGACCACGCACAGTTTGAGCATGTCGTGGATGCCCTCGAAAAGGAAAAGATTCTTTATGAGCAGCGAAACGAGGAAATTCGTGAACGGCAGGAGCACGCGAGAAAACTGGAAGAAAAGCTTCGGAAGATGCGTGAAGAATTGTCTGAGAAGAAAACTCAGATTTTGAAACAGGCAAGAAGTGAAGGAAACACCATCATCCGCCGTGCAAAACGCGAATCTGAAGAGATTATTCAGGAGCTCAAGGATCAGTTTAATGATTACGGTGTAAAGAAACGGCAAAGTACAATCCAGAACGCGCGCGGCCGTTTATCCGAATTATCTGATTCCGTACGGCCTGAATTCAAAACCAGCACGATATACAAAGAAAGAATTGATACAGAGAAGCTTGAAATAGGGGATATTGTTTTTGTTACTGCACTGAATGAAAAAGGGCGTGTAATTTCGAAAAAAGGAAAATCTATTGAAGTAGATTTTGGAAATATGACGACAAAGGTATCTGCTGACTCCTGCCGTTTTGTTTCAAGGGCAGAAAAGTCTCCAGCAGAAAAAGGCAGCATGAAAAACGGAGCACGCGAGCTTCTGCAGAAAGCTCAGAATGTTCGTCGTGAGATTGATATCAGAGGAATGATGGTAGATGAAGGTGAGCAGTGTGTCGGCAAATTTATTGATGATGCTGAGCTTGCCGGACTGAAGGACATACTCGTAATTCACGGAAAAGGGACAGGAGCGCTCAGAAAAGGAATTCATGAGTATTTAAAGAGGCATAAGAGCGTGAAAAATTTCATTTTTGCTGATATAGATGAAGGCGGTTCCGGAGCAACAGTTGTTTACTTAAAATAAAACTGCGTTCTTTGTTTATTTATGGTAAAATGGAAAGGATTCATGAAGGAGGATTTTTCAATGGAAAAGCATTCTGCCGGAAAGAAAAAAACGCAGTCAAAAAAGAAAAGCAGCTGGGGACGGATTTTACTCGGCTTTTTAATTGTTGTCATTGTTATGCTCACAGGCATTGGCTGTGGTTTTTTGACGGCAAGCATGAATACCAAGCCAAATCTTGCAGGCGATCTGACTCCGTCTGCATCCTCGCAGATATATGATGTTAATGGCAACGAAATTGCCAATATACACGCAGCTGAAAACCGCGTTCCGGTGAAGCTGAATCAGATACCGAAAGGACTGCAGGATGCCTTTGTTGCCGTTGAGGATGCCAGATTTTATGAACATTCGGGAATTGACCCACGGGGTATTCTGCGCGCACTTTGGACGAATATTTCCGGTGGTACTGTGGCTGAAGGCGGCTCTACAATAACACAGCAGCTTGCAAAAAATGCATATTTGACACAGGAAAGAACCTTAAAGCGAAAAGTTCAGGAAATGTTTTTGGCGCTTCAGCTTGAACGTCAGTATACGAAGCAGGAAATCCTGGAAATGTATTTGAATCAGATATATTTCGGGCAAGGCGCGTATGGAGTTCAGGCAGCTGCCAAGACGTACTTTGGCAAAAATGCCAGTGACCTTGATTTGAATGAATGCGCAATGCTGGCAGGTATACCTAAAAGCCCAAATTATTATTCGCCCTTCAACGATTTAACAGCGGCACAGGAGAGAAAATCTACTGTACTTGATCAGATGGCAAAGTATGGCTATATTTCGAAAGCAACGGCGGATAAGCTCAAAAAAGAAAACATGAAGCTTGTAAAGCCGCAAAAAACCTCGAATTCAACAACGGCTTCGTATTTCATTGATTATGTTACACAGATTTTGATAGATAAATATGGCGCAGATGCAGTTTATCAGCAGGGATTGAAGATATACACTACAATTGACATGGACAAGCAGAAAGCAGCGGAAGCAGCCATGGCAAATCTTCCAACCTTTGAAACTGATGCCCAGGGAATCCAGCAGCCTCAGGGAGCATTGATTGCAATTGATCCGCATACAGGACAGATTAAAGCAATGGTCGGAGGCCGTGGAACTGACCAGTTCAACAGGGCAACAATGGCTGAGCGTCAGCCGGGTTCTGCATTTAAGCCGTTTGTTTTTGCGGCGGCACTGGAAAATAATTTTTCGGCTTCAACAATAATTGAAGACAGTCCTGTCCGTATAGGGGATTGGGAACCGGAAAACTATAACCGTACATTCAGCGGAAAGGTAACTCTGAGGACAGTTGCCGAACAGTCCCTGAATGTTCCGACAGTAAAAATCGCACAGAAGCTGGGAATAGAGAAACCTATATATTATGCCCAGGAGATGGGTATTACCACCTTTGTTTTGGACGGACCGATGAATGACAGAAATCTCGCGGCTTCTTTAGGTGGTTTAACAAAAGGTGTAACCCCGCTTGAACTTACAAGTGCTTATGGTACATTCGCAAATAAGGGTGTACATATAGAGCCTGTTGCTATTCTTAAGGTTTTGGACAGAAACGGAAAGGTGCTTGAACAGGCGAATCCGCAGAAACGTACTGTAATAAGTGAAAGCAGTGCTGCTGAATTGACAGGAATGCTTCAGGGCGTTGTACTGCGCGGAACAGGAACAGGGGCCAATATCGGCCGTCCGGCAGCAGGCAAAACAGGAACGACCAGTGATTACCGTGATGCATGGTTTGTCGGATATACAACAGATCTTGTAGCGGGCGTGTGGATTGGCTGCGACGATAACAGCGATCTGGACGGCATGACTGGCGGTACTATGCCTGCGACTATATGGCGGCTGTTTATGGAGCAGGCTGTTAAGGATATGCCTGTAAAACAGTTTGACGGTGTTTCAGCGTATAAGGATGCCATTGGTGAATTAGCTGATGACAAGAGTACTAAGGTAACGGATGACCGAAAGAAGAATAACAAAAATAATGCTGCTTCAGAAAATCCGGCACCGGCTGCACGTCCATCCAAAAATGATGCAGGACGCAGAGAACAGAATGCGCCTGCACAGCCGGCTTCTCCGGCACCATCCGCACCAAGCATGAATGGTAATATGGGAAAAGGAAAAAATTGATAAAGGAGTTTCTTTGATGGGACAAAATGTATATGATACGTTAGTTGAACGCGGATTTGTAGCACAATGTACAAATGAAGAGGAGCTTCGGAAGCTTTTTGAAACTGAAAAGGTTAAATTTTATATCGGCTTCGACCCGACAGCAGACAGTCTCCATGCAGGTCATTTTATAGCCCTTATGGCAATGGCACATCTGCAGCGTGCAGGTCATGTTCCTATCTGTCTTGTTGGCGGTGGAACAGGCACGGTCGGAGATCCTTCCGGCCGTACGGATATGCGCAAAATGCTCACAGATGAAGACATTGAGCATAACTGCGAGTGCTTCAAAAAGCAGATTTCGCGGTTCATTGATTTTTCCGATAACAAGGCCATTATGGTAAATAACGGAGATTGGCTCCGCAAGCTGAATTACATTGATTTGCTTCGTGATGTAGGAGCATGCTTTACTGTCAATCGTATGCTTGCTGCAGAATGCTATAAACAGCGTTGGGAAAAGGGACTGACTTTCCTTGAATTTAACTATATGGTAATGCAGGCCTATGATTTCCTCGAACTGAACCGCAGATATGACTGCAAGCTCGAAATGGGCGGAGATGACCAGTGGTCAAATATCATTGCCGGTGTTGAGCTGAACCGCCGTAAGAGCAATACTGCTGTATACGGACTTACCAATAAGCTTCTGACCAAGAGTGACGGAAAGAAAATGGGTAAAACTGCAGGCGGAGCGCTTTGGCTTGATGCAGAGAAGACTTCTCCGTATGATTTCTATCAGTATTGGCGCAATGTTGACGATGCTGATGTTGAAAAATGTCTTGCGCTGCTGACATTCCTGCCGATGGATGAAGTACGCCGTTTGGGTGCACTGAAGGATGCCGAGATTAACGAAGCCAAGAAGGTTCTGGCCTTCGAGGTTACGAAGATTGTACATGGCGAAGAAGAAGCTAAGAAGGCAAAAGAGGCTGCAGAGGCGCTGTTCTCAGGACAGGGTTCTGCAGAAGATATGCCGACAATAGACGTTGCTCTTTCCGGCGGAGAAAAGCTGATAGATGTTTTGACTCAGAACGGTGTCTTTGCTTCAAAGGGTGAAGGGCGAAGACTGGTGCAGCAGAACGGACTGACTCTTAACGACGAAAAGGTAACGGATGTTGACTATGTACTTACAGCAGCAGACTTTAATGATGGCAGTGCGATAGTGAGAAAAGGTAAGAAAAAGTATTATCGCCTGCAGAGCAAATAAATCTTAGTTAACACTTAACACTCTTTTTTTTTATAAAAATTCGATTAAAGTTACAAATTTGTGTTGACACATGTTACGTTTAGCCTTATTATTTGAAATATCGAAAATGAATATTTCAAATCGTTGAACAGGAAATAGTAGCACAGCATTACCTCATTACAGCGAGTCGATAACCGGTTTCCGGAGGTGTGATGATCGACATGAGAGGCAGTGTGAATGGACCTGTGAGAGCCTGCTTAAAGCGTTTTGGCGTGAGTATGCGGGGACGGGAGCTACCGTTACATAGCTAGAATATATTTATTGTATTCGATGAGACGTTACATAGGGTGGCAGAACCATTTCATTCCCTTTGGGAGTGAAATGGTTTTTTTATACCTATGAACTAAAATACGGGTGGTACCGCGAAACCATTTCGCCCCGCAGCTTAAAGGTTGCGTGACGGAATGGTTTTTTTGTTGGGAGGTTTAAGGATGCTGGTCAAAATATGCGGAATCAAAACAAATGAGGCTGCTGATGCGGTTGTAGAGGGCAATGGCGACTTCCTTGGAATGATATTTGTAAAAGGAAGAAAACGTTATTTAGACCCTGGACTGGCAGAGGGCATTTCCAGCAAACATAAGAGCATAAAAAAGGTTGGAGTCTTTCTGGATGAAGATCTTGAACGTGTTAACACGATAGCAGATTTTACCTGTATAGATTATGTACAGCTTCACGGTCATGAGAGTGCCGAATACGCGTCAAAAATCGGGCTTCCGGTTATTAAGGCATTTCGATGGCATGATGACTTTGATGTTGAAGCAATAAATAAATATCCCTGTGAAATTGTTCTGATAGAAAGCTTTAACAAGAAGACAAACGGTGGAACGGGAGAGGTTTTCAACTGGCATGAGGCTGCCAAAGAAATAAAGATGATAAAAAAGCCTGTTTTAATTGCAGGAGGCATTACAGAAGATAATATTTTTGAACTGAAGGAATTGTTTCCGGATGACAACATAGGCGTAGATGTTTCGAGCAGTCTTGAAATAAACAACTGCAAGTCACCGGAGAAAATACGCAGCTTTTTGAAGAAATCCAAAGGTATATGACAGGAGGAGCCACGATGAGAAATTATTTGGCAGAGATTGTTGAAGATAAAAAGATAAAGGTTGAAGCTCAAAAAAAGAATGTACCATTAGCTGAGATAAAGAAAAAAATCAATCACGGAAAGTTTATGGCATCGCATAATATGCACAGGTCAAACTGGAATCTGATTGCGGAATGTAAGCTTCAGAGTCCTGCCAAAGGCAGATTATGTCAAACACACAGCGTACTTGAGCTGGCGAAAATTTATGAGGAAAATGGAGCGAGCATGTTATCCGTACATACGGATGAGCATTTTCTGGGAAAAAATGAAGATTTAACAGCGGTCAGAGAAAAAACTTCTCTGCCGATTATGAGAAAGGACTTCATCATTGATGAATATCAGCTTTATGAAGCACGTATGCTTGGGGCAGATGCAGTACTGCTGATTGCAAGAATTTTGCCAAGACAGCAGCTTCTTGAATTTTTGTATACCGCATGGGGACTTGGCATGGATGCTTTAATTGAAATTCATGATGAAGACGACCTTGAAAAAGCATTGTCAACACCGGCTGAGTTTTTGGGAATCAACAACAGAAATCTGACTACATTCACGACGGATATTGACAATTCTTTGAAACTGGCAAAAAAACTTGGTCATGTAGATAACCGTACTCTCATAAGTGAAAGCGGAATATTTACATCAGAGGATGCAGTTGTGCTGCAGGACGCGGGGTTCCAGGGAATTCTTGTTGGCGAAGGCCTGGTCCGGGCAGATGATATTTCAGCAAAGACAAGAGAATTATCTTTGGTTTCCGCGGTAAACGGTAAAAGTGCCTGATAGAAAAATTCAGATAAAGACAAACACGGGAGGAATAAAGATGACAGAGGGAAGATTTGGAAAGTTCGGTGGGCAGTACGTTCCTGAGACAGTTATGCCTGTATTGAAGGAACTGGAGGAAGCCTATAAAAAATATAAGGATGATGAGAGCTTTAAGGCAGACGTAAGATATTATCTCAACAAGTACGCCGGCAGACCTACAATGCTGTATTACGCTAAAAAGCTTACTGAGCATTATGGCAAGGCAAAGATTTATCTGAAGCGTGAGGACCTGCTTCATACAGGTGCCCATAAAATCAATAACGCTCTCGGTCAGGCACTTCTGGCCAAGCGTATGGGAAAGAAGCAGATTATTGCTGAGACGGGTGCAGGGCAGCATGGCGTCGCAACAGCAACGGCTGCGGCATTGTTTGGTCTGGACTGCTGTGTTTTTATGGGCGCACTGGATATGGAGCGTCAGAAGCTGAACGTATTCCGCATGAAGCTTCTTGGAGCAAAGGTTATACCTGTTTCAAGCGGAACCGGTACACTTAAGGATGCTACAAGTGAGGCAATCCGTTACTGGGCAGCCCATGTTGAGGATACTCATTACATAATCGGTTCAGCAGTCGGTCCTCATCCGTATCCTACAATTGTACGTGATTTTCAGTCCTGCATCGGTGAGGAAATCCGTCAGCAGATTAAAGAAGAGGCCGGCGGCCGTATTGATTACCTGCTGGCATGTGTTGGCGGCGGAAGCAATGCTATCGGTACCTTCTATGAATTCCGAAATGATAAGGATGTAAAGAAGTTCGGTATTGAAGCAGGCGGCAGGAGCGATACAAGCGGAGACAACGCGAAAACCCTTTCGGGAGCAGGAGAACCGGGTGTTCTTCATGGAGCATACAGCTACGTGCTTCAGACACCTGAGGGACAGATTGTTGAAGCATATTCTGTTTCTGCAGGCCTTGATTATCCGGGTGTCGGCCCTGAGCATTCATATTTCAAGGATGAGGGTATCGTAAAATACGTATCTGTTACTGATACAGAGGCTCTTGATGCGTTCCGGAGACTTTCAAAGCTTGAAGGTATAATTCCGGCACTGGAAAGCAGCCATGCACTTGCATATCTCGAAAAACTCATGCCGCAGACGAAAGAGGACGAGGTAGTTGTACTTTGCCTGTCGGGACGCGGTGACAAGGATGTACAGATGGTTGCAAAAATTCTGGGGGAGGGGATTGAATAATGACACGATTGGATAAAGTTCTGGCTGAACTCAAAAATCAAAATAAAAAAGGACTCTTTATATATCTGATGGCAGGAGTACCTGATGAGGCAGGTACGATTGAAGCTGTGAAGGCAGCAGAGCGTGCAGGGGCAAATGTTATAGAGCTTGGTATTCCTTTCTCGGATCCGCTGGCGGACGGACCGGTGATTCAGGAAGCAGGAATAAAAGCAATAAAGGGTGGAATGAACCTTACGAGACTGCTTGATTTAATAAAAAAGATACGCACGGAGACGCAAATTCCTCTTATTGGTATGGGATATATCAATAACATTCTTCATTACGGTGTCGAAAAATTCGTGAAGGATTTCAAGGAAGCAGGCCTCGACGGTATGATTATTCCTGACGTTCCCCATGAAGAAAGCGCGGATATAAGAGCTGTCTGCAAAAAAGAAGATTTCCACCTGATTGAGTTTGTTACTCCGGGGACAACCGTTGAACGCATGAAGGAAACATGCTCCAGCGCGGACGGCTTCATCTATGCAGTATCCGTAAACGGTGTAACCGGTGCGCGTGACGGCGGAGCACAGGCTTTCGGTCAGGCTGCCGTTATTGATTACGAAGTAATCGGTAAGGTCGCGGAGCTTGTAAAAAAAGAAACTAATGTACCTTTGGCTGTTGGCTTTGGAATCGGTTCACCGGAGGCTGCTGTTGCTGCTGCAAAGCATTCCGATGCTGTTATCGTAGGCAGCGCTGTAGTAAGCAAAATTTTGCAGAATAAGCTGGGAGAAGCGGAAAAGTTCATTGCATCACTCAGAACGGCTCTGGATGCCTAATATTTTTTGGTCTGGATTTCGCGGAGATGTTAAATAATGAATAATAACAAAATATGTATGACTCCTGCTTTGCCGGAGTACAAAAAGATAGCCAAAAAGACAAATCTTATAGCTGTTTCTGCCGAAATATCTATCGATTTGGATACTCCCGTTTCTGTTTACTATAAGCTCGTCGGTGACGGTAAGGGTTATATATTGGAGTCCGTTGATACCAGCCATCAGCAGTTCGGACGGTATTCCTTCATAGGCGCGGAGCCATTCGTCAGACTCCAGGTATTCAAAGACCACCTGATGATAAAAGAAAATGATTTGATGAAATATATGACAGGGTCGCCTGTTGAAACCATAAAGAAATATGTTTCATCATATCACCCTGCCATTGCTGACTCGGAGGTACCACTGGCTAATGGCGGTATGATCGGGTATTTCAATTATGAAATTGTTTCAACCTTTGACCGTGTACGCGGGATGGAGCTGGGAGAAAATGAGATACTTGGTCAGTTCATGATTTGCCGTGTAATGGTTATTTTTGACGCATTGAAAAATATTGCCAAGCTTGTACTGCTTACTGAAACAACTCCTGAAACTGCGCAGGAAACGTACGAGCAGGCCGTCGAAAAGATGGAGGAGCTTCAGAATAAAATATTGGCTCCGGTGGAAAAAAACGGAAAGGAAATCAAAAAGCGCAATGACAAGGTGGATTTCCTTAAGCGGTACAAAAATCCGCCTGAACGTGTTCTGAATGCTATCCGTAAAATCAAGGAGCATATTTTCGCCGGGGATATTTTTCAGGCTGTTCCATCCTTCCAGTTCACGGAGAAGATTACAAAGCCGGCATTCCATTTTTACCGCAGGCTTCGCCAGGTAAATCCTTCTCCGTACATGTTTTATCTGAATTTTGGAAGAGTAAAGCTCGTGGGAGCATCACCGGAACGGCTTGTGAAGGTTGAAGGAGATAAGGTTTATACTTATCCGATTGCCGGGACAAGACGCAGAGGCCGTGATGATGAGGAAGATAAGGCATTGGCAATAGACCTTGCAGCTGATGTGAAGGAATGTGCGGAGCATTCCATGCTGGTGGATTTGGCGAGAAATGATATCGGAAGAATAAGTCTTCCGGGAACGGTAAAGGTAACAAAGCTGAGAGCGATTGAAAAGTTCAGCCATGTAATTCACATGGTATCCGAGGTCGTCGGAACGCTCCGCCCGGAATATACTCCCATGGATGTATTGAAAGCCGCGTTTCCTGCAGGAACTGTCAGCGGAGCACCTAAGCTGAGAGCCATGGAAATTATCCATGAGCTTGAACCTGTACGCAGGGAAAGCTATGCAGGATGTGTCGGATATCTTGATTTCTGCGGCAATATGGATGTCTGTATTACCCTGAGAACAATGCGGATAGAGGACGACAGCAAGGCATTTATACAGTCAGGAGCAGGTATTGTTGCGGATTCTGTGCCTGAAAAAGAATACAATGAGTTTTTGCAGAAATCAAAGGCTCTGTTCGAGGTTGTAGAGGAGGTGGAAAACGATGTTGTTGCTTTTAGATAATTACGATTCATTTACCTACAACGTCTACCAGCTTCTTTCTGAATTGGGGGCAGATGTTGATGTTGTACGGCATGATAAAATTCGTGTAGCCGACGTTGCAACACGGGGCTACGAAGCAATCGTTATTTCACCCGGCCCCGGTGAGCCCAAGGATGCAGGAATAACTGAGGATTTGATTGGCAGTCTTAAGGGGAAGCTGCCTATACTCGGAATTTGTCTTGGGCATCAGGCTATAGGTGAGGTCTTTGGCGCAAAAATTGTGCGTGCAAAGGAAATCATTCATGGAAAGGTATCAAAAATCAAGCATAACGGCAAGGGGATATATGAAGGAGTATCTCAGGGTGCCGAAATAGGACGATATCATTCATTGATTATTGACCGCGAAACCCTGCCTGACTGCCTTGAGGTTACAAGTGAGCTTGAAGGTGGAATGATTATGGGGGTAAAGCACAAAAAATATGATGTGCAGGGAATACAGTTCCATCCTGAATCCATTCTTACTCCGGAAGGCCCGCTTATGATGAAAAACTGGCTGAAGAGTATTAAACGCTGATTTTGAAATTGAACCCAATCTCACTGAAATTTAAGAGTGAAGCTATTGCTTTACTTTATTTCAGCAGAGATTGGGCTTTTTTGTTTTTGACAAACGCCGACAGATGAAGTTTTGCCTACGGCAAAACTGGAACGAAGGCGTTATAACTCGGCAGGAAATCTCTCACTGCCTTGTTAAAACGCTGACAGAGGAAGTTTTACCACTGGTAAAACTTGAACGAATGCGTTATAATTATACTAATTGATTTGATCGGTTGTTTTTTACTATTTGCAAATTGAACGGATCGGACAGAAAACAAAAAATTAAATATATGGAGGTGCAGTTTTTTGGGTAAAGAACCACAAAAAGTGCAGATTATTCCGTTGGGCGGATTAGGCGAAATCGGAAAGAATATGACCGTTATCCAGTACGAGGATGATATTCTTCTGATTGACGCCGGATTAATGTTCCCTGATGAAGATATGCTTGGTATTGATTTAGTTATTCCTGATATAACATATCTTTTGGAGAACAGTGATAAAGTTAGAGGTATTGTTTTGACACATGGGCATGAGGATCATATTGGTGCGCTGCCGTATGTGCTGAAGCAGATTGATGTTCCGGTTTATGGAACGCGGCTTACGCTGGGTATTTTAGAGGGCCGTTTGAAGGAAAATAATGTTGACTGCGGCAATCTTCATGCTGTTATGCCGGGTGACATCATAAATGCCGGCTGCTTTAGTGTTGGGTTTATTCGTGTTAATCACAGTATCCCGGATGCAGTTGGCTTGTCCATAAAGACACCGCTGGGAATGATTGTGCATACAGGCGATTTTAAGCTTGATTACACTCCTATTGATGGGAAAATGACAGATTTCAAGCGTTTTTCCGATTTAGGAAACAAAGGCGTTCTTCTTATGATGGCTGACAGTACAAACGCTGAAAAAGAAGGACATACTTCAAGCGAGCGTACGGTTGGTATTGCTTTTGACAAGGCTTTTCATAATGCAAAACAGCGTATTATAGTTGCAACATTTTCCTCAAATGTACACCGCATCCAGCAGGTAATTGATACTGCATGCAGGTACAAGAGGAAGGTTGCCATACTTGGAAGAAGTATGGTTAACGTCGTAAATATTTCTCTGGAGCTTGGTTATATTCATGCTCCGGAAGGTACTCTTATTGATATTGATGAAATCGGAAACTACACCGGTTCGCAGGTTGTTATCATTACGACAGGAAGTCAGGGAGAGCCGATGTCGGCACTTACCCGTATGGCAATGTCTGACCATCGTAAGGTGAACATTGTTCCGGGTGATACGATAATTATTTCCGCTACCCCTATACCGGGAAATGAAAAATTAGTATCCCGTACTGTTGACAATCTTTTGAAGCTTGGCGCAAATGTAATATACGGAAGAAATGAAGGAATTCATGTTTCCGGTCACGCAAGTCAGGAAGAACTTAAGCTTATGCACAATCTGGTTCGTCCTAAGTTCTTTATGCCGGTTCATGGTGAATACCATCATTTGGTTAAGCATGCAAAATTGGCCCGTGACTTGGGAATGCCGAAGGAAAATATTTTCATAGGCGAAAACGGGCAGATTTTGGAAATTACAAAAGAAAAAGGTGCTTTAACCGGAAAGGTTACTGCAGGCCGTGTTCTGGTTGATGGTCTTGGCGTTGGAGACGTTGGAAATATCGTTCTTCGTGACCGCCGCCAGCTTTCCCAGGATGGAATCCTGATTATTGTTCTTACAATGAACAAGCAGACCGGAGAAGTCTTGTCAGGACCTGATATTGTTTCACGCGGATTCGTGTATGTACGTGAGTCCGAGGCTTTGATGGATGAAGCACGTGAGCGGGTAGAACAGGCACTTGAGCGTTGTCAGGATAGTAATATTACGGAGTGGGCTGCGATTAAGTCGAATGTTCGTGATGCACTTGGCCGCTATCTTTTCGAAAAGACGCGCCGGCGTCCGATGATACTTCCGATTATTATGGAAGTGTAAGAATATGTATTGGGCTGCCGCCCGGAAATATCCGGAGGCAGCCTTTTTGAATGTTAGTGAATAATCTCTTACCGTTTGAATCTTTTTGTAAAGAAGGGGTATTGTCTATGGCCGATTGCAAGTTTGTACACCTGCATGTTCATACAGAGTATAGTCTCCTTGATGGTGCAAGCAGAATTCCTGATTTAATAGCACGTGTGAAAGAACTGGGAATGAATGCTGTTGCTATCACAGACCATGGCAATATGTATGGTGCCGTAACCTTTTATAAAGAAGCTGTAAAAGCAGGTATTAAGCCTATTATCGGGTGTGAGGTATATTTAGCACCACGGTCAAGAAAAGAAAAATACGAGGTTGATCATACCCGTTATTATCATCTGATTCTTCTGGCAGAAAATGAGACAGGCTACAGAAATCTTGTTAAACTGGTTTCTCTGGCAAATACAGAGGGAATGTACTATAAACCTCGGATAGATAAGGAGCTTTTACGCCAATATCACGATGGATTGATTTGTCTGTCGGCCTGCATAGCTGGGGAAATACCGCATTCACTTATACAGGACAATCCTGAAAAGGCGGATAATCTGGTAAAAGAGTATATCGAGATATTTGGAAAGGATAACTTTTTCATTGAACTTCAGGATCATGGAATACCTGAGGAGAAAAAGGTTATACCGTCACTTATCGCTTTAGCTGAGAAATATGACCTGGGTGTCGTAGCGACAAATGACGCTCATTATGTACGGAAGGAAGATGCTGAGGCACAGGATGTTCTTTTGTGCATTCAGACAGGTAAAACGATTGATGATCCCGGAAGAATGAGATTTAAGGGTGATTCTTTTTACATAAAATCAGAAGAGGAAATGGAAGCGCTCTTTCCCGATAACCCGGAATTTTTGTCGAATACTGCGAAGATTGCCGAGCGATGCAATGTAAACTTTACCTTTGGGAACCATTTTTTGCCGAGATTTCCTCTTCCTGACGGAATGACAGATGAGCAATATCTCAGAAAACTCTGCGAGGAAAATATTTCTTCGAGATATCCGGATATCACTGATGAAGTGAAGCAGAGAATGGATTATGAACTGGAAATCATCCATCGAATGGGATTTGACAGCTATTTCCTGATTGTATGGGATTATATTAACTTTTCGCGTTCACAGGGTATTGCAGTCGGTCCGGGGCGAGGAAGCGCGGCCGGAAGTATTGTTGCCTATGTTTTGGGTATTACTGACCTTGATCCTTTAAAATATAAGCTCCTTTTTGAGCGTTTTTTGAATCCTGAACGTGTTTCTATGCCTGATATTGACGTGGATTTTTGTTACATAAGACGCAAGGAGGTTATAGAATACGTAAAGAAACGCTACGGAACCGACCATGTTGCACAGATTATAACCTTCGGCACTATGGCCGCAAGGGGTGCCGTGCGTGATGTGGGCAGAGTTTTGAATATGCCTTATTCAGAGGTTGATGAGGTAGCAAAGCTGATTCCTACAGAACTGGGAATAACATTGGAAAAGGCGTTAAATGATTCCCAGGATTTGAAACGCAAGTATGAGGGCAGTTCGCAGATCAGAAGATTGATTGACCTGGCAAGAGCTATAGAAGGTCTTCCGAGGCAGTCATCTACACATGCAGCCGGAATTGTTATTGCCCGTGATGCTTTAACAGAATATATGCCGGTACAGCAGGCAGATGACGGCACTTTGATTACTGAATATGATAAAGACCTCGTAGAGCAGCTGGGGCTGCTCAAAATGGACTTCCTCGGTCTCAGAACCTTGACCGTTATTGCTGATACTATCGCTAATATCAAGAAATCAACAGGCGAGGATTTTGATGTCAGGACGATTCCTTCCCGGGATGAAAAGACCGCGCAGATGCTATGCGAAGGGAAAACGGGGGCTGTATTCCAGATGGAATCCGCAGGAATGACAGCTCTTGTGAAGGATATTCATCCAGCAGGATTTGAAGACCTTATTCCGACTGTTGCGCTTTACCGGCCCGGTCCATTGGGAAGCGGAATGGTTCAGGACTTCATTGAAGGCCGCAGAGGTAAAAAGAAGGTAACGTATCTGCATCCTTTACTTGAGCCGATATTAAAAGAAACCTTCGGCGTCATTCTTTATCAGGAGCAGGTTATGCAAATCGTTCAGGTGCTTGCCGGATTTTCTCTGGGGCAGGCTGACCTTTTGCGGCGGGCGATGGGACATAAGGAACCTGAGCTTTTGATGAAGCAGAAGGAAGTCTTTTTGAAGGGCGCGGTAGCCAATCAAATAGACAGCAAACTGGCTGAACGTATTTTTGAGCTGTTAACTCATTTCGCAAACTATGGATTTAATAAGTCACACAGTGCGGCATATGCGTTGGTTGCGTGGCAGACTGCTTACTTAAAAGCACATTATCCTGCTGAATTTATGGCAGCTATGCTCACAAGCGTTGTCGATTTTAATGATAAGGTAACGACTTATATTGAGTTAGCGAAAAAAATGGGGATACAGATTCTTCCCCCGGATATTAACGCCAGCAGTGCTACATTTTCCGTGGATTCACAGGCAATCCGTTTTGGCCTTGCGGCTGTCAGAAATATTGGAATGGCAGCTATTACACAAATCGAAAAGGTCAGAGCAGATGGCGGAGCTTTCAAGTCGTTATCTGATTTCTGTGAGCGCATTGATTCATCTGTTATAAATAAAAGGGTATTGGAAAGTCTGATAAAATGCGGTGCGTTTGATTCTTTTGGTGTAAAAAGGTCGCAAATGCTGGTAGTTTGCGGAAAAATCATCGACAATGCCGCAAGACTGCAAAAAGACCATGCAAATGGCCAGATTGGGCTGTTTTCGGATGAGGCAATTGAGGACGCTATAGAAATCACATATCCTGACATCCCTGAGGAGTCATTTGACAAAATTCTTTCATGGGAAAAGGAGCTTATAGGATTTTATATCTCAGGACATCCTTTGGATGCTTACAGGGATTTGGTAAATAATCTTGTTCCGATACGAGATATAATTTCCGGTCAAAAGAAGGATCGCCAGCTTATCCGTGTCGCAGGAATTATTTCCTCTGTAAAACGTATGACGACAAAAAAAGGCGATACGATGGCGTTTGCATCAATTTCTGACTTTACCAATGGGGTAGAATGTGTAGTATTTCCTAATGTTTTTTACGACAATATGGATTTACTTGTAGATGATTCGCTGGTCGTCTTACAGGGACGTGTCAATACGACTGATACAGGTGCAAAGATAATTGTTGAATGGATAAAATCGATCAAGGACTATCAGTTTGAATATTACATCACCGTACCGGAGGGAATGGCCAATGATGAAAATTTTGCCAAATTGAATGATATCTTTGCGAAAAACCACGGAAATCACGTCGTATATTTATTTATTAAAGACAAAAATCAAAAAATAAAAACCAATGCTTCCTATTGGATGAACGACAGTGCGGATATTATAGCTGCTGTTGAAAATCTGTTTGGTAAGGGAAGTATTCTTAAACGTTGACAAGGTGATACATAACTTGAAGTGGCTGAATAAATCAAAAAAAATAAAGTTTTTAAGTATTGTCATTGGATTGAGTATGTTCTTCATGGGTAGCAGATATGCAGCCTGTGAGGGACAGGTTATGACTAATAATATATCCGGTACGGATGATTTCGCTTATTACGTTTCGGCTAATGATGCGCTTCCTTCTGTTACGGCAAAATCTGCTATAGTGATAGAGGCGTTGACAGGGCGGGTTCTTTATTCGCGTAATGCTGATGCATTGTGTTATCCTGCGAGCACGACGAAAATAATGACGCTGATTATGGCACTTGAAAAAGGAAATCTTGATGATGTAACAAAGGTAAGCGTCAATGCGGCTGATACGGAAGGCTCAACTGTCTGGCTGGAATATGATGAGCGTGTCAGGATTAGAGATTTATTGTATGGGATGATGCTGGTTTCGGGAAATGACGCGGCAGCTGCGATAGCTGAGCATTATATGGGAAGCAGCGCAAATTATGCCGAAAAAATGACAAAACGTGCACATGAACTTGGCGCGGTGCATACCAACTTCAGGAATGTTTCCGGGCTGCCTGATCCGCAGCATTATACCACGGCACGGGATTTGGCAATGCTTACGGCATACGGTTATTCAATTCCGGGGTTTGAGAATATTGTTTCCTCAAAAAATCACATGATGCTGCGGGAGCGAGAACCGTATAACAGAGACGTTGAAAATGAAAATATTCTTTTGTGGATATACAATGGAGCGAATGGTGTAAAAACAGGATATACTGATGACGCGGGAAGATGTCTTGTTTCTGCCGCCAAAAGAAATGGAATTCAGCTCATAGCGGTTGTCTTTGACAGCCTGTATATGTGGAATGACTCTATTGCTATGCTGAATTACGGTTTTCAAAATATCGAGCCTGTAACGGTCGTAAAAAAAGGCAGCAAAGCAGCAGCTGTGCCGGTACGTGGCGGCAGCAAGAAGATGGTTGACCTGGTAGCCGAGGATTCGGTTGTCCTGCCGAAGTGCAAAACAGACCGGGATAAATACGATGTTAAATATGATGTTCCGGATTCCCTGAATGCGGGAATACATCGCGGAGATGTTGTCGGAAATGAAATCATCTTGTACAATGGAAAACAAGTTGCTTCTGTTTCGCTGATTGCATCAGAGTCAATTGAACGTAAATCATTGTTCAGGCTTATATATTCGCTGTTTACTTGATTTGAAGGAGAATTGTGTGGAAAGACTGCAGAAAATTTTAGCGCAGGCAGGGATTGCATCCCGCCGTGAGGCAGAAAAAATAATTCTGGCCGGACGAGTTACGGTTGACGGCGAGGTCATTGACAGCCTGGGCTATAAGACCGAATTAGAGGGCCATACAATACTTGTTGACGGAAATCCCATTGAACGTAAAGAAGCTCTTGTTTACTATATGTTGAATAAACCGAAGGGATATATTTCAACAGTAAAGGATGACCGCGGACGGAAAACAGTCATAGACCTTTTCCCCGAAGTAAAAGAGCGGATTTTCCCTATCGGTAGACTTGACGGAAATACAGAAGGATTGCTGCTGTTTACCAATGACGGCAGTCTGATGAACGGACTTCTGCATCCGAAATATGAAGTTTATAAAACCTATGTTGCTTTAGTAGAAGGTATTCCGACCGATAAAGAAATCCTGATGCTGAAAAACGGCATAGAGCTTTCCGACGGAATGACCGCTCCTGCGGGCGTAAGGATTCTTTTTCGTGATATACCCAACAACCGAACAAAGCTGGAAATAATGATTCACGAAGGAAGAAACCGACAGGTACGCCGTATGTGCGAGGCTGTGGGGCACCCTGTTAACAGCCTTAAACGTACAGAATTCGCGGGGCTTAATCTTTCAGGATTAAAACGAGGTATGCATCGTCCCTTAACTGAAGAAGAAATCAGAAGCTTGTACGAATTAAGCGGTACGGAGGAAAAGAAATAATGAGCCGGGTACTTGTAATTGGCGGAGGCCCTGCCGGAATGATGGCGGCAATTGCTGCAGCCCGTAACGGAGCTGATGTGTGTCTGCTGGAAAAGACTGACCGCGTAGGCAAAAAGATGCGCATAACAGGAAAGGGCCGGTGCAACATAACAAATGCTGCCGATATGCAGGAGATAATAAAAAATATTCCTGGTAACGGTGCTTTTCTGCATAGTGTATTTAAGGCCTTTGATAATCAGGACGTTATTCAGTTTTTTGAAGATGCTTCTGTGCCCACAAAGGTTGAACGCGGTGGCAGAGTTTTTCCTGTCAGTGACCATGCGGATGACTGCGTTAATGCGATGCTTCATGAATTGCATGAAGCAGGAGTAGAGGTAGCAGTAAAATCAGAAGTAAAGCATATTGTCTTTCATAAACAGAAGGTCACAGGCGTCCAGCTGAAGGACGGAGAAATACTTGAGGCAGATGCAGTAATTCTTGCCGCCGGTGGGGCTTCATATCCCAAAACCGGTTCCGATGGCAGCGGGGCAGAGCTCGCAAAGGAAGCAGGGCACACAATCATCCCACTGCTGCCTGCACTCATCCCGCTTGAATCCGAAGAAGAATGGGTGGCTGAGCTTCAGGGACTGTCTCTGAAAAATGTGCATGTGGATTTGCTGGTGGACGGTGAAAAAACTGCTGACGCATTTGGCGAAATGATGTTCACGCATTTTGGTGTTACGGGGCCGATAATTCTCACGTTGAGCAGAACTGCCGCTTTTGCCCTGCATGACGAAAAAGAAGTGGAGCTGGAGCTCAGCTTAAAGCCCGCGCTTACTCCGGAACAGCTTCAAAAAAGAGTTGAAAGGGATTTTGAGCTGTATCAGAAAAAATCAATAAAAAATGCCATGCACGATTTACTTCCAATGAGAATGATTCCGATAATACTGGATTTGGCGTTTATTGACCCGGACAAGCCTGTAAACCAGCTTACCCGTGCTGAGCGCTTCAGAATTGTAAATCTTTTGCAGCATCTGACTATCAGTATTTCAAAGACACGGCCTTTGGATGAAGCGATTGTCACCTGCGGGGGCGTATCTGTTAAGGAAGTTAATCCCAAAACAATGGAATCAAAAATCATCAAAGGACTTTATTTTGCAGGTGAAGTTTTGGATATAGACGGATTCACCGGAGGCTATAATCTCCAGGCAGCATTTTCTATGGGCTATGCTGCAGGAAACTGGAGTGTTTGGAACATGGACGAAAATTAAAAGCTGTATCACTAATAATGAGTGGAGTGATTCCTTTGAACAAGACTATAGCAAAAGTAAAAAACGGCATACACGGAACTATCGTTATTCCGGGAGACAAATCGGTATCTCACCGCAGTTTGATGATTTCTGCTTTATGTGACGGTCAAACTGTACATGTGAAAAACTTTCTTCGTTCTGCAGACTGCCTCTCAACATTGGAGGCAATTCGTGCACTTGGTGTAACGGTCAAGGAAAATGAGGATAATTCCCTTGACATTACAGGTGTCGGGCTTCAGGGGCTGCAGGAACCGCAGACTATTGTTGATGCAGGAGATTCAGGAACGCTTCTTCGTCTTATGATGGGGCTTCTGGCGGCACAGCCGTTTTTGACAACGTTTACAGGTGACGCGGCACTTCATAAGAGACCAATGGGGCGTGTTATTAAACCGCTTGAGATGATGGGCGCAAAAATCGTGGGGCGCAAAGACAATACACTTCTTCCCATAACGATTCTTCCAAATGAAAAGAAGAACTTCCATGGGATAACCTACGAGATGCCTGTTGCAAGCGCACAGGTGAAATCTGCGATTCTTTTGGCGGCGCTTACTGCCGGAGTTGAAGTTAAAATCATTGAACCGGTTCCTTCAAGAAACCATACGGAATGTATGATGCGTGCTTTTGGAATAAATGTTGAAACAAACGGCAATGAGGTAGTTTTTCATCCTGCTGAGAGACTGCAGGGTCCGAAGACTATTGAAGTACCGGGTGACATAAGCTCAGCCGCTTTTTGGCTTGTAGCAGGCAGCATAATTCCGAACAGCTCAATAGTCTTAAAGAATGTCGGAGTAAATCCGTCCAGAACAGGTATTCTCGATGTTTTGCGTGATATGGGCGCGGATATTGTCGAAACGAACCGTTATGAAAGCGGCGGAGAGGCTATTGCAGACATTCACGTCAAAAGCGCAAAACTGCATGGAACTGCATTCGGGAAGGATATCATGCCGAGACTTATAGATGAAATTCCTATAATCGCGGTCGCCGCTCTGTTTGCCGAAGGAGAAACCAAAATAACCGGAGCAGAAGAGCTTCGCGTAAAGGAAACAGACAGGCTCCATGCGATAGCTGAAGAGTTTAACAAGCTTGCTCCGGCGATTACTGAACTGGAGGATGGCCTGATTATAAAGGGCGGACTCCCGTTAAAAAATTCAGAAGCATTTTCATATGATGACCACAGGATTGCAATGGCTCTTGCAATTGCCGGTGCAGCCGGAGAAGGTGTAGAAATCTCACATCCTGAGTGTGTTAATATTTCATATCCGGAATTTTATGATACACTTTCAAATGTACAGATTTAATAAATAAACAAAGAGGTAACGGAAGATGAAGAAATTAGTAATTGCCATTGATGGACCGGCAGGCGCCGGGAAAAGCACAATTGCAAAAATTTTATCAGAGAAGCTCGGATATGTTTATATCGATACCGGTGCAATGTACCGCGCCGTATCATGGGCTGTGCTTAAATCCGGAAAGGATGTAACCGAGGAAAATATTCTTGCAGTAGCCAAGGATATAGAGGTTCGTCTTGAAAACACAGACAGCGGACTGCATGTCTTTGCTGATGGCAATGATATTACAAATGAAATCCGTACTCCGGAAGTCACCAAGATTGTATCCATGGTTGCTATGCTTGCGCCTGTTCGTGAAAAAATGGTTCATCTTCAGCGCAAAATGGCTGAAAAAGGTGCTGTTGTAATGGACGGACGTGATATTGCATCGCATGTTCTTCCGAATGCTGATCTAAAGATTTTCCTCACAGCTTCAATCGAAGAGCGCGCTTCACGCAGATATAAGGAAATGGCTGCAAAGGGATTTGATGTTGAGCTTTCTGAGCTTCAAAAGGATATTGCGGCGCGTGATAAGGCTGACAGTGAGAGAAAGGTTTCACCGCTTGTCAAAGTTCCGGAGGCAGTCCTCGTAGATACAACCGGAATGACTATAGATGAAGTTGTTGAGAAAATTTTGGATATGTGCAGGTGATTCACTGTGTATCATTTTTTGCAGATTTTTTTCACGTGGCTTTTTTCCCGCGTATTTCATGCAGAAATAATCGGGACAGAAAATATGCCTGAAAGCGGTGGAGTTATTCTTGCGGCTAATCATATGAGCAACTGGGATCCGCCTTTTTTGGCAACATTTTTGTCCAGACCGGTTGCCTACATGGCAAAGAAGGAATTGTTTCAGATTCCAATATTCAGCGCTGCTATCAGAAGCTGTCATTCATTCCCGGTCAACCGCGGTGCTGCGGACCGAAGCGCATTAAAGGCTGCTGTCAAAGAACTGAACTCGGGTAATTGTGTCGGAATGTTTCCTGAGGGAACACGCAGCAAAGACGGCAAGGTTCACAAAGCAGAATCCGGTATTGCTTTGATTGCGGCTATGACAAAGGTGCCGGTGGTTCCGGCAGCTATCATAGGTACGAATGAAATTTTTTCATCAAAGAATTTTTTTCCACACCTAAAAATTATTTATGGTAAACCGCTTTTTTTTGAAGGCACAAGCAAAAATAAAGATGAATTGCAGAAGTTTTCGCAAAAAATTATGGAAGAAATTACAAAAATGAAAAATAATCATAGCAATAAATGATGAATTTATGGTATACTGTTCACTAGATTGTAAAAGGCAAGGTGTAAAAAGAATCTCATGGAAGTAATTTTAGCTGAATATTTAGGCTTTTGTTACGGCGTTAAACGTGCGATTCATTTGGCGCGCACCAATGCTGCGCCCGGGCCTGCCAATACATTGGGGCCGATTATTCATAATCCGCAAATGGTTTCGAGACTTGCGGATGAAGGTGTCGGGACAGTCAATTCGCTTGACGAAATTCCTGACAATGGAACGGTTATTATTCGTTCTCATGGTGTTGGCCCGCAGATTTATGAAGAAGCAAAACGTCGTAATCTGAATGTTGTTGATGCAACCTGTCCGCATGTCAAGAAGGCTCAGATGGCGGCACATTCCCTGTTTGAGGATGGCCTGCAGGTTGTAATCATCGGAGAGAAGTGTCATCCTGAAGTTCGGAGCATTATGGAATGGTCGGGAGAGGGCGCTTATGTCATCGAATCAGAAGCTGAAGCTGATGAACTGCCGAAGATTGGTAAGCTGGGAGTTGTCGCACAAACGACATTTTCCGGAGCCAAATTCCAGAAGATAGTTTCACGGCTTTTACTGAAATCAGATGACATACATATCATACGTACGATTTGCACAGCAACAGACCAGCGTCAGAAGGCCGCCATTGACCTTGCGCGTCAGGTGGACATGATGCTTGTAATCGGAGGCAAGAACAGTGCCAATACGACACGGCTTGCCCAGCTTTGTTCGAAGGAAACCATTACCCATCATATAGAGACTGCAACTGAACTTCGTGATGAATGGTTTACAAATATAAAAAAAATTGGTATCACAGCCGGTGCGTCTACGCCTGACTGGATTATCAAGGAGGTATATCAAAAGTGCAGGACATGGCATCATTGTTAGAAGAAGAGGAATTAAAAAACATTCAGGAGCATGAGGTTGTACAGGGAACAGTCATTCAGGTTAGCCACAACGAAGCTTTCGTTGATATCGGAGCTAAACAGGAAATTCCAATTCCGAAGAATGAATTAGCTTATCCGGCTCCGGAATCCGCTAAGGATGTTGTTAGCGTCGGAGACGTCATTGATGTATTTGTTGTTTCCAAAGGCGGAGAGAACGGATATGTTCTTTCCAAGGTAAAGGCTGACAAGCTGGCAGCATGGAAGGATTTCGATGGTATTGTTGACCGCCAGGAAGTTCTTTCTGCTACAGTTACGCAGGTTGTCAAGGGTGGACTCGTCGCAGCTGTGAAAGGCCTTCGTGCGTTCATTCCTGCTTCCCAGGTTGAGCTTCATTTCGTAAAGGATCTCAACGTATACGTTGGACAGACTATTGAAGCACTTCCTATCGAATGCGATATTAAGAAACAGCGTCTGGTTCTTTCGCGCCGTAAGCTTTTGGAGCAGGCTCGTGAAGAGAAGCAGGCTGCTCTCTTTGAAACGCTTGAGGATGGGCAGACACTTCACGGTACTGTCAAGCGCCTTGTTGATTATGGTGCATTTATTGATATCGGTGGAGTTGACGGTCTGTGCCATATCTCTGATATCTCCTGGGATCGTGTAAAACATCCATCTGATGTCCTTAAGGTTGGACAGGAACTTGATGTTTATGTTAAGAATTTTGATCCGGATACAAAGCGTATTTCGCTTAGCATCAAAGAAACTGTTGAGGATCCATGGTTCGCACGTGTTGAGCGCTATGCAGAGGGTCAGACAATCACCGGCAAGGTGATTAAGCTTACTGATTTCGGTGCATTTATGGAAATTGAGCCGGGCTTTGACGGACTTATTCCTATGGGTGAGCTTTCCGAAAAACGTATCGCACGTGCTGATGAAGCAGTTCACACAGGCGATGAGGTTTCTGTCAAGATTCTTCACATTGACAAGAAGCGTAAACGCATTTCCCTTAGCATAACAAAAGCAGCGCATGATGCTGAAAACGAAGGCTGATTGCGAAATTTAGTTTCATATCTGAGAATGGATGGAGGAGTGATGGTCGCATCACTCCTTTATTTTTGAAAAAGGACAGTTTTAATGAGTTTAGGAAAAATTCTTCGTGTGGCGAAAGACAGTATTGCATACGAACTCGGTTTAAAATCCGGAGACAGCATTGTATCTGTAAATGGGCAGAAATTAAAGGACATCATTGATATGAGCTTTGCATTTGCAGAAGAGGATATCGACCTTTTGATTCAGCATTCGGACGGAACGCAGGAAATGTATTCTTTTTCCAAGGATTATGACGATGAGCTTGGGGTTGAATTTGAAGCTGCGGTTTTTGATGGAATCCGTTCGTGTGCCAACCATTGTTATTTCTGCTTTGTTGACCAGGTACCTCCCAATATGCGTGACAGCCTGCATATAAAGGATGATGATTACAGACTTTCCTTCCTGTATGGTAATTTTATTACCATGACGAATATGGGAAAGGCAGATTTTGACCGAATCAGAAAATATCATCTGTCTCCGTTGTATGTTTCTGTTCACACGATGAATATGGAGCTTAGAAAACAGATGCTCCGTACACCATTGGCAGGAAATCTTATAGCGCAGCTTGAAAGTCTGGAAAAGGCTGATATAGAGTATCATACACAGATTGTTTTGTGTCCGGGGCTTAATGACGGCGATGATTTGGATAATACGATTCAAAAGCTTTTGGAGCGCCGTCCTTATTTGCAGTCACTTGCAATTGTTCCTGTAGGTCTTACACGATTCCGTACTGATTGTTATCCGTTACAGCTTTTCGACAAGGAAGGAGCACGAAAGGTTGTAGCACAGGTAAAAAAATGGCAGGATAAAAATCGTGAAGAGACAGGCGAAACTTTAATATATTTAAGCGATGAGTTTTATCTTTTGGCCGGCGAAGATATACCACCGGCTGAATACTATGATGGATTTCCGCAGCTTGATAACGGTATCGGTCTTACGAGAAATTTCATTGATGAATGGACCGAAGCGGAAAAAGAAATAATGCCGGCTGCTTTTGACAAGACAGTAAAACTTTTGGTAGTATCAGGAAAAGCAATCGAGCCGATATTTGAGAAGTTAATTAAAAGGATTAATATCCCTCAATTAGATGTACATATTTTGGCAGTTGAAAACCAATATTACGGGACATCTGTCGATGTATCAGGACTTTTAACAGGCGTGGATATAAAAAATGCTGTTTGTGCAATTAAAGAAAAAGCTGACTTTGACGGTGTAATAATACCAAGCAGCGCAGTTCGTGCAGGTGATGACATACTTTTGGATGATATGACCGTAAGCGAACTGGAAAAACAAATTTCCATTCCTGTTAAGTCTGCACTGGGTGGCAGAGATTTGTACAAAATGCTGACTAACTGGTGTATTGAGACAAAATCTGAAGAACGAGAAAAGCTTTATACATGGCAGAGCAATGCCGGATACACAAAATTGAAGGAGGAGGAAAATGAGTAAACCGATAGTAGCTATTGTGGGACGTCCTAACGTTGGCAAATCCACATTGTTTAATCAAATAGGAAAAAAACGCATTTCCATTGTTGATGATATGCCCGGAGTAACCCGTGACCGTATTTATCTTGACGCGGTATGGCTGGGAAAACCTTTTGTAATGATTGATACAGGTGGAATTGAGTTCTCAGGTGATGATAAAATTTTATCCTCCATGCGGGACCAGGCGAAGCTTGCTATGGATGAAGCGGATGTCATTGTATTTGTTGTTGATGGCAGAACGGGACTTACGACATCTGACGAGGAAGTCGGCAAAATGCTCCGCACAACAAAGAAACCTGTTATCCTCGCTGTAAATAAAATCGACAGCCCTAAACAGGACAATGATATATATGAATTTTACAATCTTGGACTGGGTGATCCTATTCCCATAGCCGCGGCAAATGCACTGAATCTCGGAGATTTGCTTGATGCAGTTGTCGCCGCATTCCCGGATAACTCAGACGAAGATGAAGAATCTGATGAAATCCATATTGCTGTTATAGGACGTCCAAATGTTGGCAAATCTTCACTGGTTAACACACTTTTGGGAGAAGAACGTGTTATCGTAAGCGATATACCGGGCACGACGCGTGATGCAATAGATACACACTTTAAGAAGGATAATATCAAATTTACGCTCATAGACACGGCCGGTATGCGAAGGAAGGCTCATATTGATGAAGCAATCGAGCATTACAGCGTACTGCGTTCATTAAGAGCAATAGACCGTTCCGATGTAGTATTGATGGTTATAAATGCAGTAGAGGGCATTACCGACCAGGATACGAAAATCGCGGGCTATGCCCATGATTCCGGCAAGGGTGTTATTCTTGTTGTAAACAAGTGGGATATCTATGAGAATAAAGATGAGAAATCTACCCTCAGATTTACGGAAGACCTGCGCGAGAAAATCGGATTCCTGCAGTACGCACCTGTAATTTATATCTCTGCACTCACAGGGCAGCGTGTGCATCGTATAACCGATTTGGTAAAATATGTAGCCGACCAGCAGTCGATGCGTATTAAGACCAGCGTATTAAATGAACTTCTTCGTGACGCTATAGCAATAAATCCGCCGCCTTCATATAAAGGAAAACCGTTGAAGGTTCTGTTCATGACACAGGCCGGAATAAAACCGCCTAAGTTCATCATTTTCGTAAATGATCCTGAATTGATGCATTTTTCGTATCTGCGTTTCCTTGAGAACAAGATACGTGAAACCTTTGGCTTCGAAGGCGCGCCTTTGAAGCTTATCGTTCGTGGACGAAAAGAGGAGGATGATGATTGACATGTCAGCAATCCTTGGATGCCTTTTGAGCTATCTTATCGGCTCCATTCCGACAGGGCTTATTCTTGGCAAGCTGCTGTGGGGAGTCGATCTTCGTGAACATGGAAGTCATAACATAGGTGCAACAAACGCATGGCGCACATTGGGAAAAGGCCCGGGAATTATAATTTTCCTGCTTGATTTCCTTAAGGGCGTTATCGGTGTAGCTTTGGGAATGTATTTTGCAGGTACTCCGCTAATGATGGTACTGGGTGGAATCATGGCCATCGTCGGACATTCCTGGTCAATATTGCTGAAGTTCAAAGGCGGCAAGGGTGTCGCCACAGGGCTTGGCGTAATCGTTATGCTCATGCCGTCCACGGCACTCATGGTATTCTTGATCTGGTTTGTTATTGTACTGATTACAAAATACGTTTCGCTGGGGTCTATAGTGGCTGCAGCCTGCGTTCCGCTTTTCGCATGGTTATTTAACCAGCCGTGTGAATATATCGTCTTCAGTGTTTTGGCAGCAGTATTTGTCATATATCGTCATAAGACCAATATAGGACGTCTGCTTAACGGTACAGAAAGTAAAATCAAAGCCGGACACAGAACGTAAACACAAACATCCTGATGTATCAAGGAAAATCGTCCTTTTAGAAATTCTAAAAGGACGATTTTTTTACAAGTTAACACTCTTTCCGCCACCAGTGGATTAAGTTTATATGTAAAGGAAAAGTGTCCAAAGCAGAAAGATATTTTACAAAAAATATATCATTTTTCAACAAAGTGTGGTATTATTGTTTATGTGTTCGCGAAAAGTATTAGCGGATATTCAATATTTGTTACATAACAAAGTATGGAGGCGTTTACTTTGAAAGATGAAAAAAGCGGATTTTTTTTAGTAAGAGAAGAGATTTTACCGGAAGCAATCAAGAAAACAATCCGTGTAAAAGAAATGCTTAAACGCGGAGATGCACGTACCATCAACGAAGCTGTTGAAAAAATGGACCTGAGCCGCAGTGCATACTACAAATATAAGGATTATGTTTTCCCGTTTTATGAAGCAAGCAGAAATAAAATCGTAACATTGACGTTCCTTCTGGAACATAAAAGAGGAGTGCTTTCCAGCGTTCTCAACACGATTTCCGGTGACTCGGGAAGCGTATTGACAATCAATCAGGGAATTCCTCTTCAGGGCGTAGCAAATGCGACGATTTCCATTGAGACAGTCAACCTTTCTGTTGATTTGGAAGCACTTCTCGACAAGCTGCGTATGGTAGACGGCGTAAAACGATTGGAAGTTCTTGGTCAGGAATAAATATTATGGGCAAAACTATCAAGATTGGATTATTGGGCTCCGGAACAGTTGGAAGCGGCGTTGTAGAAGTACTGAAAAAAAACGTCGATGAGATTTCACAAAAATCTGGAACCGAAATCGAAATAAAGAAAATCCTGGTCAGAGACCTGAAAAAGAAAAGGCCTCACCTCGAAGGCATGGAGTTGACCGATGATATCAATGATATCCTTAAAGATGAGGATATAGATATCATTGTTGAGCTTATGGGTGGACTTCATCCCGCGCGTGAGTACATGCTTCGGGCAATGAAAGCAGGGAAGCATGTCGTCACAGCCAATAAAGATGTTGTTGCGCAATTTGGCAAGGATATGTTCGGCGCGGCAAAAGAAAACCGCGTGGAGTTCCTTTTTGAAGCCAGCGTGGGCGGCGGTATTCCTATCATTACTCCGCTCAAGGAAAGTCTTACCGCCAACCGCATTACCGAAGTAATGGGTATTGTAAACGGCACGACGAACTACATGCTGACACAGATGACCAATTGCGGCAATGACTACGAAACCGCGCTTCGTGAAGCACAGGAGCTTGGCTATGCAGAAGCAAACCCTGCTGCTGATGTTGAGGGCTATGACGCTGCCCGCAAGGTTGCGATTCTTGCATCACTCGCATTCAATACGCGTGTGACATTGGATGATGTCTCTGTGGAAGGAATTACACATATCACTCCGCAGGATATTGAGTATGCCAAAGAGCTCGGATACGTCATAAAGCTTCTGGCTATCGCAAATGACTCCGAAAAGGGTGTCGATGTCAGAGTGCATCCGGCTTTCCTGAAAAAAGCCCATCCTCTTGCATCGGTAAATGATGTGTTTAACGCTATCTTTATAAAAGGAAATGCCATCGGGGAAGCAATGTTTTACGGTCAGGGAGCGGGCTCGCTTCCGACAGCTTCCGCTGTTGTGGCAGACATCATTACCGTAGCCAGAGAGATTGTAAAAGGAATCTACGCTGCGGTTGACTGCTCGGCATTTCAGGTCAAACCCTTCTGTCCGTTGGAAGAAACGGAATCCTCATATTACATCAGGCTGCTTGTTGCAGACCAGCCGGGTGTTCTGGGAACAATCGCAACAGTATTCGGCGACCAGGGAGTCAGTCTGAAATCCGTTATACAGACACAGCGTGTAAAAGACCAGGCCGAAATTGTTGTGGTTACACATCATGTCTATCATAAACAACTGCTCAAAGCAGAGCAGGTACTCTTAAATCTGCCCGTTGTCACTACGATTTCTAACGTCATCCGGGTCGAAACCAAGAAAGGTGAAGTGTAATGGAACGTTCGATAACGATTCGTGTTCCGGGCACAAGCGCAAACTGCGGCCCCGGCTTTGACACGCTGGGGGTAGCGTGTACAATCTATAATGATATTACACTTTCGCTTTTGCATGAGCCTGACCTGTCAATTGAACTTGAGGGCGAGGGTGCCGAAAATATTCCCTGTGACAGCCGTAATATGGTATGGCGTTCCATACAGACACTTTTGACTCGGGCACACAAAGATAAAGAATATCAGGGCGCGAGGATTCACATGGTCAACAGAGTCCCACTTTCACGGGGACTGGGAAGCAGTGCTTCTGCCATTGTTTCGGGCATAAAGGCAGCGAACGTTCTGATTGACAATTATTTCAGCAGAGCAGAGCTTTTGCAGATTGCAACGGATATAGAAGGACATCCCGACAATGTAGCTCCTGCGATATACGGTGGATTTACCGTAAGTATTGTAGAAAACCACAAGGCGGAAAGCTTTTCCTTTGTACCGCGGATTCCGCTTCAGATGGTTGTAGCAGTTCCGGATTTTTTCTTGTCCACAAAGGCGGCAAGAAAAGTACTGCCAGAAAAGGTTCCGATGCAGGATGCAATCTTTAACATCGGAAGGTCATCAATGCTCGTGGCTGCGCTTATCAAGGGAAATATCCGTTTCCTGCGGCACGCATTTGAAGATGCGCTTCACCAGCCCTACAGAGAGTCACTGATTCCGGGGATGGCAGACGTAATAAAAGCAGCAAAGAGAGAGGGCGCGCTGGGAGCATGCATCAGCGGCGCAGGCCCATGCATAATAGCATATACAGTTGAGCATCCACACGAAGTCGCTTCTGCTATGGAGCAGGCCTTTGCAAAGAATAGTGTCAAAGCAAAGGCTCTGATTCTCGATGTTGACCGCAGAGGGGCCCACATACTGAAGCAGGATGAAATCTGAAATTCATAACTAGAGTTTTCCGGTCCGTATTAACGTACGGACTTTTTTTATGTCCAAATTTAACGATTTTGCGGGAAAATGGCAAAATAAAATTGACGATTTTGCAGAAAAACCGCGAAATAAAATTGACGATTTTGCAGGAAATAGCTAAAATAAAATTAACGATTTTGAGGTTGGAGGTGTTTGAATGTTTAAGCGCAAGATATACAATCAGCTGTTACATTGGAAAAATTCATCAAATGGAAAGACAGCTGTACTTGTTGAGGGGCCGCGTCGTGTTGGGAAATCTACGTTGGTGAAAGAATTTGCAAAGAACGAATACGAAACATATATTTTTCTTGATTTCTATAGAGCGTCTCCTGAAACAAAGGAATTATTTGATGACCTGTCAGATTTAAATTACATTTTTCTCCAGCTGCAGTTGACATACAATACCAGTCTGAAAGAACGCAAATCGTGTATCGTATTTGATGAAGTTCAGTTATGCCCTAAAGCACGGCAGGCAATAAAAGCACTTGTCGCAGATGGACGGTATGATTATATAGAGACAGGTTCGCTTATATCTATACGTAAGAATGTTAAAGATATTCTGATACCAAGTGAAGAAAGAAAACTTCACATGTATCCCATGGATTATGAAGAATTTCGCTGGGCATTAGAAGATAATGTATCTGTGCCTATTTTAAAGCAACTCTATGATGCAAAAAAACAGATTGGACAGGCTGCAAACCGTAAGCTGTTAAGAGACTTTCGGCTATATATGCTTGTCGGTGGAATGCCGCAGGCAGTTGAAAAATACATAATAACAAATGATTTGAGTGAAGTCGATCTCGTAAAACGAGACATATTGACATTATATGAAGATGATTTTCGGAAGATTGATTCGAGCGGAAAGCTCTCTATTTTATTTGATGCCATTCCCTCACAGCTAATGTCGAATGCTTCACGCTATAAGGTATCAAGCGTTTTGGAAGGAAGCAGGGGCAAAGATATTATTGAACAAATAGCAGAGCTGAAGGATTCAGGGACTGTGTTAGTATCATATCACGTAAACAATCCGGAAGCAGGACTGGCGCAAAACAAAGACTTATCAAGATTCAAGCTCTTTGTTGCGGATACAGGCTTGTTTGTTACACTAGCATTTAAAGATAAGAGCTTTACGGAAAACGATATATATTCAAAGCTGCTTAATGGAAAGCTGCATGCTAATCTTGGCTATATCTACGAAAATATAGTTGCACAAACATTGGCAGCAAATGGACATGAACTCTACTACCATACCTTTCTTAATGAAAAATCAAGGCATAACTATGAGATTGATTTTTTGATTTCATCAAAAAACAAAGTATGTCCTATAGAAGTGAAAAGCTCAGGGTATAAGAGCCATTCGTCACTAGATGCATTCACCGAAAAATATTCCTCAAGAATAGACCATGGAATTTTGATTTATACAAAAGATTACATGAGGGATGGTACATTGGAATACATTCCTGTGCAAATGGCGCAGTTTATATAGCTAGAGAGGTTTTACACTAGAAAAGAGAATAACTCGAATGAAAAGCCGTAATCCAGAGCAAAGGATTACGGCTTTTTGCTTTTATAGGCAAAAAATTATTCTGACGTTGTATTTTGGTTTCTTCACGGCATGTATATATACGAATAGATGAAATAGAAAAAGCATCTTTTGTCTGCTGAAATTTTGGCAGGTAAGAGATGCTTTTTTAGTGGGATAAATTTTTTGAAAAGTATACGTTTCTAAATGAAATTTTGAATCTCTTGAATCTTCAACGGTTTCAAGGGTTCATTTAGAAATTATTATAGCATAATCCCACGTTTCTAAACGTATACGTTTTCGAAATTTAGAAACTAGGGGAGAATAAGATGATATCTATTAAGGATATTCTGAAGAAAGATGAATATGAACATATTTCGCAGTTTACGAAGGAAGATAAAAAGTGGATCAATGATCGTATAAAAATTAGGAAGGATGGAGAGCCTGGCATTGAGTGCATTAAACGTGGTAAAAATAACGACGGAGATTATTTTAAACTTACGCCAGAAGAGATTATTCGTCAGTATTATACTTATATTTTAACAACTAATTATGGGTATAAGATAGACCAGATATCTTTTGAAGAACCAGTTATTTTTGCGGGCAAACAAACAATCAATGATAAAAGGATTGATATTGCCGTATTTGATGAAAATCATAAGCACATTAGGATGATTATTGAAGTTAAACGCCCTGGGATAGACGATTATAAAAAAAGCTGGGATGGTGAGTCAACGACTCCTTTTCAACAGATGCAAACATATTGTAATCAAAAACATCCGTGTGTTGGTGTTCTTGTAAATGGAAATAAAGCGCCCGAGTTTTATGATTCTCCAGACTATGAAACACAAATAGTGTTAGATAAATTTCCACGCTCAGATGAGGATATTGATGCGTGGAAGGAGAATCGGCGATTTACATTAAAACAACTTATTCAATGTGATAGGCTTAAAACAGAAACATTAAAAGATATTATTCTTAGTGTTGAACAGAGATTTGGAGCAAATGATTCTAGTGATAAGGCGTTTGAAGAGATATTTAAGTTGATTTTTATAAAATTGTACGATGAAGTGTTATCAAGTCAGGATGCAGATGAAATAGCAATCGTAACAACAAAATATAAAATTCCATTTAAGGATATTGATGATTCTGGATTTAGGGTAATGCAATTTAGAGTTAAGGAAACAGAGTCTCTTGATGATATTTATCGCAATATGAGTGATTTGTTTTCTGAAGCAAAGAATAAATGGCCCGGTGTATTTGCTCCAGAAGATGTTCTTGATATGCATGCCGAAACAATTAAATCATGTGTAAAAGAGCTACAGAATGTTAAGTTGTTTAATTCTAACCTTGAAGTTGTTGATGATGCATTTGAACATTTAGTAAATAAAAATCAAAAGAGTGATATGGGACAATTTTTTACGCCTAGATATGTTATAGATATGTGCGTAAAGATGTTAAATCCTAAGCCTAAAGAAAAAATGATTGATACTGCTGCAGGAAGCTGTGGGTTTCCTATGCACACAATATTTCATGTTTGGAAGCAAATTAATCCACAAGCGATCAATTTGTTTACCACTAGAGCCAGAAAGCCGGAGGAATTAGCTTATGTCCAAAACAACGTATTTGGTATAGATTATAGTGAAAAATCAGTAAGAGTAGGGCGTATGTTGAACATCATAGCAGGTGATGGACATACAAATGTTATTTATCTTAATACACTTGATTTCTATAACTGGAAGAAGAATTTCCTTGATGATGATAAGTGGCAGAGTAAATATCACGAAGGCTTTGTAAAGTTGGCGCAGTTAAGCGCTGATCCGATTGCAAATTCAGATAGAAAGAAGTACAAGGCATTTAACTTTGATATTTTGATGGCAAATCCACCTTTTGCTGGAGCATTAGATAATACTGAGCAGATTTCTCAGTATGATTTAGGACATAAAGGAGGGATTTGTTCCGCGAAATTGCAGAATGCAGTTGATAGAGACATTCTGTTTATTGAGCGAAATCTTAATTTCCTTAAACCGGGTGGAAGAATGGCTGTTGTTTTACCCCAAGGAACATTCAATAATTCTTCAGCTCAATATATTCGTGAGTATATTTTAAAGCAGTGTAGGCTTCTAGCGGTTGTTGGTTTGCATGGTAATACATTTAAAAACGGTAAGTCCGGAACTGGAACAAAAACCAGTGTACTATTTGTCCAAAAATGGACAGATGAAAATTGTGGGTTTCCTAATATTTGTCCCAAACCGGAATTGAATCAAAAAGGAGAGTTGGATTATTCTGTTTTTTTTGCGACTATGCAAGAGCCTAGTAAAGATAGTTCAGGAGATAAAATATATGTTACTGAAACCTACGTGAATTGGAACACATATAAGTATATTACAGAACGCCATTATTTTCGAAAATCGGATAAACAGGAGGTTACTGAGGCTGAATATAATGCAGGAAAAGCATCAGAATATATTATTAAGGACGTTTCAATTACAGAAGTAGAAGAGCATAAGAATAGTAGTGGAAGTACAGATTTTATTAAGGATTTATTTATTGAAGAATATGGAGAACTTGATACACATAAGAAATGGATATTGAAGAATGCGACCTTTGTGTTAAAAAATAAAAAGAAAGATGCAGAATGCTATGAGGAATCTTTAAATATTGAGGATTACTTACAGTTATCGGAGTTTGATAAAAAGCATTACAAAGAAGTTGCTACTATTGGAGAAAATACTAAAGGCGTTATTTCGCAGGCAGAGTACGAGGCATTAGATAAATCTGTACAAAAATTCTATCTTGTTGCAGAAGAGGTTTTTGAAAGGACGGAACGTGTAAAAGATACTCATGGACACATATTTGTGAAGCATGATTTATTTAATCACGATCCGGATTTAGCTAATCCAAATCCTAATAATATATATAGTCAAGATGGTATTGCAGAAGCATTTATAGAGTTTGCTAAACGAGAAGGTTTAAGTTTTTTTCAATAAGCCCATCCACTGAGCCTTTCGACGAAGCAAAGTTTAAGGCATTGATGGATGGGCATGAGTGCAGCGAAGTATTACTTAGCGAAATATTAAGAATAAAAAGGATGGATGCTGAATATTATTCCAAAGAGTATGTTTATGAAACTGAACAGTTATTAAAGAGAAAGCATTTCAATATTGGTAAGTATTATAAGGTTACAGATGGTGAACATGGGTCAGTTGATTACTTAGATTGTGGTGTTAAGTACTTAACTGCAGAAAACATTAGAAAAGGATATATTGATCTTTCAAAGATTAGATATGTTAGTGAGGATGTTGACAAGAAGAATGCCCGTGCAAGAGTACAGGAAGGAGATATTCTCATATCAATTAAAGGCACCTTGGGGCAAATTGCTGTGGCAACAGCAGATTTGGCGCCTTGTAATATGAATCGTGATGTGGCGATAATAAAACCTTTATACTCTACGACTAATTCAAATTATTTCATGGCGTTATTCATGATGGGAAAGTATGGAGCACTACAATCTCAAAGAGGTGGCTCGGGTGGAGTTCAACAGATGATTACTCTTGGACGATTGAGAGAATTTATCATCCCGGAGTTTAGTGAAATTTTTTATGATAAGCTGAAAAAAGCGTATGAACAGTTTTTGAAGTTAATGAATCATTCTAAAGAAAGCTTTGAGGAGGCAGAAGAATATCTGTTAGACAAGTTGGAAGTCAAAATAGATAAACTTTCTACTAATTCAATTGCAATCAAATCACTAGGTGAAAGTTTCAGTAGTGTTGGAAGGATAGATGCTGAATATTACCAGCAAAAGAATTATGATATGATTGGACAGATTAGGTCAATTGGTACTATTGGAAACCTTTGCAACATTTACGATAAAACATTTACCCCGGTTGCTGGAGAGCGTTATCAATATATAGAGTTGGCTAATATCGGAAAAGTTGGTGATATTGATGATGTAGAAGAAGTTAAAGGTGAAGACCTGCCTGCCAGAGCGAGACGTCTCGTTAAAAAAGGATATGTGATAGTTTCGTCTGTTGAGGGTTCACTTGAAAGTTGTGCGTTAGTTACAGAAAAATATGACAATGCATTATGTTCAACAGGTTTTTACGTGATAGATTCGGATAATTACAATAGTGAAACATTATTAGTTTTGCTAAAATCCAAGCCAATACAGATGTTGTTGAAGAGGGGATGCTCGGGGACTATTCTTACTAATATTACAAAAGATGAATTTATGAAAATTCCGTTGCCTAAAATTACAAATGAAACTCAAGATGAACTAAAAAAGATAGTTAGAAACGCCTACGATTTGAGAAAAAAGAGCAGAGATTTATTGAACTATTCAAAGAGGGCTGTAGAGATGGCGATTGAAGAAAATGAGGTAACTGCAACAAAATGGCTTGAAAAAAGAATTAGTACAATTTGCAGAGTAGGTTTTTAAAGTCTATTAAAAGGATTATTCTCGATAAGAGAATAATCCTTTTTTTCGAAGAGATTGGTTCTAGGATAACCGTTTGTCATGTATATAAGCAACGAAGTCGGGATTTTTTCGTATGGAAAAATTTGAATAAATGCGTTAAAATAAAAGAGTATGGCGGATAGGAGGAGAGTGCATGGGACAGATTATTCCTTATAAAGATAAAAATCCTGTAATTGCGCCTGATGTTTTCGTCGCTGACGGAGCAAGGATTATTGGTGATGTCACTTTGGGTGAGGGTTCCAATGTCTGGTTCAACACGGTTGTCAGAGGAGACATACAGAAGGTAGTAGTAGGGAAGTTTACTAATATTCAGGATAACTGTACTGTTCATGTCATGGCCAGTGAGCCGACTATTATCGGTGATTATGTTACCATAGGGCATAATGCTATAATCCATTGCTCCAAGGTTGGAAACAACTGCCTTATCGGTATGGGAGCGGTGCTTCTCGGTCATGCTGTAATAGAGGATAACTGCGTTATTGGCGCGGGTACGATTATTACACAGGGAAAAGTCATTCCTGCCAACAGTCTTGTCTACGGAAATCCTGCGCGTATCGTCCGTGATTTGCGCGATGATGAAATCGAGGCTATAAAGCAGTCTGCCGTAGACTACAATGATATTGCCAGTCACTATTTACAAAAGTAAATAGTAATACATAACAAAAGGAGAAATGATTTAACATGGAAAAAACATTAGTATTGGTAAAGCCGGATGCTTTTAAGGCTCATCACACAGGTGACATTGTAAAGCGTTATGAGGATGAGGGACTTCAGCTTCTCGCTATGCGCATGATGAAGATGACGAAGGAAGTTGCTGCAAAGCATTATGAAGAGCATATCGGCCGTCCGTACTATGGTGAGCTTGAGACTTTCATGACTTCCGGACCTATCGTTGCTATGGTTCTGGCAGGCGAAGGCGCTATTGCAAAGGTTCGTGAAATCAACGGCAAGACTGACCCTGCAGAGGCTGCAGAGGGCACAATCCGCAAGCTTTATGCTGCAAGCAAAGGCGAGAATGCAGTTCATGCATCCGACAGCCCGGAGAGCGCAGCTCGCGAAATTCATATTTTCTTCAACGAAACTGAAATTTTTGACTGAGGTGATCGAAGATGGGCGTTTATACGAAAACAGGCGATAAAGGGCAGACCAGTCTTTTTACAGGAGAACGTGTAGATAAGGATTCCCTTCGGGTTGAAACGTATGGTACCATCGACGAAATGAACTCAGCTTTGGGTATGGCCCGGGCTTTTTGCGAGAATGAAGACGTAAAAACCCGCATATACCTTTTACAGAAAAATGTTTCTCTTTTCATGGCTGATTTAGCAAGCCTCGGAAGTGAGCCGTATATCAAGGAATTTAACATCCAGGAGCTTGAGAGTGAGATTGACGAGATCGAGGGGATTGTCGGTCCGTTGGCATGCTTCCTTGTCCCGGGTGATTCCAAAGGCGGAGCAATGCTTGATTTGGCGCGTACTATCGCACGCCGTGCAGAGCGTCAGATTCTGCGCCTCTCCAAACAGGAGGAAGTGCATGATACAGACAGACTGTATATAAACCGTCTTTCCGATTATTGCTTCATGCTCATGCGTCTTGAGGAGCATAAGGAAGAGTGATTAGAGTAAACAAATGAGAAATCCCCGGCCGATTGGTCGGGGATTTTTTGCTGCGTTTTTCCGTTAAAGTTTTTTGTTAGTCAGAACATCATCAAGGTTGTTCAGTACATCATTTATATTTTCTTCCGTTATTACAAGTGGAGGCTGGAACGCCATAACGTTTCTTGAGATTCCGTTTTTGCCAATGATAAAGCCGCGGTTCTTCATTTCTTCCAGAACTTCATCCAGCTCATTAAAGGCAGGAGATTTATCCGCATGGACAAATTCTGCGCCGTTCATCAGTCCGAGACCGCGAATGTCTCCGATGATAGGGTGCTTTTTAGCCAGTTCAGCCAATCCTTCACGGAGCTGTACGCCTCTGTCGTACGCGTTCTGCAGAAGATTGTGCTCTTCGATGTACGAAAGTACAGCAAGTCCTGCTGCTGAGGATACCGGGTTGCCGCCCAATGTGGACGCTCCGGGGCGGGTATATGTATCCGCAATTTTTGCGGAGGCAATGAATGCGCTGATAGGCGCGCCGTTGCCCAGTGCTTTTGCCATTGTCATGATGTCGGGTTCTACGTCAAAGTTTTCAATGGCAAACATTTTCCCTGTGCGTGCAAAGCCTGTCTGAACTTCATCAATTATAAGAAGCGTGTTGTATTTTTCCAGTATTTCTTTTACACGCTTGAAATATCCCTTTGGAGGAACCACGATTCCTGCATTACCCTGAATTGATTCTGCGATAAAAGCAGCAGGATTACCGGAGGTTGCTGTTTTGATGATGTCCTCAATCTGATTTGCGCATTCAAGGTCGCATTCAGGATATTTTTTCCCGAGAGGGCATCGGTAGCAGTAGGGGTTTGGTGCAAAGCTGATTCCACCGCATGGATTGGGGTCAGTGCGCCACATTCCGATGCCTGTAACACTCATACCCAGTTTTGTGCGGCCGTGAAGTCCGTTGCGAAGCGCGATAAATTCACTGCTTTTGGTATAGATTGTGGCGAGCAGCAACGCACCTTCATTTGCTTCCGAGCCTGTGGAGCAGAAGAAGGATTTCTGCAGCTTGCCCGGTGTAACCTCTGCCAGCTTTTCGGCAAGGTTTACGAAGTTTTCCGTCAGATAGATGTTGCAGACGTGCTGCAGGCTCTGTACCTGTTCAACGACCTTTTGTGTGATTTCAGGGTTGCAGTGTCCGCAGTTTATAACAGATACACCTGCAAAGCAGTCCAGGTATTTTTTTCCTTCGGTGTCAAAAAGGTATTGCATGGAACCTTTGACAAATTCCGGAGGATCCTGAAAAAAATGTGCCAGACACGGCATGATGTATTTCTTTTTCTTTTCAAGAATAGCTTTTGGTCCGATATAAGATTTCATGCAGTATGTCATCTCCTGATTTATTTTGATTCAGCAAAGCGGTATGCTCCGATTCCGAAGGGACGTTTGTTTTCCTTTTCGAGATTGTCTATAACGCTCAGGTCAAGCTCAACTGCTCTGTTATCCAGCTTATTAAGAGCTTCCTTATACAATGCGGTTGTTTTCTTTACAAGCTCCGGCTCCATGTCCTGTGCCTCAATCCGGAAATTAGATACTGCAGCATGAAGCTGCGGCAGATACGGATACAGACAGAGGTCGTTGGTGAACAAGATATGCGTTCTTCCGTACTGGTCTCTGCGCAGGGAGTGAATTGCTCCTGTTTCGTCCTTCAACGCGTACCGGTGTTTATCCGATTCTTCGCTGAAGGAATCCTGCGGATTGGACAGCGACGGGAAATCATGGTCGCAAATCATTGACTCGTATGCACCGTGGACTATAACCTCCAATGGAGCATCTGCTTTCTTAGCCATATCCGTCAGCTGATGAAGCGAAAGCTCGTAGGAAACGGTGGAAAGGGATACACGGTGCCGCTTGAAGAATTCTGCCGCTGTATGGTTAAAGAGGTTAAGCGAGAAATCTGTCTGAAGCGGAAGCGAGGTGATTTTTTCAGCAAGATACATGCTTCCGGGATTGCCAAGCAGAATTCCGTCCGGCTTTAATGCTTCAACTGCTTCAAGCTGAAGCTCCAGCTCCTGTACCTCACGCATGGTTGTAGTGCGCGGGGTATCCAAAATGAAACGGACATTGTGCTTATGCGCGTAGTCGATTGCATCCTTCAATGCTGAAAGAGTCCATGGCTTGGCAGGCGCATATACTTCTCCGCCTGCATAAACTGCGTCAGCGCCGCCATCAATAGCGGCTTTTAAGCCTTCCATGTCCCGGACACGTACAGCGAGAGAGGATTTCTTTTCAACAGACGCTGCTGCTTCCTGAGTAGTTTTTTCATCACCGTATTTAGCTTCGGGAATAGCCTTGCTGAAAAAGCGCGGTTCGCGTGTTCCGTCAAATCCGATTGCGTTTTTGTCAGGGTGCCCCATGGCAAAGCATGTGGAAAAATCACGGGCACGGTTGTTGTAGAGGGCCTTCCAGTCGTCTTCGTTAATCTGATATCCGGTCGGGTCAGCGATATATGCGTCGATTGCACGGCGGTAAATGCTGACAATCTCGTGAACGAAAGGAGCAGGGCGCATACGTCCCTCAATCTTGAAGGAAGCGACTCCTGCCTGAATCAGATCCGGAAGGTTGCGGTACATGCACATGTCCTTTAATGCCAGCTTATACGGTCCGTCAGACGTATCCGGGGCTTTTTCCAGCGTGTCCTCATAGAGAAGCTCATACGGCCATCTGCAGGGTTTCAGGCATCGGCCGCGGTTTCCGCTCTGTCCGAAGAGTACACCGGAGTGGATGCACTGGCCGCTCTCGGAAATGCACATATCGCCGTGAACGAAGTATTCGACCTCGATGCCTGTGCGTTCACGAAGAATGGAAAGCTCAGTAAGAGACATTTCTCGGCTGGCAACAACACGTGTGATTCCATACTGCTGCAGAAGCTTTACAGCGTGCTCGTTATGTGTGTTCATCATAATAGATGCATGGAGAGGAATCTTGATTCCGAGGCGTTTTACAAGCTCGATAACGGCAAAATCCTGTACAAGAATAGCATCAGGCTTAATCGTATCAAGGTATTGCAGGAACTTTTCCAAATCAGGAAGCTCTTCTTCGCTGATGAGGTTGTTTATGGTGATATAAAGGCGTACGCCATGCTCGTGCGTATATTTAATAGCTTCTTTGAGTTCTTCATCACTGAAATTCATATCCTGACGGTGCAGGCGCATATTAAAATGCTTGCCGCCGAGGTATACGGCATCGGCTCCTGCGTCTACAGCAGCTTTAAGAACTTCAAAGTTTCCTGCCGGTGCCAGAAGCTCGACAGATTCGCGTGTCAAAGTCATAAGTATTTTTCTCCTTTATTGAATTCTTTCATTATTATAACTCATTCATTACGGTTTTGCCAAAGGCAATCCTGCTAATTAGGCATTCTGTAAATTTTTATTATCCTTTTACTTGTTTCTATACTAAAGTGTGCTATAATTATTTTATATTATTTTCACGGAGTAAAGGAATAAAGAGAAAAAATATTATTGTGGTGGTGTTAGTATGATAAATCCAAAAATCAAAGATGAACTTACCGACCAGCTTTGTGATGCTTTGCTGGTCCTGAAGACACAGGAGGAATGCTACGAGTTCCTGGAGGATATATGTACTATAGGCGAGCTGAAGGCATTGGCACAGCGTCTTGAGGTTGCGCGTATGCTTTCTGTGGGTAATACCTATGATGCTATTGTTGAACGTACAGGAGCAAGCACGGCTACAATCAGCCGCGTGAAGAAGTGCCTTAATTACGGTGCCGATGGCTACAATGTTATATTGCAGCGTTTCAAGGAAAAGGAAAGCAGGAAGGTGGAATAAATATATTATGAAACCGATGTTGAAGAATTCACTCAAGATTCCGTATGGAACGCGGGATTTTTTGCCTTTGGAAGCAGCATGCAAACGCTCTATAGAATCAAGCCTCATGAATCTGTTTACGAAATGGGGCTATGATGAGATTGTTACGCCATCTATAGAGTATCTTGATACTCTCACCATAGGAAACGGTCAGGCTATAGAGCCTCACATGTTCAAGTTTTTTGACCGCCAAAACAGAACTCTGGCGCTGCGTCATGAAATGACTACGCCTATTGCACGTGTGGTAGCAAGCCGTATGAGAGACGCGGTACGTCCGCTTAAATTTTCATATGTAAGCAATGTTTTTCGCTATGAGCAGGCACAGGCAGGCAGACAGTGTGAGTTTTATCAGGCCGGCGTCGAATTCATGGGACCCAGTACGGCAGAGGCTGATGCTGAAATAATCGCTTTGGCGATACAGGGACTCAAACAATGCGGTCTTGAAAATTTTACCGTGTGCATAGGACAGATTGAGTTCATTAACGGTCTTATGAGTGAGTTCAATTTTTCGGACGAGACACAGATAAACATACGGGAAGCACTGGAAAAAAGAAATTTGGTAAAACTGCATGAAATAATCGAACAGACGCAGCTTCCTGAGCGCAGCAAGAAAATCCTTTCATCACTTCCACTCCTGCACGGCGACAAGGAAATATTGAAGAAGGCATGGGATATTGCGTGCAATGAGCAGAGCAGAAGGGCATTGGACAATCTGTCTGCTATATATCAGCTTTTGGAGTCCTACGGAGTTGCCGAGTTCGTCAAGTTTGATTTGGGCGTAATACGTGATTTTGATTACTATACGGGAATGGTATTTGAAATTTATACTCCGGAGATGGGATTCCCTCTCTGCGGAGGCGGAAGATACGACCGAATGCTTTCGGATTTCGGCGCCGCGTGCCCGTCAACAGGCTTTGCGCTGGGGATTGAACGTATCATGCTGGCTGTCGAACGTGAGGGAGCGTCTTCGGAGACACTGAAAAAAGACTGCTTTGTTGCGTATACACCTGGCAAGATAAAGACTGCAATCGAATCAGCTCAGAGGAAAAGGAACGAGGGGCTGGTCGTTGAACTTGCCCCATATGCTATGACAAAGGAAGAAGCGGAAGCATATCAAAAAGAGAAAAAGTATGCTTCGCTTCTGTATGTTGAATAATGGCAGGGCGGTTATATCAGTTTTACCGTGCAGTTACCGCGTCGCTGACAGAAGCGGACAGGCAGTATGTAGAAATGTATCTGCCGGCTGAGGCACAAAAGCTGTTTTGGAACATGTCAACAGCCGATCAGTATCATGCGCTCCATGTTGCGTATACTGCGCTTGAAATTGCCAAGTCAGAGGAATGCGATTCCGATTTGCTGCGGCGGTCAGCCCTGCTGCACGATGTAGGACGTGTCAACGGAAGCATGAACGTATGGGAAAAGTCGATTGCTGTTATCATTGCAGGTTGTTTTCCTGATTTTGCACGTAGGCAGGCAGGGAAAAACAACGGCTGGCTGTCAGGACTGTTTCATGTTTACTTCTTCCATCCTCAAATTGGAGAAAAAATGCTGAGGGAAATTGGCATGGATAAAGAAGCGGATATGATTTCCCGCCATCATGACCGGAATTTATCGGAGCGCAGTATCGAGCTCAAAATTCTTCAGCTTGCCGATTCTAAAAATTGATTATTTTAAATAAAAACGCTTAAATGGATTGACAATGTTACAATCACATGTTAGCATATCATCATATTAGTACTTTAATATAGTAAAGACATTAATGGAGGACATAATGCAGAGTAGTGAAAATGAGTATTTAACAATTGCACTTCCCAAAGGAAAGCTTTTTCCACTGGCTGTTGATTTGTTCAGGGAAGCCGGTATTTCTGCCGATGGCCTTACTGATTCATCCCGAAAGCTTGTTATCACCAATGAAGCTCAGAAGGTAAAATTTATCATATCAAAAACTGCAGATGTTCCGACTTATGTCGAATATGGTGCAGCGGATATAGGAATCATCGGCAAGGATGTGCTTGTGGAATCAGGGCAGGATGTTTATGAGCTTTTGGATCTGGGCTTTGGTAAATGTCATTTAATGATGGCCGTGCCGAAGGATAAAAAGCGTGATAAGCTGACTGATTACACACATACGAGAGTTGCGACAAAATTCCCGCATATTGCTGAAAAATTTTTTAATGAGCACGGTATGCAGATGGAATACATAAAGCTTAACGGGTCAATTGAGCTTGGACCTATAGTGGGGCTTTCCGAGAGTATCGTTGATATTGTCGAGACAGGAACCACATTGAAGGAAAATAATCTCGAAGAGATTGTCCATATTATGGATGCTTCTGCGAGACTTGTTGCAAACCGTGTAAGCTTCCGTTTGAAGTTTGACCGTATATACAGCTTGACTGAAAAAATGAAACAGATTCTAACTGAAAGGGCTGAAGGGAATAAATGAAAATCTTAAACGTAAAGGAACTCGGTGTTGAGAAGGTAGAAAAGTATTTGGAGAAGGCTCCTTTTGACCAGGTGGAGCTTAATCCCAAAATCCGTGAAGGAAACATAAAGCTGTTCGGACGTGATATGACGGCTGCCGAAATTGTAGACATGATTGTTTCGGATGTGCGCCGCGACGGTGACAAGGCTGTTATGAAATATACTAAGCTCATTGACCGTGCAGAGTTCACACCGGATCAGTTTTTGGTAAGCGAAGATGAGTTCGCTGCGGCAGAAGCACAGGCAGACCCGAAGGTCATTGAATCCTTGAAGAAATCCATCGAAAATGTACGCAGATACCACGAGGAGCAGAAACCGACCTCCTGGATGACATACAGGGAGAAAGGCTCTCTTCTTGGTCAGTCGGTTATTCCTCTTGACCGTGTAGGAATCTATGTTCCGGGAGGCACGGCTGCATATCCGTCCTCTGTTGTAATGAATGCGGTTCCGGCTGCTGTGGCAGGAGTTAAGGAAATCATTATGATGTGCCCGCCGCGTGACGGTAAAATCAATCCATATGTTCTTTTGGCAGCAAAATACATTGGTGTAAAAAAGATTTATAAAATCGGCGGAGCACAGGCTATAGCTGCTGTTGCGTTCGGTACTGAAACAATCCCCCGTGTTGATAAAATTACAGGCCCGGGAAACATCTTCGTTACTCTTGCCAAAAAGGCTGTCTACGGACATGTTGATATTGATATGCTGGCAGGTCCAAGCGAGATTCTTATCGTAGCTGATGAAAAGGCGGACCCTGTCTATACGGCTGCAGATATGCTCAGCCAGGCAGAGCATGACCCGCTGGCATCAAGCATAGTAATAACCAACAGCGCTGAGCTCGCAGAAAAGGTTGCGGCTGAGGTAGAAAAGCAGCTTGCGCAGCTTCCGCGAAAGGAGATTGCCGGCGCGTCTATCGAAAGGAACGGAATGATTATCATAGCCGAGGATATGATGCAGGCTATGGATTTTGCAAATCTGTCCGCACCTGAGCATTTGGAGCTTCTCACGGAAAATCCGTTCGAGCTTCTTCCGTATGTACGCCATGCAGGCGCTGTTTTCCTTGGTGCATATTCGCCGGAGCCGCTGGGTGATTATTTTGCAGGCCCTGACCATATTCTTCCTACAGGTGGAACAGCAAGGTATTATTCAGTACTCAACGTAGAAACATTTATGAAACGTACAAGCTTTATTTCCTATACACAGCCGGCACTTAGTGATGTGTCCGAGGACATTATCCGCCTTGCCGAGACGGAGGGGCTTCAGGCACATGCCAATGCTATCCGCCTGAGAAGGGAGAAGTAAGGTATGCTTGATTACCGAAAGGATATAGACAACCTCCCGGTCTACGATGTTGTCGAACGTGACTGGAATATCAAAGTAAACGCCAATGAATCAGGATGGAATCTGCCTCCTTTGGTTGAAGAGCGTGTCTTGAGCAGCTTGTCACGGATTGCTTTTAACCGTTATCCAAACACGGAGCCGGAGGATTTGTCCGAAATAATTGCAAAGCGTTTCGGGCTGCAGAAGGAAAATGTATGGCTGGGAAACGGCTCCAGCGAGATAATAGACAAGATTTTTTACGCTTTTGGCGGTGAAGGTCACAAAATTGTATATATGCAGCCGTCCTTTTCAATGTACCCGATATGCGTAAAATCCGCGGATGCAGAGGGCATTGCAGTTCCGCTGGATGACGATTATAAATTTAACGCGGAAAAATTTATTGAGGCAGTTAAAAGCCAAAAGGCATCTTTGGCAGTTGTATGCAATCCCAATAACCCGACTGGCGGTTTGATTCCTGTTGAGGATATTGAAAAAATCGCCAAGGAAATTGACTGCGCGTTTTTGGTTGATGAAGCGTACGTTGAATTTGCAGGTAAAAAGGCAAGCGCGGTTTCCCTTATGTCCAAATATCCGCATTTGATGGTAGCGCGTACTTTTTCAAAAGCATTTGGCCTGGCAGCAATAAGAGTGGGCTATCTTTTGGCAGATAAGGACATAATTTCAACAGTAGGCAAGGTTTTTAAGCCATACTATTTGAATGTACTTTCTACGGTTGTTGCTTCTGTTGTCATGCAGATGTATGATGAATTTGATCCCCGTATTGAAATGGTAATCAGTGAGCGTGACCGTATGTATGAGGAATTCCTGTCACTTCCGGGCGTCAAAGTATATCCTTCCGATACGAACTTCCTGCTTTTGCGGTACGATAAGGCGAAGGAGCTAAATGAACGTCTGTTGAACTACGGAATAGGTGTAAGAAGCTTTGGAAACGCTCCGATGCTGGATAACTGCCTGCGTATTTCAATCGGAACCCCTGAAGAAAATAATGCTGTTATGAAAGCAATTCGTAATTTTGCAGAAGGGCGGTAGCTACAATGCGTAAAGCTGAAATCAGCCGCAAAACGTTTGAAACATCCGTAAAGATTCATCTGAATATAGATGGAAGCGGAAAAAGCTCCATAAACAGCGGAATCGGATTTTTTGACCACATGCTGACATTGTTCGCAAGGCACGGGTCATTCGATATTGATGTTTCATGCAACGGCGACCTGAATGTTGACGGACATCATTCTGTTGAAGATATCGGAATCACTTTGGGTGATGCATTTTGTAAGGCTCTTGGAAAGAAGGAGAGCATTACACGATACGGTTCGTTCTATGTGCCTATGGATGAAGCTCTTGCATTCGCGGCAGTTGATATCAGCGGACGTCCGTTTATAGTATATGATTCAGGTGCTGTTGCACCGATGATTGGCGAATATGATACCGAGCTTACCGAGGAATTTTTACGTGCCTTTGCATTTCATGCAGGCATAACTCTTCATGCAAAGGTTCTTTACGGGACAAATTCCCATCATAAAATAGAGGCGGTTTTCAAGGCGCTGGGACATGCAATGAAAATTGCCTGCCAAGAGGACAAAACAATCAAGGGTGTTTTATCTACTAAAGGAACTCTTTAATATGAAAGGTGTCACAATCCTATGATAGCGATTTTGGATTATGGTGTCGGAAATCTTTTTAGTGTGGAAAAGGCGTTTCATTCATTGGGAGCGGATGCTGTCGTTACATCTGATCCGTCCGTAGTCATGAAAGCTGATAAGCTCGTTTTGCCGGGAGTTGGAGCATTCGGTGACTGTATGAAAAATTTTGAAGCCAGCGGCCTCAAGGAAGCGCTTAAAGAACGCATAGAAGCAGGAACGCCTATGCTGGGAATATGCGTTGGTCTTCAGATTTTATTCGAAAGCAGTGAGGAATCTCCGGGGGTTCCGGGACTTGGCATTTTAAAGGGTAAAGTGTGCAAAATCCGGGATACAGGACTAAAAATTCCGCACATGGGCTGGAATTCATTAAGTATTGTAGATAATCATGACAATGGGCTGTTCAAAGGTTTATCCGGGCAGCCTTATGTCTATTTTGTACACAGTTTTCATGCTGTACCGGATAAAAGTGATATAATTACATCTGTAACCGAATACGGTGAGAAGCTTACCGCGTCGGTTGCGTATAAAAATATTATGGCTGCACAGTTTCATCCTGAAAAATCAGGTGATGTTGGGTTGCAAATCTTAAAAAATTTTCTTGATTATTGAAAGGATGACTGGAATGGATATCTTTCCGGCAATTGATTTGCACGAAGGTAAATGTGTCCGCCTGTTCAAGGGCGATTTTAGTCAGAGTACAACCTTTTCGGATACTCCTGAAGCAGTTGCAAAGGAATTTGAGTCCTGTGGAGCACATTATCTGCACTTGGTTGATTTGGACGGTGCTTTATCGGGACATTCCGTTCATGCGGATATAATCCGCCGTATTACAGGGAACACTTCGTTAAAGGTAGAACTTGGCGGTGGAATACGCAGCATGGATAATATAGAAACGGCTTTGAATATTGGGCTGTTTCGTGTAATCCTCGGTTCGGCTGCCGTAAGCAACCCTCAGTTGGTAAAAGAGGCATGCAGAGAGTTTGGTTCCGACAGGATTGTCGTGGGGATTGATGCACGAAACGGGATGGTAGCCACCAACGGCTGGGGGACAGAAAGTACGGTCTCTGCTGTTGACCTTTCAAAGCAGATGGCAGACTTTGGAGTAAAGACTATTATTTATACTGATATTTCAAAGGACGGAACGCTGAACGGAATAAATATTGATGAGACTGTTGCGATTGCAAAGGCATCAGGTGTCTCTGTGGTAGCTTCCGGCGGTGTTTCTTCCATGAAGGATGTGTATGCTGTCAAGGAGCATGAGAAGGACGGCGTTACAGGACTGATTATCGGCAAGGCAATTTATACGCAAAAAATTGATTTGAAGGAAGCTCTTGAGGAGGCACGTGCGTAATGCTGACAAAACGCATAATTCCATGTCTTGATGTAAAAAACGGACGTGTCGTTAAAGGTACAAATTTCGTCGGTCTGCGCGATGCGGGAGACCCGGTGGAGCTGGCATCACGTTACGATACTGAGCGTGCTGACGAGCTTGTATTTCTCGATATCACCGCTTCAAACGAAAACCGTAATACTATGGCTGATGTCGCGGCTTCGTGCGCATCACAGGTCTTTATCCCGTTTACTGTAGGTGGCGGGATTCGTTCTGTTGAGGATATGCGGACAATGCTCAAGGCCGGCGCGGATAAAACCTCGTTGAACAGTGCTGCTGTTCATAATCCCGAACTCCTTAAAATGGGCGCCGAAAAGTTCGGGCGTCAGTGCGTTGTTTTGGCAGTTGATGCCAGAAAATGCGGTGAAGATAAATGGGAAGTTTATATCAATGGCGGACGCACACCTACAGGAATTGACTGCATATCCTGGGTGAAAAAAGCCGTTGCACTGGGCGCAGGAGAAATTCTGCTTACCAGCATGGATGCCGACGGCACCAAGAACGGATATGATATTCCTTTGACCCGTGCTGTCTCGGAGGCAGTAAACGTGCCTGTAATCGCATCAGGCGGCGCGGGCAGATTGGAGCATTTTTACGATGTTCTTACGGAGGGCAAGGCAGATGCAGTCCTTGCCGCTTCTGTTTTTCATTATGGAGAATTTACTGTACGTCAGGTAAAAGAATATCTTAAATCACGTGGAGTGGAGGTAAGATTATGATTGACATTTCAATGGTTAAATTTGATGATAACGGTCTTGTACCGGCAATTATTCAGGAAGAAAACGGCCAGGTTCTCATGCTGGCGTATATGAATAAGGAGTCACTCGAAAAGACCTTGGAAACAGGCTATACGTGGTTTTACAGCCGCAGCAGGAAAAAGCTGTGGAATAAGGGCGAGACTTCTGGAAATACCCAGAAGGTACTGGAAATATCTTACGACTGCGACGGTGATACGCTGCTTGTAAAGGTTCATCAGACCGGTGTGGCATGTCATACTGGTTCATATACATGCTTCAGCGGAAGAAAGCTCGTAGGCAGCGAAAACAGTATTGCCCTTGTGGAGGAAGAGAAGAAACAGCCTCTTGCAACTGTTATAAACGAACTCTACAAGGTAATCCAGGACCGTCAGCTTCACCCGATAGAAGGCTCGTATACGAACTATCTTTTTGACAAGGGACAGGATAAAATCCTGAAAAAAGTCGGTGAAGAGGCTGCTGAGGTTATTATCGCTTCAAAAAATATGAAAAAAGACGAAATAACTTACGAGATGGGAGATTTGTGGTATCATTGTTTAGTGCTGCTGGCATTTCATAACATTTCTCCCGAAACTATTTTCAGGGAGCTTATGAATCGTCGGCAGGGCGGAAGCTACCACAAATTTGAAGGAAAAACAGGTATCAGACCTGAAATGTAATTCGGGGGTTATTTATGACTGAATCAGATTTTACTAAATTTTTTCTGCTTGAGACATCGCTTGAGAATATCGAGCCTCATATCAATGAGCCAAAGCCTGCTGTCGAAAAGCAGCCTGCAGCTGACGCAAAGATAATTCCGCTGCCTGAGCCGGGACTTCTTCCTGACGTTCCTGTCAATTTTCTTGAACTGGCTGAGCTCAGAGCGTCTGTGCGCCAGTATAACGAAGCTTCGATTTCGCTGCAGCAGCTGTCTTTTTTACTCTGGTGTACTCAGGGAATAAAAATGGTTCTTCCGGAGGGCATTACTATTCGTAATGTTCCTTCTGCGGGCGCGTCACATGCATTTGAAACATATCTTTTGATACAGCGTGTTGATGGCCTTGAGCCGGGGTTATACCGATTCCTTGCCGTTGACCACGCTTTGGAGGCTATTAAGCTTGGCAATAACATCATTGATGAGGTATATCCTTTCTTTACATCGAAAAAAATGGTTCAGACAAGTGCTGTGACATTTTTATGGGCTGCTGATTACAAAAGGATGGCGTACAAGTACAGCATGCGTGCTATGCGCTATCTTTACCTTGATGCGGGACACGTGTGCCAGAACCTTTATCTGGCGTCATACGTTCAAAAGCTCGGTGCGTGTGCAATCGGCTCATTTTATGATGATGCGTTAAATTCATATTTAGGCTTTGATGGAGAAAATGATTTCGTTGTGTATGGTGCGTCCGTGGGTAAGGCGTAACGCAGTCCCATGTATACACGAATACATTAGCGTGTTTCATTGATTATCTGTCTGTATGTTCTATACTAAGTCGTGTAGTAGCAAGGGCGCTGCAGTAAATTTGAGTAAATTTACCAGCGTCCATTTTATTAGATAAATCGGGGGTAAAGACATGGAAATCTTGAATGAAATAATCGCAAAAGTTGACGCAATGAAGGATGATTTGATAAAACAGCGCAGGGATATTCACCGCCACCCCGAAACAGGCTGGACTGAGTTCCGTACTGCTTCTTTGGTTGCGGAAAAGCTTTCTTCCTATGGATACGAGGTTCTCGTAGGAGAGAAGGCAGTCAAGAAAGATGCTATGATGGGGCTGCCGTCAGATGAAGCTCTTCGCAACGCTCAGAAGCGTGCAGTCAGCGAAGGAGCAAATCCTGATTTGGTAGAAAAAATGACCGGAGGCCTTACAGGCGTTGTCGGTATTTTTCATTTTGCAAAGCCGGGCCCTGTAGTCGCATTGCGCTGCGATATGGACTGCAATGATGTAACTGAAACAAGTGACGAGAAGCATTTTCCGAACCAGCAGGGCTTTTCCTCCACACACGAAAAAGAAATGCATGCCTGCGGTCATGACGGACATACTACAGTAGGTCTTGCCGTTGCCAAAATTCTTTCTGAAATGAAGGATGAATTGGCAGGAACCTTTAAGATTATTTTCCAGCCTGCGGAGGAAGGAGTACGCGGCGCACATGCCATGGCTGAAAACGGCGTTGTGGATGACGTTGATTATCTTCTGGGTGCGCACTTCGGATTCAAAATGAAGCATACAGGCGACATTGCCTGTGATGTTACAGGCTTCCTGGCTACAACGAAGTTCGATGCAGCATTTACGGGAAAACCGGCACACGCAGGAGCAGCACCGGAGGAAGGCAGAAATGCTCTTCTTGCAGCAGCATGCGCAGCGCTTAATCTTCATGCGATACCGCGTCATTCTGCAGGTGTTTCCCGAATCAATGTAGGAAAACTTATAGCAGGAAGCGGAAGAAACGTCGTAGGAGATAAAGCACTCATTCAGCTTGAAACACGCGGTTCTACTACTGAAATCAACAAGTTCATGGAAGACGAGGCAGCAAGAATTTTGAACGCTGCCGCTGCGATGTACGGCGTAGATGTTGAAATAAAGAAGGTTGGCGGTGCGGCCGGCGGAAGCAATTCGCCTGAGCTGGCAGCATTTTTGAAGGATAAAGCAAAAGAAATCGGCATTTTCAAGAATATTGTTGGCGAATGTGATTTTGGTGCCAGCGAAGATTTTTCCTATTTCATGGAGAAGGTACAGAGCCACGGCGGTCAGGCTGCTTACATGATGGTGGGTGCAGAGCTTGCTGCAGGACATCACGATTCGCATTTCAATTTTGATGAAACGGCATTGGCACATTCTGCCAAGATGATGTGCTACTCCTTATCCCAGCTTTTGACTTCAAAAAAATAATTTCAGTGACACTCTCTGGATTTGTGGTATAATAATTCATTGTTGATTTAAGGCAAACCAGGAGGGATATTGTGGAGTTAAATTTTATTGAGCTTTTGAAGACCATTGTCTTGGGCGTAGTTGAAGGTCTGACAGAATGGCTCCCGGTCAGCAGCACAGGCCACATGATTTTGGTGGATGAATTTATAAAACTGAATGTTTCCAAAGCATTTATGGATATGTTCCTTGTTGTTATACAGCTTGGAGCTATTCTGGCTGTTGTTGTTTTGAATTTTGAACGTTTGAATCCGTTTTCTTCATTCAAGAGCAAGGAAGAAAAAAAGCAGACCTTTCAGCTTTGGTATAAGGTTATTGCAGCATGTATGCCTGCTGCGGTTATAGGACTTGCTTTTAACAAATTCATGGAAGAGCATTTCATGACTGCTCAGGTTGTTGCTTTTACTTTGATTTTCTACGGAATAATGTTTATTTTGGTGGAAAATTATAATAAGCGCCGCCAGCCGCGGGTAACAAAGCTTGAGAAACTGGACTATAAAACAGCATTAATCATAGGATTTTTTCAGGTTTTGTCCCTTGTTCCGGGTACTTCACGCTCCGGTGCAACAATAATCGGCGGTATCTTATTTGGTGCTTCAAGATATGTTGCAACGGAATTTACCTTCTTCCTGGCAATACCGGTTATGTTCGGAGCAAGTCTCCTTAAAATTGTAAAATTCGGCTGGGATTATACAGGCACGGAGCTTGTTATTCTTGCCGTTGGAATGGTTACTGCCTTTGTGGTTTCTGTTCTGTCCATCAAATTCCTGCTTCAGTATATCAAGAAAAATGACTTCAAAGCTTTTGGATGGTATAGAATAGCGCTTGGAATTCTTGTCCTGGCCTATTTCTTCCTTGTTGGCGATCCGGTTCATTAAGTATAGGATAATTTGGAGACCTGAGCGTATATCATTAGCTTAGGTCTTCTTTTTGGCTGTATTAAAGTATGGTAGAATAATGGTAAGTAAAATGGAGGGATAGTTTTGAAACTCATTGCCGGATTAGGTAATCCCGGAAACGAATACGCTTTGACAAAACATAATGTCGGCTTCATGCTTGTAGACGAGCTTGCTAAAAAGTTTAATGCAGCCTCGTGGAAAACTCAGGAAAACGCGCTGGTAGCGTCAGTATATATCGGTTCGGAAAAGGTTCTGCTGGTAAAACCCCAGACGTTTATGAATGAAAGCGGAAGAGCGGTAGGTCCGTTGCTTTCATGGTACAAGCTTACTCCCGAAGATTTGATTGTCGCCCACGATGACATGGATATTCCGGCAGGAACTATCCGAATAAGAAAAAAGGGAAGCTCAGGCGGTCATAACGGAATGAAATCAGTTCTTGCGCATGTAAAGGATGAAAATTTTCCCCGGGTCCGTATCGGAATCGGACGTCCGGGTGAACATTCAACCGTTATACATCATGTTTTAAGTCCGTTCAATACGGAAGATGCAGCCGCAGTCAAAGAAGCTATAGATAAGCTTGTTCCCGCTGTTGAATGTATTGTAAAAGAAGGCGCGGATATAGCCATGAATCGTTTTAACCCACGCAAAGTGAAGAAAAGTAAGGATGAATGATATGTCAGATAAACGCAAAAAGAAATCAGAGATAACAGCTCTTTTTGCTGCTTCCGACGGAGAAATATATGATGCTCCGGGAGTAGAAGCATTGGCAAGAATTGATGACAGAATCATCGAGCTCGAGCCTGAGGATTTGATTCCTCTTCCGGAAACAGCTGATTTAATGTTTCTTCCTGACAGAAAGGCAATCGGAAGAAATGCGGACGGGGAAATAGTAGAACTGGACGGAGTTGCGGTATCTGCGATTTTGCCTGCAGGCTACACAAGACTGTTTATGCCGGCATTCAAGAAGGAAAAAAACGCAGGAATGCTTCCTCTTTATGGATATACTGCAGTAGTCCTTTATAAAGACGAGCTTTACGCTGCTGCTGTCTACACAGATGAGAATCATAAATGGGATCCGGCAGGGTACAACACAGGTTCATTGAAAAAGCTGGTAAAACAGGTGAAGAAGGATTTACCTGATAACAGGCTTGTAGAACATTTGGCAAATTGTTCGCTGGAGTGGCACTGTCTCACTGCCCAGAACATTTTTTATCATCGCTGGGAAGCCGGAATACCTACTTCGCCCTCTTGCAACGCTAACTGTTTGGGCTGCATTTCACTTCAGCCTGCAGAGTGCTGTCCTTCGCCGCAGGAAAGAATATCTTTCCGCCCAACGGTAGAGGAGGTTGCTTCTCTCGGAACCTATCATCTCCAGACCGCTCCTGAAGCGATAATCAGCTTTGGTCAGGGCTGTGAAGGAGAGCCTTCACTTGCAGCAGATACGATAGCCGAAGCAATCAAACAGATTCGCAAAAAAACATCTAACGGTCAGATAAATATCAATTCCAATGCAGGCTATACGGAAGGAATCAAAAAAATCGTTGATGCCGGACTGGACAGCATGCGTGTCAGCATTATCAGTGCAAACGACGAAAGCTATTCCGCATATTACAGATGCAGCTACACATTGGATAATGTAAAGGCGTCAATAAAATACGCGCTGGAGCACGGGGTATATATTTCGCTTAACATGCTGTATTTCCCAGGATTTAATGACAGAGAGGAAGAAGCGGCAGCCTGGGTTGATTTCCTCAGGGAATATCCTATTCAGATGATACAGGTACGAAATCTGAATATTGATCCGGATGTTTTTGCTTCGGTCATGCCGAAAGCAAAGGGTGAGCTTTTGGGAACCAAGGCATTTATCAACATGCTGGCCGACTCCCGTCCTGATTTAGTTATAGGAAATTTCAGTCATTATCAGGGAAACAATCATAAAGTTTAAATTTAAAAGAGGATTTTTGCTTTTCGAGTGGAATATATATAGAATAAGGATTATATTATTTTGTTGATAGTGGAGAGGAGTGTCCAAGTTATGGCTATGGATGAGCAGGATTGGAAAACCTTTAAACAAAAACTTAAAAGCAGGACCGAGATTGATCTTGATTTGTATAAAGAACCACAGATGAAGCGCAGAATCGGAAATCTTGTTTCCAGAAGTGAGTTCGACTCCTTCTCAGGATATTTTGATCATGTTGCAAAAAATAAGGATGATTTTGCAGAGTTTATTGAGTACCTGACAATAAACGTTTCAGAATTTTTCCGTACCCCTGACAAATTTTCCAAACTGGAAACGGATGTAATTCCTGATTTGATGAAACGCTCGCCTAAGCTGAATATTTGGAGTGCGGGCTGCTCTATTGGTGCGGAGCCTTATTCTTTGGCGATGATATTGAAGGAAATGACTCCAAATACAAGGCATCGTATTCTGGCAAGTGACCTTGATATTGAAATATTGGCCAAGGCTAAACGCGGAGTATATCAGGATAATGAAATCAAGAGCATGACTCCTGAAAGAATTGCGAAGTACTTTGATAAGACTGCAGATGGAAAGTATGCTGTCAAAAATGAAATTAAACAGTGCATTGAATTCAAACGTCACAATCTCCTCAAGGATCCGTTTGAAAAGGGATTTGACCTGATTCTGTGCCGTAATGTAGTCATATATTTTACGGAAGCTGCAAAGGATGAGCTCTATGCACATTTCTTTGAGGCACTGAAGCCGGGCGGTATCCTTTTTGTCGGCGCAACTGAGGCTATATTGAATTTCCGCAGACTTGGTTATACGAGCTATCAGCCGTTCTTCTATCAGCGGCCATTAGAGTGATACGTCATTTTCTTTATACATCAGGCGGTGCAACACTATGTTAGCAAATCGTGAAATGGAACAAATAAATAGTGAAGCCCTGAAAGCACTGCAGTTTGAACGCTTACATAAAACACTCGAATGGGCATATTCAAAGAGCAGTTTTTATCGGAATAAGTTCGATGAATCGGAATGTGATCCCAAGCAGTTTGAGTCTTTAACAGATATTGAGAAATTCCCTTTTACGCTGAGTAAGGAATTGCAGCAGGTTTCAGCTATGGATTTGCTCACACTTCCGCTCAGTGGAGTTGCCCGAATCAGTTTATGGGAGCATCCGCAGCCCACGGTGCACATGTACACGATAAACGATATAGCAGCAAATGTTGAAATGACTTCACGTGTCCTTACCGCGGCAGGTATTTCAAGAGCATCTATTGTCGGACTTCTTGGCGATATGGCTGACAGCGGTTTGTTTGATGCACAGCAGGCGCTTGAAGCAATCGGTGCTGCTGCTGTACCGTTGAGTACCGACTATGAACGCACACTTAAGCTGCTGGAAGCAGCTCATGTTGATACTATCATTGGTTCTGCGAGACGCATTCTTCGTCTTGTCATTCAGCTGCAGGCAAGCGGACTGGAAATTTCAAATTTTCCGCTGCATAAAATACTGTGCCTGAATGAAACACTGCAGAATCCCTTAAAGATGCACTTGGAAAAAAGAACAGGAACAGAGGTTTATGATTTGTTCTCTTCCGCGGAGTTTGGATGTATCGGTATGTTTTTCCAATGCGAGGGACATGTCGGTCAGCATATACAGCAGGATTATTTTTATCCGGAAATAGTTGCTTTTGGCGGAAACGAAGTAATCCATGAATTTAACTGTATGGGGGAGCTTGTTCTCACAACGCTGACGGCAGAAGCAATGCCATTGATAAGGTACAGAACCGGTCAGGCAGTTATGATAACAGATGAGCCATGTACCTGTGGGCGTACATTTATCCGCATAATTACGCCAATGAGCAGTTTTTGAGTGTACAGTGAGCACGAACACAAATAATTAAATTTGCATACAGCCTTCTCGATTTGAGACAGGCTGTATTTTTTATTGAAGAAAATACAAATGAGTTGTATAATAAGACACAAAATTTATCAATTTGATAAAAATTTGGAGTAGGGTGGAATGAGCATGCGCAGTGATGTAGTAAAAAAAGGGCCAACAAGATGTGCCCATCGTTCTCTTTTTTATGCTTTGGGATTTGGACCGGAGGACATAAAAAAGCCTCTTATCGGTATTTGTAACTCTTTCAACGAAGTTATTCCAGGGCATGTACATTTGCGTACTATTGCTGATGCGGCAAAGCTTGGTGTTGCTGCAGCCGGCGGTACACCGATGGAATTTCCTGCAATTGGTGTATGCGACGGAATTGCAATGGGCCACACAGGAATGAAATTTTCTCTTGCAAGCCGCGAGCTGATTGCTGATTCAATCGAGGCTGTGGCTACGGCATCAGGCTTTGACGGTCTGGTACTGATTCCAAACTGCGATAAGGTAGTGCCGGGTATGCTTATGGCAGCTGCACGCCTTAATATTCCTTCTGTTGTTGTCAGCGGCGGTGCGATGCTGGCAGGCCGTTATAAAGGAAAAGATGTCAGCGTAAGTCAGGCGTTTGAAGCTGCGGGCAAGTTTGCGTCAGGAGAGATATCCGAGGCAGAGATGGCAGAAATTGAAGAGAGTGTCTGCCCGGGATGCGGTTCCTGCGCGGGACTTTTCACGGCAAACACAATGAACTGTCTCACTGAAGTACTCGGTATGGGGCTTCCGGGCAACGGAACAATTCCTGCTGCATATACAGGCGCAAGACAGCGCCTTGCACGCCGCGCAGGTGAAGTTGTAATGAATCTCGTAAAGAATGACATTAAACCTCGTGATATTCTCACAAAGGAAGCATTTGAAAACGCTATTACCGTTGATATGGGTATAGGCGGCTCGTCCAATACGGTTCTTCATCTGACTGCTATCGCTCATGAAGCAGGTATTGAAATTCCTGCGCCGCTTTTTGATGAAATCAGCCGCAAGACTCCGTACATCACAAAGCTCAGCCCGGGCGGTACGTATCATATTCAGGATCTCAATGAAGCCGGCGGCATCCCGGCTGTTATGAAGGAGCTTTCAAAAAAAGGTTTGATTCATCTGGATGCTCTGACTGTAACAGGAAAAGTCGAAGACAGAATTAAAAACGCCGAGATTACCCGTCCTGATGTAATTCACAGCGTTGAGAACCCGTATCGGAATGAGGGCGGTATTGCAATACTGAAGGGTAATTTGTGTCCTGATTATGCGGTTGTAAAGGCTTCCGCGGTCAAAGAGGATATGCTCACATACAAGGGTACTGCGAAATGCTATGACTCCGAAGAAGATGCAATCAACGCTATAATGGGCGGTCAGATTCACGATGGTGACGTTGTTGTCATCCGCTATGAGGGACCTAAGGGCGGCCCGGGAATGCAGGAGATGCTTAACCCGACTGCAGCAATCACGGGCATGGGACTGAAGGTCGGCCTGATAACAGACGGACGCTTCAGCGGAGCAAGTCAGGGAGCATGTATCGGACATATTTCTCCTGAAGCCATGGCCGGCGGCCCGATAGGTCTTATAAAAGACGGAGATATTATTTCCATTGATATTCCAAACCGCAAACTTGAGCTTGAAGTAAGCGATGAGGAACTGGAAAAACGCCGCAAAGAGTGGAAACAGCCGGAACCGAAGATTAAAACCGGTTATCTTGCACGCTATGCAAGACTGACAACATCTGCAAGCACAGGTGCAGTCCTCAAGTAAAAATTTATTTGAAAGCAGCTCTTGGCTTTATGCCATAGGGCTGCTTTTTTGTTGTTACGGTTTTGCCTGTGGCAAACTTTGATTAAAGGCATTATATCGCAAGCGATGAAACGCTGATAGAGGAGGTTTTGCCTGTGGCAAAACTTGAACAATGGCGTTATAATTAAATCGAAATAATAGGATGAATGGAGAATAAATTTGCATATCGTACTGATTGAACCGGAAATTCCCGGAAATACAGGCAACATTGCAAGATTGTGTGCCGCAACAGGCTTCACGCTTCATCTTGTAAAGCCTCTGGGATTTTCTGTCGAGGATAAATACTTGAAACGTGCGGGATTGGATTACTGGAATCTTGTATCAATCGAGTATCATGATAATTTCCAGGCTGTTTTGGACAAGTATCCGAACAATAATTTTTACTTTTTTTCGTCAAAAGCTCCACAAAGCCACTGTGATGTTTCGTACACAGAGGATGATTTTCTTGTTTTCGGAAAGGAAACTGCAGGTATTCCCGAGACGATTTTGAGTGAGCATTGGGATACCTGTGTGCGGATTCCTATGAGGGAGGAAGCACGATGCCTAAATCTTTCCAATGCTGTTGCCGTTGCCTCCTATGAAGCACTGCGGCAGTTGGATTTCTACAGCTTGAAAATAGTTGGACAAGAAGCAATATGATAACGGGTGATATTTTTGTTTGATAAATCTTTAGTACTTCAGAAATTAAACGAGGTTTTAAATAGTAAACAAATTTTAGTTGATGAACCAATGAGTAAACATTCGACATTTAAAATCGGGGGAAACGCTGATTTTTTTGTGATGCCTTCATCTATTGAAGAAGTGCAGTCGATTTTCAAAATCTCCGGGGAATGTGATGTTCCAGTTACGGTTCTGGGCAATGGTTCCAATATACTTGTTTCTGATAACGGTATCGCCGGAATTGTCTGCTCCTTCGGAAGTCCTTTTTCATATATCAAACCACAGGATGACAAGGTGCTTGTAGGGGCAGGAACTATTCTTGGCGCGGTTTCCAAGTGGGCCGGTGAAAATTCACTTACCGGTATGGAATTTGCCGTCGGAATCCCAGGCAGTGTCGGCGGTGCTGTTTTTATGAATGCCGGTGCCTACGATGGTGAGATGAAGAATGTTGTTACAGGTGTAACTGCCGTTTCCTTTGATGGCAAGATTTTTCATTATGATGCAAATCAACTTGGTTTTGCATACCGTCACAGCATTTTTCAGGACAACAATCAGATAATCTGTGAAATTGAGCTGTCTTTGGAAAAAGGGAATCAGGAAGAGATTTCTTCCAAAATGAAGGATTTTACTCAGCGCCGTATTCAGAAGCAGCCCCTTGAATTCCCAAGTGCAGGGAGTACATTCAAGCGCCCTGAAGGATATTTTGCGGGAACATTGATTGAACAGACGGGACTTAAAGGGTTCCGCATCGGCGGTGCAGAGGTTTCTCCCAAGCACGCGGGCTTTGTCGTCAATACGGACCATGCTACTGCCGCAGACGTTCTTGAACTGATACACGAGGTACAGCGGCGTGTCAACGAAAAGCACCATGTCATGCTGCAGCCTGAGGTAAGGATGATAGGAAAATTCAATTAAATCTTTCCATAAAAAAGAGGGAGTGATTCATCATGCGTCTAAGTTTTTTGGGAGCTGCTCACACTGTTACCGGGTCCTGCTATCTTCTCGAAACAAATGACCATAAGATTCTGATTGACTGTGGAATGTTCCAGGGGTCTAAAAGAATCAGATCACAGAATTATGATGAATTTAATTTTATTCCGGCAGAAATTGACTGTGTGCTGCTCACTCATGCGCATGTAGACCACTGCGGTCTGATTCCGAGGCTTTATCATGAAGGCTTCAAGGGTAATATTTACGCAACCAAAGCTACGTGCGATCTTGCAGGAATAATGCTCCCGGACTCCGCACATATCCAACAGTCGGATACGGAAATGTTAAACAGAAAGGGACAGCGCAGCGGTGAACAGCCGATAAAGCCTTTGTATACTCTGGATGATGCTGCTGCCTGCCTGAAGCATTTTTCACCTGTTCCATATAATGATCAGTTTAATATTTTCGATACGGTTCAGGCTGCTTTTTATGATGCAGGACATATAATGGGTTCTGCTATTATTGAACTAAACATAACCGAAGAAGGTAAAACCTCTAAATTAGTTTTTTCAGGTGACCTTGGACAGCCGGATCAACCCATAATCAAAGATCCGACGTTAGTTAAAGGTGCTGATTTTCTTCTTGTTGAATCTACTTATGGTGATCGTATTCATCAGGTTTACGACAAGGAAGAGGCTTTGGCAGAAATCATCAACGATACAATGGATCGCGGCGGAAATGTAATTATACCTGCGTTTGCGGTAGGCCGTACTCAGACCCTGTTGTATTATCTTTATAAGCTTTGGAAATCGGGACGTATAGATGATGTTCCGGTAATTCTTGACAGTCCTCTTGCTATTTCTGCTACGCGTATTTTCCTTGAAAATTATCGGGAATTTGATGAAGAAGCAATTGAACTTCTTAAAACAGAAGGCAAGGTTCCTCAAATGCCTCATCTTCGTATATGCGAAACTGCAGCAGAATCACGGGCTTTGAACAGCTCTGAAAGTTCTGCTATTATCCTTTCAGCCAGCGGAATGGCAGATGCAGGCCGTATACTTCATCATTTGAAGCATAATCTGTGGAGACCTGAGTCAACTATTCTTTTTGCCGGCTATCAGGCTGATGGAAGCCTTGGGCGGAGACTCGTTGATGGAATTAAACGAGTCAGGGTATTGGGCGAAGAAATCGCTGTACAGGCTCAGATAAAAATGCTCGATGGTTTCTCTGCTCATGCTGACAGCCAGCAGATTATCGACTGGATAGGTCATATTACTGAACCTAAACCTGCAAAAATATTTGTTGTTCACGGCGAGCCAACCGCACAGGAAGATTTGAAGGCTCAAATACATAAGGAATTTGGCATTGAGGTCTATATTCCTTTCCGCGGAGATGTAGCAAAAATATCCGGCCGTACAAGTACGATAGAGCTTTCCAACATGCCTAAGGTTTCTGTTGAGATGGAGATGGAAGATGTTCTCCGCGGCTTTGATTCCGAATACCGTCAGATCAGACGCAGTGTACTTCAGTTTGCTATCCGCCGTCCTGAAATGATGGATTCCATAATCCGTACATTTGATAAAGGATGGAAGTATATGAAAAAACTGCTCACTCCGTACAGTGGAATGTAAGTGTTTATTGTATACATCATAGATAAACAAGGTTTTACATTGACGCTCTATGGTTTGTGTGCTAACATGGTTAAAGATAATTTGCCTTTTGAAATTAGTCCTGTGAGGCTGATAAGAGGAGCTTGCCTTTTATAGGTGTACTATATGGTTAATTATAGCTTTCTTATGCCTTCGCATGAGAAAGCTTTTTTTATGAAAAAATGTTAAGGAGCTGATTCGGTTGGAAAAAAACGCAATATCAATGCGTGGAAAACATGTTCTGGGCTTGGAATATTTCAGCCCGGAAGAAATTCAACTAGTTTTGTCGACCGCAAAAGAGATGAAAACAATCATTCATCGTGACATCAAGAAGGTACCGACATTACGTGGAAAGTCTATTGTAACAGTATTCTATGAACCGAGCACTCGAACAAGAACTTCATTTGAGACAGCAGGTAAGTACCTTGGAGCAGATGTCGTTAATATAACGGCAGGAACCAGCAGTATCGTAAAAGGCGAAAGCCTTCGCGACACACTGCTTACAGTAGAGGCAATGGGCTTCGATGCTATTGTTATGCGCCACAAGCAGGAGGGTGCTGCTGAATATGCCACAAAGGTTGTCAATCACCCGGTAATCATAAATGCAGGAGATGGCGCTCATGCTCATCCGTCACAGGGACTTCTGAACCTGTTCACACTCCTTGAGCATAAAGGTCACCTGGAGGGACTGAAGGTCGCTGTACTTGGCGATATTCTTCATAGCCGTGTAGCCCGTTCGGATATCTGGGGTATGCGCAAAATGGGAATAGAACTGCATTTTGCAGGCCCGAAAACCCTTCTGCCGCGCTTCCTGTCGGAAGAGCCGGGAATTGTTATCCATGACCGAATCGAAGATGCGATTAAAGACGCGGATGCTATAGAGGTATTGAGAATTCAGCTTGAACGTCAGAAAGCAGGATTGTTCCCGTCGAACCGTGAATATGCACGAATCTTTGGTATAAACAATGAGCGCCTTGCTCTTGCAAAGGATGATGTTCTTATCCTGCACCCCGGTCCGATGAATAAAGGTCTTGAGATTTCACCGTATGTCGCATACGGTAACCATTCCGCCATCCAGGAACAGGTACAGAACGGTGTTGCTGTTCGTATGGCACTTTTGACTTTAGTCTTGACAGGAGGCAAACAGGCATGAAGCAGATTATTAAAGGCGGGCGTGTGATTGACCCTGCGAATCATTTTGATGAAATTGCCGATGTTTTAATTGAAGACGGGAAAATCGCAAAAATTGCCAAGTCGATTAAAGATAAAGACGCTGATGAAATAGATGCAATCGGAAAAATCGTCACTCCGGGACTCATTGATATGCATGTTCATTTCCGTGAACCCGGTCAGGAAGCAAAAGAAGATTTCAGAACCGGTGGAAATGCGGCAGCTGCCGGCGGCTTTACAACAGTAGCTTCTATGCCGAACACAAAGCCTGTTGTTGATAACGCAGCATTAATCAGAAGCCTGCAGGAACGCGCAAATCAGGTGAGCAAGGTTCATATCGAATTAATCGGAGCATTGACAAAAGGACAGGAGGGCAAGGAACTGGCTGAGGTCGGGGATATGGCTTTATCCGGCGCAGTTGCCTTTTCTGATGATGGCCATTATGTCAAAAGCGCAAAAATGCTTCTCAATGGCTTGGATTACCTGAGAGCTTTTGATAAAGTCATCATCAATCATGATGAAGAGTCAAGTCTTGTCGAGGAAGGCATGATGAACGAAGGTCATAGAAGTGCAATGCTCGGAGTAAAGGGCCGCCCGACGGTCGCAGAGGATATTGCTGTTGCCAGAGACATTATGCTTGCTGAATATGCAGATGCACGTGTACATGTTGCTCATATCAGCTCCGCAAACGCTGTAGACATCGTTCGTCAGGCAAAGAAGCGCGGAGTAAAGGTAACAGCCGAGGTCACGCCGCACCATCTGACAATGACAGATGAATGCGTGGATTTGCGCGACAGTGATACAAAGGTAAATCCGCCGCTCCGCAGCCAGAAGGACGTTGATGCAATGTGCGCGGGTCTCAAGGACGGTACTATTGATATGATTGCAACAGATCATTCACCTCATGCTGAGGAAGAAAAGGATCAGGAATACGGCCTTGCACCAAGCGGATTCCCTGGACTTGAAACTGCAGTAGGCGTTTTGATTACTGACCTTGTAAAAACAGGAAAAATCGAAATGCCGCTGTTAATCGAAAAAATGACCGCAGCACCTGCCCGCATCTTTAATCTCAAAGGCGGCAGCCTGAGCGTAGGAGCACCGGCAGATGTAACGGTCATTGATCCGGATTTGGAGTGGACGGTGGACGAATCCGAATTTTATACGATAGGAACGCATTCTCCGTTTGCCGGACGCGAGCTTGTCGGACGTGCTGTCCTGACAATGGTTGACGGAAAAATTGTAATGCGTGACGGCAAGGTAATAGATTGATTGGAGGCGCTGCGGTTGAACGGAAAACTTATATTAGAAGACGGAACAGTTTTTAATGGTAAGCTTCTTAACAACATGAAGGCAACCGGCGAAGTTGTATTTAATACAGGAATGACAGGGTATCAGGAAATTTTGACCGATCCTTCATATTGCAGACAGATTGTAACATTAACATATCCTCTTATCGGAAACTACGGTATAGCAGATATTTTTATGCAGTCACGGAAATCCTTCGTTAATGGTTTTATCATCGGGGAGTTATGTGACAATGGAAGCAACTGGCACCTTGAAACGGAGATCAGTGACTTCCTCACCAGGCAGGGAATCCCGTGCCTGTATGATGTAGATACAAGAGCTGTTACAAAGCATATCCGTGCAGCAGGTACAATGAAGGGAATCATCGTTCCGGAGGATGCCGCAAAAACAGAAATTGACGAGCTGTTTGCTGTACCTATCAAAAAGGAAGTAGTAAGCGAAGCAACAACACCGAATGTATATAAAATGGAAAATGACGGTCCTCATGTTGTAGTCATGGACTTCGGAATCAAACAGAATATCCTCGATTCGCTGCATCAGTGGGGCTGTAATCTGACTATTGTTCCTTCGAATACAACAGCTGAGGAAATAATGAACCTGAATCCGGATGGAATCTTCCTGTCCAATGGTCCGGGAGACCCCAAGGATATACCTGATGTAATTGAAAATGTTAAAAAATTGATTGGCAAAAAGCCAATGTTCGGAATCTGCCTTGGTCATCAGATTTTGGGATTGGCACTGGGAGCAAACACATACAAATTAAAATTCGGACATCGCGGCTCCAATCAGCCTGTCAAAAACCTTGAAACCGGACGTGTATATATAACCTCCCAAAATCATGGCTACGCTGTTGATGAGGCCTCACTGGAAGGTCTTCCGTTAAAGGTTACACATCGCTCAATAAATGATGGTACAGTTGAGGGAATGCGTCATACAAAGCTTCCTATTTTCTCTGTACAGTTCCATCCGGAAGCATCTCCGGGACCAACGGACAACACATATTTATTTGATCAATTTGTATCCATGCTGCCAAAGGAGGAATAAATTTTGCCGAAAAAAGCATACTTAAAAAAGGTTATGGTTATCGGTTCAGGACCGATTATCATTGGTCAGGCAGCTGAATTTGACTATGCAGGCTCACAGGCTTGCCGTGCATTGAAAGAAGAAGGTCTTGAAGTTGTTCTGGTAAACAGCAATCCGGCAACAATAATGACTGATACTCATATAGCTGACCGTGTATATATTGAACCGCTTACCGTTGATTTTCTTGAGGAAATCATAAGCAAAGAACGTCCGGACGGCCTTTTGGCAACGCTTGGCGGACAGGCAGGATTAAATCTGGCCGTAAAATTAGCGGAAAAGGGTGTTCTTGAAAAATACGGAGTAGAGCTTCTTGGCACACCGTTGGAAGCCATTGAAAAAGCTGAAGACCGTGAGCTTTTCAAGGAGACAATGAAAAAGCTCGGTGAGCCTATCCCGGAAAGCACGATTGTTGAGGATGTTGAGTCCGCAGTCAGCTTTGCAAATGAAATCGGATACCCGATTATCGTCCGTCCTGCATATACTATGGGCGGAACCGGCGGCGGTATTGCCGATAACGAAGAAGAACTGATTGAGATTGTTATCAAAGGTCTCAAATACAGTATGATCGGGCAGGTACTTATCGAGCGCAGCGTCGCAGGCTGGAAAGAAATTGAGTACGAGGTCATGCGCGACGGCAACGATAACTGCATCACAGTCTGCAACATGGAAAATGTTGACCCTGTCGGTGTTCATACGGGTGACAGCGTGGTTGTTGCTCCATCTCAGACATTGTCAGACCATGAGTATCAGATGCTTAGAAGTGCCAGCCTTCGCATTATCCGCGAGCTTGGTATTGAGGGCGGATGTAATGCCCAGTACGCATTGGACCCGAACAGCAACCAGTATTACGTCATTGAGGTCAATCCGCGTGTCAGCCGTTCCTCAGCTCTGGCTTCCAAGGCTACAGGCTACCCGATTGCAAAGGTTTCGGCAAAGATTGCTATCGGATACACCCTGGATGAAATTACGAACGCCGTAACACAGAAAACCAAGGCATGCTTCGAGCCGTCGCTGGACTACTGTGTTGTCAAGTTCCCACGCTGGCCCTTCGATAAATTTGTCTACGCTGACCATACACTGGGCACTCAGATGAAAGCTACAGGCGAGGTTATGTCTATCGACCGCAACTTCGAAGGAGCACTTCTGAAAGCAGTCCGCTCGCTTGAAATCGGCGTAAACCGTCTGCATATGGATGTAATGGACGGCTGGGACAATGAAAAGGTTCGGAAAAACCTGTATAAAATAAATGACCAGAGACTTTTTGTAATAGCAGAGGCATTCAGACGCGAAATTGCAGATATTGATGAAATACATGCCATTACAAAGATAGATAAATGGTTCCTGCAGAAAATAAAAAATATAACAGATATCGAAATACAGATAGGTAAAGACGGAATTACGCCTTCGCTCATGCGAGCAGCAAAAGATGTTGGTCTTGCAGACCAGTCAATTGCTGAAATCTGCGGTAAAACAATGGATGAAATCCGCACACTGCGTAAATCCATGAACATCATTCCCTGCTACAAAATGGTTGATACGTGCGCAGCCGAGTTCGAAGCTGCAACGCCGTATTACTACTCAACCTATAAGGGGACAGAAAATGAAGTTACCGCCTCCAAGAAACGTAAGGTAATAGTTTTAGGCTCCGGCCCAATCCGTATCGGACAGGGTGTCGAGTTCGACTATTGCTCGGTTCACTCCGTCTGGGCACTCAGGGAAATGGGAATTGAAGCTATCATCATCAATAACAACCCTGAAACAGTAAGTACAGACTTCGATATCTCCGACCGTCTTTACTTCGAGCCGCTGACTCCGGAAGATGTTCTCAACATCATTGACCAGGAGGAGCCGGAGGGTGTTATTGTACAGTTTGGCGGACAGACTGCAATCAACCTCGCATCTTCCCTGCAGAAGGCAGGCATAAAGATTTTCGGTACATCTGTCGACGGAATTGACCGCGCAGAGGACCGTGAGCGCTTCGATGAAGTACTCAACCAGACACAGATTCCCCGTCCGCGTGGAATCAGCGTCACGACTGTAGAAGAAGCATTCAAGGGCGCTGCGGATATCGGATATCCGTGCATGGTTCGTCCTTCCTATGTTCTCGGCGGACGTGCCATGGAAATCGTATATAACGAAGACGAGCTTCGTGACTACATGAGCCGTGCAGTCAAAGTAACCCCTGACCATCCTGTACTGGTAGACAGATATATGGAGGGTACAGAGGTCGAGGTCGACGGAATCTCCGACGGAATAGATGTTGTAATCCCCGGTATCATGGAGCACGTCGAAAGAGCAGGCGTACACTCCGGTGACAGTATCGCCGTATACCCGCCGCAGACACTTTCCGCGAAGGTTATTTATACAATCATTGATTACACGAAACGACTGGCATTGAACCTTCACGTTAAAGGTCTGCTCAACATCCAGTATGTTGTTGTAAACGATGAAGTCTATGTAATCGAGGTTAATCCGCGTTCCAGCCGTACAGTACCGTTCCTGAGCAAAATCACGGACGTAAAAATGGTGAATGTTGCTACACGGGTAGCTATGGGCGAAACCCTCAAGAGCATGGGCTTCAAATCCGGACTTGTTCAGCCGCGTCCGTATGTAGCAGTCAAAGCGCCTGTATTCTCCTTCGCAAAAATGCAGGATGTAGATATCTCCCTCGGGCCTGAAATGAAATCCACAGGCGAGGTCATGGGTATAGATTATCACTATGCCCGTGCGCTTTACAAAGCGATTACAGGTGCCGGAATGAATGTCCCGACAGAAGGAAAAATCCTCTTCACTGTCGCGGATAAAGACAAGGCTGAAATGAAGCAGCTTGCAAAAGCATACTCTGAGATTGGCTTCCAGCTAATTGCAACAGAGGGAACAGCAAAGGCAATACACTCCCTCGGAATAGATGCCGATGTCGTAGGAAAAGTTCATGAGAGAAGCACCGATATCATACAGCTTATCAAAAACGGACAGATTGGCATGGTAATCAACACGCTGACTCAGGGCAAGCACTCGGCAAAAGACGGATTCAAGATTCGCCGCGCAACAGTTGAGCATGGTATCGCCTGCCTCACATCCCTGGATACAGCTTGGGAGGTACTGCGTGTCCTGTCCTTTATGAAAGAGCGTCGTCTTGTATATGCGCTGGCATTGCAGGATTATGTCGGTGGTGGTGATGGCCTTGCCTAAGATTGCAGTTGATGCTTCTGTAATAATAAACGAGCAGGTCAGCGAAGATGTATTCCGTCTTGAGCTGCTCTGCCCTGAAATAGCCGCATATTCTAAACCCGGGATGTTCGTACAGGTACGAGTCGACAAGGGGATGCTGCTTCTTCGCCGTCCCTTTGGTATTGCCGATGTAAAGGATAAATCCATTACTGTTTTTTACCGTGTACTGGGGGAAGGCACAAAAGCCCTCACCTCGGTAAAATCCGGTGACTTACTGAACGTGCTCGGCCCTTTGGGAAACGGCTTCAAAACTGATGCAAAACGCCCGCTGCTGGTAGGCGGTGGAATGGGACTTGCGCCGTTATTGTATCTTGCCCGCTTTTATCAGGGAAAAGCAGATATTCTGATGGGGGGCAGAAATAAACAGGAGATTTTCTGGGAAGAATATTTCCGTCCCTATGCGAACAATATCTTCATCACAACGGATGACGGCTCTGTCGGCACAAAAGGCTTTACCACAAGCCTTTTGCCGCAGCTTTTGACAGATACAAAATACGATCTTGTTGCAGTATGCGGCCCCGGAATCATGATGCAGCTGATTTCTGACATTGCTGCGAAATATGATGTTCCATGCCAGGTTTCACTGGAAAAGAGAATGGCATGCGGTCTGGGTGCCTGCCTGTCATGCGCAGTAGACACAAAGGACGGACAGCGTAAAAAAGTCTGCAAAGACGGCCCTGTTTTCTGGGCGGAGGAGGTTCAGATATGAATGAATCCTCAAGACTGAAAACAACACTTCTCGGAATTCCTATGAAAAGTCCGGTGATGACAAGCTCAGGTACCTTTGGATTTGGCGAAGAGTTTGCAGATTTTCTTAATCTGGATGAGCTTGGCGGAGTATTTGTCAAAGGTACAACGTTATTACCCCGAAGAGGAAATGACGGAGTACGAATCGCAGAGACTCCTGCAGGAATGTTAAACTGCATCGGTCTTGAAAATCCGGGAGTAGACGTTTTCTTAAATGAAACGCTGCCCCGTATCGCGAAGTACAACATGAACATTTTCGTCAATATATCCGGCGGCTCAGCCGAAGAATATGGAATTCTGGCAGAAAAGCTTGATGTTGACGGAGTAGCAGGTATTGAATTAAACGTTTCCTGTCCCAACGTAAAGGATGGAGGCATTATCTTCGGTACAGACCCGAAGGCTGCAGCAAGCGTTGTACGGGAAGCGAAGAAACATACCTCAAAGCCTGTTATACTGAAGCTGTCGCCTAATGTCACCGACATAACCGAAATCGCCAAAGCATGCGAAGATGCTGGAGCAGACGCGCTTTCACTGATCAACACGCTCATGGGCATGGCTATTGATATCAAGACGTGGAAGCCGGTCCTTGGAAACATCACAGGCGGACTTTCGGGTCCGTGTGTAAAACCCGTTGCGCTTCGTCTTGTATGGCAGACTGCGCAGGCAGTCAACATCCCGATTATAGGGCAGGGCGGAATATCCACAGCAGCAGATGCTATTGAATTCTTCCTTGCAGGTGCTTCTGCAGTATCTGTAGGTACTGCAAATTTCGTTGACCCGTACGCGACAACAAAAATAATACAGGGCCTGGACGATTATCTTGAAAAAAATAATCTCTCCAATATCTCTGAGCTTGTCGGAAAACTGAAAATGGATTAAGGAGGTGCAGGATGGCTGACAACCGTTTAATCGTCGCTTTGGACGTACATACCCTTGATGACGTAAAAAAACTGGTGGAAGAGCTTGGTGATGCCGTTTCCTATTACAAAATAGGAATGGAGCTTTATTACAGCGCAGGCCCCGGAGTAATCGATTACCTGAAGGAAAAGAATAAAAACATATTCCTGGACTTGAAGCTCCACGATATTCCGAACACGGTTTCAGAAGGACTGTGTTCCCTGATGAAGCACGGCGTATCCATATTTAACGTCCATGCCTCCGGCGGATATACGATGATGAAAACTGCTGCCGACAAAATCCGGCAGGAGGCTGAAAAGCTGAACATCGAGCCGCCGAAGCTGATTGCTGTCACAGTTTTGACAAGCATGAATGAGCAGGACTGGAAGGACATGGGGAATACTGACCTTATATCCGACAGAGTTGTAAGGCTCGCGAAGCTGGCTAAAAAAGCCGGAATGGACGGAGTTGTAGCATCTCCTCAGGAGGCTACCATGATACGTCAGGCTTGCGGGGATGATTTCCTTATCGTTACCCCCGGAGTACGTCCGGCAGGCTCGGATATCAACGACCAGAGCCGTATAGCGACTCCTGCCGCTGCGCTGCAGAACGGAGCAACACACCTCGTAATCGGCAGGCCGATTCGTGCTGCTGAAAACCCAAGACAGGCGGCGCTCAAAATACTGGAAGAAATGGAGAATGCTGTAAAATGATGACAGAAGAACAGATTAAGGACATATTCGTAAAGACCAACGCTGTTATGGAAGGACACTTCTTGCTGACGTCCGGACTTCACAGCCCGATGTATGTTGAAAAATTCAATGTCCTTCAGCACCCTGAATATACTGAAATCCTTTGCAAAGAACTGGCAGAACGTTTCAAGGATGAGAAAATAGATACAGTTGTCGGACCTATGACGGGCGGCATCCTGCTCGCACATGAGACAGGAAAAGCTCTTGGAACCCGTGCTATTTTCACGGAGCGTGAAAATGGACACATGACATTCCGCAGAGGCTTCCATCTTGAAAAGGGTGAACGTGTCCTGATTGTTGAGGATATCGTTACAACGGGCGGCTCTGTAAAGGAAGTAATCGACGTAGTAAAAGCTGAGGGCGGCATCCCTGTAGCTGTCGGAATGCTCGTAGACCGCAGCGGCGGCAAAGTCAGCTTCGGCGACGTACCGCATAAAGCATTGCTGAACCTGACCGTCGAAACATACCAGCCCGACCATTGCCCGCTTTGCGAGAAAGATGTGCCTATGACAAAGCGCGGAAGAACAGGAAAATAATTGAAACATAATGAAAAATCCCAATCGGAAAATACTCCGGTTGGGATTTTTTAGTGCGCATTTTAACGATAGTATACTCTTATGGGTAAATTTTTTCACATTGGTTGTCGTATACTATGTATAGAAAAGAGATGGAGGTGGTTAAGAAATGTATGCAGGAGGCAGTAAAAAACTTTTACCCATGCTGATATTAGAAATATTAAAGGAGCATACAGATGAACAACACCGTTTAACTCAACAGGAAATTATCAATAACCTATGGACTCAATACGGTGTGAAATGTGACCGCCGCTCCGTTCATAACAATCTTGAAGCACTTAAGGATATGGGCTATGACATTTTCACCTCGCGAAAATGTTACTTGTCCGAAAGAGACTTTGACGATGCAGAGCTGCGAATGCTGATTGACAGTGTTCTATTCTCAAAAATTCTCTCTCAAGCGCAGTCGAAACGTTTAATTGAGAAGTTAATAGGATTAGGGAACAAATATTTTAAAGATACGGTTCCTCATGTATCAAATCTTCCTGCTTTATTTCACTCTGATAATAAACAGGTCATGCTTACGCTGAATGACCTGAATAAAGCCATTAAAGCTAAGAAAAAAGTCAGCTTTATCTACAACTCATACGGTACAGATTTTAAGCTGCATCCTAAACGCAAAGAACCCTACATTGTTAATCCATATCAGATGGTAGCAAATAACGGAAGATATTATCTGATTGGTAACTACGACAAGTACGATAATATATCGCATTATCGCATTGACCGCATTACTTCCGTCGAAATACTGCCCGACACGGTAAAGCCTAAGAGTGATGTCAAAGATTTTACAACAGACTGGACTTTACCCAAGCACATGGCAGAGCATATTTATATGTTCGGCGGTGAGAGTGTAACCGTGAAAATCAGAGCAGAAAAATATTTGATGGATGAACTGATTGATTGGTTTGGTAAAGATTTTCGCATAACAGAAGAAGACGATGAGTTTATTACGGTGATACTGAAATGCAACGTACAGGCGATGAAATATTGGGCTCTTCAATATGGTGATTCAGTGGAAATTCTTGAACCGGATACTCTGAGAAATCAGATAGTTGACGATATTCGAACTATGTTAAAAAAATATTTAAAGGAGTGATATTATGTATCCCGGTGAGTGGAAAGGAAATAATGTCCCAGAAACAAATAGAATATTGATATTGGGTGAATCTCATTATGACGAGAACAATGATGGTGATGTAGGTAAGGTTAGTTCTTATACAACAGCGGAAGTCGTTGAAAGTTATTTGTCCCATCGAGAACTTTCTGAAGGATTCGAGAATTGGCATCGCTTTTTTGATCGAATTGCAGAGTCATTCGGATATACACATGAAAGAAGTAAGGAATTCTATGGAAAGGTCTTCTTTGGTAACTATGTTCCAGTGCTATGCGGAAAAGGGGATACAAATAAATCAGGATATTTTATGAATTTTAACAGAACTGAGTATAATAATGAGCTGTTTTCTTTTGTGAATCAAAATCGGATTTCTGTAATCGTTTGTTTTACAAAGGCTACATTTTGGAATCTTCCGGCAGCGTCTAATAAAGATCAGGATACTTATGATGAAATAAAACTTCCTTCGATCGGAGGAAGAATGAATAAAATCAATGTATACGAATATGCCTCAGGGGTGAAGCATGGTTCGTGTGATATCGCTTTAGAAGCTCCTCTTAAAGTGTATGGTATACGTCATCCATCAGCAAAAGGTGGCTATAACTCAAAACAAGTATATGAAGTGCTGTCGCGTGAAGCTTGTTTACAAGGTATTTGTCTTAATGTGAACTCCAGAGGATAAGATGGGCTGACCTAGTTTGGAGGTTTGTTATGAATGCTTTTGACAAAATTATAGGCTATGATGACATAAAAGCAGAGCTGGCCTGCTTCGCAGATGTAATCAAAAATCAGGAAAAATATCTGAAGCTTGGAGTAACATTGCCAAGAGGGCTGCTGTTATCGGGAAATCCAGGGCTTGGAAAAACTCTCATGGCCAATTGCTTTATCACTGAGGCAGGATGTAAAGCTTTTACGGTACGCAAGGAAAAACCTAATGGTGATTTTGTAAATTACATAAAAGAAACCTTTGATAAAGCAAAGAAAGAAACACCATCTATCGTGTTTCTGGACGATATGGATAAATTTGCAAATGAAGATGCATCACACAGAAATGCTGAAGAATATGTAGCAGTACAGTCTTGTATTGATGAATGCAAAGGACATGATGTTTTTGTTCTGGCTACCGTAAATGATAAATTTTGCCTTCCTGATTCACTGATTAGAGCAGGACGATTTGACAAAATGATTTCAATAGATGTTCCAAATGAAAAATATTCTGAGCACATTATAAAGCACTTCCTCAGACGTAAACAAATCATGGATGACGTAGATGTAAATGAATTAGTCCGTCTCATGGAAGGACAATCATGTGCCAAACTGGAAACGGTAATAAATGAAGCAGGAATTTATGCCGGATTTGATGGTCGGGAAAGAATAACACATGGCGATATTATCAAAGCAATCATGCGTATGCTGTTTGACTCACCTGAGTGCATAAATCCCAGTGATGACGCTGATACGAGAAAAATAGCTGTGCATGAAGCCGGCCATGCCGTTGTCGCAGAGGTGTTAAATCCGGGGAGTGTAACTTTGACTTCTGTCTGCAGACACACCGGATGTACTGAAGGTATTACGAAATTATACACACCAAAAGGTTATTTCCTCTCAAAGAAGCTGCAGGAAAATAACATTCTTTCAGGACTTGGCGGAAAAGCTGCTATTGAAATTTTATATGGTGTAGCAGATGTTGGATGTAATTCAGACATGGGCAAAGTGTTTAATTTGGTGTCAGAGTTCGTAGATCCAGATTGTACGTTAGGGTTCGATATGTTCGAAGGACGTAATTCTTCACAGTATTTACTAGAGCGAAAGGACAGAATGATTGCTTCTGAGGTTGCAAGATATTACCGAAGTGCACGACAAATTCTTATTGAGAACAGAGAGTTTCTGGATGCGATGATAGAAGCTCTGGTTGAACATAAAACTGTAACATTCCGTGAGATACAGAATATAAGAGAACGACATCTAAAATGTGCCTAAGAATGAGGAGTGAGAGTATGACTGATTTAACAGAACGCTATGAATTATTGAAAGGAAAAGTTGAAAAGCGTTGGGCAGAATTTGTTGAGCTTATGCGGTTCATAGAGACAGAAACTGAATATCTTACAGCTCCGGCCTCAACGAAATTTCATCTTTGTAAAGAAGGTGGTCTTTTAGAGCATAGTGTAAATGTAGCGGAAAATATGCTTAAAATCAAAGCAGCTCTAGCGCCTGACATCAGTGACGAAAGCTGCGTTATTGTCGCACTGCTGCATGATTTAGGCAAGGCCGGTATGCCAAAGAATCCGTTGTATATCAAGAATCCACCGGACAGTAAATGGAAACAGCCATACTACTGGAACAATGACCTCGTCTATTTGAGTGTTCCAATTCGCAGCTTGTATCTGATTGCACCGCGTTTTCCGTTGACGGAAGAGGAAGCGCAGGCTATCGTTTACCATGATGGGCAGTATGTGGAAGATAATCGAAGTGTTGCAATGCACGAGGAACGACTGACTCTGCTTCTGCAATATGCGGATACTTGGAGCTGCATGGTAGTAGAAAAATAAATCGTTATTTGAAGTTCATAGGAGAAATTTTAATGACCAATAAAGACAATAGGAGCAAACGATTGCTGATGCGTATCCGTGCATTTAATTTCGGCGGGCGTATATTGCATCTAATCGCCAAGGATAAATGGACGTTCCCATATATCATAAAGAAAATGAGAACGAAAGTGGTTCCAACTTTTTATGTCGAGTTCGACGAGTCGGATTGGAAGCACTTTTATGATAAGTTTGTTGAGTCTCCAAAGCGTAGAGATATAAAAGCTGCATGATCAATAAGAATTAAAGGGTTGAAAGGAGCACCATCATGATAGAACTCCCTGATGAAATGCTGGATTCTACGACAATAATTGGTATAGGCGATTTAGGTGTGCAGGTTCTGTCACGACTTCGCGAAAAGCAGCGTAAAGATTTGAAACTATGTGCAGTCGTGTCGGACAAGTTGCAAATATCGGGACATGAGAGTGAATTCACGATAGTCTGCGAAGGTGCTATTGATACATCAGGACAGCAGTTCGAGCTTCATAATACGATACAAAACAGCATTATGTTGGTTATCGTCGCTGATGTAACAGATGCCTTTTCCGCTCAAATGGTGTCTTCAATAGCCGAATCAGAGCGAAACTATGAACCATTCTCTCGTTACTACCGCAAATCATGGCAACATCATTTCGAACATGATAATGAAATTTTGTCTGTCGCATTGCTAAAAAGCGCAAACGGAATAAACACTCAGAATGATTATATTTTTAATACAAGAGCAATTTACCTGCCAAAAGACATATTGCGTCAACAATGTGAGCTTCAGCCTGAAATTTTCGAAACAGAACTTGATTTCATGGCTGAAACAGCAACACAAATTCTGAATCTATATCTTTCGGAAAAGTTAGTTGGACTTGATATGGCAGACATACGAAATTCTTTTTCAAATCCAGGGAAAATGACGCCGTGCATAGGACAGGGTAATACTACGGAAGAAACTGTTAATTCGTTGCTATCGTCAGCAACGAAAATATGCTTAAATTTAAGCCAATGTCATTTAGTAATTTACAGTATGTCCGGTGCCCGCCAAAAGTTATCAATCTTTGATGTTAATGAGGGACTGAATTTAATCCTCAAAAAAATAGAATCTCAGAATATGCTTTTTGCAGCACATGTTGATGACTCTTTGGATGATAGTAGGCTGATAATCTTTGCGTTGTTTTGTGAAAGAAAAATAATTAAAAAGCTATATGATGATTAAAGGAGAATCAACATGAGCGATAATGTTTGTGCTCAATCGCGAAATGACAACGCGAAAGTCAAACGCGTGGAGCTTAGCGTACATACAAAAATGGGGCCGATGGATTCTGTTGTCCCGGTAAGGGAATTGATTCGAACGGCATCACACTGGGGCTGGGACGCAATTGCCATTACAGACCACGGCAGCGTACAAGCTTTTCCCGATGCAATGTATGCCGCCGAATACAATCCCTTTGACATTAAAGTGATTTATGGTATGGAAGGGGCTCTGACAGAGGACCACTATCAGCACCTCTGTGCGAACCATATCACGATTTTGGCGAAAAACATGGATGGGCTGCATAATTTGTATCGTCTTGTTTCCTTATCGCACTTGTTTTTTGGTCGTTGTATTGTGAGTCAGTCAGATTTGTACTCTAACCGTTATGCTCCAAGAATCCCAAGAAGTATATTGAAAGAACATCGTGAAGGATTGCTTCTGGGTTCGTCCGGAGCTGAAGGGGAACTAATTCGCGCTATCGCTTCCTGTCATTACGAAGATGAAGAATTGATTACGGTTGCGCGTTTCTATGATTATCTTGAAATTCAGCCGATTGGAAATTACGCGCACTTGCTACGTAGCAATGAATTTCCACATATCAATACGGAGGAAGATTTACGTGACATCAATCGAAAGGTGGCGGCATTGGCGAAAAAGCTAGACAAACTGCTGGTCGCAACTGGAGATGTCCATTTTCTACACCCGGAGGATGCTATTTGTCTTGAAGTTCTGACTGCTCACAATGACTCGGATGAAACTATTCCGCAACCGTCCCTTTTCCTCCACACCACGGAAGAGATGTTGAAGGCGTTTGAATATCTTGGAGAAGAAGCAGCTTATGAGGCAGTCGTGACGAATTCTCGCCGTATCGCAGACATGATAGAACGAATTAAACCTATTCCCTATGATTTGTTTGATTCGATACTTCCTAATGCCGACGAGGAAATCAAAACAATGGCATATAAGCGGGCGCATGAGTTGTATGGGGAAAATCTTCCTGAAATTGTACAAAATCGACTTGACCAAGAATTGACTCCCATACTCAAACATGGGTTTTCAAGCCTGTATTTGATTGCGCATAAGCTCGTAAAAAAATCGAATGATGATGGCTATTCCGTTTTTGTGCGAGGTTCAGTCGGGGCTTCTTTTGTTGCAACTATAGCAGGCATTACAGAAGTAAATCCTCTTGCTCCGCATTGGCATTGTACAAAATGTCATTATAGTGAATTTATAACCGATGGCACATATAACTCTGGATTTGATTTGCCTGAAAAAAACTGTCCCAATTGCGGAGAGCCTCTTATAAAGGATGGACACGATATCCCCTTCGCCGCTTTTCTTGGGTATGACGGTGATAAAGTACCCGATATTGATATCAATTACTCGGACGAGGAACGTCCAGAGCTTTGCAAATACATAGAGCGGCTTTTCGGGAAAGACAAGGTGTATGCTGCCGGTACTATAGAGACACTAAGCGAACCGGAGATGCGGCGTTATATTCAAAAGTACTTTGATAAGAAAGGGGAAACACCGTCCGAAAACTTTATCCAATATATCGTGAATAGATGTGTTGGAGTGAAAAAGACGACAGGGGTGCATTCGGCAGGGATTTATATTGTACCGCAGGAAATCGATGTTAATTGGGTTACTCCAGTGCAGCATCCCGAAGATCGACTCGAGTTCTCCGATGTCGTAACAACTCATTTTGACTATCATTCCATTAGCCACTGCCTTGTGAAATTCGACATTATACCCCATAAAGTTCCGACATGTCTTAAACTGTTGGAGGAATATACCCATCGCAATCATAGGACGATTCCGTTTAATGATCCAGAGACGCTTTCAATATTCCGATCTACAGAAGCGCTTGGCGTTTCGCCAGAGGAATTAGGAACAAAGATAGGAACATTTGGTATACCGAACTTCTACTCGCTGAATACGAGACAAATATTGGACGAGACAAAACCGACTTATTTCAGCGACATTGTCAAGATTTCAGGTTTCTGTCACGGGACGGAAATATGGGAGAACAATATGCAGGACGCACTTCGCGATGGCATCTGCACGATGCACGATGCAATTTCTGTACGCGACGACATAATGATGTATTTAATACATAAAGGAATTGAGCCTTCGATAGCGTTTAAAGCAATGGAGAGTACGCGTAAGGGTAAAGGACTCAAACCAGACGTTGTAGAACAGCTTAAAACAAGTGGCGTGCCGGAATGGTACATTGAAGCGTGTCAAAAAGTTAAATACCTTTTTCCGCGTGCCCACGCAACGTCTTATGTTATGATGGCTTACCGCATCGCTTATTACAAAGTACATTATCCGGCGGCATTTTATGCAGCGTATTTCTCCGTCTATGACGAGGCGTTTGACGCTGATGTTATTACGGTGGGGAAAGAAGCCGTAAAAAAGCGTATTTCTGAATTGAGTGCCAAATACCCTGATCTTGAAGAGGATTCACGCAAGCTTAGTTGGGAAAGGTACGAAGAGTTGAAGCCTGTTTTAGCAAAATTTTTCGCGTTGCAAGTTGCGTTGGAAATGCTTTTGCGTGGATTCACAATAGAACCTATAAATCCAAATCACTCTGACACAGAGCAATTCATCATCTTCGACAAATATATGAAACCGTTGTTTGCAGTACATGGTAAATCATAAATATGGTCACAGAATTAGAATCGAGTGGAGGTAGCTATAAAAATGTTATTAGAAAAAGTAAAACAGATTCTACGCGAATCTGACAGTCAGAGAAAAGCAAGTGGTGAAAATTTTAATATTTTTTTCGCCGCCAATATTTGGCGGAAAGAAACAACTATATGCCGGGTATTAAAAGAAATTATAGATGTGAGAGGAAGCAATCCTGTCGCGAATATTTGCCTAAAATTGTTTTGTGGTGAAGTATTGCAGATAGATGTTGATAAGGAGGCTGTTGAAAAAGCTGTTATTGTCAGAGAAAAGCAGATTAAGAATAATCGCAGAATAGATTTATTCCTAAACATCGATAATAAAGCTATACCTATTGAAGTTAAAATTTATGCTGAAGATCAAGCTGAGCAGTGTGCGGATTATTATGAATACGCTGTTAACTCACCATTATATTACTTAACTTTGGATTGTCATGAACCAAGTCCTGAAAGCAAGAGAGCATTAACCGACGAGCAAATAATTTGCATTTCGTTCAGAGATCATATCCTTTTTTGGCTTGACAAGTGCCTAGATAATTCAGATGTCAAAAGAATTATTTCTGTGTCAACCATATTAAAACAACTTCGTGCAGTGATTGTGTATATGACATCTCAGGAAGGGGATAAAGATATTATGGATATTTCAAATGAAATATGTTTATCGCGTGAAAATTATCGAGCAGCCAAGGCAATAGAAATCTCTTTGATAACTGTACGCATCCAAATGATGAAGAAGGTATTTGGGGAACTATCGAAACACATGGAGGCACTGCGAGGTAAAGGGCTTAATTGCGAACAAATATTGACGTATGAAACAAAAAAATTAGTTGAACCATATTATGAACAGAGAAAAAATACATTGCCTTGTATCGACTACGTTTTCGAAGAAGGAAAATATACTTTTCGTTTTGAGATTTGGGATAATTTTTATTTTGGGATATGTAAGTGGAACGATGAGGCAAAATGGAATGCAGAGATAACGGCTGATGAACAATCCCTTTTTAAGAAGGGGAAATATTGGCAGGACAATAATGATGGCAGCAGTCAGTCTTGGTACTGGTGGAAATATTGTTTCAACAAAGAACGGCAGTGTAATTTCCGAAGCTGTGATGGAGAATATGAAAAACTTTTTGACGAAAATGGGTTTAAAGAAAAAATGGAAGAACTCTTTTCTGTTGTTGATGAATGTTTAGCAAAAATCGGATTGATTAACCCGTAATCAATTATTTTATATACCTACAACAGGATTCAGTTTGTGCCAAAATTGCACAAACTGCCTGTAATGGCAAAATGTACCAAACGAAAGCCTAACCAGTCTATAAGAAAGTTTGTCACAGACAAACTTTCTTAGTATAATATCAATGTTGCAAATTAACGTGAAGCAGGGCAGGTGAAAGCATGAAGGATGGAACTCAGGAACGCATAGACAAGGAAATAGCGGACTGGGAGTACATGAAAAATCTGCCTAAGACTTTGCAGGGCTACTATTACCGGGACGACCACGAGGTTATAGACGATATCTATAATCTTTTTAGTTACGTCAACGATGAAACTCATTGCAGCATAACTGTTTTTTACCACGAAGCAACATTTGAATACAAGCTAAGCCAAAAAATCGGAATGATTGAGTTTTGCAGTATAGAGTGTATAGCTGAAAAATTAGATGAATTTGAGCTGCTCTTGCGTGAGCATATGGAAGATATCATGTACGGTATGAATCATTTTGATCCAAAAACAGTCAGCCTGCTTGTAAAGCAAACCGGTATTACTGAGTGGGATTACAAAGATATTCTTCCTCAAGAATTTGAAGGCTTCTCTTTATATATTCATCCGGACCAGCCCATCAGGATAACAAACGGTTCATACATCGTCTGTGATTATGAAAATTTTGAGCTGAACAGTGATTTGGTTGTTTACTACAATATGTTCAGGGATGAATTTTATGTGGATTCACGTGCAAATGATGCTCCGGTAATCAATTATGAATTTGACTCGTATTCTTTGGCAGAGCTTCAGGAAAATATCCAAAAGTATTTAAGACCAACATTGAGCGCTATACGTGAGAGCGCAGAAAAGAAGTGAATGTATGATAAATATTCAAAATGCGGTTTTGCATTTGTTTGATATAGCTTCAAATACTCTGCTTGTGTCAGAAAGTCCTTTGGAGCTCTCTGATTCGGCAATTCAGTTTTTGACTTCGCACATTGAGAAGCACATTACAAAGCAGACGGCGAAGCAGGGGACGTTTCACACCGACAGTGAATTTCTTGATTTGCTTGGAAAGTATAATTCAAATGAGCTGGATTTTCTTTCCTTGTCTAAGGAGATTGCACAGAAATGGTCAGATTTGTTAAAGCAGACTGCCGAACAGCCGGCATCTGATTTTTTTATTTGTGAGTTCTCAACAAATGAAGTACCGTTTTGGGCTATTTTCAGAACTACTAATAAATTTCAGTTCACTCATCAGGTTTTATATGATGAGTCCGGTAAATTGCAGACATCTATAGTCAGAAACAATGATTTTCTGCCTCAGCCGAATCAAAGTATTGATGAGTTTGCTTTTATCAATCTGCAGACTATGGCAATCACTATTTCAGCTAAGAAGTTTTCACTGGACGGAAATACAATTCAGCTCTTTTCAGAGGCGCTGCTTGAGTGTACATCCGCTCCGTCTCCTAAGGAAACTATTCACACGCTGGAAAAAACAGCGGAGAAGGTTGCTGAATCCTTTAACCGCAATGCAATTCATGCTACCAATGCTGTAAAAACGGCAATAGCTGAGGAATTGGAAACAAAGGACACTTTGAACCCTGTAGATACTGCCGCTGCAGTTTTTCCAGATCAGCCGGCTTTGCAGCAGGCATTTCAGGAGGAGCTTCGTAAAAAAGGCTTCCAGGATGACCAGAATATCAAGGTTGAAAAAGAGCCTATAATGAAAAAACTGGTGAATCATAAGCTGAAAACAGATACAGGAATTGAATTATCCATCCCTGTAGAGTATTTTGACAGCACGGATTTTCTGGAGTTTCAAAAAATGGAAAACGGCACTATGAATATAACCTTGAAAAATATTTCAAATATAATCAACCGCTTGAATTAAATCGTATACCCAAGCAAGAAAGGACGACCCATATTTATGTTTTCTCCCAAACTTGATGAAATCAAGAAGGATGTGTTGAAAAAAACAAGCTCTTTGTTCGAACAGATAGATACAGTTTCTGAAATCAACACGAAAAAAGTACTGGATGCCATGCGAAAGCTGAAGGTATCCGATGCACATTTTAATACTACCTCAGGTTATGCTTATGACGATATCGGACGCCAGAAGCTGGATGAGTTGTTTGCTGAGGTTTTCGGTGCAGAACGTGCGCTCGTCCGCACTCATTTTGTTTCCGGAACACATGCACTGGCAACTGTGCTTTTTGGCATACTGCGTCCGGGGGACCAGTTGGTTTCTATCACAGGCAAGCCGTATGATACAATGCAGACAGTTATCGGTTATGATAATCCGTCACCGGGTTCGTTGAAGGAATTCGGAATTCTTTATGATGAGGTTCCTATTGTAGATAATAAGGTGGCATACGACCTGATTCCTGAAAAGGTAACGGCAAAGACAAAGATGGTTTTGATTCAGCGTTCACGCGGCTACAGTATGCGAAGACCGCTGAGCCTTGATGATATCAGCAAAATCTGTTCCATAGTTAAGGGAATTAATCCTGAGTGTGTATGCTTTGTAGATAACTGCTATGGTGAATTTATAGATATAAAAGAGCCTGTACAGGTTGGTGCCGACATCATGGCAGGTTCGCTTATTAAGAATCCGGGCGGCGGAATCGCACCTACCGGCGGATATATAGTCGGAAAGGATAAGCTTGTTGAGCTTGCCTCCTACCGCCTCACCTCTCCGGGAATGGGGGATGAACTGGGGGCCTCCCTTGCGAACAACCGTTTAATCTTCCAGGGACTGTTCCTTGCACCGCATGTTGTTGCACAGGCAGTGAAGGGCGCAATCTTTGCTGCAGGTGTATTTGAGGCTCTGGGCTTTAATACGTCTCCGAAATCCACAGAGGCACGAGGGGACATTATTCAGGCAATAGAGCTTGGAAATGCCAAAAATCTTATCGCATTTTGCCGCGGTCTGCAGTTCAATTCTCCGGTAGATTCCTTTGCGGCTCCTGAGCCTTGGGATATGCCGGGATATGCTGATCAGGTTATCATGGCCGCAGGAACATTTGTTCAGGGCGCGTCAATCGAGTTAAGCGCGGACGGACCAATGCGTGAACCGTACGCCGTATATCTCCAGGGCGGTCTGACATTTGAGCATGCTGTTATAGGTATTCTTGGCGCAGCCAACGAAGTTATTAAAGAATAAAAAAATTGCCGCGTGTGTTATTTTCACATGCGGCAGTTTTTATTGGTAGCCGAATAGGCGATATTAAACCACCAGCTATGCTGGTGGTAAGTAAAAATTTCTTTTAGTAAAAAACCTCCTATGCTACAATCTGCGTGGTCTGGCAACCGCGGAGAAAAAGTATAGGAGGTTTTGTCGATGAACGACGTGAAAAGTTTATCACATAGCAAATGGCGTTGCAAATATCATATTGTTTTTGCACCAAAGTATCGTAGACAGGCAATTTATCGCCAGTTAAAACAAGATGTAGGAAAAATCTTGAGAGATTTGTGTGAACGCAAAAAGGTTAAAATTATTGAGGCAGAAT
>NZ_FQUG01000020.1 GCF_900129225.1 Schwartzia succinivorans DSM 10502 | reverse complement strand
GCTGACCCGCATGCAGTTCTGATGGCTATCGCTGTTGCTGCATCCTGCGCATTCGCTACGCCGGTTGGTACACCGCCGAACACGCTGGTTCTCGGCCCCGGCGGATATCACTTCAAGGACTATATCATTGCCGGTACGCCTTTGATTATTGTCTGCCTTATCGTTTCACTTATTATTATTCCTATCGTTTGGCCGTTCTTCCCTTGATTTGTCCGACAAAATGATAGAAAAGTGAATATTATGTAAAGCAATATCCCGCATGAGGAAAAATACTCCTTATGCGGGATTTTTGCGTTCGAAAGCGTACAAAATTCAGAAGAAAATAAAAAGGCAAGCAAGAGAAAGAAAACAATAAACAAATATATAAAGATTCAGACAAATGGGAAAATAACAAAAGTTATAAGACAAAATGGAATAAAGCTAATCCCTGATTCGGCAAATGATGAAATTCCCGAAAAATAGGGGATAAATTGCTGCAATGAGCCTAAAGGGGCATAAATTATCCTGCTTTGGGAATTTAGGTCTATATGGACTTAAAACCTTGATAATACTGGAAGTACGATTATTTTCAGAAAAATATGACGCCGTTTGACACAGGAAAAGGGGGTAATGTATTGTATCCTGCGGGCATGAGGAGGGCGTCCGTCGGGCCGCTGCCTTCTACCCAAAAGAAATAAGGGCTGTCAGCGCTGTCTGCCTGTCCGTGAGGAACGTAAAAAGCACGGAGAGGGGAAGGCTGTACGATCGGTGAATGTGTCGTTCCGGCAAAGAAACGACAATGCGGGCAGGAACCGATGAGTCTGTACGGATATTCCGATAAACGGGATATAAGCGGCAGGCTGTGCCAGTATAAGGCGAAAGAGAGGTGAGCTTATGGGACACCCGGTGACAACGAATCCTTTGATCATCATGCTTATCAACATGTCAATCGTGTTTGTCGTGCTGATGGGACTGAGTGCAATGATTCGTTTGATCCATCTTGCTGACCCGACAAAAAGCAAGTAATTTCGGTGTATTTGCTCTATGTCCGGTGAGACAGGAGTAAAAGAACTAATTTGAGGTGATTCTAATGGGACATCCGGTTACCACGAATCCATTCATCATCATGCTTATCAACATGTCAATCGTCTTTGTCGTGCTGATTGGCCTGAGCGCAATGATTCGTCTTATTCATCTCTGTGACCCGACAAACAAGGCCAAAGAGGTAAAGAAACCGGCAGCTGCACCTAAGGCTGCTGCTCCGGCTGCTGCACCTGCAGCTGCTCCGAAAGCAGACAACAGCGCAGTTATCGCCGTAATCGCTGCTGCAGTTGCAGCTTACGACAGTGAAGCACGTATTGTTACGGTTCGTCCGATTGAAAGCTCGGTCTGGAAGAACAATGCCCGTGCTGTGGCACTCAACAATACGGTTTGCTAAAAACGGCGGCAGTCAAAAGACTGTTTGCCGCTTAAGGAGGAATTATCAGAATGGAAGTTTGGAATGCGTTTAGTGTTTCGATTGCATCTGTCTGGAACGACAGTGGCTTCTCCGCTCTGACAGGCGGACATGTTATCATGATGCTGGTCGGCTGCTTCCTGCTCTATATGGCATTTGTCAAAGAGTA
>NZ_FQUG01000011.1 GCF_900129225.1 Schwartzia succinivorans DSM 10502 | reverse complement strand
AACATTCTGCCTCAATAATTTTAACCTTTTTGCGTTCACACAAATCTCTCAAGATTTTTCCTACATCTTGTTTTAACTGGCGATAAATTGCCTGTCTACGATACTTTGGTGCAAAAACAATATGATATTTGCAACGCCATTTGCTATGTGATAAACTTTTCACGTCGTTCATCGACAAAACCTCCTATACTTTTTCTCCGCGGTTGCCAGACCACGCAGATTGTAGCATAGGAGGTTTTTTACTAAAAGAAATTTTTACTTACCACCAGCATAGCTGGTGGTTTAATATCGCCTATTCGGCTACCAAACACCAAAGGAGGAGCCACGAAAATCACGGCTCCTCCTTTTATGTCTTATGAATCTATCCTCTAAGCGGCATGAAATCATCATCATACCCGTAAATCCAATCGGCTGAAAGAAATTTGACAGGTATGACCGATGCCCAGCACAAAAGCATGAACACCCATGCCACTCCCATTAAGCTCATAATCCGCATAGTTTCGATAAAGGTTCTTCCCTTTGCTATTTCATTTTTCATAAGATTCCACAGCATGTAAACAGGAATGAACAGGATAAGCGAAGCAGCCATACGAAACATCAGATAATCTGCCGCTGCCAGTTTACTGAAATACAGCCAGCCTGAAGCCTTGACAGCTGATGAAATCAACCCCGTTGCCAGAACGTAGACGGTGTACTGCTTATATTTCGCATACACCTTGAATCTGTTGCGGTTGTGATATATCGCGAACAAAATAAACATAGGCACAACAAGCGGTCCAGCACAATGTGCTGCAATGCTGATGCACACTACACTGACAAGAAGACACAGAAACTGCTTAAGAAAAAAATGCCATACCCTTGCCTTGTACATTATATAAAATATTATTATGGACAAAAGCAGTCTTGCCACAATGTAAACAGGCTTCAATATGTCAACTGCCAAAGAACCGATACCTGCCAGACGTGCAGACAAAATAGCCAGTGCAATGATTTTTATCAAGACCAGCATATACATATATTTCTTGTACTTTTCTTCCTCATTCGGAATCCATCGTTCCCTGAAATTTGCGACCATACTTCCCAATGTAACGTTACCTGCCTTTGCATTATTTTAAGCTCCGGTGTGCATGAACCCTTACGCAGCACGTACAGATTCGCACCAAGGCATAATAACACAATTATCTGAAATTTATATTGTATAAACGCCTTCACTTTCAGTAAATTTTGGCTCTGTTGGCGAATAGTGTTGGTGAAAAAAAGCTGTCCATGGACATGTTTTATGAAGTCTATGGCAGCCCATTTTCAAAAATGCTTTTAGTATATCGTTGAAGTTCCTAGGCTTTTCTTTTTGCCATGCTTCTGACACATTTTTTTGATACAATACAATCAAACTGAAAGAGAATTTACGCTTTGCGTATTTGGTTGGGAGGGTAATTTATGCGCAGGATTCTTATAGCTGATGACAATGATGCTATCGTGGATATTCTCAAATCCTTTGCCGAGGCAGAGGGGTATGAGACAGTTACTGCAGGAGACGGGGAGGAGGCTCTTTCTGTTTTTCAGAAGGAGCATTTTGATGCGGTACTTCTCGATGTCATGATGCCGAAGCTGGACGGCTTTGAGGTATGCCGTGCCATCCGCCGGGTATCCAATGTCCCTGTCCTTATGATTACCGCCCGCGGAGAGGATTATGACCGCATTATGGGGCTGGATATAGGTGCGGACGATTATATAGTAAAGCCCTTTTCCGCAAAGGAGGTAATGGCCCGCATACGTGCGGTGCTCCGTCGTCTGCAGCCCGTCGGCGAGGAAAAAATCACCTTTGGAAGTCTTTCTCTTTTTCCTTCTGCGTGCCGCACGGAGATAAACGGAGTCGAGGTCGCGCTGACAAAGAAGGAGTTTGATTTGCTTTCGCTTCTGGTTCAGAACAGGGGGCAGGCTTTTTCGCGGGACAGGCTCCTTGAGACTCTCTGGGGCTTTGATTACGAGGGAGATACCCGCACTGTCGATACCCATATAAAGAGGCTTCGCGCGAAGCTTTCAAAGGAGCCTCATGATGACTGGGATATCCGAACCATCTGGGGAGTCGGATATTCGTTTGGAGGGGAATCGTAATGCCGAAGCTCGCAAAACGGCTTTTTTTATATTTTTCTGCGGCGCTGATAGTTTTCACTATTGTACTTGCAGGTCTTTTTGACACGCTCATGAGAGATGCTTCCATAAAGGAAAACCGCACACTTCTGGAAAACCGTACCCGTGCTCTCGCAGCGTCGCTTACCGAGGAGTCTGCTGCACAGGCTCCTTCAACGGCACAGGAAAACCGCAGGGGCATGAGTGGACGGCAGCGCGGTATGCACATGCGCGGCATGCATCACGCAGATAACACCTCGGAAAACAGCTCTGATACCCGTTCAAACTCCTACTGCCGCCGTTATGTAAGCGAAGCGGATACCTCAAAGCCCGCATCTGCCGAGGATGCTTCGTATCTGAAAAACCTGAGCGCCCTCGCAGGCGGCACAGTATGGCTTGTTGACCGCCGGTCAAAAACAATAACCGCCTACGGCCCTGACGATAAGGAAATATACGACGCGCTTCCTTCGGAGGCAGAGAATATGCTCAACAGCATCTATGAAGGCAGCTTCGTATCAAGCGAGGGCTTCAATGACCTTCTTGATGCCCCATCCTTTACCGCAGGTGCCCCCATAAAGAATACCAACGGAGAGGTTACGGGCGCGCTTCTTGTTCACCGCACCTTTTCGGGACTTGCGGAAAGCGAGCGGTCGGGACTTAAGATTCTCGCCGCCGCCATCGCTTCAGCCTTTGTGCTGTCCCTTGTGCTGTCACTTATTCTGGCGCGCCGTTTCGTAAGGCCTCTCGCCCGTATGGAAAAAACAGCCGCGGTGCTTGCGGATGGAAACTACAGCGAACGCACCGACATAAGGCAGGATGACGAGGTAGGAAGTCTCGCAAGGAGCATTGATACGCTGGCGGAGCGCCTCTCGGAAGCCGAAAAGGAACGGGAGCGGCTGGAAAAAATGCGCCGCGATTTTCTCTCCTCCGTATCCCACGAGCTGAGGACTCCCCTTACCGTACTTCGGGGAACAGTTGACCTTCTTTCGTCGGGAATAGAGATAAGCGGGGAAAAACGCAGGTCTCTTCTTGAGCAGACAATGAGTCAGACATCTCAGCTTGAGCGGCTGGTGAATGATTTATTTGAGCTGACACGCCTTGAAAATCCTGATTTCACAATCGAAAAATCTCAGGGAAGTATCACTGATGCCCTGGAGGATGCTGTTTCCTCCGCCAACAGGATAGCATCAAAGAAAAACATAGCCATAAAGGCCGTATCTCCGATTATGCCTGTTATCATGGATATGGATTACGGACGAATCAGACAGATGTTTTTGATTGTGCTGGACAACGCCGTAAAATTTTCTCCTGCAGACGGAGAGATTGAACTGTCTCTTCAGAGCAGTGACAGCGGCTGGAGTGTTTCAATACGCGACCACGGTCAGGGAATCCCCGAGGATATTCTTCCTGAGCTTTTCGGACGCTTCCGCAGCCATAAGGGGGAGAACAATCCCAACGGAACAGGTCTCGGACTGGCCATTGCAAAGCAGATTGCCAATCGCCACGGCATAGAGCTCACAGCGAAAAATGCCGAATCCGGCGGCGCGGTGTTTACCTTCAGTAAGTCATAAAGAACAATCTATTAAGCAAAGCTAAAGGGGCTTATCTCCCGCCACACAGGCGGAGAACAAGCCCCTTTTTCCGTACAGTGATTAAATTAAGTTATCAAAGACAAAGATAATTGAGCAGGAAGCAAAATCACTCCTCAGCTTTCATAGATATAGCGCAGTTTGTTCAGATTCTCCGTGTTCAAATCCTTGTGGCAGACCCAGCCCTTCGAGTTCAGCTCCATCGTATTGCGGCTGCCGGCGGAATATTTCTCCCAGTGCGGAATCAATTCATTGTTCGGGCTGCCTGTCGCAGCGAAGGCTGTCCACGATGCCTGGATTTGTCTGACAAGGTTTTGATTCGGCATCAGCCAGGATTCCTCGGGTTTCGCACCGAATACGAATCCCAGTTCCAGCCCATGGAACGAACCCAATTCCTTGCGTTCCGTCGTTTCGCTGAACAGATAATAGTAAACGTCCTCATATTTCGACTGATTTTCGGCGTCCAGTTCCTGACCCACGCGCCAATCCATCTGATTGATAAACTCCCTGTAATTTGCCGGGGTATCAGGGCGATTTTGCAGCCATTCCCGATAAAGCTCCCTGTCGGTACGGCCGGTGTGCTCCTTGTACCTTTTCATTACAGGAGAAATTTTTTCGTGTGTTTCATGGAAGTCTGCAAAATAATTCTCATCGTACAGCTGCCAGTATCCCCACTCGTCGGCAGTGGTGCCGGTCATGAATTTGATTCCGCGGGCGGCTCCGTTTCTAAGCGCGGTGAAGGGATCTGCAGGCCAGAATTTCCCGTCGCAGGCCGGAAGATAATCAGAATGAGCTGTGTCACGACGCATTTCAAAAAGCTTTACGTAAATATCTCTAAGCTCGGCAGAGGATTTCTGCATAAGGTCGCTCATTTTGCGTGTGCCGCTCAATTGCAAAAAATCTTCCAACAGCAGAGCTGCGTGCTGCGAATCCTGGACAAAACGCGTAGGCCCGGACTCAGGGATTGCTTTTTGGAACAGGCCCCTGGCTGCAGGAGTAATCGTCAGCAAAAAAGTTGAAATCGAGCCGGCGCTTTCGCCAAAAACGGTAATGTTGTCGGGATTTCCGCCGAATTCAGCAATATTTTCCTTAACCCATCTGATTGCCGCGATTTGATCGCTCATGCCGAGATGGCCGCTGTCCTCGAACGCCGGATCAATCAAGCCGAAATTCACGAAGCCGAAAATGTTCAGCCGGTAGTTGAAGGTGACAACAATAACATCATGCGCCTTCGCAATGTTCGTACCGCTGTAGGTCGGGTCGCTGGTTCCGCCGTGCATGAAGCTTCCGCCATGAACGAAAACCATGACAGGCAGATTTTTCTTTTCGCTGTGTTTCCAGATATTCAGCGTCAGGCAGTCCTCGCTTTGACGATTTTGCGAAGCTTTTTCAAGCGCGTCGTCCTCCTGAATCGCAGAAGCGCCGAATTCTTTTGCATCAAAGGATTGATTGGACGGTTTCAATGGCTGCGGAAGCTGCCAGCGCAGCTTTTCGACAGGTGGCTTGGCATAGGGAATTCCCAGCCATGTTTTGACGCCGTTTTGATCCACAAAGCCGTTGAACGTGCCGTAACGGGTTTTGACTCGGCAATCCCCGGCAGCAAATCCTGTTTCCGGCAGGACGCCGTATGCGGTTGCGGCAAAAAATCCCATGGCGGCAGTTTTGATAAATTCCCTGCGTGTTAAGTTTTTCAGCATCGTCAGCACAACCTTTCTTTAGTTCTTTTTCCTCTTTGCATTTTTATTTGCTTTCATCCCAGACCGGCAATGACTCACCCAGGGTTTCAGAGCAGAAATTGTCTTCCCGGCATTCGAAATGATTAAAGGCCTTCTTGACCTTGCCAAATCCCAAGTAAAGAAGCGGCAGATTGCAGCATACCATAACTATATTGGCGAAGTCGCTGAGATTCCATAGCGCGCTGAGGTCGAAGCCTGCAATGTTCGTCATCATTCCGAAGGCCAGCACCGCCAGATTAACCAATCTGAGTGCTACAATGAATACTTTGTTGTTTGAAATCTGTCTGGCACATATCTCCGAGAAGGACAGGAATCCCAACAGGCAGGTAAAGGCGAAGATACCAAAGCATATACTGATAACCAACGTAACAAGTCCATAGCCTGCTTCACTCCCAAGCATCTGTGCGCAGGAGGCAAGGAATTTCTCCAGACGGCCCATTTCAAACCATGCCGCCGAGCCGTCCTTCAGCCATGCCTGTCCCATGATGAGTACAAAGCCTGTCAGGGTACATATAACCATGGTATCAAGGAATACACCGATAGCCTGTACAATCCCCTGGTCGCACGGATGCTTGGAATAGGATACGGCAGCAGGCATCGAAAGTGTGCCCTGTCCTGCCTCATTACTCATCAGCCCGCGCTTGATTCCCTGAGAAAGTGCTATACCCATAGCGCCGCCAAAAATCGGTTCAGGGCGGAAGGCCTCTGTTACCACCACATAGAAGAACCACGGCAAAAGCTCAAGGTTCATGGCAGTCATCACCAACACAGCAGCTACATAAACCACTGCCATAATCGGCACCAGCACATCGGTTATGCCGGTAATGCGCCGAATTCCGCCAAATATGGAAAAGGCCGTCACTCCCATCAGCAGCAGGAAAAATCCCCATACCGGGGCACTGTCTGCGGCAACCGTCGTACCTGTCACATTATTAGTGACTGCCACCATGGCAGAAATGGTATTGAAGCCCTGTGCAGGGATGCAGAGCAGGGCATATACGATATAAAGCAGGCTCAGGATGCCGCCTATCATGGCTGCTCCTCCAAGAATCTTCCTGCCGTAGCATGGAAGTCCGCCAACATACTCGTCCCCCTGCCTGTCCTTATATATCTGGGATAGTGTAGATTCCACAAAAGCCGTCGCCATACCAAAAAACGCGGACAGCCACATCCAGAACAGCGCTCCCGGCCCTCCTGTGGAAACTGCTCCTGTCACACCCAAAATATTTCCCGGCCCGACCCTCATAGCCGTGGACAGCAGGAATGAAGCCAACGGGCTTATACCCTGCTTCTCCTTTTGGCTGTTTATCAGAACGTTGAGTCCGTACCTGAAGTACTTGATCTGCACAAAACGAAGGCTGCAGGTGAAATATATACCTGTTCCCACCAGCAGGATAATTACCAAAGGCAGCTCGCCTATTATCGGGAGGCCTGCATACCATTTAATGTTGGTAGGAAACCCCCACACCAAATCTGCCAGCTCCTGAAACACGTAACATATACTTTTTATCAGCTCATACATCCGCAAAATCCCTTCCTGAACTCAATATTATCTTCAATACACTGCATTAACATTAACATTAACATTTGCTCCAGCCCAAGCTTTTCCTTCGTACTCAGTAAAGCGGAAAAAATCACAATATCAACTGTTTTATTGATTTCGACATCTTTTTGTCATTTCCTGCAAAGTATTTTCAGCCACAAACTAATGCGTTATAATATCTGTATTATTGTAAAGTTTCTGTTCGAAACTTACTAAATCAGAACGAAAGAGGATTTGTATGATTAAACTGTCTCATATTGAAAAAACCTATGAAGGGCCCGACGGTCCCGTACCCGCCCTGAAGGGAATCGACCTGACGATAGAAAAGGGTGAAATCTACGGTATCATCGGACTTTCCGGCGCCGGAAAGTCTACTCTGATACGCTGCATAAATATGCTGGAGCGTCCCACAAGCGGAAAGGTCATTGTGGACGGACAGGACCTCACGGAGATGGACGCAGCCCAGCTTCGGGAAGCGCGGAAAAATATCGGCATGATATTCCAGCACTTTAACCTGCTGTCATCGGCAACAGTCTACGACAACGTGGCTTTTCCGCTGCGTCTTGCAAAGATGCCTGAGGATAAAATCCGCGAGAAGGTAGAGCCGCTGCTGGCTCTCGTAAGCCTTTCGGACAAGGCAAACCAGTATCCTTCCCAGCTTTCAGGCGGTCAGAAGCAGCGTGTCGGCATCGCCCGCGCCCTTGCCAGTGAACCGAAGGTACTCCTTTCCGACGAAGCAACCTCTGCCCTTGACCCGCAGACCACAAAGGCAATACTGCAGCTCATCAGGGACATCAACAAAAAGCTCGGGCTTACCGTTGTCATTATTACCCACGAAATGCAGGTAATAAAGGACATCTGCGACAAGGTCGCCGTAATAGAAAACGGCGTAATCGTCGAGCAGGGGCCTGTCCTTGATGTTTTCGTCACACCAAAGCAGCCCATCACAAAGGACTTCATCAGCGTCCTTATGTCAAACGAGCTTCCTGTTGCCTTCCGTGACGCGGAAATATCTCAGGAGCCCTTTGAGGGAGCACAGCTTCTCGTGCGCCTTACCTTCCTTGGTGAGTCCGCAGACGACCCCGTTATTGCAGGTCTTATAAGGAAATTCCCCATTGAGGTCAGCATCCTGTACGGAAATCTCGACCACATCAAGGACACGCCTTACGGCCGCCTGCTCATAGGCATAACAGGACAGCAGAGCGATATCGACGCAGCCATGGAATACCTCAGGCAGCGCGACCTCCGCATAGAGTTTATCGGCTACGCCGAGAAAAAATATCTCCATGCGTGACTTGTTTTCAATTTCCTTGTAAAATGGTATACTTATTTAAATAATCCGCCAAAACGCGGAGAATCCTATTCATTAAGGTGATATAAATGGACTCAAATATTACGCCGCTTCTCGTCACAGCCCTCAGCGAAACAATACGCATGGTTGTTGTTTCCATGCTGGCTGCCACGATTGTCGGTATTCCAATCGGCGTTCTTCTCGTAACAACCGCAAAGCATCAGATTCTGGAATGCGTGCCCTTTAACCGCGTGCTTGCTTCCATAATCAATGCCGTCCGCTCTATTCCTTTCATAATTCTGATGGTTGCAATCATACCGTTTACCCGTCTCGTTGCAGGCACCTCTATCGGTACGAATGCTGCCATGGTTCCCCTGACGATAGCGGCGATTCCTTTTATCGCCCGTCAGGTGGAAACATCATTAAAAGAAGTCCCCTACGGACTCATTGAGGCGGCCCTTTCCATGGGCGCTACCCCGCTGCAGATTATTCGCCGCGTCTATCTCCCTGAGGCCATGCCCGGCATAGTAGCACAGCTCACCACCGTAGTCATTGCCCTCGTAGGTGCTTCTGCAATGGCAGGAACAATCGGCGGCGGCGGACTCGGCGACCTCGCCATCCGCTACGGCTATCAGAGATTCCGTCCTGATGTGATGATTGCAACGATTCTTGTCCTTCTCGTGCTTGTTCAGCTCATCCAGTTCAGCGGCAATCTTCTGGCTAAACGTCTCGACAAGAAGTAACCAATGTTTTTCACAGCGTGAAGCTATCCCTACAGGGAAAAATAGCGTTATTTTTTAAGAAAGGAAGTATCCTTATGAAAAAACTCCTCCTCATCCTCACAGCGCTGGTATTCGCAGTAGCGGCAGCCGGCTGCGGCGGCGGTTCCAAACCGGCCTCCGGCGGCTCCAACGCAAAAACTGTCCTGAAGGTCGGCGCAACTCCCGTTCCCCATGCTGAAATCCTCGAAATCGTAAAGCCGATGCTGGCAAAGCAGGACATCGAGCTCAAGATTATCGAATTCAGCGACTACGTCCAGCCCAACATGGCACTGAACGACAAGGAACTGGATGCAAACTTCTTCCAGCACGAGCCGTATCTTCTGAACTTCTGCGCAGAGCATAAGCTCCAGCTCAAGAACGCAGGCGGTGTCCACGTCGAGCCGATGGGTATTTACTCCAAGAAGGTAAAAAAGCTTGAGGAACTCAAAAGCGGCGCACAGATTGCTATCCCAAACGACCCGACAAACGGCGGACGTTCCCTGCTTCTTCTTGAAAAAGCAGGCATCCTGAAGCTGAAGGACGGTGCCGGCGTAAAAGCAACGGTACAGGACATCGTTTCCAATCCGAAAAACCTTGTATTCAAAGAGGTAGAGGCTGCTCAGGTTCCCCGTACGCTTGATGATGTTGATGCAGCAGTCATCAACACGAACTTTGCGATGCAGGCAAGCCTCACACCGACCAAGGACGCTATGTTCATGGAGGATAAGACTTCCCCGTATGTCAACATCGTCGCTGTCAGAAACGGTGATGAAAACCGCCCTGAAATCAAGGCTCTCATGAAGGCTCTCCAGTCCAAAGAGGTCAAGGATTTCATCGACGACAAGTATAAAGGAGCCATCGTAGCAGGCTTCTGATTAAGCACCAATTCGTATCAACCAAAAAGGCTTCGGCAGAAAATTGCCGAAGCCTTTTTGGTTGCATATTAAGCTATGTATACATTTTCCGGTTTGCCTATTACCTGCGAAGCAGCCTCCGTCCCCAGGCGGCACGCATCTTCAAGGGATTCGCCGCGGGTAAGGCCCACAGCAGTGCCGGAAAAGAATGCATCCCCCGCGCCGGTGGTATCTACAACCTTCACCTTTTTCGCGGGACAGATTCCCGCGTTTCCTTTTTCATCAAGGTACGCAGCGCCGTCCGCATCCATAGTGACGACAAGATTTTTTATGCCCAGCGCATCCTTTCTCTTCTGCATAAGAATCAGCATAGCCTCAGGGTTGTCCACCTGCTCCCCGAGAAGCGTCTGCGCCTCAAGGCGGTTGCAAATGAAACACTCTGCCTTTCTTACATACTTCATGCGCTCCATTGCAAGCTCAATATTTGAAATAACAATATAAACAGGTACTCCATGCTTTTCTGCAAGGCGGAAGGTCTCCTCGGCGATTTCCTCCTCCATATCAAGCTCAAGAAGAACACTGTCGGCCCATGTAAAAATCTCGTCCCCGTGCTCTACAAGAATGTCACGGATAGGCAGGAGATTCGGACGCTTTGATATATTCGCGCAAAGCTCTCCCGTTCTGTCAAAAATAGCCATCCAGGTACCCATTCCGTCATCGGTTGACCTCATGTAGCCTGTATGGATTCCCCGTCTTTCAAGACGTCCCTTCACATCAATTCCTATCCCTGTCTTATCCACAAGACTCACCAGAGAAACATTTTCCCCGAAGCTCGCAACATCCTCAGCAATATTCCGCCCGACGCCGCCGTGAAACTGTTGAACATCTCCTACATTTCTTCCCTTCGGAACAAAATTTCCGAGAGGATACCCCTTTATATCCACGTAAACCGTTCCGATAACCGCTATGTTCATACTTTCTCCCCGTTTCTCACGAAATAAAAACCCTTCTCCTCCATGATACCTCTAACAAACAGCTTTTGACAACGCAAAAAAATACTGCTGCATGGTAAAACATACAGCAGTATCTGTAAACACTGACTTATTTTGCACGAAGCGCATCGGCACGTTTCATATCAGCGCCGATACCAATCATGTAATTTCTTCCGACACGCTGAATCATTTCGTATGCAACTTCCTTTGATTCAAGCTGCGCGCGATCCGAAAGAATCATGGTCACAAGTCCCTGAACATAAAGCATGAGTGTCTGAATTAAGTGCTCTGCCTGATCCACCGAAACAGAAAGCACATCTGCAATCTGACGACTCATTGTCTCATCCATCGAGCGGTCCAGAATCTCAATGAACTGCTCCGCGAAGGTATGACCTTCATGGGCTTCCGTCAAAAATCTGGCAAGATTCGGTTCGTCGTAAGCCAAATCAATGTAACGGTTTCCCATCTCGCGGAAACGGTCAATAGCAACAACATCATCCGGCGGCGGTATCATTTTCTTGTCTGCATACTGAAATGCTGCCTCCGTCAGTTCCTTCCGCAGATTCGGCATGCTGCCGAAATGCCACGAAATCGGCTGGGTAGAACAGCCCAGCTCCTTGGCCAGCGTCTTGATATTGATGGAATCGTAACCGTCACGAATCAACATCTTAAGCGCTGCATCCAAAATTTGATCCTTTGGAATCCTTGCAATACTCCCCATTCGCATTCACCTGTTTCCTTACTTTTCCGAAAACACGCGAGCATCTCCACATACCGCCATGTTTTCATATTACTTCTTGGGTTTTGTACACAAAATACAGTATAACCATATAGTTGGTACACGCTTTCCCTGCATATAGTACTAAATTCTTTATACTTTGTCAATGAAAATATATATCGATTTACCTAAGGCCTTTCTAATATAGGCCTTTATCCCCAGTAATATAAGGGTTTTGCATAAAAGAAAAATTTTTATGCGTTAATGATATTGATTATCCGACTTTTCATTGCGCAATATATAGTGTAATATATGATTACATCTTTACATGTAAAAGAGGTGAAAATATGATTACAGGTACATCAAAAAATCTGGGTGTCATAGGATATCCTATCATACACTCGCTGTCCCCCGCAATGCAGAATTCCGCAATAGATGCCGCAGGACTCGATGCAGTTTACATCGCTATGGAAGTTTCTCCCGAAGAACTTACGGCTGCTGTAAAAGGACTCAGAGCCACTGGCTTCATCGGATGGAATGTCACAATTCCCCACAAAACGGCCATAATTCCTCTGCTTGACGAGGTTGATGAAAACGCCCGGGCAATAGGAGCAGTAAACACTGTAGTGAACAAGGGCGGAAAGCTCATCGGATACAACACCGACATCATCGGCTTCTGCGACGGACTGCACGAAAAAGGTGTTTCCCTCCAGGGAAAGCCTGCCGTCGTGCTCGGTGCCGGAGGGGCAGCACGTGCCGTTCTGCAGGGGCTTATGCTGGAGGGCGCGGCATCCATAACCATCGGTGTGAGAAATCCTCAGAAGGCTGCTTCCATTACGAAGGATATGCCGCTAAAGGTCCCTGTTCAGATTGTTGAATGGGACTCGGAGAGTATGAAGACTGCATTGAACGAAGCCGCGCTTCTCGTCAACACAACACCTCTGGGAATGGCTCCGAAAACAGACGGAATACCTCCTGTTGACTGGGATGTGCTCTCTCCATCGGCCTTTGTTTACGATATAATCTACACTCCGGCTGAGACGCGTTTTTTGAAGGAAGCAAAAAGCCACGGACACGATACGCAAAACGGCGTGCCTATGCTCGTCGGGCAGGGCGCCGCAGCTCTTTCCATGTGGCTCGATACCAACCCCGACCGCACTGCCATGAGAAATGCGCTGGAGGCTGCTCTCCTTGCAAAAGAAAAGACACAGGCATAGTTATCCACATAAGTTCGTGCAAAAAGCCTTGAATTCGCAACAGAATTATATTTGTCCACAGGATTTCTACACATATCAACAGCCCGTGAGGTGCATAATGTGCATAACCCCACGGGCTGTTTCCTGTTTTTCGCACAAAAAAAGGAGCCGAACGGCTCCTGATAATCTGGTGCTCAAACAGCGACTCGAACGCTGGACCCCCACCATGTGACGATGGTGCTCTAACCAACTGAGCTATTTGAGCAATATGCGAAACACAAATACAAAAATATACAATAAAAGGCTGGAATCTCCAGCCAAAATTTCAAGTGGTGCGCTGTGCAGAAATCGAATCTGCGACCCCCACCATGTCAAGGTGATACTCTAACCAACTGAGCTAACAGCGCATTCAGAACATGTATTATTATATCACTGCGATGTCTTCGGTGCAAGTACTATTTGAAAAAACGCCAAATAATCTGCATAAAAAATCACGCAGCCTCCGAAGAAGCTGCGTGATTTATGTTTTGAAGTAATTACCAGAGTCCGAGAACCTTCCACCAGATCGGTCCGATAACAAGGAAGCAGATAACGCTGGAAATCGAGCAGATAAAGCCGATCTTCCACCATTCAGGCTGCGTATGATATTCAGCACCGAAGAAGATAGGAGCCGGGCCTGTAGCATAGTGCGTCAGGCAGCCCATGATACCTGTCTCAACACCGAGTGCGAGAGCAGCCATCATCGGCGGAGCACCTGCAGCAACTGCGACTGCGAGGAATGCAGCATAGACTGCACCGACGTGAGCCGAGAGGCTGGCAAATGCGTAGTGAACGTACATGTTAACAAGGCAGAGGACAATGAGAGCTGTCAGCCAGGAAATACCTGTAAGGCTTCCTGCAACGCCCTTAGCGAACCAAGCAACGAAGCCGGATTTCGCAAGGCCTGTAGCCAAAGACATCAGACCGCCCATCCATACGAGAGTATCCCATGCGCCCTTTTCAGTCGTAACATCGTTCCACTCGATAGCACCGCCGACAAGCATGATGCCTACGCAGACGAGAGCAATCATAGTAGCGTTGAAGCCTGTGAACGAGGACGTAGCCCAGAGAGCAAGAGCAAGGATAAACGTGCCGAGGACGATTTTCTCGCCGCCCGTCATCGGACCCATCTTAGCAAGCTCTTCACGTGCAATCTGCGGAGCTTCCGGAGTCTCTTTCAGATCCGGCGGGCAGACCTTGTAAACAAGGTATGGGCAGATGATGAGAGCCAGGAGGCCCGGTACGATACATGCGAGAGCCCAGAGACCCCAGCTGATTTCTACGCCTGCAGTTTCAGCTGCCAGCGAAACAACCAGAAGGTTCGGAGCAACAGCCGTGATGAACATGGACGACGTGATGCAGTTATTCTGGAATGTACATGCTACGAGATAGGAACCGATTTTCTTTGCTGTCGGACCCGGCTCAGATTCGAATGCCGCGCAAAGGCTGCGGACAATCGGGAACAGGATACCGCCGCCACGAGCCGTATTGGACGGTGTAGCAGGAGCAATGATAAGATCCGTGAAAGCCATCGTATAACCAAGCTTCAGGGAGCTTGTAGCGATAGCCGCCATGATTTTGTAAGCGATGCGTTTGCCAAGGCCCGTTTTGATGAAGCCCTTTGCAAACAGGAATGCCGAAACGATAAGCCAGATTGTGGCATTACCGAAGCCCGAGAGAGCTGCTGCCGGTTTCAGCACCTTCAGGAATCCCGTTACACCGACCGCGATGAGTGCGACGGCGCCGATTGGCAGCGGGTGAAGGATGAAACCAACGATTGTGGATACGAAGATTGCGAACATATGCCATGCCTCAGGCTTAAGACCAGCAGGCATAGGGCAGAACCAAATGATGATACCGATGAGTACTGTAAAAATACCCTTTTGCATGTTTGTTTTCAGCACAACTTTTTCCCCCTTTAATTTAAACAGATGTCGAGCATTTCTTTGCCGGCATTCCTCCCCTCAATAGAATGAATTAATAAATGATTTCTATGAGTTGTTTGTCAACTCTTTGGTAAATTTATTATACTTCATTTCACAGTAACAAGTAAAGATATTTATGAAAATTTCATGGAAAATACTTCATATCTATAGAATAGTCAAAATTTATCCACATATGTGAAAATAATCCATAGTATATATATGTACCTGCCTATAGTTTTTTTCAGATTCTTACTATATAATTATATAGTTAGATAATACATTGTAACTCAGATTTCAGGATTTTTACAACAAAAATATGAAATATCTCCAAGGAGTGAGAAATCATGCTTGTTCATGAAATATTAAAGCGCGGCAAGGACAACAACGATGCCATATACAGCCAGCTGGGAGCGCTTACATATCAGGGACTGCGCGTCGCAACGGAAAACTGCCGCCGCAGGCTCTACGCCATGGGCGTCCGTCAGCGTTCCACCGTCGGCATATATTCCCGCAACCGCGCAGAGTATATCGCGGCATATATGGCGATAGTGTCCCTTGGCGCAATAGTCGTGCCTATCAACTTCCAGCTCAGTATGCGTGAGACAGCGTTCATTCTTAAAAATGCCGACTCGCATTTTCTTCTTACGGATAAGCCTTTGACGCTGGATGCCGCCATCAACTCCCAATACTACGAGGATGTCAAGCAGATGGACATCGGCACCTGCATCGAGCCCACCACGCTGCCGCCTCCGCCGGAGCTTCCGAAGGATTTCAGTCCCGACGAGCCGGCTGCCCTCATCTACACATCGGGCACAACAGGCGAACCGAAGGGCGCCGTGCTGTCCCACAGGAATCTTGTCATGAATACCATCGACCTTCAGCAGGTTGTTCATTACAACAGCTCCGACAATGTACTCTGCGTCCTTCCTATGTATCACTGCTTCGCATGGACCTGCGCCGTCATGATCAGTCTTTACACGGGCGCTACGCTGAGTATTCAGGATGCCTTCACTCCGAAGAAAACCATCGACATCACAAGAGCACTCGGAGTCACCATTATAGTAATGGTTCCATCCATCTGCTCTCTTATAACAAAGCTCGCCACACCCGAGGATTTCAAGACGCTTCGTTTCGTCATGCTGGGAGGAACAACTCTCCCCGAGGCAATCGGCACAGCCTTCACCACAAAGTTCAATATTCCGATAGTAGAAGGCTACGGACTTTCCGAGGCATCGCCTGTTGTCACCATGAATCCGCCGGAGGCTACAAGAGCCACGTCAGTAGGCCCTGCCATCCCCGATGTGAAAATCCGCATCGTAGACCCCGAGACAGGCCTTGACGTACCCAAGGGCGAAAGAGGAGAGCTTCTTGTGCAGGGGCCGAATGTCATGCACGGCTACTGGAAAAATGAAGAAGCAACAGCCACGACGCTTGCCGACGGCTGGCTCCACACAGGGGACGTTGCACGCTGTGATGAGGACGGCTACTATTACATAGTTGACCGCATCAAGGATATGATTATAAGCATGGGTGAAAATATTTACCCAAGAGAAATCGAAGAGCTTATATATGCCTTCCCGGGCATCCGCGAGGTCGCTGTTGTCCCTGTGGCAGACAAGCTGCGCGGTCAGGCAGGAAGCTGCTATTACACAGTCCAGCCCGACACAGAAGTCGATTTGCGTGCCCTCAAGAAATATCTCCAGCAGAATCTGGCACTTTTCAAAATCCCCCGTGAATTCCACGAGATTAAGGAAATGCCAAAAACAGCAACAGGAAAAATTGCAAAGAAGGAGCTTTTTAAGCTCGATGAAGACAGCCTGTGATGCATAAACAAAGGGGCTGTCACATTGAAAATTAATCAATGTGACAGCCCCTTTGTTATATTGCATGTTTAAGAAAACAGTTTGGTAAAGAAATTGCTTGATGAATTATTATACAGCTTAGTAGGATCTATATTATGACTCCTCATTATATCCCGTACTGTCCGCCCATCATTTCCTCGAATATCGACATTCGCACCGGCTTTTACCAATTCCCTGGCCATATCCAGCTCATCCGAGAAACTCCAATTATGGTCCACCGAGTTCATAAGCGGAGTATAGCCTTCATCGTTCGCAATATTAACATTTGCCTTTTTTTGCAACAGTTCTCGCCACATATCCTTTGCACAAAAATCCCAATGCCTGCCTCGCGCAATAACATTCAAAACCGTATTGCCGTTCTCGTACTTTTTGTTGATATCTATTCCATGCTCAATCAATTTTCCCATTATCGATGTTGCCGAACTGTCGAACATATGTATCGAACTATCGAACTTATGTATCAAACCGCGTGTAGTTACATAGTAAAATCCATCATGTCCTGACTCATCGCAGTATAACACATCAGCTCCACCGTCTATCAACAATAACAGTATTTGGGGAGACACATTCTTTTTGCTGCACGCCAAACAAAACAAAGATTTATTCCTTGGATGATTGACTTGTGCACCGCGCTGCAATAACATTTTAACAATACTCACGCGGTCATTCATCACGCCGCAATGCAATGCATCATTCCCTTTGCTATTCAGCCAATTAAAATCAGCCCCATGGTCCAAAAGCATTGAAATAATGGACTCGTTACGATTATACACTATGCCCAATTGCAATGCTGACATTGTTTCCTCTCGCCGATGATTATATAGTTTATTTACATTTGCCCCACTGTTCAATACTTCTTTGACACAGTTGTCAGAATTATTTTCCAAAGCATAATATAAAGCATCTTTACCTTCGCTATCACAATAATTAACATCACAGCACCCTAATTTGAGAAAATATTGTAGCACCCGCAAAGTATCATACTTAGCAGACATTTGAACAACATTTGTCCCACGCTCATCACGATAGTCAGTAAAATTAAATCCACCTTGATTAAGAAACCTTAACAAATCAACATAATCATGTTTGATAAAATGTTTAATATTTTCACCAGAAACTTTACCAGCAAACCATATCGGATTTATGTCCTGCAGATTATTTACGATACTTTTACATGCATTCCCATTTAACCAGCGTTCTACCTGCAGACACCAATATTTTTTAATTTCACAGCTCACATTTTCAGGCAGGTCAGCGTGCAAATATTGTTTTAGTACATCATTATTTCCATCAAAATAGGCACATATTTTATCTTGAGGATATGTTTCCAGTGTTTGTATTGCTATGCTATAATATCCATCTTCCATACAGCATCTGAAATCTATCATATCCGCGGCAAAAGCAATATTAGAATTACCGTTTGCGAATAGCTTCGCCTGTTTGGTTTTTTCCATCGCCTGATTATATCTTTTGCCTTTATAGTCTTCTTTAGCAGCCTCAATCCAAACTTGTGGATTATCATCAATTACTTTTTCTGTTTCAATGTTAATACTTCCCCAAGCAGCACCGGAATCCACGCTGATTCCCCTCTCTTTTAATATCGGTATTCAAACTCCTGCACAATATGATTGCCATGGTTTTCTATTTCCGCCAAAATATCTTCATCTATTGATGATACAGGTGCTTCTGAAGTTATCGTCGTTTTGTTAAAGTACGTAGCCGTCGGGCTTTCCTTCGTATAAACGACAGAACGATTTTTCAGTCTATTCATAACCCTATCAACCATGGATACTGCCTTTTGCATTTTATTGCGCCAAGAATATCCAAGATGTTTCTCGACGGCATCAGCAGCCACAGTGTTCAGCCAATTTTTTATTGAGTCCCAAAACCGTGTCAAAATCGCCCCCAATGCCAATGCCCCAATCAAACAAAAACCAATCGTTGTTAAAAGCATAATAGCCTCCCCTTGTTTAATTCATTACACTTTTGACCGCATATGCTAAAAGTGTTCTTATTCTCAAAGGTCCATATGGAACTTTCTCATCATTTTCGCTAAATCTGTACACAACATCATCAAGCTGATATATATCGGCTGCCTGGCCTATATATTCTTTTACATTTACTTGACTTGCCAGTGAAACATTATTTAGTATCAATGCCAAGATAGCTCTCACACACGGCCGTATATCCTTCACCACATCATACCCATAGCAGTCAGCGCTATAATCAGCTACACGCATCCAATTAGCATACACCAGCTGAAATGTCTTGCTTAAAGTATCTACCCCGGGAATTATATCTATTTTTCCTACCATGTTGAAATACTGTTCTCCAACAAGCGCCCATTTGACCATATCGTGCTTTATGCGACACATTTCACGCGCAACCAAAAAATCAAATTCTTCCTCTGATAAATCAGTTACTGTCTTGGCAGATATCTCAATTCGCGGTGATGTAATTCCCTTTGCCTGCACACCGTAATAAAAATCTTCATATAGAAAAACATCCGGAGTATCTATTCCAGTCATATCTGCGATTCTTTTTATTCTTGTATGCAGCTCCGGTATCTGATGTGCCGTAACCCGAACAGTTTTGCCCAGTAAATCAGGGACCTTTATCTTTCCCTCATATTCCATATAGCACTTAATAATAGCCTCAGGGCAAGGTATCAGTTTTTTGTACTCATCCATCTGTTCAGCATAAGCAAAATGAAAATATTTAGGTGTTTGTTCCATGCATCACTTCCTCCTTGACCCAGATAACGAAGGCATACTACTCCGTATACCGCCGCTGCTGCCAAAATATGTAGTAGAATTTCCTATTTTTAAACTGCTCCCTAAAAACTGCCCGTGATTTCCAATGCGTGAGCTTATATTACCTATTCTAAAAGTACTTCCGCCGCCACGCCCATCAAAGTATCTGGTAAATGAGCCTATTCCTGTAGAGGATCTTGTAGATGATTCAGAACCGTCTCTATGAAAAAAAATAGTATCTAACATACGTTGCACCTCAACAATTCAACGATTTTCTCTTCAGTATCTACTCCCGCAATATTACCAACAACTTGATATACTTCCATGAGCTTTATATGTGCATCTACGGACTCCGGACACAACAGGACTGCGTTTTTCAAATAAAATTCTGCCAGTTTATAATTGTTTCGCTCCAACAGCAGTTCCCCAAATACTAAGTTTAGCAAATAATGATCTCCGAAACCTTTGTGCTGTTCAGAATATCCTTTTAATCGGTCGAAAGCCTCTTCGTGATTACCGTCTGCATATGCTTGCAGCCCATATAAACACTCAAGAAAATCATTTTTAAAATTTCCCATCCATTTTATACAGTTACCAATATTATTAAAGTTTTGACTTCCTTGAAAACACATCACTTGCAAAATTTCATATTGTCTGGTCAGCAGTTCCTTGATTTTCTCTTTATTACCGGTTTTTTCAGCACCATCTTCCTTCAAGTATGCTATTTCCTTGCCTATCGCCATGTAATCATTTTGCATTTGCTTAATTCCACTGGCTACACGTCCATTATCAAAAAAAACACATTCCTCCCGGAAGAAATTTTTGTTTCCCATAATGGTCTCAATAGTCCTAAGCTGAGTTTTCGTGTATAAATCGTGATAGACCTCAACGATCTTATCCAATATCCCCATTGGTTTCCTCCTTATACTGCTCAGCAGAAATTCTCTCAGTTTTTATCGAAACAGCAGGTTCTTTTTTACTATTCCTCCGCCTCAATATAAGCGCATATGCGTCATCAAAGTCCTTCTTTGTCAACAGTACATTATTTTCATCGCGATATAACGCCGACACAGCTGCATAAAGCGTGATATCTTTTATATCCGCTCCGGATATATTCTCATATGCACTTGCTAAACTCTCAGCGGTAATCCCTTCTTCTAAGGGCATTCCCCGCTTTAGGTATATCTCCCAAATATTAGTTCTCCCTTTAAAATCAGGAAGATCAAACGGCATACTTACCAGGATTCTTCGTTTGAAAGCTTCATCATAATTGCTAATAAGATTCGTAGTAAATATTACGATTCCATCAAATTTTTCCAACTCAATCAGCATAACACTCCGGGTAATATTTACACCATAATCTGCCGACTGCGTGACATTTGTAAGCCGCTTGCCCAAGAAGGAATCTGCTTCATCAAATATCAATACAGCATCATCTTCCTGTGCTTTCTTAAATACTCTGACTATATTTTTAGGTGTTTCCCCTACAAATTTTGATTCCAGTTCCGAGTAATTTACCGTGTACACCTTTTTGCCGAGTTCTCCTGCAATCGCCTCCCCCGTGAGCGATTTACCTGTTCCCGGTGGACCATAAAAATTAAACACTATTGCCCGTCCCTGATTTCCGCTTCCCAGCTTCCAATCATCGAAAAGTTGTTTGCGATGTCGCGAAATTAACAAACTCCGTTCAATAGTTTCTTTTACGTTTTCCGGCACATAAATATCGTCAAAGGTCCATCTTGCATCGGATACATGAATACTTTCATTTGATGTCACATCAGTATCTTTACCCTTGCTATTGTATTTAGCATCATTTCTTTTATTTTTATCGTCAATCTTATCCGGATCATCTCGATGAAAAATGACTTCCACAGTATGTGGCCTATAACAGTATTTAGAAGTATTTCTTTCAACTGCATAACTTACAGCACGAAAAATATCTTCTCTCCTGGATTCCCAGACCGGTTCGTCCAATACTTCTATGTCTTGCCCATTGTCTTCATCCATGAAAGTATCCAGTGCCTCGGCTTTTAATCGTAAATTTATTTTGCTTTTAGTATTCCACACAATAGTACGTTTAGACACAGGCCTTCCATCAACTTGTATCATATCTTTGTTATCATTGAAGGTTCCCTCCGTATCTTTTGCTTTTTTATATAGCTCGACCGTGTTGCTTCCCCCTGTTTTTACTTCGCTTTCAGACATTTTATTTGGTGTACTAGACCTCCGATTGCTAAAAAAACGCATCTCTCACGTTCCCCTCAAAATTCATAATTTTTGTAAAATTGGACAAAATACTCTGTTATTCTAGCACGTTTGTCCCCCATCGTAAATACATATGTACCTATACACGCACCATTTCTTACAAACAATCGTTTTATATAAATCTCAATATTTCGTACTTGTCATTCTGCTAATATCAATTATGTAAGATAACATTTCTTGATTTTATCGTATGAGCACGATAAAATATATACATATCATAGAGTTGATACGAAATTTCAAGAAAGGAGACTATCATGAATCATAACACATTAAAACAAGTTATCTTAGATCAGCTGGAAGTAATTCAAAATGCGGAAATTATAGAGAGAGCCTACACCTTTGAAAAAAATGTAAATTATATATTGGTCGGCCTGAGACGCTCAGGGAAATCCACCCTTTTATATAAAATGGCCAGAGAACTCGTTGTCAGTGGGTGTAACTGGTCTCAAATAATCTACGTAAACTTTGAGGATGACCGATTGCTGGGATTCACAAAAGCAGACTTTAACGACATCATTGAAACAGCCTACGAGCTGACAGACGAAAAAGAAATCTATTATTTCTTTGATGAAATACAAATCGTAGATGGATGGGAACATTTCGCAAGGCGCATAGCCGACCAGAAACAGCATGTGTATATAACCGGAAGCAACGCAAAAATGCTGAGTTCTGAAATGGCGAGTGTTCTCGGAGGCAGATACCTTCCCAAAATGATCATGCCATTCTCATTTGGTGAAACCATGGACTACAAGTCTATTCCACACGATGAAAAAGCGTTATTGAGCACTTCAAAATCCGCAAAAATACGTAAAGCATGTCATGAATATATTAATCACGGTGGCTTTCCTGAGGCTCAGCTTTTAACCAATGCTCGCGAATACATCAAAAGTGTATACGAAAAAGTATTATTAGGCGACATCATAGAACGGGAGCAGGTCAAAAACAAATCCGCCCTGCGCCTCATGATAAAAAAAATTGCCGAAACCGTTATGCACGAAATATCATTCAATGCTCTCGCTGGCAACATAAAAGCAACTGGCCTCAAAACCTCGACAGACTCCATGATAGAATACGCTGCCCATGCCGAAAATGCCTATCTCTTGTTCCGAACGCGAAACTATGTGTCGAAATTTGCAGAAAAAGAAGGAATCCCTAGATTCTATTTTTTCGACAATGGATTGCTTGCATTGTTTCTTATTGACAAAGCATCTGCTCTTTTGGAGAATGCTGTTGCCGTCCATCTGCGGCGTATATACGGTGAAGATATTTATTATTTCAAATCCAAACAGACAGGAATCGACATTGATTTTTACGTACCCGAAAAATGCTGCGCAATACAAGTTGCCTATAATTTAGACACTGCAGAGGACAGAGAAACAAAAAGTCTGTTGTCTTTCGCCGAGAAAACAGCGAATATCAAGAGGCTTATGATTGTCACAAATGAAGAAGAACGTACCATAGAAAAAACTGATACAAAAATCGAAGTAATTCCAATCCATAAATTTCTTTTACTGGACTCCCTATGATATGTGATTTACTCAAGACCAGATGTACTGTCTAAAAAAGGAGCTGTGAAAATGCGAAAGCATTTTTCACAGCTCCTTCTTTTCCTAGTTAAATTTTAGTGTTCCGATACAGCAACCAATTCTTCCCCTGCATCTTCCCTATCATCATCTTTGCGGAATCTGTCCACGATAGTGGCGCATGCAGCATCACCGGTTATATTGACAGCTGTCCGCAGCATATCAAAAATACGGTCTACGCCAAAGAGAATTGGCAGAGCATCAATAGGGATTCCGGCAGAAACCAGCACAGCTACAACCAGCAGAGTCGGTCCCGGGACACCTGCCTGTCCCACAGCCCCAAGAGTACTGGTAATAATGATGGCAATGTACTGCGGCATAGAAAGCTCCATACCGTACATCTGCGCAATAAAAGTCGCAGCCATAGCGTAATATGCCGCATTGCCGTTCATGTTAATGGTAGCACCCAACGGCAGCGCGAAGGATGTAGTTTCCTTGGAAACTCCCAGTTCCGTGGAGGCGGTACTCATGTTCAGAGGCAGCGTTGCAATGGAAGAAGCGGTAGAGAAAGCGAAAACCTGTACCTTCCACATGCTTTTGAAGAACTGCTTGTAGGTGGTGCAGCGGGAGAACATTGCCACGGAACCGCCAATCATTCCGTAGGTGACGATTGCCAGTACCGCAACATAGAGAAGAATCAGATAAAGAATCTTGGTGAGCACAGCATAACCAAAGGTACCTGTAGCATCAGCCATCAGGCAGAAAACGCCGATTGGCGCCACATACATGATACCAGTCATAACCTTGATGAATAATTCCGTCAGGTAGTTAAAAAAGTTCAAAACATAGCTGCGTTTCTGCTCGTCCAAATATGTAGCGGCAAAGCCCATGAACAGCGCAAAGACGATAATCTGCAGAATGTTGCCGTTCACCAGCGCCTGGAAGGGATTAGTAGGCACAAAACCCGTAACCGTCTCCCAGAAACCCGGAATACGGGTACTTTCCTCCATATGATCCACATGGATAGCTGCCTCAGACAAAGCGGTCATCTCAATGCCACGGCCCGGCTGGAAAATTTCACTCGCTGCAAGACCCAAGGCAACAGCCACAGCTGTAGTAATTCCATAGTAAGCAAAAGTCAGTAATCCGATTTTTCCGGCACTGCTTGAGTTCCCCAGCGATGCGGCCCCGCCAATCAGTGAAAAGAGTACCAGCGGTACGACAACCATCTTAATCAACTGCATGAAGAGATTACCCATTGGCGCAAACATCTGCGCATCCTTCCCCAAGAGCAGACCTGCTACAGCTCCCAGGATTGTAGCCGCGATAATCCAAATCCCCAGCTTATCGAGGCTGCTTTGTTTCTTTTCTGACATAAATACCCCTCCTAATTTTTCGAAACCGCCATTAAACAGGGAAGCCGTATACACGCATCCCCAAAAGGATGCGTGTATACGGCTTCGTTGCGCGGTTTATTATTTCATATTGTAACACTTATAATCAGAAATGTCCACCCTCAATGGAAAAAACTGTAAATGTCTTTCTGTCAAGCACTGATTAATTCTTCATAAAAGAAGAACGGCTCCGTTGGAGCCGTCCTTTTACATCACTTTTCTTCTTTCTTCTTTATGTATTTCTCTGCTTCCTTCTGCGGCATTTCCTCGTAGTGGGAGAACTCTACGCTGAAGGAGCCTCTGCCTCTTGTCTGGGCGCGAAGGTCTGTTGCGTAGCGGAAGAGCTCAAGCGCAGGTATCTGTGCCTTGATTTCGCTCATGTCGCGTCCGTCGTTTTCCATGCCCATGATTTTCGCGCGGCGGGCGTTAAGCTGTCCCATGACGTCGCCCATGAAGTATTCAGGCGCGCTGATGCGTACATTGAAGATAGGCTCCAAAAGTACAGGGTCACCCTCCTGTACAGCTTTCTTTATTGCGATGGCAGCTGCCGTCTTGAAGGATGCCTCAGAGGAATCCACAGTATGGTAGGAGCCGTCCGTGAGTTTTACGTTTACATCAACAACAGGATAGCCTGCTATGACGCCCTGGGCGAGAGTTTCCATTGCTCCCTTTTCCACAGCCGGGATAAAGGTCTTCGGAACTGCTCCGCCGACGATGGCATCGGTGAAGGTATTGCCTGAACCCGGCGCCAGCGGAGTAAGCTCGAGGAATACATGTCCGTACTGACCGTGTCCGCCGCTCTGCTTTTTGTGCTTGCCCTCTGCCGTGGATTTTTTGCGGATTGTCTCACGAAGAGGAATAGCAGGAGCGGAGAAAATGACATCCAGCTTCGTTTTGCGTTTTATGCGCTCCTTTAGTATATCAAGCTGCACCTCGCCAAGGGCACGGACGAGAACCTCCTTCGTCTCCTGATTGCGCTCCACGGTGAGTGTCTGGTCGCTTATCTGCTCCTTCTCCATGGCAGCCACAACCTTCTCCTCGTCCTCCTTCTTTGCAGCGTGTGCTGCCATTATGAGCATGGACAGAGGATAGTCAGGGGCTTCGTAGCGGATAAGGGCCTCCTTGTCGCAAAGCGTATCCCCGGTGCAGGTATCCGAAAGCTTCGTTGTAGCAACGATATCTCCGGCAATAGCTTTGGAAAGCTTTTCCTTGCGGCCTGCAATCGTGGTGAAGAATCCTCCGAAACGCTCCACGACGCTTCTCGCAGGATTTGCCGCGCTCATATCTCCCGCGGCTTCGCCTGACCATACGCGGAGATAGCTGACGCGTCCCGTAGGCTCCATCACTGTCTTATATACCTGGGCTGAGAAGGCTTCATCGGCGCGCCTTTCCACGATATCTCCCGTTTTCTGGTCAGTTCCGATTTTCACGTTCTGCGGCTCAGGCATGTACGCCACCATACCGTTCATGAACTTTCTTATTCCCAGCACCATAGCCGAAGAACCGCAAAAAAGCGGGAATACCTTTCCTGCCGCAACGCCCTCGGTCAGAGCTTTTCCTATATCCTCCTCAGGAATATCCTCACCGTTGAGGAATTTCTCCAGAAGTGTATCGTCAAAGTCCGCCAGCGCCTCAACCAGCGCCTGACGTGCCTCGGAAACTGCCTCCTCCATAAATTCAGGGACTGCCGTATCAAGATGCTCCGCGTCATGTGCCATGATTCGTCCGCTCAACGAGAGAAGGTCCAGCGTTCCCTGGAAGGTACGGCCCTCACCAATCGGCATCTGCACGGGAACTACGCCCTTGCCGAAGCGCACGCGCAGCTCATCGACAACGCTCTTGAAATCCGCATGCTCGCGGTCCATCTTATTAAGGAAGATTGCTCTCGGCATCTGCTGCTGCTCTGCCAGTCTCCATACCTTTTCTGTTTCTACCTGAATACCGTCAGGCGCCGATATGACTATAAGAGCGTTATCAGCCGCCAGCATGGCTCCCCTGACCTCGCTGAGGAAATCAGGATATCCCGGAGTATCGAGGAAATTCAGCTTACAGTCCTGCCATTCCATTGCCGCCAGCTTTGACGTAATAGAAAAACGCCGTGCGGTCTCCTCAGGCTCGGTGTCATATACCGAAGTTCCCTCATCCACACGGCCGACACGGCTTACAGCGCCGGTCTTAAAAAGACACGCATCCAGAAGACTCGTCTTGCCTACCTGTCCATGTCCAAGTACAACGATGTTCCGAATGTTCTTTCTCGCATATTCCTGCATGCTGATTCCTCCTGTTCATACGTACTGTAATTTAATGTATATATTCGTGAAAATTGGAGGAATCTCCTTCTTTTGAAGTAAAATTTAGTAAAAAAGACCGCCGCACATAATGTACGGCAGCCTTTTACCATTGCTTCCAATCAAAATTTATTTTCCACTGGCAAGCTTCATTCTTATTATGCGCCTTACCGAGGCGTCGAGGCGTTCCTGTGGGATGCGTCCGCTGTTTACGGCCTCCAGCAGTCCGTCGTAGGCTTCCCTCATGTGCTCGTATTCGTGGCATACGAGGATGACATCAGCGCCGGCCTCGACAGCCATTACAGCCGCCTCACCGAAATCATACTGCTTGGATATCGCTCCCATCTCAAGGTCATCGGTAAATACGACTCCGTCGTAGTTCAGCTTCTGACGGAGAAGTCCTGTAATGACGGCATGGGACAGGCTGGCAGGATGCTTTGCGTCAACGGCAGGGTAGACTACATGTCCGACCATGACGGCGCAGTTTCCTCCGACTCTTCCGAAAAGCACGTTGCGGAAGGGAATCATATCCTCAGACTCAAGCTGTGCAAGTGTCGTGTCTACAACGACGTTGCCAAGGTGCGTATCCTCACGCCCTTTTCCTATCCCCGGGAAGTGCTTTATAACAAAGGAGAATTTTTCCTGTGTATAGCCTGCGGCCGCCGCGTTGCCGAACATGGTGACTCTTGCAGGGTCTGTGCTGTAGGAGCGTTCAGGCGGCAGCCCTAAATCCAGCACAGGCGCAAAGTTCAGATTGATACCGTAGGAGCGCAGCGCCTTTGCTGTTTTTACAGCCCATACACGTGCCGCTGCTGTCTCCTCTCCCTTTCCGAGAGCTTCCTCAGAGGGTGGAGCCGCGATGTGGTCACGGAATCTCGCTACCTTTCCGCCCTCCTCATCAACGCAGATAAAAAGAGGAACTCCGGGATGATGCGGGTCAAGCTCAGCCTGTGCTTCTTCATTTCTTCTCATGAGTCCGCTGGTGAGCGCGCGCACCTGCTCAGGGGCACGCAGATTTCTGTCGAAGAGTATAAATCCGCCAAAATGACGTTTTGCGATGAATTCATCCGTCGCCTCATCCGGCATGAGTCCGTGCAGCCCTCCCACAATGAGCTGACCGACCTTTTCCTCCGCAGGCATACGTGCGATTATCCTTTCCACCAGCTCCGCCTGTGTCGGTGTCTTGCTTCCCGAGCTGGGCCTTACACAGCCCCCGAGAATAAGCATAATTCCAATCGTGCAAATCAAAACCAAGCTTTTGTACCGTTCCACATTTTCGGCCCCCTATATTGTCAGAAAATTCATCCGCCTAAAAAAAAGGCCCCAGGATGCGGACCCGGGGTTAGCGGGATGAACCTCCCACTTCGATTTACACTCTGAATATAGCACAAAAAACTGTTTGTATCAAGCAAAAAAGACCAATCAAAAGCGATACATTTTTCCATCAAAACTCAAGGCATCACGGGTAGAATTTTTCACCGCGTAAAGCTCCTGGTCCGCCTCATTGAAAATCTCACTGTAACGTCGGTGTCCGTGCAGGGCCTCGACTGCGCCTATGCTCACGCTCACTCCCGCGTTTTTCCCGCCGGCGATAATTTTTCTCGTTTCCGTCATGAGTCTTTTAATGCCTGCGAGGAATTCCTCTCTCGTCATATTCACCAGAAGCCCCATGAACTCATCGCCGCCGAAACGGCCCAGTGCCTTTGCCTGCGGGAAAATCTCCCCAAGGAGTCCCGCGTATGCCGCCAGGACCTCATCACCGCACTGGTGTCCTTCACTGTCGTTCAGCTCCTTGAAATGGTCAAGGTCGGTAATGAAAAGAATGGCGCTGTCCTTTTTGCTCATTTCCGAAAGTGCTTTTTTTGCTTCCTCATGCAGAGTTCCCTTGTTTAAAAGCCCTGTAAGCTTGTCAGTTTCTGCATCCTGTTTGTAGTAGTCTCTTGCTTCCTTAAGCGAGCGGATTCGTGCCAGAGCCTCCTCCATGGCGCGGTTCTTCTCCCTGAGCACCGCGTTCTGCTTCTTTTCCTCCTTCGCCCTGTACAGGATAAATACTCCAAGCCCCAGCAGGAAGGAGAAAATCATGACAACCAGTGTCACGCTGATAGGGTACTTTTGAACAATATATCTGACGGACACCTCGGGCTCTGAATTTTTCTCTATAATGTGTTCCATCTGCTCCGGTGAAACACGCAGGAGCGCAGTGTTAAGAAGCGGAAGAAGTCTGCGGTCTGCGTAGGGCGAGACGCCAATCCCCACAGGTACCTTGATTCTGGCGGAATATATCATATCAATATCAGGTCTCAGTGCCGTGCTGCTGTAGTAATGTATCAACGCCGCAGGCACAAAAGCACACGTCACATCGCCAAACTCCACGGCCTTCATGCAGTCGCTGGCAAGATTATATTCCACAATCTCGGAGTCAGGGAAGCGCTGCTTCATAAAGTCCACCACGCCCGGGAAGATACGCGGGACAGCAATCATTCCTCCGGCACAGTCCTCAAGGCTTATTCCTCTCCGAACCACCAGAACGAAGGCCTCGTTTCTGGCGGTATTTGTAAAGGCTGCCCCCTCAGGAACGCGGAAATTCTGATACACTGCAGGAATCAGGTCAACCTCTCCATCCCGCATCATCCTGTCAGCTTCATCCTCATCCTTCGCCTCAATGAATTCAAAACGGAGTCCTGTATCCCTTGAAATCGTCTTGAGCAAATCCACATAGATACCCCAGGGCTCTCCCTTTTCAAACCTGAGGTCGAAAAGAGGCGGTACATAGGGCATAAAAACAACACGGAGTGTCGGGGCCTCCTCAGCATACGCCCTGTCATTTTCGGTATACCGCACAATGTGGCGCAGCACAGGGTCAAGATATTCCTTCTCAATTTCCGTCTCAAAGGAAGGATTCAGAATCTCGCTGTCCAGGATGGCGTTATTCATCTCATCCATCAGTGACCGTTTATCCGATACGGTCATGAACTGCTGCTGAACCACGTCAATATCCAAAAGCCATCGTTCGTTATCAATGATATGGCTTCCGTCATCCAGCACTGCATCAATCACGCCTGCCCTGAGGTCCTTCATCATCTGTTCTGAATCAGGATAAAATATCTGCCGGACATCCCACTCGGATTTTTTAACAATATAGGAAAACTTTATTTTGTAGTCCTCTATATCCAGCATTCCTATGCGGCAGCCCTGCATAGTTTTTTTATCTTCCACGTCTAGAGCGGTATTGTCTTTTCCTGTGTAAAGAGACAAAAGACCGTAGCTCGAAAAGCCGCTGCTGAAGATAAACCCGTCACCCCGCGCGGCAGAGGACTCTGTCACAGGCACAATAAAATCTACGCTGCCCTCCTCAAGCATGCGCTTTGCGTCCTCCGGAGGAATGTCCTTTATGGCGTATCTCCACTTTGTCTTTCTGGTAATTTCATCAAGATACGAAGCAGTATATGCCCTCAGAAGCTTTCGGCTTTCCACTGTCTCGTCAACTGTATTCTGCACGAACCCGATATTTATAGTCTGACGTTCAGCCTCTGCAAAGGGTATCAGGGCATAAAAAAAAGCCAAAAAGAGAGCCATACACAAAAAAATTCTGCGCATACCTTTCCCCCCTTTGGCTTAGTTTATCTACTAACAAATATTCGCCGCAAAGAAAAAATATCCTGCCGGGCTTATTTACTTAAAGGAAAATTCCTCCACAGAGTAAAAAGCGCAAACGCCGCAAGGAAAAATTTCCAAACCCACGAAGGCAGTTCAGGCCTCTTTCCCGTTCTTATCCAGCCGATTTCATCACGCAGGATAAGGGCAAGTATAAAAGGCCCCAGCACAAAAAGCATCTGATTTGCGCGGAAAGCTCCCTCTACATCGCCGCAGAAGAGAGAAAGGAAAAGCTCCGTGATTCCGCAGCCCGGGCACAAAAATCCCGTAAGATAATGGAACGGGCATGGAATACTCAGCCCTGTGAGCTTTATAAACGCAAAATAGGCGAGCCCCAGAAAAAGGAGCCCGCCGTACTTTTTCAAAGCAGCATTCCTGCGCTCTGATTCCATATCTTATCCCTGCGCAGTCGGAAGGTTTTCACCCCGTGCCACAGCTTCGTCAAAATCATAAAGGTCGTTCAATGTGCTCTGGATAAGCGCCTCACTGACGATGGCAAGACCGAAGAAAGCAAACAGCAGATACATGATGCTGTCGTCCCCGTCTACGTAAATTCCGCGATTGCGCTTTGCTTCACTGAGTGTTGCACCCATCTTGTAAAGCCAGTAAAAATAATATATACCGCAGGTAACGAAGGTGTACAGACATGCCATACCGCCCGACGCAGTTGTCTGACGGCCTGCCGCCTCGTGACACTCGTTGGTAAGTGCGTACATCCAGTAAATACCGTATATTCCGCAGGTGATAAACGAAAAGACTACCGCCTTTACAATTCCCCTTTTTTCCCAATGATATTCCATAGTTATCCTCCTCACTGATCCGGTATATTCCCGGCAAAATTCGCAAACCTCGTGAATTCCTTATCGAAATAGAGACGGACTGTGTCGATAGGTCCGTTTCTGTGCTTTGCTACGATGACCTCGGTAACGTTCTGCTGCTCAGTTTCCTTGTCATAATAATCCTCACGGTAGAGGAACATTACGATATCCGCGTCCTGCTCAAGGGAGCCTGACTCACGCAAATCTGAGAGCATGGGCCGCTTCACCTGACGGGACTCGACGCTTCGCGAAAGCTGTGAAAGAGCAATGACAGGCACCTTCAGCTCACGGGCCAGTGCCTTTAATGAACGGGATATCTCCGAAATCTCCTGCTGACGGTTGTCGCCGTTCTTGGAGCCCTTGCCCGACATGAGCTGGAGATAGTCGATTATAACCATTGAAAGACCGTGCTCGGCCTTTATACGGCGGGCCTTTGAACGAAGCTCCATTACGGTGATACCCGGCGTATCGTCTATGAAAACAGGCGCATAGGTGAGCCTGTCTGCCGCCGCAATGACGTGCTCCCAGTCCTCATCCTTCATATCGCCGTTCCTGAGGCGCTGGGAATCAATTCCACCCTCGGAGCAGAGCATACGCTGAGCCAGCTGCTCCTTTGACATTTCAAGGGAGAAGAATGCCACAGGCTTATCAAGATGCACAGCCACATAGGATGCGATATTCAGTGTGAATGCCGTCTTACCCATGGACGGGCGCGCCGCCACGAGAATGAGGTCAGAGGGCTGAAAGCCTGAGGTCAGCCTGTCGAGATCCGTAAATCCCGATGCCACACCCGTAAGGCCTCCCTTATTGGTAGAGCGTTCCTCTATCTGCTTGAAAACGCTTATGACGATATCCTTCATGGAGGTGAAATCAGCCGAGTTTTCACGCGCCGTGACCTCAAGAATACGTTTTTCCGCCTTATCCATGACAGCATCCACATCATCGCTATCCTCAAAGGCCCAGCCCGTTATCTCCGAACCCGCGTTTATAAGCTCGCGGAGCTCCGCCTTCTCACGGACAATCTTCGCATGATATACGACGTTAGCCGCCGTAGGAACGGCATTGGCGAGAGCCGTAACCCCGGCAACACCGCCGGCCTTGTCCAAAAGATCGGATTTTTTCAGCTGCTCCGTGACAGTAATCATGTCAACAGCGCTGTCATTCTGGAACACCGCCATTATCGCTTCAAAGACGACGCGGTGCGCGTCCCTGTAAAAATCCTCCGGACGGAGAATTTCCATCGCCTCAATGACAGCCTCCTTTTTAATGAGCATCGCTCCAAGGACGGCCTGTTCCGCTTCGATGTTCTGCGGTGGAATCCGTTCTATCATAATCTCACCTTTTTCTTTCTGACTAATTTATTATTTTACCACAATTATTTTTTTGCGTCATGAAAACAAGATGATGCACCGTATACAGGGAAAATATGAATCAAATAAGTTTTCTTTTCCCGCGGCGTAGCTTATTCACTCCCTCCGTCACGCTTTCAGCGTGCCACCTCCCTCCGTGAGGGAGGCTCTTATACGCGTCAACCCGCGAATCTACTGTCGTGCCCGAGCCGATTAGTGGCTGGCGTTACATAGAATTAAATGCTTTAGATGTGCCTTGGATTTACCACTAATCGGCTTTAGTAGTATAGTTGCGACGCGGGAGACGGAGTGTACAGCTTGCCACGAGAGTAACGCCGCGGGTTCCCCGAGCGACGTGAGGAATGTCACTCCCTCCGACGCTACGCGCCAAGCCAAAGACTGTCGGGGGGGAGCAAGCGCGACGAGCATTAAAGCTGAAACAAATATAGAAAATATAGGACTAAATTTAGACAATAGGATAAAAATTTTTGGACATGTTATAGCCCAATACAGTATGCGACGGGGCGTCGCCCCTTCGCCCTTCCCCACCGCAGGAACTACGTTCCCGCTGAACACCTTCCTCCTAACGCTTCGCTTTTTTCCTTTTCCCGCGGTCAGCTCTATTCTATGGCTATATTGCACGTCACCCGCGAATCTACTGTCGTGGTAGGGCCAGTTTGTGGCTGGCTTTACATAGAAATAAATGCGTACGTCAAAACTAAATGTTTACATAGAAAACGTGCAGCATTACATAGCAGTAAATACTTTAGATATCCCATAAACTTACCACTAATCAGCTTCACCAGTACAGTTACGACGCGGGCGACGGAGTGTGCAGCCTGTCACTAGTGAAAAGCCGCGGGTTTCTAGAGCGACGGGAGAAGCGGTTAAATAAAGGGGACATGGGGGAATTTGTCCCCCGTGTGGGAAAGTCAGAAGGGGCAAAGCCCCGTCTGAGACGAGTTTATGGCTGTAGCAAATATGGAATATATCAGATCAATTTTAAAAAAACAGATAAATATCTTTAGCCTTCGTTATAGCTAAATACTCCATGCGACGGGGCGTCGCCCCTTCGCTCTTCCCCACCGCAGGAACTACGTTCCCGCTGGACACCTTTCTTTTAACGCTTCGCTTTTTTCTTTTCCCGCGGCGACCTGTATTCTATGGCTACATTGCACGTCACCCGCGAATTTACTGTCGTGGTAGGGCCAGTTTGTGGCTGGCGTTACATAGAAATAAATGTGTATGTCATAACTAAATGACTAAAATAGAAATCGCATAGCTTTATATAAAACTAAATGCGTCAGCTATTTCATAGGCTTTACCGCTAATCAGCTTCACCAATACAGTAACGACGCGGGAGACGGAATGTGCAGCTTACCACGAGAGTAACGCCGCGGGTTCCTCGAGCCGTCAGGCGGTTAGAGGGGGTCACGGGGGGCTCCCACCATGTGGGGAAGCCAGAAGGGGCAAAGCCCCGTCTGAAAGAAATTTATGGCTGAAACGTGCATAGAATATATGGGAGTTATTTGTGGAAATATATGGGAGTTATTTGTGGAAATCAGATAAATATCTTTAGACTTCGCTACATCACTCCCTCCGCCACGCTTTCAGCGTGCCACCTCCCTCTAGGAGGGCGGCAGTTAAAAGCCCCCCTCCGGGAGGGGGGGGGTGGCAGCCGAAGGCTGTCGGGGGGGAGCAAGCGCGACGAGCATTAAAGCTGAAACAACTATAGAAAATATAGGACTAAATTTAGACAATAGGATAAAAATTTTTGGACATGTTATAGCCCAATACTCCATGCGACGGGGCGTCGCCCCTTCGCCCTTCCCCACCGCAGGAACTACGTTCCCGCTGGACACCCTCCTCCTAACGCTTCGCTTTTTTCCTTTTCCCGCGGCCAGCTCTATTCTATGGCTATATTGCACGTCGCCCGCGAATCTACTGTCGTGGTAGGGCTGATTAGCGGCAAGCTCTATGTAGAGGTAAATGCTACTTGATATACAATATACTTCTATGTAAAAAACTTGTACTAATTGGCTTTGGAGATACAGTAACGACGCGGGAGACGGAGTGTGCAGCTTACCACGAGAGTATCGCCGCGGGTTCCCAGAGCGACGAAGGAGCGGTTAAAGGGGGGCACGGGGGTCTCCCACCGTGTGGGGAAGTCAGAAGGGGCAAAGCCCCGTCTGAGAGAAATTTATGGCTGAAACGTGCATAGAATATATGGGAGTTATTTGTGGAAATCAGATAAATATCTTTAGACTTCGCTACATCACTCCCTCCGTCACGCCTGCGGCGCGCCACCTCCCTCATGGAGGGAGGCAGTTAAAAGCCCCCTCCGGGAGGGTGTCAACATGCCGGTGGCATGTTGGCTTACAGCCGAAGGCTGTCGGGGGGAGCAAACGCGACATGGCAAAGCCCCGTCTGAAACGAGTTTGTGGCCGGAAGAAAAACTGAACATAATACGCAAAAAATCCGCATCGGGCATAATACCTGATGCGGATTTACAATTCATCTTATTTAATGACTTCGACGCCCATGTACGGTACGAGAACCTCAGGAACGATAACGGAGCCGTCCTCCTGCTGATAGTTCTCAAGAATAGCGGCAACAGTACGGCCTACAGCAAGACCGGAGCCGTTCAGTGTATGAACAAATTCCGGCTTATCCTTCGGTGTGCGGCGGAACTTGATATTCGCACGGCGTGCCTGATAGTCAAGGCAGTTGGAGCAGGAGGAAATCTCACGGTAGCAGTTCTGTGCCGGCATCCATACCTCGATATCATAGGTCTTGGCCGACGTGAAGCTCATGTCACCTGTGCAGAGAGTAACAACGTGGTACGGGAGCTTCAGAAGCTGCAGAACTTCCTCTGCATCATGAATCATGCCTTCAAGCTCGTCCCAGGACTCTTCAGGAAGAGCGAACTTGATAAGCTCTACCTTGTTGAACTGGTGCTGACGGATAAGACCGCGTGTATCGCGGCCTGCGCTGCCTGCCTCGGCACGGAAGCTTGCCGTATATACCGTGTAATGCTCAGGAAGCTTCGCACCGTCGAGGATTTCCTCGCGGTGGAAGTTCGTTGCAGGAACCTCAGCCGTCGGAACGAGATACTGGTCAAGTCCCTCCAGCTTGAACATATCCTCGGCAAATTTCGGAAGCTGTCCCGTACCAATCATGGAATCACGGTTGACGATATACGGGGCCAGCATTTCCGTATAGCCCTGTTTTGCGTGCAGGTCCATCATAAAGTTGATGCAGGCACGCTCAAGACGGGCGCCAAGGCCTTTGTAGAACGTGAAACGTGCGCCGGAAACCTTTGCCGCGCGCTCAGCGTCAAGAATATCAAGGTCCGTACCGATATCCCAGTGAGCCTTCGGCTCAAAGCTGAACTTCTTCGGCTCGCCCCATTTGCGGATTTCAGGATTCTCCGTATCGTCCTTTCCGATAGGTACATCCTCCTTCGGGATGTTAGGAATATGAAGAAGAATATCCGTAAGCTTTGTTTCTACATCCTTAAGACGCGCGTCAAGCTCCTTGATTTTATCTCCGACCTCGCGCATCTCCTTGACGAGAGCATCCGCGTTCTCGCCGTTCTTCTTCATTACGCTGATTTCCTTCGAAGCCGTGTTGCGCTTGTTTTTAAGAGCCTCAACCTCGCCCAGAATCTCACGGCGCTCCTTTTCAAGCTTCTCAAACTCATCAAGAGAAAGGGGATTATGACGGTTTTTCAGCATCGTTTTAACGACGTCAAGATTTTCACGGACAAATTTCAAATCCAACATAACATTTAGCCTCCTATCGACGGCCACTGCCGCCGAAATCATTACAAAAGTATTCTTTTATTATACCTCTTGAAAGTGCCATTGTTCAAGTTTTCCCAACGGCAAAACATTCCTATTTTGCGTTTCGTTTCAATAAATAATACTATCAGGTATTCCATTAAATCAAACATTCAAGCACATATACAAAATCGGCACGCAAAAACGGGAGCCACTGAGTGACTCCCGCAAAGGACTTACTTTAATATTTGCTTATCCGACAGATACAGCAGCCTCTTCTTCGTGTTTTTCATCACGGCGTACGAACCAGCCTGCAAGAAGCGTGCCGGAGATGGAGTGCCATACGCAGGAAACGGCGCATGCAAGTGCTGCGTGCGGATATGCAGCGAAGTGCGCAACCGCAAGACCTGTTGCAAGACCTGCGTTCTGCATGCCGACCTCGATAGACAACGTGCGGCGCTTCGGAGTGCTCATGCCTGTGATACGCCCGACAGTATAGCCAAGGACATAGCCCACACCGTTATGCGCAAGGACAGCCAGGAAGATGATTACGCCTGCGTTGAAGAAGTTGCCGCCAAGGAGAGCGATAACGCCGCCAACGATAAGGGCAAGTCCGATAACAGCAACCGACGGCATGATTTCACGGACGTTCTCCATCGTATGTGTCGCGCCGTAGCGGTAGTTCAGCCAGAAGCCGAGAAGCACAGGAACAATAACAGTCTCAATAATTGTGAGGAACATTCCCGCAGCCGGTACTTCAATGCGTTCCCCCGCAAGGAGAAGCACCATGGCAGGAGTCATAATCGGTGCCAAAAGTGTCGAAGCTGTCGTCATGCCAACGGAGAAAGGTACATCTCCACGGCAGAGGAAGCTCATGATATTGGAAGAAACGCCTCCCGGGCAGCAGCCCACGAGAATAAGGCCAACCGCAATCTCATTGGAAAGGCCGAGGCCTTTGGCAAGGAAATATGCGGAGAACGGCATGATGAGATACTGCGCGGCAGCACCGATGAAAATATCAAAGGGACGGGCAGCCAGCACCTTGAAATCATCAAGAGTAAGTGTAAGGCCCATGCTGAACATAATTACGGAAAGAATAATAATCTGGCTGAAGCCCTTTACCCAGCCAAACATCTGCGGCACAAAGAACGCAATAATGGCTGCAATAATGACGAATCCCGCCGTATGCGATGCCAATAGATGCGATGCTTGTTTCAATCTTTCCATAATAAACCCCTCCAAAAATGTACTTTATACGCGGACATATATTTGTCCTGCGATGTTTTCTATCATAAACTTCATGTGTAAACTTGTCAAGTTATTTAATAAAATGTAAAGAAAAAATTTTTTTGTATAAAAAAAGAAGCCGCGAACAGAATGAATACTCATTCAGCCGCGGCTTTTCAGTCGTATCTTATTTTGTTGTGCGATATATTACTTTACTGCCTTGAGTGCCTGGTCGAGATCCCAGATGATGTCGTCTATATGCTCCGTACCGATGGAGAGGCGGATTGTGGAGCGTTTGATGCCGGAGTACAGCAGCTCCTCCTCTGTCATCTGCGAATGTGTCGTGCTTGCCGGATGGATGACGAGAGATTTGACATCGGCAACGTTTGCAAGCAGGGAGAAAATCTTGAGGTGGTCGATGAATTCCTGCGCCTCTTTTTCTCCGCCCTTGATTTCAAATGTAAAGATGGAGATACCTCCGTTGGGGAAGTATTTCTTGTAAAGCTCATGGTCCGGATGATTCTTGAGGGACGGATGGTTGACCTTCTCCACCTTCGGATGCTTCGCAAGGAATTCGACAACCTTCAGTGCGTTCTCCGTATGACGCTCTACACGGAGGGAGAGAGTCTCCGCGCCCTGCAGGAGAATGAACGCATGGAACGGTGAAAGCGTAGCACCTTCATCACGAAGCGTAAGTGTGCGGATGTATGTTGCGAGGGCTGCGGCGCCTACATCTTTCGCAAAGCTGATGCCGTGGTAGCTTGCATTCGGCTCAACCAGCTGCGGGAATTTGCCGCTCTTTACCCAGTCGAACTTGCCAGCGTCAACGATTACGCCGCCAAGGGTAGTGCCGTGACCGCCGATGTATTTGGATGCGGAGTGGACAACAACGTCAGCGCCGTGTTCAATCGGACGGAGAAGATACGGTGTAGCAAAGGTGTTGTCAACCACCAGCGGAAGGCCGTGCTTATGAGCGATTTTGGCAACAGCGTCGATGTCAATGATGTTTGCGTTCGGATTGCCGACAGATTCGATGTACACAACCCGTGTATTCTCTTTGATAGCCTCCTCGAAAACCTGCGGTCCCTTTGTCGGGTCTACAAATGTCGTCTCAACGCCGTGAGTCGGCAGTGTGTGCTGCAGGAGGTTGAATGTACCGCCATAGATTGTCGTAGCCGCGACAATGTGCTGTCCGCTCTGTACCAGTGCGTCCAGCGCATAGGTAACAGCTGCAGCGCCTGACGCAACGGAAACTGCTGCAACGCCGCCCTCAAGAGCCGCAATACGACGGGAGAGAACATCCTCCGTCGGGTTTGTCAGACGGCTGTAAACGAAGCCCGCATCCTTCAGCGCAAAGCGATCCGCCGCATGCTGCGCATTGTTGAATACGTAAGCCATCGTCTGATAAATAGGAACCGCGCGGGAGCCTGTCACCGGATCCGGCTGCTCCTGTCCTACGTGAAGCTGCAGTGTCTCAAATTTTAATTCTCTCTCTTTTGCCATGATGATTACCCCTCTCGTTTTCGGATTATCTTTTTAATAAAACATACAAACTTAATATGTTTAAAGTATAGCAGATATTCCTACTATGTCAATAGGTTTAGTAATTATTTTTTACACATTTACAATCAATATTCTAAATTCTATCCAAAAGTGTATTCCTTGTCAAAGAAAATAAGCCCTGTACCGCGGAATATTTCCGTGATACAGGACTTTTCTTCAATAAATGTATCAGCCTTTTACGAGAGCTTCATCGAGGTCTGCCTTAAACTTTTCAGGATCCTTCGGCACCCACATTCTGACCTTGCCGTCGTATTTGCACTCAACAACGATGCTCTTGGCACCGGTTACGTTCAGCTCTTCAACAGTCTTCGCGAGGAAATCCGTTGCAAAATCCAGCTTCTGCTCACGGGTTTTGATTTCCTTATGCTTGACAAGCTCCCTCTGCAGGCGGCGGATAAGCGACGCGTCATTCAACGGGGTCATATCAATCTGGCTGACAGAAAGCTCAACTGTTGCAGTGTCACCATCTACCTTTGCACCATATGTTCCGATGTCAACCTTTTTCAGCTTTTTGATGTACGATTCAGCGATGCGGTTTGCCTGCTCACGGGTATAATATCCGCCGCTGGTGCTGAGGAATCCGTCTGCAAAGCCGTCACGGAGTTCCTTATGAACATCCTCTTTCTTCATTCCGACCTTCTTCAGTGCTTCGTCGTCCTCATGAAGCAGCGCTTTGGTGTAAACCTTAATGCTCGTTTCCGGGTCTTCCTTCTTTCCTCCGCAGCCTGCCAGTGTGAGGCAGAGTACCAGCATAGCCAGCACAGCCGCAAAGAGTTTTTTCTTTTCCATTTGTGTTCCTCCCCAAATAAAATTTATTGGATTATTAAGACCTTTGAAAATATACCTCTGAAAAATAAAAATTATCTGAAAAGATGGCACTGTATCCGATTTGATTTTTCGTTTCCTCCAATATATAATTTTATTCTATATTAAAGGATTTTCCTTTCAAGGAGGACATAAAATGAGTGACGTAAAATTTTGCCCGTACTGCGGAAAAGAGGTTCCTGCAGGCGCGCATTTCTGCGGAGAATGCGGCAAGGAGCTGCCCCATGAGGCAGCAGAGGCAGGAATACCGACAGTCCCGCCGCCGCAGACGACCATATCTGCCGTATTACAGAATCAGCCGCCGCAGAAGCCGCGCCGTGTTCCAGATGTCGGCTTCGCAGAGAATTTCCTGAAGTCAGAAGGACGCCTGAACCGTCTGCGTTACTTCAAACGTTCCATCGTCGTCGGAATTCTCGGCATGATAATTTTTCTTATCGTTGCTTCATTCGTTGACGGCAATTCCAGATTTGAGCAGGCCATTCTTGCAATCGCGGCAGGCTGCACACTTCCCGTATCTCTGATGCTGAACACGCGCCGTCTCCAGGATATGGGCCGCGACGGCACCATAGCAGACAATATCATGCGTCTTGACGCGGCCATGTATCTCATGCCTGTTATTTTTTATCCATGGGAGCCGCCTATAGAAAACATAGCGTATATCCACTTTGAAACGCTGGATTATGTGTACTACAGTATCGTTATTATTTCCTGCGTACTCAATCTCTATCTTCTTTTCGCTCCCGGTACTCACGGCGATAACAAGTACGGCCCGAGTCCATTGCATTAAAAACAATCCCTTCGACACAGATGTGCATCGAAGGGATTTATTTTTTACTGTTTTTCTCCTGTCAGGTACGCGCCCATTGCTTTAACTGCCTGTTCCTCGTCAGGGCCCTCTGCCTTTACCGTTACCTCGTCGCCTTTTTCAGCACCGAGTCCCATGATTCCCACTATACTTTTTGCTGGAGCAGTTCTGCCGTGAGCCGAAAGCTCAATACGCGACTTGAATGCACCTGCTGCCTTCACGAGAATCCCCGCAGGACGTGCATGCAGACCTGTTTCCAACGCAACCTTGAATACTTCTTCCTTCATTATATATTCCTCCTTTGACCTTCGGGGCATACATTACCCTGTAATCCAGACATATACATATTCTTCTTCAAAGCTTCTGTTAATTATGAAAATTTCATTCTCAAAAGAAAATTCACCAGCGAAACACGTTTTATTCTTTCTATAAAGATGATATACTATAGAGAGGTTTTCTGCCATAATTTTTTTGCGTATGGCGGACCTTCGCCTGCTCCCGTATTTTTTAATGGGCAGCGTGGCAGAAGAAGAGTGGTGAGACTGTTGGTCTTTTTTCTGCTGGCTACTGTAATCATGGCCGTCAGCACCGTATTACTTTATAAAGCCACCCAATATCTCGGTCTGAAGGTTGACCGCTGGGCACTTGTTATGTGTGCCGTGTTTGCGCTGTGCGTGAACTTTGCCTCGATATTTGTTTCCATTCACATGACACTTAATTATGTTCTTGTCATCGCGGGATTTGTTCTGGCTGCGGCAGCCGCCGTAACAGGCTTTAACGAATACCGGATCAGACGGACACTGGCCGCCGAGGAATCGGAGGACGAGGTTTTGGAAGCAGCGGTGCCCCCTTCACAGGCGGAGTCCGTGGAAGAATCTGCGTCTGAGGAAGTGGAGACTTCTGCCGAGGAATCTGCTGCAGAGGCTGAAACCGAGGCTGAATCTGCTGCCGAAGAATCCGTTGCAGAAGCTGAAACCGAGCCTGAGGCAGAGACCGCTGTCGAAGAATCTGCTGCAGAAGCTGAAACCGAGGCTGAGGCAGAGACCGCTGTCGAGCCTGAGGAAGAAGCTGAATCCGAGGCTGAGACTGCTGCCGAAGAATCCGTTGCAGAGCCTGAAACTGCGGAGGAGACGGAAGCTGCCGTCGAGCCTGTAGAGGAAGCTCCGGAGCAGGAGGCTGTCGAGGAGGCAGCGACAGAGGAAACACCTGTCGAAGCCGAACCCGAGGAGCAGGAAGAAACTCCATACGAGGAAGCTGCTGCAGAGCCTGAAGCCGGGACTGAAACCGAGGAAGAAACTGCTGAGGCTGAACCCGAAGTTGAATCCGAGGAAGAAGAACCTTCTGAACCTGAGGAAGAAGCGGAAGCTGAATCCGAGACTGCAGAAGAGCCTTCTGAGCCTGAGGAAGAAACTGAAGAAGCTGAATCTGAGGCTGAAATCGAAACTAAAGAGGAAGCTGAAGAAACCGAATCCAAACCTGAGGAAGAATCTGAAGCTGAGGTTGAAGAGTCTGAAGCTGAAGCTGATACTGAAGCCGAGACTGAACCCGAAGAGTCCGAAGCCGAACCTGAGGAAGAAACTGAGACTGAAGAGGCTGAACCTGAAGAGGCTGAACCTGAAGAGGAAGCTTCCGAGGCTGAAACCGAGTCTGAAGAAGATACAGAAGAAGCCGCTGAACCTGAGGTTGAAGAGTCTGAATCCGAACCTGAGGAAGAAGCTGCTGAAGCTGAGTCCGAAGCTGAAGGCCGCGAGGATACTGGAGAACCTGAAGCCGAGGAGGAATCCCCGGAGCAGGAAGAAGAGTCCTCCGAGGAAGAAGCTGTTCCGGAAACGCTCCGTACTCTCGACGATTATCTCGACTATGCACAGGAGCAGAAGACAGCCGGTATGCACAAGGCGGCAGCCGTTGCATACAAGAAAGCAATCGACTCCTATGGCGACGATCCTTACGCGCCATTCGTTGTCATCGAGCTGGGTAACCTTTACAAGGACATTGGACTCTATGATGAGTCCTCCGAGGTTTACGAAAAGGCGCTCTCGCTCCCAATGCTGCAAGGCCAAACCGATATACAGGCAGAGTTCAAAAAGAACATTATCTACCTGCATACCGTTTCGCATATATTAACCCGGCACGATGTGCCAAATACACCATTCCGTAAAATTCCGCCGGAATATATTGAGGAAATCGAAACAGAATTCAAAAAATCACAGGCGGATGAAACACACAGGAGGAATTACCAATGACCAAGAAAAGCGTAGAAATCCTGAATTTGCCAATCATCAGTATTTCAGAGGGCCGCGAGCTCGGCACGAGCAAAACGCTCCTTATCGATGCCAAGAACGGTGCTGTCGCAGCTATCACAATCGAGGATGAGGACTGGTACCGCGGCGTAAAACTGCTCCCGTATTCTTCCGTCATCGCTATCGGTCATGATGCCGTAACAATCACGTCCAGCGAAAACATCCTGACTCTTGAGGATGCCAGCGACTACGAGCCGATGCTCGATGCCAACATCCGCGTTATCGGCACGAAGGCTATTACAAAGTCCGGTACTATCCAGGGTAAGGTCACTGAAATCTTCATCGGAGAAGGCGGCAAGGTTGAAAAGTGCGAAGTCACTGCTTCCGACGGCTCCACATCTGAAATCAGCTCCGATCAGATTTCCATCTTTGGTAAGCAGGTAACGGTCATCGACCCTCCTGACGAAGAGGAAAAAAAAACTGAGCCTGTAGCAGCACCTGCACAGGCAGCTCCGGCACCTGCTCCTGCAGCACCTGCACCGACACCGGCACCGGCTCCGGCTCCGGCTCCGGAAGAGAAAAAGGAAGAGCCTGCAGCTGAGCCCAAGAAAGAAGAGCCTAAGCAGGAAGAAAAACCTGAGCCGAAAAAGGAAGAAGCTCCTAAGCAGGAACCTGCAAAACCGGCAGCTCCTACAAAAGAAGCTGCTGCCGACAAGGCTTCCGAAGAACGTCACCGCCGTTTCCTTCTCGGGAAAAAAGCAGCACGTGACATTGTAACCGACAACGGTGTTGTCATTGTCAAGGCCGGCGCAGACATCACCGAGGAAGTTCTCCAGAAAGCAAAGCTTGCAAACAAGTTCATTGAGCTTTCCATGAACATCCAGTAAAAAAGCCAAACGCCGTGCAGCCAAAAGCTGCACGGTATTTTTTTCGTAAGTCAGGCATGTGTAAGGCATTAAAAATAAAACTTTGAAAGGAGACCGCGTTTCAGCCAATATGAAGCCACGTAATTTAATCATAATATTTACGGCATTGTGCCTTTTGGTCGCACTGCTCCTTTCAATATCATTTTTCAGTCTTATCTTCGGCTTCGTGTCACAGGACCGCATTGCCTTCGGTCTCCGCTTTGACGACCAGCCTCTTACGGGGCTCACTAAGTCGGAAGCACAGCACATGTTCGAGAAAAAAGCCGAGGCTGTGATTCCCGATGTCCCTGTTGTTCTGACGGACGGAGCAAAGCTCTATCCCATCAAAAGAGCAGCGATTGCCCTGAACGCGGACACGGATGCCGCTCTTGAAAAGGCTTACAGCGCAGGACGCATCGGCAGCCGCCTTGAGCAGATTACAGATGCCCTTGACTGTGCCATACGCGGAAGAACGATTACCCTGAAGGGAATCTGGGATGAAGAAAAGCTTCAGCACGAACTGAAAAAAATCACAGCTTCCATAGAACGACAGCCTATAGAGGGCTGCGTCTGGCTTGAGCCTACAGGCATACATCACCGCCCGCCCGCCGCCGGACTTCACGTTGATACGGAGGCTCTTGACGAGGAGCTCGCGCCGAAGCTGACAGAGCTTTGCGTACCTCATACCTTCCAGCTTCCTATTGAAACGATTCCGCCGAAGGTTCCTGCGGAGGCCTTTGCCTCCATTGATGCGGTGCTGTCCGAGTACTCCACCTTCTACAATCCCTCCAGCAACCGCGGAGAAAATATCGCGATTGCCGCATCCAAGCTGAATCAGGTCATTATTCAGCCCGGTGAGGAGTTTTCATTCAACGGCACTGTCGGAGGACGCGTAGTCAGCGCAGGCTATCTTGATGCTCCTGTAATAATCGACGGCAAGGTAGAGCAGGATATCGGAGGCGGCGTGTGTCAGGTAAGCTCAACCCTGTATAATGCGGTGCTTCTGGCAGGGCTTACCCCAACCATGCGCACCTCACACTTCTACCCTTCGGATTACGTTCCAGCAGGGCTTGATGCCACAGTTGCAGACGGGCAGATTGATTTCTGCTTCAGAAACGACCTTCCCCACAGCGTATACCTTCTGGCAGGTGCCTCAGGCGGAACTCTTACCGTCACGGTCCTCGGCTCCTCTCAGGACGCGCGGAGCTACGGCCTTACTACCGAAATCACGGGACCGAACCCCACTGTTGACGTCTACCGCGTAACCTACGAAAACGGCGCGGTCATAGACAGCGAATATCTCCACACGGATACCTACGATATTCCGCAGGAAAATAACGCCCATTAACTAGATGATTAAACCTGCCGAGGAATTTTTTCGCCAGGCAAGGAAGATGCCGCGAAGGCGTAGTATCCACTACGTCGAGCGGCAGCTGACACCGCATGACGGAAAAAGCCACGGCAGTGATGCAAGGAGGAATAACGACATGTTCAAGACAATCGAACCTAAGGAAATAACAAGAAACCCCTTCACCCTCATAGGTGACGACTGGATGCTTGTCACAGCCGAAAAGGACGGCAAGGCAAACACAATGACCGCCTCCTGGGGCGGCGTCGGCATCCTCTGGGGCAAAACAGTTGCTACAATATATATCCGCCCCCAGCGCTACACAAAGGAATTTCTCGAAGCCTCCGACCACTTCACACTCTCTGTTCTGGGGGCAGAGCACAAAAAGACTCTCGGCTATCTCGGAAGCGTATCGGGGCGTGACGAGGACAAAATAGCAAAATCCGGACTCACCCTTGCCCACGAAGACGGCTCGCCGTATTTCGAAGAAGCGGAGCTGGTTCTCGTATGCCGTAAGCTCTATAAGCAGGAGCAGACCCCCGAAAGCTTCCTGGACAAGGAATACCTCGAAAAATGGTACGCCGCCAAGGACTACCACACAATGTACATTGCAGAGATTGAAAAAGTATTGAAAAAAGCATAAAAAATGCAGCTGTGGAGAATTTCCTCCATCAGCTGCTTTTTTATTGGCTGTTTTATTTTGTTTTCAGGTTGAGCTTTTCCTTTGCCTCTACCGCCGCCATGTCCTCGTCGCTTCGCTTTTTCTGCGCGCCGCCCGCGAACTTCGTTACCATAACACGGGTAAGGCCCTGCTGCGCGAGAGCTCCCGGGCCGTCAACGCAGCCCTGGGCGCAGGCCATGCCCTCGAAATATTCGCATGAGAGCTTCCCTGCCTTGATTTCGCTCAGCTTTTCGCTGCACTTTTCAAGACCTGCCGCATACTCCATTTTCGCTGACTCAGCACGCTCCTCAGGAAGTACCTTCTTCATGGATGACTGCACTCCGCGCTCAAGAGGGAACCCGATGCCTCCTGCCGCCGCCGTTGTCTCGTATTCCTCCGTGGGCACCGCCAGGTCAACACCCGTCCCCTCAAAGATACAGGACAGCTCCTCGTAGGTCAGGACGAAATCAACGTCATCCTTAAAATGAATTGCCTCTGATTTCTTTGCAATGCACGGCCCGATGAAGCAGGTCATTGCGTTTTTATATTTTTCCTTTACCCAGCGGGCGCAGGATATCATAGGCGAAACTGTCTCCGAGATGTTTTCCCCGTACTCAGGGAAATGCTTTCTTACAAGGTCCACAAAGGCAGGGCAGCAGGAACTGGTGAGGAACGGAATGTCCTTCGGAACCTTCTCCAAAAACTCCTCTGCTTCGTGAAGCGTTGTAATATCCGCGCCTACAGCCACCTCCACCACCGCGGTAAATCCGAGAGCGCGGAGACCGTCAACAATTGCCGCAGGAGTGACCTTCATGCCAAGCTGTCCCACAAAGGACGGAGCAAGCATGGCTACCACAGGGCGCTGCTTTTTCTTCAGAGCGAGAAGAAGGGGCACAATCATGCTGCGCTCCTCAAGGGCGCCAAAGGGGCAGGCGCTCCGGCAGTTTCCGCAGCTGACACATTTTTCGTGGTCGATTACCGTACGCGTATCCTCTCCCTCACTGGCACTCATGGCACCCAGGGCACAGGCCTGTATGCAGGGACGGTTGATTTCAATGATTGCGCCGTAGGGACAGGATTTTGAACAGCGTCCGCACTCTATGCACACATCGCGGTCGATAAAGGCGCGGTTGTTCTGTATGCTGATAGCGTGCTTCGGACAGTTGTCTATGCACTTATGCTGAATGCAGTGACGGCACACATCCGTTACGTAATAGCGGTCGATAGGGCATGAATCGCAGGCATCCGGAAGCACGTCCATGACAGGCAGGCTCTTGTCGAACTCCCCTGCCAGCGCCGCATTCGCAGCATTGATTATGTTCAGCTTAAGCGGCTGCCAAAGAGCCATCTGTATGCGGTTTTTAAGCACGGCGCGCTCCTTGTGGACACAGCAGCGCACACGCTGGGTATCATCACGCACCGTCTGGTATATTATGTCGTAAACGTGGTCTGGAAGCTCATCATTCCATGTGTACTGCGCGATACGCCGCAGTACCTCGCGGCGAAACTTCGTAACCTGTGTAGTTTCCATTCCCATCCCTCCGATTCCTTTTCATATGTCTATTATAGCATATCATCACGATTACTTTTTCATATGAAAACAAATAAAAAAGCTGCCCCGAAAGGCAGCCGAAAAAAGGATTCATTGATTAAATAAAGCTGTATTATTGTCGAGGGATTTTTTCGCTAGGCGAGGAAAAACTCTACCGCGAAAACGACTATACAGCAGCACGCGGAAACCTGAAAGAGGCTTGCCTCGAACCACGCCAAAGCTATGCCTATCAAAAGCGCTGCCGTTCCTGCCTGCGGGATCTGTGTCGCGTCCACAATGGACGGGAACGTCATGACCGCAAGAGTCACATAGGGCACATAATACAAAAAAGATTTCAAAAAGCGGTTCTCTATCTGCCGCCTTAAAAGGGTGATGGGCAGGATTCTTATTGCGAGGGTAACAGCACTCATCACAATGAGATAAATATAAATATTATGCGTCATGCTGCTCCTCCTTCACAGGGAAAAACCACGCCGCTGCCGCCGAAATGACAACGGTCAGAATTATGGTGCGTGTACCCCCCGAAAGCTCCATGATAACCGGCAGATTCGCCGCCAGAAAGCTCGCCGCGAAGGACAGCAGCACAAAACCGCCCACCACTCTGTCATCACGGGACGGCGGAATGATGATGGCGAGAAACATACCGTAAAGAGCCACAGACAGAGCGCTGACTACAGAGGCAGGCAAAGCGTTTCCTGCCAGTACCCCCAGCATAGTTCCGCCCGCCCAGCCCGGCAGGGCAACTATCATTGCTCCGTAGTTATAAAAAGGATTCAGCGGATTTTTCCGTGCTGCCGCAATACCGAAGATTTCATCCGTCATATCAAAGCCCACAAATATGCGGTGCCATATGGAAACATCAGGCGCCAGCTTCTGGCTGATAACACAGCTCATAAGCATGTATCTCGCATTGGCTATGAGTGTCATAAGCGCAAGCTCCAAATAAGGCGCGTCCGCTTCAATCAGAGTGAACGCCGCGTACTCCCCTGCTGACGCGTTGTTGAAAAAGCTTGCCAAAAAGCCCTGTATCGGCGTCAGCCCCGCGTTTCGCGCCGCAATACCGAGAGTAAAGCCAACCACAAGATATCCCAGAGCGATAGGTATACCGTCATGAATGCCGTTTCTTATCTCCCGCGAATTAGACAATTTAATCGACTCTTCTACCATTTTCTATCCTGCTTTCGTAACGTGCTATTTATCTATTGTAATCATTTGTCCATTCTTTGTAAAGGAAGGAATTTCCACAGTCCCGTCACAGCTCCGAACACTGAGGCCCGCAAATTTGCGAAAAACATATCATTCATCTATGTATTGACTTTTTTCGTTCTCCACTATATCATATAATATATATATGAATTATTCGGACGTTTTAAGCGCATGCCGCGCCAACTGAATAACTCCATTTCATTGAGAGGTGAACAGAAATGAAAATATCCGCCAAGGGCCGCTACGGTCTTGCCGCAATGACACATCTTGCCATGAACTACGCGTCAGACACTCCCATCACGATTATAAGCATATCCGAAAAGCTGGGCATATCGAAGATATATCTTGAGCAGGTCTTTTCCCTGCTGAAACGGGCGAAGCTTGTCCTGTCCATCAAAGGCTCCCAGGGAGGCTATCAGCTGGCCCGGGCGCCGAAGAATATCAGCGCCTACGATATCCTGACCGCCATAGAGCTGAGTCTCGTGGAGGAAACCTCCTCCTCAACGAACGGGAAGGTTCCTTCTCTTGATGACGCGCTTGAGGCTATCATATACCAGCCCATAAATGACGCGCTGAAGGAAACACTTCAGAATGTCTCCCTGGCAGACGTCCTCACGGAAACGGAAAACAAACGACAGGACGAGACCATGATGTATTTTATTTGACGGCATAAAAAATAGCCTTCTCCTTTAGGAGAAGGTGGCTGCGAAGCAGTCGGATGAGGTGTACCCCAAAGTACCTACTATCTACGCAGATAGTGACTCGCTTCTGTATACCTCATCCACCGCTGACGCGGTCCCCCTTCCCCAAATGGGGAAGGCTTTTTTATTTGTGCTTACACGTTAAAACGGAAGTACGTTACGTCGCCGTCCTGCATGACGTAGTCCTTGCCCTCAAGACGTACCTTGCCTTTTTCACGGGCCGCTGCGGTGCTTCCTGCGGCGATAAGGTCATCATAATTTACAATCTCCGCACGGATAAAGCCGCGCTCGATATCTGAATGAATCTTTCCTGCGGCCTTCGGAGCAACTGTGCCGTTGCGGATAGTCCACGCGCGCACCTCGTCAGGGCCTGCCGTAAGGAATGTAAGAAGTCCCAGCAGCTTGAACGCCGCCTTTATGAGACGGTCAAGGCCGGATTCCTCAAGACCGATGGTCTCAAGATATTCCTTTGCTTCCTCCTCGTCAAGCTCCGCAATCTCTGACTCTACACGGGCAGAGATGGCGATAACCTCGGCATTTTCCTTGGCCGCGTATTCCTTCACGCGCTGAACAAATTCGTTATCGTCCTGTGCCGTTGCCGCCTCGTCTTCAGCCACATTCGCCACGTAAAGCGTCGGCTTCAGCGTCAGAAGGTTCATATCGTTGGTAAGCGCAAGCTCGTCCTCCGTGAGCTCCGCCTGACGTACAGGCTTGCCGTCGTCGAGGCACGCCTTGATTTTCTGGAGCACCTCAACCTCTGCCTTGGCCTCCTTGCTGCCGCTCTTTAAGAGCTTCGATGTTTTCAGTATGCGCTTTTCGACCACCTCAAGGTCAGCAAGGCAAAGCTCCGTGGTGATGATATCAATATCGCGGATAGGATCCACAGAACCCTCCACGTGGGTGATGTCCTCGTCCTCAAAGCAGCGGACAACATGGGCAATGGCGTCCACCTGACGGATGTGCTCAAGAAACTTGTTGCCAAGGCCCTCGCCCTTCGACGCGCCCTTTACAAGACCTGCGATATCGACGAAACGGACAGATGCCGGAGTCGTCTTTTTGGAATCGTACATCTTGTGAAGCACCTCAAGACGCGGGTCAGGAACGTCCACCACGCCGACGTTCGGCTCGATTGTACAGAATGCGTAGTTCTCAGCCTGCGCTCCTGCCTTCGTGATTGCATTAAAAAGTGTACTCTTGCCGACATTCGGCAGACCTACAATACCAACTTCCAGATTGCTCAATTTACATACTCCTTATCAAAGAAAAGCCTTAAAGCTTTTCGTTTTGTTTCCATAATATTTTAGTTTATCGCCTAACCTTTTGCAAGTAAATGGGTTCGTAGCGGTTTTATCCGATGCCAAACACCTGTAAAGCACCGAATATGTTTAACTTTATCTTGCCTATATCTATTACATAAAAGCATAGCTTCATATTTACTATAAGTATTGGTAATCAAAGCTACTGTCAGCTATACTTAAAGCATCAACAAAGCTATTAAATGTCATACCGTATTGAAGAAAGGACAGGCGATAAAATGATAAGCAGAAAGAAAAAGGCTTTATTGGCAGCACTGGTGGCAGGAGTAATTTCCTTTGGAGTTATGGGAGGCGGTGTTTCAATGGCAGCTTCGGCAGGTGACTTGTCCGCGTACTCGCAGATGCAGCGCGCTTCTGTCAGCGAGCTTGAGAACGATACCCGCGTATTCGCTGTCGATAAATCCATCGAGGTAAAGAAGGTAAAATTCGAAAACCGTTTCGGCTTCGAGGTGGCAGGCCATCTTTATCTGCCGAATGGCTTCGATGCCGGCAGACAGTACAAGGCGGTTGTGGTGACAGGCCCATTCGGCGCGGTGAAGGAGCAGGCATCAGGGCTTTATGCGCAGGAGCTGGCGAAGAACGGTTTTGTCGCCCTGGCATTTGACCCGTCCATGACAGGTGAGAGCAGCGGAAGCCGCCGCAACATGGGTTCTCCTGAGATTTTCACTGAGGATTATCACGCGGCAGTAGATTTTGTTTCAAACCTGAAATTCGTTAACCCTGCTCAGGTCGGCGCTATGGGTATCTGCGGTCTTTCGGGCATGGCCATCACAGCGGCAGGCAGCGACAGCCGCATAAAGGCAGTAGCCACCTCTGCCATGTACGACATGAGCGAAAGCATCAGCGACCACTACAATGGCGCGTACTATACGCCTGAGCAGCGCGCACAGGTAAAACGCCATCTTGCAAAAATGCGTGACGAGGAAGCAAAGTCCGGCAAAGCAATCCGCGGCGCTCATGAGCTGGGAGTAAACGCCGACGGCAAAGCAGAAACCTTTGATACCATGTTTCCTGACAAGCTGCCTGCCGATGCCAACGAAGTCATCAAGGATTTCTACGGATACTATGTAGGACGCGCCTTCCATCCAAGAGCCATCAACTCCAACAAATCCGCGTGGGATTCGGTGACACCCTACGGCTTCTTTGATTTCACGCTTATGAGCAACATCGACGAGCTTGGAAATACTCCTGTCCTGCTTATTACAGGCGACAGAGCACATTCAAAATATTTCTCCGATAATGTCTACGCAAAAATAAAAGGACCGAAGGACGAAATCGTTGTGCCGGGTGCTACGCACGTAGATCTCTATGATCAGATGGATAAAATTCCATTTGATAAGCTTGTGGAATTCTTTGACAAAAATTTGAGGTAAGGAAAAGGGGCTGTGGTTTTCACAGCCCCGATTTAATACGGCAAATCACTTCGCCCTGAATTTTTCTTCAAGTGTCTGCAGAAAGAGCTTTGAAGCCTTTGAAAAGACCTGATTCTTTTTCCACGCAACGGAAGGCTCCGTGTAGACAGGCGGCTGAAGCGGCCGCGTACAAAGCTCAGTTCCCGCGGTGTTTACAATATCCGCAAAGGATATGGCATAGCCCAGGCCCTCCCTGACCATCAATGTGGCATTGTAGAGCAGCGTGTAGGAGCCTGCAACATGAAGCTCCTCCAGGGGCTTTTGAAGCCACTGCAAAAGTTCATCGCCGTGGGTGCTGGAAGACAATGCCTGCCTCGAAAAAAGCAGCGGACGCTCCCAAAGGTCTTCCGCCCTGATGGTTTCTTTTTCTGCAAGGACATCGTCCTTTCTGAGAAAAAGCACCCATTTGTCGCGTACCGGCAGGTCGAGAACATGGTATTTTGACGGGTCAAGCTTTCCGTATACAAATGCGAAGTCGATAAGCCCCCTGTCAAGTCTGGTAAGGGTGGTTCTTCCGTCGCCGGTAACGATATGAAAACGGATACCGGGATGCTTTTCCTGAATCTGCCGTGCAGCCTCCATTATAAGGGAAAAATGTACTGATTCCCCCGCGCCTATGCGTATATCTCCGCTTATATCCTCATCTCCGCTCATAAGCTCCCCCGCGGTCTTTTCGGCGAGAGACAGAATTTCCTCGGCACGTCGGCGGAGAAGCTGCCCGTCATCCGTCAAAAGCACATGCCGCGGCTCACGGACAAGCAGCTGTTTTCCGAACTCATCCTCCAGCTCCTTTATCTGACGGGACAAGGTAGGCTGAGAGAGATGCAGCTTTTCTGCCGCCCTTGAAAAGCTTCCCTCACGGGCAACAGTAAGAAAGTACCTGAGGACACGCAGCTCCATAAAATCAGCTCCTTTTGCTGCTTTTGCTTTTCTTCATTGTACCCCAGGAATCCCATAACCGTAAAGCATAGATATACCCTTCCCATGAGTATTAGTTTTAATCGATATTAATTTCCACTGAAACACAAAGGAGTACATTACCATGGAGCAGACAGTAAACAGTAAAATAATGCTGATAATACTCGCCGCAGGAGTATTCGGCATACTCAACACCGAAATGGGCTTCATCGGTATTCTGCCCTACATTGCGGAGCATTACCACGTAAGCATTGTACAGGCAGGATGGCTCATAAGCCTGTTTGCCCTCGGGGTTGCTGCAGCAGGGCCTACCATGCCACTTTTCATGTCACGTTTCAACCGCAGGAATGTGATGGTTTTCATTCTTGGTTTATTCACCCTCTGCAGTGCCGCAGCGGTTTTCACGGATAATTTCTACGTACTGCTGGCGCTTCGTGTACTGCCTGCCTTCTTCCACCCCGTGTACTGCGCCATGGCCTTTACCGTAGCCGCAGGACTTGCCAGACCCGGAGAGGAGCCCAAGATGGTCGCGAAAATAAATATGGGCGTGGCTGCCGGCATGGTGGCAGGCGTCCCTGTCAGCAACTTCCTTGCGGAGGAAATAAGCCTTGCGGCATCCATGGCTTTCTTCGCCATCGCCACATTTACCGTACTGCTGGCAACATTATTGTATGTTCCGTCAATGCCTGTAAAGGAGCGTCTTAGCTACGGCAGTCAGCTGTCAGTACTGAAAAAGCCTTCTGTATGGACCTCCATCGCAGCGGTGATTTTCCTCAACGGCTCAATTTTCGGCGTATTCAATTATCTGGCTGAATATCTGGGGGCTGTTTCGGGCATCGCTCCCACCATCATAAGCATCCTGCTTTTTGTCTACGGTATTTGCAATATTTTGGGCAGTCTTTTGGCAGGAAACCTCCTTACAGTGCGCCCCATCGCGACAGTCAAGGCCTTCCCCTTCGCCGCGGCGCTCATCTATCTGGTAATGCTTATGGGCGGAAGTGCCTGGCCCTTTATGGGAGCAGTCGTTGTATTCTGGGGAATACTGGCAGGAATCAACGGAAACATAAACCAATACTGGATTTCCCGTGCCGCCCCCGAAGCCCCTGACTTTGCCAACGGTCTTTTCCTCACCGCCGCAAACCTCGGCTGCGTATTCGGCACAACCGTCAGCGGAAAATTTATCGAAGCACTGGGCACATCCTATGTCGTGCTGGGAGGTCTCGTATTCTGTGCTGTGGCCGCGGTCATTCTTTGGCTGCAGTGCTCGAATGGAAAAATCGCCCGTCAGAGCTCCCGAAAGATAATCAGAGATGCGCTGTCATAAACTGCCTTAAAAAATAAGACTATTGCAAAATGGAAACCATCTTTGCAATAGTCTTATTTTTTTTAAACCACTCGGCTCACAAAAGCCCTGCCATATAAAGCGGATAATGAATCACGCCGTCCTTTTCCATGTAGTCCTTCCCATACAGAATGAATTTTTCTCCCAGTCTGGAATCAAATTTATCCATGAACTTATCAAGAGAAGAGTGCTTCCTGTAAGCTGATGATTTAACCTCCACAGGACTGATTTTTCTTCCGCGCTTAATCAGAAAATCAATCTCCATGTTATTCGTTCTGTTATTTTTATCGCTGCGCGAATAGAAAAAGAGTTCATGCCCTGCCGCTTTTATCATCTGGGCGACGACATTTTCCGTCAGCATTCCTTCATTCACGTTTATTTTGTCCAGCAGTATATCCCTGTACAATTCGTTATCCATGTATGAATCATCCTGAAACGCCAATGTAACAAGCAGACCTGTATCCGCCATGTAGAGCTTTTGCGTGGTGTATTCTTCACTCAGCTTCAGCCCCACTGTCGGATCCGTAGCATTCAGGCAGGGACTTACAATCATCGCCTCCGCCAGCCACACGAAGGCATCCTCATACTCACGCATACGCGCTTTTTTGCTGATAGATGACAACTTGTATTTCTTTTCTTTTTTAGACAGCTGTCCCGGAATATCGTCAAAGATGGCGTATACCTTGCTCTCATAACCTTCGGCAAATTTTGAAATATCGTCACGATAGAGCTTCAAAATCCTGCGTTTAATCCTGTCAGCAGCCTCATAATCATGCGTCTCGACGAAGGCTTCCACTACCTGGGGCATTCCGCCGATTAGCATGTATTGCCTGAAAAGCTTCATTACGTTCCTGTGAAGCGCCTGCCCCAAAGGCTTCCGTTTTTCGAAGTGCTCACGTACGAGAGGATATGTCACTTCATCTCCCAAGGCCCAAAGAAATTCCTCAAAATCCAGCGGATACATTCTTATGTGCTCTTCTTCCGACGGAATCACTATGTCCTTGATATTTCGCTTCAGGGTTATAAGCGAGCCTGTTTCGATATAATCATACCGCCCGTCCGCGACCAGATATTTTATTAATTGTCTTGCTTTCGGGCACTGCTGGACTTCATCAAATATGATTACCGAGTTTCTCTTATACAATCTGACTTTATAATATGCCGAGAGTACCGCAAAAAGATTGTCGAGATTTTCCCCCTCTGTCTCGAACAGGCTGTGGATTGTTTGAGGAGCTTTCGCGAAGTCTATCAGAATATAGCTTTTATATTCATTTTTCGCGAAACGCTCCGCTATATAGCTTTTCCCGACACGGCGGGCACCTTCTATGAGCAGTGCGCTGCTTCCGTTGTCCAGCCGTTTCCACTCAAGCATTTTTTGATACGCTTTTCTTCTGAATGCTGCGTCCATACGTCCTCCTCATTACCGATTCACGCTTTGAGCAAGTCGCTTGTTCTCACGAAAAGGCACTTCCCGAAAGGCAAAATCCTCACGAAAAGGCACTTTCTTTAAGCTGATATTATCACGAAAAGGCACTTTTATCAACAGCAAATTATCACGAAAAAGCACTTTCTTTGTTATCGATTTTCCCATGAAAGGGCACTTTCCAAAAGGCAAAATTCCCACGAAAAGGCACTTTCTTTTGCTACTGACGATTTTTAGGCTGCAATATACTCATAAAGCAAAAGAGCCGCAGCCCGAGGGCGGCAGCTCTTTTGCTTTTTGTAAGGGGGGATTTATTTATCTTAATCGCTGTTTTCGGCAGCGTCGTTATTTCTCTCTTCATGATTCGGGCGGTGATTCTGGTTGTTGTCTCCGTCCCTGTGCATAGGCGGCCGTCCGTCTCTTCCACGGCCGAAGGAGTCTTCATCTCCGCGACCGTGCTGAGGTCCGCGGGCATGGTCACCGCCATCCCGCTCCATACGGTGCTCGCCCCGTCCGTCCCTGTCATGCTCCGAATGCATCGGCGGACGGCTGTGGCCGCGGTCTCCGTTTTCGAAATCAGGATGATTTCCGCGATGCTCCCTGTCCTCAAAATCCGGACGGTGGGCCTCATGGTTTCTTTCATCCCTATGATTTCCTTCATTTCTGTGGTCTCGTTCACTCCGGTGATTTGCTTCGTCCCTGTGTTCTCTGTTACTGTGCTTTCCCTGCCTGTTATCCCGGTCGTGCTCTTCGTCTGAGGTATTGCTGCCGCTGTGGATTTCCTCCATGACTCTCTGCGCGTGCACGAGTCCCGGCGACGCCTGCGCGGCTGCTTCCGTACTCTGCATCGTTCCCACGAGAGTACCTCCGACCACCATCAATCCCAAAGCAGCCGTCATCGCTTTCGTTCCCAGCTTTTTCATTATCAGCACTTCCTTTCCAGGTCTTTTTTCAAAATTTAATATCTTTAGTTAAAGCTTCAAAATGTTTCTTAAATCCGCCAAAATGTACTTCCGCAGAGATTAATCCTTGTCGCGGTCGTGGTGATGCTCAGGATGCTCATGCTTCGGATGATGCTCGTGATCCTTCGGCGGCTCAGGCGGGCGATGCTCCTTTTCATATTTTTCGTGATGCTCTTCATGATGGTCGGCAGAAGTAAATACTATCTCACCTACGCCCTCAATCACAGCCTTTGTTTCCACAAAATCCGCTGACGTCAGCGCTGAAGCCTCCGCAGTCTGTGCTGCTCCGATAAGCGTGCCTCCTGCGACCATCATGCCCAGCGCGGCAGCCATTACTGTTTTTTCTAATTTTCTCATGTTGACACTTCCTTTCGATTTGATGTTTTTAATGCTAAGGCTGTTTTATGAAAAGAAACTGGTCGTTTTATTAGATTATTTTAAAGAATCCTTTCATTTTTGTTCCATGAAGTTATGTCAAAGATTAAAAAATTAGAGCCTGTTCATAAGAGCAGGCTCTAATTTGAATTCATATTACATGCGTATTACTGCGCGCGGCATTTTCTCATTTCTTCCCTGCCGTAGGTACGATACATAGGAATCGGCTCCGGGTTGTCCACGAGGCCCCATATGCCGCAGGGGCATACACCTGCACAGATTCCGCAGCCAATGCATTTATCCGGGTCTGAAACATACTCCCATGTTCCGTCAGGCAGGGCGTTTCGTGTTATTGCCTTTTCGGGGCAGGAGTTCAGGCACATGCGGCAGTCACGGCAGGTTCCGCAGCTTACGCAGCGGTTGTGGTCTTCCTCGGGGTTTTCCGGCAGGTCGCAGTGATGGCACTTTTCGAAATACGCCCTGGACAGGCGTTCCATGGGGATTACCTTTTTCTCCACCACAGGAGTTATAGCTTCGCCGCGCACGAACCGGTCAACGCAGTGTGCCGTTCTGAGGCCGTCACCGATGGCGTCTGTCAGGCGGCCCGGCTTGACTACATCTCCTGCCGCGAACACTCCGGGCATAATCATCTTTTCCTCGGACGGCACAAGCCAGTCTTCTCTGAAGCGCTTGATCTTCGGGTCATCGGGCAGGAATTTCTGTGTCTCCGGTGCTTCTCCTATGGAAACGATAACCTGATCTGCTTCGATAAACCGCCCGTCCTTGGCGTATATTCCCTCAGGGGTGATTTTCGAGGTGACAAACGGCCAGACAATGCTTCCCCCAAGGTCAAGTATGCGGTGGATTTCCTTTTGAAAGGCCGCAGGGCGCTGGACATCTACGAGGGTTACCTTTTCCGCGCCCATCTCGTATGCGTCGGAGGCAACGTCCATGCCTGAGTTGCCGGCGCCGATTACAACCACATGGCGCCCTACCTTCGGATGTTCTCCGGCGTTTACTTTTTTGAGGAAATCCAGTCCCATAGTGAGATTTTCCAATCCTTCCCACGGGAAGAAACGGGATTTCGTTCCTCCAGTAGCAACAATGAGGGCGTTATGCGCGCTGCGGAGCTTTTCAAATTTCTCATGGTCCACATGGCAGCCCGTGACGAATTTGACACCCATATCCTGAATACGCTGCAGCTCCTTCTCCAAAAGCTCATGGGGAATACGGCTGCGGGGGATTACCTGCTCGATCTTTCCTCCGATTTTCTCACCCTCGTCATACACGGTAACCGAATGCCCTCTGAGCGCAAGCTGCCATGCGGCCGAAAGACCTGCCACGCCGCCGCCGATGATTCCTATGGATTTATCCGTATGCTCCTTCGGAGGCTCTACCTTCGTCTGCGCGGATTTCGCGCCAAGGGCGCCAATCTGTATAGCCTCGTCTATGCTTCCGCGGGTACAGCCCTCCATGCACGGATTCGGGCAGAGCGTACCGCATACGGAGCCGGGGAACGGAGTATACTGCAGAACAAGCTGCAGGGCTTCTTCTTCCTTCCCTTCCCGAAGAAGGTCAAATCTCCGCTGTGTAGGGATTCCGCTTGGGCAGTTGAATTCGCAGGGGGAGGCGTATTTACCGTTGTCCCAGGAAGGAACGCGCAGACGGTAAAGGCCCTTGTTCACCGTCGGTACTACCGCGAAATCGTCCATGGCCACGTCACTGAATATGCCGCCGCGTACCCAGCCTGTCATGCGGAAATCAGCAAGGTTCGGCTGCGGCTGCGGCTTCTTCTCAGCAAAGGTCAGAGGACGGAGTTTTTTCCATTCGCTCCAGTCGGAAAGCTCCGCCGCAAGCTCAGGTTTTCCGACGGAATCAAGGAAGTCTCCCATGCCGCCTGCAAGAAATGCACGATCCTCGTCCTCAAGGTCGAGGCAGAGAATATCGTCGGGAAGCGCAGGCACCTCGCCTCGTACGTATATAAGGCCGCCAACCATTCCCACGCAGGCACGTTCACCCAGAACGGACGCGAACTGACTGCTGTCCCAGCCGCAGACCACGACTCGGCCGCCGCCCATAAATTCAAAGGAAAAGCTTCCTACATTTTTAAGAATCCACATTTCGGGCTCTTCATAAAGAGGGTCGTGCTTCATGAGGGAGCCTGTACGGGCGCCCGCACGGCCTCCGATATATATTTTGCCGCCTGATGAGCAGTGCCCTGCCGTATCTCCCGCGTCGCCGCGTACCGTAATCTTTCCTCCGGCATTCAGCCAGCCTACGTCGGCAGGTGCCGGGCCGTCCACCACAATCTCTGTATTATCAAGGCACATGGAGCCTACGCGCTGGCCCGGATTCGTCACGTGGAAATGAAGTGTTTTCCCCTCGGGATGCCAGAGCGGCCCTCCAATATCGTGCTGACCTGAGCCTGTTATCTCAAAATCAGTCTCGCCGCCTGTGACCGCCTCCTCGATTTTCAGAAGGAGGTCCTGTGTGGACATACGCTGATGTCCCTCCATTGTATCTATATGAAACATCACAAATCCTCCTTTTATCAGCAGACATACTGAATACCCAGCTTATCAGCCACAGCCTTGTCCGTGGAAACGAGCGCGTCGCTCCGCCCGACAGGCAGGGAGCTGTTTCCGATAGGTGCCATAAGCTTTCTGAGCTCCTTGTCAAAGGCGAGCACATAGTCAACAATCTTCTGCGCGCCGCGGTCCACATCAAGACGCTTTACGAGGCGCGGGTCCTGGGTGCAGATACCGGTGGGGCATTTTCCTGTGTTGCAGGCGTTGCAGCGGCCCTTTTCGTTTCCGATGCAGCCCAGAAGCTGGATAAGCACCTTGCCGCAGAATACGCCGTTTGCACCAAGGCATATCATCTTGAAGGCATCCGCCGCGGCGTTTCCCGTAAGGCCGATACCGCCGCCGCCGTAGAGAGGAATCTGTCCCTGCAGGCCCTGGCGCACAGCGGAAAGATAGCAGTCACGGATTTTGGAGACAACAGGATGTCCCGTATGGTCAAGGGATACCTCAGCCGCAGCCCCTGTACCGCCCTGAATACCGTCAATGAAAAAGCCTCCGCAGATTTTATACGGGTCGCGCAAAAGGTTATGATACACGGCGACTGATGTGGCCGAGGCCGCGCATTTTACGGCAACCGGCACACGGAAGCCGAAGGCCGCGTTCAGTGAAAGGTGCATTTTCTGCACGGATTCCTCAATGGAATAAAGTCCCTGATGATTAGGCGGCGACGAAAGTGTAGCCTTAGGTACACCGCGGATAGCCTGAACATGCTCCGCGACCTTTGCCTCAGGCAGCAGTCCGCCGTCACCGGGCTTTGCTCCCTGTCCTATTTTTATAAGGATTCCGCCCGGGTCGGTAACCATGTGGGGCATCGCCTTTATGATACGATTCCAGCCGAAATGTCCCGATGCAATCTGAATGATGAAGTATTTAAGATACTCCGACTCAAGGAGCTTTACGGGCATACCGCCCTCGCCTGAGCTCATGCGCACGGGCAGATTGCACTTCTCGTTGAGATATGCCGTCGCGAGAGCCACAGCCTCCCACGCCCGCGTGGAAAGAGCACCGATGGACATATCCGAAAAGATAAGGGGATATATCCACCGTACAGGAGGCGTACGGTGAGCCATCTCCAGCTTGTCTCCGCTGACCGTGAGAGGAAGCTCCCTCGGTGAAAGCACCCGCCCGAAGGGAGCGCGGATATCGAAGGTATGGCGTACGGAGTCGAGAGCAGGGTCTGTCATCTGGGAAATACGCCCGACGATAATGCTGTCCAGTGTACGCTGGGCGTTAAGATTTGTACGGCCGCCGCGCTTTATCGGGCCGTTGTCCCTGGAGAGAAGCGCCTTTCTGTCGTCAGGATTCCTCACGGGACGTATCGCGTTATTCGGGCAGACTCTCTCACACATACCGCAGCCGCGGCACATATAGGCAAGGTCCTTCTTCTGCTTTATTATAGCGAGAGCCAGCTGACGGCGTACCGGTGACGGCTGATTCTGTTCGGACACAGTCATGGACTGGCGCTGCACCACGACCTCAATGGCATTGAAGGAGCAGCTTGCCACGCAGCTTCCGCAGCGCGTACAGCGTTCCGCGTGATATTCTATCCGCCACGGCAGGTCATTAACCGCTACGTCCTGTACCTTTATTGTTTCCATCTTTCTACCTCCAGGTCCTGATTGATAACCACAACCTCACGCTCGTTAGGATAGATATCCTTGGACGTATCACGGTTCGGCAAAATTTCATTGATTCCGCATACCTCAGACGAAATAGCGACCATCTCTCCGTCCCCTCCCACAACGACAGGACGGAGCTTCTTCGAATCACAGCAGGTCATCATGCGCCCGTCGGGAAGTCCCGCTATGATAGTATTCGGCCCGTTTATCTCAAGATGGGCAAGGGACTGGCGTATAGTCATCAGCACGTCCCTGTCAGGGCGCTGCGCCAGCTCCGAAAAGGGCAGCGGCGTTATGACATGCTTATAGTAGGAAATCGGCCATTTGAGCTCATGAAGCACATAATGAAGTGTATAGAGGAAATTCTGCGAATCGGATTCAAATCCGATATAGCCACGAAACAGCGATTTCTGAAACTCGGTATTCTTCGTGAAAAAGGTATTCTCTCCGTTGGCGCAGAGCGTATATCCCTGAAGGAAAAACGGATGAGCCGCATAGCGCACGATATCGTAGTTCGTATTCTGACGGCACTGCACTATGATATTTTTCGCAAGCAGGCAGCCGTTGTCATCCCACAGATGGAAATAAGTAGCTATATCCCTCGGGTCTCCGATTTCCTTCAGAGTGAGGACGTCAGGCCAGAAGGAATATACATATCCCTCGCCTGTTTCTTCAAGCATCCTTCTTAGTGCCAGACGCGTATCCAGAAGGAGCGCCTCGCGGGCCTCCGGCTCCTTCACAAACTCAGGATAGTCATAGTTACGGAAAATATAAAACGGCAGAGCCTCAATATTGAGATTCGGCTGTTTGTCAGGCACAGGCACCCATGCGGCCAACTGGGTGAAATGATGCTTGTCCATGTATTCTTCAACGAGGCGTGCTCCCTCACGTGTGCAGGCCATCGACAGCAGCGGTTTGTCCTTGTACTGCGAAAATACACCGTATAAATCCTGCATGACCATAGCAAAGCCTGAATTGTCATAGCCCTCCTGCTGCGGCAGCATCAGATGCAGCGCCTTGGATGGATGCACCGGCACTTTGCTCTTGATTGCTCCTATCCTACACATTCATAATCACTCCTCAGTAAAATACATTTGTCCTCACTCACTGTATTTAGTATGCAGTTTCCATTATAAAAATCGCAAAGTGCTCTGTCAATGGAAGGGAAAGTGTTAAATTTTCAGAAATAAAAACAGACAGCTTTCGTTTCAGAAGCTGCCTGTTTACGTTTTTCTGCATATTCATGCATTATTTGCATATTTATGCGTTCTAATATTCTTTTTAAGTATATAAACCGCATATTTATAAAGGAATCACATGTTGAGAGCTTTTTCTCTCTCCTATAACTTTATTGCATAGTTTTGCACCACTGTATACATTTGTTCTATTTTGTTCTAAAAAATCCCCACTAATGTATACATTATTTTTATGGAACGTGCATGTATCAGAACGATTTATCATAGCAAAAATCAAAACCACCCGTGAAACGGGTGGTTTGCTCAGGCCCTATAAGGGCCAATTACCTGTGGTAGCACCCTAAAGGGCGCATCGAAACAATCTGGCAATCACACTATTATCACTGGCAGCCCCCTACTCGGGGGCTTTTTTCTTAGCCTTTTTTCTCTCGCTTCCCCGTAAACGGGTCCACTGATTCAAATAAACTTAATTGATCATTTGCAATATCATCCTGCAATTGGTTCTGTATATATTCTTTAATCGCGTTTTCGTATTTACCAACTGTGTCAACATAATACCCACGACACCAAAAATGCCGATTTCCATACTTGTATTTTAAATTTGCATGGCGATC
>NZ_FQUG01000013.1 GCF_900129225.1 Schwartzia succinivorans DSM 10502 | reverse complement strand
TGAGGGCAGGTTGCCTACGCGTTACTCACCCGTTTGCCACTAGGCTCATCAAAAGCAAGCTTTTAAATCGCCCCGTTCGACTTGCATGTGTTAAGCACGCCGCCAGCGTTCGTCCTGAGCCAGGATCAAACTCTCCAATATACTTATTGAAGAACCTGTTTGGCTCTCTATAATCTTTTGAGTCTAAAGCTTTCGCTTTTCTCTTTAGAAATTGTTGGTTCATGAAGCTTCGCTTCATGCCCGACATCTGGCTTGAATCAATAGATGATTCATTTCTGCATTGTTTAGTTTTCAAGGAACACCTTGCGCTTCATCGGAGCCGTGCTCACGAGTCAGCTTCTATATATTACCTCTTTGTCAAAGGTTCGTCAAGCACTTTTTTAAATTTATTTTCTCAAATGCTCAGTACTGTTGATCAGTTCTATGGAAACATAGTCGTCATCAAACCGCAGAATGTTCACTGCTGTATTGTCCTGACGTATTGCCCAGAGGTAATGCAGCGGTATGTGCATGAGTGATGCTAGTATCGTTTTTATTATCGCGCCGTGTGCTGCAACGCAGACAATTTTCCCTTCGTTTATTTCACGAATGCGGTTGATTGTTTTCATTGCACGCTCCTGCAGTATGGAAAATGTTTCTCCTCCGGGTGTCTGAAGCTTCTCAGGCGCCCCGAAAAAATTAGCTGCTTCCTCGGGCCATTTTTTGACAATCTCTTCGTATGTGTGTCCTTCCCATTCGCCGAAATGAAATTCACGCAGTCCCTTCTCAGGAATAATCGGGCATCCGAAACGCCCTGCTATCTTTTCTCCTGTTTCAAAGGCTCGTTTAAGGTCGCTGGCATAAACCGCATCCACGTGGTCGCCAGGAAAATTCTTTGCGAGAAGCTCCGCCTGCTGTCTTCCTTTTTCCGACAGTGCTGTGTCTGACTGTCCCTGATATTTTCCCAAAAGATTCCATTCGGTCTGGCCGTGTCTGACCAGAATCATTTTCATCATACATATTCCTCCTAGGAACCGCTGAGGCTCGTCATCATATCGAGAATCGGAAGCGCTATTGCAAAAATCAGTGTCCCGATAACGCCGCCCGCTGTCAGTACCATAAACGGTTCAATCAACGTATGCATGCGCCCGGAGAGTCTTTCACTCTCCTCTTCATACGCCGCAGCCAGCCGATAAAGCATTTCCTCCAGAGAGCCCGTGCGTTCTCCCGTATTTATAAGGTTAAGAAACAGCTCCGGAAAGATTTCCGCTTTTTCAAGAGAAGCCGACAGCGTGAAGCCTTTTTCTATGTCTCTTGCGGCACGCCCCGATGCCATACATATATATGCATTGTCAGTTGTCTCTGCGGTTATATCAAGTGCCCTGTTCATAACAATGCCGCTTTCTATTAGAACTGCAAGGATTCCCGCAATTTTTGAAAGCTCCTGGTACAGGAAAAGTTTTCCGAGAACAGGAATACGAAGCATTGCAAAATCCACCCGTTCCCTGATTCGTTTTTTCCTGTATTTCATCGCAGCCGCGGCTGCGAATACCGCCAATCCTGCCGCAATAAATGCTCCATAATCACGAAGTCCTCCGTATATTCCAAGCACAAGCCGCGTAGGCCACGGAAGCGCTGTATGCATTTCCTCAAAAAATGATACGAAAACCGGAAATACAAATGTAAGAAGAAATACTGCGGCGAAAAATGACGTCAGAAAAAGAATAGCAGGATACGCAAGCAATGTCATTCTTTTTTCTTTCATATCATACTGCCTGCCCATAACATCTGCAATTTTGGCCAGCAGACGGTCAAGGGTACCGCTTTCCTCCCCTGCGTGCACAACAGCTGCCGCAGATTTTGGGAACCATGCAGGGTACGCCTTCATGGCAGATGCCAGCGTTCCTCCTGCTCTGATGCTTCGGTACATTCCGGAAATAACTTCTTTTTCTTTTTCAGTCTGTTTCTGCCGAAGCAGTGCTTCCATCGCGCCGCTCAGGGTTATCCCCGCTTTCAGCATTACCGCCGTTTGACGGAAAAAGCTGACAACAAATTTCGGATGACTCTTCTTTAATGAAATCCGCGCATTTTTCCGCCACGCAGGAAGGAGACGGGTAACAAAAAGCCCCTGCAGCTGCAGTATTCTGGCTGCATCACGTTCAGAGTCTGCCGTTATACTGCCTCTGCGGATTATATTTTCCTCTGTTTTTGCTTCATATATGAAATTCAATTATAGTTCATTCCCCTGTAAAAATTAAGGTGCAAGCTTTCCCTGTACGGCAAGCTTTTCAATTGCCTGCCCCATTGTCTGCATTCCTTCTTTGCTGCCTGCCATCATTATTGTTTCAAGCTGCTGTACCTTACCGCTTCTTATGAGGCTCCTTACAGCCGGTGTAGCGCACAGCACCTCCGATGCCGCAACGCGCCCTCCAGTTTTTGCAGGAAGAAGCTGCTGCGTTATGACCGCTTCCAATACCAGTGAAAGCTGCATGCGTATTTCATCCTGCTGAGCTGCATGGAAAAAGCCTTCAAGTCTTATTACGGCTTCTGCCGCGGTATGCGTATGAAGGCTTGCCAGTACAAGTACGCCTGTCTCTGCCGCGTGAAGCGCCGCAGCCACCGCATCCGCATCACGAAGCTCGCCCACAAGGAGGATGTCAGGATTTTCACGAAGCGAGCTTTTTACTGCCCCCGCAAAGGAGAAGAAATCTTCTCCGTATGAGCGCTGCTGAACCAGACTCTTATCTGACGAAAATACAAATTCCACAGGATCCTCCAGCGTCAGGATATGCTCCGAACGTGTGCGGTTAATTGTATTAAGGAACGCGGCAAGTGTCGTCGTTTTGCCTGAGCCTGTCGCACCGCAGACAAGTATCAGTCCGTGCCTTTTCGCCAAAAGACGTTCAAACACCCTTGGAGCACCTATGTCCTCAAGTGTCGGTATACTTTTGGGTATAAGCCGGCATGCCAGCGCAGGCTTCCCCTGCTGATAAAAGGCATTGATACGGAACCTTCTTTCCCCGAAGGTCCACGAAAAATCAAGTTCCCTATTTTCATTCAGGTACGCAAGCTGTTTTTCCGAAGCAATTTTCTCAATCAGGCCATGTAAAAATGCCGCGCTTGGGAACGGAAGCTCAAGCCGCCTGAGTTCCCCGTCCACACGCAGAAAAACAGGCTGACCTGCGGCTATATGCAGGTCAGATGCTTCAAGACGTTCCGCTTCGTGACAGAGCTTCTCCCATGTTTCGATATTAAAATCCTCCATGTATAACACGTCCAATCTCTTCCATAGAAGTGTGTCCTGCCAATGCTTTTTTCACTGCGTCGGACATAAGAGAAACAAGTCCTTCTTCCGCCACCAGCCTTTTAAGCTCTCCTCTGTTCATCCGGTCGATAACTGCCTGACGCACTGCAGGAGTAACACGCAAAAGCTCATGCACTGCAATTCTTCCCTGATAACCGGTATTGCGGCATTCGTCGCAGCCTTTAGCCCGCCACAGCTTTACTCCCGGGTGATAAAGCTCTCCAAGAAGCGCGGCTTCACGGCTGCCTTCCTTCACCTCATAGGCCTCCCTGCAGGTCGGGCAGAGTCTTCTGACGAGGCGCTGAGCCACGATTCCCAAAAGCGCCGCCGCCAAAAGATACGACGGAATCCCCATATCCAGAAGCCGGAACACAGCTCCTGCCGCACTGTCCGTATGAAGTGTAGTAAAGAGCAGACGTCCGCTAAGAGCAGCGCGCACCGCTGCCTCTGCAGTCTCCTCATCCCTTATTTCTCCGACCATGCATACATCCGGGTCCTGACGAAGCAGAGCTCTCAGGCCCTTAGCAAAGGTAAGCTCGGTCCTCGCGTTTACCTGCATCTGATTTATTCCCTCAATGCGGCATTCCACGGGGTCCTCTATGGTTACTATATTTCTTCCGCTCGTATTCAATGCATGCAGCGCTGCGTAAAGCGTCGTAGATTTTCCGCTGTTTACAGGACCGCAGAGAATCAAAAGCCCGTACGGAACCCTGCACCATTCCCGAAAAAGCTTTTCATTTTCAGGAAGGAAGCCCAGCTCTTCAATCGTACGGAACTCCCTTGCTCCCGTCAGAAGTCTTAAAACCAGACTTTCTCCCCGCATGACAGGCATCGTTGATACGCGCACGTCCACCTCAAAAGCGCCGTTCTTCCACGTAAACCGCCCATCCTGCGGAAGATAATGCTCTGTGGTGTTGAGACCTGCCATGACCTTTACCCGAGCCTGTACCATCTCCGAAAGCTCCCGTGGTATCTCATCCTCTGCTGTCTCAAGCACACCGTCCACGCGGTAACGGATGCGCAGGCCTCCTTCCAGCGGCTCAATATGAATATCGCTGGCGTGTCTATCCAATGCCTCACGAATAATATCATCCACAAGGGCCACCACGGGTGCCGCAGCCCCGTCAGGCATAAAGCCCTCCGAACCTCCGCGCCGCCTTGCCGCAAGAAGTGCCCTTCCTATAATGTCCTTCATCCTGTTGTCCATAATTCACATCCTCATGAATCAATGCCAAGACCAAGGTCATTTCGAAGCTGCACAGCCTCTGCAATATGGCGGTCTTCAATATTTGCCGACTTATCTAAATCCGCTATTGTGCGCCCCACCTTTATTATCCGGTCATAGGAGCGGGCCGACAGCTTCATCTTTGAAAAGACCTGCTCCAAAAGCTTCTTGGCGCTCTCGGTCAGCACGCAGGTCTTCTGCAGTGCCGCATGGTTCATCTGTGCGTTGCAGTACGCATGACACGAAGCTAGCCTTTCAAGCTGAATCTCTCTTGCCGCCATGACACGTTTTCTTATCGCCGCCGAGCTCTCAGATTTTTTAACGGATGTAAGGTCCTTGTACTCAACTCTTGGCACACGGATATGTATATCAATACGATCCAGGAGAGGCCCTGATATCTTCCTCGTATACCGTTTAATTTCGTTTGGCGTGCAGTTACAGACACGATCCTTGTCCCCTGCCCAGCCGCATGGGCACGGATTCATTGCCGCGACGAGAATCATACGCGACGGAAAAGTCAGCGTCGCATTCACCCTGGCAACCGTTACAACGCCATCCTCCAACGGCTGCCGCAGCACCTCAAGCACTGCCTTTGCAAACTCAGGCAGCTCATCCAGAAACAAAACACCGTTGTGGCTCAGTGTTACCTCCCCCGGTCTCGGCACACTTCCCCCTCCGATTATGGCAGCGGCAGACGTTGTATGGTGCGGACTTCTGAAGGGGCGCTCAGTAATAAGGCCTCCATTCTGTCCCAAAAGCCCAGCGATACTGTATATCTTAGTAACCTCCAATGCCTCCTGCTTCGTCATTACCGGAAGAATCGACGGAAGCCTGCGCGCCAGCATAGTTTTCCCTGCCCCTGGCGCGCCAACCATCAGAACATTGTGCCCTCCTGCCGCCGCTATTTCCAATGCACGCTTAGCCATGAACTGTCCCTGTACATCAGAAAAATCCTCTATACCAGATGCATCATCGTTTTCCGAAATCGACTCAGCCTTTGCGGGCTCGCATTCAGCGCGTCCCGTCAAAAACGCGACAAGCTCTGCCAGTGTTGCGGGAGCATAAACCTTAAGCCCATCCACAAGCAAGGCCTCCTTCGCATTCGCAGGCGATACAAACATTGTTTCAATACCCTGTTCTCTTGCATGCACAGCCATAGGAAGAATACCATGAATGCCCCTGAGCTCTCCTTCCAATGAAAGCTCCGCGGCAAAAAGGCATCCCTTTGTCCTTTCCGTCGGCACAATCCCATATCCTGCCAGGAGACCTACAGCAATCGGTAGGTCAAGCCCCGAGCTGTCCTTCCTTATATCCGCAGGTGCCAGGCTGATTGTCACCCTTTCAGCCTTCATCTGAATACCCGAATTTTTTATTGCTGTTCTGACACGTTCTCTTGATTCTTTAACCGCTGTATCAAGAAGCCCCACCACATCAAACTGTGGAAACCCTGAGGAAACATCTACCTCCACATCAATAAGTACACCGTTGACGCCCAGCGTTGTCGCTCCATACGTCCTTGAAAACAATAACCCCGCCTCCAAATTTTTCCAATTGCAAACACAATTAGTTAAATTCGTCATTTGAAACAAAATACCTTCTATTTTCTGAAAAAATACAAAAATTTTTGCAAAGAATGTCCACCGATTACGGATTTTATATAGACTATTACAAGTTTACAATGTATAATATCTTTATGTTACATAAAAATAAACATATGTATGGAGAGGTGGAACATTTATGTTCATGGGGAAGAAACTAAAGAAAATTGCCATGGGCCTGACAGCGGTTCTCGCAGCAGGAATCATTGCAGGCTGCGGCGGTGGATCGTCGTCAGACAAGCAATCCGCAGAGAAAAAACAGCATAAGATCGGTATTGTACAGCTGGTTGAGCACAATGCTCTCGACGCCGCAAACAAGGGCTTCGTGGATGGGCTTAAGAAACGCGGCTTCGAGGAAGGAAAAAACATCACTATCGACCGTCAGAATGCACAGGCAGACCAGTCGAATCTGCAGAACATAGGACAGCGCTTTGTCAACAATAAGGTTGACCTTATCTGCGCCATCGCTACACCTGCTGCCCAGACAGTAGCGAACATGACAAAGGATATTCCCATAGTCGGCACAGCTATCACCGACTATGTAGGTGCAAAGCTTGCAGCTTCCAACGAAGCGCCTAAAGGCAATGTCACCGGAACAAGCGATATGAACCCGATAAAAGAGCAGGTAGACCTTCTCATGAAGATTTATCCTAATGCCAAGACAGTAGGCGTTGTTTATTGCTCCAGCGAGGTCAACTCCGAGGTTCAGGTCAAGGCTATGAAGGAATATGCCGAATCCAAGGGTCTCAAGGTTGAAACAGCAACTATCTCCACAGTCAACGACATTCAGCAGGCAGCACAGAGCCTCGTCGGAAAAGTTGACGTATTCTATGAGCCGACGGACAACATCATCGCTTCCGCAATGCCGACACTCGTTGCCATCACCGATGCAGCAAAGAAGGGTGTCATCTGCGGAGAGCCGAATATGGTCAAGGCAGGCGGCCTCATCACATACGGTATTGATTACTACAAGCTCGGTCTGCAGACAGGCGAAATGGCAGCCGATGTCCTCGAAGGCAAAGGCAAACCGGCAACAATGCCGATTCAGCTTGCCAAGGACCTCAAGGTCTTCGTCAACAAGGCTGATGCAGAGCGCCTTGGAGTCAAGATTCCGGAAGACGTGCTTAAAGGCGCGGAAACCTTCTGATTACCGCAAACAAATTCCGCCTTCCCTCGACATGTGGGAAGGCGGTCTTTTTAGAAAAAACTTAGGGGAAATGCAATCTTGGATTTAATAATACCTACATTATCACAGGGCCTCTTATGGTCCATCCTCGCACTCGGCGTATACCTCACGTTCCGCGTGCTGGATATAGCCGACCTCACCGTAGAAGGCAGCTTCCCTCTTGGCGCAGCTGCAGCCTCTGCGTGTCTTGTAAAGGGCTCTGACCCTTTTACCGCCATCCTTGTTGCTGCTGTTGCCGGAATGCTTGCAGGCATCATCACAGGTCTTCTTACAACAAAACTTAAAATACCTGCGCTTCTCGCCGGCATTCTCACGATGATTGCGCTCTACTCGGTCAATCTCCATGTCATGGGAAAAGCAAATCTTTCCCTACTGCAGATTGATACAGTTTTTACAAAGTTTTCCTTTATATCCGACGACAGGCAGCTCGTTACACTCATCGTGGGCGCGGCGGCAACTCTTTTTCTCTGCCTCCTGTGCTACTGGTTCTTCGGAACAGAAATCGGTGCGGCAATCCGCGCAACCGGCTTCAACCCGAACATGATACGTGCAAACGGAGTCAATACAGATGTCACAATAGTCCTCGGACTTCTTATCTCCAACGCCTTCGTCGCCATCTGCGGTGCGCTTGTCGCTCAGAGCAACGGCTTTGCTGACGTTGGCATGGGTGTAGGAACAATCGTCATCGGACTTGCTTCCGTCATTATAGGCGAGGTCCTTTTCGGTACAAAATGCTTCTGGCGCTGTCTCGTATCTGTCGTGCTCGGCTCTGTCGTTTACCGTATAGTAATTGCGCTGGTACTGGAGCTTGGCATGCCGCCAAACGACCTGAAGCTCTTCACGGCCATCCTTGTTGCAATAGCACTCGGTCTGCCGCTTTTGCAGGCAAAATATAAAGCAAAGCAGTGGAAGGAGGCCGCGAAATAATGCTGGACATAGTACATATCGCCAAAACCTTTAATCCCGGCACTATAACCGAAAAAATCGCGCTTGTAGATGTATCCCTGCATCTTGATGATGGAGATTTCGTTACAGTCATCGGTGGAAACGGCGCAGGAAAATCTACGCTGATGAACTCCATCGCCGGCACCTTTCCCGTTGACCGCGGCTCTATATCCATTGACGGCGAAGACATCACATCATGGCCTGAGCACCGCCGTGCAAAATATATCGGACGTGTCTTCCAGGACCCCATGATGGGCACTGCCGCAGGCATGATGATTGAAGAAAATCTTGCCATCGCCTCAAGGCGCGGCAAAATGCCCACGCTCCGCTGGAGCGCTCCTGAGAGCAACCGCACAAAATTCCGTGAGCTGTTAGCTCCGTTAAAGCTCGGCCTTGAAGACCGTCTCGAATCAAAGGTCGGCCTTCTCTCAGGCGGACAGAGGCAGGCACTCACACTGCTCATGGCAACCATGGCAAACCCGAAGCTCCTTCTTCTGGATGAGCACACGGCTGCTCTGGATCCGAAAACTGCCGAAAAGGTACTGGACATCACAACAAAAATCGTAGGCGAACGCCACCTCACCACGCTCATGATTACCCATAACATGCGTGATGCCCTGCGCTGCGGCAACCGTCTCATAATGATGTACGACGGAAAAATTCTGATTGACGTCAAAGGCGAGGAAAAGAAAAACCTCACCGTCCCCGATCTGCTGGCAATGTTCGAAAAAGCCGCCGGCAGCGAGCTCACAAGCGACAGCCTGCTTTTGAGCTGAACATAAAAAAGAGCTTCCACATTAAGCAAATTGTTTAATGCGGAAGCTTTTTTATTTGCAAAATCAATGAAACAAGAAATACATCAACTACTTTAATAATTGGCACTCATATAATTAGCAATAGCCAAGGCAACGTTGGCTGGCCCAATCGGCTTTCCGGTATTCAAATCATTGCACACATACCCTGCTCCCCACATAACGTCTGCAACCTGAGGAGCCAACGGATGCCCCATGTCTAAACAATATCTCTTAATGGATACATGCGCATGATTTTTTCCTATCATTAGAACAGATTCGTCATCAATAGTTACTTCCCACTGCGCACCACCGCAATCAACAGATATAATCCCTGCCTCTGCTACAGGACTATACGCGATTGGCGATAAAACAGCCGATGCTACGCCCAACAAGATACTCGCTAAAACTTTCTTAAATATAAATATTATCCTCTAAAATTTTCGTTACTAATACTAGAAATCAAAACATTTTATCGTATCCCGCACTTTGGGCCGCTACATTTGCTACCTTAATAAAAATCATTTTCTCATCAGAATCCGCGAAATGATAGCCGGCAGCACCACCAGTATAAACACCTATAAATACCCATTCTTCATCAGCGCTAAACCGCATATAGATGTCTGTTCCACCTGAGTTGCGCTCTTTTTTATACATTCTTGACTGATATTCTCCACCATTAATACTCACAGCTGCACCAAATACCTGGTTTTCCTGGTCATACCAGGCTGAGCTACGGTCTACGTTTATGTTTACACTTGCTTCAGTCACTGATATTCCCAATGCTCCATCTGTCACCATAGGGGCTGTTCCAATAATTGCTGCCCCTATGATTAAACTTGAAATAACTTTCTTTAACATAATAAATCCCCCTTCACAAACTATTATTTCCTTAAATTTTAAAAACAATTTGCAAAACACCAGCTTTCACGCATCCCTCCAAGCTCATCACTTATTCTATTGATATGATTATGTCACAATTCAACACTATTTTGTTGTCCCGGCAGAACACCGCACAAACAGTTGCCAACGCTTGCAAAACTTTAATTTTTCTGTAAAGATAATATCAAGAACCCAAGTGGAGGTCTCTGAGATGGATCCATTGACACTGGAATATCTGCAGGAGCAGTACATAAAAATTCAGCTTATCAAGAAAAGTGAAAAAAGCGAAGTATGGCTGGTTTACGACACAGATGGAAATCTGGCTGTAATGAAGACCATATACAATACCGGTCTGCCCATTAAGCTATTAAAAGACAATCCATCACGTTTTTGGCCTAAAATTCATCTGCTTCATGAAGATAAAGATCAGAAATATACGCTTGTCATTGAGGAGTTTATTCAAGGAAAAACTTTGGAGGCTTTTATCAATGACAGAAAAATCACACCTTCAAAAGGCGTAACACTGTTCAAGGAATTTTGCCGTGGATTAAAGGATTTACATGCTCTCGGAATTATTCATAGAGATATAAAGCCTTCAAATATTGTCATAAAAGAGGATGGCAGCCCTGTACTTGTCGACTTTGATTCTGCACGCCTTGCTTCCTCGGACAGAGGAAAAACCTCTGACACAGTCCTCCTTGGCACAAAAGGCTACGCGCCTCCCGAGCAGTTTGGCTACGCCACTACGGATGTACGCAGTGACATTTATGCCCTTGGTGTAACCTTTGATAAGGTCCTGCCTGCCGACAGTCCTTTTATGCTGAAGAAGATTGTACGCAAATGTCGTGCCTTTGACCCGGATAATAGATACCAAAGTGCCTATGAAATACTTCGTGCTTTGTCTTATGCCCGACTTATTAAGATATTGGGTGGATTATTACTTTTGGCGATACCGACATTGCTTCTGATTAAATTCGTATTGTTCCCCATGTCCGCCAAGCCAACAGAGGAACAAAAGCACGAACAGAAATATTCCTCTCAGCAGAATGAAGAAAAGGTTCAGCCTGCTGCTAAAGAATCGGGGCCAACCAAGGAGGAAAAAAATCAAACCTCTGCTGAAACAACGCATTCCACTCAGCAGGACGAAAAAAAGAGTAGCCCTGCTGTGAAAGATGCAGTCACAAATAAGGAGGCAAAAAGTCAATCCTCCGTTGAAACAACGATAACCGAGAAGCCCGGCAGCACTAAATCCGCCGTTGATAATGCCGAAAAAAGCAGCGAGAGTCATTCTTTTAAGGAATCAGGTTTTGATTTTATCGATATGACAGCAAGTCTCCGTCATAACTCTCCTCACCGTGGAACCGTGGCGAATAGCGAGGAAATTCCATACAGCGAATATTCAACATGGGCAAGCAGCCCGCTTGAAACACCCTTATACAGGGAAATAACTTTCCCTGACGACTATGCTGTAGAGGTAATATTCACCAACAATTCACAAACTACAACCTGGGAAAATCCCGAGGTAGAAATAAATTACGGAAGGCTTTCGGATTATGCCCATCATGATATACGTTCCTTCCCCGACCTGCCTCCCGGTGAATCATATGCTTTGGTATATAGTCTCTCAGGCATGAAAACAACCGCCAGATTTATGTACTCAGGTGATGATTGTATTGATATATATTTCACCCCACGCATCAACATCCCTACCGGACTCAAGCAAACTATAGTAAGCACCTCTGTAAGGATAAATTTTATAAAGGATATTTAATAAGGAAATCGTCTCCATCTTCAGTCAAAAATCAATATAGCCGTGTTGTCCGCGCAGGACAACACGGCTGCTTAATTTTATGTTATCCTTTAGTGTATAGCTTTCATTCAACAAGAGGGGAACTTATCATGGAGGAACGCAGTACTCAAGAGCTTGAGAATGCACTGTCACGAGCTGATGAAATAGAAGACGTATTGGATTTTGATGAAAACACGCTCTCTGATGTGACTGTCGCTGAATATCTAAATCAACTTCTACAGGAGCATAATCTCAAAAAAAATGACATTATCAATGCTTCCTGCATTGATCAGGCGTATGCGTATCATATTTTTTCAGGAGACAAAAAACAACCGGGAAGAGCAAAGCTTTTAGCGCTTTCCATAGCTATGAAGCTTTCCCGTGTTGAAACAGAGCATTTGCTGTATTATGGCAGAGTAAACAAACTGTATGCCAAGAACAATTGGGATAAGGTCATAATCTACGCGCTTAATAAAAAGCTATCCGTAGAAAGAACAAATTGCATTTTAAGTGACTTATCATTGACACCTCTGCTCGGCTGATACGCAGCCGCGGTAGTTTTCTGGGATGAAGAATAAGGAAACACAAAAATGACGCCCTGCGGCAAAGCTGCAGGGCGTCTTAGTATTCAACCGTGAAAACACGGAGAGGGGGGCTTTATCTCAGTAAGAAATTCACAATTTCTCACCACAGTTATTATGATATATTATTAAAGTCAAAATGTCAATAAGTCTAAAAGTTAAACTTTAATTGGATTATGTTTCTTCAATAATTTTACCATCGATACTGATGGTTGTGACTCGCCAGGGAATCCATTTGCCGCTCATCTGCATGGCGCGCTTGGCCGCCATCTCAATTCCTCCGCAGCACGGAACCTCCATGCGCACTACATGGACGCTCCTGATATTATTCTGCTCAAGAATAGCAGTGAGCTTTTCCGAGTACTCAACAGGATCAAGCTTCGGGCAGCCGACGAGTACAATGTGATTTTTTACGAAATCCTCATGAAAATTCCCATAGGCGTATGCTGTGCAGTCCGCAGCTATCAAAAGATTAGCATTTTCATAAAACGGTGCCTTTATAGGTAAAAGCTGTATCTGCACAGGCCACTGGCGAAGTTCGCTTTTTGCAGTAGCAGCAGGCTCCGGTGATGCCGCTGCGACAGCGCTTTCTGCTCTTCCTATAGCTCTCGCCTGTGTTCCGGGGCATCCGTAAAAAGTCTCCGGTTCAGGCTCAAAGTCCATTGTGCCGGCACCTGCGGCCATCCCTGCCGCATCCCACTCGTCCGCCTCCGAGCGCATGGCTTCCTGTCTTTTTGCCACGGCCTCCGCGTCATATTCCGCAGCTTCACGCTCAACAATGCTTATGGCATCCGTTGGGCATGCAGGCAGACAGTCTCCCAGCCCGTCGCAGTAATCATCTTTTACGAGTCTGGCTTTTCCGTCTACCATTTGTATAGCGTTTTCATGACACGCTGATGCGCACAGACCGCAGCCTATACATTTTTCTTCATTTATCTGAACAATCTTTCTTATCATTTTACTTTTCCTGCACTTTCTTATGCGAGCATTGTTTTAAGGTCGCTTTCAACATCTGTAATTCCGCCAATACCAAAGTTTTCCACCAGTATATTTGCAACGTTTGGCGAAAGGAATGCCGGAAGCGTAGGGCCAAGATGAATATTTTTAACCCCCAGAGAAAGCAGCGCCAGAAGCACTATAACAGCCTTCTGCTCATACCACGCTATATTATAAACAATCGGAAGCTCATTTACGCCGACACCGAAAACCTCGGAAAGCTTCAACGCAATGCGCACTAAAGAATAGGAATCGTTGCACTGGCCTGCGTCCAGAACACGGGGAATGCCACCAATATCTCCCAATGGCAATTTGATGTATTTATATTTTGCGCAGCCTGCAGTCAAAATAACAGTGTCCTTTGGGAGTTTCTCTGCAAACTCACGATAGTACTCACGGGACCTCATACGTCCGTCACAGCCTGCCATGACAACGAATTTTTTTATTGCTCCGCTTTTTACTGCCTCAACGACCTTATCTGCCAGAGCAAATACCTGCTCATGAGCAAGGCCGCCAACTATTGTACCCGTCTCAAGCTCTGTAGGCGGCTGACATTTTTTCGCACGCTCTATAATCGGACTAAAATCCTTATAGTTGAAGTCTCCGTCTATATGGGGACAACCCGGCATCCCCACCACGTTTGTTGTGAAAAGACGGTCTTTATACGAATCCTTCGGGGGAACGATGCAGTTCGTCGTCAGAAGAATCGGGCCGTTGAAGGCTTCAAATTCCTCCTTCTGCTTCCACCACGCGTTTCCGTAATTTCCTGCAAAGTGCTTATATTTTTTGAATGCAGGATAATAATGTGCGGGGAGCATCTCTCCGTGGGTGTAAACATCTATACCCGTGCCTTCCGTCTGCTCCAAGAGCATCTCCAAATCCCTCAAATCATGTCCCGAAACAAGGATTCCCGGATTTTTTCTTACACCGAGGTCTACCTTTGTTATTTCAGGATTGCCGTACGCCCCTGTGTTTGCCGCATCAAGAAGTGCCATACCGTCAACGCCGAATTTTCCTGTTTCAAGAGCCAGCGCCGTAAGCGCCTCCGCATCAAGACTGTCATCAAGAAGTTTTGCCAGCGCGGACTGGATAAATGCATCTATTTTCCTGCTGTCAGCCTTAAGCGCATCCGCGTGTTTTACATAAGCTGCCAATCCCTTGAGTCCGTAAGTGATGAGCTCACGCAGGCTTCGAATATCCTCGTTTTCTGTGGAGAGCACTCCGACGTTTTTTGCCTTTGCGTCGAAAACTGTGCGCTCTCCGTGCCAAAGTGCAGCAGCATGAAGCCCATCTTTTGAATCAAGCTCCTTCAAAAGCTCTTCCTTTTTAGAAAGCGTCATTTCTACACAATCTCTGATAACATCCTCGGAAAAATTCGCGTTTGTAATCGTCGTGAAAAGATTATCGTTTACCATCGCATCTACTTCCGAGGAAACTGTTTTACCCTCGCCTCGCAGTTTCGTCGTCACCTCGCTGATGCCCTTTGTTACATATATAAGCAAGTCCTGCATGCGTGCGGTCTCTGCTGTCTTTCCGCACACGCCGCGCACTGTGCAGCCCGCGCAGCCTGCAGTTTCCTGGCACTGATAGCAAAACATCTGATTTTCCATTACATATTCCTCCTGCCGAGTTATGGTTACATTGTCCATGCATTTTCTGATGTTGTAATCTTAACAAACAGCAAAAGAAAAAGCGGTAACAAATGTTACCGCTCAAAAAATCCGTAAAAATTTTTACCGTAATTCATTAAGTCTGTTATGAAGCTCCATAGCTTCATCCTCAGTCAAAATATGCTTCCACCGCGACTCATTTATGCCGCCGCGCAGGTACTCTGCAACATCCTCGCTTGGTTCTGCTCCCATCTGCAGCTTCATCACTTCCTGCTTAAGCTGCGCATAGCTGGCTCCTCTTGGCATATTCCGCTTTTCCTTTGAAATAATCCCAAGCCTCATCAAATCATCTACCATTTTCTCCATGACAACACGGTAATCCCTGTCCCTGGGACCGTCCTTGAAAATCTCGTGATTCGCAATATCTGTCATTTCGTCCTGATACACAATATCTGTAAAAACAGGCACACGCCAGCATGGTGCATCCATCATAAGCCGCGTCATATTTCCTACCGCTTTTTTACCATGCGTCTTCGTGAGTTTGGCCTCTCCTGCCGCATCGAAATAGGCATCTATGGCAGTCTCCGGAATCCCTATGCAGTCCCTCATGGCCTGCCGGATGAGTCCTTCTGCAATACCCGGCAAATTCTTCCTCAAATCTCCCGGAGAAATTCCGTAAGCGATAACCGCAAAACGGCTGCTCGCATTCACGATAAAAATAATCATTTTGCGGAATGCGATATCAAAATTGACTTCCCAGCAAAAAGCCGCTTCCTGTTCCTCCGGCCTTTGCAGGGTGTCCAGCTTTATCTTCTTGCACAGCTTATCCGTCAGTCCAAACTCCATACCGCACCTCCATGTTTTTTAACACGATTCATGCCTCTGTACCGTTTCCTGCTCTCCTGTGGAAATACTCAGCATATAATATATTCGCCCAAAAAGAAGATTTTCCTGCATGATATAAATTTATTTTCAAATCTGTATTTATATAGGAGCAGAATTCTTTTTGCCGAGTTCTGTTTATACAATTTGTGTTACAATATTTCAAGGTGACTATCTTATATTATAGGAGGCCATGGATGATGGAGGATCGTTTTCCGATACGCATCTTCAAATGTTCGAATGAAAATTACCCGCAGACCCTTATGTCAGCGTGGCTGAAAAAGTTTCAAGAAATTGCAGAACCCCCGGAGACGATTCTGGGAGAAACAGAGTTTGAAGGGTTAAGAATTGATTTTAATTGCGGATTACGTATGCAGATTCCAAACTTAGGTGAAGATACCCTCAGAGTTGTTATAGGGAATGCAGATAGTGAAGAAATTTATTTTGATGAAGACGTATCGGGCGTAATTCTCGTTTCTTTTGAAAAGTTTTTTATTCCTTGGCAAATAGAAATTTTCTTTCAAGGGACGCAAATCTTTTCTCATACATTCAATCCGATGGGAATGGAAGTTTTCTTCAAATTTCCAAGCGCTGCAATTGGAGATGCAATTGCGCTGCTTCCTTATGTGTCTGATTTCATCCGACGCCTGAAATGCAAACCAATTGTTTCTATGGCAGCAAATTTACGCGATATCGCAAAGCGGTATTATCCTGATCTGGTTTTTGCAGATGCACGTAGTGATAAAACTTATGCATCGTATTTCGTCGGAACATGGATGAACTTTCTTGCAGGAGCTTCCGTAGATAGCAGACTAATGCCTATGGAAATAATCGGCAAAACTGTTTTGGGTACACCATATACACTACAGACGGTAAGGTATATCCCAACAAAATCCCGCGCTATACAGGAGCCTTATGTGTGTATTGGGGTGCAGGCTTCCGGAACGTGGAAAGGTTGGCATCATCCGAGAGGATGGGATGAGGTTGTTGCATACTTAAAAGATGCCGGATATAGAGTACTCTGCATTGACCGGGACCGTGAAAATGTGTATGAAGGTATTTCCTCGAAAATTCCAGCCGAAGCTGAGGATTTTACAGGCGATATTCCTTTGATTGAACGCATAAATCTTTTGGCATATGCGGATTTTTTCGTTGGACTTTCCAGCGGTCTTTCCTGGCTTGCGCACGCAGCTGGATGTCCTGTTGTTATGATATCAGGCTTTACACTGCCCTGGTTTGAATTTGACACACCTTATCGTGTTCAAAATTTCACAAAATGCCATGGATGCTTTAACGACGTTCGTGCAGAATGGGTACATGTTCAACATTGTCCATATCATCGTGGGACAGATAGGGCTTTTGAGTGTTCACGGTCTATTTCTCCTCAACAAGTTATAATGACTATCGAGAGGCTTCGACACGATTTATCGAACGAAAACAAGTAATGTAATCTTTTTACTGCGGTACCAGAAAGCGTTAGGGATATAATTGCAAAACCATTTGGGTATATGGCGGCTGCTGTGGGACTACCTGTAGTTATGGTATCCCAGGAAGAGGACGATTTTTGTGGAGATTTAGCCGGAGTATTCAGTGCAAATCAGAGATTTGCTCCCTGGCAGACGAATCATGTGATTTGCTGTCCCGATGAGCGTGCAGGTGATTGTGCAGGATGGATGGGATATGGCGGGTGCAAAAAGGAATATAGTCATTGTATTTGCCGGGTAAAACCTGACGAGATAGTGAGCGGTGTAGAAATATTACTTCAGTAAATTTAACTACGCATAGCTTAAGGATGGTACCTGACACCGGAAATGAATTGTGCAATACCTTAATGAGGCGATATGACTGAACAGACACAGCAAAAAAGAAATCCCCTATATATAAATTTATTTTCAAGGCAGCATTATTATGTCAGTAAAAAACGTCCTGATATGTTATAATTTTAACAGAAACTTCTTTATACTGACTTAGGGGAGGTAAAATCATGGCACGAGAAAATCTTATCAAGGAAGCATTTAAGGACCGTTACGGAGACACACCGTTCATAAATGACTCAACAACAGCTACGCTGATAAGCGCTCTGGCAACTCCGATCAACATCAGAAAAATTACTGCCTTCTGCATCATAGGCGAACCGCCAATAACAGCCGTTGTTCACGATATTGAGCTCTTTGCCGAAAACAACGGCATCGCAAGAAACGGACAAATCCCCGATGAATGGAAGGAAAATGTTGGCAAACTTATTGGCGCCATTGCCTATTTCCTTGGATATGCAAAACACACGGAGAAAACTCTGAACTGCATACCTCCAACAAAATATTTCAAATCCGGATCAAATTACATCTGAACGTCACAAAAGGGACTGCGTTTTCACAGTCCCTTTTTGCATGCCTATTTACTTAATATCTGTGCGGACAACAGTGAATCCGCCAGCCATTCACCCTAATGAAAGGCTGTATGCCGGATTCAGTCAGTTTTACGCGAAAAATTTCGTAATTAAATCCGTAAGGGCTTCCTGGTCTGCAGCTGCCATGAATTCCCTTGCGGAATGCATGGCAAGGATGGGTACACCTATATCCTGTCCTCTAAGGCAAAGATTTGCCGATACCATGGAGCCAAGTGTCGAACCGCCGGGGATATCTGAACGGTTCACATAGGTCTGATACGGCGCAAAAGCTTCATCCGCCAATGCCTTTACAACTGCCTGTGCCTCGGCATCCCCAACATAGGACTGGCTTGCAGCCTGCTTTATGGCAAAGCCGCCGCCAAGCTTCGGACGATTTGTCGGGTCAGCTTTTCCCGAATAGTTCGGATGCCATCCATGCGCTACATCCACGGAAAGAAGAAAGCCCTGTGCAATATCCTGTGAGCGTTCATTTTCGCGGCCAAGGCTCTCGTAAATTTTTCGAAGCAGCTCATCAAGTAAAGCGGAATTTGCTCCCTGTTTCGTGCGGCTTCCAACCTCTTCGTTATCAAACATGGCTGCAACAGTAATACCGCTTTCTGTTTTTGCGTCCAAAAGCGCATCCATGCAGGCTTTTACTGATGTAAGATTATCCAAACGCGGCGCAGAAATGAATGCTCTGTCAAAGCCCAGCACACATGGCTCTTCACAGGCGTACACGGTGAGGTCATAGGAGAGAATATCGTCCGACCTGCAATCAAGTTCTCCTGCCAGCTGTTCGATGAAAAACTCCTTTGAAATTTCCTCACCGTCCAGCGCGGCAAGCGGGAGCATCTCCGTCTGTCTGTTCAGCTTTTCGCCATCATTGACCTTTCGGTCCATGTGTATAGCAAGCCGGGGTATAGTCAAAATCGGCCGTCCAAAATCCACATACCGCGTCACAGGATGAAAAGCGTTCTCTCCGCGAAGCGCAACGCTTCCTGCAATCGAAAGGGGCCGGTCAAGCCAGCTGGACTGTATAAGCCCGCCATACGGCTCTACATTCAGCATAAGGCAGCCGCCTTCCTTCATATCAGGTGAAGGCTTAACACGAAAGCCCGGGAAATCCGTATGTGCTGCCGCAATGCGGAGCATTCCTTTTTTCCTTCCGACGCGAAAGGCCATGAGCGCACTCCCGAATACGCTGACAAAATAAGCCCCGCCTGCTTTAAGTTTCCATGCCCTTCCCCAGGCAAGCTCCTGAAACTTTGCAGCCTTCAGTATTTTCTCCACCGCCATTACCGTGTGGTACGGTGATGTACTTTTCTTTATAAATTTAAGAAGTTCCTGTGTATTCATGCCTTCAGTTCCATTCCACATCAAACAATTCACCGAAGCTGCATTTCTGCGCTACGTATGCATCTGCTTCACCCTCATCATAGCAGCCCGTATCGACGCTTCCTGTCATGAAGTAGGTAATCGTCATGCCCTTTTCCACAGATTCAACGCCAACGATTTCTCCCTTTGGATTCACCATATCTCCACAGTTAATCTTGCCGATAAGAGCCATACGGTAATCGTTCTCGGTGGGATATTTCCCTTCCCAGTCCTTATTGGAATACGTTCTTTCAGCGTATCCCGTAACTTCCATTGATGTTCCGACCAATTTAGATTCCTCCTGTTCTTTCATCATTTGTAATTAGTATAACTCGGCAAAAGATGTCCCCCACTTCTGTAATTAGGGCTGAAGCAAACAACAGACGGCGAGAATGTCTCCTGCCTCGCGCGACGCGAAGCTAATGCCATTGGCAAAATGCCACAGAGGAAAGTTTGCCTATGACAAATTTGATTGTATGCATTATAATGCATATTCATAAAAATTTCATCCTCGTATTTCTATAATTAGACCATTGCATAAAATCCAACTATAATACTGAACGGACTTATATGACATGACAAACCTTAGCAGAATTACCTCTAAAATTACAAAGTTCATATTCCGTCTTTTCTGTCTGATTCTTGGACTGCACGTTCTTTTTATTGTATTTCTGCTGGCGGCAGGAACCTATAAAGTGATGCTTTCATGGACTCTGCTGGACGTATCACAGGAATACAAGAAAATTGATGCGTACGAGGGCATCGTCCTCAAAGATTATAACAAGCAGAAAGCCTACAAGCGTTCGTTCTGCGGGCTGACAGAAACAGATGAGCCCGCAGATTTTTCTTATCACGGCGAACAGCTGAACAGCACCGCTCACGATACATTGCAGCGTCTTGCCCCGGGTAACGCAGGACATATAGGACAATGCACTCTTTCTCCTGATGGAAGAAGAATACTTTACGTGAAAGCAAACCCCTCTGACGAAGCCGATCCCACGGATATAGTTGACTACAGCTACAATGTGCTGAATCTTGATGACGGTACCGTCCTGGAATATTTCCGCAATCCGAGAGCAGGATTGGGTGTAGAGTGGCATTAAAATATTATTCTACCAATTATGATATTTCCGGAAATCCATCCACTTTAGCATCTATTTCGCTTGGAATACACAACACGTTGCTCGAAACAATATTTACAGGTATCTTAGTACCATCAGAAAGCATCGCTTCATTTACAAATACATTCTCCGGATTATGAAAATAATTGTTTGGATTATAAAGCGTTGGCTCATGCTTATAGATACGATATCCGAGTGATTTAATATATTCGAACAATTCCTTATTTTTATCACTGCGGTCCGCTTCCGTGTAAATAATGGGACGATATTTCTTTATTGTTTTCTCTGCCCCGCGCAGAACTTTAAGCTCCATTCCCTCTACGTCAATTTTAAAAAAGTTACATCCCGGCAAATTAAGTGAATCAACCGTAACCGTTTCAACCGGTTCGCCTTCCGTATAATCACCAAGCTCCAGTCCACCCCAATTAGTTATAGCATCTACATTCAGGACAGGAACCTTGATAATTTCCCCACTCACATCACTAAGGCATTTTTGCAAACAATGCACATTTGTAAGGCTGTTTATCGCAACATTTCCCGCTAGAAGCTGAAAAACCAGCCGCTGTGGTTCAAATGCCCAAACCTGTCCTTTATCTCCTGCCATCTGTGCCAAATGTACAGTATGCGATCCGATATTCGCTCCGGCCTCCACGACAATATCTCCCTGGTGCACAAGCTGTTCAAAGATATCCGCCTCGCCCTGACTATACTCACCATAAAGCCTCAGAGATTTCCCAACATATTGATCAAGCTGATTGTACATAATTTTTCCATAGCGAAAATCATGACAAAGTGTTGAATGCCACATGAAAATTCCCCCTGTTATTCTAAATCACATACACACGTTCTATTAAATCATTATTATCTTATTTTCCATGCATCAGATAATTCTTTTCTATCCTTTAAGTCTTTTCTCAGACGGTCTATTGTAGAAATCACCATTTTAGGTGGAATTTTAACCGAGCACTCATACTCACGTTCCGTATCATGATGTCTTGGGCACAATGGATTCAGCCAATCTACCGTCATATCATTGTAGCAGCCGTGGCACACCAACGGATTAATAACACGATAAGGCGTGTCAAACTCTGCCACTGGCATACTGAACCCACTGATGAGTACAACGGGGCAGCCGGCCGCATCTGCCAGCCACGAAAGACCGCTGCCAACTCCGATAAAAAAATCTGCATATGCCAGAAGTTCAATGCGATCCGTCAGCGGAAGATTTCCCGTATAATCTTCTGCTCCCTTAGGCATACACACCTTACGTCCCTTTGAATCCTCGTTACATCTGTCACGATCTATACAGAGTACACGATATCCCAGCTGCTTCAGATAGTCTATAACAATATCCCATCCATTGGGATTAAGCCACGACTTCGCCACTCCCGATGCCTGTACGGCAATGCACACATAAGGTGTTTCAATTTCTCTTGGTTTCTTTGGGTAAAACAAAACCTTTTGGGGATTACGATGCAAACCAAGCAAAAATCTTCCCACATACTGTACCGGAAGTGCCCTGGATGAATCCGACAGCAGAAATGGCGGAGTCATTACTGTGCCTATCAGATAATTCGCATATGTATCATCCGTTATACTGTTTATAATCTCAAGTTCCGGAAAATACTCCCGTATAATAGGCTCATACGCAGGATTAGTCAAAATCAGCCCATGGCATTTATGAAGATTAACAAATTCCTGAACATACGGAAGAAGCATTACCGCCTCTCCAAGTGGCGTTTTTTTCAGGGAAAATAATACATTCATCCCTTCAGGATTGAAAACATGCGCAAATTTCAGCTCACCGTCCAGATATGCCTCAACGCGCCATTTTATGTAGTATTTTTCCATGGAAATCAACACTTTTTCCGAGACAGCTTCATCAAAAAAGACAAATTCGCTGTCATCATCCGAAATACAGATATGCCAATTTCCTTTTGGCACTCTCAGCCTGAGTCCTGCATTAAAATCAATTCTGAGTCCCTCGATTCCTGTCTCGCCTTTAATCGGTCCTGCATCGGAATCCAGACTTGCAATTTCACTGAAATCCGAACCGCCTACATCCTTAACATCAGAACTGAAATAGAGTATCGGAAGGTCATGCACGATTTTCAACTGTAATCCCGCTTTCTTTTATTTTCTCGCCACACCGGGGCTCAACCCTTTGCCTTCTCACCGTAGAAGACATATTTATTATTGAACATATTCATATATTTCGTGTACGGGAGTTTGACCTCCATTGTCCCCATGGCATATGGCCCGATGGCATAGGAGCCGAAATAGACAACCAGTGCCTCCTCTGTCATGCCGTACTGCAGCTTATGGTCATCTATCATTTTCTGCACCTTTTTTACAGTTTCTTTTTTATCTATCATTTTTGTCTGTTCCCTGCATTGTGCAGTCGTTTCATGCACGATAATCTCTGCCAGTCCTTCGGTGGTCTCAAATATATCATCAAGATTGAGCTCTTGCCCTGACTTTGTATCAAACACATGACCTCTGTAGTATGTTACCGGATGTGCTCCACCAAGAAAAATAAACTCCTCTCCTACACAGCTGAATACCGTTGTATCCGCCCTGAGCCCGGAGAATTTTAACTCGTAGCAAAATGGAGGGGTCGAGCCGTCACTGAACCAACCGTCTGCCTTGCGCGCATTATACTGTTCAACGAGGTCAGGCTCCCAGTATTTCATCATTTTATGCATGTATGCCCAGTTATCAGTGGCGAGTCTTTCAAGCGCTCTCTGAAGCTTTGGAAACTTTCGGGCGCTCTGAACCGCAAGCTCAACCTCGTAGGTGCGGCCGGTCATAATCACTCTGTCGTCATGCTTAAGCTCTGTCCGCTGCACTATTGAATCATACGCCAGAGGCGTACTGTACTCAAGCCCGTCCGGTGCCTTGAGCTGCATTCCTTCCTCGCAGGACGCTGTACTCCACACAATGGAGCAGCCGCTGTCAATCGGTGCAAGAAATCCCAACGCAAATACCGCGCTTCCTGCCGCCAAAACCTTTTTCCACATTTAAATTCCCTCCGTTTCACGATAAATAATCCTTTTAGCTACATAATATAAAATCATAAATAAAATTGCCATAATTTTTTCAATTTCATGCGCATCCGCTTTATATAACTCGGCAAAAGATGTCCCCAAACAAACTAAACTTTACTGTTTTTTTAATCTACACTCACTGCAAATCAATGTATATTATATGTTATAATACATATAATAGGTGGATTATCTACTGATGTAATTAATTTATACAATTTTTTAATGGCATCTTATTTTCCACCGATATATATTGATGAGAGTTTTACCTCTACGGGTGTCAATGATTGACACTCACGAACGGAATCGACACCGCATGGAAGAATGGATGAAACAAAGGAGTGGATTGAAATGTCGATGGTAGTCAGGAACAACCTGTCAGCCGTGAACACGCTAAACACGCTGAACAGGAATCAAACCGCGCTGTCGAAGAACCTAGAGATGGTATCTTCGGGAATGCGCATCAACAGTGCCAGGGATGATGCTTCGGGATATGCTATCTCGGAGCGTATGCGTGTGCAGATACGCTCCCTGAATCAGGACAATCTTAACACGCAGAACGGCAACAGCATGATGAAGGTGGCCGAAGGAGCCGTACAAAGTACGGTTGATATTTTGAAAACCCTGAAAGAAAAGGTCATCGATGCAGCAAACGACACCAACACGGATGCTGACCGTGCATTTATCCAGAAAGAACTTGATCAGAGCATTGACCAGATTAACGACAATGCCAATGTAACCTACAACGGAAAATATCTCGTCGATGGTTCTAAACGTGGCAAAGGAATTGCAACCTACAATGCGCTTACGAATCAAAGCTTTTCGACGAATACAGGCGCAGGTACTGCACTGACTGAACTGGAAGACCGCAATGGAAATAATCTGGGGATTTTGTCATCGGATAATGTCACAGTTTCCTATGTACAAAACGGCAAAACCTATACCACCTCATATACCGCAGGAACAACATCTCTGCAGTATATCTTCAAAGCGGCTGAGGATATTGATACCAGCACATATACATTTGCAGATCAGTATAATATCGCTATAGCAAAGGTTAACGGTGTTACGGATTACGCGGAGCTTGCGGCACAGGCTGCTTTGGCGCAGGGCTGGGTTACTACAAGCTCAAATGTTTCACTGGCGGCAACAGGGCTATATAATAGTTATTCATCGTTATTATCCAATTTGCACAGCGCGCTTGATGATTTCAGGAACACTGTGGTTTCATTCGCCTCCTCAACCGATGTTGTTGTGGCTGGTATAGCATCAAAAGCTCTGAATGAATTTGATGGCTGGAAGACTGGCAGCTCACTTAAAGAGGCCGGAACTCCCATCAACAACACCCCAAAAGTCAGTGATCTCAGTACTCTATCGTATTTGAATGTATGTCTTGACCTGACAGGTGACACAGGCACTAGAGATGCGTACTCGTCTGCTTATACGGCATTAAGTAACTTCCTAAGCTCAGATTCAACTTCCTTAAACGATGTGAGTACTCCCACGCCTCCGGAAGTTCCTCTTTTGGGCTCCAATCCATATCCACTGGGAACCGCCGGCTACAACACATCATCGTACTCAGGGTATGCTTCATCAGCCTCTGCGATTGCTACGGAAGCAAGCAACTTCTATGATTCCCTGTCCGGTCCGAAGCTTTTGGACGGTACTAAAGTCGGCATTTCTCGTGCAGATGAGATTGTCTACACAGCCAACAACGAAAACGCGATTACCGTTACAGCTATGAACAGCGGTGTAGGCGGTCAGATTTCCGGATTTACCGTCAGCGTCTCCGATATTGACGGTAAGATAAAGAAATCTGTCAATGCAGTGCTCGACGCATGGAGCGAAACCATCCGCGGAGAAAATGAGGAAGCCGAGGATACAGCAATTGTCCTGCAGGTCGGAACAAGAGCAAATCAAGCAATAAAAATCGGGCTCACCGATATGCGTGCCCAGGCTCTCGGACTGCAGGGAACTGACGGCTCAACACTGAACGTATCGAACCAACAGAATGCGAATGCCGCCATCAATGTATTGGATACGGCGATTCAAAAGGCCTTGGATCAGCAGACCTCCATTGGTGCTATTGAAAGTCGTCTAACCTACACCTCGACGAATCTGACCACGGCAATCGAAAATGTCATGGCATCAGAAAGTACTCTACGTGATGTCGATATGGCACAGGCTATAACCGAATACACAAGGAACAACATCCTGTCGCAGTCGTCTCAAGCTATGCTGGCACAGGCAAACCAGAACTCAAGTCAGGTGCTGTCACTTCTCAGGTAACTCATAAAAGAATATTTCATTCCATGTTTCAGATTTTTTACGGTGTCGATTCAAACCTCCGCCCACCACTCCGGGCGGAGGTTTTCTTATACAAAAAAGAACCGCTGCACAAAAGTGCAGCGGCCCGTAAAAAGCTGTCATATTAAATTCAAATTTAGTCTTCTTTGGACCAGCGTATTATGCAGGAGGCCCATGTAAGGCCCGCGCCAAAGCCCGAAAGTGCCACTATATCGCCTTTCTTAAAGCGTTTTTCAGCAGCAGCCTCAGCCAACGCGATAGGAATGCACGCCGCCGACATATTTCCGTATTTCTGTACTGTTAATATTACCTTTTCCATAGGCATGTTCAGCCGCTTTGCCGCGGACTGAATGATGCGGATATTCGCCTGATGCGGCACAAGCCAGTCAATCTTTTCCTGAGGCATACCGATTTTTTCAAGAGCATGCTTCACAGTATTTCCCATGGCTTTTACGGCAAATTTGAAAACATCCCTGCCGTTCATATGAATGAGATTGAGCCGCTGGTCAATGGTTTCCTTGCTTACCGGCAGACGGCTTCCGCTGGAGGGAATCTGTATGGCATCTCCGCCGGAGCCGTCGCTTCCCAGGTCAAAGCTCAGGATTCCGTATCCATCCTCAACCTCTCCGACCACTGCGGCTCCCGCACCGTCACCGAAAAGCACACAGGTATTGCGGTCCTCCCAGTTTATATATTTCGAAAGGGTCTCCGCGCCTATAACCAATGCCTTTTTATACGCACCCGTCTCAATGAACTGCGTTGCCACACTGAGTCCGTAAGCAAAGCCTGAGCATGCGGCAGATAAATCAAATGCCGCCGCTTTTTTTGCGCCGAGCCGGGTCTGCAGCATACATGCCGTCGACGGGATGATTCTGTCAGAGGTAAGCGTGCATACGATAATGAGATCCAGCTCCTCAGGAGTTACTCCCGCGTCCTTCAAAGCAGCCTCTGCCGCCCTCATGGATAAATCAGAGGTTGCCTCGTCATCTGCCGCTATACGCCGCTCCTTGATACCGGTGCGCTCGGTGATCCATTCATCACTTGTATCAACTATCTTGGACAAATCGTCATTGGTCAATATTTTTTCCGGAACATAAAAGCCTGTTCCAAGGATTCCTGCACTATGTTTCTTAAACGTCATTCTTTCGTATCTTCCCCCTTGCCCTGTCATTTAATACTAAATTAACTTTGTTTCGTTCATAAAATAACAAATTACACTGCAAATGAATTTTGCAGTGTAACGACTAGCTTTCATTATACAGTAATATTTCGGATTGAACAAGGGGGGGCCTATTCCTCCATGACCTGCAGCCAAACTACAGAATAAAGCACCCCAAAAAGGATAAGCTTATCTCAAAAAAGGGGCTGTCCCAAGGATTTTACCCCGGGACAGCCCCGCTTTTAATCAAAAGAATACAGGAACAGCATAGATAAGCAGCGACAGTATGAAGAACGTCGCAGTAACGCGCTTCCAGAATCTGTAATCCTTATCCATAGCCAGCTTCTCCTCTGCTGTAGGTTCAGGTGTATCGACAATCAGTGTCTCAAGCCGTACCTCCTCTATACCACGGTTCTGTCTGCGGCAGAACCAGTATACAACAATACCTGCAACGCACCAGATAATACCGGACACAATAGCGTCCTGATCAAGCTGTGTCATCATAATGAAGTATATGATGATACTGACAGGTACACCTATTTCAACCATCGGCGCCTTGAACGGACGTTTCAGGTCCGGCAGACGGTGACGGAGTCCCCACGCTGCCGCAATACCTATAATGTAATAGAAAAGGTCTGCAAAGAGACTGACTGAGGCGACGAATGTGATAGGATATTTTACAAGTATAAGCGAAAGCACACCAAGAAACAGAATCGCCACCCATGGCGTACCGTATTTCGGATGCAGCTTGCTGAAAATTTTCGGCATAGAGCCTTCACGGGCCATGGCATAAAGATATCTTGGCGGTACAGCAATGGACGAGTTGAGCGTCGAGAAATCTCCGCCCACGGAAATGCCCAAAGCAAGCATAACAAGAGGCAGTCCGAGGATTCCTGCCGCCTCCATTGCCTCCGCATAAGGAGCATCGGCAGAAGCCAGTGCCGGCAGTGAATCAGCAGGTGTAATACCCACAAGGAACCACTGGAAAATAGCATTGACAATGAATACGATGAACGGTGCCAGCTTTAATGCACGCGGAATATTGATTTCCGGAAAGCGTATCTCTTCCCCGAGAGCGCAGCAGGTCTCAAATCCGGCAAAGCACCACCAAATGAGGGCAACCATTCCTATAAAGCTCCATGAGGACATATCAGAAAGCCCCGCAGGAAGCACTACATAGTGCGGCATCTGAATATTCGGGAGCATGGTCAGTGCCCAGATAAAGGCGATACTCCAGAAAAAATAGATAAATGCATTCTGCAGGCGGCCTGTGAACTTTGTACCGTAAATATTAGTGCCGATAAAAACAGCGATAGGAATCATGGCAAGAACCGCGTCATCAAGAGGAAGCTCTATTCCCATAGCGCGAAACAGCGTTTTAAAATAAAAGGCAAAGGCAAGCGCCTCACCCGATGTGACCGCAACAAGAGACGCGATAAAATTCCAACCTGCCAGAACCCCCGCGCTGTGACTTAACCCAAGCTGGGCATATTTGTACGTTCCTCCTGCAAATGGAAGCGCCGCCCCCATCTCTCCATATAGCCACGCAGGGTAAATACTGATAAGCATCGCAACAAAGGTCGCCAAAACAACCATGCTGCCCATGTTTCCGACAATCTGAGAACCAATGGTAAACAGGCCGACGCCGATGACAGTACCAACAGTAATGGTGACTGCCTCCTGCATCCCCAGAGTCCTCTTTAGGGAATTACTAGAGTTCAATTACATCATCCTTCCTTTCTTTAGTTCAGTAAAGCGTTACAGCAATAACATTATAATGCATTAAATCAAAGTTTGTCAACGGAGAACTCTGTCTATATACAATGAAAACAAATTTTTTCAAAAAAAGGCTGCCCACGCAGTTACGCGAAAGCAGTCCTTTTAAGCAATACTATATTTTTCAACTCAGAAAATCATGGCGTAGATGCTTGCACCAAATACAGTCAGTATTCCGGCAGCTACAATAGCAAGAGAGCTCATTGCTCCTTCCGCAGCACCCATTTCCATAGCCTTTACCGTTCCTATGGCGTGCGCCGCAGAGCCTATTGCTATGCCCTTGGCTATAGGCTCCTTTATCCGAAAGATTCTGCATACAGGCTCGGCGATTATGTTTCCCAGGATACCTGTGACGATGATAACGGCAACAGTAATAGACACATATCCTCCCAGCTCCTCCGTCACGCCCATGCCGATGGCCGTCGTGATTGATTTTGGGAGCAGCGTCACATAGCCCGCATGGTCAAGGCCGAACAGGACCGCCATCACAAGTATGACAGTAAGACTCGTTACTACGCTTGCCGTGACTCCTACAACCACAGCCGTAATGTTTTTCTTCATGGTTTCAAGCTGCTCATAAAGAGGGACAGCAAGGCATACGGTGGCAGGCGTCAAAAGATAGCTGACGTATTTCGCTCCATCATAATAAGTGTCGTAATCTATTCCGAAAATAAGCAGAAATGCAATAGTAATCACAATGGCAGAAAGCAGCGGATTCAAAAGAGGACTTCCGGATTTTTCCTTTAGCCACACGCCCGCACCGTACGCCGCCAACGTCAGCAGCGTTCCAAAAAATAAAGAGTGATGCCAAAATTCGTACATTTTTATTCTTCCTTCTATGTCTTCTATATCATCTGCGGCTTTTTCTGATAATGAGCTGTGTAACATGTCCCGTTACCACCATCACCGCAACCGTCGAAAACACGGTAATCACAAGGTACGGCAGCAGCGCAGGCTGAAGCACCGGCCATGATTTAATCAGTCCTGCCGCTGCAGGAACAAAAAGCACAGGCATTATCTGAATAAGAAAAACCACAATGCCGTGAATATCCCTTAACTGTATCCATTTGCGCTGCAGCGCCAAAAACAGAAGTATTATGCCATAAATACTGGCAGGCACAGGAAGCGGGATAAGCGCGTGCAGTGCCTCTCCTATAAATGAAAAGAATAAAATGACAGCGAACTGCTTCAAGGATTTCATTCTGCTGCCACCTCTCCTGTCATCACATCATCAATGTAATTTTCGATAATGGCTTCTGTCCGGTTCAGTCCAAGACGACAGCTGTTTATTGAAAGGTCATACATATCTGCCTGCCCCCATGTCGTTCCTGTAAAATAGCGGTGATAGGCCAGTCTGTTTTCATCGGCTTCCCTGACCTTTTTCTCAGCAGACTGATGGCTTAAATTATACCTCCCCATGAGTACCTTCACACGCTCATCAAACTCGCCGCAAAGGAAAATCCTTACGCAGTCAGCCCGTCCGCCATACACCACATTGCCGCAGCGGCCAATGAGTATAAAATTGTCCTCAGGAAGCAGCGTTGTCAAAATCTCCTTCGCCGCGATTCTGACATTATCCGGCACTGCCGAAAGGGTTATTGCCGAAAGCAGGCTGTTCATAGGCCTCTCTGCAAAAAAATCCGGATACCTCTCCAAAAGCCCTTTCGTCTTACCCGCCTCTGTGAGCGCCCGCAAATCAAAAAGCGGCATCCGGTACCTCTGTGACAGCGTCCGTCCGATAAGTGTTCCGTTGCTGCCGCACTGCCTTGCCAATGTGATAATCATATAAATCCTTCTTTCAATGATACCTGTACCCTAAAAGGTTCAGGTGAAAACATGAATCGCATTCTAGCACCCAATTATGAAATTAACATCAAAAAAATACCACACTTCAAATGAAGCATGGTATTTCGTCATTTCATTCAAACTGTCGTCAAAAGGAACTTTCCGTTTCCACGAATCCAGTACTCACCATAATCCGCCGGAACAAAAACCGACGCGCCCTTTTCGAGAGTTTCATATCCTGTACGGCACTCCAGCTCCATAAGTCCGTCAAGAACCATAATCGACTGGAAGCTGCTTCGGTCTGACAAAAGATGACAGCGTCCGTGCAGATTAAACTCATGCACAGTAAAATACTCGCAGGACACCAGCTGCTTCATGTCATACTCCGCAAAAAGAAGATTCGGAGGCAGAGCCGACGGCTTCGGCGAAGGCTTAAGGCTTACGACATCAAGCGCCTTATCCACATGCAGCTCCCGAGGCTTACCATTTTTGTCGAGACGCCCGTAATCATAAACACGGTATGTGGTATTGGAATTCTGCTGAATCTCTGCTACAGTAATGCCCCCACCGATGGAATGAAGCGTACCTGCCTCAATCAGGAAAGCATCCCCAGGTTTCACCGGAACACGGTTGCAGACCTCAAGCAGAGTCTTATCCTCGATACGCTGCCTGAGCTCATCACGGGTGACTTCACGATTCAGCCCATAAATCAGGCTTGCCCCCGGCTCGCAGTCAACAACATACCAGAACTCAGTCTTCCCGTACTCTCCTTCGACACGGAGCGCATAATCATTATCCGGATGAACCTGCACAGAAAGATCCTGCTCCGAATCCAAAAGCTTGATTAATATAGGGAAATACGAAAAACGTGCCGCATGTGCCCCCACAACACGGTCGCCCTTCAATGCAATGTAGCTTTCCAGCTCCATCCCCGCAGCCTCACCGTTCAGAATTATGCTGTGTCCATCCCTGTGACACGCAAGTTCCCAGCTCTCTGCCACATTTTCCAGTTCCGTTTTCTTATTATATTCCGTTTTAAGCTTTTTTCCGCCCCATATATAATCCTTGAGCGGTGCCTTCAATAACAAAGGATAAAGCAATATTTCGTCCTCCTATGACCGCGGTTTCTCTATATGAAACCATTATGTTTCGTTTTTGTCCAACAACCCCTTAATCATACCACAACACAGGCAAAAAAGAAACTTTTCTGCCGCCAGTAAAAAAGAGCGCCGTTTATGCGCGCTCTCTTTACGTTTTACTTAAGATGTCTCTTTTTCTGTTTCTTGTGATAGCAGAAATACCACACTGCAGCTCCGACAACACAGATAACAACAAACGCTATGCTAGCCTCATGCCCAATTTTCAAAAGATACTTCCAGCTTTCTCCGAGGAACATACCTGCCCAGAGAATAAGTGCCGTCCAAGGAAGCGAACCTAAAATCGTATAGATTGTAAACTTTTTAAAATCCACATGCGCAAAACCCGCCGGCAGAGAAATAAAGGTTCTGACCACAGGAAGCATACGGCTGAAAAATACAGCCTTGATACCATATTTATCAAACCAGTTCTGTGCAAGGTCGACATGAGATTTCTTTATAAGGAAGTAATGACCATACTTATCAACAAATGAACGTCCTCCCCGACGTCCAACCTCATACGCAAACCATGAGCCCAAAAGACCGCCCACCATTCCATACAAAAGCGCCCCTGAAAAAGTCATCTGCCCGGCAAAAATCAAATACCCGGCAAACCCGAGAATCAGCTCACTGGGAATCGGGATACATGCATTTTCCATTCCCATCAGCACAGCGACCGCCAAATAACCCCAATCAGCGATAAATCCCAAAAACATCTCAGATAAGCTTCCCATAAATCTGTTCCTCTCCCCCTGGCATATTTTCTGCCGGCACAGCATATTGCAAAAAAGCGAGCCTCCCCAGAGACCCGCCTTCAAACGATCACGTTCTCCCGTGATCCATCCTGTGTTAAATGGTGCCTCAGAGTGGAATCGAACCGCTGACACAAGGATTTTCAGTCCTTTGCTCTACCAACTGAGCTACCGAGGCAAAATGGCGACCCGGATGGGACTTGAACCCATGATCTCCGCCGTGACAGGGCGGCATTCTAAACCGACTGAACTACCGGGCCAATATAAAGCATCCGAGGATGCGTAAATACATGGTGACGCCAGCGGGATTTGAACCCACGAACCCGCCGTGAAAGGGCGGTGTCTTAACCACTTGACGATGGCGCCATGGTGGCTCACCCGGGATTTGAACCCGGGACACCCTGATTAAAAGTCAGGTGCTCTGCCAACTGAGCTAGTGAACCATAAAAACTAGTAAAATTTACCCATTAATAACGGATAAAATGAGTGCCCCGTAAACCATTGTGGTACTCACAGAACAACAGTATACAGGGCACAGTAATTTTTGTCAACACATTTCTTTTTATGCGGCAGAGGCTTTGTTTCAGCCGTTAAGCACCTTTGCCTTGAGATCCTCCGCTGCCTTGGTCACGCGCGAAAGATTTGCCGTAATCTCCTCTGTCGAAGCCGCCTGCTCCTGACTGATTGCACCGGTCGTCTCAATAGACCTCGAGATTTCCTCTACGGCCTTATTCATTTCCATAAGCGTTGCCTGAATCTTTTCCGTCGCCTCACGGGACTGCTCGGCCAGCTTTCTTACTTCCTCAGCGACAACAGCAAAGCCGCGTCCCTGCTCACCTGCGCGCGCTGCCTCAATTGCAGCGTTCAATCCGAGAAGGTTTGTCTGCTGTGCAATATTCGTAATGAAATCAATGACCTTAATAGTATCAGCGTTGCGCTCCTGCAAAAATTTCGCCTGTTTGATGGAAGCCTGCCCTGCTCTTGCCAACTCCCCGGCACTCGTTGCGACCTGCTCGACTGCCTGATAGACAGTCTGTGTGGAACGGGCAATTTCCTCTATGGAATTTACCAGCTCTGTGTTTTCTGTTCCTGCCATCTTATCTCATCCTCCCAATTTAACTTCGTCCCGAAGATGTTCTGCACATTTAATGATAGCTTAAACAGCCATAAAAAGCAATAATAGGTTATCAACTAATTTATAGCGTGTAAAGTTTAATAAATCTCTCATGCTGGCCAATAATGCCAACGGAAGCATCTGTCCGCAGACAAAATTTTCCATTGGCGTTTTGAACTAGCTTCCTATTGTAAACCTTGTCATATCAGAGGCGGAATTTCTGAACCTCCTGCTGCAGGCCTCCTGCCATCTCTGCAAGACGGTGGCTGGCATTGGCAATCTCGTCGATGGACGCGGACTGCTCTTCCGTTGCCGCCGAAACTGTCTGCGCTTCCTCTGCCGCTCCGCTGCTGGATTTGCTGATTACACGCATATGTTCGACAATATCCTCTCCATTCTTTGCAAGCCCGCTGATTTCCTTCGAAATTCCATCAACCTGCTCGGAAACCTTACCGACAATATCGATAATCCTGCGGAATGCCTCGCCCATGGATATGATGTTTTTCGCGCCGACCTGTACGTCTTTGCTGCTCTGCTGCATTCCCGCAACAGCTTCCTCCGTATCCTTGCGGGTTACCTCTATCAGGTCCGCAATCTGTTGAGCCGCCTCCCGGGAGGACTCGGCAAGCTTTCTTACCTCTTCCGCGACAACCGCGAAGCCTCGGCCCTGCTCGCCTGCGCGGGCTGCCTCAATAGCCGCGTTAAGAGCCAAAAGATTCGTCTGCTCCGCAATTCCCGTAATAGTATCGATAATCTGCCCGATTTCCGCAGAACGTTCGCCAAGCGCGGTTACGACCTCGGTGGATTTCAGCGTAGATGTCTCAATACGTTTAATCTGCGTGATCGCTTCTTCAAGTGTCTGTCCGCCTTCACGGGCAACATCAGCCGCTTCAAGGCCCTGCGATGCAGCAGCATCTGCTGTTACAACGATATGCTGAATAGTATCATTCAGATGTTCAATGGATTCTGATGTACCGCCTACCGCTGAAAGCTGCTCCTGTGTTCCCTGCGCGACCTTCATAATGGAATCCGCAATCTGGTTGGAAGCCAAGGCCGACTGCGCCGCTGTAGTATTGAGGCCTTCAGCCGCCGCAGACAGATTGGTAGAAGATTCATTTACGCGGCTTACAACCCTGCTTACACCGGCACGCATATCCTCAACGGCCTCTGCCAAAAGACCAAGCTCGTTGGAAGAATCCACCACATTGTTGCGCTTTCTGAAATCGCCTGTTGAAAGATGACGCATCTCGTCCATCATAATATCCATAGGACTCATAATCCTGTTGACCGTAAAGAGAATCGCCACGGAAATCAGAATCAGAAGAACAACGGAAATGCCAATCATAATCTTGAGCGCATTGAACACCGGCGCGAAAAGCTCGTCCTCATACGCGACGGTAGCCATGCCCCAACCGGTTGCCTTGATAGGATTATAGAATGCAATCATATCCTTGCCGTTAAGCTTGAAGCGGTATACGCCATGCTCCCCGGAAAGCATCTTCTTGCCCAGTTCCTTAATGGCAGGGTCGCTTTCCTCCGTTATTTTCTTCTTCATAATTGCTTCCTTGTCAGGGCTTACAATATAAGTACCCTCTTTGGAAACAAGATAGCTGTATCCGTCCGCGCCAAACTTCAATTTATCGACCTTGTCCATCACTGCATCTACATAAATCGCAGCAAGAACCATGGCATTATTCTTGCCATTCTCATCCTTAGCCAGAGCAATGGAATTGACAATAATCTTTCCCGTTGCCTGGGAAATAACAGGCGACGACATGAACGAATCCTGCGTGCCCGTCATGGTCTGTTTATACCAGGCCTTATCCGCATTATGCATTTCCTTGAATCCGGATTTCGTTTCGCCGTATAAAACGCCGGAGCCGTCAAAAGGGCCCCAGCTGACGCTGTCGTAAACTCCCGGATAAACCTTGTTCATCAGCTTGAGACGGTTCAGATTGTTCCGGTTCATCAAATCCGCATCAAGATTTCTTGCTGCCGGATGAGACGCGGCAGTCTGTGTTTCAAGCATACGGGCATCCAGCCAAGCCGAAACACCCTCGCTTACCTCGGATGCCGTACTAAGCGAGCTAGTGACCAGCTGATCCTCAAAGGACTGTCCCATGTACTTGAAAACGACACCGGACAAAATAATCAAGCCTGCGGCCACAATAGGGAGGACAAACATCAAAATCTCTGTTTTGACGGTCCTGGCGCTCTCTTTTTGTTTTTTATTATCGTCTGCCAAAATCTCCACCTCCAAAAATTCATATTTCTCTAATATATTTCTCCAAAACATATAATAATCCTGCTTACAGAAAAATATATTATGTTTTTTCAATAAAAAAAGCGACACACCAAAAGGTGTATCGCTCATTTTAACCGGCAGCTTCCTATCCTCCCGGGCCGTCTCCAGCCAAGTACTTTCGGCCTTTACGTGCTTAACTACTGTGTTCGGAATGGGAACAGGTGGAACCACGTAGGCATCACCACCGGATATATTTTGTTAAGAGATTGCTCTCTCAAAACTATACAGAAGAAGATTCGAACATTTTAGTCTTGTAAGTCAAGCCCTCGGCATATTAGTATTGGTCCGCTCCATCCCTCACGGGACTTCCACTCCCAACCTATCAACCTTGTCGTCTTCAAGGTGCCTTACCAGCTTGTGCTGTGAGAAACCTCATCTTAAGGCAGGCTTCACGCTTAGATG
>NZ_FQUG01000014.1 GCF_900129225.1 Schwartzia succinivorans DSM 10502 | reverse complement strand
TTGCAAATGATCAATTAAGTTTATTTGAATCAGTGGACCCGTTTACGGGGAAGCGAGAGAAAAAAGGCTAAGAAAAAAGCCCCCGAGTAGGGGGCTGCCAGTGATAATAGTGTGATTGCCAGATTGTTTCGATGCGCCCTTTAGGGTGCTACCACAGGTAATTGGCCCTTATAGGGCCTGAGCAAACCACCCGTTTCACGGGTGGTTTTGATTTGCTTTTACATTTGTCTGTATACACCGATAACTATTCCAAGAACCTGGACATCTTTTTCGTAAAACGGCTCCATATTATCATTTTCAGGAACCAGTTTAATGCAATCCTTCTCTTTGAAGTAACGTTTAACTGTTGCATCCTCCTGATTAACCAATGCGACGACAACCTGACCGTCTCTTGCGGTATTCTGCTGGCGAACGATTACATAATCGCCGTCAAAAATACCAATATTAATCATACTTTCGCCTTTTACTCTAAGCATAAAGGTATCATCCTTGGTGCCTAAAAGGTTAGTGGGAAGGGCGAAGGTTTCTTCAATATTCTCCTCAGCAGAGATAGGAATACCGGCAGCTACAGTACCAATCAAAGGAACGAGTACTGTGTTGCTCCACGGGTTATCTTCCATAAGGTCAATTGCTCTGGGTTTGGTAGGATCACGACGTATCATACCATGATCTTCCATCTGGTCAAGATATGCATGAACCGTGGAACTGGATTTCAATCCGACAGCCTGACCGATTTCGCGGACAGATGGTGGGTAGCCGCGATCTTTCAAAAACTGTTTAATAAATGCGTAAATGCTTTCTCGACGTTGTGCGGAAGTTTGATTGTGCCGGGCCATTATTTTCACTCCTTATTTACTTCCGATAATTTATACGTACCTAAAATCCTTAATATTAGTGGGTTTCAGCGATTTATTTTCATTTTTCCGCTTTTCCGCTCGGATTTGAATGTATCATCCAAAATAGAGAGCATTGCAGTGTTTTCTTTTTGTGTTACATGAAAGTAGATCGCTGATGTAATTTCCACGTTGGCGTGTCCCAAACGATTTGATACAAATTCCAGTTCGCAGCCATTTTCACGCAGCCTTGTAGCGTGCGTATACCTAAGCGAGTGGAAGGAGGCTCCTGAACCGAAGTTCTCTCTACAATACATATTAAAGTACCGCATATCATTCGAAGTCATATTTTTTCCGTCTTCACGGGTGCATACAAAATCGTTGTTTATGTAGTATTCACCGTATTGCAATTTGTTTTTGGCTTGCCAAGCGTAGTGCTTTTTCAGGCAAGCAACAAGAGCTTCACCAAAAACTATCGTTCTTACACTGGTTTTCGATTTTGGTGTGTTACCGACTATCGGAATACCTTTCTTATCATATAGTATCGATGATATATAAATTCGTTGGTCTTCAATACTTACCTTATCTTTTGTGAGCGCTAGAATCTCACCTAACCGCATCCCGGTATAGTATGCTACTCGAATCGGGATATAAAATTGATGTCCGATAGGGAAGCGCTCAAAGATTTCCTCAATATCAGCCTCTGAAAAAATATATTTTTCCGGAGATATTTCGTCATGCTTTGGAACTCTTAAATATATCGCCGGACTCTTATCCAGATAATCATACGGATGGACGGCTGCCTTAAATATTTCTCGAAGCAGCACAGCCATATGGGATACCGTGGACTTGGAATACCCTGCGTTCTTTTTGTTATTCAGGAACCGCTGCAGCTCTATACTGGTTACTTTATACAACTGCTTGCTTCCTAGATCCGGCAATATATGCTTTTCCAGCATCATATTATATGAATCAATTGTATTCGGCTTTAAGTTATTCTCAACGTAGTCCGTCATCCAAAGCGTAGAGAACTGCTTAACAGTGATATTTTCCTTCAATTTCATACGACCGAACCGGTCAGTCTTCTTAATGAAATTAATACAAGCTTTCTTTGCTTCGGTTTTTGTATTACCACCAATCCTTTCCACTCTCTTTGGAGTGCCATCCATCGTAAGGATCGTTGTAGTGAAATACCATCTTCCATTTTTTCTCGTAAATACATTGGCAGTTATCCTTTCTAATTGCGCATCAGGATAACTTAGGTGTTAGCAGATGCGTAATATCTTACGTATAATACGCAAGATATTACGTATTATCCTACAAACATAAAACCTCTCGTCATAAGAAGAGAAGTCTGGTGTTTTGCAACTGCTATTGTATTTGCTCTCAAATTCAGTATATTTTATAACACATGTTTTGTCAATGTTCTATTTTGTTCTATTTTATTCTTTTCAAGCTTGGCTTTCTTTTCTTTTTCAACCACAGCCGCGTAACTGGAATCAATAAATCCGCATATTGCATCCTGCACGGAGCTGTCAAACATTCTATCTTTCAACCTGTAATTTCGGATACTCAAAAATATAAGTGTAATACCAGTAGTCAATATATTCTTTTACTTTCATTTTCGGACTCCATTACAAATTATTCGTTGTTTAATTTAAGCGACAATTTTTATAATATCATCCTAAAATATTTTATAAAAATATGGGGCTGTCGCACGTAAATAGAACGTGCGGCAGCTTTTTTGCAAAAAATAGCCCGCGAAGCAGGAAACTTCGCGGGTTTTGTGTAATATGTAAGTATGGAAAAACAAACAATTACACGCAAAGATTATACAACATGGGGCGAGCCTTATCAACTTATCAAATGTCTTTGCCCCTCAATATCGAATGCCGCATTCCGGCGAACGACTCCGTCCGCCTGCTTCGCCATTTCATAGGCGGACTGGACTTAAGGGAGCTTCACAAGACCTATTCCCGCATCGAGAAATAGAAGGCGTCGCCCAGGCAGATGCTGGCCATTGCCGTCTACGCGAACATGAACGGCATCCGGAGCTCGCGCAAGATCGAGTCCGCCTGCAAGCGGGACATCAACTTCATGTACCTTCTGGAAGGCAAGCCCGCCCCCGACCATTCCGCCATCGCAAGATTCAAGCAGCTCCATCTCGCCCCCTGCATGAAAACCCTGTTCGCGGGGATGAGCCTTTCACTGGACGGGATGAGCGAACTCTCGGGCGAGCAGATCTTCATCGACGGGACCAAGATCGAATCCTGCGCCAACAAGTACACCTTCGTCTGGAAGAAATCCGTGACGAAGCAGATGGGAAAGCTCATGGAAAAAATCCCGGAGCTGTTCGCCGAAGCTGCGGAAGACTTCGATGTCCGGCTGGACTTTCCGGAGGGGATCAGGCTCCGCCACATGAAGCGGCTGCGCCGCAGGCTGAAGGCGTACCAAAAAAGCATGGGCATCGAATTCGTGCACGGGAGCTGGAAACGGAAGACGTCCCTGCAGAGACTGACGAAAAAACTGGACGAGGCGATCCGGCGCATCAAGGACTACACGAAGAAACTCTTCATCGCAGGGAACCGGAACAGCTACTCCAAGACGGACAGGGACGCGACCTTCATGCGGATGAAAGAAGACGCCATGAAGAACGGGCAGCTCAAGCCCGCCTACAACATCCAGTTCGGCGTGGACGCGCAGTACGTCGTATGGGTGACGGAAGGGCCGCAGCCGAGCGACACGACGACGCTCATCCCGTTCCTTGAAGACTTCGAGGCGCATACGGGAAAGAAATACCCGCGCATCGTGGCGGATGCAGGCTACGAAAGCGAGGAAAACTACCTGTGGCTGGAAGGGCGCGGTCAGGAAGCCTACGTCAAGCCCGCGAACTACGAGACGAGCAAGAAACGGAGCGTGAAGAAGGACATCGGCCGCAGGGAAAACATGGCGTACGCCCCAGAGGAAGACAGCTACACCTGCGCGAACGGTAAGAAACTGACAGTGACAGGGACACGCAGATGCAAGACCAAGACCGGCTACGTCAGCGAGAAGACGCAGTACGGATGCGTGGACTGCAAAGGCTGCCCAAGAAAAGCGGAATGCATCCGTGCGGGAACGTCGAAAACGCCTCTGGAGGAACAGAGCAAGCGATTCGAGGTGGCGAAGGAATTTCAGGAGCAGAGGGAGAAAGCCTTGGCGCGGATCACCTCGCCGGAGGGCATAGAGCTCCGTGTGAACCGGAGCATACAGGCCGAGGGGGGCGTTCGCGCAGACGAAGGGAAACCTTTCCTTCCGCCGGTTCCTGAGTCGCGGGCGAAAGAACATCTTGGTGGAAGCAATGCTTTTGGCCATGGCGCACAACATGATCTGCCTGCACCACAAGATACAAGCAGGCAAGGAAGTGCGCTATTTGTTCCCTGTGACTGTGGCGGCTTAACGAGCAAACAAAAAGGGCGCATGCATGTAACGGACAAAGTGCCGGTTATATTCTTGCGCCCTTTTTGTGTTCAATTTTTACATGAAAATGTCTGTGTGGTTATCAAAATTTAATATTGAGCTGAAAAAAGGAGCTGTCCATGAAGATTTTTTCCTTCATGCGACAGCCCCTATATTTTTTTACACAAAAATAAAATTCAATTAAGCTGCCGGAGTACTTCATACATTTTTTGCTGACTACATTCGACAAAATTTCGGAGCATTTGTTCCGAAATTTGTAACACGAAAAATGGACCATTTTGATGTTTGTTCCGAAAATCGGAACTTTGAAGGAGGTTAAAAATGTCTGAATTTACGGGTAAAAAGCTTAAAGAAGCACGTGTGAAGAAAGGATTATCCCAGGATGCGGCTGCTAATCTTATGAATGTTGCAAAGAGAGCAATTAGTGAGATGGAAGCAGGTAAGAGAAGTATATCTGCGGATGAATTGGCACAGTTTTCTCGTATCTATGAAGTTGATGTAAGGGAATTATTGTTCCTGGAGTTTACAGAAGCCGGTGAAGAGCAGAGGCTTGCAGCTAAGTACAGTTCTTTCTTTAAATTACTCGAGAAATTATCTGATTGTGATATTGAAGATGTTTATTGGGTAATAAAGCGTAAAGTTGAAGGATTGCTTTAAAAACTAAATAAGACTCAGGATGCCCGCATTGCAGATTGTACCTGCTTTGCGGGCATTTTTATATCTTGATATGTAGTCAATGACTACATATAGTAAAGATAATAATACACGCATTGACTACATTGATATAGTAGGTAGTGCCATGGATAAGGAAATATATAGCATTGAAGGTATAGATATTGAAGTGGAAAAAATAGATAAAACAGACGCTGATGCTGTACGCCGGAAGATGGCATATGCGTTTAAGATGATTAGAGCGCAGTCAGGAATGAACAGAAAAGATTTTTCTGCCTGGCTTGGTATTCCATATAGAACTATGCAGGAGTGGGAACTTGGTCGTAGGGCAATGCCGGAATATGTACTTCGTTTGATTGCCTATAAGGTTCAGATGGAGAAAGAAAGGGGGAACCTATAATGACAGTATTGTATGGTATTGGAACAGTTTTAAGAGTTATCCTTAGAATTGCACTATTGCCGGTACAGGCAGTTCTTACATTGCTGATGCTTGCAATTGGTTTTGTTGATGGCCTGGCAAATCTTGTATGCTGGGTGCTGGGAGTTTTCTTTGTGATTGGTGGTATCTGTTCATTTATTAACGGATCTGCATCTCTTGGATGGCAAGGACTTATTGTGGGTATCATTGTTGCAGTAGTTCCTCAGGCTTTGACCATTTGGGGAACTGAAGGCATTGGATATATAATGGAAATGCTAGCTAGAATATAGTAGCGTATTATGGTTTTGTGCTATATTGAATAAAGCAAAATAATCAAGTTTTATTTATGGTTGGAAGGGAAAATGTGTTTAATATCGAAAGATGAAATATATTAGAACGCCTAAGTTCAATACGTTATCTGAAGTTATAATATGTCTACGTAAATTATGGTTTAATTAGTTTGCCAAGAGACTATAAGGGGGTAAAGTTTTCTATAAGGATGGGATGGTTTTCTGGTCGTAAATACTGGGATGCGCATGAAGTTTATGTGTTGCCAATGACAGTCCTTTTACTTGCATTGACCATTGTGTTTATTGTTAATGTGGCAGAATTGTTATATAATATAGCAATTTGGGGAGAGATTTTTCTTGGATATTTATTTCATTGTGGTAGTTGCAGGAATTCTATCTAGAAATATGTAGGTGTGACGAGATACTTTAACATTGATGAATTTGTATTAAGACATAAACGCCCCGAGGCATTTTTTAGTGCTTTGGGGTTCTTTATTATAGGTTTAATTTGATATGAACTAAAATAGGTACTTTGAAGTGTAATCGAGCTGCTTGTAAAGTTAGAAATGTGGTAAAATTAGTTATCTTAATTGTGCAACAAAAGAGGTTTATAGAAGTGATTTAAAACAATATTGAGATTGAAGAATACAAAATGTCATGGAGAAGGTATTACACAGACAGCATTAGCAAATATAAGCATTACTACTAAATCGTATGCTAATCCCATTATTTAAAAATAAAATATTGTGATAAATAATACATTCTATGCATTTGGGCATGTTGTTGACATAGGTTTATTAAGAAAAATTAGGGTGAAGAATAGAATGAGTAAATTAAGTGTTTTTTTAAAAAAATATAAAGGGAGAGTTCTAGTCAATTCAGAGGATAATTGTGTGAAAATGATACTGGCGTGGCTTTTTCTCCTAGATGTAAACAAGTATATATATGTCACAGGAACAGTGGATTATGATGCCAGAGGAATTTGGAGTCGAACTAAAAGAATAAAAATGACTATAGATAAGGATTTGTTAATCGTTTCAGATGATAAATATCGTATTTCGGGAATAGAAGGGATTACTATCAATATTTTTGATGAAATAAAAGAACAGCAGGTCCTTATTGATGAATTAACTGAAAATATAGATAGAGAAATAGGTGAGGCATACACTTGCATCTCGTATTATACAGAAGAATATCAGAAAAAGGTAAGTTATTTACCGGATATGTATTATCTAAACAATCAGTTAGTTAATGCAGATTATAAAAGTGAATATGTCAATATTATAGATTCGATAAGATATACAAACGAGCAGTATATTAATGGTGATAGAGATGTTACAATTCATTTTTTTGGTGATTCTCGTTTTTATGGATTATATGTAGAGGATGATTATACATTAGCGAGTATTGTTAGTAAGTTAACTAAATATCGCTGCATGAATTATGGTGTACATGGGACATCGATATATGATCTTAGGTTACAAATAAAAAGTGCAAACATTCATAAGAATGATATTGTAGTAATAAATAATGGATTTATAAAATCATCAGAGAAATATGCACCAAGTATAGTTGATGAGGCGGTTTGCCATGAAATTGTAGAAATTAAGGAGATGTGTGATTTATTACAAGCACATTTGATAGTTTGTATTCTTCCTGATTGTGGGGATAAGGCTGTTATTTCTGAAAATGAATGGAGATTTTGTTTATACGATGAACTGCAAAAAATAGGAGATGCTAATAGTAAGTATTATTCATTAGATGCTACTTGGGAAAAGGTTAGGGTGGATCTTCAGCAGAAGGGGATAATATGTTGTGATATTGCAGCTACGTTAAGATATTACATGGGGAGAGAAATATTTATAGACTATATTCATTTTGGACCTGCTGGTAATCAATTGATTGCAGCTGAACTAGCAGGATATATTAATGAAATTGAGCATCCTAAAACCAATAGAATTGAAAAGATAGAAAGCGTTAAGGAGAATTATGAAAAGATAATCTGTGAGCGAAGAGGGGATTTGAATTCCAATTTTTTTGACAATGATAAATTTCAGAGTTTTATATCCATGTTAAGGAAGAACGCTGCTGATAAATTTGGTAAAGGTGCCGTTATAGTAATGAATGCAAATCCATTCACAAAAGGACATTTATATATATTAGAACAGGCGTTGAAATTAGTTGATTATCTGTTTGTTCTTGTTGTACAGGAAAGTGAAACGGTCATACCTTTTGAAGATCGGCTAATGCTTGTACAACAGAATACTGAGCTTTTAGAGAATTTAATCATAATTCCAAGTAGTGAATATGTAGTTTCAACAGTAACTTTGCCAGAATACTTTAAAAAGGAAAAAAATCAATTATTATCGGTGGATGCAAGTCGTGATATTCGTATATTTACAGAGTTTGTTATGCCAGCTTTAAATGTGAGAATGCGTATAGCAGGTGAAGAACCATACTGTAGAGTGACAAGAGAATATAATCGTCAAATTAAAGAAAGATTTGAACATGAGAATCTAGAGTTTGTTTTGATTGAACGACTAAAAGCGGATGGTGAATTCATAAGTGCTAGTAGAGTTAGAAAAGCTTTAAAAGATAACGATTTGGATAAAATAAGAGAGCTAGTTCCTGATGCGACTTATAATTATCTTGTAAATAGTAGGGAAATGCTTATAGAAAGAATTAATAGATTGGAGGTGGGAAGAGAGTGATTTTGTTATTAATAGATGAGAAGAGTTCAGCTAAGCAAGGCAGGCTGGTGTGTTCTACTTATATAGGTGAACTTACTAGGACACAAAAAGGATATGTATCTGGAAAATATAAAAAAACAAGTGATAAGGAATTAACAGACTTTATTAAGAAACACGAAGAGTCATGTATATATAGAATTGGTAATAATACTGTTACGTTTGATATATCAAATGCAAAAAATAGTTGGAATCATTTTATGATATTAGGGTATGAAAATAATCATAAAATTGTAATAGTAGATAATTGCCAAAATCTAACAATAAAGAGGGTTTCTTTGGAAAAAAACAGATTATTCGTTATAGCTGATTCAGAAGTAATCCGAATTGAGGAAAAACATAAGATAATTCCATTTGTGAATGATACGTGCATTATTGTAAAAAACAATATGTATCTTATTGACGCGTCGATAGATATAAAAGTATTAAAGCAAGTGGTGTTCTCTAAAAGACCAAAAGCAGAGATTTCATTAATGGAACTTTTTAACAATATTAGAAAAGAAGATAGAAATAAAATTTGTGAGAATGTAGACATTGAGGTGCTGTTAAGAGAAAAGAATAATTCGTTGATAGCAGAGCCTAAAATGCTTTATGATGGCAAACCAGTAAAAATCTTGTCAGATAAGACAGTACTTCATAATGGAACTGAATATTATAGGGATTACAACAGTGAATTAAAGATACAGAAACTTTTTAAACAGTTTGAAATGATTTCTACAAATACGTATTTGATTCCGAATAATGAGTCCTATATAGCTGTTCGAAAAATGATTGAATTGGGGTTCATTGTTTTTTTGAATGATAAGCAAGTAGAAGTTAGAGATGACAAATTTAGAAATATTCATTTTGAATCAGGAGAAAGATGGTTTTCGATAGATGGTAGCATTAAGTTTGATGATGAAAGTATACAATTGTCTGAATTGATTGGAGATAATGGTATATTTGCCGAGGGGACAAAGAAAGCATTATTAGTACCCGAAAATATAACGGATTTATTAGCTATAGTATCGGACGATGGAAAGATTCAAAAAACAGCTGAAAATTTTGCGAAGATAGTGGAGGACGTTTCTGAAAATGAGTTCGATAAGAATAATTTAAGTGATATATTTAGTGGAGATGTTCATCTCAGTATACCTGCTAATATTGAAACTGTGCTATTTGATTATCAAAAAGATGGTGTTGTATGGATGAAAAAATTGGCATTGAATCATATGGGAGGATGCTTGGCCGATGATATGGGCCTTGGAAAGACTGTACAGATATTAACATTACTAGCTGACGAAGAAATAAAGAGTCAGTTTAAAAAGACGCTTATTATAGTTCCTAAAACGATTCTAGGGAATTGGGTGAATGAATATGAGAAATATTTTCAACGTTCATATTCATTAATGCTCTACTACGGTGATAATCGGAGCTTAAATAACGAGTATGATGTATGTATCACAACCTATGGCATATTATTGAGTGACTTTAAGGAATTAGGTTCATTTGGATTTGAATTAGTTATACTAGATGAAGCACAGAAGGTAAAGAATATTGATTCGAAAACTAGAAGGATAGTAAAAAAAATGTCTTTAGGTAGGACGACATTCGCTGCTACAGGAACACCATATGAAAATAATGTTTTAGAACTATGGAGCATAATGGATATAACAACACCTGGTTTATTGGGGAAATATAATACTTTTTTAGATAATTATATAAATGGTAAAACAGAAATGGCTCAACTAGGACGAAAATTGTCGCCGTTTTTATTAAGAAGAACAAAAGAACAAGTGCTTGGAAAGCTACCTTCAAAAAAGACAGAAAATATTTATTGTATTATGGATAGTGAACAGGAAAAGCTTTACAAGGCAATGTTGATAAAGATAAAAAAGGATTTGTCTTTAAAAGGGGAATTAGAGAATCAAAAATTACAGATGTTGAACGGCTTAACATTTTTAAGAGAGATTTGTTGCCATCCATGCTTGATTAATGACACTAATTATAAAAAGTGTGAGGAGTCCATTAAGTTAGATACTGTGCTTGATTTAATTAATGTAACTAATGAAAGTGGCGAGAAAATAGTGATATTTAGCCAATTTACACGTTTTTTAGCACTTATTGAGAATAGACTTGAAGAAGATGGGATTGATTACTGTTATATCGATGGCCACACAAATAAGCGTCAAAAGGAAATTGATGCATTTTCAAATGAAAGTAAGAAAGTCTTTCTTATTAGCTTAAAAGCCGGTGGGTTTGGATTAAATCTAACCGAGGCTAGAAGGGTTATTATTTGTGATCCGTGGTGGAATCCAGCTGTTGAACGTCAAGCAGAGGATCGTATATATCGTATTGGTCAGAAAAAAGATGTTATTGTTTATAGATTGATAGTAAAGAATAGTGTAGAAGAAAAAATAGAAAATTTAAAAAATAGAAAAGATGAAATGGGTAAAGCGATATTCGCTAACATAAATGATATTGGTGATTTATCACCAGAAGAATTATTGAATTTGCTATAGTGGAAATCGGTTAAAAATGTTCTAAACATTTTTAGCCGATTTTTTATTTTGTATAGATTCATATTACCTTGACAACACTGTATGTAGATTATATAATTACAGAAAATTAAAAAAATAAACTGATAAGAAGACCAGTATTTATCGGGCTTTGCAAGCAATCTGGTCAATGGATTAATTTTTAATCGAAAGAAGTTTGACTAGATGAAGCGAGAAATTGAAGCAAAGTATCTATATAGATGCTATGAAGATTTGGTTGTTTTATATGACAAGATAGAAAATGTATATGTTTTATTTGAGGATGTTTTTGCAGATATGTTTTCTATTATGATGAAAGAGAATGAAGAAGCTGAGTATATAATTCATAGAATCATGGAAATGTATGATGTCGATTATGATACGGTCGCTAATGATTATAGAGAATTTGCTTTTCAATTGGATTCTATACTGAAGATGGAAACGCAAATGCATCAAGCAAATACTGATGCAGATAAGTATGATGAGACTGAAAATTATGTATTTGACTTAATGACTGAACGATGTGTTCCTTTTACAGCAAATATAGAAATTACAGATAGGTGTAATTTAGAGTGCGTTCATTGTTATAGATCACAGGAATCGGAAAATCTCTGGAATGTTGAAAATTTTGAGAAAGCTTTGCAGCAATTAAAGGCGCTAGGAACACTACATGTTGTATTTGCAGGTTCAGAGCCTCTTATGCATCCAGATATTCTAAAATTTATTGAATTGGTAGGAAAATATGGATTTGTATTAACTTTACAGACCAATGCAACATTGATTAATGATGAAATCGTTGAGGCACTTAAGAAATGTACGGTCAAGATGATTTTTGTATCTCTTTATAGTGATGATGCTTGTATACATGAAAGTATTACAAAACGCGTTGGAAGCTATAAAAAAACAATTTCCGCAATTAAGCGATTGAAATCAGAAGGTTTTATTGTTCGAGCAAGTGTATCTATTTTTGATGTTAATTCCAATCAGGTATATGCTGTGAATAATTTATGCAAAATGTTAGATATACCAGCAGGATATAATTTTAAGATTATTCCGGCAATTGATTCAACTAAAGACACAGTGTCTTTGAATACATTCAGCGCTGATAAGCTTTATGAGTATATAACATCAGATAAATTGAAATTATTAGAAGGAGCTATAAAACGAAGTAAAGATAAAGAAGGAATAATTCCTGATAGATACTGCGCTACTAGTTTTAGAAGCATCACAGTGACATATGATTTGGATGTTGTGATTTGTAATGCTTTTCGTAAAAAATGTGGGTCATTTTTAGAATCTGATTTAGATGATATATGGGGACAATCAGATGAGATTCGTCATTGGAGAGAAGTTACGTCAAAGGTAAATGAAAAGTGTTCTAAATGTGAGGCATTCCATTATTGTGAGCCATGTCCAGCACATAGTTATACATTAACTGGTGATGATGAACATATTGACAATATCACGTGTGAATACGGAAAGATGTTTAAAGCCGTATGTGACAGAGCATGTTTATAAGCTAATTATATTTCTTTAAATATAATAATCTAAGGGATAAGGAGGAACGCAACATGAAGAAGACATACAAGAAGTCTGCTGTAAAGGTTATCAATGCAGTAGTAGTATGCGGAACCTGCTGTACAACTAATACTTATAAGACACAGTAATGTTTTAATAATTATTGGCTGGCCAGTCGATGAGCCTCCCTTTGTCCTATGCGATAAGGGAGGCTTTTTTTATGAGTTTGAAATATCTTTTAAATGTCATGTTGGAATATGAAGAAAATTTACATGCGTTCGTAGAAAAATATTTAGGGTTAGATTTTTCGATGACGTATAATATTTTTCGCAAATTCCATTTCATAAAGAAATAGACATAGTCTATTGCCATCGGTAAAATTAAGTTACCACACAAAACATACGCGGAGGCAATAGCTATGTCTGGTAACATTATACAGCTCAATGAAGATCTCATAAAGAATAATCTTAGAGATTTGGTTCTAAACAGCGTAGAAGAAACGCTCAATGCTCTGCTTGACTATGAAGCTGATGAACTTGTAAAAGCAGATAAATACGAGCGTTCCGGTAACAGGAAAGGATATCGGTCCGGTCATTATGAAAGAAATTTTTCTACTACATCCGGAGACGTCAAGCTTAAGGTTCCAAAGCTTAAGGGAATTCAGTTTGAGACAGCAATTATTGAGCGTTACAAACGTCGGGAGTGTTCTGTTGAAGAGGCACTGATTGAAATGTATTTAGCTGGTGTTTCGGTGCGTCGTGTTGAAGACATAACAGAAGCACTTTGGGGCAGTAAAGTTTTACCGGGTACTATAAGCAACCTCAATAAGAAAGCATATACGCATATTGATGAATGGCGCTCCAGACAGCTTACCGTGGAATATCCTTACGTCTATGTAGATGGTGTTTACCTAAAACGCAGTTGGGGCGGGGAAATACAGAATGTATCAGTCCTTATAGCTATCGGTGTAAATAGTGAAGGATATCGTGAAATCATTGGTGCTGCCGAAGGCATGAAAGAAGACCACGAAAGCTGGAAAAACTTCTTCTCCGGTTTGAAAAGTCGCGGATTGAAAGGAGTCCGTCTAATTATCGGCGATAAATGTCTCGGCATGCTGGAAAGCATCCCTGAGGTTTTCCCTGAAGCGAGATACCAGAGATGTACAGTGCATTTCTACAGAAACGTTTTCACTGTTATCCCAAGAACAAAAATGCGCACTGTTTCAATGATGTTGAAGGCAATTCACGCCCAAGAAAGCAAGAAATCGGCTCGCGAGAAGGCGAATTCAGTAGTACAGCAACTTCGTGATATGAAACTTCCGGCGGCCGCAAAGAAAGTGGAAGACAGTATCGAAGAGACGCTGACATACATGGATTATCCAACTGAACACTGGAATCGTATTCGAACAAATAACACGATAGAACGCGTCAACAGAGAAATTAAACGCCGTACAAGAGCAATTGGAGCTTTCCCCGATGGGCAGAGTGCGCTGATGTTGGTCTGTGCTCGGTTGCGCCATGTAGCAGCATCAGACTGGGGTTCTAAACGATATTTAAACATGAATCACTTATTTGAACTGGAATTTCAACACCAAATCGATAATTTTGATGCCACAAGGTAACTAGGCAACAGATGGCTGAAAATAGAATTTGCGAAAGAATATTGACACTACCAATTAAAAACTTCCGATAATTTATACTTATCGGAAGTTTTACTACTCTCTTTAAATAGTATACCATATATATGTTCTGTTTTAAAGATAAAAATGAACAAATAATACAATCATACTTCGAATGCATTTATATAATGCTGAACTCTATACTCCCCATTTGGGTACATATATACTTCAATGACATCAAATCGGAAATTTATTTGTGTGAAACGTTTTAAATGAGCGTACCACATTGCAGTACGTATGATTTTACCTTGCTTGTGCTTTGTGACGGCTAAAGCAGGCTGTCCGTAATTATCATTCCTGCGTGTCTTTACTTCGACAAAAACAACCGTTCCGGTATTGTCTCTGGCAATAATATCAATTTCACCGATTTTGCATCTGTATTGACGTTCCATAATTGTATATCTTTTTTGCCTGAGATAATCTGCGGCCACATTTTCGCCAAAATTTCCAAGCGGTTTTGTATTCACTTCAGCTTGCTCCTAGATGCGTTTTTATCCATGCGGTATATATACGCCAGCACCTCAGCCACAGTTGTATATAATTCTGCAGGAATTTCTTTATCAAGCTCCAAGGCCATCAATAGATTAACAAGTGTTTTATTCTGGTATACAGGAATCGCATTGCTTTGTGCTGCAGCCAAAATTTTCTCAGCTACATAGCCTTTACCCTTTGCGGTAACCTTTGGTGCTTTATCAACCAAAGGGTCATACTGAAGTGCAACTGCTTTTTTGGGGATATTGGGATTATCCTCTGCTTCCGTTACGGGAATACTGTTATTTTTACTCATGATACTTTAGCTCCTGCCATTGCAATGCTAAGATCAGCCAACTGAAGCGGTGACTCATCAAATGACTTTTTAAACTCAGGTATGTATTGTTTAAAATCCTCGACTGTGTTCGGATCCGAAAATAATACCCGCACATCAAGATTTGTTTTTTCATACAAACGAAAAGTGACGTCAACAGCACCAATATTTTCAGTCAAAAGGCATAGTCTTACCCAGGTCTCTCTCTTTTGCTCTCCCGGATTTTTGGGGTCATCCTCTTTCTCATCATATACATGAAGATATGTCGGATAAGGAGTCTTTTCGTTTTCGCCAAGATATAACGGAATCATAAAATCCATAGAGCGGATTCCCTGCCTGGATTGAAGACTTTCCGAGGCAGTCATGGATGATTTAATCATCCCGGCAAAATCATATACCTTTTTACTTGCCTGACGTAAATTTTGAGGATTTTTTTCCTTCAGATTCGCTAAATCACACAGTTCCATAAAAGCCCACAACCTGGTAAGCTCAGGAAGATTCTGCTGCTCAGCGGCCTGTTTTACCGCTGCAGGTACATTTGCCTGACAAAGCCTTAGCAGCAACTGCAGCTGTTTAGCATCATTTTCTGACATAAAATCCCTACGCTGATTGATAAAATTCATCAAAAGCGCAGAATCCTTCTCCGTGAGCTGTGCATCCTTGAGGAGCAGTGACGCCAAAGATTTCAGATTCTGCATAGTTTCTTTTGTATTTTCTATCAAGAGCTTCTCCGGCTGAGCAGTCTTTTGCTGTACAGGTTCCTCAGCATTGCGCAGTAGTATTTCGTTATTTCGCTGCACTTCATTATTATTTTGCGGCATATCAAAAGCCTTCTGATTTTGTTCAGTCTTTCCGCTGCCCTTAAAGGCTTCCATATACTGCTTCTGAATTACTTCGTTCGTTTCCGAAATACTCTCACCGGCATTTTCATTCAAAGCTCCGGAAAAAGTACTGTTCATTTTCTGAGCAGTCTGTTCTTCTGGTGTTCCCTGAATTTTTCCCCTGACAGCAGTCTCTGCGTTGGATGTCCCGGGCTTGAGAAACTCGTCCGCAGGCATTGTCGTTTTGCCGCTTTGATTTTTTACTGCCTCATTTGACGTAGATTCGCTTTGTACTTCTGTATTGGGGATATTTCCCTCGCTCGGTCTGAAAATACGCGAGGAGCTGTTGTCCCTCATAAGGATATTTTTTGCCCCATCAGCAGTGTTGGCATTATTACTGAAAACGGATTGGTCTCTTACCGTCTGAAAATCCCTTCCCTGCAGTTTATCCTGTAAGGAAAAGGCGTTTCCTGATTCTTTTTGAGCAGCAGTGTTTTCTGGTTTTGATGTTGTAATAATAGATTTTATTAGTGTATCAAGCCTTTGCTGAGTGGCTAAATTGTTAGAATTTGCCTGAGAATTAGCATTTCCTGGCTGATTCGCATTGTCGTTGGATTTTATAAATTTGAGCAGCTCAGGGGATACATCATCTAATTCCTGACCATTTATTAATTCAAATGAAAATTTGTGTAACAAAGCCGGTTCAGAAATATTTTTGTTCTGCTCCGAAAAAAGCTCCTTCATATTTTTCAGCAAGGCCTGAATACTTTCATCAATGTCCTTCAACCCACCCTGCTCACTTAAAGCAGCCATCTGGGATAACATTCGGCCCAATGTCAGCATTTGGTCTACTGAGAAACGCTGGCTTTCAAGTGTGCTGCCCAATCCATTAGATAACGTAGACTCCAATGAAAAGGACTGCTCCAATATTTGATTTAAAATTTTCTGGATTTGTGGAGACAAACTGGTTTCATTTGTCTGTCGTTCCTGTGAGATTCTTGACAGTATTCCGGCCATGTCCGCAACTGAGTTTTTTATATCAACATTTGTCTGTGGGGAAAAAGCCGAAGTGCTTCCTACACTTCTTTTGGCGGAAGATGAAACCTCCTGACTTGTTCCCTTGCTCTTTACATTCGATATTTGTGGAGCTAATGATGTTGAGCCGGTTTCCATACTCATTTCAAACACCTCTATTAGTTACTACTGATAATGGAAGTTATCGGTTCGAACGATTTCCTGTGAATCGGGCACGGGCCATACTTTCTTATTGCCGCTATGTGCTCGGCAGTGCCATAGCCCTTATGCTTGGCAAATCCATATTCAGGATACTGTTTGTCATACTGCAGCATAAGTCTGTCACGTGTAACCTTGGCAATAATAGATGCAGCCGCAATAGACGCCGATTTTGCATCACCTTTAATAATCGATAAGGACGGTATTTTTAACTGATCAAGCTTGACCGCATCAATAAGTACCTTCTGCGGCGGCGGATCCAACGCTAAAATTGACTCATACATGCCATTCATCGTTGCCTGATATATATTTACGCGGTCAATGACCTCCGCGTCTACGATAGAGCAATGCACAGCAATCGCTTTTTCGAAAATCTCGTCAAAAAGAATTTCCCTGTTTTGAGGAGTAACCTTTTTGGAGTCGTTCAGCTTATTGATAAACGTTCCGATAGGTAAAATTACGGCAGCTGTAACAACCGGTCCTGCCAAAGGACCTCTTCCCGCCTCATCAACGCCGGCAATCAACTGAAAGCCTTCGTTTTGAGCCTCGTATTCATATTTATATAAAGCCTGTACGCGCTGATACTCTTCCTGTTTTTTGCTATATTGCTTCCAAAGCCTCTGAACACCCTGCCTTGAATCATTCTTGCAAAAATCTACGAGCTCCTCGGAAACATCATCAGAAGCAAACAACGCCTGTAACTCTTTAATCTTTAAATTTTTAAAGTCCATCTGTTTCGCCCTCTGGAATTTCATCTAAAGTTATTCCGCCAAGATTCCCTTGTCTGAAATCAGACAAAATATGATTCATGGTCTTTTCCGTATCAATTACGCCGCCCTTTAACAGACAGCCCCTCTTCTTCCCTATTTTCTCGAAAATCTCCATAGGGGAGCAGTCTAATTCATCGGCCTCAATATTATATCGTTTACTTAGGGCGATTTTATAATTGTTTCGAAGCCATTCAAGCAAAATTAGTACTGCAGATTCAGTATCGTACACATCATCATTTATAGAACCAATCCATGCAAGCTTCAAACCCACAGAAGGATCCTCAAACTTAGGCCACAATACGCCCGGAGTATCCAGCAAATCCAAATCCTTACGAAGACGAATCCACTGCTTGTCACGGGTAACACCCGGACGATTCTCTACCTTCGCCCGTGCCTTGCCTGCGAGACGATTAATCAAAGAAGACTTTCCTACATTCGGAATTCCGAGAATCATAGCTCGGGTAGCACGTACAAAAGCGCCCTTTTTCTCGTACATGGCATCCTTTTTCTTTGAAGCATTGGCCGTCAGCTGCACAAGCTCACGAATCCCCTGTCCTGTCACGGAATTCAATGAAACGGCAGGTGTACCGTTATCCTTGAACCATTTTATCCAAGCCTTTAACTGTCTGCTATCTGCCAAATCAGCTTTATTCAGTGCAATAATATGCGGTTTTGATTTCAAAATCTCCTGAAACCACGGATTTCTGCTTGAAACAGGTACCCGGGCATCAACCAGCTCAACAACTACATCAACAAGCTTCAAATTTTCCTGTATCAGCTTCCGTGTCTTCTGCATATGGCCCGGAAACCACTGAATAACAGGAATCTGTTTTATAATATTATCTGCATCCTGCATACTTATAATACACTCCTTAGCTTTATAGTCATTATGAACAGATATAACATTGATTCTATTATAACGCCTTTGTTTAAGTTTTGCCAAAAGCAAAACTACCTCTGTCAGCGTTTCAACGAGGCAAAAGTTTTTTGCCGAGTTATAATGCCTTAAATAGAAGTTTGCCATGGGCAAACTTTCCTCAGTCGCATTTCAACGAGGCAAGACATCGTCTGCCGAGTTATAACGCCTTTGTTCAAGTTTTGCCAAAAGCAAAACTACCTCTGTCAGCGTTTCAACGCGGAATAATATTTTGACGAGTTAATTCCGCTTTTTTATCCGGTAGCAATTTAGATAAATTTAGCGTTTTGCTTACTTCATTGTATGTCAACAACTAAGCCATAATACATCAAATTTGAAGATTTCCACTACATTTATGTGGGAAAATATAAGAAACTGCGTTATAATAATAGGAAAAATTTTATTAAAGGTTGTGTTGGAATATTGAATCCCTATGAACTAGGATTTGGAATTTTCTTTGTCCTGCTCTGTATTATCATTAACGGAATTTTTGTGCTTATCGAGACAGCGATAAACGAGAGCCACAAGAGCCAGCTGGACAGGCTTCTTGATGAAGGCCATACTGCTGCCCGCAAGGCGCTGGATATCCTGGATAATCCAAGTACTCTGCTGACTGTAGTACAAATCGGTATCACGCTGACAGGTATTGTCACAGGTGTTATATTGGGCGTCAGGATTGCGCCGATTATTTCAACCTTGCTCGATATGCAGTACTCCTTCTGTCTTTCTATTGGATTGTGTATCGCGGTTACGACTTTTTTCAGCATCATAATTGGTGAATTTCTGCCGAAAAAGCTTGCTCTGCAGAACCCCGAGTCTGTACTGATGGACCACATTACTTTACTTGAGTCTCTTGAGCGATTTTCTGCTCCATTTGTGAGATTTCTTTCAGGAACGGCGGACAAACTGCTGCTGCTCGTTGGAATAAATCCTCAGATTGATGATACTGTCACCGAGGATGAAGTAAAGGATTTGATTGAGCAAGGTACAGAGGATGGTACCTTTGAAAAGACAGAGCAGCACATGGTTGACCATATTTTCCGTATGAGCGACCAGACGGCGTACTCTTTGATGACACCACGAACTCAGATGCTGTGGCTGGATTTGGAAGACACGCTTGAGTATAATCTGAAGCTGATTCAAAAGAATCCCGACATTGTTTTCCCTGTAGGCAAAAATAATCTGGATGATTTTTGCGGCATCGTTTACGCGAAGGATTTGCTTAATGCAGCGATAGATAAAAAGCAGCTGAAGCTTGAAGATTATCTGCAGAAGCCGCTGCTTATCCCCCGCTCCATGGAAACCTTCCGCGTCATGGCAAAATTTCAGGAAAGCGGAGTGCATGAAGCCGTCGTACTGGATGAATACGGCGGTGTTATAGGCTTTATTACCCTCAACGATATTCTTGAAGAGATTATCGGTAACACACTTGACCAGGATGAAAATAAGCTCCCGGGCATATCTCTGCTTGAGGAAAACAAATGGCGTATCAGCGGTCTTTGCGATATTGATGATTTTAAGGATAAGTTCGATATTGAAGTACTTCCAAATGAGGAAAAAGACCATTATCAGACTATGGGCGGTTTCCTGACCTCCAACTTTGGATATATTCCGAAGGTCGGTGAAAAGTTCCAGTGGAATGATTTTACGTTCAGGATAACGAAGCTTGATCGGGCACGTATAGACCAGTTCATCATGGAATACACACCAAAACAGGAAATTGAAGAGGACGAAGAGGAATAAAAAAATCTCCATTCAGCAGAAAATATATCTGTTGGATGGAGATTTTTTGCACTCATTTCCATGAGCAGAAAGTTTTTTCAAGCAAATCAAATATGCAAAATACAGTAAGCCCCAGCAAACTAAGAACTATTATTCCGGCATACATTTCAAGGTAGTTAACCCTGAGCCACGCGTCCATAATGAAATAACCAAGTCCGTATTTAGTACCGAAGGTTTCCGTAAAAAATAAAACAGATATACTGGTTGCAGTACTGATACGAAGTGCCGTAAGCAATCTGGGCAATGAAGCCGGCCACAGAATATCGAAAAATATGTCATTGAATGAAGCTCCCAAAGATTTCAGCGGATAATACAGCTCTTCGGAAATATCATGAATGCTGTCGCGTATGGACAATACAATCTGGAAAATAATAATCGCAAAGATAATCAGAACCTTTGATGTATCACCTGTTCCAAACAGCAGCATGACAATAGGAAGCAGCGCAACCTTTGGAACCGGATACAGCAGGTATACCAGCGGCGAAAAAAGGCGCTCTATTTTAGGAAAATAACCAATGCATATTCCAAGCGGAACTCCGATCAGAACTGCGCAGCTAAGACCGATTAGTATTCTGTAAAGGCTGTGAAGCAGATGTGCTGAAATCGTAGTTCCAAAGATCATATACAATTTTTGAAAGACCTTAACAGGGTGCGGAATGATAGGAAGATTAACAATCAGAGCAAAAATCTCCCAGCAAATCAAAATTATAGCAGCCCCTGCAAGGCATGATAAAAATGATGTATTAACCTTATTATTCATTTAATTCCTTCTCTAACAGCAGGCGCAGATTATATACAAACTTCAAATATTCTTCAGATTGTACTTTATCCTTGCGTCCAAAAAATGGATTTTGGATGGTGGAAAGAATTTTTCCGGGGTGCTTGGAAAAAACTATAATCTGCTGCCCCAGGAATACGGCCTCTTCAATGAAGTGCGTGACAAAAACGGTTGTCACGGAAGCATCCTTCCAAAGAGAGAAAAATACCTTCTGTATCGATTCTCTTGTTATGACATCAAGTGCTGAAAATGGCTCGTCCATCAATAAAACGTCAGGCCGAAGCAAAAAGACACGCGCAAGTCCCACACGCTGCTGCTCTCCCCCCGATAACTGTATCGGATATCTTTCAAGCTTGTCCTGCAGCCCAAGTTCATTGACTAAAATTTCTTCAGTTTTTCGGCGTGAGGCAAGCGGAACGTTTTTGATTTTGCATCCCAGCTCAATGTTTTCTTTCACTGTTTTCCATGGAAGCAATCCAAACCGCTGCGGCATAAAACCGATATTTATTTCACTTGGATTGACTGCTTCACCGTTGAAAGTAATTTTCCCGCTGTATCCGTTTTTCTGAAGTCCGGCGATACATCGAAGAAATGTCGATTTCCCCGAGCCTGACGGTCCGATTACGGCGCACGTAGTTCCGGTATCTATACTGCATGAGATATCCGTGATAGCAGGAACCAGCTCTGTATCTGAGTGATACGAGGCGGACAGATTAGAAATAGTAATCATTTAAAAAAGTCCCTTAACGACTAAATCCTGATAGGAATATTTGTCTGAAACAAGTTTCTTGCTGTTAAGCCACTCCATACATTCAGTAATATCTTTTTCCTCAGGCAGCGCTGCCTTGTGGTAAGACGGTAGCTTCAAAGCACTCTTCGCTTCTGAAGGGAAGCCGTTTTTCTCAATAATGAAGTCAATGTATTTTTCACGGTCTGTGGATGCCAAATAATCTACTGCCTTGTTATATGCACGGTAAACCGCCGCAATTTCGCTGTTTTTATCCTTTACAGCAGCCTTCGTAAACATCATAACACCCGGATTGATTCCCAATTCCGCGGAATCCGTTACAAATTTGCAGCCGTGAAATATCGCAATGCTGGCCATAGGCTCAGGAAGTGTTGCCGCTGCGAGCTTTCCGTTCTGCAGCATTTCAAGACGAAGAGGGATCTGCGGAATAACAACCTTTTCTATATCTGTATCAGACATATTGTTTTTTGCCAAAATCTGGTCGGTTACATACTCAATAATCGTATTTTTCGATACAGCGACATCCTTGCCTTTGAGCGTGCCGACTCCATTCGCCAGGTCAACTGATTTACCTGCAACAAGACGGTAGTTTCCGTCTGTCATGGAAGTAACGCACACATCAAATCCTCCGGATTTTGCAAATGCTACTGCCAGAAGATCAGACACTGCACCGTCTAAGTTTCCGCTCTGCATAGCAGCATCTCTGTCCATAGCACTTTTAAAAGGCATCAGCGTAACTTCAACGCCTTCTTCCTTAAAGTATCCGTTTTTCTCAGCGATAATGAACGGGATTGAATCCGTATCCGGCATCAAACCGATAACAATAGGCTTCTTGCTCTGCGATGGTGTTTCGGCTTTCTTTTCGGAGTTTGAAGCTCCGCATCCGGCAATCAATAATGTAACAAACAACAATAATACAGCTATTTTTTTCACTTTGAATCCCCCTGTATGAATTTAATTTGTTGATGAAAAGCTCTCAAAAATTTTTGTCATTTCCTTGAAATAATACAGTGCTTTGGAAATTATACCGGCGTTGTTCTCATACAGCTCTGTTGCTTCATTCTGTATTTTTTCCACGCGTTCCTGCATTTCCTGCAGCCTTTCGACCTTTTCGTTTACCTCATGAATGATTTCTGCCGACTGGCGCAGAGCATTCTCTACATCTTTTAATTCATTTTTTGCTTTATCATAATTCGATGTGTTTTCTTTTTGCTCTTCCTGACGTTTCTTTTCCTTTCCGCTTACCTTATCCCATACCTTATCTATCGCTGAGGCATTATCCTTTTTCTTTTTTATTTCATCATTTCTTTTTTGGGCATCTGCGGCTTCGGCTTCCAGCTGTTTTTTACGCTGCTCCAATGCCTTTTTTTCGATTTCAAGATTTTCTTTTTCTCTGTTCAGTTCCTCTTTTTTCTTCTTAATGTCAGCTTCCTGCTCGCGCATTGACTGTATCTGCCGCAGCTGTTCATTTTCGCTTATCTGTTGGCGGTCATTAAAATATCCAAACAAGAAAAAACTGCTTATTACAGAAAACAAAAATAATACGATAACCATAACCCATTTCTTCCATCGGGGTGTTTTGTTATCGTTCGAAGGTTTTTTATTACCGTTCAATGGCTGTTTCTGCTGCGGAAGTTCACGAAATGAGCTTTGAGGTTCCCGGACAGCAGGCATAAACTGTGTCTTATCGTCTGCCATGGCAGAGAAATTATCTTTATCAAATGTCGAATCCTTATTATTATCCATCCGTCGTCTTCTTTCCTTCCTGAACAGCACCGTGTTCCTTATGCATTGTTTCACACAGCCGTCGCAGCGACCACATTATATTGAAGGGGGTAACAACAGCTTTGTATTTAATTACAGGAACGTTTTCGAGTTTCAGGTTCGATAAAAATTTATCCAGTCTTTTGTCCTTCAGATGTACAAAAATCAGTACTTCATCTGAAAAATTGAAGTTCTCTCCTTCACTGTCCTTTGCAGGCAGAAATCCTCTTCTACCCAAAAGAAACCCTATCTTTTGATTCCAATTTTCAAAAGGGACAATCTGATTTTCGATGTTCATTTTGCGGCATATTGATTTAATCTTATTTACAGTTTCGTCATTCGTGAAATTGTATAATAAAACTTTTTCCTTAAACTGTGCCATAATAACCTTTTCACCGTCCCTAAGTAGATATTATAATGCCTTAAATCAAAGTTTGCCATAGGCAAACTTTCCTCTGCGGCATTTCAACTCGGCAGGACATCGTCTGCCGAGTTATAACGCATTCGTTATTGTTTTGCCAAAGGCAAAACTTCCTATGCCAGCGTTTTCCCAAGTGGGACTAGATCCGCGTCGCGCGAGGCAGGAAATACGCTCTCCGCCTGTTACTTGTTCCCACCACTACTTACAGAAGTGGGAGACATCTTTTTGCCGAGTTTTAACACAAGAAAAGCCCTTCTGTAGCCTAAAAAGGTACTACAGAAAGGCTTTGAAAACAATAATCAGCGGATTGTCTTAAGAATTTCCCTTAATTTCTTTGTTCTTTCAAGTGTTTCTTTGCGGACATCTTCCGGGTCAACCTTGATTCTTGCAACGCCGGTATCCATAGCTGCCTTTGCTACAGCAGCTGCAACAGCAGGTGCTACATTAGGGTCAAATGCACCCGGAATTACATAATCCTCACGGAGTTCTTCATCCGGAATAAGATTAGCAATAGCATAGACCGCCGCCTTTTTCATTTCATCATTTATTTTTCTTGCGCGGACATCAATTGCTCCACGGAAAAGTCCCGGGAAAACGAGAACATTGTTTACCTGATTCGGAGCATCCGAGCGGCCTGTTCCGACTACACGTGCACCTGCTGCCTTTGCGTCAGCGTAGCTCGTCTCAGGATCAGGGTTTGCCATAGCCAGAACGATTGCATCCTTATTCATATTTTTTATGATATCTGCTGTAAAAACACCGGGCTTGGATACGCCGAGAATTACATCTGCACCTTTTGCAATATCAGCCAGAGAGCCCTGTTTCTTTTCGAGATTTGTTTCCTTAAGCAGCTCAGCCTGAACACGGTTGATTCTGCTCATGTCCATGCCTTCGTACATTGCACCTTTTGAATTAATCATTGTGATATGCTTTGCACCAAGATTCAAAAGCAGGCGCACAATAGCTGTACCTGCAGCACCGGCGCCGTTAGCTACAATTTTTACCTCTGCAATATCTTTCTTGACAAGGCGCAGTGCACCCAGAAGTGCTGCAGCACATGCAATCGCGGTACCGTGCTGGTCATCATGGAAAACAGGAATATCCATCTTTTCAATAAGAGCATCCTCAATGTCATAGCACTTCGGAGACTCGATATCTTCAAGGTTGATTCCAGCAAAGTTCGGCTGCAGATAGCGGACCGTTTCAATAAATTTGTCCTTGTCCGAGGTATCAAGACATACAGGAATAGCATCAACGTCAGCAAATACCTTATAAAGAACGGATTTGCCTTCCATTACAGGAATACCTGCCTCAGGACCGATATTGCCGAGACCTAAAACACGTGTACCGTCAGATACAACAGCAACCATATTGCCGCGGCACGTATATTCAAAGGAAAGATCTTTATCATCTTTAATCTTTCTGCACGGCTCTGCTACTCCCGGCGTGTAAAGAACGCTCAAATCATGCGCATCCTCCAGTTTTGCTTTTGGGATTGTAGCCAGTTTTCCATTATGCTCCCTATGAACCTTCAAAGACTCTTCGTTTAAATTCATCATAATTTCTCCTTCCAGATATGATTAACAGAAATTACACTTTAACAATATTACATCACTTTTATATATGTACAAGTATATAAATAAAGACTGTTGATGTCAACAGTCTTTACTGAAATTCATAATGTACTTTTTACGTTTATTGCAAATTCAGAAGCTTTTCTGAAAGCCTTAACAGTTCTGGGTTATTCAAGCTGTTTTCCCAATGGATTTTACCTTTTTTACCGGAATCGTTAATCAAATCATAAGCTTTAAGTTTCCTTTTAAGTTGGCGGGCAATTCCCGGAGCACCGTCGAATATTTTCACTTTATCCCCAAGCACTTCTTGAATCATACCCTTTACAAAAGGATAATGTGTGCAGCCCAAAACAGCACAGTCTGCATCCATTCCCCCGACACTTGTAATTTTTTCCGTCAGATATTGTCTAAGGTTTTCGGAATATATTTCTCCGCGCTCCACAAATTCCATCAGTCCCGGACACGGACAGCTTATAATCTCGGCATCCCCTCCGAAACGGTCAACCAATGACATGAAGCGTTTTGAGCGAAGTGTTGCTGTTGTAGCCATAACCAGAATTTTACCTTTTGGTGCTGCTGCTACTGCAGGTTTTACTGCAGGTTCAGTCGCGACAATAATCAGCTTTGGATATTCCGCTCTAAGTCTCTTTGCTGCAACACCTGTGATAGTATTGCAGCCAATGACTATAGCTTTGCAGCCCTGATTTACAAGATTTTCCATTACATCATCAGAAAGCTCCATGATTTCAGAGTCTGACTTTGTTCCATACGGGGCATTCACAGAATCTCCGAAGTAAATATAATTTTCATTAGGCATAAGAGCAACAAGCTCCCGAAGTACGCTTACACCGCCTAATCCCGAATCAAATACGCCAATTGGCTGATTCTTTTCCATTTCGGCATCCCTTTCATAATTTCATTCAAAACAAAAACCCGGAAATATCTCCGGGTCAGTAATCATTGGAGGCGACACCCAGAGTCGAACTGGGGATAAAGGTTTTGCAGACCTCGGCCTTACCACTTGGCTATGTCGCCATAAAAAAGGGAACTGTAAAGTTCCCACAGATATTAAATTGGAGGCGACACCCAGAGTCGAACTGGGGATAAAGGTTTTGCAGACCTCGGCCTTACCACTTGGCTATGTCGCCGCTGGAGCGGAAAACGGGGCTCGGACCCGCGACCCCCACCTTGGCAAGGTGGTGCTCTACCACTGAGCTACTTCCGCAAATGGCGACCCGGATGGGACTTGAACCCATGATCTCCGCCGTGACAGGGCGGCATTCTAAACCGACTGAACTACCGGGCCGTTTATCGCTACTGATTAGCGACAAGTAATATTATACATACTGATGTACGCATTGTCAACGAAATACGCCTCAAAAATCAGCATAGCACGTCATTCATAATCAATCATATTTTCCTCGCACCATTCTTGTGCAACCTTCATAAAATACTCATGGAGAAACGCTTCCCATTCCTCAGTCAGCTTCATTTCACGCAGGAGCTTCTTGCAGTACGGCTCTCGCATATTCTGATTATAAACTTCCTGAAGCCTTCCCCTACGGTCATCATCAACATGCTGAGAAGATATAAAATCTCTGAAAAGCTCTCGAAAATCGTAATCACCCAAGTTGGGGACTACAACATAGCGCTGCCAATTCTCTTCCCACATAATAGACTGATCCATTTGAGCCTCTTCTTCCTGCTCAAAATCTTCAACATCTGCATTTGCTGAGACAGTAGAACCGGACAGCAGAATCCTGCCTTCCTCCAAATCTACATATCCGGTGTGCGTTTCCGATACCGCAAAGGCATCGGCCAGTTCATGAAGTTTAATTTTCAAAATATGACTCCCTTTTAAATTTAAATCTCGAACAATTCTTCTGCTGTATCAAGAATTGAATCGCGTCTCTTTTTGGCTTTAAGAAAATAATCATGTATTTTCTGCCTGTCTTTTGCTTCCATATATTTTATCACATCATCCAAAATCGACTGAACCTCGCGCAGATGTGCTGTAATTGCATCCGCATTCGTCATGCATATATCTGCCCACATATCAGCATTTGATGACGCAATACGTGTGGTATCCTTGAAGCCACCTCCTGCGAGCTTGATGCAGGATTTCATATCCTCGTCACTTCGTTCAAGGAGCGTAACTAAAGCAGCTGCTGCAACATGAGGCACGTGACTGATAATAGATGCGCATCTGTCGTGCTGTGCTACCGGCAGAGTCGTCAGATTTGCTCCGGTTAAGGTCATAATATCCTCGAACCATTTTACCACATCAGGCGGAGCAGCGGTTTCTTTTATAATAACATAGCACTTGTTTAAAAATAAATCCTTGCCGGCTGCTGATACGCCACTCTTTTCTTTTCCTGTCATTGGATGTGCCGAAATATAGTATATATCATCAGGAAGCAGCGGTGTTATCGAATCCATCAGAAATTTTTTCGTACTTCCGGCATCCGTAATTACCGCGCCTTTTTTCAGATGTGGAAGTATCTGCTTTACCATAGGAACCATCTGGAGCACAGGAGTACTCAGATAAACAAGGTCAGCATCCTTTACTACCCATGCCACATCATCTGAGGCTTCATCAACCGCCCCCAGCTTTACAGCAGCATCCATTGACTCTTTATGACGGCAAAGGCCGCGAATATGGACATCCTCACCCAGCTTATCCTTTAATGCCAGTCCAAAAGAACCGCCAATCAATCCAACTCCGATAATAGCAAGATTCAATTTTGCCATTGTTTATTTTCTCCCCATAATCTCTGCGATTTTCTTAACATCCTGCATCAATTCCGCAAATTTCTCAGGCTTCAAGGACTGATCTCCGTCGCTCAGTGCCTGCTCCGGATGCGGATGAACCTCGATAATCAGACCGTCTGCTCCGGCAGCGATACCCGCACGTGCCATAGGCTGGACCATCTGCCAGCGGCCTGTTCCGTGACTCGGGTCAACGATTACAGGCAGGTGCGTAAGCTCCTTCAAAGCTACTACCGCGGACAAATCAAGAGTATTGCGCGTGTATGTTTCGTATGTGCGGATACCTCTTTCACAGAGCATTACGTTGTCATTGCCGGCGCTCATTATGTATTCTGCCGCATTCAGCCATTCAGAGATTGTTGCGGAGATACCGCGTTTCAGCATTACAGGCTTGCTGCCATGCCCTACGGCCTGCAAAAGGCGGAAGTTCTGCATGTTTCTGGCACCTATCTGAAGAATATCAGCGTATTCCGATACCAGCTCAACATCATTCAAGTCAACTATTTCAGTGATTATCCGCAAATCGTATTCGTCACCAACCTGCTTTAACAGCTTGAGTCCTTCTTCGCCAAGTCCCTGAAAATCATAGGGAGAAGTACGGGGCTTGAATGCGCCGCCGCGAAGGAACTGAGCTCCGGCTTTCTTTACTGCAGCTGCTGTCTCACGAAGCTGTTCAAGACTTTCAACGGAACAGGGACCTGCCATAACTGCCAATTCTTCCCCGCCGATTTTAACTCCGCGGACATCAATAACTGTATTATCTGCCTTAAACTCGCGACTTACAAGCTTGTATTTTTCAGTAATACGGACAGTCTTTTCAACGCCCTCAAGTGAATTCATCTCCAATTCACCGATACGCTTTTTATCTCCGATGACACCAACGATCGTCCGGTTTTCACCAACGGAAAGATGCGCTGACAAACCTGAACGCTCAATCTTTTCCTCTACTTTTTTCAAATTTTCTTTCGTAGCTGATGGACTCATTACAATAATCATGACTTTTCCCTCCAATTTTGAATGCAAAAAAGCCCGCCCCCATACAGGGACGGGCTCTAAGCTCGTGGTACCACCCTGCTTGCTCATAGCAAGCCGCTTTTTCGGATACAAGTGTATATCCTAGTCTATGATAACGGTGACAATCCGGCAAAGCCTACTGCCAGTTTACTGACACAGTAACACTGTGCCGGTACACTAATTCAGCCCGCTGCTTGCAAGTGTATTTCATTAAGGCACTTTACTGCGTTTCACCAGCCCGCAGCTCTCTGAAAAAATGACATTAATTACTTCTCTTGCGCATCGCATTTACAATAATATGGTGATAATATAGCATTATTTCAGAATATTGTCAACAAAGATATCACAAAATTGCAAATTGTATACACAACAAATACATAGACACCTATTAAATCTTACGAATTAATGCAATTTCGTCACAGTTCGGGAATTTGGGACAGTCAATACAATCCTTCCAGACCTTGGGAGGCAGGTCTTCCTTAACTATCACCTGAAAGCCAAGCGTCTGAAAAAAACCTGGCTTGTATGTAAGAGTGAAAACCTTCTCTGCATTAAGCTCTTTTGCTTCCTCAATCAGGCGCTTTACTATTTCCGTTCCGATTTTCTGACGCGCTTTCTCCGGAAGAACCGCCATTGAACGTACCTCCGCCATACGGTCCCACACAATATGCAGCCCGCCGACACCTGCTATCGTGCCGTTATCATCGGCTACAATCATTTCTCTGAGAGTTTCATAAAGAGTGTTTCTGGATCTTGCCAGCATTACACCCTCATTTGCATACTGATTTATTAAATTGTATATTTCTTCTACATCATCGAATGTAGGTTTTCTGTATATCATTTCTTCTCCTCGACATTTTCTGATTTACTGGGACATAAATCATTTAAAAAGCACTTTGAACATTTCGGGCGGCGCGACTGGCACAGGTTTCGTCCATGCCATATAAGCCAGTGATGCGCGTCCGACCAGCTTTCTTTCGGAATCAGCTTCTGAAGTCCCTTTTCAACCTCTAACGGAGTTTCTCCTACGGCAATACGCAGTCTGTTTGAAACACGAAAAACGTGGGTGTCAACAGCAATAGCAGGCTTGTTAAACGCAACACTTGAAACAACATTTGCTGTTTTTCTCCCGACACCGGGAAGGCTGAGCAGCTCTTCAAAGGTCTCAGGCACAGCTCCGTCATATTTCTCCATCAAAATACCGCAGGCAGCGTAGATATTTTTTGCCTTGTTGTGATATAACCCGCAGTCTTTGATTTCTTCCTCAAGCGCCTTCAGTCCCAAGTCAAGAATCTTTTGCGGCGAATCAGCTTTGGCGAAAAGCCGCGCTGTCGTTATATTTACCCTTTTGTCAGTACACTGTGCGGAAAGAATCACAGCAACCAATAGCTCAAAGGAATTTCTGTATACCAGTGCAGGCTTTGCACCCGCATAATGCTCAGAAAGTCTTTCAATTATTTCCGCTTTGATTTTTTTGGTCATCCGCATCTGACATACCTCCCAGGAAGAAAAGAGCCCTTTGCAGGGCTCTCTTTTCTTAATTCGTTAAGCTTCTGACAGGAGCCGGAATACGCCCGCCCCGTGCAATGAATGCCTCAGAGCTGAACTTATTCCTCACAGGAACAATCGGGCAGTATCCCAAAAGGCCGCCGTATTCTACGACATCTCCGACCTTCTTGCCCGGAACCGGGATAATACGGACAGCCGTGGTCTTATTGTTAATCATACCGATAGCAGCCTCATCGGCAATAATCCCCGAAATAGTAGCTGCTGATGTGTCTCCCTCAATGGCAATCATATCAAGTCCGACAGAGCACACGCAGGTCATTGCCTCAAGCTTCTCGATAGAGAGGCTGCCGGCGTTGATTGCGTCTATCATGCCCTGATCCTCACTTACAGGGATAAATGCGCCGCTCAGGCCGCCAACATGAGAGGATGCCATAAGACCGCCCTTCTTGACTGCATCATTAAGCAGTGCCAAAGCAGCTGTCGTTCCCGGTGCGCCGCAGCTTTCAAGGCCCATTTCCTCCAGGACATTTGCTACACTGTCTCCAACTGCCGGAGTCGGTGCCAGCGACAAATCAATAATTCCAAACGGAACGCCAAGACGTTTTGATGCCTCACGGGCTACAAGCTGACCTACGCGGGTAATCTTAAATGCAGTTTTCTTGATTGTTTCGGCAACCTCTGTGAAATCAGCACCTTTAAGCCCTTCTAGCGCATGCTTCACCACGCCCGGTCCACTTACGCCTACACTGACTACGCGCTCAGCTTCACTTACGCCATGGAATGCGCCGGCCATGAACGGATTATCTCCGGGTGCGTTTGCAAATACAACAAGCTTCGCGCAGCCGATTGCCTGTTCATCACGGGTAAGCTCCGCGGTTCTCTTGATGATTTCACCCATCTCACGGACACAGTCCATATTTATGCCTGCTTTAGTAGAGCCTAAATTGACTGAGGAGCATACAAGCGATGTGCTTGCCAATGCCTGAGGAATTGAGTTCAATAAAATTCGGTCACCGTTGGTGAAGCCCTTTTCCACCAAAGCAGAGAAACCGCCGATAAAATTGATGCCTACTTCCTTTGCAGCTCTGTCCAAAGCCTCTGCCACAGGAACATAGGTATCTGTTTTACATGCTTCCGCTGCAATCGCAATCGGAGTAACTGACACACGCTTGTGTATGATTGGTATGCCGTATTCAGACTCGATTTCTTCCCCCGTTTTTACGAGGAACTCTGCTGACTTGGTTATTTTATCGTAAACATTCTGGCAGAACTGAGTAATATTCGGGTGAGCACAGTCACGAAGGGAAATACCCATCGTAATAGTACGTACATCCAGTTTATTCTCAGTTATCATTCGATTGGTTTCAAGTATATCGTCAATCGTTATCAAGGTTATTCCTCCCAAAAAGAAATTGTAATTTAAATAGTATGCATGCTGTTGAAAATATCCTGATGCTGTACTTTAATTTCCAACCTCATTGCTTCTCCCTTTTCTTTCAGGAGCTTCTGCAAATCAGCCAATTTCAGCTTGTCATCTGTCATCTCGGCAATAAGAACCATATTGAAAAAACCGTCCATGATATTCTGATTGACGTTTAATATATTGACATTATTATCAGCCAGAATTGAGCTGACTGACGCAATGATACCCACCTGATCTTTACCGACAATAGTAACAACAATTTTCATTGAAAATTTTCCTCCATTCAGACTGCATATACTGTACAATTTTACAAATCATACCACATTATAAGGCTATAGTTCAAGGTTTGCGCATGTAAAAAACGTCGTGTATTCATGGGAAAAAATAATACCAAACAATAAAATAAAGACTATTATTAAAAAATTTTTTCATCTATAATATAGAAGATTACTACTTAGGAGGTCTTTTGATGAAAGAATCGGCTTACATCGATGGCACTTTTATTGATTTGAAGGAATATGCCGTACAGCTTGAGGATAGAGGGTATCAGCTTGGTGACGGCGTTTATGAAACCCTGCGTGTTTATGACGGCGTATGCTTCGGGGTTAAAAAGCATCTCGAGAGATACAGAAATTCCATGCGGGCATTAAATATTCCTATCACTGATACGGATGAAGAGCTTTACAATTTATTTAATGAAATGATTCAAAAGACAGAAATAAAGGACGGACTCATCTACTTCCAGTTATCAAGAGGAACTGCCCCCCGTTCTCTGCAGTCTCCATATCCGTCACTGCCCCATCTGAATGTCATTATCCGTGATACACCTATAAACACCGAATGGCAGGAAAACGGTATACGCGCCGCATTGGTTGAGGATATCCGCTGGCTTCGCTGCGATATCAACTCTCTGAACCTGCTTGGTAATGTTGTCGCAATGGATCAGGCTGTAAAGGCTAACGGCGCAACGGCACTCCTTTACCGTAAAGATGCCAATATCATTACAGAGGGCGTGGATGCCAATTTCTTCGTTGTAAAGGAAGGAATTCTCTGGACACATCCGAAAAATAATCTTATACTTCCGGGCGTTACCCGGGAACTCATCATGGAAAGACTTTCAAAGCAGCTTGATTTAACAGTTGTTGAAAAAGCTTTTAAACCTGAATTTGCTTATTCTGCTGAAGAAGCTTTCCTCACAAACACGGAAAATGAAATCGTTCCGGTAAAGGCAATCGACCGCAACACTATTGCAGACGGGAAACCCGGCGAAATCACGAAATCACTCCAAAAAGCATATCGTGAACTTGTAAAAAAAGGAATCGACATGGACGAAAACGAATAAGCAAAGAAAATACTTATTTTTTGTAAAAGTTTTTCATGTATACATTGACAATGAAAATCCAGCTTCATATACTGTAATTATGTAATGTCCGTAAGGTACAATAATACAATCAAGGGAGAGTGTTTTTGATTATGGCAGAAATGCAGCCTGTTAAAATTACGGAAACAATCCTTCGTGACGCACACCAGTCTTTGTGCGCTACCCGTATGCGCATCAGTCAGATGCTGCCTCAGTTGGAAGCATTGGATGAAATCGGCTTTAATGCTCTTGAAGCATGGGGCGGAGCTACGTTTGATACATGTCTTCGTTTTTTGGATGAGGATCCGTGGGAAAGACTGGATACTCTTAAAAAACATTTGAAAAAAACCCCTATCCAGATGCTTCTCCGCGGCCAGAATCTTCTCGGCTATAATCATTACTCGGATGATGTTGTCCGTGCTTTTGTCCGTAAAGCATCGGAGCATGGCGTGCGTGTTTTCCGTATTTTTGATGCACTGAATGATATACAGAACCTCCGCACATCCATTGATGAAGCACTCAAGTGCAAGGAGAAGCCCCATGTTCAGGGCTGTCTCGTATATACTGTCAGTCCGTACCACACGAACGAAACCTTCGTTGAGCTCGCAAAAGAGCTTGAAAAAATGGGCTGCCATTCTGTCTGCATCAAGGATATGTCCGGCCTTTTGAAGCCTTACGTTGCCGAGGATTTGGTAAAGAAATTAAAGGCTGCCATAAAGGTTCCTATTGAGCTTCATACCCACTACACAAGCGGATTTGGTTCCATGACATATCTTAAAGCAATTGAAGCAGGTGTTGATATCATTGACACAGCACTTGCACCTTTTGCGTGTGATACATCTCAGCCCTGCACTGAGACAATGATTGAAACACTTAAGGAATCCCCCCGTGATACAAAGCTTGACCGTCAGAAGCTGATTCCTGTTTCCAAGCACTTCACACAGGTGAAGCAGGATCTCATCAAAGAATTCAATCTTAAAGGTTATTTTGATGTCAATCCTAATGTTCTGGACTTCCAGATTCCGGGCGGTATGCTCTCCAACCTTACGAACCAGCTCAAGGAACAGGGTATGGAAGACAAATATCAGGATTTGCTTGATGAAATGCCGCGTGTCCGCGCTGACCTCGGTTATCCGCCGCTTGTTACTCCATCCAGCCAGATTGTGGGCAGTATGGCTACGTTCAATGTCATGTTCGGACGTTACAAGATGGTTCCAAAAGAATTTAAGGATCTGGCCCGTGGCAAATTCGGTCATACGCCGAAACCAATCTCACGCGACTTCTTGCATTCCATCGGTATTCAGGATTCGGAAATCATCACAGACTGTGCTGTTGAGGATGCAAAAGAGAAAACAATGGCTCAGTTCCGTGATGAGCTCGCTGAAAAAGGATATGAAAACGCACCTGAGGAGGATGTACTTTCCTATGCTCTCTTCCCACAGGTTGCTGAAGAATTCTTCAAAAAGAATCTTCGTTCAATTTCCACGAATAAGGCAAAGAAATTGCTTGGAGAGCTGCTTCAGATTGATGATGCAAATGAACTTAAAAAGCATCTTCATGACACTCTTGACAATTGATAAAACAAATCAAAACCACCCGTGAAACGGGTGGTTTGCTCAGGCCCTATAAGGGCCAATTACCTGTGGTAGCACCCTAAAGGGCGCATCGAAACAATCTGGCAATCACACTATTATCACTGGCAGCCCCCTACTCGGGGGCTTTTTTCTTAGCCTTTTTTCTCTCGCTTCCCCGTAAACGGGTCCACTGATTCAAATAAACTTAATTGATCATTTGCAA
>NZ_FQUG01000018.1 GCF_900129225.1 Schwartzia succinivorans DSM 10502 | reverse complement strand
TTCCACCTGTTCCCATTCCGAACACAGTAGTTAAGCACGTAAAGGCCGAAAGTACTTGGCTGGAGACGGCCCGGGAGGATAGGAAGCTGCCGGTTTACAGGCTGATAATTTCAGCCTCTTGATTCCATGATAGCTCAGTTGGTAGAGCAATCGGCTGTTAACCGATCGGTCGTAGGTTCGAGTCCTACTCATGGAGCCATGCATATCCCCTGGGGTATTTGGGGTATAGCCAAGTTGGTTAAGGCACGGGACTTTGACTCCTGCATTCGTTGGTTCGAATCCAGCTACCCCAGCCAGACGGTTCACTAGCTCAGTTGGTAGAGCACCTGACTTTTAATCAGGGTGTCCCGGGTTCAAATCCCGGGTGAGCCACCATATATCGTGGTGGCGAGCTGGGAACTTATATATGACCCACTAGCTCAATTGGTAGAGCAACTGACTCTTAATCAGTAGGTTCGGGGTTCGATTCCCCGGTGAGTCACCATTTGATAAATACGCTGCATTGCAGTGTTTTATATGGGCGATTAGCTCAGCTGGGAGAGCGCCTGCCTTACAAGCAGGATGTCAGCAGTTCGATCCTGTTATCGCCCACCATTACGGCCCGGTAGTTCAGTCGGTTTAGAATGCCGCCCTGTCACGGCGGAGATCATGGGTTCAAGTCCCATTCGGGTCGCCATTTGTTATTAATCAGTTTTACTGATAATATATGATTTGCCTCGGTAGCTCAGTTGGTAGAGCAAAGGACTGAAAATCCTTGTGTCAGCGGTTCGATTCCACTCTGAGGCACCATGAACATGCTGGTGTGGCTCAATTGGCAGAGCAGCTGACTTGTAATCAGCAGGTTGTAGGTTCAAGTCCTATCGCCAGCTCCATGTGTTAATTACGCGGGTGTAACTCAATGGTAGAGTTCCAGCCTTCCAAGCTGGCTACGTGGGTTCGATTCCCATCACCCGCTCCATTTTTTTGAGATGCCGGGGTGGCGGAACTGGCAGACGCACGGGACTTAAAATCCCGGGATTGGTAACAATCGTACCGGTTCGATTCCGGTCCTCGGCACCACATTGATCGAGAACCGGAATTACGTCAGAGTTCTAATGCCGGACATTCATAGATTTTGTTTGCGGCTGTGGCGAAATGGCAGACGCGCTAGCTTCAGGAGCTAGTGATGGCAACATCATGGTGGTTCGAGTCCACTCAGCCGCACCATTGACAATCACATATTTTTGTTATATACTGTATCTTGTTTTTGCGGTCGTGGCGGAATTGGCAGACGCGCTACTTTGAGGGGGTAGTGTTCACAAGACGTATGGGTTCAAGTCCCATCGACCGCACCATTTGAAATCGAAGCTCGGATGAAAATCCGGGCTTTTTTGTTTGTCTTATTGCCTGGGCGATATGTACAGTCCTCTTTAATGTTTTACAAGCGGTGGGGTATTTGCTATTATGTAAAAAAGGATTGATTCGAGGTGATAGAAATGATGCAGTCGGAAAAGCTTAAAAAGGCGCTTGATGCTATAGAAGATGCATGCGGGCACTGTGAAATATGCTCTCCGGATTGCCCAATATCGGTTGCAAGGCGCGCTTTGAACGGACTTTATTATGATGTCAAACAGATGGAGGAAGCCGAGGGACAGAGCTGAGTTTTGGATAGAATCGCAGCCGGAGTTCGGCAAGGAAGGATAAATCATAGACAGGAGGGATTGCCTTGATTACAATGATTGAAATGGCAGGCTACCCGTACTGTGCAAAGGCGCACCGTGCGATTGATGAGGTAAAGGCGCGCCACGCCGGTACGGAGATTGTTTTTATCGATGAGAATAAAGAGCCTGAGAAGCTTAGAGAATTTGCAGGGAAGTACTATTATGTGCCGTCTCTTTTTGTCGACGGCGAGAAGGTTTTTGAGGCTTCCCCCGGAGATGATTATGAGAAGATAAGGGCTGCGGTAGAAAAAGCATACAAAACTGCAGAGGGATGAATTTTAGCATAGGTATGGCAAAAGCCCCGTCCAGATCGGACGGGGCTTAATTTGTTGGTAGCCGAATAGGCGATATTAAACCACCAGCTATGCTGGTGGTAAGTAAAAATTTCTTTTAGTAAAAAACCTCCTATGCTACAATCTGCGTG
>NZ_FQUG01000015.1 GCF_900129225.1 Schwartzia succinivorans DSM 10502 | reverse complement strand
ATCGCTCAGAACATTGGCGCTGACCCGCATGCAGTTCTGATGGCTATCGCTGTTGCTGCATCCTGCGCATTCGCTACGCCGGTTGGTACACCGCCGAACACGCTGGTTCTCGGACCTGGCGGATATCACTTCAAAGACTATATCATCGCTGGTACGCCTTTGATTCTTGTCTGCCTCGTAGTTTCCCTTATCGTTATTCCTATCGTTTGGCCGTTCTTCCCCTGAGTCGGGATTAGCAGCAAAATGAAAAATTTCCCGGTCGGATTTTCCGACCGGGATTTTTTTTTGCAAAAAACATAAAAGATAGAGAAACAAAAGTCCTGTGTATTGCACTTGGCTGCGCATATCGGTATAATAACAAGTAAGAGAGATTCTCAATGTGTTTGCGATGTTGGGAATTACCAATATATTACGGCAGGCTTTATGCCGGAGCTGACACATGATTTTTCAAAAATGTATGTTGTCGGTAAAGTTTGGAGGAAACATGATGACAGAGCAGGAAGTTGCAATTCGTATTATTTGTGCTTTTTTAGGTGCTTTATGCATTATCAATATGTTTACAAAGGTTATTGGTCCGGAGCGTAAGCAGCAATGGTTTACTGTGCGTTCCGGCTGGTTCGTATTTTTGAATTACCGCGGCAGCCTGACGAAGGACTGGCTGTATGGAACACCAAAGACAATCCAGGGTGTAGGAGTCGCGCTTCTTATGGCGGCATGCATTGCTCTGGAGACATGGGTTATTTTCCTTGTATGAAGAGCATTTTCAAGTCGCCGTTTAGTTGTGAACGGCGGCTAATTTTATGCGTGAAAATACATAAAGGAGTATTTAGAAATGGGTAAGAAAACTATAGTGCTCATAATTTCGATAATGTTGGCTGCTGTGCTTGCGGGGTGCGGCGCGAGAAAACAGGCCGAAGCTCCGGCAGGAGACGTTTTTGCTGAAATCACTGATGTGAATGGACGCACGGTCAAGCTCAAGAAGAAGCCTGAGCGGATTATTGTTACTTCATCTTCATTCCTGGAGCCGCTTCATGAGGTGGGCGGTGATGTCGTAGCGCGTCCTGATTCCAAGACAAATATGCCGGAGTATGCAAAGGATAAGCCAAGTATCGGGCGTACATATAATGTGGATATGGAAAAACTCATTTCGTATACGCCTGATCTTGTTATTATAAACAAGGCGACGAATGAGAAGCTTATACAGCCATTGGAGGCAGCAGGAATTCCTGTAATCGTTGCCAAGCTGAAAAGCTATGAAGATGTTAAGAATGGTCTCAGGCAGTTTGCCGTTATAACAGGACATCCGGAAAAGGCTGAGGCATTTATTGCGGATATGGACAAGCGCATTGAAGAAATAAAGAATCGTCTTCCCAAAAAGGAACTGAGGGTTCTTATACTGCACAGCACCTCCCAGGGAGTATCTGTGCAGCTTGATTCCAGTATAGCCGGTTCTGTAGCAAATCTTCTTGGGTTTAAGAATGTTGCATCCGGGATGAAGGCAATGGAAGATAAGCCGGATGCGGCTCCGTACAGTATTGAGACGGCTGTTGAGCAGAATCCTGATGTTATTTTTGTCACCAGCATGGGAAAGGTTGACGAAATCAAGGCAAGTATGGAAAAGACAATGGAGACGAATCCTGCCTGGCAGAGTATTCCTGCTGTAAGAGATAAAAAGGTATATTACCTTTCCCAGGAGCATTTTCTTTTAAGTCCTTGTATCCATTATCCTGAAGCTGTTGAGGAAATGGCAAGGTTGATTTATCCGGAGGGATTTAAGTGATGGAAGTTAAGGAAGAAGCATCGAATGCTGTTTTGGTACGGCGTATCTTTGTATTGATTATCTTTGCTGTGCTGGCTGTCGGTGGATTCATGCTGAGTGTAGGTATGGGTTCCGTGAGCATCCCGCTAGATGAGATTATTACAGTTATTTTTGGCACCGGTACAGGCACACATGAGCAGATTCTTTGGAATATCCGCCTGCCGCGTACTATCGTGGCGGCTTTTGTCGGTATAAATTTAGCATTGTCAGGAGCTGTGCTTCAGGCGATTATGAAAAACCCACTCGCGGATCCGCACATAATCGGCATTTCGTCGGGAGCGGGACTTGCAGGTATTATTGTAATGCTTGTATTTCCAGGATACGAATATCTTGTGACGCCTGTAGCTTTTCTCGGAGCTATGGCTGCTGCTGTCGTTATCTATATTCTCGCGTGGAAAAACGGAATACGTCCTGTACGTATAATTCTGGCAGGTGTCGCTGTGTCGGCATTTTTGGGAGCAGGTATTTCCGCGCTTATGATTTTTCACAGCGACAAGGTTCATGGTGCTCTTATGTGGATGGTTGGGGGTCTTGCGGCACGCAGCTGGCCTCATGTTGATATTATTTATCCTTATGCTGTCGCAGGTATTATTCTTGTCATGCTTGGGGCACGCCATCTTAATATACTGCAGCTTGGCGATGAAATCGCAAAGGGACTCGGTCTTAATGTTGAGCTTACGCGTATTGTTATGACGGCGATTGCTGCGATGCTTGCGGCAAGTGCTGTGTCTGTTGTCGGTCTTTTGGGCTTTGTCGGTCTTATTGTTCCGCACGCGGCGCGTCTTATCATCGGTTCGGATTATCGTTTTCTGCTTCCGGGAGCGGCGCTTTTGGGAGCGGCTGTTGTTATGTTCAGTGACACCTTTGCCCGCACGGCTTTTGCGCCGACAGAGCTTCCTGTAGGAATTCTTATGGCAGGGCTCGGTGCGCCGTTCTTTCTGTTTTTGTTGAGGAGGGAACTCTGATGGCACTTGAAGCAAAAAATCTGACGGTGGCATTTGAGGGAAATACCATCCTCAAAAATGTCAATGTATCCTTTTCGCCGGGAAAACGCACGGCGATTATCGGACCAAACGGTGCCGGTAAATCAACACTTCTTAAGGCATTGTCGAGTCTTAACAGAAAATATGAAGGACAGGTTCTTCTTGATGGTGAGGATGTCCGTGAAATGGGACGTAAAAAGCTCTCGCAGCGGCTTGCTATTCTCCCGCAGGGGGCGCAGGCTCCTGCCGATGTAACGGTAAAGCAGCTTGTGGATTTCGGCCGTTTTCCGTATCGGAGCTGGCTTCGTGCAAGCGATCCGAAGGCAGACAGGGAAGCAGTAGAGTGGGCTATTGAGCGTACGCAGCTTAATGCATTCGTAGACCGTCCGGTTATCCGTCTTTCAGGCGGAGAGCGGCAGCGTGCATGGATTGCTATGGCACTTGCTCAGAAGCCTGAGATTCTTCTTCTTGATGAGCCTACGACATATCTTGATATCGGGCATCAGCTTGAGGTAATGAATATAGTCGAGGATTTGAACAGGGAGTATGGGATTACGATTATCATGGTCCTTCATGATATAAATCACGCGCTGCAGTATGCTGATGAGATTGTTGTTATAAAAGACCATGGAGTATTCGCACAGGGAACGCCAAAGGAAATTCTGACTGTTGATATGCTTGGAAATGTGTTCGGAGTGCGTGCTGATGTTTTTGTCAATTCGAAGGGAATTTCAGTTTTGTCTCCGGTTTCTCTTGTGAAATAAGATACGGGCTGTAAAGAATCATTCGGAATATTCGAATGATTCTTTTTTTTACGCCTTGTTATTCCTTAAAGTTATGATAAAATGAAGGAAATGGGAGGTGGCTGCATGGAACTTCGACAGCTTGAATATTTTACGACGCTGAGCCGACTTAAGAATTTTACGCGAACAGCCGAGATTCTTGGAGTCTCACAGCCGTCTGTCACAAAGGCAGTAAAGGCTTTGGAAACAGAGCTGGGGGTGAAGCTTATTGACAGGCAGCATCGTAATCTTACGCTCACGACAGAAGGCCATGCCTTTGAGGTGCATGCAGAGCGCATACTGCATGATGTTGAGGCGACTAAGCAGGATATGCAGAGGTTCTGCCGCACATCCTCTGCCAAGATAAAGGTATGCATTCCTCCTATGTTCGAAGCGTATCTGTTTCCGGATTTTTTTACTCGGTTTAAGATGGAGTATCCGCAGATTGACCTTGTACTTCATGCGTATAATGATTCTGAGGAAGTCCGCCGCCTCGTTGATTCAGGTGAGCTGGATTTCGGGATAGTAATGGGTGAGGACATCCGGCTTCCCGAAAACGAGATGTCGATTGCACGCTGCAATATGAATCTCTGTGTGGATATGGGACACCGCTTTGCGGATGCGTCAAGGGTTTCTTTTTCGGAGCTTCGCGGTGAAAAGTTCATCATGCAGCAGCCTAAGACATTTCAGTACAGAAGTATAGACAGGCATTGCTCTGATAATGATTTTACGCCTGATATCGTACTGTGTGCTGCCCAGACAAAGACAATGAAGCAGCTTGTGGCAAATAAAATGGGTGTTGCAATACTTCCTGAGTTTGTTACACGCATGGATTTTACATTCCGAAAAATTCCCTTTGACCCGCCGTATGTAATACAGATATCATTGTGCTGGAGACCGCAGAAGGTATTTTCACAGGCTGACGGCAACTTTATAAGGTTCATAAAAAAATATATTGATACGCCGGAGTTTCATGAAAAAATACGGCGCGAATAAACAAATAAAACGGATTTTCCCTGAAAAGCGGGGAAAATCCGTTTTTTCTATTTTTCTATATTTTGGCCCCGTATTTTAATTTAACCCTGTGTAATCCTAGGCTGCAGGAAGTCGTTTTCTGTTCACGCGCAGAGTAAGGCTCATGAATATCAAAACTGCGCCGGCAGCAAAAAATACTGAATGCATTCCAAAATATGTCGCGACAACACCGCCGAGGATTGGGCCGAGAATAGAGCCAATCTGCTGCGCCGCAAACATCAGACCGAAAATCTGGCCCTTTACGGAAGGCTCGGTACACTTGGCAAGAAGTGAGTTGAGTGAAGGATGTATTCCGCAGAAGAAAAGACCGCATACAAACTGCATTGCCGCAAAGCTGTACAGCTCAGTCATTGTACCCTGTACAATAAGGGCACAGCCTCCGAGAAGCATAGCCATCAGCATTGCCCGGACGAAGCCGTTATGCTGACCGAACCATCCCCAGCACGGAGCTGCTGCCGCGCCTGCTATTCCGCCCAGCGAGAAAACAATACCTGAAACGAGAACAAGATTCGGAAGCTCTCCGGCAAGGGAAGAGATGTAGGTTGTCAGGATAGGCTGGAGAATCAGAATAACCATCTGTACCAGCGCGCTCGCGCATAAAAGCGTAGCAATGACGGGGCGGCTGAGGAGAGAAAAGGAGCTCTGATCCTTTTTGGGTGAATTGGACGGCGTTTCGGGCGCAGGGGGCTCTTTTATGACGAAAACAAATGCCAGACAGTTAACGAACAAAGCACCTGCTGCAAGATAGAAGGATGCCCGCATACCGAAATACTCGGCAAGGACACCTCCTATAAGGGGGCCTATGACACTTCCGGCAGTAAGAACGCCCTGCAGTATACCGATACAGACCCCCAGCTTATCAGGTGGGGAATAAAGGGACATTATAGCCAGTTCCATCGGCCAGAGTCCCGCGGCAAAGCCCTGAAATAGCCGCATAAGAGCAAGCTGCTCGGGAGTCTGCACAATACCGCCAAGAAAATAGCTGATGGAAAGTAGGAAGCTGGCACGGATTGCCATGAGGCGTTTTCCTTTTTTGTCGGCGAGTTTACCCCATATTGGAGCCATTACGGCACTCATGACGAAGCTGGCGGAGAAAACGATACCGGACCAGATGTTGACATCAGATTCAGGAACACTCAGCTCCAAAGTGAGATACATGGGAAGAAATGGAATAAGCATAGTGTAGCTTGACGACATAAAAAGCACGTTCGCCGTCAAAATACCAAGCACAAGTTTCCAGTTCATTATATCTATCTCCCTTTTATGTATACGCACACGATTCATATATTTGTATTATAATGCCTTAAATCAAAGTTTGCCACAGAAAAGCCGTGTTTTAATGCTACATAACTCCGCTTTAAAATTTTGCGGAGACAAAATATGAAGCTTTGAGTTATACTTATTATTAGAGTTATACAGGGAGGGATTTTATTGGAACTTGACGAGCTTTATCGTACATGCAGAAGTGTCAGACGCTTTGAGCAGAGACCTGTTCCGGAAAAGGTACTGCATGAAATGCTGGAGCATGCAAGGCTGGTATCCTGTGCTTCAAACAAGCTTCCGCTTCGATACATAGTGGTGAAGTCTCCTGATATGGTTGCAGCAATGCAGCCGCTGATGAAATGGGCTGCGCTTCTTCCACCTGAGATAGGAGCCCCGAAGGAGGATGAGCTGCCGACTGCTTTTGTGGTAGTGATTCAGGCGGCAGGCGCAGGCGCGTTTCGTGATGTGGATACAGGAATCGCCGTAAGCGCCATGACTATGACTGCCTGGAAGGAGGGTGTCGGAAGCTGTATCATGGGCTCTATAAATGTACCGAAGGTGCGGGAGCTTTTGCATATCGCTTCAGCCGACACGCCGCGCCTTGCACTGGCACTTGGATACCCGAAGCAGACGGGATATACTGTGGATGTGCCGGTAGGGGCGGATATAAAATATTATCTCGACGAGCAGGGCTGCTTTGTTGTTCCGAAGTATCAAATGGCCGATATAGTGCGCATCGTATGAAGCGCAGATGTTAGGAGGATTGTGAAAAATGGAAAAAGCTAAGGTGTATTTTACGGATTTTCGTGTCAAGGTAGGAACTCCCCAGACAGAAAAGCTTAAAAGGCTCTGTATTGCCGCGGGCATCAAGAACATCAACATGGAAGGAAAATTTGTTGCTATCAAGATGCATTTCGGTGAGCTTGGCAACCTCGCGTATCTTCGTCCGCAGTATGCCAAGGCGGTTGCTGACCTTGTAAAGGAGCAGGGAGGAATACCTTTCCTCACAGACTGCAATACTCTTTATCCGGGGAGCAGAAAGCATGCGCTGGAGCATCTTGACTGTGCGAACTACAACGGATTCAATCCTACAACTACAGGCTGTCAGATTATAATTGCCGACGGTCTCCGCGGCACGGACGAGGTCGAGGTTCCTGTGAAGAATGCCGAGTACTGCAAGACCGCAAAAATCGGACGTGCAATAATGGACGCGGATATTGTCATAAGCCTTGCACATTTCAAAGGCCATGAAATGACGGGCTTTGGCGGATGCGTCAAGAATCTCGGTATGGGTGGCGGAAGCCGCGCCGGTAAGATGGAGCAGCATTCCTCCGGTAAATGTAAGGTCAATGAAGAGCTCTGTCGCGGCTGCCGCCGCTGCGCCAAGGAGTGCGGCTCGAACGCTATCACGTACGAGAATAACAAGGCGTTCATTCACGAGGACATCTGCAAGGGCTGCGGACGCTGCATAGGTGCCTGTGCCTTTGACGCAATCAGCAATGAACAGTGGGATGCAAGTGACCTTCTGGACCGCAAGATGGCAGAGTACGCACAGGCAATCTGTCAGGACCGTCCGACGTTCCACATCAATATGGCAATGGACATTTCGCCGAACTGTGACTGCCACGGCGATAATGATGCACCTATTCTTCCTAATCTTGGAATGTTCGCATCCTTTGACCCGATTGCAGTAGATCAGGCTGCCGTCGACGCATGCCAGAAAGCGACGCCGATAAGAAACAGCCAGCTGGGAGATAATCTGGCGGCAGCGGGAGAACATCATCATGATGTATTCCTGGATAACAATCCGCATGTTAACTGGGAAGAAACCCTTATTCACGGAGAAAAAATCGGTCTTGGAACAAGACAGTATGAGCTTGTAACAATCAAATAAAACGGCTTTAATGTCTTCACCTTCAGGGGGAGGGAGACCGTGTAAACTCGGCACCTTCTCCTAAAGGAGAAGGCATTTCTTTTTTTACAGCCCCTTTTTCTTGATTCTGGGCGGTCTTTGTTCTATTATATAGGAGTTAGGTTAACCGTTAACCTTTTTAAACGAACATATTTGCAGGAGGAGATGCCTTATGAAGGGAAAAATCCTTGAGCTTTTGAGGAAAGCAGGTGATTCATACATATCCGGCGAGGAAATCGCGCAGGGGCTTGGCGTGTCAAGAACGGCGGTTTGGAAGCATATCCAGGCGCTGAAGGAAGACGGGTATGATATAGTGAGTCATTCCCACAGCGGTTATTCGCTGAAGGAATCCCCGGATCTTCTTCTGTCGGAGGAAATAAAGCCGCTCCTGCATACGAAGATAATCGGTAAAAAGATTGTGCATTTTGATAAGGTAAGCTCGTCAAATGACGAAGCAAAAAAGCTGGCTCTTCAGGGAGCTCCTGACGGGACTGTAATTGTGGCGGAGGAGCAGACAGGAGGGAAGGGAAGACTTTCCCGCGGCTGGTTCTCTCCAAAGTACAAGGGAATATGGTTCTCAATGCTTCTGCGTCCCACATTTCTTCCTCAGGAAGCGCCGAAATGTACGCTGATGACAGCAGTTGCTCTCACGCGTGCAATAAGAAAATTCGGTGTCGATGTGGGTATTAAATGGCCTAATGATATTCTCTACAACGGTAAAAAGCTGGACGGAACCCTGACTGAGATGAACGCGGAAATGGAGAGGATTCATTACGTTATCATCGGAACAGGGCTTAATGTAAACATACTTCCGGAGGATTTTCCGGAGGAGCTTCGGGATATCGGAATTTCACTGCAGTCCATCAAGGGGGAGCGTCTTGCACGTGTGCCCCTCTTTGCGGAGATTCTCAACGCAATGGATGAGCTGTACTGCGAGGTACTGGAGCACGGTTTTTCAAAGGTGCTTGATGAGTGGCGGAAATATTCCGTGACACTCGGGCAGGAAATAAATGTAATCGGAGTCAAGGAAACATACGCCGGTGTCGCGGCTGACATAGATGAGGACGGAGCGCTTCTGGTAGATACGCCTAAGGGAAGAACCCGTGTGCTGGCAGGAGATGTATCCATCCGCCCAAGAAATAAGTGAACCTGTACTTCAAATATTGTAAAAATCCCTGCTTACGCAGGAATGGAGGAAAATTATGCTTTTAGTATTTGATATCGGCAACAGTAATATAGTGCTCGGTACATATGAAGGAAAGAAGCTCGTACGCCATTGGCGCATTTCAACGGACCGTCAGAAGACCGGCGATGAATACGGAATGCTCATAAATAATTTGTTCCGCTTTCAGGGCATCCGTATGTCAGACATCGAGGCAATTATAATTTCTTCGGTTGTGCCGCCTCTTGTTGTGCCCCTTGTAAAAATGTGTGAACGCTACTTCCGCATTCATCCGCTGGTGGTAGGCCCCGGCATCAAGACCGGAATCCGTCTGAAATACGAGAATCCAAGAGAAATCGGTGCAGACCGTATCGTAAACTCCGTAGGAGCTTATGACCAGTACGGCGGACCTCTTATCGTAGTGGATATCGGTACTGCTACAACCTTTGATGTTGTTGCTGAAAACGGTGATTACCTCGGCGGCGTAATTGCTCCGGGAATAGGTATTTCCTCGGAGGCTCTTTTCCAGAGAGCAGCCCAGCTTCCCCGTGTAGCTCTTGTTACCCCTAAGACAGTTGTCTGCCGCAACACAATATCTGCGATGCAGTCGGGTGTAATTTTTGGATTTGTTGGTCAGATAGATGAGATTGTGCGCCGTATAAAGGCGGAGATGAAAATGGAGATGCGCGTAGTCGCAACAGGCGGTCTTGCCCGCATGATTTCCCGTGAGTCGAAAACCATTGACAAGGTGGATAATTTCCTCACACTTACAGGACTTCGCGTACTTTATGAGCGCAATCTTCCGGAGCCTAAGAAAGAATGAAAATAGGAAATCTTGATTTTCCGGTGCCGGTATTTTTGGCACCGATGGCAGGCGTTACGGATACTCCGTACTGCGTGCTGGCCCGTGAGATGGGCTGTGCTATGGTATATTCCGAGATGGTAAGTGTCCTCGGAATCAATTTCAGAAACGAAAATACCTGCAATATGCTGAAAACAGTTCCTGAAGAGCGTCCTCTTGCCATGCAGCTTTTCGGAGCTGAGCCTGGTCCGGTGGCAAAGGCTGCGGCTTATGTCGAGGAACTGGGCTGTGCCGATGTCATTGATTTTAATATGGGCTGCCCTGCCCCAAAAATCGTAAAGAACCGTGCAGGCTCGGCACTGCTCCTTGATCCTGAGAGGGCACAGGCAATTCTCACAGAAATGCGAAAAGCTGTAAAGATGCCGGTTACTGTAAAAATGCGTATCGGCTTTGATGAAAACCATATCAACGCTGTGGAAATGGCAAAACGTGCAGAGGCGGCAGGTGTTGATGCCATTGCTGTTCATGGAAGGACACGGGAGCAGTATTACAAGGGACACTCGGACTGGGATATGATTGCAAAGGTCAAAGAAGCTGTGTCCATTCCTGTCATCGCAAACGGGGATGTCCGTACAACGGACGATCTGGCGCGTATATTCCGTCAGACGAAATGTGACGGGGTTATGATAGGACGGGCTGCACAGGGAAATCCATGGATATTCAGGACATTTCATGAGTTTTTGACCACCGGGACTGTGCCGCCGCCTCCAACCTTGGAAGAGCGCGGCGCGCTCATAATGCGCCATCTTGATATGCTGGTAGAATGGAAGGGAGACTATATAGGCTCCCGTGAGATGCGAAAGCACGCCACCTGGTATACAAAGGGATTGAAGGGTGGAGCTTTCCTTCGTGAGGCATTTAACAGGGCCGAAACGCGGGAGGATTTTTCCCGTATTGTTCATGATATGATTTCTCGTGGAGAAGAACAGAAAGAGGGATTGCGATGAGCAAAGAAAAAGAAGCAAAAAAAGAAAAGAAAGAGAAAAAATCTGTATGGCTTTCTTACTTGGACAAGGAAAAGAAGGAGCTTGAAAAGCTCAGCAGCGGATATATTGATTTTCTGTCGAACTGCAAGACTGAGCGTGAAAGCGTAGCCGAGACAATCCGTCTTGCGGAGAAGGCCGGTTACAAAGAACTCAGAGCTGCAACCAAGGGTGGTAAAAAGCTCCATGCAGGAGACAAGGTTTACGTCGCAGGTATGGGAAAGACAATTGCTCTTTTCAACCTTGGACAAGCACCTCTCGACCAGGGACTCTCGATTCTCGGAGCCCATGTGGATACATGCCGCCTCGACTTAAAACAGAATCCTTTGTACGAGGATTCCGGGCTTGCTTACTTTAACACACATTATTATGGCGGCATCAAAAAATATCAGTGGGTTGCTCTGCCGCTTGCCATTCACGGCGTTGTCGTCAAAAAGGATGGTACAAAGTTAGAGATTGTCGTCGGTGAAAAAGAAAATGAGCCTGCCTTCTGTGTTACGGACCTTTTGATTCATCTCGCTCAGGAGCAGATGACCAAAAAGGCTGATAAGGTAATCGAGGGCGAAAACCTTGATATACTCGTTGGTTCGCTGCCTCTTGAGGGAGAGGAAAAGGACGCTGTAAAGGCAGGAGTTCTTTCAATACTTAAAGAAAAATACGATATCGAGGAGGATGATTTCGTATCAGCGGAGCTGACTATGGTTCCTGCAGGCCGAGCAAGGGAGCTTGGCTTTGACAAGAGCCTTATCCTTGGATATGGACAGGATGACCGTGTCTGCGCATACACTTCCCTTTATGCCATGCTCGAAATGAAGGACGTGGAAAAGACAGCAGTCTGCCTTCTCGTGGATAAAGAAGAAATCGGAAGCGTGGGAGCTACAGGCATGCAGTCCCGTTTCTTTGAAAACGCGCTTGCCGAGGTCATGAACGGAATAGGACAGTACAGCGATCTTACTATGCGCCGCTGTCTTGCAAACTCCAAAATGCTTTCCTCCGATGTAAGCTCCGGATATGATCCGCTCTACGCAAGTGCATTTGATAAAAAGAATGTGGCTTATCTTGGCGGCGGCATGGTGTTCAATAAATACACCGGCTCCCGTGGCAAGTCAGGCTCCAACGACGCAAACGCGGAGTATCTCGGAGAGCTTCGCGGAATCATGGACAAGCATAATGTCCGCTTCCAGACGGCGGAGCTCGGAAAGGTTGACCTTGGTGGCGGCGGAACCATCGCCTACATCATGTCCCTCTACGGGATGCAGGTAATTGACAGCGGCGTTGCTGTCGTCTCTATGCATGCTCCCTGGGAGGTTACCAGCAAGATTGACCTTTACGAGGTAATGAAGGGTTATAAGGCTTTTCTGAAAGAAGCTTGACAAAACAATGAACAGATTGTAAAATTAATTAAATTTATAAAAGGATGCCTTCCCTGCGACAGCAGGGGAGGCATTTGTGCTTTTTGTCGTAGACTGTCATTGACTTTCATTATCAGAATAAGGAGAACTATTTATGGATGCTATTGTAGAAAAGCTTCTCCCCGGACTGGAGAACATGAATGATTCGGGAACAAGAGAAAAAATGGGAATGCGCGTAAGCGTTATCGGTATTATAGCAAATCTTATGCTGTGCACCGCAAAGCTGATTATTGGTTTCGTAAGCGGATCTATTTCGGTTATTGCCGATGGTCTCAATAACCTGTCGGATGCCGGCTCGGGCGTTGCAATGCTGTTCGGATTCCGTATGGCTGCAAGCCCTGCGGATCCTGAGCATCCCTTCGGCCATGGCCGGGTGGAATATCTCAGCGGTCTTTTCCTGGCAGTTGTGATAATAATTGTTGGCTTTGAGCTTCTCAAATCCTCCGTTGAGAAAATTATTTCGCCGGAGGCAATAGCGGTAGATGCGGTGACTGCGGGAGTGCTTGTTCTTTCCATTGTCGGCAAGCTTGTGCTATCGGAATTTTATTTCAGGGCGGGACGCCGACTTAATTCCGCAACGATTCACGCGGCAGGAGTGGACAGCCGTTCTGACTGCCTTACCACGGCAGTCGTTCTCGCAAGCGTTCTTGTGTATGAGCTGGCAGGAGTAAACATTGACGGTATCGCAGGCGCGCTGGTATCGCTCTTTGTTCTTTACAGCGGATGGGAGGCTGCCAACGGAACTATTCAGCCGCTTTTGGGAGAGGCCCCTGATCCTGAGCTTACCACGGGAATAAAATGCATGACGCTCGCAACAAAATCTATCGTCGGAGTTCATGACCTCATAGTTCATAACTACGGACCGGGGCGTGTTTTTGCTTCGCTTCATGCAGAGGTTCCTCACACCATGAACATTATGGAAGCGCACGAAATTATTGACGATTTGGAGCAGCGCATCGCAGAGAAATATAATCTGAATGTCACTGTGCATATGGACCCGATTGTTGTGGATGATCCTGAGACGAACGCATTCCGTCTTTTCCTGACGAATGTTCTGCAGGCGGTGGAGACAGGACTTACCATGCATGACTTCCGGATGGTTACGCTCACAGAGGGACGCCGCCGTCTTCTCTTTGACGTTGTTGTTCCGCATAAAACATATCTCTCGGATCAAGAAATCCGCAAAGTGATTGAGCAGCAGCTTGAGACCTCACATCCGGGAGTCGAGGTCGATATACATTTCGACCATCAGTACTGCTGAAACTTAAAGACATCTGTTCGTTTTAAAAATATGCGTTCAGATGTCTTTTTTTGTTTAATTTTCTTTGAGCAAAGCAGGATTTTTCAAAGCAATGTCGAAATACTTGAAGCAGGCAAGTTGAAGGAGAATATATTTGAGGGGATGAAGAAAGATGAATTTCAAAAAAACAGTGGCTGCGTTTGCTCTTTCTATGATGATGATGGCGAGTGCTTCGGCTTCAACTACGCTTTCGGGTACAATACATCTGGCTCCGGCAGGGAGAAACGGAGTTGCAGTGAACTCACCTGACCGCAGTATAACAGGAGTGGCATGGGGTATCGGTGGAAGCTCCAAGGGCCGTACTGCAAGACTGGCGACACTGCAGCTTATTGCAATGGACATTGACATGAAGTCGATTCCGCATAAGGATATTGATGCATGGTATCATGACGGTGTTGCACCGGAGGGATATCCTATTTTCATAACGAAATCCGCTGAGGATGGAACGTATTCCTTTGAGGATATTCCGCAGGGTTCATACTATCTTTTGATTATTGCTCCGGGACAGCTCAATAACTGGGAAAAGCCGTTGTCTCAGAAAAAGGCAGAGGAGAAGCTCAAGCATTATCTGCCTAACTGGGATGCTTTCAGCCTGCTGACACTCGGCATGAACGATTATACGATAAAGGAAGTCAACATTCTGAAGGGCGTCAATATGACGGTGGATTATGATTTCAACGAGTCTCCGCTCAAGAGCCTCAGCAAGTAATATTATGACGGTGAAGCCGCCTGCATTTTACGATGCAGGCGGTTTTTTGTGCGGAAAAAGTTTTGTACAGTCACTCTTTTTTCAAATTACAGCAGTATAAAAATATGTGGTATAATTTTACAGATGAGAATAAGGAGTGGTCTTTAATGAAACGAATTTTTATGCTCATGCTCTGCATGATGCTTTTTGCGGTGCCGGCAATGGCAAAAGAAAAACAGGCAGGTCTTCTTCCGGAGGATTTCGGAAGCCGTGGTATTCTGCTCGGTGAGACGGTGACGGAGGAGCAGATGACCAAAGCCTTCGGAGCTCCGCTTTTTGACAATGAAATAAGTGTGTATGGAGTACATGTACGCTACTATCAGTTCAGGAAAAACATTAAGGTAGGTATCCGTATGAAGGATAATACGGTTTGCGATATCGTCATCAAGGATGAGGATTATGTAGGCCGTGATGGAGTGCGCTACGGCGCAACTCCGTATAAAATCGAGCATACCTACGGCAAATGTGAACGTACTCTGATTGAGGGACAGACATGGTATATTTACCATAACGAAAAGAATCCCAAGGAAAAACTTATGCTGGAAATTCTTGCAGGAGTTTACACGATGCAGTCCTGGAGGATAACGAGTCTGCCGCTGACAATTGATGAAGCGGAAGAGGAAGAGGATTGGGAAAGCCGTGACCTCGATGCTATCGAAATGCGTAATCAGGGCATTGATGTAACCGCTATTGAAGCGCGGAACCGTGCGGAAGAAAATAATCCTGATGAGCGTTGGAAGAAGGGAGCGCGTAAGTAATGAACGGCAGGCATCTGCTGCGTGCGCTCGGTATTGTTCTCGGATGTCTGATATCGAGCAGTTCAATAAATCTTTTCTTGATGCCGAACCATCTTTTGTCGGGTGGACTCACGGGTATCGGTATCATAGTTTATTTTATGACGGGCGGACTTCCCGTCGGCGCGCAGGTGCTTGTCTATAACCTGCCGCTCCTTTTTGCTGCATTCAAGACATTGGGGCGTGAATATATTGTTGATGTCATTTTTGGCACTGTAATGTTTTCGGTATGTCTTGATGCAACACATTTTTTGAATGATTACGCTCCTGTGCATGATACCATGCTGGCGGCTGTTTTCGGCGGTGTGTTTAACGGTATAGGTTACGGTATCATATTCCGTATGAACGGAAGTTCAGGAGGACTTGATATAGTAGCCGCGATTATTAAAAAATATTATTCGCTTAATATGGGCGGTGTCATTTTTGCATTTAACTGCGTCATAATGGCAGCCTCTGCTGTGATGTTCGGTGTAGTTCCTGCCATGTACACGCTTATTTCGATGTTTATGAGCGGTACGCTCACGGATAAGGTAGTGGCAGGCTTTAACCATAGAAAGGTTGTAATTCTGATTTCTGACCGAACACGCGTAATCGCGGAGGGAATACTGAGTGAGGTGGGACGAGGAGTAACCTTCCTTGATGGTGAGGGTGCATTTCTGCATAAGAAGAAACAGGTGCTGTTCGTTGTGGTGAGTCTGACGCAGATTGCCCGTATAAAGGATATAGCAAACGCAATAGACCCGCAGTCACTGATGATTGTTATGGACGCCAGTGAGGTTATGGGGCGCGGCTTCACGCTCCCGGGTATTCGGCTTGAGGAAATGCTGAGGGAGAGGCAGGAGCGTATGAAAGAAGAAAGAAAAAAGCTGGGGGAAGAAAATGATTAAGGATTTGAAGCGTTTTGTCAGAGTTGCGAGGGGCGTTGAGCCGGCGGAGCTTGTCATAAAAAACGCCAAGGTGTTCCGCTCTCTTCTGGGTGATTTTGTGGACGCGGATATTGCAATAGACCAGGGACATATCGCAGGCATCGGAAAGTATGAAGGAAGGGATTATGTTTACGCTGCAGGTCAGTATGCGCTTCCGGGATTTATAGATGGACATGTTCATATCGAAAGCTCTATGCTGAGTCCTGCAGAGTTCGCCCGTACGGTTGTGCCTCTGGGAACTACCTCGGTGGTTACGGATCCCCATGAAATAGCAAATGTAGCAGGAATCGAGGGAATACGTTATATGATGGAGGCGGCGAAGCACCTTCCTCTTTCAATATATTTTACCCTGCCGTCCTGCGTGCCTGCTACGCCGCTTGAGGACAGCGGTGCTGTTCTGACAGCGGAGGATCTTTCGGAACTTCTTGATGAGCCTGGTGTACTTGGCCTTGCCGAATTTATGAATGTACCTGGGGTTCTTGAGGGTGATGATGAGGTATATAAGAAACTCACTATGCGTGAAAACCTCCTTATCGAAGGGCACGCTCCGGGAATTCTCGGAAAAGACCTTATGGCGTATGCTGCGGCAGGTGTATGCTCCGACCACGAATGCGTTTCGTCTGAGGAGGCTGTTATACGTCTTGCTGCAGGTATTGATGTTGAAATACGGGAGGGGACGGCCGCAACAAACTTTGAAGCGATTCACGGCGTCATAAATGACCGCACTGTATCACACTGCATGTTCGTTACCGACGATCGTCACCCGGCTGACCTCATTTCACGCGGTCATATCAACTCCATAGTACGGAGTGCCGTCGCAGACGGTATCCCCGTACATCAGGCAATCATAATGGCAACGCTTTCGCCTGCCCGTCACTTTGGACTTCGTGACTGCGGAATGATTGCGCCCCGTTACCGTGCGGACTTTGCACTCTATGAGGATTTGGTGCATTTCGTACCTTCAGCGGTGTTTGAAAGCGGCGTTCTTGTGGCTGAGAACGGTAAGCTCAGAGTAAACATGCCAAAGCGTGTTCCGCCTGTTATTCTTGACTCGGTGCATCTGGCTGAGATATCAAAGAAAAATCTTGAAATTCCCCTTTCAGGGACAAGGGCAAATGTTATCGGACTTATTCCGCATCAGCTTGTTACGGAAAAACGCGTCATTGATGTGACTGTAAAGGACGGCTTTGCCATGCAGGAGCCTGAGCGGGATATATTGAAGCTTGCTGTGTTTGAGCGTCATCACGCGACGGGGAAATCGGCCTGCGCTCTTCTGCAGGGCTTCGGACTGATGAGAGGCGCCATTGCATCGACGGTCGGTCACGACTCACATAATCTTATTGTTATCGGTGCAAACGATGACGACATGCTGGCAGCAGCTCATGAAATCGAAAGGATTCACGGCGGAGTTGCAATTGTCGAAAACGGGAAAGTGCTTGGCTCGCTTCCTCTGCCTATAGCAGGTCTTATGGCTGACGGAGATGCGGAGACTGTATCATACCAGGCGGCGGAGCTGGTACAGACCGCGCGCAGTCTTGGAGTCCGGAAGGACTATGACCCTCTTATGACGCTGGCATTTATGAGTCTTCCTGTAATCCCTGCCCTGAAGCTTACTGACAGGGGACTGGTGGATGTTGAACAGTTCAAAATAATACCTGTTGACGCAGAAAAAGAATGAGAAGGGAGAAGGCGATGGACAAGCTTGAAATCACCTATCTTTTGAACAGCGGATTTTTTGTGCGCCTCGGTGATGTCGGCATTGTGTTTGATGATTATCAGGACCCGACAGGAGCCGTCGACGCGGCGCTCCCTGAGCTGAGTGAATTATACATTTTCGCATCCCATGCGCATTTTGACCATTTTAATCCGGCAATACGCCGTTATGAAGGAAACGCAAAGTATTTTTTCCTTTCAAGTGATATCCGTCTTCTTCCGGCTGCAAAGCAAATGCCGGAAAGCAAGACAATATGGCTTGACACATATGACAGCTATGAGGATAATGGTATCTGCGTGACATCCTATGATTCAACGGATGCAGGAACGTCATTTCTTGTTGAAAAAAACGGTTGGCGTATTTTTCATGCAGGAGATTTTAACTGGTGGCATTGGGAAGGCGATACGGAGGAAAATAACGGCTTCGCCCGCAACGGATTCAAAAAACAGATGAAACGCCTTGAGGGGCTTGAAGCCGATGTTGCGTTTTTTCCTGTCGACGGACGTCTTGGCGCGGCACAGCCCTACGGAGCGAAAGAATTCTGTGCGCGGACCGAAACAAAGGCACTGGTTACGATGCACAGCGTAGGCTATCCGAGATGGAAGCCTTCTGATGATTTCTTTTTGCCCGGAAAAGAAATACCTGTTTGGTCGCCTGTTGAGTCAGGAGAGAGACGGTTATTGATACCGGGAGGAGGATTCACTGAATGAAAAAAATGTTACTTATTGCGATGGCAGTCATGATGTGCATAGGTGTGGTCTGCGTCGCAGCACAAACAGGAGGAGAAAGAAAAGTGGTAAATCGTATTGCAGTATTCAAGACAAACATGGGAACATTTGAAATCGAGCTGGCTGAGGATAAAGCACCTCAGACAACAAAAAACTTCATCGACCTTGCAGAAAAGGGCTTTTACGACGGCCTCATTTTCCATCGCGTCATTGATAACTTCATGATTCAGGGCGGCGACCCGACAGGCACAGGAATGGGCGGCCCGGGCTACAAGATAAAGGACGAGTTTCATAAGGACCTCCGCCATGACAGCGAGGGTGTTCTCTCCATGGCAAACGCGGGTCCGAACACAGGCGGCTCCCAGTTCTTCATTACACTTGCTCCGACACCGTGGCTTGATGGTCATCATGCTGTATTCGGAAAGGTCATCAAGGGAATGGACGTAGTTCATAAGATTGGTTCCACAAAATGTGACTTCGCTGACCGTCCGCTTGAAAAGGTCGTCATGGAGACGGTTACTATCGTCACTCCGGAAGAAAAGTGACAGCCTATACCTATATCCTGCGGTGTGCTGACGGTACGCTCTATACTGGCTGGACGAACGACATAGAGAAGCGCCTTGCGGTTCATAATGCAGGCAAGGGAGCCAAGTACACAAAGCCAAGGCTTCCTGTGGAGCTTGTTTACTTTGAGACACATGCGACGAAGGAAGAAGCTATGTCAAGGGAGTACGAGATAAAACAGCTCACGCACACGCAGAAAGAAATGCTCATTGCGTCGCGTCCTGACCTGCGTTGACAAGAAAATAGAAAATATCTATAATATATTAGTATTAAAGCGAATGCGGGTGTCAGGGAAATCCTCTGACACTCGTTTCGGTTTGCCCTGTTTTCAGGGGATTCAGTGCAAAATCATGTTTCTTTTGAGACATAGCAGCAAAGCAATAAAGGAGAGTATGACCCATGGCAGACCAGAAGATCATGTTGACAAAAGACGGCCTCAAAAATCTTGAGGACGAACTCGAAAACCTTAAAACAGTCCGACGCAAAGAAGTAGCAGAGCGCCTCAAAGAAGCTATCGCTCTCGGAGACCTTTCGGAGAACTCGGAGTATGATGACGCGAAGAATGAGCAGGCATTTATTGAAGGCCGTATTCAGGAGCTCACAGTAAAACTTCGCAACGTCGAACTCATTCCTGAGGACAAGAAAAAGAAAAGCGTTGTTTCTATCGGCTGTCATGTTATAGTACGCGACCTTGAGTTTGAGGAAGACCTGGAGTATGCACTTGTTGGTTCTGCCGAGGCAGATCCGGCAAACGGCAAAATCTCCAATGAATCCCCGGTCGGTGCAGCAATTCTTGGACACAAGGTCGGTGAGACTGTTGCAGTTCATGCGCCGGCAGGAGTCCTCGAATACAAGATTATGAAGATCAAGAAATAAGGGGTAAGACAAGTGGCAAATAACGAAAACAAGAATCAGCCGCAGGGGGAGCAGGACCTCAATGAGATGATGCAGCTCCGCCGCGATAAGATAAAGACATTTGAAGAAATGGGAGTTGTACCCTTTGGCCACCGATATGAAGTCACTCACCACACGGAGGATATCCGGGTAAAGTTTGATGAGCTTGAGGGTGAGGAGGACGGTCCGATTGTGAAGCTGGCAGGCCGCCTTACTGCAAAACGCGGTCACGGCAAGGCAAGCTTTGCCGAGCTTCTTGACGTAGAAGGTAAAATCCAGCTCTACTTCAAGATTGATGTACTCGGTGAAGAAAAATATGCCCAGTACAAGCTTCTTGATATCGGAGACATTATCGGTATTGAAGGACGTGTATTCAAATCCCAGCGCGGTGAAATCACAATTCGCGTCGAAAGCTTTGACCTGCTTTCCAAATCCCTTCGTCCATTGCCGGAGAAATTCCATGGACTTAAGGATGTTGACCTCCGCTATCGTCAGCGCTATCTCGACCTTATCGTAAATCCTGAGGTTCGTGATACATTCCGCAAACGTACGCGCATTATTCAGGAAGTCCGCCGTTATCTCGATGAACGCGGCTATCTCGAGGTTGAGACGCCTGTTCTTTCCACGATTGCAGGCGGTGCAGCGGCCCGTCCGTTTATTACACATCACAATACTCTGGATATTGACCTGTATCTGCGTATTGCAACCGAGCTTTCTCTGAAACGCCTTGTTGTCGGAGGACTTGAGCGCGTTTACGAAATCGGCCGCGTATTCCGCAACGAGGGTATGGATGTCCGTCATAATCCGGAATTTACATCCATTGAGTTCTATCAGGCATACGCTGATTACGAGGAAATGATGGATCTCACCGAGGGTATCGTCGTTGATGCAGCAAAAAATGTCCTCGGTACGACGAAAATCACCTATGAAGGTACGGAAATTGACCTTGCGAATGTCCGCCGTATCAGCATGAACGACGCAGTCAAGGAAGCAACGGGCAAGGATTTCTTAAGCTGCAAAACAGTTGAAGAGGCCCGCGCTATGGCTGATGAAATCGGCGTAAAATACGAAGAACGCCACGGCATTGGCGGAATCCTCAACGAAGCATTTGAGGCAACAGTTGAGGAGAAGCTCATTCAGCCTACATTTATCACACAGCATCCGACGGAAATTTCTCCGCTTGCGAAACGCAATCCGGAAAATCCGATGGTTACAGACCGTTTTGAGTTCTTCATCTACGGACGTGAGCTGGCAAACGGCTTTACGGAGCTCAACGACCCGATTGACCAGCGTCAGCGCTTCGTCGACCAGATGAAGCAGCGTGAAGCAGGCGACGATGAAGCTCATGTAATGGATGAGGATTTCGTAACAGCTCTTGAATACGGACTTCCGCCTACAGGCGGTGTCGGCATCGGCATTGACCGTCTTGTAATGCTTCTTACAGACAGCTCATCAATCCGCGATGTTCTTCTCTTCCCGACGATGAAACCGCTGGCTTCGGATAAGAGCGCACAGAGTGCGGCACGTGCTGCAGCTCCTGCTGCTGAAAAAGCACCTGAGCCGATTGACTTCTCCAAGGTTGAGATTGAGCCGCTCTTTGCGGACATGGTTGACTTTGAGACCTTCTCGAAATCTGATTTCCGTGCTGTTAAGGTAAAGGCATGCGAGGCTGTCAAGAAATCCAAGAAGCTTCTGCAGTTTACGCTTGATGACGGAACGGGCACAGACAGAACAATTCTTTCCGGTATTCATGCCTTCTATGAGCCTGAAGAGCTTATCGGAAAAACTCTGATTGCTATCGTTAATCTGCCACCGAGAGCTATGATGGGCATTGACTCCTGCGGTATGCTTCTCTCCGCTGTTCATAAGGAAGAAGGCGAAGAAAAGTTGCACCTCCTGATGGTGGATGACCACATCCCGGCAGGCGCAAAGCTTTACTGATTGAATAACGAAATAAAAAAACAGGATTCCAGAAAATGGAATCCTGTCTTTTTATATCTATATGTAGTAATCAGTAAAGCCGCTCAAGGACTTCATCGTCGATTTTGAAGCTGTGGGCTTCATCAGGGAAGGTGCTTGCCTTGACCTCTTCATCATATTTTTTGAAGGCTGCCTGCATCTGGCTTCCAAGCTCAGCAAAGTGCTTAACGAATTTTGGTGTGTAGTCGCTGAAGAGTCCCAGCATATCCTGATAAACGAGAATCTGACCGTCGCAGCCTGCGCCGCCGCCGATGCCTATGGTCGGGATGGTGAGCTTTTTCGTAATCAGCTCAGCAAGCTTTGCGGGGACACATTCAAGCACAACGGAAAACGCGCCCGCTTCCTGTACTGCGAGAGCATCCTCAATCATCTGCTTTGCAGCGGCTTCGCTCTTGCCCTGGACGCGGTTGCCGCCGAGAGCATTTACGGACTGCGGTGTCATGCCGAGGTGAGCCATAACAGGGATGCCCGCGGAGGTAATTGCTTTAATCTGCGGACATACGGAAGCACCGCCTTCAAGCTTAACGGCATTCCCTCTGCCTTCCTTCATCAGTCTGCCTGCATTCATGACTGCCTGCTCAATGGAAACCTGATAGGACATGAACGGCATATCAATAACCACCATTGTATCGTGGCAGCCGCGGGATACGGCACGGCCGAATGTAATCATGTCCTCCATGGTTACGGAGAGTGTGTCAGGAAGTCCCAGCATGACATTTCCAAGTGAATCTCCAACCAGAATCGCGTTGATGCCTGCTGCTTCCTCAAGCTTAGCCGTTGAGTAATCATAGCAGGTAAGCATTGAAATTTTTTCTCCGTTTTCCTTCATCTTGGCAAATGTTGCGACTGTGTTCTTCATTAAGTTCATCCTTTCTGTCGGAGCAGTTCAAATTTTTTCTGTCTCCGCATTGATAAAGTTTTCTATGGACGAATAATCCCTGGATGGATGCTTTTCCTTTGCAGTTTTTAAAAGCTTTTTTGACAGAAGGAGATAAAGCAGCTTGTCTTCACTGCAGTCAAGGACCTTGAGATGCTTCTCAATAGTTCCTTTATCTCCTCTTTCAACGGGACCTGTTAGAGCATTAGCGGGGCCGCTTTCAGCAGTCTGTCTTGCATTGCCCAAAAACAATGGTACAAGTGCCTGACGGGCTGTATCCTGAGAGAAACCGCATTCCGTCAGGAGATGCTGACTTTGTGCAAAGAGAGCAATCACTTGATTGCTGGCAATAGCGGCGGCGCAGTGGTATTTTACCTTGGCATCAGCAGGAATACACTGCACATTGAGACCGGCAGTCTTCAGCCATTCCCGAAATTCTTCACGCTTTGACTCGGTGCCTTCGAGCGTAAAAAAAACATCCGCCAGCTGCCTGTAAGAGTCGTAACGGCTGCTTACTGCAATCAACGGATGTACGGAAAAACCTGCGGCACCATGCCGCTCTATATCGCTGAATACTGACTCTGCGGTCAGTGCTCCACTGCAATGACAAATTATTTTTCCTCGAATATCTTCCTCGCAGACTGCCGCGTAAGTATCGGCAATCGCACAATCGGTAACAGTCAGGAACAACACATCACTATTCGCAACAAGCTCGCTTCGATTTTCGTAAGCGGCTGAGCTCGTAAATGCTGCTGCTTCTTTTGCCGATTGAAAATTACGGCTGTAGTAGCCTGTAACCTCCAAACCATGCTCACAGAAATATTTTCCTAACGAAAAGCCAACTTTCCCGGCTCCAATAAAACCAATCTTCATAACATCACCTCACTCGGGTGATGTGCTGTTCTGAGCCCAAAGGGAATTTATTCAAAGAAATGCAGTACAGTTCCCACATCCGGAATACCGTCCATTGTTTGAATTTACCATAGTATAAGGGAAATGTCAAAATATTCCGAGGCAGATGGCAAATCGGTATTCTAACGTAAAAAAAGAGGGATTCAGTGAGTGTTTTTTCATTCCTTTGATATGGAAAATCAAGTTTATATTTGGGGGCAGATTTTACAAATGAATTGTATACAAAATATAAAGACAGGATTTTCTCAAGAGGAATCCTGTCTTTATAGTGTGAACAAAAGCTTTGTATACAGTATAACGATTAATAAAATTAAGTTAATGAGTAAAAATATAAATGATAATGAAGTTTAGAAGGGAAAAAAGTTAAGTATAACAGAATACTTATATTTTCGTTGTTATTTATACAACAGGGGTATATAATGCGAAACATAAAGAGGCAGAGACGCCTTGTGTTTACTGGCGCTGCCTGCTTTTATTTTGGCGGTATCTCACTTATGGTCGGACCACGATGCTCGATGACTGTTGAAAATACAATCTGCGTCTTGGTTTTACCGAACTTCTGCAGCTCGTTGAGGAAAGCATCCAGCTTTTCCGTACTGGGAAAGACCGCTTCGAGCAGCATGGAGTAATCACCTGTAACGAAGTTGCATCCGATAACACAGTTCTGACTGCGGATGAACGGGTAGAAGGTGTCCTTATCCATCTGATGGACCTCAAGATTTATGAAGGCCTTGATGTGGAAGCCGAATTTCTTGTTATCTACGATAGCGTGAAAGCCGGTTATGTACTGTGCGTCGATGAGCCGCTGTATGCGCGCTGATACGGCGGGGGAGGAAAGAAAGACCTGACGGGCTATCTCCTTTAATGGGGTTCTCGCATCCTGCTGCAGTATTTCTATGATTCTGTAGTCAATATGATCAGGCTGGTCGCTTTTCATTTATATCCCTTCCTAACAGTTTAATGAGACATGGTCTACCATTAAAACTTAATTTTATTAAGTTTAGCGGGAGATTAATGACACTGCTATGCTATAATACTTAAATTTATTATAACACAATATGGATGCGGATAAAATTCGGGAGGGAGATTCATGGAAAGCATTGAAGACATCATCTTGCGTCATTCGAAGCGTGGGATGCTGAAGCTGAAGGATCATATGGAGGAATCCTACTGTGAGCTGGCTGCACGGGAAATTTTGTCCTGGGAGCCCGGAGTTATCTTTTTGACAACAGGGTTCTACGTTGCAGGTTATCCGGAGACTGATGGTCCTGTTGGTACGGTCGTTCTTGCGAAGGCACTGAAGAAGCTTGGCTGGGAGCCGGTTATTGTCACTGACAGCGCATACACGGTACTGTTCACGATCAGAAACATCGCGGTGGTTCCGGTAGATGTAAATACGACCAAGGACGAGTTCAGGAATATTATTACGCGCTATCGCCCTGTAGGAATGATTTCGGTAGAGCGTTGCGGTATCAACACGCGTGATGATTACGAGAATATGCGCGGCAAATCCATTAAAGAGCATAATGCTCCGACTGATATTTTGTTCGAGCTTGCTCCGGAATATTCCATACGAACTGTTGGTGTCGGCGACGGAGGAAATGAAATCGGAATGGGCTGTATGGCTGATGTTATCCAGCGCGAGCTGAGCCTTGTTCCCTGCCGTGTTACGGTTGACCGCCTTGTTATTGCCAGCGTTTCCAACTGGGGCGCATACGGCATCACAGCATATCTTTCTATCCTCAGCGGGCTTTCGCTTCTTATGCCCTATGATGATATCAATTCCTATCTCGCACAGACAGTAGAGATTGGAAGCGTAGACGGTGTGACACATGAGAGAGTACCGCATGTTGACGGTTTCAGTGAGGATATTGAAAAGGAAATTGTGGACGCTCTTCATGCGGAGGTACGTCAGAGAATTTCCTGCTGACAAACAAAATTCAAAATTCAAAACAAACCTGGAGGCATTATATAATGAAAAACCTTGGATACTACAACGGAAAAATCGGTGAACTTGAGAGCATGACAATCCCAATGAACGACCGTGTTCATTGGTTTGGTGATGGTGTGTATGATGCAGGCCCGAGCCGCAATTACAATATCTTCGCTCTTGATGAGCATGTTGACCGTTTCTTTAACAGCGCTGCTCTGATGGATATTGTTATGCCGGTCACTAAGGATGAGCTGAAGGAGCTTCTCCAGAAGCTGGTTCTTATGGTGGATACGGGAGATTTGTTCGTGTATTATCAGGTAACGCGCGGCACGGGTATCCGCAACCACGCTTTCACGGAAGGCCCGGGCAACCTCTGGGTTATGCTTGTCCCGGCAACTGTTTCTGACGGTACTGAGCCGATTCAGGTAATTACGGAAGAAGATAAACGTTTCCTATACTGCCATGTCAAGACTCTGAACCTTCTGCCGTCTGTTCTTGCTGCAGAGCATGCAAAGAGAGCAGGCTGCAAGGAGACAATCTTCTATCGTCATGGCGGACGCGTTACAGAGTGTGCACACAGCAACTGCCACATTCTGAAGGACGGCAAGCTCTTCACTGCACCGACGGATAACATGATTCTTCCGGGTATTGCAAGAGCACACCTCATCCGCAAATGCAAGGAGCTCGGCATCGCGGTAAGCGAGACACCGTATTATCTGAAGGATCTCATGGAAGCAGACGAGATTCTCGTAACCAGCTCCTCGAACTTCTGCCTGCGTGTTGACCATGTAGATGGAAAACCGGTTGGAGGCAAGGCTCCTGAGCTTTATGAAAAGATTCGCAAGGCTGTTGTTGATGAATTCCTTGAAGCCACCAATAAACCTGTTTCTGAGAAAGCTGAGTCCTGAGAGATGCAGACTTTCAAGGGAATGAATCGGGGGCGGAAGTAATGGAAATGAGAATCATGCCGGAGGGAGACCGGGCGCTTGTTGTGGATTTCGGAGAATATATCGACGAAGCTGTAAACGACGCGGTTAATGCTTTGGCAGGGAAGATTCGGAAGCATCAGTTTGAAGGTGTTGAGGAGATGATTCCGACCTTCAGATCCCTCCTGATTTTGTTTGACCCGAAGCGCACTTCAATGAGGGCTTTGCGTGAGGGTATTGAAAAGCTTGATTTGACTTCATCGGCTGAGGAGAAAAAGGAAAAGAGGATACTTCGCATTCCCTGCTGCTACGGAGGGAAATATGGGGAAGACCTTATTGATATGGAGAAGGTAACTGGGCTGTCCCGTGAGGAGATTGTAAAAATTCACTCAGGAACAGATTACCGTGTCTACATGCTGGGATTCCTTCCGGGCTTTGCCTACCTTGGCGGACTGGATGAAAGGATTGCCGCACCGCGTCTCAAGACGCCGCGGCTTTCTATCCCTGCCGGCTCGGTGGCTATCGGTGGCAATCAGACAGGTGTATATCCGATTGCTTCTCCCGGAGGGTGGAGAATTATAGGCTCGACGCCTATCGAATTTTACAACCCGAACCGTGAGGAACCGATTCTGTGCAAGGCAGGAGATTACATCCGTTTCGTACCTATCGGGGAAGACGAGTACGATGAGATTCGTGAGCATCCGGAGGCGTGGGCATGAGCATTCGTATATTGTCACCCGGTGGACTTACGACAATTCAGGACAGAGGCCGCTTCGGATATCAGAGCAGCGGAATACGGCCCTGCGGAGTCATGGACACAGATGCCTATGAAGCAGCAGTAGAGCTTGCCGGAGGCGGAGCTGCTGTTCTTGAAATGACGATGCTGGGTGTATCGCTGGAGTTTCAGTCCCGTATGATTTTTGCGCTGACGGGAGCTGACATGAAGGCAACTCTTGATGACATTCCTGTACCCCGCTACAAGAGAGTCGGAGCTTGCCCCGGACAGGTGCTTAAGATAGGAGCAGCCATGAGCGGCTGCAGAGGGTATCTTGCTTTTTACGGAGGCATTCAGGTGCCCGAGGTAATGGGCAGCCGTTCCACAGATATGAAGTGTCATATCGGAGGTCTTGAGGGACGCCCGTTAAAGAAGGATGATATCCTTGAAGTTATCGAGCCTGATGAGAAGACATTCTCAAAGCTTCTGGCGGAAGGGAAAGAGCTTGAGCCTGTTACATATACCTCTAACATAAAGGTTCGTGTTATCCCGGGTCCTCAGGATGATGCCTTTACAGAAAAAGGCTGGCATGATTTTTTGAACTCAGATTATGAAATAACTCCGGACAGCGACCGCATGGGTCTTCGTCTGGCAGGGCTGACGATTGAAAGCAAATCGGGCACGGATATTGTTTCTGACGGTATCGTGTTTGGTTCGATTCAGGTAACGGCAGCCGGAAATCCAATAGTACTGATGGCTGACCATCAGACCACCGGAGGATATGCAAAGATTGCAACAGTGCTTTCACTTGACCTTCCAAAGCTTGCTCAGGCTCGTCCCGGAGATAAGGTGAGATTTGAGAAGATTACGGCTGAGGAGGCTCAGACACTCCACAGACCGCCATCCTTTACCGAGAGGCTGCTGCAGGGTTTGAAAAGTATCTTTGGATGAATCCGGCTGGAAGAAAAGAGGGTATATCACATGGATTATGGAGCAATGACACCTGCGGAGGTGCGCAGACTCATACGAAAAGGAGAAATCACATCACAGACCTCAGGAATGTGCAGAGGGTATGCACAGGCAAACCTCGTAACGATTCCGAGGGAAAATGCTTATGATTTTCTTCTTTTTGCACAGCGCAACCCGAAGCCCTGTCCTATTCTTGAGGTCAGCGACACAGGTTCCAGAAAGCTTCATCAGATAGCAGAGGACGTGGATATTGCGAAGGATTTTCCGAAATACCGCGTCTATAAAAAAGGCGAACTCGCAGGAGAATATACGGATGTCTCGGAACTTTGGAGAGATGATTTCGTCAGCTTTCTTATAGGCTGCAGCTTCTCCTTTGAGAGCGACCTTTTGGCAGCGGATGTTCCTGTACGTCAGATAGAGGAAGGCTGCAATGTTCCTATGTATCGTACAAGCATCCCATGCGTGCCTGCAGGGATTTTCAAGGGGAATATGGTTGTTTCCATGCGTCCGATTCCTCATGAACTCGTTCCAAAGGCTGTGCTTATTACGGGGCAGATGCCGAGAGTACACGGAGCGCCTGTTCATATCGGCACACCTGAGGCAATCGGGATAAATGATTTGCAGCATCCGGATTACGGCGATATGGTTACCATAAAGGACGGAGAGGTTCCTGTGTTCTGGCCCTGCGGAGTAACACCGCAGAACGTCATAATGGAATCAAAGCCCGAATTCGTAATTACACACGCGCCGGGACACATGCTCATAACGGATGTAAAGAATGTTAATCTTAAATACTAAGGGCAGGAGGTGAAGCGAATGGATAAGGTTGATTTGAACTGTGACATGGGCGAAAGCTTTGGAAATTATACCTGCGGTATGGATGGAGACATCGCCGAATATATTTCCTCGGCAAACGCTGCCTGCGGATTTCATGCAGGCGACCCTCTGGTTATGGAGAAAACAGTAACTCTTTGCAAAGATAAAGGTGTTGCCATAGGAGCACATCCGGGATTTCCCGACCTTGTGGGCTTTGGAAGGCGGCAGCTTCAGACAAGTCCTGCTGAGCTTCGGTCCATGGTTATGTACCAGGTCGGAGCGCTTAAGACCTTCTGCGAGGCCGAGGGGATTAAGCTGCAGCATGTCAAGCCCCACGGAGCCATGTACAACATGGCAGGAAAGGATGAGGCAATGGCCGAGGTTATCTGCAAGGCTGTTAAGGCAGTGGATCCATCGCTCATCCTGATGGGAGGCTCAGGCTCGAAGCTTCTTGCAGCTGCAAAGGATGTCGGTCTCCGCGGCGCCAGCGAGGTATTTGCTGACCGCGCATACGAGGAGGACGGCTCTCTGGTAGCGCGTTCGAAGCCTGGCGCCATGATTACAGATGAAGACGAGGCCATCGCCCGTGTCATTTCGATGGTTAAGAACCATACAGTGAAAGCTGTCACGGGAAAAGAAATCGAGGTACAGGCAGACAGCGTATGCCTGCACGGAGATTCCATGAAGGCTCTTGTTTTTGCAAAAAAAATAAGTCAGGCACTAAAGGAAAACGGTATAAGCATCGTCTCCTTAAGGGAGGTGATTGCTTGACGAAAACAGTCGGGTTATGGGAGAGGCTATATAGTATGTGAAAGGGGTCTTTAAAATGGATGTATCAAAGCTACTCGCGGATGTTAACAATTTTGTGTGGGGACCGGTTATGCTGGCTCTGCTCGTTGGAACCGGTATATTTTTAACAATTCGGTTGAAATTCCTTCCATGGAGAAATCTCGGTTATGCAGTTCAGATGATTTTCCGTCAGAAAAACAAACATGAGGGAGATATTTCCCCGTTCCAGTCCCTTATGACGGCACTTTCCGCTACAGTGGGAACAGGTAATATCGTCGGTGTATCTACCGCTATGGTACTCGGTGGACCGGGTGCTCTGGTGTGGATGTGGATAAGCGCGGCGTTCGGTCTTTCCACTAAATACGGTGAATCTGTTCTCGCCGTCAAATACCGCGAGACGAACAGCGTTGGTGAAATGGCCGGTGGTCCGATGTATGCAATGAAGCACGGTATCAGCAACAAGTTCATCGGAAGCACGATGGCAGCGCTGTTTGCAATCTTTGTTGTTCTTTCCTCTTTCGGCATTGGTAATATGACGCAGGCTAATTCCATTGCTTCGGCACTTTCGTCAAGCTACGGGATTCCGACCTGGGTGGCAGGCGCTGTCATCATGGTGGCATCCGTTTCAATCCTTGTCCGTGGTATTCACAGCATTGGCAAGGTATCCAGTGTTATCGTTCCTACGATGGCAGTATTTTACTTCATCGCAGCAATGGTCGTTATCATTGTTAATATCTCTGCTATTCCTGCAGGTGTTGCTGAAATGTTCCGCATGGCATTCTCCTTTGATGCGGTTGCAGGCGGCGTTGGCGGTTCTATTATAGCTTCCATGCTGACCTCCATGCGCTGGGGTGTTGCCCGTGGTGTATTCTCCAACGAGGCAGGCCTTGGCTCTGCTCCGATTGCGGCAGCCGCAGCACGTACGGACCATGCATCCCGTCAGGGCTATGTAAACATGACAGGAACCTTCTTTGACACGATGATTGTCTGCATGCTCACAGGTCTTGTTATTGCATCCACAGGAGTACTCGGCACCGTAGACCCCGCGACCGGCAAACTGGTATCGGGTGCACAGCTTACGATTCTTGCTTTCAGCAGCGTTTTTGGCGATTATGCAAAGCTTATCGTTTCCATCGCGCTTTCACTGTTTGCTTTCTCGACGATTCTTGGTTGGGAATACTACGGTGAAAAAGCACTTGAATATCTTATCAAGAACCGTAAGGTTATTATGAGCTATCGTGTTATCTTCGGTCTCATCACGTTCATCGGCGCTACGACGACACTTGAGGTCGTATGGAACTTCTCCGATACGATGAACGGTCTCATGGCTATTCCGAACCTCATCTGCCTGCTCTGGCTCAGCAATGATATTGCGAAAGAATGCTTCGAGTATCAGGAGGCAGTCGTTGTCCGTGAGAAAAACGGTGAGGACGTAGATTACTGCGCAGAAACTGATGAAATTGAAGCTGCGCATCAGAGAATCTGAAGCTGAATAGGTTTATGAAGAAAAGAATCCTGCATTAAAGCAGGGTTCTTTTTTTATCTGCTCTTTGGTAAAATAGAGTGCGGAGAATAAGAAAGGCAGGGATATCTGATGGATGCAATTTTTTCGAGAAACAGCGTTAGAAAATTTACTGAAGAGATGCCGTCAGAGGAACAGATAGAGCGGCTTTTACGCGCGGCGATGGCGGCACCATCGGCAAAGAACCAGCAGCCCTGGGAATTTTTCGTAGTAACGAATAAGGACTGCCTGCAAAAGCTTTCCGAGGCGACACCCTACAGCATGTGCGTGAAAAACGCGCAGGCCGCTTTTGTTCTCGCGTCCAGGCGTGATGGAATAATCGCCCCGGAATTCCGGGACATAGATATGGCAATCGCGTCGGAAAATATTCTTCTGGAGCTTGAGGCACTGGGACTTGGCGGCGTGATGATTGGCGTGAGTCCGATAAAGGAAAATATGGAGCATGTGAGGGATGCGCTTAAAATGAAGGATGAGCTTATTCCTTTTACTATAATTCCATTCGGATATCCTGAGAAAAGACGTCCGCTGGAAGACCGCTATGATGTATCAAGGATTCACTATGTAAAATAATAATAAACAAATAAATTTTGGAGGAAAAAGAATGGAACTCAATTTGGAAATGATGTTAAAGCCGGAAACTATGAAAACCCGCGACGAGGCAATGGAAGGATTAAGGATGCTGTGCAAGATGGCATCGGACAAGATGACTGACCAGGAAATCGAAGCATCACTTCACGCTGTTACAGAGTATCTTACACAGGCGGCAAATGACTGCTATGACAGAGGCATGCGTGACGGAATTAAATTCGGCGCAGAGGAAGCCATGAAACAGATGGCGGCTCAGGCGGAACAGGCAGAACAGACAGAATAAAATAAATGGCATCGGCTTTGGCGCCGATGCCATTTTTGCTTTTTGATTAATCCTGTGGATTCCAACGTTTTCTAAGAAGGGAAATCTCCTTCGCATAGCCGTCATTGTCATTTGGGGTTTCGAGAATGAATGGCAGACGGCAGAGTACAGGGTGATTGATGACTGCTGTCAGCGCGTCAAGTCCGATAACTCCCTCGCCGATACGGGCATGCCTGTCCTTGTGACTGGAACGGGGATTCATGCTGTCGTTAAGATGAATCGCCTTCAGACGGTCAAGACCTATGATATCATCGAATTCCGCTATCACATCGTCGAGATGGGCTACAATATCGTAGCCTCCGTCCCATATGTGGCAGGTATCAAGACATACACCTACATGGTCCTGAAGCTCCACGCGCTCCAGAATAGCAGCTATTTCCTGAAAGGTTCGTCCAATCTCTGTTCCTTTTCCTGACATGGTCTCAATAAGGACGGTTGTATGCTGGCTGGGCTTTAACACGAAATTCAAAAGGGCTGCACAAAGCTCAATACCTGTCTGAACGCCCTGACCGACATGACTCCCCGGATGAAAGTTGTAAAAATTTCCCGGTGTTGTTTCAAGACGCTTAAGGTCGTCTGCCATCGTCTCACGGGCAAAGGTACGAAGTGTGTCCTTTGCTGCGCAGGGATTAAGTGTGTATGGCGCATGGGCGACCAGCTTCGCTATGCGGTGCTTTTTAGCGAAGGCAAGAAAATCCTCTATATCCTTATGGTTCAGCTCTTTTGCTTTTCCACCGCGCGGATTGCGCGTGAAAAAGGCAAAGGTATCCGCTCCGATTGAAACGGCTTCCTCGCCCATAGCAAGATAGCCTGCAGATGACGAAAGATGGCATCCGATTCTGAGCTGTTCCTTCATACTTCTATATCTCCTCCATTACTTAGTTGTATTATTATAACGCATTCGTTCTGGTTTTGCCAGTGGCAAAACTTCCTTTGTCAGCGTTTCAACAGAGCTGAAACAGCTCTGTTATAACGCATTATTGGTAGCCGAATAGGCGATATTAAACCACCAGCTATGCTGGTGGTAAGTAAAAATTTCTTTTAGTAAAAAACCTCCTATGCTACAATCTGCGTGGTCTGGCAACCGCGGAGAAAAAGTATAGGAGGTTTTGTCGATGAACGACGTGAAAAGTTTATCACATAGCAAATGGCGTTGCAAATATCATATTGTTTTTGCACCAAAGTATCGTAGACAGGCAATTTATCGCCAGTTAAAACAAGATGTAGGAAAAATCTTGAGAGATTTGTGTGAACGCAAAAAGGTTAAAATTAT
>NZ_FQUG01000017.1 GCF_900129225.1 Schwartzia succinivorans DSM 10502 | reverse complement strand
CGATCGCCATGCAAATTTAAAATACAAGTATGGAAATCGGCATTTTTGGTGTCGTGGGTATTATGTTGACACAGTTGGTAAATACGAAAACGCGATTAAAGAATATATACAGAACCAATTGCAGGATGATATTGCAAATGATCAATTAAGTTTATTTGAATCAGTGGACCCGTTTACGGGGAAGCGAGAGAAAAAAGGCTAAGAAAAAAGCCCCCGAGTAGGGGGCTGCCAGTGATAATAGTGTGATTGCCAGATTGTTTCGATGCGCCCTTTAGGGTGCTACCACAGGTAATTGGCCCTTATAGGGCCTGAGCAAACCACCCGTTTCACGGGTGGTTTTGATTTCAAGTTTTCCAAGGGCAAAACTTCCTCTGTCGCGTTTCGATAAAGAAAAGAGATGCCGCAAAATGAATTGTCATTTCGCGGCATCTCACGTTAGAGTATGGTTTCTTATTAATTTGCTGCTGCCTGGACTTCATCATCGTCCCAGTCGTTAGCGCCTTCGTTGGAAAGACCGAGTTTTTTCAGGATTGCGAGGTCTCCTTTGATTGTTGTTCCGCAGGTGGTGAGCATATCACCGCTGATGCTTGCGGAAGCACCGGACATGAACGCCTTTTCTCCGTTGTCCGGCATAACCTTTCTGCCTGCGGCAAGACGGATGTTTGCTTCAGGATTTATATAGCGGAAGAATGCGATGGTACGCATGACATCCTCAGCAGGAATCTGCGGACGATCCTCAAGAGCAGTGCCTTTAATCGGCATAAGAGCATTGATGGGGATGGAGTAGATGTTAAGCTCCGCAAGGCTGATTGCCATGTCGAGACGGTCATCCCAGTCCTCGCCCATGCCGATGATACCGCCTGAGCATACACAGAGGCCTTCCTTCTGTGCAATCTTAATCGTACGGATTTTGTCGTCATAAGTATGAGTTGTGCAAATCTGCGGGAAGAAGCGCTTGGAGGTCTCAATGTTGTGATGGTAGCTTGTTACGCCTACCTCGTGCAGACGGTGGAACTGCTCAGCGTTCAAAAAGCCCATGGAAGCGCAAAGCTCTATAGTGAGGTCCTTTTTCATCATGCGGAAAGCGTCAAGAGCCTTCTCGAACTCTTCGCCTGTCAGCGCACGGCCTGCCGTTACGATTGCAAAACGGTTCAGTCCCGCATCCTGGTTCTTCTTTGCTTCAGCATAGATTTTTTCCTTTGGAAGGAAAGGATATTCATCAATACCCGTGCAATGATGTGCCGACTGAGCGCAGTACTTGCAGTCCTCAGGGCAGCGACCGCTGCGTCCGTTGATGATGGAGCAGAGGTCTACATGATTTCTGCGGTAGCGTTTCTGTATAGCACCTGCGCCGCGCTCAAGCTCCTCAAGGTCACAGGTCTTGAAAAACTCAAGATCGTCACCGCGCTTGATGCGGTAGCCGTTGATGATTTTCTGTGCGAGTTCTGAAACGGATGTTGTCATAAAAAACAGCCTCACTTTTTATTGAGTATCGTTTTAGTAGGGATTCCGATTTGTATTATAAAACTCTGTAGGGTATTCGTCAACTTATAATTTGGCAACGGTTAACTAAAAGTTGGTTAACGAAACAAGCGAGTCTGAAAATTTTATGTCTGACGTTGTATTTTTCACTTCTCGCGGCATGTATATAAATGAGAAAAGCATCTTTTATCTGCTGAAGTTTGGCAGATGAAAGATGCCTTTTTAGTTGGGGAAAATTTTCTTATACGTATACGTTTGTGAAAAATATTTTGAAACGCTTGATACTCCAGTGGTTTCAAGGAATCATCCAAAAATTATTATAGCATAATTAACCATTCAGAAACGCATAACTTTCTGAAATGATTATGAGCTTGTTTTCTATTTTAGGCGTGAGTATGCCTTCATATTTTTAATTTTATCCAAGAAACATTCGTGTAGTGAAAGATTTAGAGAATAGGTACAAGCATTGGAAGGAGAGAAACCCATTGGAGCTTATAGATAACGTCAATAAAACTTTAAAAGATGATCTGATTGCAGAGATAAAAAAAGACAGCAAAGTATCTATAGCTGCGGCGTGTTTCTCAATATATGCGTTTTCGGAGTTAAAGAAAGAACTAAAGAATATTGATGAGCTGCGGTTTATTTTCACGTCACCAACCTTTGTGCAGGAGCGGGCAAAAAAAGAAAAGCGGGAGTTTTACATACCTAGACTGGAACGGGAGCGCAGTCTGTATGGCTCCGAATTTGAGATAAAGCTTCGCAATGAAATGACACAGAAAGCCATTGCAAAGGAATGTGCGGAATGGATTCGAAAGAAGGCTGTGTTTAAGTCCAATGTTACCCGCGAAAACATGATGGGCTTTATGAACGTTGATGAAAAGAGCTATATGCCTTTAGGCGGATTTACTACAGTTGACCTTGGCTGTGAGCGAGGGAATAACGCTTATTACATGATTCAAAAGACTGACGCGCCAATGAGCAGTGCTTATCTGCAGCTTTTTGAACAGATATGGAATGATGAAGCCAAGCTGCAAACTGTCACAGATGAAGTCATAGACAGTATCACAAATGTATATAACGAAAATTCTCCTGATTATCTCTACTTTGTAACACTCTATAACATCTTCAACGAGTTCCTTGAGGATTTGTCTGAAGATGACCTGCCGAATGAGGCTACAGGCTTCAAGGAAAGCAAAATATGGGGCATGCTTTATAACTTCCAGAAGGATGCTGCTTTGGCAATCATAAACAAGCTTGAAAAATACAACGGTTGTATTTTGGCGGATTCGGTTGGTTTAGGTAAAACCTTTACTGCTCTGTCCGTCATAAAGTACTACGAGAACAGAAATAAATGTGTTCTCGTACTTTGCCCGAAAAAACTGGCAAACAATTGGAATACCTATAAGGACAACTATGTTAATAATCCTATCGCGGCAGACCGGATGCGTTATGATGTGCTGTTTCATACAGACCTCAGCAGAGACAGAGGAACATCAAACGGACTCGACCTTGACCGTCTCAACTGGGGAAACTATGACCTGGTGGTCATTGATGAATCCCACAACTTTCGTAACGGAGGAAAGATAACGGGAGAGGACGAGAAAGAAAACCGTTATCTCAAACTGCTAAATAAAATCATCCGTATGGGAGTGAAAACAAAAGTTTTGATGCTCTCCGCAACTCCTGTAAATAATCGCTTTTTCGACCTTAAGAATCAGCTGGCTCTTGCTTACGAGGGCGAGAGCCGGTTTCTTGATGAAAAGCTCGGTACAAAAAGAAGTATAGAGGATATTTTTAGGGCAGCTCAGACAGCATTTAACAGATGGAGCAGGCTTAGTCCGAATGAAAGAAGCACGGACAGACTGCTTAAAGAGTTAGACTTTGATTTCTTTGAACTGCTTGATAGCGTGACAATTGCGCGGTCGAGGAAGCATATCCAAAAGTATTATGATACCGCTGACATCGGTACTTTCCCGAAGAGAAATAAACCCATATCAATTAGGCCGGGACTTACGGACCTTGATGATGCAATCAGCTACAACGAGATATTTGAGCAGTTAAATTCACTCAGCCTGTGTGTGTACGCTCCGTCAGCGTATGTACTGGCAAGCAAGACAGACAAATATGAAAACCTGTATGGCAAGAAGGATGACAATATGGGCGTCACTCTTGCCGGACGAGAAGAGGGTATGCGGCGGCTGATGTCCGTAAACCTTATGAAGCGCATGGAGTCATCGGTATATGCGTTTCGATTGACGGTGGAACGGATACGTGCACTGATTTCGAATACTATCGGAGAAATCATTGAGTATGAAAACGGCGTAAACAAAAAGGCATTGGATGCTATAAATCTGGCTGATACAGAGTTTGACGAGGATGACCAGAATGACGACATCTTTACCATTGGGCGCAAGGTAAAGATAGAACTTGCGGACATGGACTACAGGACTTGGAAGCGTGAGCTTGAGAAGGATAGAGATATTCTGGATGGTCTGCTTGTTGCGATATCAGGCATTACGGCGGAGCATGACAGCAAGCTAAGGTCCCTTTTTGATGTGATAGACGATAAACAGGCGCATCCAATAAACCTTGGAAACAAAAAGATAATCATATTTACTGCCTTTGCCGATACCGCGGATTATCTCTACGAGAACGTAAGTAAATACGTCAAGGAGCAGTACGGCTTAGACAGTGCTATTATCACAGGCTCTATTGACGGCAGGACGACGATTAAGAGCCTGAATACAGACTTGAATACTGTGCTTACCTGCTTTTCACCGATATCAAAAGACAAAAAACTTCTCATGCCTAATCAGAAGGCTGAAATTGATGTGCTGATTGCCACGGATTGTATTTCAGAAGGTCAGAACCTGCAGGACTGCGATTATCTTATCAACTACGACATACACTGGAATCCTGTACGCATTATTCAGCGGTTCGGGCGAATAGACCGCATTGGAAGTAAAAACGAGTGCGTACAGCTTGTGAATTTCTGGCCTGATATATCGCTGGACGAATATATCAAGCTGAAAGCCCGTGTGGAAACGCGTATGAAAATCGTGGATATGACGGCAACTGGCGATGATAATGTCCTGAGTCCTGAGGAACAGGGAGAACTGGAATACAGGAAACAGCAGCTGAAACGGCTGCAGGAGGAAGTTGTAGATATCGAAGAGATGTCTACGGGTATCTCCATCATGGATTTGGGCTTAAACGAGTTCAGACTCGACCTTCTTGACTATATCAGGGAGAATCCAGAGCTTGAAAAAGCACCGCACGGAATGGATGCAGTCGTACATCATACGGATGAACTGCCGCCGGGAGCCATCTTCGTGCTCAGAAATGTAAAAAATGAGGTCAATATAGACAGTCAGAATCGACTGCACCCGTTCTATATGGTTTATCTTGCGGATGACGGTGAGGTGGTTATCGACCATCTGTCTCCCAAAGAAATGCTGGATTCCTTCCGACTGCTGTGCAAGGGAAAGACGGAGCCGGATAGGGAATTATGCGAGGCATTTAATGAGGAAACAAATGACGGGCGAAAGATGAGCAAATACTCGGAAATGCTTGGGGATGCTATAGCATCCATCATTGAGGTCAAAGATGAAAGTGACATAGACAGCTTCCTGAGTGGTAAACAGATGAGCTTCCTGACAGAGACAATAAACGGCCTGGATGATTTTGAGCTTATTAGTTTCCTTGTCATCAAGTAGGGGGTGCTGTTTGATGTTTGATTTACCTAGGTCAACAGAGATACGAAAGCCTATTCATAAGAAGCTGATATATCAAAAATTCTCTGCGGAGCTTGATGGAGAAAAGAGAAAACGGTTTGACGAGGATATCAGCCGAATCACGGTAACGAATGAAATATCGGAGAAATCGGTAAACATAAGACCTGTGGATGAGGTTTCATCCATTTTTGTAATACAGATTGAACTTAAGAGCAAGGAATACAACGAAAGAAATATTGCGCTTGTATCTAAGCTGTTCGGGCAGAAGCTCCTGCTGGTGCTGCACGTTGATGGCGAATATCAGCTTGCTATCTATGAAACGCAGCTGCTCAAATCCGAGTGGAAAAAAGAAGCGGAAATCAAACTGCGTATAGATGGACTGGATTTGAGAACTGTGTGGAACAGCTTTGTAACTGCAGTGTCGGGTATCAGCGCGCAAGACGGAAATACACTTTCAGAGCAGATAGGGATTGAGGCAGAAAAGGAACGGCTGAAAAAGATAATCGTGGAGCTTGAGCGAAAGGCACGCAAAGAGGTTCAGTCAAAAAGGAAATTCGAGCTTCACAGGAAGATTGGTGAATATAAAAAGAGATTAGAGGTTATGTGAGATGGCTGAAAAATTGAAAATGAGAACGGAAAATATTGCAGATAAAAATTTCGAAGCATTGTCAAAGCTGTTCCCAAATGCGGTGACGGAAGCTATGGATGAAAATGGAGAGGTCGTTCGTGCCATTGACGCGGACGTACTGCGTCAGGAAATATCCTGCAAAGTTGTGGATGGAAAGGAAGAGCGTTACCAGTTTACTTGGCCGGATAAGAAGAAACACATTCTCGAGGCTAATGCTCCTATTACAGCAACACTCAGACCTCAAAGAGAAAGTAGTGTAGATTTTGATAATACAGAGAACATTTACATTGAAGGAGATAATCTTGATACGTTAAAGCTGTTACAGGAAACGTACTTGAATAAGATAAAGATGGTATACATTGATCCACCTTACAATACAGGAAATAACTTAATATATCGGAATGACTTTCATAACGGCATAGATGATTATCTGGAAAATAGTGGGCAGTTTGATGAACAAGGTAATTATATGGTTCAAAATCTTGAGACAAACGGTCGATTTCATACAGCATGGTTGAACATGATGTTTGTGCGATTAAAAGTAGCTAAAAATCTTCTTTCAGATGAGGGTGTTTTAGTTTGTGCTATTGATGAAAATGAATTTGATACATTATCGATAATGCTCAAAGAGATTTTTGGGGAAAGCAGTTATGAACATGTTTGTGTAACAGTAGTACATAATCCAAGGGGACAACAGGGGAATAATTTTTCACATACAAATGAATATGCATTGTTTGTCTATCCTAAAGGAATTAAAGCAGTAGCTGATAGAAAAATAGAAGACGGGGATGTTTCATGGTCGCAATTCAGAAACTGGGGGAGCGAATCAGAAAGAAAAGATGCGAAAAATTGTTTTTATCCTATCATCGTGAATCCAAAGACTGGAAGAATAACTGATTTTGGCGATGTATGCGATGATGAATATCATCCTATGCAGACTGTGATTAAAAATGACCTTGCTTATGTTTATCCCATAGATAAAAGTGGTGTTGAGAGAAAGTGGAGATACGCCAGACAATCTGTTGAAACGATACGCAATATGCTTAGGGTTAAAAAAACTGACGGTGGCTATGAAATAGAAATAGGTAAAAATTTTGGTGTTCAGAGAACGGTATGGAATGATAAGAGATATGATGCTAATGAATATGGAACAAAGATTGTAAATGATTTAGTTCCTAATAGTGGTTTTTCATTCCCGAAAAGTTTATGGACTGTATATGATTCATTGTTTGCTGGAACAGCAAACGATAAAGATGCAATTATTCTAGATTTTTTTTCAGGTTCAGCTACAACTGCGCATGCAACAATGAAATTAAATGCGGAAGACGGAGGAAACAGGAAGTTTATTTTAGTTCAGGTTCCTGAGAAAATAGATGAAAAATCAGAATCATTTAAGGCTGGATTTAAAACAATATGTGATATTGGAGAAGAAAGGGTTAAACAGGCGGGAATAAAAATCAAAGAAGAGTACCCTAATAGTAATGTTGACGTAGGCGTTAGAATTTTGCGATTGGATTCATCAAATATGAAAAATATTTACTATAGTCCTGCTGATACAGAGCAGAAGTTGATTGATGTTGCGGTTGATAATATTAAGCCTGATCGTACACCTGAAGATTTATTGTTCCAAGTCATGCTTGATTTGGGCGTTTTGCTGTCAAGCAAGATTGAGGAGATGGAGATAGACGGCAAGAAGGTATTCAATGTGGCGGATGGATTCCTTGTTGCCTGCTTCGATAAGGATGTTACTGATGAGACTATTAGAGCTGTGGCAAAAATGAAACCGTATTATGCCGTGTTCAGGGACAGCTCCATGGCGAGTGACAGCGTTGCGACGAATTTTGATCAGATATTTGCAAGTATCAGTCCTGATACCATAAGGAAGGTGCTGTAATATGCGCTTCAACTTTAAGGTACAGCAGTATCAGACGGACGCAGTTGACAGTGTGGTAAATTGCTTCAAGGGACAGCCGTATCAGGATAAGGTATCCTATCGCAGAGATATAGGCACAAAGAAACCGCCTCAGGTGAGTCCTTCTTTGCTTCCGGGATTTGAGATGTATGAGCAGTCGAAACTGAATCTGGAAGATGATTATGATGATGCGGGCTTCAAAAATGAACGGCTGATGATTTCACATGATGTATTACTGTCGAATATCAAAGATGTTCAGCAGCGGAATAATGTCATGATATCCGATAAACTGGTAGGGAATTTAGGTGCTTGTTCTCTTGACGTGGAGATGGAGACAGGCACAGGAAAGACCTACGTGTATATCAAGACAATGTTTGAGCTGAATAAGAAGTACGGCTGGAGCAAGTTCATTGTGGTTGTTCCTTCCATTGCTATCAGGGAAGGCGTAAAGAAATCGTTTGAGATTACGCAAGAGCATTTTATGGAGCAATATCATAAGAAGATTCGTTTCTTCGTCTATAACAGCAAAAATCTCAACCAGCTTGATTCCTTCTCAAGCAACGCCGGTATCAATGCAATGATTATCAATATGCAGGCGTTTAACACATCCATGAAGGAGGGCGGAAAAAGCAAGGAAGCCCGTATAATATATGACAAGCGTGACGAGTTTGGCAGCCGCAGACCGATTGATGTCATAAAAGCAAACAACCCAATCATTATATTGGATGAGCCGCAGAAGATGGGCGGAGATGCAACACAAAAGGCATTAAAAAACTTCAATCCTTTGTTCGTGTTGAATTATTCAGCTACCCATGCGCAGCATCATAACCTTGTCTACGCTCTTGACGCGGTGGATGCGTATAATCAGAGACTTGTAAAGAAGATAGAGGTAAAGGGCTTTCAGGTCAAAAATTATCGCGGTACAGACAAGTATTTGTTTCTTGAGGATATTATTCTTTCGCCTACGAAACCGCCAAGAGCCCGTATGGAGTACGAGAAGGATTATAAAACGAAGGGCATAAATCGTGAGACAAGAATGTTCGATGTGGACGATAATCTGTACGAGATTTCAAACGAACTGAATCAGTACAAAGGTTATCGTGTTTCTGAGATAAATCCAATTGATGGGACGGTATCTTTTACGAACGGCGTGACAATACACAGGGGTGATGTGGTTGGAGATATATCAGAAAAGGATATGCGCCGTGTGCAGATTAGGGAGACCATAAAGTCGCATCTCGAAAAAGAGGAAGCGCTCTTTGACAAGGGAATTAAAACTTTGTCTTTGTTCTTCATTGATGAGGTTGCAAAGTATCGTCAGTATGATGAGGATGGAAAAGAGCTGTTGGGAGAATACGGGAAAATGTTCGAGCAGGAATATAATGATGTGGTAAACGAGTATATTTCGTTGTTCGATACACCGTATCAGAAGTATTTGAAGAGTATAAATGTCAGTGATACGCATAAGGGCTATTTCAGCATTGATAAGAAAGGGCATGCTGTAGACAGCACAATAAAGCGTGGTTCTGATATTTCAGATGATATTTCTGCGTATGACTTGATTTTGAAGAACAAAGAACGGTTGCTTAGCTTTGATGAGCCTACACGGTTTATTTTCTCGCATTCTGCGCTCCGTGAGGGCTGGGATAATCCGAATGTATTCCAGATATGCACTCTGAAGCACAGCGACAGCACAACAGGAAAGCGTCAGGAGGTCGGACGTGGACTGCGCCTTTGCGTAAATCAGGACGGACATCGTATGGATGAGCAGAGCGTAGGCGCGGAAAGTGTTCATAAAATCAATAAGCTTACTGTTATTGCCAGTGAAAGTTATAAGGATTTTGTTACAGATTTGCAGAGACAGATTCGTACGGACCTGTATGAGCGTCCGAGACGCGCAAATAAGGAATATTTCAGCGGAAAAACTGTTGTTGTTGGCGGTCAACCTCAGAAGATTATGGAAAAGCAGGCAACGATGATATATTCGTATCTTGTGAAGAATGATTATATAACGACAGATGGGGAAGATCATATTACTGAGCAGTATCGCGTAGATATTGCAAATGGAACTGTCGCACCATTGCCTGAGAGCTTGGCTGAATGCTCGGAAGGGGTTCACAAGCTGATTCAGAGTGTTTTCGATGAAAAGATTCTTGAGGATATGCTTGAGGATGGCAACAAAACTCCGATAACTAATGATTTGAATGATGATAATTTTAAAAAGTTCCAGACTTTATGGGGATATATCAATCACAAGTATGCGTATACTGTTGATTTTGACAGTGATGAATTGATTCGTAATTCTATTGACGCGATTGATAAAGATCTGTACGTATCTATGCTGCAGTACACGACATCTGTATCTGAACAGAAGGATGACTTAAAAGCAGATGAGATAAAGAACGGGGAGTCCTTCAAGGATGTGAAATCGAAAACTGCGGTGCTGGAGCATTTCGAAACAAGTCAGGTTGAGTATGATTTGATTGGTGAAATTGCAGGGGGAGCGATTCTCACACGAAGGACGGTCGCCGCTATACTTAAGGGCATTCGTAAAGACAAGTTTGGTTTGTTCAAGAATAATCCGGAAGAATTCATTGCAAAGGTCACGCGGATTATCAAAGAGCAAAAGGCTGCAATGATTGTTGAACATATTTCTTATGATCAGCTTGATGGTAAATATGATACGTCAATTTTTACCGCTGAAAAGCATGGTACGATTGATAAGGCTTTCAGAGCAAAGAAGCATATCCAGCCCTTTGTGTTTACAGATGGAATGGCAAATAAATCAGTAGAGCGAAGGTTTGCTGAAGACCTTGACGGAGCTGAAGAGGTCTGTGTATACGCAAAGCTGCCGAGAGGGTTCGCTATCCCTACGCCTGTGGGAAATTACAGCCCTGACTGGGCAATTGCGTTTAAGGAAGGAACGGTAAAACATATCTTTTTTGTTGCAGAGACAAAGGGGACTATGGAGACTTTGCAGCTGCGTCCGATTGAGCAAGCTAAGATATTATGTGCACGAAAGCTGTTCAATGAGATTTCAACAGACAATGTTGTGTATCACGATGTTAACAGCTATCAGAATTTGCTTAATATCATGCCTTCAATTGAGAAGAAGTGTAATGGTTAACACAAAAGCGCTATTAAATTTGAGGATTTGATATGGTAGCCCCAAATTTGTAAATGTGAACAACAGAGGGATATTTTTGTTCCTCTGTTGTTCATTTTTGGTAGCCGAATAGGCGATATTAAACCACCAGCTATGCTGGTGGTAAGTAAAAATTTCTTTTAGTAAAAAACCTCCTATGCTACAATCTGCGTGGTCTGGCAACCGCGGAGAAAAAGTATAGGAGGTTTTGTCGATGAACGACGTGAAAAGTTTATCACATAGCAAATGGCGTTGCAAATATCATATTGTTTTTGCACCAAAGTATCGTAGACAGGCAATTTATCGCCAGTTAAAACAAGATGTAGGAAAAATCTTGAGAGATTTGTGTGAACGCAAAAAGGTTAAAATTATTGAGGCAGAATGTTGCCCGGATCATATACATATGTTAGTGGAA
>NZ_FQUG01000019.1 GCF_900129225.1 Schwartzia succinivorans DSM 10502 | reverse complement strand
GACGAAGCGCAGACGGTTTCCGCTGCGACAGAGGAGCAGTCCGCTTCCATGCAGGAGGTTGCTTCCGCAAGCCGCAGCCTTGCATCACTGGCTGACGAGCTCAAGGCAGCAGTGAACAAGTTCAAGGTTTGATTGAATAGCAGTCAAAAGCATCCGTATCCTTTGCGATACGGATGCTTTTTTCATGTGTTATGGAGTCTTTTCTAAAATAAGAATAAATACTCATTGTTATATTTGAAATTTTGTGTGCAAAGATGAATAAATTGAGAATTATATCGTAAAAAGTGATAACAATAAATTCCGGGAGCAATATTAACTCTGTAAAAAATTTTTTACTGCCGAAAACATGCGTATTTACGGGATTTTTTAAGCGTTTGGATGAAGTGACTAAAAATGTGAATAGAAAATTATTTATATATCTGATATAATAATTGTTGCTAATAGAGTATTTAGATGCGAGGGATTAAAGGACTAAAAAAACAATAAATGGTACCTACGACCTATAGGAAAAACGATATAAATATATAATAATATAAAAGCATTTCATGAGATTCATTTATGGTGCTTCATCTGTTGCAGTTCGCGATTGCAGCCCTTTTGTGTGAGGCGGCGTTTTCGATGCATTGGATGAATTTGATTAAATGAGGCTGGATTCCTGGAGTCCTGCTGCGGAGGGTTTTTGTATTTTTTTAAGGAGGAAGGATTATGTTTTCTAGTATCAGGGCGAAGTTTTTGATTGTGCTTCTCCCGCTGTTTGTGGTCTGTTTTATTGTATTGACCGGTATCAGTTACTACATTTCGAACAATGCGCTCGTGGATGACGCAGATATGCTCGCTCGTGCAACTGCAGGTCAGGCAGGCAAGGATCTTGAAAAAATTATGCAGGAGAAGGAAGTCCGTTTGGACGAGCTTTCAAAGCATCCGGTTATTAAGACAGGTACGCGTGAGCAGCGCGTTGCTGTGCTGGCGGATTTGAAGGCACGCACCAAGGGCTTTGCTATGCTGGCGTATGTTGACGCCACAGGTCATGCTGTCAGCGACAAGAACGTTGATATGGACCGCGCATCCCGTGAGTATTTCAAGACCGCAATGTCAACCGGAAAGCCGGTTATGACGGGTCCGTCCGTTTCCGGTACCACAGGAAAGCTCATTACTATTCTCGCATATCCGATTCTTGAGAACGGCCGTGCAACGGGTGTTGTTTTCGGTACGGTTGAGCTTGAGGCTCTGTCGGATATCATGGGCGAATTCAAGTTCATGGAAACGGGTTATGTTTATGTCGCAGATGAAAAGGGTATCTGCATTGGTTACAAGCAGCTGCCTGATGCAGTAGGTAAGCTTGACCTTACAAAGTCCAACAAGGAACAGCCGCTGGATCAGCGTCTTCTCGACGGTTTCAGCCAGGCATTGTCCTCTGACCAGACAGTTTCTACCTATTACAAGACACGTAAGGGTGTCCTGAACAAGGCTGTTATGACGCCGGTTCACATGGAAGGCCGCCGTTGGGTTGCTATTGCCTGCGCTCCTGTATCGGAGGTTGAGGCTGCGTCCTCAATGCTTCTGAAGGCTATGGTGGGTATTTCAATTATTACGATTCTTATCGCTGTAGGAGTTATCTTCATGTTCGCGAAGAGAGTCTCCGATCCGATCAAGGCACTTCTTGAGGAATGCCGTATCATCAATGGCGGCGACCTCCGTCAGGACCGTGTTGTTGTTGATTCCGATGATGAAATTGGTGAGCTGGCAGAAGGCTTCAACGAAATGCGCCGTACAATGCGCAAGCTTTTGAAGGGTATTCACGAGAAATCCGAGAGCGTTGCTTCCTCCAGTGAGGAGCTGACAGCAGC